>NZ_OZ287968.1:0-2400000 GCF_965650455.1 Kushneria halocnemicola
GCAACACCTTGAGCGTGAAGGGCAGACGCGTAAAATCGCCGTACTGCTCGGCTGCCTTTTCAAGGCTATAGTAGTGGTAGGTGTTGTCACCGACCGTCAGCGCGCTGAGCGTGCCTTTGGTGTTATCAGGGCTCATGAGGCCTCCTCATCATCGGATTCCGGACCCGCACCATGCGACCTGGTAACCTCCGTCAGGAGAGGCAATAACGCATGGCCGGTACGCCGCATCAGGAAACATGGTCCAGCGTGATGCTGCTTCCTGATGAGTATAGTAAGCATACCCGCAATATGACCTTGTGTGGTCTGCCTACATTGTCGACAAACTTCGTGGCGCTAGCATAACAGTTTACCGCCTGTTTCGTTCAAGTATTTCAAGGCGAAAGCCCTCTATGTGCGACCAATGGCTAATATCATGGCAGGACCATTGCCCCTACTGCGACGCCATGAATGACATCGATATCGACACCAGCCAGGGCTCCCATGTGACCTGGGTCGACTGTCAGTGGTGCTGCGCACCGATCGTTCTTTCCGTGACGATATCGCCTTTCGATGACACCCTCGAGTCGGTCACGCTCGGCCGCGATGACGATGCCTGAGTCTGCTTGCGGCAATGAGTGTCATTGCCATCACCGATTGGCCCCGCACCGTACGCTTGCCCACAATGGAGCCGGTAGCATCATGTCTTTTCGGACACTGAAGCACGCCATGGGCAGTGTTACACTGGGCGCCATCCAATTTCCGTTGATTTCTACCGAGGTATGTCATGAGTGATGCCAGCCATCATCCGCTGATTATTCTGGGCTCCGGCCCGGCCGGCTATTCCGCGGCGGTCTACGCGGCTCGCGCCAATCTGTCTCCGATGCTGTTGACCGGGATGGAAATGGGCGGTCAGTTGACCACCACCACGGATGTCGACAATTGGCCGGGTGATGACAGCGGCGTTCAGGGGCCCGAGCTCATGGAGCGCATGCGTCGTCATGCCGAGCGTTTTGATACCGATATCCGTATCGATCACATCAATGAGGTCACGCTGACCGAGCGTCCCTTTCGTCTCAAGGGCGATCAGGGCAGCTATACCTGTGACGCTCTGATCGTGGCCACCGGCGCCACTGCGTTGTATCTCGGCCTCGAGTCCGAAGAGCGGTTCAAGGGGCAGGGCGTATCTGCCTGTGCGACCTGCGACGGCTTTTTCTATCGCAACAAGGATGTCGTGGTCGTGGGTGGCGGCAACACGGCAGTCGAGGAAGCGCTTTATCTTTCCAACATCGCCTCGAAGGTGACGCTGGTCCATCGCCGCGACAGCCTGCGGGCCGAGAAGATCCTGCAGCAAAAGCTGTTCGACAAGGTCGACAACGGCAACATGGCAATCGAATGGAACACCATGGTCGATGAGGTGCTCGGCGATGGCTCGGGCGTGACGGGCGTGCGGCTCAAGTCCATGACGGATGGCAGTACGCGCGAGCTTCAAGCGCCGGGGCTGTTCGTGGCCATCGGCCATCGACCCAATACCGATCTGTTCAATGGCCAGCTCGACATGAAGGATGGCTATATCACGGTCAAATCGGGCCTTCATGGCAATGCCACCGCCACCAGCATCGAGGGTGTGTTTGCCGCTGGTGACGTGGCCGACCAGATCTATCGTCAGGCGATCACCTCGGCCGGCAGCGGCTGCATGGCCGCCCTTGATGCCGAGCGCTATCTCGACGGGCTCGACCCGAGCGTGCCGCATTCGGCCTGGTAAGGCTTGTTGATCATAATCGCGACCTGAAAAGGGGGAGAGGCTCGGGCCTTTCCCCTTTTTTTGTGTCCGGCTGAGCCATGAGGGCCCAGTGTTCAGCGCGCTGGTCTTCAGTAGTGGGGCGGTCGCTCCTCGCCGCCGTTGTACTGCAGGGACTCAAGGCTTTCGCGCTGCTCACCAAGCCGCTGGGCCATAAGGTTACACAGCCGCTCCAGGCGCTCGATGGTGGCGTTTTGAGTGATCAGTGCTTCGTCCAGACGCTCCAGCCAGTCTTCCTGCCAGGCAAGGCGACTTTCCAGATCGTTAGCGCGCTCTATCACCTGCTTAAGCGTAGTGTCAATGTGCATGTTAGAATCAGCTTGTTGCGGAGGTGTTGTCATATCGTTGATCTCCGTACGTTAAACATCCGGCCAAACGGTCGGTGGCTGGGTTCACATCCCGTGAACAAGGGGCATCATGGGAATATGCGGGGTGAGAACAGTCCGAGTAAACAATCCGATAAACGTTTGAAGCAGAGTATCGTCATGAGTGCAAAAACCATCTGGCGCTGTACCGTTATCAGCCTGCTGCTGGCGCTTTTAACGCCGGTTCTTGCAGGTTTTCTTGTCTACCTTGCAAGCCCTGTCGTCATCGAGAACATGGCCGCTGACCCCGGTCTTGTCGTCATCTGGGCGCTGTCTGCCGTGGCATCCTTTGTGGCACTTGAAATTGCAACGCTTGCCATGCACGTGTTGACCCCGACCCTGTCCAACGTGGTGGAAGTCGAAAAGGATGATCGCGAGATCGGCGTGGTCAAGTGGTTCAATGTCAACAAGGGCTACGGCTTTATTACCCGTGACGGCGGTGAGGACGTCTTCGTCCATTTTCGCGCCATTCGCGGCAAGGGGCACCGTACGCTGGCCGAGGGGCAGCGGGTGCGTTACTACTCCATCCAGAACGAGCGCGGTCTGCAGGCCGAGGATGTCACCGTCATTACGTAACAGGCATCCTCTTGTTGCAGGTCATGAACGCTGTCACAAAAACGCCCCGCAACGCGGGGCGTTTTTATGCTCAAAACGCGCTCAGGGGGGCGTGCCGCCGTTACTTTTTCGCGTCCTGTTGACCGGGGTCGGGCCAGTGGATCACGCCTTCGCTGCCATCGGCGAGGATCTGGAAAAAGCGGTCGGGGTCATCGCCGGGCTGCCAGCCGCCCAGCGAGCAGCGCACCTCGCATTCCAGTGCCTGGCTGGCGGCGCGGGCACAGTCGACATCCCTGGGCCAGGGCGTGAGTTCGCTGTCAAACCAGAGGCTGGCCAGCCGGTCGGCGGCATGTTCGACCAGCAAAACGGGCAGACGCTGACCCTGGTACACCGGCGCGGCCCGCCACTGCTGTTTGCCGGCGCGCTCAAGCGTGACAGGCGTTTGCAGTGCCTCGCTGAGCCATTGCGAGATACGCTCGGCGTCATTGCAGACAAGATAAACCTCGATATCTGGATAGTGCTCCATGGTTATCGCAGCAGCCGGTCAAGGGTGGATTCAAGGGCTTGGCGCATCAGATCAAGGTCCGTGGCGAGAATGCGCTCATCGCGCTGATGGATGGTGGCATTACGCGGCCCGAACTCGATGGTCTGCGGTCCCAGCGTAGCAATAAAGCGGGCGTCAGAGGTACCACCGCCGGTAGAGAGCCGGGGAGGCGTCCCAGTGATACCGGCCAGTGCCGCGCTTACCGCCTCGGTCAGCGCGCCCGGTTCGGTCATGAAGGGCTCGCCCGAGAGCTGCCAGTCGATGTGCCAGTCAAGCCCGTGCGCATCAAGCAGCGCCTTGATGCGTGACGTGAGCGCCTGCGCCGTGACCTCGGTGGAAAAGCGCAGGTTGAAGGTCACCTCCAGCTCGCCGGGGATGACATTGTTGGCACCGGTGCCGCCATGAATATTGGAAATCTGGAGGCTGGTCGGCGGGAAAAAGTCATTGCCGCTGTCCCAATGCTCGGCGACCAGAGCGTCAAGCGCCGGCAGGGCCTGATGGATGGGATTGCGCGCCAGCTGCGGATAGGCGACATGGCCCTGAATGCCCTGGAGGCGCAACACGCCGTTGAGCGAACCGCGCCGGCCGTTTTTGATCACATCGCCAAACTGCGCCTCGGAGGAGGGCTCGCCGACGATGCAGTAATCAACAACTTCCTGTCGCGCGCGCAGGATTTCTACCACGGCGCGGGTGCCGTCACGGGCCGGCCCCTCTTCATCGCTGGTCAGCAAAAAGGCAATGCGTCCGGCATGGTCGGGGTGGGCGCTTACGAAGCGCTCGACGGCCGTGACCATCGCGGCCAGTGAGCCCTTCATGTCGGCCGCACCTCGACCGCGCAGGTAGCCGTCGTCATCAATGCAGGGCGAGAAGGGCGGGGTCTGCCACAGATGTTCGGGGCCGGTGGGCACCACATCGGTATGGCCGGCCAGTACCAGTGTGGGCCCGCCGTGGCCGCGCACGGCCCAGAGATTGCGCACCTCGCCCTGATCCATCCACTCCAGATGAAAGCCCAGCTGCGCCAGACGCTCACCGATCAGCGTCTGACAGCCGGCATCCTCCGGGGTAATAGAGGCTCTCGAGAGCAGCTCAAGCGCCAGTGTCAGCGTCTCGCTCGGTGCCTGTGCGTTCGCCGCAGTGTTGTCAAAAACCTTGTGCATGACGCTCTTCGTTCAACGAGCGCTCGAGTGAGCGCCCGGATGGGTGGACAGCGCTGACGGCCCTTAATTGTGGGCGTGCAGGGCGTCGTTGAGCGCGATGGCGCTCTTGTTGGTGCGACACTCGAGTCGGCCCGTCTGGGAGTGGCGCAGAAACAGCAGATCGCTCTGTCCGGCCAGCTGGCGTGCCGCCACGGTCTCCACCAGTTCTCCCTGATCGTCGAGCACTGCCACTTTGGCGCCAGCGGTGATGTAGAGGCCGGCTTCAACCGTGCAGCGATCGCCCAGCGGGATGCCGATACCGGCGTTGGCACCGATCAGGCAGTTTTCCCCGGTGCCGATAACAATATTGCCACCGCCCGACAGGGTGCCCATGGTCGAGGCGCCACCGCCCAGATCCGAGCCGCTGCCCAGCATGACGCCGGCTGCGATGCGGCCTTCGACCATGCCCGGGCCTTCGGTGCCGGCATTGAAGTTGCAAAAGCCTTCATGCATGACGGTGGTGCCTTCGCCCAGATAGGCGCCCAGGCGTACGCGCGCGGTGTCGGCGATACGTACGCCCTTCGGCACCACGTAGTCGGTCATCTTGGGGAACTTGTCGACACAGTCGATGGACAGAGCGCGGCCCTCAAGACGTGCCTTCAGGCGCCGGTCGTTGAGTTCCTCGATATCAATGGCGCCTTCGCTGCTCCAGGCGATGTTCTTCAAAAGGCCGAACATGCCGTCAAGCGTCAGACCGTGTGGCTTGACCAGACGGTGTGACAGCAAATGCAGCTTGAGATACACCTCGGGCACGCTTTCCGGTGCGCGATCTTCTTCCAGAAATACGGCCACCAGCGGGCGGCGACTGTCTGCCATGGCGCGGGCGATGTCGGCCTGCTCGTCACAGCCGGCATGCGTTAACGCCTCGGCCAGGCTTTCGCAGTGTTCAGGCAGAAAGCTTGCGGCCACGTTGCCTTCGGGGGCGCCCAGCGTGCTGCGCACGGTATCGACAAGCGTACGGTCCGGGGCGTGAAGCGGGGCGGGGTAATAGACTTCGAGCCAGTCGCCCTGACGGTTCTGGGTGCCGATACCCAGTGCAAAACTCAGCATGAAAAACTCCTTGAATAAAGGGGGAGGGGTCAGGCCGCCCAGTCGTCAACGGCCTTGCCCACCAGTATCTGGGCGCCGGTATCGAGGACCGGACGCTGGATGAGGCTCGGATAGGTTTTGAAAAGCGCCGTCGCGCGCGCGTGATCCAGATTGTCACGTTCGCCATCGCTCAGCCCGCGCCAGGTGGTGCTGCGCCGATTGAGCAGCGTGGACCAGTCAACGCGGGACAAAAGATGCTGAAGGGTCTCCTCCAGCTCGCCCCGGTCGGCCAGCCGGCGCAGGTCGATCATCTCGACCTTTTGGTCACCGGCCTCGAGCCGCCGATGGGCGCGACGACATCGGTCGCAGTTGGAAAGGCCATAAAGCTTCAGCATGGGGGTCTCTCATGACGCATTGGGCGGCGATTATAGGCGCCCGGCATGGCGGGGCTCAAATCGGGGTGACTGCAACAGATAGTGCACGGGCCCTATCTGGTCGTTGCGATACCGGCCTCGGCATTGAGAACGTCACAAAGGCGCTCGCTCAGCGCCTTTTGAAGCTCGGGGTCTTCAAGCGGCGCCCCTTGTGTATTGGTAATGAAGAAAACGTCCTCGACCCGCTCGCCAAGCGTTGCAATCTTGGCGCCGGACAGGGCGATATCAAAGCTCATGAAAATCTGTCCCACATGCGCCAGAAGGCCCGGGCGGTCGGCGGCGATCAGCTCCAGCACCGTGCGCTGATTGGCTTCGTCCTGCTCGATCAGCACCCGGGTAGGGACCCGGAAGTGCTTGAGCTGGCGCGAGGTGTGACGCTTGACGATCCGCGGGTAGTCATCGGGGTCATCAAGCTCCTCGATCAGGTGCGCCTGAATCTCTCTGAGCCGGTCGGGGTCGCGAATGGCCTGGCCGTCACTGTCGAGCAGGATGAAGGTGTTGAGTGTCCAGTTGTTGCTGGAGGTGGCGATGCGGGCGTCGTGGATGGACAGCCCCAGCTGGTCGATGGCCGCGGCCGTGGCGGCAAAAAGATTGTTGACCGAGCGGGTGTGGATAAACACCTTGGTACCGCCATCGGTCATGTCCTCGGTCGGCGCGCTGATCAAAATCAGGGGCATGAACTCGGGGCCGGCCTGCAAAATGCCCTGGGTGTGCCAGACAATTTCGCTGGCGCTGTACTGCAGGAAGTAGTCATCCCCGAGCGTCTCCCAGAGCGCGTCCACGGCCTGGCATTCGCCGCCCATGCACTGGGTCAGGGCGCGGGCTTCCTCACGGGTCTCCTCGATCCACTCCTGACGATCCAGCGGGTTTTCCAGTCCGCGGCGCAGCACGCGCCGCGTCTCGCCATGAAGCTGTCGCAAAAGCGCGGCGCGCCAGCTGTTCCAGAGGGTGGGGTTGGTGGCATTGATGTCGGCCACCGTCAGCAGGTAAAGATAATCCAGATGCACCTCGTCGTGGACGGTGGCGGCAAATTCACGGATGACCTCCGGGTCGCTGATGTCGCGCTTTTGCGCCGTGGTAGACATCAAAAGATGGTGCTCGATCAGCCAGCTGACCAGATGCGTGTCGCGTCGCGGTACGCCATGGCGGCTGCAAAACCCCTGAACGTCCCTGGCACCCAGCTGTGAGTGATCGCCGCCGCGACCCTTGGCGATATCGTGATACAGCCCGGCAATCCACAGCAGTTCCAGCTTGGGCACGCGCGCCATGAGAGCGGCGCAAAGCGGATACTCCTCGCGCCCTTCGCGGGTACGAAAGCGCTGAATGACGTCCAGCACGCGCAGGGTATGGGCATCCACCGTGTAGATGTGAAACAGATCATGCTGCATCAGGCCGATGATGTGGCCAAAGCGGGGCAGGTACTTGCCCAGAATGCCATAGCGCGCCATGCGGCCCAGTTCGCGGGAAACCATGCCGCCACCGCGCAAAAGCTCCAGAAACAGGCTGCGATTGCGCAGATCCGCCCGAAAGCCGTTGTCGATCAGGTGGCGATGGTCCCGGATGGCCCGAATGGTGGCGGCCCGCACGCCTTCGATATCGGGGTGCTGGGCCAGCAGCACAAACATTTCGATCAGGGCCGACGGGCGGCGCTTGAAAACGTTGGGCGAGCGAATGCGCAGATAGCGCCCGTGCAGCTCGAAGCGATTGTTGAGCGGGGTGATCTCCGGCGTCTGATCCTGCTGAAGGATGTTTTCCTCGAAATTCTGGATCAGCATGTCGTTGAGCTCGACCAGCGCCGTGACCACACGATAGTAGCGGCGCATGAACTCCTCGACCCCCAGCCGTTCCGGCGTATCGTGATAGCCAAACAGCGTGGCAATGGCGCGCTGATGATCAAACAACAGCCGGTCCTCGGCGCGCTCGCTGATCATGTGCAGGGCGTAGCGCACCTGCCAGAGAAAGGCGCGGCTCTGACTGGCAATGCGCCTGTCGGCGTCCGTCATGAAGCCGCGCTGCATCAGGACTTCGAGGATATTGGTGCCGAAGTGGCGCTTGGCCACCCAGGTGACGGTCTGAATGTCGCGCAGGCCGCCGGGTGAGCTCTTGATGTTGGGCTCGAGATGATGCTCGGAGTTGTTAAAGCGCCTGTGGCGCGCCTTCTGCTCGGCAAGCTTGGCCTGAAAGAAGGTATCGCTGCTCCAGGTGTCCAGCCGTTCCAGTCGCTCGCGCATGCGCGCAAGAAGCGGTTCAAAGCCGGCAACACAACGTGTTTCCAGTAGATTGGTAATTACCGTGACATCGTCGCGCGCCTCGCGCTCACAGTCTGAAAGCGAGCGGACGCTGTGGCCGATATCCAGGCCGATATCCCACAGCATGGTGATGAACCCGGTCAGTGGCTCGCGCCAGGGCGTGTCGTCATCGCCTTCCAGCAGGATCATCAGGTCGATGTCCGAATGGGGATGCAGCTCACCGCGACCGTAGCCGCCCACGGCCACCAGCGCGATACCGTCATCGGGCCACTCAAGGCGTGACCACAAAAGCGCCAGCAGCTGATCGATACACCAGGCCCTGCCGTGGACCAGGTCGCGAATATCGGCCCCGTTTTTGAAACGCTCATCCAGACGGCTGCGAATATCGGCCAGCACCTCCCGGACGGCGCCGATGGGAGACGTGTCGTGATCAAGACGCGCCTTCAGGGCCTCAAGGTCGATCAGGGTGGTGTCCGGGATGAACCGATAATGATGCAGCAACATGAGCCATTACCCTGGTGGCAGTAAAGGACAGCGTACGCTATGGGCCTGCCGGAAGCAGGCCAAAGGGCATGGAGGCGACAGGCGTCAGTCTGTCAGAAATCCCAGGTCTTCGTCATGGCGAGTCGTGGTGGCTTCCACGCCATCAGCGGTGACAATCAGGGTGTGCTCCCACTGGGCGGACAGACTCTTGTCGCGGGTAACCGCGGTCCAGCCATCCTTGAGAACCCGGGTCGGCCAGTCGCCGGCATTGATCATTGGCTCAACGGTCAGGCACATGCCTTCCTTGAGCTCGGCATCGTTGTGCTCGTTATAGCCGTCGTAGTGCAGTACCTGCGGGTCCTCGTGAAAGCTGCGGCCGATGCCGTGACCGCAGAAGTCGCGGACCACGCTGTAGCCGTTGGCCGTGGCATGGGCCTCGATGGCGCGGCCGATATCGGAGAGCCACACGCCCGGGCGCATGACTTTCATGCCCTCGTACAGACACTCCTGCGCCACCCGGGAGAGCCGCTCGCCCTTGATGTTATCGCCGACAACAAACATGCGGCTGGTATCGCCGTAGTAGCCATCCTTGATGATGGTGACGTCGATATTGAAGATATCGCCCTTTTTAAGCTTTTTGCCGAAATCGGGGATACCGTGGCAGACCACGTGATTGAGCGAGATGCAGGTGGCGTGCTGATAGCCGTGATAGCCGATAGTGGCCGAAATCGAGTCGATCTCGTTTTCGATATAATGCTGACACAGGCGGTCGATTTCGCCGGTGGAAATGCCCGGACGAATGTGGGCCTCAATCATCTCCAGCACGCTGGCGGCCAGTCGGCCTGCAATGCGTAGCTTGTCGATGTCTTCGGCGTTATGGATGGGGATGTTCATGGCGACTCGTGATAAGCGAAATGGGAAGCCGTGCGAGAAGACAGGATCGATTCCTCCTCGCAAGCGGGGCAGTGACAGCAAGGTTCGGCTTCATCCTGGCAGCATTATATGGTATAAAGCCGCGCGTTTTCCTGCAATCCATGTCCCGGTATGACAGACTTGTTTCGTGGACGGACGATGCACAAAGCGTTCGAACCATTACCACAGAGACCACACATGTACCGACACATGGTCCCGGGTGCCGTGAAAACGGTCGGACCCATGGGGTACGTGGAGGCTTAACCCGATACTCAGGAGAGTCATCATGTCAGTCAATATGCGTGACCTGCTCAAGGCAGGTGCCCACTTCGGTCACCAGACCCGTTACTGGAACCCGAAGATGAGCAAATACATCTTCGGCGCTCGTAACAAGATTCACATCATCAACCTCGAACATACGCTGCCGGCACTCAATGAAGCCGTCTCCGTGGTCGAGCGCCTGTCGGCCAACAACAACAAGATCATGTTTGTTGGTACCAAGCGCGCTGCCGCCAAGATCATCGCCGAGGAAGCGAATCGCGTAGGCCAGCCCTTCGTGAACCATCGCTGGCTGGGCGGCATGCTGACGAACTTCAAGACCATTCGTCAGTCCATCAAGCGCCTGCGCGAACTCGAAGCCATGCATGAAGACGGCACCTTCGAGAAACTGACCAAAAAGGAAGTTCTGATGGCCACGCGCGAGCAGGAAAAGCTCGAGCGCTCCATCGGCGGTATCAAGGACATGGGCGGTCTGCCGGACGTCATGTTCGTGGTTGACGTTGATCATGAACGCATCGCGATCAACGAAGCCAACAAGCTGGGTATCCCGGTCATCGGTGTGGTGGATTCCAACTCCGATCCGGACGGTGTTGACTACATCATCCCGGGCAACGACGACTCCATTCGTGCCATCCAGATCTACGTGCAGGCGATCGCCAATGCCTGCGCCAAGTCGAAGGAAGGCCGCGGTGACGAGTTTGTTGAAGTCGACGAAGCAGCTGAAACGGCTTCCGAGTAATGTCACCCGCACCGGTGGATGAGTCCGCCGCCGGTGTCTGTGAATGACAGTGCAAAAGGGGGCTTACGGGCCCCCTTTTTTGAGGCAACGGATCGCATCGAGTGCAGTGTCCGATCGTCTGTCTCTAAACTGTCATTTCGTAATGCTACCGATTTTTCTTCTCGTTCCGGTGTCTCCGGAACCGAATACATGATTCAACAGAGGTTCATGACATGGCAGCTATCAGCGCATCTCTGGTCAAGGAACTACGCGAGCGCACCGGGCTTGGCATGATGGAGTGCAAAAAGGCACTCTCCGAAGCCGATGGTGACATCGATACCGCGATCGAAAACCTGCGCAAGAACGCAGGGCTCAAGTCCGCCAAGAAGGCAGGCCGTGTGGCTGCCGAAGGCGCGGTACTGACGCGCGTTGACGACAGCGGTACGACTGCCGTCATGCTGGAAGTCAACTCCGAGACCGACTTCGTATCGCGTGATGACAACTTCAAGAACTTTGCCAATGAAGTCGTCAGCAAGGTGCTCGACACGCGCAACGAAGACATCGCCGTAGTGATGGAAGGCGAGCTGGAAGATGCACGGGCACAGCTGGTGCAGAAAATCGGCGAGAACATCACCGTGCGTCGTGCCGCCGTCATCGAGGCGCCCGAAGGTGGCAGCGTTGGTGCCTACGTTCACGGCGATCGCATCGGTGCGGTCGTGGTGCTTACCGGCGGCAATCAGGACGTTGCCCGTGATATCGCCATGCACGTTGCAGCGATCAATCCGTCGGTGTCGCATCCCGAGAAGATGCCCCAGTCCGAGCTCGACAGCGAAAAGGCCATCATACTGGCGCAGCCCGACATGGCCGGCAAGCCGGCCGAAATCGCCGAGAAGATGGTTCAGGGTCGTCTGAAGAAGTATCTTGCCGAAAACAGCCTGATCAATCAGCCTTTCGTCAAGGACCAGAATGTGACCGTGGCCGAATACGCCAAGCAGGCGGGCGCTGAAGTTGTTAGCTTTGTGCGCTTTGAAGTCGGCGAAGGTATCGAGAAGGAAGAAGTCGACTTCGCCAAGGAAGTCATGGAACAGGCACGCCGCTGATCGCGTGTCGTTTCCTGTCGGCGGTCAGAACCGGCCGCCGACGTTTTGAAGGCGTGCGTTCGCGCACGCCTTCGCGTATCTGCTCGAACATGGCCTTTCTTGCCATGAACGGCGATACCTCTCACGTTTTCTCCCCTCGGGCCATCAGGAGGATGTCACATGCCCCCCAATACTGAACGTAGCGCCAAGTACAAGCGTATTCTGCTCAAGCTCTCGGGTGAGGCGCTGACGGGCGAACAGGATTTCGGTATCGATCCAAAGGTGCTGGATCGCATGGCGCTTGAAATCGGCCAGCTGGTGGGCATTGGTGTCCAGGTGGGTATCGTGGTCGGCGGTGGCAATCTGTTTCGTGGCGCCGCGCTGCACGAAGCCGGCATGGACCGGGTGACCGGTGACCATATGGGCATGCTGGCCACGGTCATGAATGCCCTGGCCATGCGTGATGCGCTGGAGCGCGCCAATATCCGCTCGCGTGTCATGTCCGCCATTCCGATGAGCGGTGTGGTCGAGCACTACGATCGTCGCACGGCCATCCGCTACCTGACCTCCGGTGATGTCGTGATCTTCTCGGCAGGCACCGGTAATCCCTTCTTTACCACCGATAGTGCTGCCTGCCTGCGCGGTATCGAGATCGATGCCAACGTGGTCATCAAGGCCACCAAGGTCGACGGTGTCTACGACAAGGACCCCGTCAAGCATCCCGATGCCGCCAAGTATGAGCGACTCAGCTACGATGATGTACTCGACCAGAAGCTCGGCGTCATGGATTTGACCGCCATCTGCCTGGTACGTGACCATGACATGCCGGTTCGCGTCTTCGACATGACGCGTCATGGCGCACTGTTGAATCTTGTCATGGGTGGTCGTGAAGGCACTATCGTCGATAACGGCCCGGTGTAATTACAAGGCTGAGCAGAGGATTTACAAAGTGATCAACGAGATCCAGAAAGACGCCGAAAACCGCATGCAGAAAAGCGTTGAATCGCTGCAGTCGGCCTTTGGCAAGATCCGTACCGGACGTGCCCATCCCAGCATTCTGGATGCCGTTCGCGTTGAATACTACGGTGCCGAGATGCCGCTGTCTCAGGTGGCCAACGTCAATGTCGAGGATGCTCGTACGCTGTCAGTGGTCCCCTGGGAAAGAACCATGGTACCCAAGGTGGAAAAGGCCATCATGACCGCGGATCTGGGCCTGAATCCGTCCACGGCAGGAACGGTCATTCGCGTGCCGATGCCGGCGCTGACCGAAGAGACCCGCAAGGGCTATACCAAACAGGCGCGCTCCGAAGCCGAGCATGCCAAGGTGGCCGTGCGCAATATTCGTCGCGATGCCAATGGTGATTTGAAATCCCTTCTCAAGCAGAAGGACATTTCGGAAGATGAAGAGCGTCAGGCGCAGGACGGTATCCAGAAGCTGACCGACCGCTTCATTGCCGAGATCGACAAGTCGCTTGAGCAAAAGGAAAGCGATCTGATGCAGGTCTGATGTCCGGGCCCGAAACCATCCGACTCAGGGCGCGGCGTGCTGCCGCGTCTGCAGTGAGAAGTCATGACGCCTGACAAGTTTTCAAACATGCCCCGGCATGTGGCTATCATCATGGACGGCAATAATCGCTGGGCAAAGTCACGCGGGCTGTCCGGCGTACGCGGTCACCATGCCGGGGTAGAGTCGGTCAGGGCCGTGATCAAGCGCGCGGCCGAGCATCATCTGGAGGCCGTGACGCTGTTTGCCTTTTCCAGCGAGAACTGGAAGCGCCCGGCACAGGAAGTCAGCGCCCTGATGGAGCTTTTCATCATGGCGCTCAAGCGTGAAGTGTCCCGCCTGCATAAAAACGGCATTCGCCTGTGCATTGTGGGGGACCGCTCGAGGCTTTCGGCCTCGCTCAATCGTGCCATCGACAAGGCCGAGCACCTGACGCGTCATAATCAGGGACTGAAGCTGATCATCGCAGTCAACTACGGCGGCCGCTGGGATATTACCGGCGCCGCGCAACGACTGGCACGAGAGGTTGAGGCCGGCCGTCTTGCAGCAGATGATATCGACGAAACCCTCTTTGATCGTGAAATGTCATCGACCGGGATTCCGGAAGTGGATCTGTGCATTCGCACCAGCGGCGAGCAGCGCATCAGTAACTTTATTCTCTGGCAGATGGCCTATGCGGAGTTTTACTTCTCACCGCTTTACTGGCCCGATTTTGGTGGCGATGCCTTTGATGAGGCATTAAGCGTTTATTCCGGTCGCAAGCGACGTTTCGGCATGACCGACGAACAAATCGAGGTTCAGGGTGCTTAAACAACGGGTGTTGACAGCGCTAGCCATCGGGCCCACGTCACTGGTGCTGCTTTTCGTGCTGGGCGGCGGCTGGTTTGCCACTTTTGTAGGTCTTCTGGTCGCGGCGTCTGCGTGGGAGTGGTCCAATCTTTCCGGCGGCGAGTCGTTAAAGGATCGTGCCCTGTTCACGGTCACGCTGATCGCCCTGATGGCGTTGGGATGGTCTTCCGGCGCGGCCCTTCACACCTGGCCCTTGTGGATCGCGCTGGCGGGCTGGCTGCTTTGTCTGTACTGGGTCATCAGCTATCCCGAAAGGCTTGATCAGTGGCAAAGCCGTGGCGTGCGCTATGCCATGGGGCTATGGGCGCTGCTGCCGTGCTGGGTCGGCCTGTTGCTGCTGCGTGAATCGCCGATCTGGCTGCTGTATGTCCTGTTGCTGGTCTGGGGCGCGGATATCGCGGCGTATTTTGCCGGTCGCGCCTATGGCAACCGCAAGCTGGCGCCCAATGTCAGCCCCGGAAAATCCTGGGCCGGCGTTTACGGGGCGCTGGGCGGGACGGCCCTTCTGGCACTGCTTATGGCGCTCTGGCAGGGCATGGGCATCGGTCAGACGCTGGTGTTGATCATCATCAGTGCCATCGTGACGGCCGCCTCGGTGCTGGGCGATCTCAACGAGAGCATGCTCAAGCGCTATCGCGGTATCAAGGACTCCGGCAATCTGTTGCCGGGCCATGGTGGCGTGCTGGACAGAATCGACAGCCTCACGGCCGCCATTCCCATTTTTGCCCTGCTGGCGCCCTGGATCGGTTAAGCACCGCCAGTATGCGTTTTGTGGCTCGCGATCGAATGTCGATGAGGGGCAATCGTCTCGGTCCGGGTCACTCTTGTTTGCCTCCCATCCGTTTCAGCTTCCAGGATCTCTTTCATGCAGACTGTCACCCTGCTGGGGGCTACCGGCTCGATCGGTACCAGTACTCTTGATGTCATCGAACGCCATCCTGATCGTTATCGTCTGCATGCGCTGACGGCGCATTCAAGCGTTGAAAAGCTGCTGGCACTGTGTCTGAAGCATCAGCCCGCGCATGCCGTGCTGGGAAGTGAAACAGACGCGCGCCGGCTTGGCGCGGCCCTGGAGGAACACGGCGTGGCCACCCGGGTCAGCTGGGGCGAGCAGGCGCTTTGCAATGTAGCCGGTGAGGCCGAAGTAGTGGTGGCCGGCATCGTCGGCGCGGCCGGGCTGATGCCGACGCTTGCGGCCGTGCGCGCGGGGCGTCGCATTCTTCTGGCCAACAAGGAAGCGCTGGTGATGAGCGGTGCGCTGTTCATGCGTGAGGTGGCCCGTTCCGGTGCGGTATTGCTGCCGCTGGATTCCGAACACAACGCCATTTTTCAGTGCCTGCCGCGCGAGCACCGAGGCGGGCTTGAACGCCATGGCATTACCCGATTGCTGCTGACTGCTTCGGGCGGGCCCTTTCGGGATCGCGACCGGGCGGCGCTGGCACAGGTCACACCGGCCCAGGCATGTGCTCATCCCAACTGGTCCATGGGCCGCAAGATATCGGTGGACAGTGCAACGTTGATGAACAAGGGCCTTGAGCTGATCGAAGCCTGCTGGCTGTTTGATGCCACGCCTGAGCAGATCGATGTGGTCGTGCATCCGCAAAGCGTGATTCATTCCATGGCAGCCTATAGCGATGGTTCGGTGCTGGCGCAGCTGGGTAACCCCGATATGCGCACGCCGATTGCGCATGCGCTGGCCTGGCCCGAGCGCATCGATGCCGGCGTCGAGCCGCTGGATCTCTTTGCCATCGCTCGCCTTGATTTCCAGATGCCCGATCTTGAGTGCTTTCCCTGTCTGCGGCTCGCTCGCGAGGCCATGATGACCGGTGGGACAGCGCCGGCCGTGCTTAACGCGGCCAACGAGATCGCGGTGGATGCCTTTCTGGCAGGCACTATCGGCTTCAACGATATTCCGGTGGTGGTTGAAACCGTCATGGGTCGCATCGAGCGGTGCAGCGCCGATGAGCTTGACGTCATTCTCTCGCATGACCGTCAGGCCCGGGACGAGGCACAAAATGTGATCAACGAGCTGGCCGTCACGGCTGTCGGAGGATAGCCATGGGTATCCTGCAAAACATCGTGGCGGTCATTGTTGTTCTGGGGCTTTTGATCACGATTCACGAATTTGGTCATTTCTGGGTGGCGCGGCGCTGTGGCATTCGTGTGCTGCGCTTTTCGGTAGGCTTTGGCAAGCCGCTGATCTCGCGTGTTGACCGGCATGGCACCGAGTTTGCTCTGGCCGCCATTCCGCTGGGCGGCTACGTCAAGATGCTCGATGAGCGTGAGGGGCCGGTAGAGCCCGATGAACAGCATCTGGCCTTCAATCGCCAGCATGTTCTCAAGCGCATTGCCGTAGTGATCGCAGGGCCGCTGGCCAACTTTATTCTGGCGGTGGTGGCCTACTGGGTCATGTTCATGGTGGGCACGACCGCGATTGTGCCCATGGTGGGCGAGGTCAGCCCGGACTCGCCCGCCGCACGCGGTGGTTTGCAAAACGGTCAGGAAATCGTGGCCGTTCAGGGGCGCCAGACGCCGGACTGGAACGGGGTCAATCTGGCGCTGGTGGCCGAGATCGGTGCCAGCGGTCATCTCGAGGTCTCAACGCGCAATGACCAGGGGCGCCTTGAAGAGCACCGGCTGCCGGTCGAGCGCTTCATGGCGCGTCAGGATCCGCCCGAACCGCTGCGCACGCTCGGCTTTATGCCCTGGCGTCCTGACATTGCGCCCGTGATCGGGCAGGTGCTTGACGACAGTCCGGCGGCCAGGGGCGGACTCGAGCCCGGCGATCGCATCAGATCAGTAAACGGTCAGCCAGTATCACAGTGGGAGGCGCTGGTCTCCCGCGTACAGGCATCCGCCAATACGCCGCTGGAGCTGCAAGTAGAGCGTGACGGCCGCGACATGATGCTGACAGTCACGCCCGAGGCGCGCGAGCAAAACGGAGAGACCGCTGGCTTCATGGGCGCCGGAGCCGGCAGTGTCAGCTGGCCGCCGGAGTATCAACGTACCCTGTCATGGGGGCCGCTGGGCGCTGTGGGCCAGGCGTTGTCGCGAACCGGCGAGATGACCTCTCTGACCGTGGGCGCCATCGGCAAGATGATTACGGGTCTGATTTCACCGTCCAACCTTTCCGGACCGATCACGATCGCTCGAGTGGCAGGCGATTCGGCCCGGTCAGGGTTTGAAACCTTTATCAGTTTTCTGGCCTATCTCTCCATCAGTCTTGGCGTACTAAACCTGTTGCCGGTGCCGGTACTGGATGGTGGCCATCTTGTGTATTACCTCATTGAGCTTGTTCGAGGGCGGCCGGTATCAGAGCGTGTGCAGGCATTCGGGCTGCGTATCGGCATGGCACTGATCGCCTCGCTGATGCTGATGGCCTTTTACTTTGACATCATGCGTCTTTGACGGCTTCGATGGCTGCGGGCGTGACAGCCCGGGCGGCTGGTGTCGCCATTATTACAAATTCTGTACCGAGCCCATGACGTCGGCGCTTGTCAGGGTGGTGGGGTTGTGTATAAGGTGCCTGTTCCCGTCAGGGTGGTTGATGGCTACTGCTGGCGTATCTGGAGTGTCATACTGGCCTTCCCGCTCGGAGCATCGATGTCGATAAACGAAACGGTTTCCTTTTTGTTGGACCCTGTCAGGGCATTGGCATGAACCTTGAGCAAAAGCGGGCCCCGAGTGGGCGGAATTCTGTAACAAGCGAAATGACGGCATGAAGATTAGAGCTACAGGTTGGGCGGTGTTGTTAATGGGCGCCTCCCAGGCGGCGTTTGCCGTATCCTTCGAGGTTTCCGATATTCGCGTGGAAGGGTTGCAGCGTGTTTCTGCGGGGACCGTGTTCAACGCGCTGCCCGTTTCCGCTCACGACACGGTCAACGATGAGTCGATCTCCAACGCCGGCAGGGCGCTTTTTCGTACCGGCCTTTTCGATGATGTACAGCTGGGCCGGGATGGCGATGTCCTGGTCATCGATGTCGATGAGCGCCCCTCCATTGCCACCATCAATATCAACGGCAACTCCAAGATTCCCGAGGATCAGCTCAGACAGGGTTTGAGCGATGCAGGCCTGGCCGAAGGGCAGGTGCTTCAGCGTTCGACGCTTGAAGAGATGCAGCGCGAGCTCGAGCGGGTCTATCAGGGGCAGGGGCGTTATAGCGCCAGCATTTCGACGTCGGTCCATCAGCGCGATCAAAACCGTGTGCAGGTTGATATCGATATCAACGAAGGCAACGTGGCCCGCATCAAGCAGATCAATATCGTGGGCAACCAGGATTTTGATGATGAGACCCTCCAGAGCCAGTTCGAGCTTGAAGACCGGCCGGGCTGGTTCTTCGGCTGGTTCTCGTCCGATCAGTACTCCCGGGAGCAGCTGCAGGGCGACCTGGATCGTCTGCGCTCCTGGTATCTCGATCGGGGTTACGTCAACTTCTCCATCGACTCCACCCAGGTCTCGATCAGCCCCGACAAGTCCTCCATCTATGTCACGGTCAACATCGATGAGGGCCAGCGCTATCGCTTTGGTGATATCAACTTTGCCGGCAACATCGAAATGCCCGACGAGCAGGCTCGTGGTCTGCTGCAGGCACAAAGCGGCGAGATCTTTTCCCAGTCGGATCTGACGGCGTCTTCCGAGGCGCTTCGCAAGGCGCTCGGCGCGCAGGGCTTTGCCTTTGCCCGTATCGAGGCCGTGCCCAATATTCACGAAAACGATGACCGGGTCGATGTGACCTTCAACGTCGACCCGGGCCGTCGCGCCTATGTCCGACGCGTCAACTTCCGCGGTAACACCACCACCGCTGATGAAGTGCTGCGTCGTGAAATGACCCAGCTTGAAGGGGCGCCGGCGTCCACTGATGCCATTAGTGACTCCCAGGCCCGCCTTGAGCGACTCGGCTTTTTCCGCCAGGTCGAGGTCAATACCCAGCCGGTCGCCGACACACCCGACCAGCTCGATGTCACCTACAACGTCGAAGAGCAGCCCTCGGGCAGCATCTCGGCAAGTCTTGGTTTTGCCCAGTCCGAAGGCATCATCTATGGCGCCTCGCTGTCCCAGCGCAACTTTCTGGGCACGGGCAATCGGGTGGACATCGGCGCACAGACCAGCAAATACTACCAGAACCTGCGGTTCAGCTATACCGATCCCTACTGGACCCTGGATGGCATCTCGCGTGGCTATAACCTCTACTATCGGGCCACCGATTATGAGGACTCTGATATCTCGACCTATTCAACCGACGCCTTTGGCGGCGGGGTGAATTTCGGCTATCCGATCAGCGACCTGTCACGGCTGAATTTTGGCATCAATCTTGAAAGTCTTCATGTCGATGACTATGACGACTCTCCCTCGGAAATCGTTCAGTTCATCAACGATGAGGGCAAGGACTTCAATACCTACAGCCTGACGGCCGGCTGGACGCGCAATAACCTCAACCGCGGCGTTTTGCCCACGGGCGGCAGCTATCAGAACGCCTCCGTCGAGACGGCCGGTGGCGATGCACAGTTCTACAAGCTGCGCTATCAGGGTCAGAAGCTTTTCCCGATCAAGACCGAAGAGTGGGCGCTCAAGTTCCGCTCGGAGCTGGGCTACGCCGATAGCTTCGGCGGCACCGACAATATGCCGTTTTACGAGAACTTCTATTCCGGCGGTCTAGGCTCCGTTCGCGGCTTTCGCAGCAACACGCTGGGTCAGCGCACCACCGAGCGCAACAGAGGCGATGACGATACGCTGGGCGGCAACATCCTGCTGGAAGGCTCTGCCGAGCTGATCTTCCCGACGCCCTTTATCGACGATCATCGCCAGGTTCAGACCTCATTTTTCATTGATGCCGGTAATACCTTCCTGAGCGATTGCTATCCCGTGGAGTCGGGCCGCGATTCCCAGTGCAGCTCCGGTGTGGATCTGGGGGATCTTCGCTACAGTGCCGGTCTGGGGCTTTCCTGGCTGACGCCGGTCGGTCCGCTGACCTTCTCGGTAGCGCGTCCCATCAATAAAAAGGATGACGACGAAACCCAGTTCTTCCAGTTTTCGCTGGGCCAGACCTTCTGATCATTGGCCATTGCGTTACAATGATACGAATTTCAGGAGTTGTGTAATGCGTAAGTGGATGCTGGCTCTGGCGATGACCGGAGCAATGGGTACAGCTGCAGGAGTTGCGCAGGCCAATGAGGTGGCGGTACTGGACTGGCAGCAGGCCTTGCTTGAAACCACCTCGGCGCAGCAGTCGATGAACCAGCTCAAAAATCAGCTGGGCAGTCAGCAGCAGCAGGTCAGGTCACTGGGTGAAGAGGTGCAGCGTCTGCAGCAGCGTCTGCAAAGCGATGGTGATGTAATGTCCGACAGCGAGCGGCAAAACGTCATGCAACAACTGCGTCAGAAGGGCGGTCAGTTCCAGCAGCAGCGTGGTCAGCTTGAGCAAAAGCGTGCCGAGCAGGAGGAGACCTTCCTGAAGCAGGCTCGCCCCAAGCTCGACCGCGCCATCGAACAGGTGGTCAAGCGTCACAATGTGGATGTGCTGGTCGATCGTAACAGCGTGATCTATGCAGATGATGCGCTGGACCTGACTCAGGAAGTGACCCAAACCTTCAACTCGCTCAACTGAAGGCGCGCGTCGCTCCGCCAAGATGACAAGATATTCAAGTCAAGACTATACACTCGCCGATCTCGCCCAGCGTCTGGGTGCCACCCTTCATGGCGATGGCACCGTGCGTGTCGACGGGCTGTCGACCCTGCAGGATGCCGGCACCACCGACATTGCCTTTCTGGCCAATCGCGCCTATCTGAAGGATCTGGCCAGTACCCGGGCGGCCGCCGTCATGCTGCATCCGGATCTGGTCCCCCAGTGTCCGGTGCCGGCACTGGCCATCGACAATCCCTATCTGGGCTATGCGCATCTTTCCCGCTGCTTCGCTCCGATTCTGCCCAGCCAGAGCGGCGGCATCCATCCTACGGCCGTGATCGATGACAGTGCCCGACTGGGTAATGATGTCACCGTGGCCGCCCATGCGGTGATCGGCGCGGGTGTCACGCTGGGTGACAGGGTCACGGTCGGTGCCAATAGCGTGGTGGGCGAATACTGTACGGTGGGTGAGGACAGCCTGATCCATGCCGGTGTCACGCTCTATCACGGGGTCATTATCGGCGCTCGCGCCATCATCCATGGTGGCGCCGTTATCGGTGGCGACGGATTCGGCTTTGCACACGACGGCAGCGGCTGGCACAAGATCGAGCAGCTCGGCGGCGTCATTCTCGGCGATGATGTGGAAGTGGGCAGCTGTACCAGTATCGATCGCGGCGCGCTGGATGACACGGTCATCGGCCACGACGTCAAGATCGATTCGCAGGTGCAGATCGCCCACAACGTGCACATCGGCGATCATAGCGCCTTGGCCGGCTGTGTCGGCATTGCCGGTTCCACTCATGTCGGTCGACACTGCCAGCTGGGCGGCGGTGTCGGGCTTGCCGGCCATCTGACGCTTTGCGATGGCGTCAATATTACCGGCATGAGTCTTGTCACCAATTCCATCGAGGCGCCCGGCATCTACTCGTCCGGTACCGGCTCGATGCCCAACGCGCTGTGGCGCAAAAACGCCGTGCGCTTCAAACAGCTTGATCAGCTGGCCAGAAGAATCACTCGTCTCGAACGCCAGAGCGACGGTGAGTAGGCGCTTTCGAGTCGCTGGCACAATTGGTTTTCCATTGCCGCTTTCGCGGCAAATATCATAATGGTGGGCCATGCGGCCGCCAGTCACATGCCTGCCGGTTCGGCAGGCATTTCGTTATGTCAGAGGTTGTGAGCCCATGGTCATGGATATCAACGAGATCCAGGAATATCTCCCCCATCGTTACCCGTTTTTGCTCGTGGATCGCGTTACCGCGCTGGAGCTGGGCGAATGCATTACGGCATGCAAGAACGTCAGCTACAACGAGCCCTTCTTTCAGGGGCATTTTCCGGGTCACCCGATCATGCCGGGGGTCCTGATTATCGAAGCGCTGGCCCAGGCCGCCGGTATTCTCGGTTTCAAGACGGTCGACAAGCGCCCGGCCGATGGCTACATCTATTACTATGTCGGCAGTGACAATGTTCGCCTCAAGCGTCCGGTCTTTCCGGGCGATCAGCTGACGCTGGAAGCGCGCATGCTCAAGGCGCGCCGCGGCATCTGGAAGTTTTCCTGCCGTGCGCACGTCGGTGGTGAGGTGGTCTGTGAAGCCGATATCATCTGTGCCGAGAGGAAAGTCTCTTGATTCATCCATCTGCCATCATCGATCCTGCTGCGCGCCTGGCTGACGATGTCGAGGTCGGCCCGTTCAGCGTGATCGGTGCCGATGTCGAGATCGGCGCCGGAAGCGTCATCGGGCCACATGTGGTGGTCAGAGGGCCCACCACGATGGGTCGCAACAACCGTGTTTATCAGTTTGCGACCATCGGTGAAGACTGCCAGGACAAGAAGTACCGCGGGGAAGCCACGCGTCTTGAGATCGGCGACAACAATATCTTTCGTGAAGGCGTGACCGTTCACCGGGGCACCGTGCAGGACCAGGGCGTGACTCGTATCGGCAGCGGCGGGCTGTTCATGGCCTATGCCCACGTCGCCCACGACTGCATTCTGGGTGACAACGTGATCCTGGCCAACCAGGCCACGCTTGGCGGCCATGTCCATATCGGTGACAACGTGATTCTGGGCGGTTTGTCCGCCGTGCACCAGTTCTGCCACGTGGGTACCTATGCCATGTGCGGCGGCGGCTCCATCATCACCAAGGATATCGCGGCCTTTGTCATGGTGACCGGCAACCCGGCCGCCACGCACGGGCTCAATGCCGAGGGCATCAAGCGCCGTGGCTTTGACAGTGAAGTGATCAGCGAGCTGCGCCGTGCCTACAAGCTGGTGTTTCGCAGTCAGCAGACGCTGGCGCAGGCCCTGGAAGCCCTTGATCAGCAGGACAACCGCAGTGCCTGGCTTGATGTTTTCATCGATTCACTGAGAAGCTCATCGCGTGGCCTGACACGCTGATGGTGCAGGCCGCTTGCCGGAGAGAACCACGATGCGCGTTTATCTGGTAGCCGGTGAGCTCTCGGGCGATATCCTGGGGGCGACACTGATGCGAGAGCTCAAGCATCACTACGGTGATGATGTGAGCTTTCGCGGCATCGGTGGCCCCCGGATGATCGAGCAGGGGATCGAAAGCCTCTATCCGCTGGAAACACTTTCCATCATGGGGCTGGTCGAGGTGCTCAGGCATCTGCCGAAGCTGGTAGGCGTGCGCCGACATTTAAGGCGCGACGCGCAGAGCTGGGGCGCAGATATCATGATCGGCATCGATGCTCCGGACTTCAATCTGGGGCTGGAAGCGCAGCTCAGATCAAGCGGCATGACCACGGCGCATTATGTGAGTCCCTCGGTCTGGGCCTGGCGTCAGGGTCGGGTCAAAAAGATTCGGCGCGCCGTCGACATGATGCTGACCTTTCTGCCCTTTGAAGCCGAATTCTACGAGCGCCATGACGTGCCCGTTCGGTTTGTTGGACATCCACTGGCCGAAGAGCTGCCGCTGGAAAATGACCGTCATCAGGCGCGCCAGACACTGGGCCTTGATGACAGCGCTCGTGTGCTGGCCGTGTTGCCGGGCTCGCGCGGCAGCGAAATCGGCTTCATGACCCCCGTTTTTCTTGAGGCCGTCCGGCTTTTAAGACAGCGTCTGCCGGCGCTTGAAGTCATCATGCCGGCTGCCACTCCAACACGACGTGACGAGCTGCTGGCGCACGGCGTAGTCGAGCAGGGGATTACGGTTGTGGACGGCCGGGCGTGGGAGGTCATGACGGCCGCCGATGCGGTGCTTCTGACCTCGGGCACCTCGGCACTTGAGGCCATGCTCTGCCATCGCCCCATGGTGGTGGCGTATCGCATGGCGCCCATGACCTGGCAGATCGCGCGACGCATGGTCAAGACCCGCTGGATCTCCCTGCCCAATCTGATTGCTCAGGAAAGTCTGGTACCCGAGCTGATTCAGGATGATGCTACGGGCGAGGCAATTGCTGCGGCATTGGCGCCTTTGCTCGAAAACGATAGCGAGGCCCGTGCGCTGAGCGAGCGCTTTATCGATATGCACAAAACGCTTCAGCGCGGTGCCAGTGCGCGGGCCGCCCTGGCCATTACCGAGCTGGTAGACCGGCCTCATTGAGACACCACCACGACAGACCATGAACTTTATTCCCGAAATCATGACTTCAAATGCCGAGCAGTCGCCGCTGGTCATTCCCTATCAGGGCTGGCGTCTGGCGGGGGTCGATGAAGTGGGCCGCGGCCCATTGATCGGCACCGTTGTGGCCTGCGCCGTGATTCTCGATCCCGAGCGCCCCATCGAAGGGTTGATGGATTCCAAAAAGCTGACACCGGCGCGCCGGGAGCGTTTTGATCGCCTGATCCGCGAACAGGCGCTGGCCGTGTCGCTGGGTGAGGCCACGCCCGGCGAAATCGACACGCTCAATATTTATCACGCCACGCATCTGGCCATGTGTCGTGCCATTGATGGCCTGTCGATCACGCCGGAGTATCTGCTCGTTGACGGCAATCACCTGCCCGGGCATCGCCTGCCGGGCCAGGCCGTTGTCAAGGGCGATGGTCGCGTGGCAGCCATTGCGGCGGCCTCGATCGTGGCCAAGGTGGCCCGCGACGCCCAGATGCACTCGCTGGACGTTCGCCATCCCGAATACGGTTTTGCCGCCCACAAGGGCTATCCGACCAAGGCCCATCTGGAGGCGCTGGCCCGTCTGGGGCCGCTGCCCGAGCACCGGCGCTCCTTCCGACCCGTCAGGGCACTGCTGGCGGACTGAATCCAACAGCTAACGCTTTTCTCTCTTTCCAGGCCACTGGCCCGGCAACGGTGTTCATCGGTACCATGGCGTTGCCTGTCCGGTGTCCCCCGAGACCATTCGTTGAATATAGCGAGCCTGCACCCATGACCACGCCCTTTGTACATTTGCGACTGCACAGTGAATATTCGCTGACCGACGGGCTGATCCGGCTCAAGGCGCTGACACAAAAGGCCGTCGAGATCGGCCAGCCCGCCCTGGCCGTTACCGATGAAACCAACCTGTTCGGTCTGGTCAAGATTTACAAACAGGCGCAGGGTGCCGGGCTCAAGGCCATCGTGGGCAGCGATGTCTGGCTCCACAATCCTCAGGACCCGGCGCATCCCTACCGCCTGACCCTGCTGGCCATGAATCAGACTGGTTACCTCAATCTGACCAAACTGATTTCACGGGCCTGGCAGCACGGTCAACAGCAGGGGCGGGCCTACCTGCACAAGGAGTGGGTGCTCGAGCAAAGCGATGGGTTGATCGCCCTGTCCGGTGCCCGCGAAGGCGAGATCGGGCGCTATCTGCTGCACGGGCATACCGAGACCGCGCGCGAATTGCTCACCGAGTGGCAGCGATTTTTCCCCGACCGGTTCTATCTGGAGCTTCAGCGCACGGCGCGTGAAAACGACGAGGAATGCCTGCATCTCTGCGTAGAGCTTGCCATGGAAACCGGCACGCCGGTCGTGGCGACCAACGATGTGCGCTTTTTGTCCCGCGAGGACTACTGGGCGCACGAGACCCGGGTCTCGATCGGTGAAGGCAAGGCGCTGGACGACCCGCGTCGCGAGACGCGCTACACCGAAGAGCAGTATTTCAAAACGCCCGAGGAGATGGCAGCACTTTTCTCCGATATTCCCGAGGCGCTGGAAAACAGTGTCCATATCGCTGCGCGCTGCAGCGTCGAAATGCGCCTGGGCGAGATCTTTTTGCCGGAATATCCGGTGCCGGAAGGCCAGACCATGGAAGAGTTCTTCTGCGAACTCTCCCATGATGGCCTGACCCGACGTCTGGATCTGCTCTTCGGCGGCGAGCGCCCCATCTATCCGGGCCGCTCGCGCGAAGAGCACGAACCGGCATATCGCGAGCGGCTGGACTTCGAGCTCAACATCATCAATCAGATGGGCTTTCCCGGCTACTTTCTGATCGTGATGGACTTCATCCGCTGGGCGAAGCAAAACGATGTGCCCGTGGGGCCGGGACGTGGCTCGGGTGCCGGCTCGCTGGTGGCCTACGCGCTTGAAATTACCGATCTTGACCCGCTGGAATACGATCTGCTGTTCGAGCGCTTTTTGAACCCCGAGCGTGTCTCCATGCCCGACTTTGACGTCGATTTCTGCATGGAAAAGCGTGACCGGGTCATCGACTACGTGGCCGACCGCTACGGGCGCAACGCCGTCTCACAGATCGTGACCTTTGGCACCATGGCGGCCAAGGCCGTGGTCCGTGACGTGGCGCGTGCCCAGGGAAAACCCTACTCGCTGGGCGACAAGCTCTCCAAGCTCATTCCCTTTGAAGTCGGTATGACCCTTGCCAAGGCGCACGAGCAGGAAAGCGCGCTGCGCGAGTTTCTGGAGGTCGACGAGGATGCCCAGGAAATCTGGGACATGGCGCGCCGGCTTGAGGGCATCACCCGCGGTACCGGCAAGCACGCCGGGGGCGTGGTGATTGCCCCCACCAGTCTGACCGACTTCTCGCCGCTGTTGTGCGACGAGGACGGCAGCGGGCTGATGGTGCAGTACGACAAAAACGACATCGAGGAGGCCGGGCTGGTCAAGTTCGACTTCCTGGGGCTTCGGACGCTGACCATCATCGACTGGGCACTCGAGATGGTCGATACGGTCCGGGCGCGAGAAGGCAAGGGAGGGCTGGATATTGCCACCATCCCGCTCGATGACAAGCCGACCTTTGACATGTTGAAAAAGGCCGAGACCACGGCGGTGTTCCAGCTGGAGTCACGCGGCATGAAGGAGCTGATCAAGCGCCTTCAGCCCGATTCGCTGGAAGACATGATCGCCCTGGTGGCCCTGTTCCGTCCGGGGCCGCTGCAGTCCGGCATGGTGGATGACTTCATCAACCGCAAGCACGGGCGCGCCGAGCTTGCCTATCCGCATCCCGACTATCAGCACGAGCTGCTCAAAAGCGTGCTGGAACCCACCTACGGCATCATCCTCTATCAGGAGCAGGTGATGCAGATCGCCCAGGTGCTGGCGGGTTACAGCCTGGGACAGGCGGACATGCTGCGCCGCGCCATGGGCAAGAAAAAACCCGAGGAGATGGCCAAGCAGCGTGCCGGCTTCATGGAAGGGTGTGCCAGTAACGGCATCGATGCTGATCTGGCGGGCAACCTCTTTGATCTGGTCGAGAAGTTTGCCGGTTACGGCTTCAACAAGTCCCACTCGGCGGCCTACGGTCTGGTCTCCTATCAGACCGCCTGGCTCAAGGCGCACTACCCGGGCCCCTTCATGGCCGCGGTGCTCTCGACCGAGATGGACAACCTGGACAAGGTGGTGCCCTTGATCGAGGAGTGCCGGCGCATGGGGCTCACCGTTACCCCGCCGGACGTCAACATCGGCAGCTACCGCTTCAGCGTCAACGAGCAGGGGCAGGTGGTCTATGGCCTCGGAGCGATTCGCGGTGTGGGTGAAGGCCCGATCGGCGCCATCGTTGAGGCGCGTGATGCCGGCGGCCCTTTCCAGGACCTCTTTGATTTCTGCCGTCGCATTGATGGCAAGCGCATGAACAAGCGCACGCTGGAGGCGCTGATTCGCTCCGGGGCGCTGGATCATCTGGGGCCGTCGCGCGCGGTGCTGTTCTCGGCGCTGGAAGATGCCCTGCGCGCGGCGTCGCAGAGCCAGAACAATGCCAGCATCGGCATGGTGGACATGTTCGGCGAGGCGTTTGTCTGCGAAGAGGCAGGCGACATCGATGTCTACAGTGACCATCGCGGCGCGCGCAACTGGAGCGACCGGGACCGGCTGGCCGGGGAAAAGGACACGCTCGGACTTTATCTGACCGGTCATCCGATCGATGAGTACGAAAGCGAGCTCAAGCGTTTTGTCTCGACCCGCATCGTTGATCTCAGGCCGTCGCGCGAGCCGCAGCGGGTGGCCGGGCTGATCGTTGCCATGCGTACCATGAAGTCAAAGCGGGGGGACACCATCGCCTTTGTCACCCTTGATGACCGCACCAGCCGGATCGAGGCGTCCCTGTTCGGCGAGCTCTATGACCAGGTGCGTCAGCATCTGGCGGCCGACCGGGTGGTGATTCTTGAAGGCGAGGTCAGCCTGGACGACTACTCCGGCGGGTTGCGCCTGCGGGCGAAGGAGGTCACACCCATGGTCGAGGCCCGTGCCCGCTTTGGCGAGGCGCTCGAGATCAGCATCGATATCGAGCGCATCAACGGCCGCTTCAGCCGCACGCTCATGGATCGACTGACGCCGCATCTGGACCAGCAGGGGTTGCCCGTTCGGCTTCAGTATCGCAATCATCAGGCCGGCGGCTGTCTGGAGTTTGATCCGCAGTGGCGGGTATCGCCCTGTGACGAGCTGATCACCGGGCTTCAGGAGGGCGTGGAAGGCCATCCCGAGGTCAGGCTTTGCTACCGCTGAGCCTGTCGAGATGGCCCGGTATCGCATCACGGTACAATAGATATCGAACCATGGTTGCACCCAACGCCCACAATGGGATAATGGCCCACCGATTCACCGACGCCGTGCGCTGCCTTTCCATGCTGCGACGGTCCAGGCCGATACTGTCGTGCACGCCCTGCGCTGCTCGCGTTGATGAAAGAGCTCTGTGACGTACCCTATGAATCCGAACTATCTCGACTTTGAACAGCCGATTGCCGAACTGCAGGCCAAGATCGAAGAACTGCGGCTGGTGGGCAACGACAGCAAGATCAACATCAGTGACGAGATTGCCAAGCTCGAGGACAAGAGCCGCAAGCTGACCGAGCAGATCTTTCGCGATCTGACCTCGTGGCAGGTTTCTCAGCTGTCTCGTCATCCCCAGCGCCCCTACACGCTGGACTATCTTGCCGAAATCTTCACCGAATTCGATGAGCTGCACGGCGATCGCAGCTTTGCCGATGACGCCGCCCTGGTCGGCGGCGTGGCCCGTCTTGATGACCGCCCCGTCATGGTCATCGGCCATCAGAAGGGCCGCACGGTCAAGGACAAGGTGCGCCGCAACTTTGGCATGCCGCGTCCGGAAGGCTATCGCAAGGCCTGCCGACTGATGGAGATGGCCGAGCGCTTTCACATGCCCATTCTGACGTTCATCGACACGCCCGGCGCCTATCCGGGCATCGATGCCGAAGAGCGCGGTCAGAGTGAAGCCATCGCCCGCAATCTGGCAGTCATGTCGCGTCTGAAAACGCCCATCATCTCGACCGTGATCGGTGAGGGTGGCTCCGGCGGCGCCCTGGCCATCGGCGTGTGCGACTCGCTGTCCATGCTGCAGTTTTCCACCTATTCGGTCATTTCCCCGGAAGGGTGTGCCTCGATCCTGTGGAAAAGTGCTGATCGCGCCTCGGATGCGGCTCAGGCCATGGGCATCACGGCGACCCGGCTCAGGGAGCTCGGGTTTGTCGATACGCTGATCGAGGAGCCGCTGGGCGGTGCGCATCGTCACGTCTCCGAAATGGGACGCCGCCTCAAGGGGTCGCTGCTGCATCAGCTGGATGTGCTCCAGGCCATGGACACCCAGTCCCTGCTGGAGCGTCGCTACGAGCGGTTGATGAGCTATGGTGCGCTCGACTGATCGCGACCGCGACCAGGGAGGCATACAAAACGGGAAGGCTCTGCCTTCCCGTTTTTGATGGTCACCACCTCCGAGCAGGGAGCCTCCAGTCATGACACCGTCACTTGAAGCACGCATCGAAAACGCCATGGCAGCGCTGCACGAGCGCTCGCCCGCCGCAACGCTCTGGATGGCGCTGTCGGGCGGGCGTGACAGTACCTGTCTGTTGCTGCTGGCCGCCCGCGCGGTTCGACGCTATCCCGATATCACTCTGCACGCCATTCATGTCCACCACGGGCTGCAGCCGGCGGCCGAGGCCTTTGTCGAGTCGGCCCGTCGCGCCTGCAAGCAGTTGGGCGTAGCGTTGCGGGTCGAGCGAGTCACTCCTGAGGGTGACGACGGGCTGGAAGCCCGGGCCCGTCGCGCACGCTACGCCGTGTTCGAAGCCCTGCTGGCGCCCGGTGATACCCTGTGGATGGCCCATCATCAAAACGATCAGGCCGAAACGCTGCTGTATCGCCTGATGCGCGGTAGCGGCGTGCGCGGGCTGGCCGGCATGCCCGCGCATCGTGCGCTGGGGGCAGGCCGGCTCGAGCGGCCGCTTTTGCAGGCCGCGCGTGAGGAGATCGATGCCTGTCTGGCCGATGAGCCCATTGCCTGGTGTGACGACCCCACCAACGACGACGATCATCAGGATCGCAACTACCTGCGCCATCGGGTCATGACACCTCTCAAGACGCGCTGGCCGGCGGCTGCCGAACAGATGGCGCGCAGCGCTGACCATCTGCGCGAGGTTGATGCGCTTTTGCAGGCGCTGGCGGCAATGGACCTCGCGGCGCTGGGTGGCGCGCCCGACCGGCTGCCGCGCGAGCCGCTGTGTGCGCTGAGCCGGCCAAGACAGCGGCTGGTCATGACAACTGCGATCGAGCAGCTGGGACTGGCCTCGCCGCCGCGTGGACGGCTGGAGACCCTGCTGGACCAGCTGGCCCGTGCCGGGGTGGACCGTCAGGTGCACATCGACTGGCCCGGCGGTCAGGCGCGTCTGTGGCGAGATACCCTGTTTCTGATGGTCGAAAACGATGTGGCAGCGCCTGATCACGCATGGTCAATGACATGGGATGGCCAGGCGCCGATCGCGACACCGCTGGGCGTCATTGGCGATCAAATCAGGCCCCCGGCAGGCGAGAAGCCGGCACTGACGCTAGCGCCGCGCGCTGGTGGAGAAAAACTTCAGGTGCGCGGGCAGCGCCGAACGCTTAAAAAGCTGCTGCAGGAGCAGGCCATCCCGCCCTGGCAGCGCGACCGGATCGTTGTTGTGTGGCACGACAGTGACCCGGTCGGCGTGCTGGGGCCGCTGCGGCTGGCGGCCGATGGCTGGACGCTGGAAGCGCGCCCTGATGACTCAGGGCGTATCGATGACAAGTGTTAACGCGGCCCGCTGCTGCCACTGACGCTCAAGTGCCAGGTCCTGCTGCAATAGCTCGGGCACCGGCCTGGCGAAGGCCAGCTCAAGGCGTTGGTCATCGGCGCGCAGCTCGGGCTGCCAGTCACTGTCGGGGTCGCGGGCGCGGCACAGCACCACGGCCAGTCGCAAAAGGCGCGCCAGGTGCATGAGATCGCCTGCAGGCAGTGCCGCACGATGTTCAGGGGGTGGTTCGGGGAACTGTCGACGATGCGCCTGCACCAGCCAGGCCAGGGTGAGCTGGTCGGGCAGCGAAAAGCCCGGCATGTCGCTGTTGGCCAGCAGGTAACTGCCGTGCTGGTGATAGCGGTTGTGGGCGACCCCCAGACCGATCTCATGGACCATGGCCGCCTGTTCCAGCAGCTGGCGGGAAGCATCATCGAGCGCCAGGGCGGAGGCCACCTGGTCAAACAGCACCAGCGTCGTGGCGGCCACGTATTCGGCGTGTCGGGTATCGACCTGATACTGACGCTGCATGTCGCCCAGCGTGATGTGGCGCACGTCGTGGCGGGTGTCGCGTGAGAGCAGATCCAGCAATACCCCGTCACGAAGCGCACCGCTGGTATGCTGCATGTGTGTCAGATCCAGTGCCTGAAAAATGGCGCTCAAAATGGCCACGCCGGCGGGAAAGACCCGGGCCCGATTGCTTTTGAGACCGGCCATGCTGACCCGGTCCAGATGACCCTGTTCGATCAGCTGCCGGCGCAGGTCCAAAAGCCCGTCGCGCGTGATTTCGCCCTTTTTCAGGTGCGGCTGCATCGCCTTGAGCGTGGCGGCGGCGGCCTTGATGGTGCCCGAGGTACCGATGCCACGCTGCCAGCCCAGGCGGCGATAGTGCGTGGTGATGTTGGCAAGCTCGAGCAGGGCGGCCTGCTCGGCGGCCTGCATGGTGGCTTCGGTGATCTCGCCGCTGTCGAAAAAGCGACGCGTATAGGCCACACAGCCCATTTCCAGACTTTCCAGCGCCAGCGGCCGGGTACCGGCGCCCACGATCAGCTCGGTCGAGCCGCCGCCGATGTCGGCCACCAGACAGTTTGCGGTATCGTCCTGCCAGGCGGTAGAGGCGCCCTGATAGATCAGGCGTGCTTCCTCGCGACCCGAAATGGTCTCGATTCGCTGGCCCAGACACTGCTCGGCGCGGATCACGAAATCGATACTGTTGGCGGCCGAGCGCAGGGCATTGGTGCCCACGACCCGAAGCCGATCCACCCGGTGTTCATCGATGATGGTGCCGAACTCCTGCAGGCATTCAAGGGCCCGCATCATGACGCTTTCATCAAGACGGCCCTGGTCGTCAAGCCCGGCGGCGAGCTGTACCTTTTTGCTGCACTTTTCAAGTTCGGTGAAATGGCCGTTGTCGGCATCCACGATCAAAAGGTGAAAGCTGTTGGAGCCCAGGTCCACGGCAGCCAGGCGTAGCGGGCCGGAAGAGGGTAGTGTCTGAACATGCGTCATGAGCCGATATCCATGGCGTTGCTGTCCTTGCAGGCCCCGTCCATCAGGCCCATTCGGTCAGGTATTGGTTCGCCAAAGAGTGATATCAGGCTGATATCATGTCAATTGCTTAAACGGGCAGCTCGCCCCGGAAGGCAGACGATAACAAGACGTCAACGGGGAGAAGCATGAGCACCATCATTGATCTGGATGAAAACCGCTTTGAGCAGGAAGTGGCCGACAAGCACGAACCGGCACTGATTGTGCTGACCGCCGACTGGTGCCGTCCCTGTCGGGTTCTGATGCCCGTGCTTGAAGATGTGGCCGGAGACTACGCCGAGCGTGTGAAGGTCTATCGCGTCGATATCAACGCCTCACCCGGGCTTGCCACACGCCTGGGGGCCCGTGGGGTGCCGACCCTGTGTCTTTTCGTTGATGGCACGCTTGAGACCACACGTGTCGGGGCACTTTCCACAACCCAGCTACAGCAGCTGCTTGATGAGCATCTTTAAATAAGGCTTTGGTCAGAGGCGCCGAAGTCGGCGCTTCCCGGCGCGATAAAAGGGCTTGCGTCAGTGATCAGCGTTGTCTAACATCGGTGCGTTCGCCTGATTTCAGCTGCTTGCCAGCCGCCGAGCGAGCCAGCAGGGTCATATTGCTTTTCTCCCAGTCTGTCACGCCATTTCTCAAGCAGACGAACGGACCCTGAAGCTGTCGGTGCTGAACTCGGGTTTTACCGTCATATTACTTCTTTCCTTCGAACGAGGCGCTTTTCGGGTGTATCTCCATTGCCGGGGTTTCAATAACCATCAGGCGTCGAGACCCCGCGGGCTCTGATTACAATCAGGCGGTATTCAAGATACCGTTTCCTGTCCCGGCCGCATCTCTTACAGCCATGCTGACTAAAGCGATTTCCGAATCAAGCCGATGAATCTAACCGAACTCAAGCAAAAGACTGTTCCCGAGCTGTTGGAAGTTGCCCAGGAAATGGGCATCGACAATCTGGCTCGTTCGCGCAAGCAGGACATCATTTTCGCCATCCTCAAAAAGCACGCCAAAAGCGGCGAGGATATCTACGGCGATGGCGTACTCGAAATCCTTCAGGATGGCTTTGGTTTTCTGCGCAGTGCCGACTCTTCCTATCTGGCCGGCCCTGATGACATCTATGTCTCTCCGTCGCAGATTCGCCGCTTCAATCTTCGCAAGGGCGACTCGATCGCCGGCAAGATTCGTCCGCCCAAGGAAGGCGAGCGCTACTTTGCGCTGCTCAAGGTCAATCAGATCAACTTTGATCGACCCGAGAACGCCAAGCACAAGATCCTGTTTGAAAACCTGACGCCGCTGTTTCCCCAGGAGCGTCTGGTCATGGAGATCGGCAACGGCTCCACGGAAGACATTACCTCGCGCGTCATTGACCTGACCTCGCCGATCGGCAAGGGCCAGCGCGGTCTGATCGTCTCGCCGCCCAAGGCGGGCAAGACGATGATGCTGCAAAACATCGCCAATTCGATTACCCGCAACAATCCCGAATGCCACATGATTGTGCTGCTGATCGATGAGCGTCCGGAGGAGGTCACCGAGATGTCGCGTACCGTGCGCGGCGAAGTCGTGGCCTCCACCTTCGATGAGCCGCCGGCGCGTCACGTGCAGGTCGCCGAAATGGTGATCGAAAAGGCCAAGCGTCTGGTCGAGCATAAAAAGGACGTGGTGATCCTGCTGGATTCCATTACCCGTCTGGCCCGTGCCTACAACACCGTCGTGCCGAGCTCCGGCAAGGTGCTGACCGGTGGTGTGGATGCCCACGCTCTTGAAAAGCCCAAGCGCTTTTTCGGTGCGGCTCGTAACATCGAAGAGGGCGGCAGCCTGACCATTCTGGCGACCGCGCTGGTGGATACCGGCTCCAAGATGGATGAAGTCATCTTCGAGGAGTTCAAGGGTACCGGTAACATGGAGGCGCATCTGGACCGCAAGCTGGCCGAGAAGCGTGTCTATCCGGCGCTCAATATCCGCCGCTCCGGCACGCGTCGTGAAGACCTGATCGCCTCAGAGGACGAAATGCAGCGCATGTGGATTCTGCGCAAGCTGCTCAATCCGATGGAAGATGTGGCGGCCACCGAGTTTCTCATCGACCGGTTGAAGGATACCAAGACCAATCTGGAATTCTTCGAGGCCATGAAGCGCCGCTAGCGCGTCCTGCGGTGTCACGGGCGTTGTCGGAAGGCGCCTGCATGAGAGGGGCAGCATGCTATGCTGCCCCTTTGCTTTATTACGGGAAGGATCGGCATGAAGTATCGCGATCTGCGGGAGTTTATCCAGGGGCTCGAGCGGATGGGGGAGCTCAAGCGTGTTACCGCTGAAGTCGACCCTCATCTGGAAATGACCGAGATATGTGATCGCGTGCTGCGCGATGAAGGACCGGCCCTGCTGTTTGAAAACGTGCGTGGCAGCACGATGCCGGTGCTGGCCAATCTGTTTGGCACGCCGCGCCGGGTGGCGCTGGGCATGGGACAGGACAGCGTGGGTGCCCTGCGCGAGGTCGGGGAGCTGCTGGCCTTTTTGAAGGAGCCCGAGCCGCCCAAGGGATTTCGTGACGCCTGGCAGAAGGTGCCGATTTTCAAGCAGGTCATGAGCATGGGGCCGCGCCACGTCAAAAAGGCGCCATGTCAGGAGGTTGTACTGGAAGGTGACGACGTTGATCTGGATGTCATCCCCATTCAGCACTGCTGGCCGGGGGATGCCGCGCCGCTGGTGACCTGGCCTCTGGTCATTACCAAAGGGCCGCACAAGGAGCGCCAGAATCTGGGCATCTATCGCCAGCAGAAGCTGTCGAAAAATCGCCTGATCATGCGCTGGCTGTCCCATCGCGGCGGGGCGCTGGATTTTCGCGACTGGCAGCAGTCGCATCCGGGCGAGCCCTTTCCGGTGGCGGTGGCGCTGGGCGCTGATCCGGCCACCATTCTGGGCGCTGTGACGCCGGTGCCCGACTCGCTGTCCGAGTACGCCTTTGCCGGGCTGCTGCGCGGCTCCAAGACCGAGCTGGTCAAGTGTCATCACGCCGATCTCAGCGTGCCGGCCAGCGCCGAGATCGTGCTGGAAGGCCATATCTATCCTGATGACATGGCGCCGGAAGGCCCCTTCGGCGATCACACCGGTTATTACAACGAAGTCGATACCTTCCCGGTCTTTACCGTCGAGCGCATTACCCATCGCCGCGATCCCATCTATCATTCTACCTACACCGGGCGCCCGCCGGATGAACCGGCCGTGCTGGGCGTGGCGCTCAATGAGGTCTTTGTGCCCATTCTGCGTCGCCAGTTTCCTGAAATCGTCGACTTCTATCTGCCGCCCGAAGGGTGCTCCTATCGCTTGGCCGTGGTGTCGATGAAAAAGCAGTATCAGGGACACGCCAAGCGCGTGATGATGGGCGTGTGGAGCTTTTTACGTCAGTTCATGTACACCAAGTTCGTGATCGTGGTGGATGATGACGTCAACACCCGCGACTGGAAAGATGTGATCTGGGCCATCACGACGCGCATGGACCCTTCCCGCGATACGGTCATGGTGGACAATACGCCGATCGACTATCTCGACTTTGCCTCGCCGGTTAGCGGTCTGGGCTCCAAGATGGGCCTTGATGCGACGTCCAAGTGGCCGGGCGAAACCCAGCGCGAGTGGGGCACGCCGATTGTGATGAGCGATGAGATCAAGGCCCGGGTGGACGAGCGCTGGGACGACTACGGCATCAATACCTGAGCCGTCAACGGCTCGGGAGTTACCGACACAATGCACTGCTGCATTTCTATCGATTGAAGGAAGCACCATGTCTGCCAGGACGCTGACCTGTAGGGTCGAGACCATGGAAACGCTATCGGCCGATGTCTATCGCCTTTTTCTGCGTGGCGACCCGCAACAGATCCTGTTTGCCCCGGGTCAGTATCTGACGCTGGTGGTACAGGGCAATCATCTGCCGTTTTCGATTGCCAATGCGCCCAACGGTGAGGGCATTCTCGAACTGCACATCCAGTATGTGGCCGAAAGCGACAACGCACGGGCGCTGTTTGAACAGCTCCACGTGGGCGCCGAGATCGAGGTCTCGCTGGCCGGCGGGGAGTCGGTGCTGGAGCTCGATGATCCGCGGCCGCTGCTTTTGATCGCGGCTGGCACCGGATTTGCACAGATGAAATCCATCATCGAGGCCTCGCTTGCTCTGCATCCCGAGCGTCCCATCCATCTATGGTGGGCGGCACGCGCGCGCAGCGAGCTTTACATGGAGCTTCAGGCGCGCCACTGGGCCGAACAACACGAGCAGTTCAGCTTTACGCCCGTGGTGGAGTTGCCTGGTGAAGAGGATTTTGACGGTGTGGTCGAGCGTATCGATAACGCTCTGCATGACCGCGTTCAACGTGCCGACGAGGCCAGCATCTTTATCGCCGGCTCACCCGGCATGGTGTACGCCGTGGTGGACACGCTGGCCCGGATCGAGCCCATGGCCAAGCGAATCTTTTCCGATGTCTTCAGCTACGCGCCTCGAGTGCAGGGGCAGGACGCGGCGTCATGAGCCAGGCGCCCATACTGATCACCGGCGGCGGTCAGCGACTGGGCCGCTACTGTGCCGAACGCCTGCATGACGATGGCCACCCGGTCATCATCACCTATCGCCGCGAACGCCCCGCCATCGAGGCGCTGCGACGTCGGGGCATTACCGCGCTGTATGCCGATTTCTCCAACGAGGCCGACATTCTGGATTTCATTGCCCGGTTGAAGGCGCACACCGGTGCGCTGCGGGCGATCATTCACAATGCTTCGCACTGGCAGCGCGATGAGGACAGCGCCTCGCGTGGCGAGGACTTTGCCCTGATGTTTCAGGTTCATATGCAGGCGCCCTATCTTATCAATGTGCATGCTCATGCGCTTTTGATGGCCTGTCCCGAACCGATGCGCGACATCATCCATGTCACGGATTACAGCGCCTCCCACGGATCAAGAAAGCATATGGCCTATGCGGCCACCAAGGCCGGGCTCGAGAATCTGACCTTGTCCATGGCTCGGCGTTTTGCGCCTGACATCAAGGTCAACGCCATCGCGCCTGCCGGCATCATGCTCAATGCCGACGACGGTGATGACTATGTGGCGCACCTCAACGCCCGGTCGGCCCTGCCCGCGGTGCCCGGGCCCCGGGTGATCTGGCAGGGCGTGCGCTATCTGCTCGATAGTGCTTTCGTCACAGGGACCACATTGCCTGTTGACGGCGGACGCCATGTGAAGTGAACTGGTGTCGGCGACCGGGTCGCCGGATATTTTTGGTGTTCAACAACAACGCTGTTCCAACGACCGTGACAGGTGGCCATCATGACATCGCCGTCGACGTTACTTAAGGATCGTGCATTGCTGGTCGGTATTGTGGCCGGCGTCGTAGTGATATCGCTGGCGGCCGCGCTGCCGGCACTGTTTATCTGGAAGGAGTTTCTCATCTGAGTCAGCCATGCTAGTCTCGGATGATTGACCACGGGGTCCCTGACCCCCGGACAGTCGAACCAGATATCGTTGATCAGGATAACCTGCATGCCACATTTCGTGCTCAATGACACACCGACACGGCACTCGCCTCAGGCGATGGCCGTGTTGTCGCGTGTCCATGGCACGGTCGGTTATCCAGTGGGCTATTGGTTTAGAGACAGGCACGCCTGAGTCATCAGGGCGTGCCGGTGTCTACCGTGCTGCCCACCCATGAAACCCCCGGTTGGCAGCATGCCACCGGGGGTTTTTTGTTTTTCATGTCACGGGTCAACGGCCCGATAGCCATCAGGAGAGCAGCATGACCATGACTTATAACAACGATTCGACTTTTGACTGGCGATTTAACCACACGCTGACGGCGTTTCGAGCGCTGGCCGTCGGCGTGCTGGCACAGGGCGCTCCAGAATCCCGATTGTTACGCTGTTAAAGGATAGAAAAACGCCATGAACGCCTTACTCAATACTGTCGAGCCTGCCGCTGCCACCTGCGCTGATCAAAACGGTATCGCCGGTGGCCCGGGTGTTGCCCAGCCGCTGCCAACACCGAGTGCCCTCAAGGAGGCCATTGCGCTTGAGCCCGCTTTAAAAGAGCAGATCGCCGGTCATCGCCAGGCGGTTCGAGACATTCTGGACGGGCGGGATTCACGTCTGCTGGTCGTGATGGGGCCCTGTTCGATTCATGATCGCGACAGTGCGCTTGACTATGCCCGGCGCCTGAAAGGGCTTGCCGATGAGGTGGCTGGCAGCATGGTGCTGGTCATGCGGGTCTACGTCGAGAAGCCGCGTACGACCGTGGGCTGGAAGGGACTGGTCTATGATCCGCATCTCGATGGCAGTGACAACATGGCAGAAGGGCTGGCCAGTACGCGCCGGCTCATGCGTGATATCACGGCACTGGGCCTGCCGATTGCCTGCGAACTGCTTCAGCCCATGCTGAGCGCCTATATGGATGATCTGATCAGCTGGGCCGCCGTCGGGGCACGGACCACCGAGTCACAGATTCACCGCGAGATGGTCAGTGCGCTGCCCATGCCCACGGGATTCAAAAACGGCACCGACGGCGGCATTCAGGTTGCCATCGATGCCATGGGCGCCAGTCGCCATGGTCATCGCTATCCGGGCTTTGATGACAATGGCTGTCCGGCGCTTTTACACTCCAGCGGCAATCCGAATACGCACCTGGTGCTGCGCGGTGGCCATCAGGGGCCCAATCATGATGCTCAAAGCGTTCAGCGGGCCATTGATGCGCTCGGCAGGGCCGGTGTTTCAACGGCCATCATGGTGGACTGCTCTCATGCCAATAGCGGCAAGGACCCGGCTCGACAGCCGCTGGTGCTTGACGAAGTCATTCGCCAGCGTCTTGAGGGCACCTCATCACTGGTCGGCGTCATGCTTGAAAGCCATCTGGAGGCAGGCAAACAGCCCCTGGGCGGCACGTTGCACTATGGCGTCTCCGTGACCGACGCCTGCCTTGGGTGGACCGACAGCGAACATCACCTGCGCCGTGCCGCGCAGCGCCTGTCCAAAAAGGAATCAATGGCGCAGTACGCCTGAGCTGCGACGAGACGGTTTTGGCGTAAAAGCAAAGGCCCGGACACCCTGGGTGTCCGGGCCTTTTTAAAGTGCCGCTGACGAAGGATTCAGGGCCGTGCCGCGTAGGCGTACAGCAGGGTTTCCTGCGCGCTGATGGCGGCTTCATCCTTGCCCGGGCAGCGCTTTTCATAGTGGCCATCCGGCTGTAGCGTCCAGCTCTGGCAGTTGTCCAGCATGTAGGTATCCAGATCCTTTCTGACCCGCTGGGCGATCTTTTTGTCCAGCAGAGGAAAGCAGGTCTCGACGCGCTGGAACATGTTGCGCTCCATGAAGTCGGCGCTGGAGCACCAGGTTTCGGACTTGCCGGCGTTGTGAAAGTAAAAGACGCGGGTATGTTCCAGAAAGCGGCCCACCACCGAGCGCACCGTGATGTTGTCGGAGATGCCGGGCACGCCCGGGCGCAGACAGCAGGTGCCGCGAATGATCAGCTGACAGATGACGCCGGCCTGCGAGGCCCGGTACAGCGCCTGGATCAGTTTGGGCTCTGTCAGGGAGTTGCACTTGACGGTCAACATGGCCTTGCGCCCCTTGCGGGCGTGCGCGGTTTCCCGGTCGATCAGCTCGACCAGACGCTTGTGCAGCGTGAAGGGCGCATGCAGAAGATGCTCGGTATGGCGCGGCTCTCCCATGCCCGAAAGCTGCTGGAAGACATGGTGCACATCCTCGCACAGCGTTTCGCGCGCCGTCAGCAGGCTGTAGTCGGTATAAAGCTTCGCTGTCTTTGAGTGGTAGTTGCCGGTGCCCATGTGGGCGTAGTGACGAATGCGTCCGGCTTCGCGGCGGACGATATGCAGCATCTTGGCGTGGGTCTTGTAGGCCATGACGCCATAGATCACGTTGGCACCGGCTTCCTGCAGTCGAGAGGCGAGCGCGATATTGTCGGCTTCATCAAAGCGCGCCCGCAGCTCGATGACCACGGTCACTTCCTTGCCGCTGCGTGCCGCGTCCACCAGCGCGCTGACCACCCCCGAATCGGAGCCGGTGCGGTAGAGCGTCTGCTTGATCGCCAGCACGCCCGGATCACGCGCGGCCTCGGCCAGCCAGTTTTCGATGACGCCGAACGACTCCCAGGGATGCAGCAGCAAAATATCCTGCCGGCTGATCAGATCAAACAGGCTCTCATCCTTGCGCAGCGCCTTCGGCAGGCCCGGCACGAACGGGTTGTATCGCAGATCGCTGCGCTCGTTGTCGCCGATCATGGCCATCAGTCGGCTCAGGTTGACCGGGCCATCGACCAGATACAGATCCTCCTGACCGAGCTGAAACTGCTTGAGCAGAAAGTCGCTTAAATGCGCCGGACAGTTGTTGGCCACTTCCAGGCGCACGCCATCGCCGTAGCGTCTGGCCAGCAGTTCGCTTTTGAGCGCCGAGGCCAGATCCGCCACATCCTCGGTGTCCATGGCAAGGTCGGCGTTGCGGGTCAGGCGGAACTGATAGCAGCCGCGTACCGTCATGCCAGGAAAGAGCTGTTCAGCGTGGGCATGAATCATCGAGGACAAAAACACATATTCCTGACATCCCTCGCGCTCCAGCGCCTCCGGCAATCTGATCAGACGGGGCAGCGAGCGCGGCGCCGGAATAATGGCCATGCCGCCCTCACGGCCGAAGGCGTCGCAGCCTTCCAGCTCGACGATGAAATTAAGGCTTTTGTTGACCAGCCGCGGAAAGGGGTGCGACGGGTCCAGCCCGATCGGGCTGATGACCGGCATGATCTCGTCATCGAAGTAGGCACTGACCCAGTCACGCTGCGCCCTGTTCCAGCTGTTGCGGCGCAGGAAATGGATGCCGCGCTCGGCCAGTGCCGGAATCAGTTGGGTGTTGAGAATATGGTACTGGCGCTCTACCTGCTCATGGGCGGTGGTGGCGATGTCGTGAAAGATGCTCGAGGTCGAGTGGCCATCCATGCCGGGCGTTTCGTTGCCGTAGGCGATGCGCCGCTTGAGACCGGCTACGCGAATTTCAAAGAACTCATCCAGATTGGATGAAAAAATCAGCAAAAACGTGAGCCGCTCGAGCAGGGGATGGGTTTCATCAAGTGCCTGTTCGAGAACGCGAACGTGAAACCTCAGCGTCGAGAGTTCACGGTTGAAATAGAGCCCGGCATCATCCAGATCGCGTGCGGCATTGGCGGCGGCTCTGGCGCGGATGCCGGCATGCGTATGGTTGATCCTCAACGTCGAGGCAGGGTCATTCTCGGTTGAGGCGGGTGTTTCGCAAGCCGGGGTAGTGGGCAGTGATGACATCGAGAACTCTCCGGGAAATGACATGCGGCCCAAAAAACCGCATCCACCAGTGTGGGAAACTCTCATGACGCTTTCATGACAGTCAGTCTGCCCTGGGCGCCGGTACGGGCTGGCCTTGAAAAAGTGACATCAGCATGACCGTTGTTTTATCCAGCCAGGCCCTGCCAGCGCCTGGCGTGTCGGTAGACGAAAGTCGGGGCACGCCGCCCTGTTTGACGCGATACAGTACGTTCGGAGAGGGCATGGCTGGTCTGGTCACGACCACACCGTCGCCTTCTGCAGTGTTTGGGCCGCCGCTCTCAGGCAGCGCCACTAACGCCGGGCGTGGGGCCTGCCTGGCCCCGATTGCCGGGAATGGCGTCCTGACGATATACGGTACAGGGCCCGGAGCGATATTGATAATGAGGCCAGGCCCTGCACAAGCCACATGGGGTCACAATGGGGCTTGTGGAACCAGATCCATGGTCTGATAGGCTTTTTGCCGGATTCCCTCCCGTTTCCGGCGGCGATGCCATAGCGTTGTGGCGACGATCTCCTTGACGGATGAAAACGGGCAGAATCGGATCATCAACCGTCATTGTGCTTTCCTGCATCAAGGGCATGGCGCTCAAGAGCGAACACCTGCAGCGCAAACCTGACATGAACGAATACAATCATGATAGCTGGCCTGTCCGGCAGCGGTGGCGATTATCGTCGCAATTGATCAGGCATCCTTTGGTGCCGGTCACCCCTGTCTGCCCGGGAAGGCGGATGACATGTATCTCATGGGAGCAGCAGCATGAAAAAGCGTGTAGCAGTCGTGATTTCCGGATGTGGATGGCTGGATGGCACGGATGTGCAGGAGCTGACGATGGTGCTGTTGCGCCTGGATCAGCTGGGCCTTGAATGGAGCTGCTTTGCCCCCGACGTGGCGCAGCATCACGTGATTGACCACACCAGCGGCGAGCCCATGGACAGTGAAGGCCGCCATGCCATGGTGGAGTCGTGTCGCATGGTGCACGAGCGCATCTATCCGCTGGACAAACTGCAGTCAGCAGAGTTTGGCGCGATCATCATTCCCGGCGGGCATGGTGCCATCAATCAACTGAGCGATTTCGCCGTCAGCGGCTCTTCCATGCAAGTGCTGGAACAGCTTGTTTCCCGGCTTCACGAATTTCATGACGCGCGCAAGCCCATCGCCCTGGTCGGCATGGCGGCGCTGCTGGTGCCGCGGCTTTTTGAGCAGGCCATTCCGGTGACGCTGGGGCAAAGTGCGGCCCTTTCCGGCACCATCAGTGCCATGGGGGGATTACATAAAAGCGTCGGCGTGGGCGAGATCGTGGTGGATATCGAGCACCGTGTTCTCACCACGCCCGGCTGGCTGATGGGCAAACGCCCCTCGGAGATCGCTCAGGGGCTTTTCAAGCTGGTGGAGCGGGTTAATACCCTGATGGAGCAGCCGCGCTGACGCGCGGCCGGTTTGCCTAGCTGTCGGTGTCGTTCATCTCGACGTCGTCACGCCCGCCGCGCGGGTTACGAATGAGACGAGCAAAGAGGATCCCGACCTCGAACAAAAGCCACATGGGCCCCGCCAACAGTGTCTGAGAGATAATGTCTGGCGGTGTCAGCACCATGCCCACGATAAAGCAGGCAATGACCACATAAGGGCGCTTGGCCGTGAGCGCCTGTACCGTGGTGGCCCCGGTCAGCACCAGCAAAAAGGTGGCCACCGGAATTTCAAATGCCAGCCCAAACGCCATGAAAAGCTTGAGCACGAAGGAGAGGTAGGCATTGATGTCGGTCATGATTTGCACATCTGCCGGCCCGGCGGTGGTGAAAAACTGAAACAGCAGCGGAAACACCACGTAGTAGGCAAAGGCGGCCCCGCCGTAAAACAGCATGACGCTTGAGCCCAGAATGGGCAGGGCCAGCTTCTTCTCGTTGGCATAAAGGCCCGGGGCGATAAAGGCCCAGGCCTGATAGAGCACAAAGGGAATGGCCAGAAACAGCGACACGATCAGCGTCAGCTTGAACGGCGCCAGAAACGGCGAGGCGACTTCCGTGGCGATCATCTGCGAGCCAGGCGGCAGCAGCGCCATGAGCGGCTCGGCCACAAAGGTGTAGATCTGATTGGAAAAGGCATAAAGCGCGGCAAACGCCACCACGATGACGATCATGGCGCGTAAAAGGCGCGAGCGCAGTTCAATAAGGTGATCGATCAGCGGTGTCTGCGACTGATTATCGTCCTGTGGGCTCATCGATCGTGGTTATCCCTGTCATGACGGTCCGATGCCGGTGGTCGAGAGGCGGCGGCATCGGATGGTTTCTGCTCATCAAAAGCGGCCTCGGAGGCCGGCGCCGGGGCAGTCGAAGGGTCGGCAGTGTTCGCATGGCGATCCGGTGCCGGCCTGGTTGACGATTCGACATCAGGCTTTGGGTGCTCTGGCGTCTGATCGGTTCCGGGTGTCTCATCGACCCTGGGTGGCTCGTCTGCTGGCTGTGACGAGCGCTCATCAGCAAGGGCCTTGTCCGAAAGCTTTCGACTGCCGGCAGAGGGATCATCTCCCAGACTCTCGATATCAGTCCGGGCCTTTTTCAGCCCCTGATCGAAGCGGTCCTGCTGGCTTTTCATCTTGCGCTGCAGCTCTTCGGTCTCGAGCTGGGAGGTGATCTCCTGCTGAACGCTGGAAACCGTTCGCTTGATCTTTCCCAGCCACAGGCCGGCCGTGCGTGCTGCCGTTGGCAGACGCTCGGGGCCCAGCACCACCAGGGCGATGGCGCCGATCACGATCAGCTCGGGAAAACTGACATCGAACATTGAGAGTTATTTCCGGGTGTCTTCTTTTTCGCGCGTGTCCGTATGGCTATCGATGGTCTCGTTGCCCGGGGTCTCGTCATGCTTGACGCGCTGCTGAGGTTTGCTGGTCGTGTCGTCATCATCGTTGACGGCCTGCTTGAAGCCCTTGATGGCGCCACCCAGATCGCCGCCCAGATTGCGAAGCTTTTTCGTGCCGAAAATCAGAATAATGATGCCCAGAACGATTAGAAGCTGCCAGATACTGATACCACCCAACATGGCGTTTCTCCATTGTGTCCGACAGGACACGGTCGTTGATAAGTCCGGTGCCGCCAAGGGCTGCACCTTCATTGTAGTGATAGGACAGGCAAAAGGGGCAAACGTTAGCCGTTAGTGCGCGATGCCTTTTCCTCGAGTCCCGAAATGCCCTGACGGCGTGCCAGCTCTTCAAGCACGCCGCGATGGTCCAATCCCAGATGCGAGAGCATGACCAGCGAATGAAACCAGAGATCGGCCGTCTCGTTGACCAGTGCCTGACGGGCGCTTTCGTCACCGTGCTCGGCATCGCGGGCGGCCAGGATCGCTTCGATCGATTCCTCGCCCACCTTTTCCAGAATCTTGTTGAGACCGCGCTGGTGCAGGCCGGCGACGTAGGACGTATCAGCGTCACCATGGCGCCGCTCGGCCAGGCGTTGATCGAGCTGCTCGAGAATCGTGCTCATTGAGATGGGTTCCTGATGTTTCATGCCAGGGCGTGTTCAGGATGATGGGAGCTTATATCATCACCGCCCGCAATGTGTCGATGTTATCTGCACCGCTCAGCGCCAGATCACCAGCACCAGGCCGATACCGGCGGCCGCCAGGATACTCCAGTGCTGCTGCATCGCCCACTGTGAAATGGGCTGCCAGGCCAGAGCGCCCGCGATCAGGATCAGCCCGATGCGTATCCGGCGCGCGCCCCGGCGTACGCCCGACGAGGTGTTTTGAAGCGTGACCAGAGCGGCCGTTTGCTGCTCGCGGTGCTTGCGCTCGTTTTCGACCTGGGACAGGGCCTGATGGGCCAGCACCGGAAGCTGCGGAATACGCTGGGCCAGATCCGGTGCCTGGCGCTTGAGCTCTTCCCAGAACCCCTTGGGCCCGGCACGCTCGTGCATCCAGCGCTCCAGAAAGGGTTTGGCGGTGTGCCACAGGTCGAGTTCGGGATACAGGGTGCGCCCCAGCCCTTCAATATTGAGAAGGGTCTTTTGCAAGAGGACCAGCTGCGGCTGCACCTCCATGTGAAAGCGCTGCGCCGTCTGGAAAAGCCCCATCAGCACCTGGCCAAAGGAGATGTCCTTGAGCGGCTTTTCCAGAATGGGCTCACATACCGAGCGAATGGCGGCGGCAAATTCGTTGGCGCGGGTATCCTCGCCCACCCAGCCGGACTCGATGTGCAGCATGGCCACTTCGTAATAGTCCTGACGGAAAAACGCGATGATGTTGCGCGCCAGATAGTCCTGATCTTCCCGGGTGAGGCTGCCCACGATGCCGCAGTCGATGGCAATGTAGCTCGGGTCGCTCGGATTGCTGATATCAACAAAGATGTTGCCCGGGTGCATGTCGGCATGGAAAAAGTTGTCGCGAAACACCTGGGTAAAAAAGATCTCCACGCCGCGTTCGGCGAGCAGGCGCATGTCGACGCCCTGAGCTTCCAGCGCCTCGGTATTGGCCACGGGTTCACCGTTGACCCGCTCCTGGGTCATGACACGCTTGCGCGTCAGCGGCCAGTAGATGGTCGGGACGTGTAACAGCGGCGAGTGCTGAAAGTTGCGCTTGAGCTGGGAGGTGTTGGCCGCCTCCTTTTGCAGGTCGAGCTCATCAAAGAGCGTGGACTCATAGTCCTTGACCACTTCCACGGGCCGCAGGCGTCGGGCCTCGGGCCAGACCTTCAAAAGGACCTTTGCAAAGGTATACAAAAGCGCCATGTCGTTGCGCATGACGCTATCGATACCGGGGCGAATGACCTTGACCACGACCTCTTCGCCGGTGTGCAGGCGCGCGGCATGGACCTGGGCAATGGAAGCCGAGGCCATCGAATCGGGTTCAAAGTGATCGAACAGCTCACCGACCGGGGCGCCGAGTTCTTCCTCGATGATGTTGCGCGCCGTCTCGCTGTGAAAGGGCGGTACCTGATCCTGCAGCCGCTTGAGTTCAACGGCAATATCCGGCGGCATCAGATCGCGCCGGGTCGATAGCATCTGACCGAACTTGATAAAAATGGGCCCCAGATCTTCCAGGGCCAGTCGCAGGCGCTCGCCACGCGTCCTGTCCCCTTTCGGGAACAGCCGGATGGGGGCAATGGCCATCAAAAAGCGGGCATAACCCGGCAGCCGCTCGGCAGGAATCAGGCTGTCGAGCCGGTAACGGGTGACCACCCAGGCAATACGGATCAGGCGCCATAGCGTCATCAAGAGTGATGCCCTCGCAGACGACGGTTGAGACGTTCAAGCCGGGCTTCCAGCCGGTCCGTCGCAATTTCGAGTTCGGTCAGATGATCGCGGGCCACATCAAAGCGGGCGCGGCCGGCAAGCCACTGGCCCTCTTCCAGAATGTACTCGCGCAGATCCTGCTCAAGACTTCTTGATGAGTGCACGCCAAAGTGGCCCAGGCGTCGCAGGCCGGTGGCCAGGCTGTGCGCCGGTGCCTCGCCGAACCATTCGGCAAAGGCGCCTTCCCAGTCGATATCAAGATCCATGAGCAGCTCACGGGCCTGCATCAAAAGGCCGAGCTGGCCACGCACGACCAGTCGATGGCTGGTCATGAGCGACTGGATCGGCATGCCGCCAAGCAGGGCACCCAGCGTGTCGGCATCGATTTCGATGGTCGTGTCGGCGTCACGATCTTCGCCGTCGGGCAGCGAGGCGAGCGTGAGGCCATGGATATGAAAGATGACCAGTACTTCGATACGGGGCGACTCAAGCCGCAGCAAAAGACGCTGTCCGGCCATGGCCGCCAGACGAGACGGCGCCGCCGGGTCGCGTGCCAGCAAGCGATTGACGCTCTTTTCGATACCGGCCAGCAGTACGGGGGTAATAAAGGACATCAGCGGGACTGCCCTTGAGAAATGCAATGACGAAAAGTCATGAAATACGCGTATGTCATGCCGTTAACCCTGTCGGGAAAGCGCCCCGGCGGATGCTGCCAAGCGAAGGGCACCATCCGCACGGGCCGTTCAGAACTTGATACCGCGGTGCAGTGCCACAACACCGCCGGTCATGTTGGTGTACTCGACGCGCTCAAGCCCTGCATTTTCCATCATCGCCTTGAGCGTCGGCTGATCGGGATGCATGCGGATCGATTCGGCCAGATAGCGATAGGAATCGGCATCGTTGGCCACCCACTTGCCGATGCGGGGCAGCACATGGAAGGAGTACTGATCATAGACCTTTTCGAAAACCGCATTGACGGGTCTTGAAAATTCCAGGATCAGCAGCCGGCCACCCGGCTTGAGCACGCGCGCCATGGAGGCAAGGGCTGCATCCTTGTCGGTGACGTTGCGAAGACCGAAGGCAATGGTAATGCAGTCAAAGGTGTTGTCCGGAAAGGGCAGGGCCTGGGCATCGGCCTGCACGATCTCGACCTGAGCGCCGATGCCGCGATCCATCAGACGGTCACGCCCGACCTGCAGCATGGCGGCGTTGATATCGGCCAGCACTACCCGACCGGTGGGGCCGACACGCTCCACGAATTTGGCCGTCAGGTCGCCGGTGCCGCCGGCGATGTCCAGTACGGCATGGCCGCGGCGTACGCCCGAACGCTCCAGCGCCACGCGCTTCCAGAAGCGATGAACGCCCATCGACATCAGATCGTTCATGACATCGTAGCGGCGTGCCACGCTGTCGAAGACCTGCTCGACGCGGCCGGCCTTCTCCTCGACAGGGACTTCCTCATAGCCGAAGTGCGTTGTCTGCTTGTCCATGGCGTTCCCCTGTCAGCGTTTGCAAGTCATGTATTCTGGTATCGGCGGCGCTGCCTGCCCGATGGGCATGAAGGCGTTGTCTGTCCGGTCGGGAGGGGCGCGCCTGTCGAGAGCCATTGTAGCTTTCAGGACATCATTTGTCCTGACGCCCATTCGGGATGGCGTCACTGGCGCTGCAGCGGTATGCCCAGCGGCTCGCGTGACGCATTGGCCTTTTTGAGCTCGTGAAGATAGTCGTCCCACCACAGCTCGCGGTTTTCGATCATCTCCCAGAGATAGGCGTAGGTATACAGACCGCTGTCGTGGCCGTCATCAAAATGCAGCTTGAGGGCGTAATTGCCCACCGGCGTGACGTTTTTGAGACCGACATATTTCATGCCGGTCTGCAAAACGGCCTGCTCCGGACTGTGGCCGCGCACTTCGGCCGAGGGTGAATAGACTCTGAGCATTTCGGCGCTGAGACGAAAGCTTTGCGCCTCACCCTCGATGTCATAGGTCAGCGCCAGTTCGCGACTGCGCTGATGGTAGTGAACGCCGGTTGGCATGGGGGCACTCATGGGATGGCTCCATGTTGGGTCGCACCGGATGATGCCTTTTTCCGAACGGGGCGGGCATCATGTCAAAAAACGGGCGGCCCATGAACGGGCCGCCCTCCAGGATACGCGGTTGGCGTCAAACGATAAAGACGCTCAGAGGATATAGCGAGACAGATCCTCATCGCGGGCCAGCTCGCCCAGACGCTCATCGACATAGGCGCCGTCGATCACCAGCGGGCCCTTCATGTCACTGCCGTCAAAGAGCGCTTCTTCCAGCAGGCGTTCCATGACCGTGTGCAGACGCCGTGCGCCGATGTTTTCGGTGCCTTCGTTAACCTGCCAGGCCGTCTGCGCAATGCGCTCGATGCCGTCATCGGTAAATTCGATGTCCAGCCCTTCGGTCTTCATCAGCGCTTCATACTGACGCGTCAGCGAGGCCGACGGCTCGGTCAGAATGCGCTTGAATTCGTTCGGTGACAGCGCCGAAAGCTCCACGCGAATCGGCAGGCGACCCTGCAGCTCCGGAATCAGATCCGAGGGCTTGGAGAGGTGGAACGCGCCAGAGGCGATAAAGAGGATGTGATCGGTATGCACCATGCCGTGCTTGGTGGACACCGTGGACCCCTCGATCAGCGGCAGCAGGTCACGCTGTACGCCCTCGCGAGAGACATCGCCACCGCTGCCGGATTCGGCGCGCTTGGCCACCTTGTCGATCTCGTCGAGAAACACGATGCCGTTTTGTTCCACGGCTTCGATGGCCCGGGCCTTGAGATCGTCATCGTTGACCAGCCTTGAAGCCTCTTCATCACGGACCAGCTTGAAAGCTTCCTTCACGGTGAGACGGCGCGTCTCCTTGTTCTGCTTGCCCATGTTGGAAAACATGCTGGAGAGCTGGTTGGCCATGTCTTCCATTCCCGGCGGGGCCTGAAAGTCCATGCCCTGACCGGCCGGTGACAGCTCGATGTCGATCTCCTTGTCATCGAGCGTGCCCTCGCGCAGCTGCTTGCGAAAGGTCTGACGCGTGGCGCTGTCACGACCCTTGCCGCTGTCGTATTCGCTGCCACGGGCAGGCGGCAGCAGGGCGTCGAGAATGCGCTCTTCGGCGGCGTCATCGGCCTTTTGGCCGACCTGTGACTTGGCCTGCTCACGCACCAGCTTGATGGCCGCTTCCACCAGATCACGAATGATCGATTCGACATCGCGCCCGACGTAGCCGACTTCGGTGAACTTGGTTGCCTCGATCTTGATAAACGGCGCGTTGGCCAGTTTGGCCAGGCGGCGGGCGATTTCGGTCTTGCCCACGCCGGTCGGGCCGATCATCAAAATGTTTTTGGGCGTGACCTCCGGGCGCAGCGAGTCATCGAGCTGCATGCGGCGCCAGCGGTTGCGCAGGGCGATCGCCACGGCGCGCTTGGCTTCGGCCTGGCCGATGATGTATTGATCCAGCGCGTGCACGATCTCGCGCGGGGTCATGTGATTGCTGTTGGCGTTTTGATGGGACATGGAAGTCTCGGTCATGATCAGTCCAGTGATTCGAGCGTCACGTTGTGGTTGGTGTACACACAGATATCTGCCGCAATCGCGAGGCTCTTTTCAGTGATGTCACGCGCTGACAGGTCGGTATTCTGCACCAGGGCGCGCGCGGCGGCGTTGGCATACTGACCGCCCGAACCGATGGTGATGATGCCGTGTTCGGGTTCCAGCACATCGCCGGTGCCCGTAATGATCAGCGAGGAATGGCGGTCGGCCACGGCCAGCATCGCCTCGAGCTTGCGCAGGGCGCGGTCGGTGCGCCACTCCTTGGCAAGCTCCACGGCGGCCTTGGCCAGATGACCCTGATACTTCTCAAGCTGGGCTTCAAAGCGCTCAAACAGCGTGAAGGCATCCGCCGTGCCGCCGGCAAAGCCGGCCAGCACCTGGCCGCGATGAAAACGGCGGACCTTGCTGGCGTTGCCCTTCATGACCGTATTACCCAGCGATACCTGTCCGTCGCCGGCCAGGGCGACCTGTTCGCCGCGGCGAACGGAAACAATCGTGGTCATCGGCGCTACTCCAATGCGTTGGTGACATGCACCTGGTGACTTGAACGCAAACGGCGCGTACATCGTCTGCGTTTTGAAAACTTTCCCCTGAAGTGCGGGCTCTCGCTGCCCAAATCAAGCCATGACTCAAAGGGAAATTGACTGAAGTGTGCATGACGACCCCGGCGTGGCACGCTTTCAGCGCCATCAACACCTGGGGGCGATGCCCGGATTCATGAAAAAGGGTGCCTGCTGCATGGCAACAGGCACCCCTTGTGTCGGCAGGCGTCGGGTCTCAGCGCTGCTGAATCTGCATCGGATCGATGCCGCGGGTCTGCATCAGCCCCCGGGCGCGAGAAAGCTCACCCGAGTCCTGATAGGGGCCGGCCTGCACGCGGTGCCAGGTGGTACCGTCCGCCGTCTGGACCTGGCTTACCTGGGTGACAAGGCCCAAATCGCGCAGTTTGCCGGCCATGGCGTTGGCATCGCTTTGTGACTTGAACGACGCCGCCTGCAGCATGTAGCTGGGACCGTTGCCCGAGCCGGCGTTGCTGCTGCTTGCGCTTTCCTGCCGGGCCGGCGCGCTCTGGCGAGTGCTGGCCGATTCGTGGCGAGAGGCCAGCTGCTGGATGGCGTCATCGCTTTTGGCATTGTCCGAGCGCTCGGGCGCCGGTTCGGGCCGGGATGGCGGAGCACTTTGCTGCGACGAGGCGTTGCCGTTCGGGTTGCTTACCGAGGAGGTGCCGTCACTGCCCGCGATGCGCCTGGCATGCTGTTCCAGTACGGCGCCTTCGGTGCCGGGGCGCGGGGGCGAGCTGTAGTCTTCCACGTTCGGCGCGATCACTTCCGATTCGGGCAGCAGGGTGTAGAACTCAAAGGTCGGCATCTGACCTTCTTCGCTGTCCTGCTGTGACGCCTCGCCGTCCTGCGGCTGCTCTGCGCCATCGGCGCGCTTTTTGGCCACCACGGCGGCGACCTGGTCGCGCTTGGGCGGTGCATCGTTCTGGAAGTACTGGGCGATGGCAAAGCCTGCAATAACGCCGACCAGTGCCCACAGCCAGCCGGGAATATGGAAGCCGTCGCCGCCACCCTTTGCCTTGTTGCGTGATGTGGCGCCCTTGTCCGAGGGCGCCTTCTTGCTCTGGCGCTGTGCCATTTACATCTCCCTGGGGGCCGAAACGCCCAGCAGGTCAAGCCCGTTGCGCATGACCTGGCGTACGGCCAGACCGAGCGCCAGTCGCGCGTTGCGCAGATCGGCGTCATCGACCATGACCTTGACGGCGTTGTAGCAGGTGTGGAATTCGCTGGCGAGTTCCTGCAGATACAGGGCGATCTGCTGCGGCTCGCGCTGCTCGGCGGCACGGCGCACCGTCTCGGGCCAGCTGCCCAGCCGGTTGATGAGATCGCGCTCGCGAGCGTCTTCAAGCAGATGCAGCGATGCCTGCGCCAGGTCCGCGTCAAAGGCCCAGCCGTTATCAGCGGCCTTTTTCTCCACGCTGCATACGCGCGCGTGGGCGTACTGGGCGTAGTAGACCGGGTTGTCGCTGGACTGGGAGCGTGCCAGATCGATATCAAAGGTCATCTGCGAGGTGGCTGCGCGCGACACCAGGAAGTAGCGCGTGGCGTCACGGCCGACCTCATCGATGAGATCACGCAGGGTGACGTAGCTGCCGGCCCGCTTGGAGAGCTTGACCTCCTGACCCGAGCGGGTGACCAGCACCATCTGGTGCAGAACGTAGTCCGGCCAGTTCTTCGGGATGCCGGTATCCAGCGCCTGAAGACCGGCGCGAACGCGGGTCACCGTGGAGTGGTGGTCGGCGCCCTGTTCGTTGATGACGGTGGTAAAGCCGCGCTCCCACTTGTCGAGATGATAGGCGACGTCGGGCAGGAAGTAGGTGTAGCCGCCCTCGCGCTTTCGCATCACGCGATCCTTGTCATCGCCGAAGTCGGTGGTCTTGAGCCACAGCGCGCCGTCGGACTCGTAGGTATGACCGCCCTCGATCAGACGCTTGACCGTGGCCTCCACCTTGCCGCTTTCATAAAGGTCGGACTCAAGGAAAAAGACGTCAAAGCCGACACCGAAGGCCTTTAAATCAAGATCCTGTTCGTGGCGCAGCCAGGCGACCGCAAAGGCGCGAATGGCGTCCATGTCGTCGGAATCGGCCGCGGCCGTGACCTGACGGTCGTCGGCGGTGACGGTGTCGCCCTGCATATAGGCGCGCGCCACGTCCTGAATGTACTCGCCGCGATAGCCGTCGGCCGGCCAGGCCGGGTCGTTGGGCTCGATGCCCTTGATGCGCGCCGCCACCGACAGGGCCAGATTGTCGATCTGGGCGCCGGCATCGTTGTAGTAGAACTCGCGGGTAACGCTGTAGCCGTTGGCCTCGAGCAGGCGACACAGGCTGTCGCCTACCGCCGCGCCGCGGCCGTGGCCCACGTGCAGCGGGCCGGTCGGGTTGGCCGAGACAAACTCGACCTGCACTTTCTGACCCTGGCCGTCGCTGTTGCGACCAAACGCGTCACCGGCGTCAAGGATGTCAAAAAGCACTTCGCCGGCGGCGCTGGTGTTGACGAAGAAATTGATAAAGCCGGGGCCGGCAATCTCGACGCTTGAAATGGCGCTGGAGGCCGGCATCACGGCAATCAGACGCTCTGCCAGCTCGCGCGGCTTCATGTCGGCGGGTTTGGCCAGCATCATGGCCAGATTGCTGGCGTAGTCGCCGTGGGCCCGGTCACGCGCAACGTCGACACGTATGTCGGGCTCGATGCCGATGGGCAAAACGCCTTCGGCCTTGATGGCCTCAAGCGCCGTGTTAAGCAGTAGGGTGATTGTCTCTTTCATGCTGGCATCTATGGTCGTGGATGGCTGGCCCGACGCATTCGGCCAGGTCTTGAACTGCGCGCCTGATGACAGGTGTCCCGCTGACGCCGTCTGGATCAGACAGGGGCAGGCGCTTTGGCGCCCGCCATTATCGTTCAACCGTGGACAGTGTCAAAACCGGTATTGTGTCCGGGGTGTATCGCGTGCATGTGGCCGGGGCCCGTTGGCTCAGTACATTTCCTGCGGATCGATGTCGATGCTGTAGCGCAGGCGCCGGGCATCGGCCTGCCGTGACATCCACTCATCCAGCCAGGCGCTGGCCTCGTGCAGGGCACCGCGTCGGTCGGCACTCAATAAAAGCTGGGCGTGATAGCGGTTCTGGCGCCGCTCCATGGGGGCCGGGACCGGCCCCAGACAGTGCACGGCCAGGCCCCGCTCATCGAGCCACTTTCGTACGGCGTCTCCGGCCTGGGTGAACAGCTCGATGACGGCCTCCATGCGCGCACTTTCGCCGCGCATCAGCGCCATGAAGCGAAAGGGCGGCAGGCCGGCCAGGCGGCGCTCGGTCAAAAGCGACTCGGCCAGGGCGTCATAGCCCTCCTCGACCAGCAGCCTCAGGCTCGGGTCTTCGGGATGCAGGGTCTGGATCAGCACCCGGCCCGGATGCTGGGCACGCCCGGCGCGGCCGGCGACCTGGGTCAGCAGTTGCGCGGAGTGTTCGAGCGCGCGGAAATCGGCGCTATACAGCCCGCCGTCGGCGTTGACCACCACCACCAGCGTGACATGAGGAAAGTGGTGGCCCTTGGCCAGCATCTGGGTGCCGACCAGCAGGCAGGAATTGCCCTGGCGGATCTCGTTGAGCGTGTGTTCCAGCGCGTCACGCCGGCGGGTGCTGTCGCGGTCGATGCGCAGGATACGGGTGTCGCTGAAGGCCTCCTGCAGCGCCTCTTCGGTGCGCTCGGTCCCGGCGCCCTGGGGCCTTAAATCGGCGCTGCCGCAGTCGGGGCAGGCGTCCGGCACGCCGCGCTGCTGCTCGCAGTGATGGCAGATCAGGCGGTGCGGGTCACGGTGCAGGGTCATGCGGGCGTCGCACTGAGGGCATTCGGCCAGCCAGCCGCACTGATGACAGGCAAGCGTCGGTGCAAAGCCGCGACGGTTGACGAACACCAGCACCTGGCGCTTCGCCTGAAGGTGTTCCTTGATGGCGGCCAGCGCCTGAGGGCCGAGCCCGCCGCGCTGAGGTTTAGCACGTAGATCCACCAGCGACAGCGCCGCCGGCGCGGCGTTGCCGGCGCGGGTGGTGAGTCGTAAATGGCGGTAGTGGCCGTCACGCGCCCGCGAAAGACTTTCCAGCGATGGCGTGGCGCTGCCCAGCACGATAGGGATGCCATGATGCTGGGCGCGAACGATGGCCAGATCGCGAGCATGATAGCGCAGACTGTCCTGCTGCTTGAAAGAGCCGTCGTGCTCCTCATCCACGATGATGACGCCGGGGCGTGCCAGAGGCGTAAAGACGGCCGAGCGCGTGCCGATCAAAACGGCTGCGCGCCCCGAGCGGGCGGCCTCCCAGCTGTCCAGGCGTTCGTTGTCGTTGAGCCCGGAATGCAGGGCAATGACCGGCGCGTTGAATCGTTTTCGAAAGCGCGACAGCGTCTGAGGTGTCAGGCCGATCTCGGGCACCAGTACCAGCGCCTGGCCCCCGCGGTCGATGACCGCCTCAATCAGCTGCAGATAGACCTCGGTCTTGCCGCTGCCGGTCACGCCGTGCAACAGCGAGACCCGAAACCGATCCATGTCCTGATGAAGCTCGGCGAGGACGCTCGACTGTTCACGGTTGAGGGCGAGGGTGGGCTCGGCCAGTGTCGCGGCCGTGCGCTCGCCGGCGGGGGCGGCCACGCTCTCCTCGCGGCAGTCGATAAGCCCCTTGTCACGCAGGGCGTGAAGCTGTGTCCGGTTAAATCCCAGTGCGGTGATGGCCGAGGCCACCAGCCCGCGCGGGTGCTGAGCGATGGCGGCCAGCAGTTCGGCCTGGCGAGGCGCCCGTGACAGGGCCTCGTCCGACGCCCGGCCGGCATCGGTGATCAGCCAGCGCGCCTGAGAGCGTGCCTCCAGCGGCCGGCCCTGGCGTAGCAGGGCCGGCATGGCACTGTTGAGGGTCTCGCCCAGCGAGTGCTGGTAATAGCGTGCGGCAAAGCGGCACAGCCACAGCCAGTCCTCGGGCAGGGGGCTTCGATCGATCAGGGTTTCGATGCCACGCAGGCGATCAGGTGGTACATCGCTTTGATGTCGAATCTCGACCACCACGCCGACCACCGAGCGCCGTCCAAAGGGCACGCGCACGCGCACGCCGGCCACCCAGCCGTTGTCGGGGGTTTCCCGGCCGGGCAGATAGTCGAATACTCGCTTGAGCGGCGAGGGCACGGCGACTGCCAGAATCACGCGGTCAGGCCCGGACGTGGACACGGTCGGCTTGCTCCAGAGGTATAAAGGAAGGGGTTGGTCAGATCGCTTTTTAGCGGTCATTTCATGGGCCGCGCAGGGTAGCACGTTCTGTTATCCGGTCGTGACGGCGATCCCTTGCCACGTTTTTGTAGCGCTTTTGTAGGCGCTGTGCGTCCGGGGTTGTCAGCTTGTAGGGGCAGGGGTTTTTCGATACGCTCCGCCGAATTGATAATTGATTTTAGACCGAGTAATAGACATGTCCCAGGACAAGAGACAGGCCGCACTGGATTATCACGCTCACCCGATTCCGGGGAAGCTGAGTATCGAGCTTACCAAGCCCACCACGTCTTCAAAACATCTCGCCATGGCCTATAGCCCGGGCGTGGCCGAGCCGGTGCGTGAAATCGCCCGCGACCCGGAAACCGCCTATCGCTATACCGGCAAGGGCAACCTGGTTGCCGTCATCTCCAACGGCAGCGCCATTTTAGGGCTGGGCAATCTGGGGGCGCTGGCCAGCAAGCCGGTCATGGAAGGCAAGGGCGTTTTGTTCAAGCGCTTTGCCGGCATCAATGCCATCGACATCGAGGTCGACAACGCCGATCCCGGCGCCTTTATCGAGACCGTGGCCAACATCGCCTGCAGCTGGGGCGGCATCAATCTGGAAGACATCAAGGCACCCGAGTGCTTCAGGATCGAGCGCGAGCTCAAGGCGCGCTGTGATATCCCGGTCTTTCACGATGACCAGCACGGTACGGCGATTGTCACTGCGGCGGGGCTGCTCAACGCCCTGGATATCGCCGGCAAGACGCTGGAAGACGCTCGAATCGTGTGTCTGGGGGCGGGGTCGGCAGCGATCGCCTGCATGGATCTTTTGATCGCCTGCGGCGCGGCACGCGACAACATTCGCATGCTCGACAGCCGCGGCGTCATTCACGACGGTCGTGATGATCTTAACGAGTTCAAGGCGCGCTACGCGGCTACTACCTCCGAGCGCAGTCTGGATGATGCCATCGACGGCGCCGATGTGTTTATCGGTCTGTCCGGTCCGGATCTGTTTGCCGCTGAGCAGCTGAAAAAAATGGCGGCCAACCCCGTCGTTTTTGCCTGCTCCAATCCGGACCCGGAGATTCATCCCGATACGGCCCATGCCACCCGTGATGATGTAATCATGGCGACCGGGCGCTCGGACTATCCCAACCAGGTCAATAACGTGCTGGGCTTTCCCTTCATCTTTCGCGGCGCGCTGGATGTGCGGGCCCGCGAAATCAATGAAGCAATGAAGGTCGCCGCCGTCCATGCCCTCAAGGACCTCGCCCGCGAGCCGGTCACCGATGACGTGCTGACGGCCTATGAGCTTGAATCGCTCGAGTTCGGCCGGGGCTATATCATTCCCACGCCGCTGGATTCGCGCCTGCTTGATCGCGTGTCTTCAGCCGTGGCCCGTGCCGCAGTGGATTCAGGTGTGGCCACGAAGGCCTATCCGTCCCACTATCCGCTTAAAAGCGTCGAGGACGTCTACGGCGGCTGATCAAGTCCGCCGGGCGATACGAAAAGCCCCGCGACCTCTTGGTCGCGGGGCTTTTTCATGTCCGGCAACCGGCCTGGAAACGAAGGGCGTTAGAAGTCGTAGACCACCGAGACAGCCGTGGTGGTATCGGTCTTGTGGCTGGCGTCTTCGGGCGGGTCGTCGTTGAAATCGACATCGTAGGACAGACGCATCGCCAGGGCGTCGTTGATCGCCACCGTCATCGAGGTCTGGGAGCGCATGATGAGGTTGAGTCCGGTGGCTTCCAGTACCAGATCCTGACCGAAGGTGGCCGTGTCGGAGACCTGCCAGCGATAGTTCAGCCCGCTGTAGGCCAGCGCCCGATATTTTTCGCCGCCGCCGTCGGTATAGCTGTCGCGACGCACGCCAGGGCCTGCCTCGATCGACAGGGCCTGTGGCGGGCCGCTGAGCAGCTGACGACCGTAACCGCCGGCCAGCGTGCTCTGCGAGTTGTAGCCGGCGAAGCGGTCCTTGCGCCAGCGCGCCAGGCCAAAGAGATAGTTGTCATCGCTGAGGTTAAAGCGGGTGCGCCCGCCGAGATTGTAGTTCTCGGCCGAGGTGTCGTTGTCATCGCTGGCGCTGTTGATACCGGCGTAGAGATTCCACGACCAGGGGCCGTCATACCAGGTGAGGTTGGTGCTGGTACGCAGGCTGGAGCTGTTGCTGTTGCCCGAGAGTTTCGTGTAACCCAGCGAATACTCGCCATCGAAGTACTCATCGGCCTGAGAAGCACTTTCAAGCGTGGAGTAGCCGGCAAAGTTTTCGTTATCGGCGGCCAGGCTCTGCCCGCAGGGCAGTACGGTGGCCAGTAGCGGCAAAAAGACGGCAAAAGAAAAAGAACGTGTACGGCGTGAACCCATGATGGTGACAATCTCTCAAGTACCGATGCACTGCGACAGCAGCTGTAGTGGTGGTGTGGTCCCACAGCGTCTCCCCGGAGCAGGCGCTGCGCGAGCGCAGTGTGCCCGGAAGAGACGGGGTTTAGGGTGATGTTTTGTGAGACCTGATGTCTTCGTGGGCCGAAACGTTGGCCGGCGTTAGAAGTTGTAAACCACCGACGCTGCCGTGGTGCGATCGGTCTTGGCATCCGCCTCGCGCGGCGGATTGGAGTTGCTTTTGATGTCGTGGGACACCCGCAGCGACAGGCTGGAATTGATGGCAACCGAGATGGCCGAGTAGGCGCGAAGGGTCACGTTGTCGTCGGCGCCTTCGACCGAAAACTGCTGAATGAAGCTGGCCGTATCCGACAGCGACAGGGCGTAGTCGGCCGCCAGATAGCCCAGCACCATGTGTCGGCTGCCGCCGTTTTCGTAGTCGTCAAAGCGATAGCCCGGGCCCGCCTCCAGCGACAGCGCCTGAAGGTCGGTATCAAAGATCTGGCGACCGTAGCCGATGATGGTCGTGAACTGATTGTCGTAGCCCGAAAAGCGCTCCTTTTCATAGCGCGCCAGCCCGAAGAGGTAGTTGGGAGAATCTCCCAGCGAGTAGCGCTCGCGCTGACTGAAAAGATACTGCTCGGCAGTGGTGTTTTCGCTGTCGCTGACGCTTTTCACCTCGGCGCGGGTGGTATGTGTCCAGGCCTGGTCGTACCAGGTGATGCGACCCTTGCCCAGCAGCGTCTCGGTGTTGGTGTTGCCGGACAGCGAGGTATAGCCAAGCTCGATGGCACCCGAAAAGGGCACGGCATCGTCGCTGGGCGGCGGCGGGGCATAGAACAGCGAGTCGGCCGCCCGGGCGCTGTTGTGCCAGCAGGCAAGAGCGACCAGCACAAAAAAGCCGATACGCCGGCGCAGGGCCGGTAACGGGCAGGACAGAGCAACCGGCGCAGGCGCGGTCGTGACATCGATGTTGGCGTGAGCGGGTGGGCGCATGGTCATGAAGTTTCACTGCGGTTTGAATACCTGCCCGGTTGTGCCCGGGCAGGCATATGGCACGATCAGAAAATGGCGTCGTAGCTGCCGGTACCCTGAGAACCGCTTTCTGATTCAAGTTCAGGACGAATCGAGCGCTGCTGATAAGGCGGCAGATTGTCCTTTCTAAAGATCTCGGTGATGCCGCCGCCGTCTTCGTCATGCAGACGCTTGCCGGTATCGGGATCGATACGCACCGTCACGATATCTTCGGGCGCATTCGGCGTGGCCTCGGGCGTGCCCTGAAGCACCGTGCCCATGAAGTCGTTCCAGATGGGCAGCGCGGCCTGGGCGCCGTATTCGGCAATGGTTTCGTTGGTGTCCTTGCCGACCCACACGCTGGTGGCCACGTTGCTGTTGAACCCGGAGAACCAGGCATCACGCTGATCGTTGGTGGTCCCGGTCTTGCCGGCGATATCCCCGCGATTGAGCGACAGGGCAGCGCGACCGGTGCCACGCTCGATCACATCGCGCATCATGGTGCGCAGCATGTACACCGATTCGGGCGAGGCCACGCGCTCGGCAATCGGATAGGTGCGCTCACCGATGGTGACGGTGGCGTCCATCGGATCGCACTCGCGACACGCTGCCGGCGGGTTGGTCTCTTCCAGCAGGTTGGGGCCATCCTCGCCCTGAGTGACGCGCTCGATGAACCACGGCTTGATGCGGAAACCGCCGTTGGCGATCTCGGCGTAGCCGCGGGCAATCTCCAGTGGCGTCAGCTCGGCCGTGCCCAGCGCCAGCGACAGGCCCTGGGGCAGCCGATTGCGCTCAAAGCCCATGTTCACCAGAAAGTCGATGGTGTTGTCCAGACCCACCGACTGCAGGGTACGAATGGTCACCAGATTCAGCGAGCGATACAGACCCACGCGCAGACGCGTGGGGCCGCCGAAACTGCGCTCGGAGTTCTCCGGGCGCCAAGCGTCCTGATTGCCGATACCGGCCTGCACGATCGGTGCATCATTGACGATGGTGGCCGGTGTCATGCCGCTTTCAAGCGCGGCCAGATAGATGAAGGGCTTGAAGTTGGAACCGGGCTGGCGGCGTGCCTGGGTGACGCGGTTGAACTTGCTGCTGGCGAAGCTGAAACCGCCCTGCAGGGCTCTGAGCGCGCCGGTCTGCGGGTCCAGCGACACCAGTGCGCCTTCGGCCTGCGGCATCTGTGCCAGGCGCCAGCCGTCACCGCGGGTGCGCTCCATGATGCGAACCAGATCGCCGCGATCGGCAATCTGTCCGGCACTGCTCGGCGCCGCCGCACGGCCACGCGGGCTCAGGTAGCGTGCCGCCCATTCAAGGCCCGGCCATTCGATGGTGATGACCTCATCGTTGTCATCAAGCACACGCATGGTGCGGCCATTGGTGTCGATCACGATGGCCGGCTGCAGCGGGCCCAGACGCGGCGTGGCGTCCAGCACGCGCTGCCAGTTGCTGACATCGCCGTCGATGCCGGCCACGGTGGTCTTGCTGCGTGCCGCGGCCTCGCGGGCAGTACTTTCGACTTCCGGTGACTCGGAGAGCTCTTCTTCAAGTCCGGCCCGGTCGGTGCGGTCCTGGGCTTCCGAAAGGCTGGCCGGAATGTCGCTTTCTTCTGCGCCGCGCCAGCCGTGACGGGTGTCATAGTCCACCAGACCGTTGATCAGCGCGTTGCGGGCGGCTTCCTGCATCTCGCTGTCAAGGGTGGTGACGATACGGTAGTTGCCGGTGTAGGCGTCGTCACCAAAGCGCTCGACGGCGTACTGGCGCGCCATTTCGGCCACCCACGGGGCCTGAACGTCAGGCTGGGTGTGATGACGACGGGTTTCGATCGGCGCCTGAACGGCGTTTTGATAGGCGTTCTGGTCGATCAGACCCAGCTGGTTCATGCGCAGCAGCACCCAGTTGCGGCGAATCAGCGAGCGCTGAGGACTGCTGATCGGGTTCAGGCTCGACGGCGCCTTGGGCAGCCCGGCGATGGTGGCCAGTTCCGGCAGGCTCAGCTCGTTGAGCGGCTTGTCGAAATAGGCCTCGGCTGCCGCACCCACACCGTAAGCGCCCTGACCCAGATAGATCTTGTTGACGTAGAGCTCGAGAATCTGCTGCTTGGAGAGAATCTGTTCCATCTGCAGCGACAGCAGGATCTCGCGAATCTTGCGGGTAAAGGTCTGATCAAGCGTGAGCAGGTAGTTACGGGCCACCTGCATGGTAATGGTGCTGCCGCCGGAGCGGATGCGACCGCTGGTGCCCAGCTCCAGGGCGGCGCGCATCAGGCCGCGCGGGTCCACTCCCGGATGCTGATAGAAGCCGGCGTCTTCGGCGGCCAGCAGGGCATTGATGAAGTCCTGAGGAATCTCGTCTCCCTTGACCAGCTGGCGGCGCTGAGCGCCGAACTCACCGATGAGCTTGTCATCACTGGTATAGACCCGCAGCGGCATCTCGAGCTGGTAGTCCTGCAGCTGATGAACGTCGGGCAGGCTGGGGGCAAAGTAGAGCGCAGCGCCAGCTACTGAAAGCGCAATGCCCGCCGTGATGGCAAGCAGCAGAAAAAAGAGGTGGAAAACCAGGCGCTTGATGAACGTCATGTAACACGTGTTCCGTCAATGAGGCGGGCTTGGGTCCGCAGGACATCGGTGACCGTCTGGCGTCGTCGTCGAAGACCGCGCGGGAATAAGGAATCAGCAAGCCGGGCATTATAAGTAGCCGGTGCCAGGGCGACCAGCGTTAATGGGTAGTCGAGCACAGAGTGATCGCTTTTAAAACCGTTTAAAGCGTGTGTAAACCCCGTTATTTGCGACTTCATGGCAGTCTCCAACGCGTTATAAACAATGTCCGCATAAGGCGGGTCATTGGCCGGAGAGCTTGAGTGCTGGGTTTCGGACGTGCGACACAGGGGTTGATCGGCGTGGACATTACCTCGGCCACCGTCAAGCTGCTTGAGCTTGAGCGCTCGGGGGATCATTGGCGCGTGGCCTCCTGGGCCGTGCGCCCGCTGGTGGACCGCGCCGTGGTGGAGCGGCGCATTCGTGATATGGATCAGGTCGTCATGGCGCTGTCTCGTGCCATCGACCATGCCGGGCCGCGCGCGCGCCGGGCCGTGGTGGCCGTGCCCACCGGTGCCGTGATCACCAAGGTGCTGAGCATGCCGGTGTCGTTTGACGACAACGATATCGCCCAGCGCATTGCCATGGAATCGGACAAGCATATCCCGTTTCCGTTCAACGAAGTAACGCTCGACTTTCAGCGTCTGGGGGTCAACGCCCGCTACGACGATCAGCAGGACATCCTGCTGGTGGCCTGTCGCCGCCAGGACATGCAGCTGCTGACCGATGTGCTGGAGCAGGTCGGGCTTGAGCCTGCGGTGGTGGATGTCGAAATGTTCGCCATGGAGCGTGCCACCCGCTACCTGCTCTCCCGAATGATCCATCACCCCGACCGGGGCAGTGCCCTGATCGATATCGGTGCCAGCATGACGGCCTTTCACATCTTTCACCGGGGGCGCATCGTCCACACCCGCGACAACGTCATGGGCGGGCGCCAGCTGACCGACGAAATTCGTCAGCACTATCGTCTGACCTTTGACGAGGCCGGGCGTGCCAAGAAAACCAACGATCTGCCGGACTACCGCCAGCGCATTCTGCATCCGTTCCGGGAGTCGCTGGTACAGCAGATCATGCGCTCGCTGAAGCTTTACTACACCACGGCCGGAGCCTGCGAGATCGATCGGCTGATTCTGGCCGGCGGCTCCAGCGTCATCGAGGGGCTGGCCGAGCGTCTGGCCGAGGAGAGCCGCCTTGAGGTGGTGCCGGCCAATCCGTTTGCCAGCATGCGCATCGCCAGCGGCATCGACAGTGCCCGCCTTGCCCTGGACGCGCCCGCCATGATGACCGCCTGTGGTCTGGCCATGAGGTCACTGACATGAACACGGTAGTGGCAACGCCTGGCGATGTCCGTATCGATATCAACCTGCTGCCCTGGCGTGAGCAGGCCCGCGAACGCCGCACCCGGCGGTTTCATCTCTGGCTGGCATTCAGCGTGCTGCTGGGGCTTGGCATCGGATTTTTGTGTCAGTTCTGGCAGCACTACCAGCTCGGTCGTGTCAACGCCGATATCGCCCATATCCAGCAGCGCACGGATGACCTTGAGCACGATATTACCCAGGGGCGCGCTCTCGATGAGCAGCGTCATCAGATGCAGGAGCGCATCGAGCTGATTCGCCGGCTGCAGTTCTCCCGGCCCCAGACGGTGGCGCTTTTTCAAGCGCTGACCGATACCCTGGGCGACGGGGTGGTCTACGACCGGATCGAACGTCATGACGGGCAGCTCGATATCAGCGGGCTGGCGAGCACCAACCGTCAGGTCTCCGATCAGATGCGCGCGCTCGCCAGCGCGCCGGTGCTGGGCGAGCCGCTGCTGCTGGATGTGCGCGCCGAAAGCGAGCGCTCAAGCCAGCGTCGTTTCAATCTGCAGGTGCCCGAGCGGGCATTGCGTGATGAACAGGCGACAGGGCCGGCGGCATCGGAGACGTCGCCATGAGATCTGTCGACTGGCGTCTTGAATGGCAGCGCCTGCGCCAGACGCGCCTTTCCGAGCTGAGCTTCGAGGAGGGCGGCAGCTGGCCGTGGCTTTTGCGGGTCATCACCTGCGCTCTGGTCGTGGGGGTTGTGGCGCTGGGCGCGCAATGGTTTCTGGCCTCACCCGTGGCAGATGAGGTGGATGACGCCCGCGCTCAGGTGGAAACCCTGAAGTCGCAGTACGCCACGCGGGCCTTCCAAGCGGCCAACCTGCCGCTGCTGGAACGGCGTATGCAGGAGCTGGACGTACGCATGGGTACGCTTTTAAGCATGCTGCCCACCGACAGTGAGGTGCCGGCGCTGCTTGACGACATCAGCGACGCCGCTCGCGGTCAGCAGCTCGAGATCGATTTCATCCGGCTGGCACCCGCCGAATCACACCCTTTCTACATCACCCAGCCACTAAATATTCAGGTGCGCGGTGATTACCACCGCCTGGCTGCGTTCACTTCGAGGGTGGCGGAGCTGCCGCGCATCGTGACGCTGCACGATTTTACCCTGGCCCCCTCCGAGAGCGAGACGGATGAAGCACTAGTGCTGTCGCTGCAGGCCGAGACCTATCGCTATGAGCCCGAGCAGGCCGGCGAAGCGTCGGCCGGGACGGTGACGCCATGAGAGCCCCCTGCCTGATCATGCTGGCGCTGTGCCTGGGGCTGTGGGGCTGCGGGGAAGACAGAGCGGCGCAGCTGGATGCCGAGCTCGAGACGCTGCGAAATCGTCCGGTGGGGCATCTGGACGCGCTGCCCGAGCAGCCGGTATATCAGCCGCTGCGCTATGACGCGCACGCGCGGCGCAGCCCCTTTGCGGCGGCTCCGGGCATGGCGGCCGCGACGCCTGCCGAAACACCACCACCGAGCAGCGTCAGACCGGACCCGGAGCGCGCGCGCGAGCCGCTGGAAAATTACGCCCTGAGCGCCCTGCGACTGGTCGGCACCCTGAGCGTGGACGGTCGCACCATCGCGCTGATTCGCACGCCGGACGGGCGGGTCGTGCGCCTTCAGCATCGCCAGCATATCGGTGAGAACAATGGACGGGTCACGCGCATTGGCAGTGACCATATCGAGATTACGGAGCTTTCGCCGGATGGCAGCGGCGGTTTCAGTGAAGTCAGCCGCACGCTGACGCTGGGAGCAACCTCATGACCCACAAGGGTAACGATCTGTACCGCGCAAGCCGCTTGAACGGTCTGCGTCTTTTGACCGAAACGATGGGCCAGCGCCGGGTCTGGCGTCATGTCACGGCGCTTTGGGCGGGTCTTTTGCTGCTTGTGACCGCCTCGCTTTCGAGCGCGGCCTCACTGACCGATATTTCACTGCGCCCGGATCAGGGCCAGGACATCGTTCGGCTGACCTTCGACGGCGCCGTTGATGTGCCGCAATCCACCATGCTGAGTGCGCCGCAGCGGCTGGTGCTGGATTTCGACGGCGTCGGCAGTCGTCTTGCGGGCTCGCGCGTGCCGCTTTCCGGGGTGAGTGTCAGTGGTGCTGAGGCGCGCGTGTCGGGGGATCAGCTGCGCGTTATCGTCGCCATGGCGCGTCCGGTCGGCTGGCAGCTCTCTGCGCTGGGCAACGTGCTGGAGGTCAGACTCGGCGAGGGCGGGCAGGGCCGCGGCGCAGGCCAGGGCGGCGATCTTCTGCAGCGCATTGCCGCCGTTCAGGCAAGTGGTGCGGTCAGTCGGGGCTACGACAGCCGCGCCGCGGCCAGCGACGCCCGTGCCCGGATCGAGGATATCGATTATCGCGCCCTGGGGCAGGGCGCCGGGGAACTGGTCGTGACGCTGGACCGGCAGGGCATCTCGCCGCAGCTGGATGTGCAGGGCGATCAGGCGCGCGTGCGTTTAAGCGGTGTGCGCCTGACGCCGCAGTGGCAGCGCATCGTGGATGTCAGCGACTTTGCCACACCTGTATCGCGGGTGACGCCGTCACAGTCCGGTGAGGATGTGGTGCTCACGCTTGCCATGGCGCCGGGGGCGGTGGCGATGGCTACCCAGCGCGGTCGCGAGGCGGTTATCCGGGTTTCACCCAATGATTCGGCCGCGGCCGGTCGTCAGCAGTCGCAGTTTCCCTTTGATGGCAAGCGCATCTCGCTGAATTTCGAAGATATTGACGTGCGCACGGTGCTGTCGATTCTGGCCGACGAGGTCGGGCTCAATCTGGTGGTCAGCGACACCGTCAGCGGCAACGTGACAATCAATCTGCGCCAGGTGCCGTGGGATCAGGCGCTGGATCTGATTTTGCAGACCCGGGGGCTGGCCAGTCGCCGCAGCGGTGATGTGTTGCTGGTGGCCCCCGGGGAAGAGCTGGCCGGCATGGCGCAGCGCGTCGCCCAGGCCGATCAGAGCCTGTCTGCCAACGAGGCACTGACCACCGACTATCTACAGATGCGCTACGCCAAGGCGATCAATATGGCCGCCCTTTTGCGCGGTGAGCAGGGCCTGGGGCTCTTGTCCGAGCGCGGGCACGTGTCGGTGGATGAGCGTACCAACACGCTTTTGGTGCAGGATACCCGCGAGCGCATCGAGGCGATCCGGCGCACCATTGACCATCTGGACGTGCCGGTGCGTCAGGTCCAGATCGAGGCGCGCATCGTGATTGCGCGTGACCGGGTGGTCAATCAGCTGGGCGTGCGCTGGGGGCTGTCGCGTCCGGGCACGCCGTCCAGCGGCATCAATCTGGCCGGCGCCTCCAGCGGCATTGCCACCAACGGCGGACTGAGCGTGGATCTGGGCAACGCTGTGGCGCCGACCACCGGTTTCAGCTTTGGCTATCTCTCTGGCGATGTGCTGCTGGACCTGGAGCTCAATGCGCTGGAATCCGAAGGCAAGAGCCAGACGATCTCTCAGCCCAAGGTGATCACGGCCAACCAGCATCCGGCGTTGATCAAGCAGGGTCAGGAAATTCCGTATCAGCAGGGCGGTGACAACACTCTGACCGGCACCACCGTCCAGTTCAAGGAGGCCGTGCTGTCGCTCGAGGTCACGCCGCAGATCACGCCGGACAATCGCATCATCATGGATCTGATCGTCAATAACGACGACGTCTCCAGCAGCCAGTACAACGGTGTACCGGCCATCGATACCAATCAAATTCAGACCCAGGTACTGGTCAACGATGGTGAAACGGTCGTACTTGGCGGTATCCTCTCTACCGAGCAGGTCAATAATCTGTACAAGACCCCGTTTCTGGGGGACCTGCCGGGCCTTGGTCGACTGTTTCGCTATACCGAACAGTCCAATGAAAAGGTAGAATTGCTGGTGTTCATTACGCCAAGGATCCTTGAGGACACCCTGACGGTGCGCTAATGCAGGCTTTACCCAATCTGTTTCTGGTCGGTCCGATGGGGACCGGCAAAAGTACCATCGGCCGCACGCTGGCGGCCGAGCTGCATCGTGATTTTTTCGATAGCGACCACGTTATCGAGCATCGCTGTGGCTGCAATATTCCCTGGATATTCGATGTCGAGGGCGAGGCCGGGTTTCGCATTCGCGAAGCCCAGGTCATCGATGAAATTACTCGCTATCAGGGCATCGTGATGGCCACCGGCGGTGGCGCGGTCATGCATCCCACCAACCGGCGCCTGTTGCGCGAGCGGGGCGTGGTCATTTATCTCTCCACTACCGTTGAGCAGCAGCTGCGGCGCACGGCGCGCGATCGTAATCGCCCGCTTTTACAGTGCGCCGACCCGGAGCAGCGCCTGCGCGAGCTTCTGGAGCTGCGTGACCCGCTCTATCGCGATACCGCCACCCTGATTGTCAGCACCGACCGGCGCAGCCCGCGCTCGGTGGTCGCCGAGATCCGGCGGCGTACCCGACGCTATGCGACCAGTACCTCGCGCGGCTGTCACTCCGATGTGCCGGGCTACTCGCTTTAGCCGATGCCTGTCGGCGCCGGCACGAGGCGCCGCCATCCATTCCTTACTGATCAACGGATGTCGCAGATGCAGACCCTCACGGTGGAATTGCCGGATCGTCACTACCCCATTCATGTCGGCCCGGGTCTTCTGGATGACGCCTCGCTTTTGACGCCGCATCTTGCCGGTCGCCAGGTCATGATCGTGACCAACGAGACGGTGGCGCCGCTGTATCTCGAGCGATTGAAGGCAGCACTGGCCGGCTATGATGTCCACGAGGTGGTCCTGCCCGACGGTGAGGCGACCAAAAATCTCGAGCACGTCGAGCGCATCTGGGACGCCCTGCTGGCGGCCGGCTTTAATCGACGGGCGACTCTGATCGCGCTGGGCGGCGGTGTGACCGGCGACATGACCGGTTTTGCGGCGGCCAGCTATCAGCGCGGCATCGCCTTTATCCAGGTGCCGACCACGCTGCTGGCACAGGTGGACTCCTCGGTAGGTGGCAAGACCGGCGTTAATCATCCCCGCGGCAAGAACATGATCGGTGCCTTCCATCAGCCGCGCGCGGTAATCGTGGATACCGATACGCTGAACACGCTGCCGGCGCGTGAGCTCACCGCCGGGCTTGCCGAGGTGATCAAGTACGGCCTGATTCGCGATGAGCCCTTCATGACCTGGCTTGAAGACAACATGTCAGGCCTTCGCTCGCTGGAGGCGCCGCTTCTGACCGAGGCGATTTTAAAAAGCTGCGCGGTCAAGGCCGAGATCGTGGTGGAAGATGAGACCGAGCAGGGCGTGCGCGCCCATCTCAACCTGGGCCACACCTTTGGCCATGCCATCGAAACCGCCATGGGTTACGGCAACTGGCTGCACGGTGAGGCGGTCGGTGCTGGCATGATGATGGCAACGTCTCTGTCGCAGCGTCTTGGCTGGCTGGATGAGGCGGCCGTCGATCGGGTGGCATCTCTGCTTGATGCGGCGGGCCTGCCGCGTCATGCGCCGGGCGCTGTCAGCGCCGAGCGGTTTCTGGAGCTGATGCATCTGGACAAGAAGGTCACCGATGCGCGCCTGCGGCTGGTGCTTTTAAAGGCGCTGGGTGAGGCCTGCATTACCGATGAGGTCAACGAGGCAACAGTCCATGAGCTTCTGGAGAACTGGGAAAGGCGCTAGCTGAATGCGTCTTTTCTGATGCAGGGCATTTCCCTGTCACGGTGGCCGATGCGATGACGCATCGGCCATTTTTTGGCCTCAACTTTAGTAGTATTGCTACATCGATCGAGGCTTTCATTTCTGACAGGTTCGAAGCCTGAAAACCGCCGTGAATAACAATGGTTATCATCGGCTCGATGGCGTCTGAGACCAAGGTCTTATTGTATCGTTACCCCCGTGCTTAAAAACCCTTTCCTTTCAGTTGTGTAAGCTTTGCCTTGCCGGTATCCGGCCCTCTACTCTCGCTCGATTGTGCTCCAGCCGGTCGAGTGCCGGCAGCTTCCCATCAGGACAACAACCGCGGGAGAGGAAAGGTGCTGACCCTCATAGGCCTTGCCATCATCATTACCATCGTGACCCTTTTGCTGTTTGAAAAGGTCATCCCGATCATCGCGCTCAGCGCCATTCCCTTTGTTGGGGCGTTGCTGGCCGGCTTTGGCATCGGTGATATCTCGGAGTTCTTTCAGCAGGGCGTGAACAAGGTGGCAGGCGTCGCCTTCATGTTCATGTTCGCCATCCTGTTTTTCTCCATCATGAAGGAGCGCGGGCTCTTTGATCCGCTGATCACCGCCATGGTGAAGCTCACACGCGGCAACGTGGTAGCCGTGGCCGTCATGACGGCGCTGGTGGCCGCCTGTGTGCACCTGGATGGCGCCGGTGCCGCGACCTTTCTGATCGTTTTGCCGGCGCTGATTCCACTGTATCGCCGGCTGGGCATGAGCCCCTATCTGATGCTGACCCTGATGGCGACCAGTATGGGCATTTTGAACATGGTGCCCTGGGGCGGGCCGATCGGGCGGGCCGCGGCCGTGACCGATATCTCTCCCGACGAGCTCTGGCACGGGCTGATCCCGGTACAGCTGATCGGGGTGGCACTGGCCGTGCTCGGGGCGCTTCTGCTGGGGCTGCGCGAAAAGCGTCGTATCAATGCCGCCGGTGGGGTCGAGGCGGCGGTCGCGCTCAACTATCCGCCGGGCAGCAGCACGGATATTGCCTCCCGGGGGACGGCCGCGACTCAGGAGACTTCCCACGACGGCGACAGCAGTGACAATACTGCGCCGGGTCGTGCGGGTATGCCGCGCTTTTACTGGATTAACGCGGCGCTGACACTGATTACGGTCGTGTCGCTGGCGCTGGGTCTGATGGCCCCGGCCTATATCTTCATGCTGTCTCTGTCGGTGGCGCTTTTGCTCAACTATCCAAGCCTTGCGGCGCAGTCGCGCGTGATCACCCAGTACGCGCCGCAGGCCTTCAACATGGGCGCGATCATTGCCGCCGCCGGCGCCTTTCTGGGTATCCTCAACGGCACCGGCATGCTGGAATCCATTGCCCTAGACGTGACGCGCCTGCTGCCCGGCCAGGCGGTGGGCATGCTGCACATCATTGTCGGCTCGATCGGGGTGCCGCTGGAGCTTTTGACCAGCACCGATGCCTACTACTTCGCGCTTTTACCGGTCATTCAGCAGATCACGGCCAGTGCCGGCGTGGACCCGATCTCGGTGGCGCACGCCATGTCGATCGGCAGCATCGTGGGCACCTTCATCAGTCCGTTTTCACCGGCGTTGTGGCTGGCCCTCGGGCTGGCCGGTCTCGAGATGGGGCGCTATATCCGCTACGCCTTTCTCTATCTGTGGGGCTTCAGCCTGATCATGATGGTCGTCGGCTATCTCTTCGGTCTGTACTGAGTCCGCCCGTCAAACGCCTTGAATACTATCGATGCCAGGCCCGGAGACGACTTCCGGGCCTTTTTGTCATCGCCACCGATCGGGCCTGTCGAAAGCCATGAACCAAAAAAGGCATGGGTCATGCACAAACGGCATGGGGTGGCACGCACTTTTATAGGGCGGTAAATGCCCTCAGGCGCCATCGGGGTGCAGACCTAACGTCTTGAGAAGACTGTCTTTTTTGGCAGAAGTGTGTCGTAACCCTTCGAAATTGAGTCGTTTTTTCAAAATCGCGAGGGTGGCAGGGGGTTTGCCTCGCAGGCCGTCTATCGTATGCTCGAAGCAGCTCTTTTCCCACCTCGGGCGCTCAAGAGGCGCTGTCTGAAACAAGAACAACCGGGCAGAGTATCCTTCTTTTAGACCCATTACAACCGTGTCAATTTCTTGATGCTTCGCTTTCTAGCGTTTACGGAGAGGCATGTTCATGACAAGAGGTCTTCATCGGCCCGACGAGTTCCGTGACAACTGCGGTTTCGGCCTGATCGCCCACATGGAAGGGCAGTCAAGCCATGACCTGCTTGCCACTGCCATCGAATCCCTGACCTGCATGACCCACCGTGGCGGCATCAACGCCGACGGCAAGACCGGCGATGGCTGCGGCTTGCTGCTGGGGATGCCCACGGGCTTCATGCGCGACATTGCCCGCGAGTCCCTGCAGGCAGAACTGGGGGATAACTTCGCCGTGGGCGTGGTGTTCTTCCCCGACGACGACGAGCGTGAAATGAAGGCGCGAGGCGTTGTCGAGGAAGAACTCGCCGCCCGTGGCCTGTCGTTTCACGGCTGGCGCGACGTGCCCGTGGACGACAGCGTCTGCGGGCCGCTGGCGCAGTCGTGCCAGCCGCGCATTCGACAGATGTTCGTCTCCCCGGCCGAAGGCCGTGACAGCGATCTCGACTTCAACGTCGATCTGTACATGGCGCGCCGCTTTGCCGAGCAAAAGCTCAAGGGCGAAGAGGAGTTCTACGTCTGCTCGCTCTCCTCGAAAGTGGTCTCCTACAAGGGGCTGATGATGCCGGCGGATCTGCCGACGTTTTATCAGGACCTGGGCGATGAGCGCCTGGAGACCTCGATCTGCGTTTTCCACCAGCGCTTTTCGACCAATACCGCGCCGCGCTGGCCGCTGGCCCAGCCGTTTCGTTTTCTGGCCCACAACGGCGAAATCAACACCATCGAGGCCAACCGCAGCTGGGCCAATTCGCGCAAGGAAAACTTTGCGACCGAGCGGCTCAAGGAGATTGAAGGGCTCGAGGAGATCGTCAACACCACCGGGTCCGACTCCTCGAGCATGGACAACATGCTCGAGCTTTTGCTGACCGGCGGTATGGAGCTCTACCGCGCCGTGCGTCTGATGGTGCCGCCGGCGTGGCAGAACGTCGAGACCATGGACAGCGAGCTGCGCTCGTTTTACGAATACAACTCCATGCACATGGAAGCCTGGGACGGCCCGGCCGGCATCGTTTTGACCGATGGCCGCCACGCCGTGTGCATGCTGGATCGCAACGGTCTGCGCCCGGCGCGCTGGGTGATCACCGACAACGGCTATATCACGCTGGCCTCGGAGATCGGTGTGTGGAACTACCCCACCGGGACGGTCGTGGCCAAGGGCCGCGTTGGACCGGGGCAGATCCTGTCGGTGGATACCCACACCGGTGAGGTCCTTCACACCGCCGATGTCGATGACCGCCTCAAGCGTGCCTACCCGTACAAGCGCTGGCTCAAGGAAAACGCCCACTATCTGGAATCGGCGCTGACCGAGCTGGCAGAATTTCAGCCGGTAGACGACAAGCAGCTGCTGGCGATGGAGAAGATGTTCCTTGTGACCAACGAGGAGCGCGATCAGGTGCTGCGGCCGCTGGCCGAAACCGGTCAGGAAGCGGTCGGCTCGATGGGCGATGATACCCCCATGGCCGTACTGTCGCGTCAGCCGCGGCTTCTGAGCGACTTTTTCCGCCAGAAGTTCGCCCAGGTCACCAACCCGCCGATCGACCCGCTGCGTGAAGCGATCGTCATGTCGCTGGAGACCTGTCTGGGCGCCGAGCGCAGCGTGTTCGAGGCCACGCCCGATCACGCCCACCGCCTGATTCTGACCACGCCGGTGCTGTCCCCGCGCAAGTTCACCGCGCTGACCGAGCATGACGACCCGGCCTTTGCCAGCTGTCGCCTGCCGATGATGTATGACGGCGAGGCGATGAGCCTGAAAGAGGGCATCCTGCATTTGCGCCAGCAGGCCGAAGAGAAGGCGCGGGCGGGCTGTGTGGTGCTGGTGCTTTCCGACAGCGGTCTGGAACAGGGCCAGTTGCCGATTCATCCGGCACTGGCCGTGGGCGCGGTGCATCAGCATCTGGGTCGACTGGCGCTGCGCCCGCGCATCAATATCGTGGTCGAGACCGGTTTTGCCCGCGACGCCCATCAGATGGCGGTGCTTTTCGGCGTGGGGGCCACAGCGGTCTATCCGTGGCTGGCCTATCAGACCATGGCGGACATGTACCGCAGCGGCGAGCTGACCGGCAATCCGGCAGATGGGCGCGAAAACTATCGTCGCGGTCTGCAAAAGGGGCTTTTCAAGATCCTGTCCAAGATGGGCATCTCGCACATCGCCTCCTACCGCGGCTCGCAGCAGTTCGAGGCGGTGGGGCTGTCCTCCGAGATCATGGATCTATGCTTTCACGGCATGGCCTCGCGCATCGAGGGCACCGGCTTTGCCGAGCTGCAGCTGCAGCAGGAGCTGCTGGCCCGGGATGCCTGGACGGCGCGCAAGCCGATTCGTCAGGGTGGCATCTACCGCTACGTGCACGGCCACGAGTATCACGCCTACAACCCGGACGTGGTCAAAAAGCTTCAGGAGGCCGTGCAGGAGAGCAGCTTCGAGAAGTGGAAGGTGTTTGCGCAGCTGGTCAACGAGCGCCCGGTGGCCACCATTCGCGACATGCTCAGGCTCAAGGCCGGTGCCGAGCCGATCGATCTGAGCGAGGTCGAGCCGGTCGAAAACCTGCTGCCGCGTTTTGACAGCGCGGGCATGTCACTGGGCGCACTCTCGCCCGAGGCGCACGAGTCGCTGGCCCAGGCCATGAACGAGGCGGGCGGGCGCTCCAACTCCGGAGAAGGCGGGGAAGACCCGGCGCGCTACGGCACGATTCGCTCCTCCAAGATCAAGCAGATCGCCTCCGGGCGCTTTGGCGTGACGCCGGCCTATCTGGTCAACGCCGAGGTCATGCAGATCAAGGTCGCGCAGGGCGCCAAGCCCGGCGAGGGCGGTCAGCTGCCCGGGGGCAAGGTCAACGCGCTGATTGCCAAGCTGCGCTACGCCGTACCCGGCGTGACGCTGATCTCGCCGCCGCCGCACCACGATATCTACTCCATCGAGGATCTGGCCCAGCTGATCTTTGATTTGAAACAGGTCAATCCGGCCGGTCAGGTCTCGGTCAAGCTGGTCTCCGAGCCCGGCATCGGCACCATCGCCACCGGTGTGGCCAAGGCCTACGCCGATCTGATCACGGTGTCGGGCTATGACGGCGGCACGGCGGCAAGCCCGCTGACCTCGATCAAGCACGCCGGCTCGCCGTGGGAGCTGGGACTGCCCGAGGTCCATCAGGCGCTGCGGATCAACGGCATGCGCGGGCGGATTCGTCTGCAGACTGACGGCGGTCTGAAAACCGGGCTGGACGTGGTCAAGGCAGCGATTCTGGGCGCAGAGAGCTTCGGCTTTGGCACCGCGCCGATGGTCGCGCTGGGGTGCAAGTATCTGCGGATCTGTCACCTCAATAACTGCGCTACCGGTGTCGCTACCCAGCATCAGGGGCTGCGTGACGAGCATTTCCGCGGCACGGTGGACATGGTCAAGAACTACTTCCGCTTCATCGCCGAGGAAGTGCGCGAGCTGATGGCCATGCTGGGCGTGCGTCAGCTCACCGATCTGATCGGGCGGGTGGATCTGCTTGAGAAGATCGAGGGCGAGACCCGGTCGCAGCGCGCACTCGAGTTCGAATCGCTGCTTTACAACGATTTCGTGCCCGATGACGCGCCGCAGTTCTGCCAGGTGGAGCGCAACATGCCCCACGACGGCGGCGAGAAAAACCTCGAGATCATGGATCTGACGCGTGAGGCGCTCGAAGAGAAAAGTGGCGGCGAGTTCCATCTCACGACCACCAACTGCGACCGTTCGATCGGTGCGACGCTGTCCGGCGCCATCGCCAAGCGCTACGGCGAGGCGGGCCTTGAAGACGCTCCGATCACGCTGCGCCTGACCGGCGTGGCCGGCCAGAGCTTCGGCGTGTGGAACGCGCGCGGGCTCAACATGTATCTCGAAGGCGATGCCAACGACTACGTCGGCAAGGGCATGAACGGCGGCACGCTGATCATCACGCCGCCGAAGGACAGTCGGTTTGAAAGCCGTCACACGGCGATCATCGGCAACACCTGTCTGTATGGTGCCACCGGCGGCACGCTGTATGCCGCGGGCACGGCCGGCGAGCGCTTTGGCGTGCGCAACTCCGGGGCCTTTGCGGTCATCGAAGGCGCCGGCGATCACTGCTGTGAGTACATGACCGGTGGGGTCATCACGGTGCTGGGCAGGACCGGACTCAATTTCGGTGCCGGCATGACCGGTGGCTTTGCCTTCGTACTCGACCTGGATCGCGAATTCGTGGACAGCTACAACCACGAGCTGGTCGAGATCCAGCGCGTCAATACCGAGTACATGGAAGCCTATCGGCGCTACCTGCGTGAAACGCTCGAGGCATATGTCGCTGAAACCGGGTCCGCCTGGGGTCAGGAGATCCTTGAGGACTTCACCGAATTTGTCCGCTATTTCTGGCTGGTGAAGCCCAAGGCCGCAAGCCTTGGAACCCTTCTGGCCGAATCCCGTCGCCGGCCCGAATAAGGAGTGACGTCACATGGCAGAACAGCTCTCCAACGATTTTCAGTTTATCGATGTGGGTCGCCAGGACCCGAAGAAAAAGGAAGCGCACCTGCGCGTGCAGGAGTTCGGCGAGATCTATGAAGAGTATCGCCCGCGCGACGCCGCAAGCCAGGCGCATCGCTGCCTGCACTGCGGCAATCCGTACTGCGAATGGAAGTGCCCGGTCCACAACTACATTCCCAACTGGCTGAAACTGGTCACCGAAGGGAACATTCTGGAGGCCGCGGAGCTTTCACACCGCACCAACTCGCTGCCGGAAGTGTGCGGGCGCGTCTGCCCGCAGGATCGCCTGTGCGAAGGCGACTGCACGCTCAACGATGGCTTTGGCGCAGTCACCATCGGCTCGATCGAGAAATACATCACCGATACGGCCTTTGCGATGGGCTGGCGTCCCGACATGACCGGCGTTGAGTGGACCGACAAGCGCGTGGCCGTCATCGGGGCCGGCCCGGCAGGTCTGGGCTGCGCCGATGTGCTGGTACGCAACGGTGTCAAACCCGTGGTCTATGACCGCTATCCGGAAATCGGCGGGCTTTTGACCTTCGGTATCCCCGAGTTCAAGCTCGAAAAGCACGTCATGCAGCGCCGTCGCAAGGTGTTCGAGGAGATGGGTGTCGAGTTCCGCCTGGGCGTCAATATCGGTACTGACGTTGCCATCACCGATCTTCTGGGCGAGTACGATGCCGTGTTCATGGGCATGGGCACCTACAAGTACATGGAAGGTGGCTTCCCCGGCGAGCAGCTCGATGGCGTCTACAAGGCGCTGGACTATCTGATCGGCAACGTGAATCACAATCTGGGCTTTTCGGACTCGGCCACCGACTTCGTGTCCCTCAAGGGCAAACGGGTTGTGGTGCTTGGCGGCGGCGATACGGCGATGGACTGCAACCGTACCGCGCTGCGTCAGGGGGCTGATGAAGTCACCTGCGTCTATCGGCGCGACGAGGCCAACATGCCCGGCTCGCGGCGCGAGGTGAAAAACGCTCGCGAGGAGGGCGTCGAGTTCCTCTTCAATCGTCAGCCCATTGCCGTCATCGGCGAGAACGGTAAGGTTGAAGGCATCAAGGTCGTGCGCACCCGCATGGGGGACCCGGACGACAACGGCCGTCAGCGCGCCGAGGTGGTCCCGGATTCCGAAGAGGTCATCGAGTGCGAAGCGGTCGTGGTGGCCTTTGGTTTCCAGCCCCATGAGGTGGACTGGTACAGTGACCATCGCGTCGACATCGATGAGCGCGGTCGTGTACTGGCGCCTGAAAAGGGCGACATGGAAATGCGTCGCTTTGCCTATCAGACCGGCAACGAAAAGATCTTTGCCGGGGGCGATATGGTCCGTGGCTCGGACCTGGTCGTAACCGCTGTTTTCGAGGGGCGCCAGGCGGCAGAGGGCATTCTGGATTACCTGGCGGTCTGATCGCGACCGGAGGCAGCAGGGGCGTCGGCCGCTGTGCCGGTGCCCCTTTTTTGTTCTGAAACCGGGCGTGTTGGCGCCCGCCCCGGTGGTATGTGCGCCGCCAAATCTATACAGTGGCGCCCTCGCGACACACTGCAACGAACGGACAAGGGTAAAGAACATGATCAGGCTGGAACGCAATATTCTGGATCAGGCCAATAACCATATGCGTGAACTGGAAGATCATGTCATGGGCAACAACGACGGTGATCAGAACAAGGCGCTGGACACCAGCAGCCAGCTCAAGGCACTGCTGGCACTGGCCGAGATTCGCGACAGCGGCATGTCCGATGAGTGCGCCGGCATGCTCGAGGAAATCGAGCGCCGCTCGAAGCTTGTAATTTCAAAGCTCGAAGACAGCCGCCTGAGCCTCTAAACGTCTCGTCGGGCCGTAAAAACGGGCGTCCTGTGATCAGGGCGCCCGTTTTTTTAATGGCCATGGTGGAGACTCAGGGATGCCGTCGATCAGGGCAGGGGTTACTCTCTTGCCGACAATACTGAATCGCGCAGGGAAAAGGCATGGCCGTCATTGCCACAGAGTGTGGATTGGCGCAGGCATCACGGGTTGCGGCCATCGGACGTGAAACCTATCGCCAGACGTTTGAGAGCCATCATGACGCCGATGTCATGACACAATATCTTGATCGCGCGTTCGACATCAGCGTCGTGACAAAGGAGATCGGCCACCCGCAGTCAGGGTTCTGGCTGCTCGAGGTGGACGGTCACGTCGCCGGCTATCTCAAGATGAACCATGGGCTGGCACAGACTGAAGCGCAGGAAGACGGCGGCATCGAAATCGAGCGAATCTATCTTCTCAAGGCATTTCAGGGCCAGGGGCATGGCCGGGTGCTCTTTGACAAGGCGATGGCAGTTGCCCGGGCTTACAGCAGCCGCTTTGTCTGGCTGGGCGTGTGGGAACACAACGATCGCGCCGTTGCATTTTATAAGGCCATGGGATTTGAAATTACAGGTACCCACGACTTTCGAATGGGAGACGTCGTGGATACCGACTACATCATGCGCCTGATGCTTTAACGAACACGAGCGCCTGTCGGCCGACAGGCGCTTATGGATGCGGCGGCTCAGGCGATTTCGATGCGCCCGATCAGCGTCTCTTCGCTCTGCTCAGCGGTATCGGCCAGCACCCGGCGAGCGTCTTCAAGCTTTTCCGGATCCATGTTGAGCTGCAAAACGCCCTTCACTTGTTTGTTGTCCAGGTAATACACCACGCCCTGCTGCTGCGGGGTGGCCCAGTCTTCGATGGTCTCAAGCGAACTGTCGAGCGTGCCGACGGCCTTGTAGGCCATGTCGAACACGGTGGAGTAGAAATACGGCGTGTGGTCGTAGGTTTCACCGCTTCCGGCCATGATACGGCCCACGCTCATGCCGGACTGGTTGGCATGATCGACATGCTCGATGCGACGGCGGCCCAGAATCCGGTCCGGATAGCAGGCGACGTCGCCGGCGGCGAAGATGGCCTCGTCAGCGGTCTGCAGCCGCTCATTGACGACCACGCCTTCATTCACTTCAAGGCCGGCATTTTCGGCAATCTCGACGTTGGGCGTCACGCCCAGCCCGAACACTACGGCATCGGCTTCCAGCGTGCTGCCATCATCCAGTGACAGGGTCACACTGTCACCGCTGACTCTGCCGGTCTCGACGCTGCGACCGCCCAGCAGCCTGACGCCCTGGTCCAGATAGGCCTGATGAAAGCAGCTGGCCAGCGACTGCGGGAACATTTTGCTGCCCAGCACCTCTTCGGGATAGACCAGCGTCACCTGCGTGTCGTTTTGCACCAGCGCGGCGGCAATTTCGGTGCCGATATAGCTGCCGCCGACGACCACGATATGGCGCTGCCCGCCTGAAAGCTCATACAGGCGGTCGTAATCGCGCACGGTGCGAAAATAGAGCACGCGATCGCCCGCCGGCAGGTCATCAAGCGTTACAACCGTGCCGCCGGTGGCCAGCAACAGCCTGCCATAGCCGTGCACTTCTCCCGAGGCCGTGGTCACGGTCTTTTCGTCACGGTTGATGCTTTCCACGCGGGTGTCGGTGTAGAGCGTGGTGTGCTCGTCCTGCTCTGGCGACATCCAGATCTTGTCATAAGTGAACTCGGGGTCGGTCCAGAGCTTCTTGGAAAGGGCGGGGCGCGTGACGGGGCCGTTGGGCTCGGCGCCCAGAATGGCAATGCTGCCCCGGTCGTCGTGCTCGCGGATACCGTTGACGGCGTTGGCGGCCACCATGCCGCCTCCGATGATCAGATAATCATGGCGTTGCATATCGACTCCCTGTCGTGAAATGCGTTGAGTGCAGTGCCGGCCTCCAGCCGGCAAACCTGATAGCTCAAGCGTAGTTCAGGACGGGTGGGTCTGTCGGGCATAACCCCCTCGATATCAGGAAGGCCGGATGGGCATCTGCGCCCGCTCTATCGTTGCCTCTGAGGCCGGCCATGGCCGACGGGAGTGCTGATGCCATAACGGGCTGTATTTTTATACCGTTGTTTTTCAGTGTGGCGGATATCGTGAAGCACTTGCTTCGCCATGGCGCCCCTGTCAGCCTGGCGGGTCGTGTCGACCGGTCAGTCGCCCGGCAGTGTCGTTCGCCAGGATGGCCGGTGCCTGGTCCTGTCTCGGGCCGCAGGGGAGCATCCCGACGCCCGGGGCGGTAGAATGCGCGCCGGATGGCATTTGATGACACGGCTGGAGTAGACAAGAGATGGCACAATCCTGGTTTCCACGCTGGCACCTGGCTGACGCCAGCAAGGGTGGGCTGGTCGCGCCCGATGAGCGCCTCAGCGCCGGCCAGACGCTGGTCATGGGTATTCAGCATGCGGTGGCGATGTTCGGCTCGACCGTGCTGGCGCCGCTTTTGATGGGCTTTGATCCCAATCTGGCCATTTTGATGTCCGGTATCGGTACGTTGCTGTTTTTTCTGATCGTGGGCGGGCGCGTGCCGAGCTATCTGGGCTCGAGCTTTGCCTTTATCGGCGTGGTGATTGCCGCCACCGGTTACGCCGGTAGCGGCGGCAACCCCAATATCGGCCTGGCGCTGGGCGGCATCATTGCCTGCGGGGCAATCTATGCCCTGGTCGGGCTGATTGTAATGGGGCTGGGTACGCGCTGGATCGAGGTGCTGCTGCCGCCGGTGGTGACCGGGGCGATCGTCATGACCATCGGGCTCAATCTGGCGCCGGTAGCCGTTTCAAGCGTGGCGGATTCCAGCTTTGACAGCATCATGGCGCTGGTCACGGTGCTCTGCGTCGGGCTGGCGGCGGTATTCACCCACGGCATGCTTCAGCGGCTTTTGATTCTGGTCGGGCTGGTGGCGGCCTATATTCTCTACGCCGTGGTCACCAACGGGCTGGGCCTGGGGACGCCGATCGACTTTTCGGTGATCTCGAGCGCCGCCTGGTTCGGGTGGCCAGGCTTCACGGCGCCCACGTTCAGCGCGCATGCGATCGTTTTGATCGCGCCGGTGGCGGTGATCCTGGTGGCCGAGAACCTGGGGCATATCAAGGCGGTCGGGGCCATGACGCAGCGTAATCTGGACCCGTATATCGGTCGCGCCTTTCTGGGCGATGGCCTGGCGACCATGCTCTCCGGGTCGGCCGGCGGTACCGGCGTGACCACCTATGCCGAGAACATCGGTGTGATGGCGGTTACCCGGGTCTACTCGACGCTGATTTTCGTCGCCGCCGCCGGCTTTGCGATTTTGCTGGGCTTTTCGCCGCGCTTCGGGGCCGTCATTCAGACCATTCCCGAGCCGGTGCTGGCCGGTACCTCGATCGTGGTCTTTGGTCTGATCGCCGTGGCCGGTGCGCGCATCTGGATCGAAAACAATGTGGACCTGGGCGATAACGCCAACCTGATCGTGGTTGCGGTCACGCTGGTGCTGGGTGCCGGCAACTTCTCGCTGAACCTTGGTCAGTTCACCCTCGATGGCATCGGCACGGCCACCTTCGGGGCGGTGATCCTGCATGCCATCCTGCGTCGTGGCACATCGCGCAAGGCGCTGGAAGATGGGCACTGACGTCTGCCCTGATCAGACGCGCCCCGATGTGTTCTCCGGCATCCAGCGCGCAAGGCCGGTGTTATCACATGTTGTGCTTTCGTTTTCACGGGCCTGGCGCGTTAGGCTGGATGAGATGACCGACACGAACCGGGGCGCCTTATGAACGAACAGCCTGACGATGAACGACCGCTGGCCATGACGCGCGAAGTGCTCGAGGCCGACCGGTTGCGCGCCCACTATGAAAAGCATCATCCGCAGGAGACACTGGTCTCCAACGAGATTTTTCGCGACTCGATCAATGAGATGCTGGCCCATCGACCGCCCTGTGCCGAGCAGATCGACGGCGTGTATCTGTTTGCCTACGGTTCGCTGGTGTGGAATCCGTGCATCGAGATCGAAGAGCGCCGTCGCGTGCGCCTTGAAGGCTATCATCGTGACTTCTGTTTGAATCTGGAGCACGGACGCGGCACGCCGGAGTGCCCGGGACTGATGCTGGCACTGGTGCCCGGCGGTGACAGTGAAGGCATGGCGCTGCGGGTCAGCGAGCAGCACCTGGCGCATGAACTGTTGCTGGTCTGGCGCCGTGAGATGCTCACCGGCGCCTACATGCCGCGCTGGGTGACGCTGGCCAGTGAGGCGGGCGAGCTGCCGGGCATTGCCTTTATTGCCAACCCCGACCATCCGCGCTACCTGCCGGGGCTTTCCGATGCCGACATCGTTGGCCGGCTGGCCCGGGCCAGCGGCGTGCTGGGCAGTTGCCTTGAGTATCTGGACAACACGGTCGCCGGACTCAAGGATCTGGGCATCGAGGATAACTATCTGGGACGCATTCAGCGCGCCGTGCATGCCCATAATCGTACGCTCCGCTCGCGTTAGGGTGAATATGGGGGATCGCATGCCGATCGATTTCCTGCTGTACTTGCCCGTTATGGCCATTGATACCTGATCCCCGGAGCATGCATGAAAAAGCCCCAGACCCTTTTTTTTCAGGATGATGGCAATATTCCCAACAGCGCCTATCCCACACTTGTCTATCGCGCCATGACCGCAGACAGCGGCCAGACACTGGTAGACATGTTCGAAGCCCTGTTCGAGCAAAACGACTGGCCCGTTCAGTGGCGCGGTGGGGTGTTTGACTACCATCACTTTCACAGCACGGCTCATGAGGTACTGGGGGTCAACGCCGGCGCTGCGACCTTGCGTCTGGGCGGTGAGCGCGGTGAAGACATCGAGGTCAGCGCCGGCGATGTCATCGTGCTGCCGGCCGGTACCGGGCACTGTCGTATCAGTGCCAGCAACGACTTTGCCGTGACGGCCGGCTATCCGCGCGGGCAGTCGGACTGGGACATCTGCCGCAGCGGCGATAATACGCCCGCCGTGAAAGCGCGTATCGCATCGCTGCCGCGTCCGGCGCTTGATCCGGTAGCAGGAGAGGCGGGCGGTGTGGCAAGTGACTGGCGCTGACTATATTGATAGCGCGTCGCCGGTTCGCGGCGTGTTTGTTCATTCCAGGAGGATACGTCGTTGACGAACGAGCATCGCCAACGCACCGGCGCACAGGGTCGGGATACGCACGACAGCAGTGCCATCGTGTTCGAGGGGGTCACCAAGCGCTACAGCGATGGCACGGTGGCGGTCGAGTCACTGGATCTGACCCTGCCGGCCGGGGAGCTGACCGTGCTGGTCGGCCCGTCGGGCTGTGGCAAGACCACCACGCTTCGCATGATCAATCGACTGGAAACGCTGAGCGAGGGGCGGCTTCTGATCGGTGAGCGCGATGTGATGTCGGTGGATGCCACACGACTGCGCCGCCAGATCGGCTATGTGATGCAGCATTCGGGGCTCTTTCCGCACAAGACGATTGCCGACAATATTGCCGTCGTGCCGCGCCTTCTGGGCTGGGACAAGACCCGCATTCGCGAACGCGTCGCGGAGCTGGTCGAGCTGGTGGGCCTTGATGAGGCGCTCGCCAGGCGCTATCCGCATCAGCTTTCCGGCGGACAGCAGCAGCGCGTGGGGCTGGCGCGGGCGCTGGCCGCCGACCCGCCGATTCTTTTAATGGATGAGCCCTTTGCCGCGGTCGACCCCATCGTGCGCTCGCATCTGCAGGAGGAGTTTTTGAGCCTGCAGCGCCGGGTGCAAAAGACCATCGTGATGGTGACCCACGATATTGACGAGGCGATGAAGCTCGGCGATCGGGTGGCGATCTTTGCCCAGGGCGGCAAGCTTGCCCAGTTTGATACACCGGCACGCCTTCTATCGGCACCGGCGAGCGATTTCGTGGTCGATTTCATCGGGGCCGATCGCGAACTGCGGCGCCTGGCGCTGGAGCGCCTGGACAGTCTGGCGCTGGATGCCGGGCTGACCGCGCCGCGAGACGAGATCGTGGCCCGGGCGCGCAGCTACCTGCAGCAGGCCGGCAGCAGCGGCATCGTGGTGCTCGATGAGCAGCGCGCGCCGCTGGGCTGGCTGGACTGGGACACGCTCAAGCAGGCCGACCCTCAGGCCCGGATCGATGCCCTGCCGCTCAAGGCCTGGCGTCACCGCCTCTATCTACACGACAATCTGCGAAGCGCCCTTAATGCCCTGATCAGCTCGCCCGGCGAGGTCATGCCGGTGCTTAACGCCCAAGGGCGTTATGTGGGGGTGATCGATCAGCTGCAGCTGACAAGGCGGCTGTCATGAACTGGGGCTGGGTGGCCTCCAACAGCTCGCAGATCACGGCGGCACTGTTGCAGCATGTGCAGCTGGTCGGCCTGGCGCTTTTGTTCGGCTTTTTGATCGCCTTTCCGCTGGCGCTGCTGGCCGTGCGCTGGCCGCGTCTTTATGGGCCCTCGCTGGCCGTCACCGGCGTGATGTTCACCATTCCCTCGCTGGCACTGTTCATTTTGCTGATGCCCTTTACGGGGCTTTCGATGGCGACCTCGCTGATCGGTCTGACCATCTATACGCTGCTGATTTTGTTTCGCAATATCGTTCAGGGCCTGCGCGGTGTGTCGCCCAGCGTGCGGGAGGCCGCGCGGGCGCTGGGTTATACACCGGCGCGGCGGCTGTTTGCCGTGGAGCTGCCGATCGCGCTGCCGGTGATTGTGGCCGGCATTCGCATTGCGGCGGTGACCATCATCGGCATGGTGACGGTGACCGCGCTGATCGGCCAGGGCGGGCTGGGGCAGCTGTTCATCACCGGCTTTACCCTGAGCTTTGCCACGCCCCTGATCATCGGCTTTGTTTTGTCGGTGGTACTGGCAGTGGCCGTGGATCTGGCACTGGTAGGCATTTTGTACTGGCTGACGCCATGGCAGCGAGGGGTGCGCTGATGAACGGTGACTTCATGAGTCTGCTGGCGGGCGTGATCGACTGGTTCTCCCAGCCCGTGAACTGGCAGGGCCCCGGCAGTATCCCCGAACACGTTCTCGAGCATGTGACCTATGTGTTGATTTCGACGCTGATCGGAGCCGCCATCGCACTGCCCATCGGCATCGGGCTGGGGCACAGCGGTCGCGGCGGGCTGATGGCGATCAATATCTCCAATATCGGCCGCGCCATTCCCTCCTTCGGGGTGATCATCCTGGTCTTTTTGCTGGTCGGTTACGGCGTCATTCCGATCATCGTGGCGCTGGTGGCGCTGGCGATCCCGCCGATGGTGACCAACAGTTTCGTGGGCATGCGCGAGGTGGACCCGGCCGTGCGCCAGGCGGCCGTGGCGCTGGGGATGACCGGCTGGCAGCGGCTGTGGCAGGTGGAACTGCCGATTGCCATGCCATTGATCATGGCGGGGGTGCGCACATCCGCCGTGCAGGTAATGTCCACGGCGACGCTTGCCGCCTACGTGGGCCTGGGCGGGCTGGGTCGCTATCTGATTGACGGTCTGGCCGTGCGCGATCTCGCCCAGGTGCTGGTGGGGGCCATCCTGGTGGCGGTGCTTGCGATCATGACCGAGCTTTTGTTTGCAGGGCTTCAAAAACTGATCACGGCCAAAGGGCTGCAATAACGGGGTGCGTGCAACAAGGGTGCACAAGGCGCCGGTCTGGGCCAGAATCGACAGGGCCAACGATTGAAGACAAGGAAAGGCACATCATGACAAAAGGGATCACGACCATGAACATGACCGGCAGCTGGAAGCTGGGACTTGGCGCACTGGCGCTGGCAGCGCTCGCCGGGTGCTCGGACGGCGATAACGAGGCCGACGACAACACCACCGCACAAAACGACAGCGGCAATCAGGCCAGTGTGACCATCGGCTCGACCAACTTCCCGGAACAGCTGATTCTGGCCAATATCTACGCCGACGTGCTGCGTGGTGACGGCGTCAACGTCAACACCCGCCTCAATCTGGGCTCACGCGAGGTCGTGTTTCCGGCATTGACCAATGGCGAGATCGATCTGCTGCCGGACTATACCGGCGCACTGATGACCTATCTCGATCAGGATGAGGCACACGTCGATGCTCGCAACAGTGAGGATGTCATGACGGCCCTGCGCGAGGTCCTGCCTGACGGGCTCGAGGCGCTGGACGCTTCACCGGCCGAGGATCGTGATGCGCTGGTGGTCACGCGTGAGACCGCCGACCAGTACGGCCTTGAAACCTTTTCCGACCTGGCCCCGGTCTCCGGAGAGCTGACGCTGGGCGGGCCGCCGGAAACGCGCACGCGCGATGTCGGCATTCCCGGTCTCAAGCGGGTCTATGACATCGAGTTTGCCGGTTTTCGCTCACTCGATGCCGGCGGGCCGCTGACCCGCGGGGCGCTGGCCAACGGCGATATCGACGTGGCGCGCATGTTCTCCTCTCAGGGCGCGATTGCCGAGAACAACTGGGTGGCACTGGTGGATGACAAGGATCTGGAACCGGCCCAGAACATCGTGCCGATCGGGCGTAGCGAGGCGCTGACCGATGAGATGCGCGACAGCCTCAATCGCGTCTCCGCGGCACTGTCGACGCAGGATCTGCAGGCCATGAACCATCGCGTCGAGATCGACAAGGCCGACCCGGCCGAGGTCGCCGGTGAGTGGGTCGATGAGCACATGGACAACGACAGCCAGACTGCGAACTAAACGCGGGCTCTACCGTGGCTGATCGCGCCGCCCTTCGGGGCGGCGTTTTTGTGTCTGCAGGGGCCTGTTTTGCCGGACACTGCACCGCCATCAGCCAAAAAAATGCCAGGTTGCACCACCCACAAGGAAAAAAATTGCCGATGGCCGGCGCCGGGACAGAAAAAAGACGATCACCGGATCTGTCACGCTGTAAGTCAGGTAGCGGCAGCGCCTTCAGCGTCTGCCGGTAGACGCTCATCCATGACGCGTTCGCGTCCGGGAGGTGACATGCAGCTCAACGATCCACGCCTTTTTCGTCAACTGGCCTATATCAACGGGCAATGGACGGCCGGCACCAGCAACCGCGACGAGGTGGTGCTGGACCCGGCCAACGGCGAAACCCTGGGGTTTTGTGCGCTGCTCGACGCTGAACAGATCACCGGCGCCGTGACAGCGGCCGAGCGCGCCTTTGCCGGCTGGCGGGCGCTGTCGGTGGAGGCCCGCGGCCAGCGTCTTCATCGCTGGTACCAGCTGTTGCATGAGCACCGCGAGGACCTGGCCCATCTCATGACGCTGGAGCAGGGCAAGCCGCTGCGCGATGCTCGCGGTGAAGTCGATTACGGCGCCAGCTTCATCCAGTGGTTTGCCGAAGAGGCGCGCCGTGCCTACGGCGTGACGATTCCGAGTCATATCCCCAATGCCATGCTGGGCACCCTCAAGGAGCCGGTAGGCGTGTCGGCCATGTTCACCCCGTGGAACTTTCCGCTGGCTATGATTACCCGCAAGGCGGGCGCGGCGCTGGCGGCGGGCTGTCCGGTGATCGTCAAGCCGGCCAACGAAACGCCGTTCACCGCACTGGCGCTGGCCGAGCTTGCCGAGCGCGCCGGCATCCCACCGGGCGTTTTTAACGTGGTCACCGGCGAGCCGGCCACGGTCTCGGAGGTGCTCTGCACCGATAGTCGGGTACGCTCGGTCTCGTTTACCGGCTCCACGCGGGTGGGCAAGCTGCTGATGCGTCAAAGCGCCGGCAGCGTCAAGCGCATGTCGCTGGAGCTGGGCGGCAACGCGCCCTTTATCGTCTGTGAGGATGTCGACGTCGATGAAGCGGCCCGTGACGCGGTCGCGGCGAAGTTTCAGACCGCCGGTCAGGACTGTCTGGCGGCCAATCGCATCTTCGTGCATCGGCGTATCCATGACCGTTTTCTGGAGCGTTTTGCCGTGCACATGAAGGCGCTGAAAGTGGGCAGCGGCATGATGGAGGTCGATATCGGGCCGCTGATCCATCGTCGGGCCGTGGAGGCAGCGAACGCCATTGTCGAGGACGCCGTGCATCAGGGGGCCCGGCTGGTGGCGGGCAACCAGTCGATGGCGCCGGGGGCCAACTTCTTCATGCCCACGCTGCTGGCGGATATCACCCCGGAGATGCGCGTCTTTCGCGAGGAGACCTTCTCGCCGGTGGCTGGCGTGTGTGCCTTTGATGACGACGAGGCAGTCGTGGTGGCGGCCAACGACACCGAATACGGGCTGGCGGCCTATGTCTACAGCAACGACGTCAAGCGCCTCTGGAAGATGATGCGCGGGCTCGAGTACGGCATGATCAGCGTCAACACGTTGAAGATGACCGGCGCACCGATTCCCTTCGGCGGGGTCAAGCAGTCGGGGCTGGGTCGTGAGGGCGGCGCACAGGGCCTGGAGGAGTATCTGGACACCAAGTACTTCTGTCTGGGCAACATGCCGGGCCCGTCCGGTAGCTGAGCCGGTATGGCTGAATCGGGCCGCCTTGAAGCGTTCCGGCCCATGCGCCAGGGTGAACGGTTCCAGAGTGAAAGACCGTGGCGCATCCGCCTTTTATCGACCGAGAGCCCCATGAACTGCCATCCCGTCACCCTGCATGATATCTATCTGGCCCGCGCACGCCTGGCGGGGCAGGCAGCCAGAACGCCGCTGGTGAAGTCCGTGGCGCTGTCCCATCGCTTTGACGCCGAGGTCTATCTCAAGCTCGAGACCCTGCAACCCAGCGGCGCCTTCAAGCTTCGAGGCGCGCTCAACGCCATTGCCGCGCTGGACGAGGCGACGCTGGCACGCGGTGTGACCACGGCCTCGACCGGCAACCACGGTCGGGCGGTGGCCTGGGCGGCGTCCCGGCTGGGGGCGCGCGCCATCATCTGTGTCTCGGAGCTGGTGCCGGCCAACAAGGTGGCCGCCATCGAGGCGCTGGGCGCCGAGGTGCGTACGGTCGGGCGTAGTCAGGATGATGCCTTCGTGGAAGCGCGCCGGCTGGTGAAAGACGACGGCATGACGCTGATCGAGCCCTTCGATGATCCGCTGATCGTGGCCGGGCAGGGCACTATCGGCCTGGAGCTGATGGAAGATGTCCCCGGGCTTGATCGGGTGCTGATCGGCCTTTCCGGCGGCGGGCTGCTGGGGGGCATCGGTCGCGCCGTACGCGCGATCAATCCGCAGGTGCAGGTCACCGGCGTGAGCATGATGGCAGGGGCGGCGATGATCGAGAGCCTGATCGCCGGCCACCCGGTCGCGGTCGAGGAGGTTGAGACGCTGGCGGATTCCCTCGGCGGCGGCATCGGCCTTGAAAACCGCTGCACCTGGTCGCTGGTGCGCGAGGTGATGACCGATCACTGCCAGGTCAGCGAGCACGCCATCGCCCGCGCCATGGTGCACTTTCTGGAAACCGAGAAGATGCTGGTAGAAGGGGCGGCCGTGGTGGGTCTGGCCGCGCTCGAGGAGCATGCCATCGACATTCGCGGTGAGAAGGTCGCGCTGATTGTTTCCGGCAGCGGCGTGGACATGGCCACCTGGCAGCGGGCCAAACACATGGTCGACGGATCAACCACCATTTGAGGACACAGGGAGCGGGCATGGAGCTTTACAATCGCACGCAGATTCAGGACGTCGTCCGGCTTGATCACGCGGCACTCGATGCCGTCGAGGCCGGCTTTCGGGCGCTCGGACTGGGGCAGGTGGTGCAGCCGCCGATTCTGTCCATGGCGATCGAGGAGTCCAACGGCGAGGTCGACGTCAAGACCGCCCACATTCGCGGCAACGACCGCTTCGCCATCAAGGTCAGTCCCGGGTTTTTTGACAACCCCTCCATCGGCCTGCCGAGTCTCAACGGGCTGATGATCGTCTTCTCGGCCAGAACCGGGTTGGTGGAAGCGGTGCTCTTTGATGAGGGCTATCTCACCGACATTCGCACGGCGCTGGCCGGTGCCATTGCCGCAAAGCACCTGTCACGCAAGGAGAGCCGACGTGCGGCCGTGCTCGGCGCCGGCGTTCAAGCCGAGCTACAGATTGCCGCGCTCAGGCTGGTGCGCGACATCGACACCGTTGATGTCTGGGCGCGCGATACCGACCGGGCCGAGGCGTACGCCGAGCGCATGCGAAAGCGCTTTGACGACCTGACCGTCAACGTCCATGACGAGATCGAGCGCGCCTGTCGCGAGGCGGACGTGATCATCACCACCACGCCGTCGAAATCCCCGCTGCTGGACGCCTCGTATCTGCTCGCCGGGGTGCATGTCACCGCCATGGGCTCGGACAGCCCGGAAAAGCGCGAACTGGACGAGTCGGTGATGACGCGCGCCGATGCCTTCGTGGCCGATACCCGCGCCCAGAGCGAGACCAACGGCGAGCTCAAGGTATACGCCGGCAAGGCGCCTTCCTTCGAAGTGCAGGAGCTGGGCCAAATCATTGCCTCGGGGCAGTCACCGCGCACGACGCGTGATCAGATCACGGTGTGCGACCTGACCGGCACCGGCGTGCAGGACACCGCGATTGCCGGCTTTGCCCTGCAAAGGCTGGTGGCGTAGCGCGCCGGGCGCCCGGGTGTGGCCTGTCAGCGTCAAGCGAACGCCCTGCTCACTGGCGCGTCGGGTCGCACCTTGCCAGGGTGTCATGACTGTTTCATCAACCGGGAGACCCCATGCGCATTCTGTTTACAGGTGGCAGCGGCAAGGCCGGCCGCCACGCGAGCGCTTATCTTCGCGACCAGGGGCATCAGGTCACCAACCTGGACTGGGCGCCGTCCGACACGCCCGGCATCGCGCATTTGACCACCGACCTGACCGACGCAGGCCAGGTGTTCAACGCCTGTCAGGCCTACGCCCGTCATGACGAGCTGGAACCGGGCACCGGTGTGCCGCACTACGATGCCATCGTCCACTTCGCGGCCATACCGGCCATCCTGCTCCGGCCCGACAACGAGACGTATCGCATCAATACGCTGGGCACCTATAACGTGCTGGACGCCGCCACCAGACTGGGCATTCCCAAGGTGATTTTCGCTTCCAGCGAAACCACCTACGGGGTCTGCTTTGCTGATGGCGAGGTAAAGCCCGAGTACCTGCCCGTGGATGAGGCGCACCCCACCGTCCCGCAGGACAGCTATGCCATGAGCAAGGTGGTCAACGAGGTCACCGCGCGCTCGTTTCAGGCGCGCTCGGGCATCGATATCTACGGCCTGCGCATCAACAACGTGATCGAGCCCCATGAGTACCGTGAGAAGTTTCCGGCGTTCATGGATGACCCGGCTCTGCGCCGTCGCAACATCTTTGCCTACATCGATGCCCGCGATCTGGGGCAGATGGTCGATTGCTGCCTGAAAACGGATGGTCTGGGCTACGAGGTGTTCAACGTGGCCAATGACGATCTATCGGTGAGTCTGACAAACCGCGAGGTCATCGAGCGTTTCTACCCGGAGGTACCGCTCAAACGCGAGATGGGCGAGTTCGAGACCTTTTACAGCAACGAGAAGGCGCGTCGTCTGGTCGGTTTCGCGCCGAAGCACTCCTGGCGGGACGAGCTGGGGCAGTAGAAAAGCCTGCCGGAAGCCGCCAGCGTGCCATTACGGCTTTCAGGGTTAATGAAAAGGGAGGACGCGGCTGGGCCGTGTCCTCCCTTTTTCTTTTGGCTGATCAAAGGGGTTCGATCATCTCAATTAATACTATTTCCGCCTTGAACTGCCCGGCACCGGTGCCACGCCCGGCCCTGTAACCTCGCCGATCTTGTGCCACTGGCGACCGTCGCGCTCGAGCAGGTCGTCGGCGCTCTGCGGGCCGTCGGAGCCGGCCTCATAGCCCTCGACGCTGTCGTCCTCGGCCCAGGCGTCCAGAAAGGGTTGAACGGCGCGCCAGCTGTTTTCGATCGTGTCCACGCGCTGAAACAGCATCTGATCGCCGGTCAGACAGTCATAGATCAGGGTTTCATAGCCGGTGGCGGCGGGCAGGTCGAAGAAGTCCTTGTAGGCAAAGCCCATCTTGACGGTATCCATCTCCAGCTCCGGCCCCGGACGCTTGGCCTGAAAGTCGAACCACATGCCTTCATTGGGCTGCAGCTGAATGATCAGCCAGTTGGAGGTCACCCGGTCCACATCGGTGCCGCGGAACTGGGCGTAGGGGGCCGGCTTGAAGCAGATGGCGATCTCGGTATCGCGCGCGCCCAGCCGCTTGCCGGTGCGCAGATAAAAGGGCACGTTCACCCAGCGCCAGTTGTCGACCATCATCTTCATGGCGACATAGGTCTCGGTATTGCTGTCCTCTGCGACATCGGGCTCGTCCCGATAGCCCGGAACCTCCTTGTCGCTGGCGGTGCCGGCACGATACTGACCGCGCACCGAGTTCTGGCGCACCTCTTCTCTGGGCCAGGGGCGCAGGGCACCCAGCACCTTGGCCTTTTCGCTGCGCAGGGCGTCGGCGCCGAAGGCGGCCGGCGGCTCGATGGCGACCATGGCGAGCAGCTGGAACAGGTGGTTGGGTACCATGTCGCGCATGGCGCCGCTTTTTTCGTAGAACTTGCCGCGTGTCTCGACGCCCACGGTCTCGGCGGCGGTGATCTGGATATGATCGATGTAGTGATTGTTCCAGAAGGGCTCGAACAACACGTTGGCAAAGCGGGCGACCAAGATGTTCTGCACGGTCTCCTTGCCCAGAAAGTGATCGATTCGATAGATCTGCTCTTCCTTCATGACCTCCAGAAGCTGAGCATTGAGCGCCTTCGCCGATTCAAGGTCGTGACCGAAGGGCTTTTCGACCACCATGCGACGATAGCGGTTGTCGCCTTCCTTCATCAGATCGGTCTGGCCAAGCTGCGTGGCGATCTCGCCGAAAAAGCGCGGTGCGGTGGCGCAGTAGAAGATGGCGTTGTCGCTGGAGGCGTTGTCCAGATGCGCCTTGATTTGGGCGTAGATGTCCGACTCGGTGAAATCGCCCTGCAGATAATGGAGACGCTGGGCGAAATCCTGCCAGTGGTCTTCATCGAGTTCCTGACCGCCACCTTCGGCATGCTTGTCAGCGGCCTTGTCGGCGATGAAATCCTTGAGATGGCCACGAAAGCTGTCGTCGTCATGATCGGCAATGTCGACGCCGACAATGTTCATGCCGCGGTCGAGCAGACCGTCGCGGTCCAGGTTGTACAGCGAGGGGACCAGCAGGCGCTTTACCAGATCGCCGCTGGCGCCAAAGATGAACATGGTGGTGTCGTCGGCCGGTGGGGCCGCCTTCTGGTGCTGCCCGTCCTCTTGATGCTGATGGTCGGTCTGGGTCATGTCATCGCCTTGTGCATGGGTGCATGTGGACCGGGAGCAACACGTCACTCCCCTTTTATAAAGCGTAATGCAAATGCGACGTTATGCCCCATCCTTCCTTCAAGACCGGGGGCGTGAGTCTTGACCAGGGCGTTGATCGTCCTCATCAGGCAGGGAAGGGGGCCTGGGGGCGTCGTGCATGTGGTCCAGCCGCTCACGCAGCTCGCGCACTTCACCGGTCAGTTCACGAATCTGGTTATGAAGGGCGCGGGTCATGTCGCGCTGGGCACGCGCCTCGCGGGATTCGCGCTCGCTGTCATCGGCGATGAACAGTGAGCCGACATAGGCGGCAAAGCTGCCGAAAAGCCCGACGCCGCCAATCATCAACAGTACGGCCACGACCCGCCCCAGCGTCGTGACCGGGTAAAAATCGCCATAGCCCACGGTCGTAACGGTCACGATCGCCCACCAGAGCGCATCCTCGGCCGTCTCGATCGGGCTTGCCGGGTTGGGGCTTTCCACCATCAGCATGGTGATGGCGCCAAAGGCCACCAGCAATACCGTGGCGGTGGCGGCCGAGGCGAACACGCCTTCGGCGCGGTTGCGAAACAAAAGCTGCCAGATCATCTCCATCGATTTGATCGCGCGCAGCACTCTGAGCACCTGCACCACGCGAAACAGGCGAGCGCCCTGAAAAAGGCCCGCCGGGATACAGGCCAGCAGATCGATCCAGCCCCAGCGCATATAGGCCAGTTTGCTTTCGGCGCGAAAGAAGCGCTGACAAAAATCGATGAAAAAGAACAGGCAGACAATGTAGTCCATGTACCGCAGCAGCCGGACAAGCTCCGGGGGCAGCGCCACCAGCATGCTGACGGCCATGGCAGTGATGACATAGATCGACAGCACCAGAACGAACAGCTGAAAGGGGGTGACGCGCTCTTTCATCATGGGGTTCCGTCACGGCTGGACCACGGGTGGCCTTCAGGCGCGCTGGATGCGCGCCAAAAGGCAGACGGTTATTCGACCCGGCAAGACAGGCCGGTGGTTTCCTCAAGCCCCAGGTGAATATTCATGTTCTGTACGGCGGCACCGGCGGCACCCTTGCCCAGATTGTCCATGCGCGCCACCAGTGCCAGCCGCTCCTCATTGCCAAAGACACACAGATCGACCCGATTGGTGTCATTGCAGGCGGTGACGTCAAAAAAGCCGCCATCGAGCGCGTCACTGTCCTGTGCAGCCATCACGTTCACAAAGGGGGCACTGTCGTAGTGGGCCTGCCAGGCGCGAGTGATACTCTCGGCGCTGGTGCCCTCGGGCAGGTGCGAGCACTGAAGCGCAATGTTGACCGACAGCCCCTTCAGGAAGTGGCCCACGATCGGTGTGAATACCGGCGAGCGCGCCAGGCCACCATGAATGCGCATTTCCGGCAGATGCTTGTGGGAAAGCGTCAGGGCGTAGGGGCGGGGGGCATCCAGCGAGCCGTTCGTTGCGGCTTCAAACTCGGCGATCATTTTCTTGCCGCCGCCGCTGTAGCCGGTCAGTGAAAAGGCCGAGAAGGGGTAATCAGACGGCAGCAGGCCGGCATCGATCAGCGGGCGGACCAGCATGATAAAGGCGCTGGCGTGACAGCCCACGTTGGCGATGCGCTTGCTCTTGCGAATGCGCTCGCGCTGGCCCGGTGTCAGCTCCGGCAGTCCGTAGGTCCATTCGGGGTCGGTACGAAAGGCGGTGCTGGCATCGATCAGGCAGGTATCGGGGTTGTTGACCAGCGAGGCGGCCTCGCGAGACGCCTCATCCGGCAGGCAGAGAAAGACGACATCGGCCTGGTTGATCAGGCGGGCGCGCTCGTCCCGGTCCTTGCGGCGATCGCTTGCGATGCGCAGCAGTTCGATATCCTCGCGCGCCTGCAGATAGTCAAAGATTCTCAGGCCGGTCGTGCCTTCCTGACCATCCACAAATACCCTGAACGTCATGGTCTACCTCACGGGAGTAATGATATGAAGCCGTTGATCCGTCATTGTACGCCTTCCGTGCGCAGGTGCGTCCAGAGCCTGTCGCTGTTGGCGCCTGAAAGGGCTCGGCTCAGGCGCGCGTCATTCATGCAATCAAGGGCCCCGGTGGCCAAAAGCGCGCGACGCTGCCATCGATCAACAGGCATTCAATACGGCGCAGATTATACAAAAAGCATCTGAAAAAACGGGGCTCGTGGCTTATAGTCTTTCATGCCAATGGGTAACTCGACAGCAAAATGATACCGATGATTATCTGATGACAGTGGATATGACGCCACCGGCGTGAGATCACAATGCCTTTCAATGACCGGTTGAAAAGGCCGATGGCCGATGGCCGACATGTAATGGCAAAAGGCAAATCATCAAGGGTTTTCACGCCCGCAAATCTCGCAGGGCAGAAGGGCTGGAGAGCCATGGCAGTGTCAGGGAATGTAAAGCGAAACCGCCAGCGTGACGTCTTCGATCATGAGCCGGTCGGCCGTGGTTTTCATGTTTTTGGCGCAGGTCGGCAGGTGTCGAACGGCATACGTCAGGATCACCCTTTCGACTGATCAATGAAGTTCCATTTTTTATCATTCCCTTCCGAATTTTTAGCCTAATTATCCCATGCCCCGGTACGTTGCTCGCTCATGTGACCTGTGCCATTTGCACTCTTTGCCCTGTATTTTCTGGTCAGAAATGATTAATGCATTAATCAGACAGGAAGCAGGTGGAAGCGGTGTCCATAATGTGACCATGAGTAATGCTTACGTAATTAAAGGTAACCATCACAAGATGAGTCATTGTCCGCCGCCCGCCGACGACTGCCCGTCCATCGAGGCACTCGACAAGCTGAACATCGCGGCACTGGTCTACCGGTGTGGCGAGCGCGTTACGCTTGAAGGCATCAACGAGTCTGCCAGAGCCCTGCTGAACCATTTTGCACCCTTTGACGAAAATGAACCCTGGCAGTGGTACCCCGATGAACAGGGGCATCATCCTGCTCATGACTGGTATCTCGATAATGAGACGGCCGGTCAGAGGCAGATTCCGCGCGTGCGCTGGCTTCGTTTCAACGACGGTGGCCGGCGTATGGCGCTTGGCCTCACCGGTTGTCGGCTGGCCGATGACGGCCCGACGCAGCGAATCATGATGGTAGTGCAGGACTGTACCCAGCAGATCGTTCAGCACGAAGAGCTCAGGCGCAGTCAGGAGTGCATTTCGAGCATCATCAACGCCACGCCCATGGGCATCTGTGTGCTGACCGAAGATGGCCGCTTCGAAATGGTCAATCCGGCTTACTGCCGCTTTCATGGCTATGAGGAGCACGAGCTGATCGGTCGCCCCTTTTCGATGGTGGTGCCCTACAGCAGCCATCAGTACCTGCTGCGCCAGCAGCATGGCGCACAGGGCAGCCATCATGGCCACAGCCAGCAGTTCGGGGAGTGCGAACTGGTCGCGCGTCACGGCGAGCGTCATACGGTCATTGTCGAAAGCGTGCGCATCGAGGGCGAGGATGGCCGGCCGCGTGATGTCATTTTTCTGGTCGACATCAGCGAGCGTAAAAAGCTCGAGATGGCACTGGAAGAGAAAAACGTGCGGCTTGAATATCTTGCCACGCACGACGAGCTGACCGGCATTCGCAACCGTCGTTTCGGCATCAGCAGTCTCGAAGCGGCTCTTGAGCAGGCCGAGCGTCAGGGGCTCGATATCAGCGTGGCCCTGCTGGATATCGATCACTTCAAGCGCGTCAACGATGACTACGGACACACCGTCGGTGATCAGGTACTCCAGCAGTTCGCCGAGGTACTGTCGCGCCAGCTGCGTGCCAGCGATATCCTGGTGCGCTGGGGCGGGGAAGAGTTCATGCTGATCCTGCCGGGCATCGATCAATGCGGTGCGCTTCAGGCGCTCGAACGCCTTCGTCAGACCCTGTCGCTTGAATACCTTGGGCCGCGCGGGCTGCAGGTCACCTTTTCGGCCGGCATCATCAATGCCCGAGGCATGAGCAGCAATGACCTGGTAGAAGGCGTGGATCAAAAGCTTTATCAGGCCAAGGGGCGCGGGCGCGATCGAATCATCTCCTGACGGCCACGACAGGCGCTTGCGACTCGACTACGGTTGCCTATAGTCACGTGTGGTCAGAGCTGGACCGGGCACGACAGTCAACGGCAAACGGGAGCGCGTCATGAAAAAAGCTTTTTCCAGAGGCATCATGCTGGCAGCCGCCGGTCTGGTACTGGGAGGCTGCAGCCAGCAGCCGCAGGTGTCATCGGCACCGCAGGTCATGTCCGTGGCCGAAAGCTGGCAGGGCGTGCTGCCCTGCGCTGACTGCGAGGGCATCGAAACCGAGCTGACGCTGGTGTCCTCCGGCATGACAGGTTTTGGTGCGACCTACACGCTCAAGCAGCGCTATCTGGGTGGCAGTGACGAGCGCGATGTCCGAACGCGCGCAGGCGACTGGGTCGTGACGCGTGGCAATCAGGTCGACCCGCAGGCCGTGATCTATCGACTCGACCCGGAAAGCGACGAGCGATGCATGAGCTTTCAGGTCGTCGGTGACGACCGTTTGCGTCAGTTGAACTGTAACGGTCAGCCCATCAACACCACGCACAACATCGAGCTGCGTCGTGTGGCCGAGCCGGTCCAGCCCGCCTCGGGCACGGCGGCGCAATCCATGCCGTATCAGGAGTAGCGCTCGTCGGCGTTACAAGCCGCGAAAGTATCTGCCAGGGCCGGCGCTTGTCGCCGGTTTTTTCATGTCCGAATCTGGGGGGCAGGAGAGGCCGACACCGACCCGAAAAAGATCAGCGTTTCATGCAGGCATAAAAAAACCGGCCACTGGGACCGGTTTTTTCAGATATGGCGGAGAGGGAGGGATTCGAACCCTCGGTGGGCGCAAACCCACTCCGGTTTTCGAGACCGGCGCCTTCGGCCACTCGACCACCTCTCCGAAGGCGGCATATGGTACGGATATCGTTACGGTTTGTCCATGCCTGTCGTCATGAAAGGCCCTGCCGGGCATCAGAGTTCATCAAAGTCGTCAAATCCTCCTGCATCACCGCCGAAAAACGAGCTGTCATCCTGAAAGCCGCCGTCATCCTGAGGCGCACTGTCCTGGGCGTCGTAGCCAGTCGGTTCAAACCCGCCCTGATCGGTGCCGGTGTCGCTACTGTCTGCGGCATCGCTCTGGTCGTCGGTGCCGACCGGGTCGTCGATGGCATCGGCCATCGCATCGCCATGGTGGTTGCCGAACATACCCATCAGCATGTTGCCGAGCATGACCCCGCCGGCCACGCCGGCCGCCGTTTGCAGGGCCCCGCCCAAAAAGCCGCCGCCGCGCGTGCCACCACCTCGCATGGCATTGCCGGGGGCGTTTGATGCCGGGCCGCTGGTCTGCCAGTTCTGTCCCGGGCCAGCAGCGGCCGTGCGGCCTGACGCGCTCGAGGGGCGGCCTTGCTCGGCGGGTTTTTCATCCTCCTGACCGGCACCGAAGATACCGGCCAGAAAGCCACCGCTGCTGCGCTTCTCGCTTTTCTGCTTCTCCAGCGCCTCGACGCGGGCGTTGAGACGCTTGATGGCCGCCTCCTGTACCAGGATGGTCTGCGCCATGTAGTAGGGCGCGCCGGGCTGCTCATTAACGTGGTCGTCAATGCGCTTTTGCGCCTGTTCGTCACGCTCGCCGGTCTGCGCCTCGGCTTCCTTGAGACGGGAAAACAGACCGTCGATCATTTCCTGTTCGCTGCGTGCCATGGGAGGTCTCCTTGTCCGGCAATACATGGGATCAATAATGGCTTTGACCACTGTCACGCGCCATGGTGCCCGGCTCAGGCCTGATTCAGCCTTTGCACCAGCGCGGGCAGATCCTTCATGTAAAGCAGTTCATGCGCTCGTGCAGGCGTGGTCTCTTCTGCGGGAAAGTGATTGATATGGGCCACCTGCATGCCGGCGTCCAGCGCTGCCGTGACGCCCACGGGGGCGTCATCGATGACCAGACACGCCTCGGGCGCTACGCCCATGGCGCGAGCGGCGTGCAAAAAGAGCCCGGGGTCCGGCTTGAAGTGACCTACCTCATAGGCTGAAAAAAGATGCTCGCCGAAAAAGCGCCCCAGTCCGGAGACTTCCATGGACTGGCGAATCTTGCTGAGCGGTCCGTTGGAGGCCACACAGCACAGATAGTCCGGTGCCAGGGTTTCCATGGCCGCCTCGATGCCGGCAATGATCTGCAGATTGTCCTTGAGACCGGCCATCAGACGCGCGCGCATGCGCGTTTCGGTCTCTTTTTTGACCGTCTCATCCACGGCGCCATGGCGCTTTTCGAGTTCCGCCACGATATGGGCATACACCACGCCGCGAAATTCATTCATGTAATCGCTTGCCGTGAAGGGCAGACCGGCCTCCGGCAGACTCTGCGCCAGAACGTCGGCCAGCAGGGGTTCACTGTCGACCAGAGTGCCGTCGCAGTCGAAGATCAGGCATTTGATGCGTGCCATGGGGGGGGCTCCTGAAACTGTTCTCTCGGTAACAGTCATGAAATTTTGGGAATATTGTAATGGCTTGAGTCAGACTAGCTTCGGGTGCATCGTCGCAAAATACAATGCCGGAAAGGGAGAACCATCTTGTCATCAACCATCGCGCTTATGGGCGAATGCATGATCGAAATGCATGGTCGGCCGGGCCAGTCCATTCATCAGACCTTCGGTGGCGACAGCTTCAATACGGCGGCCTATCTGGCTCGTCTTGCGGGAACATCGCTGAAAGTGGAATACGTCACGGCGCTGGGCAGTGACGGTTTCAGTCAGGCCATGCGTGAGCGCTTTACCCGGGAAAACGTCGGCACCGACAGCGTCAGAACCCTTGAGTCGCGCCTGCCGGGGCTTTATTTCATCGAAACCGACGAGACCGGCGAACGGCGCTTTCACTACTGGCGCAGTGAGGCCGCGGCCCGTTTCATGTTCGATGGCGAGGAGGGCGAGCGGCTGCTTGAAAGCCTGGCGCACAGCAATACGCTCTATCTCAGCGGCATCAGTCTGGCCATTCTGACCGATCAGGGCCGCGAGCGATTGATGGCGGGACTGTCCGGGCTGCGGGCCCGGGGCGTGAAGGTGGTGTTTGACAACAACTACCGCCCTCGGCTCTGGCAGGACGCCGAGAGCGCCCGTCACGCGCATCAGGCGCTGCTGGCACACGTCGATCTGGCCATTGTCACCTTCGAGGATGACCAGGCGCTGTTTGGCTTTGAAACACCCGAAGCGCTGTTTGCGTTTTATCGCGACCAGGGTGTGGGCGAGATCGTGATCAAGCGCGGCGCCGAAAGCTGTCTGATCGAGTATGAGGGCGTGCGTCATGAAGTGGCCGGCGAGCGGGTCGAGAAGGTGGTAGACACCACGGCGGCGGGGGACTCCTTCAGCGCCGGCTATCTGGCCTGTCGCCTGACCGGCGGCGATGTCGAGCAGGCCGCGCGCTGGGGCCATCGGCTGGCGGCCACTGTCATCGGCCATCGCGGCGCCATCATCGATGTCGAGTACATGCCCGAGATGCCCTGAGTAACGGGTTTGGCATTAAAAAACGGGAGCGCCCTGATGGGCGCTCCCGTTGTCATTTCAATGCCGACGGCATGGCCGAAAGTGTGCGCCCGGGGCTCAGGCACCTTCCTGCATGTGAGCCTCGATGAACCACAGGTTGCTGTCGAGCGTGCGCGAGACACCGGTCAACAGGTCGGAAGAGTCGGCATCGCCGAGCTCGTCGGCCTCATTGATGGACTTGCGCACCGTGGCACCCACCCCGGCGTAGTGATCGGCCAGCGCCTTGAGATGATCCTCGATGCGGTGAATGTTGGCCGGATAGCTTTCCAGGCTGGTGTTCTTCGAAACCTGTTGCACCGTGCCCAGTGCTGTGCCGCCCAGCTGGACCAGACGCTCGGCGACTTCATCGACGTGGGCATCGATGCCGCTTCTGAAACCGTCAAGCATCTCGTGAACGGCGATGAACTGCGGTCCCTTGAGGTTCCAGTGGGCCTGCTTGATCACCAGCGCCAGGTCGATCAGCTCGGCCAGTCGAGCATTCATGACCGCCACGACCTTTTCGCGCTCGCCTTCGGGGATATCGTTGCGCGTCGGATAAAGCGTCGTTGCGCTCTTCTGGTTGGCATCCTTGATGTTGCGCGTGCTGGCACTGCTCATGAGTCACATCCTTTTGTCGAGACCAGTGAAAACGGCCCGCTGCTGCCGGGCTGGGTGGCGTGTTGTCATGGCACGCCATCGCAATCTGCTCATAAGCAATTTCGGTATGTCCTGCCCCGATATCAAGGCTGAGTTCAGCTATCGAGGCGATTGAATTACCCAAAAAGGCTCGGCAGCCAGACGCTAAATCCCACGATGATTATAAAAAACGCGCCCAGTATCGCGATTGTGGGCACATGAAGATCCAGCACGGGGCGGGGCATGACCTCGCTGTGTGTGCGGCGCTGTGTCACGGCGCTGACGATCAGAGCGACGACGAGCATGGCCACGGCCCCGATGACGTTCCACCAGAACCAGAAAAGCTGCGGCACATAAAGCCACAAAAAGGCGTTGAGACCGACGCCTGTGATCAGTCCGCAGTTGGCCCCGATACCGTTGATGCGCCGGATCAGGATGGCGGCCAGAAAGGTGGCCAGCATCGGGCCGAAAAAGAGCGAGCCGACCTTGTTGATCGCCTCAATGATGGTCGAGGCGATGTTGCCGGTAAAAAAGGCCAGCGTGATGCAGACCACGCCCCAGAAGATGGAGGCAAGACGGGAGAGGCGCATGTAGCGCTTGTCATCGATGTCACGGCCGCGCACGAAAAGATCCTCGACGCTGGCCGCCGACAGCGAATTGATCGCCGAGCTGACCGAGGACATGGCCGCTGAAAAGATCGCCACGATCAAAATGCCGGTCAGCCCCGCGGGCAGATAGTCGCGCATGAACAGCGGCACCATCAGATCCGGTTCATCCACGGGCACCAGGGCGCGAAATTCCGGGTGCGTCACGGCAAGGGTGCCCAGCACCAGCCCCAAAAGGCAGTAGCACAGCGTGACCGGAAAGCGCAGCAGTCCGTTGGCCAGCAGGGTATGGCGCACGGTGCGCGCGTCACGGGCGGACAGCAGCCGCTGGGCCTGGCTCTGGTCGGCGCCGTAATAGGCGGCGTAGAGAAACAGCCCGCCAACCACCATGGGCCAGAAGCCGAAACCGTTGTTGCCACTGCTGATGCCGAAGTCATCAAAGCGCACGGTTTCAAGGCGTGCCGGGTCGACATTGGCGATAAAGACATCCCAGCCGCCGATCAGCGACAGGGCAAACACCAGACAGACCACCAGACCGGTCACCAGCAACGCCATCTGGATCACATCGCCGTAGACCACGGCCTTCATGCCGCCCTGACACGAATACACCAGCGTGACCACGCCGATGACGACAATGGTGGCCCACAGCGGCAGGCCGATGGCATGGGTGAGAATCAGTGCGATGGCGTAGACCATGACGCTGGTGGCGAAGGCGCGCGAGAACTGAAAGACAAGGCTTAGCAGAATGCGGGTACTGCGCCCGAAGCGTTTTTCCAGATAGCCGTAGATGCTGACCACGCCGGCGGCATAAAGCGTCGGGAAAAAGAGCACGATCAGCGCCATCATCGCCAGCGGCACGGCAAACTCATAGGTCAGCCAGATCAGGCCGCCGCCGTCTTTCATGCCGACAAAGGCAGGCGCCGAGATAAAGCTCACCGCTGAAAGCTGGGTGGCCGCCGCCGACAGTGACAGCGGGAACCAGCCAAAACTGCGGCTGCCCAGAAAGTAGTCCTTGCCGGTGTGCTGCTTTCTGAACAGCTGCCCCAGCAGCAAAAAGCCGCCCAGGTACACCGTGATCACCGCATAGTCCAGCCACGCCATGCCACCTCCCGTGTCGGTCAGCACAAAGGGGCTGCTGACCAGAGCTGTTGGAATTGTTATTCGCCGCGCGGTCTGTCGGGATTGAATGCAGATTCGCGCGCTGCATCTGTCTACATTAGGTCAGATGCATGGGGCTGGCGACCCGGCAGATAAGGTACCTGCCGTCAGCGGGCGGGAGAGATCAGGAGGTCGGAGGCTCGATGCCGCGGGTAAAGAGGTAGCCGTCAAACCCCGGGTCATCGGTATCGGAGTGGGTGAACAGCGTATGCATGACATGATCGATGTGGGCCCACATCGCGTCATGAGCACCGGCGCTGTCCCGTTTTTTAAGGCAGGCAAGAATACGATCATGGTCATCAAGCCAGCTGCGGCGATAGGAAAAGTCCATGATGCGCCCGTGCAGACGCCGCCACATGCGGCTGCGATCGCGCTGCTCCCAGAGTCGATTGACGGCGTCCTCGAGCAGGGTGTTCTGGCTGGCTCTGGCAATCAAGAGATGAAAGGCCCGGTCGGCCTGATCGGGCGCGTTGGTCAGCTCCTTCCCGCCAATGGAAGTTTTCAGCGCCTGTCGCTCCTGGGCCAGCAGGGCAGACAGGGCGCGCATATCGCTCGGCGTGACCAGCTCGGCCGCCGCCGCGGCCACGGCGCTTTCCACCACCTGACGCGCCTTCAAAAGCTCGAAGGGCCCGATGTCCTCGACAGGCCCTGCAGGCGCCGGCGAGGGCAGGGGGGCTTCGTCGGCGTGACAGACATAGGTGCCCGACCCCTTGCGTACCTCTACGCGCCCGGCCAGCTCCAGCATGATGAAGGCTTCGCGTACCACCGTACGGCTGACATCAAAGCGTTCGGCGTACTCACGCTCCGTGGGCAGCCTGTCGCCGGGGCGATAGCCGTCGCGATCGATCTGCTCGCCGATCTGCTCGCCAATGATCTGATACTGTCGGCGCATCCCGACCTCCCCATGATGGCGCCGATCGGTGATCGGCCACGACAACTCCGGTTACCGGACGCTTCTTTTCGGCATGCCAATTCCAGCACGATGTGCTGATAAAGCCTATCTGACAACACTTTAAAGCCGGTTGTGAAGGTTTGCGACGCCGATGTATACCAATGTCTATTTGGTATACCAATAACAATGCAGGTAGCCTGGCGTCATTGATGTACACAGGCAGAGAACCCTTATGAAGATTGTGGATGCACGCGTCATCGTCACCTGTCCGGGTCGAAATCTGGTCACGCTGAAAATCGAAACCGATGAAGGGGTCTACGGCATCGGCGATGCCACGCTCAACGGTCGGGAACTGGCGGTCGTGGCCTATCTCGAGGAGCACGTGGCCCCGGCACTGATCGGGCGCGATCCATCGAACATCGAGGATATCTGGCAGTTTTTCTATCGCGGTGCCTACTGGCGCCGGGGGCCGGTCACCATGTCGGCGATCAGTGCCGTGGACATGGCGCTGTGGGACATCATGGGCAAGGTTGCCGGTCTGCCGCTCTACAAGCTGCTGGGCGGCAAGAGCCGCGACCGGATCATGGTCTATGGCCACGCCACCGGCCACGACATCGAGGGCTGTCTTGAAGAGGTTGCCCGCCACGTCGAGCAGGGCTATCGCGCCGTGCGCGTTCAGTGCGGCATTCCCGGCATCGCCTCCACCTATGGCGTGGCCAAAAAGGCCGGCGAGCGCTATGAGCCGGCCGATTCGAGCCTGCCCAGCGAGAACGTCTGGAGCACCTCGAAGTATCTCAACCACGTGCCAAAGCTCTTTCAGGCCGTTCGCGAGCGCTTCGGTGACGACCTGCACATCCTGCATGACGTGCACCACCGCCTGACGCCCATCGAGGCGGCGCGACTGGGCAAGGAGGTCGAGCCCTATCATCTGTTCTGGCTCGAGGACTGCGTGCCGGCCGAAAACCAGAGCGCCTTCAAAATGATTCGTCAGCACACCACCACGCCGCTGGCGGTGGGGGAGGTCTTCAACTCCATCCACGACTGCCGCGAGCTGATCGAGTCACAGTCGATCGACTACATCCGCGCCACCCTGACCCATGCCGGCGGTATCACGCATGTCCGCCGCATCGCGGCACTGGCCGAGCTGTATCACGTGCGCACCGGCTTTCACGGTCCGACCGATCTGTCGCCGGTCTGCATGGGCGCGGCGCTGCATTTCGATACCTGGGTGCCCAACTTCGGCATTCAGGAGCATATGCCGCACAGCGAGGAGATCGAGGAAGTTTTCCCGCACGCCTACCGCTTCGAGGATGGCCACTTTACGCCGGGCGAAGCCCCCGGCCACGGCGTGGATATCGACGAGGCACTGGCGGCGAAGTACCCCTACAAGCGCGCCAGCCTGCCGGTCAATCGGCTCGAGGATGGCACGCTCTGGCACTGGTAGGTCGATGGTGTCCTGCCTGGAAACGAGCAGGGTGATAGATACGGGCTGCCGAGCAGCCGATGATCCCACCGCTGGATTTTGATCAGGGCCCGGGCCCTGCAGGAGCAAGGTATGTCGATGCGTCAATTGTCTCGTCTGCGTCTGTCGCAGCTTATCAGTGCCGGCGTGCTGGCCGCCGGGGTTCTGGCAATGGCCACGCCGGTACAGGCCGCCGACTACACGCTGAAGTTCGGTCACCTGGCCAACGAGCAGAACATCTGGAACAAGGCCGCCATGCACTTCAAGGAGGAGGTCGAAAAGAACTCCGACGGTCGTATCGAAGTGCAGGTCTATCCCAACGAGCAGCTGGGCAACGAGATGGACATGATCAACTCCATCCAGCTGGGCACGGCGGATATCACCATTACCGGTGAGAGCCTGCAGAACTGGGCGCCCAAGGCCGCCATGATGGCCGTCCCCTACGCCTTTCGTGACAGCGACCAGCTGGAAAGGGCGGTTGATGGCGAGATCGGCAGCGAGATCGAAGCCCAGATTACCGAGCGTACCGGCCTGGTCCCGCTGACCTGGTTTGAGCGCGGCGCCCGTGAGCTGACCGCCAATCGCGAGATCAAGACACCGGATGACCTGAAGGGTCTGCGTCTGCGCGTGCCCAACGTGCCGCTGTTTGTGGACACCTGGCAGGCGCTGGGGGCACGGCCTACGCCCATGGCCTTCAGCGAAGTGTTCACCTCGCTGCAGCAGGGCACCATCGACGGTCAGGAAAACCCGCTGTCGCTGATCGAAAGCGCGAGCCTGTCCGAAGTGCAGGATTACGTGAACATGACCGATCACGTCAGAAGCTGGATCTATGTCGTGATCGGCAAGCGCCAGCTTGAGGGCATGCCCGACGATCTGCAGCAGGTCGTGCGCGAGGCCGCCGGCGACATGCAAGGCTATGAGCGTGAGCTTTTTGCCGAAGACCAGACCCGTCTTGAACAGGCGCTCAAGGACAAGGGCATGACCTTTGTCGAGGTCGACACCCAGGCCTTTGCCGACAAGGCCATGCCGGCCATCAAAAAGGCGCTTGATCCGGAGCAGACCGCGCTTCTCGAGCGTATCGAACAGCTCTGATCGCTGCCGGCTCGTCGTCGAGCCATGGGCAAACCGCTGACTCTCACGCCTTCCGTGCATATTGCCCGGAGGGCGTGACAGCAGGAGAGACAACGTGAGTGACACTGAAAAACGGGCCAGCGAGGCGCTGGAAGCGCTCGATGTTCTGGGTCGGGTGCCGCGTCTGGGCGGGGTGTTCGGCGCCCTGGTCAACGTTCTGGATCGAATACTCGCAACGGTCGCCGGGCTGATACTGGTGGCCATCGCCGGCGTCGTGATCGTGCAGATTCTGGGGCGTTTGATACTGCCGGCGGCACCGGTCTGGACCGAGGAGCTGTCGCGCTATCTCTTTATCATGATGATTGCCGTGAGTGCCGGACTGGTCATGCGCCGCGGCAAGCACATCAGTCTGGAGCTCTTTCATCACCGATTCGGTGTCAGGGGCGCCTGTCTCTATCAGCTGTTGATGAGCGTCGTGCTGGTCGGCTTTGCCTGGCTGATCCTGCCCTATGCCTGGCAGTACGCCAGCATCGGCGCCTTTCAGACCTCGCCGGCGCTCAAGGTATCGATGCAGTGGGTCTTTGGCGCCACCGTGGTGCTGTTTGCCATGGTCATTTTGTATGGCGTGATCGGTGCCATTGAAGCCGTGGCCGGGCTTTTGGGCCTGTCTCGTGACCACAAGACAACGCCCGGCACCGGGCAGAGGTAGCACCATGGAAGTATTGATGCTGTTTGCCGTATTTTTCGTGCTGCTGTTTGCCGGCATTCCGATCGCCTTCGCGCTTGGCATCTCCTCGGCGGCCTATCTGTTTTTTGCCGGTATCCCGCTGACCATCGTGCCCCAGCGCATGTTTGCCGGCATGGACTCGTTTGTTCTGCTGTGTATTCCAGGCTTCATTCTGGCCGGTAACCTGATGAACGTGGGTAACATCACCGAACACATCGTGCGCTTTTCCAACGCCGTGGTCGGTCACATTCGCGGCGGCCTGGGGCTGGCCAACGTGGGCGGGTCGATGATCTTTGGCGGCATTTCCGGCACCGCCGTGGCCGACGCCGCAAGCGTCGGCTCGGTCATGATCCCCGGCATGTCGAAAGCCGGCTATGACAAGCCCTTTGCCGCAGCCGTGACGGCGGCTTCCTCGACAATCGGCCCGATCATTCCGCCCAGCGTGCCGATGATTATTGTGGGGTCGCTTTCCGGCATCTCGGTCGGTCGCATGTTCATGGCAGGCGTGGTGCCGGGCATATTGCTGGCACTGGGCATGATGCTCACGGTGTATGTGCTGGCGGTCAAACGGGGCTATCCGAAAGAGAAGCGCGCCACGCTCAAGGAGATTCTGATCGAAGGCAAGAGCGCGTTCTGGGCGCTTTTGATGACCTTCATCATTCTCTACGGGATCATCGGCGGCTTCTTTACGCCCACCGAGGCCTCGATCGTGGCCTGTATCTACGCGATGGTGGTGGGCATGTTCGTCTACAAGGGGCTGAACTGGCGCAATCTGCCAAAGCTGTTCGTGGATGCTGCCCTGACCTCCGCCGCGCTGATGATGCTGGTGGGGCTGGCCAATCTGTTTGGCTGGATTCTGACCAGCGAGCGCATCCCGCAGATGATTGCCGATGGCATCCTGGGCATCAGCGAAAACCCGCTGATGGTGATTTTGATCCTCAATCTGATTTTGCTGTTTGTCGGCACCTTCATGGAGACCATTGCGGCGCTGATCATTTTGTTCCCGGCGCTGCTGGGCGTGGCGACCGGCGTCGGCGTTGATCCGGTGCACTTTGGCATCATGGCGGTACTGAATCTGATGATCGGTCTGACCACGCCGCCGGTGGGCATCTGCCTGTTCGTGGTAGCAGGGATCGGCGAGATCCGCATGAGTGAAGTGGCCCGCGCCATCATTCCGTTTCTGCTGTGCAACCTGGCGGTCCTGGGGCTGGTGATGTACATCCCGGCCATTTCGCTGTGGCTGCCCAATCTGGTCATGGGACCGGCAGGATAACGTGGCGTTTGACGCCGTATCGGCGCCACAGACAAGGAGAGATTGATGAGTTCATCCGACAGCCACGACGCTCCCGAAGTGGTGCGCATTCCCTCCGGGCATGCGCCCGAGCGCATCGGGATCGTGCATCTGGGACTCGGCGCCTTCCACCGGGCCCATCAGGCGCAGGTGGTGGAGCAGTGCATCGCCCGCGGCGAGCGTGAGTGGGGCATCTGCAGCGTCAACATCCGCGGCAATCGCGCGCTGGTGGAGACCCTGCGTGACCAGGGGTTTCGCTACCATCTGGCCGAATACACCGACCGCGCTCATGTCACCCTGCGCGAGATTCGTGCCATCAGCGAGACGCTGTTTACCGGCATCGATCGACAGGGGCAGCAGGGCGAGGATCTCCCCGCGCTGCTGTCCCGCCTGAGTGATGCCAATACCCGCATCGTCACGCTCACGGTCACCGAGAAGGGCTATTACCTGAGCCCCAGTGAGGGGACGCTGCTGAGCGAGGAGCCGGCCATTGCCGCCGACATCGCCCATCCCGAGGCCCCGCGTACGGCGCCGGGCATTCTGGTCGAGGCGCTGGCGCGGCGCCGACAGGCCGGCATTCCGCCGTTTACGGTGCTTTGCTGTGACAACATGCCGGACAACGGCGAGCGCACCCGTCGGGCCGTGGTGGCCCTGGCCGAAAGGCGGGATACCGAACTTGCCGAGTGGATCGACACGCAGGTGGCCTTTCCTTCCAGCATGGTGGATCGCATCGTGCCGGCGATGGACGACGAGGCCTTCGAGCGCCTTCAGGCACTGGGCTGTGACGACTCCGCGGCCGTGGTCAGCGAGGCCTTTTTGCAGTGGGTGATCGAGGATCACTTTCCCCAGGGCCGGCCCGACTGGGGGCAGGCCGGTGTCGAAATGGTCGAGGATGTGGCGCCGTTCGAGACCATGAAGCTTCGCATGCTCAACGGCGCGCACTCGCTTTTGGCCTATACCGGCCCCCTGATGGGTCTGGAAACGGTTGCGCAGACGGTCGCTGACCCGCTGCTGCAAAAGCTGCTGCGTCGCTACATGCTTGAGGAAGCCGCACCAACGCTATCGATGCCGGCAAGCGTGTCGCTGGAAGGCTACGCCGACGCGCTGATGGCGCGCTTTGGCAACGACAGTCTGCGTCACCGCCTGCACCAGATCGCCATGGACGGCTCGCAGAAGCTTCCCCAGCGCTGGCTGCGTGGCGGTGAGCAACGCCTGGCCGAGAGTCAGGACGAGCAGGCCCTGGCCGCCACCGTATTCGGCGTGGCGGCGTGGATTCGCTATACCCGCGGCGAGGACGAGCAGGGCCATGCCTACCCGGTCAGCGACCCGATGGCGGATCAACTGGCGCAGTGCCATGGCCATGAGCGCAGCGCGGATCGGGCGGTGGCCGCCATGGCCATCGAGGCGATCTTTGCCCCGACGCTGGTCAGCGCGCCGCGTTTTAATGATCAGGTGCAGCAAACACTGGAGGCCATCGAGCGCCTGGGCATGCGCGCCGCGCTTGAGCAGCATCTGGCCAGCATCTGAGTCGACGTCAGATTCTCCGGGCAGCGCCCGGGGCTTAAAGGCTTAAAGGCTTAAAGGCAGGAGAGAGGCATGGAACATACCTGGCGCTGGTTTGGCCCCAACGACCCGGTGACACTGGCCGAGATCCGTCAGGCCGGGGCTACCGGCATCGTCACTGCACTGCACGGTCACGCCCCGGATGTCCCCTGGTCGGTCGAAGAGATTGCCGCGCGCCAGCGCCTGATCGAGGCGGCGGGGCTGTCATGGTCGGTGGTGGAAAGTGTGCCGGTGCCGGAGGCGATCAAGCAGGCGCTGGATGCCGAGGCTCGCGACCGCGCCATCGGGGTATTCTGTCAGACGCTGGAAAACCTGGCCGCCTGCGGCATCGATACGGTGTGCTACAACTTCATGCCGATTCTGGACTGGACGCGCACCGAGCTTGAATGGCCGCTGGAAGAGGGCGGGCTGGCCCTGCGTTTTGACCAGACAAGTTTTGCCGCCTTTGAACTGTTCATTCTCGAGCGCCCCGGCGCCCGGGCACTGTACAGCGAGGCTGAAATCGAGGCGGCGCGACAGCGTTTCGAGGGCATGGATGACACCGCGCGCGAGCGGCTGGTCACCACCCTGATCGCCGGGCTGCCAGGCGCCGATCAGCACTACACCCTGGCGCAGTTTCTTGAGCACCTGGGGGCGTATGAGGCCATCGACGAGGGTCAGCTACGCGCCAACTATCGTCATTTCCTGCAGGCCGTGGTGCCGGTGGCCGAGCGCCTCGGGCTGCGTCTGGCGGTGCATCCGGATGACCCGCCGCGCCCGCTGCTGGGCCTGCCGCGCATTGTCTCGACCGCCGAGGACGCGCGCTGGGTGCTCGATCAGGTCAAAAGCCCGGCCAACGGCCTGACGTTTTGCACCGGCTCCTATGGCGTGCGCGAGGACAACAACCTGGTAGCGATGGCGCGTGAGTTCGCCCCGCACATTCATTTCGTGCATCTGCGCGCCACGCGGCGCGATGTCGATGACCCCGCAAGCTTTATCGAGGCGGGCCATCTGGACGGCGATGTCGATATGGTCGGCGTGATCGGCGAGCTGGTTAAAGAGGAGCGACGCCGCAAAGAGAGTGGCGATGCCCGCCTGCCGATGCGACCCGATCACGGTCACAAGCTCTGCGACGACAAAACACGCCAGACCAACCCGGGCTATCCGCTGATCGGCCGTCTAAAGGGGCTGGCCGAGCTTCGTGGCGTGGAGTGCGCCGTGCAGGCACTCATTTAACCGGCCGCACGACGGCCGGGGCGTTCGGGGTCAGAAGGAGAGCATGCGTGCCGTACGTCGCCACAGGGCGCGCGGCGCTCTGGCGGCCCGGCGTAAATGGCGGGTGCGGTGCCGGCGCAGCGCCTTCGCCGGCAGGCGATACTCCATGCCCTCCTCGATGGTGTAGCGACAGGGATTACAGAGTCCGCAGGGGGCGCTGTCGATGGGGCTGTAGCAGAACCAGGATTTCTCCAGTGCGTCGATAAAGCCATGACGCTCGGCCTCAACCTTCATCCGTGTCTTGGAGACCTCCAGCAAAGGAAAGTCGAAAAAGCGGAAAATGGCCTCGTCGGTGTCGACCCGATCGTCAAACGTCCAGCTGCTATCCGCGGTGGCCACCACCCTGCCTTTGAGAAAGTGATAGGCCTTGTCATCGACATGCACGCTCAGCTCCAGGTGCCTGATCCCTTCACTTTTGGCATAGCGAGCGAGCCAGTCGTACTGGCTGCCCAGATGTGCCTGCTGTGTCAGCCGGTGGTAGGCCGCACTCAGCTCGGGCACTTTCGCAATTTCGCTGACCGGTGTGATCCGAAGCGGCTCGATTCGGGCGGCCGCCTCGGAATCGATATCGGCCAGTGCCGCGCGCACTTCGGAAATGGCCTGCAGTTCGCGCAGACTGGAAGCCCGTCCCAGATCAACAATGTAATGCGGAACGACCGTTTTATGATCGACCATGGCCGACGAGAGAACCCGATAGGTCGAATCCCAGCCGCCTGTCCACAGCACCTCTATCCGGGGTCGCATAAAATTTCCATAAGCAGGTTTTAATTAAACGGGGTAGACGCTATCGCATTTGGCCTCCTGCTTATTAGGCCGTTTCGCGCGTTGCGACCGGTCGGGGCCTCTTTGCTTCGACCCAGCCACGCCCGAGGATGGCTTCGCCATGGTGATTCGTTCAGACACAGTGCAGTCGGCAGGTGTACTCTGTTGATTATTGATATCTGATGCAGTCCGCCTGCCGGGAGCTCTGATGACACCTGCACCCCGCCTGTTGATTTTTCTTCTTCTTTCGCTGGTGGCGCTGCCGGCCTGGGCGGCCACACCAATGGCCGTCGAGGACGGGGTCCTGATCGTTTTGCTGGGCCTTTTGCTGATCGGCATCGAGGCCATTACGCCGACCTTTGGCGTGGTGGGATTGCTGGGGCTTCTGGTTTTTGTCGCCGGCGCCTCGATGATGGTCAATGCAGGGCTTTTGCCCGGCGGCGATAGCGCGCTGGGCATGGGGCTGGTCATCGCCACCGCGCTGCTTCTGGGCGCCTTTTTGCTGTGGGTCGTCATGCGCTTTTTACGCTTTCGCCACATTACGCCCATGGGCGGGCGCGAAGAGGTGATCGGCGCCGTGGCCGAAGCCACCCGTCACTTCACCGAATATCATGAGGGCGACTATCACGGCTACGTTCGCGTTCAGGGCGAGCGCTGGCAGGCGCGCAGCACCACGCCCGTGGCAGAAGGGGAGCACCGCCGCGTCAGCGATGTTCATGGCCTGGTGCTGATGCTTGAGTGCGAGGTCGCCTTGACTGCGACACAAACAACATCCACGCACGAGTAAACCCATCAGTTCCTGTCAGGGAGACGTCGCATGCTGACCTATCTGATTCCCGTTGTTGTCATCGTTTTCATTCTCGCCGCATCGGTCAAGGTACTGCCCGAATACAAGCGCGGCGTGGTGTTTTTTCTGGGACGTTTTCAGGGCGTGAAGGGGCCGGGGCTCTTTTTCATCATCCCCGTGATCCAGAAAATGGACATTGTGGATCTGCGAACCGTCACCCTGGATGTGCCGGGGCAGGACGTGATCTCCCGGGACAACGTCACGGTGCGGGTCAACGCGGTGGTCTATTTCAAGGTGGTTGACCCCGAGCGTGCCATCATTCAGATCGAAAACTACGGCATGGCCACCAGCCAGATTGCGCAGACCACGCTGCGTTCGGTGCTGGGCAAGCACGATCTTGATGAGATGCTCTCCGAGCGTGATCGGCTCAATGACGACATCCAGGTGATCCTCGATCAGCAGACCGAGGCCTGGGGCATCAAGGTCTCCAACGTCGAGATCAAGCAGGTCGATATCAGCGAAGACATGGTGCGCGCGATTGCCCGTCAGGCCGAGGCCGAGCGCGAACGTCGCGCCAAGATCATCGCCGCTGAAGGGGAGATGCAGGCCTCCGAGAAACTGGTGGAGGCCGCCGATATCATGTCGAAAAATCCGGCCGCCCTGCAGCTTCGCTATCTGCAGACCATGAGCGACATGAGCAACAAGAACGCCTCGACCATCGTCTTCCCGCTGCCGCTGGAAATCACCAAAATCTTTGAGCAGATGCGCGGTGGCCGCGACGACTAAACGGCGATATCGATGCGCGATGGTGGCGCAAATGCCGTTAATTTAACCTATGCTGTTGCATGTAACACAAAGGATCACAGAAGGAGAGTCCACGTGCAAAAAACGACCACACTGAGTGCCGCCGTGCTGGCAGGCATGCTGAGCATTGCACCGGCCATGGCCGATCAGCAAACGCCTGAAACCGACGACATCAATGATGTGCCGGCCGGCAATTACCATGTCGACCCGCTGCACTCCAAGATTACCTGGGGTGTGGACCACTACGGTTTTTCGCGCTATGAAGGCCAGTTCGTGGATCTGTCCGGCTCGCTGAGACTCGGTGAAGACCCCGCCGACAGCAATCTGAAAATCGAGATCCCGCTCGACAAGGTACTGACCGGTAGCGGTCTGACCGAGCATCTGCAGGGCGAGGATTTCTTCAACAGCGAAGAGCACGGCACGGCCACGTTTACCTCGACCAGCATCGAAATCGATGGTGACGACGAGGCCACGATCACCGGTAACCTGGCGCTCAACGGCCAGACCCACCCGGTCGAGATCGATGCCGAATTCAACCGCGGCGGCGTCTACGCCTTTGACGAGAAATACCACATCGGCTTTAGCGGTGAAGCAACGATCAAGCGCAGCGACTACGCCATCGATTACCTGATGCCCACCGATGACGAGCAGGGCATCAGCGACGAAGTCACGCTTCGCATCAATGCCGAGTTCGTGCCCGATCAGGGCGAGTAAATCCTGACCGGCGAGGGCGCAGAAATCATCTGCGCCTTCCCTCAAGGGCCGTGATCTTCTGCGATCACGGCCTTTTTTGTGCTCACACGTTGACCGTGTCCCAGCGATATGTCGACAAAAGCGCCTGCCATTTCGGGATGCACGATCCGTGTCCGGCTGTTAGACTGCGCCGCAATTGATGACCTCCCAAGCTGGTTGATGCAATGATCTCGATGCCCGTCACGACCCTCTGGCGCCTTACGCCACCCTGAGCCTTTCAGGGATGACCGCTCACCCGAGCGGCGCACTCGCACGAGTGCTTTTGTCGTGACGTCTCCGGCGTCAAATCTCCGTGGTTTTATTAAAAGTAATGCATGAGTGTCATGATGCGCTGTCGGCCCCTGGCCTGCTCGCCCTGTCATGACCCTTACAGACAACGGCACTCGGACCATCGTGTGGCACCGGTCGATATCCGGCGTCACCGGTTCATGTCCCGTCAGGCCATGAAACAGGTCCTCCTCATTCAGACCCGGCGCGGTGCGTCGGGTCGCTGGCAGTGACGGCGCGCGCCCTCGGGCGCCATGAATTTTTCAACCGCAGAAGGGAAAGATGAGCATGATGGGCTCAATAAAACAGAACTGGTTTTCCAACGTGCGCCCTGACGTATTGTCAGGGCTGGTGGTGGCGCTGGCGCTGATCCCCGAGGCAATCGCCTTTTCGATCATCGCAGGCGTTGACCCGCAGGTCGGGCTTTACGCCTCGTTTTCGATGGCCGTGGTGATTGCGATTACCGGCGGTCGGCCGGCAATGATTTCTGCCGCCACCGGTGCCATGGCGCTTTTAATGGTCACTCTGGTACGCGACCACGGCCTTGAGTATCTTTTTGCCGCGACCATTTTGACCGGTCTTCTACAGATACTCTGGGGCGTATTGAAGCTGGGCAGTCTGATGCGCTTTGTGTCTCGCTCGGTGGTGACAGGCTTCGTCAACGCGCTGGCTATTTTGATCTTCATGGCGCAGCTGCCGGAGATTACCGGCGCCAACGCCACGCTAACGGTTTACGCCATCATGCTGGGTGGCCTTGGCATCATCTATCTCTTTCCCCATGTGCCAAAGGTCGGCAAGGTCATTCCCTCGCCGATGGTGTGCATCGTGCTGATGACCGCCATTGCCATGACCCTTGGCCTTGATGTGCGCACCGTGGGCGACATGGGCAGCCTGCCCGACAGCCTGCCGGTATTTTTGATGCCCGATATCCCGCTCAATCTTGAAACGCTCATGATCATTTTTCCTTACGCCCTGACCCTGTCTGTGGTGGGGCTTCTGGAGTCGATGATGACCGCAACGATCGTGGACGATCTCACCGATACCCCCAGCGACAAGAATCGCGAGTGCCGCGGACAGGGCATTGCCAACGTGGCCACCGGTTTTCTGGGTGGCATGGCCGGCTGCGGCATGATCGGTCAGACCGTGATCAACGTGAAATCCGGCGGGCGGACCCGGCTGTCCACCATGACCGCCGGCGTCGGGCTTTTGATCATGGTGGTCTTTCTGGGGCCGCTGGTGGCGCAAATTCCGATGGCGGCACTGGTCGCCGTCATGGTCATGGTCTCGATCGGCACCTTTGACTGGGGCTCGATTCGCGATCTGCCCAAAAAGCCGCTGACCACCAATATTGTCATGCTCGCCACTGTCGCGGTGACCGTGGCCACCCACAACCTGGCCATGGGCGTGCTGGTCGGCGTGCTGCTGGCGGCGCTGTTCTTTGCCAACAAGATCAGCCGCATCCTGCAGATCGACAGCGTGCTCAACGAGCAGGACGGGGCATCGCAGCGCGACTATCACGTGCGCGGTCAGGTCTTTTTTGCCTCGACCACCCGCTTTGCCGATGCCTTTGACGTCAAGGAAGGCGTGGATCGGGTATGTATCAACGTCACCCATGCCCATTTCTGGGATGTGACCGCCGTTGAAGTGCTCGACCGGATCGTCATGAAATTTCGTCGCGAGGGCATCGAGGCCGAGGTGGTGGGGCTTAACGAGGCCAGCCAGACCATGGTCGACCGCTTCGGCGTGCACGACAAGACCGAAGGCATTATCGAGCCGGGCGGTCACTGAGCCATCGCATCCTGAGTCCGGGCGGCATCGACGCCCGGAATAAGCCACAATCGAACAACGACATGCGTTTCGGGAGACTCTCATGAGCAGAACCATCATTGCCTGCTTCGATGATCAGGCGAGTGCCGACAGTGCCATCGGTGACTATGCCGCCTGGGCGGCGAGGCGCATCAACGCCCCACTGTGTCTTATGCACGTGCTGGAACAGCACGCCCTGACGCATGAGGATTATTCCGGCCAGATCGGTCTGGGCACCCGGGAGCGCATGCTGGAAGAGCGCACCGAAGAGGAGGGGCAGGCCGCTCGTCAGGCGCGTGAGGCGGGGCGTCACATGCTCGAAGCGCTCAGAGCGCGTCTTGTGGATGACACGCTGATGCCGGAGATGCAGCAGCGCCACGGGGCGCTGGCACCCACCCTGCGCGAGAAGTGCACCAGTGAAGATCTACTGGTGCTGGGCCGCTGCGGCCGTGATCACAATCATGGTGATGGTACCAACTCGCTGGGCGCGCATCTGGAGGATCTGGCGCAGCACCTGGACGTGCCCATGCTGATCGCCCCGGCACGTTTTCAGAGGCCGACGCGCGCCATGGTGGCCCTGGATGGCAGCAAGCGTGGGCTCGATCAGCTCTCGCGGCTGATGCAGTGGGGCTGGCTCGAGGGTCTGGAGACCCATGTGGTACACGTCAGCGAGCCGGCCGATACCGAACCGGCCGAGCGCGGCGCCGAGTTGCTCAGCGCGGCGGGAATCGATGCCCGGGCAGTGACCCTGGAAGGGGATGCCGGGCGCAAGCTGCCGGCCTACGCCCGCGAACACGACATCGGTCTTGTCGCGATGGGCGCCTACGGACACAGTTCGCTGCGCCGCTTTTTGATGGGCAGCAAGACCCATACGCTGCTTGAGTCCATGCCGGGCGCGGTGCTTTTGATGCGCCACATCTGAAGATGTCGGCTCGCCAATCCACATGGCGACATGAAAAACGGCGTGTGGCAGACGCCAGCGCAACAAAAGGGCGCCCCTCGGGGCGCCCTTTTTTAATGCCGCAGGGCAGGGTTACTGACCCAGCGTAACCATGTCGCCCTTGAAAGCGACTTCCGTGACCACATTGCCGGCCCGGCACTCATAGCGCTGGCTGTCCGGATTGGCCCGCTGCTCGTAGTAGCTTGTGATGTTGACGATGGCGTCGGCACCCACCTGACGGGCGCGATCCTGCAGGGCCAGCAGCGACTGAAGTGCGGCCAGACGGCAGGATTCGTCATCGGTGCGAAGCGCGGCACGCACCTTGTTGGAGCTGTAGAAGCCACCGCGGCGCGTCTGAATGGCCGGGTGCTGCTGGTCGGCAAAGTAGAGCCGGATCGAGGGATCGAGCTTTTCCTGCGCCTCGGGCTGGGTCATGACCTCGGCCAGCGGCTGCATCAGAAAGGTGTTGCGTGCCTGTGCAGGGCCTGCCGTGGCCAGCATGATCAGGGCGCCCGTCATGGCCGCGGCCATGGAGACTTTAAAGGGCAGGTGGAAGGTCATCGAACATCCTCCGGGAGGTATGAAAAAGGCAGGGTGCACAATGTAGCCTGTCACACACGTTTGCGAAAGACCGCGCCACGGGCATACCTTTGATGATCAGTCTTAAAGCGGTTTGCGAAAGGCCTGAAAACAGTGCTGATTGCGCGGCAGGGCGACCACCCGGTGTGCGTCCAGCCCCGGGACACTGATCGGCTCAAGGTTGCTGATGGCCGGAATATCGGCCGGGCCGACCCGGTTGTAGGGCGCCCGGTCGTTCCAGCCCAGCAGCAAAAGGCCTCCCGGTCGCAGGCAGTCCACGCAGGCGTTAAAGGCCTTGTCGACATCGGCCTGCTCGTTGAGGCCCCAGCCCAGTACGCCGTTGCACAACACGGCATCGAGCGCGCCGTGCGGGATGTGATCGCCCAGCGCCGTCAGATTGCCCACGATATGGCTGTCGCCGCCAAAGGGCCGTTTGGCGGCGTCCAGATCAATGGTTGTGACTTCGGCCTCGCCCAGAAGCGACGGGTAGTGATGGGTATACCAGCCACAGCCCACCATCAGCACGCGCCGAATGCTGTCATCATTTGCCAGCGCCGGCAGGATGGCGTTTTCAAACATGATGCGGTCACGGTAAGGGTAGCGCAGCCGCACGCCGTGATGATCCAGCGTGCGAAGGGTCGTGGCCGTCCAGCCATACAACGATGCCTTGAACGTCATGCGTCGTCTCTCTGATTATTGTCGTGTCGTTATACGAAACATGTCAGGGCCGTGCCTTGCCTGACGCCGGTCTGAAAAGGCCGAATCAGAACAGTCCGCCGTTGACGGCAATGACCTGCCGGGTGACGTAGCTGCTGTCGCTGGAGCACAAAAAGCTGATTACACCGGCGACTTCATCGGCTCCCCCCATGCGCTGCATGGGGACGATTTTTTTGATCTCGACATCGACGTTTTCGGTCATGTCGGTATTGACCCATCCCGGGGCAATACAGTTCACCGTGATGTTTCGTTTGGCAAGCTCCAGCGCCAGCGACTTGCTGGCGGCAATCAGCCCGCCCTTGGCCGCGCCGTAGTTGACCTGACCGCGGTTGCCGATCACGCCGGCCGCCGAAGAGAGCACCACGATGCGCCCGGGCCGGCGGCGCTGAATCATGGGCATGACCAGAGGCCTGAGTACGTTGTAAAACCCGCCCAGGTCGACATTGAGCACGCTGTCCCACTGCGCATCCGTCATGCCGGGAAAGGGTGCATCCTGATGAAAGCCGGCATTGAGCACCACGCCGTAGTAGGCCCCGTGCTCGGCGACATCGGCTTCAAGACAGGCGCGGGCCTCGTCGCGCTCGCCCACGTCAAACTGCACAAGACGGGCGCTGCGGCCCATGGCGGTAATTTCCTGCGCCACGGCGCGGGCCTGCGCTTCGCTCTGGCGATAGTGCACGACGATATCGAAGCCGTCGCGGGCCAGACGCAGCGCGGCGGCCCGGCCGATACCGCGTCCGGCACCGGTAATCAGGATGGTCTGTGACATGTCACCTTCCGGTCACGTGGGTGGGAGTAGAAAACGACGGGGCCCGAGTGGTGGTGGCCACTACACGGCCCCGGTCTGTAAAACGCTCAGATTCGCCCGGGCCAGCCAGTCATGCTCGGGGTTGTCGCCGGGTCGATAGAGAAGGCCGTCAAAGGTGCCCAGACCGCTGTCGGCGAGGGTGTCCACGGCAAGCACAATCTCCAGCGGCTGATCAAAGGGAAAGTCATCGACGCGCGCCTCGAAGCGACGGGCCCCCAGCAGCATGCCCTGTCGCGGCGTGCCGCCCTCGCGGGGCTGCAGGGTCGACCAGGCAGCCGAGGCCTGCGCCATCCACTCCAGGGCGATCTGCACCGGGACGCCGCGCTCGTCGGCAAAAAGATCCGTCGATGACGGGATGACGGCCACCACGATACGTTCGCCGTCGACGTCCACCACGTGGTCGAGCAGACACATCGGCCCCTGATGCGGGACCAGCGTGGCCACGGGCGGCCAGAGGCTCTGTTTGGCGCGGGACTCATCCATCGTGGCGCTCCAGCACCAGGGCGGCGTTGTTGCCGCCAAAGGCGAAGGCGTTGGACAGTGCCACGCGCGGCCGACCGGTCGTGTCCGCGCCCACCAGCGACAGCGGCATCAGCGTCTCATCCAGCGCTTGATCATGCACATGGCGGGGCAGAAAACCGTGTTCCAGCGCCAGCCAGCAAAAGGCGGCTTCAAGTGCACCGGCGGCGCCCAGGGTATGGCCGGTCAGCGCCTTGGTCGAACTGGCCGGCGGCGGATGCTCACCGAACACATCATGAAGGGCCAGCGCCTCCATGGCGTCGTTGTGCGTGGTGGCCGTGCCGTGCAGGTTGAGATAGTCGATGTCACCGGGGTCGCGGCCGGCCATGCTGAGTGCCTGACGAATGGCGGTAATGGCGCCCTGGCCATCCGGTGCCGGCGCCGAGATGTGGTGAGCATCCGAGCTTTCGCCGTAGCCGGTCAGCTGAACGCCGCCGGCCTCGCGGGTGACGATGAACAGCGCCGCGGCCTCGCCGATATTGATGCCGCGCCGGTCCCGCGTGAACGGCTGGCACGGCGCATCGCTGATCGCCCCCAGGGCGTCAAAGCCATGAACGGTCAGATTACACAGGGTGTCGGCGCCGCCGGCAATCACGGCGTCCGCCTGCCCGGAGCGCAGCAGCCGGCGCGCCGCGCTCAGTGCCCGGGCGCCGGAACTGCAGGCCGTGGAGATGGTCCAGGCCGGCCCCGACAGCCCCAGATGATCGCGAATGAAATGCGCCGGCGCGCCGAGCTCCTGATGGGCGTAGCGATAGCGCTCGTCAAAGTCGTTGCCCGGTCCGGTGCGGGCAATGGCGGCTTCGGTTTCCGAGATCCCCGAGGTACTGGTGCCCATGACCACCGCGATACGGTGCGGTGCATGACGCGCCAGGGCCTCGTCAAGCTGTGGCCCGAGCGCCTTCAGCGCCGTGGCGATCAGCCGGTTGTTGCGGCTGGCGTGCTCGACGGGCCAGCGCGCCCCCGAAACCAGCGCCGCCGTGACATCGCCCAGCGCCAGCATGCGGCCGGGCGTGTAGCGATCGCTGTCCGTCAGCCCGCGCCGGCCGGCGGTCAGGGCATCAACGAGGGTGTCATGGTCGCCGCCGATGCTGCAGATCACGGCCGGCGAGGAGAGTCGACAGTAGGCGGCGGTCATGGTGTCTCTCCGGCACGGTCATCACCGAAGGGGGTGATGACCATGCGATAGCCGATCTGAAAGTCGGTCAGCACGTCATGGGCCCGGTCGGCGGGGTGGTCAATGGCGTCGATGCGCGCCACGAGCGTGTCGCCGTCGATAATCTCGCGCACCCGACCATGCTCAAAGCCCTGATCACGCACCTGCCAGTCACTGCCATGAAAGGCCTCGCGCAGTGCCGACTCGGGCCGCAGGCTCCACTCCAGACGCTGGGCAAACCACTTCGCCGGGAAGGGCGGCTTTTCCATGATCGACTGCGTATAGCGCGCGCCCTCGTCATCACGGATCAGGGTGAACAGGCGCTGGCCGGTGGGTGTGGCAATCACCACGCGCAGCCCCTCATCGGAGAGGCGAATGACGGCCAGTAGCGTCTGCTCGTTGCGGGCATCGTCAAAGGGCGTGATGGTCAGTTTGCGCTTGAGCGTTTGCGCCTCGCCCTGCCAGCCCGGGGCGGTCTGAGGCGCCATGGCGGGTACGCTGCAGCCTGCCAGCAGGGTCAGAATCAATAAAAGCGCAAAGGGCCACAGGCGTCGTGGCAGAAAGGGCAGTGCTGTCATGCGGCGTGTCCACACAGTTGGGCCAGGGTATCGAGATGGCGACGCGGCTGGCGGACGAAGGGGTTGTCGTCATCCCAGGCGTAGCCTGCCAGTACGGCGCTGATCATGCGTCGCAGGTAGGCCGGCGGCTCGGGATGGAAAATGATGGCCGGCAGGCGGCCGTCATACCAGGCTTCCACGAAGGCGCGGAAGGTATCGATACCGTGGCGCAGCGGGCGCTCAAAATCCCCCTGCCAGTCCGCGTCACCGCCTTCAAGCTGCGCCCTGACCAGCGGCGTGGCCAGACAGGCCGAGCGCACCGCAATGGTGACGCCGGAGGAGAAGATAGGGTCGAGAAACTCGCCGGCGTTGCCGAGAATGGCGTAGCCCGGGCCGGCAAGGCTGGTAACGTTGCGGCTGTAGCCGCCCAGCGAGGCAATGGGGCGATGGGGATTTTCAACATCAAGCCAGCCATCAAGCTCGCTGAAGGCACCAAAGCAGGCCTGAAAGCCCGGCGCTTCATCCGTATCAGGCCCGGTCAGGTGTGCCAGTTCGTCAGGCGCGCCGACAAAGCCGGTCGAGGCGCGGCCGTTGGCAAAGGGAATGACCCAGTACCAGACGTTGGCACGACCGTGCAGCCCGATCTGGATCTTGGTGCGGTCAAACGCGTGCGTCTGGCAGGCATCCGGCTTGAGTGACAGATGGGTAAAAAGCGCCTGGCGCTGCGTCAGATGCGTCTCTTCCAGCGTGCCCTCAAGGCGCGCCAGCACCTGGGCCAGACCGCTGGCGTCCAGCACGAAGCGCGCCTTCAGGCGCCATTGCTGGCCCTGTTCATCGCAAATGGTCAGCGCCGGCGCGTGCTGGTCGCTATCAAAGGCCGTGACCCGCTGGCCAAAGCGCACCTCGGCGCCACGCGCACACGCCGCCTTGATCAGGCGCTGATCAAAGTCGGCGCGCTCGACCTGCCAGGCCTGCCCGGTGCCCTCGCTCGATTTGTCCTGAAAATCGATGTCGACCCGCTGCTCGCCGCGGACAAAGCGGGCGCCGTTTTTCATCTGATAGCCGGCGTCTTTGATCATGTCGGCAAGACCGGCGCGCTCGAGATCCATCAGGCACTGTGGCAACAGGCTTTCGCCGATGGAAAATCGCGGGAAGTGCGCCGCCTCGATCACGACGACGCGATGGCCGGCCGCGGCCAGCATGGCCGCCGCCACGGCGCCGGCCGGTCCGGCGCCGATCACGGCCACATCGGTGTCTTCCTCGGGCAGGTCGGCATCAAACGAGCGCGCTGCAGAAGAGGTCATGGAATCATTCATGGGCATTGTCATTGTCATGAGGGGTTGTTCGATCACGGGGCAGGCGGTGCTGCACCAGTGCCGTGAGCAGCCAGACGCTGGCCAGGCCGATCAGGGTCGTCATGCCGATGTGGTGCAGTACCGGCGTGGCACTGAAGGCCAGCAGGCCAAAGGCCAGCAGACTCGAAATGATCGACAGCGTGATCGCAAGCCAGGCGTGATGCGCTCTGGGATGTTCCTGCATGAAGATGCCGGCGTCCAGCCCGATACCCAGCACCAGCAACAGCGCCAGCTGATGGAACAGATTGAGCGGCACCCCCAGCAGGGCATAGAGCGTGAGCACGGTCAGGATGGCGCCACCGGCCGGGGCGATCACCCGCCAGGTGCGCCGTCGATAGCGCAGGGCCAGCATCAGGGTCAGCAGGACAAGAGCGCCGGCGACCCACTGGGCGATCTGGCGGCGCAGCTTGCCCAGCACCTCGCCGATCTGCTCGACCCGGTCGACCAGCTCGATGTGCTCATCGCTGCGCGCAAGGCTTGCCAGCTGCCGGCGTGCATGGTCATCGATGCCGCCGTTGAGCGTGATCATGCCGCCCACCCGCCCCCGGTCGATCTCGCCAAGCCACAGGCGCTGGTCGCTCTCGCCCAGCGGGCTTGCCAGCCATTGATCCAGCGTCAGGGCGGGCGAGTGTTCCAGCGCTTCCAGGGCGCGCTCGTAAAGCGCCGGCGGCAGGCCCGCCGAGGCATATACCCGGTCGAGCTGCTGCTGATAAAGCCGGCGGGTTCGCTCAAGATTGGCACGCTGTCTCGCCCGGGAGGGCACGTGATCGGCCAGGCTGGTGTGGCCGCCCAGATGGTTTTCTTCGACCAGCCCATCCAGCATGGGATCGAGCGACTCAACGCGGCCGAGAAAGCCTTCGCTGTCGTGGGCCGTGACCAGCAGATAGACGGTGCCGGTATCGCGGCCCAGCTCGCGCTGCACCAGCGCCTCATCGCCCAGCAGCTGCTGTGAGGAGGTATTGATCAAGCGCAGGCTGTCATCACCCTGCAGGCGCAGACCCGCAATGGCTGCGGCCACCAGTGCCAGTACCAGCGCCGTACGCGGGCCGAGTCGGCCCCGCAGCCGGGTCAGCACCTGCCAGAGCCGTTCGGCCAGCTTCCGGGTGCCGGGGGTGGTGCGTACGCGCATCAGCGGCAGCCACAGCACCACCGTCAGCCAGGCCCCCACCAGCCCGCAGCCGGCAAAGACGGCCATCTGGCGCAGCCCCGGCATGGGTGTGAAGGCCTGGACCACATAGGCCATGACGCTGGTCACCAGCCCCAGCGCCAGCCCCGGCAGCATGCGGCGCAGGCGAAATTCGTGACCGGCGAGCGTGCGGGCGCACTGCAGGTGCAGCGCGTAATCGATCGCCACGCCGATCAGGCTGCTGCCAAAGGCAATGGTCAATAGATGGATGCCCTGAAACCACCACAGCGTCACGGCCAGGGCAAACACGCCACCGCTTGCCAGCGGCAGCAGCAGGGTGGCGATCGTGACCGGCGAGCGAAAGACCACCAGCAAAATCAACAGCACGCCGATCAGCGAGCCCAGGCCGATGGTGCTGATTTCGCTTCTGGCCTGATGGGCGCCGTCGGCGGCGTGAAAGACCATGCCGGAGCGCCACAGCTGCGCGTCGGGGTGCGCCCCCTGGAAGTCGTTGATGGCGTCGGTCAGGCGATCCTGCAGACCGGTGTCCCAGGCGTTGCCCGAAAGCTCGGCGGTCATGACCACCAGCGTTCGGCCGTCGACCTCGAGCGTGACCAGATCGCCCCGGGTATCGAAACGGGTAGAGAGCTGACTATCGAGCCAGCGATTGAGCAGTCCGAAGGGGTCTCGCACCGGGTGCTGATCGATGCCGGTGGGCATGACCAAAGAGGCCAGCGCCTGCCGGCGCAGTTCGTCGCTATCACCGCTGTCGAGGGTCGCGCGCAGGTCATCACTGAGCAGCCGATAGCGCGAGGGGCCCAGCACCTCCAGCAGGCTGTCGAGCTGATAATCGCCCGGGCGATAGCGCAGCTCGCTGACCACGTCGGCACGCTCGAGAGCCTGCGCCAGGGCATCGGCGGCCTCGCCCGGCTGGTCAGCCGCCAGCAGCAGCACGAAACGGTGGGTAAAGGGGGCGCCAAGCTGGTCGTTGGCGCGATCGATCCCGGGGGACTGGTGGGTCTCGGGCAAAAGCGCCGTGATGCGGGTATCAAGACTCGCCCCGCGCAGCAGCTGGACGCTGCTGAAGGCCAGACAGGCCATCAGCACCAGACACCATAAAAGGGCCGGCAGGCGCGTTGCGCGCATCATGGTCAGGGTGCCTGCCGAGAGGGCGTATCGCCAGCAGGGCCGCCTTTTTCGGGGGGCAGCAGATGAATATTGAGCCGATCACCGTCGGCCATGGCCATGTTGACCTGCTCGAGGCGATCGTCGCCACGCATGTCGATGCTGTCGAGATAGCTCGCCAGACCCTGGTGGCGCGGCACCAGCGTGGCATGCCAGTCCGTTTGATCACCTTCAAGCGTGACCTCGAAGCGGTCCGACAGCGTCGAGAGCCGGCCGTTGAGCAGCTGCATGATCAGGGTGGCAACGCCTGCCGGGTCGTCGTCGATGCGCTCTCCGTTGCGCCGGATGCCGGCCTCGGAAAGCTCCATGGTCTCCGCCACCGGGGACTCCAGCGACCAGATCACGCGATCCCCCTGCTCGAAGCGATAGTGACCGCGACCGTCGATCTGCGTATCCAGATCGGCCAGATAGCGGGTCTGCTCGAAGCGACCGGCCACATCGCCCTGGGCGGCCAGATGGTCTGCCAGCGCCTCAAGGCTCATGGCCTGAGCCGCCGCGGCGGCAAGCCACAGCGCAAGCGTGGCAATAGCAAGGGACAGTGATCGTAAGCGCGTGCGACAAGACATGTAACCTGAGCTCCTGGGCCGGCAGGACAGCGACTGTCCGTGAGTTAACGGGGTGGGCGTGCGTTTTGCTTTTCGGACTGCCAGAACGGGTAAAAGTTGAACCACTGTAGCGGATAACGACAGCAGAAATGTTCAAGACGCTCGACAAAGTGCGTCATGGTCTGCGCCATCCAGGCGTCACGTTCGCGACGCGACAGCTCGGCGGCATCGCCCAGCGACTCGAAGTGGACGTGATGCGTTTTGCCTTCGCGCGTGCAGAGCAGCAGATAGAGCGGACAGCGCAGCAGCATGGCGAGCCAGAAGGCACCTTCGGGAAAGGGTGCCGGGTGGCCGAGAAAATCGATCCAGCGCCGCCTGGCGCCGGTCTCGATGGGCTCGCGGTCGGCAGCAATGACCACAAAGCCGCCCTCGGCCACGCGGGCCTGAAGTCGCTGGGCCGTGGCCGGCCCCATATCGCTGACCTCGATCATCTCCACCGGCATGGGGCGGTCAATGTTGGCAAACAGCGAATTGAATCGCCGGGCGTGCTGCGTGTGCATGACCACACTCATTTTCAGATCGCCCCGCAGCTGTCCCAGCGCCTGGCAGAGTTCGTGGCTGCCCAGATGGGTGACCACGATAATGCCGCCGCGGCCGGCCTCGATGGCGGCTCTGAGCGTGTCGCGCTGTTCGATATGGATGGCGCGGGGGTCGATGCGGCCGTGAAGCGCCAGCACCTTGTCCAGAATGGCCGTGCCAAAGGTCGTGAAGTGGCGCACGGTGGCCATGCGCGGCAGCGTCACCGACGGGCAGAAGGCCTTCAGGCGCTGCTGGTACTGACGCGAGGCGCGTCGGGCGATCGGCCGGCGCAACCAGTAATACAGGCCGACAAGAAAGAGCACGCCCTGATAGGCGCGCGCGCCGAAGCGGTCATAAATGGCCAGCATCAGGCGAATGCCTCCGAGCGAGCCGGATTCGCTGATGGCCGACCAGTGGCGTCTGCGTTGCGGTGATGTCATGAGTGGCTCTTGTGTCGCGCGTGGCGCAAGGATCGACAGTGTCTGTACAGCAGCTTCGGCAGGCGTATCAGCATGCCAAGCGTCAGGCGCAGATGCATGCGCGCCATCAAAACGTTGTCCCGAAACAGGCGAAAATGGGACACGCCGTCCGTTGGATAGGTGACCCGTACCGCCAGATTGTCGACCGGCTGGCCGGCCCAGAACCAGCGCACCAGCACTTCGGTATCAAACTCCATGCGATCACCACAGCCGTGGCGTGCCAGCAGGGCATTGACCGGGACCAGCGGGTAAAGGCGCACGCCGCACATGGTGTCACGCAGCGCGGTGGACAGCGTGTTGCACCAGACCCACACATGGGTGATGTAGCGGCTGATAAAGCGGTGCAGCGGCACGCTGTGGTCAAAGCGCGGATAGCCGATCAAAAGCCGTTCGGGGTGTTGCCTGGCCGCCTCGATAAAGGGCGGCAGGCTCGATGGATCATGCTGGCCGTCGGCATCGACCTGCAGGGCGTGGGTAAACCCGAGTTCCCGGGCGTGAGCAAGGCCCAGGCGAACGGCGCGGCCCTTGCCGCCGTTGCGCGCCAGACGCAGCAGATGCACCCCGGGGGCCTGCGCCAGGCGCTCCAGCACCGCCGCGCACGCAACGTGACTGCCGTCATCAATGAGCACGATGGGCAGGTCCAGGCAGGCCAGCCCTTCACAGGTCGTCACGATGGCCTGTTCATGGTTGTACACGGGCACCAGCACACAGACAGAAAACGCGACGCCGTCGCGGACATGGCTCATGACACCTCCCCGGGATCGGTGGCGGCGCCGAGCAGGCGCAGCTGCAGGTGCTGGCCGCGATGAGAGCTGACGCTCACGGTCAGGGCGTCATGCTGGCGACTCAGCGTCATGACGGCGCGATCACCGGGCAAAAGCGGCGCGGGAAAGCGCACGCGTCGCATGTCGCGCCACTGATCCGGGCCCTTGAAAAGACGCTCGGCCTGCTGGCGGGCCCAGTGAATCAGGGCGATGCCGGGCACAATGGGTCGCCCCGGGAAGTGGCCTTCCAGCGCCGCCAAACGCTCGGGAATTTCAAGCGTGATCCGGCGCTGATCAGGGGTTGGCGATTCAATATCCAGCCAGCGTGGCTGGCGGCGATCATCGAGATCATCAAAGAGATGGCGTGCCATGGTCCGGGTGAGCTTGCCCTGGGCGTTGACCGGCAGCTGCTCTACAAAGCGCCAGAAACGCGGCAGTACCACGGGCTCGAAGGCATCGGCCAGATGCCGTCGCAAAGCGCTGATGAGCGCGCGTCGCGTGTCGTGGTCGTGGGCAATGGCGTTGTGTGCCATGGCGATCACTGCGCCGATGCGCCCGCCCGAGTGGTCGATGGTCAGACAGCGCGCGGCCACTACGCCGGGGAAGGCCTCGATATGATGGGCCAGTCCCTCCAGCGATACACGCTTGCCACCCACCTTGACGATGCGATCGGCGCGACCGTGCAGGATGAAGCGCGTCGGGTGCTCATCGAGCAGATGAATGTGATCGGCCTGCTCATGCCAGCGTTCGGGCTCAGGCAGCCGGGCGGATCGCAGCAGCGTGCGTGCGCCGTCACATCGAAGCGCTACGTCATCAAGCGCCTGCCAGGTCGTGTCGTGACAGGGCCGGCGCCAGGCAATGGCGCCGCTTTCCGAACTGCCGTAGATCTCGATAAGCTCGCTGCCCATCAGCGTCTCCGCATGAGCAGCGGCGGCCTCATCAAGCGGTGCGGCGGCACTGAAAAGGCGCCCGGGCCTGCGGGACGGCCTGTCGATCGCCGCTCCGGGCAGGCGGGAGAGCTGCGGCGGCGAGCTGATCAGGGCGCTGACCGGCACCTTCATGAGCCACTCGGCCAGCGTCTCCGGCCAGGTCACGATTTCAAGGCCGAAGGGGTGCGAGGTGGCAAGCGCGCGCAAAAGCCCGGCGGTCAGCCCCCAGGTGTGCTGATGGCTGACCTGACTGATCACGACGCCCTCGGCCAGCGGCCAGTGGCGCTCAAAGGCCGCAACTTCGGCTTCCAGCTGGCCCAGGGTGCGAAAGATGGGGGTGGGTTCGCCGCTGGAGCCGGAGGTGAACAGCACCACAGCGTCCTGGTTGGGAGAGAGCTGGGGAATTGGTGCCGCCGCCGATGGTGACGGGGTTGGCCGAGCGCCCGGCAGCTCACCGAGCAGAACCAGATGGCGCCGGCGTAGCTGGGCCACGGTCTCGGGCAGGGCGTCGCCGGGCAGCCAGACCCGGCGTCCGGCGTGCCACAGACCCAGCAGTGCCGCAGTAAAGCGCCAGGGGTCGCTGTCATACAGCGCCACTTCCTGATCCGGTGGCAGGGGCAGATTGGCCCAGGCCCTGATGGCCTCACACAGCTCGCCGCGGGTGCGTCTTTGCTGGCCTGAACAGGCCACGATGTCGGTGGCCTCGCCCGACAGCCACGGGCAGCGCGTCAGCGAGGGCGCAGAGAGAGGGTGAGCGCTCATGCGTTCACCGCCCGGCGCCGGACACGCTGGCGCACCAGCCACTCACCCGCCATCAAAAGGGCCGCCAAGGCGTAGCTGATGGCGCCGGTATAGTATTGCCAGACGTGAAGCGGCGCCCACAGCGCCAGCGCCAGGGCCGCCAGGGCATTGAGGCTCATGAAGATACCCCACATCCAGGTGACCCGGCGGGTATAGCGCACACCTTCGGGGGGCAGGTCGGGTTCCGACAGGCGGGCCAGCCGCTCGATGAGAGGCGTGGAGCGAAGACTGGTCAGAAAGATCAGCGCCAGCGAAACATTGATGATGACCGGGTAAAGACGCACGCCCAGTTCCGCACGGCCGCTCAGCAAAAGTGCCAGCAGCATCAAAAGCACCAGCGTCCAGCGGATGCGATGCGCTCCCGCCAGCCAGTGGGCGCCTGCCAGCACCATGAAGGTGGCCAGCAGAGCCTGAACGCCCCAGAGTGGCAAAACGATCCACAGGGCGGCCGGAAACACCACCATCGACAGTGGTGATGACCAGGGACGTGTACCGGGGCGCCCGGCAGGCATGGCTCCCATCAGGCACCTCAGTCGTTGCGACGCTCGGCAACCAGCGCGCTGAGTTGCCTGAGGCTTGCAAAGTGCTCGCGGTTTTCCTCGGCGTCGCTGTCCAGACGAATGCCGTAGCGCTTTTGCAGCGCCAGCCCCAGTTCCAGGGCATCGATGGAATCAAGCCCCAGCCCTTCGCCGAACAAATAGGCTTCAGGGTCGATATCGTCTGCCGTAATGTCTTCAAGCTCCAGCGCTTCGATGATCATGTTGGCGACATCGCGCTCAAGTTCGGTCAATGCTGTATCGGCCATGTGACGTTCTCCAGAATCCTTGTTGTCGTGTCCGAACAGACGAGTACGCCGCTGGGCCATCGTCTGCCCCGCCCGGGGGCGGCATATGATGCCAGAACCGGACAGGCTTTGGGGCGCTAACCGGTAAGCGGGGCGCGCTCATCGCTGATGGCCTGCCAGCAAAGGGGCGGGACACGCGTTGTCAGCTCGCCCTGTTCCGTCAGCCAGTCCGTCAGCCGCGGCGGCGTCACGACCGGCACCTGCGTGGCGGGCGTGTCAAGGCATCTGGCCTGCAGGCGCACGGCGTCGGGTGCGGGCGACAGCGACAGCTCCATCAGCATCGCAGAGGGGCGCTGCGGCGCCTGGTCCCGGATGCGATAGCGCTCGGGCACCGGCGAGTCGGTCAGAATCAGCATGACGCTGTCGCATCCCTCCGCCAGATAGCCCCGGGCCTCGCTCAAAAGCGCCTCGAACTCCTCACCGGCGGCGGCCAGCGCGGCCATCGAGGCGTGATTGTCAAAGGCGATCGAGTAGACGCCCAGCACGGCGTTGTGGACCGAAAGCCCGAATCGGGCCGGCGAAAGCGGCTCGCCTTCGAACAGGGTGTCGAGCATGTCCAGCGGGCGGTGGCCGTCGCCGTGGCGCGAGGCATGCAGCACCGGCACGGCCGGGCGCTCATGGGCGGCCATCTCGCCAAGAAGCGTACACAAGGCGCGCCCCAGCGGGGTCAGGCGCCGTCGCAGCAGGGCCGGCACGCTGGCGGCCGGCGGCTTGTCATCGGTGATGACACAGGCCGGTACCTCCAGGCCGGCACGCTCGGGAAGCCAGGCGCGCCAGCGATGAAGATAGAGCGTAGGTAGTGCGGTATCAGCATGGGATAAGCAGTCCATGCGAGCCTCCCGGAAAATGACATCTGATTGTAAGCGGCAGGCGTGGATTCATAAACCGGGAGTATGACAAACATCCCGAACGATCGTGGCGATGCCGTCGGGACGACGATCGCCACAATGGCATGGCAGCGTCTGTCCAAAACAGGTGTGATATCCCTTGATTCAGGCCTTGTAAGGCTTATACGGAGTTTTGAATGGCGCTTTCCACAGACGATCGCAATCGCCGACGCTTCATGCGTCGCGCCCTGACCCTGCTGCCTGTTGCCGGCATGGCGGGTGCTCTTGCAACCCCGGAGCGGGCTCAGGCCAGCGAGTCGCGTGAGCGATCCGAAGCGCTCGACATGACCGCGCGCAACAATATTCTTTACTGGGGCGCCGACCCGACCGGTAAAAGCGACAGCTCGGCGGCCTTTGTGCGCGCCGCGCGCTCCAGCATCGTCAACAGCCTTTATGTACCGCCGGGTCGCTATGCCATCGGGCAAACGGTCGATCTTGGCGGCAAGAATCTTGTCGGGCCCGGTCGGCAGCGCTTCAGAAATGAGGGTCACGCCATTTTGATGCCGTTTCACTCGCTGGGTGATGGCGTCATGTTTACCAACCACGGCCCGGTGGTACGCGATCTCAACTTCTCCAGCGGCCACAAGGGGCGCTGGAAGGGCACCTTTATCGACAGCACCGGGTACAACACCGTTGTTGAAAACGTCCATTTCGCCTCCGCCGAGATCGCCATCCGGGTGCGAGAGATTCTGGTCAACTACAGCCTGGTGCGCTGTACCTTCATCGGTGTGACCACCGGCGTGCAGGTCGATGACGAAAAGGGCAGCAACTCCACGACGGCACGCTTTGTCGGCAACGAGTTCAACTATTCCGACAATGCGATCATTTTCAAAAAAAATGTCTACGGGGCGACCTTTCAGGACAACATCTTCGAGGCCCTGAAAGGGGACGCCATTCGTGCCCGGCTGATCTATCGCTCCAGCTTTATCGGTAACTGGTGGGAGGGTCGCAACGGCGGCGAGTCTCCATGGCCGTGCGTGCGCACGACCGAAAGCCAGCAGTTCATGAACTGCTTCGCCTCGTCCAATACCTGCGTGTATGGCTGGACCAACGTCTTCAAGGACGACTCGCACAGCGGCGGTATGGGAGGCGTGTCGCTGGATGGCGGCGAGGTCGTGGTTCGCAATTCCACCGGCAACGCGCTGCGATTGTCCCCGAGTTCACTGCGTGCCGAGGCGGATGAATGGAAGCCGGCCACGCCGCTGGTAATCCAGTCGAGTCACTCTGCGAAAACCCGTCAGACCAATCCGATCGTGTTGCGCCACAGCGGCCCCGATGGCGCGGTGGTATTTGATACCGATCGGGACACCAAAAACAGGGGCGTTTGGGATGGCAAGCTGCGCTTTGCCTCTCAGGTCGATAGTGATGACAAGTTGTTGTATGACGACTATCGCGTCAATCGTGGCCGCCCGGGTGTGATCGGCGAGACGTCACTGGTGGATAAAAAGGGTGAGGTGCGCCACGCCCTGACCGGCATCGCGCAGTACGTCAAATGGCGCAAGGGCGGCGGCCCGGGCTGTGACTTCTTCAGTCGCTGTGAAGCCGTGGACAAGGGAAAGGTCGAGTTCTCCTTTCCTGACGGTGAGGTGGAGCTGCGCGACCCGATTATCACGGTAACGGTCGAGGATGCCGGTATCGTCCATGACGGCATCGAGTACCTCTCGGCCTACTCCGGCTCTTCCAAATATCAGGCCTGGAAAGGGTTTCGGGTCCGCTTTGTCGATCGCAAGAGCGGCCAGCCGGCACTGCCCGAAAGCTTCAGTCTGTCGATCTTCCATCCGGGCTGAGCGGCGTCACTAGGCGCTTTCTCCGACCGCCGCCGGTCGGGGCTTTTGACGGCGCTCGGGCAGGGCGCCCGGGCGCAGCCGGCGCGAGAGCCCATCCACCCCCATATTGATCACGGCCGTCACCATCAAAAGGGCGACGGCCTGATCAAACATCAGATACTCAAAGCTTGAGTCGATGTGAAAGCCCAGGGTGACCACGCCCAGCATCCCCAGAAGCGCCGTCTCGCGCATGATGACCTCGGCCCGATAGAACAAAAGCGCCAGCATGCCGGGATAGATGCGCGGCAGCAGCTCGTGGCTGTAGAGATTGACGCCGCGAATACCGGGCAGACCCGGTGTTATGTCGTCGGCATGGCGGGCGGCCAGAAAGGCAATCAGCGCGCCGTTGTGCAGCGACAGCGCAATCCATGCCGGCAGCAGTGATGGGCCGGTCAGCAACAGCAGGATAAAGGCCAGCAAAAGCTCCGGCGTCGAGCGCATGACGATCAGGGCGCCCCGCCCCGCGGTACGTGTGGCACGGTTGCCGAAATGACGGCTGACCAGCGGCCACGCCAGCAGAGCCACCAGCAGCGAGCCCACGGTGCTCATCAGTCCCAAAAGCAGGGTGTTGCCGATGGCGGGCAGCAGCGCCGGCAGGCCGGCAAACCAGCCCGGCAGTGCGGCGATATCGCCACTTAAAAGCGGCGGCGGCCAGATGTCGTGACTGACAAACTGCCACAAAAGGGTCGGGTTGACGCTGGGCCAGGGGCCGAGCAAAAAGGCCGTGCCCAGCAGCCAGGGCAGCAGCAGGCGACGGTGCGCCCACCAGGGAAGCGTGGCGATCAGCAGATAAAAGGCCCACAGCAGCGCCCCTCCTTCATGATAGCGGCCCTGGCGAAAGGCGCTTTCCAGATGGTAGCCAAGCGTGGGCAGTCCCACGAACCCCAGCAGCACACTGGCGCGCAGGGCGCATTCAAAGCGATAGCGCGTGTAGCCGGACAGACGCTGCCAGGCCAGCGGCAGCTCGGTATAGACAAAGCGGGAGAGCCGGTCGGTATCAGGCGACAGCGTTCGCGCCGGCCCGCGATCGATCTCGGCCAGGATTTCGGCATAGACCTTGGCAAAGGTGGCCGCATAGGGCAGGGCGATGGCCACCAGTGCCGTCACGGCAGACAGCCCGAACACCTGAAGAAACAGCAGCGCCCAGAAAAGCTCATGGATGGCCCGCACGAAAGCGCACAGGGTGCGTACCAGTCGTGAGCGCATGAAGATCAATGCCAGCGGAAACCCGAGCACCACGCCCAGCACCACGCCCCACAGGGCAAAGGTAATGGTCAGCAGCAGCGCCTGCAGCGGGGATTCGGTGGCCGTAATGTCCGGCAGAATCAGTCCCTTGAGCATGCGCCCCAGCTCGGCCCATGGGTCGCGCGTGGTGATCGACAGGTCGGCCAGCGGCAGCAGCACGGTCATGACGGCCACCATCATTAGTGTCAGGCGCAAAAGCCGGGCACCAAGATTGTCGCCGCGAAGCCAGCCAAACCAGCCGGCGGGGGCCTCAGTCCGTGACATACAGCACGTCAAGATCGTCCGATGTCAGCTCACAGGAGAGGGCATCGATGGTGATGCGGCCGTCATCCAGCCCGATGATGCGATCAAAGTGTGCCAGTGCCAGCTCGCGCTGATGCAGGGCCACCACGCAGGTGTGATGACGCGCCTTGATCAGCTCGAGCAGTCGAACGCCCTGGCGCGGATCGACGCTTGAAACCGGCTCGTCGCCGATGAAAACGGGTCGCCTTTGATACAGGGCGCGGGCGATCGCTACGCGCTGTTGCTGGCCGCCGGAGAGCTGATCGACCTGGCGGCGCAGCAGGCCGTCAAGCCCGAGTGTCCCGGCAAGCTCGCTGATCTCCTGCCAGCAGGCCCGGTCGGGACGCAGCAGGTTGATGAGGTTTTGCCAGCGCGAAAAATGGGCCAGACGGCCCATATAGATGTTGTGATAGGCCGAGAGCGTGGGCACCAGCGCATTGGCCTGCGGACACCAGGCGCTCTGGTCGCCGAGCTGAACGCGCAGGGCGTCCAGCAGAGTCGATTTCCCCACCCCGCTGCGTCCCAGCAGGGCGATACGCTCGCCCTGTGAGATGTGCAGTGTCAGGTCGGGAAAGACAACATTCTGGCCGTGCCCCAGCCTTTCATGGTCAAACCCTGCAAGTGCGGCGAAGGTGCCGGGGCCGGCAGTAGCAGTGTCCAGCATGGCCTTATCGCAGCAGCCCCAGCTCCTGGCCGACCTGCTCGATGGGCGCATAGTCCTCATTGGAGGCCGGAATGAACCCTTCACGCGGGAAGCTGGACAGAAGGTCAGGGTCGGTCATGTCCAGCAGGGCCTGGCGAACGTGGGCCGTGGCGTCGTCACCGTAGTGCTCATCAACATCACCGCGGATGGTCCACTGATAGTCCGGATAGCTCGGCGTGGCCCAGATCACGTGCACCTTGTCGGTGTCCACGCGGCCATCGGCCACGGCGGCGTCCCAGACGGTGTAATTGAGCGCACCGACATCAAAGGCACCCGATTCGACCAGGGCCATGGTACGGGTATGATCGCCCGAGTAGCCCACGCGGGAGAAGATGTCTTCAGGCGCCTTGTCAAAGCGCTCGCGCAGATAGTAGTCGGGCATCAATCGTCCGGAGGTCGAGGTCTTGGCGCCGAAGGTAAAGGTCTTGCCTTCCAGAGCATCCGGCAGCTCCGACTGATCTGCCTCAAGCCCGGTATCGGCATTGGCAATGAAATACGTCTCGAATTCGGCGTCTTCCTTGCCCTGGGCAATGGCCTGCGAGCCGGGTACAAACTGACGCGCCTGTACGCCGGTCAGGCCGCCAAACCAGGCCAGTTGAACCTGATCGTTGCGAAAGGCGCTGACGGCGGCCGCGTAGGACTTGACCGGAACGTACTCGACATCCAGACCCGTTTTCTCGGAAAGATAGTCGGCCACCTTGTCAAAACGCTCGACCAGCCTTGATTCGTCTTCGTCGGGAATGGCCGTGAAACGAAAGGTGTCGGCGAATGCCGTGGTGCTGAGCATGGCAAGGGAGAGGGCAACGAGACTGCGCATCGGGGAAACTCCTCAGAAGCGTCGAGTGGGGTTGAGAGGGCATGCTAGCACGCTCTGGCGCTTATATACGTCACTGCTGATATTTTTGTATGCCGCCGGCACTGCCATGACCATGAGAAAGCCCCTTCTCATGTGAGAAGGGGCCGGTCTGCAGGCATCGGGGGTGATCAGCTGCCGATGTTTTTGAGCGCCTTGCCACTCATCAGGTTCTTTTCGATCTTCTCAAGCGAGATGCCCTTGGTTTCGGGGATCAGCAGCAGCGTGAAGATGATAAAGACCACGTTGAGTACCGAGAGAATGCCGAATGTCATGGCGCCGCCGATGGCGGCAATCATGACCGGGAAGAACTGGCCGATGGCGAAGTTGCCCACCCAGTTGGCAACCGTTGAGCAGCTCAGGCCGAAGTCACGGCCGTTGAGCGGCTGGATCTCGGCGCACAGGGTCCAGATCAGCGGGCCTGCCGACATCGCAAATCCGGCGACGAAGATCAGCAGTGAGGCCATGCCGGTGTACTGCAAAAAGGTGGTGGTCGGGCCAATGACCAGAATGGAGGCCAGAATGGCCATGCTGGCAGCCATGACGGTAAAGCCGGCGTAGAGGATCGGCTTGCGGCCCAGACGATCCACGAAGCCGATGGCAATGAAGGTGGCCAGCACGTTGACCAGACCGGTAGCGACCGTGCTCCAGAGCTGGGCGGCGGTGCCTTCAAAGCCCGACATCTGAAAGATCTGCGGGGCGAAGTACATGATGGCGTTCATACCGGTGAACTGCTGAACCAGCTGCAGACAGATGCCCAGCATCACCGAACGACGGAAATTGGGATTTTCCTTGAACATCTGAAAGCCGCGGCTTTTCTGCTCGGCGTTGATGCTCTCCTCGATTTCGCCCATTTCGTAGTCGATTTCGACCTTGCTGCTGCGCAGTCTGGTAAGCACTTCACGAGCTTCCTCAAAGCGGTCTCGCGAGGCGAGCCAGCGCGGGCTGTTGGGCACCATGAGCACCCCGATAAACAGCATGGCGGCCGGAATCATCAAAACGCCGAACATCCAGCGCCAGCTTTCGATGTAGCTAAAGGCCAGGTTCGAAACAAAAGCGGCCAGAATGCCGATGGTCACCATCAACTGATAAAAGGAGATGGTGGTACCGCGAATGCGTTCGGGGGCGACCTCGGAAAGATACAGCGGGGCCGTAAAGGAGGCCACGCCTACGGCCAGGCCCAGCAGAATGCGGGCGATGACCAGAATGTGCGGGCTGGTCGACATGACGGCCACCAGCGCACCGACAAAAAACAAAAGCGAGCTGTACATCAGCGCCTTTTTGCGGCCAAAGCGCTGGGAAACGGCGCCGGCGCCCATCGCACCCAACGCGGCCCCGACCATCATGGAGCTGACAATCCAGCCCTCCATCAGCGTGGAGATGTGAAACTCGTTGACGATAAAGGGCAGGGCGCCCGAAATGACGCCGATATCCATGCCGAACAGCAGGCCGGCCAGAGCGGCCAGGCCGCAGCTCAGCCATACCATGGGCACGATATCGGCATTTATGACCGCGTCCGGCTTGTCCTGACCCTGTTGTGCAGCGCCTGAGCTGCCCCCTGAGTGACCTACCATGTCATTTCCTTATACAGCCATGATGAAAGTGAAGTGCTTAATCGTGTCAGCCATAAACTACCAGCGCCGATGCCTGTGTACTGCGCCATTATGGGCATTTGCTGTCACATGCAGAGAGCAGGGTTCTCTGAAGCGAACCGTTTCGGAAAAACCGGAGAAATGGTGACCGATGGGTAGCGGATGGCGCCGAGAATCGTACGCACCATAATAAAATTGTTAAGGTAGGGTAAGGCTAGTGAGCACCATGACGTATTAGACCAAAGGCTTATGATTCGGGCGTTTATGGGCGGGTCATGGCAATCAATACGTTGTGAAAATCTCATCCCCAAGGCAAAAGAGTACTGATATCATTGTGGCCTCATGCAGCCTCGATGCCGCCGAACTATCCTGTCAAATGATGCATGATCAGGGTCGCGCGCAGCCATGCCTGTGCCAACGGTCTGCCCGCCATGCCGGATACTGGTTCGACAGTGTTCATACCCTCAGGGGCAGACAATGGGGCTGCTACCTGCTGCCCTGATGGAAGAAGCAATGTGTTGCGAGGATGATGTGCTGATGTCTAACGTTGTCGGAAATCTACCAAACCGGGAAGGGAGCACGGCATGAGTGTGAAAGACGACAACAGTACTGCTGTCGATCTGGCGCTTTTCGGTGCGCTGGGCGATCTGGCCCTGCGCAAGCTGTATGTTGCGCTCTACCATCTGGATCGCGAAGCGCTGATGGCGCCCGAGACCCGTATTCTGGGTCTGGCGCGTCAGGAATACGACAAGGATGCCTTCCGTGCGCGCGTGCGCGATGCACTGGAAACCCGCGTACGCCCCGATGAGCGTACCGAGGAGAGCATGAATCGGTTTCTGGCGCGGCTGGACTATATCGAAATCGATTTTGCCTCTCCCGAAAGCTACAACCAGATTGCCCGGTGGCACGACAACAGTCCGCGACCGCTGACCATCTATCTGTCGGTGCCGGCGCGTCTTTACGGCGATATCTGCGCCAATCTGTCGACAAGCGGCTGTCTGGATGACGAATCCCGCGTGGTGGTCGAAAAGCCGATCGGCTATTCGCTTCAGACCTCCGAGCAGATCAACGACGCCATCGGCGCCGTGTTTGACGAAAGCCGGATCTATCGCATCGACCACTATCTGGGCAAGGAAACGGTTCAAAACCTGCTGGCCCTGCGTTTTGCCAACCCGCTGTTCGGCAGTCAGTGGAATCAAAGCCATATCTCGCATGTCGAGATCACGGTGGCCGAGACGGTCGGCATTGAAGGGCGCTGGGGCTATTTCGACCAGGCCGGCCAGCTGCGCGACATGGTCCAGAACCATCTGATGCAGCTTTTGTGCATGATCGCCATGGACCCGCCTTCCAACCTTGATGCGGACAGCATTCGCGATGAAAAGGTCAAGGTGCTCAAGGCACTGCGCCCGTTTGAAGGCGAGCGTCTGGACACCGATGTGGTCAGGGGGCAGTACATCGCCGGTACCATTGCCGGCAAGTCGGTGCCGGGCTATCTCGAGGAGGAGGGCGCCAACGTCGACTCGCGCACCGAAACCTTTGTGGCCTTCAAGACCGAGATTCAGAACTGGCGCTGGGCAGGCGTGCCCTTTTATCTGCGCACCGGCAAGCGCATGCCGGAAAAGCTCTCGCAGATCGTGATTCACTTTCGCCCGCAGTCGCACTACATCTTTGATAACGACCAGCGCAGCATGGCGGCCAACAAGCTGATCATCCGGCTGCAGCCCGACGAGGGCATTGCGCTGCAGGTGCTGACCAAGGACAGCGGGCTGGACAAGGGCATGCGCCTGCGTACCGGGCCACTGCATCTGGACTTTCATCAGGCCTTCCCCTCGGCGCGTATCCCCGACGCCTACGAGCGGTTGCTGCTTGAGGTCATGAAGGGGCAACAGTATCTGTTCGTGCGCCGTGATGAGATCGAATACTCCTGGCGCTGGATCGATCAGCTGATTCAGGGCTGGGAGGCGCGCGACATCATGCCCAAGCGCTATCCGGCAGGCTCGTGGGGCCCGGTTTCCTCCATTGGCATGATCACCCAGGACGGACGAAGCTGGTATGAAGACTACTGAAGCAGATGACGCGCGAACGCGTCTGGCACACGATCTGGCCGTGAGCATTGCCGGCGCGCTCAGGGAAGACCTTGAGCACCAGGAGCGGGTGACGCTGGTTCTTTCGGGCGGCAGCACGCCGAAACCGTTCATGCAGGCGCTGAGCGCCCTTGAGCTACCGTGGTCCCGGGTAGACATTACGCTGGCCGATGAGCGGTGGGTGCCGACCGACCACGACGACAGCAACGATCGTTTCGTGCGCACCCATATGCTGATCAACGCCGCAGCCCAAGCCCGTTTCCATCCGCTCGTCAATGACGAAAAGACGCCCGAAGATGGGGCAGAAGACGTCAGTCAGCGCCTTGCGGCGTTGACCTGGCCTGCCAGCGTGGTGGTACTGGGCATGGGCGGCGACGGCCATACGGCCTCGCTTTTCCCGGACAGCGAGCAGCTTGCCGAGGGGCTGGAAAGCGAGGCGCTGGTGATTGCCGCTCATGCGCCAAGCGTTGGCCAGCCGCGAATCTCTCTGACGCGCGATCGCCTCATGCGCTCGCGCCGTCGCTATCTGCATCTCAACGGGGCCGACAAAAAGACCGTGCTGGCCAGCGCCATGGCCGGAAGCGATCGCAATGAACTGCCGATTCGGGCTTTTCTTGATGCGCCGCTGGCACTTTACTGGGCGCCATGACACGATAAACCATGTCCCGGCGCCTCAGGCAATGCCGGGCAAACAAACAGAGCCGAATCGAGGATGATGATCCTCGATTCGTTTAGTGCGGCGCATACCGCCGGGGTGATGATCAGGAGGCTTCATGGCATCGGACAAGCAGCTACCGTCCACACGTACGACCGAAATTGACAGCATCTGTCAGCGGACCACGGTAATTCCGGTGCTGACCATTCATCGCATCGAGGATGCCGTGCCGTTGTGTCGCGCGCTTTATGAGGGTGGCCTGACCGTACTGGAGATCACCCTGCGAACGGACTGCGCCATGGAAGCGTTGTATCGGCTGCGTGATGAACTGCCCGAAGCCAGCATTGGCGCCGGTACGGTGCTGACGCCTGCCCAGTATCGCCGCGCAGAAGACGCCGGCGTGGATTTTGTGGTCACCCCCGGCACGACCGATCGCCTGTATGAGTACGGTATCCAGAGCCCGGTGCCGCTGCTGCCGGGCATCGCAACCGCGACCGAGCTTCTGACCGGCTGGCAGTACGGCTATCGTCGCTTCAAGTTCTTCCCGGCTGAAGCCAGCGGCGGTGTCGCTGCGCTCAAGGCGCTGGCAGGCCCGCTGGGCGATGTTCAGTTCTGCCCGACCGGCGGCATTACGCCTGACAATGCGGAAAACTATCTAAGGCTTCGCAACGTCATGTGCGTGGGCGGGACATGGATAGCGCCAAAGGAATTGATTGAAAACGAGGACTGGGACGGCATCCGCGCCATCGCTCGTGAGACCGTTGCCACCATCAAGCACTGAGTAATGCATTAATCGAATTATCAGACGACAGGGCATAAACAACCTGTCGCTACCGACTCTCTCGGCAGCCTCGGCTGTTGTTTTGCCCGTCTCGTTTTGAGGCGGGCTTTTTTTTGGTCGCGGCTTCAGAAATCATGTCAGGGATTGGGTGCGGCTCGCTTGGTCGGTAGCCCTGCTTACGGCGCCACCGGTCTCGATGCCGGAAAACGCGCAGAAAAAAAGGACTGCCCGCTCGAAAGCGGACAGCCCTGGAACGTCCTGGCACGAGGGATCAGGGGACGCGGCAGGCGCGAACCGCTTCCAGCAACGCGAACCACTCCGGCCGGCTCAGCGTCAGGCCGGCATCGTGGGCCAGTGTCTGAAGTCGTGCAGGCCGAAGCGTGCCCACAACCGCCCTGGGTCGGCCCGGGATGGTGTTGAGCCAGGCCAGCGCAACGCCGGCAGGGCTGACCTGGTGGGTGTCAGCCATCGTTTTGAGCACCTGACCCAGCTGGTTTTCAAAGATGCGCCCGCCCCACAGTGGGGAACCGGCCAGACCCGACATGTTGTCGCGCAACAGGCTGTCCCACATGCCATCAAAAAGCATCTGGCTGCGGGCGATCGACATCTCCATTTGCTGACAGGCCAGCGGTGTCTTCATGGCGGCCTGTAGATGGCGCCACTGGGCGGGCAGGAAGTTGGCCACGCCAATCCGGCGCGCTCGACCGCTGTCGATAATGGCGTCCAGCGCCTTTCCGGTGGCTTCCACATCCATCAGCGGATCGGGGCGCATGAGCATGAGGGTGTTGAGCTGCTCCAGGCCCAGCTGCTTCAGCGCGCGATCCACGACCTCGTCAAGATACTCGGGGCGCGTGTCGTAATACTTGGCGCCAAAGGGGTCGTCGTTGCGCCGTGCCGGGATCACGCCAACGCCCATGTCGAACTGCAGCTGTCGGGCGGACTCGCCCGACAGTTGCCGGATGGCCTGTCCCAGCAGGGCTTCCTGATCCCTTTCGAGATCGCTGTGATCAAATTCACAGAGCCCTTCTTCAAGGCGCTGCTCAAACCAGGCGGCCACGGCCTCGGGCGTTTTCAGGCTGTCGTAATACGGCAGCTGACGCAGACCGATCACGAAGGGCGCAACATTCGTGCTCATCAGCGTTATTCCTGGGCCGGAGATTCAGGGCTTATGTGCATCGACAGGACGTGCTGCGCCCCGGGGGCGAGCCAGACCGGATCCAGACGGGTACATGCCGGCTCGATGCAGAGAAAGTTCAGGCGTTCACGATCAGGGATGTCGCTCGGCAGCTTATCACCCGGATGCCAGACCACGGTCGAGTCGCTGCCCTGCTTGGCAATTCTCAAACGCCTTTGGCCGTCGTCCAGCACCAGCGGTCGGCTGGAGTGATGAATGCGATCCAGCGCCCCGCGAATGCCCAGCACGCCGGTCTGTTCTGCCTCGGCGTAGTCGGCCAGCTTGTCGAGATAGCGCGCCCCGCCCAGCCCCTCGATGCGGCACTGATGGGTGTCCGGGACGGCGAAATAGGCGTGCAGCGCCTGGGTCAGACGTATCGGCGTTTCGCCGATGTGCTCGGTGACAAGCTCCATGGCCAGACGCTGCGCGTTGGCGTGAATGACCAGTCGGGGCGCGAGCATGTCATGCAGCTTCGTTTCGGGCGACAGGTGAATTTCCACACCGCCTTCCACATCCTCGTCGACGGCGTCGATGCGCCAGTCGGCCGTACGGGCCAGCCCGTGCATCGGCCCCTGACCATCGTCGGGCTCGCCAAACCAGGGCCAGCACAGTGGCACGCCGCCGCGAAGCGCCTCCGGCGGCGCCTTGGGCGTGGACGTGGTCCAGAGCCAGCCGCGCTCACCGGCCGGGGCATAGTGCAGCAGGTGACCGCCGTGGCGGGAGAGAATCAGCTGGCCCCAGTCATCGTTGATGACCAGCAGCGAACGCCCCTGCCAGGTGGCATCACGCTGCCCCTGAGTGGAGGACAAAAGCTCGCTTAGTGCATCCGGGATCATGTCACCTCCTCGTTGTGGAGTGCTTCGGCCGCGCCCAGCAGTCCGGTCCATTTGGCGGTCACGACCCAGGTCGCGATATCGGCATTGTAGGGGCTCATGCGTCCCTTGTCGGCAAAGGCCTTGCGAAAATCGCTGATCCGGAGCACATCGAGGATGCGTGGCAGGATCCCGCCGCACAGATAAACACCGCCGCGGGCACCCAGCGTCAGGGCGGCGTCGCCGGTGGCATCGCCGAGAATCTTGCAAAAGCGCAGTACGGCCTGATGGGCGACGTGATCCTTTTCACCGCGGGCGGCTTCGGTCACGCATGCCGGCGTTTCAAGGCGGCAGCCATGACCTTCGAACTCACACATGGCCGTGTAGATATCCAGAAGGCCCTGGCCGCACAGAACGCGCTCGATCGAGACGCGACCATAGCGTCCACGAAACCACTGCAGCAGACGAATCTCGAAGTCATCGACCGGGGCGAAACTGGCATGGCCGCCTTCGGCCGACAGCGGGATCCAGAAACGCTGACTCGGTGCCAGGCCGGCCAGCCCCAGGCCGGTGCCCGGGCCGATCACCAGTCGGGCGCGTCCGGCTTCGCTGTGGCCGTTGCCCAGGTTGACCAGATCCTCGTCGGGAATATGGGGCAGTCCCAGCGCCATGGCGGTAAAATCGTTGATGACCTTGAAGTTGTCCAGGCCAAGACTCTGTTTCATGGCGTTTTTGGAAAAACGCCATGGATTGTTGGTCATCTTGATTTCGTCATCGTGTACCGGGCAGGCAAAGGCCAGACAGGCCTCGATCGGCCGCTCACCATCGACACTGGCAAGATAGGCATTGACCGCGTCATCAAGGTTGGCGTGATCGGCACAGGCCAGCGTCTGGATATCATGCAGATCGAAGGCGCCGGGGGTCACCAGGGCGAAGCGGGCGTTGGTGCCACCGATATCGCCGACCAGGGCGGGGCGTGTCATGGCGAATGGTACTCCTGAGGTTCTATAAGTCTTTGAAACATGTCCTGCTCATCGCTATCGCCAGAATATCAGTCATTGTGGCAACACGCTGGCGAGGGGTCATACAGGATAAAGCATGTCACACAGGCAGGACTTTACCGGGTTGCGCCTGGTTTGACACGATTCATCCATTTTGTGGCCGTTGTCGACGACAGGGCTTTTATAAGCTCTGCCGCCTCAGGCAGGGGCCGGGTCACTCAAAGAAGATGGGTTCTGGCGTAATTCGTTGTCCCGGGCCAGACTTGTCCGGGCATCACATCGCGGCGAACGCAAAAATATTGGTGCCTGTCCGGTTTGATCGATGGCACCAATATGGACAGTGCTTTACAACAGGCCATTGAGGTCAGAAAAAATGACCCCACGTTAGACAATCAAGGGCCGAAAACCGAGAGAATTGCGGCTCATTAACCTGTCGGTGATGAGCTTCATCCAATGTCGCAGGAGGAGAAAACATGACGCTTCGTGTCGCAATCAACGGGTTCGGACGTATCGGACGAAACACCTTTCGTGCACTTTATGAAGGGGGTTATCGTGACCGTATCGAGGTCGTTGCCATCAACGATCTGGGCGACCCGGCGCTGAATGCGCTGCTGCTGGAAAATGACACCACGCACGGCCATTTCAACGCCGACATTACGCATGACGACGAAAGCTTTACCGTCAACGGCGACCGTGTTCGCATTCTCTCCGAGCGGGATCCTGCCAAGCTTCCCTGGGGCGATCTGAATATCGATCTGGTCATGGAATGCACGGGTATCTTCACCAAGCGCGATGCCGCTGCCAAGCATATTGAAGCCGGCGCCAAGCGGGTGCTGATTTCCGGGCCGAGCGGTGATGCCGACGCCACCATCGTCTTTGGTGTCAACGAAAACGTACTGGAAGCCGGCCACACCGTGGTTTCCAATGCGTCGTGCACCACCAACTGCCTGGCGCCGGTAGCCAAGGCCCTTAACGATACCGTGGGTATCGAGACCGGCCTGATGAACACCATCCACGCCTACACCAATGATCAGAACCTGTCTGACGTCTATCATTCCGACCCGTTCCGCGCGCGCAGCGCCACGCAGTCGATGATTCCAACCAAGACCGGTGCCGCCTCGGCCGTGGCCAAGGTGCTGCCCGAGCTTGACGGCAAGCTGGACGGTTTCGCCATTCGCGTGCCCGTGATCAACGTCTCGGTTGTGGATCTGACCTTTACGGCCTCGCGCGAGACCAGCCGTGACGAGATCAACCAGATCATGCGCGATGCCGCCGAGAAGTCGGGCGTGTTGAACATCAACGAGAAGCCGCTGGTCTCGATCGATTTCAACCACAACCCCAGCTCCTCGACCTTTGACACCAACCACACGCGTGTCAACGGCAAGCTGGTCAAGGTCATGTCCTGGTACGACAACGAGTGGGGCTTTTCCAACCGGATGCTGGATACGGCACTGGCCATGGGCAAGACGCTTTAAGCATTACCCTGTAATGTTATCGCTCTATAAAGGGACGCCTTCGGGCGTCCTTTTTTGACGCATTTTCTGAATACACAGCTTTCTCATGGAGGAGAAATGACACAGACCCTACTGGCCTTTGATGTTTACGGCACGCTGATCAACCCGGGCGCCATGTCCGATGTGTTGCGTCCGACGCTGGGCGACAGCGCAGAAGCAGTCGCCGCCCAGTGGCGCGCCAGCCAGCTGCAGCTGGCCTTTCGCCGCGGGTTAATGGGCCGCTACGTTGAATTCTCGGTGTGTACCCGTGATGCGCTTGATGTGGCCATCGCGGCGCAGGGTGTCGATGTTGATGCCGCCACCCGGGATGAATGGCTATCGGCCTATGCCCGGCTGCCCGCCTTTGAGGAGGTCGATGCAGCGCTTGCCTCGCTGGTGGCCTCCGGCTATCGCTGTGTGGCTTTTTCCAACGGCACCGAAAACGCCATGCAGGCGGTGCTGGGCAATGCAGGGCTTGCCCATCACTTTGAGGCGCTGGTCAGCGTTGACGACATTAAACGCTTCAAGCCTGACCCTGTGGTCTATCACCATATGGCACGGCGCATGAATGTGGCCCACGAAAATGCCTGGCTGGTCTCGAGTAACAACTGGGATATTCAGGGGGCTCGTCATGCCGGTTTGAAGGCGGCCTGGATTCATCGTGACAAAACGGCATTGATAGAAGACCCCGCGCTTGTACCAAATATCGAAGTCGAACGCCTCGATGAACTGGCGCAAAAGCTGGCCGAAGGACGCTGATATCAAGCAATAATCGGGGTATCCCGTGTGCCCCGATTTCCGCCTGATGGCTGGCCTGAAGGGGCGAAAGTGTCGCATTATGGCGACAATTTTATTGACAAATATACCGTGTTCTGATCAGTTCAATATGTTAAGGTTGCGCTTTAAAACGAATGATTTGTCAACCTTGATTGATTCTTTTGCGTGCAGCAATGCACCCGAAATGACTGCCGTTCAATGGCAGCAACAGGTCAGCCAGCCATGCCATACGTAACCGGAAAACAATGTGTCAGCGGTGTCCATCAGCTTTTGGGATCAACGCTGAAGGATGCACGTCGGGAGCGGCAGGGGCGTATCGTCGGTATCGATCAAACGCGGGAACATCCGGTCATCGATGTCATCTGGCAGGGACAGCCCCGCGCAGAGCGCATCATCATTACCTGCGACCAGCTCCGCGACCTTGTCCGGGCAAGCCTTGCGCGTGCAGCGTCACAGGCAAAGGGAGTCTCCTCGACCGATACCGTCGATGAGCAGACGCATAGCCAGGCGCCGGTAGTGGTAGCCGAGCAGCGTCGCGCCTGAGCCGCGCTATCGTTTTACGTTCGTGAAAGGGGGCTTCGCCATCACCGGCGAGGCCCTCTTTTCGTATGGCTTGCAGTACGTGACGCCACTGAATAATACCGCCGTATGCCATGTCTTCTTATACTGTCGTGTGCGAGGGCACTACAAAACCAACAGACCACAGCAGGGGAGCTTTCATGAGAACCATGTTTCTGGGAATCGGCATGGGGTTGATGCTGGCCAGCGTCAACACCTGGGGTGAAGAGGGTGCGCCGGGGCAGATGGGGCCGAAGGTTGAAACGCGCACCCTGACCTATAGCGTGGATGGCGAAAACTACACCGGCTATCTGGCTCGCGACACCAAAACGGACAGCAAGCGCCCCGTGGTGCTGGTGGTCCACGAGTGGTGGGGGCTGAGCGACTACATTCGCCAGCGCACCGAGCAGCTGGCCGCGCTCGGCTATGTCGCCTTTGCCGTGGACATGTACGGCAGTGGGAAGACGGCCACCCATCCTGATGAGGCCGGCAGTTTCTCGAGTGCCGTAATGAACGACTGGCCCGGTGCCCGGCACAATCTGGAAACCGCCATCGAGGCGCTCAAGGACACGCCGGGCGTGGACGACTCACGCATGGCCATCATCGGCTACTGCTTCGGCGGCGGCGTGGCGCTTAACGCTGCACTGGACGGCATGCCGTTCAAGGCCGCGGTGAGCTTTCACGGCAGCCCCGGGCAGGTGGTCGAAACGCCGAGCCACTTTGACGGGCGGGTGATCATCCAGAACGGGGCGAGCGATCAGATGGTCGAGCAGTCGGCGCTTGAATCCTTGCTGGAGACTTTTGAAGGCGTGGAAACCGATGCCACACTGATCCAGTATCCCGGCGCCATGCACGCCTTTACCAATCCGTACGTGGATGCAAAGGCGCGCGAGTTCGATCTGCCGCTGGCCTACAACGCAGCCGCCGATGCCGCCAGCTGGCAGGTCATGCTCAACGTGTTCAACAAGGTCTTTGCCGCGCCTCCGGCCGCCGCAAAATAGAATGATGCTTCATGAAAAGGGGGCCGGTGCGGTGTCTACCGTAGCGGCCCCCTTTGTTATCGGCCATGCCCCTTATTGAGGCAGGGACAGAATGCGCCGCGCCAGATGAATCATGCCCGGGTCACCGGTGTTTTTGGCCCGAATGTCGGAGAGCTTGACGACCGGCAGCCACTGATCCCCCTCGGGGCGGGTTTCGGTCATCTTGACCACCATGTTCATCGGTTTAAGGCCGACATCGTTGGTGAAGTTGGTGCCAATGCCGAATGACATGCCGATACGCCCTTCACAAAAGCGCGTGATCTTTTCGACCTTGTGGGTGTCCAGCGCATCGGAAAAGATGATGGTCTTGCTGCGCGGGTCGATCCCGTAGTGCTCGTAGTGATCGATGGTCGCCTTGGCGAATTCGATGGGGTCGCCGCTGTCGTGGCGAATACCGTCAAAGAGCTTGGCGAACATCTTGTCAAAGCCTTCAAAAAAGACCTGGGTGGTGAAGGTGTCCGACAGGGCAATACCCAGATCGCCGCGATAGACCTCGACCCAGTTCTCCAGTGCCAGCGTATTGGCCATCTTGAAGCCGAAACGGGCGGCATGGAACATGAACCACTCGTGGGCGTGCGTGCCCAGCGGTTTGACCCCGTGGCGATGGGCCATGTGCACATTGCTGGTGCCGGTAAAGGTACTGCCGCCGTAGCGCTTGAGCGTGCTTACGACCAGATCGTGTACTTCATAGGAGTGGCGCCGGCGGGTGCCGAATTCGGCGATGCGCACGCCCAGCTCCCCGTAATGCTCGATCTTTTCACGCGTGCGCCGGGTGACCTGTTCATCGCTGTCGCGCTGCTCATCGAGCATCTCGTACCAGATCTGGCTGATCAGCGTCATCAGCGGCACTTCCCAGAGAATGGTGCGATACCAGAGCCCCTCGATGGTGACGCTCAGCGTCTCGCCGTGCTGCTCGATGGTGACCTCGTGGGGCTTGTAGCGAAAGCCTTCCAGAAAGTCATGATAGGTCGGGTCGAGATAGGGGCAGGTGACTTCCAGAAAATGGCGCTCTTCGCCCTTCAGCCGCAGCGCGGCCATGGCATCTACCTGCTCCCTGAGCCGTTCGCCAAAGCCGGGCGGGAAGGCATGCTCGCCACGATTGATAAAGCTGTAGCGCGCATAAGCGTTGGGAAACAGTTTCACCACGGCGTTTTGCATGGTGAACTTGTAGAAGTCATTATCAAGGATCGAATGCAGCATTGAGCGAGTCGGCATCTCTGTTGATGGCCATTTAAGCGATAGCTCGACAGCATAGCGCAGCAGCCAGGCGGACTCCATCCCGAAGCGTTGCCACCCTCGGGGCCGAGTCGGGCGCGTCAGAGCCTTCTATCCTGTATCCCTATCATGTACCCGGCTGGAGAGGCGCCATGAGTCTCGATATTTGCGATATCGGTGCAATGGCCGATATCGATGCGCTGCAGTGGAATGCGCTGGCAGGTTCGGATTACCCCTTTATCCGTCACGAGTTTCTCAACGCCCTGGAGGTGACCGGGGCCGTCTCCTCGCGTACCGGCTGGACCCCGCACCACCTGACGATATGGCAGGGTGAGCGACTGGTGGGCGCCATGCCGCGCTATCTCAAGGACCACTCCTGGGGTGAATACGTCTTTGACTGGCAGTGGGCCGATGCCTGGGAGCGCGCCGGCGGGCAGTACTATCCCAAGCAACTCAGCGCCATTCCCTTTACCCCCGCGACCGGCCCGCGGTTGCTGCTTGCGCCCGATATCGATGCCGATGAGGCACTAAGCGCCATGGCCGAGCATCTTGAAAGTGCCGGTCTGGTGTCATGGCATCTGCTGTTTCCCGACGCCGCGCTTGCCCAACAGTGGTGTCAGCGCTGGCCCGAGCTGCTCCAGCGCAGCGGCATGCAGTATCACTGGTTTGACCGGGGTTACGGCGATTTCGAGAGCTTTCTGGGGGCCATGACCTCAAAGCGGCGCAAGGAAGTGCGTCGTGAACGCCGCCGTGTGGCCGAGCAGGGGCTGACAATGCGCCGTCTGGCCGGCCAGGAGATCGACCGGACGGCCATCCAGCACTTTTATCGCTGCTATCAGATCACTTATCTGGAGCACGGCCAGCGCGGCTATCTGGACATCGAGTTCTTTTATCGATTGCTCGAGGAGATGCCCGACGCCCTGGTACTGGTTCAGGCGCTGGACGAGACGTCGCGACCCGTGGCCGCAGCGCTGTGCCTGCGCGGCTCGACTACGCTTTATGGACGCTACTGGGGCAGTGAGGTCGAGGCCAGCTGCCTGCATTTTGAAGCCTGCTACTATCAGGGCATCGAGCACTGTCTGGATGTCGGGCTGTCCCGTTTCGATCCGGGCACCCAGGGCGAGCACAAGATCGCCCGCGGGTTCGAGCCGACCGCCACGCGCTCGCTGCACTGGCTGGCCCACGATGGTTTTCGTGACGCCGTAGCGGATTTTCTGGCGCGCGAGGAGACGGTCATGGAGCAGATGCGCCTTGAAGCGGCCAGCATGCTGCCCTTTCGTCGCGAGAACTGACCCCCGATGGCAACCGATGTTTCGTATTTACGTCATGGAGAGATGATGAAAACCTTGTATCGCGGTGTGTGGATAGCGGCCTGCCTGGCGCTGGCAAGCGGTAGTATGGCGTCGATGGCGCAGGCACAGTCGCAAGCGCAGCGAGCGCCTCAGCAGCAGCCGGGTGATATTACCGATCACCAAGAGCAAACGATTCTGGAAACGCTCAAGGCCAACGGCGATTTCGATACCCTGGTGCAGGTCATCGAGGATGCCGACATGAGCGACATGCTCGACGGGCGCGGGCCCTACACTATCTTTGCCCCGACCGACGAGGCCTTCGCGCGCTTGCCGGACAGCGAGCGTCAGGCGCTGCTCGATGGCGAGCATCAGCAGTGGCTGAGAAAGGTGCTCAAGTATCATCTGCTGCCGGGCACGGTGCCGGCCAGCGAGTTCAAGACGCTGGGTCGCCCCCAGGCGCTGGTAGGACAGCTCAGTCTGCGTGTGGAAAACGGTCAGTATCAGGTCAACGATGTGCCGGTCGATCGTCAGGAGATCCGGGCACACAACGGCATCGTTCACCCGATCGAGGGCGTGCTCATCCCCTGGGATGCTACCGGCCTGCGTCCGGACTCCTGATCAGCCGGCCAGACCCGGAGGTCTTTGCATCAAGGGCGACAGCGACGTATCCGGGGCATTGGTCAAAAGAGCGATGCCCAGCAGCGTAATCAGCGCGCCGCCCAGCAGGGCAAGGCAATACCCCAGCCCCAGCGGGCGGCGGGTGCCGGCGCGCTGAAAGAGATGTGCCATGCGAACACGCGCCAGTACGGTCAGGGCGGCCAGCACGGACGTGGACAGCGCCGTGCCCACCGACATGGCCAGCACCGCCAGAACGCCGGCCGACCAGAAGCCCAGCATGGCCGCAACGCCCAGCACCATGACCGCCCCGCTGCACGGGCGCAGTCCGATTGAAAAGATGGCCGCTGTCATCTCTCGCCAGTGCCGACCGCTGCTCATGGGGTCGATATGATGCGTTCGGCCGCAGTGACAGGGGCCGCTGGCGACATGCGCAAGCGGTGTCATGACGCTGGCGCCCGTCGAGTGCGCCGGTGTCAGTCGCAAGGCGCCGGGTGACACGGTATCGGCAGGCGAGGGCGACGGGGCCGTCTCGGCTCGCAGTCGGTACAGACCGCGACCGGCGCGCGCCATGAGCCAGAGCCCCAGCGCCGTGACGGCGGCAAAGCTTGCCTTTTCGACCCAGGCGGTGCCGGCCATCGCTTCCCGGGTCAGCCAGCCCAGCCCCAGCACCAGTACCGTCACCATTACGATGGCGACCACGCCCTGCAAAAGGGCGGCGCTGGCGGTCATGACCAGACCGCGGGTCAGGGCCGCGCGGTGGGTCAAAAGATAGGTGGCCACCACGGCCTTGCCGTGGCCGGGGCCGAGGGCATGAAAGACGCCGTAACCCAGACTCAACGCCATTAGATCCAGCCAGTCACTGATCCCTTCGCGCCGGGAAAGCGCCATCATGGCCTCGGCCAGCCCCCGATGCAGCGTGCGCTGCTGCACAATGATGTCGGTAACCAGCGAGTGCCAAAGCCCCTGGCCGATGGGCGAGAGCCAGAGTGCCGCCACAAGCAACACGGCAAGCGTTAGCCCGAGAGGCTTTACGAGTCCTGACACTTGATCACTCCGGTATCCGTGAAGAGACGGCCAATGCCTTCGGGCGCCTCGCCGGTAATGTCGATCGCCGATACCCGGGCAACGACTGCCGGGTCGGGGTCGGCGTGGACTATCTCGCCGTGGCACTGCGGTGGCGCATTGACCAGTTCGATGGGGTGTTCGATCCGATCGTCATACAAAAACTCGATGAAATAGGTGTCATCAAACACCTGCCAGCGCAGTGACTCGTCAAGCGGCTGCGGCTCGGCCAGCGTCAGGATGAAGGAAAATTCGACCCGGTTGTCATCCAGGCGGGTGGTGTAATCCTCGATACCGCCCAGTGCCAGTTCCCTGTCGCCGTCGTAGACGTGGGTCAGATAATGCTGACTCGCCAGATTGGCCGCGATCTCGTGGCCGAGCGCGTCCAGACGCTGCGCCATGCTTTCATCACCTGCCACGCCCTCAAGCCCTTCCACCATGGTCAAACTCTGAAACGGGTCCATCTTCCATGACTGCTCAAGTGCTGTGACCTGCCCCTTGTCATCGACCATGACGGCGACGCGGTAATCGATCCAGCCATGCGGATGCGCCATGGCTGCGGTAGCCATCCATGACAGGACAAGACCTGCCAGCAGGGCAGTGCCGCGCGGCAGACGCCGGGAATGTAGTGACACGTGATGGCCTCTCATCGGTAATCGAAAGGGCATGTTGCCCCAGCCATATCGAGGTGGCGAGCGATGGATGCCACAACGAATTCCGGTTCATCAGTTCCGGTTAAGCAACTCGGGGTTTCTTTTTTAACCGTGGTTAAATAAGATCTCATGACGATACCAGTCAGGAGAGATTCGCCATGATGTCAGGGATTGAAGCGGCCACGACGACGCCTTCTCACAACCGCATGGCGAAGGCGCGTTCGGTGATGATACCGGCGCTGATGGTGTTGCTGTCGCTGTCGGGTGTGGCGCAGGCGCAGGAGCGTAAAACCGTCGTTGCAAGCTTTACGATCATGGCAGACATGGCCCGGCAGGTGGCCGGCGAGGCACTTGATGTGGTCTCCATCGTGCCGCCGGGGGCCGAGATTCATGAATATGCACCCACTCCGCGCGATATTCTCAAGGCGCGTCGGGCCGATCTCCTGTTGTATAACGGTCTGGGGCTTGAACGCTGGTTTCAGCGTTTCTATCAGGGCATGGACCATGTCCCCACCGCCGTTTTGACCGAGGGCATCGAGCCCATCGGGCTGGGCGACGGCCCCTATCAGGGCCGCCCCAATCCGCACGCCTGGATGACGCCGGCCAACGGTCTGATTTATGTCGAGAACATTCGCCGGGCGCTGGTCGCGCTGGACCCCGAGCAGGCAGCGATCTATGACCGCAATGCCAAAGCCTACAGCGAGCGTCTCGAGGCCATGGATCATGAGCTGAAAAATACTTTCGCACGCATTCCCGAGGCGCAGCGCACGCTGGCCACCTGCGAAGGGGCCTTTTCCTATCTGACCCGGGCCTATGATTTTCGCGAGCGCTATCTCTGGGCGGTCAACGCCGAACAGGAAGGCACGCCGCAGCAGGTGCGCCGTCTGATCGATCACCTCAACGCCGATGAGGTGCCGGTCACCTTCTGCGAAAGCACGGTCAACGACCGGGCCATGAAACAGGTCACCTCCGAGACCGGCGCGCGCTACGGGGGCACGCTGTATGTCGATTCGCTTACCCGCGCCGACGGCCCGGTACCCGATTACGAAACACTTTTGCGCTACAACGCGGGGCAGATACGACAGGGGTTCGACCTTGAGTAACGCATACCCACATGACGATGCGGTCATCGACGTCTCACGCACCAGCGTGCGTTACCCCGATGGCCATCTGGGCATCCGGGATATCTCCCTGACGTTGCCCACAGGCAGTGTCTGTGCGCTGATCGGTCCCAACGGCAGCGGCAAGTCCACTTTGTGCAAGACCATTCTGGGGTTTACGAGCCCCACCAGTGGCCGGGTGACGCTTCTGGGCATGACGGTGCGACAGGCGCAAAAGCGCCATCTCGTCGCCTACGTGCCCCAGGCCGAGGAGGTGGACTGGCAGTTCCCCGTCTCGGTATGGGACGTGGTGATGATGGGACGCCAGGGGCAGATGAACTGGCTGCGCCTGCCCTCGGCGCTGGATCGGCGCTGCGTGGAAGAGGCCATGGCCCGCATGGAGATCACCGACCTGGCCCGTCGCCAGATCGGTATGCTCTCCGGTGGTCAGAAAAAGCGCGTCTTTCTGGCCCGGGCGCTGGCCCAGGGCAGCCGCATTCTGGTGCTCGATGAGCCCTTCACGGGCGTGGATGCTCATACCGAACAGGGCATCATGGGGCTGATTCGCGGGCTTCGCGATGAGGGCGTAACCGTGTTGATCGTCACCCATGCGCTGTCCAGCGTGCCGCAATACTGCGATTACGTGGCGATGGTTTCGAAGCAGCTCGTTGCCTTTGGGCCGGTAGCCACCACGTTCACCCAGCGCCATCTGGCCGCCACCTTCGGTGACGTCATGGCCGATACGGTCGTGTCGGACACCGAGCGTAGCACGTCGGATCGCCGCGCGGCGTGGAGTCTGTCATGAGCGGCGACCCGATCGCGGTATTGCTGGCGCCGTTTGAGTATCAATTCATGACGCGCGGCATCTGGGTCGGCACGCTGATCGGTGCCGTGTGTGGCTGGCTGTCCTGCTATGTGGTGCTCAAGGGCTGGTCCCTGCTGGGCGATGCGCTCTCCCACGCCGTGGTGCCGGGCATTGCGATTGCCTACGCGCTCGGCCTGCCGTTTGCGCCGGCGGCCTTTATCAGTGCCCTGCTGGCGGTGGGCGGCATCGGGCTGATCAAGGGGCAGGGCGCCCTGAAAAGCGATGCCGCCATCGGCGTGGTCTTCTCGGCCTTTCTGGCGCTGGGGCTGGTGCTGATCTCGCTTAACCCGAGCGGGGTACAGCTCAGTACGATTCTTTTTGGCAACCTTTTGGGCATTGGAGATGCCGAGACCGTTCAGCTGGTCATCATCTCCGTGATCTGTCTTGTGGCGCTGTCGCTGCGCTGGAAGGATTTGATACTGTATTGCTTTGATGAGGGGCATGCCCGGGTCATGGGGCTTAACGTCGTCTGGCTCAATGCGCTGCTGCTGTCGATGCTCTCGCTGATGACCGTAGGGGCATTGCAGGCCGTGGGGGCGCTGCTGGTCGTGGCGATGCTGATCACGCCCGGTGCCTGCGCCTGGCTTTTGACCGACCGCTTCGGACACATGCTGTGGCTGGCCCCATTGATCGGCGGGGCGTGCGCTTTCGTGGGCAGCTGGGCGAGTTATTTCATGAACAGCTCGGTCGGCGGCACCATCGTCTTGCTGCAGACGCTGTGTTTTCTGATCATTTTCGTGCTGGCGCCGCGTCATGGCCTGCTGGCCCGGCGGCGGCGCGGCCCGGAGACGCTGGGTGAGGAAGGGTCATGAGTGCGCTGAACGAGTGGTTTGATGTGCTCTTTTTGCCGCTGACGCTGGATTTCATGCGCCAGGCCCTCTGGATGGGGCTGCTGGTCGGCACGGTCTGCGCCGTGCTGTCTTGTCTGATCGTATTGAAAGGCTGGTCATTGGTCGGTGATGCGGCTTCACATGCCGTGGTGCCCGGCATTGTGCTCGCCTGGCTTGCCGGTATTCCCATGGTCATCGGGGCGCTGGCCAGTGCCCTGTGCTGTCTGCTGGGGGCCGGGCTGATCGAGCGACACTGTCGTATTCGCCCGGATGCGGTGCTGGGTATCGCCTTTACCGGCTTTCTGGCGCTGGGCATGGTGCTGGTGGCCATGGTCCCCTCGGACGTTCACTTCATGCACATTCTGCTGGGCAATCTGCTGGGGATCGAGGCCTCAACGCGCTATCAGCTCATCGTGACCGGCATCGTCGTTTTAAGCGTTGTGGCACTGAAGTTCAGCGACCTTCGACTCTACTGCTTTGATCCGCAGCAGGCGCAGGTAATAGGGCTCAATACCCGCCGGCTGCAGCTGTTGCTGACCGTGTTGCTGTCGCTTGCCACCGTCATGGCACTTCAGGCAGTGGGCGTGGTGCTTGTGATCGCCATGCTGGTCACACCGGGCTGTACGGGCTTTTTGCTGACCCGCCGGCTCGCCTCGATGATGATGGTGGCGGCGGCCAGCACCTGGCTTTCGGTGCTTTTGGGCGTCATGTTGAGCTTTCATGTCGATGTCGAGACCGGCGGGGTCATCGTGCTTGTTCAAGCGTTTCTCTTTTTGCTGGCCTTTCTTTTTGCGCCCGGGCGCGGGGTCATCTTTCAAAAGGTGCGCGTGCGACGCGCCATCCGCGCTGACAGGGAAGCCGCTCGGGGATAAGGGCCAATACCTGCCGTCGACGTCATGGCCCTGAGCGCAACGCGTCGGTCGCGCTAAAAGGGCAGTTTTGCGCCGTTTGGAATGTAACGTGTGATTGTCTGAAAAGCGGATTCAATTGTTCATCAATAAAATTAAAACAGCGTTTCTTTTATCAGTATTTTTAATCCAGATTATCTAGTTTAAAAAAGTTACAAAATTGGTAACAGCGTTCTCAAAAGAGCTTTGACGCTGCTGACGGTTCACGCTATATCTGGCTCATGGTTCCGGCACGGTCACGATGCTCCGGTGCCATTTTTCTGATGGATCTATCAGGTAGCGGTGGTGCCGGATGCACAGCCAACCATGAGCGGTCGTTTGTCGACAGGGACTGTCGATAAGGACGATGTTCGTACAGCGCCCATGCGGGTGCCGCCTGCGAGGTCGGCGCCCTGAAGGGCTGTCAGCTGTACCGCTCGATGGCTTGAGACATTTCGGCGTCAGCGCACTTCGCGAGGAGGTTGCGCATGTCTCATTCAGCCGTTGATGCCACTTTGGCACACGCCATTCAAACCACAAAAACGACAACACATATTGCCCCGGCATCTGCCTCCCTCGCGCAACACAGTGTCCGTGCAGGTCAGAGCGAGCCGGCCGATCCCGTTTTATTTGTTACCTCGGAGCTGGCGGATTTCGTCAAGGTTGGCGGTCTCGGCGATGTCTCCGCCGCTCTGCCGCGTGCTCTGCTCAATCATTACGACATACGCGTTTTGATGCCGGCCTATCGCGAGGTGCTTGAAAGCATCTGGCCTGTTCATGTCATTGCCCGTCTGCCCGGTCTTGCCGATATCCCGGCCTGCGATCTGGGGCGTATCGAGCTGCCCGAAGGCCTGACCGTCTATGTCCTGATCTGTCCGGAACTCTATGATCGTCCCGGCAGCCCCTATCTTGACGAGCAGGGTCAGGAGTGGGAGGACAACGCCATTCGCTTTGCGCGGCTGTCGCTGGCGGCAGCACAGATGGCGATGGAGACATCGCAGGGGCGATTCGAGGATCAGGGCTGGCATCCGGACCTTTTGCATCTGCACGACTGGCAGACCGGTCTGGCCGCCGGTTATCTGCGCTGGAATGATGATGAGACGCCCTGTGTCTATACCATCCACAATCTGGCCTATCAGGGGCTTTACGGCCCTGAATACCTGAGTCGGCTGGGCATTCCTGACAGTGCCTTTACTCCGGAAGGCCTCGAGTTTTATGACCGGCTCTCCTTCATGAAAGCCGGCGTTATCTACAGCGATCACATCACCACGGTCAGTGAAACCTACGCCCGGGAAATCACCACGCCCGCCTTTGGCTGCGGGCTGGAAGGGCTTTTGTCCGACTGCGCCCGACAAAAGCGTCTCAGCGGGATCGCCAACGGCATTGATGACAGCTGGGACCCGCAAACGGATGCCTATCTGGCCTGCGCCTTTGCCACCAACGACTGGGCCGGCAAGCGGGCCAATACCGACCACGTTCGACGCATGTTCCGTCTGGCGGTAAGCCACGGGCCGCTGTTTGCTGTGGTCTCCCGGCTGGTGCATCAAAAGGGGCTGGATCTCACCATTGCCGCCGCCGAGTCGATCGTGCGCGCCGGCGGTCAGCTGGTCGTGATCGGCTGTGGGGAGCCGGCCATTGAAAATGCCCTGCGCAATCTGGAAGCGCGCTTTCCGGGCGCGATCGGCGTGCACATCGGTTTCAGCGAGCGCGAGGCGCGCTGCATCTTTGCCGGCAGCGATTTTCTGTTGATGCCGTCACGCTTTGAGCCCTGTGGCCTGTCGCAGATGTATGCCCAGCGTTTCGGCTCGCTACCGATTGCGCACCGTACCGGCGGGCTTGCCGATACGATCGAGGATGGCATTACCGGGTTTCTCTTCGATGAGCTCTCGCAGCAGGATTTTCAGAAGGCCATCGACCGCGCCTTTCGCATCTTCGGCTGCACCGAGCTTTTCTACGCCATGCGCCGCGCGGCCATGGCCATTCACTACCAGTGGCGGTTGTCCGTCACACCGTATCGACGCCTCTATCATCAGCTGATGGTACCTGCAGGGGTAACGGCCCATTCGTTAAGACATGTGAGCATATAATGGCGACAGCACTTTCCGGCGCTTGCCAGAGCGAGCGTGACGCCCTGTCACGCCTGGCGCAGGCGCAACACGATGACCCGTTTCGCTGGCTGGGGCCCCACGAAAAGGGTGATCAAACGCTGGTGCGGTTGCTGTTGCCGGGGGCTGACGCGGTCGAGCTGATCGATGCCGTACATCAGGTGCTGGCCGTGGCCGAGCACGGAGAGGGCGGCATTTTCTGCGCACGCATTTCACAAGGCGTGCGCTATCGGCTGCGCATTACCTGGCCGGATGGCGTGGTGCAGATGACCGAGGACCCCTACCGGTTTGCGCCAATGCCGGGCGAGCTTGATCTTCACCTGTTCAGCGAGGGCCGCCATCGCGAACTGGCGCGCGTGTTCGGGGCCTGTCCGACGTCGATCGATGGCATCGATGGCGTACGCTTTACGCTCTGGGCGCCCAATGCCCGACGGGTCTCGGTCGTGGGCGATTTCAACGTCTGGGACGGCCGCCGTCATGCCATGCAGCGTCACGAAGGCAGCGGTATCTGGGCCATCTTTGTGCCGCATCTCAAGGCCGGCGAGCGCTATCGCTTCGAGGTTCTGGATCGCGACGGTCAACTGCGCCACAAGGTCGACCCGCTGGCCCGTCGTACGGAGACGGCCACACCGGACGCCTCCGTGGTGGCCAGCAATCGCGCCTTCAGCTGGCAGGATCATGCCTGGCTCAGACGCCGTGACGCCAGCAATGCTCGTGCGGCGCCGCTGTCGATCTATGAGCTGCATGTCCTGTCCTGGCAGCATGACCACGCCGGCAATACGCTGGAGTGGGACGCCCTGGCGTCACGACTGATTCCCTGGGTCGCCGATATGGGCTTTACCCATATCGAACTGATGCCCATCAGCGAGCACCCCTTTGTGGGCTCGTGGGGGTATCAGCCCATCGGCATGTTTGCCCCGACGGCGCGCATGGGTACGCCCGAGGCCTTTGCCCGCTTCATCAATGCCTGCCATGGCGCCGGTATCGGCGTCATTCTGGACTGGGTGCCGGCCCATTTTCCCAGCGACGAGCATGGGCTGGTGCGTTTTGACGGCACCGCGCTGTATGAGCACGACGACCCGCGTGAAGGGTTTCATCCCGAATGGAACACGCTGATCTATAACGTGGGCCGCAACGAGGTCAAAGGCTTTCTGATCGCCAGCGCGCTTGAGTGGCTCGAGCACTTTCATATCGACGGGCTTCGTGTGGATGCCGTCGCCTCGATGCTCTATCGCGACTACAGCCGCACCGATGACGGCTGGCGGCCCAACGTGCACGGCGGGCGTGAAAATCTTGAAGTCGTCGATTTTCTGCGCGAGCTCAACGACACGGTGGCCGAGCGATGCCCGGGGGTCATGATGATCGCCGAGGAGTCCACCTCCTGGCCGGGCGTCACCGCGCCGACCGCCACCGGCGGGCTCGGGTTCACCTTCAAGTGGAACATGGGCTGGATGCACGACACGCTGTCCTACATGTCGCGCGACCCGCTGTATCGCGCCTGGCATCATGGCGATCTCACCTTTGGTCTGCAGTACGCCTTTTCCGAGCATTTCGTATTGCCGCTTTCCCACGATGAAGTCGTGCACGGCAAGGGGTCGCTGCTGTCGCGAATGCCCGGTGACGAGGCACAAAAGCTTGCCGGGCTGCGCGCCTATCTGGCCTTCATGTGGGCCCATCCCGGCAAGAAGCTGTTGTTCATGGGCACCGAGCTGGGTCAGTGGCGCGAGTGGCACCACGACCGCGAACTGGACTGGGAGCGTCTGGACGAGGCAGGCCCCCGGGGGCTCTCACGGGCCATTGCCGATCTCAACCGGATCTATGTCGAAGACCCGGCAATGCATGTCTGCGACGGGGACTCGAGCGGTTTTTCGTGGGTGGTTGGCGATGACAGCGCCAACAGCGTCGTCGCCTTTTTACGCCACGCCGAACCCGGCAAGGCGCCGCTGCTGGTGGTCTGCAATCTGACACCGGTAGCGCAGCATCACTATCGAATCGGCGTACCGGTCATGAGTGTGTGGCGCGAGATATTCAACAGTGACAGTGTCTTCTACGCTGGAAGCAACCAGGGCAACGGGAGTGCCGTACATGCGCATCCCGACCCCAGCCATGGCCATCCAGCGTCGCTGCTTTTGACGCTTCCACCATTAAGTACGCTTTACCTGCGTCAGGGAGACTGGCCCACATGAGTGCCTTTGAATCCGGATCCGTCAGCGATCGGTTTTCTCACCACTGCCATTACGGTGCCACCGTACTGGATGAACGACGCACCCGTTTTACCTTCTGGGCCCCCGGGGTCGAGACGGTCACGCTTGAGCTGGCACGCGACCCTGGCATTGAGGCCGAAAGGTTTGCCATGGACAAGGGTCAGGACGGCGAGTTCACCCTTGAAATCGATTGCCCGCCGGGGGCGCATTACCGCTATCGCATCAGTGATGAACTCTCGGTTCCCGACCCGGCCGCCCGGGCCCAGCACGAAGACGTGAACGGACCGAGCGTGGTCGTGAACCCGCAGGCCTACGGCTGGGAAAATGTCCACTGGCAGGGCAGGCCCTGGCATGAAACCGTCATTCTGGAGCTTCATGTTGGAGCGCTGGACGGTTTCGACGGTGTTCGAAAGCGGCTGCAGGACTGGGCTTCGATGGGCATTACCGCCATTGAGCTGATGCCCATCAATGAATTCCCCGGTGCGCGCAACTGGGGCTACGACGGGGTGCTGCCCTACGCCGTTGAAGCCGCCTACGGTACGCCGGACCAGCTCAAGGCGATGATTGATCAGGCGCACGGACTGGGCCTGATGGTCTTTCTGGACGTGGTGTACAACCACTTCGGTCCGGACGGCAATTATCTGCCGCATTACTCCCCCGGCTTCTTTACCGGTGAGAGAACCCCCTGGGGCGATGCGATCGACTTCGACCGGTCTCAAGTGAAGGACTTCTTCATCGACAACGCGTTGATGTGGATCGAGGAGTATCGCTTTGACGGTCTGCGCTTTGACGCCGTACATGCCATCGATAATGACGCCTTCCTGCTGGAGATGAGCGAGCGGATCAAAAGCCGCGTCAGCGAAATGCGTCACGTGCACCTGATGCTTGAAAACGAGCGCAACAGCGCCTCGCTGCTGGAAAGCGCCTATACCGCACAGTGGAACGATGACGTTCACAACGTATTGCATGCGCTACTGACCGGCGAGCACGAAGGCTACTATGCCGATTACTGTGACCGCGCCACCGACAAGCTCGCCAGCGCCCTGCATGGTGGCTTTATTTTCCAGGGTCAGAACGACCGTCGCGGCCATTCGCGAGGCGAGCCCAGCGGGCACCTGCCCACCACGGCCTTTATCGCCTTTTTGCAAAATCATGACCAGGTGGGTAACCGGGCAATGGGTGAGCGACTCATTTCGCTGGTCGACCAGGAGCGTCTCGAGGCGGCCACGGCGCTGTTGCTGCTGTGCCCGATGATTCCGATGCTGTTCATGGGCGAAGAGCGCGGCGAGCGCAGCCCGTTTCTCTTTTTCACCGACCACCGCGATGAGCTGGCCGATGCCGTGCGCGAAGGTCGCCGCAGCGAGTTTGCCGATTTTTCGCATTTCAAGGACGAAAAGACACGCGCGCAGATTCCCGACCCCAACGCCGTATCAACCTTTGAGCAGTCCAGACCGTCCGCGCCGGGCGATGACGACCCCGAAGCCGCCATGTGGCATACCCGCTACATGACGCTGCTTGATATCCGTCACGCCGAAATCATCCCGCGCCTGCCGGGTACGACAGCCATGGGGGCCGTGACGCTGGGAGAGGGCGCGGTGCTGGCGCACTGGCGCATGGGCGATGGCACCGTTTTGGGCATTGCCGTCAACCTGGGCACGCAGCGTGTCAGTATCGATGCCCCGGAAGGGCAACGACTTTATGAACTTGGCGAGTCGGACGATGCCCATACGTTGGCACCGGGGGCGATTCGCGCCTGCTTGAGCAGTCATTTATGAATCAGACACTGAAATCACTGGCCGAAGCCGCCGGTATCGTCATCGACTGGCAGGACAGCCAGGATCGACCCCAGCAGCTTGATGAAACCACCATCAAGGGCGTACTGGAAGGGCTGGGGTACCGCTGCGATACCTCAAAAGATATCAGGGAGAGCCTGGCCGCCATCGAGCGTTTGCAGGCACCTGAAAGCGTGGCCGACTGGCCGCCGCTGATTGTCGGCGAGATCGGGCAGAGCATCGAATTGCCGGGTGCCGTGGCCGAAGGCGTCGACTATACCCTGACCGATGAAAACGGGCGCACCCTTGAAGGGCAGGTCGATGCCACAGGCCAGTTGGAAGCCGTCGCCGAGCCCGGCTATTACCAGCTGCAGATCGAGGGAAAAAGGCGACGTCTGGCGGTCGCGCCGCATCGCTGCATGGATGTGGCAACGCTTGCCGGAGACGGCCCGTCCTCGATGGCGGGTCTTGGCGTGCAGCTCTACAGTCTGCGTCGTGACAGCGACGGCGGGATCGGTGACTGTGAGGCGCTGGGGCGTCTTGCCGAGCGCGCCGGCCAAAACGGGCTGGACGCCATGGCTATTAGTCCGGTGCACGCGCTGTTTCCGCATCAGCCCGAGCGGTTTTCCCCCTATTCGCCCTCAACGCGGCTGGCCTTTAACCCGCTCTATAGCAACGCTGGTGACATCGCATCAGGCAGTGCGGCGACCGGTGATGATGCCCTGTCGCTGGTGGACTATGACCACGTCAGCCGTATGCGCTGGCAGGCACTTGAACGCGATTTCGCAGCGCTTTCAGAGACCGGTCGCCAGGCGCTGAACGCTTTTCGCAGGGAAAGCGGCGAGACCCTGGAAAACCATTGTCGCTTTGAGGCCATCAGCGAAGCACTCGGCCCCATGCATACGTGGCCGAGCGACATGCAGGATGTCAAAAGCGAGGCGGTCGCGGATTTCAGTCAGGAACACGGCGACCGCGTGGCTTTTTATGCCTTTGCGCAGTGGCAGATTGCCCTTGAACTGGCCGCCGTGCAGCAGCGCGCCATCGGCGCCGGCCAGCGCATCGGGCTAATTGCCGATATTGCCGTCGGTGTGGACCCGCACGGCAGTCAGGCCTGGAGCCGCCCGGAGGAGATGCTGGGCAGGCTTCGCATCGGCTCGCCGCCGGATGACTTCAATGCCAACGGCCAGGAGTGGGGCGTGACCGGCTTCTCGCCGCAGGGGCTGATCGAGTATGGCTTCGATGGCTTTATTGCCACGCTCAGGGCCTGCCTGCACGGCGCCGGTGGCCTGCGCATCGACCACATCATGGGGCTTTCAAGGCTTTGGCTGATCCCGGAAGGCGCCTCACCGACCGAGGGCGCCTACGTGCGCTATCCCGAGCAGTCGCTGCTGCGCCTGATCGCGCTGGAATCCTGGCGTCACCGCGCCGTGATCATCGGCGAGGATCTGGGCACGGTCGAGCCCGCATTTCGCGAGCGCCTGGATCAAAGCGGCATTCTGGGCATGGGCGTTTTGTGGTTCGAGCGCGAAGAAGAAACCTTTACGCCTGCCAAAGACTATCCGGCGCGGGCCGTGGCGATGACCAGCACCCATGACCTGCCCACGGTCGCCGGCTGGCGCCTGGGGCGCGATCTGGACTGGCGCATCGAGCTCGACATGCTTGGCGAGGGCGAGACACCGGCACAGCAGCGCAAGATGCGCGAGCAGGACATCTTAGCGCTTGCCGAGACCTTCGGGATCGCGCCGGATGCTGACCGCGACACCTGGCTTGAAGCTGCGGCGCATCATATCGGCGCGACCCCCTCACCGCTGGTATTGCTGCAGCTCGAGGATCTGCTGGGTCTGGAAGAACAGCCCAATCTGCCGGGCACGCTGGACGAGCACCCCAACTGGCGCCGTCGTCTGCCGCTGACGGTTGACGAGATGTTTGATACCCCCGGTGTCGTGGCAAGGCTTCGGGCAATGACCACCGCACGCGCAGGAGCAGGGCAGCATGAGTGAGCTATCCATGGATGCACCATCAAACGGCGCGGACCATCAGCCGCTGCTGTCGTGTCTGCGTCTGCAGTTTCACAAGGATTTCACCCTCGATGATGCCGAGGCGCTGGTCGACTATTTTGCCGGCCTGGGCGTCACTCATCTCTATGCGTCACCGCTGTGGGCGGCGCGCAGTGGCTCGACGCACGGCTATGACGGCGTCGACCCCACCCGGCTCAACCCCGAAATCGGCGATGAAGCGGCGCTGACGCGACTGGTTGGAAAACTCAGATCCTTTGGCATGGGGCTGATCGTTGACTTCGTGCCCAATCACCTGGCCGTGGGCGGGCGTGAAAACCCCTACTGGCAGGACGTGCTGCGCTGGGGCCCATCCGGGCGCTTTGCCGACATGTTCGACATCAACTGGCGCGACAATGGCGACCCGACGCTTGAAGGTCGCCTGCTGGTACCGTTTCTGGGCGAACCCTACGGCCAGGCGCTGGTGTCGGGTGACATGAAGCTCACTCTGGATGAGACCACCGGTCTTTTTCAGGTCGACTACTTCGAGCACTGCTTTCCCATCGACCCGCGCTGCCATGCGCTGATGCTGCTGGAAAACGGCATGGGCGAGCAGGCCCGGCTGTTTGAACAGATCGAAGAGGCCGTGTCGCTGGAAGAGGGCGCCGAGCGAGCGGGCCTGGCGCTTGCCGAGCACGTGCGCACCGACAAGGGGCGCGCCGCGCTCGAGACACTGCTTGCACGCTATAACCCCGAAGAGCCGGAAGGCGCCGAGCGGCTGCACGTGCTGCTGGAGCGACAGCACTATCGCCTTGCCTGGTGGCGTACCGCCAATGACAGCCTCAACTGGCGGCGTTTTTTCGATATTACCGAGCTTGGCGCTCTGCGCGTCGATGACCCGGCGGTGTTCGCACAGACCCATGTTTATCTGCTGGAGCTGATCGAGCAGGGGCTGATTGATGGCGTGCGTCTGGACCATGTCGATGGGCTGGCCGACCCGGCCGGCTACTGTCGTTTGCTGCGCGCCCGTGTCGATGAAGCGGCTACTCGCCGTCCCGGGGGGGCGCCCGCAACGCCGCTGCCGATCTTCGTGGAGAAGATTCTGGAGGGCAACGAGTCGCTGCCGCTGGACTGGGGCGTCACCGGCACCACCGGCTACGAATTCATGAATGTGGTCTCAAAGCTTCAGCACGACCCGGAAGGCGAGGCACCGCTCAAGGCGCTGTGGCAGTCGCTGTCGGGCCGCGAACACGGCTTTGAGGCGGAAGTCATCCGCGCCCGGCGCGAAATCATTGATACCGCCCTGGTCACCGAGTTCGAGCGTGCGGTACGGGCGCTGTCCGATGTGGCACGTCACGATCCCATGACCCGGGACATGACCCCGGCCATGATTCGACGCGTGCTGCGCGAGCTGGCGGTGCAGTTTCCGATCTATCGCACCTACGCCGACGATCAGGGGCTGACGACACGCGATGAAAACTTCTTCGCGCACGCCGTGGTGGCAGCACGCGCCGAGCTGACACCGCCGGATCAGGTGGTGCTCGATCAGGTTTATGACTGGCTGGGGGGCGAGGCGCCCGCCAACGATGACGAGCCGGGCTGTCGGCTGCGACGCAACGCCATTGTGCGTTTTGCCCAGCTGACCTCGCCGCTGGCGGCCAAGGCCGTAGAGGATACGGCCGGCTATCGCAGCGCCGTGCTTATCTCGCGTAACGACGTCGGCTTTGACGGTGCCCACTTTGCCGGTTCAGGCGAGGACTTCCACCGCTTCAACGCCTGGCAGGCGCGCCATTTCCCCGCAACGATGGTGACCACGGCAAGCCACGACCACAAGCGCGGCGAAGACGTGCGGGCGCGTCTGGCGGCCCTGTCGGAGTGGGGCGATCGCTGGGCCGAACAGGTTCGTGAGTGGTTGACGGCCTCCTCGTCGCTGCGCCAGAGCACCGAGGACGATACGCTCGCCGGGCCTTCCACCGCCGAGGAGATGATTCTCTATCAGATCATCGTGGGGGCATGGCCGCTGACGCTCTCTCTGGATGACGCCGAGGGCCTTGAGGCGTTTGCCGGCCGTGTTGCCGACTGGCAGGAGAAGGCCCTGCGCGAGGCCAAACTGAACTCGCACTGGCTCTATCCCGATGAGGCGCACGAGTCGCAGTGCCGCGAGTTCGTCATGACGCTGCTCACCGATGAGCGAGGCGCGGCCCTGCGTCGGTCCATCCATGAATTTGTCGCCACAATCAGTCCGGCCGGGGCCCTTAATAGCCTGGTACAGACGCTGCTTCGCATGACGGTACCGGGTGTGCCGGACTGCTATCAGGGCACCGAGCGCTGGGATTTTTCTCTGGTCGATCCCGACAATCGCCGCCCGGTCGATTACGAGGTGCGCCGCGCCCAGCTCAAGGAGAGCCCGGCGCTGCCCGGACTGATCAATGACTGGCGTGACGGACGCATCAAGCAGGCGCTGATCACGCAGATGCTGAACCTCAGACAGCGCCTGCCGGCGGCCTTCCTTCACGGCGAGTATCAGGCGCTTGAGTTTGATGGCGAACGCGCCGGACAGCTGCTCGGCTTCATACGTGAACACGACGGCCAGGCCGTTCTGGTGATCGTGGCGCGTCACGCCGGCTCGCTGCTGGAAGAGGAGGCGCTGCAGATTGCGCCGGCGCGCTGGGGCAATACCGGCGTGAAATGCGCAGAAGATGACGCCCGCGGCTGGCAATCGCTTGTTACCGGACAGGCCGTCAGTCTGCAGGCACCGGTGGCCGAGCTCATGTCGTCACTGCCGTTTTGCGTGCTGTTTCGTGACGTTTCTACTGCGACGGCAGGCGAACATCAGGCACTGGAAGCCGACATGACACAGGCCGGGGCAACCCGCGGCGATCAGATGCCGTCGATGTAACCATCGCAACAGGCCCCGCGCTATGGTCGGGGCCTTTCAGACAATACGGGTCTGCCGGGCATCAGGGGCATGACCCATGAAGGAGAAAGGATCATATGGCAGACGATCAGCTTCGTATTCGCTTGCTGGCCTATCGGATCTGGGAAGCCGAGGAGTGCCCCGACGGCCAGGCCGAGCGTCACTGGCAAATGGCCTGTCGCATGGTGGCCGCCGAGCGTATTACCGATGTGCCCCAGGACGCTCAGCCCCGACCGGCCGCGCGCAGCGCAAAGGCCGCCGAGCCGGCCGCGCCGGCCGCTACGCCCTCAATGGATGACGCCGCCGCCGAACCGGCCGCCAAAAAGGCGCCCGCCAAACGTGCCAGCACGGCCAAACGGCGCAGCACCACCGATGACAAAACCGCAGCCGCCAAAACGACTGCCGGCAAATCGACGGCGACTCGCAAGACAACGGCCGCCAAAAAGAAGGGCGCGACCGGCACGGAGCCCGCGGCGAAACGCAAGCGCAGCAGCAACGATGACAGTTCGAGCCAGTAGTCGTGCCCCCGGCACGGCCTGCGTTTTTGTATTTTCCTTTCCGGAGTAATGTATGACGACAACACCAATTCATCCCGGCGCACCAACGCCCGGCATTACCTCGGGTGGGCGTGAGGCGCCGATCAGTTCGGCCGCCGGACAGCAGCGCAGCAGGGTTCGTGAAGGTCTGCCCTATCCGCTGGGCGCCAACTGGGATGGACTGGGGGTCAACTTTGCCCTCTTTTCGGCGCACGCCACCAAAGTTGAGCTGTGCCTTTTCAGTGACGATGGTGAAGAAGAGCTCGAGCGTATTGAGCTGCCCGAGTTCACCGATGAGGTCTGGCACGGTTATCTGCCTGACGCCCGCCCGGGCCAGCTTTACGGCTACCGGGTTCACGGCCCCTACGAGCCGGAAAACGGCCATCGCTTCAATCACAACAAGCTGTTGATCGATCCGTGCGCGCGTCAGCTGGTCGGCGAGCTTCAGTGGGACGACGCCCTGTATGGCTACACCATCGGTCATGAAGACGGTGACCTGAGCTTTGACGAGCGCGACAGCGCGCCGTTTATTCCCAAGTGCCGCGTCATTGATCCCGCCTTTACCTGGGGACGTTCGCGCGAGATTCATGTACCCTGGGATCGCACCATCTTCTATGAGGCCCACGTTCGCGGGCTGACCATGATGAATCCGAAGGTCAATGAGTCGATACGGGGCACCTTTACAGGCCTCAGCGACCCGGCCGTACTCGATCACCTGCGCAATCTGGGCGTGAGTTCGCTGGAGCTGATGCCGATCCACGCCTTTGCCGATGACCGTCATCTCCAGGAAAAGGGGCTGCACAACTACTGGGGTTACAACACCCTGTCGTTTTTTGCCCCGCACCCGGCCTACATGGCGACCAACACCATCAGCGAGTTCAAGCAGATGGTGGCCTGCTGCCACGCGGTCGGCATCGAGGTCATTCTGGATGTGGTCTACAACCACACCGCCGAAGGCAACGAGATGGGGCCAACGCTGTCCTGGAAGGGCATCGACAACTTCAGCTACTACCGCCTGATGCCGGACGAGAAGCGCTACTACATCAACGATACCGGCACCGGCAACACGGTCAATCTGTCTCACCCGCGCGTGCTGCAGATGGTGACCGACTCGCTGCGCTACTGGGCCGACGAGATGCGGGTCGACGGGTTCCGCTTCGATCTGGCCACCATTCTCGGGCGCGAGCCGCATGGCTTTGACGAGGGCGGCGGTTTCCTTGATTCCTGTCGCCAGGACCCGCTTTTGTCGCAGTGCAAGCTGATCGCCGAACCCTGGGACTGCGGCCCCGGTGGCTATCAGGTCGGCGGCTTCCCGCCGGGCTGGGCGGAGTGGAACGACAAGTTCCGCGACAATATGCGTGCCTTCTGGAAAGGCGATGAGGGGCAGCTGGCCGAGTTCGCCACGCGTTTGACCGGCTCGGCGGATCTCTTTAATCATCGCGGCCGCAAGCCGTACTCGTCGGTCAACTTCATCACGGCGCACGACGGGTTCACGCTGCGCGATCTGGTGACCTACAACGACAAGCATAACGAGGCCAACGGCGAGGACAACAACGACGGTAGCGACGACAACTACTCCTGGAACCATGGGGTAGAAGGCGAGACCGACGATCCGGAAATCCGCGAGCTGCGCATGCGTCAGATACGCAACATGCTCGCCACCCTGATGTTCTCCCAGGGCACGCCGATGCTGCTGGCCGGTGACGAGTTCGGACGCACCCAGGGCGGCAACAACAACGCCTACTGTCAGGACAGCGAGATCGGCTGGGTCAACTGGGAGTTTTCCGACGAAGGGCGCGATCTGCTGAACTTCACTCGTCACATCATTGCCCTGCGCCGGCGCTACCCGATGCTGCATCGCAGCCGCTTTTTGACCGGCGACTGGAACGATGAGCTGGAAGTGCGTGACGTGACCTGGCTGACGCCGGACGCCGAAGAGATGGATGTCGGCAACTGGGAGTCGGAACATTCTCGTTCCATCGGGGTGCTGCTCGACGGTCGTGCCCAGCCGACCGGCATTCGTCGGGCCGGTTCGCACAGTACGTTGTTGATGATCGTCAATGCCCACCATGAGCCGATCACCTGGACGCTGCCGGAAGTGTCTTCCGGTAAACACTGGGTATTCCGGCTCAATACGGCCGCACCTGCCAGCCGGGAAGGTGAACACTACGATTTCGGCAGTACCTATGAGGTCGAAAGCCGCTCGATGGTGCTGCTGGAACTGGTCCGTGACGACAGCGGTTCAGGCCGCAACGCCTAGTCAAACCATGCCGCCGATGGCCACGCGCCATCGGCGGATTGCCGATAGCCCGGTCCGTGTCGATCACGAACCAGGGGCTGCGCCCAGGGAAAGGAGCGAGCAGCAATGTCTATGGTGCAACGCAATACATCCCGAAACGATGTGCAACAGGATGCACCGGTCATGCAGGCCACCGCCGCCGACCGCATCGCCATCGAAAACATTGGCCCAGGCGTCGAGCAGGGCCGTTTTGCCGCCAAGGCCATCGTCGGTCAACCGGTCAACGTGACCGCGGTCATCTTTGCCGACGGTCACGACGTACTTGCTGCGCGCGTACGCTGGCGCTGCACGCAGGGAAAGGCGCAAGAAGCTGCAGCATCTGCAGATGAGTGGCACAGCGAGACGCTGACGCTGGTCAAGCCGCTGGGCAACGATCTGTGGGAAGGCAGCTTGACGCCCACCGCGACCGGCGCCCACGAGTTCGTGATCGAAGCCTGGTGGGACCTTTACGGTACCTATCACTACGAGTTGAGTAAAAAGCACGCCGCCGGCATCCCGATTGCGCTGGAGCTGCGCGAAGGCCATGACCATGTGGCTCGGGCGCTCGAGCGTGCCGCCCCCGGCAGTGAGCAGGCCGGGCAGCTTGAGTCGCTGATGGCTGGATTGAAGGGGGCCAGCGATGAAAGCGAGCAGGTCGCGCTGTTGCTTTCGCGCGATACCCTGACGCTCATGCAGGCGTGTGATCCGCAGCGTCATTTAAGCGCCAGTGCAGCCATGCCGCTGGAGGTCGATCGCGAGCTGGCAGCGTTTGCCAGCTGGTATGAGCTTTTCCCCCGTTCGGAAAGCCCGGAGCCCGACCGGCACGGCACGTTCAACGATGTGCACGCCCGACTGCCGATGATTCGTGACATGGGCTTTGACGTGCTCTATTTCCCGCCCATTCATCCCATCGGCCACAGCCATCGCAAGGGACCCAACAACACGTTGACCCCCGGCCCCGATGATCCGGGCAGCCCCTATGCCATCGGCAACGAGCACGGCGGTCACGAGGCCATCCATCCACAGCTTGGCACGCTCGAGGACTTTCGCGCTCTGGTGGCGACCGCTCGCGAGCATGATCTCGAAATCGCACTGGATTTCGCCATTCAATGCTCGCCGGATCACCCCTGGCTTGCCGAGCATCCGGGCTGGTTTGCCTGGCGTCCGGACGGCACGATCCGCTACGCCGAAAATCCGCCCAAGAAATATGAAGACATCGTCAACGTCGATTTCTACGCCGAAGACGCCGTCCCGGCTCTCTGGCTGGCGCTGCGTGATGTGGTACAGGGCTGGGTCAGCGAAGGCGTGAAGATCTTTCGTGTGGACAACCCGCATACCAAGCCCTTTCCTTTCTGGGAGTGGCTGATCGCTGATATCCGCTCACGCGACCCGGACGTCATCTTCTTTGCCGAAGCCTTTACTCGCCCGGCCATCATGGCGCGACTGGGCAAGGTCGGCTTTACCATGAGCTATACCTACTTCACTTGGCGCAATACAAAGCCTGAGCTGACCGAGTATCTGACCCAGCTCAACGAATCGCCACTGCGCGAATGCTATCGGCCCAACTTTTTCGTCAATACCCCGGACATCAACCCGACCTTTTTGCAGGGCTCGGGGCGGCCGGGCTTTCTGATCCGGGCGGCACTGGCCACCATGGGGTCGGGGCTCTGGGGCATGTACTCGGGCTTTGAGCTGTGCGAGGCAGCACCGGTACCGGGCAAGGAGGAGTATCTCGATTCCGAAAAGTATCAGCTCAGAACGCGTGACTACTTCGCCCCCGGCAATATCAGCGCCGAGATCGCCCGACTGAACTGGATTCGGCGTCACAATCCGGCGCTGCAGACCCATCTGGGCATCCGGTTTGGCGTCATCGACAACGAGCGCATCATTTATTTCATCAAGTCGACGCCGGACATGAGCAATGTGGTGCTCATCGCCGTCAGTCTTGACCCCTTCCATGAGCAGTCCGGTAATTTCGAGCTGCCGCTTTGGGAGTTTGGTCTGGAAGATCACGCCGATGTACACGGTGAGGATCTGATGACCGGTCACCGATGGACCTGGCATGGCAAGTGGCAAAGCACGCACCTGACACCGCAGATGCCGTTTGGCATATGGCGCCTTCGCCCGGCGCAGTAAGCCATCGGGAGATGGGGTGAAGCGACCACCGTCGATCGGTACTCCCGGAGTCAACGCGGGAAGTCGGTGTCGCTTCTTTCTTCAGGCAGGACGCAACATGATCGCCCGCGACTACGGGTCGGGGCGAAGAGGAAAATCTCTCATGATGAATGCCAACAATGTATCCGGCTCGTCCCAGCAGGCCATGACGGCCGGCGAGGGCGAACCCGCCTTTATCAATGATCCGCTGTGGTACAAGGATGCGGTCATCTATCAGGTGCACGTTAAATCCTTCTTTGACGCCAATAACGACGGTATCGGCGATTTTCAGGGGCTGATCGAGCGACTTGATTACATCGCGGGCCTGGGCGTCAATACCATCTGGATACTGCCGTTCTACCCGTCACCGCGCCGCGATGACGGTTACGATATCTCCGAGTACTGCGCGGTCAGCCCCGATTACGGCACGCTTGAGCAGGCGCAGCAGTTTATCAAGGAGGCGCACGACCGCGGGCTGCGCGTGATCACCGAGCTGGTCATCAACCACACCTCCGATCAGCATCCCTGGTTTCAGCGCGCCCGGCATGCGCCCAAGGGCTCTCCCGAGCGCGAGTTTTACGTCTGGTCGGACAGCGACACCCATTACAGCGACACCCGCATCATCTTTCTGGACACCGAGACCTCCAACTGGACCTGGGACCCGGTGGCCGGTCAGTACTTCTGGCACCGCTTCTACTCTCACCAGCCCGATCTGAACTTCGATAACCCCGTCGTCTTCGACGAGGTGATGAAGGTCATGCACTACTGGCTGGAGATGGGCGTGGATGGCCTGCGCCTGGACGCCATTCCCTATCTGGTCGAGCGTGAAGGCACCAACAACGAGAACCTGCCCGAGACCCATGAGGTGCTCAAGCGCATCCGGGCGGTGATCGACGAGCATTTCCCGGATCGCATGCTGCTGGCCGAGGCCAATCAGTGGCCCGAGGACACGCGCCCCTATTTCGGTGAGGGCGATGAGTGCCACATGGCGTTTCACTTCCCGCTGATGCCGCGTATGTACATGTCGCTGGCTCAGGAGGATCGCTTCCCGATCACCGATATCCTGCGACAGACGCCGGAGATTCCCGAAAACTGTCAGTGGGCCGTGTTCCTGCGTAACCATGACGAGCTGACGCTTGAAATGGTGACCGACCGCGAGCGTGACTATCTCTGGAACCATTACGCCTCCGATCGTCGCGCGCGCATCAATCTGGGCATTCGACGCCGGCTGGCGCCGCTGCTGGAGCGCGACCGTCGCCGCATCGAACTGCTCAACAGCCTGTTGCTGTCGATGCCAGGTACGCCCACGGTCTATTACGGCGACGAGATCGGCATGGGGGACAACATCCACCTGGGCGATCGTGACGGCGTGCGTACCCCCATGCAGTGGAGCATGGACCGCAACGGCGGCTTCTCGCGCGCCGATCCGGCCAGCATGGTGCTGCCGCCGATCATGGACGCGCTGTATGGCTTTCAGACCATCAATGTCGAGGCGCAGACCCGCGACCCGCACTCGCTGCTCAACTGGATGCGGCGCATGCTGGCCGTGCGCAGCCAGCAAAAGGCCTTCGGCCGCGGCGTGATGAAGCTTTTGTATCCCTCCAACCGGCGCATTCTGGCCTACATCCGCGAATACACCCATGAAGACACCGGCCAGGTGGACACCATCCTCTGTGTGGCCAACGTGTCGCGCTCGGCGCAGGCGGTGGAGCTGGATCTGTCGAGCTGGGAAGGCCATGTGCCGGTGGAAATGCTTGGCGGCAGCACCTTTCCGCCCATCGGGCAGCTCAGCTATCTGCTGACCCTGCCGCCCTACGGCTTTTACTGGTTCCTGCTGGCGCCGGAAACCACCATGCCGAACTGGCATACGCCGGCCCAGGAGATGATGCCGGAGCTTTTGACCCTGGTGGTCAAGCAGCGCCTGGACGAGATCGGCAGCGGGCGGGCACGTCGCTCGCTTGAAAACGAGAGCCTGGTGCAGTATCTGCCGCGCAGGCGCTGGTTTGCCGCCAAGAACAGCACCATCGAGCAGGTCAGGCTGGCCTGGGCGGTGGGTCTGGACAGCGCTGCCGTCGATGAGCGCGCCTCAAGCTCGCCCACGATCCTGCTCGGGGAGATCGAGGTGCACACCCGCCAGGCAAGTGCAGAGCCCTCGTCTCCCGAGCGTTATGTGCTGCCCATGGGGCTGATCGGTGAAGACGAAGGCACGCTGTTGCCCCAGCAGCTGGCCATGGCGCGCATTCGTCGCGGGCGTGAAGTCGGGCTGCTGACCGATGCCTTCGCGATGCCGGGCTTTCCCATGGCGGTAGTACAGGCGCTGCGTATGGGCATGGTGCTGGATTTGACCCGCAACGCGGTGGAAACGGAGGCCGATGCTTCCAACCCCGGCGCGCTGCATTTCAGATCCACCTCGCTGCTGGGCGAGATGGAGATGACACCGCATGAAGCCGAGATGCGCTATCTCAGCGCCGAGCAGTCCAACAGCTCCGTGATCATCGATGACCGGATGGTGCTCAAGCTGATTCGTCGCATCGAAAGCGGCATCCATCCCGAAGCGGAGATGGGACGGTATCTCACCGAGCGTGGCTTTACCCACATTGCGCCCATGCTGGGCGAAGTGACCCGCATCGATGATCAGGGCGTGCCACATGTTCTGATGGTGCTGCAGGGCTATATCGACAACCAGGGAGATGCCTGGGAGTGGACGCTCAATACGCTCGAGCGGGCCATTCGCGACGTCAGCGAAATGGTGCAGGCCGACCAGCATGATGTCTACGACCCGCTGGCCACCATCACCGGCTTTGCCGGGCTGCTGGGGCAGCGCCTGGGTGAAATGCATACCCTGCTGGCCATGGACACGCCGGAGGCCGATTTCGCCCCCGAGATCGCCGATGAGGCCCGAACGCGTGAATGGGCCGATGGCGTGCGCGCCCAGATTGGTCAGGCCATGGAGGTCCTTGAAAGCCACAAGAGTAGCGCCAGCGAAGAAGATCAGCGGCTGGCTGACTGGCTGCTTGAGCGCCGCGAGGCGCTTTCAGAGATGGCGGATTCGTTTGCCCATCACGCCCAGGGCAGCCTCTGCACGCGCACGCATGGGGATCTGCACCTCGGGCAAATCCTGGTATCGCATGACGATGCCTACATCATCGACTTTGAAGGCGAGCCTGCCCGACCACTTGCCGAGCGTCGCATGAAGAGCAGCCCTCTGCGCGATGTGGCCGGCGTGGTGCGCTCCTTTGACTATGCCTCGGCCATGGCACTGGATAACGCTCATCGCACTGATGTGGCCCATGATCATGAGGCGGTCAGCCAGGAAGTGATCGTCGACTATCGCCACCGGGTCACCCAGTCATTTTTGCTGGCCTATCGCCAGGCCACGCATCAGGTCGGGCATCAGTGGCAGTTCGAGGATGGCGCCAGTGCGGCGCTGTCGCTGTTCACGCTGGAAAAGGCCGCCTATGAGATTGCCTACGAGGCCGCCAATCGACCGGCCTGGCTGAGTGTTCCCATGCGGGGTCTGGTTGCACTCTTTGACGAACTGAACACTCGCTCGGGCAATGACATGTCCCAATCAGGGGAGGGTCACCATGACGACTCGCAATAAACAGAACGTTCTCGGCGCGTCAGACGACAGTACGACCCTGCATCCTGACGCTGCACAGGCGCTGGTGGAGGGCACTCATGGCGATCCCTTTGCCGTGCTGGGGCCACACGAGGTGGATCATGCCATGGTCGTGCGGGTCTTTTTGCCGCGCGCCATTGGTGTGGAGCTGCTCGAGCGTGACAGCGATCGCGTTCTGACCCGGCTGCAGCCGGGTCAGGTGCCGGATCTTTTTATCGGCCGCCTGGATCGGCTCACGCCCTATCGGTTGCGTATTCGCTGGCCGCACGGAGAAGAGATCGTCGAGGACCCCTATGCCTTTGGGCCGCTGCTGGGGGAGCTTGATCTCTACCTGATCGGCGAGGGCAACCATCGTGAACTGGGCACCTGTCTCGGGGCGCAGATGATGACGGTGGATGGCGTAGAAGGTGTGCGTTTTGCCGTCTGGGCGCCCAATGCCCGGCGCGTGTCGGTCGTCGGCGAGTTCTGCGGCTGGGACGGGCGTCGCTATCCGATGCGTCTGCGCCAGCCGACCGGCGTGTGGGAGATCTTTATCCCCGGTCTGGCCGAAGGCAGCGTCTACAAGTACGAAATCCTGGGACAGGATGGCCTGTTGCCGCTCAAGGCCGACCCGGTGGCGCGGGCGACCCAGTCACCGCCCCAGACCGGCTCGGTCGTGGCCGCGCCGCTGGCGCACGACTGGCAGGATCAACAGTGGATGGCGGACCGGGCCGGGCGCCACAGCTCGGATGCCCCCATCTCGGTCTATGAAGTACACGCCGCTTCGTGGCGACGCCACGGTGGCGACGAGGGGGAGCTGTATAGCTGGAACGATCTGGCGCAGTGGCTGATTCCCTATGTGCAGGAGATGGGCTTTACTCATATCGAGCTGCTGCCGATCATGGAGCACCCCTTTGGCGGCTCCTGGGGCTATCAGCCGCTGTCACAGTTCGCGCCCAGCGGCCGATTCGGCAAGCCACAGGAGTTCGCCGCCTTTGTGGATGCCTGTCACCAGGCGGGCGTCGGCGTCATCCTCGACTGGGTGCCGGCGCACTTTCCGACCGACCCGCACGGTCTGGCCCGCTTTGACGGCACGGCGCTGTATGAGTACCAGGACCCCCGTGAAGGGTTCCACCAGGACTGGAACACCTACATCTACAACCTGGGGCGGCACGAGGTACACGGCTTCATGCTGGCCTCGGCCCTTTACTGGCTCAAGCACTTCCATATCGACGCCCTGCGCGTGGATGCGGTGGCCTCGATGCTCTACCGCAACTACTCGCGTCAGGAAGGCGAGTGGATTCCCAACCGCCACGGCGGTCAGGAAAACCTGGAAGCGATCGATTTTCTGACCCACCTCAACGAGGTGGTCGGCGAGGAAGCGCCCGGCGCCATCATGATCGCTGAAGAGTCCACGGCCTGGCCCGGTGTAAGCCGACCCGTGTCGGAAGGCGGTCTCGGGTTCAACTACAAGTGGAACATGGGCTGGATGCACGACACGCTCACCTATATGAGCGAGGACCCGCTATATCGCAGCTACCATCACGGCGAGCTGACCTTTTCGCTGGTGTATGCCTTCTCCGAGCGCTTCATGCTGCCGATCTCCCATGACGAGGTGGTGCACGGCAAGGGGTCGTTGATCAACAAGATGCCCGGCGATCGCTGGCAGCAGTTTGCCAATCTACGGGCGTGCCTGTCGCTGATGTGGACCCACCCCGGCAAGAAGCTGCTGTTCATGGGCTGTGAGCTGGCACAGTTTCGTGAATGGAGTCATGACCGCGAGCTGGACTGGTTTTTGCTGGCCGACAGTCAGCATCAGGGCATCTCGGATCTGGTGCGCGATCTCAACGCGCTTTATACGCTGGAACCGGCGCTGCACGAACAGGACTGCGTGCCCGAAGGCTTTGAATGGGTGATCGGTGATGATGCACAAAACAGCGTGCTGGCATGGCTGCGATGGAGCCGTGACGGTCAGCCCGTACTGGTGGTGATCAATCTCACGCCAAATGAGCTGTCGGGTTATGGCGTCGGCGTGCCCACGGCGGGGTACTGGCAGGAGTGTTTCAATAGCAACGCGCGGGTCTATGGCGGCACGGGCACCGGCAACGATGGTGGATGCGAAGGTGAGGCGCGCGAAAGCCACGGCCATCCGTTTACGCTGTCGCTGAATTTGCCACCGCTGGGGGCCGTTGTCCTCAAGCCCGGAGACGCAGTGCTCAGGTAGTTTCCAAACGGCGCACATGGCGTAGTAACGCTACGCCATGTGCGACAAAACGTGCATCGCGATCAAGTGTTAAAACTTCTTTAATATAGGGGTAGGCTTATATAGACAGAGGCAGCCGCCCTGTATTGTCACCCGTTGGTGGCTGTTTCCGGTCCATGAGACGGGAGGTCGCCATGCAACATTATCGACACTATCCCCTTGGCGAAATTGCCATTTTCCTGCTGGTCATTCTGCTGGCCCTGTTTGTTCTGATCGGCGGCGATACCCTGACGCCTGATCGAGGCAGCAGTATGCCCGCCTGGTGCGAGCACCATGACGGGCATTGTCCCGGTGTTTCAGGCGACCCGGCGCGCAGTTTCGGAAGCTAGCCGTGGCCGTTAGTTCTGCAGGGCGTCACCGGCGCGCTGCAGCAGGTTGGAGGTGGCCTGCCGGGTGTCTTCCCAGGCACTGCCGGCGGCGTCACTGGTTTTCTCCCATGTCTGCGACGCCTGCTGGCGCGCGTCTTGCCACCAGTCGTTACTCCATGTGGGCTGCTGTTCGAGCGCGTTGCGATCAAGATTGACGGTGACGCGGTACTCGAGCTCGTCCAGGTCGGTATTGTTGCTGGTCTCTACCGTAAAGTCACCGCGCTGGATGACGTAGCCATGGTCCTGCGTTGCAGAGCCTGCGTCATCGGCTTCGATCACGATGGCCTGCAGACTCATGTCATCGCCAAACAGCAGGTCTTCAACTTCGCCGATGCTCTCCTGATCGTTTTGAAGGTGTACCTGAGCATCCATCAGTTTGTCAGCAGAGTAGAGCCCCTGAGTGGCGGGCTGGTCATCGGCCTGGGCGATAGCCGCCGCGCTCATCATGATCGCGCCGGCGAGAAGGGAACGTTTAAGCATGGGGACATCCTTTGTCATGGGGTTGTAAAAATCATGGCACCGGCAGGGCAGACCTGCGCAGCGCTTTGATGGGTGGTCAGTTTCGGTTCAGTCGTTACGATGATTTGAGCGGGTCATGCCCCCAGTTCATCAGCGAGTAGCGCCAGCGCGAGGTCTTTTTATCCTCTTTTTGCGGCGGCTGCTTGAGATGGCGGGCCACGTACTGGTTGACCTTTTTCATGTGGCTGTAGTCATCGTCATCAAGCTCGGCCTTGCGCTTTCTCTTGATCTCGACGATGCGTCGGCCGGACTGATGGCCGGTGGATTCGCCCTCGCTGCTGTCACCCACCGATTTTGACTCGTCGCTTTCAAGCCACTCTTCAAGCTCTTTGGGCGCCATATTGACGCTTTCCCTGAAATCCTGGTAGATGGCTTCCCTGTCGTCACTCATGGGGTGCTCCCTGACCCTGATAATGTATCGTCTTTTCTGGCAAGGCTCAGGCCTTGCGCAGTTCCTTGTGCAGCTTGAGCACGCGATCGCCGTCATCCTGCTTGATCATGTAGGCCGGCTCATCCTCGGTGGCGTTGCGGGTCACGTCGCTGCCCTTGATGCGCCGGGTCACCCTGTCGGTGTATTTGCGGGTGACCTTGCCTTCGGTCCAGTTATCGCCCCATTTCCATTTCACACGCTGGCGCTGACGGTAGTGTTCGCTCATGAAAACGCTCCCTGTTGAATCATTGCGGTGTGTCCATTCACACGCTCTTGAAACGCTGCCCTGCCTGTCTCCGGCTCGGGCAGGGGAAAGGTTCAAGGGGGCTAGTCGGTACGGTCGCTGCGATTGTCGCTTTCCACGCTGCTGGCATCGGTAAAGGCGTTCTGGCCGATATCCTTGTCGTCGCGTGCCACGGTGTCGGCCGCCCAGGCGCCGCGCTTGCCCATTGGCCGTGGTTTGCCGGTGGTCGTGTCCTTTTTGGTCTGGCGCTCGAGTTCGCAGTTAAGCGCCGCACCGAGCAGCACGATAAAGGCCGACAGCCAGAACCACAGCAGCAGTACCATGACCGCGCCGATGGTGCCGTAGGTCTGGTTATAGTTGCCGAAATTGCGTACGTAAATGGAAAAGCCGATCGAACCCAGCGCCCAGAGCAGCGTGGCTGTAATAGAGCCGACACTGAGCCAGCCCACGCGGGAAGGGGCCCGGTCAGGTCCGTAGCGGTAGAGAATGGTGATGGCGCTGATGACCAGTAGCAGCAGAATCGGCCAGCGGATATAGGTCAAAAGCGCCGTCAGGGTCTCGCCAAAGGGCAGCCATGCAATCAGGGGCGGCAGTACGGCAATGGTGCCCAGTGTCAGAATGGTCATCACCATCATGGCCCCGGTCAGAAACCAGGTCATCAAAGTGAGCTTGATCAGGCCCCGCTCTTCCTTTTCGCCATAGATGATGTTGAGCCCGGCCATCAGCCCGCGCATGCCCTTTGAGGCGCTGTAGACCGTGAAAGCAAGACCCGCTACGGCCGTAATGCTCATGCCGGTACCGGCACTGCTGTTCACCGACAGGGCCTGCTGTCGAATGATGCTGGCGGCGTCTTCGGGGAGCACGCTGCTGAGCATTTCGATCTGACCCTGCACCTGCTGGGGATCAAAGGCCAGACCCCAGATCGAAATGAAGGCGGCGATGGCCGGGAAGATTCCCAAAAAGGCATAAAAGGCGATGCTGGCCGCGATCAGGGTGGCGTGATTGGCTTCCACCTGGCGTTTGACGCGAAAAAGCGTGTCCTTCCAGCCGCGCCCCGGCATGGCAAGCGGCGAACCGGAGTCGTGTCCCCGGTTCTTGCCGTGAGGCTTGTCGGTGGTGTCCTGCATGGTTTGATTACCCCGGTTGAACGATTCAGACAGGCGCTTAATGCCTTCGGGTGCCTGGCGTATAAATGAAATACCCTGTGGGTGGCGTCTCCCAGTGTAGTGGCAATAATGCCATTATTGAGACGAAAACCAGGTCGCAACGCATGAAAGTTACATGCGTCACAAATGGCGGTGTCTCCGCCGCGTCATGCTTCAAGGGTCACGTTCTTGGTCAGTGTAGAGCGCAGGGAAGGTTTCAACATCAAGATCTCGCGGGTGCTCAGGGAGGCCACCGAGCACGGGCTGGATCTTTATCTGTTTGTGCCCGCAGAGATCGATCTTCATCGCAATGTCGTCTCCGAGGGGAGCTTTTATCACAACGCCATCCACCTCAAGCGCACCTATTACAGCAATCAGCGTCACCTGCCGCTGGCCCATAGCCGTCTGGCGCGCCGAGACCGCCAGTCGCCCGAGCGTTATCGCCTGAGCCTGAGTCTCTATGCCTATCAGTATGTGGTCGCGCTTGAGCGTTTGATCGCACCGCTGGAAGGCGATCGCGACCAGGTAAGCGTGGAGGCGCTGGAAGAGGTGATAGAGCTTGCAAGCAGCGTGCCCAGGCGCATGCGACGCAATCGCCCCGGGGATGACAGCCAGCTCAAATACTTCATCAACATCGACAACTACATGTCCTGGATCACCGAGCAGCGCCTTTTGAAGCTGGTGGCCGGGCTGCCCGAACCTGATGCGTCACAAGCGCCGGCACGTGCGTCGCTGCTGGAAATCTGCCGGTTTGAAAGCCGTTACCGCAGTGAGCATCAGTACAACTCGAGCCGCGCCGCCCAGAGCCCGTCGCGCATTTCCAACAAGATGCGTCTGCTACGGCGTCTGATCGAGTATCCCGTCACGCTCAAGCAGAAAACACGCGAGCTGGGGGCCTGGGAGGAGCGCGGCGTCAAGGCACTGGCAACCGGGCTGGTGATGCTGGTGATTTCGGTCATGATGCTCGAGGCGCGCAACCTGGTGGGCGATCTGACCCTGCGCTTTGTGTTGATACTGGCGCTTTTGTACGCCATGCGTGAGGTTTTCAAGGAGGATCTGCGCAATACGCTGTGGCGCTGGCTGCGAAGGGGGCGACCCAAATGGATGCGCCAGTACTTTGATGTACACAGCCGTGAGATGGTCGGTCAGCAGCGCGAGTGGCTTGACTATGTCCGTTTTAAAAGACTCGATGACGACATCCGCGCCACCCGGGGCGGGGGCGTGACCCAGCGCGAAGAGGTCATTTTGCAGTACCGAAGCCGCTCGAAAATGCTACCGACCCGGTTTCTCAGCGGCTATGAAGAGACCCGCGAGATCATGATGCTCGATCTTTCCATGATCGCGAATCTGCTCGAGGACAGCCATCATCATGTCTATCAGCTCAACGATGATGACGTGGATCGTGAGGTGGTCGAGCGGCGCTATCAGCTCAACCTGGTGGCGCGCGGTATCCGCGGCTCCCAGAAAACGACCGTCCAGCGCTGGAAAATCAACATGAGCCGCTCGGGCATCGTGGACATCGAGGAGTCCACGCCCTGAAGATGGCGCGCAACCTCAAAAAGGAGAATTCTTCGATGCACGACGATCTCGACCAGACGTCTCGAACGCCTCAGGCACAGGCAGAAGTGGACCAGCAGTGTCGCTCCCTGGCCCTTTACGAGTTCGAGAGCTGCCCCTTTTGCCGCCGTGTGCTGCATGAAATCGAGCGGCTGTCGCTCAATATCGAGCTGCGCAATACACGCGAGGACCCGGCAGCCCGCCAGGAGCTGATCGAGGGGGGCGGGCGCGCCATGGTGCCCTGTCTTCGAATTACCCAGGAGACCGGCGAAACGCACTGGATGTATGAATCTGCCGATATCACGGCCTGGCTGCGCCAGCAGTTTGGCTGATATACCGTTATCAAGAACGATAACCTGTGATGAAAACGTTATTCACAATCGTTCACAAAATGATGGCTGACGGCTGGCAGGTAGTAGCTATGCTGTAAAAAGGTACCGACACACGAGTCAGACAGCATCGGTACATGTCGGACCATCATGCAGAACAGGAGGTTGGCATGTCAGAGTCAAAAGGTGGCAAGGCTGAAGGCATGATCGACAAGCTTGGCGGCAAGATCCAGAAGGAAACCGGCAAGGCGACCGGCGACAAGGATCAGATCGAAAAGGGTGAAAAGGATCTGGCCAAGGGCGAGCGCAAGGCCAAATCCGACGATAACGGCAAGGCCTGATCAGCGCTGATCGCATCTTTTGTGCCGATACAGCGATGACATTGGCAATGCGCTATAAACGTCTACACTGAGTCATGCGCATCCTGAATGCGCAGACGCTGCCCTTGAAAGGCAGGTGTCATATTTTCTACAGGGAGGTAACTGTCATGGCTACAGATTCCAAGTCCGACAAGGCTGAAGGCGCACTCGACAAGGCAAAGGGCAAGGTCAAGGAAGCCGTAGGCAAGGCAACCGACAAGCCCGGCACTGAAGCAGAAGGCAAGGCCCAGCAGTCGAAAGGGCATGCCGAAAGCGCCAAGGGCGACGTCAAGGACGCTGTCAACAAGAAGTAACGCTTGCACCGTCAAGGGTTAATGAAGGGCCGCTTTTTAGCGGCCCTTTCTGTTTTCTGGACCGGTTTGGCATGTTCAGGGCGCCAGCAGCGCTATGGCCTGCCTCGCTCCCGGCGTACAATCGCGGTTTTAATTCAAGGAGCCCATCATGGCCCAGGCAAGCGCACGTCATATTCTCGTCAACAGCGAAGCCGAGTGTGAAGCACTCAAAAGTGAAATCGAGCAGGGCAAAGACTTTGCCGACGTGGCCCGCGAGCACTCGAAGTGCCCCAGCGGCAGTCAGGGCGGCGATCTGGGTACCTTCGGCCGCGGTCAGATGGTGCGTGAATTCGATGAGGTCGTTTTCACCGGTGATCTCAACAAGGTGCACGGTCCCGTCAAGACCCAGTTTGGCTATCATCTGCTGGAAGTGACCAGCCGCAGCTGATCACGGCGGTCATACGGCGTTTACGTCGTATAATGATGTTTCGGGGGCTGTCTGTCATGGCAGCCCCTTTTCGTAACGCCCGAGCGGGCGACACTACGCCCCCGCTGGTTTATCCTGCCGTGGCGAAACGACCCCGGTCGTATTATTTGATGAATCGATCGACCTCTGGCGTTGATTGACCGCAGGACTGTGAGGAAGTGCTCATGAAAGACTGGCTACAAACGCTGCCCAAGGCGGAACTGCACCTGCATATCGAGGGCACGCTGGAACCCGAGCTCATGTTCGAGCTGGCCGCCAGAAACGATGTTGCGCTCCCCTATGGCTCCATTGAAGAGGTCCGCGCGGCCTATAATTTTACCAACCTGCAATCCTTTCTCGATCTCTACTATCAGGGCATGAACGTCCTGCACACCGAGCAGGATTTCTTTGATCTGGCAATGGCCTACTTTGAACGGGCCCACCAGGACGGCGTGGTTCACGTTGAGCTCTCCTTTGACCCGCAGCCGCATCTGTCCCGCGGCGTGGCGATGCGCACCCTGTTCGCCGGTCTGGGGCAGGCGCGCGAAGAAGCCGGCCGCCGCTTTGGCATGTCCACGGCCCTGATCATGAGCTTCTTGCGCGACCGCAGCGCCGAAGAGGCCATGGACGTGCTGGAGCAGGCCGCCCCCTGGTATGACCAGATTGATGCCATCGGTCTGGACAGCGCCGAGCTTGGCAACCCGCCGGAGAAGTTTACTGCCGTGTTCGAGCAGGCTCGTGCGCTGGGCATTGCAAGACTTGCCCACGCCGGCGAAGAAGGCCCGGCGGCCTATATCAGCGGCGCGCTGGATGCCCTCGATGTGTGTCGTATCGATCACGGCGTGCGCTGTCTTGAAGACGAGGCGCTGGTGGCACGGCTTGCCAACGAACAGATTCCGCTGACGGTCTGCCCGCTGTCCAACGTCTATCTCAAGGTCTTTGATCGTCTTGAAGACCACACTCTGCCAGCGCTTCTGGATCAGGGACTGTGCGTGACGCTCAACTCCGATGATCCGGCCTATTTCGGCGGCGGCATGCTCAATAATTTCCTGGCCTGCCAGGACGCCTTTGGCTGGGATGAGGATGCCTTCCGGGGACTGGCCCGTAACGCCATCGAAGCCGCCTTCATGGACGAAAACCGTCGCGAAACGCTATTGAAGGCCCTTGCCGAGTGCTGATCAGCCGCCGCTCTGGTGAATCATCCAGATGGTCGTGCTGATAGTGATAAACGAGAGGACCGTGGCGGCCAGCAGCGCCGCCGCACAGAGCCTGTCCATCGAAAAGCGCAGGCCGAAGATGGGGTAGACGCTCAGCATGGGGGCGCTGGCGATCAGCAGCGCGCCCGTCATCAGCTCGGTGTTGTCGATGGGAAAGACCTGAAAGCACAGCAGCACCAGCAGGGGATGACAGACCAGTTTGGCCAGCGTGATCTGACCGATATCGCGATACATGCCCTGGACCTTCAACCCGTAAAGCGTCCCGCCGATAACAAACAGCGCCACCGGCGCCGAGGCGTCGGCAAGCATATCCAGCGCCTTGTAAAACGGTGCGGGTATCGAAAGGCCGGACAGCGAGATCAGGGCACCGCTGACAATGGCGATAATGATCGGGTTGCGCGAAAGCCTTTTGGCCGTCGTGACGACCGTTTTTCGTAGTGAGATGCCCTGCTGACTGCCCGCTTCGGCCAGCGCCAGCGCCAGCGGGATCATCACCATGTTCTCGATCAGCATGCACAGTGCCAGTGCCACGCCCGCCGTCGGGCCGATGACCATCACCGCAATCGGATAGCCGATAAAACCGCTATTGGCGGTGGCCATGCCCATGGCGTTGATAGCGGCGTAATCCAGACGCTGGCGCTGCACGCGATACACCAGAAAAAGCCCCGCCAGAAATGTCAGCAGCGATCCCAGCCCGTAGGCCAGCAGATAGTGGGCATCGAACACATCGGCCAGGGCATTCTCGCTCAGGGCGCGGATGATCAGCGCCGGCAGAGCAAAATTGACTACCAGACGTCCCAGCCCCTGAATATGCTCTTTTGAGACCACGCCCCACATGACGGCGGCGTATCCGAGAGCGATCAGCATGAAGATCGGGGCAGTAATGCTCAATACATTCAAGAACCTGACTCCAGAGCAAGCGTTTGAGCCCGAATGGCGGCACGTTCACGTTGATCCATGAGCGGCTGTCGGGGCGCTGAAAGATTGTATCGAACGAATGGCGGCGTCAAATCAGCGTCATCCATTGTCCAAAGGAGGTCTGCCATGCGCGCACATTCCATTCATCACGGCACACTGCACTGTTTCCCGGCCGGACTGGCCGATGACCGGCAACAGATGGTTCATGCCGAAGTCTCCGCTGTGGTGTACGACGGTCAGAGATTAATTCTTGGCAGCGACAAGCCGATTCCCGGCGCCGAACGTTCCTCGGTCTTTGCCGTCGATATCGATGATCAGGGCCATCCGCAGGAAGATACGCTGGCTTACTATACCCAGCCACTGATCCGCCAGGCGATCAAATACGAGGATTTTGCGCTGACCGTGGATGGTCGCCATGTACTGGCCACCACCGGTTTTGATCGCATCCACCCCGAGGATCACTCACTCAATGACTATAACCATCTGCTGATCTGGCCGCTGGGCGACCCGGACCGGGTGCAGGTCGTTGACCCGGACCCGCGTGACGGTGTGGAAGGTTCACTGGAACTGCGCCAGCGGCTGACGGCCGCTATCGGCATGCCCTATTACAAGATAGAAGGCCTGGCGGCCATTCCGAGTGAAAAAGGCGATGGTCTGCTGCTGTTTGGCGTGCGGGAACAGGGGCAGCATTTTGATGACTTCAACTATGTCTGCCGCGTGGTCGGCGCCCATTACCGGATCAACGAACAGGGGCAGCTGGTGTTTCTCGACGAGATGCGCGAGCACTACGCCTTTGATCCCGGTCAATTCGAGGCCGTTGAGCACCTCTGTGGCCTGTCGAGCCTTGAATATGACCCGTATAACCACCGGCTTTATCTGATGACCAGCTTTGAAAACGAGCAGGGCGGCATCGACAGTATCGGTGGCTATCTCTGGGTTATCGACATGGCCGATCTTGCACGCGGCAGGGCACCCGCGCTGGTGGAAAACGAAACCGGGGCACCGCTGGTATTCACCCACAAGGCCGAAGGGCTGGCCGTGCTGGATCACGAGCGGCTGTTTGTCGCCTACGACAATGATCGGGAGCTGGCGCTGGGCGATCATGATCCCAAACGCGAGCAAAAACATGCCTGCGAGGCGCCCTGGACGCTTTTACAAATGATCCAGTAACACCCCGGGGGTCAACCGCGGCGCCCGGGGCTGATATCATGGGCGCTGTCCTTTCGTTTTACTTCCCCACGGTGTCGTCATGAAAATACTGGTTCGTTATTTCTTCAAGGGCGTTCGCCTGGTGCTGGCGCCTGTCATGATCGCCCGCGACCGCTTCGGTCGGCCCGAACCGGTCACGCGCACCCAAAGGGCGCAGACGGAAGTTGACCGCGCCTGCCAGTCGCTGACGCTGTATCAGTTTCGCACCTGCCCCTTCTGCGTGAAGGTACGCCACGAGATGCATCGGCTGGCACTGCCGATCGAACTGCGCGACACCCAGCACGACGATGCTGCCCGGCAGGCATTGAAGGCCGGCGGTGGCCGCGTCAAGGTGCCGTGTCTTGCCATCGAGGAAAACGGCGGGACCGAGTGGATGTACGAGTCCGACGCCATCAAGGCCTATCTACAAAAGCGCTTCGAGCCCGATACCGCAACCGCCTGAGAGCACAAAACCCTGATATGAAAGGCCCCGGCTTGCCGGGGCCTTTTGCGTTGGCGGGTCAGACTTCCCTGTAGAGCTCGCTGCCGCTGTCGCGAAACTTCTCCGCCTGCTCGGCCATGCCGCGGCGCATGGCGTCTTCATCGCCCTGAAGTCCGCGGTCGCGCGCATATTCACGAACTTCCTGACTGATCTTCATCGAGCAGAACTTCGGCCCGCACATGGAGCAAAAGTGCGCCACCTTGGCCGAGTCCTTGGGCAGGGTCTCATCGTGGTATTCCCGCGCGGTATCCGGGTCCAGGCCCAGATTGAACTGGTCCTCCCAGCGAAATTCAAAACGCGCTTTTGAAAGGGCGTTGTCGCGGCGCTGGGATGCCGGGTGGCCCTTGGCCAGATCGGCGGCATGGGCGGCAATCTTGTAGGTGATGATGCCGGTCTTCACATCGTCGCGGTTGGGCAGCCCCAGGTGCTCTTTAGGGGTGACGTAGCAGAGCATGGCGCAGCCGTACCAGCCGATCATGGCCGCACCGATGCCCGAGGTGATGTGGTCATAGCCCGGGGCGATGTCGGTGGTCAGCGGCCCGAGGGTGTAAAAGGGCGCCTCGTCACAGCATTCGAGCTGCTTGTCCATGTTCTCCTTGATCAGGTGCATCGGTACATGGCCGGGCCCTTCGATCATGACCTGCACGTCATGACGCCAGGCGATCTGTGTCAGCTCACCCAGGGTTTCGAGTTCGGCAAACTGGGCGGCGTCGTTGGCATCGGCAATCGAGCCCGGGCGCAAGCCGTCACCGAGTGAAAAGGCGACGTCATAGGCCGTCATGATCTCGCAGATCTCTTCAAAGCGGGTGTAGAGAAAGCTTTCCTCATGATGGGCCAGACACCACTTGGCCATGATCGAGCCGCCGCGCGAGACGATGCCGGTGGTGCGTTCGGCGGTCATCGGCACGTGATGCAGCCTGACCCCGGCATGGATGGTGAAATAATCCACCCCCTGTTCGGCCTGCTCGATGAGCGTGTCGCGAAAGATCTCCCAGGTGAGGTTTTCGGCCACACCACCCACCTTTTCCAGCGCCTGATAGAGCGGCACCGTACCGATCGGCACCGGCGAGTTGCGCAGTATCCACTCGCGCGTCTCGTGGATGTTCTGGCCGGTGGAAAGATCCATGATGGTATCGGCGCCCCAGCGGATGCCCCAGGTCATCTTGTCGACCTCTTCCTCAATCGAGGAGGTCACCGCCGAGTTGCCCAGGTTGCCGTTGATCTTCACCAGGAAATTGCGCCCGATAATCATCGGCTCGCTTTCGGGGTGATTGATGTTGTTGGGGATGATCGCCCGCCCGCGGGCCACTTCTTCGCGCACAAACTCAGGCGTGATCTCCTCCGGCAGGCGGGCGCCAAAGGATTCGCCCGGGTGCTGATGACCCAGAATGCGCTCGACTTCCTCATTGCCGATCTGCTGTCGGCGCTGGTTCTCGCGCAGGGCGATGAATTCCATTTCCGGGGTGATGATCCCCTGTCGGGCGTAGTGCATCTGGGTCACGTTGCGGCCTGCTTTCGCGCGCCGCGGGGTGCGTTTCAAATCAAAACGCAGGGTCGCCAGACGCGGGTCCTCGGCGCGGCGCTTGCCGTATTCAGAGGTGGGGCCGTCCAGCCACTCGGTGTCACCCCGCTCATCGATCCAGGCCCGGCGCAAATCCGCCAGACCGCGGCGGATGTCGATACCGGCGCCCGGGTCGGTGTAGGGGCCGGAAGTGTCATAGACCAGCAGCGGTGGGTTGTCTTCGATGCCGTCGCGGGTAGTCGTGGGGGAGAGACTGATCTCGCGCATCGGCACGCGGATATCCGAGCGCGAGCCTTCGACGAACACCTTGCGTGAGGCGGGCAGTGGCGATACGGAAGCGCTATCGACGCGGGCGCTGTCGGCCAGAAAGGTGGGGTGCTTTTTGCCGCGCCGCGGTGTGCGTGCGTTTTGGGCGGCGGTGGTATCAGTCATGTTGTGCTCCAGAGCGTGACGTCAGTCAGCCGGCGCACAGCGTAGGCAGGAAGGGGGGTGTTGCAGGATGCCGGAACGGCAGCGCGGACCCTTCGCTTGAATCCCTACGCCGGTATTAGCCGGATCAGGTTCATCGGGATCCACCGTGGTGTCGCTTCGCGACACAAGATGATCTCAGCCGGTTCCACCGGCACCCCGTCAAGCAGCAATGGCAGCACCATCGCGGGCTCAGTCTGTGCCGGGCAAAGGTACCCGGTCAAGTGTCATCAATGAGCGTTGACCGCCGATTCAGCGCGCGGCATTAATCCCCATCTGCCAGAAGGCGCTTTGAAGGCGCGTGGTACTCCGTCAAGCAGTTGTCTTGGCGAGTTCAGGGGGTGGTGGAGGAATAGGCAAGTTTCTTGCTAGCGGCACACCAGAAAGCGGCTGGCTTATCCAATGGCAGCAGGTGTTCTCGGGAAACAGGCTATAGCGTTTTATCCGCAGGGAAGCCCTGACTCTGTTTATCAGCTTCACGAGATTGTCTCATTACAGCTAAGTTCATGTTTTTTAATTATTATTGAGGGCATATAAATCATGCCAGTACATGAATAGGGGATATACTGCCAAAATTTGCTTTGCCGTCTTTGTGATCAATGGGATAGTTTTGTTTGAAGGGGCTATATAACTTCAATGGACATACCGTCACATTCATTGAGGTTATGCAATCTAGTATATAATTACTGTTATTTAATATCCAAGCAGGTAATGGAGTAAGAATGTCTATATCAACAATTTCAAGCTCGATTGCTAGGCTGCAAAAGGAAATATCAGACCTGCACCAAAAAATAAGTTTGGAGACAAAAAAAGAGTCTGATTGTGGAAGTCGAATTGGACAAATTGAAAGAAGTATTACCAAAAGTACTAGTGATGGCATGTTGAAAAGTAAGAGCGCTGAAGTTCAAAGAAAACAGGCTGATATAGCTAAAGCGCAAGTAAAGAAAGCGGATCTGTATAAAAAACTATCCGATAAAGAAGGTCAGTTGCTAAAAGCAAAGCAAGATTTGCTTAAGGAAGAAGAAAGGGAACGCAAAAAACAGGCCGGTATTGATGAAAAAGAAAGAAAAAAACTAGCAGATTTAGAAAAGAAACAGCAGAGAGAGCAGCTTGAATACCAACGCCGGCTGCAAGCAGAAATCAATCAAACTGCCAATATGGCTGCTTCTTTAAAAGAGCTGCCGGTCGCTCAGAACATTTCACATGAAAGTATCGTAAAATATGACTTGTTTATTTCCCATGCTTCAGAAGATAAAGAGGAATTTGTTCGTCCACTAGCTGAAACGCTAGAAAATATTGGAGTTAAAGTATGGTATGACGAGTTTACTTTGAAAGTCGGTGATAGCCTGAGAAAAAGTATCGACCAAGGTTTGGTTAATTCCAGATTTGGAACAGTGATTCTATCGTCTGCTTTTTGTTCAAAGAACTGGACACAGTATGAGCTTGATTCGATGGTTGCGCGAGAAATGAACGGCCATAAAATGATATTGCCGATATGGCACAAAATAACAAAGAATGAAGTTATTAGTTTTAGTCCATCGCTTGCTGATAAAGTAGCTCTCAACACTTCTTTACAGAGTATCGAGGAAATAGCAGGAAAGCTTGCAGAGGTAATACTGAGCGCAAAGGCATAACAATTTGCTGCTACGGAAAATTTACTCGTTAACGCTGAAAAAATTCAGCAGAGCAAGGCATTATCCACTAGAGGAAGCACTGTGCCGTATCAAGTGATTAGACGTGACCTTACTGAAACAACTAGGAAATGCGATTTCTGTCCGCAGCATTTAACTTCTCTTAAAGCTTATATTTTAGAAGATTTGGAGACAGGAGAATTATCATACGCAGGGCCAACGTGTGCAGAGAATAATGCCGGGAAAGGCTCGTTATTCGGGACTCCTGACTTAACCAAGTTTACTTTCCCAAAAAATGATCGAGAAGGAGGTGTTTCCGGCGGAGGAGGTGGCGCGTCTGCGGACAATCCAGAGAAAAGAGCGATTGAGTACTTAATGCTAAGAGAGTCTAAACTTGTAAGTGAGCTTAAGTGCTCATATCCAGTATTGAAGAAATACTATGAAAAGCAAAACGGTCAGGGGCTTTCGGAGGCTGATATTCGCCATGTAAATAATATTGCAGCTAAGGCTCCTGAAAACCTCAGTCTGGAAACACTGCAAAGAATATACAATTATTTATTTTGGATCGATGTGGCTATAGAAAAACTGCCAAAAGAGAAAAATAAGTTCCTTGTTGGCGTCAGAAGTACCATTATCTTGAGAGGAAAAATTTTCGAGAGGCAAACAGAATCTATAAATAATTGGCTTAAAAATATCGACGGCGTGCCACAGTTAAAATAGTGCATAACAAGTTGCTGCACGCGGACAAATTACTCGCCGCGTTCGCAATTTACCAGTGATCAAAGCGTTATATATTGAAAAGTGGAAATACATACTCCAATTCTCGGTGTATATGTTCTCCGGTCTTCCCGATACTGAACAGACGGCACTATCCCAAGCTTTGGCGACTCGGCCTAGCATTACGCACTTGCATATCGAGACCGCCGAACAAGCCTTGCGTGACGATCACCACACGCCTTTCTATCGCCAGTGGCTCCAATCACTGTCTCCCCTCCACGCCTGCCATAACAGGAGAATGCTGAATGCCATGAAAGCGAAGGAAGACGCGAATCCGATAACAGCAAGGTGGTGATAGCGCCTTACTCACAAGATAGTCTTGACGCTACTCATCCGCTTTATCGAGATGCATCAAAGCATCGCCTAGCGATATGCGATGATTCTAATCGGCATCTCGTCAAATCCTCAGCCCGCAGCATCAAGCCCCATCTGCCAGAACGCGGCTTCCAGACGCGTGGCATCACGAAAGGTCGTGGTCAATTGCTCAAAACGGCTCGGGGAGACCTCGGCCAGTCGTGCATCCAGCCACGCCCGCTCCTGACGCGCGGCTTCTTGATAGTCCGCATCGCGATACATGTCGATCCATGCTTGGTAGGGATTATCAACAGTGACAGTCTGCGACCGCGTGCCGATCCAGTCGGCAATCTCGGCGTAGCCGATCAGACACGGCGCCATTGCCACGTGCAGGTCCAGCAAATCACCCCGATGGCCGCAGTCCAGCACGAAGCGGGTGTAGGCCAGTGTTTCCTGCGCCTCGGGTAGATCATGCAGGCTTTCTTCATCGATGCCCCATTCCCGGCAATAACGCACGTGCAGGCCCATCTCGGTATCGACAATGGTTTTAAGGTTGTCCAGCGAGTGGCGAAGCTCACTCATGTCGCGGCTTTTGTAGACCGCCAGGCCCCAGGCGCGGGCAAAGTGGATCAGAAACAGGTAGTCCTGCTGCAGGTAGTGGCGAAAGGCATCAAAGGGCAGCGTCGCCTCGCTGATGCCGGCGACAAAGGGGTGCTGGGTATAGGCCTGCCACTGGTCACTGCAGGCGTTTTTGAGGGTGTCGAAATCCTGAGCCATGTCGAAGTCTCCAAAAGGGGGCGGGTCGCGTGTCGCCAGGATAACCCATCGGCGGGGGCGTCCGACATGTATCGCCTTGTCGGTCATGACACGATAAGTGACAAGTCGTCTTATAATGTGAGGCTTAACGATCCATGTTCTGACGCCGGCGACCGGCGCCAGCGGTCACAGGGGGAGAGCATGTCCCGCACGGGTTATCCGGACAGCGGCGCCGTACCAACGTCCGGTGAAGAGGCGCCGTTTATCGAGCGCGGCGGTCGCGACTATCGGCCCACCATGCTGGCGCTGTTTCTGGGCGCCTTTTCCACCTTCGCGCTGCTCTACTGCGTCCAGCCTATGCTGCCGATCCTGTCCGAGGCTTTCGGCATCGATCCGGCCAGCACCAGCCTGGTGCTGTCGGTCTCCACTGGCATGCTGGCGGTGGGGCTTTTGCTGACCGGCCCCATTTCCGATGCCGTCGGGCGCAAGAAGATGATGTCACTGGCGCTTTTGAGCGCCTCGGCGCTGACGATTGGCGCGGCGTTCATGCAGCACTGGGGCGCCATTCTGGTCATGCGGGCGCTGGCAGGGCTTGCCATGGCCGGGCTGTGCGGCGTGGCGATGGCCTATCTCAACGAGGAGATTCACCCGAGTTTTATCGGCGTGTCGATGGGGCTTTATATCGGCGGCAACGCCATCGGGGGCATGAGCGGGCGGTTGATCAGCGGCGTGATGGTGGATTTCGTCAACTGGCGGGTGACGCTGGCCACCATGGGTGTGATCTCGTTGATCAGCGCGATCGCCTTCATGAAGATGCTGCCACCTTCGCGCCATTTTGTCCCCAGACGGCTCAGCGTGGCCAATCTGGTGGGCGCCTTCCGGCTGCATTTTCGCGATGCCGGGCTGCCGTGGCTGTTTCTGGAAGCCTTTTTGCTGATGGGCAGCTTCGTGACGCTGTTCAACTACATCGTCTATCGCCTGCTGGAGGCGCCGTATCACTTCAGCCAGACGGTGATCGGGCTGTTGTCGATCGTCTATCTCTCCGGCATCTACAGCTCGGCCTGGGCGGGCGGGCTTGCCGACCGGCTGGGGCGGCCACGCGTTTTCTGGGTGTTCATTGTGGTGATGCTGGCAGGCCTTGGCCTGACGCTGGCCTCGCCCGTGGCGTTGATTCTGGTGGGCATGCTGATCTTTACCTTCGGTTTTTTCGCCGCGCACTCGATTGCCAGCGGCTGGGTCGGTCAGCGGGCCACCCAGGCACGCGGACAGGCGTCGTCGCTTTATCTGTTCAGCTACTATCTCGGCTCGAGTCTGGCCGGCACGCTGGGCGGTGCCTTCTGGGCGCTGGGCGGTTGGAACGGCGTAGTGGCCTTTATCGCCGCACTGCTTTGTCTGGCACTGCTGGCCGGGCTGCGGCTGCGCCGACTGGCGCTTGAGCCCTCGTAAAGGCCGGGGCATTCATATGGCATGTTAGGGCAGGGTAGCCGGATGTGTCTTATACTTGGCAGATATCAGTGTTTCATTTGAATACAGGACAAGGCACCGATGACAGCTCGAAAAGTACGGCATTTGCACACCGCCATTCGCGATGACATCGGTGATCTCATCACGCATCGCCCGTTGCCCGGTCCCTCGATCGACTATCTCGATCCCTATCTGTTTCTCAACCATCACGGCCCGCAGATCTACGAGCGCGATAACAAGGGTCTGCCGTTTGGCCCCCATCCGCACCGCGGCTTCGAGACCGTAACTTTCATTCTCGATGGCTCGCTGGCCCATGCCGACAGTGATGACCATCAGAGCATCATTGAAACCGGCGGTGTGCAGTGGATGACCGCCGGGCGCGGGCTGATCCACTCGGAAGTCTCTCCTGAAGCCTTTCGCCGTGACGGCGGGCGCATGGAGATTCTTCAGCTCTGGATCAATCTGCCGGCCGATCTCAAGATGACCGAGCCGCGCTATACCGGCCTGCAGGCCGATGATCTCGTCCAGGTCGAGCTCGATGAAGGCCGTGGCCATCTGACGCTGATCGCCGGCGATTTCGAGCAGCAGGGCAGCACCTTCCGTGGCCCCGTCGAGACGCCGACGACCAGCTTCATGTCGATCATCACCATCAAGGAAGGGTCGCTGATCCAGCTGCCGGTACCCGAGGATCACGAGATATTCTGCTACGTGGTGCGCGGCAACATCATGATCTCGGAACAGGCGATTCGCCCCTGTCACCTGATCGAATTCCACACGCAGGGTGACTACGTCGAGATTCGTGGCTCCGGTGATGCCACGCTGATTTTCGGCCACTCGCCGCGTCTGAAGGAACCCATGGTGTCGCATGGCCCGTTCGTAATGAATACGCGTGAAGAGATCGAACAGGCTGTCAGTGACTATCAGGCCGGCAGGTTTGGCGGATTGTCTGCCGAATAGGTATGCCCGGATATCGTTGGACACCATTAAAAACGCCCGCAGCGACTGCTGCGGGCGTTTTTTTATATCTACACCTCAGGGGGAAGCGAGACCCTACCAGGCCCAGTTCATCAGCGGTGTGGGTGTGCGCCGGCGCTCGAGTTCGCGCCAGCCGCGCGCGCAGCGCACGATGATCCACACCGTAATCAGCGGGAACAGCAAAATCCCGACGCCCAGAAACGACAGCATCGTCGCCAGCACCATATAGACCAGACCGATCCAGAAGGTGCGAATCAAAAAGGTGTAGTGATCGGCAAGCCAGGCCGGCGAGCGGCGGCGATAGATATAGGCGATGACCAGCCCGGCCAGCGCCGTAATACCGGTCAGGATGCTGGCCAGATAAAGGGCGTAGCCGATGCGCACCATCATCGGGTCGTCATCGGCGGCGGGGTCTTCATGAAGTATCGGGTCCCTGTCGGTCACGAAACGCTCCTCGGGATAATGGGATGGCGCCATCATAACCCGACAGGGGCGGGGCTGTCCGCGCCGCTTCAGCTCAGGACGTTAGCGGCGAGGGCGTCACGCCTTCAGGAATGGGGCAGGTATAGGGCGTGCGCTCGCTTGTCTCCAGAAGCTCCCGGCGCGCCTTTTGCAAACACTCCGGATCTTCCAGCAGTCGAACGGCTGTGCTGGCGAGAACTTCCGCTGCCCGCAGCATACCCTTGTGTCCCAGCGCGCTGCGCCCCTGGGCCACCACCTGCCAGGTGTGCAGGGCGGTGCCGATGGCAAAACAGCTCACGTAGCACTGCGCGGTCGGTACCACCCGGCTGACATCGCCGACATCGGTAGAGCCCTTCATGATCTCGCGGCCATCTCCCGGGGCGAGCACCGTATCCGCCAGCGCCTGTTGCTCGAAAGCGTCAATACTGGCCCGAGTGTCGGGGCCGGTCATTCGACGCATGCCGTCAAGGTCGGCCTGTCGGCCCACCGGGGTAATCGTGTCGGCGATAGCGCGAGCATAGCGCTGGTCGCTCTCATCGAAGGCGGGCGCGCCCAGTGTCTGCATCTGCTCGAACATGAGCGCCTCCAGCGTGCGATTGGGCAGATAGCTGGAGCAGGCCTTGTCAAACGTCACCTCGACGCGGGTGCCGGTCATCAGTTCTGCGCCGCGGGCCACGTCCTGCAGGCGGGCGTAGATATCCTCGGTCTCCGACATGGTCGGGGCACGTACCAGATAAAGCACTTCGGCGCTGGATTGCACCACGTTGGGCGAGGTACCACCGCTGTCGGTAATGGCGTAGTGCAGGCGCGCCTGCTCGGGTACATGCTCGCGCAGATAGTTGGCCCCGATGTTCATCAGCTCGACGGCGTCAAGCGCGCTGCGACCCAGATGCGGCGAGTTGGCGGCGTGGGCGGCGGTGCCGTGAAAGCGGAAATACGCCTGAATGTTGGCAAGCGTCGGCGTCGAGAAAAGCCCCGTAAACGTCATCGGGTGCCAGGTCAGCGCGGCGTCAACGTCGTCAAAAAGCCCTTCGCGAACCATGAAGGTCTTGCCCGAGCCGCCTTCCTCACCCGGACAGCCGTAAAAGCGCAGGGTGCCGCGGCCTTCAAGCGCACCGCGCGCGGCAAGATCGTCTTTTGCGGCCACGGCGGCGGCCAGCGCCGCCGAGCCCAGCAGGTTGTGGCCGCAGCCATGACCGTTGCCGCCGGCTTTTAGCGGCTCATGAGTGCTGGCGCCGCCGCGCTGGCTGAGCCCGGCCAGCGCATCGAACTCACCGAGCAGGGCAATCACCGGCGCGCCACTGCCGATGCTGGCCACAAAGGCCGTGGCCATGCCGGCCACGCCGCGCTCGATGTGAAAGCCTTCGGCTTCGAGCGCATCGGACAGAAGACGACTCGAGACATGCTCTTCAAAGCGGGTCTCGGGATGGTCCCAGACGGCATCGGCCAGCGCGATAAACGGCTCGCGGCGCGCCTTGATCAGCGCACTGATGCGTGCGGTCGGGTCGTCGGTGGCGGCATCAGCGCTCATGGCGTTCTCCGAGGGCATCGATGCCCAGCGCCAGATGCGACAGCGTCCGTACGGCCAGGGGCAGCACGTCCTCGTTGAAATCAAAGCACTGGTGGTGGTGGCCGGCGGAAAGCTCGGTACCAAAAATCATGTAGGTGGCCAGGCCGCCGCGCTCCTGCACCCGCTGCATCATGCAGGTGGCATCTTCAGAGCCCGAGGGTTCGCTGATGCGCGGTGTGACCACGTCAATGCCCGGCAGCCCCTGGATGCGCTCGTGAATGTAATCCACCAGCTCAGGGCTTGCGGTGCAGGTGTCCGCCTCACCGGCAAGGTGATATTCGACGCTGACGCCATGCATCTGCGCGGCCCCCTCGATCACATCGATGGCACGTCGGCGCATCTCTTCGTTGATGACCGTGTTTTCACCGCGGGTCTCGACTTTCATCATGGCGCTGGCCGGCACCACGTTGCGCCCGCTGCCGGCGTTGAGCACGCCCACGTTGATGCGTGAGGCACCGGCGCTGTGGCGCGGAATGGCGTGCAGTCCCACGGCGGCCTGGGCGGCGGCCAGCAACGCGTTGCGGCCTTCTTCGGGGCGGCCGCCGGCATGGGCCGGTACGCCGGTGTAGGCCACATCGAGTTTGGTGGTGGCCAGGTAGCCATCCTGGGCGCAGACAACCTCGCCGCAGGGAATGTCCATGCCGATATGAGTGGCAATGAAGACGTCAACGTCATCAAGCACGCTGGCGGCGACCATGGAGCGCGCGCCGCGCACGCCTTCCTCGGCGGGCTGAAAGATCAGCTTGATACGACCACAAAGATCCGACTCACAGGCCTTGAAAAGTCGTGCCAGCCCCAGCCCGATGGTGGTGTGTCCGTCGTGGCCACAGGCGTGCATCATGCCGGCATTTTGCGAGCCGAACCCCTGCTGGGCGGGGCGATGCGTCGGCTCACTGGACTCTTCGAGATCCAGCGCGTCCAGATCGATACGATAGCCCAGCGTCGGGCCGGGGCGCCCGGTGTCGAGCACGCCGACCACGCCGGTAAAGCCGCCGGAGAGCTGTGGTAGCCAGCGCTCGACGGCGCCCTGGGTTCGGGCGCGGGCCTCCTCGCGGGCCAGGGTGTCGGCATCCGGTACGCCCATGCGTGAGGACTCATCGACCACCTCGCGCCCCAGCGTGACCTGATAGCCCAGCCGGTCGAGCTCCTCGGCGACCAGTGAAGCGGTGCGAAACTCGACCCAGCCCGATTCGGCGTGGCGGTGGAAGTCACGTCGCCAGGCGGTGAGCTGTGGCTTCAGGCTGTCGAGATGGGTTTCAAGCGTGCGTGCAAGCGTTTGTGACATGACAGTACTCCTTTCATGGCAAGGCAGATCATGACCTGCCACCGATATAAACCAGCGACTCACATTCGACCGTAAACGCCCGGACCAAAGGGCAGTCCCAGCAGATAAAAGCCCACCAGCATGACAATCCAGATGCTCAAAAATGCCAGGGTATAAGGCAGCATCAGCGAAATCAGCGTGCCCAGCCCCGCCTCACGGTCGTATTTGCGGATAAAGGTCAGCACCACCACCATGTAGGGATTAAGCGGCGAGATGATGTTGGTCGAGGAGTCCGCCACGCGGTAGGCCATCTGGATAAAGCCCGGGTGGTAGCCCAACTGCATGAAAAGCGGCACGAAAATGGGGGCTTCCAGCGCCCACTTGGCCGACCCCGAGAAGATCAGCAGGTTCATGAATCCGGTAAAGAGGATGTAGCAGATGATCACCGGCAGTCCGGTAAAATTGATCGAGGTGAGCATCTCGGCGCCGTTGACTGCCAGCCAGCTGCCGATGTGGGTCCAGCCGAACCAGGCAATGAACTGAGAGGCGGCAAAGATCAGCACGATATAGCCGCCCAGATCGCGCATGGCCTCGGCCATGCGCTCCGAGACGTCCCGGGAGTTTTTGATTTTGCCGGTGGTCACGCCGTAGGCCACGCTGACTGCGATGAAAAAGAGCAGGATGATCGGGATGATGCCGGAGAGAAACGGCGAGGGGATCAGTCCGCCGTCGTCGTTTTTAAGCGGCGAGTCGGGCCAGAGTACCAGCGTGGCCAGACCGCCCAGATACAAAAGCGCCGTAATGCCGGCGTTGCGCAGCCCGCGCCCGGCATTGACCGGCTCGTCATGTTCCACCCGTTCGACATCGCCCTGGTAGGTGCCCAGCCGCGGCTCGGTAATGCGCTCGCTGATCTGGGCGGCGACCACCGTCAGTACCACCACCGACAGGCAGTTGAAATACCAGTTGTCGACCGGGGTCACCACCATTTCGGGGTCGATCAACCGCGCGGCTTCGGTAGAGATGCCGGACAGCAGCGCATCGGTGCCCACGATCAAAAGATTGGCGGTAAAGCCGGCGCCGGCGCTGGCAAATCCGAGTGCCAGCCCCGCGACCGGGTGGCGCCCCAGGCCGTGATAGACCATCGCCGCCAGCGGCGGCAGCAGGATCAGCGAGGCGTCGGAGGCCACGTTCATCATGATGCCGGTAAAGGCAACCGTGTAGGTCACCAGTTGCGCGGGTGCGGACATCACCGTGCGGCGAATGAGCACATCCAGCAGGCCGATCTTTTCGGCAAGACCGATGCCCAGCATCATCGACAGTACCAGCCCCAGCGGGGCAAAGCCGGTGAAGTTGGTCAGCATCGATTCCAGAATGAAGCGCACGCCCTCACCGGAGATCAGGCTTCGAATCGGCTGGGTCTCGCCCGTGGCCGGCAGCACGACGCTGGCCCCCACGACGGCGAAGATGATGGAGGCGACCAGCACGAATACGGCCAGTGCGACAAACAGCATAAAGGGGTCGGGCAGGCGATTGCCCAGGCGTTCGATGGCGTTGAGCCAGCGTGTCGAGCGGCGCTGGGCCCGCCCGGGTTGTTGCGTATCGGCAACCATGCGGGAACTCCCGAGTAACGTCTTATTGTGTGCCGTTTGATACCGGCGATTGTTATCGGTGACCCGAGTCTGACGTGCGTTACTTTTTATTGGACGCGTCGGCCACGTCAGAACACCAGGTCATGACACTGTAAGGGAAAGCGGTGTTCGATCGATAGCGGTCGCTGCGTTTGGCCCGATATCAAGTGCCATGTCCTGCCGCCCTGAACACGAAAGCCGCCCCGGATGAATGGGCCTTGCCCGTGGAGTCGGCTAGAATCAGCCCTTTTGGTGTATTCAGGAGACCATGCCATGCCCTCTTTCGATATCGTGTCCGAATTCGACAAGCACGAAGCGACCAACGCCGTGGATCAGGCCAACCGCGAGGTGCAAACGCGCTTTGACTTTCGCGGTGTGGCTGCCAGTTTCACGCTGGAAGGCGAGAAGGTGTCGCTGGAAGCCGATGCCGACTTTCAGCTCAAGCAGATGCTCGACATCCTGCGCGCCAAACTGATTGCCCGGGGCATCGATGCGCGCTGCATGGATGAGCAGGAGCCTGTGCTGTCCGGCGTCAAGGCGCGTCAGGAAGTGCAGCTCAAGCAAGGGCTGGAGCAGCCCGACTGCAAGGCAATCGTCAAGCAGCTCAAGGAGTCAAAGCTCAAGGTGCAAAGCGCCATTCAGGGCGACAAGGTGCGCGTGACCGGCAAAAAGCGCGATGACCTGCAGCAGGCCATCGCGCTGTTGAAAAGCGAGGAGGGGCCGGATCTGCCGCTGCAGTATGACAACTTCCGCGACTGAGTCAGGCGCCGGGTAGCGGCGCCTGAAAGGCTGCATCGGGCCAGAGGTGGGGCCGGGTCAGAGCTTGCGCCCGCTGCGCCCCTGTTTGTAAAACCGACGCTCGCGCCAGCCGGGCGTGTTCTCGCGCTGACCCGGCGTGCGGCGGTAGCGCTTGTACTCCCACTGATACTGCATGGGATCCAGCGCGATGGCGGTCTCAACACTGGCGTTGACGCCGCGCGCCGAGAGCGCCTCGTCTTCCTGGGCGTAGACTCGCTCATCGGCCTTGATAAAGTGGATGTCAAAGCCCCGGCGATCCTCGCGCCGTTTGGCCACGCCCGTGACCACGCGCGCATCGGTACGCGAAACCAGTCGTGGCAGCAGGGTGGCGGTATAGGCGGGATAGCCGAAAAAGTCGGCAAACTCGCCGCTGCCCCAGTCGGGCACCTGATCCGGCAGAATACCGATCGCCTCGCTGCGCTTGAGTGCCTTCAAAAGCGCCGCCACGCCTCGGGAGGTGGTGGGCACAAGGCTTGCGCCCATGCGCTCGCGCCCGTTTCGAATGACTGGGTCCAGCGCGTCGATCTTGGGCGGCTCGTACATGGCCGTAAACGGAAAGTGGCTGGACAGCCAGAAGTTAAGGATCTCCCAGTTGCCAAAATGGGGCGCCAGCACGATCACGCCACGGCCCTCGGCGCGCGCCTCATCGAGCAGTTCGCGGCCGTGTACCTCGACAATCGATTGTTCCACGGCGTCAGGGTCGCCCTGCCAGGCAAAGCCCAGCTCCATCATGGTGGCGATCGAATGGCGCAGGCTGTCATGAATCTGCGCTCGGCGCGCCTCGTCGCTGACCTCCGGGAAGGCCTGGCGCAGATTCATGCGCGTGACGCGGCGTTCGCGTACGCCGATCAGGCTGTAGACGGGTTCGAACCTTGAGGCCAGCTGCCACAGCGTATGCGGCGTGCGTCGTGAGAGCACTTGCCAGAGACGCATGATAAGGCGCGCCTGCCAGTTGTCTTTCATCGTCATTGCTACGCTTTGGTGGTGTCGAAATCGACGGGGAGTATAACCAGTTGAATCCGCGGCTTCATGGTCGGATGGCGCGCCCTTTTCTTAAAAGGCGCCTAATCGACTGCCCTGAACCATACCTTCCTGTCAGGGTGGAGTGCGAGCGCCCCGGTAGTGAAAGACGCCGACTTGTGTATGGTGGAAGAGGCGTTGCGCCCGGACCCATTCACATCGACCACCCTGTGAGGAAGATATGGCTCGTCCACTGCTGACACTGATTCTGCCGCCGCTGCTGGGGCTTTTCATACTGGCCTTGGGCAACGGGTTTCTCTCGACCCTTGTGACGCTGCGCCTCGATAACGCCGGCGCCTCGGTGGAAACCATCGGCTGGGTGTCGTCGGCCTACTACGTGGGGCTGGCGCTGGGGGCGGTGTTCAACGATCGGCTGCTGCTGCGCATCGGCCATATTCGGGCCTATGCCTGTTTTGCCTCGCTGGTGGCCGCGGCGGCTCTGGCCCAGGCGCTGTGGCTGGATGCGGGCTGGTGGTTTGCCATGCGCCTGGTGGGCGGCTGGGCCACGGTGGGGGTCTATCTGGTCATCGAGAGCTGGCTTTTGACCAGCAGCGATTCGACCCGCCGCGGTCAGATTCTGGCCTTTTACATGATTTCGCTCTACGCCGCGCTGGCGCTGGGCCAGCTGCTGCTCGGGCTTTTCGAGGCCCCCTTTGATGCCACGCCCTATGTGGTGATCGGCATGCTGGCAACGCTGTCGGTGCTGCCGCTTGGCATCATTCCTCGCGTGTCGCCGCTGCTGGAACACGCCGTGCCGCTGCCGCCATGGCGGCTGGTGCGCGTGACGCCGACCGGGGTCATGGGCGTTTTTGGTTCGGGGCTGATCGTGGCGGCGCTCTATTCGCTGTTGCCGCTGTATCTGCAGCAGTCGGGGCTGTCGGTCGAGCGGCTGGGGCAGTTCATGGCGGTGGTCATTGTCGGCGGCATGGCGCTGCAGTATCCCATGGGGCGCTGGTCGGACCGCCACGACCGCCAGATCGTGCTGATTGTGCTGGGCATGGCCCTGATTGCCCTGTCACTGGCGCTGCCACTGGCGGCGGCCATCAGCGAGCTGGCGCTGGGTATCGTACTGTTCGTGTTCGGGGGCGTGGCGTTTTCGCTCTACCCGGTGGCCATGAGCCACGCCGCCGACCGGGCGCCGCCTCAGGCACTGGTGGGCATGAGCCAGGGACTTTTGTTGATCAACGCGGTGGGCTGCACGCTCAGCGCGCCGATGCTCACCGGCATCATGGGGCAGACCGGGGGCAACGGCCTGTTTTACGGTTTTGCCATTATCTCGACGATCATGGCGCTTTTTTTCATGTGGCGTCGCAGCGTGCGCCCGGCGCCGCAGCCGGTGGCGCCCTTTGCGGCTCACCCGGTGCAGTCCGTGGTGGGGGCCGAGCTTGAAGTGACCGAAAAGATGGTGGCCGGTGCCGAAACCCAGGCAGAAAAGGACGAGGCCGAAGAAGCCGCGCATGAGGATAACGCGCGCTTTGACCGTGAAGCGCACGGCGATGCGGGGGCGCGGCCGTTGTCCTGACGCCTGAGATGCTCAGGGATCAAAAGGGAGGGTTGGGTCGTGCAGACGCCAGGTATTGCGGCCTTCCCGCTTGGCCCGATACATCGCCCGGTCGGCCAGCTGCACCAGGGTCTGGACGTCGCCGGTATCGCTGCCCAGTACCGCAATGCCGATACTGATACCTACCTGCACCTGCTGTCCGCTTTCAAGCGTCAGGGGGCGGTTGATGCTGTCGATCAATCGCCGGGCCAGAGCGTCCAGCTCGGTCCGGGGCGTTCGATGATCGAGCATCAGCACGAATTCGTCACCGCCCAGCCGCGCCGGGTAGTCATGCTGGCGTGATATATCGCGCAGCATATCGGCAATCTGTCTGAGCACCTCATCGCCGGCATGGTGGCCATACACGTCGTTGACCTGCTTGAAGTGATCAAAGTCGAGCACCATCAGCGCATGCTGATGATCGGGTTGAAGGCGCTGATAGCGCTGGATCAGCTCGAGGCGGCGCTCGAACCCCAGGCGATTGCCCAGCCCGGTCAGCGGGTCCGTTACGGCCAGTTTTTCAGCCGCCTCGGCGGCGCGACGGCGCTCGGTAATATCGTGCGCCACGCCCTGCAGACGGCCCTCTTCCAGACGGCTGACCATGACACTGACCCAGCGCCGGTGAGCGCCATCGCCCACGGCCATTTCCCACTGGCGGGCGCCGTCCCGATGCGCCCGGCGCCCGGTCAGCTCCTGGAGAGTCGGCGCGCCTTCACCGGCAAGGCTTGTGAACACGATGGGCGGGTCGCCAAAATCTGGCGTTTTACCTTCCAGAAACAGACGCCAGAAGGCCGGATTGGCCGACAGCAGCTGCCCCTGACCGTCCAGTTCAAAGATGCCGGCCTCGACGTTGTCAAACAGGGTGCGATAGCGTCGCTCCTCGATTTCCCGAGCCAGGCGCTGACGGCGCTCCTCGCTCAGGCTGTTGACCAGCCGGTCGATCATGGCGTTGACGCTGAGTACCAGCCGGCCGATCTCGTCCTTGTTGTGGCCGCTGGGCGAGGGCAGTTTCTGGCCCGTTTCTGCCTCAAGGGCGTGAAGCTTTTGGGAAATGTCGCTGATGGGGCGGGTGACGAAATAAAACACCACCAGAATTACACTTGCCCCGATCCCCAGAAGCTGCAGGATGAGGGCGCCGGACAAAAACCGCGTGGCATCATTGACCATGCTGTCGATCCAGTCCTGGTCCGGTACCAGGGTCAGCTCACACACGCTCTGGCCCGGCTCGAAGGGCGAGTCGATCGTTCGTGAAAGCGGGGCGCCGCTGTCGTGATGGCTGGCCGTGACGCGCTCGGCAAGCGTTGTACCATCGCCACGAAGCAGCCGCGCCTCGCGCACGATGCGATTGCTCAAAAGCCCCTGGGTGACCTCGCCGGCCAGCTGGGCATCGTCCAGAAAACAGGCAATCTGGACGGTGCGCTCGACCGTGGAGATCAGGCCTTCAAGGCGCATCTGCTGAATCTGCTTTTCGGATTCGCCGCGCAGGTGCACCGCCGTCAGCAAAAAGGCCACCCCCAGAACGCCCACGATGACCACGATGCTGGCGGCCGCCCGCAGGGCCAGACGACTGCGAAAGAGCCTCACAAGGTGTTTCATGGCTATTCACTCAGCGTTAATAAAACGCGCATGTGAGGCGGCATATGGGCGGCATCGACATAGCCGAGCGCATTGCTGTTGTGCGTGACGATGTCCACAACGTCATCAAGCGTGGCTGCCTGCTGTGGCGGCGAGGCGCGGCCTGAAAAGACCAGCCTGGCCCAGTAGGAGTTGATCTCGGCAACGTCTTTCTGGACCAGCGCCCTGTAAAAGCGCGCCTTGAGCGGGGCCTGGTCGATCGGCAGGGCCACGCTGTTGTTGGGCAGTCGGCGATAGCGGCCCATGAAGATATTAACCGCCTCGCTGTGGCTGATCTGATGGACCGGGCTGGCATCGTTGATGACGATGGCAATGTCGGCCCGGGCCGTGGCCGAGGTGGCGATGATAAGCATAACCGTTGTGGTCAGGCGCATAAGACGCATATGGCGGGTCATGGAGATATCCTTAAAAGATGAAATCCAGCCCGAGGCTGACAAGATTGGAGTGATCATCCTTCCAGCCGTCGTCGTAGCCGCGCCACAGGAGCCCGGGTGAGCGGGTATGGATGCGGTCAAACTGGGCCTTGAGCGCCAGGTTGGTGGCCACGTCGTAGCGAAGGCCCAGCGACCAGGTGTTCTGCTCGATTCTTGCATCGAGTGGATCTTCGCCGTCGTCATGCGTTCTTATGCCCGACAGCATGGCGTAGGGCGTCCATTGGTTCATGCGCCATGCCGCGGAGACAAAGCCGGTGTCCAGCCAGATGTCGCCTCCGGCAAAAAAATCGCGATTCCAGATGGCCTGAAGCTGCAGGGGACCCGAGCTGTAGGCGGCGCCCAGCGAGTAGACCTGCAGCTCATCAAAGCCGCTCAAGCGGTTTAAATAGTCATTGGCGTTGACGTTTAGAAACTGGCCGATCAGGTCGGCATCGTCACCGCTGAAACTGACATCCGATTGAATCCGGGTATAGCCGGCGCGAAACCGCCACGGCCCTGTCTCGTAGTTGAGATGGCCGCCAATCACGCTGTGGGCATCAAAGTCGGCTTCCAGCGCATCCGACATGAAAAACCGGCTGTCGGAGGTGCCGGCAAAAAAGCGCGCCCAGGCCAGATCCTCGCCGACCGGGCGCGTGAAGGTGACATCGGCGCCGTCGATATAGGTCAGCTGCAGTACGCCAAAGTGGTCGACCGGCGGGCGGACCCAGGGGTAGGCGTAGCCGACATAGCGCGACTCCGAGAGCAGATCGACATCCCAGCCCAGACGGCCGACGCGCATCTGCAGGCCCGGATCAGGGGCATAGCGCACAAAGGCCAGCATCAGTTCGGGGCTGAAGTCCCCCGAGCTGTGGTACTGGCTCATGCCCTGTACCACGGTGTCGAGTTCGTCGGTCAGACGCACGCTGGCCTGCAGCCCCAGACGCGTATCGGTCCGGGCGCTCCATCCCTTCTCGGCGCCTTTGGGCTGGCCGGTGTCACGCACGAAATCGGCCCTGCCCTGATCGCTGTGGATGAGCCCCAGCGTACCGAAACCGCTGAGCGTTACCCGATCACCTGCAAGGCGAGTCTGCGCCTGAGCGCCGGCACTGCACGCAAGCAAAAAAGCCGTCAGCAACATGAGCAGGAATTTCATCAGGTGCGATCTCGGAGGAGAAAAGAACTCGGGCAACCCCTGCCGCTTTCAAGGCTTTCGGGGTTGCGATCATCCCCTGATGTCGGCCTCGGGGCGCCGAACTTTAATGATCGTCGGTATTCAAGGGAGAGGGCACCGTCCGGGCGACGGCGCGTTCGGTGGCCGGGAAGAGGCTAGCGGGCCGGGTCGACCACACCGTTGACCGAGGCGTTGCGCCGAAACCAGCCGGCGATGCTGGCCCGCGGCAGTCGGGTCGGCAGCACTTCATGAGGCACGGTGTCCGATAAAAAACAGGCCAGGGTGCCGGCCTCGGGAAGCACCCGAGTCATTTCGCGAATCGAGGCGTCGGGATCAAAGCCGTTCGGCCCCTGCTGCTGGCTCTCGAACAGTACCATCTCGCCGCCGCCATCAGCGGGCCAGTCGCGATTGAGGTAGGTCACCGTGGAGATGACCCGATTGGCACGGCCCTGAAAGCTGTCCACATGACGCTTGTAAAAGGCGCCCGGCGGATAGCGGGCAAAGTGGGCCTCGAACTCGAAAAGACCGATAAAAAGCGAGCGATTGATCTGGCTGCGAAGTTCGTCCAGGCGCTCAAGATAGACCTGCTGTGCCGGACTCTCGCGGTTCAGCCAGCGAATGGCGTCCCCGCGAATGCTGGTGGCCAGCTGATGCTCATTGAGCCGGCCGATGCCGGCGCTTGCCAGGGCGTCACAGGCTTCAAGACGTTCGAGGTCCGCCAGCAGGGCATCGATCAGGGTCGGGGAGAAGAAGTCGCGCTGGTAGCTGAAACCCTGATGGATCAGATCCTCGATAAGCGTATCGATGCGCTCGGAGTCCAGCGAAGAGGTGGCCAGTAGCGTACGATACTGGCGGTCGAAATCATCGACAACAGTGCTCATGGCCGGTGCCTGCGTGACGGTCGAGGGGGAAGATGGCGAAGGGTCGAGGTTTCAGGGTATCGATCAAGCCCGATATCCACCTGAAAGGCCACGTTTAAAAGCTCGACCACCATCATCGCTGACAGCCCCCAGAGCGTGTGCTCCAGAATCGTGTAGCTGGGCACGTACCAGCGCTCGTCGTCATCGTAAATGACGTCGGTATGCTCGCGCGGGTCGGTCATCAAACGAGCCAGCTCGACTTCGAAAATGGTATCGATTTCGTCGGGACTGGGCGTCAAGGGCACGCCGGGTTCGATCAGCCCGACAAAGGGCGTCACGATCATGCCGTTGGCGGAAAAGCGATCGGACAGCCGGCCCAGCAGACGGACCTGTCCGGGCGGCAGGCCGATCTCTTCAAAACTTTCGCGCAGGGCGCAGGCCTCAAGGCTTGCATCATCCGGATCCATCTTGCCGCCGGGAAAGGCGACCTGACCGGCATGAGAGCTCAAGCGCGCGTTGCGCCGCGTCAGCAAAAGCGTTGGCGGGTCATGGTTGATGATCGGCATCAGCACGGCGGCGCGTGGATGGCTGCCGCCAAGCTGTGTCGGTCGATAGTCCTTGAGTCGATGTTGTGCCGTCAGCAGCATAGGGGACACCGTCCAGCAGAAAGACCAGCGTGTCATGGCACAATCGCCAATCGACACATGAGGTGATCAGACGTAGTGTAAAGCGTTCGGTCACTCGCCGTAAGCGACGAGGAAAGCATGAATTTTTGCAGCCATTGCGGCGCGCCGGTGCGCTTTGCCATTCCATCGGACGACGATCGTCCGCGCTATCTATGTGATAACTGCGGCACCATCCACTATCAGAATCCACGCATCGTGGCCGGCAGTCTACCCGTTATCGGTGATCGGATACTGCTGTGCCGCCGTGCCATCGCCCCGCGAGAAGGGTGCTGGACCCTGCCGGCCGGGTTCATGGAAAACGGGGAAACCACGCCCGAGGCTGCCATTCGCGAAACCCGCGAAGAGGCCTGCGCCGAGATCGAACTGGGCGGGCTCTATACCATGGTCGATCTGCCCCATATCAATCAGGTCTACATGATCTATCTGGCAAGACTGCGCGATGATCAAACGCCAGCCTTTGCGGCGGGACCGGAAAGCCTTGAAGTGTGCCTTTTCCGTGAAGAGGACATCCCCTGGTCCGAACTTGCCTTCTCGACCATTACGAAAACCCTTGAATGCTATTTTCGCGACCGCGCCCGCCTTGAGCACCAGGCGCTCGACGTTCAGCGCCTGGATCTCTATTCGCTGCACGCCGATGTGATCCGGCGCTGGTAGCGTGAAACGGGGCACACCTGCCCCGTTGCAACGAGGCAGGATTTTCACGTTTGTCCGTGCCCTGGCGTGTCTGCTGGACGATCCACGGCCTGATAATGGCATAATTGCGGCTTTCCCGAGGGCCGCTTCGGCCGACAACGATATAGATCACGATGCTCAAATGGATTTCAATCGCGCTGGTGGTCGTGCTGGCGGCGCTGCAGTATCAGCTCTGGCTGGGTGATGGCGGCCTTCTGGAGCACAGTCGCGTCAAATCGCGCGCCGATGAGCTCCAGCAGAGCAACCAGCTGCTGACCGACCGCAACGACCGTCTCGCCGCCGAAGTGGTGGATCTGAAAAACGGCCTTGATGCGATCGAGGAGCGCGGGCGCAATGACCTGGGCATGATCCGCAACGATGAGCAGTTTTTCTGGGTGCCCAGTGAAAAGGCCAGCCGTAACCCCACGCCCGTGGCCCCGCCGGGGGCCGACCAGAGCGCCGATGAAGCCCGTGACGAGCTGGCCGGGAGAGAGCCATGAGCGCCCCGCAATGGTTGATCGTACCGGCGGCCGGCCGCGGTACTCGAATGCGCGCGGCCTGTCCCAAGCAGTATCTGCTGCTCGATGATGCCGCGGTGCTGGCGTGTACGCTCTCGCGGCTGCATGAGGCCTTCCCGGAGGCGGCCCTGCTGCTGTGTCTGGACAGCGAGGACCAGTGGTTTCATGCGTCCATGGTGCCCTTTGAACGCTGGCAGCGCCTGGACGGCGGCGATGAGCGCGTGAACTCGGTGCGTGCCGGCATTGACTGGCTGACCGATCACGCCCACAGCGATGACTGGGTACTGGTCCATGATGTGGCGCGCCCGTGTGTGACCGTAGCGGATCTGCACCGTTTGATGGACGCCATCGGGGATGACCCGGTGGGCGGGCTGCTGGCGGCACCGGTCACTGACACCCTCAAGCGTCAGGACAGCGACCAGCGCATCGATGAAACCGTGCCGCGTCAGGGGCTCTGGCGCGCCCTGACGCCGCAGGGCTTTCGCTATGGCATTTTGCGCGAGGCCTTTGACAGGGCCGTAAGCGACCGATTTTTGATGACCGATGAAGCCTCGGGCGTCGAGCGGCTGGGCCATGCGCCGCTGCTGGTCACCGGGCGAAGCGACAACCTGAAAATTACCCATCCCGAGGATCTGGCGCTGGTCGCGCAGATTCTGCGTGCCCAGCAGGACACATCCCGGTTATATCTTTCGGACAAGGAACCCGGCCATGAGCCTATCTGACCCTTCCATGCTCGCCCGGCTGCGTATCGGTCACGGCTTTGATGTTCACCGCTTCGGCGAGGGCGACCATCTGATGCTGGGCGGGGTGCGCGTGGACTTCGATCACGGTTTCGTGGCGCACTCCGATGGCGATGTGGTGCTGCATGCGTTAAGCGATGCGCTGCTGGGGGCGGCCGCGCTCGGCGATATCGGTCAGCACTTCCCCGACACCGACGAGCAGTGGCGCGGCGCCGACAGTCGCGCGCTGCTGCGTCACGTGGTGTCGCTGATTCAGCGCGAAGGATTTGCCCTGATCAACGTCGATATCACCATTCTGGCCCAGGCACCCAAAATGGCACCGCATATCGGCGCCATGCGAGAGGTCATTGCCGAGGACATCGGACTGGCGCTGTCATGTGTCAACGTCAAGGCCACGACCACCGAAAAGCTCGGGTTTACCGGCCGTGGTGAGGGCATTGCCGTGGAAGCCGTGGCGCTTTTGATGCGCCATGACGAGGCGGCATGACACAAAACGTGAGCGAGGCGCCGGAGTCGCCGCTGCCCGACTGGGCCAGAAGCCTTGGCACGCCGCCGCACTCAGGGCGGTTTCGTGAATTCCCCGAAGCCTTTCGGGTCGAAGAGCAGATGGCCTTTACCCCCGAAGGGGCAGGCGAGCATCTCTGGCTGCACTGTGAAAAGCGCAATCTGTCCACGGCGCAGCTGATTCGTCATCTGGCGCAGTGTCTTGAGGTGGCGCCGCGCGATATCGGGGTCAGCGGTCTCAAGGATCATACCGCGCTGACGCGTCAGTGGGTGTCGGTCGCGCTGACGGGTCGTCCCACCCCTTTGGATCTGGCCGAGCAGGTCGAGATGGAGGGGTTGCGGCTTCTGGACGCTGGCCGACACCCGCGCAAGCTGCGTCGCGGCGTACATCGCGCCAATCGCTTTGCCCTGTATGTCACCGGCGAGGCCGTCACCCGGGGCTCGCTCGAGACGCGCTGGAACGCGCTGGTGGAGCGCGGGGTGCCGAACTATTTCGGCCCGCAACGCTTTGGTCATCAGGGCAGCAATCTCACGCGGGCTCGAGCGCTGATGGCACGTGGCTGGAAGAAAAAGCAGGACCGGGATGGATTTTTGCTGTCGAGCGCGCGCAGTTTCCTGTTCAACCAGGTGCTGGCGGCGCGTATCGAACAGGACAGCTGGTCCAACGGGCTGGAAGGCGATGTTTTCAATCTTGAAGGCAGCGCCAGCCAGTTTGCCGGGCAGGCGCTGGATGAGCAGCTGCGAGCGCGACTGACGGCACTGGATATTCATCCGACCGGCCCGCTGTGGGGGCGGGGCGAAAGCAGTGTCGGCGGTGAGGCGCGTGATCTTGAGCGCGCCATCGCTGCCGAAGAGTCAACGCTTGCCGAAGGCATCGAGAAGGCCGGTGCGACCCCCATGCGCCGTCCCCTGCGTCTTTGTCTTCAATCGCCGGCGCTCGAGTATGAAGGCGAGGGCGTCTGGCTGTATTTTTCCCTGGCCCGTGGAGGATTTGCCACGGCCGTGCTGCGGGAGCTGTTTCAACACCCGGCGCTCTAGCGCGTCGGGACAATGGCCTGGATCGGGGTCATTTCATCCATTTTTTTACTGACATGAACAGGGACGTCCAATGCGCAGACTGCTTCTATCCAACGATGACGGCGTTCATGCGCCGGGGCTCAGGGCGCTGCATGACGCGCTGGTGGATCAGGCCAGACTGCGGGTCATTGCTCCGGACCGCGACCGCAGCGGGGCGAGCAACTCGTTGACGCTGTCCTATCCGCTGTCGCTGACGCCGCTGGACAGCGGGTTTTACAGCGTGGATGGCACACCGGCGGACTGTGTCTATCTCGGGGTGAGCGATATCTTCGATGAGACAGTGGACATGGTGATCTCCGGCATCAATCACGGCGCCAATCTGGGCGACGATGTGCTTTATTCCGGCACCGTGGCCGCCGCAATGGAAGGCCGCTCGCTGGGGCTTTCCGCCATTGCCATGTCGCTGGCGGGTCATCAGTATTTTGAGACAGCCGGCCGCGTGGCCGCAACGCTTGTCAGCGCGGTCGAGCAGCTGGCCCTGCCGCCTCGCAGCCTTTTGAACGTCAACGTGCCGGATGTGCCCTGGGAAGAGCTCAAGGGGTTTCGGGTGACCCGACAGGGCCAGCGTGGCCAGGGCAGCCAGCCGCTGCGTCTGCAGGATCCGCGGGGGCGTACCCGCTATTGGATCGCGGCCTCCGGTGCCAGCGCCGATATGGGCGAGGACACCGATTTCGCCGCCATCGAGGCCGGTTATGTGTCGATTACACCGCTGCAGACGGATCTTACCCGCCACGCCTCGATCAGCGATGTCCACGGCTGGCTCGAGGCGCTGACCAGTCAGCGCCACCAGTCCGGGGACCTGCTCTGATTCACCCCTGGTGAACACCCCGGGGCAGACAGCTGCAAGGGGCGATGCGATACTCGCGCCCCTCGAATCGACAGGGACATGACAGGCACCGACTTCGGGTCAGTGCCGCTTCCCTGCAAGCATCCCGCGTCGGTCTTTGTACCGCCCATTTATCTGGAGTAGAACAAGTGAAAAGGCATGTAACGCTTTTTCTGAAAGGCATGGGCATGGGGGCTGCGGATTCCGTGCCCGGTGTGTCCGGCGGTACCATCGCGTTTGTGACGGGCATCTATGAAGAGCTGATCGAAACCATTCGCCGGTTTGGTCCGAGTGCCATCGGCGCGCTGCGCGAGCACGGTCTGAAGGGGCTGATCGTTCATCTCAATCTGGGCTTTCTGATCCCGCTGCTGGCCGGTGTGGCCGCCAGTGTACTGAGTCTGGCCCATGTAGTGAGCTATTTGCTGGAACACCAGACCCTGCTGCTCAATGCCTTCTTTTTCGGGCTGGTGGTCGCCTCGGCGATCGTGGTAGCACGGCGGCTGGATCGCTGGCGACTGGTGTTTCTGGTGCCGCTGGCACTGGGGGCGCTGCTGGCCCACTTTCTACCGGCGCTGCTGCCCAGCGGCGGCGGCGCGCTGATGCTGTTCGTGGCAGGCGCCATCGCGATCAGCGCCATGCTGCTGCCCGGCGTCTCCGGCAGCTTTCTGCTGTTGACCATGGGCATGTATCACACCGTGATCGACGCCATCAAAGCGTTTGATCTTGTGACCATGGCGCAGTTTGCGCTGGGCTGTCTGCTGGGGCTTTTCACCTTTTCACGCGTGCTGTCGTGGCTTTTTAGGCATCACTACTCCACCACGCTGTATCTTCTGATCGGCTTTATTCTGGGGTCGCTGCCGGTGCTCTGGCCCTGGCGGTCGCTGGAAAGCTATACGATGTCGCCGGATGGCGAGGTGGTGCCACTGCAGTACCAGCTGCTCTCGCCGGAAGCCTATACGGCCGTGACCGGTGAGCCTTCACACCTGTGGATGGCGCTGGCACTGGCGCTGATTGGATTTGTGATGGTAGTGGCCGTGGGAGAGCGCTCCGGTGCGGCCTCGTCACGGATATCGACAGACAGTCAATCAATGTCAAAGGAGCACGACAGGACATGATTCGATTTCATCCGCGCATGCGCCAGGTCACCCTGGGCAGCAGCGTTGTACTCATGGCGGTTCTGGGAGGCTGTGCCCAGATCAACAATCCTCCGGCCGTGGAGGATGCCTCGTTCAATCAGAGCTCGATGGCCAGCGGGATCTATCACGTCCAGCGTGGCGATACGATCTACTCGATCGGCTGGAAAACGGGCATCGATTTTCGTCGACTGGCGTCGCTGAACAATCTCGAGCCGCCTTACGCCCTTGAGCCCGGTCAGGCACTGCGACTCAACGACAGCGTCAGTGCGCCGTCAATGTCTTCTGCCTCTGCGGCCTCTTCCGCTGGCGGCAGCGGTACGCATGCCACAGCGCTCAGCGGTGCCCCGGGCAGTGACAGCGGTGGGGGCGATGACAGCTGGCTGTCACCGGATGAGGACACCATCAGTCGCAATCAGAATACCGGTAGTGCGTCGGGGACGACGTCTCAGGGTCAGCTCTCCCAGAGCGCCGTGGGTGCTGCCACCGGCGTAGGCGCAGCGGCCGGCAGTGCCGCCGGCAGCAGCTCTGCAGGCGGTCAGGGCAGTGACAGCGGCCAGGGTTCCGGCGACAACAGCCAGCGCCCGGCACCGTCACAGGGCAGCGGTTCATCGTCTGCATCCGGCAGCGGCCAAAGCGACACCGGCGGTGCGGCCGTTGCCGGCAAAACCACCAGCGAAGACCGCTCCGATCGCACCTATACGCCCACCAGTAACATCAAGTGGCAGTGGCCCACCGAGGGCAATGTCGTGGGTGATTTCGGGGACAAGACAAATCTCACGGCCGGGATTGATATTGCTGGTCAAAAGGGGCAACCTGTCAAGGCAGCCGGCCCCGGTATTGTCGTCTACGCCGGTGATGGCGTTCGCGGCTATGGCAATCTCATCATCCTCAAGCACAACGATCACTTCCTCAGCGCCTATGCGCATAATGACGCCTTGAACGTCAGGGAAAACGACGTTGTTCGTCAGGGTGAAACGATCGCCACCATGGGCTCGACCGACGCAGATAGCGTCAAGCTGCATTTTGAAATACGCCAGGATGGCCAACCGAAGGATCCAATGCAGTATCTGCCGGATCGCTGAGGCACCAGGGAGACCGCTCATCCCTATCGAGATGAGCGGTGTTATGAGACCCGGGGAAGCATCGACAGCGTCGATGAAACGGGAACCTCAAACGAAAAGGGGAAGTCGATATGAGCGTGGTTGAACAGGGATTGCACGACGACGTTGAAGTGGAAGAGAACGAAAACGAGCTGACGCTCGATGATAATAATGACAAGGAAGTGAACAACGAAGACGCGTTCGAAAAGGCCCTGAACAGGGAAGAACGCCAGCAGCATCAAAGTCTTGATGCGACCCAGATTTATCTCAACGAAATCGGATTTTCACCGCTTCTGACACCGGAAGAGGAAGTCCATTACGGCCGTCTGGCGCGCAAGGGTGACCCCGCCGGTCGCCAGCGCATGATCGAGTCCAACCTGCGACTGGTCGTCAAGATCGCACGGCGCTATCTCAACCGGGGTCTGACCCTGCTCGACCTGATCGAAGAGGGCAACCTGGGGCTGATCCGTGCCGTGGAGAAGTTCGACCCCGAGCGCGGTTTTCGCTTCTCGACCTACGCCACCTGGTGGATTCGCCAGACCATCGAACGGGCGCTGATGAATCAGACCCGCACCATTCGTCTGCCCATTCACGTGGTCAAGGAACTCAACGTCTACCTGCGTGCTTCGCGCGAGCTGACGCAAAAGCTCGATCATGAGCCCACCGCGGATGACATAGCGGCACATCTGGACCGTCCGGTCGAGTCGGTCAAGCGCATGATGGGGCTCAACGAGCGCGTCTCCTCGGTGGACTATCCGGTCGGCAGCGAAAACGACAAGCCGCTGCTGGATACGCTGGCCGATGAAAACGAGGCCGGGCCGGAGTCCGAGCTGGTCGACTTTGACGTCAAGGCGCATGTCGATGAATGGCTCGGCGAGCTGACCGAAAAGCAGATGGAAGTGGTCGTGCGTCGCTTTGGTCTGCGCGGGCATGAAGCGGCCACGCTGGAAGAAGTCGGCGAAGAGATCGGCCTGACCCGCGAACGCGTTCGCCAGATTCAGGTCGAAGCGCTCAAGAAGCTGCGCCGCATGCTTGAAAAGCAGGGCCTGTCGCTGGATGCCATCTTTGAGTAGGCCACGTACGGCCTGATTCGGCCGGCCAGCCTGTCCTCCGCCCGGGGCGGAGGACAATCGGAAACGGCGCCAATTCTGGCGCTGTTTTTTTAATCAAGGAGTCTGTCACGCTGCATCGACGGACATCTCTTGCCTTTAAACATTCAGGAATGTATGTAAAATCCTGCAATGTGCTAAGCTCGCCGCCCCACAAGGTAGCTGCACTGTCGCCGTAACAGTGTGTTTGAAAGTGCCACAGGGTTGCCAGCCGGTCACAAGAGGCTGACCAGAGACGGCATAACCGTTTTAGACAGGGAATCATTTGATGCGTAAGTTCAGAGTACTGCCACTGGTGCTTGCCGTCTCGCTCGCGGGCCAGGCTCAGGCAGCTGACCTGATGACCATCGCGCGCGATGCGCTGGTCAACAATGCCGATCTTGCCGCTTCAAGGTCAGGCTACAGCAGCGTACAAGCCGGTGAGGACATTCAGCGGGGCGATCTGCTGCCCCAGGTCAGTGCCAGTGGCAACGTCACTCGCTATAACATTACCTCCTCCCAGAGCCGCGATATCAGCGGGGCAGGCACCGGGGCCGGGGCAGGCGTCGACGATGGCGTTTTTGACGCCGGCGGTGGCGGTGATGACCACTACACCGGCACCACCGTACAGGTACAGGCCACTCAGGCCCTGTTTGATGCCACCAACTGGTATCAGCTGGAAGCCTCGAAACGCCAGACGGCTCAGGAAGCCCTGAACCTGCGCGTCGATCGTCAGCAGCTGCTCTACAATGTGGCTCAGGCCTATTTTGAAGTGCTGCGGGCCAAGGAGCAGCTCGACACGCTGCGCGCCGAAGAGCAGGCCGTCGACCGCCAGCTCGAGCAGGTGCGTCAGCAGTTTGATGTGGGCATCGTGGCCGCCACCGATGTCTATGAAGCCCAGGCCTCCTATGATCTGACGCGTTCGCAGCGCATCTCGCAGGAAAGTACCCTGCAGGTCAATTTCGAGGCGCTCGAGCAGCTGACCGGCAAGCAGTACCCCAGCATCGATGGCCTCGCCGATGACATGCCCATCGAACGTCCAACGCCTGCCAGCCAGCAGGCGTGGGTCGAAATGGCCTCCAGTCAGAACCTGGATCTGCTGGCCGCGCGTGCCGCCGTTGACGTGGCGCGAGCCAATCTGGACACCTCGCGTGCCGGCCATCTGCCGGTACTGTCCGCCTTTGCCAACTATCAGTATGGCGACAGCAACCAGGACAATCTGCGCGGCCACAACGAGCAGAACCAGATCGGGCTGGAAGCCACCATCCCCATCTATACCGGCGGCTCTACCAGCGCGCAGGTCCGCCAGAGCACCTTCTCGCTGGAACAGACCCAGTACCAGCAGGAATCCCAGCTGCGCACGGCTGTTCAGCAGGTACGCTCCTACTACTCCCGGGCGCTCAACAACGTGTTGAGCGTGCAGGCGCAGCAGCGCTCCATCGAATCCAACCGCAGCGCGCTGGAAGCCACGCGCAACGGCTATGAAGTCGGTACGCGCAATATCGTGGACGTGCTGCAGGCCCAGCAGAATCTCTTTACCGCGATCTCCAACTACGCCAATGCGCGTTATGATTACGTGCTCAACATGCTGAGCCTTCGTCAGGAAGCCGGCATTCTCGATGTCGATACCCTGGATGTGCTCAACAGCTGGCTGCGCGCCGACCAGGCCGTCTCGCTGAATTTCCAGTCGCAGGGCACGACCGGGCTGGGCATCGGTGACGATCAGCCGGACCCCGGCATGAACGGCCCCAGCCCGCTGGAGGGAAGCCAGGGGCGCAGTGGTCAGCGGGAGCTGCCGCCGCCCAATCGCACCGCCATGCCGGACAACAGCGACCTCAATGGGCTGGGTCGTGGCGGCATGGGGCGCGACATGCCCGGTGGCAGCAACGGCTACTGATACCCATCCTTTTGCACGGGGCGTAATCACATGAGGCCGCTGACAGCGCATATCGATCTGGATGCGCTGCGTCACAACTACCGTCAGGCATGTCGCTATGCACCCGATGCCCGGGCCATGGCCGTGCTCAAGGCCAATGCCTATGGGCATGGCAGTCTCGAGTGTGCCCGCGCGCTGCGTGATCTGGCGCCGGCCATGGCAGTGGCCTGTCTGAAAGAAGGCCAGGCGCTGCGCGACACCGGCATTGCGTGCCCGATCGTGCTGCTGGAGGGCTTTTTCGAAGCCGATGAGCTTGATGAGATCATCACCGGCGGTTACTGGAGCGTTTTGCATACGCACTGGCAGGTCGAGGCCCTGCTGGACCGGCTCGAGCGCTGGCCGCATCACCATGTGACCGTTCTGGTCAAATGCGACAGCGGCATGCATCGACTGGGTTTTGCCCCCGAAGAGGTCAGCGCCATCTGTCGCCGCCTGCGCTCGCATCCGGGGGTCGAGCAGACGCTCCTGATGACCCATTTTGCCACCGCCGACACCCCCGACAGCGCGCTTCTGGCCTCTCAGCTGGATACCATCAATACCCTGCGTCGTGAGCTTGATCTCCCCGGCTGCTTCGCCAACTCGCCGGCCACTCTGAGCGTGCCGGCAGCCCGCCATGACTGGGTACGCCCGGGGGTCATGCTTTATGGCGTCAATCCGCTCGCGCCCGAACAAATGCTGCATGGCGAGATCGACCGGGCCTTGAAGCCGGTCATGACGCTGGAAAGCCGAATCATCGCCATCCGCGAGCTGGCCGCCGGCGAACCCATCGGCTACGGCGCGCGTCATGTGACCGGCCGGCCCACGCGGGTCGGGGTGGTGGCCTGTGGCTATGGCGATGGCTATGATCGACACGCCCGAGAGGGCACACCGGTACTGGTGCAGGGGCAGCGGGCCATGATTGCCGGACGTGTCTCGATGGACATGCTCACCGTGGACATCACCGGCATACCTGACGCCGATATCGGCTCCCGCGTGACCCTGTGGGGGCGCGACGCCAGTGGCGCGATGCTTGATGTTAGCGAGGTGGCGAGCTGGTGCAATACCATCGCCTATACGCTATTGACCGGTATACTGCCGCGAGTACCGCGCCGATATCATTACAATGACGCCCCTGATGATTCATCCGATACTGACGCACTGTCCTGAGCCGCTGTCGATGGCCGGTGTCTTGTCCCGTGATCTCTTATAGTGTCCGCAGCGTGGTGTTCAAGCGCCATCGCGTCTGCCCGCAGGAAGTGATACAGGCTGATTGATGAGTAAACGCAAACGTCACGAATACCCCGAGTCCTTCGCGCATCCACGCTACTGGCCGACCTGGTGCGCGATCGGTCTGATGCGCGTGGGGGCCTTTCTGCCCTGGCGACTCAAGCTGTGGGTCGGGACCGCCATCGGCGAGCTGGTCTGGCGCTTCGTCAAGCGTCGTCGCCATATCACCGAGACCAACCTGCGCCTGTGCTTTCCGGAACTTGATGAGCGCGAGCTATCAACACTGGTACGGCGCACCTTTCATGCCAACGGTATCGGCATTCTGGAGACCGCCACCGGCTGGTGTCGCGACCCCGAACACCTGCGCCACCGCGTCAGTTTCAAGGGCACCGAGCACATGGAAGCGGCGAAGGCCCGCGGCAAGGGGGTGCTGATCATCGGTATTCACTTCTCGACGCTGGATCTGGGCGGGGCGCTGCACTCACTGTTTTTTGATGCCGACGTGGTCTATCGCCCGCACAACAATCCGCTGTTCGAGCGCTTCATGACAAAGGCGCGCCGCGGCATCTTCGGTGCGGCCATTGATCGTCATGACCTGCGCGGGGTGGTCCGGCGCGTCAAGAGTGGGCACGCAGTCTGGTACTCGCCGGATCAGGATTTTGGTCGCGAGGCGAGCGTCTTCGCACCGTTTTTCGGCATTGATGCCGCCTCGATTCGACTAACCTCCAAGATCGCGCGAATGACCGGCGCGCCGGTGATGCCGCTGATGTTTCATCGCAATCCGGACAATCGCACCTATACGCTTGAGTATCTGCCGGCGCTGGAAAACTTCCCCAGCAATGATGAAGTGGCCGATGCCACTCAGGTCAATGCCTTCATCGAGGCGGCCATTCGCAAGCATCCCGAGCAGTATCTCTGGCTGCACCGGCGCTTCAAGACCCGTCCGGAAGGGGAGGCGTCCTTCTACGACCAGGGTGGTCTTTGATGTGAAAAAGGACGTGATGCCAGAGGCGTCATGAAAAAAGGGCCACCCCGCCGGGGTGGCCCTTTTTAATGCTGCGCTACTGGCATCGATCAGGCGTCGATACGCTTGTACTTCACGCGTTTGGGCGTGTCGCTGCCCACGCGCTTGTGGTAGTCGGCTTCATAATCGGTGTAGTTGCCCTCGAAGAACTCCACGTGGGAATCACCTTCATAGGCCAGAATATGCGTGGCGACACGGTCCAGGAACCAGCGGTCGTGGCTGATGACCATCGCACAGCCCGGGAAGGCCAGCAGGGCCTCTTCCAGCGCACGTAGAGTCTCGATGTCTAGGTCGTTGGAAGGCTCATCGAGCAGCAGCACGTTGGCGCCCTGCTTGAGCGTCTGGGCCAGCTGCAGGCGACCGCGTTCCCCGCCGGAGAGATCCTTCAGGTACTTCTGCTGGTCGTTGCCCTTGAAGTTGAAACGCCCGACGTAGGCGCGCGAGGAGACCTCGTAGCCGTTGATGCTGAGCACATCCTGACCGCCGGAGACGGCTTCCCACACGGTCTGGCGATCGTCCATCGCATCGCGCAGCTGCTCGACGTAGGCAATGTCGACGGTTTCGCCGACGACCACCTCACCGCTGTCGGGCTGTTCCTGACCGGTGATCATGCGAAACAGCGTCGATTTGCCGGCGCCGTTGCCGCCCACGATGCCCACGATCGCGCCCGGCGGTACGGACATCGACAGATCCTCGATCAGCATCTTGTCGCCAAAGCGCTTGGTGACGTTGTGCAGCTCGATGACCTTGTCGCCCAGGCGCGGTCCCGGCGGAATATAGATCTCGTTGGTCTCGTTGCGCTTCTGGAAATCGCCGGACTGCAGCTCGTCAAAGCGATTGAGACGCGCCTTGCTCTTGGCCTGACGGCCCTTGGGGTTCTGGCGAACCCACTCGAGCTCCTGCTTGATGGCCTTTTGGCGAGACGCTTCCTGCTTGGCTTCCTGCTCCAGGCGCTTCTCCTTGGCTTCAAGCCAGGTGGAGTAGTTGCCTTCCCAGGGAATGCCGCGACCGCGGTCCAGCTCGAGAATCCAGCCGGCGGCGTTGTCGAGGAAGTAGCGATCGTGCGTGACCGCGACCACCGTGCCGTCGAACTCGGTCAAAAAGCGCTCCAGCCAGCCCACGGACTCGGCGTCCAGGTGGTTGGTGGGCTCATCGAGCAGCAGCATGTCGGGGCCTGACAGCAGAAGCCGGCACAGAGCGACACGGCGGCGCTCACCGCCGGAAAGATGCTCGACGTAGGCATCCCATGGCGGCAGACGCAGCGCTTCAGCGGCCACTTCCAGCTTGCGCTCGAGGTTGTGAGCGTCGCTGGCCTCGATCATGTTTTCAAGGCGGGCCTGCTCGGCGGCCAGCGCGTCAAAGTCGGCGTCCGGCTCGGCGTAGGCGGCGTAGACGGCATCGAGTTTTGTCTGGGCCTCGGTAATTTCGGCCAGCGCTTCCTCGACGGTCTCGCGGACCGTCTTGCTGTCATCAAGCTCCGGTTCCTGCGGCAGGTAGCCCACGTTGAGATTGGGCATGGCCCGGGCTTCGCCGTGATAGTCCTGATCGACGCCCGCCATGATTCTCAAAAGGGATGACTTGCCCGAACCGTTAAGCCCGAGGACACCGATCTTGGCACCGGGGAAGAACGACAGCGAAATATCCTTGAGGATGTCGCGCTTGGGGGGCACGGTCTTGCCCACCCGATTCATGGTATATACGTATTGCGCCATGGAGTGGATTCAGCCTCGTAGTCAATGGTGATAGGCAGGGTATCAGAGGCAGTCGTCTGCCAGTACCGTGATGATAGAGATCAGGGGCCATCACGGCCAGCGCAAAGCCGGGTGCGGTGCTTTCTGTGCCAACGAACAGGGCGCCGCACGGGCGCTCTGAAAGGCAGGCAACGAACCGGCGTGCGGACTACTCCTCCTCGTCCCACGCCTCCCACCCATCGGTCAGGTCGCGCTCGAGTCGCCGCGCTTCCAAAAGCGTTTCGAGTCGTCTGCGGGCACAGATCTCGCCCTTTTTGGGACGTGCATTGGGCGTCCAGGTGTCATCGTTGACCGCTTCCTGTTCATCGGGTGCTTCTTCAAACAGCTCGGTACTCATGGGGCTGCCCTTCGCTGTAAAAAAGGCTGTATAGCGCCGTTTGTGGCCCCGGGCAAGCGGTTTTGTTTGGCCCCGGCCATCGATTGTCGATGGCCGCGGGCAAGGGCGAAAATCAAAGGGGCCCGCACATGTCGGGCCCCGAAGCGGGTCGCTGGTATACGATGGCAGACGCGGGATCAGGATATCTCTTCAACGCGAGCACGCAGGCGCTCGAGCTCCTGCTGTGCCTCGACCAGGCTGGTCACGTCCTTCTGGACACCGATAAAGTAGAGCAGCTGGTCTTCTTCATCATGGACGGGCGTAATGGAAAGTTCGTTCCAGAACAGCGCACCATCCTTTTTGTAGTTGCGAATGACTTCGCGGCAGGCCTTGCCCTCCCTGAGGGCGTCGCGAATGCGGTCCAGGCCGGGCTGCTGGTTGTCGCCGTTTTGCAAAAAGCGACAGTCCCGATAGAGGATTTCGTCGGCGCTATAGCCTGTCAGTGCTTCAAACCCACCGTTGACGTAGATCAGGATATTCTCGTTGCCTTCCCGTTCTGCCACGACAATGCCATCCTCCGAGGCATTGACGACACGTTCGAGCAGCTCGGGGCTGATCATCCGCTGTGTTTGCATGATCGATGCTTCCTCAAATAAAAATGCTGCCCTGACGTGCAGGTAGCGGCGTTTCGGTCATGAAGGATAGGCTTGCATGATATGAAGCCTCGCCGGCGCGATGCCAGCACAATGAGTAGTAAAAACGGATTACCCGCGGCCTTCCATTAAATATGCTAATGACTGGCCGGGTTTTTTAAGAGATTGTGTTGCTCAATGTAACCCGGCGACCCGTAACATAGTCTCGTCGTTTGACCGATGCCACATTGAAGGGAGCGATTCATGAACATCACCATTCATTACTGCACCCAGTGCCAGTGGCTTTTGCGGGCCGGGTGGTACGCGCAGGAGCTTTTGTCCACCTTCGGTGAAAGCCTTGAGCAGGTGGCGCTGGCGCCCGGCCACGGCGGCCACTTCGAGATCGTGATCCGCTCCGGGGCGCACGGCGCGCCGGAGGTGATCTGGGAGCGCAAGCGCGATGGCGGTTTTCCCGATATCAAGGAGTTAAAGCGCCGGGTGCGTGACCGCCTCGATCCCGAGCGTGACCTGGGCCATATCGACCGCTGAATCGAGAGAGCGTGACGCCGGGCGGCGCTACCACCAGCGCCACTTTTTCAAAATGGCCATGACACCGGCACCGACCAGCATGGAAAGCAACACGACGACCGCAAAGCCTGCCGGACTTTCAGCGCCTGGAATACCGCCGACGTTGATGCCCAAAAGCCCGGTTAGAAAGGTCAGCGGCAGAAACACGGCGGTAATGATGGCCAGCAGATACATGCGCTCGTTGAGGCGCTCGTTGTGCGAATTCCAGAGCTGCTCCTGCAGAATCAGGGCGCGCTCCTGCATGGCGCGAAAGTCCTCGACATAGCGATAGAGCTGGTTGGCGGCTTCACGAAGCCACAGCCGTGCGGTGTCATCAAAGACCTCATCTTCTGCCAGACGCGTCAGACAGTGATACTGCGGCTCCATGAAGCGGCGCAAATTGATCAGGGGCTGGCGAATATCGGTCAGGTCCTTGTTGGTAATATCGATCGCGCCCTCAGCCGTCTGGCGCTCTTCCAGCTCGCCCAGGGCGTCATCAAGCTGGTGGGTCAGATCGCCGACCCGGTCGACCAGGCTATCGGCCATGCCCGCCAGCAGCTCGCCGACATTGCGGGCCCCTTCACCGGCGTCAAGGTAGGCGCGTACCCGGGTAATGGACTGCAGTGGCCGCCGACGTACGGTGATCAATCGGTTGTCGGTCAGCCAGACGCGCAGCGAAATCAGATCGTCCGGGTCAGCGCCGGGGTTGAGATTGATGCCGCGCAGGGTCGTGATTCGTCCGCCCTTGAACACGGCCACGCGCGGGCGCGTGTCTTCTTCTGTCAGGGCCTCGATGACATCTTCATCGAGCCTGGCGATGGTGGCGAGAAAGTGGTCAACGTCCTGATGGGTAAAGTCCAGATGCATCCAGAGCTGTGACGTGTCCTGATGCCAGACGCGCAAGAGCTCCTCGGGGTCCAGCGGCGTGCCGCTGCCCTGACCGTCCAGACGATAGGCCACCACAAAGGAGGAAAGAGGCGCAGAGGACATGGCAGGTTTTCCACATGAGTCGTAAGGGTAAAAGGCGGGACACTTCAACCGTCTCGCTTGAATCAGTACTTAATGGCGACTGGCAGGGGCCGTCTCATCTGGCGATGCTTCATCAAGCATTGAGGCCACGGTCGGCCAGATATTATCAAGAATGAGCGGCTGCCCCTGCGCGTTGGGATGAATGCGATCGGACTGCATCAGGTCCTCGTTCAGGGCGACCCCTTCAAGAATAAAGGGCACCAGCGGCACATCGTAGCGGCTGGCAAGCGCCGGGAAAACGTCGGCGAACGCCTTCGTATAGGTCTGGCCGTAATTGGGCGGAATCAAAATGCCCAAAAGCGCTACGCGAGCACCGCTGGCCTGGCTCTTCTCGATCATCTGCGCCAGGTTATCCTGCATGCGTTGGGGTGGCAGCCCCTGAAGACCATCGTTGCCGCCCAGCTCCAGCAGCACGATATCGGGCTGGTGGGTCTCGAGTGCTTCGGGCAGTCGCTCGAGACCGCCCGCCGTGGTGTCGCCGCTGATACTGGCGTTGACCACCGTGTGGCGACCCGGTGCCTCGGATTCCAGCCGCTGGCGCAGCAGATTGACCCAGCCCTCATCACGGTCGATGCCGCGGGCGGCGCTGAGGCTGTCGCCCACCACCAGCAGTGTCTCGGCATGTACCGGCTGCAGCGCCGTTGCCAGTACAACCATCAGCATCATCAGCGTGCGTCGGGCCCTCGAGCCGATGCGGCATGACACATTCATCCAATTCAGGTAGCGCAAGATGTCGACTCCAGAAGCCAGGAAACAGGACGTTGAGCACCCCGGACAGGACAGCAGCCCTCGGGCCGGTCATGCGCCAGGCGCTCGCCAACAGGATAGAACACCGGTACTGATGGCGCGCCAGCTTGAAAAGACAGTCGACAGCGGATCAAACGCCATCACCATCCTGAACGCTCTGGATCTGGACATTCATGCCGGAGAAAGCGTGGCGATCGTGGGCAGTTCGGGGGCGGGAAAGTCCACGCTGCTAGCGCTGCTTGCCGGCCTGGATACGCTGACTCGTGGTGAGCTTGCCCTGTTTGGCGAATCGCTGTCATCGCTGGATGAAGACGGCCGCGCACGGCTACGCGCCGGGCAGGTCGGGTTCGTGTTTCAGAACTTTCAGCTTCTGCCGACGCTGACGGCGCTGGAAAACGTGCTGCTGCCGCTGGAGCTGAGCGAGGCCGGCATCGATACCCGTCAGGCGCAGCAGTGGCTTGAGCGTGTGGGCCTTGAGGCGCGCGTGCAGCATCTGCCCAAACAGCTCTCCGGCGGCGAGCAGCAGCGCGTGGCGATCGCCCGCGCCTTTGTGACAAGCCCCGCGCTGGTGTTTGCCGATGAGCCCACCGGCAATCTTGACCGCGCCACGGGTGACCGGATCGCGGATCTGCTCTTTACGCTCAACCGCGAGTCCGGCACGACCCTGGTGCTGGTCACACACGACCCGCAGCTGGCGGCGCGCTGCGACCGCACGCTCACCCTTGATGAGGGGCGACTGCACGAGCGTATCAACGACACGCCGTCGGATCATGCCCCTGATGGAGCCGATCATCGATGAGTGCCCGGTCAAGCGCCACAAAAACTGCCACGCGCCGGCCGATGGCCGAGCTCTTTCACACGCTGCGTCTGGGCTGGACCGGGCTTGCCCGCGATCTGCGCGCCGCGGACGTGCGCGCGCTCTTTCTGGCCCTGGTGCTGGCGGTGGCGGCCACCACCATGATCGGTTTCTTTCTGGACCGCATCGGCAGCGCGCTGGAGCGCCAGTCGGGACAGCTGCTGGGCGGTGATCTGGTACTGGTTCAGGGCAACCCTTTCGACACGCAGATTCTCGACACCCTGGAAGACGCCGGCATGACCACGGCGCGCCAGGTCAATACGGTCTCGATGGCCGGTTTCAACGACCGGTTTCAGCTGGCAGGTCTCAAGGGTGTGGCGCCGGCCTATCCGTTGTACGGCAGCTTTCAGGTCGACTTCGGCGAGGGGGCCGAAACCACCACCCGGCTGCCCGAGCGACACACCGTCTGGGTCGAGCCGCGACTGGGCACCGCGCTGGGGCTGGAGCTGGGAGACTCGGTCACGCTGGGCGACGAATCGTTTCGCGTCAGCGCCTGGATTCTCGAGGAGCCCGATCAGGATGTGGGACTGGCCAGTTTCAATCCGCGGGTCATGATCAATCTGCCGGATCTGGAACGCTCGGGGCTCATCCAGCCCGGTGCCCGCCTGACCTGGCGGCTGCTGGCCGCCGGCCCGCCGGAAGCGGTGAATTCGCTGGACCCGCAGCTCGAGACCTGGCAGGACCGGGGTATCCGCGTCATCGACGTGCGCAAGGACAGTCCGCGCATCGGCCGGGCGCTGGAGCGCTCCCAGCAGTATCTGAGCCTGTCGGGGCTTGCCGCCGTGTTGCTGGCCGGCGTAGCGGTGGCCATGGCGACTCGACGCTACGTTGACCGGCATCTGGATACGGCAGCCCTGATGCGCTGTTTCGGCGCCAGTCAGCGCCAGCTGGGGCGCATCTTTGCCGCGCAGCTGGCCATGCTGGCCCTGACGGCGGCCGCCGCCGGGGCGGTGCTGGGCCTGGTCGGGCAGTGGGCCCTGCTGGCGCTTTTAGTGCAGTTTCTGCCGTTGGAGTTGCCGCCGCCGGGTGTTTTGCCGCTGCTGCTGGGCATGCTGACGGCCGTGGCCATTCTGATCGGTTTTGCCGGCCCGACGCTCTTGCGTCTCAAAAAGGTCAGCGCCCTCAAGGTGCTGCGTCGGGAGCTGGCGCCGCTGCCGGCCGCCGGATGGGTCATTATTGGCTGTGCCAGTCTCATGTTCGGCGCACTGCTGTGGCTCTATAGCGGCGATCTTGTGCTTTCAAGTGGCTTGCTGATCGGCGGGCTCATCACGCTGGTCGTGCTTTGGGGGGTAGCGCAGGGAATGCTGTCGCTGCTGCTCTGGGGCGCGAAGTTTCTGCCGCAGCACTGGCGCACGGGCAGTCGGCAGCTGGCGCGTCGGCGACAGTCCAGCATCGGGCAGATTCTGGCCTTTGCCGTTACTTTCGCTTTGATGGCGCTGATTGCACTGGTTCGTACCGACCTGATCGACGACTGGCAGTCGAAGCTGCCATCCGATGCGCCCAATCAGTTCGCCATCAACATCCAGCCCAGCCAGCGTGACGGCTTTATTGATGCGCTGGATAATATTACCGACAGTCGCTCGGCGGTCTATCCCATCGTGCGCGGTCGCCTGGTCGAGATCAACGGCGTTACGGCGCGCGATGCGGTGCCTGAAGAGGCGCGTCACGACGGCAATCTGCGTCGCGAGATCAACCTGACCTGGGCGGCCACCATGCCCGACAACAACACCCTTATCGAGGGGACATGGTTCCCGGATGGCGCAGGGCAGGGTGACGGAACGGCCGGCCGTGATGGCCCGGTGGGCGTGTCGGTGGCACAAAGCATGGCGCAGGATCTTTCCCTCGAGATCGGCGACCGGCTGACCTTTGATATCGGCGGGCGTGAGGTTACGGCTGAAATTACCAGCCTGCGCCAGGTGGACTGGGAATCGTTTCAGCCCAACTTCTTCGTGATTTTCCCGCCCGGTTCGCTGGAGCGCTTCAGTCACAGCTTCATTACTGCCTTCCATCTGCCCACCGGCGAGCAGCAGGCGCTGGGTCCGCTGGTTCAGCAGTATCCGTCGGTGTCGCTGCTGGATATCGATGCCATATTGCAGCAGGTTCGTGATCTGCTGCGTCAGGTGTCGCGCGCCGTCGAGCTGGTGTTGCTGTTCGTGCTGCTGGCCGGCGTGGCTGTGCTCTACGCCGCGCTGACGGCGTCCCGACCGGCACGTGCTCATGAGTGGGCGCTGTTGCGGGTGTTTGGCGCCGGTGACCGAAGGCTGGTGCGCACTCAGCTGGCGGAGTTTGGCTGGCTCGGCTTTGCCAGCGGTCTGCTGGGGGCGATGCTGGCAGAAGGCGTCAGTGCCCTGCTGTATGGCGTATGGCTTGATCTGGACCCCCGGCTGCATCTGAGCGTATGGTTTGTGATGCCGCTGGGCGGGGCGCTTTTGATTGGAGCGATCGGTTATGTACTCAGTACGCCGCTGCGGCGTCAGGCACCGATGGAAAGCCTGCGACTGCTGGGAGAAGGGTAGTATCAAGGCCTTTTGACGCTAAAGGACACTTAAAGCGCCTGCGGCCATCAATGGCCGCAGGCGCTTTCTTTTTTGTGCATGGCAATTTTATGTACACAACAATGCCACGCTACAAAGTTATGCCCTCACTGCAGGCAAGACACTGTCAGTCGACGATCACGACGCCCGTGTCGCCACCTTGCTTTCCAATATGTTGCCGGAGTCGCAGGGCGTCATTCTTAAGGCCGGGGTCAGGGTGCTGCCACGATGGTTTTTTGTAGCTCTTGTTCAGGCCGAGGACTAATCAAAATCCGGAACGCGCTACTTTAGTGCATGTTTGCCTCTTTTGGGAGCCAAAAAGACGCTTCTGCATAGTAGATGCAGGCCCGCCTATATACATTCTCCTCACTCTGCATGCTTCCCTCGTTATCCCTTTGCGTTTTCAACCAGCAGGGCGCGGAGAATCTGTCGAGTTGCTGAATACCGGCAGATATTTCAGGCCGGTCATCAGGGGGAGAAATGACGATGTGCCATGACGCCCTGACGGGCAGTCGTCATTAGCGTTGATATCACCACGGGACATGAAGCATGAGAAAGCTGCGAAGCTTGATCTATCGACTATTCAAGAAAACGCCGGATAGTATCTATTTCAATCTGACTTACCTGCGTCTTCATGGTCGCTTTTGCAATTTCAGTGCCCCAAAAAGTGTCAGTGAAAAGATCTTTTATCGCATGCGCTATCCGCATCCGTGCTTTTCCACCCTGGCGGACAAGGTCGCGGTGCGAAGCTATATTCGTGAACGGGCCGGCGAGCAGTATCTGGTGCCCTTTGTCGGTGTCTACGACACGATCACGGAGCGTGAGCTGAGCCGGATCAAGGAGCCGTTTGTCATCAAGGCCAACCACAGCGCCGGTCAGGTCAAGGTGGTTAAAAAGCCCTGGCACACGGACATGTTTGAACTGGCCTGTGAAGCCAACAAGTGGCTTGATTACGACTATGCGGGTCTGCATCGCGAGAAACATTATCGTGCCATCAAGCCCCAGCTTGTGATCGAAAAGGCACTGCTGATCGATGGCGAAGTGCCGGCGGATTACAAGGTGCTGGTGCTCAACAACGGCGATGAGCAGGAGATCTATATTCAGCTGATTGCCGGGCGCTTTACCGACATCCGCTGTCAGTTCTTTACCGAGGATTGGCAGATCGCACCGTTCAATCGCCGCGGCTACAAGCCCTTGCAGGGCGAAGAGCTCAAGGCCCCCGGCTGCCTTGATGAGATGATTCAGGTGGCAAAGGCGGTTTCAGAGCCGTTTGGTTTCTGCCGAGTGGACTTCTTTGTTGTCGGTGATCGTTGTTATATCGGAGAGCTGACCTTCACGCCCGTGGCCGGGGAGTTCGTGCTCGACCCGGTCAGCGCAGACGTTGAGCTGGGCCAAAAAATCGGCTTTCCGGAAAACATCGATCTGACAAGGCCGCCGGCACAGTCGGTCAAACATGCCACTCCTGTGCCAGCACAGGGCGTCTCGGCGTAGTCGACAGCCCCGGTTGAAACAAAAACGGCAGCCGATGAGGCTGCCGTTTTTTATGGGCGATCTGTCAATCCTGACGCTGTGTCTGTCGCTGCGCATGGACGGCAAGCCGGCGACGCATGCTGTAGGTATAGGCGATGCCGCCCACAGCGCCGATCACGTAGACCCCGGTACGATAGGCCATATAGCTTTCAAACAGATTGACGAAGGCCCAGAAAATGAAAAACAGCGACAAAAAGACCATGACATCACCGGGCATATCGCCACACCGCCAGCTGCGATAGGCCGCCACGGCGATGGTAACGACAGCGCCCAGATAGACCATAAAGCCCGTGATGCCGTTGGCAATCAGTACGGTCAGATAGCTGTTGTGGAAATGGGTGAGATTGGAGCGGGCCGCGATAGCGCCAAGCGTTGTATCTTCAACCGGGTTGCTGCTTTGTAAAAGCAAAGGGATATGGCTTTTTGGCCCCCAGCCGAACCAGGGCTGTTCGGCGATCAGCTGCAGGCCATAGTGCCAGGCATGAATGCGAAACCCGATGCTCGACATGGGGACGTTATCGACGTTGCCGCTGAGAATTTCCAGAATAACGTCGTGCTCCTTGAAAAGACGCGAAGCGATCTGATCCCCGAAAAGCATGCCGAATACAACACAGGCCAGTGCGGCAGCCAGCAGTATCCAAAGCCACCGTTTTCCGTTGATTGACGTTGCAGAATTGCTTTTGAGCGTTATCAGCAAAAAACCTGCCAGGGCTGTCAGCATGACGATAACGATGCCGAGCCAGCTGGCGCGTGTCATGGTAATGATCCAGCCCGTAAACGCCAGTACGGCCACCGCGCCAAACCCTGCCAAAAGCAGATACCCCGGCCATCGGGATTGGCTCGAGGCATACCTGAAAAAGCGCGGCGCAAAGCAGGCCTGAGCCAGCAAAATAATGCCGGCGCAGATGCCCGAGTGCTGCCAGTTCTTGAATCCAAGCGTCGGCCTTTCGCCGATATCCATGTAATGGGCAAGCGTTGCCGGGCTTTCACCCGTGAGCAAAGCGCCTGCAACCATGCCGACAAGCAAGGCGCTCAAAACCTGAAGCGACAGCCGCGTGCTGCCTGCCATGATCCACGCAATGGGCAAAATCATGAACACTTTGGTCAGACCCCGCATGCTCTTGATCTGATCTTCTGCATAATCCGGGAACATGGCCATTGCCGGTGGCAGCGTGACCAGTTGCAACATCAGCCACAGGCCCAGCAGCAGCCATAGCGGGTCTTTAAAGGCGCGCGCTCGCCCGGGCTGGGCAAACAGGGCCACCAGATAGACCAGCATCAAGACCGGTTCCAGCGAGCGTGAAATGTCCAGGCTCAGAATCCAGGTGAACATATAAAGCAGTAGTGCGACAACGCCGATGCGATGGCACCAGTGAGTGGTGGCATTGGTATTCCATGCCGGTACAGGAAATAGCGACGCAATCATGGGCAGGTATTCGGCGTAAGGGAAAAGTGGGCGGTGTGGCCGAAATGCTACGGTAAAAAGGCCAGATTGACTAACCACTTGAGCACAACGGGGGCGCGTGTCGCCCTGAGGACAGGCAGGGCCGCCTTTCAAGTGAAAGGCCCAAAAGCGTTGTGTATGATGACAGGCAACGTCTTTCCCCCACGCGCCTGTCCAGCCCGTTCGGTGCGTTTTCAACCTTCTGGTATCGAGGAAGTTCATGTTCACACGCGATATGACCATTGCCGGCTATGACGATGTCTTGTGGCAGGCCATGCAGCAGGAAAACGATCGTCAGGAAGATCACATCGAGCTGATCGCCTCCGAGAACTACACCAGCCCGCGCGTTCTGATCGCCCAGGGCTCGCAGCTGACCAACAAGTACGCCGAAGGCTATCCCGGCAAGCGCTATTACGGTGGCTGCGAGTTCGTCGACAAGGTTGAAGAGCTGGCCATTGCTCGCGCCTGCGAACTGTTTGACTGCGACTACGCCAACGTACAGCCGCATGCCGGCTCGCAGGCCAACAGCGCGGTCTTTCAGGCCATGGTCAAGCCGGGCGATACCATTCTGGGCATGAGCCTGGACGCCGGCGGTCACCTGACTCACGGTGCCAGGCCCAACTTCTCCGGCAAGCATTACAATGCCGTGCAGTATGGCCTCAACGACCACGGCCTGATTGATTACGATGAAGTCGCGCGTCTGGCCCGCGAGCACAAGCCGAAAATGATCATCGCCGGTTTCTCGGCCTATTCGCAAATCATCGACTGGGCGCGCTTTCGCGAGATCGCTGATGAAGTCGGCGCCTGGTTTTTCGTCGATATGGCCCACGTTGCCGGTCTGGTCGCGGCAGGCGTCTACCCCAGTCCGCTCAAGCACGCTCACGTGGTGACCACCACGACCCACAAGACCCTGCGTGGTCCGCGCAGCGGCCTGATCCTTTCGGCCTTTGGCGATGCCGATCTTTATAAAAAGCTCAATTCCGCCGTGTTCCCGGGCGGGCAGGGTGGCCCCTTGATGCATGCCATCGCTGGCAAGGCCGTGTGCTTCAAGGAAGCGCTGGAGCCCGAGTTCAAGGCCTACCAGCAGCAGGTTGTCAAAAACGCCAAGGTCATGGCCGGTGTGTTCATGGAGCGCGGCTTTGACGTGGTTTCCGGCGGTACGGAAGACCACCTGTTTCTGCTCTCACTGGTCAAGCAGGGCCTGACCGGCAAGGACGCCGATGCCGCGCTCGGCCGCGCCCATATCACGGTCAATAAAAATGCCGTACCGGGCGACCCGCAAAGCCCGTTCGTCACCTCCGGCCTGCGTATCGGCACCCCTGCCGTCACCACGCGCGGCTTCAAGGAAGACGAATGCCGCGAGCTGGCGGGCTGGATCTGCGATATTCTCGATGCCATGCAAAAGGGCGACAGTGCTGACGCTGAAAATACGGTGAAAGAGCAGGTTGCCAAAGTCTGCGAAAGACTCCCCGTCTATTCGTGAACCAAAAGTGTTGCCGAAAAAGCCACGCCTTGCGCGTGGCTTTTTCTTTTGCAGCCTGATCGGTAATCTATTCAGTTTTAAATGAGGCTGGTCTGACAGCCTTTGAATTTTTTGGTAAACCTCACAATGCCCCATGCTTCATGTCATCGGACACTGACCGTTGTTGTCCCCGTCTATCGTCAGTGGGCAATGGTTGAAGAGTTGCTCGACTGTTTGATGCGACAAACCCTGCCGAAAGATTATTCCCGCATCGTATTGGTAAACAACGAAGCAGGATTCGATGCGTCTCGCTACGCAAACAGGCAGGTCGAGGTGATCGACTGTGGGACGCCGGGGGCCTATGCCGCTCGCAATCGGGGCATCGAGCACTTTATTGATGACACGCAGTGGTTTGTTTTTACCGATGCTGACTGTCGCCCCGAGCCGGACTGGCTGGTGCATCTGTGGGATGCCATGCAGTCGCACGGCAGGCACTGTCTGCTCAGCGGTCATATCGAAATGGTGGCCAGCAGTGCCAAACCCGGTTGGGCAGAAATTCATGATCTGGTGAAAGGCATTCCTCAAAAGGAATACGCTGCCAAAGGGTTCGGAGCGACTGCCAATCTTGCTGTGCCTGCCGATGCCTTTCGCGACATGGGCGGTTTTGACGCCTCGGCGTTTTCGGGCGGAGACAGGCTGCTTTGTCTCAAGGCAGGGCGTCATGGTTATCCGCTGCATTATCTCTCCAAGGCATGCGTCAAACACCCCGCTCGAACCCGCTATGCAGAAATTTCCACCAAGGCGCGACGCATTCGAGGTGCGCAGGTGGCTCGCAGCCGGGGTCTCGAACGTCTTACAAGAGTCATGTACAGTCTTTCCCCGCCGGTACTTCCCGTTGTAAGGCTTTCAAGAAAGCGCAATCAGCCAATAGCGCATCGGATCATCGCCAGTCTTGTTCAATGTCGAATCTGGCTGGACGAAATACCAGAGGTTTTCAGGGCATTGCGTGGGGGCGGGCTGGAAAGACGTTGAGGCTCGCGGCAACCAGCAGGCGACATCGATCCAGACATCACGATAAGGAAAGAAAACTCTATGCTCTCCGCCGAGAAAGCTATCTATCTTGATTTATGTTCCGGCCTGTCTGTCGGCCATCAATGGCTGGACAAGCATGCCTCGTCAGCTCCGCAAGGACCTGTACCCGAGACAGTACTGCTCGAAGGAAAGCATCTGGTTGAGCTGGCAAATCTTTATAAGGACGGCGATCAAAATGCGCTTCAGGTTGTTGAGGGGCTGGTTGAAAAAGCAACCGATATTCTTGAGCAACCAGTAACCAGTGTTATACAAAAAAGCGGTGACATGGCAAAGGAGCACCGGCACGACTATTGTAGCCTGGCTAAATACTGGTGGCCCGATATGCAAAGCGAAGACGGTCTTCCATATGTACGCAGGGACGGTGAGGTCAATCCCGAATGTTACAGTGAACGGTTTGATAACGAACGACTCGTGTTCATGGTTGAATCGTTACAGGTGTTGTCACTGACTGCCTATCTGACAGGGGATACTGTTTGGGCAGAACGTGCTCTGGAGCAGTTAAAAACCTGGTTCATTGATCCGGCAACCTGTCAAACGCCGCATTTTCAATATGCTCAGGTTGTACCGGGTAACGACGCTGTACGCTCTGCAGGACTCATTGAATCCCGCCACCTGATTTATGTTACTGAAGCCGTTTATCTGCTCGAGTCTATTCAAGCACTGCCGGAGACTGTATCTCATGAGTTGAGGTGTTGGTTCAAAAAGCTGCTCGAATGGATGCGCACCAGTCAAAATGGGCGTGCTGCGGATCACGCCAAAAACAACATTGCCTATTGGTACGATCTGCAGTGTCTGGCTTTTGCGTGGTTCGTAAAGGATCAATCACTGGCAGAACACATTGTCCTTAACCGGGTACAGACACGTGCTGTTGACCAGATTGAACCTGATGGTTCACTACCGCTGGAAATGAAGCGTGCCAATCCACTCGATTATGTCGTATTTACGTTGGCTGCCATGTCACAGCTGTCCCGCTATGGCGACCGGCTTGGTATTCCAGTCTGGCAGCAAACAGATGCTGATGGCCGTAGCTTTCAAGTAGCGCATGACTGGCTTTTGCAGCAAACAAGGGTTCGAGAAGGGCAAAAGGCAGCTCAATATTTATATTCAGGCAAAAACAATAACCCCTCTTCGCAAATTGACGATTTGATACTGCAGATGGCGATAAATCATCATTTGGCAGAATCTCGAAAGATAATGCTCGAGGAGAGGAATCGCTGGCGTGACATTAATGTCAGTCGTATCAATGAGCTGGAAAAATCGCTGGAAGAAAGCGATAAATATATAAAGAAGACAGAGCGTCTCTTGCAAAAAAGAGAGCAACAGCTTGAGCAGAAGGGAAAAGGTTTGGAAGATTCAGTAAGTAAGCAGGGAAATGCGCATGTAGGCTGGCTTGAAAAAGAAGTTGTCCGTACGCGTGATGATCGAATTCAAGAGTTGCAGAATCAGATCAAGGAAAAAAATGAACAACAAAAAATAGACGAAAAACAGCAAAAAATGCTGGATCAGCTGCAAAAGCATAAAGAAAAGCTGGTGGCTGTAGAAGCCCGGTTTAAAGAAACCAAACAGCAATTCGATATTTCTATCAGGGAAAAAGAAAAGCAAGTAAAAGAAAGCAGTGATGCGGTTTCCAGAATTGACGGCGAAAATTTAAATTTAAAAAATATCAATAAACAGCTCGAAGAAAAAAATAAAAGCCTTATTAATGCCAATGCTCAGTTCAAGGAAAATGAAAAAAAGTTCAATGAACTTTTGAAGAGCAATGAAAAAGAACTTGAAATTCTGGTAAAGAATTACCAGAAAAACAGTGTTCAGAGCGATAGTAAAAAACTTAATGATCAGCTAAAAAAAATACAGCAAGAGCATAAAAAAGAAATTCGGAGCTGCCAGCGCAAAAACAACGATTTACAGGAAAAGCTGGATCAGCAAAAAAAGCGAGCCGATTATTTCAAGGATCGTAGTGATAAAGTTTTAAAAAGCCGTTCCTGGCGTCTCACCGGGTTACTGCGCAAGATAGCAAGCCCGATGAGCCGTGGAGGATCGTCTACGGAAAAAAAGAAATAACCCGACACCGAAGCCTTATGAATAAGGCTTCTGTTCGGGGTACCAAAGAAAAATATTTATCGATCAAAAAAGAATCTACCCAAGATGCGTCGTTCATAGTCGAGGGAAACAGTGCACTCGATAATGTTAATAAAAAAATACGCCTGTACAGTATGCTGGATCAAGGCCTGATGTCGTCAGATCAGGAAATTGACAAAGAACGACTGGTTTCAATGCTGAGGCAAGAAAAAGGCCAAGGAAGAATTGAAACAATATGGGTAGTGGGGCATTTTTCCAATCGAAACGTTCGAGACGGAGTTATTGACTGTTTATCGCATTATAAAGTCGATTGGATCGAAAATGAAAGCTGCATAAACAGTGGGTTTTTTGATGAAAACGGGTTGTTCATACCTGATCAAAAAATGGTGATGTCACTTGCTGCTTATGCTAGTAATCTTGTCGATAAGGTAATGATTTGGCCATGGTATTGCGCTCTGCCGGCCAATGCCGAACAATCCTTGCTATTAGACCTGGATCGCGCGAGCGATGCCGGTTACTACGAAACAATGTTGCGTGATGGCTGTGAAAACCCTGAATCTTTTGGTGAGGCAGGGTTGGTGTGGAGTCAAAAAACACTGCCTGTGTTTTTTAAAAATCAAATAGATAGTGTCGAAAAGTATCAGTCATGGTTGAAAAATCAAAACAACAGTTCTCGAGCAGGTTGGGCTTTAAACGTTACAACATCTGATGCCTCAAGGTTATATCAAACCCAAAACAAACATGGCGAGCCACCCGCTATGCATTTCGGTATTTGCCTGCGCGCACGCGCTTGCACGCACAACTGGGTGCTAACCTGCCAAAATCTGGAGCGAACGCTTTACAACCTGTCTCGTCAACGTTCCCACGACTTTCGTGTATGGCTTGCTGTGCATGAAAAACCTGAAATAAATACGTTTGGTCTGGATGTCGAATTTGTCGTGGTTGATTTTAAGCCCCCAATAAATTCTGATGGCACATTTGGTAATGATAAGCGGCGCAAGAGAAATGCCATCGGAGATGCTCTGAACAAATATGTAACAAGTGGTTTTTATTATATGCAGCTTGATGCTGATGACCTGATCGACATTTCACTTGTCCAGTGTGTCAGAGATGACAACAATAGAAAGGGCTATCTGATAGAGAAGGGCTATGTTTTTGACTATGCCAATAATATAGCTGCTCGATGTAATGAGTTTTCTGCTCCGTTCTGGCATCAGTGCGGTTCGTGTGCAGTACTTTATTTCGAGCCTGAAGATTTGGTACGTGGCAATTCAGAAGAAAGCTACTTTGAGCAACAAAGATTTCATGATTCCTTTTTTGAAATTTCCCAGAAACACGGCAGATTGATGACACGCTGGGCTGATGAAATGGCACTTTATCTGGTAAACCATGGTGAAAACCACTGGTCAAGCTATAGACACGAAGGTCGAGCGGGGCGCGCCAGCAGCAAAAGCAATTTTGCACATCGTCATCAAATCAAGACGCCCCCTGAGGAACATGGTCTGTTCCTGCGTTACCCAGAGCTCGTGGAATGTCAGTATCAGAACAATGCCGTAGCAGGAGAATAACACCATGAATAACGATTCAAGCGATCGGCAGCCGCCATCCTGGCAACAGCTATTAAAAGAAAAGGACAAACATGCTCAACAGCTTGAGCAGCATTTAAATGACAAAATGATTTTTAAATGGTTTGAACGATTTGATCAACAGTATAGTCATTTTGAAGAGACACTGAAGGCTCAAGAGCAAAGCCTGCAAGCGCTTGAAGATGGGATAGTTAAAGCCAATCGACGCTTTGAACGTCGTTCGACCGCAGTGTCAATGATGGAATGTGAAACGCAACAGTCAGATGTTTCAGGCCGCCGATATCAGAATAGCAGCCCGGATAGCGAGACAAATGATTTCGTTCTTTTTCGTATCATCGGCAATGATCTTTATCCGCGTCACAAAAAAGGTCAGTCAAGAGAAAATTTAAGATTTATTCTCGAAAAGGAACAGCCTCTTGAAAACTGCATTCGATATTGGCTCGTTAATAGAATTGTCGATGCTGATGAAGAGCAACAAATTCTGTCGCTGCTTGAAGAGTTTGATCAACAATGGGTCCGGATCCCTTTTAATACAAAGGAATATCAAAATATTGGCCTAGATATGTCGTGTTTACCCGAATCCGGGTATCTGGCCAGTCGGGAATTTATGGCTTTGGATGACGAAAAAAGAAATCGGGTCATGACTGCCATGTATCGCCATAAAAACAACTACGTTATGAATAACAACGGGGCGCGAAACAAGGCTCTAAAAGAAGGAAAGAAACTCGCGAAGTGGGTTCTGCCATGGGATGGAAATTGTTTTTTGACGCCACGTGCCTGGCGTCGTATCAGGGAAGACATATTGGAAAAACCCTGGCTACAATACTTTGTCGTTCCCATGACACGTGTTCAAAATAATGACCAGCTAATTAATGATAATTTCCAGCCGGATGCGGTAGAAGAACCACAAATAGTATTTAGACACGACAGTAGTAATCTTTTCGACGAGTCATTTTGCTATGGAAGGCGTCCAAAGGTTGAGCTTTTCTGGCGTTTGGGTGTGCCCGGAAAATGGGATCACTGGCGTGATGAGCCATGGGACCGCCCGCGTTCGACGCCCGGGCCCAATGCTGGCCAATATGGGCTGGCAGGTTGGGTTGCAAGGCTGTCATCCGGCATGCTTGAACTCGAGCAGCATAATAATATCAGTGTCAAAGAGCGCTTTAAAGCTCGTCAGAACGCCATTATTGAAACCCTGCATCTTATGGACAGGAAAGTAAGTGATGATACGGTGTCATGGTCGGCACCTTCGATCGATATAAAAAATCTTGTTGATAAAAGAGAGCTTTATCACTCCGGTAGTGATTCATTTGTTATATACGAAATAGAAAAGCTTTTGGAAGATGCAAACAGTATCATTGAAAAGCAGCGCTCTTCCGACTATTTAACGAATGAAAGCAGTTTTTTCAATTATTCAATGATTTTGGCACTGGCCTGGTTTTTTAATGGCGATCATCGTCATGCTGTAATGTCGGCCAGACTATTCAGGCGCTTCTTTTTTTGCTGTACGGCGACTACGGATACCATCGCTGAAACCGATGAAACTGTCCGGATCGAAATGGAAAAACTGCTGCCGGCTCATTTTATGGGTAATGCCTGGTGCTATCCGGATGTCATGGCGCTTCTGGAAAGAGCCGGCGTGTTGAGTGGCACAGAAATTTCGATTTTCAAGAGCAGCCTGCGCCAATATCTTGTCTGGTTGCAAGAATCCGAAACCGGCAAAAATTATTGTGCTGCGACCAACGAGCTTGGAACATGTGTTGATTTGCAGATCGCTGCCATTGCGTCATATACAGATGACAAAATGGAGATGAAACAGGCTTTACTGAGGTCGCTATGCCGGTTTAATACGCAATTTGCATCAGATGGCTCTATTCCGGCTCTTCTTGGAGACCGCAATAGCCGAACTCGATGCCGTCGTAACCTTCAGGCATGGATCAATCTTTTTAGACTGGCCGGCCGCTCGAATCCGGAATTTGTCAATCATGTTTCAACGAAAGGGATAACCCTGCAAACGGCCTTATTGTCGTTTTTATCCTTCGATGCGAAAAGCTGGCCCTATACACAGCATGAAAGTTTCGATGAGCAATGCTTGCAGCCATTATATGCCTTTGTTGGCCACAGCGATGATGCAAACGAAACTCATGTTGCCCGAGAACCAAAAGCAACATTTCCCGAGTCACATGGCATCCGTCCTTACTGGTATTTAGAGATATAATGTCAGCAGAGTCTCGAAATTACGAGATACAAACAGGGATAGCGGATGAATTCAAATGAACCATTATGCAAGCAGAATCAAGGGAATTGTCAGGCGCAGAGCTGCCAGATGGTACAAGCGTTTCTTTCATTCCTTTGTAAGTACCAAACCATCTGATCGTGGCAGAGTACCTGTCATATCGGAGCCTTCCCGAAAAATGAGGGATGATAGCTTACAGATATTGTCTGAAGCTTCGTTTGTACTTTATCGCATTATCGGCAACGACCTTGAGCCTCGTCATGCTCGAGGTCAGTCGAGAGACAATTTACGATTCATTCTTGAAAATGAACCCGAACTCGAAGGCTGCAAAAAGCGCTGGGTCGTTAACCGCATTGTTAATCCTGAGGAACACGCGGCCATTCTGGCACTGCTTGAGCAGTATAATCAGCATTATATCGATCTGCCTTTTGATCGTGATGAATATGTCCAGACGGGGTGGGATTTTGAAGGGCTTCCCTTTGCCGGGTTTACCTATTCAGAAGACGCCCAGCGATTGAATGCCGCCGAAAGGGATCGATTGGTCATGCGGCTGTATCGTCACAAGAACAATTACGTGATGCACAACAACGCGGCACGTAACGTGGCCCTTGAGGACGGCCGACAAAGCGCAGACTGGATACTGCCCTGGGATGGCAACTGCTTTGTAACAAACGCGGCATGGGCAGAGATTCGCTCGAGCGTGCTGGCTACACCACACTGGCGCTATCAGGTCGTACCGATGGCACGCATTACCGATAATCAGCAGCTTGTTGATGAGACCTTTCGGCCCGAGGCCAACGAAGAACCGCAACTGATCTTTCGCCGGGACGCTGCAGAGCGTTTTGATGAAGCACACCCTTACGGTCGCCGGCCCAAGGTAGAACTTTTCTGGCGTTTGGGAATATCGGGTAAATGGGACCAATGGGCTATCGAGCCCTGGGATCTGCCATGCCCGCCCTATGCAGAAGAGGCCGGTCATTTTGGTTATGCCGGTTGGGTAGCACGACTCAATTCGGGCAAGGCGCATCTCGAGACGGACCCCGGGAAAGGGCTGGTAGATCGTGGTGTTGCAAGAATCGAAGCGGTCAGAGGAATGCTGGATCATCTCGATGCGCAGTATATGCCAATGCGCCGTAACGATGGTGCCCTGCTGTTTTACGCAGACAGTGACTTGTCCAGCCCTCTGGTATCAAATTGGCAGACGATGCTCGCCAAAGAGGCTGAAAGTGCTCTTGAGCGGGGGCCCTACTCGGTTATTGATAAAACCACGTTACCGCCCAGTGGCGATATCAACGATTATTGGCACCCGGCACCGTATTACTGGCCCAACCCGATCCTGCCAAAATGGTTGCCCTACATGCCACGTGATGGGGTCCGTGTGCCCGGCACGGTGCTTTATGCGCCGGAAAGCGACCAGTATGACCGGACCCGACTACAGCGTCTGTTCGATGACGTTACAACCTGTGCTCTGGCCTGGAAGCATGTTGGAGGTCAGCGTTTTGCAGAGCATGGCGCGATGTTGATACGTACTTGGTTTTGTGATCCTCAAACAAGGATGAATCCTCATCTGAACTATGCCCAGGTTCGACAGGGCCACAATCGCAACCGAGGAAGCAAATCCGGCATTATCGAGATGAAGGATATCTATTTTCTTTTGGATGCCATTCGCTTGCTGGAACGTGCCGATACACTTGATGAGACCGCCCGCACTGAACTGAGAAGATGGCTGAAGGCATATCTTCACTGGCTCCAGACCAGTGCGCAGGGCAGGGCTGAAAGTCGCTCGGGTAATAATCACGGCACCTATTATGACCTTCAGATCGCGGCCATTGCGTCATTTCTGGAAGACTACGCACTGGTTTCGACTACCCTGCGTACCAGTCAGGAGCGCATTCTTCAGCAGTTTGCGGTAGATGGCTCACAGCCGGAGGAGCTCAAGCGAACGACCAGCGCTCATTATTGCTGTTTCAATCTGCAGGGCTGGGTGCATCTGGCACTGCTGGCCGAGCGTCATGGTCAGGATCTCTGGTCTTTCCATGATGAAAGCGGGCGTGGCCTGAGAAAAGGATTCGAGTGGCTGCTGGCTTATCAGGATCAGCCCTGGCCCTGGCAACAGATCAACGCTTTTGATGTCCAACGTTTTCAGCCGCTACGGGCGGCCTGGCAGTATGCCTATGCCGAATCGAGCCTGTTGCCTCAAACATCGGATGTCCATGTCGCTGACCGGTTGTTTCACCCTCATGATGGTATCCGGCCCTGGTGGTTTCTGGGGCAAGAAAGAACAGGTAAATCCTAATATTGAACAATCATGAGTTGACATGAATCTGTTGAAGCAGACCGGGCGACATCTGCAATGGTTTTCCAGCGTATGGCGTCGTCTTTTATCACAGACACCCGTTGCAGCCCCGGCTACCTCCCTGTTGCTTCTGACCTCGCAGCTGGCACAGATGGTGGCCTTTTTGCTGCCGCTCAAGGTTATTCTTTTGCTGGGCGGCAACGGCATTCCACGATACTTTCGCGGTTTTGTCACACCTGAAACGCGGGATCTCTGGATCGTTTTGCTGTGTATTGGCGCCATTGCGCTTTACGGCCTTTCGCAGCTGATGGACTGGCTGGCCGAAAAACAGAGTCGCCGTGGCTCACGCATCGTGCTTGATAACGCACGCAAGATTGCACTGTTCAGCGATCAGGGTGAGGGTGTCAGTGAACATTATCGCCGTGTGTGCGGGGTTGTCGCTGATGGGGCAACCGTTATTGTAGGGATGGGGGCAGGGCTTTTTCTATTTCCTACCCTTTTTGGTTTTCTTCTTGTGATCATGATGCTGATGTATGTCGCGACAGCGGCTGTCATCGGTCTTCCCAATGAAGCCACGGCCGATAAAATCGAGCGCTGGATTGCGAGCAACAGCGGTGGCTTTCTGCGCACTCTCGGCTCGATAGGATTTTTGTCCGGTTTTTTGTGTCTGGTGGCCGAGTTTTATCGGCTCGACAATCTCAATCTGTTGATCGGCATTATCAGCCTGATTTTGAGTCGCCGCCTTTTTCAGTCAGCCACGGGGTTTGTCAGCGGACAGCTGCGTCTGGCCGAGAAGCGTGAACGTGTTGATGCGCTTTTTTTTCGAGAAAAACAGCTACTTGCAACGGAAAGCCGGGACGGCCAGCGTTTCTGGCAGCTGTTTACACCGGAGGTTCGAGTGTTGCGCAGCGCAGGATGGTTATCTCACGCACTGAATCAACAAGCACTCAACCTTCAATCGTACTGGCGTGATAGCGGTCAGGGCGGTGTTATCCTTTTTGACCTGTTTTTCGACAAAGAAGAAAAATCCCACCGAGTGTTGGAAAAGATTTATTTCCCTAAACAGCAGGCGCAAGCGGGGCATGAAGCGTATCTACTATCAAGAATGGATACTCAGGCCCTCAATGCTCCGCGCTTGATCGATAATCATGTGTTTGAAACCTTCGCCTGTGTTCATCTAGCTCATCCGGGAGGGGCTCCGATCGCACGCAAGCATTGGCGTAACGTACATTCAGAGCTGATTCTGAAATCGTGGTGCTACGTGCCCTCTGAAGAAATCGTGGACGTGTATCTGCGCTCTCAGCCGCCCCTGTGGAGTCGAGCAGGCAGTAGAATGTTCGAGCGATTACACCTGGCGATAGACGGCGACAAGCAGCGCCGGCTGCTGGCTGTATTTCTGGAGCATCTTGAAGAGATGCAGGAAAGACTGCGACGGCTCCCCCTGTTTATCCACAATCCTGAAATGAACGATAGAAACGTATTACTCGACGATACAGGCCAGCCCTGCATTATCGCGTGGGGCAAATGGGAACTGGAACCCATCGGCGTTGGTGCTACTGCAGACCAGCTTCGTGCTGCACGCAAGGGGGAACTGCTGGCGCAATTAAAAACATATCGACGCGTTGATGAAAGTTGCCAGGATCGGGATCTGCTGCTGGCCTGCGGCATGCACGAGCTTGAAAGGATCATCGGGCGTCAGCAGTATCAACGTGCCCTTCAACACATGGCACAGATAATGAAGGAAGCATTCCCCGATAAAAGCGAGTCGGCCGGCAATGTCATCGAAAAGGGGCATCCGGCATGAAAATTCTGTATGTCGCCTCTTTCGGTGGGCATCTGGCACAAATGGAGCGCATCGCAGAATACCTTGTTGTCGAGGAAGTTACCTGGGTAACCACGCGTCTTACCCGCGATGCCCCTGGGCGGCATGTGATTACCGATTTCAACAAGACGAACTTTTGGCGCGGTGGGCAATGCGTCATCGATATTATTGGTATCATTCGACGAAAGCCATTTGATGTCGTGATCAGCACAGGGGCCGCACCCGGCCTGCTCTTTTTACTCCTGTCGCGTCTGATCGGTCGTAGAACCATCTGGATCGACAGCGTGGCCAATTGCCGCCGTCTGTCGCTGTCAGGGCGCCTGGCGTCACTTTTTTGTCATGTGACGTTGAGCCAGTGGCCACAAGTGGCCAATACTCATCGCCGCGTGCGATATCTCGGGAGCGTTCTTTGATACTTCTGACGGCTGGCGCCCAGCTTCCCTTTGAGCGCATGAGCATGCTGGCACTGCGCTGCGCCGAAGCGCTACCGGATGAAAATGTGCTGTATCAGGCTGGGCCCGGGGGTAGTGCCTTTTTTGGTAAAAAGAAATTGCCGGGCAATCTACGTGTTGAAGAGTTCATTGAGCCCGAGCAATATCAGCGTATCGTGAAAGACGCCAGATGTGTCATCACCCATGCAGGGATGGGAAATCTCTTGTCTCTGCTGGAGCAGGACGTTCCCTTTCTGGTGTTGCCACGGCTGTTGCAATACGGTGAGCATCGAAACGACCATCAGCTCGATACGGCCAGGGCGATGCAGGAGCGATCGGGTATCGAGTTTTACTCCAACAGCGACAGCCTGCTGGATCAACTTTTGACGAAACTTCATTGGGTAGCAGACAGTCGTCAACATCGAGACGACATGCTCAAGCGACGTCAGGCCTTTGCCGAAGAACTGCAGGATGTCCTGCTGACGCTGACCCGGTAAGCCTGCGTCGCTGCGATCCTTCCTTTTCGCCGTACAGCTATATAATTCGCTTAATTCTCGGGAGTGGCCCTTTTTCGTGAGTCAGAGAAATCTGCTGCTTTTATTGATTTCGATGCTGGATATCGGATCGCTGATACTGTCCGCCACGGTGGTCTATTATTATCGCTTTGATACGCTCGATATTCATGAGCGATATCAATGGGCTATCCAGATCATCGCCATCATGATCGTTCTGGTAAGCGTTTTGATCGACGCTTACGGTAACTGGCGCATCAAACGGCTAAGCCGCATTCTGGCAGACCAGATCATTATCTGGTCTGTCACAGCCATCGCTTCTGCCTCGATCATCTATTTCATTCATGCGGCCGAGCGTTATTCCCGCCTCTGGCTTGCCCTGACACTGTTGCTCTCCTTCGTGCTGGCAGCGGTCGGTCGTATCCTGCTTCGCATGGTAATGGCGCGTTTCAGGGTGAGAGGGCGCAATCGCTGTCGCGTATTTCTGATCGGGCCGGGCAATACGCTGCTTAACGTGACTCGCCATATGAGAAGAGAGCAGGGGGCGGGTTTTTCGGTCTGTGGTGTGCATCGTCTTAACAACGAACCTGACGGCCATCAGTTGAACTCGATTGCAAGGCGGGTGCTGGCAGCGGGTGCTCGTGAGGTGTGGATATGCATGCCGCTTAATATGGGTAATGCCGTCAAGGACATCATGCATACGCTGCGCCATCAGACGGTGGAAATCCGGTTTTTTCCCGAGTTTTCCGATCTGCCGATTCTCAATCACAAGGTCAGCGAAGTGGTCGGGCTTTATGCCATCGATCTCAGTGTCAGCCCCATGACGGGGCAGTCACGTTTTATCAAGCGCCTTGAAGACATCATTCTGGGAAGCCTGATTGCAGCCCTGGTGCTTCCCTTTTGTCTCATGATTGCCGTGGCGATCAAATGCTCTTCAAAGGGTCCGGTACTTTTCAAGCAGTACCGTACCGGTATCAACGGCAAGCGCTTCAAGGTCTACAAGTTTCGGTCCATGAAGCTTCAGTACGGCAACAGTGGCTGCCGTCAGGCAACGCGTGATGATCCGCGCTTTACGCGCATTGGTGCCTTTTTGCGCAGAACATCACTGGATGAGCTGCCCCAGTTTTACAACGTGCTTCAGGGCAGGATGTCCATTGTAGGGCCAAGGCCCCATGCGCTGTCCCATAACGAATATTATAAAGAGCTCGTGGAATCCTATATGCAGCGTCACAAGGTCAAGCCTGGTATTACCGGCTGGGCTCAGGTCAGCGGTTATAGAGGTGAAACGGATACCGTAGAGAAGATGCAAAAGCGGGTGCAATACGATCTCTGGTATCTGGAAAACTGGTCATTGGGCCTTGATCTAAAAATCATTTTTCTGACCGCCATCAAGGGTTTTTTTGGCAAAAACGTTTACTGATATCGAGAGCGCGTAACATGCCATATTGGTTTGCTGCCATGATGGCGGTCAGTATGTACCTGAAGAAAGCCTGACATGATGCAGGTCCAATGTCAGGGCGCCAATTACCCGATAATCAGCAGTACCCATCAAGTACAATCCTGGATCAAACACGGGTGATAGCATGGAAAGGAATCAGGACAAAACGATAGCGGCCATCGAAAACCTGATCGTACAAAGTCGCCAGGCCCGTAGTGAAATGAACACTGCTTCAAAGCGCGATAACACATCCGGAAGTACGGACAAGAAATCCTCTGACAGCCATGACGATGGAAAAGGCAGGGCAGAACTTATCCATCAACGGCTGTTGCGACAGCAAAAGCTTCTCAAGCAGCTCAAAGAGAACATGACCACTGCTTCGGAAAGGCACGACCGGTCCGAACCCGATCGAAGCGACGCCACTCAAGAGTTGCCAATCGAAAAAAAACGGTCATCCCCTGCAGTCAGTGACCAAAACAGCAAGCGCGAGATAAAGGGGCTGCAGCACCGGCTGTCGCGTGCTCAGGAAGAGATTGTTGAACTCAGGCGCAAGCAGCGCAGCATTCTCGCCAGCCGTTCATGGCGGCTGACATCGCCGCTTCGCCAGGCTGCCTTGATAACGGGTGGCAAAAAGCGCCTTCAGAATCAGCGTCAGGCCATTCAGCAGCTTGACGAAAACAGTGCGCCTACCGGTCAGATTTCCATTAAGGCCGAGTCGCGCCAGGAGCTCAAGGAAAAAAAGAAACATGCTCGCAAGCGTGTTACCAATGCGCGCGTGCATCTTTATACGCTTGGTTTTCTGGAACGTGGCCTTCAGGAACTAAAGCTGTTGGCCGAAGACCGTACCAACGCCTTCATGGCACCCTGGGCCGAGTGGGAGCTGGCACTGTGGTATGCATCACACGAAGATGGTGCCAGCAAGAAGCAGGCGCTTGAACATATCAGACATTACAGGAATCACGACTTCGAGCTGTTTAATGAAGCGGCCATTGCTATCGTCGAGTCCGAATGTCTCAACGCCGTGGGTCAGCGTGAGCGCGCCATCTCGCTTTTGGAACGCACTCAGCGCTCCGGCGCAACAGGCGATATTCTTCTGGCGCAGGCCAACCTGCATGAAGGGGAAGACAAGCTTGCAGCCATCAATCGGTGTCTGGCGCTATCGGATATTGAAACCATCCGTTTTGCATCCGACAGCGAGCGTTCGCTTTACGACAGAATTGTGGTCGATAACTGCCCGCCCATTGCCGACCCGAACAGCGAACTGCCCCGCGTTACGGTTATTGTGCCCGTATATAATGCTGAATCTACCGTCTATCAGGCCATGGATTCTCTGCTCCATCAAACCTGGCCCAATCTTGAAGTCATCGTTGCTGATGACTGCAGTACCGATAATACACTTGAAAGGGTCAGGGAATATGAAAGTCGCTTTGAGCGGCTGATTGTGTTGCGCAATGAAGAAAACTCGGGCCCTTATGTGGCGCGCAACAATGCGTTGAAAAGAGCAACCGGTGATCTTGTCACCTGTCATGATGCCGATGACTGGTCGCATCCACGCAAGATCGAGCATCAGGCACGTCACCTGATGGATGCCCCCAGTGTATTTGCCAATACCTCTCAGCAGGCTCGCGCCTTTGAAGATCTCCGGTTCCATCGCCGGGGCAACAAGGGCTTTTTTATACAGTTCAATCTGTCGTCATTGATGTTCAGGCGTCAAATGGCGCTCGACACGCTTGGGTACTGGGACGCTGTGCGCTTTGCTGGAGACTCTGAATACCTTGCACGCATCAAAAAGGCATTCGACCCGGAAGCACTGGTCCATCTGAACACTGGTCCGCTGTCCTTCCAGCGCCAATCGGCCGACTCGCTGACAAGTTCCAAAGGGTCGGGCTACAACGGTTACAAGTACGGTGCGCGAGCGGCCTATGAAGAGTTTCATCGTGCTTATTACGAAAAACCCGTGGATCTTTATGATGATCCCGACAAGACGCAGCGTCATTTCTTCGTGCCCGGTGCCATGCGCCCGCGCAGACCGGAAAACCGTCATTATGATGTAGTGCTGGCGTCCGATTTCAGGCTGTCCGGCGGCACAACATCCTCCAACGCTGAAGAGATCAAGGCCAACCATGCACTGGGCCTGAAAACGGCCATCGTACAGATGTCGTGCTATGGGCTTCGTATCGACCGCCGAATGGAGCCAAAAATTCGTGAGCTGGTTGAAAGCGGTCAGGCTGATCTGATCGTTTATGGTGAAAGCATCAGCTGCGATGCCCTGGTCATTCGCCAGCCCTGGGTGCTGGAGGAGTATCAGGCCTGGCTGCCGGAGATCCGGCCCGGTGCTGTGAGGGTGATCGTCAACCAGCCCCCCAATCGTGACTATGGCAGCGAGAGTGCCACGCTTTATCATATTCCGCGCTGCCGCCAAAACGCCGAGCGCTATTTTGGTACCAGCGGGATCTGGCATCCCATTGGACCGCTGGTGCGGGAAACGCTGCTCAAGCATCACCGCAGCGATCTTTCCGAAATCACCCTGAGCGACCACGACTGGCCCAATATCATTAATATCGACGAATGGCGTCGTACAATGCGCCCTGCAGAGCACTCCCGTATTCGCATTTGCAGGCTATCGCGCGATCACGTCATGAAATGGCCGCATCAGCTTCAGACCCTGACGCGTGTCTATCCCACCAACAAAGAATTTGAAGTGCATGTGATGGGTGGTGCGGAAACCGTAGCGGTCATGATGGGCGGGCAGCTACCGGACAACTGGCATGTGGCCGACTTCGGAGCAGAACATCCGCGTGATTTCTTGGCCCGTTACGATGTTTTTGTCTATTACACCCACCCGGACTGGGTGGAAGCGTTCGGGCGTGTCATCTTTGAAGCCATGGCGACAGGTCTGCCCGTCTTTTTGCCTCACGTCTATCGACCCCTGTTTGGCGAAGCGGCCATTTATGCCGCGCCCGAAGAGCTTCAGCAGCGTGTCAAGGCGCTAATGGCTGACCCGCAGGCCTATGAAAAACAGGTTAACGTTGCGCATGATTATGTGCGTCGAAATTTTGGTTATCAGGCGCATTCCGATCGCATGGAAGAGATCAGACAGCAGCTACCTGATATAGCGGCGGCCGGTGTAGTGACGTGACAGGATGCAGGGTTTCGTCCAGATCATTTCAACAATATGAACGAGCCCTGTCTCCCCGTTAAACGAGCTCAAACAAAAAATGTAATCGGTGAGGAATTTTCGCGGCTTTTGTTCTGCAAAGGGCTTTTTTGTCCGAAGCATGATCGAGGTGTTAACCGCCCGTTTGAAAGGGCGTGAAGATTAACCGCTGGGTATACCGGGCAGCTTCCGTAACGTGCCAGCAGTGTTGAACGAGTAGAAAAGAATCAGTGCCTTTCTGGTTCTGGTATCACAAGAGGCTACATGAGTTCCGATATTTTTGTTTTAACGTCCAAACAGCAGCGTGAAGGTATCTTCTTTTTTTCAGGACTTGCCATATTGGACGATGACCTTGTTCTCGGCCAGTCAGGCGGCGAGAGTTTTATCGGGCAGTATCCTTTCACGGATGTCAGAACGTTTGAAAATGGACGTTTCCTTGTTGCCCGTGAGCTCAAGGGTAAAACGATTATCAAGACAGACTTTTTCTGTCAGGAAAGTATTTTTATCTATCGTGGCCGCCACTACTGGGCTCTTTCCAACTCGCTACTGGCGCTGACCAGACGTTTGTATGATGACGGTATCTCACTGTCCTTTTATAACCCGTCCCTTCTCTCGTTTTTCGTAGGTAATCGCTCACTGTGGGGAGGCCAGCCCTTCACTCTTAATACGATCATTAAGGGCGTCAGTGTGGTTCCGCAGAATTACCATGTGGAAATCGACAGCGACAGTAAACTGGATATTGTAGCGTCGAAGCGACAGCCACTGGAGGTCACAAGCGATAATTATCGAGAGGCGCTGGAAAGCTTTATTGCCAAAAGCCGAAGCATTATTTCCACTCTTGGCGACAACGGCTATCGTTTTAATCTTGGCATTAGCGGCGGCATGGACAGCAGAATGAATCTGGCGTTGTTTATACCCTGCTACGGCGAGCGGGATATCGTCAGATTTCAGACCAACCAGAACAAGATGGAAGATCTGGTCGTGGTCGAACAGCTTCAGGAAAAATGTGATTTCTCACTACAGGGCTTCAACAGGGATCTCACGCTGGCGTCCGGTGCGACAGCCTACAAAAACTGGCAGTTTGGCACCATGGGCAACTACCTGCCCATCAACCTCCCCCTTGCAAAGGACGCCACGGGAAGTGTTGGTGCCATACATGGTGGCAGCTTTCGCGGGTCGATGTATCGTTCCAGAAAACCGGCCGAAAGAGCGGCCATCCTTGAAGAAAAATTCAACGCCGAAAATCTTGCAAAAAGCTTTTCACGAGAATTTCTGTCTTCTTTTAGCGCCATGGGCGTGAGCGTCGATGACGCCAGTGCCATGGATGTTCATTACACCAATACGCGATCGCGTTTTCATACCGGTATCAGCTGGTTCAGGAGTCTCGATCGATCGATTTTTGCTCCGCAGCTTTCGACGGACTATTTCGATATTTTCGAATCACTCAATGAACAGGAAAAGGCCAACGACAAACTGATACACGACGTCCTGAGTATTACCGCGCCGACCCTGCTCGATGTCCCCTTTGATGAGCCCGACAAAGGGTTTCATGGTTTGCGTTCGGAAACAAAGCCATCGCTTCAAGGTATTTCCGGACTTCACGAAAAAACCATGACCTTTCATGGTGAACAAGCGCTCGAGAACAAAAACCCTGCAAAGGGAAGAACGTTGCCTGAGCTGGAAACGGAGTTCAAAAGCTTCATTCGTCGGGATGTCGATTACTATCATGGCAAGGCCTTGCAGTCTCCCTCTCCCATGATTAGAACGCTCGCTGAGGAGGCAAAAGAACAAACGACGCACAACATTTCGCTGGCGAAAAGCCAGTCTGCTTCCCTTTTGATCGCATTGGGCCGTTTTTCAGAACTGGTGGGCGAGTTTCCCATGCCCGAGCAGGGTTAGCAGGCCGGCGCCATGACCCCCTTGCCAAAAGCGGTTGCATAACGCCCTGCTCCTGAAGTTGGCACCAATTTGTCATGAATTGCTGCCGGGCATAGCCCACTGAAATACCCTGGTTTCACAACATTGTGGTACTGAACCTGCCACGCTTGATCTGCCTTATGTGTAGTGGCGCTGACGCTGTGCCCGCGTACTGAATTTTTTCTCACCCCATCGAATGCTTTTCTCGCCGTATTGATCCGCCTGCCGTATTGATCCGCCTGCCGTATTGCTCCCTGCCAGTCTTTGTTGAGCAGCGCTCGCCATGGCGCCGGCGCTTTTATCAACGCGTTTTCAACCATGGCTTCGATAGCAGTCCGGCAGCGATGGACAGGGCAGGGCGATTCGATGCGTGCCTTGCCTGTAATGCCGGTTTCTGACTGCGAGAAAGGTAGTTACCGGAGCCTGTCGGAAGGACCAACATCTGGTTGTAATCTTGGCGCCATACAATAAAAACGGTATCCGATGAATTGAGGGCACAACGATCGTCTTTGGCTTATAAATATCAAATGATGCAATGATTCATAGAGTAAGCATCTGTTAGTATCAATGCGCTTTGACCTGGTCCTTTATAACCACGAGTAATCTCCATGGCGGCAAAAAAAGAACCAACCGATCTTCAGCTGGCGCTGAAGGCGTGTAAACGTTCCTTTGTATCAGCCGGTTTTTTCAGCATGTTTATCAACCTGTTGATGCTGGTGCCCCCTCTATACATGCTTCAGGTGTATGACCGGGTAATCACCACCCGCAGCGCTGATACCCTGCTCATGCTGACGATGATCGTCGTCTTTTTGTTCACGGTCATGGGCGCGCTGGAAATCGTGCGTTCAAGACTTCTTGTACGAGTGGGTAACCGTCTCGATACGCTCATCAGCGACCGACTTTATGGGGCCATGTTTCGAAAGAGTCTGTTATCGCCGGGCAAGCAGTCGGCGCAGCCGCTCAACGATTTGACCAGCCTGCGTCAGTTCTTGACCGGCAACGGTTTGTTCGCTTTCTTCGATGCACCGTGGATTCCCATCTATATCGGCGTTTTGTTTTTGTTCAACGTCTGGTTCGGTGTTTTTGCCACCATCGCCGGTATCATTCTGCTCGGCCTGGCCATTGCCAATGAATATGCCACGCGTGGTCTGCTTGCCGAGGCCAACAACGAACACATCCAGGCCCAGGAGCTGGCCAACTCCAATCTGCGCAATGCCGAGGTCCTGCATGCCATGGGGATTCTGCCCGGGATCCGGGCGCGCTGGGCGAAAAAGCATCGCGAATTCCTGATTCACCAGTCCAGAGCCAGTGACCGCTCCGGAACGCTGTCCAATATCTCCAAGGTGCTGCGTATCCTGTTTCAGTCACTGATTCTGGGCCTTGGGGCATTGCTGGTGCTTGATGGCAGCGTCACGCCAGGCATGATGATTGCCGGCTCCATTCTCATGGGCCGCGCCCTGTCACCCATTGATCAGATGATCGGGGCATGGAAGGGCTTCGTGGGCGCACGCAGTGCCTACTCCCGGCTCCAGACGCTTTTGTCGGAAATTCCCGCCGAAAGCGAGCGCATGTCGCTGCCGGCGCCGGAAGGGCGGGTCAGCATCGAAAACATCGCGGCGGCGCCACCCGGCGCACGTGCCGCCACCATTCGCGGCGTCAACTTCGAGACAGCGAAAGGCGAGCACATCGGTATCATCGGGCCGAGTGCGTCGGGCAAATCCACACTCGCGCGTGTATTGCTTGGGATCTGGCCATCCCAGGTGGGCAAGGTGCGACTCGATGGCGCCGATATTACCCAGTGGAACCGTCACGAGCTGGGCCCGTATCTGGGCTATCTGCCCCAGGACATCGAACTTTTCGACGGCACCATCAGTGAAAACATTGCCCGCTTTGGCGAGGTCGATCCTGAAAAGGTAGTGGAAGCCGCTCAGCGTGCGGGCGTACACGAGATGATTCTGCAACAGCCCAACGGCTACGACACGCTTATCGGCTCCAGCAGCGGCGCCCTGTCCGGCGGTCAGCGCCAGCGCATCGGACTGGCACGGGCGCTCTACGGCAAACCGGTGATGGTCGTGCTCGACGAGCCCAACTCCAATCTTGATGACAGCGGTGAAAAGGCGCTGGCCCAGGCCCTGCACCAGCTCAAGCGTGAGGGAACGACCGTATTCATCATCTCCCATCGCACCAGCATTCTCTCGAGCGTCGACAAGCTCTTGGTATTGAAGGAAGGTCAGGTGAGTCTTTTCGGCTCGCGTGATGAAGTCATCTCCCGTCTCTCGGGCAAGGGTCAGAAACGCTCGGCTCCGCAGGCCGTGGCCTGTGACGGCGCCGGGGCAGCCAAAAAGCCTGCGGCACCTGCACCGACCGCCCCGTCTGATGCAGCGTCACCGCGTCAGCCGCGGGAGACGCCAAGCCCTTCCCAGAGCGAGACTCAATACAATGGCTGACCCGAACGGCACTGTTTTCACCGTATCCTTTCCGGGGGAACAACAATGAGCAGCACGGTTATTCCAGGCAGCGCCTCCGTTGCCGCCGAAGGGCATCACTCGTCCAGCGAATCGAACAGCGCCCGCGAACTCCCCACCTCCGACCGTCGGGTCAAACTGGTCGGCATCATCATTTTGCTGGTGGCCTTCGGCGGGTTCGGTGGTTGGGCACTGCTTGCCAATCTATCGGTCGCGGTCGTGGCCAGCGGCACGGTATCGGTGGAGTCCTTCAAGCGCACCGTTCAGCACCTGGAAGGGGGCATGGTCTCCTCCATCGACGTCGAGGACGGCGATCACGTCGAGCAGGGCGATACCCTGATGGTACTGGACAACACCCAGTCCAAATCCCAGCTCGATATTTCACAGTCCAACTGGTTTATCGCCAGTGCCCAGGAAGTGCGTTTGCTGGCCGAGCAGCGCGGCGCCGATACGCTTGTCTTCCCTGACGAGCTCAAATCGGTCGCCGATGAAAACGAGCGCTTCAGCCAGATTCTGGATGTCCAGCGCAGCCTCTTTTTCTCGCGTCGCAGCTCACTGGAAGGCGAAATCAGTGCGCTCAACGAGCAGATCGAGCAGTTCCAGCAGCAGATTGACGGTCTCAACCAGACCATCAGCATCAACCGCAATCGGATCGGCTCGCTGCGCGAAGAAACGGCGGATTACCAGTCGCTGTTCAAGGAAGGGCTGGGCAACAACCAGCGCATTCGTGAACTGCAGCGCCAGACCATGCAGCTTGAATCCGACACGGCCAACTCAAGGGCACAAATCGCCCAGCTCAAGTCGCAGATCAGCGAAAACCGGGTTCGTATCGAAACGCAGCGTCAGAACTATCAGCAGGAGATCGGCGAGCAGCTGCGCGAGGCGCAGTCCCAGATCTCCGATTCCCGGGAGCGGCTGGTCGCGCTGGGAGATCAGGTAAGGCGTACCGAAATTCTCGCCCCGGTCTCCGGCACCGTGGTCGGTCTTGAAGTCCACACCATCGGCGCCGTCATCGGGGCAGGAGACCCGATCATGAGCATCGTGCCCAGCAACAACGGCTTCATGGTGGAGGCCCGCGTGCCCGCTCAGGATATCGACAACATCTACCCCGGCCAGCACGGCGAGATTCGATTCAGCGCCTTCAATCAGCGTCGCGCACCGATCGTGGATGGGGTCGTTGAGCATGTCTCGGCAGACAGCTTCGAGGACGAAAACACCGGCTCACGCTACTATCGCGCAAGGCTCAGGGTCTCCGAGAAGGGGCGCGAGGAAATGACCGATCAGATGCAGCTGCTTTCCGGCATGCCGGCCGAAGTCATGATCCGTACCGGTGAGAAAACGCTTTTTGCCTATATAGCGCAGCCGGTCACCGACATGCTCAACCGCGCAATGCGACAGGACTAGGCCCGTATGTGTCAGCATGTTCATAAAAGGCGCCTATCGCGCAACGCCATGGCCATCCTGCTGCTGACTGCGGCCCCCTGGGCGGCCGGTATCAGCCAGGCAGCAGATTTTCTTGAACGCACCAACACCGTCAGCGGTGCGGCGCCCGCCAAGGCGCCGATTGCCAGAACCAGTGTGAGCAGCCACCTGTCCCGGCCCGAACCCGGTGCCCCGGTGGCGCTGCAGACGGCGCCCGGCGTGCCGGCACAGGGCATGGCACTCGATGGTACCGGCACCCCCCGTGCCGTCGTCCCCTCATTGCCGGGCCTTCTGGAAATGGCGCTGTCCCACGACGCCAACATCAATAGCCAGCGCCTGCAAAGCCGGGCGCGGGCCGAGGACGTGCCCAAGGCGCGTGCCGGCCTGCTGCCGCAGATCGATTTTACCTACGGCTACAGCTACACCGACAGTGACAATATCTACACCGATGGTGATGTCAGCAGCTGTGCCAACAATCCCGAAACCGGTGAGCTGCTGGGCGGAGAGGATTTTGAACGGCGCTGCCGGGGTTACAGTACCGATAATGTCCGCCAGATCCAGCTGAGCCAGCCACTGTTTTCCATGGAGCGCATTCGTCAGCTTCAACGTGCCGGCGAACAGCGTGAAGCCGCCGAGCTGCAGCTGGCGGTCGCCGAGCGTGATCTGGTGCTCAATACGGCAGAAGCCTACATGAACGCGTTTTACACCTCGCGTCAGGTCGATCTGCTCCAGGGCAAGCGGGAAGCGCTGGATCTGCAGCTCAAACAGGCGCAGCGCGCCTTTGATCTGGGCATTGGCGATCGCATTGACCTGCTGGCGGCCCGCTCGCGTCATGATCAGTCAGGCGCTGATATCGCCTCGGCCGAAAACGACTACAACGATGCCCTGTCGCGGCTTGAAAGGCTGACCGGCGTCTCACCGGACTTTGCGCAGTTTTCGCTCAACGAGCTGACCGATATTGAATTTGCCCGCCCCCCGGCGCTGCAGACCCTGGAGCCGGATATCGCACAGAATGTCGAAGTGCAGCTCGCCCTTCAGCAGCTGGAAGTGGCGCGGGCCGACCACGATGTGCGCCGGTCAGCCTACTACCCCGAAGTCTCGCTCAACCTTTCCTGGATGAACCGCAACAGCGACGACCCCTACCGCGAAAGCGAGGACAAGCGCGCCGGCGTGCAGGCCAGCATGAACCTCTTCCGAGGCGGCTATACGTCCGCGGATGTCCGCCAGGGGGATCTGTTGCGCCAGGCCGGACAGGCCGATGTGGACAACGCCAGGCGTCAGGCCATCGAAGAGCTGCGCCAGCGCCATCGCGGTATCGACGGGGATATCACCCGGCTGGAGGCGCTGGCGCAATCGATTCGCTCCAGCGAGCTGTATCTCGAAGCCGCCGATCGGGGCGCGGCATTGGGGCTGCGCGATCTGGTCGACGTACTCGATGCGCGCGCCGATCTTTACGATCAGCGTATCGCCTATGTCGACGCCTTCCGGCGGCTGGTGCTTGATCGTCTCAGTCTGCTCAGTGCCACGGGTCGCCTTGGCAGCACCAGCCTGACCGACACCATGGGACTGATCGGAGAGCTGGTCGCGCCGCCGCGCAGTGAATCGGACCTGCCGGTCGCTGCTCGCCAGGTCGATGATGCGCTTGAGGAAGTGGCCGCAGGCGATACGGGCTGAGCCGCTCGTGTCCGATACGTCGTGACCCCGGCGTATGCCGGCGCATCCATGGCATCATCAAAAACGCCGCAGCCCTCGGGCTGCGGCGTTTTTGATGGCCCGCTGCTTTATCGATCAGACACTTTCGCCAATCGTCAGGACTTCTGGAGCCGCTCCGACAATGCCGGTGCCTCTGAAGCGTCACAATGTGGCAGGCCCTTCAGTTCAGGGAACAGGGACAGAAGCCGGGTCACGCCTTGTTCATCCGCGATGCGATGACGACGTACGAATCTGCTTTTGACGCCTGTTCTGCCGCGATAGGTCGAGACGTCATTCTCGCCGTGATTCACCATGTACACTCCCATGTCACCCGTCAGGGGCGCCAGCGGCCGGCCGTGCTCGCAGGCGATGTCATGATACTGCTTGTGCCCGGTAAAGCGGGTGAAGTAGGCGTCTTTGGCGGAAAGCGCCCGAGGCAGCTCCTCGTGCAGAAAGTAGACAATCGCGCAGGAGCCGCAGTGCTGCCAGAACGGGGAGTGCAGCGGCCCGCACTGGCCGAAGGTGCCCGTGGCACAATCAAACATCACCCCCTGATTGATCAAATAGCCCCTTTGATTGTCGTCGGCAAACACCCGGGCGACCAGCTCGGGATGGACCAGGTCATCGGCATCCAGGTGCATGTAGTAGAAGGGCTTGTCCACTTGCCGTGACAGCGCCACGCCGATCAGACGTTTTTTGACCGGCTTGTCACTGCCGGTCAATCCCTTGTCATCGACCGGCGGAGGGAGCGGGGTATCGGCCAGTACAAATTCAACATCAAGCCCATGGGTGTCGATATCGGGTCGTTCGTGACAGGCAATCAACACCCGGAAATCGCCGCACTGCTGGCGTGACAGGCAGGCCAGTGTGCGCTCGAGATTGCGACACACCAGCGCCCAGTCGCGGCAGCGCGCCCTGGCGCGTAGCGGAATACCAAAATAAAAGCGGCCATTGTTATCGCTGGTTGACGTCTTGTCTGTCATCGCCTGTCTCATCGTCTGGTACGCCATGGTATTAATAACGTAACAGCAAAGTGATTAAAATTGTATCCGTTCGTTAAACCCCGGCGCGTTGGAAGCAGTACAGGCAACACGACAGACAGGAGAGCGGGTGGCATCCTGCTGACCCCTTCAATTTGGCACCCGTGTCGTGATCACGATAAAACGCCGCAGCCCTCGGGCCGCGGCGTTTTATTGTCTCGATCAGGAAAGGCAGGGCGTCCAGAAAAGCGCCAATCGACGGCAAAAACATGCCGAACGCCGACGCAGCCCTCATGTGAAAGGGCTACATCTCCCTGAGCTGGGGATACAGCGTATACAGACGCGCCTGAAAATCGGTGTCGCTTTCAGCATACTTTCGAACGTAGTTTTCCTTGCCTTCCCCTCTGTTGCGATAAGCGGTGTAATCATTTTCGCCGTGATTGACCATGTATACGGCCATGTAATCGTCATAGGCCGTCAACGGCCGGCCGTGCTGTTCGGCCAGGTCCGCGTACTCCTTGTGGCGCTGAAACTGCATGAAATAGCAGCGCTTGTCCTTGATGGACGCGGGAAGCTCGTCCGGGGTGATATAGACCACCGCGCAGGAACCGCAGTGCTTCCAGAAGGCCAGGCGTTCCGGACAGCACAAGGCAAAGCGATGGTTCAAGCGATCGAAGATGATGCCCTTGTCGATCAGATAGCCGCACCGGTTGTCATCGGCAAGCGTTGTGGCCACAAGCTCGGGGTGGATCAGATCGTCGGCGTCCAGATGCATGTAATAAAAGGGCTGATCAACCTGGCGTGCCAGTGCCACGCCGACAAGAGCCTTTTTCATCGGTTTGTCATTGACAGGCTCGCCCTTTGAATTGACGGCATCCGGTGCCGGCGGGGGCGTCTCGGCAATGATAAATTCAACATCGAGACCGAACGTATCGACCTCGGGGCGTTCATGGCAGGCCACCAGAACCCTGAAATCAGCGCGGCTCTGTCGGGCCAGAGACAGCAGAGTCTGCTCAAGATTGTTGCAGACCATCGTCCAGTTCTGGCTGCAGGCTTTGGCTCGAAGAGGAATGCCGAAGTAAAAACGACAGCCTTTGGCGTCAGTTAACGTTGTGTCTGTCATGTTTCCTCGTGCACAGGCTTAATGAAGTCGTCTTTTTATATCATGTCCCTGAACCGGCTGTACCGGCGCATAACCATCGCGAGACGGGAAAACACGCGATGTGACATGAAAGGAACGCCGCTGTAAAACCAGGTATCGGCGTACTGAAACCGTTGTGCCGGCCCCATTAAAAAACGCCGACGTTTTGAAACGGCGGCGTTTTTTCAAAGCGGGTTGCCGCGGCCTTCAGAGACCGGATATTGACAGTGTCGTGTCGCCGGGCGGATCAGTCAGCCATATCGTTTGAAAAGTGTGGCTAAACGGTCTCAAGCTGTGGATACAGCGCATAAAGCTGCTGCTGGAAGTCCACATCAGCCGCGCTGTACCTGCATACGTATTGGGACTTGAAATCACTTTTATTGCGGTAGGTGGTGAAGTGATTCTCGCCGTGATTGATCAGATAAACGGCCATGTAATCTTCAAGGGGAGTCAGTGGCCGGCCGTGCTGCTTGCACAGATCGGCGTACTCTCTGTGGCGTTGAAACTGCACGAAATAGCAGCGCTTGTCGCTGATGGATTCGGGCAGCTCCCGGGGTGTGAAATACACCACGGCGCAGGAGCCACAGTGTCGCCAGAAGGGCATGCGCTCGGCGCTGGCCAATGCAAAACGGCGGTTGGCACAGTCAAACAAAACGCCCTTTTCGATCAGATAGCCGCGCCGATTGTCATCATCAAGCGTTGTGGCCACCAGTTCGGGATGGATCAGATCATCGGCATCCAGATGCATGTAGTAAAAGGAGTGTCTGACCTGACGTGCCAGAGCCAGCCCCAGAAGGCACTTTTTCAGCGGCTTGTCGTTGACCGGCTGCCCCTTGTGGTTGATGGCATCCACTGCCGGCGCCGGCGTCTCGGCGATGACAAACTCGACATCGAGACCGCAGGTATCGATCTCGGGGCGCTCGTGGCAGGCGATCACTACCCTGAAATCGCGACGGCTCTGCCGCGCCAGTGACATCAGGGTGCGCTCGAGGTTATTGCAGACCAGTGTCCAGTTCCGGCTGCTGGCCTTCGCCCTGAGAGGAATACCGAAATAAAAGCGACAGCCTTCGGCGGTATCGATGGATGTTGTACCTGCCATTCTTTCTCCTGTGCGCCGATACGATCATGTTCGGCGGTGCGGCATCAGGTGGTGAGCCGGAATGCCCAAGACGTATGAATCCTTCCTTTTCCTGCTGCGCCAGCTCATCGGCTGTGGCCTGCATCAACGCTTGATGGCCCGCATGCTCGAGGTCCGCCATCGTTTCTTCAGCCGGTTGCATCGTTTTATATCAGTTTTTATGAAAAACGGTTCATTGATCACTGTTTCCGGGTCAGCTGTTGTCGCTTTTAGCGAAAGGACAAAACCTGATGTCGGTTGGCGGGACAGGCCTTTGGTTGTATTTCAGAAGGTGATGATCGAACAGGACGCGGTAACAATCATGCAGGAGGCAGTAAGGGATTGTGCGAAAGAGCCGGTTCCACTGGCTGTGGCGCAATAAGCTTTATTGAAACTTAATTTAATTACCGTTTAATTTTCAATGCAGATGTCGTTTTGGTTAAAACTACTTGAACAGTCCCTAAAGTATTGGGAACGACGGCAAAAATCCGGGGAAATGGACCAAATCTTCTAAACACAATGGATTAATGGTTTCTGACGGTAACGTCTGGTTTTGTTCAGGAAACATAATTAGGATTGTCGTTGAGAAAGGGCGTCAAAAAATGACACTAAAGTATTAGGAGTTATTTTTTGTAAAAAATCATGGCGCCTTGCTCAACCTTCGAAGGTTTCTTGATCAAGGAGTGTTCTTGCAATGCCAAGACTAACGATTAACAACGAGCTGGCGAACAGCATCTACGGTTCCACCGGCAGCGCCTATTTCGATGACGACGGTGTTGCGCGCGAAACGAACCAGATCCAGATCGAAGATTTTGTCAACGAGCGCGTTGTCATCACCGACGAGCTGACCAACGACATCAATGTTTCCACTGTCGGCCCGCTGCAAAGCCTGCGCCTGCAGGACGGCTGGGACGACAATGCTTCCGTCACCCTGGGCGATAACCAGGCTCTGTGGCTGAACGGTTTTAGCGACAACGACGACTCGCTGTCGGTCAATCTGGCCGAGAGCAGCACCAGCGGTGCCGCTCGCGTTGTTCTCAACGACAGCTTTTTCAACGGCTCGCTGGAATCCACCGATGATGACGGTGTGGTCTCCGACCTGGCGCTTGAAGTCGGTGAAGACGGCGAGCTTGACACCAGCAGTGTTAATACCGGCAGCATCAGCTCTGCCTCGCTGGTCTCCACGATCAACGTGGGCGACAGCATCGAAACGCTGGAAATCGAATCCCAGGCTAACACCGGCAACTCTGATCTGTTCTCCGACAACGTCGCGCTCAACACGCAGATCAATATCGATGGCGCCAACTCGACGCTCGAGACGGTCAACATCACTGGCGTGCGTAACCTGACCTTCAACGCCACCGCCAACCTGACCGCTCTGGCCGCCATCGACGCCAGCGCTCTGCAGGGTTCTGCCACCATCAACACCACCGCTCTGGAAGAAGGTGTTGCCATCACCGGCAGCGACAACGGCGACCGCTTTGAACTCAGCGGCGGCGACAGCCTCAGCGCCGGTGCCGGTAACGACCGCGTCTTCATCGACTACGACAGCCTGGCCACCCTGGGCGACATCGACGGCGGTGACGGTTACAACACTCTGCGCGTGACCAACTTCGGCGATATCGCTGACGGCTCCGACATTAATCTGTCCGCCGTTAACAACGCCAACAACATCGATCGCATTACCTTCTACACCGAAGACAACGACATTACTGTCGATGCCAGCACGCTCGACAACCTGGCGCAGATCCGTTTCGCCGATGGCGATCCGTCCGACGACAGCCAGGTCCTGAACGATGACGGCGTTGTTGTTGGTAACCGCAACGGCCTGAGCGCCACGCTGGAAAATGCCGACGGCACCCAGCGCATTGACGCCATCGACGGCGGTGATCTGGACATCACCACCACGGAAGGCACCGAGTCACTCACCATTCGTGCCAACTTCCTCAACAACGGCACCGAAGAAGGCGAGACCCTGACCCTGTCGGTCAACAACGCTGCTGACGACGACAGCCTGTCCACGCTGAACCTGGGCGGCAACGGCCGCATCGCCTATGATGCTTCCGACGATGCTGACATTGTCACCATCAACGCCGGCACCCTGACCGGCGGTCTGACCTTTACCAATGGCGATGCCGACCTGGCTGAAACCATCGTTCTGGCGCAGATCGAGGAAGGCTATAACGGCACCGGCCATGACGACATCAGCGTCAACTCGCGCCTGGGTCTTGAAAGCGATCTGGTCGATACCATCACCAACTTCAGCGTGGCCGACGACACTCTGCGCTTTGACGGCGACATCATCACCGGCGACAACATCGTTGCCGCCGACATCGGTGATGCCTCCTCGCTGACCAGCGCCTTCCGCGCGGCCGCCGCCACACAGAATCTGGGCGATCAGTACGCCTCCTTCTCCTTTGAAGGCGACACCTATCTGTACCAGAACTCCTTTACTGACGGCCCTGCCTCCGCCGGCGCCGACAGCCAGGACTTCGGCCTGCGCCTGACCGGTGATGTGGATGTCCAGCAGCTGGCCGACAACACCGATCAGATCGTTGATATTAATAATTTCATCGATAATGATGGCACTACTCCGGACGACGGCACTACTCCGGACGACGGCACTACTCCGGACGACGGCACTACTCCGGACGACGGCACTACTCCGGACGACGGCACTACTCCGGACGACGGCACTACTCCGGACGACGGCACTACTCCGGACGACGGCACTACTCCGGACGACGGCACTACTCCGGACGACGGCACTACTCCGGACGACGGCACTACTCCGGATGACGGTACTGCTCCGGACGACGGCACTACTCCGGACGACGGCACTACTCCGGATGACGGCACTACTCCCGATGAGGGACCGCAGGCGGGTACCACCAATCCCATCGAAAGTGCTTCCGGTCCACAGACGCTGGAAGGCACAGCAGCCGATGATGTCTTCACCTACACCAATATTACGGATCAGGGTGGCGATACCATCAACGGTTTCGGCGCTGAAGGCACCGACTCGTTCCAGTTCTCTGAAGCCGATCTGGACGGACTGGCAGGTAGCGACCAGTTCACTGCCGGTACATTCGATGCCAGCGATTTCATAGCATTTGGTGGCGATGGCTCCAACCTGAATGCTGATGCAGGTAACGCTCGCTTCATCTACGACCAGAGCAATGGCAATCTCATCTTTGATGCATCGGGCGATTCGACTGCACCTGGTGACGGTACCGGTGTTACTGATACCGCTGGAGATGACGTTCTTGTAGCGAATCTGAATGGTATTCCTGACCTGACCGCTGACAACTTCGCGATTGCCTGATCGCTGTTGATCTCGGTAAACGAACCCCCGCTTAGGCGGGGGTTTTTTATGGCCTGCAGAAAGGGCGTCGCGGCCATGTGATGCAGCGTATTCATGGCCGACGGGATTCGCCTGTCGCCACGGCCGCCTGCCTGCGCTAGCCTGAGAGCCGCGCTGTACGAGGCCAGCGTGTTGCACGGAGCACAGCCCCCATGACGGATTCGGTATTTCTCTTTTCAAGCGCCACCGGCGTGCCCGAGCGCTGGTTCAACGGCTACTGTTTTGCCGGGTGCGATTTCATTGCCGGCGAGGGCGGCGCGCAGCGCTATCGCCATGCCACCGGCCGGGACGTGCCCATCGGCGAGGATGGCTGCTATGTCACCATTGCCCCGCATGGCGCCACCACGCGCATCGGCGCGGACTTCAAGGGCTACAAGCATCTGTACTACTACAGCGTTGGTAACCTCTGGGCGTTTTCCAACTCCCTGATGGCCCTGGTCGAGCATCTGACCGAGCAGGGCGTGACGCTGCAGATCGACCGCGCCCAGCTCATGGCCTGGCGCCATCCCAAGCCCTTCACCGCCCAGCCGGCCTCATTTGCCACCGCGGTCGATGAGATCCGCATTCTGCCCTCATTTGACGCGCTCGAACTCGACAACGGCCGGCTCATGCCCGTGGCACTCGAACCCCGCGCGCCGGCACACAACTATCCCGAGGCGCTCAAGCACTATCTGGAGCTGTGGCTGTCGCGCATCGGCGCTCTGGTGCATCACGGCCGGCTGTCACTGATCGTTGATTTGAGCGGCGGGCGCGATTCGCGCGCGCTGCTGGGCTTTTTCCTCGCCGCGCGCAAGCGCCTGAGCCAACAGGCCTCGATGGACAACCTTTATCTGCGCTCGGACAAAAAGGACCGAATGGTCAGGGATCTGGAAATCGCCCGGGCGCTGGCCGGGCACTACGACCTGCGCCTCAACCGGAAGGTGCCCCGGGCGCTGCCGCTGGCGGTGCCTCACGCCTATCGCGACTGGAAGGCGCTGTGTCTGGGCATCTATACGCCGGTCTATTTTCCCTACACGCTCAACACCTCACGCCTTGTGCATTTCGGCGGCGGGGGCGGTGAGTCCCATCGGCCCTACTATCCGCTCATGGCGCCGGAAAAGTACCTGTGCGCCAAGCACAAGGGCTTTGCCGAGGAGGGCCTGGTGGCGCGCTGGCAGCGCAGCGTGCTGGACACCATCGAAACACTCAAGCGCCACAACCCGAGCGATATTCATCCGCTGATTCTGCACTACCGCGAGTTTCGCGACCGCTTCCACGTCGGGCGCACGCTGCAATACACCACCATGTGCGCCCCGCTGGGCAGCCACGCGCTGATGCGCTGCGCCGATATCTGCAGCCGCGAGCATCTGGAAGCCAACCAGATTCTTTATGACATCATGGAAAATCTGGCGCCCGGCCTGGCCGAGCACCCCTATGATGACGATGCCAAGGCCCCCACGGCCGACAACATGGCAAATCTTGCGCATGTCACTCTCGATGACGACCTGCCCATCGGGCAGGTTTACAGCGACGATGGCGAAGACACCGCGCATTCCGACGAGGGCACCAGCGCCGAGCGCATTACCCTGCTGCGCGATGACATCGTGCGCCGCTGCGCCGACATCGTGGCCGCCGGTATCGACAAGGAAGAGATCGAAGAAATTCTGGCCCGGCTGAACGAAGCCATCGACCGGGGCCGGTTCAATCACTCAAGCGAGGGGCGCCGCGCCGCCGGGCTGCTGCTGGCCGGCGAGCTGCACCACTGGATCGGGCGCTATCGCTAGCGGCAAAATGACCGCGGGATAGCGGCGCGGCGCCATGGTTTTCCTGAAACGAGGGTGGGTTGATGTGGCCGCGCCCCGAAGCTTCAGGAATGTCGTGCCTGTTGGATGACCTCCATACCCGGTAGCCACTAAAAGGCCCCGCCATGGCGGGGCCTTTATGGTATGAGCGGCAGGTGAGCGCCGTTCGGTAAGGGTCTTGAGGATTCGAAAGGCCTCAACGATCCGATTTGAAAAGCCGGCGCAGCGAGAAGCGCCCGGGCTCCGGCTCGGCCGCCGTATCGGTATCGGCCGCGACGTCCGGCTCGGGCAGAAAGTGCAGGCCGGTGGTTCTGGCAAGCGCTTCATCGGTGGTGGAAACACGCTCATTGTGCAGGCGGGCCAGCGTTTCGAGACAGCGCTGGTCGCCGGCGACGTGATGGCGCGGCGTGTCGCCTTCGATGTAGTCATGCCCGCCGGAGAGCGTGATGCCGGCAATAACGACGTGTTCGGCGCCGCTCCACAGGGCGACCAGCAGGGCAAACACCCCGTTGGAGACACGCTCCTGCCAGTGGCCCAGCCCGGGCTCTCCCTCGCCGGTGGCCTCACCGGCGATGGCGGCGCGGGTCAGCGGGTCAATGTCGAGCCACTCGTCGAAGCCAAACCCGCTATCGCTCAAAATGCGGCGGGCGCTGTCACGGTCGTTGCCGGCGCTGACGAACAAAAGCTTGCCGGCGTGCAGCCCGCTCAGCTGCTCCAGGCTCTGCCGTGAAACGTCACGCTCCACCAGGGTCGTGTAGCCGGCCATGATGGTCAAATCGGGCGTGAGCCCGTGCCCGGCCGCCACGCGGGGCGAGCCGTTGACGCACACACAGCGCTCAAAAAGGTGCGGTTCGGGCAGCCGGGCGCCGGGGGCGGAGCCGAGCACCAGACAGCGCCGGCCACTCAACAGGGGCGCAAGCGTTGCCCTGAGCGGGTCTAGAATGTCCCGGCTCTGGCGCAGGTGCTGCACAAGCGCCAGCGCTTCAGGGCTATCAAGCTTTGGAGGCTTTTTGCTGGCGTTGTCCTGAGTCGGTGAGGCGGCGCTACGAGGGGCGGTGTCGGCGGATGCTGAAGAGGCGGGCGGGGCCAGCTGCCAGGCGGGCTGCTGTTCCATCCAGTCAAACAGGGCTTCACAGGTAGAGGAAGCATCCACGCCGTCGTCGATGGCCTGTTTGAGCGCTGAAAAGTCCTGAAAGACCGGCACCTGAATGCCGGCAGTGGCCATCAGGCCTTCGATTTTGTGGGTGTTGCCGGTCAGCGCCACAAACGGGCAGCGCGCGCGGCAGGCGGCGTAGACGGCGTGATGGCGCCCGGTCACCAGCAGCTTCGCGGTGCGCAGCGAGCGCACCAGCGACGACCATGACATTGCCTGCATGTCTACGGTGACAAACTTCTGCGCCCACTTGCTGTTGACCCAGGCAAAGGCATCGAACTCCTGTGCCCAGAAATCGGTCAGAACGATCCGGTCGCTGAAATCGATAAACGGCGCATCGGGGTCGATGTCATCATAAAAGGATTGATCGAAGGCGATTTCGGCGCTCACGCCCTGGGCGGCCAGCGCCTGTTGCGAGTGCACCTCGCGCACCACGACCCATTCGCAGCGCTTTAACACATCGGCGTCGCGCTGAGGGTTGTCCTGCCAGACGGTATTGACCAGCATCACGCGGCGATTCTGGTCAAGGGCGTGCTTGATCTGATCCATCTTTTTGCGAAAGCCGCGGCTGTTGTGGTGCATCGAGCCTTCGCCGTTGACGACGAGCAGATCAAACTCGTCCTTTGCTGTCACCAGCCGTCCATGGCGCGCCGCCTCGGCACTGATGACGTTCCAGGCGGCTTTCGAGCCGCAGTGATAGTTGGAATGATCGCCGGTGGCGTGAATCCGGAGCATGACGTCGGGTCCTGAAAATGTGTGAGGGCAGGTGGTTAAAATGCTGACCTGAAGGCGTCGAGGTTGAAGTTGTCTCCCGAGGCGGTGAGAATAAGTGCTTCATTAAAAAGTTGGAGAAAATATTACCATGTCTGAAGCCAATTCCATCAAGATCGACGGCAAGGATTACGACACGACATCTCTGACAGACGATGCCCGCTCTCAGATCCAGAACCTGCGCGCGACCGATCAGGAGATCGCACGTCTGGAGCAGCAGCTGGCGATCGTACGCACGGCGCGTAACGCCTATGCCAGTGCCCTGCGCAAGGTGCTGCCCGAAAACGATTGAACGAATTTCGGCGTCAACGGCCGTTTTCGGAAAGCGTCTTTTATCGAGGCTCCTCGGCGCCGATAAAAGGCGCTATTTTATGAGCTCAACTTCGCCGTTCATCGTTTTTCGCACAGGGAGCCGGGCCATGACGTCTGATGGAGATGAGTACGCCGACACTGCGGATACACTCTATCCGGTCATCCTCTCCGGTGGTGTGGGCACCAGACTCTGGCCGGCGTCCCGGCAGGCCTGTCCCAAACAGTTTCTGGCCCTGGTCGACGACGAGCGTTCGCTTTTGCAGCAGACCCTGTCGCGGCTGGACGGGCTTGGCACCGCGGGCGCCCCCATCGTGATCTGCAATCAGGCCCATCGCTTTTTGATCGCCGAGCAGCTTCGCCAGGTCGGTATCGAGCGTGCCGATATCATGCTGGAGCCCGAGGGGCGTAACACGGCGCCGGCCATTGCGCTGGCGGCCCTGCAGGCGCTTGAACATGATGAGACGGCGCAGCTTGTGATCATGCCGGCCGATCATGTCATCAAGGATCAGGGCGCCTTTGCCACCGCGGTGCACCAGGCGCGCGAGCTGGCACGCCAGGGCTATCTGGTCACGTTTGGCATCGAGCCCCACACTCCTCATACCGGCTATGGCTATATCCGCGCCGGGTCGGCGCTCGAATACGGGTTTACCGTTGAGCGCTTCGTTGAAAAACCCGACGCTGAAACCGCCCGGGCCCTGCTTGAACAGGGCGGCCATTTCTGGAACAGCGGTATGTTCGTGGCCGGGGCGCGGGTGCTTGTCGAGGCGCTGGCAGCGCATGCACCGCAGGTGCTTGCCACCGTCACGGCCGCCTTTGAGCATCGATGTCGTGATCTCGACTTTATCCGTCTTGAGGAAAATGCCTTTGCCGAGACGCCCTCGATTTCCATCGATTACGCCGTCATGGAGCACACCCGGCGTGCGGCCATGCTGGTGCTTGCCGGCGGCTGGAGCGATATCGGCGCCTGGGATGCGGTATATGAGGCGCGCCACCACGAATGTGATGGCAATGGCAACGTAACACAGGGGGATGTGCTGTTATATGACACGCACGACAGCCTGGTCATGAGCCAGTCGCGGCTGGTAGCAACGCTGGGCCTGTCGAATGTGGTGGCCATCGAAACCGAGGATGCCATCCTGCTGGCCGACCGAAGTCGCATGCAGGAGCTGAAACACATCGTGGCGCGCCTTGAAAGCGAGGGCCGTACGGAAAGCCGTAACCATCGCCGGGTCTACCGGCCGTGGGGCTGGTATCGCGCCATGGTTCGAGCGCCCGGATTTCAGGTCAAGGAGATCATGGTCAATCCGGGCGCGGCCCTGTCGCTGCAAATGCACCATCATCGCGCCGAGCACTGGGTGGTGGTGCAGGGCACAGCGAAGGTGACGCGAGGCGATCGCGATGACGACTCGATGCAAACGCTGCGCACGCTGCTAATTACCGAGGATGAATCGATCTATCTGCCGCTGGGTACCGTTCATCGACTGGAAAATCCGGGCCATATCCCTCTGAAGCTTATCGAGGTGCAGACCGGTCGCTATCTGGAGGAAGACGATATCGTGCGTTTTGAGGATCGCTACAGTCGCATCAATGATCGCTGATTGCGATGCCGAGAGCATGTTGTAGAACCGCAGCCTTTTCCCGGGTGCGAAAAGAGAATAAAAGGCGAACAATCTCGATGTCTTCGGCCCGAGCCGCTTGCGGCTTTTTTATTTGATTGCCTGCCGAGCCAGTCCAGATGTGGTTGTAGATCAATGATTAAAAAAATATTACTAATATAGTTCATGGTTTGGACTTTTTTTTGAACACATCTTGTGTCTTTAATATTGCCAACGGTCAAACCTGTCATCTGAAAACTTACATTTTCGGGCCTTTGTAACATGTTGCGCAAACGGCGCGCTCTGGTATTCGAAACGCAATAATCGGATACAGATCGCCACTCGTTAAGCCCGGGATTGTTTCCTGCCGTCGCTGTAGATTGTGTTCCTTTATTACCTGGTTCATGAGTCGATCCGATGCCATGCAACGGTATCGATTCGAGAGCCTCCGGCATGGGCTGGAGGTGACAAGCGGCACAGGAGTAGCGCCGATGCTTTCCATAGAGAAGGCCATGTTTCTTGAGGTCTGTTCCGGTTTTTCTTCGGGGTTGAAGTATCGCTATCCGGATATCGATGTTGAAGGCATTGTCCGTCCTGACACCGTCGTGCTTGATGGCGATCATCTAGTCGAGCTGGCGGCACTGTGCCGTTCAGGATATGCAGAAGGGGCGACCCTGCTTGAGGCGCTGCGCGCCCACGCTGAACCGCTTTTGACGGCAAGCGAGGACAGCGTGGTTCAAAAGACCCGCGTCGAAGCAGGGCTGTCACCCAACGACTACTCAAGCCTTGCGAAATACTGGTGGCCGGATCAACAAAGCGATGACGGCCTGCCGTATGTGCGACACGACGGGGAGGTCAATCCGGACTGCTATAGCGAGCGTTACGACGCCGCACGACTGGTTAATATGGTGGAAGGGTTGCAGGTGCTGTCGCTGGCGGCCTGGCTGACCGGCGATCAACGCTACGCTGAATGCGCCGTTCGCCGAATCAGGGCCTGGTTTCTGGATGAGGCCACACGCCAGACACCTCATTTCGAATACGCTCAGCAGGTGCCCGGGCGGGCACAGACCCGAGGTGCGGCCATTATCGAGGCGCGCCATCTGATCTATGTCACTGAAGCCGCGCTGCTGCTTGAAGCCATGAACGCTTTGACCGGCGAGCAGTCAGCCGCTCTGCGTCAATGGTTTCGAGCGCTTCTGGACTGGCTTCACGACAGCGAGACAGGCAAGGAAGCCGCGCAGGCCGGCAACAATATCGGGTTCTGGTATGACCTGCAGCGTATGGCTTACGCCTCGTTCACAGGCGACTCAAGACTTGTTGAGCACATCGCGCTCAACGACGTTCGAGTACGCGCCCTGGACCAGATCGAGCCTGACGGCGCGCTCGCCATGGAAATGCAGCGCGCCCATCCTCAGGATTACGTGAGCTTTACGCTGGTCGCCATGGCGCAGCTGTCGCGCTACGCCGAACAGGCGGATGTACCGCTCTGGGACCAGCAGGATGCTGATGGCAGAGGGTTTCAGGTCGCGCATGACTGGCTCAGTCATCAGGTCGAAAGTCGACAGGCTCGACAGCAGGCGAGTGTGCTGCAGGCGTTGACCATGGACGGTCGTGATGATGCCTTTCACTGGCAGGCTGCCACCGCTGCCTCGACAGTCTCTGATCTGACCCTGCGTCTGGGTTTGGTCAACCGTCTGGCTGAAAGTCGTCAGCAAATGCTGACAAAAAGGGCACGCCACAACCGCGTGCATCTTGAACATATTCAGACACTTGAGGATAAACTCAAGGACGCCGAGAAAACCATCAGAGCACTGCGCAAGCGATCGACGGCTCGAGAAGAGGAGCAGGCGCAGTCGCATCAAAGGCAAAGTGAACTTTTTGACACGATCGAGCAGCTGCGCGAGCAGATAACGGCGCAGCAGCAGGAAAGTGTTCTCCTTGTTGATCGCATGGCGGCCTTCGAGCAACAGCATGAACAACAATGGATGCTCTCCAGCGCCAGCATCGAAGAGATGAAACAGCGCCTGAGTTCGCCGCCACCGGCCATCGAGGCTGCGAAAGCATCTCGCCAAAACAGATCACGCGAAAGATCCCGGGCCCGGGATCTTTCGCATCAATCCGATATTAATCGCCGCGATCAGCAGATTGATGCCCTGAATCGCCAGCTTGTCGAACTCGGCCATCGTCTGGAACGAGAGCAGCGAAAAAACGATCAACTGATGAGCAGCCGCTCCTGGCGACTGATGTCACCGTTTCGTCGACTGCGACACATGGTCGGGCGAACTGCGGGTCTGGAAACCCTCTCATCGCCGTCAAATGGGGGTAATGCTTCAGCCAGGTCCGGAAAGGCTTCTGCCGGAGCCTCCATCGAAAAGGCCTTTGATCCGCTGGCGGCGCTTCACGCCGTTACGCCCCGAAACGGTGACGCCCTGCAGCTCGAATACCGGGAAAAGGGGCTGGATCAGGTGCCTGATACGTTCGTGTTGTATCGAATTATCGGCAACGACCTTTATCCCCGTCATCGCAAGGGGCAAACGCGCGACAATCTTCGATTCATACTTGAAAACGAGCCGCCGCTTGATAACTGTGAAAAGCGCTGGGTCGTCAATCGGATTGTGGATTCCAGCGAAGAGCGAGCCGTGATTCGCCTGCTGGAAGAGCACGGTCAGACATGGCTGCATATCCCTTTTGATGCCCGGGAGTACCGGGGCATTGGATGGGATTATCAGAGTCTGCCCACGTCGGACTTTTTAAGCAGTGACAGTTTTGACAGCCTGTCGTCTCATCAGAAAAAAAGGATTCAAACGGCGACTTATCGCCTGAAAAACAACTACGTCATGAACAACAATGGCGCCCGCAACGCAGCTTTGCGACAGGGCCGTCAGGAGGGCAAGTGGGTGCTGCCCTGGGATGGTAACTGCTTTGTGACGCCGCAGGCATGGCAGGCCATAATGGAAGCGGTCACCCAAAGGCCGTGGCTGACGCATTTCGTGGTGCCCATGGCCCGCCTTCTGGACAATACGCATCTGCTGGAAAAGGGGTTCGCCCCTGACCCGGTAGAAGAGCCTCAGCTGATCTTTCGCCATGACACCACAAGCGATTTCAACGAGGCATTTTGCTACGGGCGTCGCCCCAAGATCGAAATGCTCTGGCATCTGGGCGTGCCGGGCAAATGGGATGACTGGAACGATGAGTTGGTCGACCAGCCGCGTCGAGGCCTGTCCGAGGAAGCCTTTCAGTGGGGCGTGGCAGGCTGGGTGGCGCGGCTGTTTTCCGGCATGGGCCATATGGAAACACCCGACGATGCCGGCGCTGTCAGTCGTAATCAGCATCGCCAGGATGCCATCATGGATTTTCTTGAGCGAGTGGATGGCCTGGCCGCTCTGCACGCAGGTGACCGGCGCGACATGCTGCTGGAAGAAACGGATAATCCATCTACTGGTCTGGCTGTGAAGCCGGAGAGCTCGACGCCAGAGCCGATACCCTTTGTGTTTGGTATTTCGCTTCGGGCCAGAAGTACGACCAACGACTGGCCACTGGTATGCCGGAATCTGGAAAGAACCCTGCATAATCTGGCCCGCCAGGGTGACAGGAACTTTCAGGTTTATATCGTGGTACACGATATACCCGAGATCGATACGCAGGGACTTGATGTTCGCTTTATCACCGTTGATTTTCCGGTGTCGTTCAACGAGGAAGGGCGTCCGGTCAACGACAAAAACCGCAAAAAGCGAATGCTCGGGGCGCATTTGTATGCACAGAAAATGCCTGCCTTTTATTTCATGGCGCTTGATGCAGACGATCTGTTGCATCCGGATCTTGTTAAAACGGTCAGGGCCGGCAACAGCCGCGCAGGCTACCTGATCGAACGGGGCTATATGTATGACTGTGGCAGCCAGGGAATCGGGCGCTGTAATGAGCATGCCAAACGCTTCTGGGAGCAGTGCGGTTCATGCGCCATTTTTTACATCGAGCCCGACGATCTGCCCGTCAACAAGGAAGACAGGCAGGCCTATTTCTCGCGTCTGGGCGAGCACAGCAAATACCATATTGTGGCTCGTGAGCATGGTCGAGAACTGATCCCCCTGGATGGCTACATGGGCGTTTATCTGGTCAATCATGGTGAAAACGACTGGTCCGTCTATCGGGGCAAAGAAGGCACCAAGGAGCGATATGTCGATCGAAACGGGGTTGATGATGCTGAAGGCATTGCCTTCCACGAAACATGGCCTGAGCTTAGAGCGAGCATACAGTCGTCATCCAGTGATATTGCCGACAGGGCGTGACATGAGGCGTTGAGTCGATATCCGCTGCCTTGTATAGAACGAAAAACGCCACCCCGCGGGGTGGCGTTTTTAATGACCAGCGTCAGAACCACTCAGACGTTGTCACTCGTCTCGACGGCGTCTGTTTCTTCGCCGCCATTACCGGGCTGCTCACTATCGCTTTCCTGACCGCGGGCGCGGGCCTTGAGGGCCTCGATACGCTCGGCATTTTCGGCAGTAGGCTGGGTGTCGCCCAGTTCCAGTACGCTGCTGGTATAGGAACGGATCTCGTTGGTGAGCTGCTCGTTGCCATCCAGCGTCAGGCCGTAGGAGGGAATCATGCGCTTGAGTTTGCCCTGCCACTGATCGGAGGCCAGCTGCTCGGGGAAGACCTTCTCCATCAGGCCCAGCATGATGGTCGGCGCGGTGGACGCCCCCGGAGATGCCCCCAGCAGGGCCGACATGGTGCCGTCCTGTGATGTCACGACTTCGGTGCCGAACTGCAAAACGGCGCCTTTTTCCGGGTCCTTTTTGATGATCTGTACGCGCTGGCCGGCGTTGATCAGCGTCCAGTCTTCGCGTTGGGCCTCGGGGTAGTACGCCTTGAGCGCTTCGAAACGATCATCTTCGGACAGCATCACCTGGCCCACCAGGTACTTGACCAGGCTGAAGTTATCCAGACCGACCTTCATCATCGGCAGGGTGTTGCTGGTGGTCATGGAGCCAAAAAGATCCGTCCACGAGCCGTCTTTTAGAAACTTCGTCGAGAAATTGGCAAACGGACCGAACAGGATACGCTGCTTCCCATCCAGCTTGCGGCTGTCCAGGTGCGGTACGGACATCGGGGGTGACCCGCTCGCGGCCAGGCCATAGGCCTTGGCATGATGGCGATGGGCAATCTCGGGGTTGCTGGTCACGAGGAACTGACCACCGACCGGGAAGCCGGCGTAGATTTTCCCTTCGGGGATGCCGGATTTTTGCAGCAGGGGCAGGGCGGCACCGCCGGCGCCGATGAAGACGTAACGGGCGTTGATGCTGTGCTCTTCGCCGCCATGGTCGAGATCCGCCCAGGTGACTTTCCAGCTGCCGTCATCGTTGCGCTTGAGATCGCGCACTTCGCTGCCGGTGCTCAGGCTGAAGTTGTCGTGCTGTTCTGACAAGGCGCTGATGAGCTGGCGGGTAACTTCGCCCCATTCGGCGTCGGTACCGGCCTCCATGCGCGTCGCGGCGACCTTCTGGGCGGGATCGCGACCTTCCATCATCAGCGGTGCCCATTCACGGATGACCTCGGGGTCTTCCGAGTACTCCATGGCCTTGTAGAGGCTGCTTTGCTGCATGGCGTCATAGCGTTTTCGCAGAAAGTCGATGTGATCATCGCCCCAGACAAAGCTCATGTGCGGTGTGTTGTTGAGAAACGAGCCCGGGTCATGCATGACGCCGTTGAGCACTTGATACGACAGAAACTGTCGGGTGATCTCAAAGGCTTCGGTAATTTTGGGTGGGCGGGAGACGTCTACACTGCCGTCGTCACGCTGCGGGGTGTAGTTCATCTCTGCAAAGGCGGAGTGACCGGTGCCGGCATTGTTCCAGCCGTTGGAGCTTTCCTCGGCCACCTGGTCCAGACGCTCATACATGCTGACCTTCCAGTCGGGCTGAAGCGCTTCCAGGTAGGTGCCCAGGGTGGCGCTCATGATGCCGCCGCCGATCAGGGCGACATCGATGGTCTCGCTGTCATCGGCAGCCATCGCGTAGCCTGAAGCCATGCAGAGGTTCAGACACAGCGCCGCTGTCAGTTGTTTTTTCATGAAGTGTTTTTCTCGACTTGCAAAGTAGGGCTCGCCATCGACGGCGAGCCACCCATCACGACCTGAAAAAAGGCGATGGGCAGGGGAGTGCGCGAAATGAAGTGCGACACTTTAACGCAGACCTGCTTAACAAGGCGTTTATGGACTTATAAAAAACGCCTGGCCCTTTTGTTTAATTCAAAAAGGAAAGGCGGGTCGCAATAAGGAGGGAAGGTCAGGGCAGGTACCGATCCAGAAAGGAAAAAATCCACACAAGGCGGATTCAAAAAGCATTCGGTTCGATGCGCCATCGAGCGCTTTTTTCAGGAAATGAGGGGCTCGCCAGGCGAGTACCGAAAGCCGGCCCGCTGCCCGTTCAGGCTCAAAGGCTGCGCAGGGTCTGCGTGTCGTATTCATCGTCGTTGGCACTGTCGGCGTTCGGGCGCGGTTTGGCAGCGCCCGCAATGATCAGGGCGTGTTCATCGCCCACGGGGCCTGCATGGGAGCGAGCGGTGCGCACGAAGCTGCTGGCAAGCCACAGACTGACGCCGCACCACATCACCATCGCTACTGCCATCGTCATCAACAAGGAAGCCATGAGTGTTCTCCTGCGTGGGATATTGTCACGCAGGATGGCGCCACGACATGACGTCGCCGGGTCAGATCGATGACGCTTTGGTGAAAACCGCGAAAAAAATACGATTTCCTGGGCGTCTCGTGTGCAGTGCCTGCAAAGCCGGAAAAGTGAAGTACCACGCCCGGGACAGCCGAATAATGGGAAGACAGTGCGGTTGGGTAACCGTCATTTGAATCAAGGTGTTAGCTTCGGGACTGGTTTTATGGCAATGAGTGGATTCATTCTTTTTGGCATTAATGCAGTCTTTGGTGTGAATCCGGCCGGTTGTTAATCATTATTTTGCCCGCCTGGAGGTATGAGTCGGTCGAATTTCTTTCGGCACAAAGCGGTTAAAGAATCTGATAACCCCCTTGATACTGCTGTCTTATTTTGACGATTAGACCGCAAATCTGCACATCTTGTTACTTCATGTTGCGTCATCTTTCTCTCGTTCACATTTACCGCATCGACGGTGGAGACAGGGAAAATGAGTCAGGCAACCATTGCACTTCTAATTATCTTGTTCCTTGGCAGCGGCGTTGCCTGGTGGAACAGCAATCGGCACGACAGCAGCAATGGCGGTCATGCCGGCTACCACGACGGCAACCACGGTGGCCATGGTGGCGGCAGCGGCGGTGGCGAGATCCACTTCCCCGACCCGCAGCAGTGCTCCTGAGCACGTAGCAGCTAACAAAATTCGATCGTCGATGATGTTCGTGTAACAGCACTGACATCATCGATAGTAAAAGGCCCATCGCACTGCGATGGGCCTTTTGCGTATTGGGAGTTGCCCATCCCGGTGTTTCATTTTTGACGACAACCCTGGTTGACACGAGCAGGTCATCTTTACTGCCCGCGCCTTATATGATGTGTTTAAGTTCATACAGACTATTCTGATTTTTCTGTCGCCGATAACGGCCTTTTCTTATAGAGCTGACACCATGACATCAACGCCACAACCGCCGCTGCTGGTGTTTACGGATCTGGACGGATCTCTGCTGGATCATGCGAGCTATGATTACACTCCGGCTCTGGCCTGGCTTGCCCGTCTCAAAAAGGACGCCGTGCCGCTGATCATCAACACCAGCAAGACGGCGGCCGAGGTCATGGTGCTGCATCAGACGCTGGAACTGGTCTCGCCCTTTATCACCGAAAACGGTGCCTCCATTCATCTACCGGCCTCCTGGTGTCTTGACGAAACGCCCGATGATCGGGGCTGGGCGGATATCGTGCTGGGAGTGCCCTATCGGCGAATCCGTGACGTGCTGGAGGCCATCCGGTCCACTGAAAGGTTTCGCTTTCGAGGCTTTGGCGATTTCAGCATCAAGGAGGTGGCCGAGCATACCGGCCTGGATAGCCAGGGCGCCGAGCTTGCCCATCTTCGAGAGGCCTCCGAGCCGTTGATCTGGGAAGACACCGACGAGGCGCTCGAACGCTTTCGGCTGCTGCTGATCGGGGCCGGGCTGTCCCTGACCCGCGGCGGGCGCTTCTATCATGTACTGGGCGACAACAGCGGCAAGGGGCGTGCAATAGCCTGGCTGGTGGACCGCTATCACCTGCTCAAGGGGCGGCGGCCAATGACCATCGGACTCGGGGATGGCCCCAACGATGTGGCGATGCTGGAAAGCGTTGACCGGGCGGTGCTGATCCGCGGCGAGCATGACCTGACGATCAATATCGCCGAGACTGTCCAGCTTTATACAACAACACAAAAGGGCCCGGCAGGCTGGTCGGAAGGTCTTGATCACTGGCTGGGCTGACAGCGACAGGGGAAAGACGATGAGCGATTTTTATCAAAACGGCATCATTACCAACTTCCATAACCTCACGCGGCGCCCGCTTGAAGCGCTGGAAAGTGATCTGGTGGGGTTTTCGAAGCGCCGTCCGATGGGGCTGATCCTGCCCTCGCTGTTTTCAGAGCTTGAAGGCCCGGCGCTTACCCGCATTATCGATCAGCTCTCGCAGGTCGAGTATCTCGACGAGATCATCATCGGGCTGGACCGGGCCGACCGGGACCAGTTTCTCCACGCCCGGGAATTCTTCTCCCGGCTGCCCCAGCGTCACCGCATCCTCTGGAACGATGGCCCGCGCCTCAGGGCGCTGGATGCCGAGCTTGCCGCCGAATCGCTTTCGCCTCAGGCGCCGGGCAAGGGGCGCAATGTCTGGTTCTGCTCGGGGTATGCCATCTCATCAGGCCGTACCGAGGCGATCGCGCTGCACGACTGTGATATCACCACCTACGATCGCTCGATGCTGGCGCGCCTGCTCTATCCGGTCGCCAATCCGCATTTCAACTACGAGTTCTGCAAGGGCTATTACGCCCGCATCGCGGACGGCAAGCTCAATGGCCGAGTAGGGCGGCTGATGGTGACACCGCTGTTGCGCGCGCTGAAAAAGATCCATGGCCCGCTGGATTATCTGAACTATCTCGACAGCTATCGCTATCCGCTGTCGGGAGAGTTCGCCATGCGCGCCGACGTATTGAACGACATTCGCATTCCCAGCGACTGGGGCCTGGAAATCGGCGTGCTCTCGGAAGTGCATCGCAACTACTCCACCAAGCGGCTGTGTCAGGTCGATATCGCCGACAACTATGATCACAAGCATCAGCCGCTGTCGCCGGAAGACGCCTCCACCGGGCTTTACCGAATGAGCACCGACATCGCCAAGGCGCTCTATCGCAAGCTGGCAACGCTGGGTGTGACCATGAACGAGGCCCACTTTCGAACGCTCAAGGCCACCTACTACCGCACCGCGCTCGATATCATCGAGAACTACTACCACGATGCGATGATGAACGGCCTCAAGGTCGATCGGCACAGCGAGGAGCAGGCCGTGGAGCTGTTTGCCCAGAGCATCATGGAAGCCGGCGTCGCCTTTCTCGAAAGCCCCCGCGACAAGCCCTTTATCCCCAGCTGGAGCCGGGTGCAGTCCGCCTTTCCGGATATGCTCGAGCGCATGTATGACGCCGTGGAAGCCGACAACGCCGGCGATGTGTAGGGGCGATTTAAAATGGCCGTGAAAAGCGCGTATGGCTTGCGTCCTGCCACCCCGCCCCGTGATGACACCTCGTTGCTAGGCGGTGTTGAGGTGTCGTCGTAAAAAATACTTACATACTGTTGCCAATCATTGCGTCTTTAAACGCCGTGGTCATCTGGATGCAGGCAAACCGTCATGAGTGGCGGGCGAACATGTCCGGGCGGGTGGTTCAGACCCGGGCCTTGAGCTCCAGACCCTGTTGTTCGGACAACGCTGTCCGGATTCTGTCACGGAGAAGGTCACTCTCATTAAAGCGCGCATGGCCCGGTTTCGGGCACATAACGACTCAGGAGAATGACGATGTTCGGCTACAGCAACGGCATGTACGGCAACACCGGTTCACTGTATGGCAGCAACGCGATGACCATGGATGGTGCGTCTTCCGCCATGTTCTCTCCCTTTCAGTCCCTGTCACCGCTTTCAGGCCTGTGGTCCGGCAACGACACGCCCTGGGCGTCCGAGCCAGCGCTGGTCCCGGCCTTTCTGGATGCCACGAAATCGATTCTGGATGGCTACAGCCAGGCGCTGGGCCAGCTGAGCGATGCCTTCCGTGATGTGCTGGCCGGTCAGGATGACCAGCCGGGCCAGTCGCCGGAAATGCCGGGCATGCCGTCGCCCGAGCCGGAAGTGCCGGCCAATGATGGTCTGGCCCAGAACGTCATCATGATGGTGCCGGACGGCTTTGGCACGGACTACTCCACGGCCTTTCGTACTTTCAAGGGCGGTGAAGAAGTGCCGGCCTGGGATGCCGAAAACATGCTGACCGGTGCGATCAAGACGGAATCCGCCAATTCGCTGATTACCGATTCGGCGGCGGCGGGCACGGCCTTTGCCACGGGTCAAAAAACCGACAATGGCCGGATCTCCACCGCACCGGACGGTCAGGATCTGGAATCGATCGTGGATCTGGCCCAGGCGGCTGGCAAGTCCACCGGCGTGGTTTCGACCTCCTCGGTCACGCACGCCACACCTGCCGTATTCGGCGCCAACGTGGCCGATCGCAACGATGCCACCACCATTGCCGAGCAGTTCATCGGCAACGATCAGCTGGATGTGATGCTGGGCGGCGGTCTGCAGTACTTCACCTCTGAAGAGGACGGTGGCATGGCCGCAAGCGACCTGCTGGCTCAGGCCGAGTCGCAGGGCTATACCTTCGTCGGCAATGCCACTGATCTGGAAAGCGTGGAAGGCGATCGCCTGCTGGGGCTTTTTGCCGATGACGCCATGGACACCAGCTATGGCGAAAGCGGTGATGACCAGCCCACGCTGGCTCAGATGACCCAGACCGCACTGGATACGCTGTCGCAGAATGAAGACGGCTTTTTCATGATGGTCGAGGGCAGCCAGATCGACTGGGCCGGTCATGCCAACGATGCCGGCTGGGCCATGAACGATTCGCTGGCCTTTGAAGATGCCGTGAAAACGGCCCAGCAGTTCTCCGAGGAGAACCCGGACACCCTGATCGTGATTGCGCCTGATCACGAAACCGGCGGTATGTCGGCACAGTCCACGCAGGACAACAACGCCTCGATCTATCAAAACTTCACCGCCACCTACGAGCAGATGTACGACGAGGCCGGCGAGCGCATTGACGCCGCCGGCGATGATGCCGGCGCGGCCGGGATCATGCAAAGCACCGTGGCCGAGATGACCGGCGGTAGCGTTGAGCTGACCGATGAGGAGCTGGACACGATCCTGTCGGCTGATGATGCAGATGCCGGTCTTGCGGCTCTGACGCAGACGCTCAACGCCCAGGGCGGTATCAGCTTCAGCTCCGGCAACCACACGGCGGAAAACGTGCCGCTGTACGCCTCCGGCCCGGGTTCGGACATCTTTGCAGGCCTTTTGGACAACACCGAAGTGGGTCAGGGCCTGGCCACGGCCATGGGGCTTGAGTTCTCCGATCTGCCTGCCGCCGAGGTCATGGGCGTGGACACCCAGCTGCAGAACAGCGAGCTGGCGGTCGCCTGATCATCGACCAATGAGCCGGTGCCCCGCTCGGGGCACCGGTTTCAATCGATCAGAACGCCCACCCTTAAAACAACATTCCTCAGAACACCATCGATCAAAACAACAACAACGTCAGTTCTGCGATAACAAGAAAGACAGCATCAGAAAGGGCGCCCCGAAGGGCGCCCTTTTTTACGTCTTCCTTTTGAGTCGTTTCAGAAGCCGACGGCCTGCTGGGTATCGGCACCGGGGTCAATGCCGATGAGGATCGGGTCGTGATCCGAGGCGCGGAAGGGGCTGTCATCGTAGAGCGATTCGACCTGTTCGGCGCTTTTGTACTCGGTGTTGTAGTCGAGCACCGTCGGCTCATCGGCATTGATGTGCCAGGTGGTGACGCCGGTGACCTGATCGCTCATCGAGGGGCTGGCCAGGGCGTGGTCCAGCGACCCCCACTGGCCGTCATAGCTGTAGGAGTAGTCGTTATCCAGTAGCGTATAGCCTTCACCGGTCAGCGTGGTGATGGGGTCTTCCATGGCGTAGCTGTTGAGATCGCCAATGATCAGGACATCGCTGTTGCCGCTGTCGGTCGGGTCGGTCTCGATCCAGGCGGCGAGCTGTTCGGCGGCCTCGACCCGGGTCGGGTTGTTGTTGCCCTGGCCGTCGCCGATCGCCTCTTCGCCGTTGATCACGCTGCCCTTGGACTTGAAGTGGTTGACCGCGATCGAGAAGCTCTCAGCGCTGTCATTGTCCTGAAAGGTCTGCAGCATGGGGGCCCGGTTGCCGGTGGCAAAGGCGCCGCTGGTGTTGACCGCGGCATCGTTTTCCGGGGTCACGCTGTCGCCCTGATAGATCAGACCCACGGCGATGGCGTCGCTGCCGGGGGAGACCACGTTGCCGTTGTCATCACGCGGGGTAATGTAGTCCCATCCGTCATCGCTGCGGGCGTTGAGCGCCTCGACCAGCCCGGCAATCGAGCTGTCGGCGCCGAAACCGTCGTTGGCGATCTCGTTGAGACCGACAATATCGGCATCGCTGTCCACAATGGCATTGACCAGCTTGTCCTGCTGGCGCGCCAGCTCCTGTTCACTGTTGGCGCCGCGCGGGCTGTGTTCGGTGCCCTCGGGCGTGGTGATCTGATTGCCTGACTGATCCAGCGTTTCGAAGTAGTTCAGCACGTTGAAGGAGGCGACCTTGAGCGGCGCATCTCCCAGCGCCTGGGCATCGGGCTGCTCGGGGCGCGCATTGGCGGGCTGGAAGTCGAGGCCCTGGTCGCTTTGAATGCGCCACTGCTGGTAGGCGAAATCGAGCACGCCGGTGGCCTGATCCAGCGTATCGCCGCCGCGCAGGGTGTTGTCCGCCGAAAGCGGCTCGCCGCCGCGGCCGAATAGAATCTCTTCCGGGTTTTGCGCGCTGCTGGCGTCATCGAGCAGGATCGAGCGGCTTTCAAGCTGGTCCAGCCACTGCTGGTTGCCGACCTGGTCCGGGGCATTGACCTCGGTGAACTGCTGCAAACGCCCGTCGGCGGACAGCGTGACCGTGCCATAGCGCCCCAGCTCATAGGTGTCGGTGACCGTCAGCGGCGCGCCGTCCTCGCCCTGAAAGCTCACCCGCATGCTTTCGCGCGCGGCCAGAGACGACTTGTCGTCGATCGGCAGGTCCAACTCGGTAATCGTGGGCAGTGGCTGGTCTCGGCCGGTGACTTCCAGTGCGGCGATATCACTCAGCTGCGTCTTGCCCTGATACTCCTCGATCGTGCCGGTCAGCCGGACCCGGTCCCCCACGGTGAAGTCGGCCACGTCACTGTCGTCGGGCAGGTAGACAAAGATGCCCTCGGAGGTGGTCTTGTCACCGTCGCGGTCGGCGTCCTCCTCCTGCAGGAAAAAGCCGTTCATGCCGTCGCGGGCATCCAGCGTCACGATCGCCTCGAGGCTGACCTCATCGCCGGCGCGTTCGCTGCTCATGGCGCTGCCCTGAATGGTGGAAATCAGTTCCACGGGGGGAAGGTCCATAGGGTCTCCGTTGCTGTCCGGGCGGTCATTGCCCGGCGCTTCGTTGTCGGGGGTATCGCCCGGGGCATCACTGTCGGGCGCATCGCCGGCACCGTCACCGCCCAGGCCATCGAAGGTGTCCTGGGGATACTCCTGCCACTGGTCGGTGTCGAAGCGGTCACTGCCCTCGGTGACGGCCTCGTCACGGCGCAGGGTGATATCGCGGCCAAAGTACGCGTCATCGCCGACGGTACCGACAATGTCCTGAATCTCGCCCGCGCCGTTGGTCAACACGAGGGCATCGTTGCCGTTGTAGCTGGTCACGCCACTGGTCGCATCGCTGCGATCGAGCAGCGCCTGATCGGCCTGGCTGTTGGCCAGTACCAGCGTGCCACCGGGGGCCAGACTGCCATACTGATCCAGATCCTGCGATGCGTTGGCCTCGGTGTTGCCGTTGGAGTAGAGCGACAGCGTAAAGCCTGTCAGCGACAGATCGCTGCCGCCGCGGTTGGTCAGCTCGATCGCCTTGTTGTAGCCGCTGCCTTCGACGTATTCGCTGATCAAAAGGCCTGCATTCGACATGTCCGTTTCGCCGTCGCTGCCCGGCTGGCGGCCGGGGGCGGCCACAGCCGGCATGTCACCGTCGTCACCACCGAAGGTGTCGCTGACCACGCCGCCGTTGTCGCGCGTGGTGAAGCGCTGATGAATGACATCCCAGGAGGCGCCGTCAAAGCCGGTCGTATCCGGGTAGGCTTCGCGGGCGGCCAGGGTCTCGCGGCCGGGCTCGCCCAGCCACAGCGTGACCTCATCGCCGCCCTGGCCCAGGCCTGCGGCGCTGCCGGTATGGCCGATCTCGACCGTGCTGTCCTCAAGGGTGCTCTGCCAGGCGTTGCGGAACTCGGCAACATCGGCCTCGTCACCGTTGGCCACCACCAGGGCCGTGGCGCCGGGGGCGAGTGTGGTGAGACCTTCAATCATGACGGCATCATCGGGGTCGGCACTGTCATCATCGTAGTACAGGGGCGTGGTGGTGAAATCGATCGTGTCGCTGCCGGTATTGACGATTTCGAACCAGTCCTCGGAGAGGTTGCTGCCGTTCTGACCGGGCCAGATTTCGGTGACCGCGATGCCCAGATCCTGTGGTTCGGGCGGTGGCAGCGGAATGTGGCCGGTGTTGACGGTGAAGTTGCCCTCCTGACTTGCGCCGGTCTGCCAGGCATCGCTGTCGCCCAGCGCCTCGCGTAGGTCCTCAAGGCTGCCTTCCCGGTCGCCGGCGTAGTGCCACTGGGTCTCTCCTGCGGGCAGGGAGAGATCCGCGCCGTCGTCGCTACCCAGACGATACAGGGGGGTGCCTTCGCCATCGCGCACCGTCAGGCCGGCATCAAGGGACAGCGGCAGGCGAACGTCAAGCTGTTCGCTGTCGATGAGCGCGCCGGCCGGCACGCCATTCTCGGGGGCCGTCCAGGTGATCGGCTCGCCACCGCTTTCAAATGTCAGGGTAGCGCCGGGCGTTACGGGGGAGAGGGCGACCAGGCTGAAGGTATCGGCCTCGGTGTCGATCGCGGTCAGGGCAATATCGCCGCGTTCCGGTGCCAGACTCGGCAGGGCGTCGAACGTCAGCGTGCTGGAGGTGAAGGTCTGAAGGTCCTCGTCGAGATCCTTGGAGCGGGTGCCATCGTCAGACCAGTCGCTGGTGCCATTGTCGTAGGCGACATCCAGGCTGACCGAACCGTCTTCATTGACGCGAATGTTGCTCAGGGTTTCGGCGGTGCCGCCGGTGGCCTCAACGTTGGTGTTGAGATCGACCCCCTCGACCGGAACGGCCTTATGGGCACCATCCCAGCGGTAGAGCTGAAAGTCGTTGTTGGTGTCGTCGCCGTCGTCCTCCTCGGCGGGGCCGGCGCTGATCAGGTGGGTGCCGTCACCGATGGGGGTGATGTCGCGAATCGTGCGGCCGTCCAGATCAAGGCGCAGGGGCGCGCCGAATTCAGCACCGTCGGCGCTGCCGGCGGCCATCAGCGCGTCCACGTTGGTCACGGTGACCACGCTGGCCCGGCCATCATCGCCGATGGGCTCTCGCATGCCGAGATGGAGTGTGCCGTCGCGATAGAGGGCGCCTTCGACCTGAAAGCCGTCGGCCAGGTTAAGTCCGGGGGCCTCGCTGGCCGACCAGCGCATGACGGCCTCATGGAGCCCGCTGAACTGCCCGGTAACGGTCACCTCGAGATCCTCGACGCTGTCGCCGGTCACGCGGGTTTCAAAAATCATCGAACGCTCGCTGTTTTCCAGCGACCCCAGCCAGTAGTAGTGCCCGTTGCCGACATCGGCCACCGATTCGATGTCGACCTCGTCGCCGTCTTTCAGGCCCAGGGCGTCATTGAGATCGAACGATTTCAGCGCCGCGCCGGACTGGTCCCGATCATAAAGGCGCAGGGTCTGATCCTCGTCGTCGCCGGCCAGAAAGAAGCTCTCGCCGATGGCAATGGCAGCCGAGGTGTCCGAGGCACCGGTGTGAAAGCGCGCCTGCTGGTTGGTATCGCGACCGTCGGCGGCGGCGTAGTCGATGGTGTACTGGCTGTCGCGCTCGCCATCGCTGACCGTCACGGTGATGGTGGCGTTGCCGGCATTGACCGGGGCGATGCGCAGCACATCCTGATCGTCGAGCGCGGCGCGGGCCACGCCCGGGTCGCTGCTGTCGATGGTAACCGTGAGCTGCTCGCGCGGCATGTCGTCATCGGTAAAGGCGAACGCGATGCCGCGTGTCGAGGCCGGGTCGGTCGGGTCGCCCATCACGCCCCGGATGCTGGCCCCGGCGTCATCGAGGGTCAGACCTTCCGAGCGTTCGGTGTCCACCGTGATCACGGGGGTGGCCGGTGTCTCCGGGTCAACCGGCACGTCCTGTGGCGGCTCGGGCCGGGCCGGCGCTTCGGGGAACAGGCTGTCGCCGATGCGCTCGAGCAGGCCGTCTAGGCGTGTGATCAGTGATTCGAGCGGCGAGAGCCACTGTTGGGTCCAGCCCGTGAGAGCGCCGAGGCCGTGTGCGAGCTGCTGGGCTTCCTGGTGAAAGCTCCAGGGGGCGGGAGTCCGGGAGAAAAATGACATGGGGCGTCCTTGCAGGTGGTTGTTGATTGTCGTGGCCCGGCACTGTCACGGACAGTACCGGGCACCCTGCATCCTGAAAGCGTGTTGTTGCAGCATCGTGAAGCGGAGGTTGCAGTCCCCACTTTCGAACTAGTCCTCGCTGATCAGCCAGCAGCTGCGATAGGGCTTGAGTATCGGCTTGTCGTCGCTCGGGTCGATGCGCCCGAGCAGGTCGTGCCAGCGGTGCCCGGCCCAGGCCTCGGGCAGGCTCAGGGGATGAGACCGGTCGGTGACGTTGTGCACGGCGAGAAGGCGGCGGCCATCGGCAAGGGGCCCGCGCAGGAAGGCAAAAAAATGCGGACCCAGATCGATAATCTTCTGGGATGCATCGGGATGAAAGCAGGGCTCCTGGCGGCGGGTCTTCAAGCGCTTCGTCAGCGCCTCGAACACGATATGCGTCGGCGTGCTGTAGGCCTCCAGCAGCGGCTCGAGTGCCTCGCGCTGCCAGTGCTTGCGGTTGATCGCGCGCAGCCGGCCGGTGCGGGTGACACCTTCGTGGTCGTTGAGTGTGGCCAGCAGGCTGTGAACATAGACCGCTGGAATGCCCTGCAGGCCCAGCATGATGGTCTGGGAACAGATAAAGCGGGCAATCTGCCAGGGGTCGGCGCCGCGTCGCGTGCCCTTGAGGGCGTCAAAGTAGGTGATGTTGATCTCGTAGGGCGAGTCCTGCCCGTCGGGGTCGGTCTTCATGCTGATAAAGCCGCCAAAGCGCTGCATCAGCTCCAGCAGGGCATCGATGTCGTGGCGCGGCAACAGGCCTTCGAGCGCGCGAACGCCGACGCCATCATGGCTGGCGGTAAAGTTGAGATAGGTGCAGCCGTCGGGCAGCGGCGGCAGCGTGGCGGCCCATTCGGTCAGGGCGCGGGCATCTCCATTGGTCAGGGTGTGCAGCAACAGCGGCGGCAGGGTGAACTGATAAATGATGTGGGCTTCATCGCCGTTGCCGAAATAGCTCAGATTTTCCTGATGCGGCACGTTGGTCTCGGTAAGAAGCAGTGCGCCCGGGGCGACACGCTCCATGACGGCGCGCAACAGCCGCACAATGGCGTGGGTCTGGGGCAGATGGATGCAGCTTGTTCCCAGCGTCTTCCATAGATAGGCGATGGCATCGAGTCGAATCAGGCGCGCGCCCTGGTCCAGGTAATACAGCAGTACGCCGACCATCTCGATGAGAACGTCGGGGTTGGCAAAGTCGAGATCGATCTGGTCCTCGGAGAAGGTGGCCCAGACATGGCGCATGCCGCGCCGGGTCGAGACCGGCGTCAAAAGCTTGGTGTTGCGCGGGCGGGTGACGCTTTTGACGTCGGTGTCCTCGGGCAGCTCGATGAAGTAATCACGTCCGGGCGGCGTGTCGGAGAGGTAGTCGATAAACCACAGTGATTCCCGCGAGACGTGGTTGATGACCAGATCAAACATCAGATTGAAGCGCCCGGCCAGATGGCGAACCTGCGGCCAGTCCCCCACGGTGGGACTGACCCTGCGGTAATGAATGACCGAAAAGCCGTCATCACTGCTCCAGGTGAAAAAGGGCAGGATATGAACGGCGCTGAAGGTCTTCTCAAGGTGATCGTGCAAAAAGCGCTCCAGCACGTCCAGCGCGGCGCTGTCGCTCTCATCAATGATGCTGTCGCCGTAGGTGATCATCATCTGGGTCTGCTCGCTCCACAGCGGCTGCGGCTCGCAGACACGCCCTTTTTGATGCTGGGCGATCAGCGCCTCCAGGCGCTGCAGGATGTCGGGGGCGTGCTCGCCATAGACGAAGGCAAGTTCGGCACGGGCGCGCGTGTGAAAATCAGCGCGGGAGAGGGCGGCAACCAGGGGGGCGGCGGACATGACAGGACTCCGGCTTCTATTATTGTCGTCTCCTTATCAAAGCCGGTGATCCACGGAAATTCAAACTGTATCGGGCCTGAAACAACCTTAAGACTTAATTATCAGCTTGCGCTGATGTAAAACCTGACTGACACTTGCCGCTGTTGAAGGAGGGGAGTATTCCCTGCAGGGCGCGGTGTCTTTGATCAGGCGCGCGTTTTTCTACAGCGGTGTCGTCATCACGGTGAACTGTTGCCATCAGGCAGTCGCCCGGTGCCGCTGGTCCGATGTCTCACCATGAAGGTCAATGGCGTGTATCGGGCGGAAGAGACCTCCGGTAAATCTTCTTTGCCGGAGAACTATGCATGAACGTTCCAGCCTGGGTCTGGGGAGCTACCGTTGCGAGCTTCGCGGCCATCTTTGTTTTTGACTTCTTCTCGCACGTGCGCAAGCCGCATGCGCCGACCCTGCGCGAATCCGCACTCTGGTCGATCTTCTACATCAGCCTGGCCGCCGTCTTTGGCGTCGGGCTCTGGATGGTGTGGGGCCATGACCACGGGGTAGAGTATTTCGCCGGTTTTATCACCGAAAAGAGCCTGTCGGTCGACAATCTGTTTGTTTTTGCCATCATCATGGCGAAATTTGCCGTGCCCCGGATCTATCAGCAAAAGGCGCTTTTGATCGGCATCATCATGGCGCTGGTCATGCGCGGTATCTTCATTGCCGTGGGCGCGGCGGCCATTAACCGCTTCAGCTGGGTCTTTTATCTCTTTGGCGCGTTTCTCCTCTATACCGCCTTCAAGCTGGCGATAGAGAGTGCGCAGCACAAAAAGAAGGATGCCGATGACTTTGAGCCCAACGCGCTGGTGAAGTTTGCCCAGCGCCACCTGCCGGTGACCGACCAGTTCCACGAGCAGCGTCTGCTGGCACGTGAAAACGGCAAGCGGGTGCTGACCCCACTGTTTCTGGTGGTGCTGACGCTGGGCGTGACCGATCTTTTGTTTGCCCTGGACTCCATTCCGGCCATTTACGGCCTGACGCAGGAGCCCTATATCGTTTTCACCGCCAACGCCTTTGCGCTGCTGGGGCTTTTACAGCTCTATTTCCTGCTGGGGGGCCTGCTGGACCGGCTGGTGTATCTGGGCTTCGGGCTGTCGCTGATTCTGGGATTTATCGGGGTGAAGCTGGTCATGCACGCCATGGTCGAAAACACGCTGCCTTTTATCAACGATGGTCAGCCGCTTGAATGGGTGCCACACATTTCAACGGTCCTGTCTCTTTCCGTCATTATCGGCATTCTGGTGGTGACGACCGTGGCCAGCCTGATCAAGAGCCGCGCCGCCGGCAAAACCGCCTCTGACACCGCTTCCGACCCCGCCCACTGAGGCCGTGATGGTGCCGGCCGGACGCCCTGATGTCGCACTGCGTCATCAGGGCGTCACCTGACGTCAAATGTTTGTTCTTCGAGCACCGGATACTGGAGATCCTCTCCATCCACCGAAGGACACATCATGAACCAGGACGTCATTTTGACCTGCGCCGTGACGGGGGCAGGCGACACGCCCTCACGCAATCCCGCTGTCCCCGTGACCCCCAAAGAGATCGCCGATGCGGCCATCGAGGCGGCAAGAGCCGGCGCCAGCATCGCGCATATCCATGTGCGCGACCCGGCCACCGGCGGTGTGAGTCACGACAGTGACCATTTTCATGAGGTCGTGGAACGCGTACGCGCCGCCGATACCGATATCGTCCTCAATCTGACCGCCGGTGGCGGCGGCGACCTTTCCCCGGAGCTCGACAAGGGCGTACTGCGCGCCGGGCCGGGCAGCGACCTGCAAACGCCTGCCGAGCGCCATGCGCCGATCGACGCACTGCTGCCCGAAATCTGCACGCTGGACTGCGGCAGCATCAACTTCGGCGATATGGTCTATCTCAACAGTGCCGGGTGGCTGCGCGAACAGGCAGCCCTGGTTCGCTCGGCCGGCGTCAAGCCCGAGCTTGAGTGCTTTGATACCGGTCACATCCGTTTTGCCCGCCAGCTGATCGACGAGGGTCTGATCGAGGGTGCGCCGCTGTTTCAGCTGTGTCTGGGCATTCCCTGGGGGGCCGAGGCGCAGGCGCAGACCATGCTGACCATGCGCGATCTGCTGCCGCATAACGCTCACTGGGCGGCCTTTGGCATTGGCCGAATGCAGATGCCGATGGTGGCGCAGGCCATGCTGCTGGGCGGTCACGTGCGCGTCGGGCTTGAAGACAATCTGTATCTCTCCAGAGGCATCAAGGCCGACAACGCCGGCCTGGTAGAGAAGGCCGGCGGCATTGTCGAAGCCCTCGGCGGGCGGGTCATGAGTCCGAGCGATACGCGCCGGCATCTGGGGCTGCGCTCGCCGGGAGGTGAGGCATGAGCCAGGCACAGACCAGGCAAGACACCATGGCGGTGATCGGCTGCGGCGTGATCGGCAGCGGCTGGGCCGCGCGGGCGCTGGCGGCCGGCATGACGGTGCAGGCCTGGGACCCGAATCCCGAGGCAGTCACGACACTTCAAAACCAGATCGACACCGCCTGGCCGGCGCTGAGCCGCCGCGGGCTGGCAGAAGGGGCTTGTCGCGACAATCTTTACTTCACCACCGATCTTGACCAGGCGCTGGCAGGGGCGGATCTGGTTCAGGAAAACGCGCCCGAGCGGCTGTCACTCAAGCAGTCCCTGCTGGCCGATATCGATGCCCGCGTGCCGGAACAGGTGCTGATCGGGTCATCGACCTCGGGCATCAAGCCCAGCGAGCTTCAGGCGCAGTGTTGCCACGCCCCCGGGCGGGTCATCGTGGCGCATCCGTTCAATCCGGTCTATCTGCTGCCGCTGGTCGAGCTGGTGGGCGGCGAGCATACAGGGCAGACGCAGCTGGCAGCGGCCGGCACGCACTACGAGCGGCTGGGCATGCGGCCTCTGATCGTTCGCCGCGAGATTGAAGGTCACATTGCCGATCGGCTGATGGAGGCGCTATGGCGTGAGGCGCTGCACCTGGTCAACGACGGTGTGGCCACGACCGAGGAGGTCGATGCCGCCATCGTCTACGGTGCCGGCCTGCGCTGGTCGCTGATGGGCACCTTTTTGACCTTTCATCTGGCCGGCGGCGAGGGCGGCATGCGCCATATGCTCGAGCAGTTCGGCCCGGCGCTGAAGCAGCCCTGGACGCGGCTGGAAGCCCCCGAGCTGACGCCAGAGCTGGTCGACCGGGTGGCCGGTGGCAGCGAGTTCCAGGCCGGCGGCCGGTCGGTTGCCGAGCTCGAAGCCCGGCGCGACCGCTTTCTTGGCGAGCTTCTCGAGGTGGTAGAGCGATACTGGCCCGAGCAGGAAGGCCTGGGAGGGCGAATCTGATGGCGCTGTCGCTTTTGACACGGCCCGTGCTGCCGGCATGGGTCGATTACAACGGCCACATGAACGATGCCGCCTACGCGCTGGTCTTTTCACACGGGGTTGAGGCGCTGATGGCCCATCTCGGACTGGACGAGCATGGCCGCTGTGCCCACGAATACACGATCTTTACCCTCGAAACCCATCTTTGCTACCTACAGCAGGTTGAGGAAGGCGCCCGAGTGCACTGCAACGTGCTGCTGCTGGCAAGTGATGCCAAACGACTGCATGTCTTTTTTACCCTGACAGATGACAAGGGCGAGCGGCTGGCCACCAGTGAGCAGATGCTGATGGGCATCGATACTCGCACTGGGCGGGCTGCTGCCTTGCCGGGCGAGATTGCGGCCCGGGTCGCACGACTGCCGGGTGTTGAGTCGGGTCACTGGCCGGATCAGGCCGGGCGGCGTATCGGGATTCGTCGCCGGTCCTGACCTAAAGCGCCTTCGAGCGGCGATACCGGCCGGGTGCGACGGCGTAGTGGCGCTGAAAGGTATGGCTCAGACCGGAAGCCGAGGTGAAGCCGCAGGCCAGTGCGATAGCCGTGATGCTCATCTCGCTTTCTTCAAGCAGCGTGCGCGCCCGGGCCAGACGCAGGGAGAGATACCAGGCCGCCGGCGTACTGCCGAGCGCTTCGGCAAAAAGGCGCTGCAGCTGCCGACGCGAGACGCTGGCCCGTTGTGCCAGTGTCTCGATCGGGATGGGGCTTTCGAGATGCTGCTCCATCAGGTGAAGGGTTTCGATCAGCGGGCGCTGGTGCAGATTCAGCCGCCTTGCGATCGACAGGCGCTGCTGGTCCTCACGGCTGCGCACCCGATCATGAATCAATTGTTCGGCCACGGCGTGAGTCAGGTCCTGGCCATGATGTCGGGCGATGGCGGCCAGGCTCATGTCCATGGATGCGGCGCCGCCGGCACAGAAAAAGCGCTTTCGGCCCAGCTCGAACAGGGCTTCACTGGTCTGCAGATGCGGCCATCGCTCCTTGAAGTCCGGCAGGCTTTCCCAGTGCAGGGTGATCCGATCCTCGGGATCAACAAGCCCCGCCATGGCGAGCACGAAAGCGCCCGTATCGATACCGCCCAGCCGACAGCCCTGCTGATCAAGATAGTGCAGCCGTCGGTGCAGGGCGCGGCTCAACCGTTTCAGCGGGGTAAAGCCTGCACAGATCGCCAGCGCATGGGGAGATTCGATGTCTTCAAGAGCGGCGTCGGCCATCAGACGCATCTCGTTGGAGGCAGTGACGGGCTTACCGTCAACGCTGACTACCGTCCAGCGATAAAGTGTTTGTTCGGCGATACGGTTGGCGATTCGAAGCGGCTCGACGGCGGAAAAAAACGCCATCATCGAAAAGTGTTCGATCAGTAAAAAGGCGATATGTCGCTCGGGTGGTGAGCGGTCCTGCGAGGGTGGGGTCGAACGGAGCAGGGTCATGATGGGTGATGGACTCAAAGCGGCTGCCCGTAGGCAGCCGCCGGGGGCAGGCGTTACTTCTTGACCACACGATAAAGAAACAGCAGCACCACAGCACCGATAACGGCCACGACAAAACTGCCGAAATTGAAGCCATCGACGCTGCCAAAGCCCAGCGCGGTACCGATCCAGCCGCCAACCACGGCGCCCAGAATACCGATGATGATGGTCACGATAATGCCACCGGGATCCTTGCCAGGCATCAGAAATTTGGCGATGGCGCCGGCAATCAGGCCAAAGATGATCCACGCGATAATACCCATACTCAGCTGCTCCTTGCTGTTGTCTTGTCCTGCCTTACCGGACGTTAAAGGGCCACGGAACGACGATGCTTTAAACGCCGTTTCGGGCTGGCTCAAAGCCTAGATGCGTCGTGACGAACTGGCAAGCCGGTTGCATTGCAGTATGTCACTGATTGCAAAGTAATATCGAGATGTGCTGTTGCAGTTCAGTGTTTGTTGTATCGCATCATCCATAGCGTCATGACGGCGATGGCGCCCAGGGCACCGGCCACGGCGGCGGCCAGGCTTCGAACATCGAATTCGAGTTCGGCGGCAAACCCGAAAATCGTGACGGTAAAGGCCACTACCACCCCGCCCAGCACGGCCATGCCGGCCGTACCGAGAAAACCGACGCTCAGGCGCGCGGGGATGATCAGGTTGACCAGCATGCCCACGGCAATGCTTGCGAAAATCCAGGAGATAATGTTCATGAGCGCTCTTTGTCGGTAGACATCGTTGGCTTCAAAATAGCGTCGTGGCCTGTTCCGCTCAACTCTATTGGCCCGTCAGGGCGTCGGTGCAGGCCCCGCGGGGAGAGGGCAGCATCTGGTCCTGATCGAGCGCAATCATGCCCGTTCGCGCCCGCAGCGCGGGGATGCGTTTCCGAACACAGGGTAAAACGTTACAATATACGGACCCGGGTATGCGTCGACATGTCGCAACACGCCGACCGCGCCGGGCACATGGCGACGCCGCTTCGATCGTGACCCATGGCGCCCCTGTGAACCCGGGCGGCCGGCAGGGTTCGAGGCACCGATCACCGGGTCTTTCATCGACGGGACAGAGAACATTCATGCATTGCCCCTTTTGCGGTGCGCAGGATACGCGAGTCACCGACTCCCGACTGGTGGCCGATGGCGATCAGGTACGTCGCCGTCGCCAGTGCCTGGCCTGCGGTGAGCGTTTTACCACGCATGAAGCCGCCGAACTGGTCATGCCCCGGGTCGTCAAGGCGGACGGCTCGCGCGAAAGCTTTGATCCTGCCAAATTGCGTGCCGGCATGCTGCGGGCGCTCGAAAAGCGCCCGGTCTCCAGCGAGCATATCGAGGCGGCCATCGAGCGCATCCGACAGCGACTTCGGGCCCGCGGCGAGCGCGAAATCAATGCCCTCGCCATTGGCGAGGAAGTCATGAATCAGCTCAGGGCGCTGGACCAGATCGCCTATATCCGCTTTGCTTCAGTCTATCGTCGCTTTCAGGACATCGACGAGTTTCGTGCCGAAATCGAACGCCTTTCCAGTGAGCCAGCACCCTCATCGGGGGCCGGCGCCACGGGCAGGGATCAGGAGTCTCATGAGCATTGAGGATACCGCAGACGGTGCGGTAGTACCCTTTTGCCGCATGGAAGGAAGGTCGGACGTGACACGCCAACCCGAGGATTACATGGCTCGCGCGTTGCATCTGGCGCGCCGCGGCCTGTATACGACCGACCCCAACCCGCGGGTGGGCTGTGTGCTGGTGCGCGGTAATCAGATCGTGGGGGAAGGGTGGCACGAGCTGACCGGCGAGCCACACGCCGAGATTCATGCCCTGCGCGCGGCCGGCGAGGCAGCGCGCGGCGCCACGGCCTATGTCACGCTGGAACCGTGCTCGCACTATGGCCGCACCGGGCCCTGCGCCAAGGCGCTGGCCGAGGCAGGAGTGGATGTGGTCGTGGCCGCCATGCTTGATCCCAATCCTCAGGTCTCGGGTCGCGGTATCGCCATGCTGGAAGCCGCCGGTGTTGGTACCCGTGTCGGCATGCTGGAGGCGGACGCGCGCGAGCTCAACGTGGGGTTTATCTCGCGCATGTCGCGCTCGCTGCCGCATGTTCGGCTCAAGATGGCGATGAGTCTGGACGGTCGCACGGCCATGGCCAGCGGCGAATCCAAATGGATTACCGGAGAGCGCGCGCGTCGTGACGTGCAGCATCTGCGTGCGCGTTCCAGCGCGATTTTAAGCGGTGTGGCCTCGGTGATGCGCGATGACAGCCGGCTGACCGTGCGTGTTGAACAGCTCAGTCATCCGGAGTCACACGCCGTTCAGGTCTCGCATGAGCGGGGCGTGCGCCAGCCGCTGCGCGTCATTGTCGATTCGACCCTGTCATTGCCGGCCACGGCGCGCTGTCTCACGGAGTCGGGGCGCACGCTGGTCGCCACGGTCTCGCCCACCGGCCCCGGGGCACTGGACAATCGCGATCATTTTCGACGTCGTGAAGCGCTGGTGGCCGCCGGGGCCGAAGTGGTGACGCTGGCGGCCAGCCCGGCCGGGCAGGTCGATCTTGAGGCGCTGATGCAGTATCTGGCCGATGTCGAGCAGTGCAACGAGGTGCTGCTTGAAAGCGGGTCACGCTTGAGCGGTGCCATGCTGGATGCGGGGCTGGTCAATGAGCTGGTCATCTATATGGCGCCGATACTGATGGGCGATGAGGCGCGCGGACTTTTGACCCTGCCGGGCCTTCAGAAACTGTCCCAGCGGCGAGAGCTTTCCATTGTCGATGTTCGCGCCTTTGGCCCTGACTGGCGTATCATCGCGCGCCCCGTCAACGATCACGACACATCCTGACCGGTGCATGGTCGCCGTCCCGGTCGCCAATGTTGATTTCACCCCAGCTACCCTGCATCGATCGAAAGGAGCGGCTTAGCCGGCAAGCGTTATGAGTCAGTCAACGGACAACTTCGCTTCCGTGGAAGCGCTGATTGAAGATATCCGCCAGGGCAGAATGGTTATCCTCATGGATGACGAGGACCGTGAAAATGAAGGCGATCTGATCATGGCCGCCGAGTGTGTGGAGGCCTCGCACATCAATTTCATGGCCCGCTATGCCTGTGGCCTGATCTGTCAGCCCATGCTGCGCGCGCGCTGCGAACAGCTCGGTTTGTCGCTGATGGTCAACGACAACGGTTCCGGCTTTGGTACCCGCTTTACCGTCTCCATCGAGGCGGCCACCGGCGTCAGTACCGGTATTTCAGCCGGTGACCGGGCACGCACGGTACAGGCCGCCGCGGCTCGGAATGCCGGTCCCGGCGATGTCGTTCAGCCCGGGCATATCTTTCCGCTGATGGCAGAGGCCGGTGGCGTACTGCGTCGCGCAGGTCATACCGAGGCGGCCTGCGATCTGGCCGCCATGGCCGGTTTCGAGCCGACCGGTGTGATCTGCGAGATCATGAACGAGGATGGCACCATGGCGCGGCGCCCCGAGCTTGAGCGCTTCGCCGCCACGCACGGTATCAAAATCGGCACCATTTCCGATCTGATTCATTACCGCATTCACAACGAACAGACCGTTGAACACGTCGAGTCCCATCCGGTAGAAACGGACGCTGGCGCCTTTCAGCTGCACTGCTTTCGCGACCGGATTCAGGGCTCGCATCATCTGGCCCTGGTCAAGGGCTCGCCCGAAAGCGATCAACCCACGACCGTGCGCGTTCACGTCGCCGATGCCCTGCGCGACCTGCTGGGGATGCGCCGTGACGGCTATCAGAGCTGGTCCTCGCGCGATGCGCTCGAAGAGATTGCGGCCAGCGATACCGGCGTGCTGGTGCTGCTTGCTGACCAGCGGGGCATGACGAACTTTCGCGATCAGCTGGATCTTTTTCTGGAGCGGCGCCCCCGGGCGCAGGACCCGCAGACCGATGGGGCCGGCAACTATTTGAGTATCGGCACCGGGGCGCAGATTCTGCGAAGCCTGGGGGTCGGACGAATGCGACTTTTAAGCTCGCCCTGGCGCTTCTCGGCGCTGGCGGGATTTGGTCTTGAAGTCATCGAGCAGATCAGCAGTATCGATGACAGCCGCACGGCGCGGCAGTGACAATAGCAATGAACGGCAACAATCGCTTTCCTGAAGGACCCGAAAAACGACGGGTCTGATGGCTTAACATTACACGCAGATGCGTTTTATCAGAGACAACAGGATTTCATGACATGCAACCGATTGCACAACTGGAAGGGCGCTTCAACGAGATCGATGGCCGCTACGTCATCGTGGTCGGGCGTTTCAACCATCACGTGGTCGACTCTCTGGTAGAGGGCGCCGTGGACGCACTGGTTCGTCACGGCGTGGACGATGCCAATATCGATATTCTTCACGTCCCGGGTGCCTGGGAGCTGCCGCTGGCCGTCAAGCGGGCGCTGGAGCGTATTCAACCGGATGCCATCATCGCTCTGGGCGCGGTCATTCGCGGTGGCACCCCGCATTTCGAGCATGTGGCAGGGCAGTGCAACGCCGCACTCAATCGGCTGCAGCTTGATTTTGACACGCCCGTTGCCAACGGCGTCCTGACGGTCAACTCGATCGAGCAGGCCATCGAGCGTGCCGGCACCAAGGCGGGCAACAAGGGGTTTGAGGCGGCCATGGCAGCCATGGAAATGGTGTCTTTGCTGCGTCAGCTGGGCGGCAATGACGTCTCCGATGATGCCGATCACGGAGGTGTGGCGTGACCCAGCAGAAACGGGCCCCTTCAAAGCAGCAGCAGGCCCGAAGGGCAGCACGTGAGCTGACGGTACAGGCACTGTATCAGTGGGAAATCACGGGCACCTCGATTACCCAGCTTGAAACCGAGTTTCGCGCCCAGACCGCCGATGACGATCTGGAGCCGCACGAAGACTGGGTTCAGGTCATGAAAATCGCGGATCTGGGACTGTTTCACCAGCTTCTTCACGGTGTGGCCAGACACTGTGGCGAGATGGACAACCTGATTGCGCCGGCGCTGGATCGCAAGCTGGATGAGCTCGATCGCATCGAGCTTTCCATTCTGCGCCTTGGGGCCTATGAGCTGGCCCATCGCCCGGAAGTGCCCTACATCTCGGTGATCAACGAAGGCATTGAGCTGGCGCGGTCGTTTGGCGCCACCGAAGGGCACCGATATATCAATTCCATCCTTGATCGGCTGGCCAGGCAACTGCGTGAGGTCGAGGTTCAGGCGCGCAGGCGCCGTGACTGACCATGGCTCATTCAGAGCATGGTCTGTACACGCCTATCATGACTGATCAGCGCTTTCCTTCACCTGTCAGGGAGATGTCCGGGCGATGAGCGATGCAGCCACTCCTGGCGAGTTTGATCTCATCAGGCGTTATTTCATGCAGGACGTCGAACACGCCTGCCGCTCGGATCACGTGTCACCACACCAGGCCCGTGCCGGTGTGGTGCTGGGGCAGGGGGATGACTGTGCGCTGCTGGCGCCGTCTCCCGGCCACCGTCTGGCGGTCAGTGTGGACACGTCGCTGGCCGATGTGCACTTCCCGCGCGACGCCTCGCCGGAGGCGATCGGCCATCGGGCGCTGGCGGTCAACCTGAGCGATCTGGCGGCCATGGGCGCCAGACCGCGCTGGTTCGTGCTGGCACTGACGCTGCCCGATGTCGACGAGCAGTGGCTGGAAGGCTTCGCGCGCGGTCTCTATGGTCTGGCGCGCGAGCATGACATCGCGCTGGTGGGTGGAGACATCACGCGCGGTCAGGAGCTCTCCATTACCATTACCGTGCATGGCGAGCTGGGTGATGACGATGCCATTACCCGTCACGGGGCCCGCCCTGATGATCTGCTGGCGGTCACCGGCGTGCTTGGCAGCGCGCATGGCGGTCTGCGCGCCTGGTTTGACGGCCAGCGCGACGAGCGCCATCCGCTGGTGGCGGCCTATCTGCGACCCGCCCCGCGTGTCGCCGAGGCGATGAGTATTCGTCACAGCGTCTCGGCCGGTCTTGATATCTCCGATGGGTTGCTGGCGGATCTGGGCCATCTCTGCGCGCGATCAGGGGTGGGCGCCTGTCTTGACGGTGCAAGCATTCCGCTGGATCCGGCACTGGTGGCCTCGCTGGGCGAGCATGAGGCGCTGGAGGCGGCGCTCAACGGTGGGGACGACTACGAACTCCTGCTGGCGCTGCCTGTGGCGCAGGAAACCGCGACCCGACAAGCGCTCGAAAGGCTGGGCGCCCACCTGCATGTCATCGGTCGGGTCACCCGCGAGCCCGGCATCACCGGTGTGACCTCTACGGGACAGGGCTGGCAACACTTTCATGGCGCAGATCACACCGCGGGAGGCTCATCATGAACCGTGCACCCGCAAGCGTCTGGCGCCGCCCGGTCCACTTTCTGGCCTTTGGGCTGGGCAGCGGGGCCGCGCCCTTTGCCCCGGGCACGTTCGGTACCCTGGCAGCGATTCCCTTCTACTGGCTGATGTCGACGCTGCCGCTGGGCATCTATCTCGCCATTCTGGGCGTGGCGACCGTGATCGGCATCTATCTTTGCGATCGCACCTCGAAGGACCTGGGCGTTCATGATCACTCGGGGATCGTCTGGGACGAGTTCGTCGGCTACTGGTTGACCATGGCCGCCGTGCCGTTTTCCTGGCAGTCCGCGCTGTGGGGCTTTGTTATCTTTCGGGTCTTTGACGTCATCAAGCCCTGGCCGGTGCGCACGGTGGATCGCCGCGTGGCGGGCGGGTTTGGCATCATGGCCGATGACGTGCTGGCCGGTATCTACGCCTGGAGCGTGATGCACGTATGGCTCTGGCTGCATTAGGATTGTTTGATAAAATAATCCTGTCGCCGCATAAACGGTCTGCACCAGTACGCCTTGTGCCGGCCCGCACCGGCGCATCGATTCCCGGGGAGTACCGATGAAAAAAAAAGTGGCAATGTCACTGTTGGGGCTGATCGTACTGGCGCTGGTGCTCTGGCTGGCAGGGCTTGCCTGGAGTCGTTACGAGGTGCGCGCCCGGATGGCCGAGCAGGTCGCCGACATCAATGCACTGTCAGGCATTCGCGCCATCAATACCGTCGAAAGCGATGGGTTTTTCTCCTCCAATGGCACGCTCAGGGTCATCACGACCGAAACGGATGCGAACACACCTGCCGCCATCATTGACTGGCGGGTCGCCTATGGTCTCTGGAGCACCCGATTCTCGGGACGTGGTGACATCGAGACCCGTGGCGGCACGGCGTTGCTGGCTGAAGCACTCTCCGACGGCGAAAGCATCGATTTTGATGGTCGTATCAGGCATCTCGGCCATGAACTCACGCTCAATGCCGGATTCCCCGACACACTGCACTATCAGGGCCATGACATGACGTTTCGTCTGGCCGGGGCCAGTGTCAGGGTGGTTGATGACGACCGGGGTCTGCGTCTTGATGGCCGGTGGGATGCGCTGGAGCACGAAAGCCCCCAGCGTCATGTGACCCTTGGCGACACGCACTGGTCGATGCTGTTTCCGACAGCCGACAGCGATGAAGACACACCAACACTTGAAGGTGGCCAGGCCGGTCGATTGGACAGCCTGGATGTCGGCAGTGCCCGGCTGCAGCGTCAGGGCGGGCTTCCCCTGACATTCAGCGACCTGCATGTCGAGGGCAGCACGCATCATGAACGCCAGGAGCTCAGCTATGTGCTGACGGCGCATCTGGGCAATGCCGCGCTCTCCGAGCAACAGCTGGGCAGCGCCTCGCTGGATGCCGTCATCGAACGCATCGATGAGCAGGCCGCTCGGGCACTGCTGCAGACCATCGGCCGGGATGTCGAGCAGCGCTGGCAGGGCGACCGGCAACCTGCCGACCCGAAAGATGGCGTCGTTGATCGGACGGTCGATGCCGATGTGCATGATATCGGCTCGCTGATCGCGCCGTGGCAAAAAGACTTTTTTGCCGTATTGAGCGACTCGCCCCGGCTGGTGGTGAAAAGCCTGCAGCTGGAAAGCCCGATGCTGGAGCAGCAGATGCATCTGGACGGCGATCTGACGCTGGATGGCACCGACATTGCGGCAACCCGCGTCGAGCGTTTGAGAACGTCCTGGGGGCGGGCGGCCTTCAAACGCCGCCTTGATGGCCAGTTCACGTTGCACAATACGCCGCCGCTTCTGGCACTGATCGCCGGACAGCCGCCGGAGCAGGGGACGCTGGAGCTGGCCATTCGCAAGGGGGTGTTTTTGATCAATGATGAGCCCTGGTTTTTGTTGAACTAGGCTTTCAGGAACGATACGAGTCTGTCAGGAATGTATTGCGCGGCTGCCAGGGGCAGCCGCTGTCGTTTTGATCGGTCAGTGGTTTTAACATGCGCCGGACTTGATAACGCTGTCCGGTGCCCGCATTGCCAGAAACAACAGGTAACGCCGGGAATCCGGTGCCATCAGGGCATCGCCCTCGGTGAACGGTTTTGATACGGGAGAGCAGGGTGGCCCATGAGTGAAGAAGATCAGTCCGACTACACCATCGAGACCGGTGACGACAATGGCAGTGCCATGACACAGGCTGTGGTACCGGCCAGTGAATACCTGCCCGAACGGCTCTATCTGCTGCCGGTACACAATCGCCCCTTTTTTCCGGCTCAGGTCCAGCCGCTGGTGCTCAATAAAAAGCGCTGGAGCGATACGCTCGAACAGGTTGGCAATACATCTCACCATATCGTGGGGCTGACCTTTATCGGCGATACCGGGTCCGACCCGTCGCCGGACGAGTTCCCAGTCTATGGCACCGCCGTACGGGTGCATCGCGCCGAAAACAACGAAGAGCAGCTGCAGTTCATCGCTCAGGGGCTGCGTCGTTTCAAGATCACGCGCTGGCTCTCCCAGGAGCCGCCCTATCTTGTCGAGGTCCACTACCCCAGAGAACCGGTCGAGAAGGAAAGCGACGAGACGCGTGCCTATGCAATGGCCATCATCAATGGCATCAAGGAGCTTTTGCCCATCAACCCGCTCTACGGGGAGGAGCTCAAGCACTATCTCAATCGCTTCAGCCCCAACGAGCCCGGGCCGCTGACCGACTTTGCCGCCGCCATCACCTCGGCGCGAGGGCCGGAGCTTCAGTCGGTGCTGGAGACCCTGCCGGTACTGGATCGCATGCAGGTCGTGCTGCCCCTGCTGCGCAAGGAGATCGAGGTCGCGCAGCTGCAAAGCGAGATCTCCGAGCAGGTCAACGCGCAGATGCAGGAGCGCCAGCGCGAGTTCTTTTTGCGCGAGCAGCTCAAGGTCATTCAGAAAGAGCTGGGCATCTCCAAGGATGACCGGGAAAACGACGTCGATACCTTCCGTGAGCGCCTGGAGGGCAAGGTCGTACCCGAGCGCGTTCAGGCCCGCATCGATGACGAGCTGGGCAAGCTGTCCGTGCTGGAGACCGGCTCGCCCGAGTACGGGACCACGCGCAACTATCTTGACTGGCTGACGGCGCTGCCCTGGGGGATCACCTCCGAGGATCAGCTCGACCTGCCCCATGCGCGTCACGTGCTCGACCGCGACCACGACGGGCTGCAGGACGTTAAAAACCGCATCATCGAGTTTCTCGCCGAAGGCGCCTTCAAGGGCGACGTCGGCGGCTCGATTCTGCTGTTGGTGGGCCCGCCCGGGGTAGGCAAGACCTCCGTGGGCCGCTCGATTGCCGAAGCGCTGGGCCGCAAGTTCTACCGCTTTTCGGTGGGCGGCATGCGGGATGAGGCCGAGATCAAGGGCCATCGTCGCACCTATATTGGCGCCATGCCCGGCAAGCTGGTGCAGGCGATGAAGGAGGTCGATGTCGAGAACCCGGTCATCATGCTCGATGAGATCGACAAGCTGGGCCAGTCCTTCCAGGGCGATCCGGCCTCGGCGCTGCTGGAAGTGCTTGATCCCGAGCAGAACGTTGACTTCCTTGATCACTATCTCGATGTGCGCATGGACCTCTCCAAGGTGCTGTTTGTGTGTACGGCCAACCAGCTTGATACGATCCCCGCGGCACTTCTGGACCGCATGGAGCAGATTCGACTGGCCGGCTACATTGCCGAAGAGAAGGTGGCGATTGCCAAACACCACCTCTGGCCCAGGCTTCTGGAGCGTGATCGCATCCCCAAAAAGCGCATCAATCTCACCGATGCCGCGCTCAAGCACGTCATCGAGGGCTACGCGCGGGAATCCGGTGTGCGCCAGTTGGAAAAGCAGCTACACCGGATCGTGCGCAAGGCCGCGGTCAAACTGCTGGAAGAGGATCTCGAAACGGTCAAGGTGTCGGTCAACAACCTGGAAGAGTTCCTGGGCGCACCGATTTTCCGCAAGGAGAAGGTGCTCAAGGGCGTGGGTGTGGTCACGGGTCTTGCCTGGACGGCCATGGGCGGGGCGACCCTGCCCATCGAGGCGACCCGGGTGCACGGTCTTCAGCGCGGCATCAAGCTGACCGGCAAGCTGGGCGACGTTATGCAGGAGTCCGCTAATCTGGCCTATAGCTTCGTGCTCGGTCATCTGCAGGAGTTCGGCGCCCAGCCGGGCTACTTCGATCAGGCCTTTATCCACCTGCACGTACCGGAGGGCGCCACGCCCAAGGACGGTCCGTCAGCCGGGGTAACCATGACCACCGCACTGCTGTCACTGGCGCGCGGTCAGGACATCAATCGGCCGCTGGCCATGACAGGCGAGATTACGCTGACCGGTCAGGTGCTGCCGGTGGGCGGCATTCGCGAGAAGGTCATTGCCGCCCGGCGCAGCGCCATCTTCGAGCTGATCCTGCCGCAGGCCAACCAGCGCGACTTCGATGAGCTGCCGGACTATCTCAAGGAGGGCATGACCGTGAACTTTGCCCGCACCTATCAGGACGTGGCCAAGGTCGTGTTTGACTGAGCCTGCACCTGAAAGCAAAAGCCGCCCGGTTGGGCGGCTTTTTTTATGTCGCTTGCGCGGATCAGCGTCGGCTATCGCTGCCGGCCAGCGCTTCAAACAGGCGCGCCACGGCCTCGGCGCCCGGGTCGACCACGCCGTCAAGCGCCTGCTCCGGCACCAGCGAGGAGCGCCCGGCGCCGGCCCGGCGCATGCTGGCGGTCTCATCAGCGCCTGAACGGGCCGAGCGCGCCGCTGCCTCAAGGCTCTGGCCGGCGGCCAGAGCCTCGATGGCCGGGATCAACGCGTCCAGCATGGTACGATCCCCCTGACTGGCGCCGCCGTAATGCTGCATGCGCTCAACGCCTGACTGCAGGGCGCCGGGCCAGTCGGTCCGGCCCTGGCTTTCCAACCGCTGGGCGGCGCTGGTCATCAGAATCGAGAGCAGCACGCCGCTGGAGCCGCCCATGGCGGTGGCAAATAGATGCCCCAGCTCGCTGGCAAGGCGGGCGTCTTCGCCAGTGGAGAGCCGTTTCTCCTCCAGCGCTTTCGCTACGGCACGAGCGCCGGCGGCAAAGGTCGCACCGGCGTCGCCATCGCCGACTTTTGAATCCAGCTCGTCCAGTGCCTTTTCGCTGCCTTCAATAGTTATCGCAAGGCGCTTGATCAGTTGCGCCCGGGTGTCATTATGGCGGCCTTCACCGGCCGGGGGCTGCTGGCTGAAGCGCGGTGAGAAGGTCTCGATATCGTGCACCTTCTGCGGGGCAGGCCAGGCAGGTGCTTCAACAGGTGCTGACAGGGCATCGATGGTGGTCTCATCGGCCGGCGCGAGCGTAACGGAAAAGCCGTGCATGTCCAGTGAGGTCATCAGCGGTGCCGGCCCCAGCATCAGCGATACGTTTTTAACGCCGAGCTGCTCAAGGCAGGCGCGCTTGAGCACCTGCATCTCCTGCGGTGAACAGCCCCCCAGATTGTTGAGCATCAGTACCCACGGCCCGTTATCGGAGCGGCCCAGCGCCTCGAGCACCTGCGTAACGGCGTCATCGGCGCTGTCGGGCGTGACCTGGCGCACGCCCGGTTCGTTGTGAATGCCCAGCCCCAGCTCGGGCGTTTTGCGGGTGGCGGCTTCCTGGCCGGGAAGAGTGGCGCTTGAAAGCGCCATGCCCATGGAGCGCACACTTGCGGCCATGTCACCGGCCGCCTTGCTGACTGCCTGGAGATCATCGCCTCGCTCGGCGCAGTAGCCGGCCATCTTGTGGACCAGCAGGGTGCCGGCCAGCCCGCGTGGCTGGGGTGCCTCCGGCAGGGCGACATCATCGGCCACAATCACCGTTTCAACCTGAAAGCCCTCTTCCCGGGCGCGTTCGGCGGCCAAACCGAAATTGAGTCGGTCACCGGTATAGTTTTTGATGATCAAAAGACACCCTGCTTCCCCGCAGCAGGCGCGGATACCGGCCAGGATGGCCTCCACGCCCGGCGAGGCGAAGATGTCTCCGGCCACGGCCGCCGTCAGCATGCCTGGGCCCACAAAGCCTGCGTGCGCTGGCTCATGCCCGGAGCCGCCGCCTGAAATCAGGGCGACCTGCTGGCGGCCGTCACGGTCCGGGCGCCAGTCCGAGCGCATGACGATGCGCGCATCCCGATGATCGGAAAGGGTGACTTTGGTCGACAGGGCCAGCCCTTCAAGCAGTTCGCTGACCAGATTGTCCGGCTGATTATAAAAGTGATGCATAAAAGGCTCCTTTGAGAGGGCGCTTTCAGCGTAGAGCGTCAGGGGGGAGAACAGGAAGGCTTTATGTTACCTGTGAGTCAGTGCGCCTTCGTTGCGTGCGACCCACGCGGTGCCGGCCATTCGATCGGCCCCTGATCGGCTCTGGGGTCGAGCCGGCCGGGGCGCGTTTCGGGAGTGCATCCTTCAAGCGCCTGCGCGAGACGGTCCAGAGCGTTTTGTCCGGTGGTGTCGGCCGTGACGCTGTCCCACCACTGGCGATGGACCGCTCGTACGGTCACCGGGATGGTGGGCAGGCCCACACGCTGTGCCATGGCCAGACGATGCAGCCCGCGATTGATCTTGAGCAGGCGCCCTTCGCGCGTGACCACCACGCCCAGGGCATCCTTGCCGCGGTCGGCGTCAAAACCCAGACGCGCCATGTCATCGAGAAATCCCAGATAGATGCCGAGATAGGCCTGAATCTTTTCTTCACTGTCGAGCAGAATGCCTTCATGTGCCGAGGCCCAGGGTGTACCCGCCCTGATGCCGGCAGCATGCGTCTGAAAGCGTCGTGTCAGGGTGAGGTCGTCGCGATGCACGTCCAGATCGGTAATGAACTCATAGCGCGAACCGTGGCGTAGATCGCCGCGACTGTCATCCCAGTCGCCATCCCAGATAAAGGCCGAGGTTGATGGCCGAACGCCGCCAACGCCCTTGAAATTGACGTCGCGAATCATGTTTCGCGGGTTGATATGAAGGGTCAGGCGATCGCCCAGACGCTTTTCGATGGAACGTCGCGGCAGGCCGGCCTTTTCAAGACGGGCAGCGCCGGGCTGCTCTTTCATCCACCGCTGAAACCAGAACTCCTCAAGCGGAATGCCGACGCGCTGTTGAAACGAGGATTTCAGCCACTCCTGAAGGCGAACGCGGCGCATCGACCAGCGAAGGCGGTGGCTGCCCAGACGGGCAAAGGCATCTTCATCCCGGGAAGGGGCAGCGGTGTGAAAAAACCTTGGAGACATGAATTAAACCGATCAATCCAGACAGGGTGCGCAGGGGGAGTCTACCATGCCCACCGCGGCGTGAGGCGGGCACGGCGCATCGGTGCGCTACGTCGTGGGTAACTCAAGAAACTGCTGCATGATACGGGTATCACGATAGCGCTCGATCAGCTCCGGGTCCTTTTCCAGTGCCGGGGGCCTTTTGAGTCCTTCTCGAATGCCTTCGGCCAGCCCGTCGATCGTGTTTTCGACAATCAGACGACGCTGATCGTTGATCAGGACGTTGCGGATGCCGCCCGGGGCATCCACCGCGACGCAGGGCGTGCCGCAAATCATGCTCTCTGCCAGCACGATGCCAAAGGCCTCGCTCATGGAACTCAAAACGAAAAGGCGGGCGTGCTTCATCCAGGGGTAGGGGTTGGTGCGACTGCCGATGAGATGCACACGATCGCGCACGCCCAGCTCATCGATAAGTTGTTCAACGCTTTCGCGCAGGGGGCCATCGCCCACGATGACCAGGTCTTCCTCGATACCTGACTTCAGATAGGCGCGGATCAGAAAATCCTGACGCTTGACCCGTGACAGGCGGCAGACATGAACCACGTAGGGTCTGGTGGGTAGATCGTCAGGGGTGTCCTCTGCCATGGCCCGGATGGCTTCTATATCGCAGGGATTACCGATCGTGGCCCAGTGAGAAGGCGAAACGTGATGGTGTTCAAGCTGCTTTTCGAGCTGTTTGCGCACGTTGGGGGTATTGCAGACCACACGCTTGCCGTCATAAAGGCGCCGTAGATAAAAGCCCTTGAGCCTGCCGCCATACTCTCCCGGCCAGGACACAGTGACCTGCCAAAAGCGTGGGTCCCGCCAGGGCCATATCGTTTCAAAGGCGCCCTGGCCGCGCGCGATGATGCGATCGACCGGGCCGTGGGTGCGTTCGAGTTGCTCAACGAAGCGCGCCAGATAGCGCCCTCCGTAATGGCCGCGCCAGACAAATCCGGAGCCGGGCAACACCGGTTTGAGCAGCCCGCGCGTCACCAGATCATAGGCCAGTCCCGCTCCGGTACGACGAAAGGCCTTGTCGAAATCTTCATAATGAAGCGTGACACCGGGCTGCGGCAGCAGCTCATCTCCCCCCTTGAGGACAAGGACATGGACGTCGTGGCCGGCCCGATGAAGTACATTGGCAAGATTAATGGTGACGCGCTGGATGCCACCAATATTGAGTTTACGAACAATCAGTAAAACGCGTTGTGTCATGGTTTCAGGCCAGCGGGTCCGGAAATGTATTCAGTTCCTGATGGCGCAATATTACCTGCTTACGAGGCAAGAAGCTTTGGCATGAGCTCGGGGTAGCTTTTAAGACAGTTATCAAATTTCTGGTTGTTGCCGTCACCCTTGACGTTTTCCTTGTGAAGTGGCTGATGGTTGGCGGCCCGAGTAGGCAGAAAGTTGACATTGTAGGGATTGACACGAAAACAGCGCGTTCCACGTTTGAGAGAGGCCATCTTGAACCAGATATCGTCGGCATTGGGCGCCAGTGATTCGAAAGCATCGTGATCAAGCGCCATGGGATCAAGCGAGCCCGGCGGATAAAGCACGCCGCCGTTACCGGTGGGCATGAGATTGAAAAGGGGTCGGCTGATCGGCTCTTGTACACTGGACCGGGAGGTCTGATAGCAGATATGTCCTGACCCCGGTGTGGATTCCCTGAGCAGATGACCACGGTGACAGACAATACAGTCAGGGTATTGTCTGGCGCCATCCAGCAGGCGGCCAAGCCAGTCGCGTGGGTAGATGACATCGTCATCAGCGGTCACGATGGTGGCCTCGGGGCGCGCCTTGAGAGCGTGAACGAGCTTGTCGTAAGAGCGATGATCCCTGACGGTGGTAACAACCTTGACACCTCGATCCACCTGCCGCTGCAGCGTGGCAGGCAGTTGCCCGAGAGCCTCCATATCTTGATCAGAAATGTAGAGATGAATCTCAAATCCTTGGACCTGCTGCAACAGGATGGACTCAATGGTTAGATAGACATCACGTATTCGGGGCAGATGCGTCGTCAGTGACACGATCAGGTGGCCGTCGCCACTGTCATGTTGCTGCCGACGAGTGAGATTCAGGACATGTAGATAGCTGGAGAGTACTGATGAGCTTATCTTGCGCTTTTGCCTGTAGTAGGAAGACATTCCTGTCCCGTCCGCTGTGATAGAGATACTCCAGACGTTCACGATATCAAGCCTTGCCCTGCACTGTTGTTAAAAAAAGCTGAGGCTTTCGCACAAACGACATGGAGTTTCAGGTAGCGAGCCCGTTTCATGACTGTGAGCAAGACAAGCAGCCTGAAACCCGGCTGGTATGTTACTGCCTGAGCAATATCGAAAGGGCAGTAAAATCCTTTACTCAGGCTTTACATCAGTTTGTACAACACTTTGACAAAGCGTTGTTTGTATCCTAGTGTTATCTCTACTTACCCGGTGGCGCACCTCTGTGCGCCACGGTGACTGCCTCCCTTGGTTTGGCAGGCAGACTGCAATGTCGTCTGATATTCGTTGCAGGAAGTATCTGTTTACCCGGTAGTGCGACATGACAATGTCTGCTGTGCCGGAACAAAAATCAGATCCCTGGAGGGAGTACTCATGAAAAAAGTAATCGCTACCGTTTTTTGTGCCGCTTTCATGCTGCCGGCCATGTCTGCCATGGCGTCAACACAGGCCACACAAAACGGTGCATCCAGTGAAGGTCAGGAAATGACCGGTGCGGCAGCCAATGAAACTTCCAGCACCATGGACAACAGTGCAACCAGTTCTGAAACCACAACGACCGATCAGGGTGGTAACGGTGGTTCGGCACAGATGAATGACATGGACGGCATGAGCGAGTCCAGCAGTAGTTCCATGAACAGCCCGGGCACCCAGAGTGCTGACGAAACCATGACCGGACGTCAGGGACACTCTGCCCAGATGCAGTCTACCGAGCCAATGGAAACCGGTGACCAGACCGAGCACGGTGCCAGCCCGTCCAGCAACTGATCGCTGTCTGTATTGTAGTTGATTTATAGAGGGGCCCGGCGGCGTCAGCTGCCGGGCCCCTTGCTTTGTTAATGGTTCCTGTGACCGGTTGCGAAATCATGGACCGTAACGAGCCGAGTACGGATCTACCAGAACATGGGGTCGGGCGTTTCCTGTCGTTCGCGAAGCCGTTCTCTGGCGATAAAAAGCGCTGCGATGGCCCGCCCTTCATGAAAATCGCCGCGGGCCAGCAGCGCCGCGATGTCTTCGATGGGGTATTTTTCGACGACCAGCGGCTCGGGCTCATCACCCGGCAGGCGTTCCTCATAGAGCTGCGTGGCCATGACCACATGGATACGATGGGTCATATAGTTGGGGGCCAGCGTCAGCTCGATCAGCGGTTCGATCACATGCGCTCCATAGCCACACTCTTCGCGAAGCTCGCGATTGGCTGCCGTGATGATGTCCTCGCCCGGGTCAACGACGCCCTTGGGCAGCGTCAGGGCATAGTCCTCGATGCCGACCGCATACTCCTGAATCAACAGGACATGATCCGGGTCGGGCATCGCCACGATCATGACGGCACCGGCGCCCTGGCCATTGCTGACCAGACGCTCAAAGGTGCGCTGTTCACCGTTGGAAAACTCAAGCTCCAGCGCTTCAATGGCAAAAAGCCGACTCTGGGCGATCGCCTGCCGCCGCCCGATTTCGGGTTTTTTTGATGGGGACATGTGTTTACCTCCAGGGCTTCGAAAACGGGGACGGCGGGCAGGGCGCCGTCTCGACGCATGCTGCACGGGTTACGCACTGTATTGTCGACCGCTCTGTCCGGCCCTGCAATGACAGGGGCTTGAGAGCATGACATTTGCCCCCATATTGACACCCAGAAACGGTGTGGAGACATGGCATGAGCGACAGCGAACAGGTTCGACTCGACAAGTGGCTCTGGGCCGCCCGATTTTTCAAGACACGCGGGCTGGCACAGAAGGCCATCGATGGCGGCAAGGTTCATTACAACGGCGCGCGCACCAAGGTCAGCAAGATTGTCGAGACCGGCGCACTGCTGACGCTACCTCAGGGGTGGGATCGGATCGAAGTCGAGATCATTGATGTCAGTGACAAGCGTCGCGGCGCGTCCGAGGCTCAGGCGCTCTATCGTGAAACGCAGGCCAGCGTCGAACGTCGCACCAGAGAGGCCGAAATTCGCCGCATGGACAAGAGCATGCAGCCACCAAAGGGGCGTCCGGATCGTCGCGACCGTCGCGATATTCAAAACTTTCAGCGCCACAGGCACGACGATTCATAGTCGTTGTGTGCCACCTGGATGACCGGATCTCTCCATGTCTGCCGCGCCGATCACCTCTTTTCCCTATCGAGCGACCCATGGATCATATTCAACGCTTTATCTTTGACGACACCAATGTCCGCGGTGAGCTGGTCAAGGCCGACGACACCTGCCGGGACATCATCAACCGCCACGGCTATCCTGATGTGGTCAATCGCCAGCTCAGCGAAATGCTGGCAGCCGTTGCACTCCTGACTGCCACCATCAAGCTCGATGGCGTGCTGACCCTTGAGGTCAAGGGCAATGGCCCGGTCAGCCTTTTGATGGCGGAGTCCAACCCCGGCCATGACGAGAACGGTCAGCGCCTGAGGGCGATCGCGCGTCTTGCCGAGGACCAGCCCCTGCCCGAAGAGGGTGCAACGCTTCAGGCACTGATGGGCGAAGGCCACATTGTCATGACGCTGGACCCGCATGAGGGGCAGCGCTATCAGGGCATCGTCGCACTGGAGGCGGCCACGCTGGCGCAGTGTCTTGAAAGCTACTTCGAACGCTCCGAGCAGCTGCCCAGCCGTCTGTGGCTGTCTGCTTCGAAGGAGCATGCGGCAGGACTGATGCTTCAGACCCTGCCCGAAGACGACAGCCTCGAGGATGTGGATGCCTGGCCACGACTCAACATGCTGGCCGATACGCTCAAGTCCGAGGAGCTTCTGGAGCTGCCGGCGCGCGATATTCTGGTGCGCTTGTTCCATGAAGAGCAGATTCGGGTGTTCGAACCGGACCCCATTGCTTTTGGCTGCACCTGCTCACGCGAGCGATTTGTCAGTGCCCTGCATCAGCTCAGCGCGCAGGAATTGCGTTCGGTGATCGAGGAGCAGGGCGAGCTGAGCACGACCTGCCATTTCTGTAACACCGATTACACCTTCAGCGCCGCCGATATCGAAGCGCTGATCGAATCACCCGATGCGCCTTCGCCAACGCTTCATTGATCGATGTCTTTCCCGGACAGGGGCGCTTTCCTGCGTACTGTGCCTTTTCGTTTAAAGTCGGCGTGATACATTCTCCGTCTGAAGCGATCTGTTCATAATACGCTTGCCCAGCCGACAGGCGCCGCGTTATGCAGCGCCTGTCGATGCGGGAATATAACGCCAGAGGCAGATAACAACTGCCCATGCGCCCAACGAGAGAGAACGGCTTATGCCCGGGATAGACATGACAACGAATGTGAGCACCCCCCGTATCAATGCAAGTGCCGCCGAGCTGGTAGAGCATGCCATCTCCCGCGGTGAGGCAAAACTTGCCGCCAACGGCGCGCTGGTCGCGGAAACAGGACGTCGTACCGGGCGCTCTCCTGTCGACCGATATATCGTCGATGAGCCCTCCACCAGCCACGAGATCGATTGGGGCAGCGTTAACCGTCCCTTTGCCGTTGAGCATTTTGATGCGCTGTGGGAGCGGGTCGAGGAGTTTCTGGCCGACAAGGGCGCTTTCGAGACCGAGCTGCATGTGGGCGCCGACCCAGAGCACTATCTCCCCATTCGTGTCATGGCCCAGTACGCCTGGCACAGCCTTTTTGCACGCAATCTCTTTGTGCGGGCGCAGCCGTTCAATCCCCGTGACAAGCGCGAGTGGCAGATCATGAGCGCCCCGGAGTTTGTCTGTCAGCCCGAGCGCGATCACACCCACTCCGACGGCACGGTCATTATCAACTTTGCTCGCCGCCGAGTACTGATCGCCGGCATGCATTACGCCGGCGAGATGAAAAAGGCGATGTTCACGGTGCAGAACTTTCTGCTGCCGGAAAAGGACGTGCTGCCCATGCACTGCAGCGCCAACGTGGGAGACAACGGTGAAACCACGCTCTTTTTCGGTCTTTCCGGCACCGGCAAGACCACGCTGTCCGCCGACCCGGCGCGCTATCTGATCGGTGACGACGAGCATGGCTGGGGCGAGGGCACCGTTTTCAATCTCGAGGGCGGCTGCTACGCCAAGACCGTCGATCTCAGCGAAAAAAACGAGCCCATCATCTATCGGGCCATTCGCTTTCCGGCCGTGCTTGAAAACGTGGTGCTCGATGCGTCTCGTCAGCCCGTCTACGACGATGCCTCGCTGACCCAGAACGCCCGGGCGGCCTATCCGCTGGAGCATGTCGACAAGCGAACGGCGGACAATCGGGCCGGCGAGCCGAGCGCCATCGTGTTTCTGACCTGCGACATGAGCGGTGTCCTGCCGCCGGTGTCGATTCTCTCGCGTGAAGCGGCGGCCTATCATTTCCTGTCCGGCTATACCGCGCGGGTCGGGTCCACCGAAATCGGTGCCGGCAGCGCCCTGGAGGCGACCTTTTCGACCTGCTTTGGGGCGCCGTTTTTCCCCCGTCCGGCGCATGAGTACGCCGAGCTTTTGATCAAGCGCATCGAAGCCTTCGATTCCCGGGTCTATCTGGTCAACACGGGCTGGACCGGTGGCGCCTACGGGCAGGGTGGCAAGCGTTTCAGTATTCCCACCACCCGCGCCATCATCAGTGCCATCCAGAGCGGCGAGCTCAAGGAGGCCGAGACGGTGACACTGCCCGGCCTCAATCTGTCGGTACCCGTTGCCGTCAAGGGCGTGGATTCAACGCTGCTGGATCCGCGAAGCGCCTGGCAGGACGAGACGGCCTTTGAAGAGCAGGCCCGCGCTCTGATCCAGAAATTTATCGATAACTTCAGCCGCTTCGACGGGGTGGATGATGCCATCACCCGTGCCGGGCCGAGCCTGGCTCAGAAGTAGAGCCAGCCGGTTTCGGTAGCGCCTGCGTCATGACGCCGGCCATCATGGCGACCGCCTTCGGGCTGTCGCTATTTTTACGGGTGTTGCCTGGTGGCGGCGTTGTCCCGTCTGCGCATGGTTTGTGATACCCTGGCGCCCTGTTTGAAAGGGAAGGCGTTTTCATGACACAGATTTCTTCGATGGCAGCGCGTCTGGCGACAGAGCTTTCCGACGTCGCCGGTGGGGGCGCTGTTCGTCCCGGTCAGATCGAGGCCACCATCGCCCTGCTGGACGAAGGCGCCACGGTGCCGTTCATTTCACGCTATCGCAAGGAAGTCACCGGCGGGCTGGATGACAGCCAGCTGCGTCTTCTGGAGAGCCGTCTGCGCTATCTGCGCGAGCTCGACGAGCGTCGCACGACCGTGCTGGCCTCGATCGAGGAGCAGGGCAAGCTCGACGATGATTTGCGCGCCAGCATTCTCGCCGCCGATACCAAGCAGCGTCTGGAAGACCTTTATCTGCCCTATCGCAAAAAGCGCCGCACCAAGGCGCAGATTGCGCGCGAGGCAGGGCTTGAACCGCTGGCTGATGCCCTTTTGAACGACCCGTCTCTGGTGCCCGAGGCGCTGGCGGTCGATTATCTTGATGACGCACACGGCATTAGCGATGCCCGCACCGCACTCGATGGCGCCAGGCAGATCCTGATGGAGCGCTTTGCCGAAGCGCCGGCGCTGGTCGGGCGACTGCGTGAGCGCCTGTGGCAGGAGGCCGAGCTGGTCTCCGCGATGCTTGCCGGTCAGGAGAGCAGCGGTGCCAAGTTCTCGGATTACTTTGACCATCGTGAAAAACTCGTCAAAACGCCCTCGCATCGGGCGCTGGCCATGTTTCGCGGCCGTCAGGAGGGCGTGCTGGGGCTGACGCTCAAGCTGCCCGGCGAGGAGGAGGCCAGCGTTCACCCCTGTGAGGTCGAGATTGCTCGCGAATTTGGCATCAGGGACCAGGCCCGCCCCGCCGATCGCTGGCTGAAGGAAGTGGTGCGCTGGACCTGGCGGGTCAAGCTCTACACGCATCTGGAAACCGAGCTGCTGGGTCAGCTGCGTGAACAGGCCGAAGCTACAGCCATCAGTGTCTTTGCCGATAACCTGAAGGACCTGCTGCTGGCAGCCCCTGCCGGGGCCCGTGCCACGCTCGGGCTCGACCCCGGGCTGCGTACCGGCGTCAAGGTGGCGGTCTTGGATGCCACAGGGAAAGTGCTGGATCACACCGCTATTTATCCCCATGCGCCGCGAAACCAGTGGGACGCCTCGCTTGTCACGCTGACAGAGCTGTGCAAGAAACACGATGTCGGACTGGTCGCCATCGGCAACGGTACCGCCAGCCGCGAAACCGACCGGCTGGCCGCCGATCTGCTGGAACGACTCAAGGGGTGCGACATTGCCCGGGTCATGGTGAGCGAGGCGGGTGCCTCGGTCTATTCGGCCTCGGAGTTTGCCTCGCGCGAGCTGCCGGAGCTGGATGTCACCATTCGTGGTGCCGTGTCGATTGCGCGACGGTTGCAGGACCCGCTGGCCGAGCTGGTCAAGATTGATCCCAAATCCATCGGGGTGGGTCAGTATCAGCACGACGTGTCGCAGCTGATGCTGGCGCGCTCGCTGGACGCCGTGGTGGAGGATTGCGTCAACGCTGTGGGGGTGGACCTCAATACAGCCTCGTCGGCGCTTCTGGCGCGCGTGTCCGGGCTGAATACGACGCTTGCCGACAATATCGTGGCCTGGCGCGACAGTCATGGGGCCTTTGATAATCGTCGCCAGATTCTCGAGGTGACGCGTCTGGGGCCCAAAACCTTTGAACAGTGCGCCGGCTTTTTGCGCATCAGTGGCGGCAGCAATCCGCTGGATGCCTCGGCGGTACACCCCGAAGCGTATCCACTGGCCGAGCGGATCGCGCGTGCCAGTCGTCGCAATCTGCAAACCCTGATTGGCGACAGCGATTTTCTGCGCAGCGTCCGGCCCGATGAGTATGTCGATGAGCGCTTCGGGCTGCCGACGGTGAGCGATCTTTTAAAGGAGCTGCAAAAGCCCGGGCGTGATCCGCGTCCCGAGTTTCGTGCCGCGAAGTTTCAGGACGGTGTGGAAAAGGTCAGCGACCTTGTACCCAACATGGTGCTGGAAGGGGTGATTACCAACGTCACCCACTTCGGTGCGTTTGTGGATGTCGGGGTTCATCAGGACGGTCTGGTGCACATTTCGGCGCTGTCGCATCAGTTCGTGCAGGACCCGCGGTCGGTGGTCAAGGCCGGCGATGTGGTCAGGGTCAAGGTCATGAGCGTGGATCAGGCGCGCCAGCGCATTGCGCTGTCCATGCGCCTGGATGACACGCCTGATACCGAACAGGACAAAAGTGCCGCAGGGGCAGGGCGCCGCGATGGCGGCAGGTCTCAGGGGCGCGGCAAGGAGAAGGCTGCTTCACAGGAGCCGGTCGGCGCCCTGGGCGCGGCGCTACTCAAGGCAGGTGCCGGCAAGTCAGGCGATGGCCGGCGCTGACATGATAGACTCGTTAGCATGCACACTTTGGCGCTTGAAAGGCCCGGGTGGCGCTTCATAATGAGCGCACTATTGGCAGATGCCGGTGTCTGACTGATGCAGTGTCAGCAGTCGCTGGACGACGAAAACAGTTCCGGAGCCCCGCGTCGGCAATACGCCGACATGCGCACGATCAGATCGTCTGTGCGCGGGCTCCCGCAAGAGAAGGTGTTCAACCTTGTCCGAGCAATTCACTCGCCGCATCGATGGATTGAGCGCACCGGCGCAGCAGGGCCTTTTTGGCCGCATTCGCCGGGGCATTGAAAAGGAAGGTCTGCGCGTGGATTCTCGAGGGCGTATCGTTTCGACGCCTCATCCGCATGCTCTGGGCTCAAAGCTGACCCACCCCTATATCACGACCGACTATTCAGAATCGCTTCTGGAGTACATTACGCCGGTGTTCTCCCGGCCGTCGGATGCGCTGGCCTTTCTGGAGGATCTTCATCGCTACAGCTACCGCTATCTGGGACAGGAGCTGATCTGGCCTTCCAGTATGCCCGCCGAGCTCGATGGCAACGACAGCGTGCCGATCGCCGATTATGGCAACTCCAATGTGGGTACCATGAAGCGGGTCTATCGCAACGGCCTGGATATGCGCTATGGGCGCATCATGCAGTCGATTGCCGGTATCCATTACAACTTTTCGCTGCCCGACGAGCTCTGGACGCATCTCCAGGAGATCGACGGTCAGCAGGCCGTTTCGGCGCAGTCGTTTCGTTCGCGGGCCTATTTCGATCTGATTCGAAACTTTCGCCGCAACAGCTGGGTTTTGATGTATCTGTTCGGCGCCTCGCCTGCCGTGGATCGCAGCTTTCTTGAAGGCCGCGATGCCGGATTGTATGCCCATGGTCAACAAACGCTGGCCTCGGATACCGCTTCCACGCTTCGCATGAGCGATCTGGGCTATCAAAACAAGGTGCAGTCGCAGCTGCGCATCTGTTTCAACTCGCTTGAAAACTATATCGGTACTCTGCGCCATGCCATCGTCACGCCATGGCCGGACTATGAGCGTGAAGGCGTCGAGAAAGAGGGCGAGTGGCGTCAGCTTAATGCCAATATGCTGCAGATCGAAAACGAGTATTACAGCGATATTCGCCCCAAACGAGTGGCGCGCCATGACGAAACGCCGACCCAGGCGATGGAGTCACGTGGCGTTGAATACATCGAAGTGCGCTGTCTGGATCTCAATCCCTTCACGCCGCTGGGTATCGATGAGCAGCAGATCCACTTTATCGATACGTTCCTGGTCTGGTGTCTGCTCTCGCCAAGCCCATGGATCAGCGATGAGGAGTGTGACCGCCTCGACGATAACCGGGCGCATGTGGTGCGCAGCGGTCGCGATGCCTCGCTGATGCTCTCCTTCGCCAGCGGTGATCGCCCTTTGCATGAGTGTCTGGAAGAGATATTCGACGCCATGGCGCCGATCGCCGAACTGATGGACAGCGCCGATGAAGCAGCGCCTCATCAGGCGGCACTGACCGAGCTGCGTGCGCTCATTCATCATCCCGAGAGGACACCTGCCGGGCGTATGCATCAGCAGATGCGCGACAGCGGCAGTGACTTCGTGACCTGGTCACTGGAACGGGCGCGCGAGCACGCGCAGTGGTTTGCAAATACGCCGATGGACACGGCGCGTGACGCGCTGCTGGATCAGCTGGTGGAGACCTCTCACCAGCAACAGCGTGAGACCGAAGACAGTGACGATGTTGATTTTCCGACCTTTTTGCAGCGTTATTTCGAACATGCGCGCCGATTGAAGGTCAACAATGGCGCCTCATAACGAAACGACAACGTAAACTGGTGGAGCAACGCATGTCGAACCTGTTGAACCGGTCAGCACGTCAGTGGTGTCTTGCTGGCAGCGCCTTTTGTATTTTCATGCTGGCCTTCGCGCTGGTGCTGCAGTACGGCTTCGGGCTGGAACCCTGCCCGCTGTGTACCTTCCAGCGCGTTGCCGTGCTGGCGGCGCTGGTGCCTCTTGTCATCGGTGCGCTGCACAATCCCAGAGGATGGGGTGGCAGCGTGTATGGCGTGCTGGCGCTGATCGGTGCCGGTGCCGGCATGTTTCTGGCCGGTCGACATGTGTGGCTGCAGAGCCTTCCCGCCGATCAGGTTCCCAGCTGTGGGCCGGGGCTGGATTACATGATGGAAGTGCTGCCGCTTAAAAGCGTGATTGCCACCGTGCTGAGCGCCTCGGGTGAGTGCGCCGACATTGAAGGCAGCTTTCTGGGCGTATCACTGCCCGGGTGGACACTGGTCGGGTTCATCGTACTGGCGCTCATAACGCTTGCTCTGATAGTCGCTTCGATACAGCGTCAGCGTCTCAAAAGCGCTGCCTGAAAGAGCGCGGCCAATGGCCGCCTTCTGCTGACGTAAAAAAGGCACCCCCATGGGTGCCTTTTTTGTGTCGGTCGTCGGGCGGTTCAGGCCTCGGGGCCGACGCTTTTACCTGCTTTTTCCTTTTCCCGCTCGTGGTCGAGATCCTCGCCATGAGAAGACTTCTCGGGCGACATTTGCGGGGCCTCATCAAGGCCTCGAAGCTCGACTTCTCCCATAAGGAGATCGCGCTCGAAAGCGTCCTTGTCGATGTTGAAGCCCAGAAACTGCTGCGCCAGATACAGATCCTTTTCGGCATTGCCCAGACAACTGGTGCCGCCGGGGGAGGGTGTCATGTTGAACACGATGCCGGTGCCGGGATCGATCTTGGCTTCACCCATGACCAGCTTTTTGGCCGTCTTGTCGATCAGCTGCGGCCGTACGCCGCCAAAACCCTTGGCAAATTCGACGTCCTCGGGACGAAGGCCTGGCACGATGCTCTTGATGCTTTGATAGAAAAGCTTCTCACGCAATACCGGCACTTCATACATGAAGTTCTTGAAGACGTAGTTGCGGATGTCGCGCACCTTGAGCAGGTCCCAGAAGACTTTCGCCACGCTGCTGTCAAAGCGGAAAACGCGCAGAAATTCCGTAAAGGTCTTGTTGTTGTAGCGCTCAAGCAGCGGCAGCATCAGTGCCGTTGGTCCGAAGCGGGTCTTGCCATCGACCAGAACGTCCGGGTCGCCGTGAACGGCGGCAAAGGGCAGGTTCTCGTTCTGGATGGTATAGACCTTGCCGTTGAGCACCTTCGGTGTGAAATAAAACGACCCGGCCATCGGCAGGCAGGACTTGTCGAGGCCATAGCCCATCTGATGGGCGAACAGCAGCGAATGGCCGCCGGCGGCCACCACCACATAGCGCGCCTGCAGGGTGCCCTTGTTGGGCGTGGTGACCTTGAAGAGATCGCCTTCCTTTTCGATCTTGTGCACCGGCGTCGACAGGTGCATGTCACAGGTCATGCCCTTTTTCGCGGCATCCTGCTCGGCATATTTAACAAACGCTTCTGACAGCGTGGTGTAGTTGACGGCCGTATACTCGTTGGGCGAGCCCAGTGCCAGAATCTTCTCGGCCGGATCACGTCCCTCCACCACCCTGGGTTCCTGAGCGGCGATGTCTTCGCGCTCAAGAAGGCGCATTTCAGGAAAGAGTTCGCTGAAGGTATCAAAGCGCTTGCGCAGGAAATCACACTGCTTGTCGCCAATACCGAGCACCATCTTCGGATAGCGATAGATAATGTTATCGCGTTCTTCGTCGGCAAGCTTGGTGCCGAAGTTGACCACCATGCCGGCGGTGCGCTTGGTGGTGCGCGCCTTTTCCAGCGTGTAGTTGGTCTCGATATCGCCACAGTGGATGGTCTGACTGTTGTTGCGACCATGCGAATTGACGATGGCAACCTTGTCATACTTCTCGACCAGACCGATGGCGTTCAGATCCGTATATCGGGCCAGTTCATACAAAAGGGCAGTGCCTGATACGCCGCCACCCACGATAAGGACATCATACGTCGTTGCTGCCATGGCTTCTCACGCTCGGTTTGATGCGAGATTTGCGTCCTGATCCATCAGCCCGACATGACACGGGGTCTTTACACACCGCAGCGTCAACGTCGCAAAAGGATGAGTGACAAACAGGACACGCTGGGTCAAACGGCACTTCCACTGGCCGATCCGCAACCGGTAGTGCGGTCTAAACGGATCGTATCGGGGTGTCTGCCGATTCAGCCAGTGGTGTCAAAGTGACACACTCCGCGATGGATATGTCGATTATAGGGAATCACGCCGTTCGTCGCGATCCCGCAGGGTAATGATTTGCCAGCCGCGCTTGCCGGCGATATCGGCAAGAATCGGGTCGGGGTCGACCGCGACCGGGTTATCGACCCGCTCAAGCAGCGGCAGGTCGTTTTGAGAGTCACTGTAGAAAAAGGCCCCCTCAAGCGAGACGTCATGTTCGCCAAGCCACTGCTGCAGCCGGGTAATCTTGCCTTCGCGAAAGCTGGGGGTTCCCGTGATGCGTCCGGTGTAGCGACCTTCCTGCATCTCGGGCTCCACGGCAATCAGATGCTCGATGCCGAGTCTTTTTGCGATAGGGCCGGTAACAAAGCGATTGGTGGCTGTAATGATCAAAAGGCGGTCGCCGCGAGCGCGGTGTTTTTCCACGAGCGCCTCGCCCCGAGACAGGATAATGGGCTCGATACGCTCCGCCATGAAACGCTGATGCAATTCATCAAGCGCCTCTCTGGTGTGGCGAGTCAACGGGTCGAGCGCAAAGGCCAGATAGTCGTGAATATTCAGCGTGCCTTCATCGTAGGCGCGATGAAAGCGGTCGTTTTCACGACGAAAATGGTCGCGATCGACAATGCCCTGTTCCACCAGAAAATCGTTCCAGGCGTGATCGCTGTCGCCGCCAAGCAGCGTGTTGTCGAGATCAAATATGGCCAGCGTCAAGGGGGGAGCTCCCATCAAAGGCAAGATGTCGATTGTTGCGGTTTCATTATTACAAAGATGACAGCGCTTTAATATGTGCCACAACACGCCTTTGGCGTTGCGCCGCGTATTGATGCGCTTTCGCGCTTTGTGGAAGAATGCCTGTAATCTATTTTCAAAAGGTGACAAGTCGTGATCGATCCCGACGGTTTCCGGCCCAACGTTGGCATCATTATTGCCAACTGCGGCGGCCAGGTACTGTGGGCACGACGGGTAGGACAGAATGCATGGCAATTTCCACAGGGTGGGATCAAGGAAGATGAGACACCTCATGACGCCTTGTATCGAGAACTGAAAGAGGAGATCGGCCTGCATCCCGATGACGTCGATATACTGGCCTGCACGCGTGGCTGGCTCAGATATCGACTGCCAAAGGGACTGATTCGCACCCATTCGCGCCCGCTTTGCATCGGCCAGAAGCAGAAATGGTTTTTGCTGCGCATGCGATGTCAGGAATCAAGCATCTGTGTGGATACCACGCCCAAGCCCGAGTTTGACGGCTGGAAGTGGGTCAGTTACTGGTATCCTCTGGGTCAGGTAGTGTCTTTCAAGCGTGACGTCTATCGGCGCGCCCTGCGAGAGCTGGCGCCGCGTTTGCCGGGAGAGAATTCGGTGGATGCGGCCGGCCAATAGCGGCCATTGACATGGTCGGGTGCCTGCTTTCGCTCGGGGGCCCGGACATGGCAGATATACAGGGATGAAAATATAACGCCATGCTCGAAATTCTTCGCCGCATCGTTCAGGAGGTCAACGGCGCTCGCAGCCTGGATGCGGCGCTGTCGATCATCGTGCGGCGCATACGCAAGGCAATGCAGACCGATGTCTGCTCGGTGTATCTGCGCGATGACGAGCGTGACTGCTTCATCCTGATGGACACCATCGGGCTGAATGCCTCCGCCATCGGACAGGTCACCCTGAAGCCGGGTGAGGGCCTTGTGGGGCTTGTCGGTCAGCGCGAAGAGCCTCTCAATATCGAGGAGGCGCCGTCACATTCGCATTTTCGCTACTTCGCTGAAACCGGCGAGGAGCGCTACTCAAGCTTTCTCGGTGTCCCCATCATTCACCAGCGTCGCGTGCTGGGCGTACTGGTCGTCCAGCAGCGCGAGAAGCGCCAGTTCGGCGAGGGTGAAGAAGCCTTTTTGATCACCATGGCCGCCCAGCTGGCCGGCGTGCTGGTGCATGCCCTGTCGACCGGGGCGCTGGCACGATTGAGTGACCCCGGTACCCAGGCCCTTCTCAATGGCATTGCCGCCGCACCGGGCATGGCTATTGGCGAGGCCTTTGTGGTGGTGCCCTCGGCCAATCTCGAGGCAGTCCCCGAGCGCGTGCCCGAGGATATCGAGGCCGAGGTGCTGCGCCTGCGCGAGGCCATCGACTGCGTGCGCCATGATATTCGCCAGGCGGCCGAGCGACTGGCCAGCCGCATCTCGGCGCAGGAGCAGGCGCTTTTCGATGTCTATCAGCAGATGCTGGGGGACGCGGCGCTGGGCAACGAGGTCGAAAAACGCATTCGTGAAGGGCAGTGGGCCCCCTATGCGCTGTCACGGGTGGTTCAGCGCCACGTCAACTATCTCGAACGCGTGGACGACAACTACCTGCGCGAGCGCGCGGCAGACATTCGCGACCTGGGGCGCCGGGTGCTGGCGCATCTGCAAAAGGACAGCAGCGCCCGCAAGCCGGTCTATCCCGATCGCACCATTCTGGTCGGTGACGAAATCAGCGCTGCGCAGCTTGGTGAAATTCCGCGTGAAAAGCTGGCCGGTCTGGTGGCGCTGCGGGGCTCGAGCACCTCACACGTGGCGATTCTGGCACGCGCCATGGGCATTCCGGCCGTCATGGGCATGAACGATCTGCCCATTTCCCGACTGGCCGGCACGCCCATGATCGTGGATGGCTATCGTGGCCGGCTGATCCTGCGGCCGCAGCCGGATCTGCTGGTGCGCTACGAGAGCATGATCGAGGAGGAGGAAGCGCTTACCTCGATGCTTGAAAGCGAGCAGTCCCTGCCCAGTGAAACCAGCGACGGGTTTCGCATCCGGCTGATGATCAATACGGGGCTTGCCGTGGAAATGAGCGGCTCGCCCGCCGCGCGCATTGATGGGGTGGGGCTTTATCGCACCGAAGTGCCCTTCATGATGCATCAGCGCTTTCCCAGCGAGAAAGAGCAGACGCGGATCTATCGCGAGCAGCTTCAGGGCTTTGCGCCATTGCCGGTGGTCATGCGCACGCTTGATATCGGCGGCGACAAATCGCTGCCCTATTTTCCCATCGAGGAAGACAATCCCTTTCTGGGCTGGCGCGGCATTCGGGTGACGCTGGACCATCCCGAGGTGCTGATGGTGCAGCTTCGCGCCATGCTCAGGGCCGCCGAAGGGCTGGACAACCTGCGTATCCTGCTGCCGATGGTCACCAGCGTCGAGGAGGTCGATACGGTCTGTCGACTGTTGGATCGTGCCATCCAGGAACTGCGCGACGACGGTGTTCAGGTAGAGCGCCCGCTGCTGGGCGTCATGCTGGAAGTGCCGGCCGTGATCTATCAGCTGGAGGCGCTGGCAGAGCGCGTTGATTTCTTCTCGGTAGGCAGCAACGATCTGATTCAGTATCTGCTGGCCGTGGATCGCAACAACGCGCGCGTCTCAAGCCTTTATGATGCCTGTCAGCCGGCGGTGCTCAGGGCGCTGGATCATATCGCCCGCGAAAGCCGGCGGCTGAACATGTCCGCCTCGGTGTGTGGCGAGCTGGCTGGTGACCCGATCGGTGCACTGCTGCTGATGGGCATGGGCTATCGAGTGCTGTCGATGAACGCGCCCAATCTTTCACGCGTGCGGGCCGCGATACGCCGTGTTTCCATGGAAGGGGCGCAGAATCTGGTCAGCGATGTGCTGGCGCTGCATTCATTGACCGAGACGCGTGAGCTGGTCTATCAGCGCATGAAGGAGTGGGAGCTGGCCCATCTGCTGCCACCCCGGGATTGATGATGGCCGTGATGTGTGTCGTTTTGACCCGTTGATGATGTGTGTCGTGGCAACCCATGTGTCGCCGTGACACATGGTGCAGAAATGTCTTCAGTAACACCATTATCACGATTTTGACGAAAAGAATTTATAAAACAACGGTTTAGGGTTTTATTGTTGCGGCGCGCCATGTTGGCATGAACGTTGCTCCTGTCTGGAGCAATGACGTCAACGAACAGTGGCTGCCCATGGTTAAAAAACTTGAATGGATCAACATCCTGAAAGGGCTCGGCATCATGATGGTGGTCTATGCCCACATGACGTCCGGGTTCTGGCGCAATTTCCTCTTTGTGTTCCACATGCCGCTTTTTTTCATCATTGCCGGCTATCTCTTCAGACCCAGTGCCGACCTCAGAGCCTATCTCGGCCGTAAAAGCCTGCACCTGCTGGTGCCCTACGGCTTTTTCATGCTGCTTTTGTACGCGCCGACGCTTCATCAGGCGCTGGGGGATTATCGAACGCTTTCCAGTGCGCTGTTTGACATGGTGCTGGGCGGGCGGGCGCTGATCTCGGGGCTGGCACCGTTCTGGTTTGTCACCTGTTTCTGGGCGACACAGCAGCTGGTCAACGTGCTGCTGACCCGCCTGTCGGTGCGGGCCACGGGGGGCATCATGCTGGCCATGCTCGGGCTTGCCACGATAAATCAATGGTTTTTCAGAGAGCTCTGGCTGATCGGCAATCTCAACGTGGTCCTGATGGCCGCGCCCTGTTTTTATCTGGGCTATCTGGTGGCGCATTATCAACTCGAGATCGAAAAGCCGCGTGTCCTGTTGCCGGCCATTCTGGCCGGGCTGCTCTCCCTGTGGCTGGTGCAGGCCAATCCGCACTTCAAGATGGACATGAAGTATGCCGACTACGGCATGCCGGTAGTGAGCCTGCTGGCAGCTCTTGCCATCACACTGGTGCTGATGGTGCTGTCACGTCAGCTCGCGCGCTTGCCGGTCGTTTCAAGGGCCGTGGCGGTGGTCGGCGAGGCCTCCATGGTGATCATGTTTTTGCACCTGAGCATTCAGGTTACCCTTGATCAATATGGCGTGGTGGAAGCGCTGGGCCCGCGCTGGCTTTTGATGATGGGACTGCCGATGACGCTTTATCTGCTGGTGCGGCGTAACGCCTGGACGCGGCTACTGTGTCTGGGAGACCCCGCCGTGCTCTCCGAGCGACGCCAGCGTCGCCGTGAACGTCGCCAGCGCAAGTATACGCTGGCCTCCGGCTAGCGCCTGGCATGTGCCCCGGCGCCCGGCCGGGGTGACAGGTCAGGGCGCGTCCCGCTCCTCGAGACGGCGATACAGCGTCTTGCGCCCGATACCCAGTATTTCGGCTGCACGGCGCTTGTTGCCATCAACGGCATCAAGCACCCGCTGAATATAGCGCTGCTCCATCTGTTCAAGACTGAGCCACTCCTGTGTCCGGGCATCTGGCGTGTCGCTGGCGGTGACCGCACATCGAAAGCGCTCGGGAAAGTCATCGGGTTCCAGTACGTCAGTCCGGGCAAGCGTGACGGCCCGCAGCATGGCGTTGTCCAGCTCCCTGACATTGCCGGGAAAGGAGTAGGCCCACAGCAGTGACAGCGCTGAAGGGGACAGGGTCATGTTACTGCGTCCCTGTTCCCGGCTGTAACGCTCGATGAAATGCGCCGCCAGCAGGGGAATGTCGGCGGGGCGGTCGCGCAGAGGGGGCAGGGTCAGGCTGAAGGTTTCCAGTCGATAAAACAGGTCTTCGCGAAAACGGCCTGCCTCGATGAGCTCTGCGAGAGGGCGGTTGGTCGCCGCTATGATGCGAATATCAACCTGGTGTTCCTCCTCACTGCCCACGGGCCTGATGCAGTGCGTTTGCAGCACACGCAGCAGCTTGGCCTGCAGGGCGAGCGGCATGTCACCGACTTCATCGAGAAAAAGCGTCCCGCCATGGGCCTGCTGAAACAGGCCGCGACGGTGGGCAATGGCGCCCGTAAAGGCCCCCCTGACGTGGCCAAAACACTCGCTTTCCAGCACATCCGGCGCGATGCTGGCGCAGTTGACGGCGACAAACGGACCCTCCCGGCGAGGGCCTTCACGATGCAGGGCATGGGCCAGAAGCTCCTTGCCGGTGCCGCTTTCCCCCTGGATCAGCACGGCGGCCTGCTGCGCTGCCAGTGTTCTTGCCTGATCAAACAGCCGGGCCATGGCGGGGGTGCAGCTCGAGAGCGCGTCCAGGTGAACGGTGTCGCGTGTTTCGCGGGTCTGCTGATGCGTCGTCAGGGCACGTCGCTGTGTCAGTCGGGCGACACTGGCGCGGACCTGATCAAGGTCCAGCGGCTTGGTCAGGAAATCGTCTGCGCCGCGCTGCAGGGCGTCCACCGCCTGCTCGATGCTGCCAAAGGCTGTAATGATGATCATGGCGGGGCGGTCGGGCTGCTGCGCCAGCGATTCCAGCAGGGTCAGGCCATCCATGCCCGGCAGGCGGATATCGCTGATGATGACATCAAAGCCGGTATCAACCAGCGCCATTGCCTGCTCGGCGCTGTCGACACCGGTGACGCCATGGCCGGCTTCCTCGAGCTCTTCGGTCAGAAGCTCAAGAATGGCCGGGTCGTCTTCGACAATCAAAATGCGATCAGTCATGGCCGTGATGTCCCGGCATGGCCTCTTCTCCTTCGTCCGAATGGGGCGGCGCGTGGCCGTCGCTGGTTGGGTCAACACCGGCGCCGACATCGGGAGGGCGCAGCGTTTCGGCGGGCAGGGTGATGATAAAGGCGGCGCCGCCGAGCGGGCTTTCTTCCAGTGCGATTCGTCCGCCGTGATCCTCGACCACCCGATAAACGATGGTCAGCCCCAGCCCGCTGCCCTTGCCGGCCCCCCGAGTGGTGTAGAAGGGGTCAAAGATCCGGCTGCGGTGGTCCGCCTCGATACCAGGGCCGTCATCCTCGATGCGAAGTACCACGCCCTGTGCGGAGTAGTCCGCCGAGATGGCCACCCGTTGGCTGCCGGCCTGAAAGGCGTTTCTGACCAGGTTATCGAGCAGCTGTTGAAAGCGCTGTCGATCCACGGTCAGGGCATCCCTTGTCGGCAGATGAGTCACAAGCTGCGGGTGCGTTCGTTCAAGGTGCAGCGCATCACGTGCGAGCTGCTCTGCCTCGCCGATCATCCGGCCCAGCGAGTGCTGCGCCGGGCACAGCGTATGCCGGCGACCCATGTCCAGCAGCTGGCGTACGGTATCCTCCATGCGTCGGGTTTCGTGTCTGATGCGTGTCAGGCGCTGGCGAGCGTCATCGCAGAGGTCCTCGCGGCGCTGTAGACGCTGCACCTGTCCATCAATGACCGTCAGCGGCGAGCCGAGTTCATGAGCGACCCCTGCCGCCAGTACGCCGATTTCGGCCAGGCGGCGGGATTTTTTCAGGTTGCGCTCCAGCTCGAGCTGCTGCTGTTGCTGCTCGCGAACCTCGCGCTCCTTGTGGGCCACGGCGTCGAGCATGGCGTTGAACGCCTCACCGAGTTCACGAAATTCCCGCGCGCCGCCCGGGGTTATTCGATGCAGGCGATTGCCGCCCTGGACGGCCTTCATACTGCGATAGAGGCGGTTGACCGGGCGGTCCACATAGCGGCGAAATCCCCACCAGACCATCAGCACGACCAGAATGCCCACAAGGGCGGCCAGCAACAGCGCCACGGTGGTCATCAGGCTCATGTAGCGCTCGATGCCGGTGGCCAGCCGGTTGATCTGCAAAATGCCCAGCACCTCGCCATGGGCGTTCGTCAGGGGCAGCAGGTAGGTGTAAAAGTTTTGCCCACCCTGCTGCGAGTAGCCGCCCGCATCCCGGGCGGTATCGATGGCCTTTTGCAGCAGGGTGTCATCCTGCAGACCGCCGGCTAGGCCGACACCGGCCATCTGCTGTCCCGACGGCGACAGGATAAAGGCGCCATAAAGCCTTGAGAGTGAAAAGGTGGTGCTCAGGCCCTCCTGCAGGGCGCGGGCATCCTTTTGGGCCAGTGCCTGGGTCAGGGGCAGACGTATGCCATGGGCAATAAGTCGCACCTCTTCCTGCTGACGCTGCTGCATGTTGTCTTCCAGCACCCACAGCGCTACGGCGCTGAAGGTGATCAGCGTCAACAGCAGCGGGCAGATAATGGTCAGCAGTATGGTCGTGCGCAGTCTCATGGCGGCCTTGTCCCGTGATTCAGGGGCTACCTTAACGCGACGCGCGAAAGCACACGAGGACTGCTGCAAAGGCGCGAGGTCTGACGGCTTCATGCTAGACTCGCCGCTGTCATTGGCATCGCCCGGCAAGGGGAGATGTGATCGGGTCTGATAGGGCTCTTCTGCAGGGAAGGTTGCATGTTTCATCATCCGCAGTTCGATCCGGTAGCGGTCTCGCTTGGGCCGCTGGCCATCCACTGGTATGGCCTGATGTATGTCGTGGGGTTTGTCGGCGCCTGGTGGCTGTCCCGCGTGCGCGCTGACCGCCTTGGGCTGACGAAAGACCAGGTCGGCGACATCATCTTTTATGGCGCGCTTGGCGTCGTGCTGGGCGGGCGTATCGGCTACGCGCTTTTTTACGGCTGGGAGCAGGTGCTGGCCAACCCGCTTTGGATTTTCAAGGTCTGGGAAGGCGGCATGAGCTTTCACGGTGGCCTGATCGGCGTGCTTATCGCCTCACTGCTCTATGCGCGTCGCCACCAGCTGACCTTTTTTCAGCTTACCGACTTCATTGCGCCCATGGTGCCCATCGGGCTCGGGGCCGGTCGGCTGGGCAACTTCATCAACCAGGAACTGCCCGGGCGTGTCACGGATGTGGCCTGGGGCATGGTTTACCCGCTTTACGGGCCTGAGCCGCGCCATCCTTCCGAGCTTTACGAGTTCGCCCTTGAGGGCGTGGTGCTCTTTTGCATTCTCTGGACGGTCTCGCTCAAGCCGCGTCAGCGCGGTCTGATCTCGGGGCTGTTTCTGATGCTTTACGGCGCCTTTCGCTTTTTCATCGAATTCTTTCGTCGCCCGGACCCACAGCTTGGCTTTATCGCCTTCGACTGGCTGACCATGGGACAGCTTCTGTGCATTCCCATGCTGCTTTTAGGGGCGGTGCTGGTGGTCTGGTCGCGTCGCCAAAACGTTGACGACGCACGTTTTTCTTCACAGGTATAAACGGTTCAAGTACATGCAGCCCTATCTCGAACTCATGCAGCAGGTGCTCGATCATGGCGTGGAAAAGCATGATCGTACGGGCGTGGGGACGCGCGCCATCTTTGGCCATCAGATGCGTTTTGATCTCTCCCACGGCTTTCCGCTGCTGACCACCAAAAAGCTGCATCTGCGCTCGATCATTCACGAGCTTCTCTGGTTTTTGAGCGGCGATACCAATATTGGCTATCTCAGGGACAACGGTGTGTCCATCTGGGATTCGTGGGCCGATGACGACGGCGAACTGGGGCCCGTTTATGGCTATCAGTGGCGCAGCTGGCCGGCACCAAACGGCGGCCATGTCGATCAGATCACTCGGGTTATCGAGCAGATCAAAACCAACCCCGATTCCCGGCGCCTGATTGTCTCGGCCTGGAATCCGGCGCTGGTCGATGACATGGCGCTGCCGCCGTGTCACGCGCTCTTTCAGTTTTTTGTCGCCAACGGGCGCCTCTCCTGTCAGCTCTATCAGCGCAGTGGCGATATCTTTCTGGGCGTGCCGTTCAATATCGCAAGCTATGCGCTGTTGACCCATATGGTGGCGCAGGTCTGTGATCTGGCCCCGGGCGAGTTCATCCATACGCTGGGCGATGCGCATCTTTACAGCAATCATCTGGAGCAGGCGCGGCTTCAGCTGGCGCGTACCCCGAGGCCGCGGCCCACCCTCAGGCTCAATTCTGACGTGAAGGATATTTTTGCCTTTCGTTTTGAAGACATCGCCATTGACGACTATGACCCCCACCCGCATATCCGCGCCAAAGTGGCCGTCTAATGCGACCGGAGAGCGATACAATGCAGGAAACACTGGTCCCCGTTGCCATGATCGCGGCCATGTCACGCAATCGTGTCATCGGCGTTGACGGCAAGCTGCCCTGGTATCTGCCCGAGGATTTGAAGTTTTTCAAGGCAGTCACATTGCACAAGCCCCTGATCATGGGACGCGCTACCTTTGCCTCCATCGGCAAGGCGCTGCCCAACCGGCTCAATATCGTGGTCACCCGCGATACGAGCTTCGAGCCTTCCGGTGTGCGGGTCTGCCATGATCTGGAAAGTGCCCTTGCCCTGGCAGACGATCAGGCCATGATTGAAGGCGTGGAAGAGATCATGGTCATCGGTGGCGGCGAGATTTATCAGCAGATGCTGTCTTGCGCTTCAAGGCTTTATCTGACAGAAATTGATGTCGAGGTCGAGGGGGATACCCTGTTCCCCGAGCTGGATGAGACGTGGCAGGAGATGGAGCGGGTGGCCGGTTCGCCCGCCGAGGGGCAGCCCGGCTACGATTTTGTACGCTACGAGCGGGCCGATACGGCAAAAAGCTGAACGTTTCTTGCCCGGTGATAGCGGCAGGCCCCATAAAACAATGTATGGTTCGATGGTGTTGAAGGCAGGCGCCGTCACGGAAAAGCCTTGGGAGATGGGCGTGAGCGACCGTTTTGATGAAGTGTTCAGAGCGCTGGAGCAGCAGGCGAGCGATCTGACGGCACGTCTGGAAAGCGCAAGAGCCCGCATTCGGGAGCTTGAAAACACCAACCGGCAGCTGACGGCGCGTCTGACACGCATCCAGCAGATGTCGGGGGCCGAGGAGGCACACTCGCCCGCACCGGCTTTAACAGACGACACTGTATCCAGTGTCCCCATGGCCCTTGAGGGGGGCGAAACCGGCAATATCGAACCGGTAGACAGTCACACCCCTGACCTGTCCTCTCCCGAGGTAACCGATTCGGCAACGCAAGAGCACGCACCCTTGTCATCAGTGCCCGACGATACACCCATGCCTACAGAGCAGAATATGTCCGAAGTTGTTGAAGCCGCACCGCTTGATGCCGCCCAGGAGGATATTTCCCCCCAGGCGCTTCTCAAGCAGTGGTATCGTCGTTATCCCAAAACCTTTTTCGAGCGCCATACACGCCCACTGGCCATCGGTATCCACGAGGCGCTGGCAGCGCGTGAGCCCTACAGCGAAAAGCTGATTCGCCGAGCGCTGGCGGGTTACGTTAACCTGCCACGCTATCTCAAGTCGGTACGCCCGAATGCAGCGCGTATCGATCTTGAAGGCCAGGAGGCCGGCAGGGTTGAAGAAGAGGATGCCAAACACGCCCAGGAACAGCTCAAGCGCCTTCAGGATCGCCAGCAACAGCGAGAGGCCGAAAAGCAAAAGCGTAGATTGGCACAAAAGATGTCGGACCTTGCCCACCGTCATCAGCGATAGGATCGCGGAAGATTCAAGGGTTAATCGTTACTCTGCAAATTAAATGGTGCGTGTCTTGCCAGGCAATATTTGTATGATGTAACGCCTTGATGGTTTTTATTTTTACGAAAAAGAGCGCCCTAAAAGGGCGCTTTTTTTTGATTTTGATAGAAGCCCTGTCACATAAAAGTAACGAGTTTGTACCAGAATATCGGGCTGACAGCGGCTTTCTAGTCCAATAGTAAAAAGATCGAAAACGCTGTTTTTTTCTTGTTGCGTTAGTGAAAACGCCGTTATAAGGTAGCCCGGCGAGCAACAAACAATAAAAGCTCGAACGCCACCGGCGTCGGGCATCTGCCACGGCAGACAATCGAACAGTTAGCCAGTTAAGGAACAATCACGATGAAAAAGACGCTCTTAGCGACTGCGATTGCCGGTGCGCTCGGCACGATGGCGGCTGGTGCCCAGGCGGCCACGGTATTTAATCAGGACGGCTCCAAACTCGACGTTTACGGTAACGTTCAGCTGGGCTGGAAAAACGTAAAGGACACGGATGGCAAGTTCCGTGATGAACTTTTCGACAACGGTTCTACTGTCGGGTTCCGCGGCGAGCACATCATTAATCCGGATCTGACCGGCTATTTCCGCGCCGAATTCGAGTTCAATGCCGATCAGCAAAAGGGTTTTTATAACGACGGTACAGGCTCCAACTCAAGCGCTTCCGGTCTCTCCAAGGGTGACCAGGCGTATCTGGGTCTGACCGGCGATTTTGGTGACGTTCGCATCGGTTCCTGGGATTCTCTGATGAATGACTGGATCGACGATCCGGTCTCCAACAACGAATACTTCGATCTGACGCGAGCGGAACAGGACATCTCCAGCCGTGATCTCGAGGTCAACAAGGTTACCTATACTTCGCCGATCCTTTCCGGCTTCCAGTTCGCGCTGGGTACACAGTATATCGGCGATGACGATGGCCTGGCCGATCGCGTCAACCGTCCGGGCGCAGCGAACGAGTATCAGTTCAAGGATTCCAGCAGCGCTTCCCTGTTTACCGGTCTGCGCTACATGGTCAACGACTGGACCTTTGCGGCCGTCTACGACAACCTGAAAAACTTCGAGTACACCAACAGCTCCGGTGATGACAAGGATTACGGCGAGCTGTACGGTCTGAACGCCACCTGGCAGATGAGCGATGATCTGCGCGTTTCTGCCAAGGCCGAGCGTATGGAAGGCAGCTGGGCCAGCAATGCCGATGTCGACCGCTATGGCGTGGGCGCTCGCTACAGCTATGGTACCGGTGACGTTTATGGCGCCTACCAGCACGTTCGCGCTGAAGAAAACGGCGTTCTGACGGTCGACCCGACCCTTTGGAACAACCGTGGCGGGATTGACGGTGACCAGAACAAGGAAACCTACAACGAGTTCATCCTGGGCGCGACCTACAATCTGAGCAGCCAGATGTACGTATGGCTGGAAGGTGGCATCCAGAATCGTGAAGCGGATGCGGGCAACGGCTTCGGCACAGGTATCGCCTACAGCTTCTAAGCGTCTGTCCTGACAGTCCTTGTGACGTTCATGACACTAAAGGAACCGGCCTCCCCAGGGAGGCCGGTTTTTTTATGCAGGATGCGCATCGGGGCGACGAGGGCCATGATCGAAATGCATGGCAGGAAAACGCCTTTTTCCACGATGCCTTCCCATGATCTGGCGCGTACAATGCAGCGATTGATGCACAGGGCTCGGGCTGCGCTGAAACGAGGGCGCTGCACTATGCTTTGGGCACTTCATTTATGGTGCATTCGCCATCATGAGCCATCCCGTCATGACAAAAGCGTTTGACGGGATAGAAACAGGAGAAGGGCGTGTTACTGCGTGAACTTTCCATTGGCGGTGTCTTCATCAGTCCGATGCTGCTGTTTGCGCTGGTGTCCCTGGTGATTTCGGCGTTGCTGCGAACCATGATGCACAAGGCAGGTCTGACACGCTGGGTGTGGCAGGAGGCGTGGTTCGATGTAAGCCTGTTCGTGATTGTACTGGCCGTGGTGACCTACCTTTCAAGTCATGTGTTGTAGAAGCGAAACCTGAATGCGCACGATTATTAGAGTTTTCATTACGCTGGTGCTGGCCGCCGTTGCCATCGCGCTCGGTGTCTGGCTGTGGCAGTACTACATGTATACGCCATGGACGCGCGATGCCCGCGTACGGGCCGACATCGTTACCATCGCCCCGGATGTCTCGGGCTGGGTCATGGACCTTGATGCCCATGACAATCAGCAGGTCAAGGCCGGTGACGTGCTCTTTACCGTCAATCACGAGCGCTACGAGGCAGCCGTGCGTCAGGCCGAGGCAACCCTTGCCAATCGGGAGTACTCCTTCCAGCTCAGCGAGCATGAGTACGAGCGTCGCCGCAACCTGGGCAGCAACGCCATCAGTACCGAGGACCGCGAGACGGCAAGGCTCAACGCACAGATTGCAAAGGCGCAGCGCGACCTGGCTCAGGCACAGCTCGACAGCGCGCAGATCGATCTTGAGCGCAGCGTAGTGACCTCACCGGTCGATGGCTCGGTGATCAACCTGCAGCTGCGTCAGGGCAACTATGTCAGCCAGGGCAATTCACAGATGTCGATCGTGCGCGACGGCTCCTTTTATATTACGGCCTATTTCGAGGAGACCAAGATCCCCTCGATCGATATCGGGGATAGCGCCAGCCTCTGGTTGATGGGCGGCGACCGGAAGATGCAGGGGCATGTGGTCAGCATCGGTCGCGGGATCGCCAACACCAATACCACGCCCGACGGTCAGCTGCTGCCTCAGGTGCAGCAGACCTTCACCTGGGTGCGCCTGTCCCAGCGCATCCCTGTGGATATCGCCATTGACCATATTCCCGACGGTGTTTATCTCAGTTCGGGCATGACGGCCAGCGTGCGTATTGACGACCCGCATCGAAAGGACGAGGGGGTGGACGGCGTACGTCCCAATGGCATGGGCAATGCCGGCGGGCAGGCCCGTGATCCCGACATCCCGCCGGCGGCCACCGATGGCGCCGAGCTGCAGGCCCACTGATCATGGCGCTGGGGACCTGGGCGCGTGTTTATCTGACGCCCGATATCAACACCCTCAAATTTGCGACCAAGGGTCTGGTCGCCATGACCCTGTCGCTTTACCTGGCCATGGAGATGCAGCTGGATCGGCCCTACTGGGCGCTGATTTCGGCCGTGTTTCTCCAGATTCGTCCCCAGAGCGGTCTTGTCATCGAGAAGGGCTTTTGTCAGATCGGCGGTACCGTGATCGGGGGCGGCATCGGCATCCTGATCATGGCATTGAGCATGCAGATGCCCGCCATGGCGATGATGCTCTTGATGGTCTGGATATTTATCTGTGCCACCTCGTCGGCGATGACCCGCAACTTCAATCTGACCTACGGTTTTGTGATGGGCGCCGCCACAGCCATTCTGGTGGTGGTGCTGACCATTGTGAACGACAACTCGAGCCAGGGCGTTTTTGATATTGCCGTAGCGCGCGTCAGCGAGATCGTGCTGGGCGCAACCTGCGCCACGCTTGTGAGCATGCTGCTCTGGCCCGACCGGGTCCGAAACATCATCCACAACCATGCCAATACGGTGATCGACCAGACGTTCAAGGCGCTTGCCATGCACCTTGATGCCAGCGTATCGATGCACGACGCCCGCCAGCAGATCATGTCCGCGCTGGAGCAGGCATTGACGCTTAACAATGACAGCAGTGCCGTGATCTATGAAGGCCCGCACGGCCCCGGCCGTGCCCGGGCGGCCTATCTTTTGTCCCAGCGTGCGCTGTCCATGATGGCCGAGATGCAGACCTATGGCCGTCTGGTGCGAGAGCGCCCGACGCTGGCCAGTGAAGCGTTCGATGAAGCGCTCAAGGATATTCGCGACACCATGGAGCGGGTGCGTTCCCGTCAGACCTACAGCGAGCGCAAGCGAGAAATCAACCGCCTTCGACAGCGCATTCAAAAGGCCGAACTGCAGCGCCACGGCACGCCTCTGGCCCGGCGCATGGCGCAGGGGCTGATGATGCTGCTGGGCTATGCCAGCGTCATGGTCGAGGCCCATCACGCCATCAACGATGCCGAAAACACCCGACTCAAGGCGCCGCGGCTGTCGCGCCATCGCGATTATATGCCGGCATTGACCATCGGCATTCGCTCCAGTCTTTTGTTTGCCATCGGCGCGGTCATCTATGTGTCGACCCAGTGGGGGTCGGGCGTGCTGATGATGGTAATGCCCGTTATTTTCGGCACCATGTTTGCCTCCTTTCCCTCACCCACGGCCATGTTGAAAAACGTCATGAAGGGCGGGGCTGTCGGTGCCGTGGCCGCCTTCGTGTTTGGCAACATCCTGCTGGCGCAGGCGCCTCATGAATATCTCATGCTGGTGTTGGTGTTCGGGACGCCGCTTTTTCTGGGGCTGATGGCGCTCAACAACCGGGCGGTGCTCGCCAACGGGCTGGGCTTTTGTATCATCTACACCATTTTGACCATGCCCAGTAACAACATGGCCTTTGATATCAGTAGCTTCATGGATCGCACCCTGGCCATCGCGCTGGGTCTGACCATTCTTTATACCGTTTTTCGTGTCGTGCCGTCCCCCAATGCGCTGGTGCTGCGCCGTCGCGTCATCCGTGCCATTACCGATGACATGAATCAGCTATGGGCGCGGTCATGCAACAACTCGCGGGAAAGGGCTGCCGACTGGTTCAACGGCCGCATGGTCGAGCGCGTCCAGCGTCTGGCCAACTTTGACAGCCAGCTGCCCGAAGATGAGCGCTATCTACTGGATCTGGGCATGACCGGCCTGAACCTGGGGCATTTGATTCTGGCCAACTATCGTCGCGTGACCAGTCTGGATGACACGCCGGCCACCCGCGACGCTCTGAAACAGTGGCAAACGGCGCTGGCCCATGCCTATCAGGCCAGTGCCTGGGGTGATTTTGACGAGCGTTTCACCGATGCCAGCCAGGCACTTTTGACACGGCTACGCGAGGCCGGTGAGATGGAAGAAGAGCAGATCGAACTGGTGGAAGGCATGATCAAGCGACTTGACATCACGCTGCATCGATTTGCTCGGATGAGCAGCAGTCGCGACTAGGGCGACATCAATAGCGTGTTGCAGTAGCCATCACAAGGCGTGTGTTGATACAAGGTGTTGTGACGCAAAAGGGGCCGATCACGCGATCGGCCCCTTTTGTATGTACGGACTGAGCCGGACAGGTCAGTGCTTAAAGCTCGTCCGGATCACGGCTTTGCGCATCCGGGCGGGTGCGCTGTGGGTCGACGTGGTCGCCGCCCTCGGGCTCTTCGAAATCGAGCGACTTGATGCTGGCCTCGATGCCTTCCTCGTCGGCCTCGGTGACTTCGAGCTCGTTTTCAAGCTCGGCTTCCTTGGCATCGAGAAGGTTTTCGTCGTCATCCAGCGCACCGGTTTCTACCAGATCGGCGTACTCATCGTTTTCATCGGGCAGAATTGATGCGTCTTCCGTGGAGCCCGTACCGTCGTTGATGTCTTCCAGATCATCGGTCCATGCGTCCGTTTCCGGCGTGGCGGCGGTGACATCGCGGCCGTCGCGTGCCGGACGGTTGTCGCTGGGGCCCTTTTTTTCCTCGTCCATGAGTACACTCCATCATTGTCAGGGGATGATCGACATCCGTTGCCCTGAGTCTAGAACATTACGGGCCATTACCCACCGTGGATGTGGTGGCGCCTGCCATATTCTTCAACGCTTTCTCTTGTGTGCATGCCGCGAAACTGCCAGTACACCATCACGCTGATCAGGGCGGCATAAAAACACCACACCGAGGTGAAGGCCCACATTCGAAACAGGGCGACCACGCTCAGCCCTGCCAGATTGGCAATGCCCATGATGACCAGCCAGCGCCGGCGCGAGGCCAAAAGAGCGCCGCAGGTGGCAATGATGTAGAAAAGAGCCACCAGCATCTCGCGGGTACGCGGATTGTGATAGGTGATGCTGTGCCCGCACTGGCCGATGCCGGTTGGCAGGGTGGCAAGAAACCAGAGGTTGTAAAGCGACAGGGCCAGTCCCGTCAGAACAAAGGGCAAGACACGTCGCCGCTCTCCGGGAGGCAAAAAGCACCATACCGCCAGTGGCATGATCACGGGCAGCAGCCCCTGGGCGTAAAAGGCGTAGAGCTGGCCGGCCAGCTGTGGCCAGGGCGACTCGAGTCTCCCGTCGATGCCGAGCCAGACGAGACCTTCGAGCATCTGGTGCAGTGCAAAGAACATTGGAATGGCAGCAAGAAGCCATCCACTGCGATGGCGCACCTGAAACAGGGTAGCGATTCCCACACCGGCAATGACGGCACTGCCGGTAAAGCTTGCTGACGCTGAAAAGCACATGGTGAAGCCTGGCGAGACCGCCGGGAGACGGCGGAGGACGAATGAAGGCTGTCAGAGTAGCTGGGTGGCGCGAAGTGTGCCTCAAGGCATGATTGAAAGGTGATGATTCGGTTTTGGCCGTTTAGAATAGCCATTTTTATCGGGCACTTGAGGAATGATGCATGGACGACCTTTCTACCGTGGGTGTGGCTGCTGCAGGCGTCGTGATGCTTGAAGGAGAACATATCGTGGCCGCAGGCTGCGATGAAGGCGACGCCATGGCAAGCGTTCCCCAAACGTGGCAGGCAAGCCCGCTGCTGAAATGTGTGCCGGCCTCCATGACGCTGGTCCACCAGGTAAAAAGATACGGCAATGTTCCTTTTGTTGTCGTCGACGACATGCTGTGTACCATCGACGATGTCGACGCCATTTTACCCCCTGACGAGGGCATCGAGGCGCCTGGAAGGGCGGAAGTAGAGCAGTGCCTGTCGCGCAGCGATGCCCTGGTGGCCGACAACGACGAGGATGACGCAGAGCGTACCGGCTGACCGCGTCGTTCATGCCCTGTCAGATCACCTGCTGTCTCTTATCAATACCGTGATGTGCTCAATGTCTGAAACTCCGATGTCCAGGGCTGGCACTGCCGAGCCCGATTACTCCCTTTGGCTGTTTGGCTATGGCTCGTTGATCTACAAGACCGGCTTTGCCTTCATGGAGCGCCGGCCCGCCAGTATCACGGGGTGGGCGCGTCGTTTCTGGCAGGGCTCGCACGATCATCGCGGTACGCTTGAGACGCCGGGAAGAGTGGCGACTCTTGTGCCGCAGGCGGGCGCCGTCTGTCACGGCATGGCCTATCTGATCACCCCCGATGTGCTTGAAGGGCTCGATGTCCGGGAAAAAAACGGCTATCGGCGTGTGGTCACCGATCTTTATTTTGATGACGGTGAACGCAGTGAGACGCTGGTCTACATGGCGACCGAAGGCAACGAGGCCTGGCTGGGAGAGGCATCCGCACTCGAGATTGCCCGGCAGATTTCGACGGCGGCCGGCCCGAGCGGGCCCAATCGCGACTATCTGCTGATGCTGGCCGACTCGATCCGCGAAATGGGGCATGACGATGATCATGTCGAGGCCATCGAACAGGCGCTGCTGGCGCTGGAAGGGCGCGCCGGCGGTTCATGACTGCACCGGTATCTCCGAGCCCTTTGCCATTAAAAAGGACCGCCACGGGCGGTCCTTTTCGATACAAACAGTATATCGGGTGACTCAGGCATCACGGGTGACGCTAGAAGGTTTCCCACTCTTCCTCGTCGCTGGTCGTCCGTGTGCTTTTGGTTGACGTCTCGGCGGCTCTGGCCGGAGCAGTGGCGTTCTGATCGGCTGCCGGGGCCGTCGATTCTGCGGGTCGAGCGGCTCCGGTGGCCTTGGCAGGATGGGCGGCCCTGGCGGTGTCGGTGCTCTGGCGGTGTTCGCCGATGGGCTCGGCGTCTTCAGCCGCCGATGTTTTGATGGTCGATGCCTTCGAGGCTGACTGCCCGGTCGGGGCATCGGGCAGCACAAACAGATCGACCGAGTCGCGCAGGGCATGCGCCTGACGCTCCAGCTCGCCGGCCGCCTGGGCGGCGTTTTGCACCAGCTCGGCGTTTTGCTGCGTCACCTGATCGATCTGCGAGATGGCCTGGTTGACCTGGCCAATGCCGCTGCTCTGCTCCTGCGAGGCGGAAGCAATCTCGCTGATGAGGCCGGTAGCGCGCTGCACGGATTCAACAATGCCCTGCATGGTGTTGCTGGCCTGTTCGACCAGTGCCGAGCCGCTGTTGACGCGCTTGAGCGAGTTATCGATCAGCTCGCGAATGTCACCGGCCGCGGTGGCCGAGCGGCCGGCAAGCGCGCGCACTTCGCCGGCCACCACGGCAAACCCCTTGCCCTGTTCGCCGGCACGGGCCGCCTCGACCGAGGCATTGAGCGCCAGAATATTGGTCTGAAAGGCAATCGAGTCGATAAGGGCAATGATATCGCCCATCTGCTGTGAGCTTTGACTGATCCCTTCCATGGTCTGCTGTACTTCAACAATCACCTCGCCGCCACGCTGTGCCTGGTGTGACGCTTCCTGAGCCAGCTGGCTGGCCTGGCGAGAGTTCTCGGCGTTTTGCGTGACCGTTGCCGTCAGCTCTTCCATGCTGGCCGCGGTCTGTTCAAGCGAGGCGGCCTGCTGTTCGGTGCGGGCTGACAAATCCGTATTGTCGCGGGCAATCAGCCGCGCATTGTCATTGATGCGATGGCTGCCCTGTCGCACGGTGCTCACCGTATGAGACAGACTGCGCTGCGTCGTGGATAATGCATTGAAAAGTCGACCGATTTCGTTGTCGCCGCGCTGCTCGCCATCCTGAGAAAGATCCCCCTTCGCCATGCGTTCGAAGTGGGTCACCAAACGCTTGAGCGGATTGATGACATTGACCGTCACCCCCCACATCACCACGGCGCTGACGATGATGGCGGCTGCCACGGCCAGTATCATCGCCGTGCGCAATATGGCGGCGGTGGTTTCAAAACGGGCCTGCAGTCGAGCGGCACCGCTGCCGCTGTCGGCCAGAAGCTGTGAAAAAATGCTTTCACTATAATGAAGGCCGTAAAGTCCGAGCGCGCTGACGCCCATGATCAATGCCACAAACACGGCAATCACCAGTGTCCAGCTTGTTTTGACGGTCATGTCATCGATCAGCTTCATGGTCGCTTTGCACCCTTTTGCGAAGTCGAGGGGGTCTGTGATGATGCAGTGTTATCGGCCGCATCCGGCGAATCTGAAGCAGACGGAGACAAGTCGCGTAACAATGTGTCAAAGGCACTTCAGGAAAGCGCATTGAGGCCGTTATCAACGAGGCAGGCTCAAAAGAGATGATCGACCGACCATGACCGTATCCTACGACCAAAAGGGTGCCCCCGCATTGCAACAGTTGCTGCGCAGCGCAGCGCATGCCGCTGACTGCGCCTGCAGCGTCCTTTACGGGACCTGCGGCGGTGTCATGGCCTGTTATGCAAGCCAACCGCCGGTGGCCATGTCGCGTGACGCGATCGCCATGCTCTGTCACCTGATCGACGGCAACGGTGAAGGATATCTGTGCATCGAGGATGTTCACCGGATCGCACCGCCTCTGTCGGGCCTGCCCTGGCCGGACACCACCGCTTTTGCGGCGTTGACCCTGGTGCGCTCGGGAGATGGTGAGCTGCTGGGCATCCTTGCAGTCTGTGACGTTCAAACGCGTCGAGGGCTGAGTACGGCTCAGCGCTATGTGCTGCATACCCACGCCGCCCAGATAGGCTACCACCACGACTGCCATCGGGTGCGCGAATCGATCGACATCGCCAATACCAGCGGCCGCGAGCGACTCCGGCTGCTGGAGTCGGTCGTGGTGCATGCCAACGATGCCATTTTGATCACTGAAGCCGAGCCGATTGGTCTGCCCGGGCCGCGCATCGTCTACTGCAATGCCGCCTTTACCCGCACCACCGGCTACGGCGAAGCCGAGGTGCTGGGCAAGACCCCCCGTCTTTTGCAAAACGAACATACCGACCGCGCGACGCTGGATCGCTTGAGGGCGGCGCTCGAAAAATGGCAGCCCGTCGAGGTCGAGCTTTTGAACTCTCGCCGGGACGGCAGCGAGTTCTGGGTCGAGCTCAGCATCGTTCCCGTGGCCAACGAAAAGGGGTGGTTCACTCACTGGATTTCGGTACAGCGCGACATCAGCGAGCGCAAGCGCGCCGAGGAGATCGAGCAGCAGGCGCGTCGAGCACAGGCCGAGAACATGGCGCTGGAGGCTCGGCTGCTGGAGCGTCAGCGCATCGAGCAGGAGCTGTCCTGGGCGGCAACGCACGATAACCTGACCGAGCTCTACAACCGGGCCTGGATCATGGGGCGCCTGCGCGAGCTGCTGTCCAGAACGCCGTCGTCGCATCCCGAGGCGGCCGTGCTGTTCATGGACCTGGACCGCTTCAAGCTCGTCAACGACAGCCTGGGCCATCGCGCCGGGGACCAGCTGCTAACGGACATGGCCCGACGGCTTGAATCCTGTCTGCGCAGCGTCGATACCCTTGCCCGGGTGGGCGGCGATGAATTCGTGGTACTGATCGAGGATGACGCCCCGGGGCGGGCGGCCGGTGAGGTGGCGTATCGCATTGCCCAGTCCCTGCAAAAGCCCTTCAGGATTCAGGGACAAAACATCTTTTCTTCCAGCAGTATCGGCATCGTGCTGCTGGAGGCGCACTATCACACGCCCGAAGAGCTGCTGCGCGATGCCGACACGGCCATGTACGTGGCCAAGGAGGAGGGCGTCGGCCGCTATGTGTTCTTCACGCCGTCAATGCGCGACAGCGTGGTCGAGACACTGGCCCTGCAAAACGATTTGCGCCATGCCATGAAGCGCGAAGAGTTCACGCTGTGCTATCAGCCCATTCACGAGCCGCACACGTGCGCCATCAGAGGCATCGAGGCGCTGTTGACCTGGCAGCATCCCGAACGTGGCAGCGTGACCCCGGAAGTTTTTATCGGCATGGCCGAGGAGCTGGGCATCCTGCGTGATATCGGCCACTGGGTCGTGCACGAAGCCTGCCATCAGCTGGCGGCGTGGCGTCGGGCACATCCGAAGGCCTGTGAGCATCTGACGCTGAACATCAATGTCTCGGCACAGGAGCTCAAGCATCACAGTTTCAAAAGTGATCTTGTCTCGGCACTGGAAGGCAGTGGGGTGCCGGCGCATCTGCTGCAGCTCGAGATCAACGAAGGGGTGTTTCGCTATCACCCCGAGATCATCGGTCAGATACTGCACGAGATCCGGGCGCTGGGCGTGAGCATCGTGCTGGATGATTTCGGCACGGGTTATTCGGCACTGAGCTATATCGATCAGTACGAGATTGATGCCATCAAGGTGGATCGCGCTTTCGTGCTGCGCATGGTGCTTCACCGGCGCTCCATGGCGATCATGCAGAGTCTTTTATGGCTCGGCAGAACTCTTGAGCTGGATATCGTGGCAGAAGGGGTGGAAACCCTGGAGCAGCTGGAGATGCTGCAAAGCCTCGGTTGCCCGCTGGCGCAGGGCTATTTTCTCTCTCGACCCATGACGCCCGAGCAGATTGCCCGGCTGCTTTCAAAGCGTGAAGTAGCGCCCTCTGGTGCACGCTCGGCGCTGCCTTTGTTGACGCCCTGGTCGGCAGCCGACCCTGACCCGAGCGGGTGTGCCTGACATGGGACAACGGCCGCCGGCGCGGACAGTCACTGTCAGCGCCGGCGGCCGTTTTTTATTGTCTGTGTGTCACGCACAAAAAGGGCAGGACAGCATGCGCTGTCCTGCCCTTTATATTACCGATCGATAAAGACATATCCCATCGATCGATCAAGGCGATCAGTAGTGGATAACGGTACGGATCGACTTGCCTTCATGCATCAGATCAAAGGCTTCATTGATCTGTTCCAGCGCCATGGTGTGTGTCACGAACGGGTCCAGATCGATCTTGCCGCCCAGATAGTCATTGACCATGCCCGGCAGCTGCGAGCGGCCCTTGACGCCGCCAAAGGCGGAGCCTTTCCAGACGCGACCGGTCACCAGCTGGAACGGGCGGGTGCTGATTTCCTTGCCGGCACCGGCCACCCCGATGATGATGCTCTCGCCCCAGCCCTTGTGACAGCACTCCAGCGCCGAGCGCATGACATCGACATTGCCGATGCACTCAAAGCTGAACTCCACACCGCCGTCGGTCATCTCGACGATCACTTCCTGGATCGGACGATCATGATCCTTCGGATTGACGAAGTCGGTGGCGCCCATGGAGCGGGCCAGCTCGAACTTGTCCGGGTTGGTGTCGATGGCGATGATGCGCGAAGCCTTGGCCTGCACCGCGCCCTGGATGGCGGCAAGGCCGATGCCGCCCAGACCGAAGATGGCGACCGTATCACCTTCCTTGACCTTGGCCGTGTTGTGCACGGCACCGATGCCGGTGGTGACACCACAGCCCAGCAGGCAGGCCTTTTCCAGCGGCGCGTCTTCGTTGATCACGGCCAGCGATACCTCGGCCACGACCGTGTATTCGCTGAAGGTGCTGGTGCCCATGTAGTGATAGATGGGCTCACCGTTGTAGGAAAAGCGCGTGGTGCCGTCCGGCATCAGCCCCTTGCCCTGAGTGGTACGAACGGCCGAGCACAGGTTGGTCTTGCCGGAGCGGCAGAACTTGCACTCGCCACACTCTGCCGTGTAGAGCGGAATGACGTGATCGCCCGGCTTGACGCTGGTGACCCCTTCACCCACGGACTCGACGATGCCGCCGCCTTCATGGCCGAGCACGGCCGGGAAGATCCCTTCCGGGTCCTCGCCTGACAGGGTAAAGGCATCCGTATGGCAGACACCGGTATGCGTGATGCGTACCAGCACTTCGCCCTTGCGGGGCGGTTCGACATCAATTTCGACGATTTCGAGCGGTTTGCCCGGCCCGAAGGCAACAGCAGCACGTGATTTCAAGTGACTCTCCTTGAGATTGCAAAGGGTTGGGTTATCGAACCACAGGCTATTTCAGATAGGAACGGATCAATGAGGCCGTTTCATCGGCGCGCGCCGTGCGCTCTTCATCGCTGGCGGCGTTGTCACCGAAGGTCTCACGGATATGCGTTTCCATCATCTCTGACATCAGACCGTTGATGGCACCGCGCATGGCCGCGATCTGCTGAAGGATCGGGGCACACTCGGCGCCGGCTTCCAGCTGACGTTCCAGCGCTTCGCACTGGCCTCGAATGCGACGCACCCGGGTAAGAACGCGCTTTTTTGCAGCGGGAGAATGCGGCATGACAACGTCTCTATATACTATACCCCAGTATGGTAAAGACATTCGGACAAGGATGCATCCCCGCCGCTCGACACGGATCGTCTCCCGATCAGGATCGCCCACGATCATGCAGAGCCGTCGCCTGTTAATGTAAAAACACTTGAGACCCGCGGCCGGCAAGGCCATCATCGGCGGCCTTCTTGCCGCAAGCCTCAACGAGCCGGCGAGACCACGACCGGGGTGGCATCGGATCGGGGTGCGCTCGTCCTTTTTGAAAAAAGGCCGGTTGCCCACTACCGATAAGACCCTTACCACTGTTGACTTTCCCGATCTGGAATTGACTCCATGAACAAGGTTCTGATTATAGGCGCCGGTGGCGTCGGTGGCGTTGTTACCCACAAGTGTGCGCAGCATCCCGAAGTCTTTGGCGAGATCTGTCTGGCCAGTCGCAACGAAGAAAAATGTAAAGCGATTGCCGATCAGCTCTCGCGCTCGATCCAGACCGCCCGTGTCGACGCCGATGATGTCGAGGCGCTGGTCGCCCTGATTGAATCCGTCAAGCCGGATGTCCTGATCCATGTGGCACTGCCCTATCAGGACCTGACCATCATGGAAGCCTGCCTGCGCACCAATGTGCCCTATCTGGACACGGCCAACTACGAACATCCCGACGAGGCGAAGTTCGAGTACAAGGAGCAGTGGGCCTTCCAGGACCGCTTTGTCAAAGCCGGCAACATGGCAACGCTTGGCTGCGGTTTTGATCCGGGCATGACCAACATTTACTGCGCCTGGGGCCAGAAGAACCTGTTCGACGAGATCCACCGCATCGACATTCTCGATGCCAACGGCGGCGATCACGGCTACCCGTTTGCCACCAACTTCAACCCGGAGATCAACATTCGCGAAATTACCGCGAACGGTCGCTACTGGGAGAAGGGTGAGTGGGTCGAAACCGCGCCGCTGTCCGAAAAGCGCACCTTTGATTTCGACGGCATCGGCGAAAAGGATCTGTACCTGCTCTATCACGAAGAGCTGGAATCGCTGGCGCAAAACATCAAGGGCGTTGAGCGCATCCGCTTCTGGATGACCTTCTCCGAGAAGTATCTGACGCATCTGAAGGTGCTGGAAAACGTCGGCATGACCCGCATCGAGCCGATCAACGTCAACGGCTGCGAGATTTCACCGCTTCAGTTTCTGAAATCCGTTCTGCCGGACCCGGCTTCGCTTGGCCCGCGCACGAAGGGCAAGACCAACATCGGCGTCATTCTCGACGGCATCAAGGATGGCAAGCGTCGCAAGGTGCACATCTACAACATCTGCGATCACGAAAAGAGCTATGAGGAAGTGAAGTCCCAGGCCATCTCGTTTACGACCGGTGTACCGGCGGTGACCGGCGCCATGCTGATGCTCGAAGGACTCTGGAAGGGCGAGGGCGTATACAACGTCGAACAGCTCGACCCCGACCCCTTCATGGACCGCATCGGCGAGATGGGCCTGCCCTGGCAGATGGTCGAGCTCGATCCCGATCAGGACCCGCTGGGCTGATGATCGACGAACGCATCGATTTCGACATCCATGCCTGTCCGTCGCCGGCCTACGTGCTCGACGACGCCCTGCTCAGGCGCAATCTTGAACGGCTTGGGCAGGTGCAGACCGACAGCGGGGCGAAAATCCTGCTGGCGCTGAAGGGGTTTGCCCTGTGGGACAGCTTTCCGCTGGTGCGAAAGTATCTGGTGGGCACCACGGCCAGCGGGCAGGATGAGGCGCGTCTGGGGGCCGAGACCTTCGGCGGTGAGGTGCATGTCTACTCGCCGGCCTTTACCGAGGCCGAGATGGCGGAAGTGCTGCGCTACGCCGATCACCTGAGCTTCAACTCGCCCGGTCAGTGGCGGCGCCATCGCGATACCATTGCGACAGCGCCGCGTCGCCCCTCCTGCGGGCTGCGGGTCAACCCTGAGCACTCCACCGGCGCCGTGGCACTCTACGATCCCTGTGCCGCCGGCTCCCGGCTGGGCACGCGCGCCGGCGATCTTGCCCCCGGCGATCTCGACGGTCTGGAAGGGCTGCACTTTCACACCCTGTGCGAGCAGGACAGTGATGCCCTGGAAGAGACGCTGGCGGCGTTCGAGCAGAAGTTCGGCCAGTATTTGAGCGGGATGCGCTGGGTCAACTTCGGCGGCGGGCACCACATCACTCGTGAGGATTACGACGTTGAGCGGCTGGTGCGCGTCATTCTTGATTTCCGCACGCGCTATCCGCATCTGGAAGTCTATCTGGAACCGGGCGAGGCGATCGCGCTGAACACCGGTTATCTGGTCACGACGGTGCTGGATATCGTCGACAACAACGGGGCGATCGCCATTCTCGACACCTCTGCTACAGCGCACATGCCGGACGTGCTGGAGATGCCGTATCGTCCCGAGATCATCGGCGGTGCTCATCCGGGAGAGAAAGCGCACACCTATCGCCTGGGCGGCATGACCTGTCTGGCCGGGGATGTGATCGGCGACTACGCCTTCGACGCCCCGCTCAATATTGGCGACCGACTGGTCTTTACCGACATGGCGCACTACACCATGGTCAAGACCACCACCTTCAACGGCATTCGTCTGCCCTCGATCTGCCGGGTCGATGAGGACAGCCGCAAGGTGCGAACGGTCAGAACCTTCGGCTACGTTGACTATATGCAGCGTCTGAGCTGATCAGGCCCCTGTCATGGCATGACCAGAACGCCCCGCACAAGCGGGGCGTTTTTTGTGGTTCAGGCTCGAGTGACTCGAACATTCATGAAAAATGGCTCATCGTTGAAATGCCCTTATCTTCAATGCAAGTCTTGATGCGAGGAAGTCATGAGCCAGATTCACATTTTCGGCCCGCAGTTCAGCACCTTCGTGCGTAGCGTTCAGCTGTGCTGTGAAGAAAAGGGGGTCGCCTATACGGTCGGGACCGACGTGAACGGAAAGGAAGTCGAGTTCAAGGGTGCTCAGCACCTTGACTGGCATCCCTTCGGCAAGGTACCGGTCCTGCTCAACGGTGATCGTCACCTGATTGAAACCGTCAGCATCTGTCGCTATCTCGATGCCGTGTTTGATGGCCCGACACTTCAGCCCGATGATCCATGGATGCGTGCACAGGTTGACCAGTGGGCAGCCACCCTGTCGCTGTATATCGATGAGATTCTGGTGCGCCATTATCTGTTGGAGTTTGCCTTCCCGAAGGGCGAAGACGCCACGGTGCGTATGGACAGGGTCAGGGAAGCCGAGCCGGAAGTGAAGCGCGCGCTGGCGCTTCTGGAGACGCAGTTGGGGGACAGGGAGTATCTGGTGACGGACCACTTCACTATCGCCGATGCCATTGCAGTGCCCATGCTCGATTACCTCTTCAGGCTGCCTGTTGCCGAGGCGCTCACGGCTGAAACGCCGCGATTGAAGGACTATGTTGAGCGGCTGCGCGCGCGACGCTCGGGAAGCCGGGTACTCATTGATGCAGGGCTGGCAGGTATTTGAAGCGTTGGCCGCAGCATTAACGTGGTACCCAAACGCCCCGCATCCGCAGGGCGTTTTTTGTGTCGTCCTTGCGGCTCGTGGTCAGCGACTGGCCACGCGCCGCTCGAGACGTGACAGCAGCCGCACCAGCGGCCAGAGCATAATGAAATAGATCAGGGCTGCCGCGATCAGGGGCGTCGGGTTATAGGCCATACCTTGCACGATGCGCGCCGAGCGCAGCAGTTCCGGCAGGGTGACCACCGAGGCCAGCGATGTGGCCTTCACCAGCTCGAGCGTGTTGCTGACCAGCTCCGGCAGCACGTTGCGAAGGGCCTGCGGAGCGATGACGTGTCGTAGCGCCTGCAGCCGGGAAAGTCCGGTGGAGCGTGCAGCTTCCATCTGCCCACGGGCGATGGAAGCCAGACCCGCTCGCAGTATCTCGCCATAGTAGCCGGCGCTGTTGAGCGTCAGAGCAACCACCACTGCCGTGAAGGGCGAGAGTGTCACGCCCAGAAACGGCGCCCCGTTGTAGATAAAGATCAGCAGCACCAGCGGCGGGAAGGCGCGGAAAAAATCCACATAGGCGATCAAAAAGGGCGTTAGCCATCGCCGACGCAGAAAGTTGAGCGTGGCGATCAGCATGCCGGCGGCCAGGCCCATTGGCACGATCACGGCTGCCAGCAGCAGTGTCCAGCCCAGCCCGCGCAGCATGATTGGCCAGTACTCGGCCAGCGTCTGGAGGTTGAAAAAAAGTTCTGTGAAAGATCCCATCGACCGGCTCCCTTAATGCTGCCAGCGATAGTGGCGTTCGACCCAGCGACTAACGATCACCAGTGGTACGAAAAGCATCACATACATCAGTGCTGCCAGGGTCAGGGGCGACGGGTTGGCGACAACAGACTGCGCACTGGTGGCCTGATTGAGAATCTCGGCAACCGAGATGGCGCTGCCCAGTGAGGTGGCCTTGCCTATCTCGATGGTGCGGTTGGTCAACAGCGGCACGGCGAGGCGCACCCCCTGTGGCAGCACAACATGTACCAGTGTTTGAAAAAAATTCAGACCGGTCGCACGTCCGGCTTCCCATTGGCCGTGGTTGACCGAGATGATCCCGGACCAGAAGATCTCTTCAGCGAACGCCGCCAGAATCAGCGCAAGGCTGGCGACCGTTGCCACGAAAGGAGAGAGACTTATCCCGGCGTAGGGCAGGGCAAAGAAGGTGCACATGATCACCACCAGCGGTGGTACGGCGCGCAGAAAATCCACCAGAAACTGTATGGGCCAGTTGATCAAGCGCACGCCGAAGGTACGCACCAGCGCCAGCAACAGCCCGGTGCTGATGCCGATACTGACCACCAGCAGCGTCATCTGCAGCGTCAGTACAAACCCGTCCCACAGCATCGGGAAAAAGCGCTGCATGGTGTCGAGGTCGAAATAAAGACTGAGCAGCTGATCCATCAGCGATGCTCCATCAGGCGACTCAAAAATTCACGGGTACGCGGCTGGGTGGGCGCTGTAAACAGCGTTTCGGGTGGCCCCTGTTCGATGATGGCCCCCTCATTCATGAAGACCACCCGATCGGCTACGTCACGGGCAAACCCCATTTCATGGGTAACAACGACCATGGTCATTCGTTTGTCGCGTAGCCGGCGCATGACCGAAAGCACCTCGCCCACCAGTTCCGGGTCCAGCGCCGAGGTCGGCTCGTCAAAGAGCATGATGTCCGGATCGAGCGCCAGGGCGCGAGCGATGCCGACACGCTGCTGCTGACCACCGGACAGTTTTCCGGGATGAACATCATGATGTCCGGCCAGCCCGACCTCCTCGAGCGCGGCCATGCCACGTGTCCGGGCATCTTCTTTGCTCAGGCGGTGGACCCGGCGCAGCGCCAGCGTGACGTTGCCCAGCGCTGTCATGTGCGGGTAAAGATTGAACTGCTGAAAGACCATGCCGATCGAGCGACGCACCTGATCCAGATTGACGCCCCGCTCGGTAATGCACTGCTCCCGGAACCGGACCTCGCCGCTGTCGGGGGGCTCCAGCAGGTTCAGACAGCGCAGGAGGGTGGATTTGCCCGACCCCGAAGGGCCGATCAGGACCACCACTTCCCCCGGCGCCACGTCGAGATCGGAGGGCGCCAGTGCCGTAACGTCGCCAAAGCGTCGGCTGATGCCCCGAGCGCTGAGTATCGGGCTCATGGGGTCGTCTCCATGATTTTCTCCGTACTTTTGATCATCAGACCGTCAACGACCTTCAGGGCGTCTGGTTATCCTGATCAAACGTCAGCTCATGGCCGGGCATGCCAGGCTGGCCATGGCCGACCGAGATCATGGTCATCGCCCCGCCCGGGCGCGGCTTGCTGCCAAACCAGGTCTCGTAAAGTTCTACCAGAGTACCGTCGGCCTTCATCTGCTCGATTGCACGGTCCGCGCGATTACGCAGTTCGCGGTTTTCCCGGGAAAAGACCAGGCCAACCTGAGAGCCGGTATCGACATCAAACGCTACTGCCAGGCGCGGTTGCTGTTTGGCAATATGATCAGCGCTTGGGCTGTCGGCAATATTGGCGTCTGCCTGGCCGCTCATGACGGCCTGTACGGCGTCGGTATTCTGGTCATAGCGCTGAACGTCAAAGCCGTACTGCTCCTGATGGGCGCTGGCCCAGCTTTCAGATACCGAGCCACTATTGACCGCAAGCGTCATGCCTTCGAGGGCTTCAGGGCCTTCAATGCTGACGTCCTCCGGCATTAAAAAGCCGAGCTGATTGCTCATGTAGCCCTCGGTAAAGAGCATTTTTTCGGCGCGTTCACGGGTGATGTCGGTAGGGGCCAGGATCATGTCGTAGCGGTCGGCATAAAGACCGGAAAAGATGCTGCTGAAGGGCACATCCATGACATCGACATTGTCATAGCCCAGTCGTTCGGCAAGTTCATTGACCAGATCGATCGAGAAGCCACGGTAACCACCGCCGGGGTCCACCATCGCAAACGGGGCAAATCCGACATCGGAGGCAGCACGAAGCGTTTGCGACGCCTGCTCGGCCTGCGCGGCCTGAGTGATGAAAGGGAGGGCGGTGGTGCCGGCCAGCGCCAGAATGCGAAGCATCTTGCCAGGTGTCATGAGCGTTCCCTGAAATTTTTTGGAAAAAGCCTTTTGAAAGGCATGTTTGAAGCCACGATATTGCCGGTACGTTACAGCGGTACCTGCCGGGCCCGCGCCATTTCGCGATCGATCGTGAAAAGACTGCCGAGATAGTGATCCACCTGACGGTCAATCAGCTCCATGAAGCCGCCGCCGGGGGTGAAGGTCAGCTCCCCGAAATAGATCTCGTCATCAAGGATGTAGAAATCCACCCTGACATAATCGAAGCCTTCTGACAGCTGCTCGGACAGGGCCAGCGCCCGGTCAAAGCCTGCTGGTTTTTCAACGGTAGAGACGTCCTCGATCTCTCGGGTTTCAACTCGTACGGGCTGCCAGTCCGGCGTAAGGCACACACGCTGATGGCCGCCGGCCTGAAAGCGCCCCACCATAATCTGAACAATGACAGTCAGTTTGCCGTTGCGGCGAAAGCAGTGAAACTTGTAGTCGCTGGGCGGTATCACGGGGTCACTGCCCAGACGTTGTTCAAACAGAAGTCGGGGCTTGATGGCACGATACTGGGTTTCACGATTCACGCGTGAAAAGTCGTCATTCAGCCAGTTTTGAGAGATGTCGTAGAGCTCGGGAAACGTCCACTGTGACTTGTCCTCGACCAGCAGATTGTAGCCACTGCCGTGGTTGCCCTTCATGACAAACCGCTCGGGCAGCGTCTTCAGGAGCTCAGGAGTCAGCTCATCGGCGGTGGCATAACAGGGAATCAGGTACTGCTCACCGATACGCTCGCGCACGTAATCACGCACGGCGATCTTGTCGCTCAGTACCGACATCGAAGGGGTCGGGTGGAGCTTGCGATAGCCGATCTTTTCGCTAAAGGTTGTGGGATTGGAAAGGTCGGGCAGCACACCAAAGGCGCGCCAGTGGCGCAGCATGGTGAAATGGCGATCGGAAAGGCACGCCATGACACGCCGCGTCAGTGTTTGTCGCAAGGAGACTAAGAGCAAGACGTTCTCTGATGATCGTTGTTGTATGGACAGGAACGCGGCAGTGTAGAACAGTTTTGTCGCTACAAATGTCGGTATTGTACCGATATGTAACCGGCCGTTCCTCTCGTTATCATGAGTTAATAATGGCGTCGATCGTCAGCCCGAGCGCTTTCTGTCAGGCCGGATCGGCAACGCACCGTGACATACCAGGGCTAATTCGACGGGGCGACACGATGAAAGAAGACATGATCGCAACGAGGACAGCCGGCCTGTTTGTCGGCTGGATCTGTCTCGAATGCGATGGATGCAGGCTCGGAAAGGTTATTAAAGGAGAGGCGGTCAACGGGACGCTCATGTGGCGCCCCGGGAGGTAACGAGCGGTTCAGTCGTGCGGCCTGACCAGGCGATTGCGCCCGGCACCCAGTGCCACGCCCATGGCCACCAGACCGATCAGCCCCAGCAGAATGCCCACCACGTCCCAGCCACCGGACCAGTCGTGCAACAGGCCGACCAGCAGCGGGCCGAAGGCGGCCAGCACGTAGCCAAAGCCCTGCGCCATGCCGGAAAGTTCGGCGGCCGTGTCGGCGTCCGGGGCGCGCAGCGCCAGAAGTGTCAGCGCCATGCTGAACGTACCGCCCTGACCGAGTCCCAGAATCACGACCCAGAGCCAGACGCTCTGGATGGGCGCATACAGACAGCCCGCCAGACCGCACAGGGTGAGCAGCATGACCGCAATCAGCACCGCGCGTTGATCCTTCATGCGGCTGCCGATCCATGGGGCCAGCAGCGCCGTGATCACCTGACACAGAATCGAGATCGACAGCGCCAGCCCCGCCGTGACCGGGGCCACGCCGCGGTCCTGCAAAATGGTCGGCAGCCAGCCAAATACCGTATAGGCCAGCGACGACTGCAGACCCATGAACAGCGTCACCTGCCAGGCCAGCGCGTTGCGATACAGCGGATGACTGCTTTTGGGGCGCACGCGAGTGGTGTGGGCAACACCAAGCTGGGGAATCCACACCAGTGCAGCGATCACCGCCGGCAACAGCCAGAAGGCCAGCGAGGGTTCCCACTGTTCCCCGAATGCCTGACGCAGCGGCTCGGTGGCTCCGGCGGCCAGCGAGGCGCCCAGATTGAGCGCCACGGTATAAAGCCCGGTCATCAGGCTGACCCGCGTCGGGAAGTCGCGCTTGACGATACCCGGCAACAGTACGTTCATGATGCCGATACAGGCCCCGGCCAGCGCCGTGAACAAGAAAAGTCCCAGCGTGCTGGTGAAAGGGCGTACCAGCAGCGTCACGGCCAGCAGGATCAGGATAGCGAAAATGGTGCGCTCGGGACCGATGCGCCGCGACAGTCTGGGCGCCAGCGGGGCTGCAAGCCCCAGACAGATGACCGGCAGCGTGGTCAGCACGCCCTGGGCGGCCGGCGAGAGCGACAGCCCCTCGGCGATATTTTTCAATACCGGTGACACACTCGTCAGCGCCGGTCGCAGATTGATGGCCACCAGCAAAAGCCCCACCAGCGCCAGCGCCCCCTGATACCCCTTTTTCGTGAAGCTTACCGATGACATGCAACGACATTCCTGATTGGAAAAAAAGTGCCCCATTCTGGGGCAGAATGTCGCGTCAGGATAGACGGCTGCACCATCAGGTGTCGCCAGTGAATCGATGCCGTGCTCGAATCAGACCACCAGGGCGCGCGCTCGATCATCGCTCACCGACCAGGCCCCACGCAGGTTTCGTGCTCAGTCGGAAAACAGAGCCGCTCTCAGCGCATGGCAATCCTTTAGATGGTAGTCGGCATTCTCGGGGCAGGTGTTGTCCGGCACGTTCACCATGACGGTACGCGTGCCGGCCTCACGGCCGCAGGCCATGTCGAGCGGGCTGTCACCCACCATCACGAGGTGGGCGGGCGCTATCTCCCAGCGCTTTATGAAGTGTTCAAGCCCATCCGGTTGCGGTTTGGGCGGTGCATCCTCTCGACCCAGCACATCTTCATCGGCAAAGCAGTCGGCCAGGCCGATCTTCTCCAGCGTGATCCACGCCAGCTCGCGCGCGTTGCGGGTCAGAATGCCCAGCCGATAATCGCGCTCGCACAGTTCACGGATCAGCGCCACGGCCCCCTCGGCCGGCGTAGAACGCCCGGCCAGCTCGCGCTCGTGTTCCATCAGCCAGGCATGACTGGCGCGGCGTTTTTCCTCAGGCAATGCCTCAAGATGCTCGAGGATGTCACTGTCGTCCGGGATGTCCAGTTCGCGTCGAATGAGCTGAAAATCATGCACGCCCACGGTCAGCGTGCCATCCATATCGAACACCCAGTGGCGGCAGTCGTTGAGGGATGCAATCGTCATGGGTCACCGATGGTCAGGGAGAGACTGTCATGGTGGCACGCCAAAGCGATGTTGGCAGGGCCCGTCTTGCAGATTTGTTCAGCCGGCGCGATAGTCGAACGCCGGATTAAAATTGACGCAAGCGCGCGCCGCGCGACAGGGAGCCCTCGATGAACGCTGCAAAAGCTCTTCTTTTGACAAGCGCCATGATGCTGGCGGTGGCGGCCGGGCCGGTACTGGCTGCTGACAACCCCACCGACTGCAGCCGGCTTGACGGTGCGCCGGGCGAGAACGGCAAAACCGGCACGGCAGATTGCCCGCAGGGCGGTCACGGCGGGACGGGCGTGGCCGGAAGGAACGGCGGCAGGGGAGGCGATGGCGGAGATGGCGGTGCCGGAGGTAGAGGAGGCAACGGCGGTGCTGGCGGTAACGGTGGTGACGGCGGCAAAGGCGGCGTTGATGGACAGGATGGGGCGGATGGGCAGGACGGATAAGGCAGTAAGGGCCGGCGGCTCTGAGGCCATTCGCTGCCCCCTTTCTGTCAACGAGCGCCTGCTTTCAAGGTTGATTTGCCGAGGTTAGACCAAAAATAAAAATTAAGTTTTAGTACTTTTTAATTAAAGGACTACATTAAGGCTCCTGCTGTTTAATAAAAATACGTTCAAGGGAGTTGAACACATGCCGCAGCTGACCAAAAGCCAGTCCCAATCCTTCGCCTTTACCAAAGGCGGTGCCATGACGTTTGTCCTGCCGGAAGACGTCGATACCCTGGAGTTAAACGCCCTGTTCAACGAAAGCCGGGCAAGATCCGGTGAGACGCTGTCGGCCACCGCCCAGGGGGATGCGCTCGAGTCGCTGATGCTCGGTGGCACCGGTCGCATTGAATGGAACAACAGCGCCCTGGGTAACGCGGCGATAACCCATACGGATGCCAGTGCACTGACAGGTGGCCTTGAATACACGGCTTCAGCCGCAGTGCAGGAGACCATCGTGCTGGGCGCAAGCGGCAGTAGCACGGATGTGCTGTATTTTTCCGAAGACGCCTCACGTTACGGTCAGGATGGGAACGGCATCGACACGCTGGTCGGCTTTGATGGCACGAAGGACACGCTTTTGGTCAACGATGAGGTCATGGCCTCCTTTGAGACCATCAATTTTGATTATGCGGTGATGGCCTGGGATGCCGGCTCGCTGGAAGAAGCGTTCACCATGGCAGGGGAGATGGACAGCGGCGATGCCGTGATTCCCGTGCTGTTTGATGATGACTTCTATCTGTACCGCGACAGCGGCCCGGCCGGGCTGGATGAAAACGATTTTGCCCTGCGCCTGAGCGACATGACCGGCGGATTCAATACCCTGTCGGATCGTCGTGACATGATTTCCAAAATGGCGCCGGCCCCCGAGGGCCCCTTCACGGATGTGCAGGTGGAAGGGCAGGTCAGTGGTACCGAAAACGCACCCGACAGCTTCGTGCTGGGCGACGATGACACCTGGTGGGGCAGTGTGATCACCGACTTTGAGCTGGGTATCGATCGCATCGATGTGTCCGGGCTGACCGGCTCGGATGGCGAGGCGCTGGCCTTCAACGATATTCATGCGATGTACAACGGCAGCGGTACCGACCTGATGATCGATGACGGCGCGGCGACCAACACGGTCACGCTGATCGGCATTCCCAAGTACGATCCGGGCGCCCCGGCGGGCGAGCTGCACCAGGCGATGGGCCCGGAAGATTTTCTGTTCGGCTGAGGGTCTGTCGGATTTGCCATACAGAAAAAGCCCCGCTTCGGCGGGGCTTTTTTGTGGTCGTGGATCAGGCCGACGATGACTCACTTTATCGGCTTTTGACTCTTGCGGATGTCAAAAGGCGTTAGCGTATATGACGTTTTGAACGTGGCGATCTTATTGACGAGAGGCGTCTCTGGCAACGGCCAGAAAATTGTTCAGTACCGGATTGGTGGCATTCGCCGACCAGGCCAGCACGAGCTCGGCGTGAGGTGCGTCAGGGTCGGACAGCGGGCGATAGACCACGCCTTCTATCGACAGGGCGGCGGCCGAGCGGGGAAGCAGTGTATAGCCAAGACCTGCACCCACTAGGCCAATGATGGCGTGAAGCTGATCAACTTCCTGGGCGATGGTGAATTCAACGTTATGGCGCTCGCATAAAGGTCTGAACACCGAGAGCAGATAGGTCGATTTATTGGCCGGCGCAATGACGATGCCATCGGTCATCAGGTCTGCAAATGCGATCGAGGTCCTTTGCGCCAATGGGTGGTCGGCAGGCAGCGCGACATGATACGGCTCGCGCAGCAGTGTCATGGTCTTCAGAGCGTCAAGGCCTGCAATGGGTCTCATCAGGGCAGCATCGAGGGTGTCTTCCTGAAGTGCCTGAACAAGCTGGGCCGAGATCAGTTCATGCAGTGCCAGTTGCACATGTGGATGATGACGGCGAAAGCGCGACACCGTTCTGGGCAGTAAGTGAAGTGCGGCGTTCTCCACAAATCCCAGTCGAAGTTTACCGATTTCTCCTTTCGATGCCCGGCGTGCGGCATCGATGGCAATGTCATATTGCGTCAGGACACGCCGGGCCTCTTCCACAAAGGCTTTGCCTGCTTCGGTAATCACGACCTGACGCTGGGTGCGTGAAAAAAGGGTCAGCCCCAGCTCACGCTCGATTCTTTGTACCTGCTGTGTCAGCGCAGACTGGCTGATGCTCAGTCTGGCAGCGGCTCTGACAAAGTGTCGCTCTTCTGCCAGTACGGCGATCGATAAAAGGTAGTTTAAGTTCACGGCGTTAGACTTGAGTAATAAATAAGTGATTCTTATTAGATTATCAAATTCTATTGGTTATTGTGGATTAAAAGCTGCTCTTGAGTTCCAGACTCTGCTTCGCTGAATCGCTGGAAACGATAAAAACAGGACTGCCTGCCTTTCGATACTGATTCGTAAAATATTTTTTATCAGTAACGCTTATAAAACGGGCAAGGCACTCTGCAAAGGGCGCATCAACCTGCATGACCCAGAAGGGATGACATCATGTTCAAACGCATTGCTCTACCGCTTGTAGGAATACTTTTCGCTTCCCTGGTATGTTCAAACGCACAGGCTGCGCCACCGGACTGGCCGAAAAAGCCGATCCATCTGATCGTTCCCTATTCGCCCGGCGGTAATGTTGATCTCATCGGCCGAACCCTGAGCGAGCCGCTCAGCCGCGAGCTCGGACAGCCGGTTGTGGTAGAAAATCGTGCCGGGGCCGGTGGCACCATCGGCAGTGGCGAAGTGGCACGCGCCGACGCCGACGGTTACACGCTGCTGCTTGGTGACATCGCGACACACGGCATCAACCCGCACGTGTATGACAACCTCGCCTACGATCCGGTGGCCGATTTCACCCCTATTGTGCAGATTACCTCCGTGCCACTGGTGCTGGGTGTCGGGCCGCGTCTCGACGTTGCCAACTTTGAAGAGTTCAAAGAGCTTGCGGAGTCTCGTCCGGAGGACATCGATTACGCTTCGGCAGGGATCGGGACGCCTCAGCACCTGTCGTTTGAATATCTTGAATCGCTGCTTGGCTTCGAGGGGCTGCACATCCCTTATCAGGGCTCCTCTCCGGCGCGGACGGCCCTGATTGGCGGTGAAGTCGGTGCCTTTATCGATGGCACGCTGGTGCCCGCTGTTCGGGAAGGCTCGATCAAGGCGCTGGCGGTTACCAGCGCAGAACGGGCACAGGCGCTACCGGATGTTCCCACGCTGTCCGAGCTGGGGGTCGATATGGTGTTCACGTCCTGGCACGGCCTGTTTGCGCCGGCAGGCATCGACCCTGCCATCGCCGAACGACTCAACGAGGCAATGAACAAGGTGCTTGAGGCGCCAGACGTTCGTCAGCGCCTGGAAGCGGTCAGTATCGAAGTGATCGGTGGCACCGCAGATGAATTTGCCGCGTTTGTCGATACGCAGTCCGAAACGCTTGGCGAACTGGTCGAGATGGCGGAAGTATCGACGCAGTAACTTCAGAGCGGTTTATCCCCAGCGTGTCGCCGACCGGCAATCGGGTTCGGTGGGCGGCGATGCTCACTCTGTCAGGGAAGGTCATCAATGTCTGACTCAAGACCCAACGTTTTATTTATCTCCGTGGACCAGTGGCCGGCCGACCTGCTGGGCTGTGCCGGTCATTCCGTGATCGAGACACCCACACTGGATCGGCTGGCGGAGCTGGGCACACGCTATACCCGGTGCTATGCCGAGACGCCGATCTGCATTCCTTCGCGACGCTCGATCATGACCGGTGCCAGCTCCCGGTTGCACGGTGATCGGGAATTTCAGCCTTCATTGCCCATGCCCGCCGAGCTGCCGACACTGCCGCAGTGTTTCAAGGACAGCGGGTATCAAACGGCCATGACGGGCAAGCTGCACGTTTATCCAACCCGTGATCGCATCGGCTTTGAAGAGGCGTGGCTTGCCGAGGAGGGGCGCGGACAGATCGACGGTCCGGATGATTATGAAATATACCTGGCAGATTGCGGCTATGTCGGGCAGCAGTTTCTGCATGGCATGAGCAACAATGAGTACGAGTGGCGGCCCTGGCACCTGCCGGAGCACACCCATGTGACGTCCTGGACGACCACCACCGCGGCACGCATGATCAAGCGTCGCGACCCCACCCGCCCCGGGTTCTGGTATGTCTCCTATACGGCGCCGCATCCGCCACTGGTGCCGCTTGGCGCTTATCTGGAACGCTATCGTGACCGCGACATGCCGGTGCCGATTCAATCCGAGTGGTCCCGGGATACGCAAAACCTGCCCTATATGCTGCGCGCCGTGCAGGAATACTGGCGCGATCTTGCCCCGGTGCAGCATGCGAACATGCTGCGGGCGTTTTACGCCCTGTGTACGCATATCGATCACCAGATTCGCATACTGATCGGAACGCTAAGAGAGGAAGGGCTGCTCGATAACACCATTATCTGCTTTACCGGTGATCACGGCGATATGCTGGGTGATCACGGTTTTTACGCCAAACGACTGATGTATGAAGGCTCGGCCCGCGTGCCGTTCATGATGATCGACAAGCGTGATGGCGGGCGTGTTGTGCCGGGTACAGTCGATGATCGTCTCATGGGGCTTCAGGACATCATGCCGAGTCTTCTGGAACTGGCCGGTATTCCCATGCCAGAGGGCGGCGACGGCAGAAGTGTGGTGAGCGGTGAACGCCGACAAACCTTCTACGGGGAGGCGTCTTCCGGGGTGCGGGCCACGCGAATGATTTGCGATGCGCGCTACAAGTTGATCTGGTACCCCGCGGGCAATCATTTCCAGCTGTTCGATCTGCAGGAAGATCCCCGGGAGGCGGTCGACCGAGTCCACGAGTCTGATCATGCCGATATCGTGGAACGCCTCAAGAAGGAGCTGATCGAGCATCTGTATGGCGAAGATCTGGAGTGGGTACGCGATGGCCAAATGGTCGGCACCGAGGCGCCGGCGCACCAGGCGCATCATAACCGGGGTCTTTCAGGGCAGCGCGGACTTCACTATCCCGAACCGCCCAGAACCGATCCTTCCAAGCCTGTCGGATCCTGGTAGGAGCGTGCCATGAAAATGCGGTCCTTGAAGGCACTGGCGCCGGTCGACTGGATTTCAGCGCTGGTCATGATCGTATTGGGTCTTGCCGTCGTCGTGGGGGCGCTGGATTACCGCCTCGGCACGCCAGGTCGAATGGGGCCGGGGTTCTATCCCATGCTGCTGGGGGGCCTCATGGTGCTTCTGGGGATGGGCGTTGCCCTCAAGGCGCTTTTTGAAAAGCCCGTTGAATCGCTATCTGAAAATGAGGCTACAAAAGACGCGCAGGAAGATGCCAAAAAAGCCCGGCGTTCGCTCATCTGTGTACCGCTGTCGGTTGGACTTTTCGGATTATTGCTTGAGTCAGCAGGGCTGATTCCGGCCTGTGTGGCGCTGATAGTCGTGAGCACGCTGGCAGCACCCACATTCAGTATCCAGCGGCTTGTGGCACTGTGTCTGGGTGTACCGCTACTGGTCGTGCTGATCTTTGTGGTCGGACTCGGCCTGCCCTTCACGCTCATTCGGGGAGTGTGGTAATGGAACTGTTTGCCAACCTCGCTCAGGGGGCGTCGGTCGCGCTGACCTGGTCAGCATTGATGTACTGCTTTCTCGGTGTGTTTCTGGGCATGGTGGTGGGCGTACTGCCGGGCGTTGGTCCACTGCCGGCGATCGCCATGCTGCTGCCCATCACGTTTTACATTCCCCAGACCGAAGCCATCATCATGCTGGCGGGGATCTATTATGGCGGTCAGTACGGCGGCTCGACGGCCTCCATTCTCCTCAATCTGCCCGGTACGCCTGCAGCAGCCGTCACGGCGCTGGAAGGCTATCCCATGGCTCAGCAAGGGCGTGCCGGCATTGCGCTCTTTTTGACCGCAATCGCCTCCTTTGTGGGGGGTATCTTCGGTATTGTGCTGGTCGGGGGATTTGCGCCGGTACTGGCGTCCTTCGCTCTGGAATTTGGAGCGGCAGAGTATTTCTCGCTGTTGCTGCTGGCGCTTATCGGTGCCGCGGCAATCGGCGGTGGCACCTTTCTGCGCTCGCTGTTCATGGTTGTTCTCGGACTGTTCCTTGGCATCGTGGGCCAGGATGTCAATTCCGGACAGTTTCGTTATACCCTGGACATACCGTATCTGGCTGATGGTCTTAATATCGTGTCTGTGGCCATGGGCCTTTTTGGCGTCTCCGAGGTCATTGCGACAGCACACCGCCATCGCAATACTCAAAAGGAGAGCTTTGGGTTTCGCAGCATGCTGCCCAGCCGTGAAGATATTCGGCGATCATGGCCTTCTACCGGACGAGGCTCCGTTCTGGGGGCAGCCTGTGGCGTGTTGCCCGGGGCAGGGGCAGCAATGGCCTCTTTTCTGGCCTATGCGCTGGAAAGACGCCTTACCAAAACTCCGGAGCGTTTCGGCAAGGGCGCGGTAGAAGGGTTGACGGCGCCGGAGTCGGCCAATAATGCCGCCTCGCAGGCAGCGTTTATACCAACCCTGACCCTCGGGGTACCCGGCGACGCCGTAATGGCGGTCATGCTCGGTGCACTGATGATTCACGGTATTGACCCGGGCCCCGGTCTGATTACCGATCATCCGGATCTTTTCTGGGGGCTGGTCGTCAGCTTTTTGATAGGAAATTTGATGTTGCTGGTTCTGAACATTCCATTGATCGGTCTGTGGACACGGCTGCTTCAGATTCCTTACTCGGTTCTCTATCCGGCCATACTCACACTGATCTGCATTGGCGTGTACAGCATCAACAGCGCCACATTCGACATCTTCGTGGTCATGATCTTTGGTCTGATCGGTTATGGTCTGCTGCGTCTGGGCTTTCCGCCGGCACCGTTGATTCTTGGATTTATCCTGAGTCCAATGCTGGAGGAAAATTTCCGCCGGGCGCTGCTGCTATCGCGAGGTGACTGGAGTGTCTTTGCAACCAGTCCCATTAGCGGCGTTTTTCTCGCGCTCTCGCTGGGCATTCTGATACTGGCAGTGGTAATGGCGTCCAGAAACGCCATAAAGTTGCGCCGTGCTGACAGGGCATAAGCCCGTTTCCGACGAGTTGATCGTTTCGGGCACGTTTCGTTATTTGAAAGCCAAAGGGCCTGCCCTGCACTTCGATATTGAAGCGCAGGGCAGGCCCTTGTTTTTACCGATACTTACCTGCTAATACAGCGATCACGTCAGGTAAAGATGACCATGACTATAAACAGGTTGCCGAGCAGAACAACGAACTTGACGCTGTCTCGGTAAAGCAGACGCATGTGCGCTGCAGAAAATATTGGGACGAGAGGAAAGGTAATCGGGCGGGTAATCAGTGGCGCCCCCGTCAGGATTCGAACCTGAGGCCTTCCCCTTAGGAGCGTCAAGGTTAAGCTTTTAGCTTATATCCAGATGCGTCTCACTTCGTCCTGATTTGTCTTTAATAAACAATAAAATCATGATCTTATGTAGAGTTTTGTTTGCTTGATCGTCTAGTGTTGTCTGACGACGTACAGCCCTATACAGTAACCTTGTTGGGGGCGCTGTTGGGGGCGAAACATGGACATCTTGGAGAGTGTAAGTGGCTGAGGTACAGGAGAAACGTAAGGGAATAACTACTTCCAAGGGGATAGAAAATTTCTCTGTGCCCGAAGGCAGGAAGAAGGCTCGGCTCTCGGTGTCTAATGGTGGATATGGGGGCCTTGCCTTGGAGGTGCGAACTGACCGCGAGGCCAAGAGCTGGCTTTACCGCTATCGCGTCGTCGATAAGACCGTTGAACAGCAGTTGGGCAGTTATCCTCAGATGGGCCTGGCTGAGGCGCGGAAAAAACACCGCGAAGCGGCTGAGTTGGTAAGACAGGGCATCGATCCGCGTAAACATCGCAAGGCCGAGAAAGCGCGCAATCAAGCTGCCTGGACCATGAGTGAGGCATTTGAGCGCTGGATCGAATTCTACGCGTCTTCACCAGGACGGTCTGGTAAGGCACCTACCGAGCGAACTGTATCCAAGCAAAGAGGGCGCTGGCGGTTATATCTGGAAAAGCCGCTGGGTGGTGCGTATGTCCGCGACATGACGCGAAGGTATCTGATCGAAGTATTGGAGCAGGTAGCTACCAGGGCCCGAGAGGAAGGGCGACAATGTCTCACTCTGTTGCGGCAACTACTGGACTATTGCGAAGACCGCGAACAGATAGAGGACAACCCCGCAGCCGGTCTCAAGCCCGCGAAAATTAAAGCTCGTCCCGGCAAACCTCGGGAGCGCTACCTCAAGCTGCCGGAGTTGAAAGCGCTTTGGGAAGCTGTCGATGAGAAGCAAATAGTGCTGGGGGGGATCGCTTCTTCCGTAGTGCTATCTACGTCAGTCGCCAATGCGATCAAGCTGCTGCTATTGACTGGTGCACGTCGTGCTGAGGTTGCGGCAATGCGTTGGACAGAAGTGAAAAGGGATACTTGGACGATACCCGCCGAGCGCACCAAGAGTGGACGTGAACACAAAGTGCACCTGTCGGACTTGGCATTATCCATATTGACCGAGCAGCGTAAATGTTCAAAAAACGAATTTGTTTTCGAGTCAGTGCGTGACGCGGGCAAGCCTATCCATTACGACACCATTACTACAGCCGTTGCCAGGCTACAGGGGCGTAACCGCAAGGAACATAACGATTCGGCACCTCTATATCAGCTGGCACATTTCACTGTGCATGATTTAAGACGGTCGGTAGCCACCATGTGGACCGAGACCTTTATGGCCGATCCTTTGTTGGTTGATGCGATGTTGGCGCATGTTCCGCCGAGGCTGGTGGGTACCTACAACAAGAGTAAGCGTTACCAAATGCAGGTCGATATATGGGAGAAGTGGGGAAATACCATGGCAGAGATAATGGAAACATCCCCTGCCGGTAATGTGGTGTTTATGAGTCGAAAACATTAACTCCCAATACCTTATATAGAATATTGGAGTCTATGCATGAGTCTTGAACCAAGCTCATCCATAGAGTTGATCAGCAAGCCAGTTGCTGCCGCTACCAGTGATTAATAGTATTTGATGCGCCTGCCTGGATTTTTTCTAAAAGTTGATACTCAGGGAGTATCTATAAATCCCTGAACGGCCTCGGCCAGTACCTGAGCGGCAGCACCGCGCGCGGTGACAAAGGTGCTGTCGTCCAGAACCCTGAGCCTTACCTGGTCCATCGTGCCTCGCAGACGGTTCTGGTTGGTTTCGAAATAATCCAGTGCCGGGGCGAGCAGTGGAGCGCCCAACTGGACCAGAGAACCACCCAGCACGATTTCCGAAGGGTTCAGTGTATGGTGAAGATTGAGCAGTAGCGTGCCAAGCGCTCCACCAGCCTGGCGTAGGGTTGTCTTGACTTTGGGGTCTTGCTGACGAGTCCGGAGGGCTTCGGCCAAGTTTTCTTCCTCACCGATGCCGAGGGTGGCTCGTATCGCCCAGCCGCTGACCAGCGTCTCCGCACAACCGCGATTGCCGCAGTGACAGTACATGCCATCCGGCTGAAGTATGGTGTGGCCGATTTCCCCAGCGAGTCCCTGTATGCCGCGTGTGACCAGTGGGGCGTGGGCGTTTTCGACAAAGCCGCTACCGATACCGGTACCGGCACTGATATAGGCCAGCGACGAGGGCACGTTACCGGTACGAAAATAGAGCTCACCGAAGGCGGCAGCCTTGGCTTCGTTGTCCATGAGCCAAAGACCGCTCAAGGCGGGCAGGTGGGGGCGCAGCAGCTCCAGAAAGGGGACGTCCTGCCAACCGAGATTGGGTGCCAGACGTAGAAGAGGCCGGGAAGGGGCAATGGGCCCGGGAACCGCGACACCGAGCCCCAGGCATTGGCGGCAGGCGATATCCGGATGAGACGCCAGTTCGTGCAGTTGTTCGGCTAGTAGAGCTGCAGTGACTTCAGGAGTCGTAGGTGTCAGACGTAGCTGTCGCTGTTGAATGATACGGCCGGTCAGTGAACACGCCACCAGGCGTAGCTCATGTACACCGACCTCTGCACCCAACAGGGTATGATACTGATCATCAAGATACAGCGCTCTTCCAGGACGACCACCGCTGCTTTTCTGCAGTTCCCCTTCGACGATCCATCCCGCTTCCAGCAGTTTCTGGATGCTGCCCCCTACCGTGGCCTTGGTAAGGTGAGCCTGCGTCGCGATGTCGGCGCGAGTCATGCCCGGGGAGCGACGCACCAGGTTTAGAATGGCGCTGCGGTTGAGCCTCTTGAGGAACAAAAGATCGCCCGCATGGTGCTTTTTGGAAGGGGAAGTCATGAGATATGGTGAACCTGCCTGACAGTAAGCGTTCCCTGAGCTGGTCATTATGTCATCAATGGTATGTAGGTTTGACATGGTAAAGCGGGCGCGACTTTTGACCTGTATCGCCGATTGGATCTGCACTGGTCAGCGTCGACTGGCCAGTACAGTGCAGATGTTTACTGTCTTTGTCATTCTCAACGTGTTTCCTGCCTGGAACGGTAATCGAAGTAGTTAAAATCCCCGGCTCGACCCTGCCCACTGAGATCCTGAACGCATAGACCCACGAACGTACCGGTAAAGCGAATGTAGTCAGCATCGTCATCAGAGAGGTGGGCGATATTGATTTTGTCGCCGACCGGCTGCCATTTTCCTTTCTGATTTGAAAAGTAAAACTGCAGCTGCTCCCTATCGATTGTCGCTTTCAGAAATGTGGATACACACGGCAGCACAATATCTTCGTTCAATAGCTCATCATATTGACCGTGCCTGGATTCAATGATGCCAAGACACTTGCCCAGCGCCTCATGATGCGTCACGCGCAGATAGACGTAATCGGCGGTGTCGTAATAGATGATTAGTCCAGCCATCTGTTGAAAGTGTTCTGGCGAGAAATCCAGTTCGGTTTCGATTTCTACGTGGAAATGCTCCAAGCGTCTCGCCAACAGGCTCTGGCGGTGGGTCGACTGCATTGATTCGCCACCCTTGAGCCGTAAAAAACCGGGGCGCTCGGTCAGGGACAACCAGTCCTGCGTAAAGGGGCGCCTGAGCGAGTTCCAGTATCGCTTCAATTGAGCCTGCGCGAAGTCGTCACGGTTATTTTCCTGAGGCTGCGGATGCGGTGGCAGGTCCGGTGCTTCAACCGTCGAGCTGGGATAGGGGCCATGTTCAACGCGTAGCCACCCATCCCCGGTCCAGCAACACTTCTGCAGTGCCGTTTCGCGACCAAGAATGCATTTATCATCAACTGCTGGACGCGCGCACAGGTGGGCCATATACCACTCGCCGTTCTGGGTGACGACCAGGCTGCCGTGACCGGCTTTCTGCAGTTGTGTCGGGTTTTCTTGATCGGAGGTCAATATTGGATTTTCAGGATCGACATCATAGGGTCCAAATAAAGATCTTGAGCGTGCGACGGTAACGGCGTGGGTGTACCAGGTGCCCCCCTCTGCGGTAACCAGATAATAGTAGCCATTACGTTTATAGATGTGAGGGGCTTCCGTTAAACCAAGGGCAGTCCCCCTGAAGATGTTGTGAATCGGCCCGGTCAGGCATTTTTTATCATGGTCATAGCGTTGCAAAGCGATGCCGGCAAAGGAGTTTTTGCCCTTGCGGAAGTCCCATATCATGTTGAGTAGCCACTTCGAGCCATCCTCGTCATGAAACAGGGAGGGATCGAAGCCGCTGCTGTTCAGGTAAACAGGGTCCGACCAGGGGCCTTCGACATTTTCAGCAGTAACGAGATAGTTATGTGAATCCTTGAACGCTCCCTGCCTGCTTTTGACATCGGTATAGATCAGATAAAAAAGACCATCGGCATAACTTAGACAGGGCGCCCAGACACCTCCCGAGTCGATATTGCCAATCATGTCGAGCTGTGACGATCGCGTCAGCGGATACATGAGCAGCTGCCAGTGGATCAGATCCCTGGAATGATGGATCTGTACGCCGGGAAACCATTCGAAGGTCGATACCGCAATGTAATAGTCGTCGCCTACCCGCAGGATCGAAGGGTCGGGATGGTAGCCAGGCAAGACAGGGTTGGTAATAGACGCCATCGGTTTTGTCCTTTACGAGGCGGGAGGTGTCAGGCTCTGGCCTTGAGATCCTGAATGATCTTCGGATAGCGCTTGTCCAAATCGTAGAAAAGCATCAGCAGGATGATGAGTACGCAGATGGCCAGCGGTAGATAGATGAAGAGGGCCTGAATGGAAAACAGGGCTGCAGCGGTCTGTTCTCCACCACCCCCTATATAGCCCCCAAGGGCGAGTATCCAACCAATAAGTGCGGTGCCGAGCCCGCTGCCGACCTTGATGCCCATACTGCCGCCGCTGTAGACCATGCCTTCATTGCGGATGCCGGTTTTCCATTCACCGTATTCGACGGTATCCCCCAGCATGGCGAACATGCTGCCATTGATCGGTGCCTTGCCAATGCCTCGAATAATCGTGCCGGCGATGATCAGAGTGACGTTGGTGAGATCGATCAGCATAATCAGATAGCCGAGAATGGTGATGACTTCACCTACGATAATGGCGTTGCGTTTGCCATATCGTTTGGTGATCGGTGCGACGACAACCATGCCCAGTAGGATGAAAGCTATATAAGCCGTCGTCACGATGCCGACCATCCAGGTGTTATCAAGAATGTATTCTGCGTAAAAAACCACGGCACCCGAGTTGAGCGCATTGAAGATATAGGTCAGCAAAATGAAGGCGGTGGCAAGTGCCCAATACCTGTTCTGACGCAATGTCATCAGGCTTTCCCTGAGTGAGACTTTTGTATCCCGTTGGGCCTGGCTTGCGGGTTGGACGCGCTCTTTAGTTGTCCTGAACGTAAAGATGAAAAGCGCCGTGCCTATCGAGCCAAATATCATGAAAGTCAGCACCCAACCCGATTGCCCACCTCCAAACAATGTCGCGAGAGGCAGTGTCAGGTTACTGACCAACAGCACACCGGCGAGTGCCAGGCTCATGCGAAAGACGTTCAGCAGGGAGCGCTGATACTGATCCTGGGTAATGAGCGAATTCATTGTGCCGTAGGGAACATTGAGCCCGGTGTAGACCAGACAGACGATGTTATAGGTAATGGCGATGTAGACCACTTGCCAGAAGGGATCAATATCAGGCACGGCAAACAGCAACACTGCTGAAACGGCAAAGGGGACTGCCAACCAAAGCAACCAGGGCCTGGCCTTGCCGTGGCGGGAAGTCGTCTTGTCAATGACGTAGCCCATCGCGACATCCGATACGCCATCGAAAACACGTGAAAAAAGCATGATCGAGCCGATCACACCAGCAGCTACACCGATGACATCGGTGTAGTAATAGACAATGAAAATGCTCATTGCCTGCCAGATGAAGTTGCTTGCCAGATCGCCACAGCCATAGCCGATTTTCTCAAGCAGGCTGATTTGCTCGCCGCTCGTAGACGCCACATCCCCGTGTGAGCCTGCCTGGGTATTTATATTTGTCGTCATATGAAGCCCTTTTGGGATAGGGGTGCAACGTCCGACCCCCAACGCATGTTTATGGATGTTGTCGCTATCCACCTCGACTTCCAGACCGGCTCTGTTCCCTGACGACAATGCTGCGTCTGCCTGTAGATTTGGCGGGATGTCGGCACTCAAAAGTCAGAATGCTCATTGAACCAACGAAACTGGATTCACATGCGACCAGTTAGTTTGAGCAATGAACTAAAGACATCGTTGTAAATTATCCGGCTCGTCACCATTAGACGTTGGTAAACTAACGATTATTGCCATACTGGATCATGGTCAGACAGGTAGTGCCATGGTGGTCATGGCGACACCGAGGACAAGAAAGGGGTCAGGTAGGATGTGCTCGGATCTGGCCTGTGAAGAACAACCTCGAGCAGTAACCATGATCACCAGTACTATCATGGTCGTGCGCTCCGGGTTGCTCATTTCCATAGCCGGTCAGGGCCAGGCTGTCAGCTGAGCTGCTGTATCAGAAGGGAGTTAAACGTGTTCAAGCGTGCCGATTCATTGATGACGTCTTGTGCATTGGCATCGAGTTAAGGGCACTCGATTTCTAAGAGGTGGCGCTATGAGTATTGACCCAACGAATTTGAAAGATCGACTTACAAAAGACACATCCGATGTGAAAGCCCGGCGATCCAAATTCACGCTACCCTGCATGATCAGATAACCTTGCTGATTGATATAGTCTTGGGTCGTTACTGGTTGCAGTGACCAGAACTCATCTCATGAAGCCGATCAGTGAACCAGTTATTGCCACTGCCGGTGACCAGTAGCCTTCGACGCGCGCGCGTCATACCGACATAGAGCAGGCGTGCTTCCTGCGCCAGATTGTCCTCATCGTCCGCCAGCTCTCCGATCCCGCCAAGAATGACAGTATCGAATTCCAGCCCCTTGCTGCTATGTCGGCTGAGCAGCACAACCTGATTGGCCTGTGGGTCATAGGCACGCTTGTCCACAGAGGACTGCAAGCAGCTGCTGGGCACACCAGCAGCTTTAAGGGCGCTATGGTATCGGCGTCCTTGCGCGTTTTGGGTATAGATGATGGCAATACTGCTCAGTTCAGTGCCTTTCTCCTGCCATGCTTTGATGCAGTGCACCATGAAGCTTGCCTCTTTATCTGGCGTCGGAAATTTTCGAAATGCAGGAGGGGGGCCGTTGATACCGGCTACTTCAGGTTTGATGAGGGGGACATGATCTTCATCAGCGTCATGTGCTTGGATGAAATCCTTTGCAAAGTCGTAGGCGAACGTCAGGATTTCTCGAGTATTGCGATAGTTGAGCTTGAGAATGGTGGTACGACCGCGCGCCTGAATGCCGGCAGCAGAAAGTGGGAACTTCAGTGAACCTTTCTGATAGATAGACTGGGCATCGTCATAGAGCATGAGAAGGGAGCTGATATCCGGGTCGATCATTTGCACGACCAGTTTGAGCCACTCCTGCTCGAAGTCATGCCCCTCATCAATCATCAGCGCACTGTACTGTGCCCGCGGGATCTGTGACTGCTCCACGCCCTCAATCACGCTTTTTACCTGTCGCTCATAGGCCGGCTCCTTGCCGGGCAAAACATCCACGTTATAGGTCTTGAGCTGCAGGCTGCACCAGTCATGGAAATGGTGAACCCTGACCTTGTCTTTGATGCCTTTTTCCGCAATGAAGCAGCGCAGCCGCGCCGCCAGCGTGATGTTGAAACAAAGCACCAGTATCGGCTTTTGAACCGCCTGTGCCAGATACAGGCAGCGATAGCCGAGAATCAATGTCTTGCCGGAGCCGGCAACGCCATGAATCACGCGATGGCCATCTCCCATGCTTCTGGCCAGTTGCTCCTGCTGGATGTCCATGACACGGACGATGTCGGGGATGGTATCCGCTATTTTCTGATCGTCTTCAGAATCGTCGTCATCAAAAAGATCCTGAGCAGGCGCATCGATACGAACTTCAGGGAAAAGCCGCCAGCGAATCCGGTCAATCTGAGGCAGTGTCAGCTTTTCGCCAAACTGGTAATCGAACATGTCCCACAGACGCTGTTGGAACAGCTCTGGATCAGCTGTAGGCAGCATCTCATCCTTGCAGATCACGTGGCTTGCGGGCAGGACACTCTCCTGCACTTCTTCGTCAAGAAGCTGGTTCAACTGACGGCGGGTGATATTGGTAAGAACGGCGCCGTACCCATAGGGAAAGCATAGCCTGCCCTGATAACGCTCCTTCTTCTGAGTCAGCTGAGGATCCCGCTTGAGCTGATCGATAGCCGCAAAAGCGCATTGGCGTGCTTGGGTAAGCGGGTTGGGATCACTCTTTCGGCCACCATTGGTTTCACGGACAAATTCGTTGGCGTTGACCTCCTTGATGGTATCAACTTTCCAGTCCTTCACTTCCAGGAAAAGAAGGCCTCGACCGGGATGCAAAACAATGAAGTCTGGGTAGCGGCGCTGACGTCCGAGCGGAATGTCGTACCAGACGGTGTAATCATCCTCCAGCAGGCTCTCGAGCCGCTGCCCAAAGCGGCGTTCGCCGGCAGTCATACGGGTGAGGGTGCTCAATGCTGGAATGATGGTGGCCATGTGGCGCTATTCCGTCAGGGAGTGAATGTTTCGTTGCGGCAATGATTCAAATCTGTGCCGTTGGCATGAATATACCCCTGAATAAGCAACGTCTGAAATGGTCTCGCTAAATATGGTTTGGTCTTTCGTATATCCGTTGGAATCGACTGCATCTGCCTCGGTCCAGCGTGTATCATCTTTCTCTTTTTAATTTGTATCGAGCGTACCGAGACGCGGAGTCCTATATTGAATACCGAAAACCACTCACAGCTGGCGGCTTTCATCTGGTCTGTGGCTGATCTGCTGCGTGGCGATTTCAGGCAATCACAGTATGGCCGCATCATTTTGCCGTTCACGTTATTGCGGCGTTTGGAATGCGTTCTAGAGTCCTCCAAAGAAGCCGTATTAAGTGCGGCTCGTGAGCATCAGACCAAGCCAGACGCGGTACGTGAGCAACTATTGCTGCGTGCATCCGGCCAGTCATTTTTCAACGCTTCACCACTGAGCCTGCAGACGCTTTCAAATACCCAGACTTCTGACGACCTGCTGAGCTACGTACGATCTTTCAGTAGCGATGCGCGAGAAATTTTCGAGCATTTCGAGTTCGAAAATTTTGTGCAGCAACTCAGCGCCAATGATCTGCTTTATCAGGTGGTAAAAGAGTTTGCGGCGATGGATCTCAGTCCTGAGCGCCTTTCCAACTTCGGTATGGGGCTGGTTTTTGAGGAGCTGATTCGCAAGTTCGCCGAAAGCTCCAACGATACGGCAGGGGAGCACTTTACTCCGCGTGACATCGTTCACCTGACCACGTCGCTGGTGCTGACCCACCAGGACGACAAGCTCAAAAGCGGCGGTATCGTGACTGTCTACGATCCGACAGCAGGAACGGGGGGCTTTCTCTCCGAGAGCGATGAGTACATGCAGCAGGTCAGTGGCGGCATGAGCGTCTCGCTGCATGGGCAGGAGCTTAACCCCGAGTCCTATGCGATCTGCAAGGCAGATATGCTGGTAAAGGGGCAGGAAGTTCGACAGATCAAGCTGGGTAACACGCTCTCCAACGATCAGCTGGCGGGCGAACAGTTTGATTTCATGCTCTCCAATCCGCCGTTCGGTGTGGAATGGAAAAAGGTTCAAAAGCAGGTCACGGACGAGCACAAGCAAAAGGGATACGACGGGCGCTTTGGCCCCGGCCTGCCGCGCGTCTCTGACGGTTCGCTGCTGTTTTTGATGCATCTGGTCAGCAAGATGCGGCCAAAGCAGAAGGGCGGTTCGCGTATCGGCATCATCCTCAACGGATCGCCTCTGTTTACCGGTGGCGCCGGCAGCGGCGAATCCGAAATCCGTCGCTACCTGCTGCAGCACGATGTGGTCGAAGCCATCGTCGGCCTGCCAACGGACATGTTCTATAACACCGGCATTGCGACTTACATCTGGATTTTGTCGAACAACAAGCCGACCGAACGTCGCGGCAAGGTGCAGCTGATTAATGCGACCAGTCGCGCCAGCAAGATGCGCAAGTCGCTTGGCAGCAAGCGCCAGTTCATTGCCGATCAGGATATCGAAGAGATCGTGCGTCTCTACGGCGTCAATGAAGCGGCAGACGAGAGCAAGATTTTCCCCATCACGGCTTTTGGCTATCGCCGTATTACCGTTGAGCGGCCCCTGCGTCTTAACTTCAAGGCCAGCCCTGAACGTCTGGCACTGCTTGGCGATGACAAGGCAATCCAGAAGCTTGAGGAGGGTGAGCGCGAGGTCATCAAAACTGCCTGCGCCACACTTGATCCGCAGCAGTGCTGGATCAATCGAGACGCTTTCACCAAGGCTTTAAAGGTCGCTCTGAAAGATGCCGGTTTGAAAGTTGGCGCCCCGGTGCAGAAAGCCATTCTCAACGCGCTCTCCGAGCGTGACCCTGAAGCGGATATCTGCCTTGATGCCAAGGGCAACCCTGAGCCCGACGCCAATCTGCGAGATAACGAGAATGTACCGCTGGAAGCGTCGGTCTTCGATTACTTTGAGCGTGAAGTAACGCCTCACGTGCCGGATGCCTGGATTGATGAGGGCAAGCTTGATCCACTGGATGGCCGTATTGGCATCGTCGGCTTTGAGATTCCTTTCAATCGCCATTTCTACCAGTTCAAGCCGCCGCGCCCGCTGGAAGAAATCGACGCTGATCTCAAGGCCTGCACTGACCGGATCAAGCAGATGATCGAGGGGCTGTCGGCATGAGTTTTCCGAGCTATTCCGAGTATAAGGATTCAGGTGTTGAATGGCTGGGGAAGGTGCCCGCGCACTGGGAAGTGAAGAAGCTTAAGCATGTGGTAACTTGCTTGGATGGTCAGCGAATTCCTCTTAACGGTGAAGAGCGCCATAGTAAAAAAGGTCCTGTTCCTTATTGGGGCGCCAATAAGATTGTAGATTATGTTGATGAGGCGCTTTTTGATGAAGAGTTGGTGCTTCTCGGTGAGGATGGAGCTCCATTTTTTGATACCGGAAGGCCGGTAGCTTTTTACTCTTCCGGCCCCGTATGGCCAAACAACCACATTCATGTTCTTCGCTCAGCCAATACTGAGTGGATAAAGCTGATCGTCTACGCGCTTAATGTGACTAACTATATTGATTTTGTCGAAGGCTCTACTCGAGACAAGCTTACCCAGTCGCGCATGATGTCTATTCCTTTTGCGTGGCCGTTATCCGAAGAAAGAAAATTTATCACTGCCTTCCTCGACTACGAAACCGCTCACATCAACGCGCTGATCGAAGAACAAAAGCGCCTGATCGAGCTGCTCAAGGAAAAGCGCCAGGCGGTAATCTCTCATGCTGTGACCAAGGGCCTCAACCCTGACGTGCCGATGAAAGACTCGGGGGGGGAGTGGTTAGGGGAAGTGCCAGCGCATTGGTCATTACCCAAAAAACTGGACCATATTGCGCTAGATGAAAGTAATTCTTTTGTTAATGGCCCCTTCGGAAGTGATCTTCTTGCAAGCGAGTTAACAGAAGAAGGAGTGCCAGTTATATACATTAGGGATTTAAAATTAAAAGGGTATGCGCGTAAAAGCGAATATTTTGTGACCTCAGAAAAGGCGAAACAGATTGCATTTTGCAACGTAGTGCCAAGAGATGTGCTTGTGGCAAAAGTAGGTGATCCCCCCGGATTGGCTGTGACATACCCAGATGAAGAGCCACATGGTGTTGTTACTCAAGATGTAATAAGAATTCGGACAGCGAGAGATAGAGCTGATCCTAGATTTTTAGCCTATATGATAAATTCTGATGCGGGGAGATATGCGATTAAACAAATATCTGTAGTATCAACTCGTAATAGGGTAAGCCTTGGAGATTTTAAACAGTTACGCTTTTGTTGGCCATCTGCAGATGAGCAAGAAAAAATTTCAGATTTTTTGGATTGTGAGCTTGCTTCTATCTCAAGGCTGATAGAGGAGGTCCATATAGGTATTCGTTTGTTAACTGAGCGGCGCTCTGCACTAATTTCCGCCGCTGTCACCGGCAAGATCGATGTGCGCAACTGGCGGGCTGAGCAATCGACAGAACAACCCGAAATGCTGCTGGTTGCCGAAGATCGGGCTACCTACGGCTAAAATTCCAAAAGCCTGATCGCAAGGGATCCGCATGACTCAGGGACGCAGCATCCGACTTTTTCTGGTAGACGGCACACCCAACGGGTTGCTGACGGCCGAAATCATGAACTGGACCGGCCACGTGTTGACCGGTCCACGTACCAAATTGAGTGAGCTGGTTCTACGACCGGAGTGCGGGCGTACCGGCATCTACTTTTTGGTAGGGCCGGATCCGGACAATAGCCTGCGGCCACTGGTCTACATCGGTGAAAGCGATGACGTTGGTAACCGCCTCAAGCAACACAACCGGCCTGAGGTCGTCGGCCCGGGTGGTGGCAAGGACTTCTGGGAACGTGTTTGCCTGATCACCAGCAAGGATCAGAACCTCACCAAGGCCCATGTGAAGTACCTCGAGAGCCTGCTGATCAAAAATGCCGGTGATGTCGGGCGTGCCAAACTGATCAATGGCACGGCACATGAGTACATCAATCTGCCGGAATCCGATCGCGCCGATATGGCGTTTTTTGCCGAACAGATTCGCACGGTGATGCCGGTGCTGGGTTTTGACTTCCTACGTGACGCCATTCGGCCTTCAGCATCTGCCGCCAGCCCTGAGCTCGTGTATGAAGATGCATCACCATGCTTTCAACTGCAGCTGGCCAGGTTCGGCATTGCCGCGAAGGGCCAGGAAGTGGATAGCGAGTTCTTTGTACTAGAGGGGTCGCTGGCCCGAGCCGAATGGATAGGTACGATGAATGGGTATCAAAAACTGCACCAGCAACTCTGTGAAGAAGGCGTTTTGGTTAAAGAGGGGCAGGAGCTGTGCCGATTTACCCGGGACTATGCTTTTTCGAGCCCAAGTGCTGCGGCTGCGATCGTAGTCGGTCGAAATGCCAACGGGCGTGTCGACTGGAAGCTTATAGATGGCAGTATTAGCTACGGCGAATGGCAGGATCGGCAGGTAAGTGTTGCCGCTAAAAGTAGTGGGTTCAATCCGGGCACCAACATTTAATACGTTCAAGGGCATGTAATGGATATCAACGTTCATAAGACCAACCTCACCAAGCTGCTGGGGGTGCCCAACCGACAGCTAATAATTCCTCCTTATCAACGCCCTTATGCCTGGGAGCTCGAGCAGGTCGACGAGCTCTGGCATGACATTACCGATTCATCGAACAAGAGCCATTTCATGGGCTCGGTCGTATTGTGTTCCTCGGACGATCAGCGACCCGAAGTGATCGATGGCCAGCAGCGTTTGACGACGATCATTCTACTGCTGGCACTCATCCGGGATCGTTATCAGACCCTCAGCCCGGGACTGGTAGGACGTATCCAGCAATTTCTCGAGAACTCATATGCAGAAGCAGGGCTGCGCTTCAAGTTCCGGCCGGGCAACGCCAACCTGCATATATTCACCGACTTCGTCCTGCACTCTCCGGATAGCCCTGAGCGCCGCCAGTGGGATGAGCTCAGAGAGCTGAATGGCAATGAGCGGAATCGCAACAGCCGTCTGATCGCTAACACTGAACGTCTGGCGGAATTTTTGAACAGGTTTCTAAAGGCCAGTAACGATCCGATGGCGGCGTTGGGCCAGCTTGAGCGAAACATCATGACCGGGCTCGAGTTTGTGGTGATTGATGTCCCCGATATCGCCAATGCCTTCATCATATTCGAAACGCTCAACGACCGCGGCCTGGCACTGTCGGCAGGCGATCTCCTGAAAAACCACTTGTTGTCGGAAGCTGCAAAAGCACGGGCGTCGGTTGAGGATCTGGCCGAGGCCTGGGATGTTGTGATCGACAATCTGGAAGGTGGGGATATCACCCGCTTTCTGCGCCACTATTTGCTTACGACGTATAGCACCGTGCAGAAGGATGATGTTTTCTCGCTATTCAAAAAGGAAGTGAGCAGTCGAGGCGTCAACGGGATGATCAAGGACCTGAAGCAGATGTCACGCTTCTACGGTCAGTTCATCAAGCCGGAGCTGGTGGCAGACAAAGGGGTTCAAGAGGTCTATCAAAATCTGAGTACGTTAAGAGCCACCATGTGCTATTCGGCCCTGCTGGCTGCGTCGGCAGTATTGGACGCCTCCAGGCTGCGCGATTTTGCACGTCTGTGTGAGGTATTGACGTTTCGCTACAGCACCATTTGCAGCAAGGATTCAAAGGAGCTCGAGCGCTTCTATCACGGTGCAGCGAAGGCGCTCTCCATGCAGGGGGCTGCCGGCCTTTCTGAAGCCTGCCAAATACTCGAATCTGCTTCCCCGGGTAGTGAAGAGTTCGTTCTGGCTTTCCAGCATCAGTCCATGGGGCGGCAGTACATCGTCAACTACATCTTTCGGAATATCGAGAACCAGCTGGATCCCGAAGAGAAGACGCTTGAGGACACGCAGCATGTGCACATCGAGCACATCATGCCTCAGACGTTGTCCGCAGCATGGAGTGACGAGCTGGGTGAGGCGGCAGATCAGCACGGGTTGTACGTCAACCGCTGGGGGAATCTGACGCTGCTGGGAGGCAAAAAGAATGTCAGTGCGTCCAATCAGACCTTCATGCACAAAAATGAGATTTATAGCAGTTCGAAAATTGCCATGGCGCGTGAACTGACACAGGTTCAGGCATGGGGCATACAGGAAATCGAGGACAGGCAGGCAAGACTTGCAGCACTTGCTGACGCCATCTGGGACATTTCGACACCCTTGTCCAATCACCCGATTCCAAGAGGTTAATACAGGCCAGACCTGCTGAAAGGGGTGAGTAGTGGCTGTCGAGATAGAAAAGATCCCGGGGTTATGGGCTTTGAGTTTCCGGGGGCTCGGTCGTTATAAAATTCTGGGTGATTATCCGGGTATGTATCGTGTACGTTACCCGCTTCTAAATAAGAGCGGTGGCGTGGATGGCGGATAGTCGGGAAGTCCAGTTTCAGCAGGACATTATTGAGGCCATGGCCAGAGATGGCTGGCTGGTCGGCCAGTCCAGTGGGTACGATCGTGCTTCCGCACTCTATACCCAGGATTTGGTTGCCTATCAGCAGGAGGCCTGGCCCGAGCGCTGGCGGACATTCTGCAAGGCCAACCCTCGTGACTCCGAAACCGCCCTTGTTCAGAAGGTGGTGCGTGAACTGGATAGGGCCGGCACTCTGGATGTGCTTCGCCATGGCTTCAAGGTGCCCGGCCTCAAGCTCGATTTCTGCAGTTTCCAGCCGGATCACGGCATGAATCCGGATTCCATTGCTCGTTACCGCGCCAATCGACTGCGTGTAGTGCCCGAAGTGTCCTACTCGCCCAATGCCAGAGAAGGCCAATACAACCCCCGGCTGGATCTCGTCCTGTTCGTCAACGGTATTCCCGTAGCGACTCTTGAGCTCAAGAGTGAGTTCAAGCAGTCGGTGGAGAACGCCAAGCGCCAGTACCGTAACGATCGCCCGGTAAAGGATCCGCTGACACGAAAGCCCGAGCCGCTTTTGAGCTTCAAGCGAGGGGCTCTGGTGCACTTCGCGGTGAGTCAGGATCAGGTGGCCATGACCACCAGACTGGCCGGTCGGGATACCTTCTTTCTGCCTTTCAATCAGGGAAGTGAAGATGGTGGGGCGGGGAATCCGGCGCCCGTTGACGCATATAGCTACGCCACGGCCTATCTCTGGGAAGAGGTTTTCCAAACGGATGCCTGGTTGAATATTCTTGGTCGCTTTCTGCATCTGGAACAGAAAACCACAGAGGATTTTCATGGCCGCCGCCAGACCAAAGAAACGCTGATCTTCCCTCGATATCATCAGTGGAAAGTGGTCAACCGGCTGATCAGCAGCACTCTGGACGAAAAGCCGGGTCAGCGCTATCTGGTGCAGCACAGCGCCGGATCCGGTAAATCCAACTCCATCGCCTGGACGGCGCACCAGCTTGCCAATCTCTATGATGACGAAGGCCGCAAGCTTTTCAATTCCGTGATCGTTGTGACGGATCGCACGGTACTTGATAGCCAGTTGCAGGACACGATCTATCAGTTCGAGCATGCCAGAGGTGTGGTATGTCCGATCACTCGTGACATCGGTAGCCAAAGCAAATCCGAACAGCTTGCCGAGGCGCTTGCCAGCGGTACCCGCATCATCATTGTCACCATTCAAACCTTTCCGGCGCTTTTCGATGCACTGGACAAGCGTCCTCAACTTGCTGAGGGCAGTTACGCCGTCATTGCCGATGAAGCGCACTCTTCCCAGACGGGTGCCTCCGCCAGCAAGCTCAAGGCATTGCTGGCGGCCGCCGGTGCTGAAGTGAGCGAGGATGAGGAAATCAGTGCCGAAGCATTGATGGATGCTGCCGTCGCGGCTCGTAGACCCAGCGAACGCATTAGTTATTACGCGTTTACTGCCACGCCCAAGCCCAAAACTCTGGAGCTGTTCGGTCGTTTACCGGATCCTGAGCTTCCGGCCAGTAAAGACAATAGACCTGAGCCGTTCCATCTTTACTCCATGCGTCAGGCCATTGAGGAAGGCTTTATTCTCGATGTGCTCAAAAACTATGTGACTTACAACACGGCCTGGAAGCTGGCTCACCCTGATGCTGATGTTCAGGAGGTGGAATCCAAAAAAGCGTCTCGAAAGCTTGCCCGTTGGGTGCGTCTGCATCCCTATAACATCTCTCAGCGTGTAGAGATCATCGTTGAGCATTTCCGCGCCAATGTGCGCCATCTCATCGATGGGCAGGCCAAAGCCATGGTGGTTACGGGCAGTCGGCAGGAAGCCGTTCGTTATCAACTGGCCATGCGTAAGTACATTACTGACAAGGGCTATAGCGACGTACATCCGCTGGTAGCCTTCTCGGGTGCTGTTTCTCCTGATGAAGTGATTGAGAAGGAAGTTACCGAGACCAGTATTCAGCTCAATCCCGGGCTCAAGGGGCGAGACCTGGCAGACGCGTTCGATACTGACGATTACAACGTCATGATTGCGGCCAACAAGTTCCAGACCGGCTTTGATCAGCCCAAGCTTTGTGCCATGTACGTGGATAAAAAGCTGAAGGGGGTCGACTGCGTGCAGACGATGTCACGTCTTAACCGGCTCTATCCCGAAAAGCAGACCTTTATTCTGGATTTCTTCAATGATGCCAAAGATGTGCTGGCGTCATTCGCTACCTACTATCGCAGGGCCGAGCTGGCAGATGTCTCGGATCCTCAGGTGATCTTTGATCTCAAGCGGACGCTGGATGACGCCGGTATCTACTACTGGGAAGAAGTGGAGGCTTTCGCCAAAGCTTTCTTTGACCCCAAAGCGCCTGCCTCAAGCCTCAGCTATTACTGTCATCCGGCTCAGGAGCGTTTTAAAAAGCGTTATGAGTTTATTCTTGATCAAATCAGGGTATGGATTGATGCGCGACGTCATGCCGAGCAGGAAGGTGATGAGAAGGGGCTGCATCGCGCCAGGCAGGAGCTTGAGGACGCCGGCAAAACGCGTGATGAACTCGACCTTTTTCGGAAGAACCTGCAGAGCTTCGTACGCACTTATGAATTTCTCAGCCAGATTGTCGCTTTTGAAGATAGTGAGCTCGAACAGCTCTGCGTCTATGCCAGGCATCTGCATCCGCTACTACGCATCGACCTGCTCATGGAAGAAGATCCGATCGATGTCAGTGAGCTGAATCTCACGCACTACCGTCTTACCAAAAACGCCGAGCACAAGCTTCGTCTTGAAGTTGCCGAGGGGGAACCGCTTAAGCCAGGCAAGGATGTAGGGTCCGGTAAACCCCATGATCCCGACAAGCAGCGTCTTGCCGACATCATCGAGCGCCTCAACGAGCTCTACGGTGCTGAAGTCAGTGATGATGACAAGCTGCATTTTGCCAACGGTATTGCTGATCGTATCGAGCGTGATGAAGCGGTAATGGCACAGGTGCAAAGCCATAGCGAGGATCAGGTCATGCATGGTCTATTTCCACGGCGAGTGACCGATGCAGTGCTTGATGCCATGAGCGACCATGAAAAGCTTTCGATGCCACTGCTGGAAAAAGAAGAGGCGGGCAGGGAGTTTGCGTTGCTGGTGCTCAAATTGCTGGCGGGACGGGTAAATCAGGACAGAAGTTCGATGTGATGGGTGACTGCGATCACCTCATTGTCTGCTTTCAATCCAAGAGGTAGAGGGGGCGAACGGAACCAGCAGAACCAACGGAACGCCCAGCAATAATGGGTGTTGAAGGGTTCCGTAGCGCCCTGGGCATACGGAACGTACGGAACCCTTGGTTTACGGGTTTTTAACCCGGCTCACGAATGTGATAAAGCCATAAAGGACGGTTATTTACCTTCACCCTTTTGGCACGCTCGCGGCCGCCGCGATCCGCTAGCCAGCCGGCTTGCTCTATAGCCTGAGTAATCCGGGTTATCTCATAGCCGGGAACCGCGCGTTTCAATCCCTCGGAAGTAAAGAGCCAGATTTTTTCTTGAGAGCTTTGCTTCCACCAGCCTGCGCGATCACGAACATGGGCACTGTGGTCAGTAAGCTCTGAAAACATACTGTCGCCATGTCGAGTCAGGAAATCGCTCAGAAGCTCGATAATGCGAGTGTCTTCAGATTGACCCTTTCCACGCTCCTGACGCCATCGCTCAAAAAGCTGCATCATGTCTCTGGTTGGTTTGCCCTTTGGTATATCAAGGATGCCAAAGCTAATGGCCAGTTCACCGGCTAGGGCCGCTATGGCAAAGCGCTCAGCCGCTCGCTCTTCCTGTCCTGATCGTGCCTTGAACTGTTCTGCCAGGTCCGCCAGCATTTTGGGCAACTGCTCAATCCTGCCAGAGTCGATAAGCTGCTCAACGAACCTTGGCCCGGCATGACCGTAGTGGTTTGAAGCTGATTTTTGTATGGCGTTTGAAAATGACTTGCCATTCTCTCTTCCATGCAGGTCATCCCAGGCGCCAAAAGCATGATGTGCAGAGATAGCGAGCAACCTTATTTCCTGCCCAGCCCTTGCCTGCCCCCCGGATGCTTGCATCTGGCTGTTCAAGCCTGTCTCCCCTGAAGACAAAACCATGACGCGCCATTGCCTTGTTGCTCTGGCCATGCCCGCTTTAGTGGCTCGTGCCTTGCCTACGCCATTCGCCAGGGAGTAGACGATATTACCGATCTCTCTCGGCAGGGCCTCGCCTATCTCATCCAGTGCAAGCAGTGTGTCGTTACGTCGGCTGGCTACGCCTTCCAGACCGTTAGCAGTGGCACACCAGGTTCGGACAAACCGTTCCGGCTTACTCCATACCGACGCAGCGGCCATCAAACCTGTGGTCTTGCCGGTGGAGCTGTCACCTTTCAGGTGGAATCCACCGCCGTGGCGTTGCAAAGGGTTCAGTAACGGCCCTGCCAACGCCGCACATATTGAAAGCATCAGGATCGGATTGCCCATACAGCAGTTACCGACTTCGGCTTTCCATTGTTTGTATGACCCTGCCTGGCAATAATCGTCAGCGTTCGCGGTTTCGCTTTGAAACATAACATCGCCTGATCCGATATTGCGGTGCGGCATCACGAACAGGTCAGGCGAGTGCCAGCCAATGGAGGTGGCGGCCATCACCTCACGTTCCGGTTTATTGTCTTGCAAATATTGATTCAGTAAACGATGGGAGCCCGTACTGATTTCGAGTCCGAGGTTGAGCAGCTCAGCCCGTAAGATCTCTCCTGATCCCGCCATCAGGCTCATGGGCATGGACCATTCTCGCCATTGGCCAAGGCTGTTGCGGAAACGGAGGAGCCTCCCAAAATCCGAGCCTTCACGCGATGTTATGGCCTCCACGTATAAGGGAGAGCAGACCAGCTGCTCAAAGGGTTGCCCTTTTTTTACGCCGTGAAACCATACACCCTCGCTTAATACCCTGCCGTCACATTGAAATGGATCTTCGTGCACGCTGAAACATGGCCGTTCAGGGGTTCCGCTGGTTCCGTCCTCTTGGTGGCATGCGGAACCATAGGGAGCCTGATCATCACTGGTGGTTCCATCGGTTCCAGAGGTTCCGTCGAGTTTTTCAGGGGGGCGATAATTGCCATTAAAAGACCTGCCGATAGCATCATTACCTTCCGCCTGATACAGGTCTGACCAGTCCTTATGCGACATGGGATGCCTCCCCCGGCACGATCCAGCGGCGGCCGGTTGCTTTGGCAGCTCTGATACCGGGTGCGTCGTTATCAGCTGCAACGACGATATGAGCACGGCCAAACCAGATGAACAGTGGATCAGCAATCGACTTCAGATTGTTTTCACCAACACCACACGCCACCGGAAATCCCGTCGCGGTATGAATGCGATAGCCGTCTGCAAGGCCTGCACAGACGATCAGGGTTCCTTGAAGAGTCAGCCTGTCCCGCCAACTGAAGCCAAAGGGGGTAAAACTGCCTTTTACCGTTCCCCCATAAGTGACTTTTTTTGTGCCATCCGGCCAGATTCTTTCAAACCCTTGGTGTTCATCGATCAGGTTGATTAGTTCACGGTAGAGAATCAGCCTATGTATCTTGATACAAGCAGTGGTATGAGACTGCAGTTCAGAGAATGAAATACCTTTCTTGATAAGGTACTCGTGGTTATAATCAGGGTTGCAAATTTGTTGTACAATTGCCTGCTTCCTTTCGGAAGCGGGCATTTTTTTTATTGATTCCATACGACTTGTTCCTCAATGGAAATGGACTGGTGTTGCGATCGCTTAAAGCGCTCGTAGGCAAATATCGAAGTTACGAGCTTTCTCTCGATTTCATTTGCCACTCAATCCAGTCATCGATTTCCCTTACAAGCCATCCAACTGCCTTTCCTCCCAATGGGATGGGCCTCGGGAAATTATCCTCTGATATACGAAGATAAATAGTGCTTCGGGCCAAGCCGGTGTAATTCATGACTTCTGGAAGTCGAAGTATCCTGTTGGTCATGTAGCGTTCTCCTTGGGTGTTGTTGGAACACACAAGGATTTTTGCGGCTTGATCTCATTTTGAGAATGACCGCTGCTAAGCAGAGGTTATCCTCTGCTTAGCAGCGGCTAAGGTAAAGCCGGTTTTTTGGCAGAGAATGGCTTTATCCTAATGCAGCTCAAGAGAGTAGGTGGCTAGTTTTAATTAATTAAATTCAATTACTTATGTGGGTTTTTGGTGCGGTGAAAAGCATGCGCCACTCTTTGCTTCTAGGATGAGAAGTAAACGGCAAGAAGGTCTGCAGTCTGTAGCACAGGCTAACCCTAGTTAGCAGGGGATAGAGGAGATTTACCTTTTTAGATGCAAATATCCCTTATTTGAAAAAATAATTTAATGTGCAAGTAGTAGATTAATATTACTTTTTGGCAATCCAGTTTTCAGGATCAAGAGTATTTATCAGTGCCTTGCGTGCTGTTGAAATGGACATGCCTAGCTCTTGACTGACCTTTTCGGCACACTGATTGCGGCTGTAGTACTCTCCTGAATCCCAGCGGTCCCGAACTTTTTCTCTTTTTTCACGGTTTCCATTTGGCTGACTATGCCTGACATTGCCTGCATGACGGGCACGTTCTGTATTAGACATAGCCAAGGTTTTTTGATTTGAATTTTGAAATGGCGATGAAAGAGAAGGACTGATAGCCATATCTTCAGTTTCGATGGTTTCAATATGTTCAAGCAGGAAAAGCACATTATCAAACTGGGTTGGCTCCAACTTGCTTAAGGTATCTTCTGAAGAAGAGCCAATCAGAATTGAAAAATCCAGCAATCTGCTTTCTTCAATCTTTGCCTGGATAAAGCTCTCGACAGGGATGCCTAGCTTATTTTCCCATCTCTCCCTCAGGTCCTTTCCGGAAACAAACCGGTGCAAGGGTTTGAAGTCTTCAAGGTCGCTCTTCTTGAACCAGCAAGATCCTAGCAAGGAAAATAAATCCTGAGGTTCATCTTTTAAAAAGAGAACCTGGGGTGGGTCAGTAAACTCGTTAGCATTGCGATAAGCCGTCAACCCTCCGTCTTCCCACCCCAGCCACAACAATGCAGCAAGCTCTTCAGCGGTAATTCCCCATTGTTCTGAGAGAAATTTGGAAGCAGCTGGGTAGGGGATATAAAGGTTTTCTGCAGAAGCAGCATTGTCGCTCATGAGATGTCCTCTTTGATTTGATCAGGGAATGCAAGCAGAACGGTGGCCGCACTGCTCCTGTACGCCAAAACTCCTGACTTCTTCAGAAGCCGGCTGACATACACCTTCAAGCATTGAGTGATCTGGAGGACGTCCTGCGCTCGTTGAGATCTGCTACGCATCGGTCATGGATGGCATGCCACAAGGGGCAGGGGAAAGCAGACCCGAATTGACTCATCACTGAAGTTTTATGAAGTGGCCAAGTTCGTTTTTCTAAACGCCACTGGACCTCAGTGTGCCTGAACAGAATGAGCGAATCGATAGCGTATTCCTGTTTTTGATATGAGCGTTCTGCTGGCCAAGCTCTGAGCGTACCGTCGCTGTTACAAGATGCCGTAGGTGACTTGGAAGGGCTATCGATGCTACCCGGGTACCAAGTGGCGGTTTGGGTTGCTGATTGTCAATCTTTGAGCAGAGAGCAGAGAGCAGAGAGCAGAGAGCAGTAGCTTGTGAATGAGGCATTTTAATGGTGATTGCTTGTCTTATAGCCCGACCCTTTTCGATGGAGGATTTTGCATGGCTCCTGATCGCTCTTCTCCCTTGCCAGAAATACCAGAAGATGGAAAAACTCCGGAGGGATATCTTCCACTTCCTATATACGTAAGTTATGCAACGCCTCGGTGGCCAGAAGCTGACATTACCGAAGAGCCAATACCTGATGACTGCTCTCTGAACTACACCAGAAACTTGAAGTGGTGGCCGCAGGCGCGCTTGGGGCCGATTCAGCGAATGAAAAAGGCAATGCGATGCTTCGCAAAAAGAAAATAAACTCTAGTAGTTAAAGCACGGGTATGGGCAGAGCGGACGCAAAATCGTCCGCTCCGTTTATTTGCCAGGCGTTAACTTTATCTGCCTTCGAAAGAAGATTCTTTGCAAGTCAGCTTTTCTTGATCAGGCATGGTGTGCTGCAAGTTTTCGGACTCTTCGTTGTTAACTGTCTGCTCAGTCAGAAAGTCACTGAACCCATCATCACTGACGGTTGTGGTGCGATGCTTTAGTTCCGCCAGTCGGGCATCGAGTACGGTTTTGAGCCGATCACGCTCTCTGAGTGGGTCAGTGAACCAGTCTGTTGACCATATCCGATGCAACTGCCATCCCTTGGCTTCCAGAACTTCCTGGCGTAGACGATCCCGGTCTCGGGCAGAGCGCGAAGAGTGGTAGCTCGCTCCATCACATTCCACGCCCAGCAAATAGCCGTAGGGGTAATCAGGATGGCGCACCCCTATATCGATGAAAAAGCCTTTTGCTCCGACCTGAGGAACGGCCTCATAGCCCAGTGCACGAATCACCTGGATGACATGACGCTCGAAGTCGGAGTCCGGCTCGGCGCCAGTCGTCTCTCCGGCTTCGAGCTCGCCAGTGGCCGAGTACTCCAGCCATTTGCGTAGCATCCAGCTGCCAGGGGCACTCTCCCGGGTGCCTTTAATGTCGCTGGGCTTCATCGAGGTGAAGGTTACAATCTGACTCTTGGCACGGGTAAACAGCACGTTCAGGCGCCGGCGGCCGACAGCACCGCTGAGATTGCCGAAGCGGTTCATGACCTTGCCATCTACTTCTTCGGGGCCGAACACGGTGCCAATGAATATAACGTCACGCTCGTCGCCCTGGACGTTTTCCAGGTTCTTGATGAAAAATGGCTCCAGCCCATTGCGCTCGATCTGCCAGCGATCCTCGTAACGCTGGGCGATGTTGGAGTGTTGCCGCATGGCGTCGTATTCGTCCTGAAGCAGGGTCTGCTGCTTGTTGTTGAGCACCACAACGCCCAGCGACTTGCCGGGATGATCAGACATGAAACGCAGGATGTGACTGACCATTACCTGAGCTTCGCGCTGATTGAGACTGTTCTTGTAAAGTCCATTCTCGACGAATACCTGGCTGACCCCGAGCCCGGCAGCAAACGGTGTGGGCGAGGGGAAGATGACCAGATCGTCCTTGTAGATATTGCGATTGCAGAAGGCAATCAGACTCTCGTGGCGACTGCGGTAGTGCCAGCGCAGCCGTCGACGGGAGGGAAGAGTAAGGTTGGCGACGTCTAGAATCGACTCCGAGGTAATGGTGTCGTCACTCTCTTCTTCATCGTCCACGACCACGTTGCCAAGCTTGCGGAAGTTATTTGTCGGCGGCAGCTGTTCGGTATCTCCAACCACTAATGCCTGCTGGGCTCGTAATAGCCCGCCCAAGGCGTTCTCGGGACGCATCTGAGAGCCTTCGTCGATCACTACCAGATCGAAAAGTCCTTGAATGCGAGGCAGGTTGGCGGCTACCGCTAGCGGTGACATCAGCCAGCATGGTTTGAGTTCACGTAGCGCCTCACCGGCCCGGTCGGTCAGGGCTCGGGGGGAAATGGTGTTGCGCTTGAGACGAGTGACGTGCTGAATCAGGCTCAGGTTTGTGCGCTCTGAAACGCGCCCGCCGCTGTAGCCATAGGGTGGATCGGCTTGTTCGATAAGTTGGCTAACCAGGCGCTCGCGGCTCAGTTCCAGAATACGACGGTCGAGTTTCGCCAGTCTGTTGCGCAAATCGTCGAGCCGTTTACCTCGAAAACGAGTCAGTTTTTCACGGTATTGTTCGTGGATGTCGCGAGCCATCGACAGCGACACGGCGGCTTTAACCACTTCGGCAAATGCGTCCGACGCTATGATGCCTTCGTCGCAGGCCTTGATTAGAGGATCGATGCCCCAGCCGGTCATCCGTCCACGCTCATCGTTGCGTTGGGCATGGGCATCCAGTGCAACGTTGTCTTTAGACATGCCGGCTAGTAAATAACCGGAGTCTGCGTCGAACGGATCGAAGCCCCACTCGCTGCGTTTAGCATGCGTCTCCCGTTCTAGACGAGCCAGCTGTTCGTCATACATTTGATGAGCTTCAGCCCAGTCCGCCAGACAGCTTTCAAAACTTGCAAGGTGTTCACTGGAACTCATGTACTCGAGCACAACCGGTGCCAGTGTTGGAAAGGCATGAAGAGATTCGGCTATGAACCTCTCGTTGGCGGCAACCTGACGGTTTGTGGCTACACCCTCAAAGTCGGTTTCCAGCAATAGGGCAGCATCATGACACTCGATAGTATCGGCCAGGGCCTCGCGTTTTCGCAGTTGGTCACGAAGGCAGCGTAAGCTCGCCACGTTATTGCGTGCTGCGTGATGTTGCCCCAGGGATGTAAATCCCTTGGCAATTTGCTCTTTTAAGGTGTCTATATCTTCGAGAGTCTGACAGTGGGTTTCAATCAAGGCTGGCATCTCGGCCAGTGAGGTGAGGGCCAAAATATCTTCAGGTACCTGGTTACCAATTTCTGCACAAAGCTTGGCCATTAGGTTCAGGCGCTGAGCAGGAGTGTTCAGCAGGAGCGTTTCCAGACGGGGTGCGCGATGCTCCAGAGCCAATTGCTGGACTTCATGGCGATATACGTGCAGGTCGATCAGGATGCTGATGTCGGTACGTAGTCCGCGAAACCAGCTGTAGCGTACGTATTGCTCATCGGCCTCGAACGCCTCAAGGCTGGCAAGATAAGACGTTAGTTCCGGTAACTCCGCCAGCATGCGCTCGTCGCTGTAGCCCGAGGGATCGAGCAACGTGCTCTTTAGCATGCGGCGTGTTTGGCGCAGTTTAGGAGACATGAATGACAGAGCGCCCTTGTTGCGCAGCTCTGCCAGTGCCTTGCTGAATTGGGCCGCCGTCATGGGCTGAGAGAAATCGAAGCTGTTGGATAGTGTCTGATTTTGAGCATCGAGACTGGCTATATGATGACTTACTTCGCTCACTGCCCGCGCTTCGCGGTCGGAGTTGTCGATCTCGTTGAGGTGTTCGATGACCTCCGGGGGCTGGCGAATAAGCAAAGAACCCATGGCCAGAATTGTAGTGACATTCATGTCATCGAGATCTACCAGGGCGCCAAGGTCATCAAGAGTCTGCTGGAGCCGGCGAGCATGCTCGAGTCGTGTTTGCTCCTCATCCCGGCGCTCACCAATATGAGCGTTGGTAATCTGCATCAGATTTAATCGTTCGGCCTGCTCGATGATGCGGCCTAGAGTGGCATCAAGCTCGCTTGGCACGGGCATTGTGATTTCGCCCAGTTCACTGGTCAGTTGATCATGGCGGTTGAGCATCTCAAGGAGATGATTGATGCGCTGAGAGGCTTTAGGGTCGTTTAGTAGAGTGCGCAGCAGATCAGGATCACATTTGGCAAACGCCTCACGCGCCGTACTCAGTAATGACAGTACGTCTCGAGCAGTGGCTAAAGCGGGAAGTCGGGATAAGCCTGTAGCGAGCAGATTTTGACTTCGCTCCTGCAAAGTTTCATGTGTGTCACGAGCCGTACCCGCCAGCTCAAGTAGAGAATCTATCGAGAAGCGATCCAGCGGCCCGGTCTGGACAAAGTGCCAATGTTGGGAAATGCCCGATAGAGTTTCCAATAGGCCAGCATAGTTGTCAGCGTGGCTGGTCAGCTGATCAAGCTGCTGATCGCTCCATTGCGACACACCTTCTACTCGGTGATTGCGCAGCTTTCGGGGTAAGGGCGTCAGTACCGCCTGGGCGGCTATGCCGCGGCCGAGCACATCATGCAGGGTCAGTCCAGTCTGGCGATAGGGACTGGTTAAAAGATTAATATAGTCGGCCAGTGCCGAGCGCACTTCGCGATATTCCGCGATCATCTCTTCCAGACCGGCCGAGGAATGTGGTGACGCTTCCATTTCCAAACGTTCGCGCAGCGAGGCCTTGATCTGTTCACGTGTCTGGTTGGCTTGCAGGTTGAGGATAAAGCTGCCTAGTCCCATGGCATCAAGTCGGGAGTTGACGACCTCCAAGGCAGCCTGTTTCTCGGCAATGAATAGTACCTTCCGGCCCGAGGAAAGTGCTGCAGCAATGGCATTGACGATTGTCTGAGACTTGCCGGTTCCCGGAGGCCCTTCCAGCGCCAGGTCAGTCCCCTGCATGACATCAACAATGGCACTGTACTGGCTGGAATCGGCATCCGAGACCAGCAACGGCACACATTGCTCAATCTCGGGTTCGTCGACAGCATGCTCCAGCAGAAACTGACGAGGTTCTCCCGCTACCTGATGGTTGCCCAGTAGCCGCGAAATTAGGGTGTCCTCTGTTGTCTTCCATTCCGGTGCACCGACATCCTCGTACATGATCAAACTCTGCACCGCCCAGACCCCGGCTGCGGCCTGACGACGAATCTGCCATTTGACGAAGGTCTTCGGCTTGAGTGATTCGATCTGGCGATAATAGTCCTCGATGTCGAATGAGCCTTCCTCGTTTGCCTTGGGCTGGGGCAATTGCAGTCCAAACTCATTGTGCAGTTTGTATCTGAGAACGGCGTTTCCGGTAGGCTGGGTCTCGTCACACTCCATATGGTGTTCAAGCCCGCGAGGCGTTTTGCGTTCGCTGATTGTTACGGGCATCAGTACCAGTGGCGCCAGAGTAACCTTGCTCGAAGCATCGTCCTGCATCTCCAGAAAGCCGATGGCACATTGAAGCACCTGCATCCCGGTTTCCTGCATGCTGGATCGGCCCCGCTCCCGAATACGGGCCGCCCGTAGCTCCAGGCGTTTTGGGAACATCAGTGTCTGTACCCGTTTCTGACTGTTCTTCTCGGACGCGGGAGTCATCAGATCAGCTTCGGGAAGGTCATAGGATGGATTGAGACCATGCAATCGGGCCAAAGTGGCCGGATCCGGCGTACCCTGCGTGTTAACGCGGGCAGGTAGTTTCAGCTGATGGCGAATGCGATCCTTGAGTTCGCGCAGGGCCTTTTCATTCTGGCTGTCACGCTCACTGTCTTTAAGGTCGGCCTGTTCATTGTGCTGTAACTGCGTCAGATAGCGCTCGTCGCTATTTTGCTGCTCGGCAAGGTGTCTTTGAAATTCAGCAGTTTGCTCGTCAGGGAGCTCGTCTTCGGGGTCGGGCAGCGGCTCCAGCTTCAGCTGGCGGCCCTGTGCCAGACGTAGATAGATCGACTGGGGCGTAACGTCGATAAATCGAATATGGCTATGCGATTTGTCGCTGAACACCGTATTCAGTAGAGCGTTGCGGAGGGTGGTATCCAGAATCAATGGACGAAGCTGCTCAATGCGCTGAGCAACCAGATTCTGAGCATCGTCGTTGTTTATCGGATTCATTTGGCGGCTACACGGCTTGTTTGTATAGCCGGTATTGTAAGCAACACGTTGTATGCCAAAGTCCTGATAAGCGCGCTTTTTAAGCGCATTTTGAAAATAAAAATTTTCGAAAAATACGATCTCCTTTGTGATGGGTTTAGGTCTGCTCGAAAAAATCCGTAATCTAACTCAAGCCAATCTGCTTCCCGGCCGAAATAACATAAGTTTGTTTTTATATTTCTCCAATTTCACGTTTCCTCGGTAAGCCATAAGGCTAATCGACTGAGGATAGGTGCATGCTTGGATTTTTCTGCTCAATCACTAGGAAATTGATATGCCGCTCCCTCTCATCCTCGGTGCTGGTGCTCTGATCAGTGCTGTCTATGGTGCCAAAAAAAGCTACGACGGTTACCAGAGCCATTCTGAAGCTGACGATATCGCCCAAAGTGCTAGAGCACACTATGACAAAAAGAAAAAAGTTTTTGATGTTCAAGAAAGAGCAACATCAACTGCTTTGGAAATGTTAGGGAATGAGGAGCTGGAAATCGGCAAAAGGTTTGGCGAGTTTAAGGTTTTGGCCGATAAGCTTCAGCAACAATTGAACGCTGGTCGCCATGACACGCTGGAGATCAACATCCCCGAACACAAGCTTCAAGGAGTTGAGGATTACAGCTACACGGCTATCGGAGTGCTGGGGACTATGGCAGGGGCGGGAGCCGCTGGGGCCGCCGCAGGGTTTGCAATTTACGGTAGTGTCATGGCGCTAGGAGCTGCCTCTACAGGCACTGCAATCTCATCTCTGGCAGGGGTGGCCGCGTATAACGCGACTTTGGCAGCCGTAGGTGGCGGTTCTTTGGCTACTGGTGGTTTGGGTATGGCCGGCGGTACTGCAATTCTAGGGGCTGCCATAGCAGGTCCTGTTTTAGCTATTGCGGGTTGGGCTTACAGCAATCACGGTGATGAGGCGCTTAGAAACGCACATGAGGTAAATGATAAGGCGACCAAGGCTGTTCAAAAACTCGAGAAGGCCTGTGAACATCTTGATAAAACGAGAACATATACGCGCAAAATTCTAAGCACACTAATGACTATCGACGAACAGTTTGTTCAGTATTTCGATAAGCTCAAAAAAGTTGACGATTACCTGCAAGATCTAAAAGGCCGTAATGTCGACATGGCTGCAGAGTTGGCGAAATTCGACGAATCTCTTATTAGGATTATTGAAAACGGCTATGCATTGGCAGTTATTCTAGTTGATGTGATTACGACTCCGATTTTCAAGGTCAAGATGGTCGATGGTGAGTTGTCCAAGGATGAAAATGGGATGCCGGTGATGGAGACGGATAAAGACGGGTCCATGGTGCTGAACGATACCGAGATAGATAAACGTCTAATCAAAGCGGGCTCCGAAGCTGAAAACATCGAAGCAGCTTGATCCTTAAGGGGAATAATAATTCCCCTTTTCGGTTTCTCCATCCACCTGCCTTATGAGTCCCTTTATGCACACTAAAGCGCAAAACTACCCTTGGGCCGATGAGCTCGAAAAAACTGTAGTTAATAGCTTGGTTACCAGCTTCGGACTGGATTTTCTTCTGTTCAAGGATAAGACAGGTGGTGACGTAGACACCGTTCACAACGTTCGTCAGGGCGTCTGGGCTACAGATGAAGAAAAAAAGCGTTATGAAAGCCAAGATAAATATAACGGCAAGCCCTATCATCAGCATAAAAACTATGTAGGTGTTGGAAGTCGCGATAAAGATTTACATCAAGCCGGAGAACTAAGAGATCCTTACCGAAACGCTACCATGGGAGCAGATGAAAAGCGCCATCTTGACCATGTTATTAGCGCTAAGGAGGTCCATGAAGATGCTGGGCGTGTCTTGGCAGAGCTGAATGGCGTAGCGTTAGCTAATCAGAATAGCAACCTTCAATCCACCCAAGGGACTGTCAACGAATCAAAGGGCCAAACCTCCGTTGATAATTATTTAAAAAAACTTCCAGGCCTCATCGAGTCTCATAAGGAAGCGTTGAATAAGGATCGTGAGCGTCTCGCAAACCTTGCACGTGAAACACCAGAGCAGCAGCATAAGGCGCGTCAGCTAGAAGATAAAATTCGCAAGAATGAGTCCAAAATAAAAAACCTGGAAGCTGTTGACCCTAATGAAATGCTTGAAAGGGATAAAGAGGCTAGAAAGGCCTATGATCAGAAAATAAACCATGCGTACTACACCAGCAGCAAGTTCTGGAAGCAATCTGCTACTGCATCTGGTGTGGCGGGGCTGAAAATGGGTACTCGGCAGATGCTGGGACTGGTAATGGCTGAAGTCTGGTTCGAACTTCGTGAGCAACTGCCTGCGCTACTCGAAAACCTTAAGAAGCGTTTCGATTTCTCAGCATTCATCGATAGTTTCAACAAGACGTTAAAAGGTATATGGCGGCGTGTACAGGCGCGTTTTACTGATTTTCTTATGGCCTTCAAGAATGGTGTGTTCGCCGGCATCCTGGCCAGTGTCACAACCACGGTTTTTAATATTTTTGCCACCACTCAAGTAATGATGGTTAAGATCATTCGAGAAGTTTGGGGTCAGTTGGTTAAGGCCATCAAACTGATGATTTTTAATCCTGAGCAACTCTCTTTTGTTGATCTATGCCAAGCCGTTGCTTCTTTGTCATCTGTTGCTGCAGCCACTATCGTAGGCACATTGGCTTATTCCCAATTGCTATCATTATGCACTTTTCCATTTGGGGGCGAACTGGCAGCTTTTGTCAGTGCGCTGGTCACTGGCATCGTCACACTGGGATTGAACTACTTTTTGCTGCATAGCAGTGTGGCTCAAAAGCTCTGGACCTTTGTGGAGTCCAAAATGCCATATGCCGGCATGGTCAAAGACTTCCAAGCCATTAATGCAGAACTGGATCGATATCTAATCGAATTGAGTCGTCTTGAATTCAATCTGGATGCAGACGAACTGGAAGAATTCTCTCAGGAGCTGATGTCCTGCAATAACGAAATGCAGCGCAGCAAGGTTCTGCAGATTGAGCTCAACAGGCGAAATATCGAATTGCCTTACGAAATGGGCAACTCTGCGAGCACAAGAAAATGGTTGGGGGCCCTGATCTAGCAGTGAAAACGTTCTCATGTACTCAATGCGGTCTCTGCTGCCGCAACGTTCACTTGGCCGAAGAAACCCGGTTCTTGGATCGGGGGAATGGCGCCTGTCGGCATTATAATGAAGCGCAGAAGCTTTGTACGATCTACAGCCACCGACCGGACATATGTCGGGTTGATCGGCAATACGAGCTGAATTATTCAAAACAGTATAGCTGGGACGAATTTGTCGATTTGAACCTTCAGGTATGTCATATCTTGGGGCAAACAGAAAGTCAGGCGCTATAGGGCACGTGCTTTCGCAGTTGAAATCCTGCAGGGCCTAACAGAGCAGTAGTTTTACGCACTGAATCTAGTAAGTGGTTTTGTTGGGGGCGCTGTTGGGGGCGTAGGCTTTTACAGAGAAGCTTGGAATGGATGGTTGATAGGTAAGTCTTTGAAATTATTGGCGCCCCCGTCAGGATTCGAACCTGAGACCTTCCCCTTAGGAGGGGGACGCTCTATCCAGCTGAGCTACGGGGGCGAAGCGGGCGCCATTATAGGGATTTCCCGCGTATAGTGAAACCCTGACGCACCCACGCTGCCAATCGAGCCCGCATGAAAGAACGCATCACGACGGACCGCCATTTCAATGGCATGGCCGAGAAGTTTGAAACCGCCCTGTATAACCACACCCGGGGTCGGCTGCGTCTGGCGCTGTTGACGCGCGCCATCGAGTCTTCCATTCCGATGCAGGGCCAGCCGCTGGTCGATGTCGGGGCAGGGCTGGGGCAGATGGCGCACTGGGCCAGTGAGCGCGGCCATCCGGTCACCCTGCTGGAGCCGGCCGAGGATATGCTCGCTGCCGCGCGCGAACGCCTGGCCGGCAGCGATGCCTGTTTTCATCAGCGTGACCTGCAGAGCCTGCCCGATATTGCGCCCGGGCCGTGGCCGCTGATGTTTTGTCACGCGGTGCTGGAGTGGCTGATCGACCCGCAGGCGGCGGTTCGCTTATTGGCCGATCAGCTCGCCCTCGGTGGGTGGCTGTCACTGATGGTGTTCAACGAAGACGCGCTGCGCTTCTCCAACGTGGTAAAGGGCAATCTGCAAAAGGTGCTCGATGATCAGCTGGCCGGCTTTGGCACCCGCAAGCGCCTGACACCGATCTCCCCGCTGCGCCATGAAGAGGTCGTGCGCTGGCTTGAGGCGGCCGGGCTCGAGGTTAAATCCATCACGGGCATTCGCGTGTTCCATGACTATCTGCGTGAGCGTGACCCGGACGAGGCTACGCTTGAACGACTTTTCGAGCTGGAGCACCGCTATTGCCAGCGCGACCCCTACTGGCGCCTGGGGCGCTATCTCCATTACAGCGTTTATCGTCCGAGCTGATATTCTTCATCTCATGCAGGGCGCGTTACCGCAGGCGCTCGACCATATACCGTTATCTTCATGACCATGTCACAGGACAGGTCAGTCACCATTTGAGTAGAGCAGGGGATTCATGAGTTTTTCCACGCCCATGGGGCAATTGCTGGATCGACAGTCACCCGCCATCAAGGAGGGCGAGTGGTTGATCGCGCCGCCGCTGGATGAGGGGCTTTTGAACGGGGCGAAACGGTGCATCTGGAGTCTGGATCATCTGATTTCCGAAGTCTGGCGCCAGCACGGCCATGAAGTGGTAGAAGGCCTGACGGCGCCGGAAAACATGAACGATGCACTGCTGTTCTGGCCCAAGACCATGGATCTGGGCCGCTGGTGGCTGGATCAGCTCAATGCCTGCTGTGCCTCGGGCAGTACGCTGCGCATCGTCGGCGAGCATCACGGCGGCGGCAAGCGGGTACCGGGCGAGCTGAAAACGCGGGGCATGTCCCACCAGCGTCTGGACAACGCGCGGCGCTGCTCGCTGTATCAGGCCACTACCGTGGCGGAAGACGCCGGCGATCACTGGTCACGCTTTGAGGCGCTGGATCTCACCCTGGTCAGCCATCCGGGCATCTTCGGGCACGGGCGTCTGGATGACGGGACCAGCATGCTGCTGGAGGTACTGCCGACACTGGAAGGGCAGGTGCTGGATGCCGGCTGCGGTGATGGCGTCATCAGTGCCTGGCTGGCACGCCAGGGCGCCGACGTCACGGCTGTGGATATCAATCATCTGGCGCTGGAAGCGACCCGTCGCACGCTTGCAGCCAATGATCTGAAAGGCGAAGTGCTCCCCAGCGACATGCTGGCGGCAGTCGATGGCCCCTTTGAGGCTATTGTCAGCAACCCGGCCTTTCATCAGGAGCGCAGCGTGTCGATCGACCCGGCCCGCAAGTTGATCGAGCAGGCCAGCAAGAAGCTTGCGCCCAAAGGCGCGCTCTATCTGGTGGCCAACAGCTTTTTGCCCTATATGGATCTGATGAAAAAGCACTTCGGCCGCGTCGAGGTGCTCAAGGAAACCAGTCGCTTTCGGGTCTATCGCGCCAGCCGGCGCTGAGGCCCGGCCGCCACACTAGCGCTCGGCGTAGGCGATGTCGGTAATGATATAGGTGGTCGCGCCGCCCGGGGCGTCCACCGTGACTTCAGCGTCCAGCGCTTTGCCCAGCAGGGCGCGGGCCAGTGGGGCATCCACGCTGATCCAGTGCTTTTTATTGTCGGTCTCATCGGGGCCGACAATGCGGATGCGCATCTCTTCGCCGTCGTCATCTTCCAGCGTCACCCAGGCGCTGAAAAAGACGCGGTTGCGGTCTTCAGGCAGGCGATCAACCACGGTCAGGGCGTCCAGGCGCTTTTGCAGATAGGCGATCCGGGCGATGGTGCCGTTGAGCGCCTTCTTGTTGTAGGTGTAGTCGGCGTTTTCACTGCGATCGCCCTGGGCGGCGGCCTCGCCGGTCTTGCGTGACTGCTCGGGGCGGCGTACGCGGACCAGATGATCGAGCAGGCCTCGCATCGACTCAAACCCTTCAGGCGTGATCAGGTCGGTCTTTTTCTCCTGGCGCGGGTCCTTGGCCGGGTCGCGCCAGCGGGTCATGTTGCGTCCTTTCATGCAGACGGTGTCCGTATGATGATGGGGCGCTTACCATAATCGCCTCGCACTGTGCTGCCAAGGCTGCCGGCCGGCATGCGCTTGAAAGTCTCTGGCGGTGCATCCATAACCATGCCCACACTGGCCTTGTTGTCTGGCGCGTGCCGTTTTATCACTGACGCTGCTGCGCCCTTTGCCCGGCACCAGACTTCATTTTTTTCAGGAAAAAGCCGATGACGACTCGGGACACGACGCTACTCCCCCGCTTTGATGAAAACGATGTCGAGCACATCGAGGACACGCCGCTGCATCGCGGATTTTTCAATCTCGACCGCGTCGATGTGCGCTATCGCCAGTATCAGGGTGGCTGGAGCGAGACCGTCTCGCGTGAGGTTTTTCGTCATCACGACGCCGTGGGCGTGCTGTTGTATGACGTGGAACGTGACGCGGTGGTGCTGGTCGAACAGTTTCGCGCCGGTGCCATGGGGCGGGACTTCAGCCCGTGGCTGCTGGAGCCGGCCGCCGGTCTGATCGATTCAGACGAGTCGCCCGAAGCGGTCGCCCGTCGGGAGGTTCATGAAGAGACCGGCTGCCACGTCGAAGCGCTTTTAGAGATTCATCGTTACTTCCCAAGTCCCGGCGCCTGCGACGAGTACATCACGCTTTTTTGCGCGCTGGTGGATTCAGCCAACGTGGGCGGCATACATGGGCTTGAAGAGGAGCACGAGGACATCAGGGTGCGTGTGCTACCCTTCCGTGATGCCTGGGGATTGCTGGAAGACGGTACCATCAACAATGCCATGTTACTGATTGCGCTGTACTGGCTGGCCCGTGAGCGCCCGGCCCTCAGAGCAAGGAGATAGTCATTTGAGTAGACGAAACGCTTACGTTACCGATCTAAGAACGCTACAGGCCGAGTGTACGGCCAATTTCGTGCGTCTTGACCGGCTGCTGGGCGACACCGTGGCCGGTGAAAGAGTGGAGCTGCCGCTGGCCAGCCATGCCGCGCGTTTCGGGACCCTGCATCTTGAGGTCATGGAGCGTGCGCCCTATACGACCATCGTGCGTGTGTTCCAGAGCGGCGTGCTCGATGACATGATCGATGCGCCGCGCATGGTGGTGCATCTGTACCACGACGTGCAGATGGCAGAAGTGAACGATTTTCAGCGCAAGCGTCACTTCGAGGGACGCTATCGCTATCCCAACGCCCACATGCATCAGCCCGACGAGAAGCTGCAGCTCAACCGCTTTCTGGGCGAATGGCTGGAGCATGGTCTGGCCCACGGCCATGACACCCGCGTGTTTGAAACGCCCTGACCCGTGCGGCGCTCCGCGCTCACTCCGGCTCGTGCTCTTCCTGTCTGTCATGTCGCGTTACCCTGACCGCCTCGGGGCAGTGACCCTGTTTCAAGGAGCCTGTCATGCTGATCGTTCAGCTCTCGGACAGCCATCTTGGCGCCGACCCCGCGCAGCGCTATCGCGGCGTGGATGTTCAGGCGCGTATGAATCTGATTCTGGCCTGCGTTGGTGACTACCGACCGGATCTGATCATCGTCAGCGGCGATGTCAGCGATGACGGCTCGATCGAATCGTATCAGCGCGCTGCCGAGCAGCTCGACGCCCTGGGCTGTCGCTGGGTATGGCTGCCCGGCAATCATGACCACCCCGTCACCATGGCCGACGTGCGCCCGCTGGAAACGGTCGTTTATTTCGGCGGCTGGCAGATCCTGCTGCTCAATAGCTGGATCGAGGGAGAAGAGGGCGGGCGGCTGGGCGCTGATCAACTGGCGCATCTCGAGGCGCAGCTGGCAGGCGACACCACACCGGCACTGATTGTGCTGCATCACCCACCGGTCAGTGTGGAGGCGGCATGGATGAACGAAATCGGTCTTGAGGATCGTGACGCGTTCTGGGCAGGACCTGGCCGATTTGATCATGTGCAGGCCGTCTTGTGTGGCCACATCCACCATGAGCGAACCTGTCTGCATAACGGCGTGCCGGTGATGTCGGTGCCGGCCATCGCGGCGCAGTTCGCGCCCGACAGCCCGGAGTTTGCCGTCGATGACCGCGCCCCGGGCGGCTTTCGCCTGATTCGCCTGTCCTTTGAGGCGTTGCAGCAGCCCTGTCTGTCAACGCGCGTCGAATACGTCGCGACTGATCGGTGATAGGCTCGAGGACGGCTTTTATAGCTTTAGCGTCTAAAGGAAGAAACGTTGATTCTTTGACGTTATGAAGGCGGCTCGCTAACGTGAGGGCCATTCTTGTTTGCTCGTGACGTTTTTTATCGCGAGACACCCCGTTTACAGCGTCATCGTCGCCCGGCGATGGCGTTTGGTCATGAGAGGTTGTGACACGCATGCTTTCTCCCGAGCGGCAAACCCATCTGAAACAGCTCGAAGCCGAGTCGATGCATATCATTCGCGAGGTGGCGGCCGAGTTTCGCAACCCCGTGATGCTCTATTCGATCGGCAAGGACTCCTCGGTCATGCTGCATCTGGCCCGCAAGGCGTTCTACCCCGGTACCCCGCCGTTTCCCCTGATGCACGTCAACACCACGTGGAAATTCCACGAGATGATCGAGTTTCGTGATCGCATGGCGGCCGAAACCGGCATGGAGCTGATCGAGCACATCAACGAGGAAGGGCGCGAAGCGGGCATCAACCCGTTCGATCACGGCAGCTCCAAGTACACCGACGTCATGAAGACCCAGTCGCTCAAGCAGGCGCTGGACAAGCATGGCTTCGATGCCGCTTTTGGCGGCGCCCGTCGCGATGAAGAGGCCTCGCGTGCCAAGGAGCGCGTCTACTCGTTTCGCGATCAGTACCACCGCTGGGACCCGAAAAATCAGCGCCCGGAGCTGTGGAGTCTGTACAACGGCCACATTAACAAGGGTGAGTCGATTCGCGTCTTTCCGCTGTCCAACTGGACCGAGCTGGACATCTGGCAGTACATCTATCTCGAATCGATCCCGATCGTACCGCTGTACTACTCCGCAAAGCGTCCGGTCGTCGAGCGCGACGGCACGCTGATCATGGTTGATGACGAGCGTATGCCGCTCAATGAGGGCGAAGTGCCCGAGATGAAGTCCGTGCGGTTTCGAACGCTGGGCTGCTATCCGCTGACCGGCGCGGTGGAGTCCGAGGCGGCAACGCTGCCCGACATCATTCAGGAAATGCTCCTGACCCGTACCAGTGAACGCTCCGGACGCGCCATCGATCACGATCAGGCCGGCTCCATGGAACGCAAGAAACGCGAAGGTTACTTCTGAGGCGCATATGGCACACCAATCATCCCTGATAGCCGAAAACATCGAGGCGTATCTCAAGGAGCATGAAGCCAAGGATCTGCTGCGCTTCATTACCTGCGGGAGCGTCGATGACGGCAAGTCGACCCTGATCGGGCGACTGCTGCACGACTCGAAAATGATCTATGAAGATCAGCTGGCGGCGCTGACGCGGGATTCCAAGACCCGCGGCACCACCGGCGAGCGCGTGGATCTGGCACTGCTGGTCGACGGGCTTCAGTCCGAGCGCGAGCAGGGCATCACCATTGATGTCGCCTATCGCTTTTTCTCGACCGACAAGCGCAAGTTCATCATCGCCGACACGCCCGGCCACGAGCAGTACACCCGTAACATGGCGACCGGTGCCTCCACGGCAAGCCTGGCGGTCATTCTGATCGATGCCCGCTACGGCGTGCAGGTGCAGACGCGCCGCCACAGCTTCATTGCTGATCTATTGGGCATTCAGCATCTGGTCATCGCGGTCAACAAGATGGACCTGGTCGAGTACTCGCAGGATCGTTTTGAAGAGATCAAGCGCGACTACCTCGGCTTTGCCGAGAACCTCAAGGCGCCCGACATCACCTTTGTGCCCATGTCCGCACTGGAAGGCGACAACGTCGTCAACCCGAGTGCCAACATGCCCTGGCACGAGGGCGTGCCGCTGCTGGAGCAGCTTGAAAACGTCGAGATCTCGCGCGACCAGAACCTGACGGATCTGCGCTTTCCGGTGCAGTACGTCAATCGGCCCAATCTGGACTTTCGCGGCTATGCCGGCACGTTGCAGGCGGGTGTTCTGCGCCCCGGGCAGCAGGTGAAGGTGCTGCCTTCCGGCAAGGTCTCCACGGTCGAACGCCTTGTAACCTTTGATGGCGATCTCGAGGCTGCCTGGCCCGGTCAGGCCATTACTGTCACGCTCACCGATGAAGTGGATATCTCCCGCGGTGACTGGCTGGTAGCGGCTGATACCGAGCTGCCGATGTCCAACGCCTTTGTGGCCGACATTGTCTGGATGAACGAGCGGGAAATGACCCCCGGTCGCGGCTATGACTTCAAGCTGGCCACCCGCGATGTCAGCGGTCAGATCAGTGCCATCGACTACAGCATCGACGTCAATACGCTGGAGCATCACGATGCCGAGCGGCTGGCGCTCAACGAGATCGGTCGCTGTCAGGTGACGCTGACCCAGCCCGTGCCGGTGGATGCCTATGACACCAGCCCCGGCACCGGCAGCTTCATCGTTATCGACCGACTGACCAATCTGACGGTGGGCGCCGGCATGATCCGCCAGGCAGCCGACAGCAATGAAGGCAGTGGCAGCGTTGACTGGCAGGCTTTTGAGGTTGAGCTCAACGACCTGATTCGTCGCCACTTCCCGCACTGGGAAGCGAAGGACGTTCGCGACATCTTCAAACGCTGAGACGATCCGCTGATCAACCCACGCCCGGCCACGTGCCGGGCGTTTTTTTATGCCTGCATTTTAATGGCGCGTCGCTTTCAATTTGTTGCATGAATTCACTCGATTTGACTCTTTTGACATCCGGGCGACATCTCTTAAGCCAAAAATCAGAATGTAGAGGCAATGAGGCCTCATCAAATCTGTGAGGAAGACAAGAGATGGCACTCAACGTTTTGTTGACCAATGATGATGGCTACGACGCGCCCGGCATCCAGTCGCTGCAGGAGGCACTGACTGCTGCCGGCCACAATGTGACGGTCGCCGCGCCAAGGGTAAACCAGAGCGCACAGGGCAGTTCACTGGGCGGTGCAGAAGCGCTGGCATCCGATATCGCTGTGACGCAGTACGATGAGGCCGGCAACTACTGGATCGACGGACGCCCCGCCGTGGCCGTGGATACGGCACTTGACGCACTGCTTGCTGACCAGGGATTCGATCTGGTCGTCTCAGGCACTAACAAGGGCGAGAACATCGGCAGCAGCGAGAACATCTCCGGCACCGTCAATGGCGCCATGGCCGGGCTCAAACATGGCCTGCCGGCGATTGCCGTCTCCGCTGACGCCGACGAGGCCGGCGATGAAGGCTTTGCCAATGCCGCGGCCTACACCGTTGATCTGCTGCAGCGCCTTGAAGATCAGCAGCAGGCAGAGCAACCGCTGCTACCGAAAGGCACCGGACTCTCCGTCAACGTGCCGCAAGGCGATATTGATGGCGCTGTGCTCACCGAGATTACCCGCAAGTCGAGCACCGAATTTCCCATTACCCAAAACGAGGACGGCACCTACGGCTCGCAGGGCATCGATCAGCAGAGCTCGGGCGGGCTGTTCAACGAAGGCGATCAGTTTCTCGATGGCAACATTACCGTTTCCGCCATCGATGGCAACTGGGGTGCCAACGAGCAGGCACGCAGTGCGCTGGAAACACGTCTGGAAGAATTGCTCTCCGATGGCGTGGCGCCTGCCGGTGATCATGCGCCGCTCAACGTCATGCTGGTCAACGATGGCGGTTACGAGGCGCAGGGACTGACCACCACGCGCGAGGCGCTGCAGGACGCCGGTTATGACGTCACGGTGGTGGCACCGACCGACAGTCAGCAGGCGGTCGGTAGTGCGCTGACGCTGGGCAGTTTCGAGGTCACCGAGTATGAAGCCGGCTATCACGTGGATGCCACGCCCAGTACCACGGTCTATACCGGCCTGGATGCGCTGCTGACCGGTGCCGACCAGCCGGATCTGATCGTCTCCGGCGTGGATGACGGCGCCAGTGTTGGCCTCCAGGCCAGCAGCTCGGGAACGCTGGGAGCCGCCGTGGCCTCGGTATTTAACTACGATATTCCAGCGATTGCCGTCTCGGCGGGCACCGATGACAGCGGTGAAGTTCCGAGCGGGCTGTATGAGACCAGCGCCGATTTTCTGGTGAACGTCATCGGCGATCTACAGGCCACTCAGGCAGGCAACGGCAGCCAGCTGCTGCCGCAGGGCGAAGGGCTCAGCATCAATGTGCCCCTTGATGCCAATTCGGCTGATTTTGCCTTTACCCTGCCGGACGAGGCCAACGATGGTCAGCGTCATATCGTGGACAACGGGGAGGGCGGCTATCGCTATGAGATCGACGCGCCCGTTAATACCGACAACGCGTGGTCCGAAGGCACCCATTACAATCAGGGCAACATTACACTCACGCCCATCGACGGCAGCTACCAGGCGGATGATGCCACCACCCTGGCAACGGGCGATCTACTGGGCATGGAATACGGCCGGGTCAATGACTGGTCAGCCGAGGCAGACGATTCTGACGCCACACCGATGCCCGGGCATGAGATGCCAGGCCATGACCAGGACAGCGGCCTGTCGCTGATCGGCGGTCTTGAGGAGCTCTTCCAGGACGTCACTGCCGGCATCGGTCAGCTTGTGGCGCAGCTGGGCGCACCGACTTCCGGCGACTTCCACTCCCAGCACACCAGCCTTGAATGGAGCTCGGGCCCCCAGCATCAGACCATCAGCTTCAGCCACGAGCAGTATCACCGCGATGCCATGAACGAGGCCTTCTCCAGCCAGAACACGGACTATAGCGCCGGCCCCGTCGGTCAGATGTTCGAGCAGCGTTCGTTTGCCACCGCGCGAGACGCATTCGGTCGCACGGATGGTCAGCAGTCACATGATGTCTGGCACAGTGATGTTTCCCCCTTCGGCAATGACACGGCGCAGGCGTTTTTTTCGCAGGATGACATGCTGGCAGCAATGTCGGGCGGTAACGATGCCACGAGCGAGGCGCCAGCGGTCATGCCGGACATGATGTCCGTCATGGAATCGGGCCAGCCGATGCTGACCGGATTAAGCGATCAGATGCCGTCCCCGGAGTTTTTCATGGGCTAGTGGGTGGCAGGTACGTTGATACAAAAGCGTCTCGCGACATCTGCGAGACGTTTTTTATGATGATGTTCGATCGACAGGGCAGGCTCTGGCCGGGATCTGGACCTGAACGGCAGGCCATATCGCCTTAAGCCCTGTTTCAAACGGTTGCGTTGTCTCATTATACTTTCACCGCTTTTACAGACCGTCAGACAGCGTGCGCCCTGTTCTGCGCGGCGTTTTTATCGTATTGACCAGGACATGACATGAATATCGGGAAGGGGCAGCGCGCACTTTTGGTGATGACAGGGAGTATGGCGCTGGCACAGGCAGGTGCTGCCCGGGCAGAGGTTACGCTGTTGTCGCCTGACGAGCAGCCACAAGGGGCGCTTGACCGGGTCGAGGTTCAGGTCGGCGGCAGCATCCGGGCGCAGTATTTCAATGAAACGGGCGGTACGGATGACGGTAGCTACAAGCACCGCGGTTACGACGGCGGTACGCGCTTTCGTCTACACGTCAACTACCATGTCAGCGATGACCTGACGCTTTTGAGCTATGGCGAGCTCGGCGTGAACACGGCGAAGGTCATGGGCTGGCACGACCACTATGACCGGGACAGCTCTGACAGCGCGACCACCCGCCGGCAGGTCTATTTCGGCTTTGAAAGCGACCACTACGGCCGGCTGACCGCCGGCAAGCAGAACAGCGTCTACTACGACACCGTCGGCGTGAGCACGGACGTCTGGGATTACAACCAGTTCGCCCAGGCACCGGGCGTCGGGGTCGATGGCAGCTACGACGGCTCCTATCGCGCCCGCAAGAGCCTTCGCTATTCCAACGGTACCGAGGACTTCACGGTCTTTGCCGGCTGGCTGTTCCCCGACGACGATCTCCACCTGGACGATAGACCGTATGACTACCGCCGCCGTACCGGGGCGTCGATCGGCTTTCGGTGGCATCTGACCGATGACCTGACACTGGGCGGGGCCTATGCCAACACCTCGGCAGAGATCAAGGGTGAAAGTGATCAGCAGTCCTTTCGCCAGCAGCTGACCGGCAGCTCCCTGACCTGGACGGGCGGCGACTGGTATCTCGCCATGGGTGCCGGTTACTACGAGGATTTCGTGCCGGACCCGGCCGGCGGCCTCGATGACTACTTTGCCAGCGACGCCTACGGCGTAGAGTACATTGCCCGCTACACTTTTCAGCTGGACAACGACTGGGTACAAAGCATCAAGCCCTTTCTCGCCGGCGACCGCTTGAAGCGTCTGGGCAGCGCCGATTCGCAGACCAATCATCAGGTGCTGGGCGTGACCACCCAGTTCAACCACGGCTTTCGCCTCGATCTCGAGCGCATTTTTGCCAATACCTCGGATAACGAGCCCGACTCGGTACTGGCAAGGCTTCGCTACGACTTCTGACGAGGGCCACGCATGACGCCAGCCACATGTCCGCAAACGGCCAGTCGCATGGCGTCAGACACGATATATTGAGGGCATGAACCTTGCTCCCGATGTCTGCTATCAGGCCCTGGCCTCTCGCGATCGTCGCTTTGACGGCCAGTTTGTCGTTGGCGTGACCTCGACCGGCATCTACTGCCGGCCGATCTGTCGCGTGCGCTGCCCGAAACCTGACAACTGCCGCTTTTTTGCCCATCCGGCCGGGGCCGAACAGGCCGGGTTTCGTCCGTGTCTGCGCTGCCGCCCGGAGATGGCACCAAAGCTTTCGATGATGGATGCCACCGATCAACTGGCCCGGGCCGCCATGGTCATGATCGACAATGGCTTTCTGGATCACGACAGCAGCGCCTCACTGGCGGCTCGAATCGGGGTCAGCGAGCGTCACCTGCGCCGCCTGTTCAAGGCCTCGCTGGGCGTGACGATGCTGGACGTGGCCAGAACCCGGCGCCTGCTGCTCGCCAAGCGCCTTTTGACCGACACCGCGCTGCCTGTCGGCGAGATCGCGCTGGCCGCGGGGTTTGGGAGTCAGCGTCGGATGAATGCGCTTTTTCAGCACTGCTATCGCCTGTCACCGAGCCGTCTTCGCCGCTGCGAAAAAGCCGGCGCGCCCGAGCCCTCGATCACGCTGTCGCTGGCCTATCAGCCGCCGCTGAACTGGGCGGCGATGCTCGACTTTCTGGCCGCCCGCCAGGTCGACGGGCTTGAGACGATCGATGGAGGCGTCTGGCAGCGCAGTCTTCTGATCGAGAGGGAAGGCAGTGCCGGTGTGGTCCGTCATGCCGGCTGGCTATCGGTCGCGCACGCCTGCCCCGGGCAGCTGGCGCTGACCCTGCCGGTCACGCTGGTGCCGGTGATGGGAGAGGTGCTGCGCGTCGTGCGCCACCTGTTTGATCTTGATGCGCCCATGGCACTGATCGATGCTCATCTGGTGGCTTGTGAGCAAACCGGTGCCGGTATCCGGGTGCCGGGCGCTGTCACCGGGTTTGAGATGGCGGTGCGCGCCATCATCGGTCAGCAGATCACGGTTCAACGGGCGCGTCGGGTGCTCACCGCGCTGGTGGCCCGGTTCGGGGAGCCGCTGGCCGGCCATCCCGGTTGTCATGTGTTTCCATCACCCGGCGTGATGGCCGTGCAATCCCCTGAGGCCCTGATTGCGCTGGGGCTGTTGCGTATCCGTGCCGAGGCGATCATCGCGGTTGCCCGGGCCCTTCAGGAGGGGAGGCTGCAGCTTTTACCCGGTGCACCGGTGACAGCGAGCATGGAGACACTTTTGAGCATTCGCGGTATCGGTGACTGGACGGCGCAATACATTGCCATGCGAGCGCTGGCCTGGCCGGATGCCTTCCCGGCCGGTGATCTGGTGCTCAAAAAGGCACTGGGCTGTCGCAGCGCCCGCGAGGCGGCGAAGCGGGCCGCCATCTGGTCGCCGTGGCGCGCCTACGCCGCCATTCGGCTCTGGCAGTCGGCGTCACCCGGTGTCATTTCACAGGCGGGGACGCAGGCTGAACTGCCCCCGTCAGACGAGGAGCCATCGCAATGATCGATCATGCCGTCATGCCCACCGCGCTGGGCGATATCGTGCTGCGCGCCGAAGCCGATCGCCTGACCGGGGTCTTCTTCCATGATCAAAAGCACTTTCCGTCTTCGGCGGGCGAGCCCTGTGTGTCGGTCGCAAAGAGCCGCTCGCGTGTCATCCGAAAGGCCTGCCAACAGATCGATGAGTATCTGGCCGGCGCTCGGAGAGAGTTCGAACTGCCGGTGGCGATGGCGGGCAGCCCCTTTCAGCAACGCGTCTGGCAGCGGCTCGAGGCGGTCGAGTTCGGCGAGGTCACAACCTATGGCGCCCTGGCGCAATCGCTCGGGCTGTCGCGCGGTCACGCCCGGGCGGTGGGCAGTGCCGTCGGGCGCAATCCGGTATCGATCGTTGTGCCCTGTCATCGCGTGCTGGCCGGCAACGGGACGCTCAACGGCTACGCCGGCGGGCTTGAGCGCAAGGCGCATCTGCTGGCGCTGGAGGGGCGCCCGGAAGGGTCAGCCGGTCTCCGCCAGGTCGAGGGCGAGCATCATCTCACCCTCGGCGTCAAAGGCTTCCAGTGAGGTCATCAGCCCCTCGGGGCCGGGACGTGTCACCTGCCAGGCTTCATGCAGAGCGCTGCTGTCCAGCGACAGGGTCAGCTGATCGCTTTCAAGACGCAGCCTGTCGTGGCGACCCTGGTGGAAATGCCTGAAGCGGGCGCGATGGTGGTGGGCGCCGCCGCCATGAATCAGGCTAGCCCGGGTCGGCTGTGTTCGTCGGCAGGCGCCGGCGAGCGCCATGATAAATCGCTGCGGGGCCATGGGCGTGCTGAAATGGCCCGTGACGGCGCGATTGGCCTCCACACGTCGTAGCCGGTGGCGTGAGAGAAGCCTCGAGAAATCCCCGGGGCCGCGTAGATCGCGCCACGCTTTGAGCATTGCCGGACGATGGCCTTCGGTACAGACGTTGGCAATATCGATACAGCGGGTAAAGCCGGGGCGTTTCAGCGCAGCGAAGCACTCAAGCAGACGCCAGCCGGCCGCCTCGGGCGTCAGACCATAGAGCTGGTGCAGCACATGGCCGAAGCGATCAAACACCTGCAGGCAGGGCACCGGTTCGGCGCCCGGCGCCGGGGCCTCCCGGGACAGGCAGACCCAGTACCAGCAGGGCAGTAAAAGCTGCATCGCCAGCGCCTTCTGGTCGCAAATGCTGGCATGGCGCGGGTCGGCGTCGATGCGACAGCCCTCAAGACGACTCGACAGCGCAGCATGCGATGTCCGGGTGACCATCTGCACCTGACCCAGCTGTGGCAGCATCATGACCAGATCACAGGGGGTGAGTGCCAGCGAATGCACCCCGCGGCCCAGACGCGAGGCCTGAATCTCCCCTTCACTGCAGTCGAGCAGGGCGGCCAGCGTGCGACACTCCATGTGCGGCGCACGCAGGCGGGCCTCTTCAAAGGCTTCAAACAGGACGTTGGTCTGGCGCATGGGGCAGCCCTCACGGTGTGACAAATCGAGCCAACAGTTATCGTTAATGATAACCATTTACATCGAAGCATCAAGCACAAAAAGCCTCGGCGCTGGATAAACGCCGGGGCTGTGTATCGATGTTTGCCCGTTCGGGCGATTTCAGGGCTTTCGGGCAATGACCACGGCGCGTCGGGGTGCCGGATAGCCCTCGACCGTGCGGCTCGAATCCTCGGGGTCGAGAAAATCGCTCAGCGACTGAAAGGTCATCCATTCGGTCGCGCGCTGTTCACCGAGGGTGGTGTCGGCCTCATCGACCACGCGCGCCCTGTCAAAGCCGACGCGGGAGAGCCAGTGCACGAGCGCTTTCGAGGAGGGCAGAAACCAGACGTTGGGCATCTGTGCGTAGCGCTCGCCTGGCACCAGCACCCGATGTTCGTCGCCTTCCACCACCAGGGTTTCGAGCACCAGCTCGCCGCCCGGACGCAGCGTGTCGTACAGCTCGCGCAGATGGTCGATGGGCGAGCGGCGGTGATAGAGCACGCCCATGGAAAAGACCGTGTCGAAGGCAGCCAGGTTGGGCGGCACTTCTTCGATACCGACCGGCAGAAAGTGCACGTTGGCCCCGGCGTCACCAATGAAGTGACGCATGGCGTGAAACTGCCAGTAAAAACGCGGCGACGGGTCGATAATCAGCACAAAGCCGGCGCCGGCGCCCGCCATGCGCCAGCCGTGATAGCCGTTGCCGCCGCCGACATCGAGTACGCGCCGACCGGCAAGATCACTCAAGTGAGGCGCGATGCGCTGCCACTTCCAGTCAGAGCGCCATTCGGTGTCGATGGTGATCTCGCCGATGCGATACGGCCCCTTGCGCCAGGGTGCCAGAATTTTTAAAAGGTTGTCGCACTGGCGGCGGCTGGCGTCATTCATCGCCACGTCCACGCTGACGGTATCTTCGTTCAGATGCACGGTCTGTCGTTCAAGGGCAGGCAGGCGTTTGACGGCGCGCTCCCAGGCCGGCAGGTCACCAAAGCGCTGGCGGTCAAGGCCGCGGGCCAGCTGGTCGGGCAGGCGGGCAATCCAGGTGTCCAGGCCCTGCTCCAGAAAAGCGTGATAAAGGGGGAGATGACGCGTATCGATCGACATGCAGGGGTCCGGCCTGGTGAAAAAGGGATAACTTATTTAAAGGCCAGCATCGAGGCAAAGTTGAGATACTGAAACCAGGTGTCATGGCGCGAAAAGCCGGTGCGGGCCAGGCGCTCGTGATGGGTGGAGAGCCGGTCCGGTACCATGACGTCCTCAAGGGCGGTGCGCTTCTGACTGATCTCGAGATCGGAGTAGCCGTTGGCGCGCTTGAAGTCATGATGCAGATCGATCAAAAGCTGTTCCTGACCCGGCTCGCCCAGAATCTTTTCCGACAGCAACAGCACGCCGCCAGGGACGAGCGCCTTATAAAGCCGGCCGATGACGGCGTCGCGCTCGCTCGGGTCAAGAAACTGTAACGTAAAATTGACCATGATCATGCCGGCCCATGGCAGGGCACAGTCACGAATATCGCCCTGACACACCTCGATGCGATGCTTTGGGGCCTGCTGTGTGAGCAGGGCGCGCGCCTTGTCCACCATGGGCTGCGACAGGTCGATGGCCCGAAGGGTGAAGGCGTCGGGCGCCAGATGCTGGCAGATGGAAAGCGTCGAGGCGCCCAGCGAGCAGCCCAGATCCAGAATATGGGCGCCGGGGCTCAGGTGGCGTGCAGCGATGACACCGGCCATGCTGGTGATCTGGGCATAGCCGGGCACCGAGCGGCGAATCATGTCGGGGAAGCAGTCGACCACACGTTCATCGAAAGAAAAATCGGCGACCTGATCCAGCGGTGTCGAAAAAAGGGCGTCGCGTCGGGAGACGTCGGTCATCGGGGTACCCACGATCCATCAGGCTCTAAAGGAGGTTGTTCGGTCATGCAGACAGTGGTCTGATAGAGACCCGCTGCGTGTCGGACACGCCATCTGCCAGAATGAACATCGAACAGGGCGGTCTTCATGGCCGACCATGTTACGCTTTGAGCGCTAAAGCTGCACCTATCACGGAGGAAGAGCAAGGATGTCGATTCGTCAAAACAAGGCGTGGAAGGCGCTGGAAAGTCATCGCGATACGATGCGTGATGTGCATCTCACGACCCTGTTTGAGCAGGATGGGCGCTTTGATGCCTTCTCTCGTCAGGCCGCCGGGCTGACGCTGGATTTTTCCAAGCAGCGTATTCGCCAGGAAACCCTTGATCTGCTGCTGGATCTGGCCCGTGAAGCGAAGGTGGAAGACGCCGTTGAACGCCTGCTTTCCGGCAAGCGCGTCAACCTGACCGAAGACCGCCCGGCCCTGCACACGGCGCTGCGTCTGCCGCGTGAAGGCGAGTTTCACGTCGAGGGTGAAGACGTTCAGGCCGGCGTCCATGACAGTCTCGATCACATGCAGCGCATGGTCGACAAGCTTCAGGCCGGTCAGTGGCGCGGCGTCAACGGCCGTGCCATCAAACAGGTGATCAACCTGGGCGTGGGCGGTTCCGACCTGGGGCCGCTGATGGTGGTCAAGGCGCTGGAAGACGCTTTCGTGGCGCCCAACGCGCTGGACGTGCACTTTGCCTCCACCATCGACGGCTCGCAGCTGGCCGAGCTTTTGCCGACGCTGGACGCCGACGAGACGCTGTTTATCTACTCCTCCAAGTCGTTTGGCACCATCGATACCTCGGCCAATGCCGATACGGCGCTGGCCTGGCTTGCCGAGCAGACCGGTGGCGAGATCGATCGCATCAAGCGTCATCACTTCATCGGGGTTTCCACCAAGCCCGAGAAGATGACCGAGTGGGGCATCGCTGCCGATCATCAGCTGCTGTTCTGGGACTGGGTCGGTGGACGCTACTCCTTCTGGAGCGCTATCGGTCTGCCGATTGCCATCCGCCTGGGCATGGACAATTTCCGCCGCCTGCTGGCCGGTGGTCATGCCATGGACGAGCACTTCGCTTCGGCACCGCTGGAAGAGAATCTGCCGGTGCTGTTCGGTCTTTTGGGCATCTGGAACACCAACTTTCTCGACATCGAGTCGCTGGCGGTGCTGCCCTACGACGGTCGTCTCAAGCATCTGCCGGGCTATCTCCAGCAGCTCGAGATGGAGTCCAACGGCAAGTCCTCGACCAACGAGGGCGAAAAGGTCGATTACAACACCTGTCCGATTCTGTGGGGCGAGATTGGCCCCAACGGTCAGCACGCCTTCTATCAGCTGCTGCATCAGGGCACGCGCTCGGTCGCCTGTGATTTCGTGGCGCCCATCAAGCGCTATGACCACGTCGAAAGCGCGCCGGTGCGTGAAAGCCTGGAGCGTCAACACCGCCTGTCGCTGGCCAACTGCTTTGCCCAGTCCCGCGTGCTGATGCTGGGCGATGACGCCATCGAAAGCGCCGAGACCCCGCCGGCGCACAAGCGCTACGGCGGTAATCAGCCGTCATCCACCGTATTGTTCGACACGCTGTCGCCGGAATCGCTCGGTGCGCTGATCGCCCTTTATGAGCACAAGGTGTATGTGCAGGGCGCCATCTGGGATATCGACTCGTTCGACCAGTGGGGCGTGGAACTTGGCAAGAAAATCGCCAATGAAACGGCCGATATTCTGGAAAGCGGGCAGGGTGCCGACAGGCTGGACGACTCAAGCCGTCATCTGATCGAGACCGTGCTGGGTCAACGTGGCAGCGCTTAAAAATGGCTGTTTATTTATACAGTAATTGCGTTATGCTGATGCCATGAATGATCACGCCAATGCCGTCGACAACGTGCTCTATCTGCACGGTTTTAACAGCCATCCCGGTTCGGCCAAGGCCGAGCTGACGCGTCGGGCCTGCGAGCAGGCCCGACCGCAGCCACGCTTTATCGCCCCGGCCCTGTCCCATCATCCCGGCCCTGCCTGGCAGACGGCGCGCGAGGTCATGAGTACGCTGACCGGGCGCACCATGGTGATCGGCAGCTCCATGGGCGGGTTTCTCGCCATGGGGCTTGCCCGGACCCATGATGTGGCGCGGGTGGTGCTCATCAACCCGGCCGTTGATCCACTCCGGATTGCGCTGGAGCGTATGGGCAGCGAGATCGAACATGTTGAAACCGGTGAGATGTTCGTGATCGACGAGAGCTATGCCGATGCCCTGCGCGAGCAGCAGGCCGAGCTGGTCAACGTCGATGAGCGCTTTCTGGTGCTTTTGGGCAGCGAGGATGAAATCCTCGATTACCGCCAGGCCCTGGAGATGCTGGAAGGCAGCCGGTTTGTGGTCAATGAAGGTGATGATCACGGCCTGAGCCGGTATCCTGAGCTTTTGCCGACAGTTCTGGCCCATGGTGGCCTGACGCTGCCGGCAGATTTCAACCCCGTACCGTAGGCCTGCGGGCCGATGGCGCCTTGTTAGTTGACGTAATGGCCCGGGCTGAATGTCCGGGCCATTGCGACAGCGCTGATTGTTCCAGAGAGCCCCTTCGGCGCTTGACGATGAGCGCTTCTCGTTCATTTCTGACGCGATTTCACGTATGACCCAGTACAGTGCCAGTTCCATCGAGGTGCTTTCCGGTCTTGAACCGGTTCGAAAGCGCCCCGGTATGTATACCGATACGACCCGACCCAACCACCTCGTTCAGGAGGTGGTGGACAACAGCGTTGATGAAGCGCTGGCCGGCCACGCAAAAAAGATCAGCGTGCATCTTCGCGAGGATGGTGCCATCGAAGTGGTCGATGACGGCCGCGGCATGCCCATCGATATCCACCCCGAACACGGGGTGTCCGGGATCGAGCTGATCCTGACCCGCCTGCACGCCGGCGGCAAGTTCTCCCAGTCCAGCTATCGCTTCTCGGGCGGGCTGCACGGCGTGGGGGTGTCGGTCGTTAATGCCCTCTCCGAGCGCCTGGAGGTAGAGGTCTGCAAGGAGGGCAAGCGCTATCGCACCGCCTTTGCCTTTGGCGAAAAGATCGAAGAGCTGGCCGTTATCGGCGACTGCCCGAAAAAGGCGAGTGGCACGACGGTGCGCTTCTGGCCGGAATTGGCCTACTTTGACAGCCCCAATGTTTCTGTGGCGCGGCTGTCGCATCTGCTGCGCGCCAAGGCAGTGCTCTGCCCGGGCCTTGAAGTCAAGCTGGTGGAAAGCAATGGCACCGTCAGTACCTGGCATTACGAGGACGGGCTGCGCGACTATCTCGCCCAGTCCACCGACGGTTTCGAACCGCTGCCGGCCTCGCCCTTTGTCGGCGCCTTTGAAGACGACGAGCACAGCGTCGACTGGGCCATCCAGTGGCTGCCCGAAGGCGGCGAGGCGCTGGTCGAGTCCTACGTCAACCTGATCCCGACCACCCTGGGCGGCACCCACGTCAACGGCTTTCGCACCGGGCTTTTGGACGCGCTGCGCGAGTTCTGTGACTACCGCAGTCTGCTGCCGCGCAACGTCAAGCTCTCGGGTGACGACCTGTGGGAGCGGGTAGCCTTTGTGCTCTCGATCAAGATGTTCGAGCCGCAGTTTGCCGGCCAGACCAAGGAGCGTCTCTCCTCACGCGCCGTGGCCGGGTTTGTCTCGGCCGTCGTCAAGGACGCCTTTTCGCTGTGGCTCAACGAGCACACCGCCCAGGCCGAGCAGCTCGCCGAGCTGGTCATCAGCGCCGCCCAGCGCCGTCAGCGCTCCTCGAAAAAGGTGGCGCGCAAAAAGGTCACCCAGGGGCCGGCCCTGCCCGGCAAGCTGGCGGACTGCTCCAGTCAGGACCCAACGGTCGGCGAGCTGTTTCTGGTCGAGGGCGACTCGGCCGGCGGCAGCGCCAAGCAGGCGCGCAACCGCGAAACCCAGGCGATTTTGCCGCTCAAGGGCAAGATCATGAACACCTGGGAGGTCGACTCCCAGGAGGTGCTGGGCTCTCAGGAGATTCACGACATTGCCGTGGCGCTGGGAATGGACCCGGGCAGCGACAATCTCGAACGCCTGCGCTATCACAAGATCTGCATTCTGGCCGACGCCGACTCCGATGGTCTGCACATTGCCACGCTGTTGTGTGCGCTGTTTGTGCGTCACTTCCCGTCGCTGGTCGATGCCGGCCACGTTTTTGTGGCCATGCCGCCGCTGTATCGCATCGACCTGGGCAAGGAGGTGCAGTACGCCCTGGACGAGAGCGAAAAGGCGGCCATTCTCAAAAAGCTCGCCAGCCGTCGCGGCACGCCCAATGTGCAGCGCTTCAAGGGGCTGGGGGAGATGAGTCCGGTACAGCTTCGCGAGACCACCATGGCACCGGACACGCGCCGGCTGGTGCAGCTAACCCGCGAAGCCGGGGATGACACTCTGGAACTGATGGACATGCTGCTGGCCAAAAAGCGTGCCGGTGACCGGCGCGGCTGGCTGGAGCGTTACGGCAATATGGCTGAGGTAGACGTCTGACATGACCATGGATATTCACGTGCGCGAGGGCGACGTCGAGCGTCTGGCGCTTCGTAGCTACACCGAAAAGGCGTATCTCGACTATTCGATGTACGTCATCCTTGATCGCGCCCTGCCCAACATCGGCGATGGCCTGAAGCCGGTGCAGCGCCGCATCGTCTACGCCATGCGCGAGCTGTCCCTGACGGCCAGCGCCAAGTACAAGAAGTCGGCGCGTACCGTCGGCGATGTGCTGGGCAAGTTTCACCCGCACGGCGACAGTGCCTGCTATGAAGCCATGGTGCTGATGGCGCAGCCCTTCAGCTATCGCTATCCGCTGGTGGATGGCCAGGGCAACTGGGGCAGTCCCGATGACCCCAAGTCGTTTGCGGCAATGCGCTATACCGAGTCCCGTCTGACACGCTTTTCCGAGGTGCTGCTCTCCGAGCTGGGGCAGGGCACCGTGGACTGGATACCCAACTTCGACGGCACCATGAACGAGCCGGCGGTACTGCCGTCGCGCCTGCCGCATGTGCTGCTCAACGGCGGCTCCGGCATCGCTGTTGGCATGGCCACCGACATTCCGCCGCACAACGTGACGGAAGTGGTTGAGGCCACCGTGCACCGCCTGCGCCATCCGGACTGCAGCCTCGATACCCTGTGCGAACTGCTGCCGGCGCCGGACTTCCCCACCGCCCCCGAGATCGTGACGCCGAAAGCCGATCTGCAAAAGCTCTATACCACCGGACGCGGGTCGGTACGCATGCGGGCGCGCTATTACCAGGATGGCAGCGACATCATTATCAGCGCGCTGCCCTGGCAGGTCAGCGGCGCGCGCGTGCTGGAGCAGATGGCCGCCCAGATGCAGGCCAAAAAGCTGCCGATGGTGGCGGACCTGCGCGATGAGTCCACGCATGAAGAGCCCACGCGGCTGGTCATCGTGCCGCGTTCCAATCGCGTCGATGTCGAGGCGCTGATGGATCATCTCTTTGCCACCACCGATCTCGAAAAGAGTACGCGGGTCAACATGAACCTGATCGGGCTGGATGGTCGCCCGCAGGTCATGTCGCTGGATCATCTGCTTGATGAATGGCTGACGTTTCGGCGCAACACCGTGCGCCGGCGTCTGGAGCATCGTCTGGGCAAGGTCGAGGATCGCCTTCACATTCTTGAAGGCCTGCTGATTGCCTATCTCGATCTGGATGAAGTCATCCGCATCATCCGGGAAGAGGATGAGCCAAAGCCCGCCCTGATTGCCCATTTCGGCCTCAGCGAGCGCCAGGCCGACGCCATTCTCGAGCTGCGTCTGCGTCATCTGGCCAAGCTTGAAGAGATGAAGCTCAAGGGTGAGCGCGATGAGCTCGAGCGCGAGCGCAAGCAGCTTGAGAAGCTTTTGGGCAGCGAGAAGGCCATGACCAATCTGATCGAGCGTGAACTGCGCGCTGATGCCAAGGCTTATGGCGATGAGCGCCGCAGCCCGCTGGTCGTGCGTCAGGAGGCGCGGGCGCTGTCCGAGGTCGACCTGCTCGGCGCCGATCCGATTACCGTGGTGGTGTCCGAGAAAGGCTGGATTCGAGCGGCCAAGGGTCACGATATCGACCCGAAAAGCCTCTCCTACAAGTCCGGCGACAGCTTCGCCTTTGCCGCTCACGGCAAGACCAATCAGCCGCTGGTGCTGCTGGAGGACAGTGGGCGGGCCTACACGCTGGCTGCCCATCAGCTGCCCTCGGCCCGAGGTCAGGGCGAGCCGGTCTCCGGCCGGGTCAATCTGGCGGCCGGGTCGAAGCTGCGCGCGGCCATGATCGGCGCGCCGACGCAGCGTTATCTGCTGGGCAGCGACGGTGGCTACGCCTTTGGCGTGGCGCTCGAAGAGATGATCGGGCGCAGCAAGTCCGGCAAGGCAGTGGTCAGCATTCCAAAGGGGTGCGACATCCTGATGCCGCTGCCGATTTCGGGTGAGGCGCAAAGGGTCGCTGTGGTCTCCAACGAGGGCCGTCTGCTGGTGTTCGACGCCGGTGAGCTGCCGGCGCTGAGCAAGGGTAAGGGCTCGCGCATGATGGACATTACCGGCGCGCGAGCGGCCAACCGTGAAGAGTTTGTGCGCGACTGGATCGTGCTGGACGCCGGCCGGGCGCTGGTGGTGCATGCCGGCAAGCGCAAGAAACGTCTGGTCGGTGACGAGCTTGCCGGGTATGTGAGCAGTGTCGGCAAGCGCGGCATGAAGCTGCCACAGGGCTTCCAGAAGGTGGATCGGCTGGACGTCGAATAGCGCCTGTCATGCGATCGAATGCCGTTTGAAAGGCCGGTGGGGCAACCCGCCGGCCTTGAGCTTTTTTTCAGGGTGTGTGAGACAACGATATGACGCAAAGTCTGCTGGTACGTGCCACCGGTGACGTCAGACCAGGCCAATTGGCAGCCGTAAGCCGGGTATTCAACGACAGCGGCGTTCGGCTTCTGGATATCGATCAGCGTGTGACGCTTGATCAGACAGTGCTTGAAGCGCTGATCTCCCATGATGAAGAGTCATCGACGCTGGCAGAGCGCCTTCGCTCGGCCTGGCAGGCCGTCGAGGAAGAGACAGGACTTGCGCTGTCACTGCATGACATCAATCTACCGACACAGGCGCGCTGGCAGATGCCACATCAAACGCCGGCGCTGGTCATGACGCTTATGGCCTCGCATCTGTCGATGGCGTTGCTGGCGCAGATCGATCAGCTGGCGAGTCGGTGGGGCCTGGTGGTTGAGCGGGTCAAGCGGCTGTCCGGGTCTGATTCGCTGAGTGCGGCGGCTTGCGTCGGCGGCGCCTGTCTGGAATATCGCCTGCGTGGTGAGGCGGTGGATATTGATGGACTCAGGCAGGCGCTGCTGGCCCTTGCAACAGAGCAGGGGGTCGATATCGCCCTTCAGGAAGACAGCCTCTGGCGCCATCAACGCCGCCTGATCTGCTTTGACATGGACTCTACGTTGATCAAGGCCGAGGTCATCGACGAGCTGGCGCGCCGCCACGGCGTTTTTGAGGATGTCGCCGCGATTACCGAGCGGGCCATGCGCGGTGAGATCGACTTTCAGCAGAGTTTTCGCGAGCGCATGGCCATGCTCAACGGACTCAGCGAGTCAGTGCTTGAAGAGGTCGCCGACGGACTTGAGCTGATGGACGGTCTGGAGCGGTTGATGACACAGCTCAGGCGACTGGGCTATCGCACGGCCATTTTGTCGGGCGGTTTCACCTATTTCGCCCGCTACCTGCAAAGGCGACTTGGCTTTGACGAGGTGCATGCCAACGAGCTGGTCATCAAGGAAGGCGTGGTCACCGGCGACGTCCATCTGCCGATCGTTGATGCCGAGCGCAAGGCCGTGCTTTTACAGGAAATCGCCGAGCGCCAGGGGATTGCGATCGAGCAGACCGTGGCCGTGGGCGATGGCGCCAACGATCTGAAAATGCTGGCAGGCGCGGGGCTTGGCATCGCCTTTCACGCCAAGCCGCTGGTGCGCGAAAAGGCCCGCATATCGGTCTCGACGCAGGGGCTTGACGCCCTTTTGTATCTGCTGGGCCATAACGAGCGAATGCTGCAGCAGGGTTAGCCTGCCACGCTCAAGAAAGGCGGTAACATGCCGATATCACGGGCATTTAGGCACTCAGGCCTGCTCGGTGGATGATCTCATGTTTCCGGATTCCAATCTCAATGCAAGCAAGGCGCGCCACCTCGACATCGGTGCGCCGGATCAAATTGTCGAGACCTTCGCCGACCTGACCGGTAATGATGCCCGGCTGTCGATACGTTTCGAAGGTCTCGATGTCCAGTATCCCGTGACTCTGGCCCTGCTGGATCGCGACCTGCACCAGTGTGTGCTCAGGGCCAGCGATCTCAAGGACCTCGAATCGCTTTTGAACCAGCGTCTTCCCTTCTATCTGGACATTCAGCACACCTCGATGTCCATGACCAGCGCCATGATGCGACCGCTCAAGGTTAGCGTGCAGGTTGATCGGGTCGATATTCGCTCAGCGCTGCCTGTCTCGCTCAAGCTGACCCGCCAGCGCAATCTGTTTCGTGCCACGCTCGAGCGCGGCATGAAGGTCAACATGCTCATGACCGCGCAGCGCGGTGGCAGCGAAGTCGAGGGGCGACTGGTGGATCTGTCCATCGGTGGCTGTCTGATTGCGGTGTCGGTCAATGACGCCATCAATTTCCAGATCGGCATGGCGCTGCATCGCCTGCGGGCCGTATTTCCCAGCAGTGAGGCCTTTGATGCGGCCGGCTGCGTGCGCCACATGCGCTGCAGTGACGACAGCAACGATGTGCTGGTCGGCGTGGTCTTTGATGCAAGCCTTGCCGATTTTGAGCGCCAGGTGTGGTTCTACGTGCGCGAGATCGAGCGCGAAGCAGTGCGTCTGGAAGCGCCTCCCGAGCGTGTCGTGGCACCCTCGAGGCTTTTTAACGAAGGCAGTGCCGCCCTTGAGATGGAGACTGTTGTCACCCCTCAGGAAGAAGCACTGGCGGTGCTGCCCCTGTTTGATAACGTCAAAAACATTGCCCGTGCGCTGGGCGTTCAGCTGATCAATCTGCAGGCCGGCATGAGTCTGGAAACGGCGGTGCTGTGTGAGCAGTCGCGCCGACTGCTGGCGCTTTTACAGGAGGACCGTCAGGCACTGTTGTACGCGCTGGCCTGCGTCGAGCGTCATTCCACGCCGCTGGTGTGTCACGGTCTGTTTGTCGCCACGCGACTGGCCGATCTGGAAAGCGGCGATCGCACCACCGATCAGGTCGTACAGATGATGGCCTGCGCGCTGATCCATGATTTCGGCAAGATACTGCTGCCCGAACATGTCCGGCTGCATGAAGGGGCCATGGATGCCTCGACGCTTTCCCATCTGCATGCGCACGTGGAGCTTTTGCGCTTTCGCATCGAGCGTGACGGCCTCACTACCGATATGCGCCGTGACGTCTTGCTGAGTATCAACGAGCGACTCGATGGCAGCGGTTACCCGCGCGGGCTGGATGGTCACTCGATGAATCGTCTGGCGCGCATGGCCGCCGTCGTGGATGCCATCGATGCCATGAGCCGGCCCCGCAGCGATCGTCCGGCGTGGCTGGCACTCGATATCTACCGTCATATCTTCAATGCCGGCAGCCAGTTCGATACCGCCTGCGTGAACCGATACGTCAAGCGCTACGGCTTCACGCCGATCGGCTCGCTGGTAGCATTTTCCAGCGGCTTTCAGGCCTGGGTCATGCGCCTTGATGCCAAAGGGCAGCCATCGCGGGTTCGGGTCGTGCGTGAGCTGACCCACGACAAGCGCATGAATCAGGTGCTGGAGGGGTCGGAGCTGGTGCAGCTGGGAACGCTTGAGGGCTGTGTCGGGCGTCACGACAGTGCAATGACACCCTGGTGAGTCGTCAACGCGAGAAGGTGGTCGGATCGGTTTCCACTATCTCGACGGTGGCGCTCATCTGCTCTCCCAGCGATTCATTGATAACGGCCAGCAGCGCATTGGACAGGGCAAGACGCTGCGCCTGTGTCCGTCCGGCAAACAGGCGGACCTGCAGCGAGGCGAAGGGGCGTTTTTCGCCGCCCTGGCGTGTATTTGACAGGGAAAGGGTGGCGACCTTGATCGCGCGGGCCTCGAAAAGACCGCTGTCCAGCGTGCAGCGGTGCAGGGCGTCCACCAGCCCCTCCAGGGTGTCATCGCCAAGCGTTCGCGGATGGTGAAAAAGCAGTGTGGGCATGCCGGTGTTCCGTTATGAAATATTCAAGCCAGAAAGGCTTTCAGCCGTAGGCGCGCTGATGGGCCTTTTTGCGTTTCAGGTAGTTCTCGTCTTCGCGCACCTGTATCCAGACCTTCTCGAAGATGGCCGCCGACTCGGCCTTTTCCTCGTCGATCTCGCGTTCACGAATCTCGCCGTTTTTATCGTATTTGCGTCCGCCCGGATAGTTGGCATAGCGCCGGGCACGGGTATGGCCCATCTGAATAAACTTTCGCGCCATGTCCATGCCGACAAAATCATCGCGCAAGCGGTAGTCTTCAAACATCTCCAGAAGCTTTTGCGATGAGGCCCGAGCGTCATCGGGTGTCTTGAAGCGCCAGTGGGGCAGCAACTCGCCCTTGTAGGGCTCGACGGTGAGCACGCCCTGTTCACCGCGGCCCACGCGGTAGTGCTCGGGATGCTTGCGACAGTCCGGCTTGTCGCCGTTATCCTGTTGCGGCTGCCCGGTCAGGGCCTCTTTTGACTTGCTCATGCGTTTGTCCTGTCATCCATTGGTATTGCCCGGCAACTCATCCATGAAGTCATGCTGAAATACCAGAGCACGCCGCGTGCCCGGTAGTGGTCAATGTCATGCGTTATCAGCCATGATAGTTCAGCTCATCAGACAGGAAAGCGGTAATGCCATTACGATTCCAGGGAAAAAGCTTGTCACATCGATACGCCGGCGTATCGGTGGCCCGTGCACGTACGCTGATGCTGGCACTGCTGCTGGGCAGCGGCGCCATGCAGGGCTGCCAGGCCGGTGCGTCACCATCGTCCTCACCGTCACGGCAGGCCGAAGCTGACAGCGGCGATGTACAGGCTCGTGCAGCGACTGCCGAGACCACCGAAACCGTCGAGACCGCTCCGGCGGCCAGAGACGATCAAACGCCTGCCGAGCGGGAATCGTTCGATCAGTGGGTCAGCGAATTTCGACAAAAGGCGCGCTCGGAAGGCATTTCGCAGACCACGCTGGATGAGGCGCTGGCCAACGTGCGCTATCAGCCTCGTATTATCGAGCTGGATCGCTCACAGCCCGAGTTTACCCGGGGCATCTGGGAGTATCTGGACAGCGCGGTCTCCTCGAGCCGGATCGACAACGGTCGTCAGAAGCTGGCCGAGCATCAGGAGAGCGCCGATCAGACGCAGTCGCGCTATGGCGTACCCGGTTCGGTGATTACGGCCATCTGGGGCATCGAGAGCAACTATGGCGGCAACTTCGGCAGTTTCTCGGCCATCGATGCCTTTGCCACGCTGGGCTATGAAGGGCGCCGCCACGCCTTTGCCCAGGAGCAGTTGATAGCCGCCCTGCGCATTATTCAGGAAGGCGATATCGACCGGGAGCACATGCTGGGCTCCTGGGCCGGTGCCATGGGCCACACCCAGTTCATTCCCACCAGCTTTCTGGCCTACGCCGTGGATGGCGACGGTGACGGGCGGCGTGACATCTGGGGCAGTATTCCGGATGTGATGGCTTCCACTGCCAACTATCTGGCCAAAAACGGCTGGCAGCGTGGTCAGCCCTGGGGCGTTGAGGTGACTCTTCCCGAAGACTTTGACTACACGCGAACCGAGCTTTCCACCCGTCAAGCCACGTCTGCCTGGCGCTCGCAGGGCGTTCGCGCCGTTGAAGGCCAGTCGCTGCCGAATTTCGATCAGGCCTCCGTCATTGCGCCCGCCGGCGCCCAGGGCCCGGCATTTCTGGTCGGTCCCAACTTTCGTGTGATCATGCGTTACAACAACGCCACCAGCTATGCCCTTGCGGTGGCGTATCTGTCCCAGCGCATCGATGGCGGGTCGGGCGTTCAGGGTGACTGGCCGCGCGATGTCAAACCGCTGACACGTTCGCAGACCAAAGAGATGCAAAGCCTTTTGAATCAGAAGGGCTTTGGCACCGGGACGCCGGACGGCATCATGGGACCCAATACGCGCGAAGGGCTGCGGGCATGGCAGCGCAGCGTGGGAAAAACACCGGATGGGTTTCCCAGCACCAGCGTGCTGGAGGCGCTGCGTCAGCCGTAGCCCTGCAGGGCGGCATTAGACAAAAGTCGATGTGGCCATTCATCACACCTTAAAGTGGTGCCTGCCCGTCTCGACTAGGCTTGTAGTGAAGGGAATCACCAACAGGCATTGACCGTCACGCGCCAGGTTTGCTGTCGCCGTGGCGGCCAGTCGGAGAGTCATCATGACGGCGACGCGCAACAACCCCTATGGGGTCATTCCTCCTCACCTGCTCAATTATCTGATCGAAAACGGCAACGACCGGCATCGCCGCTGCGCGTTGAGTACCCTGACGCTCGATTCGCGTTTCAGGGCGCGCACCGAACGCCATACGGCGCCTACCGATGATCGGCGCGGTGCTCGCGGCGAGCCGCTGCGCTATATCTTTGATGCGGGCAACACCATGGAGCTTCCCGGCCGTCAGGTACGGCGCGAAGGTCAGTCCGACACCGGTGACGCGGCCGTGGACGAGGCCTACGGTGATCTGGGCGCCACCTATCGCTTTTTCTGGGAAATTTTTGAGCGCAATGCCATCGACGACGAGGGCGGCGCGCTGCTGGGCACCGTCCATTACGGTCAGGATTATCAAAACGCCTTCTGGAACGGCTATCAGATGGTCTTTGGCGACGGCGATGGCGACATCTTTCTCTCCTTTACTCGCGCGCTTGATGTTGTGGCGCATGAGTTGACGCACGGCATCACCGAACGTGAAGCCGGGCTTGTGTACTACAACCAGTCGGGGGCACTGAACGAGTCCATCTCGGATGTCTTTGGGGTCATGGTGGCCCAGTATGATGCCAACCAGACGGTGGAAGAGGCCGACTGGTCGATCGGCCGCGACCTGTTGGCCCCGGGCATCAACGCCATCGGGCTTCGTTCGATGGCCGCACCGGGTACAGCCTACGATGATCCGCTGCTGGGGCGCGACCCGCAGCCGGCACACATGCGCGATTTTCTGGAGACCAACGAAGACAACGGCGGCGTCCACATCAACTCGGGCATTCCCAATCGCGCCTTTTATCTGACGGCCATGGCGCTGGGCGGCTACAGCTGGGAGCGCGCCGGGCGAGTCTGGTATGCCACGCTCACCGATGAGCGACTGGCCAATGATGCCGAATTTACCGATTTTGCCCGTCTGACGCTGGATAACGCCGAGCGGTTGTTCGACGGCGATGAAGTCCGCGAGGCCGTACTGAGCGGCTGGCAGGGCGTAGGAGTTGACGCGTGAGCTATCAACATACTCTGGGCGAGCGTGCCCGCGTTCGCCTGGCGAGAGAGGGGGGCGTTGCCTATATGCCGGCGCTGGCGCGTCCTCGCGAAATTGCCTTTCAGGAGTGTTCGCTGTCGCAGCGCAGGAAGGTCTGCAAACTCCTCGATGAAGCCGAACAGCTGAAATATCCGGGCGACCAGGCCGGGCAGGGGGATCAGCGCTATTTTCGCATCGTCATCATGCCGGTGGGCAACGACAGCGATGTCATCACCCTGCATGTGCCCGAGCGGCGGGCACCGGAAGCGCTGGTGTCGCTATGGGACAGTGGACCCAGCGACTGATGCGGCTCCAGTCAGTCCGATGCCTGCCGCAAGCTGTCGGCTCTGACCGGGGTCTTGGCCCGGTCTCCCGGCACCTCGCGCACCAGCCGCGGCAATAAAAAGCCCGGCAGCTGTTCTCCAAGGCTGTCATGCAGCGCCATGGCCTCACTGTCTGGCACATTAAAGTGCGCGGCACCCGCCACGGGGTCGAGCACATGAAGGTAGTAGGGCAGAATGCCGGCCTCAAAAAGCCGCTCGGACAGTGCTCTGAGCACCGTCACATCATCGTTGACGCCGCGCAGCAACACGCTCTGGTTGAGCAGCGTGACGCCCACACTCCTGAGCCTTTCACAGGCTTTCATGACACTGTCGTCAATTTCGTTGGCATGGTTGATATGCAGCACCACCACCTTTTGAAGGCGCGTGTTCGCAAGCCATTCAAGCATCGCATCATCGACACGATCGGGGATCACGACCGGCAGGCGGGTGTGCAGGCGCAGGCGTTTGAGATGAGGAATGGCGTCAAGTTCACCGACCAGCCAGGCCAGCCGGGTATCGCTTGAGACCAGCGGGTCGCCGCCGGAAAGGATCGCCTCGATCAGCGAGTCGTCGTCACGCAGGTAGTCCAGCGTTTTGCCCCACTGCGCCCGCGAGGCGGCGTGATCCTCATAGGGAAAATGGCGCCTGAAGCAGTAGCGGCAGTTGATGGCGCAGGCGCCACTGGTGATCATCAGTACCCGCGTGGCGTACTTGTGGATCAACCCGGCCATCGGGGTATGATCGGCCTCTTCCAGCGGGTCGGTCACATAGCCTGCGACCGCGTGCGTTTCATGCTCGAGTGGCAGTACCTGGCGCAGCAGCGGATCACCGGGGTCGCCCTTTTTGATGCGTGATAGATAGGCCAGCGGCACCCGCACCTCAAAGGCCTGATGGCCACCTTCAGCGCCCGGCAGCCAGCGCTCGTCGAGCCCGACGGCGGCCAGAAGCGCCTTCGGGTCACGGATAGCGCCGGAAAGCTGCGACTGCCAGCTCTGTCCGGGGGCGCTGTCATCACCGGCTGGGGAAAAAGAGATAGTCTGCACAGGCTGCATGGTTCGCGTTATCATCGCACGTATTCCGAGGCTTCGGAGTCGATGTGACCTGCATGGTCATCGATCCGGAGCTGTCTGGTCATTCACTGTCCCCGCAGCCTTTGATACCCGAGCGGCTGCGAACACAACGAGGCGTTATGGCAAGCTATTCTACCAACGAATTCAAGGGCGGTCTGAAAGTGATGCTCGACGGCGATCCCTGTAACATCGTCGAAAACGAGCTCGTCAAACCCGGCAAGGGTCAGGCCTTCAACCGCGTCAAGCTGCGCAATCTGATGACCGGGCGTACCTGGGAGCGCACGTTCAAGTCCGGCGAATCGCTGGAAGGTGCCGATGTGCTCGACATCGACATGGAGTATCTCTACAACGATGGCGAGATGTGGCACTTCATGAGAACCGACGGCTCCTTTGAGCAGTTCGCCGCCGACAAAAAGGCCGTAGGGGACACTTCCAAGTGGCTCAAGGAGCAGGTGGTCTACACCATCACGCTCTGGAACGACAATCCCATTTCGGTGACCCCGCCCAACTTCATCGAGCTGGAAGTCATCGAAACCGACCCGGGTCTCAAGGGCGACACTGCCCAGGGCGGCTCCAAGCCGGCCACTCTGACCACCGGTGCGATGGTGCGCGTCCCGCTTTTCATCAATCAGGGTGAAACGCTCAAGATTGATACCCGCAGCGGCGAGTACGTCAGCCGCGCGTAAGACGCTTGTTTGAACGACGGCAATCGCCGGGCCCCGTGGCCCGGCGATTGCGTTTTATCCTGTCTCATTGATGGATGACTCGGCATGAGTGCTGATGACTGGCGCCCCGGCGCTACCATGGAAGTATTGCGCGCGCGCGCAGCCGTCATGCGCTGCATCCGCGACTTCTTTGAAGTCCGCGACGTGCTCGAGGTGGAAACCCCCGTACTGGGGCACGCCGGCAGCAGCGACGTGCATCTGGACTCGCTCTTCCTGAATGCCCATACATCAGCCGGTGAGGAGCGGCTCTGGCTGCAGACCTCGCCTGAATACCATATGAAGCGTCTGCTGGCGGCCGGCAGCGGTCCCATCTTTCAGCTCTCGCGCGCGTTTCGCGATGGTGAAACAAGCCGGCGTCATAACATCGAGTTCACCATGCTGGAGTGGTATCGCCCCGGTTTTTCGCTTGAAGCGCTGATACGCGAAGTCGCCGAACTGATCGAGACCGTACTGGAGGCGCCGCAGCTAGCGGTTCGACAGCGCGCCTATCGTGACCTTTTCCGGGAATATCTCTCGATTGACCCCTTGAGTGACACGCCGGAGACGCAGGCAGCCCTGCGTGACAGTGCCGCCCGCTACGCGGGAAGCGACACGGCGTCATGGTCGCGCGATGATTGCTGCGATCTTTTGATGTCGCTGGTTATCGAGCCACGACTGGGGCAGGGCGGCCTTGATGTGGTGGTGGACTATCCGGCTTCTCAGGCGGCACTGGCGCGACGGCGTCAGGACAGTGACGGGGCGCTGGTGGCGTCAAGATTCGAGGTGTATCTGGAGGGCATCGAACTTGCCAACGGCTTTGATGAGCTGACCGATGCCGATGAGCAGCAGGCACGTTTTGAGGCGGATAATCAGGCCCGTCTTGCGCTGGGCAAACCGCCGGTGGATGCCGATCAAAGGCTGATTGCGGCGCTGCGCGTCGGCATGCCACAGGGCTGTGGCGTGGCGCTGGGCGTGGATCGTCTGATCATGTTGGCACTGGGTCTGGAAAATATCGACAGCGCCATGGCGTTTGGCACCGCCAGATGCTGATCGAGCAATCAGCACGTCGTCTGGTTTCGATACCGCATTGATGGTGTTGCCCCGGGCCCTGCAGGAGAGGCGGGTCCGGGGTCCTGCAGAACAGGTGTGTCAGGCGTGCGGGTCGAGCAGCCTGATCTCGCGAATGTCGATATGCTCCCACACTCTTTGCGTTACGTAGGGCTCGGTTTCAAGCCAGGCGTTCAGAGCTTCTCGGCTTTCAAACTGGAAATGGACGTTGGAGCCGATCATTTTGCCGTTGTCATCGACAATGACCCCGCCGCTGATGAAGTGCCCCTGATGATAAAGTTCACGCAGGGCTGCCAGATGCGCCTCGCGACAGCCCATGCGCCGCTCGAGCGCGCCCTCGTCCGTATAGTCCCATGCCAGCAGGGTAAACTGCGTCATGTCTTGCTCCTTGTCAGGGTCGAAACCGCTCGCCATGGCTTCGGCTGGCCCGAAGGCGCCGGCCAGTCGGTGTCATTAAGTCAATTCTTGAGGCTCAGGCCAGCTCTTCGGGCGTGAGCGTATCAGCCGGAATGTCGGGATCAGGGGCGAGCTGCTCGCCCAGACGAATCTTCATGCCGGGTGTCAGGCTGTCGTTGAAGGTGTAGGCCTTTGGCAGACACATGACGACAGAGGACCCCAGATGAAAGCGGCCCATCTCATCGCCCTTGCCCAGTGTGACATCGGCGTTGTTCCAGGCAGTGCCCTGGGGCTGGCGGGACTGCGGTGTGACCTGGCCGGCCCAGACGGTCTCGATCCCGGCGACGATCATCGCCCCCACCAGTACCAGCGCCATGGGCCCCAGCTCGGTCTCGAACAGACATACCAGCCGCTCGTTGCGGGCAAAAAGGCCCGGCACTTCGCGGGCGGTGGCCTGATTGACCGAAAAGAGCCGGCCGGGCACGTAGATGGTGCGGATCAAACGCCCCTCAAGCGGCATGTGCACGCGGTGATAATCCCGCGGGGAGAGATAGACCGTGGCGAAACTGCCGTCGCGCAGCTCGGTCGCGGCGGCTTCGTCACCGCCGAGCAGGGCGGTCAGCGAGTAGGCGTGGCCCTTGGCCTGCATGAGCGTGCCGTAATCGATGCGCCCGAACTGGGAGAGCACGCCGTCGGCCGGGGAGACGATCCCTGAGTCGATCGGGCGGGCATCGGGGCGCAGCGGCCGGGTAAAGAACTCGTTGAAGCTCTTGTAGCTGCTCAGATCGGGATTGAGGGCCTCGCTCATGTCAACGTCATAGTGACGGGCAAAGCGCTGGATGAACGTATCGCGAATCCAGGGCGTGCGCGAATCGGCAAACTGTCCCGCCAGTCGGGAGATGGCGTGCTGGGGCAGCGGATATTGCAGCAGGGCAAACAGACGATCACGATTCAAAAGGAGCACCACAAGGCAGTAATGAGTGAGGGCAATGTTGCATACCCCTGCCGGAGGCTCAAGCCCATGGCCGGCAGGGGCGGGTCATCAGGTCTCGATGGGCGTGTCGTCCCGGTTGCCCCATTCCTGCCACGAGCCGGGGTAGGCGCGAATGTTGTAGCCCAGCGTGTAACCGATCATCCAGGTCAGGCCGCTGCGGTGATGGCTCTGGCAGTGGGTGGCAATTTCGCTTTCTGCGTCGATGCCCATGGCAACAAGGTCACTGACCAGCTCCGACAGGTCGCGCAGGCGCAGCTGCCGGTTTTTATCCATGGTGTCGGTCCATTCCAGATTGACCGCGCCGGGGATATGGCCCAGCCGCTGGTTGTTGCCCTTGACCCCGTCGTATTCATCGGGACTGCGGGCATCCCAGATGGCAAGCGTCGGGTCTTCAAGGCGCTCGATCAGCTCTTCGCGATCGATGATCAGTTCCGGGCGTTCAATACGCGCCTCAAACCGCGAGGGCGCAGGAGTTGTTTCTTCAACCGCCACGGGCAGGTCATCTCCCTTCCAGGCGTGAATGCCGCCGTTGAGATAGGACCACCGATCATGGCCTAGCAGGGTCAGCGTCCAGGCCAGTCGGCCGGCCCAGCCACCACCTTCATCGTCATAGACGATCACATGGGTCTGTGGTGTAAGGCCAAGCTCTGAAAAAAGCGTCGACAGGGCCACTTCATCAGGGATGTCATTGGCAACCGGCGGCTGACCCGACAGCAAACGGCGGTAATCGAGAAAGACCGCCCCCGGCACGTGGCCATCACGATAGCTTTGAGCGTTGGCCGGGACATCGATGATCAAAAGATCGGGGGCGTCAAGATGCGCAGACAGCGCCCGGGGCTCGATGATTCGAGGGAACCTTGCCTCATCCTGTGACATCCTCACTCTCCTTTCAGCGGCGCGCGCGGGTTAACATGGCCCAAGCATTGCACACTCGATGGCACCTCGCGAACGGTGGCAATGCCGGTCTTCAGGAACAGCGATGTTTTGACAACATGACCTGCAACGACGTATCGACCATTCATCAGGTATCAGGACGAACAACAGTGCAAGTGGAGAGTCAGCGTGCTCGAATCATTTTTTAAAATAACAAGTCAGGGCAGCAGCGTGCGTCGCGATATCCTGGCCGGTATTGCCACCTTTCTGGCGGCCATGTACATCATTGTGGTCAATCCGACCATCATGAGTGCGGCCGGCATTCCCTTTGCCAGTGCCCTGACCGCGACCGTGCTGGTCAGCTTCTTTGGCAGCCTGATGATGGGGCTCTATGCGCGCAACCCCATCCTGGTGGCACCGGGCATGGGCATCAACGCGCTGTTTACCTACACGATGGTCATCGGCGCGGGAATTCCCTGGCAGACGGCGCTGGGCTGCGTGTTCTGGGCAGGCATCCTTTTTGCCGTGCTGGCGGTATTCAACGTGCGCCGCTACATCATTGATGCCATTCCGGCACAGCTGCGCTATGCGATCTCCTGTGGCATCGGGCTTTTCATTACGGTCATTGGCCTGGTCAATGCGGGCTTTCTGGTCAGCAATCCGGCCACCGTGGTGGGGCTGGGCGAGATGTCGCCGACGCTTGTGACCTTTCTGATCGGGCTTGCCATCACGGCTGTGCTGGTGGCGCGCAACATGCCGGGCGCACTGATCATCGGCATTGTGACAACCACGGTGATGGCCGCAGCCATCGGGCGGCTCTGGGGCGATGCCAGCGCGTTTTCGCCTGCGGGCACGGCGACGCTGGTCAATTTCGAAGGCATCTTTGCCCTGCCGGATTTCAGCGCCGTAGGGCAGCTGGATCTGATCGGGGCGCTCAATGTCATCTACTGGCCGTTTATTTTCGTGGTGTTGTTCACCACGTTTTTTGACGCCCTATCGACGTTTGTGGGCGTGTGCCATGCCGGCAAGCTGCTCGATCGCAACGGCGAGCCGCGCAATATTCGCCAGTCCATGATGGTGGATGCCATGTCGGCGGTGATTTCGGCGCCGCTGGGGACCAGCCCGGCCAATGCCTATGTCGAGTCGGCGGCAGGCATCAGCCAGGGCGGGCGTTCCGGACTGGTGGCGGTGACGGCGGCGCTGCTCTTTCTGCCCTTTCTATTTCTGTCGCCGCTGTTGTCACTGGTGCCCTCGATCGCCACGGCGCCGGCGCTGATCATGGTGGGGGTGTTCATGCTCGACCCGATCCGCCACATCAACTGGTACGAGTTTGATGATGCCATCCCGGCCTTTATCGCCATGATCCTGATCCCGCTGACCTACTCGATCACCCACGGCGTGATCTTCGGCTTTCTGGCGTTTGTGGTGGTCAAGGCAGGCGTTGGCAAGCGCCACGAGATTCGCCCGACCATGTGGATTCTGGCCGCGCTGTCGCTGCTGTTGCTGTTTCAAGAGTAGGGTGTTTCCGGCATCACACAAGAAAGGGCCGCCTTCGGGCGGCCCTTTTTTGCGCTCGGTCAGCCGCTTGAGAGATTACCGGGGCGGGGCATTGAGCTCATGAACGATGCGGCGAAAGCTCTCCAGTCGTTCGGGCAGGATCTCGCCGCGCTCGGCTGCGGCCAGAATGGCGCAGCCGGGCTCCAGGCGGTGGCGACAGTCACGAAAACGACAGTGGCCCAGCCAGGGACGGAACTCGATAAAGCCGTTTTCGACCTGCTGCTCGTCGAGATGGCCCAGGCCGAACTCGCGGATGCCGGGAGAGTCGATCAGGGCGCCGCTGCTCTGGCTGAAGTGATAAAGCCGGGCCGTGGTCGTGGTATGGCGGCCCTTGCGCGTGTCCACGGAGAGCTCGCCCACGGCCAGTGATTCCTCGGGCAGCAGCGCATCGATCAGCGACGACTTGCCCACACCGCTCTGGCCGACGAACACCGCCGTGGTGTCATCCATGGCGGCGATCAGATCCTCAAGACCGTCGTCACGCCGGGTCGAGGCGCCGATGACCGGATAGCCCAGCGTCCGGTAGCGGCTGGCAAGCGCATGGAGCATGTGGTGCTCATCGAGCAGATCCATCTTGTTGAGCACCAGGGCCGGGGCGATCCCGGTGGCCTCGGCGGCGACCAGATAGCGGTCGATCAAAAACGGATGCGGCTCGGGCTCCACGGCAAACACGATCATGATGCGATCGATGTTGGCCGCCACGCTCTTGAGACGGCCGCGGGCATCCGGGCGTTCCAGCGTCGAGTAACGCTCCAGACGCGCCTCGACCACACCAGTGCCATCACTCGCCTCGCGCCAGCTGACCCGGTCGCCGGTGACCAGGGTGTCGAGATTGGCGCGCAGATGGCATAGATGGCGCACGCCGTCGGTGCCTTCCACCTCCATGTTGCGCCCGAAATGCGCCACCACGCGCCCGAGTTGCTCGGGACCGTATTCCCCCTCGGCCAGCTGGCGTTGATCGGTCTGCTCGCGCTTTTCGGCACGCTTGATACGCTCGGCCTGGACCTTCTCGACACGCCAGCGTTGCTGGCGGGATAGCTTGCGTTGACTCATGAAACTCCTGGAATGTCTTGGACTTGCGCACCGGCGCCGATCCCGGCTGGTGGAAAGCGTCGCGCAATTGTACGCTTGAGGGCATTCGTGTTTCATCCCGGCCCGTTCAGGGGCATCGGGAGGAATCTCCCTTCAAGTCTATCCGGAAAGTGTCATGAGTACTCAAAACGAACGTCTGATCTGGATCGATCTCGAAATGACCGGTCTGGATCCGGCGCGGGATCGTATTATCGAGATCGCCACCATCGTCACCGACAGCCAGCTCAACATCATCGCCGAAGGGCCGGTGATGGCCATTCACCAGAGCGATGAGCAGCTCGCGCTCATGGATGACTGGAACACCCGCACCCATGGCGGTACAGGGCTGACCGAGCGGGTACGTCAGAGCCCGGTCTCCACGCAGGAAGCCGAGGCGGCGACCCTGCGCTTTCTGGAACAGCACATCGACAAGGGCGCCTCACCGATGTGCGGCAATAGCGTCCATCAGGATCGACGCTTCATGCAGCACGAGATGCAGGCGCTGGAAGCCTTTTTCCACTACCGCAATCTGGATGTCTCCACGCTCAAGGAGCTGGCGCGGCGCTGGAAACCGGCGGCGCTTGAGGGCCTCACCAAAAAGGGCACCCATCTGGCACTCGACGACATTCGCGACTCCATCGAGGAGCTGCGTCACTACCGAACGCATCTGCTGGCGCTGTAAGCCTTCCCTGGATCAGGCGGGCGCTCGCGCGATGATATCGCTGTAGCCTGCCTCGATCAGAGGCGGGTTGGAAACCTCCCGGCCTTCGTCTCGTTTTAGAACCTGCTCTGACAGTGCCCAGCGTACGTGCTCGCGCACCAGATCGCTGGGCCAGGCCAGCCGCGCTCGCAGCGCTGTGACGATCTCTTCGCTGAAGGGCGCGTTACCCAGGCCCACGGCCAGGTTGCGCAACCAGCGCTCATAGCCCAGCCGGCGAATGGCGCTGCCCTGGGTGTGCTCGAGAAATTCCGGCTCGCTCCAGTTGAACAGATCGACCAGCCGGGCGCGGTCGAGTGCGTGGCGCGGGGCAAAATCCTTCTCTCGCGTGGCACGCGTGAAACGGGTAAAGGGGCAGACAAGCTGACAGTCGTCACAGCCAAAAACGCGGTTGCCCATGGCGCGGCGATATTCCAGCGGGATGGGGCCGTGCTTTTCGATGGTGAGATAGGAGATACAGCGCCGGGCATCGATCACCTTGTCATCCACGATGGCGCCGGTCGGGCACCAGGTCTGGCAGCGGGTGCATTTGCCGCAATGGTCGCGCTTGAAGGGCTCATCCACCGGCAGAGGCAGGTCAGTGTAAAGCTCGCCGAGAAAAAACAGCGACCCGGCCTGTGGGTTGAGAATCATGGCGTTTTTGCCGAACCAGCCGATGCCGGCCTTTTGGGCCAGCGCCCGTTCCATGACAGGCGCCGAGTCGACGAAGGCGCGAAAGCCGAAATCACCGATCTCCTGTTGCAGCTTTTGGGCCAGCTGCGTCAGGCGCTTGCGGATCAGCTTGTGATAGTCGCGACCGAGCGCGTAACGTGCCACATAGGCGCGCTCCGGCTGGCCCAGCACGCGCGTGCTCTCGATTTCCGGCGGCAGATAGTCCATGCGCACGCTGATAATGCGCAGCGTGCCGGGCTCCAGTTCGGCCGGGCGGGTTCGTTTGGTGCCATGACGCGCCATGTAATCCATCTCGCCGTGATAGCCCGCCTCGAGCCATCGGTTCAGATAGGCTTCGTGCGCGTCGAGATCGGTATCGGTGATGCCCAGCTGCTGAAAGCCCAGCTCACGCGCCCAGACGCGCAGTTTGTCTGCCATCTCGGCGGGATCAAGCGCCCGGGCGGCGTCGGTGCTTGCGGAGGCGCTGGCGTTGTCGGCTCTGACAGTCTTTGAAGTGGTCATGGCATTCGAGCCTCGAGGCTCGGTGTGACGGGGACGTAATGGATGCCGGGTAGAAAGGGCATGGTATATAGCGGGTTAGTATGACAGCGCAGGGACCTGCAGACCAAAGGGGCAGGTGCCTCTTTTGCCGTGACAGGACGTGCGCGCCCGGAACCCGTCCGGGTGTGCGGGGTCACAATACTGCCTGTCCGACAAGAATCAATGACATGGATGGTCCGCAAGGAGAAAGCCACGATGGCGAACGCACGACTCTACAGCGCAGGGCAGGTACAGACACTGGATCAACGCACCGTGGCACAGGGTGTGCCCGGGTTTGCCCTGATGATGCAGGCCGGGCAGGCCGCCCTTGAAGCAATCGTTGAACGCTGGCCGCGGGCACGACATCTGTGCGTGTTTTGTGGCAGCGGCAACAACGGCGGGGACGGCTATGTCGTGGCGGCGCTGGCACTTCAAAAGGGACTTGAGGTGCAGCTTGTGGCCCTGCGAGCGTCGGATGAACTCCAGGGTGAAGCCGCCGAAGCCGTACATCTGGCCCGCGAAAGCGGCGTCAACATCGACGACTGGCATCAGGGGCATGAGATCGCACCCGAAACAGACGTGATTGTCGATGCGTTGCTGGGGACCGGAACCCGGGGCGAGATACGCTCGCCCTTTGATGGCGCCATCGCGCGCATTAATTCAGCCTCACAACCGGTGGTGGCACTGGATATTCCCTCAGGGCTGAACGCTGATACCGGGGCGCTGCTGGGTGAGACGGTCGAGGCCGATCTGACGGTGACGTTTATCGCGCGCAAGTTCGGCCTGTATACCGGTCAGGCGAGCGATGTCACCGGTGAGATCGTGCTGGCGCCCTTGAGCGTCTCCGAGGCAACGCTGGCGGCCAACGAGCATATGGGTGAGCTGCTTGTGGCCGAGCGGCTCCACGACACGCTGCCTGCGCGGCGCCCGACCACCCACAAGGGTGACTGCGGCCATCTGCTGGTGGTCGGCGGTCAGCCCGGTTTTGGCGGCTCGACCATCATGAGCGCCGAAACCGCCGCACGGCTGGGCGCAGGGCTTGTCAGTCTGGCCACGGCCGCCGTCCATATTCCGCCGGCGCTGACCCGCTGCCCGGAGATGATGGTGCGCGAGGCCCGCAACGGTCTGGATATCGAAGACCTGGTCGACAAGGCCACCGCCGTACTGATTGGCCCGGGGCTGGGGCAGGGTGCCTGGGGGCAGGGGCTGATGCAGGCCGTCATGAACGCTGCCGGCCCAAGGCTTATGGATGCCGACGGCCTTCATCTGCTGGCCGCGGGCTACGGCGGTGAGCATCGTGATGACTGGATCCTGACCCCGCATCCAGGGGAGGCCGCCATGCTGCTGGCGTGCAGCGTGGCCGAGGTGCAAAACGATCGCTATCAGGCGGCACTCGCCCTGCATCGTCGTTACGGTGGCGTGATTGTGCTCAAGGGCGCCGGCACGCTGGTGGTCGGCGGTGAAAGCGCTGATGAGTGCTTTATCAGTCCCTTTGGCAATCCGGGCATGGCCTCCGGGGGCATGGGCGATGTGCTGGGCGGCATGATCGCCTCGCTGCTGGTACAGGGGCTGTCACCGCTGGAAGCGGCGGCCAGTGGCGTTTTGATTCATGGCCTGGCCGCGGATGATGCCGCCTGTGACCATGGCGAACGTGGTCTGCTGGCAAGCGATCTGGCATGCTACGCGCGCCGGCGCGCTAATCCTGGCAAGTAACAGGATGACATTATCCCAAGGGCCTGCCGATACCGCGGCAGGCCGCGTCTCCGTTAAAAGTGAAACATCGTGAGCAAGACAACCATGACCCTTGAACCCGGCGATGAAGCCGCTCAGGTGGCGATAGGACATCAGCTGGCCGAGGCGCTCGAGTATCGCGGCATTGTTTATCTCAACGGCGAGCTGGGGGCCGGCAAGACCACCCTGGCCCGTGGGGTTTTGCGTGCGCTGGGCCATGATGGCGCGGTCAAGAGCCCGACCTATACGCTGGTAGAGCCCTATGACCTTGATACCGCTCGGGTGTATCACTTTGATCTTTATCGCCTGGGCGACCCTGAAGAGCTCGAGTTTCTGGGCGCGCGTGACATGCTGGCTGACGAGGCGCTCACGCTTGTGGAGTGGCCGGTGCGTGGTGAAGGCTGGCTGCCTGCGGCCGATGTTGTCATTACGCTGTCGCTGATCGACAAGGGGCGACATCTGGTGCTCGAAGCCGGCAGCGACCATGGGGTCCAGGCCCTGCAACGACTGGCGGTGTTGACCCGGGACCCTTCATGAGGGCCCGGGATCGCGTGTCGGGCATGTCCGGCGCATCCGCCATGAACACCAATACAGTGATAAGGCAGTGATGAAGTTTCCGGCAGCTTTTTTGACCCTTTTGGCCATGGTCATGTTGAGTGTCATGGCCACCGCCGCTCAGGCCGCACAGCTTGAGGGGCTCCGTCAATGGACCGACAGTGACGGGACACGCCTGGTCTTTGATCTCTCAAGCGAGGCCGAGGCTGACGTGTTCACCCTGGATAACCCCGCACGACTGGTGATCGACCTGGCCAATACCACCCTGAATACGACGCTTGGCAGCGCCGTTGACGGGCGCGGCATGGTGAGAGACGTCCGCTCCGGCGTGCGCGACGGCACCGATCTGCGCGTGGTCGTGGAGCTGGATCGTCAGGCCACGCCCAATGCTTTCAAGCTCCCCCCGGGGGGTGGTCACGGCTATCGTCTGGTGGTTGATCTGGCGCCCGGAGAGAGTGGCAGTCGTCCTTCCGCGGCATCGAGTGGTGACGACGACCCCATTACCGCCATGATTCAGCAGCAGGAACAGGCGGCACGTGGCCGACTGGCCGGCAGCCGTGCGACGCAAACCGCACCGCCGACACAGCAGGTCAGCAATGAGCCGACCGCGGAGTCGCGTCAGCAGGCAAAGCCCCATCCGCGGCGCGATATTATCGTGGTGGTGGACCCCGGTCATGGTGGCAAGGACCCCGGCGCTTCCGGCCCCGGTGGCACCCATGAAAAGAACGTGGTTCTCCAGATCGGTCGACGGGTCAAGACCAAGCTGGATGCCATGGATGGGTTCAAGGCCTACATGACCCGCAGTGATGACACCTTCATTCCGCTTCGTGGCCGTACGCGCATTGCTCGTGAACGCCATGCCGATTTCTTTGTGTCGGTGCATGCCGACGCCGGCGGTTCGAGCTCCCCTCGTGGTACCTCGGTCTATGCGCTGTCCCAGCACGGCGCGACGTCCGAGCGCGCCCGCTGGCTGGCACAAAGCGAAAACCGCGCCGACCTGATTGGTGGGGTCGATGGCGACCTGAATCTCGATGACAAGGATCAGGTGCTGCGTGGTGTGCTGCTGGATCTGAGCATGACCGCCACCGTCAACGATTCGCTGGCGGCCGGTACGGATGTGCTTGGTCGTGTTTCGACGTTTAACAAGCTGTTCCACTCGCGCGTCGAGCAGGCAGGGTTTGTGGTGCTCAAGTCGCCGGATATTCCCTCGCTTCTGGTCGAGACCGGCTTTTTGACCAACCCGTCCGAGGAGCGCTTGCTCAAGTCTCCGGCGCATCAGGAGAAGCTGGCCGATGCGATTGCCCAGGGCATTCGACAACACTTCTCGCGCAGTCCGCCGCCTGACAGCCTGCTGGCCTGGCAGCGTGACCAGAATCGCGGTGGCGGGTCCAACGAGTATCGCGTTCAGCCCGGCGATACGCTGTCCGGCATCGCGGCGCGCAACAATGTTTCTCTGGCCACGCTGCGCCGGGTGAATAACTTGGACACCGACGTGCTGCGCCTGGGGCAGGTGCTCAATATCCCCTGATGGCGAGGTCGTTGATGACAACAGGAGAGCCTGAATGAACCAGACAGCAGTCGTTGAGGCCCGCCGCATCCAGGCGCTGGCGCCGCGTCTGGCCAACCAGATTGCGGCCGGTGAGGTGGTCGAGCGCCCGTCGTCGGTCGTCAAGGAACTGGTGGAAAACGCCATCGATGCCGGTAGTTCCCGCATCGAGATCGAGCTGGAGTCCGGCGGCAGCCGTCTCATCCGGGTGCGCGACAACGGCAGCGGTATCGAACACGACGACCTGGGGCTGGCGCTGTCTCGCCATGCCACCAGCAAGATCACTTCGCTGGATGATCTCGAGGGTGTAGCAAGCCTCGGGTTTCGTGGCGAGGCGCTGGCGGCGACCAGCGCCGTGTCGAGACTCGAACTCTATTCCAATACCAGCGATGACCCGGTCAATGGCTGGCGGGTGGTTGCCGAGGGCCGTGAGATGGCGCCGCGTCTGTCACCGGCGCCACACCCGCGCGGCACGACCGTGACGGTGCGCGATCTCTTTTTCAATACGCCGGCGCGACGCAAGTTTCTGCGTACTGAAAAGACCGAATTCAATCACGTCGAGGAAGCTTTCCGCCGGCTGGCCCTGTCGCGTCAGGATATCGATCTGGTACTGCGTCACAATCAAAAAACCGTGCATCAGCTGATGGGCGGCGACAGCCAGAAGGTGATGGAAAAGCGCATCGCTCAGCTGCTGGGGCGCAGCTTTCTGGACAACGCCATCCATATCGATATGGCTGCGACCGGTCTGGCGCTGAAGGGGTGGGTGGGGCTGCCGTCTCATACCCGAAGCCAGGCCGATCAGCAGTACTTTTTCGTCAACGGCCGGGTGATTCGCGACCGACTGGTGGCGCACGCCGTGCGCCAGGCCTATCGCGATGTGCTTTTCCACGGTCGCCATCCGGTCTTTGTGCTCTATCTGGATCTTGACGCCCACGGGGTGGATGTCAACGTGCATCCCACCAAGCACGAAGTGCGCTTTCGAGACGGTCGGCTGGTGCATGACTTCCTGTTTTCGAGCCTGCATCGGGCGCTGGCGGAGGTCAGGCCGCAGGGGCAAGCCGCGCCGGAACCCGAGGCCCCTGCTGCGCCGGCGCCCGAGCCTCGCTTTGATCAGCAGCGCATGGCGCTGGGCGAGGCGGCCAGTGGACAGGCTGCCGGTCGCGCCGGTGCGGGTGCATCGCCATCGGGGCAGTATCAGGGCGCCGGGCGGCCGGGCGAACAGCAGGTTCGGGAGTTCATGGCCGGCTATCGTGCCCTGCATCCGGATCATGAGGAGCGACTGCTGACCTCGCGCACGCCAGCGCAGGACAGCCGCGACTCGCAGGGGACATCTGCCGCTGCGCCACCGCCGGCTGCCGGCACGGCCCGGTTTGATCGACCGCAGGTTGCGCCATCGGTTGATGAGACGCGGGCGCCGCCGCTGGGCTATGCCGTGGCACAGCTTCACGGGGTCTACATCCTGTCGCAGACCGAGCGCGGCATGGTGGTGGTCGACATGCACGCTGCCCACGAGCGCATCACCTATGAGCGCATGAAAGCGCAGTATCTGGGCGAGGGTATCGATACCCAGCCGCTGCTGGTGCCGGTGTCGATGTCGGTCAGCGACGCGCAGGTCGAACTTGCCGAGCGCGAGCAGACAACGATTGCCTCAATGGGCGTCACCCTTGAAGCGGCAGGCCCCGAAACGCTGCTGATCCGGGAAGTGCCGGCACTGGTGAAAAGCGCCGGCGTTGAAGCGCTGGTCCGCGAAATGCTTGAAGAGCTCGAGCGCTACGGCCGCAGCCGCGTCGTCAATGATCATCTTTTCGATCTGCTCTCGACCATGGCCTGTCACGGCAGCGTGCGCGCCAATCGACGTCTCGAAATCGAGGAGATGAATGCCTTGTTGCGGGACATGGAGCGCACCGAGCGCAGCGGCCAGTGCAATCATGGCCGACCGACCTGGACGGAGATGTCGATGCGCGACCTTGACCGCCTTTTTCTGCGTGGACAGTAGGATGACCTCATGAGCGTTGCCGTATCGCGTCCGCCGGTCATTATGTTGATGGGGCCCACGGCGGTCGGCAAGACCGACCTTGCCATCGAGCTGCACGAGCAGCTGGGCGTTGAGCTGGTCAGCGTGGATTCAGCGCTGGTCTACAGGGGCATGGACATCGGAACCGCCAAGCCTTCTGCGCAGGAGCTGGCACGGGCCCCGCACCACCTGATCGATATTCGTGATCCATCCGAACCCTATTCGGGCGTGGCTTTTCGCGAGGATGCGCTTTCCTGCATCGAAAAGATTACCGCCCAAGGGCGGGTGCCGCTGCTGGTCGGTGGGACCATGCTCTATTTCCGGCTGCTCACCGAAGGCGTCGCTGATATGCCTCGGGCCGACCCCGATATTCGTCAGTCACTCAGCGAGCTGCTCGAGCAGGGCGGCCCCGGGGCGCTGCACGCCGAGCTCTCAAGGGTGGATCCCGAGGCTGCGGCGCGGCTGCATCCCAACGATCCGCAGCGGCTCATGCGGGCGCTGGAAGTCTATCGGGCCAGCGGCGAGACGCTGAGCGCCCACTGGGCGCGGCAGTCGAGTGTCACATTGCCGTTTACGCCGCATCCGATCGCGCTGCTGCCCGGCGACCGCTCGCTTTTGCATGCGCGTATCCAGCAGCGTCTTGACAAGATGTTTGCCGCTGGCTTCGTTGAAGAGGTGAAAGCGCTTCGCGCACGCGGTGATTTAAGTCCGGATTTACCTTCAATGAAAAGCGTGGGCTATCGTCAGGTATGGGAAGGACTTGATCGCGGTGACGACTGCCCCCAAATGGCGTTCAGGGCGCTGACCGCAACCCGGCAACTGGCCAAGCGCCAGATCACCTGGTTGCGGCGCTGGCCGGGCGCCGTGTCGCTTGACCCGCAGGAGGCCGGGATTGTGCCACGACTACTGAAAATCGTGCGCGACATCGGCACTTAGCGTAATATGATCGGTTACCAGTGAGCCTCACATGAGCCTCCGGGACGTGGATCTTTCTTGCGCTTGCAGCAAGTTAAAAACCGATAAACATACAGCAATTAATATTTTGGGAGAGCCACATGTCCAAAGGACAATCCCTTCAGGATCCGTATCTCAATATCCTGCGTAAGGAGCGTATCCCCGTCTCCATCTTTCTGGTCAATGGCATCAAGCTTCAGGGCCAGATCGAGTCCTTCGATCAGTTTGTCATTTTGCTGCGCAACACCGTCAGTCAGATGGTCTACAAGCACGCCATCTCGACGGTAGTTCCTGCGCGTAACGTCCGTTTACCGGCGCAGGATACTGCTGCTCCCGGTCAGGAAACCCAATAGAGAGGCGCTGATTGTTTTTTGAACGCCCTGATTCGGGAGAAACGGCTGTCCTGGTGCATATCGATTTCCAGGACAGTACCGAGCGCGAAGACACTTCAGAGTTCATGGAGCTGGTACGCAGCGCCGGTGCCGTACCAGCATCGCTGCTGACGGGCAGCCGTCGCTCTCCCAGCCCCAAGACAATGATTGGTGAAGGCAAGCTCGAAGAGCTGCGCGAGATGCTGAGTACGCATCACGCCGAGCTTGCCATCTTCAACCACTCTCTCTCGCCTTCTCAGGAACGCAATCTTGAGCGGATCCTGCAGTGTCGGGTACTGGACCGTACCGGTCTGATTCTCGACATCTTTGCACAGCGTGCCAGAACACATGAAGGCAAGCTGCAGGTAGAGCTTGCCCAGCTCGAGTACATGTCGACCCGTCTGGTACGGGGCTGGACGCACCTTGAGCGCCAAAAGGGTGGTATCGGGCTGCGCGGGCCCGGGGAAACCCAGCTCGAAACCGACCGGCGCTTGCTGCGTGGCCGCATCAAGGCCATTCACAAGCGTCTGGATCGGGTTCGCAGTCAGCGCGACCAGAACCGCCGCTCACGCACGCGCGCAGAGATTCCGTCGGTCTCGCTGGTGGGTTACACCAACGCGGGCAAGTCAACGCTTTTCAACGCGCTGACCAACGCCGATGTCTATGCCGCCGATCAGCTTTTTGCCACGCTCGATCCCACGCTCAGACGTCTGGAAATCAGCGATGTTGGCCCTATCGTCATGGCCGATACGGTCGGGTTCATTCGTCATCTGCCGCACAAGCTGGTCGAGGCGTTTCGTGCCACGCTTCAGGAGGCGGCCGAAGCCAGCCTGCTGGTGCATGTCATTGATGCCGCCGACCCGCAGCGAGATGCTCATATCGAGCAGGTTAATGCTGTACTTGACGAGATCGGCGCCGGTGAGGTGCCAAGACTTCTTGTCATGAACAAGATCGATCTGCTGGGCATGTCGCCACGTCTTGAGCGTAGTGCCGATGAGGCGGTCTCCACCGTCTGGCTGTCGTCGCGGGAGGGCACCGGCTTTGATCTGCTGGAGCAGGCCCTTTCCGAACGTCTGGCCACGGACATCGTGGAAACTTCGATGGTGCTGGAGCCCTCTCAGGGCTGGCTGCGCGCTCAGCTCTTTTCCCATGGCGCAGTGCAGGAAGAAACCCATGATGACGAGGGCAGAACGCATTTAAAGCTTCGCCTGCCGCGTCGTGATCTGTTGCGTCTTCTTTCTCACGCCGATGAGAATCCGGACGACTATCTCTCCCGGGCAGAGCAGGGCCGGGAACAGTGGCAGGAATAAAACGCCACTTTGTCATGCCAGGAAGAATTTCAGGTCTTCGGTATGACGACATGCTACAAATAGGGACGCTTCCGGCATTATCAGGATGATCGGATATTCAAAGCGCTACTGTAAGAATGGCGCGTAATGATGTTATGAAACTGGCGTTTCGCAACTCTTGCCCAGTGGAGAAGATGTATGGCCTGGAATGAGCCTGGTGGTGGCGGCAATAATAACCAGCAGGATCCCTGGAGTGGTGGCGATCGTCGCGGCGGCGGCGGTGGCAATAATAACCAGGGTGGGGGACCTCCTGATCTTGATGAAGTGATCAGGAAACTGCGCAACAAGCTCAACGGGCTGCTGGGTCGTCGCCAGCTTCGCTCGGTCAACGGTGGCGATGACAATGGCAATAATCAGGGCGGCGGTGGCAGTGGCCGCAGCGCCCTGTTATTGCCCATCGTTGTTCTGATCGTGGGCGTTGTGGTCTGGGCCGGATCGGGCTTTCACCTGATCGACCAGTCCGAGCGCGGCGTTATTTTCCGCTTCGGTAAATATACCAATACCATCGGGCCGGGCCTGCACTGGAATCCGCCGCTGATCGATCGGGTAGAGAGTGTCAATGTGACGCGGATTCGTTCTGCCAGCCAGACGGATTCCATGCTTACGCGTGATGAAAACATCGTGCGTGTCAGCATCTCTTCTCAGTACGTGGTCTCGGATCCGCACGCGTTTCTGGTCAACGTACGCGGCCCCGAAATGACGTTGCAAAACGCCATGGACAGTGCCCTGCGTCAGGAAGTGGGCAACATGGATCTGCAGCAGATTCTGACCACCGGTCGTGAAGAGCTGGCCGGCGACATCTATGATCGGCTGGCGTCCTACCTTGAAGCCTATGGCACCGGTATCCGGCTTCAGACGGTCAACATGGAGTCCACATCGCCCCCGGATCAGGTTCAAAACGCCTTTGATGACGTTATCCGTGCGCGCGAAGAACAGCAGCGCACCATCAACCGCGCCAACGCCTATCGAGATGCCATCCTGCCTGAAGCCGAAGGTCGGCGTCAGCGCATGATCGAAGAGGCGCAGGGTTACAAGGCCGCAGTGGTGGCCGACGCACAGGGTGAAACCAACCGTTTCATCTCACTGTTGGGTGAGTACGAGAAGGCACCCGACGTAACGCGTCAGCGTCTGTATCTGGACACCATGACCGAGATTCTTTCGAATACGCCCAAGGCGCTGGTGGATCTGGGTGAAGGCAACGATGCGGTAACGGTTCTGCCGCTCAACCAGATGGGGCGTGGTGACAACAGCGGCAATCGCAACAGCGACAGCAACCAGAATAACGTGGATGCGCGTCAGCTGGAGCAGCTCTCTCAGCAGGTCGTCGAGCACATGAGAAGCAATCAGCAGCAAAACAACGGTCGTAACAGCCTGCGGGAGGGACGCTAATGTTCAATAATCGCGCCCTTGTCATCGTGATCGTACTGGGCATTCTTGCCTGGGTCGGCAGCGCCAGCCTTTATACGATCAATGAAACCGAGCGTGGCATCAAACTGCGCTTTGGTGAAATTGTGGAAAACGACATTCAACCGGGTCTGCATTTCAAGTGGCCCATCCTCAACACCGTCAGGATCTTCGATACCCGCATCCTGTCGGTGGATGCCAGCGCCACGCGCTATCTGACCAGCGACTCCAAGGCTGTCATCGTGGATTCGTTCGTGAAGTGGCAGATCATCGACCCGGGTCTTTACTACGAGGCCACGCGAGGCAACGAGCAGGCGGCCGAGCGTCTAATTGCACCGCGTACCGACGAGGCACTGCGTAACAAGTTCGGCCAGACGACACTGACGCAGATTGTTCGCGAGCGTCCTGCAACGCAAAGTAACAATGAGGATGTCGTCAAAAAGGTGAAAGAGGAAAACAGTGATGTTGCCACCGAGCGTGATGAGCTTATGGTGGATCCGATTTCACAGCTTGATCAGGCAATGCGTCAGGAGCTTGGCGTGCGCATTCTCGATATTCGAGTCAAGCGCATCGAACTGCCCAGTGAAGTCACCCAGGCCGTCTATGAGCGCATGAACTCGCAGCGTGAACAGGCCGCTCGTGGCTATCGCGCTGAAGGAACGCGTCAGGCCGAGGAGATCATGGCAGACGCCGATCGCCAGCGTGAAGAACTGCTCGCCGGCGGACGTCAGATTGCTGAAACCACTCGTGGTGAAGGCGATGCGTCAGCGGCGGCCATCTATTCGGCGGCCTATCAGCAAAATGCCGGTTTCTTCGATTTCTATCGCACGCTTCAGGCCTATCGTGAAAGCTTCCAGGGCAATAACGATCTGATGGTGTTAAGCCCGGCCAGCAACCAGTTCCTGCAGCTGTTCAAGCAGGGCAACGAAGAGCAATCCTCGGCAGTGTCGCCCTGAATCGAGTAAAGATGCCGGGGCGGGATTTCTCCGCCGACGAGTTGTGATAGTATCCTTCAACCGGGGGTTTCCCCCGGTTTTTTTGTGGCTGTCGTTTGTCGATAGCCGTGATGTGGTGCCTGTTCGGGTGCTGCCCGTGCCACCGTTTTTTTACTTCTGTCAGGGCATGTTCGATGACCATTGCTGATCGCTGGCTGCTGCCGGACGGTATGGATGAAGTGCTGCCGCCTCAGGCGCTGCGTATGGAGTCGCTGCGTCGCGGCCTGATGGATCTCTACTATCGCTGGGGTTACGACCTGGTCATGCCGCCGCCGGTAGAGTTTCTGGACTCCCTTCTTACCGGTGCCGGTACCGATCTTGATTTACAAACGTTCAAGCTGACCGACCAGTTGACCGGTCGCCTGATGGGTGCCAGTGCCGATGTAACGCCTCAGGTGGCCAGAATGGACGCCCACTCCCTGCGTCGTCAGGGCCCGGTTCGGCTGTGTTACTGCGCGCATGTGCTGCGCGCCAGGGCCGATGAGCATCAGGGTGGGCGCAGCCCGGTGCAGGCAGGCCTTGAGCTTTTCGGTCATGCCGGCATCGAGGCCGATATCGAAATCGTGAAGCTGGCGCTTGCGAGCCTGTCCTTTGCCGGTGCCAGTGATGTCCATCTTGCCATCGGCCACATCGGTATCTATCGGGCGCTCGCAGAAGAGGCCCGACTCGAGGCGGATGTCGAGTCACTGATTTTCGAGGCGCTGGAGCGCAAGGCGGTCTCGGAAGTGGATGCCCTGATCGAGCAGCACATTTCTGACATTGCGCTTGCCGCCATGTTCAAGCAGCTGCCGCGCCTGCATGGCAGCGCGGATGTTCTCGAGCGCGCCCGCAGGGTTTTTGCCAACGGGTCACAGGCCATTATCGAGGCGCTCGATCAGCTGAGTTCGCTGCAGAACGTATTGAGCGCGGCCCATGGTGACGTCACGCTTTACTTCGATCTGGCAGAGTTGCGCGGCTATCAGTACCACACGGGGCTGGTCTTTGCCGCCTACGTCCCGGGTTACGGTCAGGCGCTGGTCAAGGGCGGTCGCTACGACGATACCGGCCACGCTTTCGGGCGGCCGCGCCCGGCGACCGGCTGCTCCATGGATCTCAAGCAACTGGCAACCCTTTGTCAGCGCGCGCCTTCTCATGATGGTATCTGGGCACCCATGGAAGAAGATGCTGGCCTGCGCCAGCAAATTCATGCACTGCGTGATGCCGGTGAGCGGGTCGTTCAGCAGTTGCCGGGCCAGTCCACCGATGCACTGGCCCATTTCTGCGACCGTCAGCTTATTTACCGTGACGGCGCCTGGCAGGTTGAGCCGCTCGCCAACTGAATTAGACACCCGGTGTCTGCCTGTTCCGGGCAGGCCTTTGAATCAGAGATGAAACAATGGGCAAGAATGTCGTAGTACTGGGCACGCAGTGGGGCGATGAAGGCAAGGGCAAGGTCGTCGATCTGCTTACGGAATCGGCGTCCGCCGTGGTTCGCTTTCAGGGTGGCCACAACGCCGGTCATACGCTGGTCATCGATGGCAAAAAAACCATTTTGCGCCTGATTCCTTCAGGCATCCTGCGCCCCGATGTGACCTGTGTCATTGGCAATGGCGTCGTGCTCTCGCCGGAAGCGTTGCTCAGCGAAATGGCCGAGCTTGAAGAAAGCGGCGTGCCCGTGCGCGAAAGGCTGCGCCTGTCGCCGGCCTGCCCGCTGATCCTGCCGTATCACGTAGCTCTTGATGTGGCGCGTGAAAAGGCGCGTGGCGTGGCCAAGATCGGCACCACCGGCCGGGGTATCGGGCCGGCCTACGAAGACAAGGTGGCACGCCGTGGCCTGCGCCTTGGCGACATCCTGCATCGCGAGCGTTTTGCCAGCAAGCTCGGGGAAGTGCTCGACTATCACAACTTTGTACTGACCCGCTATCATGGCGAGCCTGCCGTGGATTTCCAGGAAGTGCTGGACCAGGCCATGGCCATGGCTGAAGAGCTGCGCCCGATGATCTGCGATACGGTCTCCTTTGTGCATGACCTGCGAAAGCAGGACAAGAACATCATGTTCGAGGGTGCCCAGGGGTCGCTTCTGGATATCGATCACGGCACTTACCCGTACGTGACCAGCTCCAATACCACGGCCGGCGGCACGGCCACCGGCTCCGGTGTGGGTCCGCTCTATCTGGATTACGTGCTGGGTATTACCAAGGCCTATACCACCCGTGTTGGTTCCGGCCCGTTCCCCACCGAGCTTTTCGACGAGTTTGGTCGCCATCTGGCCGAGCACGGTCATGAGTTTGGCTCCAACACCGGTCGTGCCCGTCGCTGCGGCTGGTTTGATGCCGTGGCGCTGCGTCATGCCGTGCAGATCAACTCGATCTCCGGGCTGTGCCTGACCAAGCTTGACGTGCTGGACGGTCTGGAAAACATCCGCGTGTGCGTCGGCTATCGCACCAAGGATGGCGAACTGATCGACAACCTGGTGGACAGCGAAGGCTATGAGGCGATCAGCCCGGAGTATCGTGATCTGCCGGGCTGGCGCGAATCCACGGTAGGGGCGCACTCCCTTGATGCTCTGCCAGCCAATGCGCGCGCCTACATCAGTTTCCTCGAAGAACAGATCGGTACGCCCATCGATATTATCTCGACAGGGCCGGATCGCGTGGAAACCATTGTTCTGCGCAATCCCTTCGATGACTGAGCCATAGTGCAGGCCGTTTCCGAATCCCTGATGATTCATCAGGGATTTTTAGTATCCGGCGGCTGCATCAGGGGACTTAGAGCCTGAAGCTATCATGCTGATTGGCAAGGAAGTGGGTTCACACTGCCTGTAATGAGGACTAAAATAGTACGCAATCAGTCAGGCAAGAGGCCGACATGCTGAAGCTGTCGAAAATGAGCGATTACGGAGCAGTGGTGATGGCGCAGATCTCGCGCCACCCCGACTGCTCGCATGCTGCTGCCGATATTGCCGATCGCGTCGGACTGCCTCGACCCACCGTCAGCAAGACACTCAAGCTCTTACTGCGTGCCGGGCTTTTGACATCGCAGCGGGGTGTTAATGGCGGTTATCGGCTGTCACGTAGCGCCAGTGCCATCACGGTGCGCGATATTATCACCGCCATTGATGGCCCTGTGGCCATGACAGAGTGCAGTCATGGTCATGGTGATTGCGATCTGATGTCCAGCTGTGGCGTGGCCAGCAACTGGCAGCGTGTGTCGCTGGCAGTACGTCAGCTGCTGGACAGTGTCACGCTGGCCGATCTGGCGCACGATGCGCCGATTAAACTGCCTGTACAACTGCCTATCCAGAGTGTGGCACTCGGTGAGGCACGTGGGATCTGACGGACCGCAGACGATACAACACGACGGTTCCGACCAACGACCGATGAGACGAACAGTACCCGTTTGAGGGGAGAGGATCATGGCAACCGAAGCAATGGAGCAGCTTACTCGTCGCGAGTACAAGCAGGGTTTCGTGACCGATATCGAAAGCGATACGGTTCCGCCCGGGCTCGACGAAAGCGTTATCGCCTTTATCTCGCAGAAAAAGGGCGAGCCACAGTGGATGCTGGACTGGCGTCTTGAGGCCTATCACCAGTGGCTCAAGATGACATCGCCTTCCTGGGCGCATCTTGACTATCCGCCGATCGATTATCAGGCCATCTCGTATTTCAGCGCGCCCAAAAAGCCGGAAGACCGTCCCCAGAGTCTGGACGAGGTCGACCCCAAGCTGCTGGAAACCTATGAGAAGCTGGGTATCCCGCTTCATGAGCGCGCCGCGCTTGCCGGCGTTGCGGTAGACGCAGTCTTTGATTCGGTCTCCGTGACCACGACCTTTCGGGAAAAGCTGGCCGAGGCCGGTGTTATCTTCTGCTCGATCTCGGAAGCCATCCGGGAGTATCCCGAGCTGGTACGCCAGTATCTGGGCACGGTCGTGCCGCAGGGGGACAACTACTTTGCCGCGCTCAACTCGGCGGTCTTCACCGATGGCTCGTTTGTCTATATTCCCGAGGGCGTCACCTGCCCGATGGAACTGTCGACCTACTTTCGCATCAATGCCGCCAATACCGGTCAGTTCGAACGTACGCTGATCGTGTGCGACAAGCGCGCCCAGGTTTCCTATCTGGAAGGCTGCACGGCGCCGCAGCGTGATGAAAACCAGCTGCATGCCGCTGTGGTCGAGCTGGTGGCACTGGAAGATGCCTATATCAAGTACTCTACCGTCCAGAACTGGTATCCGGGCGATGAAGACGGCAAGGGCGGCATTTATAACTTTGTGACCAAGCGCGGTGACTGCCGCGGCGACCGCTCGCGCATCAGCTGGACACAGGTTGAAACCGGCTCTGCCATCACCTGGAAATATCCGTCCTGTCTGCTGCGTGGCAACGAGAGCAAGGGCGAGTTCTATTCGGTGGCCGTGACCAACGGGCGTCAGCAGGCCGATACCGGCACCAAGATGATCCATATCGGCAAGAACACCTCGTCCACGATCGTCTCCAAGGGCATTGCTGCCGGCAAGAGCAATCAGTCCTATCGTGGACTGGTCAAGGTCTCGCCGCGTGCCACCGGCAGTCGCAACTTTACCCAGTGTGACTCGCTTTTGATCGGCGACAAGTGTGGCGCACACACCTTTCCCTATCAGGAAATCGGCAATAGCCGCTCCACCATCGAACACGAGGCAACGACCTCAAAGATCGGTGATGATCAGCTCTTTTACTGCAAAAGCCGCGGTATCTCGGAAGAAGACGCGGTCAGCATGATCGTCAACGGCTTTTGCAAGGACGTCTTTCAGGAGCTGCCGATGGAGTTTGCGGTAGAAGCCGAAGCACTGCTGAGCGTGACGCTTGAAGGCTCGGTCGGCTAATAGACACTTGATGCGGGCGGCCTTGATGGCTGCCCGTACCGGCAATTTTCGTGTAGCCGCCTGAGCGGCGCATCATTACAGAATCAGGGTTACAACATGCTCGAGATCAAGGATCTTCACGCGACGGTAGAAGGCAACGAAATCCTCAAGGGAATCACGTTGACCATCAATCCCGGTGAAGTACACGCCATCATGGGCCCGAACGGCGCGGGCAAGTCGACACTGTCAGCCGTGCTGGCCGGTCGCGATGGCTACGAGGTCACTCAGGGCACCATCACCTTTGATGGCAAGGACCTCATGGAGATGGAAGTCGAAGAGCGTGCGCAGGCAGGCCTTCTGATGGGCTTTCAGTATCCGGTCGAGATTCCGGGGGTCAAAAACATCTATCTGCTCAAGTCGGCGCTCAATGCCCAGCGCGCCGCCCAGGGGCTGGACGAGATGCCGGCGCCTGAATTCATGAAGCTGATCAAGGGAAAGATCGACTTCATGAAGATGGATTCGAGCTTTCTGCATCGTGCCGTTAACGAAGGGTTTTCGGGCGGCGAGAAAAAGCGCAACGAAATCCTGCAGATGCTGGTGCTTCAGCCGAAGCTGGCCCTGCTTGACGAGATCGACTCCGGTCTTGATATCGATGCCATGAAAGTCGTGGCCGAAGGGGTCAATTCGCTGCGTGACGAAAACCGCGCCATTTTGATGGTGACGCACTATCAGCGTCTTCTCGATCACATCACCCCTGATCAGGTCCATGTACTGATTGACGGACGTATTGCCAAGTCAGGTGATCGTCACCTGGCTGAAGAACTTGAAGCACGCGGTTATGAATGGGTTGTCGAGGAGCCTGCTGCATGAGCCTGCCTGAAACACTCATGACGCGTCTGCATGCAGCGCCTGCCGGTGAGGCCGAGTGGCTCACCGAAAAGCGCCGCGCAGGCGCCGCGCATTTTGAAACGGTCGGCTTTCCCACGCGCCGTGAAGAGGCGTGGAAATATACCGACATGTCGCGACTTTCCAGCATCGAGTTTGGGCAGGCTGATAGTGCCGAACTCGATCAGGCGCGCTTTGACGCGCTCAAGCTCGATATCGATGCCTGCCGGCTGGTATTTGTCGATGGCATGTTCAATGCTGAGCTCTCCGATCTCGATAAACTGCCTGAAGGCGTGGCCGTTACATCGCTGTCTCAGGCGCTGGAAAATGATCAGCACGCGGTCAGTGAACAGTTCGGTCGCATCACCGATATCGATTTCTCGGCCTTTACGGCGCTGAACACGGCGTTGACCGGAGAAGGGGCTGTCGTGACCATTGGCAAGGGTCAGGCCGTCGAAACACCGATCTATCTGCTGTTCATTTCGCGCAACAACGCCGCGCCTGTTATGAGCCATCCGCGCATTCTCGTGCGCTGTGGCAGCGAAAGTGAAGCCACCCTGATCGAGCATTACGCGGGTGAGCAGGGCGCGGCCAACCTCACCAATGTGGTTACCGAGATCGACATGTTGCCGGCATCCCGGCTGTCGCACTACAAGCTGCAGGAAGCGAGCCAGAGTGAGTATCACGTGGCCAGCCTCCAGGTGGATCAAAAGCGCGACACGAACTTCACCTCGCATAACCTGAATCTGGGTGGCGCGGTCGTACGCAATGATCTGATCAGCGACCTCAACGACGAAAACGCCACGGTGGATCTGCTGGGGCTCTTCTTCGGTCAGGATCGTCAGCACATCGACAATCACACCAAGGTCAACCACAACGCACCGCGCACGTATTCCAACGAGAACTACAAGGGTATTCTCGATGGCCGTGCCCGCGGGGTCTTCAATGGCCGGGTGTACATCAAGCGCGATGCGCAGCAGGTGCTGGGCTATCAGAACAATGCCAACCTGTTGCTTTCCGATCGTGCCGAGATCGACACCAAGCCGGAGCTTGAGATCTACGCCGACGATGTGCAGTGCTCTCATGGCACGACCACCGGTCAGCTGGATGAGAACGCCATCTTCGCCCTGCGTGCTCGCGGCATCGATGAGCAGATGGCACGCGGGCTGCTGACGCTGGCCTTTGCCAACGAGGTCATGGAGCGCATTCGCCACAGCGTGCTGACCGATCGTGTCGAGCGCGCGGTAGCGGGCAAGCTGCCTGACCGCTTTAATCTCGAAAGCCTGGTAGAAGATACTTCGCTATGAGCATGACCGACGAACTCACGCTGGATGTTCAGGCCCTGCGCGCGGAATTTCCCGTGCTGGGCCGCAAGGTGCACGGGGACAAGGCGCTGGTCTATTTTGACAATGCCGCCACAACCCAGACGCCAAAAGCCGTGCTGGATACCTGGGTGGATTATTTTGAGCGTTACAACGCCAATATCCATCGCGGGCTGCATCGCCTTGCCGATGAAGCCACGCAGGCCTATGAGCACAGCCGCGACACCGTGCGTGAGTTCGTCAATGCTGAAGATGTTCGCGAGATCATCTTTACGCGCGGGACCACCGAGGCCATCAATCTGGTCGCCCAGAGCTGGGGTCGAAGCCAGCTTGTTGAAGGCGACGAGATCCTGATCTCACGACTGGAGCACCACTCCAATATCGTGCCCTGGCAGATGCTGGCGCAGGAAAAGGGCCTGACCATCCGGATCATTCCGGTGAACGAGCGCGGTGAGCTGGATATGGCGGCCTATCGCGAGCTCTTTACTGACAAAACCCGTCTGGTCTGTGTGTCGCACGTGTCCAATGCGCTGGGAACGGTCAACCCGGTCGCCGAGATGGCGCGTGTCGCCCACGACCACAATGCCCGGATTCTGGTCGACGGCGCCCAGGCGGTGGCCCATACGCGTGTTGACGTTCAGGCGCTGGATGCCGATTTCTACGCTTTTTCGGGGCACAAGCTTTACGGGCCGACCGGCGTCGGCGTACTTTATGGCCGTCTTTCGCTGCTTGAGCGCATGCCGCCCTGGCAGGGTGGCGGCGAGATGATCAAGACCGTCAGCCTCGAGGACGGTACCCGTTTTGCCGAGCCGCCGCATCGGTTCGAGGCGGGCACGCCCGCAATCGCCGAGGTCATTGCGCTGGAACGTGCCATTCGCTGGGTGACCAATCTCCACTTCGATCTGCTGGAAGACTGGGAACAGCGTCTTTTGAAGCACGCCACCGAGCGCATGAAGGAAATCGATGGCATGCGCATTATCGGTGAAGCGCCGCACAAGGCGGCCGTAATCTCCTTTGTGGTAGAAGGGGCGCATTCGCAGGATATTGGTCTGCTGGTCGATCAGTTCGGCGTGGCCATACGCACCGGACACCACTGCGCGCAGCCCTTGATGCATCATTATGGCCTTGATGCGACCTGTCGGGCATCGTTTGCCGCTTACAACACGCTGGAAGAAATCGATTATTTCGTCGATTCTCTGCAGCGGGTCGTCACCATGGTGCGAGATTGAGCATGACCAGTGAGGGAGTTTGATGAGCGCGATCGCGTCTTTGCAAAAAGGGCAACAGCTACCGCTGCAACGCAGCGTTGAGGCCATTTCGATTCCCTTCGGCAAGCCGGTCTGGCTGGACGAGGATGAGACGGTTCAGGTCATGCAGGCACTCGGAACCTCGGTGTCGGTGCTTCACAAGGGCAACATGTTTCTGATTGAAGGCTTCAATCTGGATGCCTTTGGCATGGAGCCCATGGAAAGGCCGCATCTTGATGATGGCGCCACCGATCAGGAGCTGGAAGCCTTTGCCTGGGCGCAGCTTCGCACCTGCTTTGACCCGGAGATACCGGTTGATATCGTCGAGCTGGGGCTGGTCTATGGCTGTAAGATCACGACGTTGATTGATGGCCAGAAGATGGCGCAGATCAGGATGACGCTGACAGCACCCGGCTGTGGCATGGGTGAAGTCATCGCTGAAGATGCCAAGCACAAGATCATGGGGGCGGAGCAGATCAATCGCGTCAACGTTGAGCTGGTCTTTGATCCGCCATGGTCGCGCGAGATGATGAGTGACGAGGCAAGGCTTGCGCTCAATATGTTCTAGGTGTTGTCACCTGATGAAAAAACGCCTCGCAGACAGGATCTGCGAGGCGTTTTTTTATGGGTATTGCCCGGTAGGGGGCACTCGCTTAAGCTGGCAGACGGTCTGTTTTGGTGATCCCCTGGCAAATGAATAGATACATGGCAGGATTGCTCAAGGGCATGGCAATCGTGGGTGCCATGGCGTTGGTGCTGGTCGTTGTCGTAACGGTGAGCGCCAACTATTGGGTATGGCGAAAGACCCATGCCAGCATCACGCTTGAAAGCGGGCAGTGTGTCCATGAGCCGGTGGGGCTGGTCTTTGGGACATCCTATGGATTGCGCGGTGGCGGTGAGAACCCCTGGTATCGGGCCAGGCTGGATCTGGCCGCCAGTCTCTGGAAATCGGGGCAGGTGGATCACCTGCTGGTATCAGGTGACAACCATACGCGCTACTACAACGAACCCATCCGTATGTGGCGCGACCTTCGTCGACAGCAGATACCGGATGCGGCGATGACGCTGGACTACGCCGGCTTCAGCACCTTCGATACGCTGGCGCGCAGCCGGGATGTCTTTGGGGTCTCAAGCGTCACGCTGGTTTCCCAGCGCTGGCACCTGCCCAGGGCGGTGTTCATTGCTCGATATCTCGGCCTTGACGCCAGAGGGTGCGCCACGCGTGAGCGTTCGATGTTCGACGACCGCTGGATGTGGGCAAGAGAGGTGCTCGCTCGCGTACAGATCGTTATGGATCTCTACCTGTTTGATCGCCGCCCCTACTTTCTGGGACCGGGTATTGTGCTGCCAACCGACTCGGGCGACCCCGGCAGCATTATTCCCGTCTATCGGCGTGTGCCCATGCCGCTGCCCGTGGAGCATGCTCTCGAGGATCTGCGTGATACGCTCGAACCGCGACGTAGCGAGAGCCCGACACAGGGCTGGCGCGTCCTTTGATCGATGGGGTAATCAGCGCTTTTTCTGGTGCTGATACTGATGCAACACGCGAATGGTGGCGCGGCAGTTCTTCCACAGCCGTTCCATGACAGGCTCGATCTCTTCGGGCAGGGCATGGGTCATCATGGTGGAAAGCGCCTGCATGATGATGCGCTCCTGCTCGAGCAGTTCGTTGATCAACACGTGCTCATTGTTGACTACAAAACTCTTGAGCCGGCTCCACAGCCAGAGGTAATCATCGCGCTCGACGTCGGCATCACGAGGAAGAAGATCAAGATGGCGCCGGGCCTGCTGCTGCAGCAGACGCATGTCCTGACGGCGCTCTTCAAAGCAGGGAGTCAACGCCTCACGCATGTCATTACGCAGGCGGGCAACATTGTCCTGATAGTAGTCAAGGCTATCGGCCAGAGCCTCGAGCAGGCTATCCATCGCCGCCTGGCGATTATCGAGAAACATGAGGGACTATCTCCACTGATGCCAGAAAATGGGGAAGGCATTGAAATTCTAACGCGCTGAGGAAATTTCTAACATCCATCAGCAGGGATTTATCCAGGAAAATACCTGCTGATGATGTTGCGCGTGTGCAGGACAGGCAATGCCTTCAAGCCCTGTCAGCCCCTGGGGCGTGGCGGTGCCTTTTTTACCGGTGCTGCGTTGCGGGCAATGTGTTCGATAATCATGCCTGCCACGTCCTTTCCGGTGCTGGTCTCAATGCCCTGAAGCCCGGGGGATGAGTTTACTTCCATGATCACCGGCCCGTGATTGGAGCGCAGAAGATCAACGCCTGCCACCTGCAGCCCCATGGCCTTGGCCGCGCGAATGGCGGTAGAGCGCTCTTCGGGCGTGATGCGAATGCTGCTGGCGCTGCCTCCGCGGTGCAGGTTGGAGCGAAACTCGCCTTCAGCGGCCTGACGCTTCATGGCAGCGACCACCTTGTCACCGACCACAAAGCAGCGCAGGTCGGCACCGCGCGCTTCCTTGATGTACTCCTGCACCATGATATTGGCATTGAGCCCCATGAAGGCCTGGATCACGCTCTCTGCCGCCTGCTGGGTCTCTGCCAGCACGACACCGATGCCCTGAGTGCCTTCCAGCAGCTTGATGACCAGCGGCGCGCCCTTGACCATCTTGATCAGGTCAGGAATATCGTCGGGTGAATGGGCAAACCCGGTAATCGGCAGCCCCAGCCCCTTGCGCGACAAAAGCTGCAGCGAACGCAGCTTGTCCCGTGAGCGGGTGATGCCGACCGAGTCATTGAGCACATAGGTACCCATCATCTCGAACTGGCGCAGCACGGCGGTGCCGTAAAAGGTGACCGAGGCACCGATGCGTGGAATGACGGCATCAAAGGGCTCGAGCTGCTCGCCACGGTAGTGAATCGTTGGGTGGTGCGAGGCGATGTTCATGTAGCAGCGCAGCGTGTCGATCACACGCACCGTGTGTCCACGTTGCTCGGCGGCCTCGATCAGTCGCCTTGTGGAGTAAAGGTTGCGATTGCGGGACAACAGGGCGATATGCATGAGAAGTCCTTTGAGCAGGGCTCAGGGTGTGCCATGCAGGAAGGCGGTGCCCGGGGCAACCAGCACCCTTCTCATGGCACGACGTCCCAGCAGCATGGGATGTTTCATGGCAGCGCGATCAACCAGGGTCAGATCCAGTTCCTGGGTCAGTTCCCCCAGTTGCATGGTTGTGCGAATAACGTATCGCCAGCTGGCATGGCCATTGGAACTTCTGACCTTGCGACGGTCGCTGAGTGGCAGGGTGAAACGGCTTGTTTCCCGGGTGCCTTCACCGCTCCAGGTCCCGAAGCTGACCCACCACTGGCCATGCTGCTCGAAAGCATGAATATTGTCGGCATGCAGGGCAGAGGTCCTGGCGCCGGTATCGATCTTGCAGGCCAGACGTAGATCGAGTTCGGGCAGGGCCACCATTTCCCGACGACCCACGATGGCTCTTGGCGTATAGGGTAGCTCATCCATGCTGTTCTCTCTGTATCGCGTCGATCTGCTGGCACAGGGTTGAGCCGGGGCTTGCCTGTTTCATTGCCATGATCATGGGTAGACGAAGGCGCGGGATTCGCGTCAGGTCTCGAACCAGCACCCTGAAATCGTGCGCTTCAAGCTGCGAGATATTGTCAAGATAGTCGATGCAGCGGCGTTCATGTTCAAGATGATGCCAGCCGCGAGCGGCAATAATGGCAAATACCGTGGCATCTTCAGAATCATCGAGAAGGCGCTCCAGCCAGGCGCCTGCGCCATCAAGCGGGCTTGCCAGTATGGCGCCTGATATTGCCTGTCTGATCGAGTGATCGGTTCTTGCCTCGTATTGAGCGATCAGGGCATCGAGCAGTGCGCTGTGCTGTATGGGCGCATGGGCAAGGCCATCACACAGGGCGGCAAGGGCCTGGTCGGGGAGGGCGTCTATTCGGTTCGACAAGGCTGTTTCGTCGGCGTCTGATTTGCGGGTCACCAGATCGGCAATGCCCTGCAGTCCCAGATGCTGCCACATCTGCGGGCTGTCGCTTAGATAATAGGCTCGAGCGTCATCGTGATACCGGCTGGCAGGCAGCTCAAGGTCCGAAGAGATGCGTGCATGCAGCATCGATTTGGTGAGATCACCGGGTTGAAGAGCAATCGCCACATCCTTGAGGGTTTCTGCAGCACTGTCGAGCGCCACGGTGCCGTCGGGCGCACGCTGGAAGGTGCTCATCAGCTGTTCAAGGAAGTGATCGCGCGGGGCCGGTACCAGCATGGACTGCTCATCCAGCGGCAGGGCCAGACACCAGATGATGAGGTCGCACTCCGGAGCGGGCGTAAAGACCAGTGCGACCTGTGCCTGTGATTGCCACGGCTGTGACCATGCCAACTGCTGTGCTTCAAAGGCCCTGAAGTGCTCAATGGTGCAGGGCGTGACCCGACGCCCGAGATGATAGATTCGGGGTGTGATGTCGGCGTTCTCAAAAAGATCGACCAGTGTCGGCGTTAACATCAGGGCAGTTCCAGAAGGGTTCATGTCGGCGCGGCCGCGCAATGTATCGTGTTGATGCGCGGCGCGCCAGTTCAGGATCGTGCAAAAAATAAACAATTTTCTGAAGCCGGCGAATTAACGCCGCCAGAAAAAACTATCCCGATCTTATCCACACGTTCATGCAGGCGATCTGTGTAAAAGGGCGTGCTCGCCAGGATCGGCCCTGCATCAGGCCTTCATCATTTTATTCGCCGCTCAGGGCCCCCATAATGATTCCTATCAACCCTTCATGATCGGAACCCACCATGACGCAATACGAATCACTGGATGTTGCACTGACACGCCTTGAAGCTGCCATGCGCGCCGGCGATCTCTGGCAGAATCAGCCTCAGCCGACACCTTCCGACTTTGACAGCGAGCAACCCTTTTACGCCGATACCATGTCACTGGGCCAGTGGCTGCGCTTTGTCCTGATCCCCAAGTTGCGAAGCCTGATGGAGAGTGAGCAGGCACTGCCGGGCAGTGCCAATATCGCCCCGGCCGCCGAAATCTATCTTCAGGAAAGCAAAACCAGCGTTCGCCTGCCCATTCTTGAAGCGCTGTACGATGTGGACAACGTGCTGGTCAATGGAGAGCTGAGAGCACAGGAGGCGCAATGAGCGGCTGTGCCGTCGATAGCGATGTGGAGGTGCATTACTATTTTGCCTACGGCAGCAACATGAACGTTGCCAGAATGCAGGCCCGCGTCGGAGATACCCGATGCACGCTGTCGGCAACGCTCAAGGACTGGCGGCTTTACTTTGACAAGGCTTCGCGAATCGATGGCGTGGCGCATGCCAATGTCAGAAAAGAAGCGGGAGCGCATGTAGAAGGTGTGCTGTATGAGTTGAATCATCCGACTCAGATCAGACAGATGGACCCCTTTGAAGGACACCCGAGCGAATATTGCCGTCAGGTCGAAATGGTCGATACGGCGCATGGACTTCTGGCAGCGTGGGTTTACGTGGCCCTGCCCGACAAAACCGCATCAGATCGCGTCCCGGCAAGAGAGTACCTGACACATCTGCTGGCAGGAGAGCGCTTTCTCAGCCAGACCTATTTCGAGCGTTTGCGTCAGCAGCAATGTGTGGAAACATTGAGCGATGACGCGTTGCTGGCGCTTGGCATTGCCCGCAATACGCCTCGTTGATCTTTTCTGCAGCCTCCAGAATGACTGATACGAAAAAGGCCACCCGAAGGTGGCCTTTCATGTTCTGTATCAGATTCACACAGAACCTTTTATGTCATCCACTTAGAAGCGGAAGGAGACGCCGGCGCCAACTGCCAGCGGGTCGAGCTTCTGCTTGCCGCCTTCGTTGTACTCAGCGCTGATGTCGGTGTACTGGGCGAAGCTGCTAACGCCCCAGTTATCAGTGATCTGCAGATCAACACCGAGCTGTGCAGAGGGTGCCCACTGACGGCTCTTGAGGCTCTTGGTGCCGTCTTCAGCACTGGAGTTGGTGAAGGTCGTGTAGGTTGCACCGCCGCCAACGTAGGGCTGAACCTTGGAATCAGTGCCGCCCAGCGGGTAATACTGAGCCATCAGGCTGACCGGACGCGATTCAAACTTGCCGCTGGTGCCGCTGCCGTCGAAAGTGGACTTCTGGGTGGTGTTGACTTCGATACCCAGGTTGTCGGTCGGCATGACGCCAACAGCGCCGAACCAGTTGGTGTCGTCCTTGTAGTTGCCGGTACCGGTCGTTTCGGACTTGACAACACCGCCACGGACAAAGACATCGCCCTGACCATAAGCCATGGCAGACTGAGCGGCGAAAACGCTGGTGCCTACCAGAACAGAAGCTGCGAAGAGTTTGTTCAGAGTCATGATCTTCTCCTTGCTCGAAATGAAAACGTTCATATCGATGGGGTTATAGTTGGAAAACGCTGTTTCCTAATGCTTGGTATCAACTATAGAGAACACTGTTTTGTTTGTCACGTTATTTTTTTACAGTGTTTCTTATCGTTTTAATAATCAACCGCTATGAAGCGATGGATCGTCGGACGTTACCTTTCACGCAGCAGATCTACAGCCAGCTGGACAACGTCACGACGCCAAAGTAGTCCCCTTCATCCTGGCGTTCGAACTCGCGGCTGCGCTTCAGAGTCGTCAGACTTAAATTGTAGCGATCCCATGATATTGCGCCACCCAGTTCCAGGTCACCGACCCATTGTCGCTTGTCGACACTGTGGCTGTTTCGAAAGGTGTTGCCGTCGAGCAGCATGTTGCGTGCTACAAAGCGACCCTGGGCATTGCCAAAGACGTACCAGTTAAAGCGGCGGTCGCGAGAAAACATCATGTTCGAGGACGAGTAGGGCGCAGAGCCCGGGGTGGCGTATTGATCGTCAAGCCGTCGACCCAGACGAATGCCGAGTCCTGCCGAAGCATAGTCATAAAGATTGCCCACCGCGAAACCCGCGTTGGGACCATATTCCAGCGCGAGACTGCCCAGCGTGTTGCGATGCCACCAGCTGCGCTGCATGGCAAGTGTGACGGTGGGCTCGTTATGCAGCTGGTTGTGCCAGCCCTTCGGGTCGTCACTGTCGACCAGATGATGAAAGTTTTTTTGCACTGTCTTCGCCCCTGATCCCGGGCCAATCAGACCGATGTCCAGCGAGAAGGCATCATTAACGCGCCACTGTGGCGTGAGGTGATGGCGATACAGCGACAGGCCGCCATAGAGATAGCCTGCATAGGGTCGGTCATCGGTGATCAGGTCGCGGCGATCGGTATCTTCCGGGGTATACATCTGCTGGCCGAAGCGATAGGAGGCCACATCAACTTCATCGTGGGCCCATCCCGGAATCCAGTCGGCCACCGAGCGTGTCCAGTGGTCGCTTTCCGGCTCAAAGCTCCAGCTGCCTTCAAAACCATTGGTATAGTGACCATCATCGCTTCGGGTCGTAAAAAAATCGTTGGAAAGCTTGAGGGTCAAAACACCATCTGCCATGGCAGAGGCAGAAAGGAGCAGGCCGCTGCCCAGAAGTATCGCTCGACAGATCATGAATAGGGTTCCCGTTTTAATGACGCTATTTTCGTTAACGGGCTTACTTTAGACGATGATCAGGGATAATGCTTACAGTCTTTAACGCAACAAAAAAACCGCCACGAGGGCGGTTTTCAGGGCAACGATGGCAGGGCGGGCGTGAGCGCCTTATTCGGGGGCAATACTCATGCTGTTGCCGGAGCCGATCAGCCTGACGCGCTGGCCGGGCTGGTAGGGGGTGTCGGCCTTTTGCACGACCACCATGTCCTGACCGCTGTCGGTGCGCACCTGGATTTCATAGGCGCTGACCTGATTGACGCGGTCCTCGACTCTGCTGCCGGCAACGGCGCCGCCGATACCGCCCACGGCCGTGGTCAGAACACGTCCGGAGCCGCCGCCGAACTGGTTACCCAGCAGACCGCCCAGTACGGCGCCACCGATGCCGCCCAGACCGGAGTCGTTTTCGTTACCAGCCTGAATGGTCACCGGGCGTACGCCCGTTACCGTGCCATAGGTGACATTGCGGGCAGTCTTGGCCTGATTGCCGGTATAGGTGTTACCGGAATAGATATCACTATTGGCGCACCCACCAAGGGTCAGGGCACCAAGGGCTGCAACGACGAGATAACGCTTCATGGGTCACTCCTGCGCCGGCATGATTCACCGACGGGCTGTTTGTTCTGGAACGCTGTTTGACAATCGAAACAGGGACAGGTTTCAGCCACTTTATCAATAGGATCAGGGCGGCTGCCAGACCGACTGTCAGAAGATATGCTGCAACACTGTAGCCTGCAGGCATATCAACTGCCAGCGATGAGGTAATGATGCTCAGGCAGGGCTCAGGGTCATGTCACGATGGGCAATGCCCGCGTCCATGTAAACCTCGCCGTGCGCCACAAATCCCAGCTGCTCATAAAATCCCGTGGCATGCGTCTGTGCGCTGAGCATGCAATGAGCAAACCCCTGCGTTCGGGCGTAAGCGATAATGTGACGCATCAGCCGAGCGCCAAGCCCGCGTCCTCGACAAGAAGAGAGAATGGCAACGCGACCGATATGGCCATCGGGCAGCAGCCTGGCCGTCCCACAGGGGGTGGCGCCATCGCGCATCACAAAGTGGGTGCACTCGGGGTCAAGGGCATCCAGCTCCTCGCTTTCGTCTACCCCCTGCTCCTGAACGAACACGACATATCGAATGTGGCGGCAGGCCCCGTTCAACGAGGCCCAGTCACCTGTTTCGATCGTGATGTCGTCATGCATGATCAGTCGTCCGCGAATTCATCATCGTCTTCCATATCGTCGTCTTCTACCCAGCGCAGGCTGCCGCGGTTGATCAGCATGGCGAGCAGGGCGGCGGCGCCTTCCAGTGCCAGAACTTCCTGATCCAGGATTCGGGCACCGGAGAGGCGCTGTGCCAGTGCCGTGCTGCAGAAATAGCCGTCGCCGTCGACAAATAGCGTGGCCTGCTCGCCCTGCGGGTGCCATGCCAGACGCGAGCCTGGTGCCGGTTCCAGCAGATCGCCTTCTGAAAGCGCGCTGCGCAGCGTCTCTTCGCTGGCCGGTGTTACAGGCGGCATCAGCTGATCAGGATATTTCACCTGGGTCATGGTGCGTCCGAACCACTGCGCCATCTGTTCGGGGTTGTCCAGGGCGGTGAGCATTTGCTGGCGTACGCGGGCAAGCGTGGTGTCATCGATCAGGGCCGCATCTTGAGACGCCTTGAGGTCCGGGTCGTGATAGCGCGAGGACTCATCGAGCTGCTCACCCAGATAGTCGGCCCAGGACGTGACCATTTCATCCACCGAAGGGGCACGAAAGCCGACCGAAAAGGTCATGCAGTCGTCACTCTGGCTGATGCCGTGATGGGCCACGCGCGGGGGCAGATAGAGCATGTCGCCGGGTTCGAGCACCCAGTCCTGATCGTTGGCAACCTGAAAGTCGGCGAGAATGCGAAGGTCGATTCCATCGATAATGGGAGCATCCTCGGGCATGACGTCTCCCAGCTGCCAGCGGCGCTGACCGCTGGCCTGCAAAAGAAACACGTCATAGTTGTCGACGTGCGCGCCGACATTGCCGCCCGGTGGCGCGAAGCTGACCATGATGTCATCAAGGCGCCAGCGCGGAATAAAGGTGAAATGTTCCAGCAGCTCGGCCACATCCGGCACGTAGTGATCCACGGCCTGAACCAGCAGGGACCAGTCACTGCGCCCGAGACGGGCAAAGGTCTCGTCATCGAAGGGGCCGTGAGAGACCTGCCACGGCTTGTCCGGACCTTGCTGTTCGACCAGGCGCGCCTCGACGTTGTCTTCGCAGGCCAGGCCTGCCAGCTCATCAGGGTCGAGCGGCGACTGAAAGTCGGGAAAGGCGCCCCGGATCAGCAGCGGCTTTTTCTGCCAGTAGTCGCGCAAAAATGTTTCAGCCGACATGCCGCCCAGCGGGAGGTGCGTATGATCTGTCATGAGGTGTCCCTGCTTTTTGGCACGCTTTAAGTACGTGTGATGTCGTGTGCCTGTTCGGCCGCATTGCCGGTATAGCTGGCCGGCGTCATGGTCTTCAGGCGGGCTTTCACATCTTCAGGCAGCTCGAGCGTGTCGATGAATTCGGCAAAGCCTTTCTGGTCGATCTGACGCCCGCGAGTCAGCGCCTTGAGCTTTTCGTAGGGCTTTTCGATGCCGTAACGGCGCATGACGGTCTGGACCGGTTCGGCCAGCACTTCCCAGCTCTGATCAAGATCCGCGTCCAGTCGGGCCGGATTGCTTTCCAGCTTGCTGATGCCCTTGAGCGTGGCCTGATAGGCAATCAGGCCATGCGCCAGCCCCACGCCCAGATTGCGCAGCACGGTCGAGTCGGTCAGGTCGCGCTGCCAGCGCGAAATCGGCAGCTTCTGGGCCAGATGTCCAAGAATGGCATTGGCCAGTCCCAGGTTACCCTCGGAGTTTTCAAAGTCGATCGGGTTGACCTTGTGCGGCATGGTGGAAGAGCCAATCTCGCCTTCTACGGTGCGCTGCTTGAAATAGCCCAGCGAAATATAGCCCCAGACGTCGCGATCAAAATCGATCAGGATCGTGTTGAAGCGACAGACGCTGTCAAAGAACTCGGCGATATAGTCGTGCGGTTCGATCTGGGTGGTGTAGGGATTGAAGCTCAGCCCCAGACGCTCAATGAACACACGCGCGTTCTCTGCCCAGTCAATTTCCGGATAGGCCGCCAGATGGGCGTTGTAGTTGCCGACCGCGCCGTTGATCTTGCCCATCATTTCGATGGACTCGACCTGTTTGAGCTGGCGGCGCAGGCGATGCACCACGTTGGCCATCTCCTTGCCAAGCGTTGTGGGGCTGGCGGTCTGGCCATGGGTACGCGACAGCATGGGCTGTTCGGCGTGTTCCTGGGACAGGGCCGTCACGGCCTCGACGATCTCGCGCATGGCAGGCAGCAAAACGTTGTCGAGTCCGGCACGCAGCATCAGTGCGTGAGACAGGTTGTTGATGTCTTCACTGGTGCAGGCAAAGTGCACAAACTCGCTGATGGCTTCCAGCTCGGCATGGCCTTCGAACTTCTCCTTGAGAAAGTACTCGATGGCCTTGACGTCGTGATTGGTGGTGCGCTCGATGGTCTTGACGCGCTCGGCCTCTTCAACGGAAAAATCGCTGATCAGCTGATCCAGAAACTGTCGCGTCGCACTCGACAGCGGCGGGACTTCCTCGATCTGCTCGTGTTCGGCCAGACGCTCCAGCCAGCGCACTTCAACAATGATGCGGGCGCGAATCAGACCGTACTCGCTGAAGTGTTCGCGCAGCGCGATCGTTTTGCTGCCGTAGCGGCCGTCGACAGGGGAAAGAGCGGTCAGTGCAGAGAGTTCCATCGTGATTCCCGGGTCTGTACCCAATGGTTGTGACATAAAGGGGCAGCCCGGGGGAGAGCTGCCCGGCTAGCGATTATTCGTCGAGTGACTTGAGTGCGCGTCGAATGCCGCTGCGCCCGGCGACCAATTTCCAGCGTCGGCCGCCCTGCTGATGCCAGAGCAGGGCAAAGCGCACACCGGCCAGCAGGATGGCCCTGACGCGCTCGGGCATTTGCCGGCTTTGCAGCAGGGAGGGGTCCCCCTGTACCACGATGCGATAGCGAAAGGTGGACAGGGTGTCCTGATAGATTTCGCCAAGACTTGCGATCACGTTTTCGTGCAGTTCGCCAAAGTGTTCGGCCTGACCCTGAACGCGGCTCAGGCGCTGCCCCAGCGTGTTCATCATCTCCGTGTTCTTGCGCAGGCGATGCATGAGCAGAATCAGCGAAAAACCGTAGCGCATGACGTTGGGGGAGACCTGTTGACGCGTCAGCACACCATCCAGCGCCTCGATTCCCGGGCGCAGATTGTTGACCTGGCCGCCGTAGACATCCTCGAACGAAACAGGATCGGTATCCAGTGTCGCCTTGATCAGGGTCGACCAGGCCCGCTCGTTGGTATGACCGGTACGGGCGAGTTCATCAACCACGGTCGCGGCCTGGAAAACGCCGGCCAGCGCCAGTGCCTGACGCGCCTCACTGTTCATGCTGCACTCTCCAGCGCCTGATGAAACGTCGTGGCAATCACCGCGCCGCCCAGACAGACGTTGCCGTTATAGAGTACCGCGGACTGTCCGGGGGTCACGGCGCGCTGCGGCTCATCAAAGATCAGCGTGACGCTTTGATCCTCATTGATAATGACCCGGCAGGGCTGGTCGCTCTGGCGATAGCGGATCTTGGCGCTGGCGCGAAACTCACGTGCCGCCGGGGCCTCGCCGATCCAGTGCATGGCCTCGGTGGTCAGCGACTGTCGATAGAGCAGGTCGTGATGCTTGCCCTGTACGGCGATCAGGACGTTGCGCTCAAGGTCCTTGTCCGCCACATACCAGGGGGCCTCGGGATAGCCGTTGATGCCACCGATGCCCAGCCCCTGACGCTGACCCAGGGTGTAATACATCAGTCCCATGTGTTCACCGATGTCCTGACCTTCCGGCGTCTGAATGCGACCGGACTGCGCCGGCAGATACTGACGCAGAAAATCGGCAAAGCGGCGCTCGCCGATAAAGCAGATACCGGTGGAATCCTTCTTGCGGGCCGTGGCCAGACCGTGCTGTTCGGCCAGAGCTCGCACATCAGCCTTTTCCATCTCGCCAATGGGAAACAAAGTGCGGCTCAAGGCCTGTTCGCTGACGGCATGCAGAAAATAGCTTTGATCCTTGTTGGCATCGATGCCCTTGCACAAAAGCGTTCGACCGTCACGGTCTTCACGGCGCACATAGTGACCGGTGGCGATCAGTTCAGCGCCCAGCATTTCCGCGTAGTCGAGAAACACCTTGAACTTGATTTCGCGGTTGCAAAGGATGTCCGGGTTGGGCGTTCGACCGGCACGATACTCTTCAAGAAAGTGCTCGAACACATTGTCCCAGTACTCGGCGGCAAAATTGGCCGTATGCAGGCGGATGCCGAGTCGGTCGCAAACGGCCCGGGCATCGGCCAGATCGGCCTTGGCCGTGCAGTATTCGGTGCCGTCGTCCTCGTCCCAGTTCTTCATGAAAAGGCCCTCCACGTGATAGCCCTGCTCAAGCAGCAAAAGGGCCGTCACGGAAGAGTCCACACCGCCGGACATGCCGACGATGACCTTCGATGGCGTGGAAGAGGCGGCTGTATTGTTGACAGGGAAAGTCATGGCGTACCCGTCGTCAGAAATCATTTGGCCGCCATTATACGCCAGCCGGCCCCTGCCTTGACAGGCGGTAAGACAGGATCGTGACCGCATGGCGCCACGCCGTCTCGCAGCGCCCTATGGATGATTCAGATCCCGTATCAGCGTTAGCGGGTAAACGGGGGCTTCAAGGGCATCACGAACGCGCTTTGCCACCAGAGGGCTCCTGAGCCGGCCGGCGCGCTCGAGCGCCTCGATCTGCGCCGGATGGTACCAGTCCGCCTGCACAATACCCTCATCCAGTGTCCGGCTGACGCGTCGTACCGGGTGGGCCAGAAAGGTATGGCTGTGATAGACCACATCGTTGGGGGCCGTATTGATATAAAGGCCCAGATAGCCGTCCAGAGTAATGTCCCAGCCACTCTCTTCAAGGGTCTCCCGATGTACGGCATCGATCAGGGACTCATCGGCTTCCAGATGACCGGCCGGCTGGTTAAACACTGTCGGCGACGTTGCCGGCCCCAGCCGGTCACGCTCTTCGATCAAAAGAAACCGGTCACGGTCGACCACGACAGCGGCGACCGTTACATGCGGCAAAAAGCGGTTCATCGTGGTTTCCTGCGCAGTTTTTCGCGTGGTTTGCGGGGGCTGTCCGGCCGAGCGGGGCGCGGCATATGAATGGTCTCGCGCCGCCACTCGCCCGGAGACAGGGTATTCAGGGTCCACTGACCGATGCTGGTACGAATCAGTCTCAGGGTGGGGTGACCCACGTGTGCTGTCATTCGGCGCACCTGTCGATTACGCCCCTCGGTAATCGATATTTCAAGCCATGTGTCAACAATGTTGGCGCGATGGCGCACGGGTGGCTCCCGTCGGGAAACGACCGGTGAATCAATTCTTCTGACTCTGGCCGGCCGGGTCGGGCCATCCTTGAGGGTGACGCCCATTGAAAGCGCCTTCAGGGCGTTGTCATCAGGCTGACCTTCTACCAGTACAAGATAGGTCTTGGACTGCTTGTGATCAGGGTGCGTGATTCGATGCGCCAGCATGCCGTCATCGGTTAGCAGCAGCAGGCCCTCGCTGTCGTAATCCAGTCGGCCGGCAGGATAGATGTCAGGGATATCGAGCCAGTCGGCAAGCGTGGCACGGCCCTGCGAATCCGTGAACTGGGTCAGCACCTGAAAAGGTTTGTGAAAAAGATAAAGTGTGCTCATAAGTCCGGTCTGATTGTCGACAACCTCTACGCAGTGACAGGCCCTCGATGTTATATTGGGGCTATTATCTCAGGACAGAATCCTGTGCTTTCATCAAGTCGGAGTATTTTCCATGCCAGGCGGCAATATCAGCATTCCCGACAGTGGCCGGACGATTTCGGTCAACGACGATTTTACCCTCTCGGTGCCGGACCGTCCGATCATTCCCTTTATTGAAGGCGACGGCATCGGGGCAGACATTACGCCTGCCATGCGCAAGGTGGTCGATGCGGCTGTAGCGGATGCCTATGGCGGGCGCCGCGAAATTCAGTGGATGGAGGTTTACGCCGGTGAAAAGGCAACGCGCCTCTACGGTGAAGACAACTGGCTGCCGCAGGAGACGCTTGAGGCGGTCAGGGATCATGTGGTGTCCATCAAGGGGCCGCTAACCACACCCGTGGGCGGCGGCATCCGCTCTTTGAACGTGACGCTTCGCCAGACGCTGGACCTTTATGTGTGTGAGCGTCCGGTGCGCTGGTTCAAGGGCGTGCCCAGTCCGGTACGTCAGCCGCAAAACATCGACATGGTGATTTTCAGGGAAAACACCGAAGACATCTATGCCGGCATCGAATGGCAGGCAGGGTCAGCGGAAAACCAGAAACTGATCCGGTTTCTGCGCGATGAGATGCGCGTCGACAGTATTCGTTTTCCCGAGCAGTGCGGCATCGGCATCAAGCCGGTGTCGGAAGAGGGCAGCAAGCGACTGGTGCGCAAGGCAATCCACTACGCCATTGAAAACGGCCGGTCGTCGGTGACCCTGGTGCACAAGGGCAATATCATGAAATTCACCGAAGGGGCGTTCAAGCAGTGGGGCTATGAAGTGGCTCATGATGAATTCGGCGCCACACCGCTGGACGGCGGCCCCTGGCTTTCCATGGAAAACCCTCGCGATGGCAGCACCATCGTCATCAAGGACGTCATTGCCGATGCAATGCTTCAGGAGGTGCTGATTCACCCCGAGCAGTTCGATGTCATCGCCACGCTCAACCTCAACGGTGATTTTCTCTCCGATGCCCTGGCCGCTCAGGTGGGCGGGATCGGCATTGCGCCCGGCGCCAATCGCGGCGACGCTGTGGCCATGTTCGAGGCAACCCACGGGACGGCACCGAAACTTGCCGGCCACGACAGTGCCAACCCGGGGTCGCTGATTCTTTCGGCTGAAATGATGCTGCGCTATCTCGGCTGGGATGATGCTGCGGCACGCATTGTCAGTGGCATGGAGGCAACGATCGCACTAGGTGAGGTGACAGGAGATTTTCATCAGGTCATGGAGCAGGCAACGCTTCTGGGGACCTCGGCTTTTGCTGACGCCGTGGTACGCAATATGCCGGCCTGATATTTTTTGATTCACGTTACCGGTGCTGTTTGCCGATAAAGGAAGTATCGCGTGATCGCTGACTATCGACTCTCGTTTCATCGGGTGGGCATGAGATACTGTTTTTATTGCCGCACGCTTGCATCGTCGGCAGGGCAGCACCATCTTTAAGGGGAACACTGAGGCTTGTTAGCGCTCAAACTGTTAGCTCGATGAGTGCATTCAATCATCTTTCCGCTTGTTTTCATCGATCCGGGCACATATGTTCAAGATAGATAGTGAGGCACTTCACTGCGGTTTTCGTAATACGGTCACTCGTTCAGGCATGACACCACCCGATTCCGACCCTGATCATCAGGAGCAGGGGGATGTGGCCGAGCAGTCGAGCGACCCAAAGCTTGAAGAACCGCCGCTTTACAAGGTGGTGCTTCACAATGACGACTACACGCCCATGGAGTTTGTCGTCGAAGTACTTCAAACCTTTTTCGCCATGGATCACGAGAAGGCGGTACAGATCATGCTGGCCGTTCATACTCAGGGTAAAGCGACCTGTGGCATCTATACCCGTGATATTGCGGAAACCAGAAGCCAGCAGGTCAATCAATACGCTCGAGAATGCCAGCATCCACTGCTGTGCGATATCGACCGGGCAGACTGAGCTGTCTGCAGCGGCCAAGAGGGGACTGCCATGTTGAGCAAAGAACTTGAATTGACCCTGAACACCGCATTTACCGTGGCGCGGTCAAAGCGCCATGAGTTCATGACTGTTGAGCATCTGCTGCTGGCATTGCTGGACAATGCCTCGGCAGCAGACGTCCTGCGCGCCTGCGGTGCCAACCTCGACAAGCTCCGCACCGATCTGCAGGACTTCATCAATACCACCACGCCGCTGATTCCCGAGGATCAGGACGACCGTGAAACCCAGCCGACGCTGGGCTTTCAGCGAGTGCTTCAGCGCGCAGTATTTCACGTGCAGTCTTCCGGTAAATCGGAAGTCACCGGCGCCAATGTGCTGGTCGCCATCTTCTCCGAGCAGGAAAGCCAGGCGGTCTACTTTCTCAAGCAGCAGAACGTGGCGCGAGTCGATGCGGTCAACTACATCGCTCACGGCATCGCGAAGGTCGCCGGGCACAACCAGCAGGGCCAGCACAACAGTGGCGGCGAGTCCGAGGACAGTGAAGAGGCCTCCGGCGACGCGTCATCGCATCCGCTGACCGGCTATGCGACCAACCTGAACGAGCAGGCCCGGATCGGCCGTATCGACCCGCTGGTTGGCCGTGACCACGAGCTGGAGCGTGTGGTGCAGATTCTGGCACGTCGTCGCAAGAACAACCCGCTGCTGGTGGGTGAGGCCGGCGTGGGCAAGACGGCCATCGCCGAAGGGCTTGCCAAGCGCATCGTGGAAGAAGATGTGCCGGACGTCATCAGCGACGCCGTGGTCTACTCCCTTGACATGGGTGCCCTGCTGGCGGGGACCAAATACCGCGGTGATTTCGAGAAGCGTCTGAAAGGGCTGCTTGCCGAGCTCAAGAAAGAGCCCAACTCGATTCTGTTCATCGACGAGATTCACACCATTATCGGGGCCGGTGCCGCCTCCGGTGGCGTCATGGACGCTTCCAACCTGCTCAAGCCCATGCTGTCTTCGGGTGAGCTGCGCTGTATCGGATCGACGACCTTTCAGGAGTTTCGCGGCATCTTTGAAAAGGACCGCGCGCTGGCCCGTCGTTTCCAGAAGGTGGATGTACTCGAGCCCACGGTTGACGATGCCATTCGTATCCTGAAAGGGCTGCGCGGTCGCTTCGAGGAGCATCACCAGCTCAAGTACACCGATGCGGCCATGGAAGCCGCCGTACGACTGGCGTCGCGCTACATCAACGATCGCTATCTGCCTGACAAGGCCATCGACGTTATCGATGAGGCCGGCGCGCATCAGCGGCTGTTACCGGTCGAGGCACGCCTCACTCAGATCGATGTCGAACAGATCGAATCGATCGTGGCCTCCATTGCCCGCATTCCGCCCAAGAGCGTGTCCAGCTCGGATCGCAAGCTGCTGGCCGATCTGGATCGCAATCTCAAGATGCTGGTCTTTGGGCAGGACGAGGCCATTGACAGCCTGTCATCGGCCATCAAGCTTTCACGGGCCGGGCTGGGATCACCCGACAAGCCGGTGGGCAACTTCCTGTTTGCCGGCCCGACAGGGGTGGGCAAGACCGAAGTGGCGCGTCAGCTGTCGCAGATCATGGGTATCGAGCTGGTGCGCTTTGATATGTCCGAGTACATGGAGCGTCACACCGTATCTCGCCTGATCGGTGCGCCGCCGGGCTATGTCGGCTATGACCAGGGCGGTCTGCTGACCGAGGCCGTGACCAAGAATCCGCACTGCGTGCTGCTGCTTGATGAGATCGAAAAGGCGCACCCGGATGTCTTCAACCTGCTGTTGCAGGTGATGGATCACGGCAAGCTGACCGACAACAACGGTCGCGAAGCGGATTTCCGTAACGCGATTCTGGTGATGACGTCTAATGCCGGTGCCGAGCTGGCGTCGCGTCGCTCCATCGGGTTCCAGACCCAGGATCATTCGACAGACGCCATGGAAGTGATTCGCCGTACCTTTACACCGGAGTTTCGCAACCGTCTGGACAGCATCATCCAGTTCAGCCATCTCGACGCCAACGTGGTGCGCAACGTGGTCGACAAGTTCCTGGTCGAACTGCAGGCGCAGCTGGACGAAAAGCGTGTTCAGCTTGAAGTCGACGACGAGGCACGGGGCTGGCTGGCCGAGCATGGCTACGACCCGCAAATGGGTGCACGTCCCATGGCACGTCTGATTCAGGAGAAGCTCAAAAAGCCTCTGGCCGAGATGATCCTGTTCGGTGATCTGGCCGACCATGGTGGGACAGTGCATGTCACGCTGGAGGATGGAGAGCTTCAGCTTTCCGCGGCTGCCGAGCAGGTTGCCTGATCGGCACGCCATGCCGGTAATCACTGACGCCCTGTCTTCGGACGGGGCGTTTTTTTATGCGCGACAACGGATGGCGAATCAGGGCGCTATCCGTCGAGTGCGAACCTGCCGGATGGCCTGAAGCCAGCAGGGCGCCATAAAGCAGTGAGGGATACAAAGAGGGGGCGTGCAGGATAAGGACGCATGGCGTCCTTAGCGGGAGCGGTAGACGATACGACCCTTGGACAGATCATAGGGGGTCAGCTCTACCTTGACCTTGTCACCGGTCAGAATGCGGATGTAGTTCTTGCGCATCTTGCCGGAAATATGTGCCGTCACGACGTGGCCGTTTTCAAGCTCGACGCGAAACATGGTGTTGGGAAGCGTATCGACAATCACGCCTTCCATTTCAATATGATCTTCTCTTGCCATATGATGTATTCCCCGATAATCGTAATATAAGCGCGCCATCAGGGCATTCTTGCTGGCCACAGGGCCGGTCAATGCAGGTGATGGCGGACTGAACGTGCGATATTTTGCCTGATACCTGTCTGAAGCGCAAAGCCGCTGGACGCCTGCCCCGCTTTAATGATGCATCTGTTCGATCGGAATGCTCCGGCGCCAGCGATGTCCCTGCAGATATTCCAGCGGTTTGAAGCGCTGCTTGTAATCCATTTTCTGACTTTCGTTGATCCAGTAGCCCAGATAAACGTGCTCAAGCCCCAGTGACTGCGCCCGGCGAATCTGCCAGATAACCGCCCAGCTTCCCAGTGACCTTGATCGGTAGGCCTCATCCGGGTCGAAAAAGGTATAGATGGCCGAAAGCCCATGGGTCAGAAAATCCACTGCCGCCACGGCCAGAAGATGGCCGTTCAGCCGGAACTCGACCAGCCGTGAAAAGTCATGGGCGGTGCTCAAAAAGACGCGGTACTGCTCGATGGCCGGCGGATACATCTCGCCATCACTGTGACGTACAGTGATATAGCGCTCGTAAAGCGCATAGTGCTCTTCATCAAAGAGGGCGGGGCGCTCGATGACGACCAGATCCTGATTGTCGCGCTCGGTACGCCTGAGCGAACGGTCGGGCGCATAGTCATTGACGGGTACACGCACGGACACACAGGCGTTGCACTCCTGACAGTGCGGACGGTAGAGGTGCGTGCCGCTGCGCCTGAACCCCATCAGGGTCAGGGCGCTGTACATTTCGTGGTCCACCGGAATATGAGGATCCATGAACAGCGTTGTGGCCTCATGAGCTCCCAGATAACTGCAGTCATGAGGCTCTGTCAGGAAAAACCGTAGATCCTGGAGGGGGGAGTGCATGCTTGAGTTGTTCAACGGGCGCAATGTCCAAAAAAGTGGTCCGGGGCTTGCGACATTAATGATTCGGTAGTGACTATCGGCGCATTACCAGGGATTCTTGAAAATGACCGGGTATGTGCTGCTCAAGCAGGGCATTGAACCGATCACGTGATATATCGCGAGCGCCCATGCGAGCCAGATGTGCCGTGTGCATCTGGCAGTCGACCAGTGCCAGATCGTGATGCTCGCCCAGCCATTCCATCAGTCGTACCAGCGCAATCTTGGAGCTGTCGGGGCGTATCGAGAACATCGACTCACCAAAAAATACGCGCCCCATCAGGATGCCGTAAAGCCCGCCTACCAGCGTGTCACCTTCCCATATCTCAACGCTGTGCCCGTGACCCAGCTGATGCAGGGTCACGTAGGCCCGGATAATATCGGATGAAATCCAGGTGCCTTCCTGCGCTTGTCTCTGCTCGGCGCACTGTGTGATCACCGCCTCGAAGGCCTGATCAAACGTCGCCGTCATGCCCGAATTGCGAAGCCGCTTGGCCAGGCTGCGACGTATGCGAAGCTCGTCGGGGAACAGCACCATTCTGGGGTCGGGTGACCACCAGAGAATGGGGTCATCTTCATTGAACCATGGAAAAATGCCGCGCCGATAGGCCGCCAGCAGCCACTCCGGCGTGAGATCGCCCCCTGCCGCCAGCAACCCGTTGGGCGTTTCAAGGGCCCTGTCCGAAGGGGGGAAACCAACAGGGTAGGGAGCAAGCCAGTCAATCATGGCCACCCTCCGAGATCTGACCACATGACACGCCATTTCCGGATGCCCGATAAACCATTAAAAACCTCTTAAGTTTTGTTTGTTGCAGCCGACATTGGTTCTCGGAAGGGTTTGCCAGGTTCTGGCCGCCAGAAAAGACATAACACATTATCGGATGTTGACCATGAGAAACTTTTTTCGGCGCATGAGCATCGGCTCGCGTCTGGCGCTGATTATCGGTCTGGCGGCCATTGCGGCCTTTGTTGCCCTGAGCTGGGGGCTGTCGTCTTCCAGTGCCCGGGCGCTTCGTGAACAGGGCGCCAACAGCATGCGGCAGCAGACCCGACAGTTTACCGATTCGGTTACGCTTTTCGATCAGAGCCTGCAGCAGCAAAGCGCTCGTTTTCTAAAGCTGTTTCAGACCGATGCTCTGGCCCCGCCCTTTGTCCTTGATCCGACCCAGACCGTAAATGTCAGGTCCACCCGAACGCCACTGCTGATGGACCAGCGCGGTGCGCTCAACATGGACACCCAGCGCGTGGATGACTTTACCCGGCGCACCGGCACACCGGTCACGCTTTTTGCCCGTACCGGCGACGATTTTGTGCGTATCAATACCTCACTCAAGGACGCCCAGGGAGAGCGCGCCGTGGGTACCCTGCTTGATCGCAGCGGGGCAAGCTATCGCGCCCTGATGGAAGACCGCGTCTATTCAGGTATCGCCACGCTGTTCGGGACCCCCTATATCACCCGCTATGAGCCCATTCATGATGCCGGGGGGCGCGTTATCGGTGCCAGCTTTATCGGTGTGGACATTACAGCCGATCTGGAAAACTTCAAGGAACGTGTACGCTCGCTGGGGGTCGGCGAAAACGGCTACTTCATGATTGTTGATGCCGATACTGGCAGCATCCTGGCCGGCGGTGAGCACGAGGGGACGTCGCTGAACAATGTGCTTGATGCTGACGGCAATCCGGCCTTTGCGCCGATCTTTCAGGGGCAGCGCGGGCTGTTTGAATATCGACTGCCCAACACTGAAAACGCTCGTCGTACGACCTATTTCATGCAGTATCCTGACTGGCACTGGGTCGTGGCTGCCACGGCGGTCAATGCCGATATCGATGATCAGATTGCCGCGGCCCGTAACCGGTTTCTGCTGATCGCGCTGGGGCTGGCGCTTACAGCGGCGCTAGCGGTTTATTTCATGATGCGCCGCAGCCTGAGTCATCCTCTGGCCAGCGTGCAGGGCATGGCCGGCCACCTTGCCAATGGGGATCTCAGGCAGCGTCTGGACAGCCACCGCAAGGATGAAATTGGCTCGCTGGTCGGGGCCATGAACGGTATCAGCGATGGTCTGCGCGATATCGTCAGCCGCGTTCGTCAGTCGGTAGAAGGGATTGGCCACGCCTCAAGCGAAATTGCCAGTGGCAACATGGACCTGTCACGCCGTACCGAAAGCCAGGCGGCAAGCCTTGAGCAGACAGCGGCCAGTATCGAGGAATTGACAGCCACCGTGCGCCAGAACACCGAGCGTGCCCGCCAGGGGGACAGCATGGCAGAGGAGGTGGTGGCCTCGGCCAGAGAAGGTCAGCAGCGCCTGGGTCGTGCCATGACCACCCTCAGGGACCTGGATGCCACGGCCTCGAAAATGTCCGATATCATTGCCACCATCGACGGCATTGCTTTCCAGACCAATCTTCTGGCGCTCAATGCCTCGGTCGAGGCGGCGCGTGCCGGTGCCCACGGTCGCGGTTTTACCGTGGTGGCCGATGAAGTGCGGCGTCTGGCGGTGCGCTGTAGTGAAGCGTCTGCCGATATCGGCCAGTTGATTCGACATACCATCGAGGAAGTCACGACCGGCAACGCCCATATCCAGCAAAGCGGCGAGCAGATCGAGGAGATCACCGCGCGGATGGAAAGTCTGGGCGTCATTGTCAACGAGATCAGTCGCGCCAGCGAAGAGCAGCTTGAAGGCATCGAGCAGGTCAGCAGTGCACTGGCCTCGCTGGATGAAACCACTCAGCATAACGCCGCACTGGTCGAGCAGTCGGCCGCCGCGTCCGGGCATCTGGATGAACAGGCGCGCAAGCTCAGTGAGGTCGTGCGGGTTTTTCATTTGCCGGCCTGATATTTCCCTGATTTCACGGCTGCAATTGCCGGGTCTGTGCCGTACCATCATCTCCAGGTATGATACCTGCCTCTGGCAGGGTGTGACCCGAGGTCATTACCCTACCAATATGCCTTTATCAGGCCTTCGAATGCTTCATCAGAGTACAGCCATAACACTCGCATGAGTGCAGGGGGGATGGCCGTTGAGCGCCAGCAAGACCAGACAATCGCAGTCACAGGCAAAGACACGTCGCAGCAAAAGCGGCGCCAGCCCGCGAACAACGCGTAAAAGCGCCACCATGCAGCGCTCTCGACAGCGTGTGACAAAAGCCCGGGATAACGCCCGCCATTTCAGTGCCAGACTCCAGGGCGCTGCCAAGGAAGGGGTTGCCATCGTCATGCTGGCGCTTTGCGCCTTCCTGCTGCTGGCGCTTTTCAGCTACATGCCGGCAGACCCCAGCTGGTCCCATAGCGGACCGGATCAGGCAGTGACCAACTGGATGGGGCCTGTCGGGGCGTGGCTTTCCGATGTTCTTTATTCGCTGTTCGGTGCCAGCGCGCTCTGGGCGCCCGGCATGCTCGGGCTGGGGGCCTGGCGGCTGATCCGCGCCAAAGAGGCCCACATTGTCTGGGACCCCATGGCGCTGGCCGTACGGGGTGGCGGGCTGCTGCTGGTCATGGTGGCCACCTGCACCGTCGGCGCGCTTCATTTTCAGGATGCCAGCAACGATCTGCCCTATGGATCGGGCGGCATCGTGGGCGAGGGTGTGTCGGCGGCACTGTCTGCACTGGTCGGCAGGCATGGCACCACGCTGTTGTCGCTGGCGGCCTTCCTTTGCGGTATGCCGCTTTTGACCGGCATGTCCTGGTTTTCCATCATTGATGAAGTGGGCAACGGCATCTGGCGTGGTGTGCGCTGGTGTGCACGCCGTGTGGGCATGGCCGGCGCAAGCATCGGCAGTGCCGGTTCAAGGCTTCAGGAGCGTCGTCGCGAAATGGCCCAGGAGCGTCGCGAGGCGTACCTTACCGCTCAGGAAGAGGATGAGTTCGATTTCGGCCATGACGACGAGGACGCCGATACCGCTCTGAGAGCAGATGCCGAGGACGCACGCCCCCACCGTGAACGCCCCGGGCTGTTGGCGCGTCTGGTGCCCGGACGTCGGACAAAAGCGCATGAAGACGATGACGCGTTTTTTGAAGCCCCCGATGAGCCGGCCGTTTCGATGCGAAAATCGCATGATGACGAAACCGATGCGCTTAACGAGCCGGTGGCCGGAATGCGCACCGATGAGGATGACATTCCCTGGGAACAGCCCTACGAAAAAACCGCCGTAACGCGTGAGACGCAGAGTACTTCTGCGCCCGCCACCCCGGCGCCCGTCGATCCGGCGCCCGTCGATCCGGCGCCTGTCGCCAGCGATCGCTGGAGCGATGAAGGCGCTCGACAGGCCCGGACATCGGCGGTCGAGTCCGAACGCCATGAGCCGCGACACGATGTGGCATCGACCCCTTCGCCGGCTCACGATGATGATTCGTTGACCTCCATGCCGGCATCGGCGATCGATGAGCCGCTGGTTCGTGCCCCCGAAGATGATCAGGATGTTCCTGCCACCCCGGTGCGCGATGAGGGTCAATCCCGCGTGGACAGTGCACCGGTGCCTGGCGAGGTGCCGCAGCAGCCGATGGAAACGCCACGTGGCGATACTTCGGCCAGCGACGTGACCCGCCGGCGAATTCCGGAGGTCATCCCCGAGCCCCGGCTGGCCGAAGATGATGAAGACGAGCCTGTCTTGCCCAGTGCACCTGCGCCTGAACAGCGCGAGCCGCAGGCACGTACCGATCAGGCGCCGCTGGTCGATACCCCTTCGGCGCATGATGTGCCGGCACCTGCGGCACCCGTCGAGCCGACGCCGGATGACATGACGCTGGAAGAGCCGCAATCCCTGCGTGAGCGTGAAATGCCGCTTGTTGATGACATGCAGGCGCAGGAACCTCCGGTACTTAGCTGGGAAGACGACGAGCCCGAACTCTCGACGCCGTTGAGCGCGCGTGAAGACACGCCGTCGCCGGCTCGTGACGCGTCTGCTTCAACGCTTACCTTTGAAGACGATGATGCTCGGGATGCCGCCTTCAATGAGTTGGTATCGGAAGCGGCCCCCATATCGTCGCATCAGAAGACCTCAGCACCGAGCGCGCCACCGGTTCGGGACGACGAAAGCGATGAGGTTCGCGCTGATGAGCGTGCCAGCCCCGCTCCCGCTCCGAATCACGACACGCCAGCGCCGCGTCCGGAGCCCGAAGCCAATGGCGAAGACGGCGCCAGCCCGACACTCTGGACCGTGCAGCAGATGCAGACCCAGCGTCCCGTGCACGAGTCTGACGGTGAGCCGCTGGGCGAGCTGCCCTCGCTGTCGCTTCTGACGCCGCCGTCGTCTCACGAGCCGACCTACACGGCCGAACAGCTTCAGGACATGGCAGAGCTTCTGGAAGTTCGCCTGCGTGAATATGGCGTCAAGGCCGAGGTGGTTGATACCTGGCCCGGCCCTGTCATCACGCGCTTTGAGATCAAGCCGGCACCCGGTGTGAAAGTCTCCAAGATCAGCAACCTGGCCAAGGATCTGGCGCGCTCGCTGATGGTGAAAAGTGTGCGTGTGGTCGAGATCATCCCCGGGCGGCCAACGGTCGGCATCGAGATCCCCAATCCCAATCGGGCCATGATCCGGCTGCGGGAAATCTTTGACTCCGATGTCTATCAGGACGCCAGCTCACCGGTCACGGTGGCGCTGGGTCAGGACATCGGCGGCAACCCGGTCGTGGCCAATCTGAACAAGATGCCACACCTTCTGGTGGCGGGTACCACGGGCTCGGGCAAATCGGTCGGCGTCAATGCCATGCTGATCTCGATGCTTTTGAAGGCCACGCCCGATGAAGTGCGCATGATCATGGTCGACCCCAAGATGCTGGAACTGTCGGTGTATGACGGCATTCCGCATCTTCTGGCCCCGGTGGTGACCGACATGAAGGAGGCCGCCAACGCGCTGCGCTGGTGCGTGGCCGAAATGGAGCGTCGTTACAAGCTGATGGCAGCCATGGGCGTGCGTAATCTGGCCGGTTTCAACGCGCGTATCGATGAAGCCTCTGCGGCCGGCGCCCAGATTGCCGATCCGCTGTGGGAACCGCAGCCCTGGGAGATGCATGAGCAGCCGCCGGTGCTCGAGAGACTGCCCTATATCGTGGTGGTGATCGACGAGTTCGCCGACATGTTCATGATCGTGGGCAAAAAGGTCGAAGAGCTGATCGCCCGTATCGCGCAGAAGGCGCGTGCTGCCGGCATCCACCTGATTCTGGCCACCCAGCGCCCGTCGGTGGATGTGGTGACCGGTCTGATCAAGGCCAACATCCCGACCCGCATGGCCTTTCAGGTCTCCTCGCGGATCGATTCGCGCACGATTCTTGATCAGGGCGGTGCCGAACATCTGCTCGGGCATGGCGACATGCTGTATCTGCCGGCCGGCGCGGGCATTCCGATGCGCGTGCATGGCGCCTTCGTGGACGATGACGAAGTGCATCGTGTGGTCGATGACTGGAAGCGTCGTGGTGAGCCCGAGTACATCGATGAGATCCTCTCCGGCGGTGTCTCGGCCGATGCGCTGACAGGGCTTGAAGCCGAAGGCGATGGCAATGACGACCCGGAACAGGACGCGCTCTATGATGAGGCCGTGGCCTATGTGACCGAATCACGTCGGGCATCGATTTCTTCGGTCCAGCGTCGCTTCAAGATTGGCTACAATCGCGCGGCGCGTCTGGTCGAGGCGATGGAGATGGCCGGCGTGGTGTCGTCCATGGGCAGCAACGGAGCCAGGGAAGTGCTGGCATCGCCCCCGTCGAACTGATGGCATCACCGGATAACCCGATGATGGGGCTGAACAATCTTAAGTTTCAGCAGGGGTCTTTACAGAACCTGTCACCCGGTGACAGGTCAAAGGGGCACCACGGCATGCTCTCTGCCAACCAGAACAGGATGTTTTAATGACACTGATGACTCATGGCCGTAACGGCCTGGCCCGTAAACCGGGACTGGCAGGTGCCACCCTGATGGCGGCGTGCATGACACTGCCGGCGCAGGCGGCGCCTCAGGATGCCGAGCGACTGACCTCGCTGCTCGAGCCGCTCAAGACCTACTCTGCCGATTTCAATCAGCAGGTGGCCAGCGGGGGCGGTAATCTTCAAAACGCCAGCGGCCACATGTGGCTCTCGCGTCCCGGACGCTTCAACTGGGAAGTCTCTGACCCCTATCGCCAGACCGTGGTTTCCGATGGGCAGCAGGTCTATCTCTATGACCCTGACCTCGAACAGGTCAGCATTCGCCCGCTTGATCAGCGCGTCACGCACACCCCGGCACTCTTGCTCTCCGGGCAGGCCAGCGAGCTGACCGAGAACTACAACGTGTCGCGTCGCCAGCAGGGGACCACCGAGTTCTTCGCACTGTCGCCGCGCTCCAACGACACGCTGTTTGAATCCCTGGAGCTGGTGTTCAACAACGAACGTCTCTCCGGGATCGATCTCACCGACGGTACCGGCCAGCGCACGGAAATATCGTTTCGCAATATCGAGGTCAACCCTGATATCAGCGCCTCGCAGTTCCAGTTCGAGATCCCCGACGGAGCGGATGTGATGCGCGAAGGCAACTGATTGATACCGCGTTATCTGCCATGATGGAGGCATGATCCGCACAAGGGTGCCTTTTTCATGAGTGATTTGTTTGATCGTGACGCGCCGCCCGGGCAACCCCTGGCGGCGCGCTTGCGTCCGGCCCGACTGGAAGACTATATCGGTCAGTCCCATCTGCTGGGGCCGGACCGTCCTCTCACGCGTGCCCTGGCGCGCGATCAGCTTTATTCGATGATCCTCTGGGGACCGCCCGGCGTTGGCAAGACCACCCTGGCACGCCTGATCGCCGGCTATACCCGTTCGCACTTTGCTACGCTCTCGGCCGTCTCGGCGGGCGTCAAGGAGATTCGTGCCGCAGCCTTCGAGGCGCAGCAACGAGGCCAGACCGGACAGCGCACGCTGTTGTTCGTCGATGAGGTGCATCGCTTCAACAAGGCACAGCAGGACGCTTTCCTGCCCTGGGTCGAGGAAGGCGTGTTCACCTTTGTCGGCGCCACCACCGAAAATCCTTCCTTCGAGCTCAACAATGCGCTGCTGTCGCGGGCGCGGGTTCATGTGCTCAAGCCACTGAGCACCGAGGAGCTTCGTCAGGTCATCGACCGCGCCCTGCTGGAGCCGGCCGGTCTCGGCGAGGCCGGTATCGAGGCACCAGACAGCGTCCGTGATCTTCTGGCGCAGGCGGCTGACGGTGACGCGCGTCGGGCGCTCAATCTGCTGGAGATTGCCGCCGACATGGCCGAAGCCGGCCGCGAGGGGGAGGCGCCGAGACTGTCGCAGGCGGTCATCGAAGAGGTGCTGGGCGAAAGTACGCGCCGGCTCGACCGCGGCGGCGATCTCTTTTATGACCAGATTTCGGCGCTGCACAAGTCGATTCGCGGCAGTGCCCCTGACGCTGCGCTCTACTGGTACTGTCGCATGCTCGACGGCGGGGCAGACCCGCTCTACATCGCTCGTCGGGTGGTTCGCATGGCAAGCGAAGAGATCGGCAACGCCGACCCCAGAGCGCTGCGCCTGGCGCTGGACGGCTGGGAGGTGCAGGAGCGTCTGGGCAGTCCGGAAGGCGAGCTTGCCGTCGCCCAGGCCATTCTTTATATCGCCAGCGCCCCGAAAAGCAATGCCGCCTACGTGGCCTACAATCAGGCGCGCGCGCATGTGGCCTCAAGTCCCGGGCACGAGGTGCCGGTGCACCTGCGCAATGCGCCCACGTCCCTGATGAAGTCTCTGGGGCATGGTCATGACTACCGCTATGCCCATGATGAACCCCATGCCTATGCTGCCGGTGAAACCTATTTCCCCGAGGCGCTGGTGGGTACTCGCTACTATCAACCGGTCGACCGCGGCCTTGAAAAGCGCATTGCCGAAAAGCTGGAGTGGCTGGAAGGACTGGATCAGGCTGCGACGCATCGACGCGGTGTCGAGCCATCATGAGAAAGTATGATGACGTCGCGTCTGTTGTCTCATGCCCGTCATGACGCGATCGAGACCATGATGGCCGTCGGTGCGCCTGGCGTGGCTTTGGCAGGTATTAAATTTAATGAGCGCTGTATGCGACCAAAGTAAGTGGCGATCAGATGCAAAACGCACAAGACTGGTAGCTCGTCAAATTTGCCGGAGACGCCGCCATGCTCAAGTTGACTCAGCTTCGCCAGGATCATGCTCATATGGCTCGCCTGCTTCATGTGCTAACGCTGCAGCATCGTTATCTTGTGACCGGAGAGCGCCCGAGCTTTCGCCTCATGCGTGAGGCGTGTGACTACATCATGGACTATATGGACGACTACATCGTCCCGCTGGAAACTCTCTGCGGCAATCGGCTGACCGAGCGCGGTGCGCATACCGGGCAGGAAATCTGTGAGCTGGCCGGTGAGTATCGTGAGCTCAAACAGCGTCTGAGGCATCTGGGCGATGATCTCGATAACATCCTGATGGATGCCATCATGCCCATGACGCTTTTTGGCGAGCGCCTCAAGGCCTATCTGGACGCGCACCGTCATGTGCTGCGCATGGAGCGTGAACACCTGTTTCCGCTGCTGGACGCCAGTCTGGATGAAGACGAATATGTCGAGCTGCGCGATACGCTGCCGCTTCAGGCTCGTACGCAGCTGGCACGCCTTCAGCAGGAATATCCGGACCTCTACGCCGAATTTCGTGAAATCCGACCGGCGGTGGCCTGAGTGCCGGCCCTTCGGGCGCGACTCCGGCATCCCAGGCAGGCAAGGGTGCAAACATGAGCGGGGCGGCATTCATATGCCGCCCCGCTTTTTCATGTCTGCTGCGACAGGGGGTTACAGCCGCTCGTAGGCGTAACCTTCGTTGCCGTAGATTGCCAGTGTGCTCAGCGCCGAAGGCGTGATCCCGATCTCGTCGTTGACGTCGGCATCAGCAATCTTCCAGTGGTTGAGCACCTGACCGCATACTCGTACGCGAACGCCTGCTTCCGTCAGGGCATGGACCAGTGCGACGTTGGGGTTGTCGAATCCGAACCACTTGTTGTACACCCCGGAGTTGACCACGCTGCGCGTCGCATCGCCATGAATGATGGCCACAAAATCCAGATTCTCCAGCGGCACACCGGCTTCGGCAAAGACATTGACGGCACGCGCCACGCGCATCAGACCGGGGTTGATCGTGCGGGGGTCGTCGCTTCCGCTGACCACGTCAAAGATGACCTGATAATGCTTGTTGGGGTCGGGAACATCTATCGTGTCATGACGCTCGGCAATGCCGCCGAACTTCTCGATCGCCGGATAATGTGCCTGTTCAAGGCCCGCTGCCGGCTTGCGGGGGACGACCGCGGCAAAAAACACCATGAAAAGGGCAGCGAATACCAGTGCCGCCAGCATCCAGTGCCGCTTGAGAAGAGTCAGCATGTCGAGTTCCTGAAAGCGAAAGAAGTGATGGTTGTCATGACAAGGCGTTCCCCGATGGGCAACGATCGAGATATAGCCAATAAGGCGTCGGGAGTCTACAGCATTTGTCACAGTGACGCCGTATCACAGGTCACCGGCGGGCAATGGGCGGCGTCAGTACTTGAGCTGCGATGGGCAGGCGCTACACTGGCGGCCTCTTTCATCATGACCGTTATCATGACGGCCGGATCAGGTATTTCACATTGAGCGTACCCGTCGTTGACCCCGACCAGTACTCTGCGCTGCTTGACGCCAAGCGCCAGCGCATTATCGATCAGTTTGCCCGTTTCAAGGCGCCGCCGCTTGAGGTATTTGCCTCTCCGGCGAGCCATTACCGCATGCGCTGCGAGTTTCGCATCTGGCATGAAGGCGATGATCTCTTTCATGCCATGTTCGAGGCCGATGCCGACGGTGTTAAACAAACCGTGCGCATGGATCAGTATGACGTGGCAAGTCGGCGCATCAATGCGTTGATGACGCAGCTGATTGACGCCATTCGCGACGCCCCAGTGCTGCGCCATCGCCTTTTTCAGGTGGAGTATCTGACGACCCGTCAGGGCGAGGCGCTGGTGACGCTGGTCTACCACCGAAAGCTTGATGACGAGTGGGAACAGGCCGCCCGCGAGCTCGAAACGACGCTGGACGCCGCCATTATCGGCCGGGCACGCAAGCAGCGTCGGGTGCTGACGCGTGAATCGGTGACCGAGCATCTCGATGTGGCCGGGCGGGTGTTCAGCTATCAGCAGGTCGAAAACAGCTTTACCCAGCCCAACGCCGACATCGCTGAAAGCATGCTCAACTGGGCCCGGGAAGTCACACAGGGTAATGATGGCCGGCGCCGTGACACCGACCTGGTCGAGCTTTACTGCGGCAACGGTAATTTCACCATCGCTCTGGCAGACAATTTCCGGCGCGTGGTGGCCACCGAAATATCGCGTACGTCAGTGGCTTCGGCCCAGCACAATCTGGCGCTCAACGGTATCGACAATGCTCACGTGGCGCGCATGTCGAGCGAGGAGTTCGCCCAGGCACTGTCGGGAGAAAAAACGGGCCGGCGTGTCAGCGATATGCAGCTTGAAGCGCATGATTTTTCGACCGTACTGGTCGACCCGCCGCGGGCGGGGCTTGACGCCGACAGCTGCGAACAGATCGCCCGCTTTGATGACATCGTTTATATCTCCTGCAACCCCGATACCCTGGAAGCCAATCTGGAGCAGCTCGGGCGTACTCACGAGATTCATCGTCTGGCGCTTTTTGATCAGTTTCCCTACACCGACCACTGTGAGTGTGGTGTGCTGCTCAAGCGGCGCTGATCGATTGCGATGCCGTGCTTTCCCGGCCCCGCCACGGCGGGGCCGGGGCGTTTTCATGACTGCCATGCCGATAGCGTCATTACCGGGGCGTGCCCATGCCGCTTGCTCATGGGCCATGATAAAAATGGGTATACAGTAGGGATAAAGCGTTTGCTGAACTAGGATGTCACCGTGGTCATCCCATCAGGATGCGTAGGCATTTGCGGTACGCGAGGAGAATCGATGCAGAGTACAGTGCCGGACAACAAGGAAGACTTTTTCAAAGCGCTCGAGACGCTGCTTGACGAGCGTCTGGCGCCCGAGCAGGCGCGCAACATCAGCGCCTTTGCACGCCACTATTATGCCGGTGCCAGCCACGAGGACCTGCGAGAGCGTCATTTCGAGGACCTCTATGGCGCCACGCTTTCGACCTGGTTTTTTCTGCAGCAGCGAGAGCAGAACGGACGTCCAAAGGTGCGCGTTTTCAACCCTGAATACGAAGAGCATGGCTGGCAGTCGACCCATACGGTAGTGGAAGTCGTCAGCCCGGACATGTCCTTTCTGGTGGATTCGGTGCGCATCGAGCTCAATCGCTGCGGTTTCACCGTTCATGCCATTCTGAACACGGTCATCGCCAGCGAGCGCGACGAGGAGCAGCGTCTGGTGCGCTTTACGCCGCCTCGCGCCGCGGATGCCCCTGCCGCGCGGGAATCGGTCATCTACATCGAGATCGATCGTCACTCCGATACGGCCATGCTCAATGAGCTCAGGGACAACATTCAGGATGTGCTGACCGATGTGCGGGCTGCCGTCTCCGATTTTGACGCCATGCGCGACCAGGCGCGTGCCGCACTCAAGGAGATGGACACGCATCCGCCCCGGGTTGTTGAAAAGCGTGATATCGACGAGGCACGCGACTTTCTGGCATGGCTGCTGGATGACCACTTTACCTTTCTGGGCTTTGAGGATTACGAGCTTCAAAGCCAGGACGGGCACGCCAGGCTGGTACGCACCAGCGGCAGCGAACTGGGAGTGCTGACGCTGGACAGCCCGCGCTACTGCGAGGAGCCCCAGCAGTTCAGCGACAATGAGGCAGAGCAGGGGGAGTATGTCCTGATCCCCGAGCTGATCTCCTTTGCCAAGAGCGCCTGGCCGTCACGCATTCATCGGCCGAGCTATCCGGATTACATCATCGTTGAGCGTCACAACGAGCAGGGTGACGTCATCGGCGAGCGCCACTTTCTCGGGCTTTATACGCTGTCGGTCTACAACGAGCGCCCGGTCAATATTCCCGTACTGCGTCGCAAGATCGATGCCGTGCTCAGCGATTCCAACATTGACCCGACCGGGCACAATGGCAAGCAGCTTCAGCAGATTCTGGAAGTCTATCCCCGTGATGAGCTGTTCCAGATGGGCACGGAAGACCTTTGCCGCACGGCCATGGGCATTCTAAGCATTCGCGAACGCCGTCGCGTGCGGCTGTTCATTCGCGAGGACCGCTCCGGGCGCTTCTACTCCTGTCTGGTATATGTCCCGCGTGACGTGTTCTCGACCGATCTGCGCCTGCGCATTCAGAACATGCTGTGTGAAGAGCTCGATGCCAGCTTTGGCGATTTCAATACGTATCTCTCCGAGTCGGTGCTGGCCCGCATTCAGCTGATTTTACGCTTTAACGGCGACAAGCCGGTGGCGTATGACAATCGCGCGCTGGAGAAAAAGGTCATCGCCATCGCGCGGGGCTGGCGTGACGATCTGCACGAAGCGCTGGTGGAAGGCTACGGTGAGGAGCCTGCCAATCGTCTGATGGAGCGCTATCGTGACGCCTTCCCCAGCAGCTACCGGGAAGACTTCACGCCGCGCACCGCCATCTACGACATCGGCCACATGGAAGGGCTCGATAACGAGACCGCCATCGGGCTGAGCCTGTATCGCCAGCTCGAGCATGAAAGCGACGTCAATCTCAAGTTGTTCCATCGCGACCAGCCGGTGCCGCTTTCCGATGTGCTGCCGATGCTTGAGCACATGGGGCTGCGTGTGATCAGCGAGCGCCCCTACGAGATCGAGCGTGCCGACAACGTGGTCTGGATTCATGATTTCAATCTGGAATCCTCGGGCCACGAGCAGGTGGATCTTCACGGCATGCGCCACACCTTCATCGATGCCTTTACGCGCATCTGGTCGGGCGCTGCCGAAAGCGACAGCTTCAACCGCCTGATCATTGCCGTCGGGCTCGACTGGCGCGAGGTGGCGATGCTGCGCGCCTACGCGCGCTATCTCAAACAGATTCGTTTTGGTCTATCGCAGGACTATATCGCCGCGGCCCTGACCCAGCATGCCGGGATTACCCGTGAACTGGTGACGTTGTTTCGCAACCGGTTTGATCCGCAGATTGCGCGTAGCGAAGACGGGCTCAAAACGGTCCGTGAGCGTATCGAGGCCTATCTGGAAGAGGTCACAAGCCTCAACGATGACCGTTTGATCCGCCTTTATATGGAGCTGATCGGCGCCACACTGCGTACCAACTATTTCCAGCCGGGAGAGGATGGCGAGCCCAAACCCTATATCTCCTTCAAGCTGGCGCCGCGTCAGATCAACGATGTGCCGCGCCCGCGTCCGCTGTATGAAATTTTTGTCTACTCGCCTCGCATGGAAGGGGTGCATCTGCGCACCAGCAACATCGCCCGTGGCGGCATGCGCTGGTCGGACCGCTTCGAGGACTTTCGTACCGAAATCCTCGGACTGGTCAAGGCGCAGCACGTCAAGAACTCGGTTATCGTGCCCAGCGGTGCCAAGGGCGGCTTTATCTGCAAGCAGGCCCCGGCAGGCGGCAGTCGCGAGGCGATCCAGAAGGAAGCCATTGCCTGCTATCAGACCCTGATTCGCGGCATGCTTGATATCACCGATAACCTGATCGACAAGCAGGTGGTGCCGCCCGAGCATGTCGTACGCCATGACGAGGATGACCCCTATCTGGTCGTGGCTGCCGACAAGGGCACGGCCACCTTCTCCGATATCGCCAACGCCCTGGCGCGGGAATACAACTTCTGGCTGGGAGATGCCTTCGCCTCCGGTGGCAAAAACGGCTACGACCACAAGGCCATGGCGATTACGGCCCGCGGTGCTTGGGAAGCGGTCAAGCGCCACTTCCGTGAGCTGGGCGTCAACACTCAGAAGGATCCCTTTACCGTGATCGGGGTCGGCGATATGGCCGGCGACGTGTTCGGCAACGGCATGCTGCTGTCGGAAACGATCCAGCTGGTGGCGGCCTTCAACCATCGCCATATCTTTATCGACCCCGAGCCTGACTGTGCGGCCTCCTTCAAGGAGCGCAAGCGTCTATTCGAACTGGCCACCTCAAGCTGGGAGGACTACGACACCTCCCTGATCAGCGAGGGCGGCGGGGTGTTCTCACGGGACGCCAAGTCCATTGAGATCACCGAGGCCATGAAGTCACGCTTTGGCCTTACCGCGTCGCGGCTATCGCCGGCCGAGCTGATTCATGCGCTGTTGAAATCAAACGTGGATCTGCTCTGGAACGGGGGGATCGGCACTTACGTCAAATCGAGCGAAGAGAGCCACGCCGATGTCGGCGACAAGGCCAACGATACGCTGCGCGTCAACGGCAGCGAGCTAGGCTGTCGCGTGGTCGGTGAGGGCGGCAATCTGGGGGTCACCCAGCTCGGTCGTCGTGAAGCGGCCCAGCAGGGCGTGCGTCTTAATACCGACTTTATCGATAACGCGGGGGGCGTGAACTGCTCGGATCACGAGGTCAACATCAAGATCCTGCTGGATGAAGTGGTCGCGCGTGGCGACATGACCGGCAAGCAGCGCAACGAACTGCTGGCGCAGATGACCGATGAAGTGGCGGATCTGGTGGTAGATGACAATTACCGCCAAACCCAGGCGCTGTCCCTGTCACGACTGCTGTCCGCGGAAAACCTGGGCCCCTACCGGCGCTTCATTCGTGATCTGGAAGGCACCGGTCAGCTTGATCGGGAGCTGGAAGCCCTGCCCGATGACGCGACGCTTGCCGCGCGCGCCGAGCGCGGCGAAGGCCTGACGCACCCGGAGCTGTCCTCACTGATCTCGCATGCCAAGATCGATCTCAAGGGCCTGCTGGTGGCCTCTGATGTGCCCAGCGAACCGGGCATCGTCAATCACGCCGAGCGTGCCTTCCCGGCGTCGCTGGTCGAGCGGTATGGCGAAGAAATTACCAATCACCGCCTGCGTCATCAGATCGTGGCGACCAAGATTGCCGGTGACGTCATCGACCACATGGGCATTCCGTTCGTCAGACGGCTGATGGACATTACCGGCACCAGTGCCGGCGAGGTGGTCAGGGCCTACGTCATGGCGCGCGACAGTTTTGGACTGGCGTCACTGTGGCAGCAGATCGAGGCGCTGGATGCGCAGGTCGATACCGATATCCAGTACGACATGATGCTCTCGCTGGTTCGTCTGTTGCGTCGCGCCACGCGCTACTTCCTGCGCTACCACATGCAGAGCAATGCCGATACCGTGGTCGAGCAGTACGCCCCGGATCTTGAGCGTCTGCGTGACAATATCGGTGAGCGGCTTCGCGGTGAGGCGCAGCGTCAGTGTCTGGCACTGCGGGACCGCTATATCGAATCCGGTGTGGCGGAAGCACTGGCCGAACGCGTGGCCGCAACCGAAAGCCTGTATGCCGGACTTGGCATTATCGACACGGCACGGCTGACCGGGATATCGCTGGAGCGTGTGGCCGACACCTATTACCTCATCGGGGAGAAGCTCTCGCTGCCCTGGATGCTGGAGCAGGTCAATCGTCTCGAGGTGAACGACAGCTGGCAGACGATCGCACGCGAAGCCCTTCGTGACGACCTTGATCGCCAGCAGTTGACGCTGACGGCAAGCGTGTTGCGCAGCGAGGCGTGTGAGGATGTCGACGGCTGCGTCGAGCAGTGGATGAAACAGCACAAGGCGCCGGTCGAGCGCTGGTGTGCTCTGCTCGAAGAGGTGCACTCCACCGACGAACTGGGCTATGCGCTCTTTACGGTGGCCGTGCGTGCCCTTGGAGAACTTTCCGAGCGGCCGCCTTCCGACGCCTAGTCGGGCTGATCAGCGCTCGGCTTCTGGTATCTGCATGATCCAACGCCGCCCTCCGGGGCGGCGTTTTTTTTATGTTACATTGCTTTTTATCCATTCAGGCCATCGGATAAGCGTTCATGACACCGTGTATCAGCTCATTGCATATCTACCCGGTCAAGTCACTGGCCGGTATCGACCTGTCCCGGTCGGTACTGACTGCTGAAGGGCTGATGCATGATCGACGCTGGGTCATTACCGATGACAACGGTGAGTTCATGACCCAGCGCAGCTGTGCGCGCATGGCCACGCTGGTGCCCGCCATCGATGCGCATCATCTGGTGCTTAAGGCACCCGACCGGCGCCATCTTTTCCTCGCGCTCACGCCCCCGGATGTGGCGCCTTCGCGGGTTCGCATTTTCGGTAACGAGTGTCAGGGCCTTGATGAGGGGGACGAAGCGGCCCGGTGGCTGAGCGACTTTTTCGAGCGGCCCGTGAGACTCAAGCGGGTGCCTCGTGACAATCAGCGCCGCGTCAGCCCGGAATGTCTGGGCGAGCATGTGGCGCATACCGGCTTTGCCGATGGCTACCCGCTGCTGGTGGCGTCCACCTCGTCGCTGGCAGCCCTCAATGCCCGTCTTGAGGCGCGCTCGCTGGCGGCGATTCCCATGTCCCGGTTTCGACCCAACATTGTTATTGAGGGGGCACCGGCCTTTGCCGAGCATGGCAGTACCACTCTTGCCGGCGAGAACCTGTCGCTGTGGCTGTGCCAACCCTGCAAGCGCTGTCGGATTACCACCATCAATCAGTGCAGTGGTGACATCGCCGTGCCCGGTGAGCCCTTGAAAACGCTCACAACGATGGATCATGTGGCGGACACAGGGGCCTTTTTCGGCGAAAACGCGGTGGTCATGCAGGGCGATGGGCAGCTGCTTTATACAGGTATGCCGATACGGATGGGCTAGTCAAAAGCATCGCCAAATACGCAGGCTTTGTTATGCTGTGGCCGTTTTGCCGAGTGTGCGATACACGAGCGCTGTCTGCCTCGGCATCCATGGATCATTCCAACGAGAGATATCATGAAAAATACAATCCTGTATCTGGCACTGGGGATGGGCGTAGGGCTTGGCACTCTCTCGGGGCAGGTACTTGCCGCCAAAAGCCCGGCGCTCGAGCGTGCCGAGCAGGCCGCAAGCCGGGTCGATGTTTCCGGTGCCATCCAGCGCGATACGGATTCCATGAGTCGGTCCATCTATCTGGGCTCGAAGCCGGTGTCGCACGATTTCGATGTCAGCCAGGGCGGTGACTATCTCATCGAAGCGCGCGCCTTTCACGGCACGTCGGGGCTTTATGAAGTCAATGCCGAGCTGCGTGATGACAGCGGTCAAACGCTGGCCACAGCCAGCGGCAACGATCAGACCAATGGGTTGATGATTCGCCATCAGCTCGAGCCGGGCACCTATCATATGGTGATTACCGGTCGAAACCGCAGTCCGGCTCGTGACCAGACCCAGTCCGTGACCGTCTCCGTTCAGCGCGCCGACGCCAGCGTGCGTGGCGAGGGGCTGGCCGATGCCAATCGCATCGAGCGGCTGGGCAGTACAAGCGCGGCGGCGGCCGGGAACAATGCCGACACGCCGGCGCGGCTCGGTCGTGATGGCGCCGTTCAGGGTGATGCCACGGCAGCCGGTACCGGTGCATCGCAGCGCAGCGCCAGTGTAGTGACCGGCCCCGGTGAGACGCGTCCGCAGCCCGGCCCTTCCGGTCGTGCGCTGGAGCAGGCCGCTCGGTCGGAGACGGTGGAAGAGGGCGATGGCCTGACGGCAGGCCAGGGCGACGTCAATGCCACCCGCAACAGCGAACAGGTGTCTACACAAGGCTCAGGCGAGGCGCGTGCGGACCGTTCAGCCGGGGCAGACGAGAACACCTCGCCCATTCGCGAGCGCATCCTGCGTGACGTGCCCATGCGCACCAATGGTGAAGTCCTCAAGTTTGAAGTGGTCTCTGCCGGTGTCGTCACCGTTGACAGCTTTACGATGGACTCCAGCGGTAACTACCGCATCTCCGGAGAGCTTGTCGACAGCAACGATAACGTCGTGGCCAGCGACAGCGGCAGCGGTTTCCAGGGCGATTTCCACATCCGTGAATCCCTGGAGCCCGGCATTTACAGCGTGCGCGTGCGCGGACAGAAGTTCGGTGGCGTACGCGGCGGTGCCAACAACTTCACACTGCGCATCGAACAGCCCGGTAACTGATCTCTCCTGCTTGGCCCGGGGCAGTTCCCGGGCCGGGTCCATTCGCTTTCAAGGACACGTCTTTCATGTACAAGGCCGCTCGTGCGCTGCTGTTTCGTCTCGACCCTGAAACGGCCCATGGCCTGACGCTGTCATCGCTGGATCTGGCACATCGTCTTCATCTACAGCGTGCGCTGGTCTCTTCTCCGATTGAGGACCCGGTCACGTTGATGGGGCTTCGCTTTGCCAATCGGGTCGGGCTTGCCGCCGGGCTGGACAAAAACGCCGAGCATCTCGATGCGCTGGGCGCACTGGGGTTTGGCTTTGTGGAAGTCGGTACGGTGACGCCCCGGGCGCAATCCGGCAATCCCGCGCCGCGGTTGTTTCGTCTGCCCGAGCACGGCGCGATCATCAACCGCATGGGTTTTAACAATCAGGGTGTCGATCAGCTGGTGGCCAATGTGGCCCGCAGCCGCTATGACGGCGTCATCGGCATCAATATCGGCAAGAATCTGACCACCCCGGTCGAGCAGGCAGTAGACGACTACCTGACCTGTCTGCGGGCCGTGCACAGCCACGCCGATTATGTGACCGTCAATATCTCCTCGCCCAACACGCCCGGGCTTCGCAGCCTGCAGTTTGGCGAGCATCTCAATGCGCTTTTGTCGGCACTGCAACAGGAAAACCGGTCGCTTAACCAGCGCCATGGTCGGCAGGTGCCGCTGGCGGTCAAGATTGCGCCCGACATGAGCGAGCCGGAGACGGATCTGGTGGCGGCGTGTCTGAGAGACTGTGAGGTGGAGGCGGTTATTGCGACCAACACGACCGTCAGCCGCGACGCCATTTCAGGCAGTACCCACGCCGATGAGACTGGCGGGCTGTCAGGACGTCCGGTGAGGACGGCCTCCACGACGATCGTCAGGCGCTTGCGCGAAAGGCTTGCGGACATCACCATTGTCGGCGTTGGCGGCATCGATTGTGGCGAGGCGGCCGTGGAAAAGCGTCAGGCCGGTGCCGATCTGGTGCAGCTCTATAGCGGTCTGATCTTTGAGGGCCCGGCACTGGTCAAACAGTGCGCCCAGGCGCTGAAGGATATTTCCTGAGCAGAGTTGCCAAAAGTTCGAAGAAGAGCGGGAAGGAGCATGCAAGACCGGGCACGCTGATGACGTACCCGGATGTCATGTCATGCGATGGGCTCAATGGTACCGAGGCGGATCAGGTCGTCGCCATCGGATTGACGTGCAGACCCGAGACCCCTGTCATGCCGGACCATTGCGCTTCACGGCCTTCACGCCAGCCGCTCATCCAGGACTCGCGCATTTCGATACCCTGACTGGGGCAGTCATCTCTGGAACGTCCGGTCACACCGGCCTTGTAACCACTGACATAGGCTTTCTGGAAGGGATCACGTTTCTGTCTTTTCATTGGATAACCTCGCTTCACACAAAATAGTGTTTCGTCCCGTGGCAATGGCCGTACCACTACCGCAGGGGTCGTAGGTTGACAGCGATCGTGCGATCTTTCGTAGCTACCCCTATACCTTTACAGCAGCGGCCGGATGCTGTCGAAAATCGTTTTCATCTAAGCAAATCGCTTATTAATCTTTTCAGGAATATGACACCGCATGATGCCCTCCAGCACTGACCATTTACCGGATACGGCTCATGAGGAGCTCTCCTTTCTTGCCACCTGTCCGCGCAGCATGGAAACCCTGCTCTCCGAGGAGCTGACCGGACTGGGTGCCAACATCGCGCGCACCAGCGTCTCAAGCGTACACGGCAGTGCCACTCGCGATGTGCTTTACCGCCTGTGTCTGTGGTCACGACTGGCCAACCGCATCATCCTTGTGGCCGGTCGTTTCGAGGACGTGGAAGATGGCCCGTCGCTGGTGGCGGCCTCCCACAGCATCGAGTGGCAAACCCTGATCGCGCCTGGTGCCAGCCTGCGCGTCGATTTTCACGGTGAAAGCGCCCAAATTCGCCACACCCGCTTCGGGGCGCAGTGCGTCAAGGATGGCGTGGTGGATCGTTTTCAGGATCATGGCCTGGCGCGACCGACCATTGATCCGGGGGCGGCTGATCTGCGTCTTTACGCGCATCTGCATCGTGGCCGGCTGGTGCTGGGCATCGATCTCTCCGGCGACAGCCTGCATCTGCGCGGCTATCGGCTGGAGGGCGCCAACGCGCCACTCAAGGAGAACCTGGCCGCCGCACTGCTGGTCCGCGCCGGCTGGCCGGCACGTGCCACTCGGGGAGAAAGCCTTTTTGACCCGATGTGCGGCTCGGGAACGCTTCTGATCGAGGCGACGCTGATGGCCTGTGACGTGGCGCCCAACCTGGCGCGTCCGCGTTTTGGCTTTCACGGCTGGGCCGGACACGACGACACGCTCTGGCAGGAAGTTCACGGTGAGGCAGCGCATCGGGCGCGCGTCGGCCGGCGCGAATGCCGGTTGACCCTGTGTGGTCGTGACCACAATCAACGGGCTATCGAGGCGGCCCGTGCCAACGCCGGCCGCGCCGGGGTCGAACAGCTTTTACACCTTGAGTATGCCGATGCGTTGTCAGCGCCTCCGACAATGGCGCCCGGGCTGGTGATCACCAATCCGCCCTACGGTGAGCGTCTTGGGGAGCTGCCGGCACTGATCAGTCTCTATCAGGGGCTGGGTGCGCTGCTGCGCGAGCATTTTGTCGGCTGGTCGGTGGCGCTTTTGACCGGGGACCCGAAGCTCGGCCACCGACTGGGCATGAAAGCCCATCGTCAGTACGCCTTCAAAAACGGCAGTCTGGACACCAAGCTGTTGCTGATCGACGTGCACGAGCGGGCGCGTCCGGAAAGGCAGGAGAACGAACAGGAACAGCGGGCGACACAGGAAAGCGACAATGCCGGCGCCGTGACCCACTCGGCCGGGGCGCAGATGTTTGCCAACCGGCTCAGGAAAAACCAGAAGCGTCTGTCGAAATGGCTCAAGCGCTCGGGCGTCGAGTGCTACCGCCTTTATGACGCGGACATGCCCGAATACGCACTCGCCATCGATATCTATGGGGCCTGGGTGCACGTGCAGGAGTACGCCGCGCCGCGCTCGATCGATGCCGGTCAGGCCGAGCGCCGTTTGCTGGAAGCGGTCGGCGTGCTGCCGGAAGTGCTGAACGTTTCGGCGGACTACATCTTTTTGAAACGCCGTGAGCGTCAGTCGGGACGGGCGCAGTACGAGCGCCGCGACAGCACCGGTCAGCGCTTTCAGGTAGGTGAGGGCAGCGCGAAACTCTGGGTCAATCTGCGCGACTATCTGGATACGGGGCTTTTTCTGGATCATCGCCCCGTGCGGCGCTGGCTGTTCGAGAACGCCGCCGGCAAGCGGGTGCTCAATCTCTTTTGCTATACCGCCACGGCCAGCGTTCAGGCCGCGCTGGGTGGGGCAAGCGAAAGCCTGAGCATCGACATGTCCAACACCTACCTGGGCTGGGCCGAAGACAACTTTCGACTCAATCGGCTCGACATGTCACGCCACCGGCTGATGCGTGAAGACTGCATGGCCTGGCTTGAGCGAACGGGGCCGCAGTTTGATCTCATCTTCATGGACCCGCCGACGTTTTCCAATTCCAAGAAAATGGACAACGTGCTGGATATCCAGCGTGATCATGCCCACATGATCGACCGTGCCATGGCGCATCTGGCACCGGGCGGCACGCTGTTGTTTTCCAATAACCTGCGCCGTTTCAAAATGGATGAGAGCGTCAGCGAGCGCTTTGAAGTGAAGGCGCTGTCAAAGCAGATGCTGGATCCGGATTTCGAGCGGCGCCCTGATATTCATCACGTCTATCAGATTCGCCATCAAACGGATTAATGGGCGTCCAGCAGGGAGAGCTGGCGCACGGCGTCCCGGGCTTCAGGGGCGTCGTCGCTGGTTTCGAGCACCTTGGTAAACCCGCGCAGACGCTGGATATGGTCCACATCGCTGACCCAGGTCATGGCCTGGGTATAGTCTTCGGCCAGCGCGTGCTGGATGCCGCCGTAGGCGGTGCCGGTCTGTCCCCAGGCGCGGACAAAGATCCAGTCGCCGAACATGTCCTGATGAACGTGTACCAGCACGTAGTCATGGTCGCTTTCCCAGCGGATGATCAAGGCAGCGCTCCTGTGTAGTATTGGATACGAGGAAGATGAAGGCAGTGCTGGCGTTGACGCCGACAGGGCGCCGATTGTAACGGTCACGGGCGTTTCGACAAAGCAGAGCACGCCGGCGGTCGTTCAGGGCGGGTGTGTTATTCATTCATGGCAGTGCAGGTATCGATTGAATCATGCGTATTGTGGCAGATGAGAATATTCCGCTGGCCGAAGCCTTTTTTGCGGATTACGGCGAGCTGATACGGCTGCCCGGACGCGAGATGAGCCGTGAGCAGGTCCGTGATGCCGATATCCTGCTGGTGCGTTCGGTAACGCGCGTCAACGCCGAGCTGCTGGAAGGCTCGCGCGTAAAGTTTGTGGGCACCGCGACCATCGGGTGCGATCACGTGGATCAGGACTGGCTGGCGGAGCAGGGCATCGGGTTTGCCAGCGCGCCGGGCTGTAACGCTGATTCTGTCGGCGACTATGTGATCTCGACACTGCTGCTGCTCGGCGAGCAGGACGGCGTCGCACTCACCGACCGGCTGGTCGGCGTCGTGGGCGCCGGCAACGTGGGTGGACGACTGGTCGAGCGGCTTCGGTCGCTGGGTATCCGCTGTCTGGTCTGTGATCCGCCGCGCGCCGAGCAGGAGGGCAGTGAGGGCTTCACCAGCCTTGAATCACTGATCGAGCAGGTTGATGTGGTCTCGGTACACACACCGCTGATTCGCGGGGGAGACCACCCCACGCATCACCTGCTTGGCGAGCAGCATATCGAGGCGCTGCGGACCGATCAGATCCTGATCAGCGCTGGCCGTGGCGACTGCGTGGATGGTCAGGCACTCAAGGTCCGGCTTGAACGCGACCCCGACCTGCGTGCGGTGCTGGATGTGTGGGAAAACGAGCCCGATATCGATGAAGCGCTGTATCGCCTGGCCACCATTGCCACACCGCATGTGGCAGGTTACAGCCTGGATGGCAAGCTGCGGGGCACCGAGATGCTGTATCAGGCCATGAGCCGACATTTTGGTCTACCGGTACGCAAGCGGCTGGGTCAGCTCAAGCCCGAGAACTGGCTGCGCCGCATTGCCATTTCCCGCCGCGCTCCTCCACAGGAAGCGCTGCTGCTGTGTGCGCGTACCTGCTATGACGTGCGCCGTGACGCGCTATTATTCGAGCGCTATCGACGCCAGTACGGCATGGCGAAGGGATTTGATCTGATGCGCCGCGAATACCCGTCGCGTCGCGAGTTCTCAACGCTTCGAGTCGAGCTCAAGCACAGCGCCGGCGCAGTGCGAGACGTGCTGGAAAATGCAGGCTTTGCCATACGCTCACCGCGCAAGTAATTGATCTGACAGATCGTGGTGCGATTCTCACCGCAAACGGTCGAGATTTTTGCGTTGACGCCAGCGCTCGATTCGGTCAGGGATGAAAAAACGCGCAGAAATGGAAGTGCTTGATGTCCTGCGTCGGCAGGCGCCGACGTGGGTAGCATCACTACGGTGTATGGCCCTCAACCTGAAAACAGGCAATGTCCATGAACATCCAGTATCGGCCCGCCAGTGCTGACGACTTCGCTCGTGTCGTCGACATCTTCGTGACCAACATGAATGTTGCCATTTTCACCGCTGTCACTGATCAAACGGCTCTTCGCGACATGGCCATCATGTTTCTGGCGAAGGACTTTCAAAATGCAGACTACCTTCAGGTGGCCGAGTGTAATGACACTCTTTGCGGTGTCCTGATCGGCACGACCGACAGGGCCTCGCACAAAGCTGTCGACCTTGACGCCGAGCCGCTGGTCAAACACGCCCATGAGGCATTAACGCAGTCTGTCGCCGGGCGCCGGAATGGCCGCGCTGTGTTCGGCGAATTCCCCCATGGCCTTGAGCATGATGCAGCCATGCTGACTGTAGGCGTTTAGCCATTGGCCATGTGCCTCGGCCAGTGCGCTTGTCGCATGACTTTCAGGAGCGCTGGCCACAGCGATATCAAGGCTTTTGATAAAGCGCTGGTGGCGCGCGTCCAGCACCGTAAGGATCAACGCTTCCTTGGAGCTGAAGTGATTGTAGAGGGTCATGCGGACCACGCCGGCCGCTGACACGATGCGATCGATCCCGGTGGCGTGAAATCCCTGCTCATGAAAAAGCTGTTCGGCAGTGGTCAGCAAATGGTCACGTTTGGAAGCAGGCATGGGCAGTGTTTCCTGTATAGACCGATCTATATAAATTCGATGCAGGACCTCTGTCAAAACGTTATCCGCGGGTATCGACCAAAGAGATTTAATGCCTCATTAACGGGCGGTTGATACGACGAGCGGAGCGATGCGAACGCCATGAAACGACCATAAAAAAGGCCTCGCCAGAGGGCGGGCCTTTTTGTGTCAGCTGCAGCGTATGACCTGGCTGTTACTGCTGGTAGGCTGCCTTTTTCAAAGCTGCGATGCGATCGTCCAGCGGGGGGTGGCTGGCGAAGAGCTTTTCCATGATCTTGCGGGTCTGGCCGGTGGTGATGGCAAAGGCGGTCAGGGAGTCCGGCATCTGATCGGGCATGTCCTGCTGCGCCTTGAGGCGTGCCAGGGCGTTGATCATGGCGCCGCTGCCGGCAAGCCTTGCTCCGGCCTCATCGGCGCGGTATTCACGATAGCGCGAAAACCAGGCAACGATCACCGAGGCTGCCAGACCAAATACGATCTCCAGCACCATGACCACGGCGAAATAGCCCATGAACCCCAGCCCGCCGCCGCTGTCATCACGACGCAGAAAGCTGTCCAGCAGCTGTGCGGCCACACGGGCAAAGAACATCACGAAGGTGTTCAAAACGCCCTGGATCAGTGACAGGGTGACCATGTCGCCGTTGGCCACGTGGCCGATCTCGTGGCCCAGAACGGCGCGAACTTCTTCGGGGCGCATCTGATTGAGCAGTCCGGCCGAGACGCACACCAGCGCGTCGTTCTTGTTCCAGCCGGTGGCAAAGGCGTTGGCCTGCTGCGCCGGGAAGACACCTACTTCAGGCATCTTGATACCGGCATCGCGGGAAAGCTCGGCGACGGTGTCGTAAAGCCACTGCTCGTTGGCATTGCTCGGGCGGTCAATGATCTGGGCCTTCGTGCTCCACTTGGCCATCTTTTTGGACAGCAGTAGCGATACCAGCGAGCCGGCCATGCCGAACACAAAACAAAATATCAGCAGCGAGGTCATGTTGAGCCCGCTGCCGGCAAGATAACTCTCCACGCCAAGAAGGCGCAGCGTGATGCTTGCCACCAGCACTACTGCCAGGTTGGTGGCAAGAAAGAGGACGATCCTCATCATGACCGGTGGTCTCCGTTGAAATGATATGTCAATTGGCCGCCCGTCCAGCGGGGGCGCGGCAGGCGCCAGCGACAGCCCTTAGATAAGTGCTGGCGCCGGGAGTTTCAATCACGCCTTAAGCATCGTTTAGGTGATCACGCCTGACGACGGCGGGCGAGGAACCGCCCCAGCCGGTCGATGGCGTCTTCAAGCTGATCGGCCCAGGGCAGCGTCACGATGCGAAGATGATCGGGCGTGGGCCAGTTGAACGCCGTACCCTGCACCAGCAGCATCTTCTCTTCGAGCAGCAGATCCAGTACCAGCTGCTGATCATCCTTGATGTCGTACATGGCCGGGTCGAGCCGCGGGAACATGTAAAGCGCACCGTGGGGCTTCACGCAGCTCACACCGGGGATCTCGTTGAGCTTCTCCCAGGCCGTGTCACGCTGAGCCAGCAGCCGGCCGCCGGGCAGGACCAGATCGTTGATCGACTGATAGCCACCCAGCGCCGTCTGAATGGCGTGCTGTGCCGGCACGTTGGCACACAGTCGCATGGAGGCCAGCATGTCCAGGCCCTGGATGTAGTCCCGGGCATGACGCTTTTCACCCGAGACGATCATCCAGCCGGCGCGAAAACCGGCGCAGCGATAGCTCTTGGACAGCCCGTTCATGGTAATGATCAAAAGATCATCGGCCAGCGACGCCGTCGGGGTATGAAAGGCGCCGTCGTAGAGAATCTTGTCGTAGATCTCGTCGGAGAAGACGATCAGGCCGTGCTCGCGTGCCACCTGCAGCACGTTTTCGATGACCTGCCTTGAGTAGACGGCGCCGGTCGGGTTGTTGGGATTGATCAGCACGAGTGCCCGGGTGCGGGCCGTGACCTTTTGTCGAATATCCTCGATATCCGGCTCCCAGCCCTGACTCTCGTCGCAGAGGTAATGAACGGCCCGGCCGCTGGCGAGATTGGCGGCGGCCGTCCAGAGCGGGTAATCGGGCGCCGGTACCAGTACCTCGTCGCCGTCATCGAGAAGAGCCTGCATGGCCATGACGATCATCTCGGAGACGCCGTTGCCGACATAGATGTCCTCGATGCCTACCCCTTCGACCCGGTTGCGCTGGCACTCCTGCATGATGGCCTTGCGCGCCGAATAGAGGCCTTTTGAATCGCAGTAGCCCTGCGCGGTGGGCAGGTTGCGCATGACATCCTGCAGGATCTCTTCGGGCGCCTCAAAACCAAAGGGTGCAGGGTTGCCGATATTGAGCTTCAGGATGCGATGCCCCTCATCCTCGAGCCGTTTGGCGTGCTCAAGTACCGGACCGCGAATGTCGTAGGAGACGTGGTCGAGCTTGTGGGATTTTTTGATCGGCGTGGTCATGCTGCTCAAGGGGTCCGCTGAAATGAAAGGGGACAGCCGTCGGCCGGCAGAGCGGCCTCGGTGGTTCTGCCATAACCATGAAAAATGACAGACATCAAAGGGTGCCTGTCATTTCAGCATACCGCGCCGTCTGCCCGTGATGCCATCGCTGTATCACGGGGCTGACATTACTGTTCGCCAAGGGCGTCATCGTCGAGAAAGTTTTCCCCTTTATTGAAGCGCTCGCGTTCGGCACGCATGGCTTCAATGCCTGCTTCATCGGGGATGTCGGTGGGCGTTTCCAGCGAAATGGGGCCCAGTTTGCCGCCGCGCAGATCCATCAGCAGCACCTCGGCGCCGCGATGCATATCGACTTCGCCACCGGCACGCAGGCCACCGCGACGGGTGGCAATCTCACGCACAATGGATTCACCGGTATCGCCCAGGGCGTCCAGCTTGTAGCGCGATCGAAGGGCGTCGGGATAACGCGCCGCCAGCGCCAGTGCTGCCACGGAGGCCACATCGACGTATTCCAGCGCGGTATCACGAATGGCACCGCTGGCGGCCAGTCGGTAGGCGCTGTTTTGATCTTCGATGCGCGGCCAGAGCACGCCGGGTGTATCGGTCAGGGCAATGCGCTGACCGATGCGGATCTTCTGCTGTCGTTTGGTGACGGCCGGCTCGTTGCCCGTTTTGGCAATTTTCTTGCCGGCGAGCGTGTTGATCAGGGTGGATTTCCCGACGTTGGGGATACCCATCACCATGACGCGAACATCACGGTCTTCACGGATATGGCCGGCCAGCTCATGGCAGAGCTTGTAGAGCGGTTTGAGCGCTCGGGTGTCGGTGGTCACCACGGCCATGGCGCGCACATCGGGCTGGGCGTCAAAGTGCTCGATCCATTCCCGGGTGACGGCCGGGTCGGCCAGGTCGGCGCGCGAGAGCAGCTTGAGCGACGGCTTGTGACGAATCAGATCCCCCAGCATGGGGTTGGCGCTGGAGTAGGGCAGACGCGCGTCCAGCACCTCAATGACCACATCAATTTCGGGCAGGGCTTCGCTGATCTGGCGTCTGGCCTTGTTCATATGCCCGGGGAACCAGCCCAGCATAAATTTCTCCTGTTGCCATGCAGTTGGGCGGGCACACTGCGCGCACCGCGATGATGGCCGCGCAGTGTACCCTGTCAGACGTCGATGCCGAAGCGCTCGACGCGGCCATCACGATATCCCGGGCTATTCGCCCTGATGAAACGTCATGGCCACCGAGTTGATGCAGTAGCGCAGCCCGGTCGTATCACGCGGGCCATCAGGGAAGACGTGGCCCAGGTGGGCATCGCAGCGTCGGCAGGTGACCTCGATGCGGCGCATGCCCATGGTGTCATCGGTGTGCTCTTCCAGCGCGGCATCGGCCAGCGGCCGGTCGAAGCTCGGCCAGCCGCAGTGCGACTCGAACTTGTGCTCGTTTTCAAACAGCGGGGCATTGCAGCAGACGCAGTGATAGATGCCCTGGACGGGCTCGACCTGGTAGTCGCCGGTATAGGGGCGCTCGGTGCCCGCCTGACGGGTCACGCGATACTGCTCGTCGGTGAGCGCCTCGCGCCATTCGCTGTCGCTTTTGTGTACCTTTTCCATGACATTCTCCTCGGTCCTTGTTCATGCCAGCCAGACGGCTGCCCGGACAGGCCGGCATCCTATCAGGATAGAACGGCGCACGCCTGTCCGCGGCAGTGACATGAATCAAACCGTATCACTCATCGCTGTATCGGGTGACAGGATGCCATTTAGACGCTGGCGGCGCCGCCATCGCTTCGCGGGTCGTGGGCACTTTCCAGCAGACCGTCAGGATGGTGCACGATGGCACCGGCGTGGCCCATGGTGTCGGTAAAGGTCTCGGGCAGGACTTCCACGTCGTGGCCGGCCTGTTTGAGCTCGTTGACCAGTGGCGTGTAGACGCGCGACTCCAGCTTTAAATTGGTGCTGCTTTCGCCCCAGGTGCGCCCCAGCAGCCAGCGTGGTGCTGCGATCGCCTGCTGCAGCGGCATGCCGTGCAGGGCGTAGCGCGAGAAAATGGCGGCCTGGGTCTGCGGTTGGCCTTCACCCCCCATGGTGCCATAGACCATGGTGCGCCCATCCTTGAAGCGTGCCAGTGCCGGGTTGAGGGTATGAAACGGTTTACGCCCCGGCGCCAGGGCCCGCAGGTCCTCCGGGTCCAGCGAGAAGCTCACGCCCCGGTTTTGCCACAAAACGCCGCTTTCGGGCAGCACCACGCCGCTGCCGAACTCCCAGTAAAGGCTCTGGATAAAGCTGACCGAGCGGCCTTCGCTGTCGACCGTCCCCATCCAGATGGTGTCCCCGGGCTCGGGCGTGTGTGGCCAGGCCAGCGCCTTTTGCGGATCGATCATCGAGGCTTCACGATCCAGGCGTTCACTGCTTAAAAGCGTCTGGAGATTCGTTGTCATACGCTCGGGGTCGGTAATGTATTGATCCCGCAGTATAAAGGCGCGCTTGGTGGCCTCGACCAGACCGTGCAGATGGGCGAAGCCTTCGCCGCTGTCGATGTTGAGCCGCTCGTAAAGGCCCAGAATCATCAGCGAGGCCATGCCCTGGGTCGGTGCAGGCAGATTGTAGAGCGTGGCATTGTTGAGCTCGACTTCCAGCGGGGTGACCACCTGTGCCTGGTAGTCGTGAAAGTCCTGCAGGCGAAGCGGGCTGCCCAGCGACTCGAGATCCTTTGCCATGCTGCGGGCCAGCTCGCCGCGATAAAAATCATCGAGCCCGGCATCGGCAAGGCGTTGCAGCGTGGCGGCCAGACGTGGTTGGCGCAGACGCTGACCTTCACGAGGTATTTCACCGTTAATCAAAAAGGATTCGTTGAAGCCGGGGCTTTGTGACAGGCGCTCAAAATGTTTGCGTGCCAGCGCTTCCTGGCTTCTGGAGACAGCGATGCCCTGTTCGGCGTAACGAATGGCATCTCCCATGATAGTGCCCAGTGGCAAGGGTGTGCCCCAGTCTGCACCAATATCGAGCGCCTTTTGCCAGCCGCTGATGGTCCCTGCCATGGTCAGGGCAGCTTTGGGTCCCCGTTCCGGAATGCCTGGCTGCCCGGCGTAAAAGTCGGTGCTGGCAAGTCCGGCCGCGTTGCCACAGGCATCGATGGCCACCGGCGCCTTGCCGGGTTCACTGATCAGCCAGAAGCCGTCGCCACCCAGCGCGTTCATGTGCGGGTAGGCCACCGCGATGGCAGAGGCTGCCGCCACCATGGCCTCGATGGCATTGCCGCCCTGCTTGAGTATGTCGCGCCCGGCATTGGCCGCCAGGTGGTGTGGCGCGACACAGCTGCCGCCCCCGTAGCTTCGCTGTGTGTTGAAGGCCGCGGCGGGCTGGAAGTCGGTGGTGGCCGGCGCCTGTTGGTCGTCTCGGGGCTGCGCACTGCTCATTCGGGGAAATCCCATGGTCAGGCCTGCCGTGGTAGACGCGGCTGTAGCGCTTAAAAATCTTCGACGCGTAAAGGACATCAGGCACCTGCGTTTTGTGAGTGAGTTTCACTTGATGCAAAAAACGCGCCAGATATCAGGTTGGTAGGGACGCTGCCTGACCAGAGAAGGGAGTGCCTTGCCGAAACCGGGCAAATCGATAAAAGTGACTCTGATGTCATGAGACATGCTTGACACATCTACGCTGCATGGGTAATATGCGCGCCACTCGGTGAGGCGAACCGGATACGTCCCATTCGTCTAGTGGTCCAGGACACCGCCCTTTCACGGCGGTAACAGGGGTTCGAACCCCCTATGGGACGCCACTCGCTTCATTGATGACCGGTGCGGGAATAGCTCAGTGGTAGAGCATCGCCTTGCCAAGGCGAGGGTCGGGAGTTCGAATCTCCTTTCCCGCTCCAATTTTGGTAGCGTAAAGCAGCAAAATCGTAAGCTGAAATTTCAGCCCGATCGATTTCCTTTTTCGCGCCAGATGCGTCCCGTTCGTCTAGTGGTCCAGGACACCGCCCTTTCACGGCGGTAACAGGGGTTCGAACCCCCTACGGGACGCCACTTCTTGTTTCAAGCGGGAATAGCTCAGTGGTAGAGCATCGCCTTGCCAAGGCGAGGGTCGGGAGTTCGAATCTCCTTTCCCGCTCCATTTTCGATTAAAGATCAAATAATCCGTATCATTGCCTGACAGACAGGTCTGATCGGTTTTTCTGATCGAGCCAATACGTCCCATTCGTCTAGTGGTCCAGGACACCGCCCTTTCACGGCGGTAACAGGGGTTCGAACCCCCTATGGGACGCCACCCGGCTTTCTTGTTTCCCCTTGCATATCGCTTTGATGTATCGCCCCTTGCACATTCATGCAGGGCAGGGTTTGTTGTCTGCTTTTTTGTAGCTGAGCAGTGCTGACCGCTGCGGGTTCGACTATTATTGCTGCCTGGCAAGACGCATCCCTGTCAGCGCCGGACCATGGCGTTTCAGCAAGGGATGCTTTCATTTCACCCCCTTTCGGGGCGTTTCTCTATCGCCGCCTTTTCTGCCCTGTCCTGACGGGGTGAGGTAGCACACCTTCTGGTACGTGCATTTGCGGCGATATTTTCGATCGTCATGGAGTTCTGACTGTGCCTGCTGCCCTCTCCATAAGAGGCCTTACCAAGGTTTACGACAATAGCTTTCACGCCCTCAAGGGTATCGATCTGGAAGTGCCCCAGGGCGATTTCTTCGCGCTTTTGGGTCCCAACGGCGCCGGCAAGTCCACAACGCTTGGGGTGGTCAGTTCGCTGGTGCGCAAAACCGCAGGCGAGGTGTCGATCTATGGCATCGACGTTGACCGTGATTTTGCCCGTGCCCGCTACCATCTTGGTGTCGTACCCCAGGAATTCAACTTCAACCAGTTTGAAAAGGTTGAAGATATCGTGCTGACCCAGGCCGGCTATTACGGCATTCCGCGCCGTCAGGCCGAGGAGCGCGCTCATCAGCTGCTGGAGGATCTCGGGCTGTGGGACAAGCGCCACGACGCAGCGCGAATGCTCTCCGGCGGGATGAAGCGACGTCTGATGATCGCGCGTGCCCTGATTCATCGGCCGAAACTGTTGATTCTCGATGAGCCCACGGCCGGTGTGGATATCGAGCTGCGCCGCAGCATGTGGGAGTACATGAAGCGCATCAACGAGCAGGAAGGCACCACCATCATCCTGACGACGCACTATCTGGAAGAGGCGGAAAGCCTGTGTCGCAATATCGCCATCATCAATCACGGCGAAATCGTGCACAACACCAGTATGCGAGAGCTTCTGGGACAGCTTAGTCGCGAGACCTTCGTGCTGGATCTGGCCTCACCGGTAGCGCAGTGTCCGGTCATCGAAGGCTTTGACGTGGAACGCCTTGATGACTCTCAGCTGACGCTGTCGGTCGACAAGGGGCAGCGCATCAACGACGCCTTTGCGCGACTGAGCGAGCAGAATATCGAGGTGGTCTCGATGCGCAATCGTGCCAACCGGCTCGAGGAGCTTTTTGTGCGAATGGTGGAAGGCAGCAACAGGACAGAAGGGCAGCAGGGAGGCATTCGCTGATGAACGCTCGACAAAAGCTGGTGGCGCTATGGACCATCGTGCGCAGCGAGATTCGCCGTTTCATGCGGATCTGGCCGCAGACGCTGCTGCCGCCCTCCATCACGATGACGATGTATTTCATCATCTTCGGCAACCTGATCGGTTCACGTATCGGCCAGATGGATGGGGTCGATTATATGGATTACATCGTGCCCGGTTTGATCATGATGTCGGTCATTACCAACAGCTACTCCAACGTGGCGTCCTCGTTTTTTGGCAGCAAGTTTCAGCGCAGCGTCGAAGAGATGATCATCTCGCCCATGCCCAACTGGCTGGTGCTGTCGGGATTTGTGATCGGCGGTGCCGCGCGCGGGCTGGCAGTGGGCATTATCGTGACCGCCGTGTCGCTTTTTTTCACCGATCTGCAGATTCAGCATCCGATTCTGACCGTGCTGGTAGTGATCATGACGGCCGTGCTCTTTTCCATCGGCGGCTTTATCAATGCGCTGCTGGGCAAGAAGTTTGACGACATCTCGATCGTGCCCATTTTCGTGCTGACCCCGCTGACCTATCTGGGGGGCGTGTTCTATTCGATTCACACCCTTCCGGAGTTCTGGCAGAACGTTTCCCTGATCAATCCGATTCTGTATATGGTCAACACGTTCCGATACGGTATTCTTGGCGTTTCCGATATCAATGTTGGCGCAGCTGTCGGAGCCATCGCGGTGTTTATCGTGATTTTCTTCTCCGCGGCCATATGGCTGCTGCGCCGTGGCAAGGGGCTGCGTAGCTGATCATGAGCGACGACCTGACAGATGCACCACTGGGGCAGACCAGTGCCTACATCACCGAGTACGACCCGTCACTGCTGTATCCCATCGCGCGCAGTGTCAATCGGGCGTCGCTGGATCTTGACGAGGACGATCTGCCCTTCGAGGGAGAAGACGAGTGGCAGGCCTTTGAGCTCTCCTGGCTGACGCCGACCGGCAAGCCGGTAGTAGCCATTGCCCGCTTTCGAGTGCCTGCCGGCTCGACTCACCTGATCGAGTCCAAGTCCTGGAAGCTCTATCTCAATAGCTTCAACCAGACCCGATTTGCTTCTTCCGTTGAGGTGCGCCGGGTACTCAGGCAGGACCTGTCGCGGGTGGTGGATGCCGAAGTGGAAGTCACGCTGTTTGGCGTGGATGACATGGCACTGGCCCCCGGGCGCTTGCCCGGTCTCTGCCTGGACGATCTCGAGGTCGAAGTCGATACCTATCAGCCTGATCCCGAGCTGATCATCACCGACAACGAGATTGTCGAAGAGACCGTGCACTCGCACCTGCTCAAGTCCAACTGCCCGGTTACCGGTCAGCCCGATTGGGGCAGCGTGCTGATTCGCTACCGCGGTCCGGCGCTCGATCATCATGCGCTTTTGGCCTATATCATCTCCTTTCGCGAGCATCAGGAGTTTCACGAGCACTGCGTCGAGCGCATGTTCATGGACCTTTTGCGCGAGGCCGAGCCGGACCAGCTGTTGGTCATGGCGCGCTACGTGCGCCGCGGCGGACTGGATATCAGCCCCTGGCGGTCACTGCCCGGCGAGACCCCGATCAAGACACTGCGCTTGATGCGTCAGTGAGACAGGAGATGCACATGGATGCCACGGCACTGCTTCTGGACCGTCAGTCCCACGGCAAGCTGGACGGGCCGGCGCCTACCGCCGAGCAGATGTCGATGATCTATCGCGCCGCTTTGCGGGCGCCGGATCACGGTGAGCTTCGTCCGTGGCGCTTTGTGGAGTACACAGGCGCCGGGCGTGAGACGCTCGGCGCGCTGTTTGCGCGTGCCGAGCAGGCGGATAACCCTGACGTCAGCGACAAAACGCTCGACAAGGCGCGCAGTAAACCTCTGCGAGCGCCGGTGGTCATTGCCGTTGTGGCGGCTGTAAAAGCCAACCACAAGGTGCCGCGAATCGAGCAGGTCATTTCGGCCGGCTGTGCGGCACATGCCATGCTTTATGCCGCGCATGCTCAGGGGTTGGGTGCCATGTGGCGTACGGGAGATTTTGCCCATCATCGGCATGTGCATCAGGCGATGGGGCTTGGTCGGGACGATGAGCTCGTGGGGTTTTTATACCTGGGTCATTGTGTCCGGGGCGATCGATCCCTGAAATCGCTCGATCCTGCCGATTTTGTCGAACGTATCAGCACTTAGGCGCATCCGTGCTTGCAATTACCAAGCCATCATGTCAGGATGTGCGCCGTTCTCGCAGGTAATCCTGCGCGGATGACAATGCGGAGGGGTGTCCGAGTGGTCGAAGGAGCACGCCTGGAAAGTGTGTAAGCCGCAAGGCTTCGAGGGTTCGAATCCCTCCCCCTCCGCCACAAATTCAGAATGAGCCGGCTCCTGTAGCCGGCTTTTTCGTGTCTGGAAGACTGGACCGGACGACAGGGCGTTTCCGGCGCGCTGAAGAGCAGGGCGTTTCGCCGTTGAGGATTTCGTACTCGAGACACCCTGGCAAAAAAATCAGGCCAATACCTGGTTGTCCTTTTTGTGTCTTCACGCCCAGCGCGACCAGAGTAATAAGGTTGTTACCGGTGGCGTAACGAAAATCCTCCTGTCCGACAGCGCGTTTCCGGTCCATTCTTGAGAAGCAGACAGATGACTCGGGAGAGACCATGCGTTATTTCTTCAACTATCAGTACCTTCCAAAGGGCGCTGAGCAGCCGGTTGATACCGGCGACGCCGTTCAGATTACCGACGAGCAAACGGCGAAGCCGCCGACTCTGCCGGCCGTGGGTGATTACGTGCGCATCAACCATGTTGGTGTCGAGGAAAAAAGCTTCGCCGGTCGGGTGAAAAGTCGCCTGTTTGAGTATCAGGTTAGTGATGAACAGTCGGATCTTCATCGCTGCATGATCAATGTCGTTGTGGAAGAAACCGACGATGACTGGGGAAAGCTGATCAAGTAGCAAAGGCGGGGCAAGACTCTGGGGCGCTCGGTGATTCACCGAGCGCCTTTTTCATGCATCGACCTCTGATCTGTTTCTCGAGTCCTAACGGCTAACGTCGACCACCAGTCGGCCACGGACCCTGCCGGCAAGAAGGTCGTCAGCGGCGCTGATGGCGTTTGAAAGACCGATTTCTCTGGTTGTGGTGTCAAGCATATCGGTATCGATCTCGCTGGCCAGTCGCGACCAGGCCGTTTGGCGCTCTGTCTGGGGTCTTGTAACGCTGTTGATGCCCAAAAGCGTGACGCCCCTTAAAATGAACGGTGCCACGGTGGCCGGAAACTCCATTCCCTGAGCCAGACCGCAGGCAGCGACCAGCCCGTTTTCATGCGTGTGAGCGCAGGCATTGGCCAGCGTATGGCTGCCTGCCGAGTCGATCACGCCTGCCCAGCGTGTCTTGCCCAGAGGTCTACCCGGTGCAGAGAGCTCATCGCGATGAATGATCTCCGAGGCACCCAGCGCCTTGAGGTAGTTTTGCTCTTCGGTGCGCCCGGTGGCGGCAACCACTCGGTAGCCTTGCCCTGCCAGCAGCATGATGGCGAAGGTGCCTACGCCGCCGCTGGCGCCAGTGACAAGCACGTCGCCCTGATCGGGTGTCAGGCCGTGGCGTTCCAGCGCCATGACACTCAGCATGGCCGTGTATCCTGCGGTACCGATCGACATGGCCTGTCTGGCATTCAGGTTGTCAGGGAGGCGTGTCAGCCAGGCAGAGTTTACGCGCGCCTTCTGTGCCAGCCCGCCCCAGTGCTTTTCACCAATGCCCCAACCGTTGACCAGTACGCGATCACCGGGTGACCAGTCAGCGCTGTCGCTGTGCTCTATCACGCCGGCAAGGTCGATGCCGGGCACCATCGGAAATTGACGCACGACTGCGCCCCGGCCCGTCATGGCCAGGGCGTCCTTGTAATTGAGCGTGCTCCAGTCGATACGCACCTGCACGTTCCCTTCAGGTAGCGTCTCAGGGGCGAGCTCGGTCACCGCTGCATTCGTGGATTGATCTTCTGCCCTGGTAATCACGATGGCACGAAACATGACGCTCTCCTTTGTCGGCTAACTCCAAAAGGGTATCACTACCGAAAGCCATGACGGTGATGAGCGTTTGTTGAGGCAGCTATTGCGACCCGGGCCGGCAGCCGGCCCGAGAGGTTAGCAAACGGTGTGGATGATGACGGTGTATTCAAACGGTAACGCTTTGTGTGACCTTGACGTGTATCAAATATCGCTAAACAGGATGTCGGATACTTGTCCTCGGGCAGGACGCCTGGACGGTCACGGAAAACCTTCTGCACAGGGATGTGTCCGCTTTTGCATCTTTTCAAGCGGCTTTTGAGGCAGAGGCAGACACGCTGTAAATTTCAGGCATAAAAAAAGGCCGGCTGCGAGGGTGCGTGGCCGGCCTGAAAATAACGTCGTGGTTGTTCACCACCAACGTGACTATATTGTTACATAATGTGTTGCTTTTGGTAACTAAAGTTTAGTTAGAGATCCCTGGCCTGTGTGCCTTGATCGATTCCAGTGATCCAGAGCGTTTATCCCGATCAAGCGTGACCATGAAACATTCCGGGTCGACCGCGCTTGTTCTTGTTTTTGTCCAAAAGCCTTTCCTGAACGATCGTACGCGCTCTGTTGACCAGCTGTTCCTGGAAAAGTACGCAGACCACCACGACCCCTGCCAGAAAGAATGGATACATCCAGAGCTCCCTCGTTTGTTCGCCAGCCAGACTCAGCAGTGACGATACGGAAACAGGTGCCTGGGTGGTGAACATTTCGATGGCGCCAAGTATCAGCTTCTCGATCTTGGAAGAAATCATGTTGAGCGGGGTGTGCAGGGCGAAGATGGAAAGCGATGCCACGCCCAGCCGTGTGGCCACCTTTGCCTGAGCGGTATTGCTGTCGGGCTGAAACCAGGCGCACATCAGCACCAGCAGCAGCTGTGAGGGCAACAGCAGACCGTTGTGAAGCAGGTAGTACCAGCCGCCCCTGACTTCGGCATGTATCCAGGCGCTCAAGGCAAAGCAGCCCACAATGAAGCCCAGCGAAATCAGTGTGCCGCGCGCACTGAAAAGCGATGCCATCAGCAGCTTGTGACGCAGATAGATCTGGTGCAGCACAACGCCTGCCAGAAACTCCGGAAGACGAAGCAACGGATTCCGATGCATGATGCCATGTGCCACCACGTTGTCATTGGTCCCCGTCATGAACATGTAAAGCGCCGGCAGAGCGTAGATGAGACCGATGGCAACCAGTGCCAGCAGCGGGCGATGAATGCGCGCCAGAGCGGGCCCGATAAAGGGAAACACCAGATAAAAGAAAAACAGGGCCGAAAGCGACCAGGTTGCAAAGTTGAATGTGGTGTAAAACGGGCTCCACGCATGCATGAGGCTGACATGCAGCAGGATATTGCTTATAAAGCCGCCCATGCCAAGCATATGCGAGGCAATATTGCCGCCTTCTGCCCAGTCATTGGTATTGGGCGTCACCGTGATCTGCGTGATGCCACCGGCATTGGCAACCACCAGCGGCAAAACAATGATCAGCGCCAGAATATGGATAGGGTAAAGCGAAGCGAAGCGTTTGATCCAGAAGCGCTTGTAGTCGAGATTACGGCCCTGGTTTCTGCCAATGTAGACGTGCGCCAACAAAAACCCGGACAGTACGAAGAAGGTGCTCGTGGAATAAAATCCCAGACTCATGCTGCTATAAATCCATTGTACGGCCTTGATGTCGCCATACTCCTTGAGGGTATGGAAAAGCACCAGATAGATCGCCAGTGCGAAACGCAACCAGTCAAGAGCAATAAATTTTTCCCGATGCATATAGCGAGCACTCCACTTTTGGGCTTGTGGTGACGGGTATGTCAGCAAGATTGTTACTTAATGATTGTTTAAGTCATACAACGTAACTTGTAGGTTTACGTTAACGGATAGCCTGCGCTTTATGAATGCCCGCTCTGTGCCATGGTGCGCGCCCGCATGGCCGCATTAAGACTCATATAAAAGCTCGAACACATCGGCATAGTGGCAAGGCGTTAAATAGTCGGTAGCTATCAGGATTTGTCTGGCGCAAGTTGTGGCGAGAGGCAGGAAACAGGCGCCTTTGTTAGACTCGTTATCACGACATTGACGTGGTCGGGCCTGATGGTCCGGCTCGCAAAGAGACGGGAGCGCGACAGTGAAACTAGGAATTATTGGTCTGGGCAGAATGGGCGGCAATATTACTCGCCGTCTGATGGACGCCGGTCACGAATGCGCCGTATTCGATACCAGCGATGAAGCACGAAACGCGCTTCAAAAGGATGGGGCCGAAAGTGCGGACTCCCTCAAGGCGCTGGTGGAAAAACTGCCCGCGCCGCGCAGCATCTGGTTGATGTTGCCGGCAGGAGAGATTACCGAGTCCACCATCAGTCAGCTGTCCGACCTGCTTGAGCCGGGTGATACGTTGATCGAAGGCGGCAATGCCTTTTTCAAGGACGATGTGCGTCGCGCCCGTGAGCTCGGCGAAAAGGATCTTCACTACGTTGATGTTGGTGTTTCCGGCGGCGTATGGGGTCGTGAGCGCGGCTACTGCCTGATGATCGGTGGCGAAAAGGAGATCGTTGATCGACTTGATCCCATTTTCCAGACCCTGGCGCCGGGCACCGGTGATATCGACAAGACGCCCGGGCGCGAAGGCGAGCGTTTTGACGGCCGTGCCGAAGAAGGTTATCTGCACTGCGGTCCGGTCGGTTCCGGTCACTTTGTCAAAATGGTTCACAACGGTATCGAATACGGCATGATGCAGGCCTATGCCGAAGGCTTTGATATCCTCAAAAACCGTAATCTTGAGACCCTTCCCGAAGGCGAGCGCTATGAGCTTGACCTGGCGGATATCGCCGAGCTCTGGCGTCGCGGCAGCGTTATCTCCTCCTGGCTTCTGGATCTGACCTCGATCGCCCTGTCTGAAGATCATGAGCTGACGCAGTATAGTGGTGAGGTCAACGACTCCGGTGAAGGGCGCTGGACCATCGAGGCGGCCATTGAAGAGGCCGTGCCTGCCAATGTGCTGACCAGCGCCCTCTTTACGCGATTTCGTTCGCGCAGCGATAATACGTATGGCGAGAAGCTGCTTTCTGCCATGCGCCAGCAGTTTGGTGGTCATGTGGAAACACCCGTGCCACCCGCCGACTAGGGTTTTGACAGGTTCAGTGAACAGGGGCCGCTTTTGCGGCCCCTTTCTTTTTGATTGAAAGGCCCATGCAGTGTTTGATGAAGAGATGAAAAGCGAATGAATCACTGGGATGTAGTGGTCATCGGTGCCGGTGCCGCAGGCATGATGTGCGCCCTGCAGGCCGGTTATCGCGGCAAACGGGTCCTGTTGCTCGATCACGTCAAGCGCCCCGGCAAGAAGATCCTGATGTCGGGCGGCGGGCGATGCAATTTCACCAATATGGCGACGGCTCCCGGCCATTTTTTCTCGCGCAACCCGCACTTCACCATTTCGGCACTAAAGCGCTATACGCCGAATGATTTCGTGGAAATGGTCGAGCGTCACGGTATTGAGCCGATCGAAAAGGCGCCGGGTCAGCTTTTTTGTGACGATTCCAGCCAGCCGATCGTGGACATGCTTTTGACCGAATGTCAGTGGGCCGGGGTCGAGCTCAGGGTGTCGACATCCATCAACAGTGTGGATGCCGGAGATGAAGGTGTTGTGCTGTCGACCTCGACCGGCCGAGTGTTGGCGGACAAGCTGGTCATTGCCACCGGTGGACTCTCTATCCCGACGCTGGGCGCGACCGGCTTTGCCTATGACCTTGCTCGTCAGTACGGGCTTGATGTGATCACGCCTCGTCCGGCACTGGTGCCGCTGACGCTGGATATGCCCTGGAAGGAGCGCATGGCGGCGCTATCGGGGGTCTCTGCACCGACCATCGTGCGATGTGGGGAGGGGCGCTATCGTGATGCCACGCTGCTGACGCATCGTGGGCTTTCGGGGCCTGCTATTTTGCAGGCATCGAGTCACTGGCAGGGCGGTGAGACGGTTCACATCAACTGGTTGCCTGATGTGGATGATCTGGCTGCCACGCTCAAGGGGGTGCGTCAGGATGCGCCCAAAAGAACGCTTGGTGGCTGGCTGGGCGAGCATCTGCCAAAACGGCTGGCTCAGGCGCTGGAAGAGTGGCTGGGGCTGTCCGGCGTCATGGCGGACTACAGCAACCGGAAACTCGAAACGCTGTCGCAACAGATTGCGGACTTTACGATCAAACCGGCAGGCACCGAAGGGTGGCGAACGGCAGAAGTTACCATTGGGGGGATCGATACCCGTGCCATTTCATCGAAAAGTTTTGCGGTTCATGACCGGCCAAGACTGCACTTTATCGGTGAAGCTCTGGACGTTACGGGGCAGCTGGGCGGGTTCAACTTTCAGTGGGCGTGGGCATCGGGATATGCCTGTGCGCAGGAACTATAGAACCTGCGCACAGGGAAACGCTGTTGTTGCAACAACATGATCATGTCTAGCGACCGATCATCTTTCTGGCGCGCCGTGCCATCGTATAAACCACGACAGATCGCTTGAACAGTCGGCCGACTCGTCCCTTGTTGCGTGACAACAGGGTAACGAGAAGTCCTGAGCCAAGCAGAATGGGGCCCTTGTAACGAGTAATCTGCTGCCAGCCATGATCGATCGGGGCCGTTGCTTCGCGCCAGTCACGCACGGCGCTTGTGATCTGAAGGCGCTCCTGCATGATGCGCTGTTCAAAACGATGGCGCCGGGCTGCCAGTTCATCTTTCTTCATGGCGTTCTCCCACACGGGTGTGGTCGATACGAGTCTGATCCAGCAGTTCCTTGTCTTCGCTAAAGCGTGCAAGCGTTGAACGCAAAAGGCTTGGCTCACGCGAAATGGAGCGCACACGCAAGGCGACGAGAAGACCTGAAAGGATCAATACGCCGGCTGCAATGCCGATGGCCAGCAGGCGATGGTCCTGCCAGAAGGCCACAATGATCAGCAGCATCAGCATGCCGATGCCAAAGGCAAACAGCATCAGAGCGATGCCCGAGAGCAACAGCAGAGAAAAGAGCCTGGCGCGTTCTTCCTGAAGCTCTATAACGGCAAGACGCAGACGCGTCTCGCCGGTATCCAGAAGATTTCGTAGAAGACGCCGGGCGACCAGAATAATGCGTTCGGCCGGGCCGCTACCGGAAGACATCAGCTGCGACCGAGGATCAGGCCTACCACGACACCCAGTGCTGCGCCATAGCCGACACTTTTCCAGGGGTTGCTGCGCACGTATTCGTCAGCGCATTCCATGCTGTCCTGCGCCTGATGACGAACGCGTTCGCCACTGGCCGACAGCCGCTCACGAGTTTCCACGAGCTTGGCTTCTGCGCGTTCACGAAGGCGGGCCACGTTTTCACGAGAGTCGTCGGCAGTCGCGTGCATCAACTCCTCAATGGTGCTGGACAGTTGACGCAGATCCTCGCGCAGCTGCTCCTGGCTTTCGTTTTCATTACCCTTGATAGGCTTCATGGCCATGCTATGTCCCTCCGTTGACAATAAAGTTGCCTCATCATCATAGCAGCCTGGGCGTTGGCATCAACGTAAACATTATGTGTCGATTAACGCCGTTATATGGTGTCCGGGATACCCAGAAATGAGGTGTTAAGCGAAAAGCCGAGGCCGATCCGGCGATTATAGTGATTATAATCGATAAGACTTTCCCCATAGCCTTCGTAGTACTGTAAAAAGCCGCGAATCTTGCCATGCAACGGGAACGAGTAATCGATCTGATTGCCGTAATTGCCCTTGGCCGGATTGCCACGGGCAAGCCAGCTGATTTCATGCTGATTGCTGAAAAGATAACTTGTCGTAATGTCGGCATAGCCAACGTAATTTTCGATATCCGGATTGTCATCGTCGTTTGCGGATTCGGGAATGCGCCAGAAGGGCGCCACGGAAACGGTCCAGTTGCCCGTTTGCCAGATGCTATCGACATAGATGCGGTTCCAGCTGCGTGACAGCGGATCCGAGCGGCCGTTGGACTGATGGACCAAGCCGACACGATTGGCCGTATTGGTCCAGCTGCCAAGCGTTGTGCTGTTGTCGAAACTCATGAAAAGTTCCGGCTCATAATTGGTTTCGCGAAAAGGTGACGAGGCATCGCCATTGAAGGCCTGCCACCAGGAGCGCTGGGTGTAGGCAAAATAGAGATCGCCGTTATCACCAAAAACGTCGTCGATCAGTCCTACCTTGACGCTGAACTGGAACTTTACCTCGCCACGGTCAATATCGCTGTCTTCGGTAATTTCTCTGAAAGCATCGGCGTTGGGCCGGGCGTTATAGGTGTAGGGCATCAGGTAATTACGCTTGTATACCGTGATCGCGACCGGATTCATCGTCGCTTGGCGCTCGAGCGCTTCTCTTTCCTTGTCCCGTTGCATGGCGACGGTATCGGTATCGTTTTCTGCGGCACCGGCCAGCGCGCTGCCTGTCATGAGTCCCACGAGCAAAGACTTCACTACCAGACGTTGAACACAATGAGTCATATAGATCCATTCCAGAGGTGACAGACGTCGTGATGAGCTTATCATGGCGCCCTGAATTCGACATGTTTGATAACACCAGCGGCCCGGTCGAGATGGCCTTGATTATCGGCAGTGGCGGATAGTGTTTTAGTTATTTCCAGGTAGATCGATATTATGTCTACACCGGAAGTTCTAATCCAGAGATGTTCGTTCATGTGGGGTATGGCCAGCGTGGTAACACCCGTCAAGGCCTCGGCATACCGAGGCGTGTTGATTTTAATGGTATTGATGCTGTGGCTGGCAACGCCCTGGGCGATGGCCGGTGAGCAGGGGATGGCGTCTCGTCAGTCCATTGATGAGCAGATACAACAGCTCGAAGGCAATGAACCGCGCAGCGCGGCGGATCAGCAGGCGCTGGAGACGCTGAACAAAACGCTTGAAGCGCTTGAGGCGTTGGAAAACACGCAAAGGGAGCAGGCAGCCCTCGAAAATCGGGTCAATCAGGCCGACCGACAGCGGCGCCAGTATCAAAATCAGCTTCAGGGGCTGGAAAGTGACCAGTTGCTGGACAGTGAGGCGCTTGGCAACAGCTCGCTGGAACAGCTCGAGCAGCGACTGGGCAACATCTTCGAGGATCTCAAGCGCCAGCAGGAGCAGCTCAGCGAGGTCAACCGCGCCCTGATCAGCGCTCAGACCCTGCCGGAACGGGTGCAGGCCACCATCAGCGATGCCCGCCGCGAGCAGCAAAAGCTCAGCGATTCGATGGATTCCGGCGATGGCGATGCGCCGAGCAGCGAACGGCGCCAGCTCATCAATGTGCGTATGGCGCTGCTGGATGCCCGGATCGAGCTGGGCCAGCGCCAGCTCGCCAACAGTACGATTTTGCGTGACGTCAATCAGATGCACCGCGAGCTTCTGGTGCGCCAGATCGATATCAACCAGAACGCGCTGCTGGTGCTGCAGGAAGCCATCAGTCAAAAGCGTCGGGATGCTTCCGAGCAGGCCATCGCCGAAGCTGCCCACATGGGGGACAACGACCGGATCAGCGACCCTGTGGTAGATGAAGCCCGTGCACAGAACCAGGCGCTGGCCCGGGAGCTTTTGCGCACCACGGATCGCGCCAATACGATGATTCGCGATGGCATCAACACCCGGGCCCGTCTTGAGCAGGTGCGTCAGGTTGAGCGCACGCTCAACGAGCAGATTCAGGCCCTGCGTGGCAGTCTTTTGCTGTCACGCGTGCTGCGCCAGCAGCGTGGATCACTGCCGAATGTCGAGAATCAGCGCAGTCTGCAGGAAGAAATCGGCGATCTGCGCCTGCGCCAGTTCGATATCGGCCAGTCGCGCCAGGCGCTGGCCAACCCGTCACGCTATATCGAGGATCAGCTTGAACGCGAAGAGCCTCTGTCGGCTCGAGCACATCAGGCGTTACTGCAGACACTGGAAATGCGCCGTGATCTGCTTGATCAGCTCGACCGGGAATACGGCAATCTGCTGAGCCGGGCGATCGATGTCCAGCTCAACCAGCAGCAGCTTCTAGACATCAGCCGCTCGGTACGCGACACCATCGAAGAGCAGCTGTTCTGGGTCGCCAACGGGCAGCCGCTGGGGCTGTCATGGCTGGCCGATCTCCCGGAGCGCCTGGGGGATCAGCTGCTGGGCGGAGAGTGGCTTCAGACGCTGGGATCGCTGTGGGTACTGCCCTCGCCGCGGGCGCTGCTGGTGGTGCCGCTGTTGATCGTGGCCGGCCTGATGGCCTTTTTCCGAAGGCGTATCAAGGCCTATCTGCTGGAGCTGCATAACCAGATCGGTCGTCTCAAGCGCGACACGCAGCTGCACACTCCCCGGGCGATCGTGCTCAACCTGGTGCTGTCTTCAACGCTTCCCCTGATGCTTTTGACGGTGGGTCTTGCCCTGTGGCTAGGGGGAGAGGGCTTTGCCGTGTCGCTGGGACGGGCGCTGCTGCAGCTGGCGCTGGCGCTGCAGGTCTTTGGTCTTATCCGGCGTCTGCTGGTGCCGGATGGCGTGGCGACCCGTCATTTCCACTGGCCGGCGCCCTACGTTGACCGGCTGCGACGCAATATTTTCTGGCTGGGCTGCAGCGTGGCGCCCGTCGTTGTGGTGGCAAGCATCGCCGAGCAGGCCGATAGCCGGCTGGCGGAACAGCCGCTGGCGCTGTTGATCATGCTGGTGGGACTGATGGGCATGAGCGTTTTCATGCTGCGTCTGATTCTTGCCCATGTGCCCTGGATGGGCGTGCGTCTTTTCCGGCTGCTGCTGGGTGTCACGCTTGCCATGGTGCCGCTGGCGCTGATCGGCATGATCCTCTTTGGCTACGAATATACGGCGCTGCGCCTGTGCGGGCGCTTTATTCTGACGCTTTATATTCTGGCGCTGTGGCTTTTGGTGGAGGCCACTGTGGTCAGGGGGCTGGCGGTCGCGGCAAGACGTCTGGCCTATCGACGCGCCGTGACGCGTCGTCGGGCCCAGGGGCGCGACAGCGCTGCAGAAAGCGGTGTGGAGGTGGTCGAGGAGCCGCCGCTGGATATGGAGCAGGTCAACCAGCAGTCGCTGCGCCTGTCCAAGCTGATTCTGTTTTTGATCTTTATCAGCGTGCTGTATCTGGTCTGGGCCGATCTTCTGGGCGTACTTTCCTATCTCGATAACGTCAGCATCGGTCAGATCGAGGAGGGCGATGCGGCCGGTGGCGCCGTCAACGTGGTCACGCTGGCCGATGTGCTGACGGCGCTTTTTATTCTTGGATTGATGATGATCATGGCGCGCAACCTGCCGGGGCTTTTGGAGGTCATGGTGCTCTCCCGGCTCAATCTCAAGCAGGGCAGCGCCTATGCGGTCACCTCGCTTTTGTCCTACACCATCGTCGGCAGTGGCATCGTGGCCGCGCTGGGCACGCTGGGCGTGACCTGGGACAAGCTTCAGTGGCTGGTGGCCGCCCTGTCCCTCGGTCTGGGTTTCGGGTTGCAGGAGATTTTTGCCAACTTCATTTCGGGTCTGATCATTTTGTTCGAACGGCCCATCCGTATTGGCGACACCATTACGCTGGGCAACCTGCACGGCACGGTCAGCCGGATTCGCATTCGTGCCACCACGGTCACGGATTTTGATCGCAAGGAGATCATCATCCCCAACAAGACCTTCGTTATCGATCAGCTGATCAACTGGTCGCTGAGTGACAACATCACGCGCGTGGTACTGACCTTCGGGGTGTCTCACGGCAGCGATCTTGACCTGGCCCATCGGATTTTGCGTCGCATTGCCGATGAGCACCCGAAGGTGCTGACAGATCCCGAGCCGCAGGTGTTCTGCATGGCCTACAGCCAGGACGCCTTCAACTTCGAGCTGCGAGTGTTCGTCAACGAGCTGATCGACCGGCTGGTGGTTACCGACGAGATCAACCGCCGGGTTGATGCCGAGTTTCGAACCAGCGGTCTGCGCGTGGCCTTTCAGCAGATGGATGTGTGGCTGCACAACGAAGAGGGCGAAAAGCGTCTCGTACAGCAGCGAGCAGTGCAGGACGGGCGTCCATCACCGCATGCCAGCAGCGCACACGACGGGGATCCGGGCGATGTTTCGCCCGGTGAGCTGCCCTGAGCGGAATCAGTCGTGGTGACGTATGGCGTGCATCAAAAACTCCCGATTGCCGTCGCCGCCGGTGATCGGGCTCTTGCCCCAGTATTGCAGGGTAAAGCCGGTCTGCTCGCAGCAGGCGCGCAGGCGGGTCTCGACCTGCGCATAGTGGCGCGCATCGCGCACGATGCCGCCGCTGCCGATCTGCTCCGGGGAGAGCTCGAACTGGGGCTTGACCAGACTGAGCAGATGCGCGCCTTCGGGTAACAACCGAGCCAGCTCCGGCACGATCAGCGTCTGGGAAATGAACGAAACGTCCATCACGGCGCCTGCCAGCCCTTCGGGCGCCAGCGCCATGATGTGCTCCATGGGCAGGCGACGCGCGTTGACGCCCTCCAGACACTGCACGCGGCGATCCTCACGCAGCAGCGGGTCCAGCTGGTCGTGACCCACCTCGATACCGATCACGCATGCGGCGCCGTGCTGGAGCAGGCAGTCGGTAAACCCGCCCGTTGACTGGCCCACGTCCAGCAGCGTGCGTCCTTCAAGTGTCACGTTCGTGGCGGCAAGCAGCGCCTCGAGCTTGAGTCCCGCGCGTGAGACGTAGCGCTCTTCGGGGTCTTCCACGACATGAAACCGGCTCTCTTCGGACAGTTTTTCGCCGGGGCGGGTCAGGGTGCGCGGCGGGCCCTCGCCGAGCAGTTGCACCCGGCCGTGGCGAATCAGGCGCTGGGCGCGCGTGCGTGAACGAACCAGCGCCTGGGCGACCAGCAGCTGATCGACACGTAACATCCTGCTCATGGTCATTCCTGCGATACAAGGGGTGGTGGGTCGTGCGCCGTTGGCAGACCCTTTCAGACCTTTATTCTACCTCGCCTTCAACGGCCCGCGGGAGCGGAGCATCATTGGGGCCAAAGATTGTCTGCCAGCGATCCAGCAGCGCCTCATACTTTAGCGGGTCGATCAGCGCTAGAAGCCCTGGCGTCAGTTGAATCGGCTCAAGCGATGCCTCGCCCTTGTTGGTGTTTTCGCAAGTCAGAAGCGGGCTGCCCAGCGGTGTCTGGCTGGTCATGATCTGCTGTCCCTCGCTTGATGTGATAAAGGCCAGAAAGCGTCGAGCCGTCTCGGGATGCGGGGCGGTTTTCGGGATCAGGGCCAGTCGTTGCAGCGCCAGCGCGTAATCGGTAGGCACCTGCAGCACCAGCTCGGGGTGAGCCTCAACGGCGCGGCGAGCATAGGAGCCGATCAGGTTGTAGCCGATCAGATAGCGGCCCTCGATCAGGCCCTCAAGCATGTCTGCCGTGGCATCCAGCAGCCGGGTATCGGCTGCTCCCATGGCTTCGAACAGCGTCCACGCCTCCTGCGAGCGCGCCACATCCTGAGCCACCGCCATGAAGCCGGTCGGGCTTCGAGCAGGGTCGTAAGTAGCGACACGGCCTTTCAGGGCCGTGTGTTTCCCATTCAAAAGCGCCAGCAGGCTCGCATGATCCACCGGTGGTGGGGCAATGTCGGCAAGCTCCCGGCGATAGACCATCACCAGCGGCTCATGGGTCAGCCCGACCAGCTCATCACGCCAGCGTGCATCCTGCGGCCAGTCGGGATTGATAACGCCGTTACCCAGCGGCAGGGCCAGGCCGGCGTTGGCCAGCTGGTACTGCTGCGCCATGGCCGAGGACATCAGCAGATCGACGTCGGCGGGCACCAGAGCAGGATCTCGCCGATCGCCGCGTGAGGCGTCGCGATAGTCCAGCGTGATCTGCGGATAGCGCCGGTGAAAGGCCTCGAGTACCGGTCGCAGAATATCGGTTTCCACCACGCCCTGAATGTTGAGACGCTCGCTGGTGCTGCCCGTCAAGTGAAGATGGCCCGGGGATAAGACCGGTCCGTTGTCGGCGCTGGCAGTTACAGCCAATGCCAGCAGTATCCCGGCCGATACGGCCTGTCGCAGGATGTTAAAAAGCCTCGTCATTGCCGGGGCGCTCCGGGCAGGTGCAGACCGATCATGAAATCACCGTCGACCGGATGATGCATGACGATCTGGCCGCCGTGCGCGCGGGCCACCCCATCGGCAATAGCCAGTCCCAGGCCGCTGCCGCTGCCCTGTTCTTCGCAGCGGTGAAACGGTCGCAGGGCATCCGTCTGAGCGGCAGCGCTGATGCCCGGACCATCGTCTTCGACATACAGCACTTGTGTAGCGGCATTGACCCCAACGGTGACCCGGCTGCGGGCGTAGCGCAGGGCATTGTGGATCAGATTGCCCAGAGCTTCTTCAATCTGCCAGTGGTCGGCCGCCACCGACAGGGCCGGGCAGGGGTCGGCAAGCCCCAGGTCGATGCCGGCGCTGTCGGCGGCGGGCAAAAAGCGGATCAGCGATTCGCGGGCCAGCGTGTCCAGCGCCACCGGTAACCGCGTCACGGGCGCCTGCGGAGAATAAAGACGGGTCAGCGACAGCAGCTGTTCGGCCAGGCGGGTCGCGCGACGTGTGCCGGTCTGTATTTCCTGCAGTGCCTGATGCCAGTGATTTGTGTCATCACTTCGAAGCGCCAGTTCGGCACTGGCTGCAATACCGGCCAGCGGCGTGCGCAGCTGGTGGGAGGCGTCACCGATAAAGCGCTGTTCGTGAGCGCGCACCTGACGCTGCCGGGCCAGCAGGGCGTTGAGGGCCGCGAGGAGTTCTTCCAGCTCGCGCGGCACGGCCACATCGATCGGGGAGAGGTCATGCGCCGAACGGGCCTTGAGCCGTGTGCGCAGCGCGTTCAGCGGGCTCAGGGCCAGACGCAGCGTTATCAACAGCCCGGCCAGTGCCAGCACCACAATGCCGGCCAGTCGCAGGCTGCTGTCGCGGAAAAGCTGCCGGGTCATGGCGCGTCGCGCCTCCAGCGTATGGGCCACCAACAGGGTATAGGGTTCGCGGTGCTGCCAGCCGGTCAGCCGGGCGCCCAGTGCGCCGACGCGCAGCGACAGGCCATCGAGACTGGCAGGCCCGGCTTCGAAGGTGCCCGGTGGTGGCAGGGGCGCCATCAGCGTCGAAAGATCGGCATTGCCGCTGACGCGGTGACCTGCTTGATCGACAAGGGCATAAAAGACGCGCTCGTCGCCGTGCGGGGCCAGCATGTTCAGTGCCGAGGCGGGCACATCAAACCACAGCCGGTCGTCGCGCCAGCTCACATGATCGTTCATGACCTGTGCTGCCGAGGCAAGCAGGCGATCATTGGCGCGGTCGGCACTGCGCTGTGCGCTGTGCCAGGACTGAAGCAGCAGCAAAACGCAGGTAAACAGCAGCAGCAGGGAGAGCCCGCCCAGCAGACGACGATGAAGACCAGGAGCACAGGGCGTCATGGCTCAGCGTCGTTCCAGACGATAGCCCAGGCCGCGCACGGTACGAATGCGAAGGTCGCTGCCCTCAAGGCGTCGGCGCAGGCGATGTACGTACACCTCCAGGGCGTTGTCACGCAGGGTGTCATCCCCGCCAAAGGCCTCGAGCATCAGATCAGCGCGACTGATGACCCGCTCGCCATGACGCAACAGGCAGGCCAGCAGGCGCTGTTCTCTTGTGGGCAGTGCCAGCGGGGTGCGGCCAAGTTCGAGACGCTGACTCGGCACGTGCAGCGTCAGCGGGCCCAGCTCGATGGTGTCGGCCGCTGCCGGGCGCGCGCGGCGTAAAAGAGCGCGCACCCGAGCTTCGAACTCGCTGAGCGAGAACGGTTTGGTCAGGTAATCATCGCCACCCAGATCCAGCCCCGCTACGCGATCCTCGACCGAGGCGCGGGCGGTGAGAATCAGCACGGGCGTACGCGTATCGTGCCGGCGCAGCGTGGTCAACACATCAAGGCCGCTGCGATGGGGCAGGTTCAGATCCAGAATCACCAGGTCGAGCTTTCGGGGCGTGGTCAGATAATCGCAGGCGTGATCACCGCGTGTGATGACCTCAAGCCTATCGTCATGGTCACGCAGCAGGGTTTCAAGAGTCTGTGCCAACAGCACGTCATCCTCGATGAGCAGTAGCGCCATGAAGGCTCCGCAGCGACAAAACGCAAAAAAGGGGCAGTCTACCCTGGACGGTTGGTATATCACGACTGTGCTGTTTGCGTATCGACATCGCTTGCGATGGGGAAGGCCCGCTGATACCATGCGCGCTCGGTTGATCGGGGGCTGGCCAGCGGCCGGCAGACAACATGCCCTGACATCCGGTGATGGTGACCCTCGATGGTCCTCTCGCAACGCGATATCGCGAACCCCGCCAGGCCCGGAAGGGAGCAACGGTAGTGATGGATGCGTGTGCCGGGATGTGGCTGTTGAGGGTCGCCACCCTTTCCTGAAGTGATTCTCCTCGTAGTACCCTTTTCCGATAACGGTCCCCTGACCGGTAAATCGCATCCGCTTGTATCTCACGTCGCGTCCGAACAATATCGTCTCGCAGGGTCCTTGCCCTGATCGGTGGCAGGGATTGATTGGCGCGTGTGCGTCCAGTCGATAGAATGAGCGCTCTGGCCATCCGATCGACGACCCTTTCCATGTGTCGACACTCCACCGCTTTGATTACAGGCTATAGCGCTGCATGAGCTATCAGGTACTGGCCCGCAAATGGCGGCCGCGCACATTTCACGAGCTGATAGGGCAGGAGCATGTCAGCCGGGCGCTGGTCAATGCCCTTGACCAGGGACGACTGCATCATGCCTATCTGTTTACCGGCACGCGGGGAGTGGGCAAGACCACGCTGGCTCGTATCCTGGCCAAGTGCCTGAACTGTGAAACCGGCGTCACCTCACTGCCGTGCGGGCAGTGTCGAACCTGTCAGGACATCGATCAGGGGCGATTCGTCGACCTGATCGAGGTGGATGCGGCCTCGCGTACCCGCGTCGAGGATACCCGCGAGCTGCTTGATAACGTCCAGTATGCGCCCACCCAGGGGCGCTACAAGGTGTACCTCATCGACGAGGTGCACATGCTGTCAACGCACAGCTTCAATGCGCTGTTGAAAACGCTGGAAGAGCCGCCCCCGCACGTACGTTTTCTGCTGGCGACCACCGACCCGCAAAAGCTGCCCGTTACGGTACTGTCGCGCTGTCTGCAGTTCGCCCTCAAGCGCATGACGCCCGAGCGCATTGTTGATCATCTCGATCATGTGCTCACCCAAGAGCAGACTGCCTTTGATACCGCGGCGCTCTGGCTTTTAGGGCGCGCCGCCGATGGTTCCATGCGCGATGCCATGTCGCTGACCGATCAGGCCATTGCCTTTGGGCATGGAGAAGTGCGCGAACACGACGTCATCGCGATGCTCGGTACGCTCGATCATCGCCAGATTCTGGCGCTGGCCGAGTCACTGGCCGGGGGCGACGCCGCCGATGTGCTGGCACGCGTGGCCCAGCTGGCCGAACAGGGGCCGGACTTTGCCGGCGTGCTGGATGCCCTGTGCGGTGTCTTCCACCGTCTGGCCATCGCGCAGATGGTGCCGGCAGCGCTTGATAACGCCCAGGGGGATCGCGAGGCGCTGGTCGCACTCGCCGCACACTTCACCCCCGAAGACGTGCAGCTTTACTACCAGATCGCGCTTAACGGGCGTGGCGATATGGACAACGCGCCGGAGCAGCGAACGGCGCTGGAGATGACGCTGCTGCGCATGCTCGCTTTCCGGCCACAGGGCGCACCGGCCCCGGAGCACAAGCCACTGCCGATTCAGGGGGCCGCGTCGTCGACGCCATCACCGGCCGGTCATGAAAACACATCATCTCCGGCGCCTGCCGATAACGTGTCCGCGTCGGATGGCGCACAGGCGCAGGTGCCGGAACAAGGCGCACGGGCGCCGGAACGAAGCGAACCGGTCGTGGCACCGATCTCGGCGGCACCTGCCGAACCGCCACACCCTATGGAGCCTTCGACGGCCCCCGAGCCGGCGCCGCCCTGGAACGACGATGACGCGGCGGTCTCGCTCCCCGATGCGGCAGAGAGCGCCGCCTACAGCGAGGCATTAAGCGAAGAGGCCGGCGACACCGCGCCACCCGATACCGTTCAGCCCACGGTCACCCCGGACGTGCCGGAAGTCACGGACACGCATCAGGCGCTTTTTGATGCCGAGCCCGTCCACAAGGCACCGCCGCCGGACGAACAAGCCGGGGATGATGAACACGACGATGCACTCGACGAGTACATGAATGAGGCGGTCGGCGATCACGCTGGCGGTCAGGCCCGGGCGCTGGAGGCCATGGTGGATGGGCTCGCCGGCGAATCCTCACCGGAGGTTTCTTCTCCCAATGCGTCCTTGTCGGAAACGGCGCAGGCACCAACGGCCAGCAATGAAACGCCGTCAGGCAACGGCCACGCCCTGCCGGTCGAGGCCGATCACACGCCGATTCACAATGCGCGCTGGCTCGAGCTTTTTCCCGGTCTGGGACTTTCCGGCATGACGGCCAACCTGGTGGCCAACTGCGTTGTACACCATGATGATGGTGAGCAACTCGGCATGTGGCTGCATCATTCACAAAGTGCCATGAACGCAGAAGTGCACCGCGAGCGTCTTGAGAAGGCCCTGATGGCGCATGGCCTGCCTCGCCGGGTGTCCATCGAGGTGGGGGAAATCGATGAGCACATCGAAACCCCGGCACGACGCCGCGCCCGGCTCGAGAAGGCGCGATTGCAGCGTGCCATTGAAGCCTTGCGTGATGACCCGCATATTCAGTCCCTGCAGGACGTTTTCGGTGCGCGTCTGCTGGAGCGCAGCGTGACCTCGTTCGAGCAGGACGACGCCAGTGGCGGTAGCTGAGCGCAGCTATCGATAACGCTTTGACTTAACGACTTTCGAGGACGGCAATCATGATGAAAGGCGGCATGGGCAACCTGATGAAGCAGGCTCAGGAAATGCAGGACAAGATGCAAAAGGTGCAGGAAGAAATTGCTGACACCGAAGTGCATGGCGAATCCGGCGCCGGCATGGTCAAGGTCACCATGAACGGTCGTCACGATGTCACATCGATTGAACTCGACCCGGCCATCATGCAGGAAGAGAAGGAATTTCTCGAAGACCTGCTGGCAGCTGCGGTCAACGATGCCGTGCGCAAGGTGGAAGTCAACTCGCGCACTAAAATGGAAGAAGTCACGGAAGGCATGAACCTGCCACCCGGCTTCAAGATGCCGTTCTAGGATACGCGCAATTCATGGCGACATTTTCACCGCTGATCGATCGTTTGCTCGAAACGCTGCGGGTGCTGCCGGGCGTTGGCCCCCGCACGGCGCAGCGCATGGCCTTTCACCTGCTGGAGCGTGACCGCGAAGGCGGGCGCCGGCTGGCAGAGGTGCTGGGCGAGGCGCTTGAAAGAGTAGGGTACTGCGAGTGCTGTCGTAACCTGACGGAAAGCCGGCTTTGCAGCATCTGCGAGGACACCCGCCGTGATGATCGCACCCTGTGTGTGGTGGAATCGCCGGCGGATCTTCTGGCCATCGAGGAGGCCGGCGGCTTTCACGGACGCTATTTCGTGCTGCATGGCCATCTCTCGCCCATCGATGGCGTGGGTCCGGGCGATCTGGGACTCGATCAGCTTGAAGCGCTGGTGCATCAGCGACAGACCGAAGAGATGATCCTCGCCACCAATCCTACCGTGGAAGGCGAGGCGACCGCGCACTATATCGCCGAGCAACTGCGGGCGCAGGGGGTGCGCTGTTCGCGTCTGGCCTACGGCGTGCCCATGGGCGGCGAGCTCGAATACGTGGATGGCGGGACGCTGTCGCGCGCGTTCATGGGGCGCCAGCCCTTTGGCGAGCAGGGCTAGCGATCGATGTCATGACAGGCGTTCGTCCGGGAGCGTATCTCATGAATGCGACAAGCCGCTGTGCGGCTTGTTTTACTTTATTCCCTGTCGAACTCCGTGTCGGCAGGCGGCCGTAGACAAAATGACCATGCCCACTGATGTAATCTGGCACTTTATCGATACTGAAGAGGCGCTCGAGCGCGCCTGTGCCGATCTCGCGACCTGCGAGGTGATCGGTGTGGATACCGAGTTCATGCGTGAGACCACCTTCTATCCGGTACCGGCACTGATTCAGCTGGGAAGTGCCGATGCGGTCTACCTGATCGACCCGACCGTGGTGGCGCCTACCGCGTCGCTGCGTGCCCTGCTGGGCGATGACGGACCGCTGAAGATACTGCACGCCTGCAGCGAAGACATGGAGATCTTCACGCTCTGGGTGGGGGACGTCCCCTCGCCGGTCGTGGATACCCAGCTGGCGCACGCGCTGGTGGGGGAGGAGAGCTCCATCAGCTACCAGCGACTGGTGGAGCGCTGGGTAGACCAGCATGTTCCCAAGGGCGAGACCCGCTCCAACTGGCTCCAGCGTCCGCTGAGTGAGGAACAGTGCCGCTATGCGGCGCTGGATGTGGTCTGGCTGCCCCTGATCTGGCAGCGACAGCAGGATCGTCTTCGTGAGCAAAATCGTCTTGAGTGGCTGCTTGAAGACTGTCACGCCCTGGTGGCGGCAGCGCGGGGTGTGCGTGATGACGAGCGCTGGTATCTGCGACATCGCAACGCCTGGCGGCTGACGCCTCGTCAGCTGGCAGCGTTTCAGCGGCTGTGTGTCTGGCGCGAACGCGCCGTGCGCGAGCGCAATCTGCCGCGCAACTGGCTGGCAAGCGATGCCACGCTCATGGAGGTTGCCTCGGCGCTGCCGGCCAATCGCTATGAGCTTTCCCGCGTCGATGGCATCAAGCCCGTCCTGATCAAGCGCGAGGGCGATGCGATGCTGGCCCTGATTCAGGAAGCGACGTTGCTGGAGGAGCAGGCGCTGCCTACCGGTCTGCCTTCTCCTGTCAGTGATGCCTACAAAAAGCGCATGAAGACACTGAAGGCAGCAGTCAACGAGCGCGCCGTCGCGCTGTCACTGCCTTCTGAAGTGCTCGTGACACGCCGTGAGCTGGAGCGCTGGATCAGTGCCGACCTGCAGCGCACTGACTGGCCCCTGATCAAGGGGTGGCGCGGTGAGGTCCTTAACGATGCGCTGATAGCGGCGCTTTCAGGCAATACCCGCACTCCGGGTTCTACCCGCGATGCGCATTGAAACGTCCACGCGTTTGCGGAGAACACCATGACCCCGACACCGCTTTTGTGTCAGATCTACAAGAGTGCGCGCCACGAAGAGATGTTTCTCTATGTGGATCGCACACGCGGGCTGGATGTGGTGCCTCAGGAGCTGCTGACAGGCTTTGGCCCGCCCGTGTCGATCATGATGATGATCATGACGCCGGAGCGAACGCTTGCCCGGGTTGATACGGCGCGAGTCATCGAGGCCCTCAAGGAGAAGGGCTACTATCTGCAGATGCCCCCCGGCGGGGATGCACGGTCACGTGACCTTGCCTTTGACGTCGGCGCCAGCGCTGACGACCAGGGGCAGGTGTCCTAAAAAATATCTCGGGAGTACGGTATGCGTGAGCGCTTTTGGGAGCGATTGTCGCTTGAGGAGCTGACGTCCGATGAATGGGAAGCCCTTTGCGATGGCTGCGGCCAGTGCTGTCTGGTTCGGCTCGAGGACGAAGAAAACCAGGAGATCGTGACGCTGTCGGTCGCCTGCCGCCTTTTCGATACCCGGGCCTGTCGCTGCAGTGACTATGAGCATCGTTTCGACAGGGTGCCTGACTGTCTGCAGCTCACGCCAGCGCGTGCACGTGCGTTTCACTGGCTGCCCGAGACCTGCGGCTATCGACGTCTGGCGCAGGGCAAGCCGCTGCCCGAATGGCATCCGCTGCGCAGTGGTGACCCGGCCGGCGCTCGCCGTGCCGGGGTCAGCATGCACGGTATGGCGGTCAGCGAGGCGAGGGTGCCCGACAGGGACTATGAGGACTACATCATTGCCGTGATGCCCTGCCGGTCGTAACGGCCTGCGAGCACTCTCCAGGCGATAATAAAAGGGGCGCTCTTCATTTTCGAAGAGCGCCCCTTTTGCCTGCAGGTCGCGAGAAGGTCAATGACGATCAGACATCCTGCGATGATGACCCGGATGACGGCTCGACCTTGGAAAGCCCCAGGGCCCACAGGATAAAGGCATCCTGACGGGCCACGTCGCGCCAGGCGTGAAATCGCCCGGACGCGCCGCCATGACCGGCGCTCATGTCGGTGCGTAAAAGAACCGGCCCCCGGGCGCTGTCGAACTCGATCAGGCGCGCATAGAGCTTGGCCGGCTCCCAGTAGGGCACGCGCGAATCGTGCCAGCTGCCCTGAAGATAGACCGCCGGCCAGGGGGCGGGCATCAGATTGTTCAGCGGTGAATAGCCCTTGATGCGTCGATGCGCTTCAGGCTCTTCCGGATTGCCCCACTCGGTATATTCCGCGGTCGTCAGCGGCAGATCGGGGTTTTCCATGGTGCGCAGCACATCAACGAAGGGCACATCCAGTACCGCGGCACAAAAGGCGTGCGGGTCAAGGTTGACGCTGGCTGCCACCAGCAGCCCGCCGGCGCTGGCGCCGTAGGCGGCAATGTGGCGCTCTTCGGCCAGGCCATGCTCTACCAGCACGTTGCGAGCGGCCAAAAAATCGCGAAAGCTGTTTTCCTTGTGCGCCAGCTTGCCGGCCAGATACCAGGGTTCGCCCCGGTCACCGCCGCCGCGAACGTGGGCCACGGCAAAGGCACCGCCGCGCGCCAGAAGCTCAAGGCGCGAAATGGAAAACCACGGATCCAGTGTCTGGCCGTAGGCGCCGTAGCCATACAAAAGGGTGGGCAGCGGGCCACGGTCGATCAGGTCGGCACGCGCCACCACCGACACCGGCACCCGTTCGCCATCGAAGGAGGTGGCCCAGACCCGACGACAGGCCAGATGGCCGGGCTGAATGTCGCCGTAAACCGGCTGTTGGCGCAGCAGCCGTCGCTCGCCGCTGTCGATGTCGACATCGATCCAGCGTGGCGGCGTGGTAAAGGATTCCTCGTGCAGGCGAAGACGGCGCGTATCAAAGTGGGGCGTATCGGCAAGGGCGAGACTGCAGGGCGTTTCCGCAATCGGCAGCCACTCATCGCGGATGGCTTTATGATGCTCGTCGAGTTGCATCAATCGCAGATGCACCTGGGCGCTGTCGTGATCCCGCTCGGTCAGCACCAGCCCCCACGAGAAGGCATCCACATCTTCAAGTGTGGTGTCGGCGCGATGTTCGATCATTGGCAGCCAGTACTCAAGCGCATGCTCTTCGGCGCGCTCAAGGCAAAAGTGCACAGCGCCTCTGTTGTGGAGCACATAGAACATGCCCGGGCGGTGATCGATGCCATACTCTACGCCGGTCTGGCGCGGGTGAAAGCATATGGGCGCCGTTGCCGGTGTGGCCGCGGGAACCAGATGGGTCTCGCTGGTGTCCTTGGAGGCGCTATGAATGACCAGCCATTCACGCGAGCGGGTCTTGTCCAGCCCGACCCAGAACTCGACGTCTTCTTCTTCAAAAAGACAGACGGCGTCGTCATGGTCACGATGGCGTCGCCAGACCGTGGCCGGGCGCTGGGTGGTGTCATAGCGCGTGAACAAAATTGTGGCGTTGTCTTCTGCCCAGCACAGATCGGGTCCGATACCGCGCTCAAGGCGGATCGTCTCGCCATCGGGCAGATACCGCAGATAAAGGTCGAAATACTCGTTGCCCTGGGTATCCAGCGTCCAGGCCATCCACTGCTCGTCTTCGGACAGGGCCAGATCGCCCAGTTCAAGAAAGCTGCTGTGGGTAGAGAGCTCCTGCAGGTCGATCAGGCACTCGTGGCCGCGACGTTCGATATCGAGATGGTCAAAGCCTTCACCGATCGGGTGGCGCCAGAAGACCGGATAGTCGGCATCAAAGGCCGTCTCGCTCCAGTAGACGAAATGATCAAAGGATGTGGCCAGACCCGTGACAGAGAGCTCGCGGCGGGCAAGATGGCTGTCAAACAGGGTCTGCGTGAGTGATTCCAGCGGTTCAAACCACTGATCACTTGCCTGATTGACGGCTTCGAGAAACTCGGCCACCTCTGGCGTATCCCGGTTTTCAAGCCAGTGCCAATGGGGGTCTTCGACTTTCCTGAAGCGCGCAACCGGCGCGGGGGATGGGTGTTCTTTCATAATGTGCAGTGTAACATTGATCGCTGTATTTAACCCGGAGGTATCAAGGGCGTGCTGATTTCAGACTCGATCCCACTATTGTGGCTATGCTGGTTCGTATTATCCGTGGCGGTGCTGGTGTTCGGCTATTTTGCCATCTCGTTTCTGCCACGCCTGCCTCGCTGGCTGATTGCCGGTGGCGTTGCGGGCATGCTCTGGATGCCGGCGTTTTTTTCGGTACCCGGGCCGGAATCCCAGCTTGGCTATTCGGGCTGGGCACCGTCGCTTGTGGTGACGGCGGTCGGCTTTTTACAGCACAACGGCGGCCAAGTCTTTTTGGGCGGCGTGTTGCTGGCAATCGGTGCGCTTCTTGGCATGCTGGTGGCCTTTTTTATCGGCCGCCGTGGCCGGCACGACAATGATGATGACGACCGCTCGGGCGATTCCCGGACAGGCGGCAACGGTGATCAACGCGATCACTCTCGCCGACCTCGGGAAAGTGCCCCGGCGCGTCGGGAACCCTCGCTCGGGAGATAGGCCGTATGCTGTATCGGTGGCTGATGACAGGTGCCTTGCTGCTGCTGGGCCTGATGACACTGCCGGTTCAGGCAGCGCCACAGGACTCGCCTGAACAGGGCGATGTTCGCCTGGCGATCGATGTCTCCGGCAGCATGAAAGGCAATGACCCCGACAATCTGCGTGCCAGCGGCGTGCGTTTGCTGGTCGATCTGTTACCCGACAATGTTCGCGCCGGGCTCTGGACCTTTGGTCAGCAGGTCGCCAATCCGCTGGCCATGGGCACCGTCAACGATCAGTGGCGCACGCGTGCGCTGAATGTGCTGCCTCAAATCACACAATACGAGCAGTTTACCGATCTTGAATCGGCGCTCGACAGGGCCACGCAGGGCGTCACCCGGGACGGTCGCACACATCTGATCGTTTTGACCGATGGCATGGTGGATATTCCTGCGATCACCGACAAGCCCGCCCGGGACCGCGCCTCGCGCGAGCGTATTATCGACACGCTTGCCCCGGATCTGGCCGGACGCAACGTGGTCATCCATACCATTGCCCTGTCCCGCAATGCCGATATCGATCTGATGCGTGCCATTTCGCAGCAGACCGGGGGGCTGGCATCGGTGGCAGAGGACTCCCGAGCGCTTTTGCGCTCCTTTCTGGACGTTTTGAATCAGGTAGCGCCGCGCCAGCAGCTGCCGCTGGAAGACGGCCGGTTTCAGGTCGACGATCAGGTACGTGAATTTACGGCACTGCTTTTTCATGGCCGCGATGACGGCCCGATCACATTGATCAGCCCCGACGGTGAGCGTTTGAGCATCGACGCGCCCGGTGCTGCAAGTCGCTGGCGTCATGACGATCGCTACGAGCTGATTACCGTCCCCGAGCCGGCCGCAGGGCAGTGGCAGATCGAGGGGCCGGTGGGCGCCGGTTCCCGTATTCTGATCGATTCAGGCCTGCAGCTACACAGCGCCACAATCCCGGCCACGCTCTACGAGCATATCGATCTGCCGCTGGAGGTCTGGCTGGAAGGCGTGAACGACGACGATAACGCGTCGGCTCAGGCGGTGTCCGTGGATGCCGCGCTGCGAGGCGCTGACGTTGACATTGCCGGTACGCGTTTGCAGCGTGAGGCGGACGGGCGTTACCGTGGCCGCCTTGATCGCATCGACCGAACAGGTAATGCCGAGCTGACACTCGAGGCGCGCAGCGACCGCTTTGCACGGCTGCTGACCCATAGCGTTAACGTCGTGCCGGTCATCGATGCGGCGCTATCCGATGAGCAGTCCCATATTACGTTGACAGCGGCCTGGCCGCGTCTGACGCGCGACAATACTCGCATTCATGCCGAACTGTTGGGGGAAACACTCGGCGTTGATCCCGTGGGCGATGATCGCTGGCAGGTGACTCTGCCCGATACGCTGCCTGATGAGGCCGTTCCTGTCGCGCTTGCGGCCACGGTGGCACTGGATAACCGGATACTGGAAATCCCCCTGCCGCCGGTGATGCTCAATAGCGATGCCGCGACCGGTCTGGCCGGTGCGCGTCTTGATCGCGATGCGATCAGCGGTGAGCAGATGGCATCGCGTGATGAGCAAAAGGAAGATCAACAGTGGTCGCTGCAGCGTCTGTGGCATCTGGCTCGTGATAACTGGCCTGCGGCAAAAGCGCAGGTCATGCAGTGGATGCAGGACCCGCGTGCGTGGTGGGTGGCCGCCGCGCTGATATTGCTCTGTCTATTGCTTGCCTTCAGACGACGTCGCCTGCGACGTCAGCGTCCCCGACACAGGAGAGACCCGAGTGTGTGAGCTACTGGGCATGAACGCCAACCGGCCGGTCAATACTGGCTTCAGCTGGCGCGGATTCAAGCATCGCGGTGGGGATAACGGCCCCCATCGTGATGGCTTTGGAATCGGTTTTTACCGTCGTGACGGCTACCACGACTTTCATGATCTGCGCCCGGCCACGGACTCGCCGCTGGCGGACCTGCTCGGGCGTGATGATATTGCCGCCCTGATCATGATGGGCCATCTGCGTCACGCCAATGAAGGCAGCGTTGAAATCCGTAATACCTACCCCTTTACGCAGGAAATGAAGGGGCGGCGCTGGTGCTATACCATGCAGGGGCAGCTGGAGGGGTTCGAGGTGCTGGGCCTCACCGGTCGCTTCACCCCGCTGGGAACCACCGACGGTGAACATGTCTTTTGCTGGCTGCTCGATCAGCTCTCGCAGGAGAACTGCGATGATTCAACCGCTGTATGTGAGCTGGTGCGCCAGTGTGGCGATCGACTGTCAGAAATGGGCGTTTTCAACATGATGCTCAGCGATGGTCGAACGCTTTACACCTACTGCAGCAAAAAGATGTGCTGGCTAACGCGACGCTCGCCCTTTGGCACCGTGACCTCGCTGGACACCGGAGAACATATCGACCTTGCCAGCCGTTGCGACAGCGCCACAATCTATACGCTTCTGGCGACCGCTCCCTTGACCAACGAGTCGGGCTGGCAGGACATGCATCCGGGCGAGGCAATGGCCTTTTGCGACGGCGAGCGGTGCGACATCAGCGCGCCTGAAGCCATCATCGCCTGATCCGGGCGGTATTTGAGACGATGTTTCCGGTCGGCGTGTGACGCCGCAGACACGCAAGTGCCTGCGGCGTTTTTGGGATCAGCTCAACTCTTCTTCGGTGAACATGCCTTCAAAAAGCGCGGTCGAGAGGTAGCGCTCGCCACTGTCAGGCAGGATGACGGCAATGGCCTTGTCCCTGTACGCCGGGTCTTCGGCCAGACGCAGGGCAGCGACCATGGCGGCACCACAGGAGATACCGACGAGCATGCCTTCTTCGCGCATCAGCCGGCGCGCCATGGCCATGGCGTCTTCACTGCTGACCGCTTCCACCTGATCGACGATGTCCAGGTCCAGGTTGGCCGGAATGAAGTTGGCGCCGATGCCCTGAATTTTATGACCGGCAGGCGCCAGGTCTTCGCCGCGCAGACGCTGGCCGATAATGGGTGATTCCAGCGGTTCCACGGCCACGCTGTGAAGCGCCTTGCCCTTCGTTTTTTCGAAATAGCGTGAAATGCCGGTAATGGTGCCGCCGGTGCCGACCCCTGCGACCAGTACATCGAGATCGCCGTCGGTGGCGTCCCACAGTTCCGGCCCGGTCGTTTTCTCATGAATTTCGGGATTGGCGGGGTTTTCGAACTGTGCCGGCATGAAATAGCGCTCGGGTTCGGCATCGCGCAGCTCGGTGGCGCGCTCAACCGCGCCTTTCATGCCGCGCGAGGGCTCGGTCAGCACCAGCTCGGCGCCCAGTGCCTTGAGCACCTTGCGTCGCTCGATGCTCATCGAGGCCGGCATGGTCAGCTTGACCCGGTAGCCGCGCGCGGCGCCCACAAAGGCGAGCGCGATGCCGGTATTGCCGGAGGTGGGTTCGATGATCTCCATGCCGGGCTTCAGGGCGCCGCGCTTTTCGGCGTCCCAGATCATGTTGGCACCGATTCGGCACTTGACCGACAGCGCCGGATTGCGCGACTCGAGCTTGGCATAGACGCGAGGGTGATCGGTCAGGTGTCTGATCCGGACCAGCGGCGTTTGTCCGATGGCCTGAGAGTTGTCTTCCAGAATCCTGCTCATCGCATGCTCCGTGTCAGCAGGCTGCCCGTCAGGGCAGCAATAAGGGGGCGTTTCATTGTGTCGGGGGCTGTGGTGGTCGTCGAGTCCTGAAGCATCCGCTCTGACGCTCGGGCTTTCATGCTATTTTAGAGTCTTTCCATGAAACGGTATTTGGCCGCAAGCGGCATGACGATCGGGAGAAGGCATGAGCGAGACGACAACGGCACCGGCACTGCTTGAAGGGCCCGCGCTCGAAAAGGACGACAATTACCGGTCGATTCTCGACGTGTTCGAAAAGGCCTGTACGCAATATGCTGATCGCCCTGCCTTTACCTGCATGGAAAGTACGCTGACCTATAAGGCCATGAAGGATCTGGTAGACCGGTTTGCGCACTGGATTGTCTCGCAGACCGATATGTCTCCGGGCGATCGTCTGGCGATTGTGCTGCCCAACCTGCTGCAGTACCCGGTGGCCGTGTTTGGTGCCCTCAAGGCCGGGCTGGTCATCGTTAATACCAATCCGCTCTACACCGCCGATGAGATGCATCATCAGTTTGCCGATGCCGGCGTGAGCGGGGTGGTGGTATTTGCGCACATGGCACACAAGCTGGAAGTCGTGCTCAAGCGTTTGCCGATTGCCCATGTCGTTGTTACCGAAGTGGCGGATCTTCACCCCTGGCCATCGCGGCTCAAATATAACCTTGGCGCGCGCTATATTGCCCGTCAGGTGCCGCGCTACCATCTGCCCGATGCCGTCACGATGCGGCAGGTGCTAAAGCAGAAGGGGCAGGTCGATGAAAGCCGCCAGGGGCGTGACGATGATCTGGCCATTTTGCAATACACCGGCGGCACGACCGGCACGCCCAAGGGGGCCATGCTTTCTCATGCCAACCTGGTGGCCAACATGCGCCAGACCGGGGAGGTACTGGGCAGTGCCATCTCTCGCGGATATGAGACCATTATTGCCCCGCTGCCGGTCTATCATATCTACACCTTTACCGTGAACTGCATGTTCGGCTGTGAAACCGGCAATCACAGCATCCTGATCCCTAACCCGAAGGATCTTGACGGCTTCGTCAAAACGCTTGCCAAACAGCCCTTTTCTGCTTTTATCGGACTCAACACGCTCTTTGCCGCCCTGTGCCGGCGTGATGATTTCAAAAAACTGGATTTCAGCCATCTAAAGCTCAGTGTCTCCGGCGGCATGGCACTCAATACCACCACGGCCAACCGCTGGCACGAGGTGACCGGCTCTGCCGTACTGGAAGGGTATGGCATGACCGAAACGTCCCCGGTGGTCTGTGTGAATCCACCCGACAGGATTCAGCCGGGCGCGATCGGGCGGCCGGTGGCCGGTACTCGGCTACAGGTACTGGATGAGAATGACCAGCCGCTGGGCTATGACACGCCCGGTGAGCTATGCGTACAGGGTCCGCAGGTCATGAAGGGCTACTGGAATCTGCCCGAAGAGACTGCCAGAACGCTTTCGGATGAGGGCTGGGTCAGGTCAGGGGATATTGCCGTGCTGCAGCGTGACGGCTTTGTGCGCATCGTGGATCGCAAAAAGGACATGATCGTCACCTCGGGCTTTAACGTGTATCCCAACGAGGTGGAGGATGTGCTGCTCAGACATGATGACATCCATGAGGCTGCCGTGATCGGCGTGCCGGATGAAGACAGCGGCGAAAGCGTGGTGGCGTTTATCGTACCGCGTAACGGCGCCAGCCTTGACCCGCAGGCCCTGAAGCAGTGGTGTCGTCAGGAGCTGACAGGCTACAAGGTGCCAAGGCGGTTCGAGTTTCGCGACCAGCTGCCGCGCAGCAATGTCGGCAAGGTGCTGCGTCGCGCCCTGCGCGATGAGCTGTCCGACCCCGCTCGTTAGACCCCGGCGTTGCCCTGTCGGCTGATTGGCCGATGGGGCAGGATTGGCGCTACAATAATGCCCCTGTTACCAGTAGTCGAAACACCTTTTCTCCCGGATGGTCATGGCCGTGCCATGCTCATTGTCATTACCGCCTTGGCGGTTTCAATAGTCCAGAGGGTACCTTGAGCGATAACGTGACTTACTCCGGTGAGTCGGCGCAGCAGGCGCTTGCATCTCTGCGTCGCCGCCTTGATGACGTGCTGATCAGCGACGCCATGGCGCAGGGACAGCGGCTGAAACGTCTGACCGGCCGCATTCAGCGCGGCCAGCCCGTGGACAAGGCCCTGAACGATATCGAGGCCCGCCTGACGCGTTCAGAGGGGTTTGTGCAGCGGCGTCGCGACCAGCCTGTGACGCTGGAATACCCGCCTGAGCTGCCGGTCGCCGAGCGTCGCGACGACATACTCGAGGCCATTCGCGATCATCAGGTCGTGGTGGTGGCCGGCGAGACCGGCTCCGGCAAGACGACCCAGCTGCCCAAGATGTGTCTGGAGCTGGGGCTCGGGCTGCGCGGTCTGATCGGCCATACCCAGCCGCGCCGTCTGGCCGCGCGCAGCGTGGCGCAGCGTCTGGCCCAGGAAACCAGTACCTCGCTGGGTGGTGTTATCGGTTATCAGGTGCGCTTTACCGACCAGACCGAGGCGACCACTCGGGTCAAGCTGATGACCGACGGGATCCTGCTGGCCGAAACCCAGCATGATCCGCAGCTTTTGCGCTATGACGCGATCATCATCGATGAGGCGCACGAGCGCAGTCTCAACATCGATTTTTTGATGGGCTATCTCAAACGACTGCTGGCGGATCGCCCCGACCTCAAGGTCATCATCACCTCAGCCACCATCGATGTGGACCGCTTTTCGCGTCACTTCGGTCAGCACCATGACGATGGTACCGTCACGCCGGCGCCGGTGATCGAGGTCTCCGGACGGACGTACCCCGTGGAAACGCACTATCGTCCGTTGGTGCGTGATGAGCGCGAGGAAGAGGATCAGACGCTGCAGGAAGGCATTGTGACGGCTGTCGAGGAGATCGGGCGTATCGAGCGCGAAAAGCGCTGGTATACCGGTCCGCGCGATATTTTGATCTTTTTGCCCGGCGAGCGCGAGATCCGTGAGACGGCCGATACGCTGCGCCGCCTCGAGCTAAGGGATACCGAGGTGCTGCCGCTGTATGCGCGTCTTTCCAACAGCGAACAGAACCGGGTGTTTGCCCCGCATACGGGGCGACGCATCGTATTGTCCACCAACGTGGCGGAAACCTCGCTGACGGTGCCCGGTATTCGCTACGTGATCGACCCGGGGCTGGTGCGTATCAGCCGCTACAGCTATCGCGCCAAGGTGCAGCGCCTGCCGATCGAGCCGATCAGCCAGGCCAGTGCCGACCAGCGCCGCGGTCGCTGCGGGCGTATCGCCGAAGGCGTGTGTATTCGTCTCTACAGCGAAGAGGATTACCTGTCGCGCCCGGCCTATACCGAGCCCGAAATTCAGCGAACCAACTTGGCCTCGGTCATTCTCTCCATGCTGTCGCTGGGGCTCGGCGATATCGGTAAATTCCCCTTTGTGGATGTGCCGGACAGTCGCTTCATCAAGGACGGCTTTCGATTGCTTTTTGAGCTGGGGGCCGTGGATGAGCAACAGCATCTGACCAGAACCGGCCGCCAGCTGGCGCGCTTGCCGATCGACCCGCGACTGGCGCGCATGGTGCTGGCGGCCAGCGAGTTCGGCAGCCTGCGCGAGACGCTGATCGTGGTCAGTGCGCTGTCCATTCAGGACCCGCGGGAGCGCCCGGCCGACAAGCGTGAAGCGGCCGATCAGAAACATCGTCAGTGGTTGGACAAGGACTCCGATTTCACGGCCTGGATCAATCTGTGGCAGGGCTTTGAGGCCAGTCGGGCGGAGCTTTCGGCCAATCAGCTGCGGCGCTGGTGTCGCGACAACTATCTGAGCTATCTGCGTCTGCGCGAATGGCACGACACCTATCGCCAGCTCAAGCAGCTGACCCGAGAGCTGTCACTGGTCGAAAACGAGGGCGAGCCCGATATTGCTCGCCTGCATCAGGCGCTTTTGACCGGGCTTTTGTCCAACCTGGGGCTGCACGCCGCCTCGGACAAGGAGCCACGAGAATATCTGGGCGCCCGCAATCGCAAGTTCATGATCCACCCTGGGTCCGGGCTTGCCAAACGCAGGCCCAAATGGATCATGGCCGGCGAAATGGTGGAAACCACGCGATTGTTCGCCCGACAGGTGGCCGGCATCCGTCCGGAGTGGATCGAGCCACTGGCGACGCATCTGACCAAGCGCAGCTACAGCGAGCCACACTGGGAAATGAAGCGTGCCCAGGTGGTGGCGTATGAGCAGGTCACGCTGTTTGGTCTGCCGATCGTTGCCCGACGCAAGGTGCATTACGGCCCCATTGCCCCCGAGGAGTCCCGCGAGCTGTTTATCCGCCATGCGCTGGTGGAAGGGCAGTTCCAGACTCAGGGGGCATTTTTCGAGCACAACCGGGCGCTGATCGAGGAGGTCGAGGACCTCGAGGACCGGGCCCGCCGTCGTGACATCATGGTTGATGAGCAGACGCTGTTTGAATTTTATGATTCCCGCCTGCCGGCCGATATCTACAACGGCAAGAGTTTCGAGCGCTGGCGCCGTCACGCCGAGCAGCATGATGACAGCGTGCTGTTTCTTGACATGGAAACGCTGCTGGCGCGTGAGGCCACTGAGGTCACGGTCGAACAGTATCCCGATACGCTCGAGCTGAGCTATCAGGGCGGCGGCATTCGCTATCCGCTGAGCTATCATTTTGCGCCCAATGAGCCGGATGATGGGGTCACGATCACGGTACCGGCGTCCATGCTCTCTACCCTGCCGGGGGAGCGTCTTGAGTGGCTGGTGCCGGGGCTTCGTCGCGACAAGGTGATTGCGTTGATGAAGTCGCTGCCCAAGCAGTATCGCCGCCAGGTCGTACCGATCCCGGACTGGGCGGATGCCGCGCTGTCGGCCCTGACGCCGGGCAACGTGTCACTGACCTCGGCGCTGGCGGAGTTTTTGCGTCAAAAGACGGGTATCCGGCTCTCATCCGATGAGTGGCGGCCCGAGCAGTTGCCGGTGCATCTGATCATGAATATTCGTGTGGTCAATCATGATGGTCAGGTGCTGGGTGAAGGTCGCGATCTGAACGCCCTGATCGAGCGCTTTGAGCGCGAGGCTGAGGCGGGTACCCGGGCCATGGCGGGTGACGCGCTGTCGCAACAGGGGCTGACGCAGTTTCCGAAAGGCGAGCTGCCGCAATCCCACGTGCGTGATCAGGCCGGCATTCGCGTCGAGGCGTGGCCGGCCCTGGTGGATGAGGGAGAGACGCTGGGGGTGACGCTTTTTGACCATCCCGACAAGGCGTATGAGCAGCATCGTCATGGCATCAAGCGTCTGGCCATGCGCCGTTTGCCGGATCAGGTCCGCTTTCTGGCGCGTGATCTACCCGGCCTTGAGCGCTGCATTCTGCTGTATGCCAACGTGGGGACGCGGCGTGATCTGGTGGATGATTTCATCGAGGCCGTGTTCCTGAAAGTATTCGCCTTCGACCCGCTGCCGCGTGATCAGGCGGCCTTCGAGGCGCGTCTCGAGAGCGAGCGCTCGCGATTGCACGAGACAGCCGAGACGCTGGTGGCACTGTTGGAACGCGTTCTCAAGCGCCATCTTGAGGTCACCAAGGCGCTCAAGGGTCGGGTCGCCTTCAATCTGGCTCTGAGCTGGAGCGATGTTCGCGCCCAGATGCAGCGGCTGGTCTATCCGGGCTTTATCAGCGCGGCAGGCGAGTGGCTGGCGCAGTATCCCCGTTACCTGGAGGCCGCACAGATCCGGCTTGAAAAAGCCCCGCGCGAGGTACGACGCGATCAGCTGGCGATGGAGGAGGTCAACGATTTCCATCGCCGGCTCGAGGAAAGACGCAGCAGAAACGGCGCCACCGCGCTTCAGGATCAGGCGCTGGAAACGTTTGGATGGTGGCTTGAAGAGCTGCGCGTGTCACTGTTTGCCCAGCAGCTGGGAACGCTGGCACCGGTGTCCGGCAAGCGACTGGAGCGCCAGTGGCAGGAGCTTACGGCTTCCTGACTCATGCCTGATGGCCACTGTACTGTACAGTGGCCTGAAATCGGCTGACAATGCGCCGTTTGGGTCCTTTGCGCGCTATCGAAATCGTGCAGCGTCATATGGACGCAACAGGACAGGCGGTTGCCGCAGTAGAATACAATGCAGTCGCCCGGGGCGCTGCAGATGACAAGGGACAGGGTGAATAGATGAAAGCATGGACGAGTATCGCCGCGGCAACCTTTACCTGCGTGACACTTGCGGGCTGTGCCGGCACGCAGACACAGGACGGCAACCCCCAGGACCCCTGGGAGGGGTTCAACCGGGGTGTCTACTCCTTTAACGACACGCTGGATCGCTACGCGCTCAAGCCGGCCGCTCAGGGGTATGACTACGTCACGCCCGAGCCTGTGCAGGAAGGCGTGGGTAATTTCTTCTCCAACCTCGGAGAGATCAGTAACTCGTTTAACAGCCTGCTGCAGTGGAAGCTGACCAACGCGGGCACCTCGCTGGGCCGGCTTTTGATCAACACCACGCTGGGGCTGGGTGGCTTTCTCGATCCGGCGTCGCGCATGGGGATCGATCAGCATGACGAAGACTTTGGCCAGACGCTGGCGGTCTGGGGCGTCGGGTCCGGGCCGTACCTGGTTCTGCCTTTCCTGGGGCCGAGCACCGTACGTGACACGGCCGGTCTGCCGGTAGACTGGTATACCCATCCGACCACCTATATTGATGATGACGTTACGCGCTGGAGCATACGCTTCATCGATCTGGTACAGACGCGCGCATCGCTGCTGGATCAGGAACAGCTGATTCGAGGGGATCGCTACTCGTTCATCCGTGACGCCTACCTGCAGCGCCGGGAGTTTCTGATCAACGACGGCCGCTCCGGTGAAGATCCTTTCGCCAGCGACGATATCGAATTCGATGACAGTGATTTTGCGGAATAAATCCTTCGAACGACCATGGCGGAAAAGCGTTCATGCCTGTCAGTAAAGATAGGATTGCGCTCATCGACCAGCCGGGGGCGCGTCGTGACGCGCTTTACCAGGCCCTTTCAGCGTGTGACCGATTCACGTTGCTGGTCCTTGACGATATCGAAGCGCTCCCCGAGGGCCTTGATGGCCTGATCGTGAATGCGGATATCGCACCGGCGTCCTGCTGGGCCTCGCTGGCTGGGTGCGTGCCGACCGTTGTCATCAGTCAGCGCCGCGATAGTCCAGCGCTGCTGGCGGCGGTGGATGCCGGCGTTATTGATTATCTGGTCGACCCTGTCGGGCATGAGGCGCTCTTGATACGGCTCATGCTCAGGGCCATGGAGCACCGGCGTACTCAGATCGTGGTGCAGCGTGATCGGGACCGTCTGGAGCAGCTCAACGAGCAGCTTCAGACGCATCTGAGCACGCTGCGTACCGATCTTCAGGCCGGCGGGCAGATTCAGCGGCGATTGCAGCCCATGCCCTGTACCCGGCTCAACGGTATCGAAGGCGATTACTGGATGGCGCCGTCGCTCTATCTGTCGGGGGATTTTCTCGACTATCAGGCCCATGGCGAGCGCCACGTTCTATTCTGTTTTGCCGATGTGGCAGGGCATGGCGCCTCGTCTGCCTTTGTGACGGTGCTGCTCAAGGCGCTCTTTCAGCGCTGGCTGTCGCGCTGGAATGCCCGTTTGCCGGAAAATCTACCGGCGAGATGGCTGGCCCGGCTCAATCGGGAGTTGCTGGATACCGGTATCGGCAAGCATGCGGCCATCGTGGTAGGCGTGATCGACTGCCATACGCGCACGCTGCACTATTCTCTGGGCGCTCAGATGCCGATGCCGATTCTGGCCACAAAGGACAGCGTACGACAGCTTGAAGGTGAGGGACCAGCGGTCGGGCTGTTTCCGGACGTTGAATATCCGACCTATCACTGCGAGCTGCCGGATCATTTCCGGCTCTGGCTCTGTTCGGACGGCGTCTTTGACTGTCTGGCAGGCAATAACCTCGAAGAGCGACTTTCTGCACTGTGTGAGCATATCGGCAATGCAGAGAGTATCAGTGATCTGAAATCATCACTGGCTCTGTCCGATGCACTGCCGGATGACATTACCTTTCTTACCCTGAGCGGTTTCAACGATGGATGAAGGACGACTCCAGGCGGCTTTCGAAAAGGGCACCTTTGTGCTCAGACTGACCGGCGATGTGCGCCTGACACTTTGTGCCACCCTGGACCAGCAGGTACAGCCGCTGGCAGAGCTGCCCGGGCTTGAGCGTGTCATCATCGATCTGCGTCAGGTGGTCAACATGGATTCCACGGCGCTGGGGTTTCTGGCCAAGATTGCGCTGGCCGTGCGCCATCGCATTCCCGGCCAGCCGCTGGTGGCCGTTGATCACCCCGACGTCCGGCGCATGCTCGATGTCATGGGATTTCAAAACTATGTGACCATCATCGACATGCCGTGGTCGGAACCTGTCAGCTTCAGCGATATCCCCGCCATGGAAACCAGCGAAGAAGAACTTCGCTCACGTGTCATCGAAGCCCACCGTACGCTGGCGGCCATGAGCGAGCAGAACCGTATCGAGTTCCAGCCGCTCATCGATCTGCTGGAGTCCCAGCGAGAGCACTGATCATGGCAGCCGTGTTCCCGATCGGGAGCAACACGATGCCCATGGTCTGATCTGGAGAACGACTTGCCTATTATCGGGGCCAGACGTCTGGCGTTGCTGGTGGCGGCCAATACGGCGCTGGCACCCTTCGCCATCGATGCCTATCTGCCCGCCATTCCTGCCATTGCCCTGCACATTGACGCCAATATTCATCTGACCGAGCTGTCGATCAGCATTTTTTTGCTGGGGATGGCGCTGGGCCAGCTGATTTTTGGTCCGCTGTCGGATCGAATCGGGCGTAAACCGGTGCTGCTGGGCGGAATTACGATATTCATGCTGTCCAGCCTGCTGCTCACGCAGGTCGATGCGTTCTGGCCGCTCATGGCACTGCGGTTTTTGCAGGCGCTGGGCGGCGGTGCCTGTGTGGTCAATTCACCAGCCATCGTGCGTGACTGCTTTTCGGGTCGAGAAGCGGCGCGTGTCCTTTCAACCATGGTCATGATTTTGATGCTGGCCCCGCTTGTGGCACCCGCCGTTGGCAGCGTGCTGCTGACGCTTGTCGACTGGTGGGCCATATTTCTGTTTCTGGCCCTTTATGCCGTGGCACTGCTGTATCTGATCATGAGGTATCTGCCTGAAACCCGCACGCCGGACCCCGCGGCGCCTCGCGGGGCAGGGCAGGTCCTGCGCAACTACGCACTGGTGCTCAAACATCGCGAGGCGATGGGCTACATTGCGGCCGTATCACTGTCCTTTGCCGGCATGTTCTGCTTTATTACCAGTTCTCCATATGTCTATATGGAATATTACGACGTCTCCAGCCAGCTTTATCCGTTTGTCTTCGGGGCCAATATCATTGTCATGGCACTGTCCAACCGGCTCAACATTCGGCTTCTGGGATGCTATTCGCCACAGCAGTTGCTCAGGCTGGGACTGGGTATTCAGCTGGGGGCCGGCGTTTTGATCGTGGTGTCGGTACTCACCGGGCTGGATGCACTATGGTGGATGGTGCTGCTGATCATGTTTTTTGTCGGCGTGAACGGTCTGATTTCACCCAACGCCGTCTCTTCCATGCTGGATCATTTTCCCGGCATGAGCGCCACGGCCAATGCCGTGCTGGGCAGCATGCAGTTCACGGCAGGCGGACTGGCAGGTGCGTTGGTCAGCGGGCTTCAGATGGCGAGCATCTGGCCGATGGTACTGGGCATGGTGGGCGCAAGCCTTTGCGCCAATACGCTCTTGCGCGTACTGACACCGTCTGTGCGTACAGCGCAGAGGACGCCGTAAGCAAGCGCCGCCCAAGGTCTGCAGGCCATCGCGGTGTCTTATACTGGTATTCAAGAGGCTGACATGAAAAGCGACCCCGAGCAGGATCAGCATCACTTTCCCTATCATCTGATACTGACCTTTGCCTCACTGGTCATCATCGTGACAGGCCTCAAGCTGGGTGCCGGTCTGTTTATCCCGGTGCTGCTGTCGCTGTTTATTGCGATTTTGTGCTCTCGCCCGGTCAAGTGGCTCCACGGACGTGGTTTCAGCGTTAATCTGTCGATTCTTTGTGTGCTGCTGGTTGTGGCGCTGGCAAGTTCTCTTCTGATCTGGCTGGTAACGGCGCGTCTGGGAGATCTGGTCAATCAGCTCCCGGCGCTGGAGCAGTCCCTGAGCGAGCACTATGCAGGCCTTTTGCAGTGGTTTGATGCGCTGGGGCTGCCGTTTGACGCCCGGGCGCTGCAGGAGGCGCTTGATCCGGGCATGCTCATGGATTCGCTGCCATCGCTTCTGGGCGGTATCGGCAATTTCATTACCCAGCTTGGCATCATCGTCATTTTGATCATCTTTATTCTGTATGAAACGCTGGATTTCCCCTACAAGCTGTCTCAGGCCATCAAGCAGCCCCATGGTAGCCTTGCGCGCTTTACTCAGTTTTCCAGAACGCTACAGCGCTATCTGTTGGTCAAAACGGTCATCAGTGCCATCACCGGCGCGCTTATTGCTGCCTGCTGTCTGATTCTTCAGGTCGAGTTCGCGCTGCTCTGGGGGGTGCTGGGCTTTTTCCTTAATTTCATTCCCAACATTGGCTCGATCATAGCCGCAGTGCCGGCGGTACTTTTGACCCTGATCATGCCGGAGGGCGGTGCCGTCAAGGCGGCCATCCTGAGTGGTGCCTATGTCACAATCAATTTTGTGCTGGGCAATCTTATCGAGCCGCGCATCATGGGTCAGACGCTGGGGATGTCGACGCTGGCGGCTTTTATGTCGCTGGTGTTCTGGGGCTGGCTTTTCGGTCCGGTGGGGCTTTTCCTGTCGGTTCCTTTGACCATGTCGCTCAAGATCTTGCTCGATAGCCATCCTGACACGCGATGGCTCTCAATATTGCTGGGCCCCAATCGGGAGCGACGTCGGCGTGCAAAAGAAGGGATGCCCTCGGAAGAGTAGGGGGTGTCGGAGAACGGCGATTATCAGCAGGCAGCAGGCGAAAAAAGAGAAACGTCGGGCATAAAAAAACGCTCCCCATCGGGGAGCGTTTTAGTAGATAGCGTGGGGCAGGATCAGGCGTTTTGATCGATGAACTGAACCAGCTGTGTCTTGGACTGGGCACCGACCAGTGAAGCAACCTTGGTGCCATCCTTGAACATCATGACGGTCGGTACACCACGCACGCCCTGCTCGGCAGCAATGTCCTGGGCATCGTCAACGTTGATGCTGACGACCTTGAGTTCGCCCGACTTCTCCTCTGCCACTTCGTCGACGACCGGGGCCATCATCTTGCAGGGACCGCACCAGGGGGCCCAGAACTTCAGCAGTACAGGCTTGTCAGACTGCATGACTTCCTGGTCGAAATTGGCGCTGGTAACGTCAACATTATTAGCCATGATTTACTCCAGTGATTGCATGTACAGGCTGTATACAACGGATGGTAGCGGGTACCAGGGGGTGAGGCAAATGTGTCTCTGCGATGGTACCCATTGAACGAAGCGATCAGGGTCGCGCTTTCGTTCAGAAAAACGCATACCGGATACCCATGCTCAACAACAGCAGCGTGAGCATAACGCGCAGTAGATTGTCCGGCAGATATTTCGAAAGCCATGCCCCCAGATGGATGGCGGGTACGGAGCCGACCAGCAGGGCCAGCAGCAGCGCAAAGTCGACATTGCCCAGCAATAGATGCCCGCCGCCGGCCACAAGTGTCAGCGGCACGGCGTGGGCGATGTCGGTGCCCACGATGCGACCCGAAGTAAAGAAGGGGTAGAGCAGCATCAAAACGGCCGTGCCAAAGACACCGGCGCCTACCGAGGACAGCGTTACGCACACACCCAGTACCACGCCTGACACCAGCGTCAGAGGGGTCACATGTCGATTGACCCAGCGATCTCCCTGACCGGTCCAGCGCTGCAGCGGCGTCTTGAAGATCAGCACCACGGCGGTAAGGATCAGCATGATGCCCAGTGTGGTCGTGATCAGCCCGCTGTAGTCGTGCGCGCCGGTAAAGAAGTGGTTGAGCAGGAAAACGGTCAAAATCGCTGCGGGCACACTGCCGGCAGACAGGCGCAGCATCACCTTCCAGTCGATATGCCCCTGTTTCTGGTGACTGAAGATACCGCTGATCTTGGTAAAAGCGGCATACAAAAGATCCGTACCCACAGCGATATGCGGGGGAAACCCGAAGGTCAGGAGAATGGGGGTCATCAGTGAACCGCCGCCAATGCCAGAAAGCCCTACCGCGATGCCGACACCTGCGCCGGCCAGTACATAAAGCAGAAAATCGATCAATGACATGCTGGATCCCGTGGCGTTGGCAAGTGCTTTGCGCTGCAGGAATCTAGGGATATTTTTTTATTCTGAAAAGGAATGATTGTTCATTATTTTAGACCCTGATAGCATTAGCAGGCGATTTCGCGTCCCTTTTTACCCGGTTTCGGGCTCGCTTTGCAGGAGGTTAATGCCTTGAAACTTCAGCAGCTTCGTTATATCTGGGAAGTTTCCCGGCATAATCTGAACGTCTCTGCCACGGCACAGAGCCTTTTTACGTCGCAGCCCGGAATTTCCAAACAGATACGCCTGCTGGAAGACGAGCTGGGCGTCGAGATATTTGCACGAAGCGGCAAACACCTGACCCGAATTACACCGGCCGGAAAACCCATCGTGGAGCTTGCCGGTGAGGTGCTTCGCAAGGTGGATGATATCCGCCATGTGGCGCAGGAGTTCAGTGATGATCGTCGTGGCAGCCTATCGATTGCCACTACTCATACCCAGGCGCGTTATGCGTTGCCTGCCGTCATCAGCGGGTTTACCCGGCGCTATCCGGATGTGGCACTGCACATGCAGCAGGGGACGCCGCGTCAGATCGCTCAAATGGTCTGTGAAGGCATGGCGGATTTTGCCATCTGTACGGAATCGCTGGATCTTTTCAATGATCTGGTCCTGCTGCCCTGCTATCGCTGGAACCGGTGTGTGCTGGTACCGAAGGGGCATCCGCTCGAGGGCACGCGCAACCTGACGCTTGAGTCGCTCGGCGAGCATCCGCTGGTGACCTACACCTTTGGCTTTACGGGCCGTTCCCAGCTTGACGATGCCTTCAAATCCCACGGAATCACGCCCAACGTGGTACTGACAGCGGCTGATTCCGATGTCATCAAGACCTATGTTCGACTGGGGCTGGGCGTGGGCATTGTCGCTCACATGGCCGTCGACCCGGTGGCGGATCACGACCTTGTGGCGATCGATGCCAGCCATCTGTTTGAAAGTTCGGTGACACGAATCGGCATCCGCCGCGGGACGTTCATGCGCAACTACATGTTCGATTTTATCCATGAGTTTGCCGCCCACCTTGATCGCGACACGGTCGAGGCGGCGCTGGAATCAAGCCCGCACGCTGAAAACGCGCTGTTTGAGAATACCGAGCTGCCCGTCAGGTAGCCAAACGGGTTCATGAATATAAAAAAGGCTCGCCATGGTCATTGGCGAGCCTTTTTTATGGCCATATGCCGTGTTCGAGTGCCAACTGCTCAGTGTTGCAGATGGAGCCCGCATTCGCGGGTTTCTTCACCCTTGGTCGGATCAAAGTAATCAAAGTTGTTGGGCAGGTCATGCCTGACCAGATAGTCGTGCATGTCCTTGCTGCTCCAGTGCAGTACGGGAGCGACCTTGATCAAACCGTCCTGATTGATACTGACCGGCTGCATCTGCGCGCGGGTAGCGGTGTCGGAGGCGCGTAGTGCCGTAAACCAGACGCCCGGGCTGGTCTCGCGCAGGGCGCGCTCAAAGGGCTCGAGCTTGACCTCTTTTGTAAACGCTTCGTGGCGAGGATCATCCAGGGCGGGTGTCGGCCCGTCGACGGCTTCACGATGCGCGCGTGAGCGCAGCGGGACGTAGATGATGCGATTGAGACCGAGCTTTTGGCTCACCTCATCGGCAAACTGATAGGTCGCGGGAGTGTTATAACCGGAGTCCATCCAGACGATGGGGATGTCGGGACGAACCTGCGACACCATATGCAAAATGACGGCTTCGAAAGGACGAAAATTCGTGGTGCAGATGGGGCGCTTGTCGAGCGACAGGGCCCATTCCACCAGCGCTTGAGGATCGTTGCCCAGCCTTGCATTGATCTCATCGATATCCAGCGACATTCGGCATCTCCGTTATCAACAGTAGATGGCCCTTCAAGGGCCGTTTGGCAGGCACGATAGCAAATCCGCCAGACTCATCCCCAATACCGTTTGGTTTGAAGTTTAGAAGTCCTGCCCCGTGCCCTGTACGCCAAGCTGACGAGTGGCTGCCAGGGGCGTGACACGAGGTGGTTCACCTTCAGGCCATTCAACGTGCGCTTTGATGGCATATACCTCCTTGAGGCGCTCCTCGGTAAGTACCGTCTCGGGCGCGCCAACGGCACGCACGACACCGCCTGCTCCCATCAGCCACATGTGCCGCGAAAAACGCGCTGCCAGGCTCAGATCATGAATGGCAATGATGATGATCATCTGTTGCTCACGCGCCAGAGCAACCAGCCATTCGAGCACCTGTAGCTGATGGTGCAGATCGAGCGCGCTGGTCGGCTCATCAAGCATGAGCACTCTGGGTTCTCTGACCACGGCCTGGGCGATGGCGACACGCTGGCGCTGGCCACCGGAGAGCTGGCCAAGGTCGCGCTCGGCATACTGCTCGAGCTCCAGGGTCTGCAGGGTGTGCTGGACGCGTTTCAGATCCTGTTGCCGGTCGGACTGATGGGTCGTGCGTCGAGCCAGCAACACGGCTTCGAACACGCTGAGCGCAGCCCGAGAGGTAATGTCCTGAGGCAGGTAATAGATCCGCCCGGCCCGCTGGGCGATATCGAGCGTGTTCAGCGCCGTATCATCAAGGCTGATATGCCCGGTCGATTTTTCGATGCCGGCGATGGATTTCAAAAGTGTGGACTTGCCGGCCCCGTTGGGGCCGATCAGGGCGGTCAGCTCGCCCGGCTGCGCTTCCAGACCGCTGACATCATTTAGAATCTGCGTACGTCCGAAACGTACCGACAGTGAGTCAACCCTGAGGCTCATCCCCATACCTCGCGACGGCTTTTAAGAATCAGGGAAACAAAAAACGGCAGACCGATCAGTGCCGTAATGATGCCTACGGGCAACAGCACACCAGGAATCAGTGTCTTGGACACAATGGAGGTCAGCGACATTAAAAGGGCGCCGGTGAGCGCTGACATGGGTAGAAAGACGCGCTGATCTTCTCCGACCAGCATACGGGCGATATGCGGCCCCACCAGGCCGATAAAGCCGATGATGCCGACAAAGGCCACGGCTGTGGCAGCCAGCAGCGAACTGCAAAGCAAAACGGTCAGGCGCAGACGGCCGACGTTGACGCCCAGCGCCCGTGCCTGTAGATCGCCCATGCGAAGCGCTGTCAGGCGCCAGCCGGCAACAAAGAAGATGGGTAGCGTGATCAAAAGGGCGGCGGTCACGATACCGATCTTCGACCAGCTGGCACGCGACAGTGACCCCAGCGACCAGAACACCAGCTGCTGCAGGGATTCTGCCGAGGCCACATACTGCAAAATGCCCAGAGTGGCGTTGAAAAAGAACATCAGGGCGATGCCCATCAGCACCATGGTCTGCACGCTGACGCCGCGCAGGCGACTGACCAGCCAGATCAAAAGCGAGGCAATCATGGCCATGATAAAGGCGTTGAGTGTGGTCAGCAGTTCGCTGGCGGCCGGGAAAAGCGATACCCCCAGCACGATGGCAAGCGCCGCCCCGAAGCTCGCTGCCGCCGAAATGCCCAGCGTGAAGGGGTCGGCCAGTGGGTTGTTGAGAATGGTCTGCATCTCGGCGCCGGCACAGGCCAGCGACATGCCGACCATGATGGCCATCAGCGCCACCGGCAGGCGTATCTCCCAGACAATGACTGCAATGGCGCGAGGGGCGTCGTCCGGTGACACGATGGCACGGAGGATGTCACCGAGTCCGTATTGACCCGGGCCGGTCGCTACGTCAACAACCAGTGAGCAAAGCGTCAGCACCGCTGTAATGGCCAGTAGCCAGTAGTGTCGCCGCCGCCGCTGAAGATATTTATCGATACTGGTGTCTGTAGTAGGGGCGGTGACTGTCATGTAGGGCTACCAGCGCTCATCGGCATTCTCTTGCGGCGGGCAGCAGTGCCCGTGGTGATTGGAATGGTTATCAATCATAAACATCGCCCGCCTGAGCGTACAGGCGTGTTTATGCCAGTGCCTGCATCAGGTGACGAATCTTGTCGAGTGTCTCGATGAATTCGCTTTCTTCATCGGAATCGGCGACCAGGCCGCCGCCGCCCCAGACGTAAAGCGTGTCGTCTTCCCGGTAGAGCGTGCGAATGGCAATCGAGGTGTGCATGTCGCCACGCTGATCGATATAGCCGATGCTGCCGCAGTAGGGGCCACGGCGAGTGCCTTCAAGCTCGTCGATGATGTCCATGGCGCGAATGCGTGGTGCACCGGTGATGGAGCCCCCCGGGAAGGCGGCGGCCAGCGCGTCGATGGCATCAAGGCCCGGAGAAAGCTCGCCCGTAATGGTACTGACCAGATGATGCACGTTGCGATAGCTCTCAAGCGCGGCCAGTGCCGGCACGCGTACCGTACCGGCGCGGCAGACCCGGCCCAGGTCGTTGCGCAGCAGATCCACGATCATGACGTTCTCGGTGCGATCCTTGAGACTACCCACCAGTTCGTCGGCCAGCTGTCGATCCTTCTGTGGTGTCTCCCCGCGTGGGCGTGTCCCCTTGATGGGGCTGGTAATCAGCTGCCGGTTCTGCAGATGCAGAAAGCGCTCCGGAGAGAGTGACAAAATGGTGCGCTCGTGACCGTCCCTGTCCTGCCAGGAAAGCCAGGCGCCAAAGGGGGCCGGGGTCGCGTGGCGCAGCCTGCAATAGGCTGGCCAGCTGTCCCCTTTGCAGCGCGCCTGAAAGCGCTGCGCCAGATTGACCTGATAGCAGTCGCCGGCATGTAGATAGTCACTGACGCGTTGAAAGCGCGCGCCATAGGTGGCGCGATCGATGTCGGCATCAAAGGACGTGGTCAGCTCAAAGGCGGCGCCTTCACTGTCGTGTGACGACTCAATCCATGTCAGTACCTGATCGCGGCGCTCGGCAGTCGCGACAAGGTAGCTACGCTTTAGCTGGTGGTCCTGAACCAAGGCCCAGTCATAAAGGCCCAGTCTGGCCAGCGGCAGATTGATATCGGCAGAAGCAAGGCTTTCAAGCTTTTCAAGCAGGCGGCCAAAGTCGTAGCTCCAGTAGCCCATCAACCCACCGACAAAGGGAATGTCCTCGGCGGCTTCAGGAGGCGTCGTCTCAAGATGCTGCAGGAGTTCGCGCTGAGCTTTCAGCGGCGTGGTGGCGCAAAGCACTTTCGTACAGTGGCACTGACCCTTGGCATCTACTTCGAGTACGGCAGTCGGATCGCTGCTGATGATGTCAAAGCGCCCGGTCTGTGTATAAGGACGACCACTATCCAGCAGTATCGCCTCGGGGCGATGACGCAGTCCTTCAAACCAGGCGGCCGGGTCTGCCTGGTAGGGGAGAGGATGAATCAGCAATTGAGAGCAGGGCATGATCACGTATCGCAGGCTTTAACGGGTCGGAAAGTTTAACAGTCTCGAACGTTAACAGGCGCTATCTGTTTGAGTCGTGCGACGGGTCAGGGCCGGAACTTTGGTCTTTATCTGCTCGATGTCGTACTGTGAGGGTATTTCCCTGATTGTTGACAATGCCCATGACTTCAACGACTTCTTCCGGCGAGATCCCTCTTGAAGCGCGAACGCTTGCTGAGCGAGTCTTTCAACAGCTTCAGGATGCCATCGTGCGTGGTGAACTGCCGGCTGGCAGCAAGATCACCGAACCGGGGCTTGCCCAGACCTACGGCATTTCACGTGGACCGCTGCGAGAAGCCATGCGCCGATTGGAGGCGCATCGTCTTATCGAAAGAGAGCCTCATGTGGGGGCCAGAGTCGTCAAGCTTTCGATGCGTGAGCTGCTTGAGCTTTTCGATATGCGCGAGGCGCTGGAAAGCATGGCGGCCAGGCTTGCGGCGCGTCACATGACGGTCGAGGAAGTTCAGGCGTTGCGTGATGTGCTGATCGCCCATGAAGAACAGGGTGATCTCGATCAGGCCGAAGCCTATTATCAGCGTGAGGGGGATCTCGACTTTCATTATCTGATTGTACGAGGCAGCCATAATCGAATGTTGATGACCACGCTGTGTGATGACCTCTACTATCTGGTACGGCTGTATCGTACTCAATACAGTGCGAGGGGAGGGCGCCCGCAGCGTGCCTTCATCGAGCATCACCGAATCGTGGATGCCATTGCTTCCGGCGATGAAGAGCTGGCCGAGCAGCTGATGCGCCGACATGTGATTGCGGCAAGGCAGACGGTGGCCGAACGCTATGCGATGTCTCTGGACGAAGATCGAGAGCTGCCAAGGGGCGGTAGAAAGGCGCTGTTGCGGCGTACACCCTCTACATGAACTGGCTTTTGCTCATTGATGCCTGTCTCGTCATGACAGAAAGATGAAACTTTTTGGCGAAAGGGGTTGCGTGGTCCCGGTCTGATCTATAAAGTACGCATCCGCTGCCACGGAGCACACGGCGACGAGGCAGCGGAAAAGTTAAGCAGGTGATTGTTTTGACTAAGGTTTTGGTCGCTCAATCAGGATTTCAAATCCAGCCGCTGACTTCCGGATCGAAAAAAAGAGGTTGACTTTTCGATTCAGGGCTGTAAAATGCCCACTCTCTCGAAGCAGCCGCCACGGCGACTGAGGCAACATCTTCGAGACGCTCTTTAACAAGTCGATCAGGCAATTTGTGTGGGCGTCTGGCTCGTGTGACACCAGTCACATAGATAATCGAGCAGACGAACACTCGTCAAGAGTACTAGTTTGACCTCGAGCCCGGATTGATTCACCTCGATGACTGCTTCGGCAGGCTTCGAAACGAATCTCAAAGCTTCAAAATAAACTGAAGAGTTTGATCATGGCTCAGATTGAACGCTGGCGGCAGGCCTAACACATGCAAGTCGAGCGGTAACAGGGGTAGCTTGCTACCCGCTGACGAGCGGCGGACGGGTGAGTAATGCATGGGTATCTGCCCGGTAGTGGGGGATAACTCGGGGAAACCCGAGCTAATACCGCATACGTCCTACGGGAGAAAGCAGGGGATCTTCGGACCTTGCGCTATCGGATGAGCCCATGTCGGATTAGCTTGTTGGTGAGGTAACGGCTCACCAAGGCAACGATCCGTAGCTGGTCTGAGAGGATGATCAGCCACACCGGGACTGAGACACGGCCCGGACTCCTACGGGAGGCAGCAGTGGGGAATATTGGACAATGGGGGAAACCCTGATCCAGCCATGCCGCGTGTGTGAAGAAGGCCTTCGGGTTGTAAAGCACTTTCAGTGGGGAAGAAGGCATGGTGGTTAATAACCACCATGAAGGACATCACCCACAGAAGAAGCACCGGCTAACTCCGTGCCAGCAGCCGCGGTAATACGGAGGGTGCAAGCGTTAATCGGAATTACTGGGCGTAAAGGGCGCGTAGGCGGCTTGCCAAGCCGGATGTGAAAGCCCCGGGCTCAACCCGGGAACGGCATTCGGAACTGGCAGGCTAGAGTGCAGGAGAGGAAGGTGGAATTCCCGGTGTAGCGGTGAAATGCGTAGAGATCGGGAGGAATACCAGTGGCGAAGGCGGCCTTCTGGACTGACACTGACGCTGAGGCGCGAAAGCGTGGGTAGCAAACAGGATTAGATACCCTGGTAGTCCACGCCGTAAACGATGTCGACCAGCCGTTGGACCCCTTGAGGGTTTGGTGGCGCAGTTAACGCAATAAGTCGACCGCCTGGGGAGTACGGCCGCAAGGCTAAAACTCAAATGAATTGACGGGGGCCCGCACAAGCGGTGGAGCATGTGGTTTAATTCGATGCAACGCGAAGAACCTTACCTGCTCTTGACATCCTGCGAATCTCCCAGAGATGGGAGAGTGCCTTCGGGAACGCAGAGACAGGTGCTGCATGGCTGTCGTCAGCTCGTGTTGTGAAATGTTGGGTTAAGTCCCGTAACGAGCGCAACCCCTATCCCTTTTTGCCAGCGGTCCGGCCGGGAACTTCAGGGAGACTGCCGGTGACAAACCGGAGGAAGGTGGGGACGACGTCAAGTCATCATGGCCCTTACGAGCAGGGCTACACACGTGCTACAATGGCCGGTACAAAGGGTTGCGAAGCGGCGACGTGAAGCCAATCCCATAAAGCCGGCCTCAGTCCGGATCGGAGTCTGCAACTCGACTCCGTGAAGTCGGAATCGCTAGTAATCGTGGATCAGAATGCCACGGTGAATACGTTCCCGGGCCTTGTACACACCGCCCGTCACACCATGGGAGTGGACTGCACCAGAAGTGGTTAGCTTAACCTTCGGGAGAGCGATCACCACGGTGTGGTTCATGACTGGGGTGAAGTCGTAACAAGGTAGCCGTAGGGGAACCTGCGGCTGGATCACCTCCTTAAACGACTAAAGTGCTCACGCGAACCAGCGCGTCCACACAAATTGCCTGATCGGATAGAGCGAAGACTGCTTGGGTCTGTAGCTCAGTTGGTTAGAGCGCACCCCTGATAAGGGTGAGGTCGGCAGTTCAAGTCTGCCCAGACCCACCAACCTGTCGGGGCCTTAGCTCAGCTGGGAGAGCGCCTGCCTTGCACGCAGGAGGTCAGCGGTTCGATCCCGCTAGGCTCCACCATACCGGCTCGGTGCATACAAACAGTCTCGCTGATACTGATGAAACCACAGTCAAAAGTCATGATGATGACAGATCATCGACATGATTTCTGACTGTCTTTTTGACAGTACGCTCTTTAACAATGTGGATCATGCTGACCTGTCGGTCGGTGAACACCCCTTCTTCGGAAGGGTGTCGTGACCCGGCCGGCAGACAACGTATAAGTTTGCTGTGATACGTAATGTCGTACGTATTCCAGCAAATGTCGTGTGATCGTGAAACCGGACCCCTTGGGGTTATATGGTCAAGCGATTAAGCGCACACGGTGGATGCCTAGGCAGTCAGAGGCGATGAAGGACGTGACAGCCTGCGATAAGCGTCGGTGAGGTGGCAAATGACCTGCGACCCGGCGATTTCCGAATGGGGAAACCCACTTACCATCAGGTAAGTATTCATGAGCCAATACATAACTCATGAAGGCGAACCGGGAGAACTGAAACATCTAAGTACCCCGAGGAAAAGACATCAATTGAGATTCCCCCAGTAGCGGCGAGCGAACGGGGACCAGCCCTTAAGCAGTGCAACCGATAGGCAAACAGTCTGGGAAGTCTGACCATAGCGGGTGATAGTCCCGTAGCCGAAATCCGAGCATTGTGAAATCGAGTAGGTCGGGGCACGTGAAACCCTGACTGAACATGGGGGGACCATCCTCCAAGGCTAAATACTCCTGACTGACCGATAGTGAACCAGTACCGTGAGGGAAAGGCGAAAAGAACCCCGGCGAGGGGAGTGAAATAGATCCTGAAACCGTGTGCGTACAAGCAGTGGGAGCAGACTTGTTCTGTGACTGCGTACCTTTTGTATAATGGGTCAGCGACTTATTTTCAGTAGCGAGCTTAACCGAATAGGGGAGGCGCAGGGAAACCGAGTCTTAAATGGGCGAATTAGTTGCTGGGAATAGACCCGAAACCGGGCGATCTATCCATGGCCAGGATGAAGGTCAGGTAACACTGACTGGAGGTCCGAACTCAAGTATGTTGAAAAATGCTGAGATGAGCTGTGGATCGGAGTGAAAGGCTAATCAAGCTCGGAGATAGCTGGTTCTCCTCGAAAGCTATTTAGGTAGCGCCTCACGTATTACCACCGGGGGTAGAGCACTGTTTCGGCTAGGGGGCCATCCCGGCTTACCAACCCGAGGCAAACTCCGAATACCGGTGAGTACAGCGTGGGAGACACACAGCGGGTGCTAACGTCCGTTGTGAAAAGGGAAACAACCCAGACCGCCAGCCAAGGTCCCAAAATCCCGGTTAAGTGGGAAACGATGTGGGAAGGCACAGACAGCCAGGAGGTTGGCTTAGAAGCAGCCATCCTTTAAAGAAAGCGTAATAGCTCACTGGTCGAGTCGGCCTGCGCGGAAGATGTAACGGGGCTCAAACCGGGTACCGAAGCTGCGGGTGCATCCTTATGGATGCGCGGTAGAGGAGCGTTGTGTAAGCCTGCGAAGGTGGATCGTGAGGTCTGCTGGAGGTATCACAAGTGCGAATGCTGACATGAGTAACGACAAGGGCGGTGAAAACCCGCCCCGCCGGAAGACCAAGGGTTCCTGTTCGACGACAATCGGAGCAGGGTGAGTCGACCCCTAAGGCGAGGCCGAAAGGCGTAGTCGATGGGAAACGGGTCAATATTCCCGTACCGGATGTTATTGCGATGGGGGGACGAAGAAGGCTAGGTGAGCCGGGCGCTGGTTGCCCCGGTGAAAGCGAGTAGGCCTGAGGATCAGGCAAATCCGGTCCTCTACAAGCCGAGACGCGAGACGAACAGACCACGGTCTGGAAGTCACTGATGCCACGCTTCCGGGAAAAGCCTCTAAGCTTCAGATAACATGCGATCGTACCCCAAACCGACACAGGTGGTCAGGTAGAGAATACCAAGGCGTATGAGAGAACTCGGGTGAAGGAACTAGGCAAAATGGCACCGTAACTTCGGGAGAAGGTGCGCCGGCCAGGGTGACGGGACTTGCTCCTTGAGCTCTGACCGGCCGAAGAGACCAGGTGGCTGCAACTGTTTATTAAAAACACAGCACTCTGCCAACGCGTAAGCGGACGTATAGGGTGTGACGCCTGCCCGGTGCCGGAAGGTTAATTGATGGTGTTAGCCGCAAGGCGAAGCTCTTGATCGAAGCCCCGGTAAACGGCGGCCGTAACTATAACGGTCCTAAGGTAGCGAAATTCCTTGTCGGGTAAGTTCCGACCTGCACGAATGGCGTAATGATGGCCACGCTGTCTCCACCCGAGACTCAGTGAAATTGAAATCGCTGTGAAGATGCAGTGTACCCGCGGCTAGACGGAAAGACCCCGTGAACCTTTACTATAGCTTCACACTGGACGCTGATGTTACTTGTGTAGGATAGCTGGGAGGCTTTGAAACCCCGACGCCAGTCGGGGTGGAGCCAACCTTGAAATACCAGCCTGGTATCATCGGCGTTCTAACTCCGCACCGTGATCCGGTGTGAGGACAGTGTGTGGTGGGTAGTTTGACTGGGGCGGTCTCCTCCCAAAGAGTAACGGAGGAGCACTAAGGTACCCTCAGCACGGTTGGAAATCGTGCAATGAGTGCAAGAGCATAAGGGTGCTTGACTGCGAGACGGACATGTCGAGCAGGTGCGAAAGCAGGTTCTAGTGATCCGGTGGTTCTGTATGGAAGGGCCATCGCTCAACGGATAAAAGGTACTCCGGGGATAACAGGCTGATACCGCCCAAGAGTTCATATCGACGGCGGTGTTTGGCACCTCGATGTCGGCTCATCACATCCTGGGGCTGAAGTCGGTCCCAAGGGTATGGCTGTTCGCCATTTAAAGTGGTACGCGAGCTGGGTTTAGAACGTCGTGAGACAGTTCGGTCCCTATCTGCCGTGGGCGTCGGAAGTTTGAGAAGTGCTGCTCCTAGTACGAGAGGACCGGAGTGGACGCACCGCTGGTGTACCGGTTGTCATGCCAATGGCACCGCCGGGTAGCTATGTGCGGACGGGATAACCGCTGAAGGCATCTAAGCGGGAAGCCCCCTTCAAGATGAAACTTCCCTGGAGCCTCGAGCTCCCTGAAGGGCCCTCGAAGACGACGAGGTCGATAGGCGCGGTGTGTAAGTGCAGCAATGCATTGAGCTGACGCGTACTAATTGCCCGTGAGGCTTGACCATATAACACCCAAGTGGTTCGCATCACACGAATGCGTTGATGTATCGATCAGCATGATCCCGATTTTGACCCGCTGCCCAAAGGGCAGCCGGTCTGCAGAATTGCCTGACGACCATAGCGTGCCGGCACCACCCGATCCCTTCCCGAACTCGGTAGTGAAACGGCTCCGCGCCGATGGTAGTGTGGGGTCTCCCCATGTGAGAGTAGGTCATCGTCAGGCACCCCTTCCGAACCCCGGTCCTTAACAGGACCGGGGTTCTTTTATGGGCGCTCGCCGGCGCCGGCGTGGCGCCTGCCGGCGGTCACTGACGTGACCGCCGGGCAGGGACCTCAGGGCGCGGTCGGCGTTTTCTGTTTGGATGCAAAAGCAGCGATCTGTCGTTGATCATGTACAATACATGCCTTCATGCACCGCCTTCCCGGAATAACATCCTCTATGTCTGCAAATGCCGATCGTGTTGCCAGCGAAATATTGCTTTATTGCCGCGCCGGCTTCGAGACAGATCTTGCTGCAGAAATTGCTAAAAAGGCTGCCGTGCTTGGCGCCAATGGCTACCCGATCGCTTCGGCCGATACCGGATTTGTGCGCTACGTATTGGCGGATCAGCAGCCGGCCCATACGCTTCAAAAGCAGCTTTCCTTCGACACCCTGGTATTTCCGAGACAGACGCTGGTTGCCTTTCCGCCTTTGACCAATCTGGACCGCGAGGATCGGATATCACCGATCATGGCGCTGATTCGCGAAAGCGGCTGGAGCTTTGAGCATATCTGTCAGGACATACCGGACACCAATGACGGCAAGGCGCTGACCGGGCTTGGCAAGTCGCTTCAAAAAGCGCTGGAAAGTGCTGGTCGTAAATGTGGCGCGCTACGGCGCAAGGCAGGCAAGCGATGGCTGCATCTTTTCTGGACCGCAGGGGATCAGGTGCAGGTGGCTATCAGCTTTCCGGGCAATCGCAGTGAGTATCCGGGCGGCATTCGCCATCTTCGCTTTCCTCATGATGCCCCCAGCCGCTCGACGCTCAAGCTGGAAGAGGCCTGGCATACCTTTATTGCGCCGTCACAGTGGGATGACGTGCTTGGCGAAAACATGTGGGCTGCCGATCTGGGCGCAGCACCCGGCGGCTGGACCTGGCAGCTGGCCAAGCGGGGCATGAGCGTATACGCCATCGATAACGGCCCCATGCAGGCCTCGCTGCTCAATACCGGTCAGGTAGAGCATCTACGAGAAGATGCCTATAGCTGGGAGCCGCCGCATACGCTGGACTGGCTGGTATGTGACATGGTCGACCAGCCGGTCAGAGTGGCCAGACTCATGGGCGCATGGCTCGAAAAAGGCTGGACCAGACGCGCCATTTTTAATCTCAAGCTGCCGATGAAACAGCGCTGGCATGAGGTCGAGCACTGTCTTGAGCTTTTGCACCAGTGTGTCGAAAGGGCGGGGTTCAAAGCACACATCAGATGTCGTCATCTTTACCATGACCGGGAAGAAGTCACCGTCTATGTTGCTATTGTTTGACGCATGACTGAACAATGACGCAGGAGAGCACCGTGTCTGAAACACCTGAAAGCAACGAAACGCTCGATACGACAGGGCTTTATTGCCCCGAGCCCATCATGATGATGCACAACCGGGTCAGAGAAATGGCGCCGGGTCAGGTGCTTGAAATCATTGCCACTGACCCGGCCACCACACGGGATGTTCCCAAATTCTGTACCTTCCTGGGTCATGAGTTGATCGACCAGCGCGAGGAAGATGGAACCTGGCGTTACTACATCCGCCTTGCTTCTTCCGAGCACTGAGCTCAGTCCTGGGTCACCATCATGACGGACAGCGCCTCAAGCGTGGCAGGGTCCTGGCTGCGGATACGATTGGCGATCTGGCGCTGAAAAAGATAGAGCGATTCATGCCGGGCGTGACCCGGATAAAGACAGTCATCGCCGGGAAGAACCGGCTCTTCGCAGTCCTGATCCTCATCCTGCAAAAGCGCTTCTATATTGCCATCGCTGTATAGATGCCAGCCGTGCACCTGCTTTAATTGCCAGCTGTCATCATGAGCATGACACAGCGCGTGGGTACCCTGGGTATCGGGCAGATGCTGAAGTATGCAGGGCTCATCGTCATGCTCATATTCGAAATAGGCGGCGGCATGTTCAAGTTCGACCACCTTGTGAAGCGGTGGTGACGCCATGACAAGCTCTGACTCGGGGTCACGATAGCCCACGAAGCAGCCCTGTTCCGGGTCCTCCAGGGTGTGGCAACGAATCAGATGATCAAGCCATGGGACCAGCCCCACCACATCGCCATCTTCCTGTAATCCCCAGGCCAGTACCGGCATGCCATACAGGGATTCAGGATCGCTTGAAAGCCGATAAAGCATCTCAAGGCCATCAAGTTCAGGTGCCAGGCGCACGATACGATGCTTTTTACGCCGCTGCTGACGTACGCTTTCTAGGTCGATAACCTGCATACGATGATGAGTCGACATCGTGTCCATTGCTTGCCCCTCCGGTTATCCGTCCGGTATATCCCTGTCCTCGATCAAGCTGGCGTTCAATCATTGAAACGCTTTTTAACTATTAGCACACCTGCCGTAATGAATGTCATACCATGGATCATGCTTTCATGTCCCATGGATCGAAACAACCGTGACAGCGATGCACAACGCTAGGTGTTATCGAGCATTTTTGCCTGAAATCTGTCCGAGGTTCGGTACAAACGACGCCCCAGTAGAAGAGAAGCCACGCTGAGTCCGGCAATGAGCCCCACCCAGTATCCGTAAACACCCCATCCCGAAAAAACATCCGCGACGCCGCTGCCCAGCAGGTGGCCGCCGCCCATACCGACAATCCAGTAAGAGGCCAGAGTAATCAGCATGATGATACGAGTATCCTTGTAGCCTCGCAGGGCGCCCGCCATGCTCACCTGAAGGGCATCTGAAATCTGATAGATGGCGGCCAGCAGTATCAGATTGGCGGCAAGCGAGCGCACGTCCGGGTTACCCGAATAAAGCGAAACGATGGGGTGGGCGGCAAGGACCAGCACAACATCGATCAGAAGTGCCGCTACCAGCGCCATCCCCACGCCATTCCAGGCGATAAAGCGCGCTCGTCTGGCATCCCCCTGACCCAGGGTATTGCCCACACGCACCGTCAGTGCCATTCCCAGCGATAACGGCAGCATGAACAGCAGGGAAGTGAAATTGAGCGCGACCTGGTGCGCGGCAACCACAATTTCTCCAAGACTTGCCACAAAAAGCGCGATCAGCGCGAAAAGGGTCACTTCCGTAAAAATGGCCACACCGATCGGTAGCCCTATCCGCAAAAGCTCCGCTGTCAGACGCCAATCAGGCCGGCTGAACCCCTGCCATATCTGAATAGGGGCATAGACCCTGGCATGGCGCGTATAAAGGGCCATACAGCTGCACATGACCCACATGGCAATTGCCGTGGCGATACCGCACCCGGTTGCGCCCAGCGCGGGCAGATCTTCCAGCAAAGGCACGGACACCCCGAGCAGCGAGACAACGCCGGCGCCGCCAAAGATCAGCAGATAGTTGCACGGAATATTGACCAGCAGACCGATCAGGCTGATCCACAGTGCCGGGCGCGTATGGTTAACGCCGTCGGAAAAGGCCCGCAATGCCTGATAAAGCGCGACGGCAGGCATGCCAAAGGCCACGGCATGCAGATATTGAGTGGATGTGGTGGCTACCGCTTTAGGAACCGACATATAAGTAAAGATCGGCTCGGCCGTCAGCCAGATCAATGCACAGGCCGTTAAACCCAGCAGCAGGGCAACCCACAGCGCCTGATGCACCGAGGGCCGAATGGCACTTTGCTGCCGTGCCCCCATGTGCTGGGCAACGATAGGTGTCAGGCCCATCAGGGTACCCGTCATGAACAGCATCAGAGGCACCCACAGACTGGCGCCGACCGACACGGCGGCCAGATCCGTGGCACTGGAATGGCCGGACATCATGACGTCAACGGTGCTCATGGCCGCCTGGGCCAGCTGAGCACCAAGAATAGGCAGTGCCAGACGCATCAGGGCAGAGGTTTCAAGGCGACAGGCGGTGGGATCGATGCGTAACAAGGCCGGCTCCAGCCAGAGGAAAGCGCCATTGTAGCAAAGCGCTCACGCCGTGAACCTCGTGATAAAGTAACGCGCCGAAAGCCTGCCTCAGGAGGAGCATGTGACGTCTCAGCAACAGGAACAGCGTCGGGTCGAACAGTTGATGGCGCTTTTCAACCACGTGTTTTCATCACGCTATCAGACACGTCTGGTACGCGGCGACGACGAGCCTATCTACCTGCCCGCCGATCAGGATGACGACCATCACCGAATCGTGTTTGCTCATGGCTACTTTGCCAGCGCGCTGCATGAGATCAGCCACTGGTGCATTGCCGGTGCGCGGCGACGTTTGCTTGAAGACTACGGCTATTGGTATATGCCCGATGGTCGTGATGACAGTGCGCAGGACGCTTTCGAGTCGGCCGAGATCGCGCCTCAGGCCATCGAAAAGATACTGACCCTGGCCTGTGGTCGCCGCTTCAACGTCAGCGTGGACAATCTCGAAGGCAGCGCCGAGGTAGATCGCGAGGCGTTTGCCCAAAAGGTGGAAGCAAGGCGACAGCGCTATCTCGAGCAAGGGCTGCCGGCGAGAGCAGAAGCCTTTCGCCGCGCCCTGACGACGCTTTTCATCGACGGTCATTCGCTCGAACAGGCCGGCCGGTGCGCAGGTGAGTGGCTGGATCAGCACGCGGTGGCGTGCTGATCAGGCGATCGATGGCGGCTCAGTCAGCGAGCATGTCATCATCCATCCAGCGAACGTGCAGCTTCAGCAGCGTCTCCAGGTCGTGCTCGGCACGCCCCGGTTCGAGCCCCATTTCGCTGAACATCTCGCTGCGCTGCTGATGCCACTCTTCCGGGTCACTGTAGAGGGTACCGGCATCGACAATGGACACAAACGCCGTGCCGGCAATGGCTTCAAAGATACGGGACAGGGCGGCCTCGTCCTGGTCCGGATTGGCGCTATAAAGCGTGCTGCCGTGATAGTCGGCTTCCAGCTCACGGATCACATCGCTGACGCTTACGCCCATGGTAAGAAGCTCATCGGCGTGATAATCGCCAAGGCTTGCCACATCGTCTTCAAGCCAGGTCTCATCGGGCTGGATCAGGGTGTGCTTGACCCCGCCATCCGGCAGCGTCCAGGCGATGGCGACCGGCACATCACCTTCTCCGCTTTCTACCGCAATGAAACCGGGAAGATTCAGGGCCTCGGTGTTGGAAAACTCGTAATCATCCTGCATGTCTATGGTGTCCTGAAGTAGGGGTTCTTGAAACGATCAGAGAGGGGCAGGAATGCCAAAGAAGCGACGCGCATTGGCCGTGGTATCGCGTGCAATATCAGCTTCGCTGACGCCCCGGCAGGTGGCAATTTCCCGCGCGATCCAGGGCAGCAGTGCCGGCTCGTGGCGCCTGCCCTTGAGTTTGGCGGGCAGATTGCGGGGCAATAGATAAGGGCAGTCGGTTTCGATCATCAAACGATTGCCCGGGATATCGGTGACCAGCTCGCGCAGATGCTCGCCCCGGCGCTCATCGCACAGCCAGCCCGTCTGGCCGATATAAAGATCCAGATCCAGATAGCCGTACAGCGTCTCCCTGTCCCCTGTAAAGCAGTGGACAACCGCCGGGCCAATGTCATCACGCCACTGTTTGATCATATCCATCATGTCGCTGCCGGCGTCACGCTCATGCAGAAACAGCGGTTTTTTCGTTCGCGCCGCCATTTCAAGTTGTGACTCGAAGGCACGTTTTTGATCAGCCGGTGATGAAAAGTCGCGATGATAGTCCAGACCGCACTCTCCCACGGCCAGAACGCGCGGATCATCAAGATGGTCCTCGATAAAGCGCTTGAGTGATGCGTCAAACTCGCCGGCGTGATGTGGATGCAGACCGGCAGTGGCATAAAGGGCCACGGGGGTGTCACGCCGGGTCAGCTCGGCACTGGCTTCGATGCTGGCGCGGTCGGTTCCCGTCAGCACCATTGCGGTTAGATTGGCCCGGGCGGCGCGTTCGAGCACGGCCTCCAGATCCTTTTGAAAGCTTTCATGGGTCAGATTGGCACCGATATCGATCAAGGGTTCCGGTGATTGAAAGCACAGGGCGTCAGGCAGCATGCCGTCTCCGTGGGTCATGAGATGTCCGGCCGCCATTGTAGGACAGCCCCCTTATCGATGTCCCATTGCCCGGCAGCCATACCCCCGATGCATGAGGTACAATGAGGCCTTCGCATACGCCTTCACTAATTTGCAGAGCTCCATGACGCTTTTACGACTGGAACAGCTTCAACTGGCCTATGGCACGCATGTGCTGCTTGATGGCGCCGACCTCGTACTGGAGAAGGGCGAGCGTCTGGCGCTGGTAGGTCGCAACGGCACCGGCAAATCGACCCTGATGTCGCTGATCGAAGGGCGCGCACTGCCTGACGGCGGCAATATCTGGCGCATGCCGGGACTTCGGGTAGGCACGCTTTTGCAGCACCTTCCGCCGGCGGAAGGGCGCACCATTTTCGACGTGGTCGCCGAAGGGCTGCCCGAAACCGGCGAGCTTTTGAGCCAGTATCAGCATCTGATCGAGTCTGCCGACCCCGACATGGATCGTCTGGCGACACTGCAGACGGCCATCGAGGCAAGGGACGGCTGGTCCTATCATCAGCGCATCGACACCGTGCTGACCCGTCTGGGCCTGCCGGCCACGACCGTAATGGACGGGCTGTCGGGCGGCTGGCGGCGTCGTGTGGCGCTGGCGCGGGCACTGGTCGTCGACCCCGACGTTTTGTTGCTGGATGAGCCGACCAACCATCTGGACCTTGATACCATCCACTGGCTGGAAGAGCAGCTGTTGCAGTTCAACGGCTCGGTGCTGTTCATCACCCACGACCGTGCCTTTCTCAAGCGCCTGGCGACCGGCATCCTGGAGCTGGATCGCGGCCGCCTCGGGCGCTATCCGGGAGATTACGAAAGCTATCAGTCCCAGAAGCAGCATGAGCTCGAGATCGAGTCGCGCGAACGCAGTGAGTTCGACAAGAAGCTGGCGGCAGAGGAGCGCTGGATCCGTCAGGGGGTCAAGGCCCGTCGGACCCGTAACGAAGGGCGGGTGCGGGCGCTTGAGAAGCTTCGCGCCGAGCGAGCCGAGCGTCGCGAGCGTCAGGGCAATGCCAATATCAATGTCGACAGCGGCGAGCGAAGCGGCAAGCGCGTGGTAGAGCTGGAAAACGTCAGCCACCGGTTCGGTCAGGACTGGGTCATACGTAACCTGTCCATCGAGATCCAGCGTGGCGACCGTATCGGCTTTATCGGCCGCAACGGCGCCGGCAAGACAACGCTTTTAAAAATTCTGCTGGGACAGCTCGAGCCTCAGGAAGGCAGCGTCCGTGAAGGGACCAATCTGAAGGTGGCCTATTTCGACCAGCTGCGCGCCGGGCTCGATCTTGAGGCCACCGTGCTGGACAACGTCGCCGGCGGGCGTGATCAGGTCACCATCAACGGGCGTGATCGACATGTCATGAGCTACCTGCAGGACTTTTTGTTCTCGCCCGACCGGGCCCGTCAGCCCGTCAGGGCTTTGTCGGGCGGCGAATCCAACCGACTGCTGCTTGCCAAGCTCTTTACCCAGCCGGCCAACGTACTGGTGCTCGATGAGCCGACCAACGACCTCGATGTGGAAACGCTGGAACTGCTCGAAGAGCTTCTGATCAACTTCGACGGTACGCTGCTGCTGGTCAGCCACGACCGTGCCTTCATGGACAACGTGGTCACCAGCGTACTGGCCTTCGAAGGCGAGGGTGTCATCCGTGACTATGTCGGGGGCTACACCGACTGGGTTCGACAGGGTGGCAAGCTGCCGCCGGCGCCCGGCGAAATGCGTGATCGCGGCCAGAGCAGCAGTGAAGAGACAGCGGTCGAAGAAAAAACGACGACTCGCGAGAAAGGCAGCCCAGCGGCGCCGGCCAGGAAAAAGCTCAGCTACAAGCTGCAGCGCGAGCTTGATCAGCTCCCCGGGCAGATCGAAGAGCTTGAGGCACGTATCGCCGAGCTTGAAGCGGCCATCGGTGCTGCCAGTTTCTATCAGCAGGACAGCGACACCATCAACGCCACGCTGGAGGCGCATGGCAACGCTCAGCAGGCGCTGGAGCAGGCCATGGAGCGCTGGCTCGAGCTTGAAAGCGACGACGGCTGAGCGTTGGGGGAGCCTCCGGCGCACACAGACTCGGTGAGCTGATGGCCACAAAAAGGGGGCGCCGTATGAAACGGTGCCCCCTTTTTTTGACAGGTGTTGCCTGTTCTACTCGGTAGCTTCACCTTCCGCACCAACCCGTACGGCCAGCACGTCGCATTTCGCTCCGTGCAGCACCCCTGTCGAGGTAGAGCCCAGCAGTAGCGCAAAGCCGGTTCTGCCGTGGGACCCGACCACGATCAGGTCCACCTTGCGTTCGCCGGCAAAGCGGTGGATCTCGGCATCAGGCATGCCTACTACCACATGCTGGTCTTCACGGGGAATGCCGTGGGCGTCGGCGATTTCTGCAAGGCGGTCTCTGGCATGACCATCAAGCTGATCCTGAATGCTGGTGAGATCCATGGGGATATCTCCCCCGTAGGCAAATCCCAGCGGCTCGAGCGTATGAATGATGGAGACCCGTGCATTCTGGTTTCGCCGCGCGATGCGGATGGCACGCGCCAGAACCAGCCCCGAATCGCGTGTCAGATCAACGGCCACCAGTACGTGATGATAGTGTTCTTCGCTCATGTCCCTGTTCTCCCGTCATGTTATTCGCGGCGAATAACTCTGTGGTCTGGTCCGTCGGGAATGCCCCGTCAGCGGCAATGGTATTAATTTAGCCGCTGACGAACAGGGAGGGAAGAGGGGGCGTGCCAACCACAGACCAAATCAGGAGGACGGCTCACTGTCGCGCAGTGCCAGCTCGTGGCTGCCGTTGCTTTCAATCAGGGTCAGGACGCGCTCGAAGTGTTCGAGATCCGCCTCGCTGATGTCTCTGAGCATATCGCCCCGCGCATCGTTGACCGCCTTTTCGATTTCTTCAAGCAACGGCGTCGCCCGGGGTGTGAGATACACCAGCTTGGTACGGCGATCCTCTTCACTGGGACGTCGTTCGATCAGCCCCTGCTGGCTCAGCTGATCGAGCGTGCGCACCAGCGACGGCGCTTCGACACCGATGATACGTGCCAGATCGCACTGTGCCTGACCGTCTCCATGACGCCACAGATGATAAAGCGTGACCCAGCGCGTATGTGTCATGCCGAGCGGAGCCAGCCGTTGGTCGATCACGGCGCGCCACAGGCGCGGCACACGCGACACCTTGAGGCAGAGAGATTCGTGCATGTTATCCGTTGGCCATGATTGATCGGGCGCCGATGCCTTGAATGATCGCGCCTCGATACAGGTTAACGTTTGTCTGACAGGGCAGGAATCAGTCCGTCTGATCCCGGCGCAACCAGCCGATGCCTGGCGTTCTTTCGAGACGGCCATCGGCCCGGCGGGCCCGGCCGACATCGTCGACAACGTCAAAGCGTATCACGCCCAGGCGCTGTCCGGCATCCGTTACGACATCAACCTGCCACTGTCCTGCCACATCGGCACCAAAGTGCTGCTTGCGGGACCACGCGCGATATCCCCGGCCGCGACCGCCCTGAATGGTCAGATCAATCTCGTCGACCACCTCGCCCCTGTGGCGCCAGACATGTCGAATGTGCTCGTTCAGTCCCAGGGGAGCATGAACGGCCGTATAGGCATAAAGCCCGTTGGCGCGCAGGTTATCGGAGGTGAGCACCATGCTGCCTCGTGGTTCGCGCTCGGCCGTGTCAAAGGAAGGGGAAAGGGCGCTGGCATTGATCCATAGCGTGGCCGGCGGGATAAAGGTGCGCATTGCCCAGGCGCCACCGCTGATGCCTGCGGCCAGAACGACCAGCACCAGCCAGCGCCAGGCCCGGTCGGGGCGCAAAATGCTGATCAGGCTGGGCAGCGCCACCAGTGGAAAAACGATGGCGGCCAGCATCAGACTGGTACCGGTAGACAGACGCAGCAGCAGCGGCCCAACCACCAGCAGCACGGCAAATACGCACAGGGCGTGATAGCTGAAATAGAGCCATCGCCGCTTTTCGGCAATCCGGAAATAGAGCGGATCCACGATGGAGACAATGGCACAGATCACCAAAAGGCCGGTAAAGATGGCCTGACCGCTGTCCCAGACGGTGGTGATCAAAAAAAAGGGCAGGCAGAAAAACAGGGTTTCCTGATGGGTCAGCTGCGCGCAAAAAGTGGCCAGAAGCCGTGGCAGTGACGAGTGCTCACGGTGGCGGTGCCACCAGCTCCAGAGGCTTTCAAGCGAGAGCAATACCCAGGTCAGCAGCAGGGCCAGTGCCAGCCATGCGCCCAGATTCTGCTGACGGCTGATCAAAAAGAAGCTGAAAATGCCGCTACCGAAGCTGATCAGCGGCCATAGCCAGTAGTAGCGACGCAGCCAGTGATAGAGTCGCTCAAGGCGTGCAGGCACAAGATGGGTCAGGCTTGTCATGGTCTTATCCACGCCCGGGCGTCGTGATGCGATAGCTGTCCGGCATCTCTGCCAGCATGCCACGGCCGCCGGCGAGCGTCAGGGCCAGGTCGGCAAGGCTTGCCCAGGTCGGCAGGGGCGCTGCGCCCTTGATGGCCTGGTCAATACGCTGTGACAGCAGCAACAGCTTGTGCAGGCGCTTCAGGGGCAGCCGTTTCAGGGCCTGCTGATACTGGGGGCGACGCTTTTCCGGAATCATCGGTCTTTGCGCCTTGCAGGCATGTTCAAGGCTCTGTCCCTGATCCATGTGTTGACGAACGGAGAGCAGGGTACGCAGCTCACGAGTCAGTGCCCATAGCACCACGGGCGCCTCGATACCTTCTTCCCTTAGTCCGGAGACAATCCTGACCGCGCGGTCGCGTTCGCCGCGCAGGCAAGCATCCGTCAGATTGAAGACATCATAGCGGGCACTGTCCTCAGTATCGGCAGCAACCGTTTGCGCATTGAGTCGCGCCCCGGCCGGGTGGACCAGCGCCAGTCGAATCAGCGCCTGATCGGCGGCCAGCAGATTGCCCTCGGTGCGCTCGGCCAGCAGCCGCGCCGCCTCCTGATCCAGCTCCAGGCCGTGACGTCCGGCTCGGTCGCGTACCCAGAAGTGCAGTCGCTGATGGTCGATGGGCCATATCGGAACATGAACCCCCTTGCCTTCGAGCGTTTTAAACCATTTGCTCTGCAGCAGGCGCCGCTCCATGCGCCCGGCGCTGATCAGCAGGATATCGCTGCTGTCATCGGCCTGCTGCGCATAGGCTTCCAGCGCCCGCGCGCCTTCCTGGCCGGGCGACTGTGAGCCCAGTCTCAGCTCGATCAGTCGGGACGTGGCAAAAAGAGACAGGTTGTTGGCGCTGTCCATCAGCTGATGCCAGCCAAATCCCTGTTCCACCTGCAGGATTTCACGCTCCTCGACGCCCGCTTCGCGCGCACGGCTTCGGATCGCATCGCAGGCCTCCATATGAAGCAGCGGCTCTTCGCCGGCCACGATATAGATGGGCGAGAGCCGGCGGGTGAGCTGCTCGGAGAGCTTGTCAGGGTAGACCCTCATTCAGGCTGACCCGTCAGGAGGAGGATGTCGACGATGCGGGCTGAACCGTACCGGTGGCATCGGGCTGAAAGGTCTGCAGCCGATCAATCAGGCGGCGGGCCGCTTCCTGATGCAGCTCTTCCTTTAACGCCTCGCGGGCATCATCTCGTGTGAGCAGCTGATCGCTGCTGGTGTAGAAGGTGCCTGTCACGACCACGCTTTCCTGGCTGGCCAGATAGGCGCCATCGTCGACCCGCTGCAGCGACCAGGGCACGGTCAGGGACAGCTGACGCTCCTGGGTGCCGGCATCGCCATAGGTCAACTCGCGTTCCTGGAATTCCTCCGAACCCAGATTGAGGCGCAGGGGCGCCTGATCATTGAGCGTGACACCGGCGCTGTTGAGCTCCTGGGTGACCTGACGGGTCAGTTCGCTGGTCGGGCCACTGGCGCTTTCCAGCGCCAGCTCACCAAGGGTCAGCGTGCTGCCGGGGCCGGTGCCGCGAAGCTGAAAGCCGCAGCCGGCCAGTATCAGTACCAGACCGGCGCCTGCCAGGCCTGCAAGAAACGAGCGTCTTTTCACCTTGAACTCCTTGTGCGCCGTGCTGACAGCGCAGGCAATGTTGTCCTGTTGCCCCGCCATGCACCGGCGGGGCGAGCACTGGAAGGTTCGGTTTATCCGACCACGATATTGATCAGCTTGCCGGGTACCACGATCACCTTGCGTACCGTTTTGCCCTCGATATGGCGCTGCACGTTGGCATCCGCCATGGCCTGGCGTTCGATATCGTCGCGTTCGGCACTGCTGGCCACGGTAACGCGCCCGCGCAGCTTGCCGTTGACCTGCACGGCCAGCTCAACGCTGTCACGTGCCAGCGCCTGTTCGTCGACCTGTGGCCACTCGGCATCGATCACGGGCGTTTGATGCCCCAGATGCTGCCAGAGCGCATGCATGGCATGCGGTGTGATGGGGGCCAGCAGCAGTACACAGGCCTCCAGCGCCTCGCGTACGACGGCCAGGCCCCGGGCGCTGGTGTCCTCAAAGCGCGAGATCGCGTTGGAAAGCTCCATGACGGCGGCGATCGCCGTATTGAAGGTGACACGCCGACCGATATCGTCGCTGGCCTTGGCAATGGTCTCGTGTGTCTTGCGCCGCAGCGTGCGCTGATCATCATCGAGCGCTTCAGCGGTCAGTGCTTCCGGCGTGCCGGTCTCGACATGATCGATGACCTGGCGCCAGAGGCGCTTGAGAAAGCGATGCGCGCCTTCAACGCCGGAATCGGACCACTCAAGCGACTGCTCGGGCGGGGCGGCAAACATCATGAAAAGGCGTACGGTATCGGCACCGAAGCGATCGATCATGGACTGCGGATCAACGCCGTTGTTTTTCGACTTTGACATCTTCTCGATGCCGCCGGGCGTGACCGGTTCGCCATCGCTGATCAGTCGTGCGGTCAGGGGGCGGCCGCGCTCGTCACGCTCGACCGTAACCTCCAGCGGGTTGAACCAGTCGCGGCCGCCGTTGGGCAGCTCGCGATAGTAGGTTTCGGCAACCACCATGCCCTGAGTCAGCAGCCGCTTGAAGGGTTCGTCGCTTTCGACCAGACCGAAGTCGCGCATCAGCTTGTGGAAAAAGCGCGCATAAAGCAGATGCAAAATGGCGTGCTCGATGCCGCCGATATAGATGTCTACCGGCAGCCAGTAGTTGGCACGCTCGTCCAGCATGGCCTGATCGTTGTCGGCGCAGCAAAAGCGGGCGTAGTACCAGGACGACTCCATGAAGGTATCGAAGGTATCGGTCTCGCGAACCCAGCCGTCGCCCAGATCATAAAAGGCCGGCATCTTTTTCAGCGGTGACCCGGTGGCGTCAAATTCGACCTCCCGGGGGAGCTCGACCGGCAGCTCGTCATCGGTCAACGGGACGGTCTGGCCTTCGGGGCCGTACTTGACCGGAATCGGAGCCCCCCAGTAGCGCTGGCGGGCCACACCCCAGTCACGCAGACGGAAATTGGTTTTCACCACGCCGCGGCCTTCCTGCTCAAGACGCGCAGAGATGTTTGAAAAGGCAGCGTCAAAGTCGAGCCCGTCGTACTCACCGGAATTGATCAGTGTGCCGTGCTCGGTAAAGGCGCCCTCGGACAGATCGGGCGTTTTGCCATCATTGCCGGCAATGACCGGGACGATCGGCAGCTCGTATTTTGTCGCAAATTCCCAGTCGCGTTGATCGTGACCCGGAACGGCCATGACGGCACCGGTGCCGTACTCCATGAGCACGAAGTTGGCCACAAACACCGGCAGTCGATCGCCACTGATGGGATGGAGTGCTTCAAAGCCGGTGGGCAGCCCCTTTTTCTCCATCGTCGCCATGTCGGCTTCCGAGGTGCCGCCCTGGCGACACTCCTGGCGAAAGGCCGTCATGCCTTCAACGTGCTCGCTGGCGGCTTCGGCCAGCGGGTGGTCCGCGGCCACGGCCAGATAGGTCACGCCCATCAGGGTGTCCGGACGGGTGGTAAACACCGTCAGGGCATCGCCGCTGTCGGGCAGGGCAGGGCCGTCATCGGCCACAATAAAGCTCAATTCCAGGCCTCGTGACTTGCCGATCCAGTTACGCTGCATGGTCTTGACCTGCTCGGGCCAGTCAACATGCTCCAGATCGGCCAGCAGCTCTTCGGCGTAGTCGGTAATCTTTAAAAACCACAGCGGGATATCGCGGCGCTCGACCAGCGCGCCCGAGCGCCAGCCGCGACCGTCGATGACCTGTTCATTGGCCAGCACCGTCTGATCGACCGGGTCCCAGTTGACCGTGGAGTTTTTCTTGTAGACCAGCCCCTTTTCGACCAGACGCGCGAAAAACCACTGTTCCCACCGGTAATAGTCGCTGTCACAGGTGGCAAACTCACGGTCCCAGTCGTAGGCAAACCCGAGCGCCTTGAGCTGGTCGCGCATGTAGTCGATGTTCTGGTGGGTCCAGTCGCCGGGCGCGACACGGTTTTTGATTGCGGCGTTTTCCGCCGGCATGCCAAAGGCGTCCCAACCCATCGGCTGGAGAACGTTTTTGCCCTGCATGCGCTGAAAGCGGGAGACGACATCACCGATGGTGTAGTTACGCACATGCCCCATGTGTAGTTTGCCGCTGGGATAGGGAAACATGCACAGGCTGTAATACTTTTCGCGATTGGCATCTTCAACCGCCTTGAAGCAGCGGTTTTTTTCCCAGAACTGCTGGGCGGTGCGTTCGATTTCGAAGGGGTTGTATTGTGCGTCCATCGTGTTCGTCTTGAAGCCTTGGGCCGTTGGGCAGCGACGCCCTGAAAATGTATGCGGGCCGAATGACCGATGGTCGAGGCAGCGAAACGACGTCATGATGTCATGAACATCGTTCTGGACAGCGTGCCCCGAGAAGTCAATGCTTGAAATGACGACATCGACCCGGCCGCTGGTGGTGATCAAGGATACCCGACTCGGCCAGTGACAGGTAGGCCCGAGCCGCGACGTTTATCTCATCGGGTACACACGAAAGGAGCGCGATCATGGCAGAGCACGACAAACCCGCAAAAGACCACGATATGGTCTCTGAAACCCGGCAAAACGAGACCGTCGGCGCAGCCTCCGGGGCATCTGACGAGCCCGGTTCCAACCGCCTGTCGGAAGCCTACGAGCGTATCGTCGCCCGCTTTAACGACCGCAGCGATTCGCTGTCCCGTGAAGGCATGCAGCAGGAGCTCGATGAGGCTCTGACCTTTGAAGCCGATGTCGAGGAGTTTACTCGTGACGAGCTGGCCATCCTGCGCGCCTGGGTCGAGCGTGACGTCAGCGACTTCCGACGTTATCTGGTCAGTGGCGGGGAGAGCCTGGCAGGCTTTCTGGGCATTGATCTGAGCATGCTCTCCGACCGGCTGCGCCAGGGGCTTTTGTCAGTGGCCGACCGTACCGCGCTGGATCAGTGGCGCTTCGAGGAAGAGCTCGAAGTGGCGCGCGCTGATTATACCGAAGGGGAAGTGGTGGCACCGGGCCGCATGGCCTGCGTTCACTGTGAGCATCCTGTCATACTGCACTATCGACAGCTGCTGGAACCCTGCCACCAGTGTGGTCATCGCTATTTTCAGCGCGCGGGGGACTGATCGATCAGGAAGGCATGGCCGTTGCCTTTCGTTTCAACGGTACGGACTGGGCATGCCAGGTGGCCTCGTCATCGTTGAGCACACGATGTGCAGACTCCGGCAGGCGCGAGCCGCCGATAAAGGCAAGTACGGCAATGGCGATCAGATAGAACGCGGGTGCCAGCGAGTAGCCGGTCAGGCTGATCAGCCATGTGGCCATCAGCGGCGCGGTGCCGCCAAAAATCGTATAGGCCATGTTGTAGCACAGGGCCGATGCTGTATAGCGCACCCGGGTCGGGAACTGCTCGGCCATCAGAACCGCTGTCACCACGCCACACATCACCGCCCCGATGGCCAGAAGTGAAGCCCCCAGCATGGCAGGCAGCAACTCACCGCTGCCGGCCAGATAATAGGCCGGCAGCACCGCTACGATCAGGCATGCACAGGCCCCGCGTATGGTGTTTCGTCGCCCGATACGATCCGACAGTCTCCCTATCACCGGGCAAAGCAGTCCCGAAAAGACCAGCGCCCCCAGACTCGCCAGCAAAGCGGTCGTGATGCTGGCGCCGCCTGCTACCTGCATGTAGGTCACCATATAGGTGGTGAACATATAAAACGACAGCGCCGTGGCGGAGATGAAAGCGCTCAGGCAGAGGATGGTGGCACGATGCATCTTCACCGTTTCACTGACCGTGGTGTGGGTCGTTTCGGGCGCCTTTTCCAGCGCCTTGAAGGCGGGGGACTCTTCCAGATGCAGACGCATATATAACCCGACCAGCCCCAGCGGCGCGGCGATCAGAAACGGGATACGCCAGCCCCAGGCCTGCATGGCCCCTTCGGACATGACGGCCCCCAGCAGCAGGGTCAGTCCGGCCGCGCAAGCAAAGGCCAGAAAGGTGGATACAGGAATCAGGCTGCCGTAGCGCGCCTTTTGATGAGGCGGGGCGTGTTCAATCACATAGGTGCAGGCCCCGGCATACTCGCCGCCGGCCGAGAACCCTTGAATGCAGCGGGCCAGTGCCAGCAGGATCGGGGCCATAATGCCGATGGCACCGTAGGTGGGCAATACGCCGATCATTGCCGTGGCCCCGGCCATCAAAAGGATGGTAATGGCCAGCACCCGCTTGCGGCCGATGCGATCGCCCAGTCTGCCAAAGAAAAGGCCACCGATCGGGCGCAGGGCAAAGGAGACGGCAAACACCGCGAAGGTCTGCAGCAAAGCGAGCGCCGGCTCACCCGGGGGGAAGAAGTGCCGGGCAATAATGGTGGCGAGAAAGCCGTAGACGGCAAAATCGAACCACTCCACGAAATTGCCGATGGCTGAGGCAACGATGACCTGATGCATGGCCTTGCGCTTTTCCGGCGACAGAGGCGCATGGGCAGAGGCGTAGTGGTCATCGCTGCCGGATGAACCGATATGATTATTGTTGGACATGGTGCATTCCTGAACAGATGAGCAACGTTGGGCGGGATGCCCGCCTGTTCAGTTTGCCATCAGTCATGCCGGAAGACCTCACCAGAGCGCCACCGACATTGTCAGAGGCGACGCCGGCAGACGCAGTGTCTATCGGTGAGCGATTCTATCGACCGGCAAGCCACCCGGCATATTCATGCAGTGCCCAGTAGCTGTTGCCCAGAGCCGTCATGTCGGGGGAGAAGCTGCGCGGGCCAAAACCTGCGCGCGCCGTGAAGGCGGTGGGGGCGGCCAGAACGGTCATGCCTTCATTTTTAAAGGCGCGCTGGGCACGGGGCATGTGCCAGGCACTGGTCACCAGGATAATGGTGTCAATGTTCTCGTCACGCAGCATTCGGGCGCTGTAGATCGCGTTCTGCTCTGTATTGCGGCTTTGTATCTCCCGCCACTGCACGGGCAGCCCAAAGCTTTTTTCAAAGCGAAACGCCATCAGATCCGCCTCGGGCGGGCGCCGCGTGCCGCGTCGTCCACCGCCGCCGGTAATCAGTACCGGCAGGTCGGTCTCACGCTTGATACGGGCGCCGTCGGCCAGCCGCTGCATGGCCATGGGGGTGACATCGTCATAGCCGTCAAGCTGGGACTGTCCGAAAAGACGCCCGCCGCTGAGAATGACGATGGCCTGTGCCTGCTCCCACTGCGCCTGCGTGGCGATGGGGACAGCACTTTCCAGCGGGTCCATCAGTAAAGTGGCAACGCGCGATGTCGACAGCGCCCAGAGCATCAGCACCACGGCAATGCCGAGGCGTTGCCCCCAGCGCCGACGCCAGCGCCAGACCACGACGAGTGCGAACAAAAGCGCCACGATAATGATGCCCGGCGGCAGGAGATACATCTTTAAAAGCGTCAGCATGGTGGTGGTCTCTGCCAGGGCATCAAAAGATCAAGGGGCGTTTCGATGGCGCCCGTGAGAGCGCAAGATACCACCACAAAGCAACATTAACAGTGCCAGAGAAAGCGTCGGCCAGCTGCCCGTGCGCGTAAAGGGGGTCAGGCCCTCCATCGGGCGAATGGCGCCGTTGAGAACGGCCGGCTCAAAGCGCGGTGCCTGCGCCATGATGTGACCATCCGGCGCCACGATGGCGGTCATGCCGTTATTGGTGGCTCGGATCAGATAGCGGTTGTTCTCCAGCGCCCGCAGCTGCGCCATCTGCATGTGCTGCAGCGGCCCGATGGAGTGACCAAACCAGGTGTCGTTGGAAATGGTCACCAGCGCGTTGGCGTTTTCTGCACGCGCGCGCACCAGGTCGGGATAGACGATTTCATAGCAGATGGCGACGCCAAGACGCAGCCCGTGCGCCTGAAGCGGCGGCTGGTCATCGCCGCCGGCGCCAATATTGCCCATCGGGATATTAAATATTTGCAAAAGCCCGCCCAGTAGCGACTCAAGCGGCAGATACTCCCCGAACGGCACCAGATGTGCCTTGCGATACTGGCCCGGCGTCTCCCCCAGCGAAATCATGCTGTTGTAAAACCTGCCGCCTTGATCGCGCTGCATGATGCCTGTCATGAGCGTGCTGTCGGCCGGCAGTGTCGACTGCACGCGCTGCAAAAACGGCATGGCCTGTTGTTCCAGCATGGGCAGCGCCGTTTCCGGCCAGATGACGATGTCGCTTTCCAGCCCGTGCTGGCGGGTCAGACCGAAGTAGGTATTCACCGCATCGCGCTGGCCATCGGGCGTCCATTTGCTCAGCTGTGCCAGATCCCCCTGTACCAGCGAGACCGTGACGTCATCACCCGAGGGTCTGGCCCACTGCATGGGCAAAGCCAGCGGTATCAGCCAGAGCGCAGCCAGCGGTGCCAGCAGCCACCAGGTGCGCGATAAAACCAGCCCGGCCAGCAGCGCACCGCTGAGTGCTACCACCAGTGACACGAGATAGACGCCGCCCAGCGGCGCGAGGCCGGCCAGCGGTGAGCTGACATGGGCGCTGCCCAGAAAAAGCCAGGGAAAGCCGGTAAAGGCCCAGCTGCGAAATGCCTCGCTCAGCGCCCAGGCGCCGGCAAAGGCCACGATGTTGAGTCTGGAGGCGGCGCAGAGGCGGTACAAAAGCGCCGGCAGCATGACAAAAAGCGCCATGGTCACGATGAAAAGGACCGTCAGCACAACGGCCAGCGGCCCACCGGTATTGCCGTAGTCATGGATCGAGACATAGACCCAGGAGGCACCGCTTCCGAACAGGCCGACGCCAAACAGCCAGCCACGCCAAAGGGCCTGACGCAGGCTGACGTTTTGAAGCACGATATAAAAAACTGCCAGCGCCACGGGGCCAAGCCCCCAGAGGTTAAAGGGCGCGAAGGTCAGGGTCGTGAGGGCGCCGGCTAGCAGGGCCAGAAGTGAACCGACGCCGCGGCGCTGTAGCAGGGAGATCATGCGGCATCCTCTGACATGAAAAACGGGCAGGCAACCAGGCCTGCCCGCAGCAGGATTGACAAGGCAGGTACGTGATCAAACCTGCTGGTGGTCGGTATCAATGATCGGGCTGGGATATGTCGTCTGCGGCATTTTTGACATCGGTACGGGTGGCCTGTAGCCAGCGAATGCGTCGGCTGTCGGCGTTCATGACCGTAAATCGCCAGTGATCCAGCTCCGTGGACTCGTTGCGTGCCGGCAGATGCCCGAAGCGCTGCATGACCAGACCGCCAACCGTGTCGAACTCTTCATCGGAGAAGCTGGTCTCGAAGCGCTCATTGAAGTCATCGATGGGCGTCAGCGCCTTGACGGCGTAGGTGCCGTTACCCAGGTCACGGATATCGTCTTCCTCGTCGATATCGTGCTCATCCTCGATGTCGCCAACAATCTGCTCGAGAATGTCCTCGATGGTGATGATGCCGGCTGTACCGCCATATTCATCCACCACGATGGCCATATGATTGCGCGTATCACGGAACTCGCGCAGCAGGTTGTTGAGCCGCTTGGATTCCGGAATAAACAGGGCAGGCCTTAACACCTCACGCAGTCTGAAGCGCTCGCGCTCCTCGCTGTCCTGAAGAATCAGCGGCAGCATGTCCTTGACCAGCAATACGCCGACCACTTCATCGAGATTGTCATCGATGACGGGATAGCGTGAATGGGCGGTCTCGCGAATGATGGGCAGGCATTGATCGGGAGAGTGGTCGGCCTGGATGGCCACGATCTGAGAGCGGGGCACCATGGCTTCGCGGGCCTGCATGGTGCTGATATCAAAGGCCCCCTCGATGATGGTTAGTCCATCCTGATCGAGGCTCAGTCGCGCGGAGGCTTCCTTGAGAAAGCTGATCAGCTCATCGCGACTGCTGGGTTCTTCGTTATCGCCGGAAAAAGCGCCGATTATTCTGTCAAGCCAGGATCGGGATGGCTGACTTGCCGGTCGGTCATCGCTCATGCGTCGGTTCTCTTCTCCTCGGATACCTGATGGCTGTCGTGTGTTCCCGAATTTTCGGAAACAACAGCATAGGGATCGGAAATACCCAGCGTGGACAGGATGTCCCGCTCGAGCTGTTCCATGGTCTCGGCCTCATCATCATCAATGTGATCAAGGCCCAGTAAATGAAGCGTACCATGCACGATCATGTGGGCGAAGTGATCCTCGAGGCGCTTGTGCTGCTCAAGCGCTTCGCGTTTGACCACATGGGGGCTGACAACCAGATCACCCAGCAGGGGCAGGGGAACACCCGGCGGCGCCTCGAAGGGAAAGGAGAGCACGTTGGTCGAGCTGTCGCGGCCACGATAGTCGTGATTGAGACTGCGGCTTTCCTCTTCGCTGGCAAAGCGTACCGTCATCTCGCGGCGCTGCTCTGCCGGGAAATGATCGAGCACGGTGGTCAACCAGTGCTCGAGTGTCTGCTCGTCGGGAAGTGCGTCAAAGTCGACCGCCACCTGGCAGTCGACACAGACCGCTTCACTCATGAGTGGCGATCCTCTTCGGACTCGTGCGCCTCATAGGCATCGATGATGCGTGCCACCAGCGGATGGCGAACCACATCCTTGGAGGCAAAGCGGGTCATGCTGATGCCGTCGATGTCCTTGAGCACGTTGAGCACGTGGATCAGGCCCGAATTCGTGCCGCGCGGCAGATCCACCTGAGTAATGTCGCCGGTAATCACGGCCGTGGAGCCAAAGCCGATACGCGTCAAAAACATCTTCATCTGTTCGCGCGTGGTGTTCTGGCTCTCATCGAGGATGACAAAGGCATTGTTGAGCGTACGCCCGCGCATATAGGCCAGCGGCGCAATCTCGATCACCTGCTTTTCGATCAGCTTGTTGACCTGTTCAAAGCCGAGCATCTCGTAGAGCGCGTCATACAGCGGGCGCAGATAGGGGTCGATCTTCTGGGCCAGATCCCCCGGCAGAAAGCCGAGTTTTTCGCCGGCTTCAACGGCCGGGCGTACCAGAAGAATGCGGCGCACGTCCTGCTGATTGAGCGCTTCCACGGCGGCGGCAACGGCCAGATAGGTCTTGCCGGTACCGGCAGGGCCGATGCCGAAATTGATGTCGTGATTGCGAATGTGTTCAACGTATTGCTGCTGATTTTGCCCGCGCGGCTTGATGACGGCGCGTGGGGTTCGCAGGATCACGCCTTCGCGCGGCAGGTCGTCGTCTTCATCCTCGGCGATCGATTCAAGGCCCGATTCCTGCAGATAAAGATGGACCGTTTCCGGCGACAGGGTCTGCGTCTGGGTCTCGCGGTACAGATGCTCCAGCACGTTGGCGGTGGCCTTGACGCGTGCGGCATTGCCGGCCAGCTGAAACTCGTTGCCACGGTTGCGCACCGTCACTTCGAGACGCTGTTCGATCAGATGAAGATGTTCATCCTGCTGACCACTGAGATTGGCCAGCCGCATGGGGTCATTGGGTTCCAGCGACAGCTGAAGAATACGATGCGAGTTGGCAGTTTTCTGGGTCAATGTTGGGTCCGGTCGTTGCGTCGTTGAAGGGCAGCCTGGCTCTGATGGCGTTCGGGAACAATAGCACCAATTATTCGATCGAAAAGGAGAAGACGCCATCGCGGCTGGTTAACCGCGATGGCGCATCCGGCCGGGACAGGCAACATGACATCGAGTGTGCGTCTGTCGGCTCAGTATTTCCGGTCGGAAATCAGCTCACCCCTTAAAGAGTTGGGGAAGGCTTCCACGATTTCAACATCGACGAAATAGCCGATCAGATCGATCGGATTGGCGGCGCGGAAGTTGACCACACGGTTGTTTTCGGTGCGTCCGGAAAGCTCGCCCGGATCCTTTGGCGAAAAGCCCGACACCAGAATCCGCTGGGTGGTGCCCACCATGCGCCGAGAGATGGCAACGGCGTTCTGTGTAATGCGATCCTGCAGGATCTTCAAACGCTGCTTCTTGACCAGCTCCGGGGTCTCGTCCGGCAGATCGGACGCCGGGGTGCCGGGACGTTTGGAATAGACAAACGAGAAGGAGTGATCAAAGCCGATGCGCTCGATCAGATCCATCGTGTCCAGAAAGTCCTGCTCGGTCTCACCGGGAAAACCAATGATGAAGTCCGAGGAAAAGCTGATATCCGGACGTTTTTCACGAATGCGCTCCATCTTGGCGATGTACTCCTCGCGGCCGTGACCGCGCTTCATCGCCTTCAAAATCCGGTCGGAGCCCGACTGTACCGGCAGGTGCAGATGGCTGACCAGCTCCGGAATCTCGCCAAAAGCCTCGACCAGACTGTCGGTGAACTCCACCGGGTGCGAGGTGGTAAAGCGGATGCGGTCGATACCATCAATCGCTGCCACGGCTGCAATCATTTCGGCCAGATCGATCTCTTCGCCGGCCTCGTCCATGCCGCGGTAGGCGTTGACGTTCTGGCCCAGCAGATTGATTTCGCGCACGCCCTGTTCGGCCAGATGCACGACCTCATCGAGCACGTCCTCGAACGGGCGTGAAATCTCCTCACCGCGGGTGTAGGGCACCACGCAGAAGCTGCAGTACTTCGAGCAGCCTTCCATGATCGACACAAACGACGAGGCGCCATCAGAGCTGGGCGCCGGCAGACGATCAAACTTCTCGATTTCCGGGAAGGTGACATCCACCACCGAGATCAGATTGCCGCTCTCACTGCGGTTATTCATCATGTCCGGCAGGCGGTGCAGGGTCTGCGGGCCGAACACCATGTCGACATGGGGCGCGCGTTTTTGAATATTGTCGCCTTCCTGACTCGCCACGCAGCCACCGACACCGATCACCAGGTCCGGGTTGGCCGCCTTGAGCTTTTTCCACCGCCCGAGCTGATGAAATACCTTCTCCTGCGCCTTTTCGCGAATCGAGCAGGTATTGAGCAAAATGACATCTGCTTCGTTTTCATTGTCCGTCAGTTCAAGCTGATGGGAGTCGCCCAGCAGGTCGGCCATGCGAGCCGAGTCGTACTCGTTCATCTGGCAGCCGTGGGTCTTGATGAAGAGTTTCTTCGTCATGGGCCTTGGATACACATACTAAAAAGTGGGTGTCAGACGATGATCCAGCGATGACGGCACAAAAACGGCCGTGCTTTCGCCCTACCATCGAGAGAAGTGTCGTCAAGCGGTCGCACAGCGACCTGGAAATGGCGAAATTATACGCATGGGGGCAGGCACAGGCCAGCACGCGCTTGTGTAGTGAAAAATGGTCTTTGTGTATCAACACGTGAGCAGGCTCATGACGGGCGCCATGAGCGCAAAAGCCTATGATAGACTCCCGCGCTTGTTGCGGCCCCTGACCGGGCCGCAGCGGTCATCGGTCCGGCGCAACACAGTGAGGATTGAGCGTACATGGCGGCAAAGCCTCTTTATAGAATCAGTTTCCTGCAGCAGGGCGAGCTCTGGGAGCTCTACGCACGCGATATCTTTCAAAGCGAGCTCTGGGGCTTTATCGAGATCGAGGGTGTGGTGTTTGGCGATGACACGAAGGTCGTGGTCGACCCCGGCGCTGAAAAGCTGCGCCGCACCTTTGAGGGCGTCTCGCGCAGCTATCTGCCGATGAACGCCATCGTGCGCATTGATGAAGTCGAGCGTGAGGGTACGCCAAGAGCGGTCAAGGCCGAGGGCAATGTGACCGCCTTCCCGGGCGCCATGCACTGGCCGCCGCGGGAAGAATAAAATTCATCTGAACATTTTTTGAACAAAATGGTGTCATGGCCTGTCAGTCGGGCGCTTTGTGAGTCATGTGAGCAGGTTGTCCCGTAGGTTATCCACAGAAACTGTGGATGAGCAATGGTCTCGGGTATCAGGTAATCGGTACGTCCGGCTCAGGCATCATGATGTAAATATATTTTTTGACGAACCAATGACTCCACCATGAAAACAATTGGAAAACTCTGCGTCGGTATTTTGTTGGGTGTCGGTATCAGCACCGCCCACGCTGAAGAAGCCCGCTGGGTCAGTGATTCGCTATCGACCTATGTTCGAAGTGGTCCCACCGACAGCTATCGCATCGTGGGCACGGTAGATGCCGGCCAGCGCGTCACGCTGGTTGAAGCCCAGGGCGATTACAGCCGTATTCGTACCGAAGGCGGCGACACCGTCTGGATTCCCAGCGATGACCTGCAGTCAGAGCAGAGCGTGCAGGAGCGAGTACCGGAAATGCAGGAGCGCGTGCAGACCCTGACGCAGCGCCTGGAAGGGATCGACGACGAGTGGGACCAGCGTGTTGCCGACATGAAAAGCTCGCTGCAGAGCAGTCAGGCTCGCGTCAATGAACTCCAGACCACCAATGACGACCTCAATGCCCAGCTCACCCAGGCGCAATCGAAAATGCGCGAGTATCAGGCAAGGCTGGATACCGAGCGCGAGGATCTTTTGATGCGCTACTTCGTCTACGGCGGCAGCGTCGCGGGCGGCGGCCTGATACTGGGGCTGCTCGTGCCGCATCTGCCACGGCGTCGTAAAAAGCGCGATCGCTGGTTCTGATCATGTCGTCAACTTCAGGGCAGGGCAACGAGCAGTGGTTTGCGCGCTGGCGGGAAGGGCGCATCGGCTTTCACAGCGATGACGTCCAGCCCATGCTGGCACGTTACTGGTCCGCCCTGACGCTGGCGGCGAATGCCCGGGTACTTTTGCCGCTGTGCGGCAAAAGCGGCGATATCCACTGGCTGGCACAAAAGGGCCATCCGGTACTGGGCGTTGAGCTGGTGGAAGAGGCGGTCACAGGCTGGTTCCAGGCGCAGAACGAGGCGCTGCCCGCGGTACAATCACGCACGAACTTTGAGCGTTTTGAAAGCCTTGAACGCTCCGACAGGGCCGCCGTGACGCTGGATGTCGGTAACTTCTTTCATCTCGAGGCAGGCCTGAGTGACGACATCGATGCCTTTTATGACCGTGCGGCACTGATTGCGCTGCCGCAAGCCGCTCGTCAGCGCTACGCGCTTAAAATGGCCGAGCTGTGCCGGCCCGGCGTAGAGGGGCTTTTGATCTCGGTGGTGCGCGATGAAAACCGCGATCAGGGACCACCCTACGTGGTCACCGATGAGGAAGTCGCGCGGCTTTTTGCGCCCAACTTCGAGCTGGAAAGGCTCGGAGAGCAGCGTGACGAGCGCGGCATGACCGACATTGCCTGGCGTCTGCGGCGCAAAACACCACTGTCCTGCTGAGAATCTGAATGGCCTTGAAACCTGAACGCGCGGTGGCAGGCCGTCATGGCGTATGCACCACTGTGCGCTCAGGCAGTCTCAGGATGTTTCGGGGGCGAACCGGTGCCAGCGCGAGGGGATGAGGTAAAAGTTTGCGCCGCGCTCCGGCTGCAGTCGATCAAAGTCATGATGCGTGATGCTGGCAAGCCAGGGTGTGTCCATCCAGTCAGCGGTCAGCTCGACGCGCACGTCACTGCCCACCGGTGACACGGCATCCACCGTGACCGGCAGATGCGCGCGGCCGTCCGGGGCGGTGGTCAGCATCAGCTCATGGGGGCGCAGCAGCACCTCATCGGGTGCAATGTCTGAGTGCTCCATCGCAATCCAGGCGTTGCCCTGCTGTAGCCGCCCGTCTCGATATTCACCGCCGAAGCGGTTGGTTTCGCCCAGAAACGAAAAGACAAAACGATTGGCCGGGGCGCGGTAGAGCGTCTGCGGCGTATCGATCTGCTCGATTTGTCCGTTGCTCATGACCACGACGCGGTCGGAAAGCTCAAGTGCCTCCTCCTGATCGTGGGTGACAAAGACACTGGTAAAGCCGAACTCCTCGTGCAGATGTCGGAGCCAGCGGCGCAGCTCCAGTCGCACCCTGGCATCGAGCGCGCCGAAGGGTTCATCCAGCAAAAGCACCTCGGGCTCGACGGCCAGAGCGCGGGCCAGCGCCACGCGCTGCTGCTGGCCGCCGGAGAGCTGGGACGGCAGGCGTTTGGCCAGGGCGTCAAGGCGGACTCGCTCGAGCAGATGCTGCACCCGATCGCGGATCTCGGCACTGGAGGGGCGCTCGCCGGCCGGCCGGGCCCGCAGACCAAAGGCCACGTTTTCAAACACGCTCATGTGACGAAAGAGTGCGTAGTGCTGAAAGACAAAGCCGACCCGGCGCTTTCGCACGTGGACATGGGTCACGTCGCGCTCGCCAAAGTGAATCGAGCCGCCATCCGGCGCTTCAAGGCCTGCAATGATGCGCAAAAGCGTGGTCTTGCCGGACCCCGACGGGCCCAGGAGCCCCACCATTTCCCCTTTTTTGATCTCCAGCGACAGCGGATGCAGGGCCGTCGTGTTGCCAAAGCGTCTGGAGACACCGCTTACGGTAATGCTCATGCTGTTTTCTCCCGACGATGGGTATGCCACTCAAGCAGTGCCTTGATCATCAGCGTCACGATGGCAAGGGCGGCCAACAGGGCCGCACTGGTGAAGGCGCCCACCGTGTTGTAATCCTGATACAAAAGCTCCACCTGCAGCGGCAGATTGATGGTTTCACCGCGAATGCTGCCCGACACGACCGAGACGGCGCCGAACTCGCCGATGGCGCGGGCATTGGTCAGAATCACCCCGTACACCAGCGCCCAGCGAATGTTGGGCAGGGTAATGCGGCGAAAAAGCGTCCAGCCACCGGCGCCCAGCGTCACGCCGGCTTCTTCCTCGGCGCTGCCCTGCGCCTGCATCAGGGGAATCAGCTCGCGCGCCACAAATGGACAGGTCACGAAAATGGTCACCAGCACCATGCCGGGCCAGGCAAACATCAGCTGCACGTCCTGTTCGGACAGGATGCTGCCCAGCCAGCCAGTGCGACCGTAGAGCAGCAGATAGAGCAGACCGGCCACGACCGGCGAGACCGCAAAGGGGATATCGATCAGCGTCTGCAAAAGGCGCCGACCGGGAAAGGCAAAGCGGGTCACAAGCCAGGCCAGAAAGATGCCGAAAATCAGATTGACCGGTACGGTCAAAAGCGCGATCAAAAGCGTCAGGCCGATCGCCTCCCGGGTAAAGGTGCTGGTCAGGTTCTGCCAGAACGGCCCCATGCCTTCGGCCAGGGCCTGATAGAAGATGCCGGCCAGCGGGATGACCAGAAACAGCGTTGTCATGATCACGGCCAGCGAAATCAATACCAGCCGTGTGGCGGCACCATCACCAATGCGCTTCATGTCAGTGCCTCCCGCCATGCAGACGGCGATAGAAACGCCCCTGCCAGAGATTGATGGCCAGCAACAGCAGCAGCGACACCAGCATGACCAGCGAGGCGATGGCGGCGGCCCCGGCGTAGTCGTACTCCTCAAGGCGCGTGGCCATCATCAGCGAGACCACCTCGGTGCGGTAGGGCATGTTGCCGGCAATAAAGATGACGGCGCCGAACTCGCCCAGTGAACGAGCAAAGGAGAGCCCGGTGCCGGTAACAATGGCCGGCCAGATATGCGGCAGGATGACCCGCCGAAAGGCATACAGGTTGCTGGCGCCCAGTGTGAGTGCCGCCTCGTCGGCATGGCCCGGCAGGTCCTCGAGTACCGGCTGCACGGTGCGCACTACAAAGGGCACGCTGGTAAAGGCCATGGCCAGCGCAATCCCCAGCCAGGTATAGGCGACCTCGATGCCCAGCGGTTCGAGCAGGCTGCCTACGGCGCCATTGCGCGAATAAAGGGTGGCCAGCGTAATGCCGGCCACCGCCGTGGGCAGGGCAAAGGGCAGATCCATCAGCGCATCAAGGATGCGCTTGCCGGGAAACGTGTAGCGCGCCAGCACCCAGGCCATCAACAGCCCGAACATTGCATTGAAAAGCGACGCCGCCAGTGCGGCCAGCAGCGTCACCTTATAGCTTGCAATCAGGCGCGGGTCGGTAATCGCCGCCCAGTACTGTGACCACGACAGCGTCGAGAGCTCTCCGATGAGGCTGGTCATCGGCAGCAGCAGGATCAGCGACACAAACAGCAGGGTCACGCCCAGCGAGAGCGAAAACCCCGGCAATACCCTGGCCGAGCGCGTGCTCATTAACGGCGCTGCAGCTGGTCGAGTTCACCACCGCTGGTGAAATGCGTCTGCATCACATCCTCCCAGCTCCCGAAGGCATCCTCGATACGCAGCAGGGTGGTCTGCGGGAAACGCTCGGCAAACTCTTCGCTGATCTCGTCATCGTTGACGCGATAGTAGTACTGCGCCAGCGTACGCTGTGCCTCGGGCGAGTAGAGATACTCCAGATAGCCCTTTGCCAGATCCTCGGTGCCGTTGCGCTCGACGTTTTTGTCCACCCAGGTCACCGGAAACTCGGCCATGATGTCCACCGGCGGCACAACGACCTCATAGTCATCCGGACCGTACTGGTTACGGATGTTGTTGGCTTCCGATTCGAACGTGATCAGCACATCGCCGATGCCGCGTTCGGCAAAGGTGGTCGTGGCGCCGCGACCGCCGGTATCGAAGACCTCGACATTGCCCAGCATCTTTTTCATGTAGTCACGTGTGGCGGCGTCATCATCGCCGTTATCGTGATTGCTGGCCGCCCAGGCCGCCAGATAGGTGTAGCGTCCGTTGCCGGAGGTCTTGGGGTTGGGAAAGACCAGTGCCACGTCATCACCGGCCAGATCTGCCCAGGTGCGGATATCCTTTGGATTGTCCTTTCTGACCAGAAACGCCATGGTCGAGTAGTAGGGCGAGCTGTAGTTGGGCAGGCGCGACTGCCAGTCTTCGGGGATCAGCTGTCCCTTTTGTGCCAGCACGTCGACATCAGTGACCTGATTGAAGGTCACGACATCGGCGCGCAGCCCCTGCAGGATGGCGCGGGCCTGGGTCGAGGAACCGGCGTGGGTCTGTTTGACGCCGACCGATTCACCGTGTTCTTCCTGCCAGTGCTCAACGAACTGCGGATTGAGTTCGGCGAAGAGTTCGCGCGCGATATCGTAGGAAGCATTGAGCAGTTCGCGATCGGCACTGAAGGCCTGAGTGCTGCCAAGGGCGGTCCCCAGGACAGCCGTGGCAATGGCGCGGCGTAAAAGACTCGAGCGTGACATATCGTGTTCCCCGGCATCTGATCGTCAAAATTGTTATCGAAGGCCAGTGATTCTGGCGTTGAGCAGAGGCTAAACAAAACTCATGGGAATGACAATCCGGCCGGTTATGCCATTTTGTTCTTTAAACCTGAGCCAGGGTTAGCCCATCGGGTCTGCACAACCTCTGCCGCCGAGAGGCTAGAGGCCCAGTGCCGATGACGTTTCCCGACGCGGGTCGGCACCACCCTGAAAGCCCTCCTCGTTGATCAGAATCGACTGGCTGGCGCCCATGGCCGATTTCTGAACCACGTTATGGCCCATGCCCTCCAGTAGCCGCACGGTGTCCGGACTGAAGCCATCCTCGATGCGAAGCTCGTCGGGCAGCCACTGATCGTGAAAGCGCGGCGCACTGACAGCCGATTGAACGTTCATGCCGTGATCGATGACGTTGCTGATCACTTCAAGCGTGGTGGTGATAATGCGGGAGCCGCCGGGGCTGCCGGTGATCAGGAAATTTTTGCCATCGCGCTTGACGATGGTCGGCGTCATGGAAGACAGCATGCGCTTGCCCGGTTCTACGGCATTGGCCTCGCCGCCGATCAGGCCGAAGGCGTTGGGCACACCGGGCTTGGCTGAAAAATCATCCATTTCGTTATTGAGCAGAAATCCCGCGCCGTCCACGGCAATGCCGGAGCCGTAGCTGAAGTTGAGCGTATAGGTGTTGGAAACCGCCAGTCCCGAGTCATCGGCGACCGAATAGTGCGTGGTCTCGTTGGATTCATAAGGCGTGAGGTTGCCCGGGCCGATGGCCTCTGAGGGCGTCGCCTTTTCAAGAGAGATCTGCGCGCGCAGCTCGCGGGCATAATCCTTTGAAGTCAGCGCCTTGACCGGTACCTCAAAAAAGTCCGGGTCGCCCAGGTATTTCGAGCGGTCGGCATAGGCGCGGCGCATCGCCTCGCTCATCAGGTGCATGCTGGCGGCCGAGCCAAAGCCCGTGCCGGTCAGGTCATCGTTTTCCAGCATGTTGAGAATCTGCACGATATGAACGCCGCCGGAGGAGGGCGGCGCCATCGCATAGACGTCGTAACCCCGGTAGGTGCCGTGAACCGGCGCGCGCTCGATCGCGCGATAATTCTTGAGATCCTCATGGGTCATGATGCCGCCATGGGCCTTGATGGTGTCGATCAGGTGATCGGCCGTTTCGCCTTCATAAAACTCGCGCGGTCCGTTTTGTGCGATGCGTTCAAGGGTGGCCGCCAGTTCGCCCTGTTGAAACACCTCGCCGGCGCGCCAGTCGCTGCCATCGGCCTTGTAGAACAACCGTTGCGTGCCGTCGTTTTTTTCGAGCTGCTCGCGGCTGTCGTTGAGACCATCGGCGAAACGCGCCGGAATGGTAAAGCCGTCGCGTGCCAGACGGATGGCCGGCGCCATGACCCGGTCAAGTGACATGGAACCATAGCGCTCCAGCGCCATCGCCATGCCGGATACCGTACCCGGTACGCCCGAGGCGTTGGCCGAATAGCGCGACGCCGCCTCGACCACGTTGCCCTCATCGTCCTGAAACATGGTTTCAAAGGCGCCGGCAGGCGCGGTTTCCCGATAGTCGATCGAGGTGACATCGCCGCTTGCCTCATCAGAGATCACCATGAAACCGCCGCCGCCAATGTTGCCCGAGCGAGGCTGTACCACGGCAAGCGCAAAGCCAATGGCCACGGCGGCATCCACAGCGTTGCCGCCATCGCGCAAAATGTCGTGTCCCACCCTGCTTGCCAGCGTATGACTGGTGACCACCATGGCGTGCTGGCCGGGCACGCCATGAAAACGCTCACCTTCGATGATGGGCGTTGCGGCGTCGGCGACCGACGGCATCAGCATGACAAGCAGACAGGTCAGCGTTAATGATTTTCCCTTGAACATGTGACGTTCCTTTTGTCTTGTTGGATTAGCCCGGTTTAATGCAGTATGGCAAAGACAGTGCCGCTGCAGGGTGTCAAGGCACGAGCGGTGCCTGTTGATCAGTGGTTGTCGCGCTTTTTGATGACCATGCACTATAGTGATTGCTGACGTTCATACAGAGGTTATTGCCATGCCCGATCAAACGCCTACTCCCCGCACTGCCTGCGTCAAGAAGGTCGAAAAGGGCGGTGGTAAAACCGTCTATGAAGTGCGCGGCGTCAATCCCGACACGGATACCCTGCTCAGTGAATACGAAACCGAGCAGGAGGCGCTGGATGCCGTCGAGCGCTATGAGTGCGAAAACTGACGCCCTGACTTTCTCGATCAGGGGCCGCGATGACGCGGCCCCTTTTTTGTACCGCATTCCCATCTCCGCTCGGGTCGGCTCTGTTACGAGACGTGATCGCGGTGTACGCTGATTGATATCGAATTTGTTTGATGAGGTGTTTACAGTGCAACAACCCTTCAGGATTGCGCCTTCCATTCTGTCGGCGGATTTCGCTCGCCTGGGGCAGGAGGTGGATGACGTACTGGCCAGCGGCGCCGATACGATCCACTTTGATGTCATGGACAATCACTACGTGCCCAATCTGAGCTTCGGGCCGGCGGTCTGCCATGCGCTGCGCAATTACGGCGTGACCGCGGAAATCGATGTGCATCTGATGGTGTCACCGGTCGATGATCTGATTCGCGCCTTTCTGGATGCCGGCGCCAACCACATCACCTTTCATCCCGAGGCCAGTCTGCATATCGACCGCTCGCTGCAGCTGATCATTGACGGCGGTGCCACCGCGGGGCTTGCGCTCAATCCTGCCACGCCGCTTTCAACGCTCGACCATGTCCTCGACAAGCTGTCGATGCTGCTGGTGATGACGGTCAACCCGGGCTTTGGCGGGCAGTCCTTTATTCCGGCCATGATGGACAAGCTGCGTCTGGCGCGGGCCATGATCGATGCAACCGGCAAGCCCATACGTCTTGAAGTGGACGGTGGCATCAACGCTGACAATATTGGTGAGATTGCCCGTGCCGGTGCCGATACCTTCGTGTCCGGCTCGTCCATCTTTGCCAAACGCAGTGACAGCGACCCGAATCGCTATGATTCCATCATGCGCGCCTTCAGGGAGCCGCTGGATGGCCTGTCAGGCTGACCGGCAGGCGGAAGTGACATTAACGCCTGCGATCTGGTCGCTCTACATCATTGAAAACCGGCTGGGACATCTCTATACCGGCGTGACCACGGATGTGGCACGCCGTTTCAGTGAGCATCATCAAAACGGTGCGCGCTGCGCCCGGTCCCTGCGTGGCAAGGGCCCGTTGCAGCTGCGGTTTTCCTGTCAGGTAGGGGACAAAAGCCGGGCACTTCGTCTTGAGCGGCGCATCAAGAAACTTTCCCGTCATCAACGCCTTGCCATTATCGAAGCAGGCAGGCTGCCTCCTGAGTAATCCTCCAGTCGGAGGCGTTGCGTCACACCTTTTCCTGCCTGAATCGTTGCCTTCAAGGCTTTACGTCGACGCCGTCATTGAAACGAAACTTAAACTATCGTCGTATTAATGATACTGTGCGCGCGCTGCGACACATCACCGCATTCAGCCGTGAGCCAGGCATGACCCATTAAAAACCGTCAAACAAAGGGTCTGACGCTCAAGGCCGTCATTGTAACAAGAACCCGTGCAGGAACCTGACATGTCTTCCCGGATAAAGAACAGACAGCGCCGCGATTTCCTTCGTGGCTCGCTGACGATGATTCCCGCCATTACCCTGGGCAGCGGCGTTACGCTGACGGCCCAGGCCGCCGAACAGGCCCCGGCGCTGAGCGAGTATTCTCCCCTTTTTTTTACAAGCGATGAGTGGTCCTTCGTACTGGCCGCCTGCGACCGCCTGATCCCCGGTGAAGGCGAAGGGCCGGGCGCGCTTGATACCAACGTACCGGTGTTCATCGATCGTCAGATGGACTCTGCCTACGGCCACGCCGAGCGCTGGTACATGGAAGGCCCCTTTGTCGCCGGCTCGTCGGATCTCGGGTTTCAGTATCCCTATACGCCCCGGGAAGTCTATCAGCGCGGTATTGCCCTGACGCAGCGCTGGTGCCAGCAGCATCATGATGCCCGTTTCGAATCTCTGGACGCTGACACGCGCGATGAAGTGCTTGGTGCGCTGGAAAAGGGCGAGATCGATTTTGCCGCACTCGATGAGCAGTGGCTGACCTCTGACGACTTCTTCTCTTGGCTTTTGCAACACACCAAGGAAGGGTATCTCTCCGACCCCATCCATGGCGGCAACAAGAACATGGCGGCGTGGAAAATGGTCGGCTTTCCGGGCGCACGTGCGAGCTTTCGCGACTGGGTCGATCAGCATGATGTCGAATATCCGCTTGGTCCCGTCAGTCTCAGTGGTGAGCGCGGCTGATTTTCCGAGCCGCTGCAGAATGGATTCGCGAAGGAAAGCGCAAGTGAACAGAAAAGAAATCATGGCAGTGCTGGCGGGCATCACAACCCTGACGATGGCCTCTGCCAGCAGCGCCGCCGACAGTGACGAGACCGTAAAACGTGGCGAGTATCTGGCCCGGGCAGGCGACTGTGTTGCCTGTCATACCGCCCCTGATGGTGAAGAATTTGCCGGCGGACTGGGCATTGAAAGCCCGTTTGGCATGATCTACTCCACCAATATCACCCCGGACAGCGAGACCGGCATCGGCGACTGGAGCGAGGAAGAATTTGCCGCGGCGCTGCGCGACGGCAAGCGTGCCGACGGCGCCAATCTCTATCCGGCCATGCCTTACCCCGCCTACGCGAAGGTATCCGATGAGGATATCCACGCCCTCTATGTCTATTTCATGGAAGGTGTCGAGCCGGTCCAGCATCAGCCCGAAGAGACCAGCCTGTCCTTCCCCTTCAATCAGCGCTGGGGCATTTCCGCCTGGAACTGGCTGTTTGCCGATGCCGAGGTGTTTGAGCCCGAAGCCGATCGCAGCGAGCAGCTCAATCGCGGCGCCTATCTGGTCGAAGGCCTGGGTCACTGCGGCAGCTGTCATACCCCGCGCGGCCTTGCTCAGCAGGAAAAGGCCCTGGATGACAACGGTGGGGATGACTACCTCGCCGGCGCCGATCTCAACGACTGGTGGGCCCCCTCGCTGCGTGGCGGAGAGGGCGGCGATGGCCGTGGTCTTGAAAGCTGGAGCGCCGAAGAGATTGCCGAGTATCTGCAAACCGGCCGCAACGTTCATGCCACCGTGGGTGGCGAGATGACCTCGGTCGTGGCGCACAGCACCTCGCATCTCAGCGACGAGGATCTGGGCAGCATCGGTTTGTATCTCAAGTCCCTCCCGGCCAACCCGGCTGGCAAGGATGCCACGACAGCGGATCAGCGCCGTGAGGCCAGCGAGAAGACTCAGGCAAAACTGAGCGCTGCCAGAGATCTCAGCGCGGGCGAGCGACTCTATCTCGATAACTGCTCGGCCTGTCATTTCAATGACGGCATGGGCGCCGAGCGGGTCTTCCCGCCGATTGACGGCAATGCGCTGGCCAATGCCGACAATCCCTCCGGCCTGATCCATACGATTCTGGCCGGTGCCCAGCCGCCGGCGACGCCGACCATCCCGGCTCAGCTGCCCATGCCCGGCTTTGCCTGGCGGTTGTCGGACGATGAAGTCGCCTCGCTTGCGACCTTCGTTCGCAGTGCCTGGGGCAATGACGGGGGTGCGGTGGATGCCGATCAGGTCGCAGACGTTCGCGAGGAGCTCGGTGATGCGCCCCTGAACAGGGCCGTTGATCCCAACGGCGAGCTGAACGAGACCGACGGCGCCAAATAATGATGAGCCGGCCGCCCGACGGGCGGTCGGATGGCGCGCCACAGTGCGCGTCGACAGGATCGAGGAGTTAAAAGTACATGGCTAAGCAACAACCGCGTGTCGATGCGGTCATCGTCGGTCTCGGCTGGAGCGGTTCCATCATGGGGATGGAGCTGACCGAGGCAGGCCTCAACGTGCTGGCGCTGGAGCGTGGCGCCGATCGTACCAATGAGGATTTCGCCTATCCGAAGCCGGCCGATGAGCTTCAGTACGGCATTCGTCATACCATGATGCAAAAGCCGAAGCAGTCGGCGGTCACGATTCGTCGCGACCTCGACGAGCGCGCGCTGCCCCAGCGCAAGCTGGGCGCCTTTCTGCCCGGTGACGGCGTCGGCGGTGCCGGTGCCCACTGGACCGGCGTACTGATCCGACCGACCCCGACCGATCTGCAGCTCAAAAGCTTTGCCGACCAGGCGTTCGAGCCCGGCGTATTGCAGGACGACATGCAGATCCAGGACTTCGGCGTCACTTGGGATGAGCTCGAGCCGCATTTCACCTTTTTCGAAAAGGTGTGCGGTCAGTCCGGCACCACGGGCAATCTCAACGGCGAGATTCAGGAGGGCGGCGACCCGTTCGAGGGAGCGCGCAGCGAACCCTATCCGCTGCCGGCGCTGCAGGATACCCAGAACACCGAGATGTTTGACAAGGCCGCGCGTCAGCTGGGGTATCATCCGTTCCCCAACCCGTCGGCCAACGTCTCGCGCGCCTGGACCAACCCGTATGGCATGCAGCTGGGCCCGTGTAACTACTGCGGCTTCTGCTCGCGTTATGGCTGTCTGAACTACTCCAAGGCCTCGCCGCAGACCTGCATTCTCAATGCCCTCAAACAGCGCAGCAATTTCGCCTACCGCACTCACGCCAACGTGACCCGTGTCGAGCTGGCTGACGATGGCAAGACCGCCACCGGTGTGACCTACATCGACGGCGATGGCGAAGAGGTGTTTCAGCCGGCCGATATCGTGATTCTGGCCTCCTACTCGCTCAACAACGTGCGATTGATGCTGAACTCGAACATCGGCAAGCCCTACGACCCGGTCTCGCGTACCGGCGTGGTCGGGCGTAACTACGCCTATCAGGTCGGCGGTGGCATCAACATGTATTTCGATGACATCGACTTCAACCCGTTTGCCACGGCCGGTGCCACCGGGCGCATGTTCAACGACTTCTCGCCCGGTACCTTCGACAGCGCTCAGCACGGCTTTATCGGCGGCGCCAAGATGCACTCCTCGCAGGCCAGCGGCACCCCCATCAAGACGTCACTGCCCAAGAGTGCGCCGAAGTGGGGCAAGGGCTACAAGGACGCGCTGCGCGAAAACTACGGCCATCACATGAAGCTGTCGATGACCGGTAGCGTGATGTCCTATCGCTCCAACATGCTCGATCTCGACCCGACCTGGAAGGACCCTTACGGCATGCCGCTTTTGCGCATGACGTTTGACTGGAAGGAAAACGAGCAGAAGCTTTCCCGGTTCATGCGCGATCGTCTCCGGGAAATCGCCGATGTTCTCAAGCCTGATCGCATGGATGAAGGCTTCCAGCTCGAGGGTGATCACTTCAAGGTCACAAGCTACGTCTCGACCCACAACGTGGGCGGCGCTGCCATGGGAACCGATCCGTCGACCTCGGCGGTCAATCGCTATCTGCAAAGCTGGGATGTGCACAACGTCTTTGTGCCCAGCGGCAGCGCTTTCCCGCAGAACTTTCAGGCCAACCCCACCGATCTGATCGGCGCGCTGACCTACTGGTGCGCCAAAAAAATTCGCGAGGATTATCTGAAAAATCCGGGGCCCCTGATGTCGGTCTGAATCAGGACGCGAGCGCTTTCCCGTCAGGGGAAGAGTCGATCAATCGCCGGCCTTCGGGCCGGCGATTTTTTTACGGCTGGTGTCACCGCGTGTTGATGGGGTGATCCGATCAAGACTCAGCGATCAAGCGCGTCCCAGTTATAGGGCGCCCGCGGTTTGTTCCCCTTGAGCACGGCCAGGGCGTTGTCCACGGCAAGCTCTGCCATGGCGTAACGGGTTTCATGGGTGGCCGAGCCGATATGGGGCAGGGCGACGACGTTGTCCATGTGCGCCAGTGGCGAATCGGCCGGCAGCGGCTCGGTTTCGAACACGTCAAGGCCGGCGGCGCGAATGGTGCCGTTTTGCAGCGCCTCGATCATGGCCTGCTCGTCCACCACACCGCCTCGGGCGATGTTGATAAAGGTGGTGTTTTCCCCCATCAGCTCGAACTCGCGCTTGCCGAACATGTGGCGCGTGGCTTTCGAAAGCGGCACGGTCACGCAGACAAAGTCCGACTCGCGCAGCAGGTCATCGAGTTCCTGCCAGTCAGCGCCCAGCTCGCGCTCGAAATCCTCATGGCGCGAGCGGTTGTGATAGCTCACCGTCATGTTGAAACCGAACTTCCCGCGGCGGGCGATCGCGGCACCGATGCGGCCCATGCCGACGATGCCGAGTTTCTTGCCCTGGACATCAACACCGAACTGCGGTTCGGCAATTCCGCCGGTCCATTCGCCCTTTTTCACCATTTCCGCCATTTCGACGGCTCGCCGGGCGCTGGCCAGTACCAGCAAAAAGGCCGTGTCGGCGGTGGTTTCGGTCAAAACGTCCGGCGTATGGCACAGCACGATGTCCCGCTTGCTGAGATAGTCGATATCGTAGTTGTCCACGCCGACCGAAATGCTCGATACCACTTCAAGATGCGGTGCCTGATCCAGCAGCTCGGCAGTGAGATTGACGCTGGAACCGATCAGGCCATGCGCCTGAGACAGCGCCTTTTTAAACTCGCTGTCCTGCGTCAGATCCTGCGTCTGTGAAAAATCCAGCACGTGGCATTCACGCTCGAGCCTTTCTCGCAGGTCAGGTTTTAAAGCGCGCTGGTAGACAATGACGGTTTTTTTCGAGGACATGATCTCTCCTGTGGTGATGGGGTACGGGCCGATGGCGGCCGCGTACCGACGTGCAATGCAACTGAAAGGGGGTCGCGTTACGCCAGCGCTTTCAGCGAATCGACATGGCGCGCGGTCGCGTCGATGTCGTCATGATCCAGCGGAAACTCGATGGCCCGGGGCACACCGGCCGGGAAATGGTGCCAGAGCGCAGCCCAGTGCGAGCGCGCCGCCTCGTTCGGCGGGCAGGCGCCGGGGCGGCCATCCGTATGGGTGACGGCCTTGCAGTGCACATAGCGCACCCTTGACCCCAGCCGGCTGGCGGCCTGCGAGAGGTCGTGGTCTGTCCAGTAGCCGTTGCCCAGATCCAGCGTCGTACCGATCATGGGCATCTCCAGCGCGCGATGCAGCGCCGCATGGATCAGCGGGTCGCCGCCGCAGGCGGTCTGATCGTTTTCGATCAAAATCGGCAGGGCCTGGTCGCCAAACCGGGCCTTGAGCGCTGCGGCGCCATCATCGATGCATTCGGCGCACAGCTGTCCGAGGCCGACCTTGATCCATTGCGCCCCCAGTGCCCGGGCGCGCTCAAGCGTCTGATCCATGTCGTCAGCTTTGAGCCGGCTTTGCTCATCAAAAAGCGGTGTGGCAGCGGAAAAGGCGCAGGTCAGCGAGGCCTGCTCGATGGCCGAGCGCAGCTGCTCAAGCGGCAGGTCATGCTCGCTTAAAAGCTCTTCACGAATTTCGACCCCCTGTGCACCGGCCGCCTTGATGTGTTCGAGAACACCTGCCTGACCGAGTCGCTTGACCCGATCGGCGCCAAAGGCAGAGGTGCAGATCATTACCGGGCCCATGACAGACTCCTTGCTTTATCCGGTTTGGAAACGTTCCCAGAGAGTGTGGCCGTACCGGCCATCACACCCTCTGGATGTAAAACATTCATGCCATCCTGAGTGTAGTGGAGCCGCGCGGCGTCAGGTGCGCCGCAAGGGTCGTGTTTCGTGACACGCCGGCTGTACCTTCAATGCGACCCACCAGTGTCTCGATGGCGCGGTAGCCGATATCGTTGACCGGCTGCGCCACAGTCGTAATGCCCGGCCCCACCAGGGCGCACCAGTCCAGCTCATCGATGCCCAGCACGCCGACGCGTTCAAACGGTGCCTTGAGCAGCGCAAACAGGGCGTGGCATACGGCAAGCGTCATCACGCCGTTGGCACAGACGATGGCGCCTGGCGTCTCGCTTGCCTTCAGCCAGCGGGCCAGCGTGGCGGCAAGTGGGGTCGGGGCGAGGCTTTCTTCGCAGGATTCATGGACCGCTGCGAACACGCCAGCGCCGCGTGCCCGATCATGAAAGGCACGAACACGCGCCTCGCGGGAGCTGATGCCGGCGACCGGCTCGGTGAGCATTAAAAGACGCCGGTAGCCCTGATCCACCAGGTGCGATACAGCCAGGGCCATGGCCTGGTCGTTATCCAGCCCCACCATGTCACAGTCGAGCCCGTCGATACGGCGATCCACCAGCACCATGGGCAGACCCTCATCCCGCCGGGCGATCAGCGTCGCGGCATTGCCACCCCGGGTGTTGATCACCAGCCCTTCCACGCTATAGCCATGCAGCACCGCCAGATGGCGCTGCTCGAGTCGGTCGTCGTTGTCGGTATTACAGACCAGCAGCGAGTAGCCGTAGTCGCGACAGGCAAGCTCGGCACCATGCAGCATTTCGACGGTATAGGGGTTGCGCATGTCGGCCACCACCATGCCGAGCAGGCCGGTACGGCGCCCGCGCAGGCTGCTGGCAATGCGGTCGGGGGCAAAGCCCAGCCGCTCGATGGCAGCCTCGATCCGCTCAATCATGGCATCGGAGAGCAGGGCGCGCTCCTGACCGAAGTAGCGCGAGACGCTGGTCTTGGAGATACCGGCATCGTGTGCCACGTCATGAATGGTCGGGCGACGTCGCTCACCGGTGGACGCTGATGAAGGAGGCGCTGTCATGTCATGGCCTGTTTGCCGACACCGTGAAATATCGTCTGGGAACGATCCCAGTACCGGTCAGGTTGCGACACGACAGCGCCTTGGGAAACCAGACCTTGGTCGCAGTATCGGTCGTGGCGCGTCAGATAACGGCGCCGGGCGGGCAGGGGGCCTTGAGGACAAGGGGGGCGGCCATGAAAAAGGGCCGCTGAAAAGCGGCCCCTTGATGCAGGAAGTATCAGTGCAGCTTGAGCCGCGGTCGGATGATCGTATTGATGCGATCGACCAGCATGCGAATGCCGGTACGCGTATAGCCGTGGATGGCAGCCTGATGCATGCGATACAGCGAGGCGTAGAAGATCTTGGCCAGCCAGCCCTCGACCAGTACGCCCCTGGCAGACGCGCCGCGCATGAGATTACCCACGGCGTCAAAATGGGCCAGCGAGATCAGCGAGCCCATGTCCTTGTAGTGGAAATCTATCAGCTCGCGTCCGGCCATGGCGGCGCGCAGATTCTTGTAAAGCACATTGGCCTGCTGGTGCGCGGCCTGAGCGCGCGGCGGCACCATCTTGTCACCGGGCTGCGGGCAGGCCGCGCAGTCACCGAGGGCAAAGATGCGCTCGTCATCAACGCTTTGCATGTTCTGCTGCACGCTGAGCTGATGATTGCGCTGGGTGGAAAGCCCGAGCTCCGAGAGTACCGAAGGCGCACGAACGCCGGCCGCCCAGACGGTGAGGTCGGCATCGATGCGTGAGCCATCGGCAATCTCGAAGCCCTGTTCATCGGCCTGGGTGACGCGCGTGTCGGTGTGGATTTCCACGCCAAGGCGTTCAAGCTCGCGATGCACCGACTGGCTGATGCGCTCGGGCAGGGCCGGCAGCACCCGCGGGGCGGCTTCAAGCAGGTGAATCTTGAGCTGCTGACGGCTGATGCGGCTGAAGCCGTAACCGTGAAGCATCTGCGTGGCATTCAAAAGCTCCGCCGAAAGCTCCACGCCCGTGGCGCCGCCGCCCACAATGGCCACGGACATGCCGGACTTGCCCTCTTCCTCACGGTTGCTGCAGCGCAGGAAGGTGTTGAGCATCTGCTTGCGAAAGGCTTCTGCCTGGCTGACGCTGTCCAGAAAGTAGCAGTGATCGGCCACGCCCGGCGTACCAAAGTCGTTGGACACGCTGCCGACCGAGAGCACCAGATAGTCATAGTCGAGTCGCCGCTCGGGCAGCACCTCACGTTCCTTGTCATCGTGAATGGCGGCCAGACGAATCTGTCGATGGTCACGATCCAGGCCGCACAGCGTGCCGATCTGGTAGCGATAGCCGGCATTGGCCGAATGGCCCTGATAGGACACCTCATCAAGACTTGAGTCCATCACGCCGACGGCGACTTCGTGCAGCAGAGGTTTCCAGATGTGGGTGGGGTTGCGATCAACCAGAACGATTTCGGCCTTGCCTGACTTGCCCAGCTTGCGCCCCAGACGCGTGACCAGTTCGAAACCGCCGGCGCCGCCACCGACCACAACAATGCGAGGGATCGCCATTGATTGCTCCATGAGAAAATGAAAGGAAAAGCATTCAGGCGGTGGCCCGATGGCCGGACCACGGCCTGAAGGCTTTCGGTCACATTGGACCGTGACTTGTCGACATCTGGCGTCGATACTTTTGACACTGCCGCGGTGGGTTCGATCCGGTCATGGCCGGTAGGCCCGCTTTCCTGTATATGGGGTCATTATGGCCCGAATTCACCTGTAGCGATGCTTTGAAAATGCACGATGCGCTCCAAAATATTGACCTGATCATCTATGACCTTGATGGCACGCTGGTCGACTCGGCGCCGGATCTGGCGCTGGCCGTCGATGAGATGCTGACAGCCATGAATCTCTCGCCTGTCGGTCTTGACCGGGTGCGCGACTGGGTCGGCAACGGCTCGAGGCGGCTGGTCGAGCGGGCGCTGCAGCACGTCGGCGCCTTTGGCCCTCAGGGCCCGGACAGCATGCAGCTCGATGACGCGCTGGCACTGTTCATGCAGTTCTACGAGCAGCACATGGCGTTACACACCCGCTGTTATCCGGGGGTGATCGAGTGCCTGAAGGCCCAGCGCGAGCGTGGCATTTATCAGGCGCTGGTGACCAACAAGCCGTCGCGTTTTATCGATGCCCTTCTCAAGGCCATGGGGCTTGAAGGGTTTTTCTCCCATACGCTGGGCGCAGACGCCCTGGCGCAGAAAAAGCCCGACCCGGCGCCGCTGCTGCACGTGGCCGGGTTGCTTGATATCGCGCCCGAGCGCGTTTTGATGATCGGTGATTCACGCAGCGACATCGAGGCGGCCAGGGCGGCGGGATGTCGCTGTCTGGCCGTCACCTACGGCTACAACCACGGCACGCCCATCGCAGCGCTGGGACCCGACCATCTTCTTGATTCACTTGAAGAACTCGTTTAGGGTTGAAAACGCGCCATGGTCGCGCTGCTCGCCCTTTTTTCCCCTTCGTGCGAAGGAATTTTCAGCTTGCGAGATACAATCATGTCATTTGATGCAAAGGCCTGCGGACTGATGAGAAACGTCAAACGCTGGCGCTGGTGATACCGGCTCCCTGCAACGAAGTACTGTTTCTCTACCCCTACAGGATCCAGCGACATGATGACATCCGAGCGCTTCGCCGAACTCGCCGCCGAAGGCTATAACCGCATTCCGGTCACCCGTGAGGTGCTGGCCGACCTTGAAACGCCACTGTCGACCTATCTAAAGCTTGCCAACGCGCCCTGGAGCTTTTTGCTCGAATCGGTCACGGGCGGCGAGAAATGGGGGCGCTACTCCATTATCGGGTTGCCCTGTCGCGAGCGCATCGAGGTGCGCGGCTTTACCGTTCGCCACTACGTGGATGACTATCTGCAGGGGGCCACCGAGGTTGATGACCCGCTGGAATGGATCGAGCAGTTTCGAAAGCGTTTCAGGGCCCCCGAAACCAGTGACGCCATGCGCTTTGACGGCGGGCTGGTCGGCTATTTCGGCTATGACACCATTCGCCTGATCGAGCCGCGTCTTCGCGGGGTGGAAAAGCCCGACCCGATCGATGTGCCCGACATCCTGCTGATGGTGGCCGACGAGCTGGTGGTCTTTGACAACCTCTCCGGGCGCCTGACCCTGCTCGTTCATGCCGACCCGGGCGAGGCGAACGCGCTCGAGCAGGCGCGTGAGCGGCTGGCAACGCTTGAGCATCAGCTTCGCCATACCCCGATCAACACCTCGAGCCCCGGTACCGGTCGCAATGCGGTGGCCGAGGACGATTTCTTTGCCAGCTTCTCGGAGCAGGGCTACAAGGACGCCGTCACACGCATTCGCGAGTACGTGGCGGCCGGCGATCTGATGCAGTGTGTGCCTTCCCAGCGCATGACCATCGGCTATCAGGCGCCGCCGCTGGATCTGTATCGGGCGCTTCGAAGCCTTAATCCGTCGCCTTACATGTTCTTTTTCAATCTCGATGACCACCATGTTGTCGGGGCCTCTCCCGAGATCCTGGCACGCCTGGATCACGACGAGATCACGCTGCGCCCGATCGCCGGCACGCGTCATCGCGGCGCCAGTGAAGAGGAAGATCGAGCGCTCGAAAACGAGTTGCTCTCTGATCCCAAAGAGATTGCCGAGCATGTCATGCTCATCGATCTGGGACGCAACGACGTGGGGCGCATCAGCGAGCCCGGCTCTGTCGAGCTGACCGATAAAATGACCATCGAGCGCTACTCGCACGTCATGCATATCGTCTCCAACGTGACCGGGCGCATCAAACCGTCGCTGGGACCGATGGACGTTTTGCGTGCCACCTTCCCGGCCGGTACGCTCTCCGGTGCCCCCAAGGTGCGCGCGCTGGAAGTCATCGATGAACTCGAACCGGTCAAGCGCGGCATCTACTCAGGCGCTGTGGGCTATCTCTCCTGGCAGGGCAACATGGACATGGCGATCGCCATTCGCACCGCCGTGATCAAAAACGGAGAGCTTCACGTGCAGGCCGGCGGTGGTATCGTGTCCGACTCCGATCCCGACAATGAATGGCAGGAGACGCTTAACAAGCGTCGTGCCATGTTCCGCGCCGTTGCCATGGCAGAGCGCGGGCTGGACAACCTCGAATAGTGGCGGATTTCGCTGGAATCAACGCGCCAACATCGAATACCGGCCGGGTCGCTTTTGCGTCGATGTACCGACCGCCCGGCCATCGTGGGGAGGGAAAGCCATGAAAATCCTGATGATCGACAACTATGACAGCTTTACCTTCAACATCGTCCAGTATCTGGGCGAGCTGGGGGCCGAGGTTGAAACGATCCGCAATGACACGCTCACGATCGAGGAGATCGAGCAGCGTGACTTTACCCATCTGATGATTTCACCGGGGCCCTGCAGCCCCAGTGAAGCCGGCATTTCGCTGGATCTGATTCGCCATTTCGCCGGCCGCGTGCCGATCTTCGGGATCTGTCTGGGCTTTCAGGCCATCGGTCAGGCCTATGGCGGCAAGGTGGTCCGGGCCCCCATGGTCATGCACGGCAAGACTTCCATGATCGATCATGACGGGAAAGGGGCCTTTGAAGGCCTTGAAAATCCGCTGGAAGTCACGCGGTATCACTCGCTGATTCTCGAGCGCGATACGCTGCCCGAGTGCTTCGAGATCACGTCAACGACGGTCAGTGACGACGTCACCCCTGGCATCGTGATGGGCATTCGTCACCGGACGCTGGACATGGAAGGCGTGCTCTTTCACCCGGAGTCGATCCTGTCACGTCAGGGCCACGAGCTTCTGGCCAACTTCCTCAAGCGTCAGCCGCTTGATGCTCCCCGCGGGGCGACCGCCGAGGCCTGAGCACCGGACGTGTCTTCCCACTGATGCGATAAACCCCTTCGGGTGGCATGTGCTGCCCGTGGCAAGGAGAGAGAGTCGTGGAACTCAAGGAAGCCATTTCGCGCGTCACGCGCCGTGAAGACCTCGAACTCGACGAGATGCGAACGGTCATGTCGACCATCATGCGCGGCGAAGCCGATCCGGTGCAGATGGGCGGCTTTCTGGTCGGCCTGGCCATGAAAGGCGAGGCCGTCGACGAGATTACGGCCGCCGTGATGGTCATGCGCGAGCTGATGTATCCGGTGCACGTCGATGCCGACAACGTGGTCGATATCGTCGGCACCGGTGGCGATGGCGCGGGGCTGTTCAACGTCTCGACCGCAGCAAGCTTTGCCGCGGCGGCCTGCGGTGCCAACGTGGCCAAGCACGGCGGGCGCGGCGTTTCCAGCAGTTCCGGCAGTGCCGACCTGCTCGCCCGTGCCGGCGTATCGCTTGAGCTCTCGTCCGAGCAGATTGCTCGCTGCATCGAGGAGGTCGGGGTCGGGTTCATGTTCGCCCCAAACCACCATACGGCCATGCGTCACGCCGTGGCGGTGCGCAAGGCGCTGGGCGTTCGCACCATGTTCAATATCCTCGGGCCGCTCACCAACCCCACCGGGGCCACGCGTCAGGTCATCGGGGTCTACAGCCCTGATCTGCTGGTGCCCATGGCAACGGTGCTCAGACGCCTGGGCAGCCAGCATGTGCTGGTGGTGCACGCCGAGGACGGCCTTGACGAGTTCTCCATTGCCTCAAGCACCCGGGTGGCCGAGCTGTATCAGGGGGACATCAGCGAGTATGTGATGACGCCGGAAGATGTCGGTCTTGAGCGTCAGCCGCTGGAAACGATCCGCGCCGACAGCAGCGAGGCCAGCCTGGTGCTGGTCAAGGCCGCACTGCGCGGCGAAGGCGTGGCCGCCGATATGGTGGCCTACAATGCAGGCGCCGCGCTGTATGTGGCCGGCGTGGCCGGCTCCATCAGGGAAGGCGTACAGACCGTACGTGAGGCTCTTGCGAAGGGGCAGGGGCTTGCAAAACTGGACGCACTGGCAGAGTTTTCTGCCCGACTGGCCGAGGCCGGCGACTGACTCACTACAATAGCGCCGGGGCGTGACGCACGCGCACGCCCCGGCGATTTTCAGGGAACACCACATGAGTACGCTGCCTACCATTCTGACCCGTATCATGGCCCGCAAGCATGAAGAGATTGCCGAGCGCTCGGCCAGCATCAGCGAGAACACGCTGCGTGCCCGCGCCGAGCAGGCGCCGGCCACCCGCGGATTTGCCGCCGCGCTGAATCAGCGTTTGACCAACGGCGACCCGGCCGTGATTGCCGAGATCAAAAAGGCCTCGCCCTCAAAGGGCATTATTCGCGCCGATTTTGATCCGGTTGCCATCGCCCAGCGCTATGAAGCCGGCGGGGCGGCCTGTCTGTCCGTTCTGACCGATGCCGACTACTTTCAGGGCAGCGAGCGCTTTCTGATTGCTGCCCGCGGCGCCTGTCAGCTGCCGGTGCTGCGCAAGGACTTTATCGTCGCGCCCTATCAGGTCTATGAAGCGCGCAGCATGGGCGCCGATGCGATTTTGCTGATCGTGGCCGCACTCGATGACCGTCAGATGAAAACGCTCAATACGCTGGCCATCGAGCTTGGCATGGACGTGCTGGTCGAAGTACACAACATGGCAGAGCTCGAACGAGCCCTGAAGCTGGATCTGGCGCTGGTGGGTATCAACAATCGAGACCTGCATACCTTCGAGACCCGGCTGGACACCACGTTCGAGCTGCTGGAAAAGGTGCCGGACGGCGTGCGGGTGGTTACCGAATCGGGCATCTCGACCCGTGAGGACGTGGCGCGCATGCGTCGCGGCAACGTCAACGCCTTTCTGGTGGGCGAGCATTTCATGCGCGAAGCCGATCCGGGCGATGCGCTGCGCCAGCTCTTTTTTACCTGAGACCGTGCAAACCATGTTCAGCAACACTGCCAGCCTTGCGCTGGCAGTGTTCGTTTGGGGTCTTTCGATCACTGTCGAGTCGTCAGCGCGGTTTGCGGCTGCCGTCGCCGCGCGTTCGGCGCTGATAGCGTGCATCAAACAGGGCAGGGTCATCGGTGATGACACCGTTGACGCCGTGGTCCCACCAGGAGGCGAAGCGCTCGGGGTCGTTGACCGTGTAGCAAAGCATGGCCAGTTCGGCGCTCTGGATCTCGATAAGACGCTCCTGATCAAGACGGGTCCAGTCGGCATGCACGCTGACCGGGCGAAGCCGCTCGGCATCGCTGGCCCAGCGCCGCGGAACGGCTTCATACAAAAGCCCCAGCGCCAGCGCCTCATCCTGCGCCCGGGCGCTTTCAAGCGCGGTCATGTCAAAGCTTGATACCAGCAGACGATCCAGCGGCAGAACCTGGCGGGCGCGATGAACCGCGACATTGGCAAGGGCGACCGGGTCGTGACCGGGGTTGACCTTGAGCTCCAGGTTCAGGCCCATCTCGAGGGCGCTGACAAGCGAGAGCGCTTCATCGAGCAGCGCCATGCGCTCGCCGCGAAAGGCCGGTGAGAACCAGCTGCCGACATCCAGAGGGCGGATCTGATCACGGGTCATGTCGATCAGTGCCCCCTGACCGTCGCTGCAGCGATCAACGTCTGCGTCATGCCAGATCACCGCCGTACCGTCGCCCAGACACTGAACGTCGAGTTCAACCCATTCACAGCCGGCATCGGCTGCCGCCTGAATGGCGGCCAGCGTGTTCTCCGGCGCGTGTTTTGACAGGCCACGGTGGGCAATATAGCGGGGTAGCTGCATGTGTCAGGGCTCCATGGAACAAATCGTGTCGGCAAGTCTGGGCCGGGTTGCCAGTCGTTGTCCATGCTCATTAAACAGATGAAACGGCCCTTGAAGATTCAGGCCGATGGTCTGGCCGACAGTGGGCAGCTCGGTACCGGCGTAACGGACCACCAGCCGTGCACCGTCACCCGCCGGTCGCACATGCACCAGACTCTCCGAGCCCAGCGGCTCCACCAGCTCGATACGAGCCTCGATGTGCCCGGCGCCCTGTGGTGTAAGCGTGATGTGCTCGGGCCGGATGCCCACGCTCAACTCGCCCGCGAGCGGCGCCTCGGTCTCGGTCGGCACCCGGGTCAGCCAGCCGGGCAGGTCATTGGCGGCAAAGGTCAGAAAGTTCATGGCCGGTGAGCCGATAAAGCCGGCGACAAAGCGGGTGGCCGGTTTTCGAAACAGCGCCATCGGCGTGCCGATCTGTTCGATGCGTCCGGCGTTCATCACCACCAGCCGGTCGGCCATGGTCATGGCCTCGGTCTGATCGTGGGTCACATAAAGTGAGGTGATGCCCAGGCGCTGCTGCAGGGCGCGAATCTCCTGACGCATCTGCACGCGCAGGCTGGCGTCCAGGTTGGACAACGGCTCGTCAAACAGGAACACGCGCGGCTCTCGAATCACGGCGCGACCCATGGCCACGCGCTGGCGTTGCCCGCCGGAGAGCTGGCGGGGTTTTCGATCCAAAAGCGTGGCGATGTCCAGAAGCCGGGCGGTTGTCTCGACGCGCCGGGCAATCTCATCTTTCGGCGTCCCCCGGTTTTTGAGGCTGTAGGCCAGGTTGTCAAAAACGCTCATGTGGGGATAGAGCGCATAGTTTTGAAACACCATGGCGATATCGCGCTCGGCCGGCTCCTGGTCGTTGACGCATGTCTCGTCGATCAAAAGCTCACCGCCGCTGATCGTTTCAAGCCCGGCCACCATGCGCAAAAGCGTTGACTTGCCACAGCCCGACGGGCCGACGACCACGATCATCTCGCCATCACTGATGCTCAGCTCAATGTCATGGAGCACATCGCTGCCGCCGGCATAGCGCTTTCGAAGACGTTTGAGTTCGAGTGTTGCCATGTCACTTCTCCGTATCCACCAGGCCCTTGATGAACCAGCGTTGCATGATGATGATCACCACCACCGGCGGCAGCAGGGCCAGTACCGTCATGGCGGTGGCCAGATGCCAGGGCGGCGTACCGTCGGTGGCAAGGGTCAGCCGCTTGAGACTCATCACAAGCGTTGCGTTATCGGCGCTGCTCATGGCGACCAGCGGCCACAGGTACTGATTCCAGCCGTAGATGAACATGATGACGAAAAGCGCCGCGATATTGGTTCGCGACAGCGGCAGCAAAATGTCGACAAAAAACCGCCACGGCCCGGCGCCATCCACCCGGGCGGCTTCCATCAGTTCAGGCGGCAGCGTCATGAAAAACTGGCGAAACAAAAAGGTCGCCGTGGCGCTGGCAATCAGCGGCAGCACCAGTCCCGGATAGCTGTCGAGCAGGCCGAGGCTGGCGACCACGCCATAGGTCGGTACGATGCGCACCTCGATGGGCAGCATGAGCGTCACAAAGATCAGCCAGAAGCAGCAGCGGCGAAACGGAAAGCGAAAAAAGACCAGCGCGTAGGCGGCAAGAATGGCGATGGTCAGCTTGCCGATGGCGATGCCCAGCGCCATCAAAAGCGAGTTGAGCATCAGCTGCCAGGCGGGCACGCCAATGCCGCGCACCGGCTCGCTTAACAGCGTGACATAGTGATCCAGCCCGCTGGCACCGAACGATAGCGGCAGCGTTCCAGAAAACAGCGCGCCGGGTGTCTGGGTGGAGGCCAGCACGGCCAGAATAACGGGCAGCATGAAGATCAGCGCCCCGATGATCAGCAGGGTGTGGGCCAGTGCATCAAGGTTTGGTCGGTGATAGCGCATGGCAAGGCTTCCTGATGAGGATCAATGACAACAAAAAATGATCAGTGGTACTGCACGCGGCGTTCGACATAGCGAAACTGCACCAGGGTCAAAAGACCGACCATCGCCATCAACAGCACCGACTGCGCCGCCGAGCCACCCAGATCCAGCCCCACGATGCCGTCCTGATAGAGCTTGTAGACCAGGGTGCGGGTGGCGCCGCCCGGCCCGCCGCCGGTGGTGGTGTCGATGGTGCCAAAGGTCTCGAAAAAGGCGTAGATCGTGTTCATGACCAGCAAAAAGAAGGTGGTGGGGGACAGCAGTGGAAAGGTAATGGTCCAGAAGCGCCGCCAGGGGCCGGCTCCATCAATGGCGGCCGCCTCCAGCAGGCTGGCCGGAATGCCCTGAAGGCCGGCCAGAAAGAATACGAAGTTGTAGCTCATCTGCTGCCAGATGGCGGCAACGATCACCAGCGCCATGGCCTGGCCGCCGTTGAGCCGGAAATCCCAGTCAATGCCCAGCACCGTCAGCGCCCGGGTCAGTACGCCAAGCGTGGGGTCAAGCATGAACATCCATAAAACGCCGGCCGCGGCGGGGGCGACGGCGTAGGGCCAGATCAGCAGCGTGCGATAGGCGCGGCTGGCGCGCAGGACCCGATCGGCCATGGTGGCCAGCAGCAGCGCAATGGCCATGGCCCCCAGTGCCACGCTGACGCTGAAAATGGCCGTGTTGAACAAAGCCTCGTGATAGCTTCGCGAGGCCAGTACCCGGGTAAAGTTCGAAAGCCCGGCGAAGGTTTCTCCCAGCCCGAAGGCGTCCTGCACATAAAGGGACTGTCGCAGGGCCGTCGCTGCCGGCCAGAAAAAAAACACCAGCACGATGACAAGCTGAGGCGCCATGAGCATCCATGGCGTGAGGCGATGACGCTGATACGTGGACATGATGGGGCAGGCGTATCCAAAGGCGACAGTGAACAGGGCAGGGCTCCCGACGGCGACACCGCCGCCGGGGCGAGGGGTCAGCGCACGCTGCGCTCGAACTGCTCGAGCAGCTCATTGCTTCGGGCGGCGGCGTCATCGAGCGCCTGCCGGGCGGTCTTGTCACCGCTGAAGGCCCGCTCGAGCTCCTCTTCGATGACGTCACGAATCTGGGGCATGTTGCCCAGACGCACCCCGCGTGAGTTATCGGTTGGTTCGCCTTCGGTCATCTGTTGAAGGGCGATCTCGGTGCCGGGGTTGTCGTCGTAAAAACCCTGCTCACGGGTCAGCGCATAGGCTTCGTCGGTAATGGGCAGATAGCCGGTGAACTGATGCCAGTCGGCCTGGACTTCCGGGGAAGAGAGATAGTTGAAGAAACGGGCAACGCCCTGATAGACCTCATCGCTCTGGCCCTGCAGAACCCACAGCGAGGCGCCACCGATAATGGAGTTTTTCGGCTCATCGATCACCTCGGGGTCCCAGGGCAGGGGCGCGACGCCGAAGTCAAAGCTTTCGGTATTGTCGCGAACGCTGGCGTAGCTTGCCGAGGAGGCCATCAGCATGGCGCAGTTGCCCGAGAAAAAGCGCGGCGAGGCCTGGTCCTCGCGACCGCCGTAGCTGAACACGCCGCTTTGCTGCCAGTCGATCAGATCTTGGACGTGGTCGACCACGGCGTCGCTGTCGTTGACCGTCACCCGTGCAGATGGGCCGCCAAACCCGTTTTGTTCGCTGGCAAAGGGGATGTCGTGACGGGCGGCGAAGTTTTCGAGCTGAATCCAGCTCGGCCAGGTGGTGGTAAAGCCGCAGCTGGCGGCCCCGCTGTCGACGACCTGCCGGCCCGCGTCGGCCACTGCTTTCCAGGTGGTGGGCGGTGCGTCGGGATCGAGCCCTGCCTGTTCAAACAGGTCGCGGTTGTAGTAGACCACAGGCGTTGACGAGTTGAACGGCAGCGACAGCATGTCGCCATCGGTGGTGCTGTAGTAGCCGGTGACAGCCGGCAGATAGGCGTCGGGGTCAAAGGGCTGGTCGGTGTCCGCCATGAGCTCGTACACCGGATAGATCGCCCCCCGGGCGTTCATCATGGTGGCCGTGCCGACTTCGTAGACCTGGGTGATGGCCGGGGCATTGCCGGCGCGGAAGGCGGCGATGGTCGAGGTCAGGTTTTCGCTGTAGGTGCCCTTGTAGACCGGCTTGACCACGTAGTCGGACTGCGACTGATTGAAGCCCGCGGCAATCTCATCGATCTTTTCGCCCAGACTGCCCTCCATGGCATGCCACCAGACAATATCGGTGGCGGCGCCGGCCGGCGTGGTGCCCAGTGCCAGCGTGGACAGTGCTGCCATCGAGACGATGCCCCTGAAACCCTTGACCATGTCGTGCTCCGCGTTGTCGTCATGAAAGTATCTGCTGCGCCAGTATGCTGAGAGGCCGGCATGGCAATCATGTGTCGGGCATGTGTCAGCCGTATGACACGGGCGAGCGCAAGGCCCCGGGGGCGTCAGTGTATGCCCGGGGGTTGGCCAGCAATGAGCGGCGCATGGCATGATGGCGCTTTTGAACGGCGGGCAGATGCACCCTTGAAGATTTCATATATCACCGACGTGCAGGACCGGGATGCCTGTCTGGCCATGCTTTGTGCCAGCGTGTTCGGGCGAGAAGCGGGGCTTGCGCCGCTGGTCGAGTTTGCCGGCGTGAGCCGACTGCTGGAGCAGGAGTCGGCGCGTATCGTGGCCCTTTTTGATGACGGCGCGAGGCTGTGCTCGGTGGCGCTACTCACACTTGAAGTGGAAGGCCGCGGGGTCGAGCTCAGGCTTTTGACCACCCCGGAGAAAAAGCGCGGCCGGGGCTATGGGCGCCGGCTGGTGACCCGGCTTGGCGAGTCCACCGCAATGCGCACCACCACATCGGACCCCAGGCTTGAAGCCTTTTTCACTACTTTCGGCTTTGAGCGCTGGTATCGCCACAGTGACAGTGACCTGCGCAGCGGCTTCAACGCCCGTTCCGGCGTTGACTCGCTCTCCGGGGCACCGGAGGTGGTGGATTTTCAGACCGATGCCGTATTGCGCGCCTTCAAGCGCGACCCGGCGCTTTTCGAACGCTACAAGACCCGCTTTGCCGAGGGGGTCGGTCACTTCAACACGCTGGTCTGATCGACACACGCATAAAAAACCCCGGCCATGGCCGGGGTTTTTTAACGCTCATCAGCATTTAGAAGTTGATGCCGAAATTGGTCTGGATGCTGGTGTGCCACTTGTCATTGACCGGTGAGCCAAAGTAGTTCAACCCATTTTTGTTGGTGATGATATCAAACCAGGCAAAATAGGGGCCGGCGGTCACCAGTACGCCCAGATCGTTGAGCATCGGATCCTTTTGATTGCCAAAGCCGCCGTTGATGGATGAAAAGTCATCCGACGGATCGATGTAGCTGAAGTCGTTGAAGAAGAAAAGGTTTTCAACAGGGCCCCAGTCGACATCCATGCTGTAGCTGGCGCTGGCCGTATACATCTGACCGCGCTTGGGAATCAGGTAGTTGAAGCCGAAGGCACCGATCTGTACGGCATTATCAGAGATACCTGACTGCGCTTCCGAGGGATTTTTGGGGTTGTATTCATAGGTCGTGGCTTGGAACATGGTGCGCCAGTTGCCGTATGACCCATCAAGGCCGATGGCCGCCGACCAGTTGTCACCGCTGCGATTGGTCTGCTCGTTGTATAGCTGACCGCCCTTTGCCGAGACGTTGAGCTGGGTCGAGTAGTCGTCGCCGTGATCAAAGGTATAGCCGGCGCGAGCGGCGAGCTGATTCTCTTCGCTGTTGCCCTGCGCACTGTCACCGATGGCGTTGGCGCCGTAGTGCTCGTTGCCGCTGCCCAGGTTGTCGCTTTTGAAAAAGGCCAGCGAGGTCTCCCAGTCGCCCTGGCGGTGATCCCACTTCACCCCGGCGTTCTGGTTGTCGTTGAAGCCGGCAATATAGGGAAGCGTGCCGTACCAGCCCTGATAGCCATAGTCCATGTTGCCGAAAGGCGTCTGAACCAGACCAACGCGGATGGTGTCGTCGTCATTCGGGTTGAAGCCGAGCCAGCCTGACTTCAAAAACTGATAGCCGTCATAGAAACGATACTCGAAGGCATATTCCAGATCGTCCACTTCGCCATCCACGACAAGAACGAACTTGCCGAAATCCATATCACCGGTGGTGTCCTTGCTGCGCTCGCTCCAGTCGTTGAAGCTGCCGTTGAACTCGAGCTGACCACTGATCTGCGTCTGCTGGATCTGCTCGATGGCGGAGCTGTTTTCCTGCGCCAGGTTCTGCTGTGGCCTTGATTCCGACTGCTGTTGCCTTGATTCCGACTGCTGGGGGTTCGGAGTTGTTGCCGTATTGCTCTGTGACGCGCTGGCGTTTTGCGCACTGCCGGCAGTGCCGTTTGACTGCTGCTCCAGCCGATCAAGGCGTTGCTGCATCTGCTCGAGCTGGGCGCGCAGCGCTTCGATGGTCTGCTGATCGTCCGGCGCGGCCTGCGCGGCGGTGGCGGCCATGGCCGCGGAAATGCTCAGGGAAAGGGTCAGCAGTCTCAGGCGTCGTGAATCCGTTCGGGGTGTCATGCACTGTTCCTTGGATCGTTGTTATGTAAAAAGGACGTGAGAAGTTTTTGTGGTTGTGACACGTCATGTCACCGGTAACTTACCATCTGGCACTGAAGGGATAAACGCTGTTCACGAATAAAGCGGCCGGCCTGTCATCGATGGTACTGGATAAGAAAGGCCCCTTGCGATAACGCAAGGGGCCTTTGGGCATGAGCATTTTAAATAAATGATCAGCGCCGTCTCAGGCGATCCAGATAGAGATAGACCACCGGCGTGGTGTAGAGCGTCAGGATCTGGCTGACGATCAGGCCCCCCACAATGGAGATGCCCAGCGGGGCGCGCAGCGCGGCGTTTTCGTCGGTGCCGAACATCAGTGGCAGGGCGCCCAGAATGGCCGCCAGGGTGGTCATCATGATGGGTCGAAAGCGCACCAGCGCGGCTTCTCGAACGGCCTCCTGGGCAGACAGCCCGCGGTCGCGCTCGGCGCTCAGGGCGAAATCCACCAGCATGATGGCGTTTTTCTTGACCACGCCGATCAGCAGGATGATGCCGATCAGGGCAATCAGGGTGAAGGGCTTGCCCAGCAGCATCAGCGCCAGCAGCGCGCCAATTCCGCCGGAGGGCAGGGTCGACAGGATCGTCAGCGGATGAATGTAGCTTTCATAGAGAATGCCCAGCACCAGATAGACCGTGACCAGCGCGGCCAGAATCAGCCACGGCATGGTTTCGACACCGCTTTGAAAGCTGGCGGCGCTGCCTTCGAAGTCGGCCTGAATATCGGTGGGCAGGTGCAGCCGGTCAAGCCGGTCACTGATGATGTCGGTGGCCTCGGAAAGCGACACCCCATCGCTTAGATTGAACGACACCGTGGTCGCGGCAAACTGCCCCTGGTGGCTGACGCTGACCGGGCTGGTGCTGCGCTCGTAGTGGCTGAAGGCCGACAGCGGTATGGGGCTGCCCTGATCGTTGACGATGTGCATCATCTCCAGCGCTCTGGCCGAGCGCTGCCACTGCCGGGCGACTTCCAGCACCACGTAGTACTGGTTGGTGCCTTCATAGACGCTTGAAATCTGCCCCTGAGCAAAGGCGTTGCCCAGCAGGGTATCGATATCGCGCATGCTCAGACCCAGACGGGACGCCCGGTCGCGATCCACCACCAGTTTGATGGCCTGTCCGCCCTCGCGGCTGTCGCTGTCCACGCCGGTAATTTCTGAAATGTCGCGCATCGCCTCGGCCACCCGCGGTGACCATTCGCGCAGCAGCGACAGGTCATCGCTTTTGAGCGTCAGTTCATACTGGCTGTTGCTCGAAGAGCGCCCGCCCATGCGCAGATCCTGCAGGCCGCGCATGAACACCTGAACGCCGGGGATATCGCTCATCAAGGCAGACAGGCGGTTGCCCTGTGCGTTGGTGTCGTCCACGTGGTCCGGCTTGAGCGACACAAACAGCGTGGCCGAGTTGGCGCCGCCGCCGCCCGGGCCGCTGCCGCCCAGAAAGCCCAGAACGCTTGCCACGGCGTCATCGGCCAGCAGACGGTCACGGGCCGTTTCCAGCTTGGCCGACATGGCCTCAAACGAGATGCTTTGATCGCCGCGTACCGCACCGATCAGCCGCCCGGTGTTCTGGTCGGGCACGAACCCCTTGTCGATATGGACGTACAAAAAGCCGTTGAGGACGATCACGGCCACCAGCGACAACAGCGTCAGGCGTCGGTGTCGCAGGGCAACGTTCAGCGTGCGCTCATAGCCTGCCAGAATGATTTGACCGCAACGTTCGATCAGAAGCGGGATTCTGCCCGGGGGGCGCTCATGCGCGGACCCCTTGAGCCAGCGCGAGCAGAGCATCGGCGTGAGCGTCAGCGAGACCAGCAGCGACACCATCACCGCCGTGGCCAGCGTCATGGCAAACTCGTGGAAGAGCCGGCCGATGAAGCCGCCCAGAAACAGCAGCGGCACGAACACGGCCACCAGCGACACGCTCATCGACAGCACCGTAAAGCCCACCTCGCGCGCGCCCAGCAGCGCGGCACTTCGCACGTCCATGCCGGCTTCGATGTGTCGGGCAATGTTTTCCACCACCACGATGGCGTCATCGACCACAAAGCCGATGGCAATGATCAGCGCCATCAGCGACAGCGTGTTGAGGGAATACCCCAGCAGATACATCACCATGAAGGTGCCCAGTAGCGACACCGGAATGACGGCGGTCGGAATCAGCGTGGCCCGCGGATTGCGCAAAAAGACAAACACCACCATCACCACCAGAAACACCGCCAGTATCAGGGTGATCTGGGTTTCCTGCAGCGAGGCGCTGATGCCGGGGGAGCGGTCCAGCACCGTATGCAGATCGGCGCTGGCGGGCAGGGCGGCATGAATACCGGGCAGGCGCGCCTTGATGCGATCGATCGTTTCGATCACGTTGGCGTCACTTGCCGGGCTGACCACGATGACCACTGCCGGCTGGCGGTTGTAAAAACCAACGTTGTAGATGTCTTCGACGCTTTTTTCGACGTGCGCTACATCATTCAGGCGCATGACGTGATCGCCGTCGCGGCGAATGATCAGGTCGCGATAGTCCTGCGCCTCGAACATCTGCGAGTCGGTATGTACGCTCCAGCGATAGCGCTCATCTTCGGTAAAGCCGGTCGGCTGGTTGCTGTTGGCCGCGTTGATCGCATCGCGCACCTGATCAAGGCCGATGCCGGCATTTTCGAGCCGGCGCGGGTCAAGCGTGATGCGCACCGCCGGTGAGGAGCTGCCGCCAACGCTGACGCGCGAGACGCCTTCGACCTGTGAAATGCGCGGGGCAATGTCCTGGTCGGCCAGATTATAGAGCGTGCCCTTGTCGATTTCGGCGCTGGTCAGCGACAGCAGCATGATCGGCGAGTCGGCCGGATTGAGCTTTCGCAGCCGGGGCGAGCTGGTCATGGCGCTTGGCAGCAGCGCCTCGGCCCGGTTGATCGCCGCCTGTACCTCCCGGGCCGCCTCGTTGATGTCCTTGTCCAGATCGAACTGGATGACAACGCTGGTCGAGCCTTCCGAGCTCGACGAGGTCATCTGGCTGATGCCGGCGATCTGGCCGAGCGAGCGCTCCAGCGGTGTGGCCACCGTCGAGGCCATGGTCTCCGGATTGGCCCCGGAGAGACTGGCCGTGACCAGAACGGTGGGAAACGATACCGCCGGCAGCGGCGCCACCGGCAGACGCGCATAGGAGAGCAGCCCGCCCAGAATGATCGCCAGGGTCAGAAGTGATGTGGCGATCGGTCGCGCAATGAAGGGCGAGGACAGGCTCATGAGGCCTGCCCATCGGAGACGGTCGTGTCAGCGCCGCGAGCGGTGACGCGACCGGCCAGCCGGTCAAAGAACAGATAGATGACCGGCGTGGTGAAAAGCGTCAGAAGCTGGCTGACCAGCAGCCCGCCGACCATGGCAAGCCCCAGCGGCTGGCGCAGCTCCGAGCCGAAACCGCTGGCCAGCATCAGCGGAATGGCGCCAAAGAGTGCGGCAAAGGTGGTCATCATGATGGGGCGAAAACGCAACAGTGCGGCGCGATAGATTGCATCAGCCGGTGAAAGCCCCATGTGGCGCTGACCGTCGAGGGCAAAGTCGATCATCATGATGGCGTTTTTCTTGACGATGCCGATCAGCAAAATGATACCGATGATGCCCACCATGCCCAGGTCGTTGCCGGTGATCATCAGCGCCAGCAGCGCGCCGATGGCCGCCGAGGGCAGGGTGGAGAGGATGGTCAGCGGGTGGATGTAGCTTTCGTACAAAACGCCCAGCACGATATACATCACCACCACGGCGGCCAGAATCAGCAGCAGCGTATTGGCCGTGGAGCCGGCAAAGCCGAGCGCGGCGCCCTGATAGGCCTGGTGCGTATCCTGATCGAGTCCGGCCTGCGCGCCGGCCTCATCGATGGCGTCAAAGGCCTGGGACAGCGAGTGGCCGGGCGCCACATCAAAGGAGACGTTGGCGGCGGCAATCCGATTCTGGCGTGACAGTGACAGGTCGGTGTAGCGCTGCTCGATGCTGACCAGCGAGGTCAGTGGCACCATGTCGCCGCTGTCGGCGGCGATATAGAGGCGATCCAGCGCCGAGGGGCCGCGCTGCTGATCGTCGGCGACGTTCATGACCACCCGATACTGGTTGGACTGGGTGAAAATGGTCGAGATCAAACGCTGGCCGAATGCGTTGTAGAGCGTGGCATCGATATCGCTGACGCTGATGCCCAGTCGGCTGGCGCGGTCGCGATCGATATTGAGATAGAGCTGCAGGCCGCGGTTTTGCAGATCCGAGGCCGCGCCGGAAATGGCCGGTGACTGGCGGATCTGCTGTAGCAGGGCGTCGACATCGCGGGACAAAAGGCCGGCATCGCTATTGGTCACCGACATCTGGTACTGATAGCGGCTGACGTTGTCATCCAGCGTCAGATCCTGCAGCGGCTGCAGGTAGAGGCGCATGCCGGCAACGGAGCGGGTCTTGTCGTTGAGCCGTGCGATGACCGCCTGAGCGCCGTCGCGCTCGGACAGCGGCTTGAGATTGATCTGAAAGCGCCCGGTGTTGAGTGTGCTGTTGTCCTCGTTGACGCCAATGGTCGAAGAGAGGCTTTCTACCGCCGGGTCGTTGAGGATAATGTCTGCCAGCGCCTGCTGGTGGCGGGCCATTGCGTCAAAGGAGATCGACTGATCTGCCTCGCTGATGCCGCGAATGGCACCGGTATCCTGCTGCGGGAAGAGCCCCTTGGGGATGGCAAGATACAATAGCGCCGTGACGCCAAAGGTAATGACGGCCACGACCAGCGTCAGCCGCTGATGGATCAGCACCCATTTCAAGCCGCGGTCATAAAGGCGCAGCAGACGACCGAAAAGACCCGAGTAGCTCTCGGCATGCTGCTGCGGGTCCTCACTGTCGGCGCCTTCCTTCGGCGCTCGCGCCTTGAGCATTTTCGCGCACAGCATGGGCGTAAGCGTCAGCGAAATGAACGCCGAGATCACGATGGCCACGGCCAGCGTGATGGCGAACTCGCGGAACAATCGCCCGACCACATCCTGCATGAACAGCAGTGGAATCAGCACCGCTACCAGCGACACGGTCAGCGAGATGATGGTGAAAAAGATCTGTTTGGCACCCTTGAGCGCCGCATCGATGGGCTTTTCGCCCTTTTCCAGATAGCGAATGATATTTTCCAGCACCACGATCGCATCATCAATGACAAAGCCGGTGGCGATCGTCAGCGCCATTAACGTGAGATTGTTGAGGCTAAAGCCTGCCAGGTGCATGACACCGAAGGTGCCAATCAGCGACATGGGCACGGCCAGGCTCGGAATGATGGTGGCCGGGATATTGCGCAGAAACAAAAAGGTGATGAGGATGACCAGGCTTACGGCCAGCACCAGCTCGAACTGGGTGTCCTCCACCGAGGCACGAATGGTCTGGGTGCGATCGCTTAAAATCGAGATGTCCACGCTCTCGGGCAGGCTCCCCTGCAGATCGGGGAGCTGGCGTCGAATATCATCGACCACGCGGGTCACGTTGGCGCCGGGCTGGCGCTGAACGCTGATGATCAGCGCCGGGTCACGATCGGCCCAGGCGGTCAGCCAGGCGTTCTCCGAACCCTCGTGAACGCTTGCGATATCGCGAAGGCGCAGCGGCATGTCGTTATCGTATTTGACGATCAGATCGCGATACTGCTCCGGCGAGGTGAGCTGATCGTTGGCATCGATGGTCAGCGCCCGGTAGGGGCCGTACAGGGTGCCCTTGGGCTGATTGACGTTGGCCGCGGTGATGGCATTGCGCACGGCTTCCATATCCAGACCGTGGGCCGCCATGCGGCGGGCGTCGCCGTCGATACGAATGGCAGGCTCATGGCCGCCCGACAGCGAGACCAGGCCAACCCCGCTGACCTGGGAAAGGCGCTGTACCAGCCGGGTATCCACCAGGTCGTAAACGCGCGTCAGCGGCAGGCTGTCCGAGCGTACGGCCAGGGTCATGACCGGGGCGTCCGCTGGATTGACCTTGCTGTAGCTCGGCGGCATGGGCAGGTCATTGGGCAACAGATTGCTGGCCTGGTTAAGGGCGGCCTGAACATCCTGCTCGGCCACGCCCAGATCGCTGTCGAGACCAAAGCGCAGCGTAATGAGCGAGGCGCCACCGGTACTGGTGGAGCGCATGTCCTCGAGCCCCGAAATCTGGCCGAGCTGGTCCTCCAGCGGCGAGGTGACGTTGGAGAGCATGACTTCCGGGCTGGCGCCGGGATAGAGCGTCGTCACCTGAATGGTGGGGTAATCCACCTCCGGCAGAGAAGCTACCGGCAGCAGCCGATAGGCCATGATGCCGGCCAGCAAAATGGCCAGCATGATCAGCGACGTGGCGACCGGTCGGAGGATGAAAAGACGCGACGGGTTCATGACGATCGGTCACCCTCACCCGCGGGGTCATCGGTTGACCTGAGCTGACCTTCATTGGTGGCCTCGCCTGCCGGCGGTGTGTCGTCGGTATCGTCACTCTCGCCGGGAAGGTGATTGCTGACCACGTTGACGCGGGCGCCATCGCGCAGGCGATCCACGCCGTCCACCACAACCCGCTCACCGACGTCGAGCCCTGCATCGATCACGGCGTGCAAATCGTCACTGGCCCCCACCTCCACGCTGCGCTGATGGACCGTCTCCTCGTCATCCACCACATAGACTTGGTTGCCGGATTCACTGTTCTGAATGGCGGTTTCAGGCACGATCACCACGTTATTCAGCTTGGTCAGCGTGAGTTCCACGTTGACAAAGGCGTTGGGAAACAGCTGCTCGTCGTGATTGTCCATGCGCGCCCGCAGGCGCACCGTGCCGGTATCGGTGTTGATGGCGCTGTCGATGCTGGTCAGCTCGCCCGTGGCCAGCGTTTCACCGGTATGGCCGTCCATGACGCTGACCGTCATGCGTTCCTGCGCCATGCTGTCTCGTACCCGGGAGAGGTACTGCCCGGGCAGGGAAAACACCACCGAAATGGGGGCCAGTGACGTCAGGGTGGCGATGGGGTTTTCATCGCCGGTGGCGACGATATTGCCCGGGTCGACGTTGCGCAGCCCGATAATGCCGCCGGCCGGCGCGCGGACGGTAGTGTAGTCCAGCTGAACACGGGCGCTCTGGATATTGGCGCGCGAGGCTTCCACAGCGCCCTGATACTGTTGCACCAGCTGGCGCTGGGTTTCCACGTCCTGACGCGAGACGTTGTTGGCACGGCTCAGGTTCTCATAGCGCTTGAGATCCTCCCGGGCCGTTGCCAGCTGCGCCTGATTCTGGGTCAGCTCGGCATTGGCCTGGGCCAGCTGGGCCTGATAGGTGCGATCGTCGATGTGCGCCAGTACCTGATCCTTGTCGACGCGCTGACCTTCCTCGAAGTCCACCGAGACCAGCTCGCCCTCGACGCGGGGACGAATGGCCACGCTCGACAGCGAACGCACCGTGCCCAGAGCACTCAGGGTGACCGGAAAGTCTCCCTGCTGCGCGGTGACGGCAGCCACGGCAGGACTCGGCATGCCTCCGCCCTGTGAGCCGCCGTCGTCGCCTTCCGGGTCATCGCGCAGGAAAAACCACCACAGGGCGATCAGGGCGACCAGCAGTAACAGGGTCCAGAGGAGCACGCGTGCAACAGGGACACGGCGCGTTGAAGAGGGGTGAGACATGCGTCCACTTCCGTTGTCAGGCTGTCGTTTTCCCACGGCCGGTACCGTACAGGCACTCGTCGGCGGGTAGTATCGGGTTCACGTTTGTATCGGCGATTACCGGGGGAACATCAGGGACATCGCATGAAATTAGGCAAAGGAATCATGGGATGACATTATTTTACCTGCAGGGGGTCAGTTTACCTCATCGCCGGGGGCGCTGGCCCGGTCGTTGTACCACGTTCGAATGTCGTGGTGGACGCAAAAGGTAGTTTAACTACAAAAGCGGGGCAATTCGGATAGACTGACCCCTTCCCCTTCGAGACCGTGACAGGTGAGGTTTTCATGCACACCACCCTGACCCGCGTAACCCAGCGCATTATCGAGCGTTCTCATGAGCGCCGTGCGCTTTACGAAGCTCGCATGCAGACACAGCATCGCCGTGGTGTCCATCGTGGCGCGCTTGACTGCGGCAATCTGGCCCATGGCTTTGCCGCCTGCAATGCCTCCGACAAGCAGCAGCTCAAGCTGACCAACAGCGCCAATCTGGGCATCATTACCTCCTACAACGACATGCTGTCGGCGCATCAGCCCTTTGAGCGATTTCCCGACATCATTCGCGATGCCGCACGCCGCATGGGCTCGACGGCGCAAGTGGCCGGCGGCGTGCCGGCCATGTGTGACGGCGTCACCCAGGGTCAGCCCGGCATGGAGCTGTCGCTTTTTTCGCGTGACAGTATTGCCCGCAGCGCTGCCATCGGACTGTCCCACAACATGTTTGATGCCGCGCTGTATCTGGGCGTTTGCGACAAGATCATTCCCGGTCTGTTTATTGCGGCTGCCCGCTTTGGGCATCTGCCGGCCGTCTTTGTTCCCGCCGGCCCCATGCCCAGCGGTCTGCCCAACAAGGAAAAGGCGCGCATTCGTCAGAAGTTTGCCGAAGGCAAGGTCGGTCGCGCCGAGCTTCTGGAGTCGGAGTCGGCGTCGTATCACGCCCCGGGCACCTGCACCTTTTACGGCACGGCCAACTCCAACCAGCTGATGATGGAGATCATGGGGCTGCATCTGCCGGGTTCCTCCTTTGTGAATCCGAACACGCCGCTGCGCGATGCGCTCACTGTCCATGGCACCGAGCGGGCGATCAAAAACTCCGAGCCAGGCGGGGGCTATCTGCCCTTCTGGCAGCAGATCGATGCTCGGGCCATCGTCAATGCGCTGGTGGGGCTTCTGGCCTCGGGCGGCTCCACCAACCATACTCTGCACCTGATCGCCATGGCAGGTGCCGCGGGCATTACCCTGAACTGGGATGATTTTGCCGAGCTCTCGGCGGTGGTGCCGAGTCTGATGCATGTCTATCCGAGCGGGCAGGCCGATGTGAATCACTTTCATGCGGCCGGCGGCATGGGCGTTCTGATTCGAGAGCTGCTCAAGGGGGGACTGCTGCATGGTGATATCCCGACAGTCACCGGAAAAACCCTGTCGGAAAGCTACACGCAAGAGCCGTTTCTGGAAGGAGACAAGCTGGTCTGGCGCGAAGGGCCGGCACAGAGTTTGGACCCGGACGTGCTGACCGATGTCGAGCATCCCTTTTCGCCGACGGGCGGGCTGACAGTGCTTGATGGCAACCTTGGGCGCGGCGTGATCAAGGTGTCGGCGGTCAAGCCGGAGTTTCGCGTCATTGAGGCGCCGGTGCGGGTATTTGCCGATCAGGACGCGCTCAAGACGGCCTTCAACAACGGCGAGCTGGAGTGCGATTTTATCGCCGTGGTGCGCTTTCAGGGCCCGCGGGCCAACGGCATGCCGGAACTGCACAAGCTCACGCCCTATCTCGGGTCGCTGCTGGATCGCGGCTTTCGAGTGGCGCTGGTGACCGATGGCCGCATGTCGGGGGCTTCCGGGAAGGTGCCGGCCGCGATTCACATGACGCCGGAGGCCGTCGATGGCGGGCCGCTGGCCCGACTGCGCGATGGCGACAGGGTTCGCCTCGATTCGGTCAGCGGTCGCCTTGAGGTGCTCGTCAACGCCAGTGAATTTGCCGCGCGGCCGTGCGCCCGCGCCGATCTTGAGGTCTATCATCACGGTCTGGGTCGGGAGATGTTCGCCGGCATGCGTGCGCTGGTCGGCAGTGCCGAGGAGGGTGCCAGTACCTTTGGCGGGTTCGAAGCCGCTGACGTGGCACCGGTCTGCGGCGTTGACGGGGCGCGCACCACGATCTGAGCCAGTTCGTATGGGCCCATCTTTATCAACAAAAACACCGGGCCCGCGCCCGGTGTTTTTGCTGGTTCGCCACGACGCTGGCTATTGATGTGTCTTCGCCGTCTCGGCCTCACGATCGTTCTGATTGGCTTTCTGCGCCGTGTAAAACGCGACATCCGTCAATGGGGAGAGCGGCTCCCGGCCGCGGACAACATCAGATAGCTTCTCCGCCATCATGATGGTGGTGGCGTTCAGGTTGCCGGTGACAATCACGGGCATCAGCGAGGCATCGATCACACGCAGCCCTTCCATGCCATGTACACGGCCCTGACCATCGACCACGGCGTCCGGTCCCTCGCCCATGCGGCAGGTGCCGCAGGGGTGATAGGCCGTTTCGGCGTGACCCCGAACAAAGGCGTCAAGCTGCTCATCGCTTTGCACGTCAGGGCCCGGGGCAATCTCGCGGCCACGATATGGGTCCAGCGCCGGCTGTTCGATGATGCGTCGCGTCACGCGAATGGCATCGCGAAACTCTTCCCAGTCCCGTGTTTCGCTCATGTAGTTGAACAAAATGCCCGGCGCCTCGTCCGGATTGCGCGATTTGATTTTGACGCGCCCGCGGCTTTTTGAGCGCATGGAACCGACGTGGGCCTGAAACCCGTGGGCGTCCACGGCGCTTTTGCCGTTATAGCTGATAGCACACGGCAGAAAGTGGTACTGCAGGTTGGGCCAGGACTCACCCTCGTCGGTGCGAATGAAGCCGCCGGCCTCGAACTGGTTGCTGGCGCCGATGCCCTTGCCCTGAAACAGCCACTGTGCGCCGATTCTGGGCTGGTTATACCACTTCAGCGCCGAGTAGAGCGTGATGGGCTGCTTGCACTCGTACTGAATATACATCTCCAGGTGGTCCTGCAGATTCTTGCCCACGCCCGGTAGCTCGTGAACGACGTCAATGTGCATCTCGTTGAGCCAGTCAGGATCACCCACCCCCGAGCGCTGCAGGATGGCCGGAGAAGCAATGGCGCCGGCGCACAGCAGCACTTCACGACGGGCACGCACCTGCTGGTTTTTGCCCCGGCGGGCGTAGGTAACGCCTGTGGCCCGTTTGCCCTCGACCAGTATGCGGTCGGTCACGGCATGTGTTTCGATCGTCAGATTGGGGCGATGGCGGGCAATGTCCAGATAGCCGCGTGCGGTCGAGGACCGCCGTCCGTTGGGCGTGGTGGTACGATCCATCGGCCCGAAGCCTTCCTGCCTGTAGCCGTTGAGATCGTCGGTTTCACCATAACCTGCCTGCTTGCCGGCTTCGATAAAGGCGCGGTTGACCGGATTGGTGGTTGGCCTGGGGGTGGCCACCTGCACCGGGCCGTGATCGCCGTGGTAGTCGTTACCACCGATATCGCGGGTTTCGGCCTTTTTGTAATAGGGCAGGCAGTGGGCATAGCCCCAGTCATCAAGGCCCGGCAGCTCGGCCCAGCCTTCCAGATCCATGGCGTTGCCGCGGATGTAGCACATGCCGTTGATCAGCGACGAGCCGCCGAGCCCCTTGCCACGACCGCACTCCATGCGCCGATCATTCATGAAGGGTTCGGGTTCGGTCTCAAAGGCCCAGTTGTACTGCTTGCCCTGCAGTGGATAGGCAAGCGCTGCGGGCATCTGGGTGCGAAAATCCAGCCGATAATCCGGGCCGCCGGCTTCGAGCAGCAGCACGGTGACATCGTCGTCCTCGGTCAGACGCGCCGCGAGAACGTTGCCGGCCGAGCCGGCACCGATGATGATGTAGTCGTATTCACGTGTGTCAGCCATCAAGCCCTCCTGAGGAGTCATGGGCGGATCATCGAAACGAAAAGCTGGCCGGATGCCCGCCGAGGCAGAATGAAACCCGGCGATCAAAAGGCCGATTCAAACGGGCCCATTTCGATCTGGATGGATTTGACTCGGGTATAGTGCGCAAGCGTCAGCAGCCCGTTTTCACGGCCTACGCCGGACTGCTTGTAGCCGCCGACCGGCATCTGGGCGGGGCTGTCCCCCCAGGTGTTGACCCAGCAGATGCCGGCTTCGAGCTGATGCACCACGCGATGCGCCCGATTGAGTCCTTCGGTGAACACTCCGGCGGCCAGACCGTAGTCGGTGTCATTGGCGCGGCGAATGACGTCTGCTTCATCGTCAAAGGCCAGAATCGACATGACCGGGCCGAAGATCTCTTCTCTGACAATGCGCATGTCGTCACTGCAGTCGGTAAATATGGTGGGGGCCACAAACGCCCCCTTGCCGAAGTCACCCTCTGTCATGCGCGCACCGCCCACCAGCAGGCGGGCGCCGTCCTGTCGGCCGGCGTCCAGATAGTCGCAGACCTTTTTCATGTGCTCAAAGCTGACCAGCGGGCCGAAGTTGGTGGCCGGGTCCAGCGGGTCGCCGGCCTTCACGCGCTCGACGCGCTCGAGCAGTTTCGCTTCAAAGGCTTCCTTGACCGAGCGCTCCACGAACACGCGCGTGCCGTTGGTGCAGACCTGACCGGTGGAGTAGAAGTTGGCCATCATGGCACCGTCGGCGGCGCGATCGAGATCGGCATCGGCAAAGACGAGCAGGGGAGACTTGCCGCCCAGCTCCATGGTGACCTCCTTGAGCGATGACGACGCCGAAGACGCCATGACCTTCTTGCCGGTACCCACTTCGCCGGTAAAGGAGATCTTGTCGATGCCGGGGTGTTCGGTCAGCATGGCGCCAACGCGGCCATCGCCCTGTACGACGTTGAAAACGCCGTCCGGCAGGCCGGCTTCAGTAAATATCTCGGCCAGCATCAGGGTGGTCAGCGGGGTGACTTCGCTGGGCTTTAAAATCATGGCATTGCCGGTGGCCAGTGCCGGGGCCGATTTCCAGCAGGCAATCTGGATCGGGTAGTTCCAGGCACCGATGCCGGCACAGACGCCAAGCGGCTCGCGCCGGGTGTAGGCAAAGGAATCGGAACGAATGGGAATCTGCTCGCCCTCAACGGTTGCAGCAAGGCCTGCGTAGTATTCGAGCTGGTCGGCGCCGGTAACGATATCCACGGCCGTGGTTTCGCTCAGCGGCTTGCCGGTATCCATGGATTCGACGCGGGCAATCTCGTCGTTTCTTTCGCGCAGCAGGGCCACGGTACGATTGAGAATGCGGGCGCGCTCGACACCGGTCATTGCCCCCCAGATCTTCTGACCGCGGCGCGCCGATTCAACGGCTCGATCGATATCGTTTTGGGAGGCCTGCTGGATCTCGGCCAGTACGTCACCGTTGTAGGGATTGATGGATTCAAAGGTCTCACCCGAGGTTGCGTTAACGCGTTTGCCGTCGATATAAAGCTGCTGGGTCTCGAACGTGGCCATGGGGCCTCCCGAATAAGCAATAAGGTTCAAAGTGCTGTAAAGAAAAGCCCAGCGTCAGGCTTTCTCGTTGCCATCAAGCTGCTCATCGATATAGCGACAGGCAAGCAGTACGGCGCTGGAAGTATCAAATTCTTCGGATGCCAGCGCCCCGCGCAGCCACAGGCCATCGATAAGGGCTGCCAGCCCGCGGGCGGCAGGGCGTGCCTGAGTCAGCGGCAGATGCTTTCTGAACTGATGGGTGATATTGGAGTAAAGTCGACGGTCGTTGACCCGCTGCAGCCGCTGAAGGTTGGGCTTGTGCATACTGGTGGTCCAGAAGGCCAGCCATGTTTTCATTACCGCCTGGCTGACCTGGCTGCGATCAAAGTTGCCTTCCACGATCGCGTAAAGATGCGCTCTCGCCTCATTGCTGTTCAACGCCTGGCGTCGCCGGGCAACCGAAGCCCCGAGATCGCCGAGAATGTGGCGCATGGTGGCTTCAAGAAGCCCGTCCTTGCCACCGAAATAGTGGCTGATAATGCCGGCAGACACGCCGGCACGTCGCGAAATCTGCATGATCGTACTGTCGGCCAGACCCGCCTCGTCAATCGTTGCCATGGTGGCCTCGATCAACTGCTGTCGACGAATGGGTTCCATACCTACCTTGGGCACCGCTCCCTCTCCTGTAGTGGAAGGCATATAACGTTCTTCAGAGTAGCGACCTTTTATTGAACGATCAATCAATCAAGAGTGCCGGCCCGGGTGTCAGAGGCGGTTGTGACCGGGGCGCGGTATAAAATGGGCCGGGCCGTGAGGTTGGGGTGGTGGGTAAACGTCGCAGGAGCACGGGCCCATGTGAGGAAATATTGGTCGTCGGCAGACCGGGGGCATTCAGGGGATTGGCATGATCGATGCGCTTCTGTACAATGCGCACGGTCGCCGGCTACGTAGCTCAGCTGGTTAGAGCACATCACTCATAATGATGGGGTCCCCTGTTCGAATCAGGGCGTAGCCACCAGCGACAGGCAATATTCGCGCAATCATGCGAATGGCGCCGGGGTCTTTATCAGGGCCTTGACGTTTTTTCTGAAATACGTATACTACGCCGCGTATTCGGAAAGACATTCCCCGATAGCTCAGTTGGTAGAGCAAATGACTGTTAATCATTGGGTCACAGGTTCGAGTCCTGTTCGGGGAGCCAATACATTCTGATACTTCGTTGTTCCCTGATAGCTCAGTTGGTAGAGCAAATGACTGTTAATCATTGGGTCGCAGGTTCGAGTCCTGCTCAGGGAGCCATTTACCGCATGACTACTGACGGTAAATCGCGCCAGCCAAATCGATAGTGCCTTCCTGCTGTTGTCCAGATTCTTCGTTGTTTACTTTTAAACATCCTTCGTTCGAATCACGACCTTTCTGATCCTTTATTGTTAATCGCTGATTTAACTTTCCAGTTTCTTTGCTCGGCAATGTTTCGGTCCGTGTTTGACTCGATAAATTGCGTTTGTTATAAGAAATTGTAGTCCACGCCGTGAACGGTTTTTGCTGCCCCCTTGTTCTTGATATTTCGTGTTGACCTGTCGGCCAGCCATTCTTCGTTCATGTATTGATTGACGGACTGCATTTTTGTTCTGGCGTATTATATCGATCTGTAACGTTGATTCATGACGCACGCCTTGCCTGTTTCGATGCCGTTCCCCATTTATGCCTGACGGCATTATATTTTTCCGTAATATCAATAATTTCAGGAATGTAAAAGAATGCCTCGCGAGAGAAATTTGTCCATCAAGGACAAGTGGTCACTTGATAATCAGCTTGGCGAAATGCTGAGAAACCTCGAAAGGGAAGAGCCTGCCGGCCCCGGTTTTTCCGACGAACTTGAAGCATTAATGCACAGTTACGGCATGAGTCATCAGGACACCGTAACAATATTAAGACTCATGCAGCAGTCATGAAATAATTAGTCATTATTTTCTGCATTAATGGCAGTCGCCGTTAAATAGTTATATTAAGTTCTTTTGCCTGACAATAAAAAGGGGCTGCCTGTATCAACAGGCAGCCCCTTTTTTCAGCGTTATTTACTGGCGCGGGGCGCGTGTTTTTTGTGTCTGGCCCGTATCGATCAGTAGCGCGTAATCGAGCAGGATTTCTACGCTCTCTTCCAGCGCTGCCTTCTGGATGGGCGATTCGGACTGTGAATCATCATCGCCTGTGCCCAGTGCTTCGTCACGGGCATCGGTCCATGTGTCGATTTCCGGCATCCCGAGTGCGCGTCGGCGCTGGTTTTCAAGTGCGAGCTGTTCGGCTTCCTGTGCCTCCATTTCGCGCTGTCTCTGCTCCCGATTGAGACTGACCGTATTGTTCTGCGCCTGGAACTGCTCGGCCAGCTGCGCCTCACGCGTGAGGTAATGAAAGTTGGGGTTGTCCTGAGCGCGCTGCTCGTGCTTTTGCCTGAGCTGCGTGACGAACTGCCAGGGTTCGCCGTACGTGCGGTAGCTGACCGGGCGTACCGTATCCCAGGGCAGGGCGTAATCCAGTGCACTTTCACCGATTTCATCCCTGTCGATCAGACTGGGGAAGGCGATATCGGGTTCTACGCCACGAAGCTGGGTACTTTCTCCCGAAATGCGATAGAACTTGGCACGTGTCAGTTTCAGCTCGCCGTGGCTCAAATCACTGAGCGTCTGAACGGTTCCCTTGCCAAAGGTCTGGTTGCCCAGCACCAGGCCGCGGCCATAATCCTGAATGGCGCCGGCAAAGATTTCCGAGGCCGAGGCGGACAGCCTGTCGACCAGCACGCCCAGCGGGCCATCATAGGCGACGCCACGATCCGTATCGCCGTACAGGCTGATGCGTCCGCGGGCGTCTCGAACCTGAACGGTAGGGCCGCGATCGATAAACAGGCCCACCATCGAATTGGCTTCCTGCAGCGCGCCGCCGCCGTTGCCGCGCATGTCCAGCACAATGCCTTCCACATTCTGCGCCTTGAGCTTTTCGATCAGCTGGGCCACATCGCGTGTCGAGCTGCGATAGTTCTGATCGCCGGCCTGATAGGCATCAAAGTCGACATAAAAGGCCGGCACCTTGATAACCCCGACACGATGGTTTTCGCCATTGCGATGGGATTCGACGATACGGCTGCTGGCGGCCTGGTCTTCCAGACTGACGGTGTCGCGCGTGATTTCGATGGTACGCGTCTGGGTCACATCAATGGCTTTTGCCGGGATGATTTCCAGGCGAACCTTCGAGCCCTTCGGGCCACGAATGTGTTCGACGACTTCGTCCAGACGCATGCCGATGACACTGATCATTTCCCCACTGTCGCCATCACCCACGGCAACGATTCGATCGGCCGGCTTGATCTGACCGCTGCGTTCGGCGGGGCCGCCGGAGACCAGACTCGAGACGCGAACGTATTCGCTGTCCTGCTGGAGAAGGGCGCCAATGCCCTCCAGCGATAGCTTCATCTGGATATCGAAGGACTGACCGCGGCTTGGAGAGAGGTATTCAGAGTGTGGATCAATGGAACCTGTGGCGGCATTGAGGATAACGCTCAATACGTCCTCGGTATTGGTCTGCCTGACGCGTGACAGCTGGCTCTTGTATCGGTCGGCCAGCTGTTGGGCAATTTTTTCGTTGCTCATGGGTTGTCTGCCCTGGTCGACGGGCGCTTCGGGTTCAGAGACCCGGGCCGGGACGGTGGCAATTTCAGACAACACACTGGTATCGACCACCGGCAGCGACTCGGATGTTTCCGGGGCAAGCGACAGGGTCAGGGCAGCATTTTTGAGGCGTCGGCGCCACAGGTCATCCAGCTCGCTTTGGCTTTCTGCCCAGTTAGCGTCTTCAAGATTGGTAGGCAGGCGTTCGTTGCCGGTAAAGTCAAAGTCGGGCTGATTTTCGAGTCGATCGATCAGCCATTCAAGCCGGTTTTCCAGTCGCGTCTGGTAGAGATTGTAAAACGCATAGACGCGATCCAGGTCGCCTTCGACCAGCATTTCGTCAAGACCGGTACGCAAATCGCTGAACTGTGCGATGTCTTCTCGTGTCATGTAGGCGTGCTGGGAATCCAGCAGTTTCAGCATGCGGTTAAATACCCGGTCTGCCCAGCCATTGTTGAGGGTGACCGGCTCATAGTGGCCATATTCCAGTGATTGAATGACTTCCCGAGACGCCTGTCGCCCCTCGTCGGTCGGCTTGATTGCCTCATCGCCCATTGCGGGCAGGGCAGTCAAAAGGCACAGAGCGAACACCGCAATATTGCGGGCTGGGGCAAACAGGCTCATCAAGGAAGCACTCCCGGGTTCATGTACACTTTGTATGCTGTTAATACAGGATTAAAAGGATCTGTTGCAGGTCAGCAGGCAGGGCGATCATTGTAGCAGCCCGGCGTGCTTATCACCGATAGGTAGTATGGGAGAATTACGTGTTTCATTCCTCGACAATTACTGATTTATTCGATTTTCTCAAGTGTTCCCCTACGCCGTGGCATGCGGTCGAGGAGATGGCCTCGCGTCTTGAAACCGCAGGCTTTACGGCGCTGGACGAAACGCAGCCATGGCAGCTTACCCCCGGTAGTCGCTATTACTGTACGCGCGCCGGCGGGGCCCTGGTTGCCTTTCAACTGCCCGACGCCGGCCCGCTCGAATCGCTTCGCATGGTGGGCGCGCATACGGATAGCCCGGCGCTTCGCCTGAAGCCTCAGCCTGTCCAGATGTCTGCACACTGGATGCAACTGGGCGTCGAGGTTTATGGCGGCGCGCTTTTGGCGCCCTGGTTTGATCGGGATCTTGCCGTTGCCGGGCGGGTCTATCTGCGCAACGCTCAGGGCGGGCTCACCGGAAAGCTTTTTCAGGTGGACCGGCCGATGGCCATTATCCCGAGCCTTGCCATCCATCTTGATCGTGACGTCAATCAGGGCAAGGCGCTCAACGCCCAGACGCAGATGGCACCCGTCATCTGGCAGGCCGGCCCCGAGCGGGAACCGCCTTCGATCGAGTCGCTGATCGAGCGCTGGCTTTTCGAGCAGCATGGTCTCAAGGATATCGGCATCGTTGACTACGAGTTGAGCTTTTACGATGCGCAGCCGGCGTCACAGCTGGGTCTTGAAGGGGAAATGATCGCCGGGGCACGTCTGGATAATCTGCTGTCGTGCTATTGTGGCATGCGCGCGCTGATGGAAAGTGACGGCAGTCAGGGCGCGCTGTTTGTTGCCAACGATCACGAAGAGATTGGTAGTGGCAGTACCGGCGGGGCGCAGGGCACATTACTGGGTGACGTCGTATCGCGTCTGGCGGAAGCGCAGGGGGCCAGCGGTGCCGAAGGGCGCATCCGGTTACTGCAAAATTCCCGATTGATCTCGTGTGACAACGCGCACGCGGTCCACCCGAGCTATCCCGACAAGCATGATGCGCGTCATCAGCCAGCGCTCAATAAAGGGCCTGTCATCAAGGTCAATGCCAGTCAGCGTTACGCCACCAGTGCCGCGACCGGGGCGCTCTTTCGTGAGCTGTGTCGCGAGGCCCGGGTGCCGGTGCAGACCTTCGTCAGCCGTGCCGACATGCCGTGCGGAACAACCATCGGCCCCTTGAGTGCGACGCGTACCGGCGTGCCGACGCTGGATATCGGGCTGGCCCAGTGGGCGATGCATTCCATTCGCGAAACGGCAGGCGCGCATGATCCGGACTATCTGATCCGTGCGCTGACGGCATTTTGTAATCGCGACCAGCTCGTCTGAGTGGCCCATGGAGTAGACATAAAAAAACGGCATCCGAGGATGCCGTTTTTTCGTATCTGGTGGCTACGCCCTGATTCGAACAGGGGACCCCATCATTATGAGTGATGTGCTCTAACCAGCTGAGCTACGTAGCCGTTCAACGCGAGCGCATACTACGCAAAGGCTGTCAGCGCGTCAAGCATTGTGCCGGCGTTTTCAGACGTTGAAACGAAAATGCACAACGTCGCCGTCCTTGAGCACATACTCCTTGCCTTCCAGGCGCCATTTGCCGGCTTCCTTGGCGCCCTGTTCACCGCCCAGGCTCACGAAGTCTTCATAAGCGACAACTTCGGCCCGGATAAATCCCTTCTGAAAGTCGGTGTGTATGACACCGGCCCCCTGTGGGGCGGTGGCACCGATCGGCACCGTCCAGGCGCGGACTTCCTTGACGCCGGCGGTAAAGTAGGTCTGAAGGCCCAAAAGGCCGTAGCCGGCACGGATCACGCGATCCAGTCCCGGCTCTTCCATGCCCAGTTCGTCGAGGAACATGGCGCGCTCTTCTTCCTCGAGCTCGGCAATCTCGGCCTCGATCTTGTTGCACACCGGCACAACCACGGCGCCTTCTTCGGCGGCGATGGCGTTGACCACATCCAGATGCGCATTGTTCTCAAATCCTTCTTCATGCACGTTAGCAATGTACATGGTGGGTTTGAGCGTGAGAAAGCCAAAGCTTCTGAGAAGTTTTTTCTCGTCGTCATTGAGACCGAAGCTGCGCAGCGGCTGGCCTTCTGCCAGATGCGGCTGAATACGTTCCAGCAGCGCCTTGCTGGCGATGGCGTCCTTGTCGCCACTTTTGACCACGCGCGCCAGTCGCTGCAGGCCGCGCTCGACGCTGTCCAGATCCGCCAGGGCCAGCTCGATGTTGATGGTTTCAATATCGGCGCGCGGGTCGACTTCGTTGGACACGTGGATCACGTTGTCATCGTCAAAGCAGCGCACTACGTGCGCAATCGCATCGGTTTCACGGATATTGGCCAGAAACTGGTTGCCCAGACCTTCGCCCTTGGACGCACCGGCCACCAGACCTGCGATATCGACAAACTCCATGGTGGTCGGGATGACCTTTTCCGGCTTGACGATTTCGGCCAGCCGGTCAAGGCGTGGATCCGGCATCGGCACGAGGCCGGTATTGGGTTCGATGGTGCAGAAGGGGAAGTTTTCTGCATCGATACCTGACTTGGTCAAAGCGTTGAAAAGCGTCGATTTACCCACGTTGGGCAGGCCGACAATACCGCAATTAAATCCCATGGATGTGCATCCTGCAGTGTAGGGCGATGTGTTCGACTCGACCCGCTCGGGGTCGATATGGCGCAAAGTTTACCTGTTGCTGCGGTCGGGCCGCTACCGCCGGGGTGATGTTCGTCGGCCGGCAAGGCCCACGCCGCAGGCGGCAAGCCCCATGCCGCCGACCTGCAGCGGCACAAGCGTTTCATCAAAAAGCAGCCAGCTCAAAAGCGCCACGACCGGCGGCACCAGATAAAAAAGAGATGCAACACTTGAGACCGAACCGCGACGAATCATGACCAGCAGCAGGGAGATCGCGCCGACCGACAGGCCAAATACCGACCATAAAAGGCCTGTCCATGCCTGCCAGTTCGACTCGAAGCGCATGCTTTCGGTGGCCATGGCGAGCGGCAGTGTCACCACAAAAGCGCCGATAAACTGAATGGCGGCATTGGTACGAAGATCAGCGCCTGGGCCGGTTCGTTTTTGCCAGATGGTGCCCAGCGTAATGCTCAGCATGGCGATCGCGACCGCCACCAGCGCCATCGGGTCGATCTCGCCGAAATCTGTCTGCAGTCCGGGCAGCAGCACCAGAAGCGTGCCGGCCAGGCCGATCAGTACCCCCAGCCACTGGCGAGCATCGGGGCGCTCATTGAGCATGGAGCCGGCGAAAAAGGTGGTGGCCAGCGGCTGAAGCCCGACGACGAGCGCCGCTACGCCTGCCGGAAGGCCGCGATCGACCGCCCAGAAAACGCCACCCAGATAAAGGCTCTGCAGCAAAATGCCGACCAGCAGTGCCCGCGTCCAGGCCGTGCGTCCGCGAGGCCAGCGGGCACCGACGGCCTGGGCAATCAGCACAAACACCAGCGCACTGAGCAAAAACCGGTAGCTCAGGAAAGTGAGCGGGTCGGTCCAGGGGGCAACCAGCCGTGCGGCGATAAACCCGGTGGACCAGATGCCGACAAAGGCCAGCGGTACAAGGCGTTCTAGCGTCATGACAGAAAGCTCCTGCAGCGAGTATCGTCGCGCAAGGCTAGGCCGCGCTGAAGCTGTGAAGCTGGTTCATGGCGCGCGCCCAGTCGCCGGACAGCGCCAGCGGCAGGGTCTCGAGCGAGGCCTCGATGGCCTCATCGATGGCACGGCGCTCGCTTTTGCCCGGGGCGCCTAGCACGTAATTGACCACCTGACTGGCGCTGCCGGGGTGGCCGATGCCCAGTCTCAGACGGTGGAAATTCTTGTTCTGGCTCAGGGCATTGATGGTATCACGCAGACCATTGTGGCCGCCGTGACCGCCGCCCTGCTTGTACCGCGCCTGTCCGGGAAGAAGGTCAAGCTCGTCATGCACCACCAGAAGCGATTCGGGCGGCAGCTTGTAGAAGGCGGCCAGTGCACCGATCGACTGGCCGCTGTGATTCATGTAAGTGGCAGGCGCCAGAAGGTGAATATCCTGACCTTCGATGGTGGCGCGTGCGTAATGTCCTAGCAGCTTGCGCTCGCTGCGCAGCGTGGCGTGATAGCGACCGGCCAGGGCATCGATCAGCCAGAAACCGGCGTTATGACGGGTCTGCGTGTACTGGGCGCCGGGATTGCCCAGCCCTATGATCGCTTTGATATCGCTCATGAGGCGTTCTCGCTTTTGTGATCACAACGCCCTGCGGTGCATGCAGGTTATAAATCAGAACGGCCGGGCGAGCCGGGCAAATGGCCCGGCCCGACCGGCCGTCAGGTATCAGATGGCAGGCGCCATCCTTAGACCTGCTCGCCCTCGCCGCCGTTATCGGCTTCGGTGCGCTGAACGTCGGAAGACGGATCGCCTTCGCCTTCAGGATCATCGGTGCCACGGTCCGGATGCGTGATGGTCACGATGCCCATGTCGTGGTCTTCGCCATGCGTCAGCGCCACGATGGTAACGCCCTTCGGCATCGGGATGTCGGACAGGTGCAGCGTGTCACCCAGTTCCATGTCGGCCACGTTGACTTCCAGATACTCGGGAAGGTCGGCCGGCAGGCAGGTAACTTCAACGTCGTTGGCCAGTACGTGCAAAACGCCGTCCTGTTCACGAACACCCTTGCACTCTTCATCGCCTGCGAAGTGCAGCGGCACGGTGATGGTCAGCTCATGAGTGGCATCCACGCGCATGAAGTCGGCGTGCGTGATCAGTTCCTTGTAGGGATGACGCTGCAGATCACGAATAACCACCTGCTCCTTTTTGCCATCAACATCGATGTTGATGATGGAGGAGAAGAAGGCTTCATCTTCAAGCGCCTTGTAAAGGGCCGGCTTTTCGATGGCGATCGGCTGCGGCTCGGCGGTGCCGCCATAGATAATGGCCGCGACACGTTCGTTCGCGCGACGCAGGCGGCGGCTCGCACCTTTCCCCAGCGCCGTACGAGCGACAGCGGTCAGTTGATAATCATGTTTCATGGGTTGGACCCTCATTGGTTCAAGTCGAAAACGACACGGCCCGCGACCAGACCTGTGCCGTTTTGTCGGGCTTTCGCATCATGCGAAAGCGGATACCGGCGCGATGTCAGTGAAACATCGCGCTGACGGATTCTTCATTGCTGACGCGCCGGATCGCCTCGGCGATCAGACCAGCCACCGAGAGCTGACGAATCTTGCCGCTGCGACGAGCATGTTCGGCCAGCGGAATGGTGTCAGTCACGACCAGCTCGTCGAGCTGGGATTTTGAAATATTGTCGACCGCCGGACCGGACAGAATGGCGTGTGTCGAATAGGCCATGACGCGGCGGGCGCCGTGCGCCTTGAGCGCTTCGGCGGCCTTGCACAGCGTGCCGGCCGTATCGACCATGTCATCGACCAGCACGCAGGTGCGATCCTTGATATCACCGATGATGTGCATCACCTGGGCCTGATTGGCCGACGGGCGACGCTTGTCGATGATGGCCAGATCGGCATTAAGCTGCTTGGCGATGGCACGAGCACGCACGACCCCGCCAACATCGGGCGAGACGATGGCGATGTCGTCGTAATTCTGGCGTTCGATGTCATCGAGCAGAATGGGCGAGCCGTAGACATTGTCGACCGGAACATCGAAAAAGCCCTGAATCTGATCGGCATGCAGATCCATGGTCATGACGCGGTCCACGCCGGCCTTGACCATCATGTCGGCGACCACCTTGGCGGAGATCGGCACGCGCGCCGAGCGCACGCGACGGTCCTGGCGGGCGTAGCCGAAGTAGGGGACCACGGCGGTAATACGAGTCGCGCTGGCCCGACGCAGGGCATCCACCATCAGGATCAGTTCCATCAGGTTGTCGTTGGTCGGAGCACAGGTCGACTGGAGAATAAAAACGTCCTTGCCGCGCACGTTCTCGTTGATCTCGACCGCGATCTCGCCATCGCTGAACTGACCGACCGTGGCATGGCCCAGACGATTATCGAGGCTCTCGGCCACCTTGCGGGCAAGCTCGGGGTTGGCGTTCCCCGCGAAGACCATCAGTTTAGACACGCGCAGCCACCTTTGGACGCTTGTAGAAAATCGGGGTGGTTTGAAGTCAAGCGTGAATGACATCGAAAAGAGATGGCTGGGGTACCAGGACTCGAACCTGGGAATGCCGGTACCAGAAACCGGTGCCTTACCACTTGGCTATACCCCAGTAACCCTTGATGCAAGCACTGACGCTTGATGCTTCATGATACTCCGGTACTTGATGATACCCGAAGCCTGTTCAGAGCCTGATGCAGAGGAGAGATGTTACAACCGCGTGCCCTGAAAACGCTCCAGCGGTCCGGGTACGCATGCCGGGCGATACCATAGAGTATCTCCTGTTCCAGTTCAAGCGCTGCCGTTTCTTCCTCGAAAGGGCAGAAAACGCAGGCGCCGGTTCCGGTCAGCATGGCGGGCCCGTAATGTCGAAGCAGATCAATGACCTCACCGATTCCCGGCTCGAGTCTTCGCACCACGGCCTCGCAGTCGTTGTGACCTCCCTGCAGGGCGCGCGACATACTAATCAAGGGGGTGTCGCGTGTCAATTGCGCATGGCCGAAGACGCCAGCCGTCGACACGCTCACCCCCGGGTGAATCACGACAAACCAGGGGGTGTCCAGTGCCGCCGGTACCAGCCGTTCCCCGACCCCTTCCCCCCAGGCGGCAAAACCGCGAACGAACACGGGCACATCGGCCCCGAGCGAAAGCCCAAGCGTTGCCAGCGTGTCGGTGTCCAGATCGAGCTGCCAGAGATGGTCAAGTGCCAGCAGGGTCGTGGCCGCATCGGAGCTGCCGCCACCCAGACCGCCGCCCATGGGCAGTCTCTTTTCAAGCGTGATATCTACCCCCGGCAGGGCCTGATCGACCGTTGCCTGTAAAAGGCGGGCTGCACGGACGATCAGGTTGTCTTCGGTGCTGACATTCTCGATCGCCGGCGACAGGGTAATGGCCTCATCGTTGCGCAGGCGAAAGTGGAGGGTGTCGCCGTGATCGAGAAACTGAAACAGGGTCTGCAGCTCGTGATAGCCGTCCGGGCGCTTGCCCACGACATGCAGCATGCGGTTGAGCTTGGCCGGTGCCGGCAGGGTCAACGAGGCATTTCCGGTCATGGCAGTTCTGCCTGTCCCGGCTGCCAGCGGTTGATGACCAGCGTGGTGCGGATGTCGTCGTAGGTCATGACGATGCGTCGCGGCAGCCACAGACCGTCTGCCTGGCTCCAGTCACGATAGTCGATGTGCCAGCCGGCCTGATCAAGCGTTGCCGGAAAGCCGACATCGTCTTCGCTCATGCGGTGCGGGCCGCGCGGGTCAGGCAGGGCGCGCACCCAGTAGACCAGTGATGACAGCGGCAGCGACCAGCCCATCTGCTGCGCCATCAGCTCTTCCGGAGTGGTCGCCTGAAAGGTGCCATCGCCATTGGTCAGCGTCACCTGCCGGCCATCGCCTTCCAGCGTGTTGCGTCCCGTGCCCCATGGGCCACTGACCGAGATGCGGTATTGATCGCCGCGCTGGATCCAGTCCAGATTGGCGCTCTGGCTGTCGTCCGGGGTACGGATGCCAACCTTGCCGGCGGCTGTCCAGCTGTCCAGGGCTTCAAGCCGGGGCTGCTGGCTGCGCCAGTCGCCGGGAAGGCGGTCCTGTTTCTGCGAGGGTGCCTGAGTGGCACACCCGGCCAGAAGGGCGATCAGGGCGAGGGTCAGAAACTGTAGCGTGCGACCGATCGCGTTACCTGACGTCATGGGGTGTTCTCCTGAGAAGTGGCGGTAGAGGATGTTGCTGTAGCGGGTGGCGGGCTCAGCGGTGTCAGCAGCGGATAGCGACCCAGCAGATCATCGATGGTGGGGTGCGTGCGAAAGCGTGCCGTGGCGCCTGCAATGATGCGACGTGCCTGCTCGCTGTCACCGCTGGCCCAGAGCGCTTCTGCCAGATGCGCGGCGACCTCTTCATCCGGCATCAGGGCGTAGGCCTGTTTGAGCAGGGCCACGGACTGATCAAGCCGGCCCAGATGAAAGTAGGCCCAGCCCAGACTGTCGATTACCGGGGCCGACTCCGGCGCCAGCCGGTGGGCGCGTTCCAGAAGCTTTAGCGCCTCTTCGTGGCGTTCGGTCTGCTCGGTCAGGGTATAGCCCAGCGCGTTGAGAGCGTCGACATTGTCGGGGTCGCGCTCAAGCAGGGTGCGCATGTCACGTTCCATGGCCTCGAGATCCTGATGTTCGATGGCGCGAATGGCGCGTATATAGAGAAGGCTGTTGTTGTCGGGTGAATGCGCCTTGATGGCGTCGTCGAGCAGCTCATCGGCGCGCGCTCGCTGATCGTTTTGATCCAGCAGGGAAAGCGAAAGCTCCATGAGCACGGCGGACTGGTCGGGGTGGTCCTTTTTCTGGTCCTGCAGCCAGTTCAGGGCATCATCGATGCGCTGGCGCTCTACCAGCAGCTGGACGCCGCGCACGCGCGCCGCCGTGAAGTGCTCGCCTTCGGGGACACGCGCATACAGCGCCAGCGCCTGATCAAGGTCATCCAGTCTTTCACTGGCAAGACCGGCCAGCATATAAAGCTCGCCCGAAGGGGCGGCGCTGTCATCTTCCAGCGCCGGTGCCAGCAGTCGCTGTGCAGCGTGGGGGTGGTCGTTGCGCAGATAAAGCCGGGCCAGCGCCAGACGCAGCTCAAGATTGGCCGGCATCTCCTGCATCAGGGTGTCGAACTGCTGTTCTGCGGCATCGACATCGTCCATGGCCAGATTGGCCTGGGCCATGGCCAGAATGAAGCGGTTATCTTCGGGAGCGAGGTCATGGCCGCGCCGGGCGTATTTCAACGCCTCGGCGGCATCATCACGATCCAGTGCAATCTGACTGCGAGCCAGCCAGAGTGCCGGCAGTTTGTCATCAAGGGTTTCGGCGCGCTCAAGGTCCCGGTCGGCCGCGTCGTTATTCCCCTGTAGCGAGCGAAGCAGGGCGCGTGCCGTTAACGCATGGGGCTGGTCGGGGTGGCGTGTGAGGTAGCTTTCAAGCGGTGCCAGCAATTCTTCGGCACCGGCGCCACTGGTAATGGCATCTTCCAGAAAGGCCTCCAGATCGGCGTCCTGACCGCTGGCGTCGACCTCGAGCAGCAGTGCCATGGCCGTGGCCCATTCACCCTGTTCGGCGGCGGCGGCGGCCAGAATGCGGCGGGGCGGCGCGCTTTGCCGGTCCAGCGCCGCCCAGTGATTGGCCGCGGCCACAACCAGGCGGGGATCATTGCTCAGACGCGCCATCTGTGTGGCGCGTCGCGCCAGGCCAATGTCCATATGGCGCTGGCTCTGCTCCACATAGGTGCGGGCGGCCAGTCCCAGGTCGCCGCGCTGGGCGGCAATGTCGGCGCCCAGAAGCGCCCCAAGGGTTGCACCGTCAAGGCCTGCCCGGGAGGGCGCATCCTGACCCTGATTATTGTCGCTCTGAGTTCGGGTACTGACATCAGGTGAGGTCGGCGTGGTCGCGTGGTCACCGGCAGTGGCAAAGGATATCGGCCAGAGTGCCGCGGGCAGCAGCAGTGCGGCCATCGATAGCCATATTGTGCGTTGGCGCATCCGTATCCTCATTGATGGCGAAACCTGCAGGCGCTATGAGGCTGATGAAAGCGTTACATCCCATGGCGCCCGGGGCTATGTTAGAATGCTCGACCATGAAGTGCGAGCACCGCGGCATGGCGCAGGCCGCCGGTGCCATTCACAAGTAACATGCGCACTGTATCACCGATAACGGACCTGACCTGACGGGGCCGGATACCTGACACATTATCCAGTCACGTCTCAGCGTTCTACACGAACGTTATAGCTAATACGGTATCACGATGCTTCTTTCCCTAGGCATCAATCACAAGAGTGCGACCCTTGAAGTACGCGAGCAGGTCGCTTTCTCCTCCAGTCAGATGGCGCTGGCGCTTGAAGACCTGACATCGCTTGTCGAAGTTCAGGAAGCCGCCATTCTGTCGACCTGTAATCGAACCGAGATCTATTGTCGGCTCGAAGGGGGAGACGAGCGTCTGGTGCTTGAATGGCTCGGTCATTTTCATCGTCTGCCCGTCGAGTCGCTGCAACGCTGCGCCCGATGGCACCGTGACGGCGAAGCCGTGCGTCATTTGATGCGCGTGGCCTGTGGCCTAGACTCCATGGTGCTCGGAGAACCCCAGATTCTGGGGCAGATCAAGGGTGCCTATCAGGTGGCCAGAACCCATAACACTCTGGGCAGTGATCTCGAGCGTCTTTTCCAGCATACCTTTGCCGTGGCCAAGCAGGTGCGCACCGAAACCGGTATCGGTGAAAACCCGGTGTCGGTGGCCTATGCCGCCGTCAATCTGGCCGGGCGCATCTTCGATGACATTCGCCAGTCCCGCGCGCTTTTGATCGGTGCCGGCGAAACCATCGAGCTGGTGGCACGCCACCTTCGCGATGCCGGCATTCAGGGCATTATCGTGGCCAATCGCACGCGCGAGCGCGCCCAGACGCTGGCCGATGAGGTCAACGGGGTGGCGATCGGGCTGGACGAGCTTGAAAACGCGCTGGTCTGTGCCGACATCGTGATCTCCTCGACCGGCAGTCCCACGCCGCTTCTGGGCAAGGGGATTGTCGAGTCGGCGCTGAAAACGCGCAAGCACCGCCCCATTTTCATGGTGGACATTGCCATCCCGCGGGACATCGAGCCGCAGGTGGGCGAGCTTGACGACATCTTTTTGTACAGCATTGATGATCTCAACGAGGTCATCAGTGAAAACCGCCGCTCGCGCCAGGCCGCCGCCGACCAGGCCGAAGAGATGATTCTGGCCAATGTCTCGGTCTGGCAGCACGAACGGCGGGTGCGCAGCGCCGGCGACCTGATCCGGCGCCATCGCCATCAGGCCGAGCGCCTGCGTGCCGAGGCTGAAAGTGAGGCGCTGGCGGCGCTGTCACGCGGTCAGGACCCCGAGTGGGTCATCCAGAAATTGACGCAGCAGCTCACCAACCGGCTGCTGCACGGTACGACTTCACGCATTCGCGCGGCCTCCGGTGCCGAGCGGGTGGATCTGATCCAGGCTGCGGAGGAACTCTTGATCGACGACAGCGCGCTGCACCAGGAATCGCCATGAAGGCCTCGCTCAGAGACCGGCTTGACGGCTTTGCCGAACGTTTTGAAGAACTCTCGAGACTCCTTTCCGACCCGGGCGTCATCGGTGATCAGACCCGGTTTCGCAACTACTCGCGCGAGTATGCCGATCTGGAAGAACTGGTCGGACACTGGGCACGCCATCGCAGCCTCGAGGCCGATCGTGACAGCGCCGGTCAGATGCTTGAAGACAGCGATCCGGACATGCGCGCCATGGCGCATGACGAGATTGCCGACATCGACGAGAAGCTCGAAGCGCTGGAGCCACAGCTGCTGCAGCTTTTGATCCCGAAGGACCCGGACGATCAGCGCAGCGTCTATCTCGAGGTGCGCGCCGGCACCGGCGGCGATGAAGCCGCGCTCTTTGCCGGCGATCTTTTTCGCATGTATTCGCGCTACGCCGAAAGCCGCGGCTGGAAGATGGAAACCGTCAGCGCCAGCCACGGCGAACAGGGCGGGTTCAAGGAGATCATCGCCCGTGTGGCCGGCGGTGACATCTACGCCCGGCTCAAGTTTGAATCCGGCGCGCATCGGGTGCAGCGGGTGCCGGCGACCGAATCCCAGGGGCGCATCCATACCTCGGCCTGCACGGTGGCCGTCATGGCCGAGGCCGATGACGTCGCTGAGGTCGAGCTCAACCCGGGTGATCTGCGTGTAGACACCTTCCGTGCCAGCGGCGCCGGCGGCCAGCACGTCAACACCACCGATTCCGCGATCCGCATTACGCACCTGCCGACCGGTACCGTGGTGGAATGCCAGGACGAGCGCAGCCAGCACAAAAACCGTGCCCGCGCCATGTCGCTACTGGCGGCCCGCCTCAAACAGAGTGCCGAAAGCGCCAGACAACAGCAGCAGTCCGATACGCGCCGTTCGCTGGTGGGTTCGGGCGATCGCAGCGAGCGCATCCGCACCTATAACTTCCCGCAGGGCCGTGTTACCGATCACCGTATCAATCTGACGCTCTACAAGCTTGGGGAAGTCATGACCGGTGCGCTTGATGACATTATCGATCCGCTGGTGCATGAATATCAGGCCGACCAGCTGGCGGCCATGACCGGCGAAAACGGCTGACAGAAATGACTGACAAGAGCTTTCATGCGCATTGATCAGGCCCTGTCCGATGCCGTGGCCCGTCTTGCCCGTCACGCCACTGACGAGACAGCCATGCCCCATCTTGATGCCCAGCTGCTGCTGGCCCATGTGCTGGGGCGTTCGCGGACCTGGCTTTATACCTGGGGGGATCGCGAGGTTGAACCAGCCGAAGCCAAGCGTTTCAATGCCCTGGTTGAGCGGCGCGAGCAGGGCGAACCGGTGGCCTGGCTTTTGGGCTATCGCGAGTTTTTTGGCCTGCGTCTCGCCGTGTCGCCTCATACCCTGATCCCGCGTCCCGATACCGAAACGCTGGTCGAACAGGCGTTGACGCATATGCCGGCGAGCGATGTGCGTGCACTGGATCTGGGCACCGGCAGCGGCGCCATTGCCCTGGCGCTGGCGTCTGAACGCCCCGACTGGCAGGTGACCGGTATCGATATTGTTGCAGAAGCCGTCACCCTGGCGCAGCGCAATGCCGAGACGCTGGGCATCACCAATGTCCGCTTTGAGCAGGGCGATTTCTTCTCGGCGCTGGCGCCCTCCATGCGCTTTGAGCTGATCGTCAGTAACCCGCCCTACATCGACGCGTCTGATGAGCATCTGGGCCAGGGCGATGTGCGCTTTGAACCGCGCTCGGCGCTGGTGGCAGGGCAGGACGGCATGGCTGATCTGCTGCACCTGATCGAGACTGCCCGTGATTTTCTGACCGTCGGTGGCTGGCTGATGCTGGAGCACGGCCATCAACAGGGTGAGGCGGTGCGGGCGGCGCTGGAAAGTGCGGGCTATACGGCCGTTGGCACCTGTCCCGATCTGGGCGGGCGCGAGCGGGTCAGTCTGGGGCAGTGGTTTTCTGCCGCCCTGAATCCCTGATCGCAGTATGAGAGTGACCATGAACGACGAGCAGCTTCTGCGCTACAGCCGCCAGATCATGCTCAACGAGCTTGATTACGAGGGCCAGACACGCCTCATGGCAGGTCATGTACTGATCATCGGGCTGGGCGGACTGGGCTCGCCGGCGGCACTCTATCTGGCGGCCGCCGGTGTGGGCATGCTCACGCTGGCCGATGATGACCGGGTTGATCTTTCCAACCTGCAGCGCCAGATCGCCCATGGCGAGGTGGATATCGATCACTTCAAGGCGCAGTCGGCGGCCGAGAGTATTGCCGCGATCAACAGCCACTGCCGGACGCAGGTCATCACCGAACGTCTCCAGGGCGAAGGGTTGCAGCATGCCGTGGCCCGTGCCGATGTCGTGCTCGACTGCACGGATCGTTTTGAAAGCCGGGACGCCATTAATCGCGCCTGCGTGGCCGCCGGCACGCCACTGGTCTCCGGCGCGGCCATTCGCTTCTCGGGGCAGCTGGCCGTCTTTGACCTTCGCGACCCGGCCGCCCCCTGTTACGCCTGCCTCTATGGCGACAGCGCCGCTGAAGATCAGCTGACCTGTGCCGAGAGCGGCGTCATCGCTCCGCTGGTCGGCATGATCGGCAGCTATCAGGCGCTCGAGGCCCTGAAGCTTCTGGGCGGCTGCGGTACGGCGCAAAAAGGGCTTGCCACCTTTGATGGCCTGAGCGGGCAGTGGCGACACTTCGGGCTGGGGCGTGATCCGCACTGCCCGGTGTGTCAGGACAGGGACTGACGGTTCTGGCAGGACAGTCGCTACCGCAGGTCATGATGCCGCGTCTTCCGACGCGGTTTTTTACGTTGGCGCTGTATTCGATGGAAAAGTGCGATCATCGAGTCATGAGCCGCTGAATTGTTTACCGGTTCTGCCACGGCCGAATCGGGTCGGCCAAAAAAAGGCTGTAAACCCTGTCGGCCCACCATGGCCTCTCGGTACGCATTCCCACCATAATGCTTTTTTCATACGCCTTGATGAGCTGTCCCGATGAGCGAGCACTCCTGGTATGCCCACTCCCGCAATCTGGCGCTGGTCCATACGGCTTCCCTGGCGGGCGCGCAGCGTTTTGATGTCGCCATCATCGGCGGCGGGGTGACCGGGTGCAGTGCGGCGCTGCATCTGGCGGAGCGGGGCTATCGCGTGGCGCTTTTGGAGGCGGGAGAAATTGGCGCGGGCGCCTCGGGGCGCAGCGGCGGGCAGATTCTGCCGGGGCTGGGGACCGAGCTTTCGGTGATCGCCAGAGCGCTGGGACAACAAGCCGCGCGCGAGGTCTGGGAGATGAGCCGTGAGGCGGTGCGGCTGACCGAGTCGCTGATCGAGCGTCACGGCATCGACTGCGAGTATTCCCGCGGGTATCTTCACGCCGCGATCAAGCCGCGTCACGAGCGTGCCATGAAGGCCTGGCGGGACGAGATGGCGACGCGCTATGGCTATGAGGGTCTTGAATGGCTGGAAGGCGAGGCCCTGCAGCGCCATGTGGTCACCGATGCCTACCTCGGCGGTCTGTATGAGCGCGAGGCAGGCCATCTGCATCCGCTCAACTATACGCTGGGGCTGGCACGCGCCGCCCAGCGTGCCGGGGCCGTGATTTTCGAGCACAGCCGTGTGAGCGATATCACGCGTGGCAAGACCGTGCAGCTGACCACGGCACACGGGCGAATTGACTGTGACCATCTGCTGGTCGCCGGCAATGCCTATCTGGGCGGGCTGGTGCCGGAGATCGAGCGCAAGATCATGCCGGTGGTCAACTACATCATCGCCACCGAAGCGCTCTCCGAGCACCAGGTGGCACAGACCCTGCCACAGCGTGACGCGGTCTCGGATGCCAATTTTGTGCTGGACTACTATCGCCTCACCGCAGGGCGGCGTTTACTCTATGGCGGTCAGGTCAGCTACAGTGGCCGTGAGCCGCGCGGGCTTGTCACGATCATGCAGCGCAAAATGCGCGAGCTCTTTCCAGTGCTTGAAGATGTAGCGATCGATTATCGCTGGGGCGGCCGGGTAGCGATCACCCGCAGCCGGGCGCCGCACTTTGGCCGGCTGGATGACAACATTCATTTTGTGCAGGGCTATTCGGGCCATGGCATGGCGCTGGCAGGGCTTGCCGGACAGCTGATGGCGCAGGCCGTGGCCGGGCAGAGCGAGCGTTTTGATCTGCTGGCCGCCATGAAACATCTTGATTTTCCGGGCGGTCGCCGGCTTCGAACGCCGCTTCTGGTGCTGGCGACCGCCTTTTACCGATTAAGGGATCGCCTCTGAGCTCTGGAGCGCTGTCCTGCAACCGACCTATACCGACACTGCACAAGCGGTGCATTCATACGCAAGGGGATCCTGTTCGATGGCAGAACGCTCACCGACCGCCGCACCCGACGGGCCATTTCAGCATCGCGATAGCACTCAGGGCGCCAATGCCGGGGCGGCGCGTGAGGCGTCTTCCATCAACCTGAAAGGCATTCGCAAGGAGTATCCGGGGGGCGTGGTGGCGCTTGAAAGCGTGGATCTGGATATCCGCGCCGGCGAGTTCTTTACCCTGCTGGGGCCTTCCGGCTGCGGAAAGACCACGCTGTTGCGCATGCTGGCGGGGCTGGACGAGCCCAGCGCCGGGACGCTGTCCATTGGTGGGGTGGATGTCACCGACACGCCCCCTCACAAGCGTAGCGTGAATACGGTTTTTCAGTCATATGCGCTGTTTCCGCATCTGTCGGTGCGCGACAACATCGCCTTTGGTCTGAAAATGCGCGGCATGGCGCGCAGCGAGCGCGAGCAAAAGGTGGTCGAGATTGCCGAGTTCATCAAGCTCGGCTCGCTGGTGGATCGCCGCGTCGATCAGCTCTCCGGCGGCCAGCGACAGCGCATTGCGCTGGCGCGCGCGCTGATCTGTGAACCCGACGTGCTGCTGCTCGATGAGCCCCTGTCGGCACTCGATGCCGGGCTTCGCAGCCAGCTGCAGGTGGAGCTTTTGCGCACCCAGAAGCGTCTGGGCATGACGTTTGTGTTTGTCACCCACGATCAGGAAGAGGCGATGGTGATGAGCGATCGCATCGCGGTGTTAAGCGATGGGATCATTCAGCAGATCGGCACCCCGCAGGAAGTCTATGAGCGCCCGGCCAATCTGTTCGTGGCCCGTTTCATGGGGCATGACAATCTCTTTTCGATCTCGGCCAGAGAGGGCATGACGGTACAAACGCCGATCGGGGCGCTGGAAACCGAGGATCACAATGAGGGGAAAGTGGCGTTGATTCGCCCCGAGACCCTGGAGCTGACCTCGCCCGGCGCGCCGAGCGTGGAGCCGGGCAAGCAGCTCAATACGCTCATGTGTCGGGTCGTGGAGCGCTTTTACCGCGGCAGCAACGTCGAATACCGGCTGTCTCACCAAAGCGGCGAGCAGCACAGCGAGCTGATTGCCGAAATCTCCAATACCGGGGAGCGTCTGTTTCGGGTCGGGGATGAGGTGAAAGTCGAGATCTATCCCGAAGACGTCATCATGCTCAGCGATGACGGGGAGGGCGCATGAGTCAGGCGGATGTGGTCTGGCGCCGGCGCCGGCGTCGGGAAACCCGGCATCTTCTGGTCAGCGTGCTGCCCGGGGCGCTGTGGATTTTCATCTTTCTGGTCCTGCCCAGCGCCTATCTGATGTCGGTGGCGTTCATGACCAACGGCGGCTTCGGTCAGCCGCAGATGCCGCTGACGCTGGATGCCTTTCGCAATCTGGCAGGCTTTGGCTTTCTGGGCTGGAGCCCGGGCAATCTCTATACGCTGTGGCGCTCGGTGTTTCAGTCCGTTATCTCGCTGGCACTGGTGGTGATGGTGGCCTATCCAATCGCCTGGTATATCTCCATGTGCCGGCCACGGCTGCGCGCCATCATGCTGCTGGCGGTGGTGGTGCCGTCATGGACCAACCAGGTCATCCGCGCCTTTGGCTGGATGAATCTGCTTTCACCGGGCACGCCGCTGTCGAGTCTTGCCGAGAAAATGGGGCTGATCGCGCCCAATATGGGGCTTTTCCCGTCCGATTTTGCCGTCACCCTCGGGCTTGTCTACAACTTTCTGCCCTTTATGGTGCTGCCGCTGTATGCGGCGTTTGAAAAGCTCGATCACGCCCAGATCGAGGCGGCGCGCGATCTCTACGCCTCGCCGTTGCGCGCTTTTTTTGTCGCCGTACTACCCCAGACGCTGCCGGGGCTTTTGGCAGGCTCCGTGCTGGTCGCCATTCCGGCCTTTGGCATGTACGTGATTCCCGAGCTTCTGGGCGGCGGGCGCTCGCAGATGCTGGGTAATCTGGTCGCGAGTCAGTTCGGGGAGGCGGCCAACTGGCCGCTGGGGGCTGCCGGAGCGCTTTTGATGCTGCTGGCCACCCTGATGGGGCTTGTCATACTGCGTCGAATGGGTCGCCGCCTGGGCGGTGGTACCGAGATGGTGATCTAGGAGAGCGGCATGCAAAACCGGGGATTCAAGAAAGGGCTCGCCGTTTTCTGGTGGCTGACGCTGATCTTTCTCTACGCGCCGCTTCTGGTGGTGATGGTGTTTTCGTTTAATGCCATCAACACCTCGGCGCGCTGGGGCGGCTTTTCGCTGCGCTGGTACGAGCGGCTTTTGAACAACGATGTGGTGATCAGCGCCATCGGCCATACGCTGCTGCTGGCCGTGATATCTTCCATTATCGCCGTGATTCTGGGCGCGATGATCGGCTACGGGCTGTATCGACACCGTGCCCGCCGGCTCGGGCTTTTGATCATCCTGATCTATCTGCCGATCGTGATGCCAGACATCGTGTTCGGCATCGCCGACATGGCGTTTTTCGTCCAGATCAACCGCCTGACCGGCCTGCTCTCGCCTGGGCTTTCGACCATGGTCATCGCCCACGTCACCTTCCAGATTCCGTTTGTGGCGCTGATCGTCTATTCCCGCTTTGTCGGCCTTGATGCCACGCTTTTTGATGCCGCCAAGGATCTCTATGCCAGCCCCTGGCAGCGGATGCTGCATTTCATTTTGCCCACGCTGAAACCGGCGCTTTTGTCGGCCTTTTTCCTGTCGTTTACGCTGTCGGTGGACGATTTCGTCATCAGCTTCTTTACGGCCGGACCGGAAAGCGCGACGTTGCCGATCTATATCTGGGGCGCCATCCGTCGCGGTATCTCGCCGGAGATCAACGCCATTGCCACACTGATGATCGCGTCGGTGGCGCTGGTGGCCGTCGTGAGCCTTTTGTTCAACCGTCGCCGCGCCTGAAGTGCGGTGGCGGACTCATAAAAAACCGTAAAACCAATAATCACCATCATTGAAGGGACACTGCCAATGACGCTTTTCTCACCCCGCCCGGCGCTTCTGGCCGGTGCCGTTGCCGCCGTCATGCTGTCAGGCCATGCCAGCGCGGCCGATCGCCTCTACGTGTTCAACTGGACCGACTACATGGACCCGGAGATCATCGAGGCGTTTGAAGAGAAATACGATGTGGAGGTGGTGCAGAACTACTACGGCTCGCTGGGGGAGATGTTTTCCAAGCTGCAGGCCGGCGGCGTATCGCAGTACGACATCGTGGTGCCCTCGAACTATTTCATACCGCGCATGATCGAGGCGGGGCTGTTGCAGCCACTGGACAAGTCGCAGCTGCCCAACATGGACAATCTCATGGCGCGCTTCGTTGATCCGCCCTATGACCCGGACAATCAGTACACGGCCGCCTATCTCTGGGGCTCGACCGGACTGATTGTCAATACCGAGACCTTCCCCGAGGCGACACCGAGCTGGTCGATGGTTTTTGATGAGTCGGCCAACGGCGATCAGCCGTTTTCGATGCTCAAGGACGGTCAGGTCATGTTTGGCGCGGCGTGCGCGTTTCTGGGCAAACCCTACAACTGCACCGCGCAGGGCGACATGGTCGAGGCTGCCAAACTGCTGCTCAAGACCAAGCATCGCCGCAACTTTACCGGCTTTACCGACTCCACGCCGGTGCTGGGCCAGGTGTCGCGCGGCGTCAATGCCCTTGGCGTGACTTACAACGGCGACTATCTGCAGTACAAACATGATGACCCGGAAGGCTACGCCAACACCGAGTTCGTGGTTCCGGAGGAGGGCTCCGAGCTGTGGGTGGACTCCATGGCCATCCCGGCGCGGGCACCGCATCCTGAGCTGGCGCACGAGTTCATCAACTTCATTCTGGAGGCTCGGGTCGGGGCGCAGCTGGCCAACTACACCTTCTATTCCACCCCCAACGAGGCGGCGGTCGAGCATCTGGACGAGGTCCTTCAGCAGCCACCGTCCCAGCCCGATGAGGCGGACATGGCGCGGCTAAAGTTCACGCCGACGCTTTCCGGGCAGGACCTGCAGCGCTATCAGCAGCTGTGGAATGAAGTGCAGTCACGCTAGGTCGTAACGAGCGGTTCGCCATCGGGCGGATCGCCTTTTTTATGCGTTTGATCAGGCTCGGCTGGGGAGGCCGACATGACGCTAAAGCATCGTCCGGTGGTACTGACGGACTGGTTTGAAGAGCATCGCATCACCGAGGTGGAGTGTCTGGTCAGCGACCTGACCGGGATTCTCAAGGGCAAGATCATGCCGGCCGGCAAGTACCTTAACGGCGGCCGGCCGCGTCTGCCGGATTCGATCTTTATCCAGTCGGTGACCGGCGGCTATCCCGATGACGAGGCCCTGCGCTTCTGGAATGCCGCCGAGCTCGACATGCAACTGATTGCCGACCCGGCCGCTGCCTATCTGGTGCCCTGGGCAGAAGACCCGACCGCCCAGATCATTCATGATTGCTATTACATGAACGGCGAGCCGGTCGAAATCGCACCGCGTCATGTCCTCAAGCGCGTGCTGGCCCTTTATGAGGCCCGCGGCTGGAAGCCGGTCATGGCACCGGAAGTCGAGTTCTATCTGGTCAAGACCAACACCGACCCGGACTATCCGCTGGAGCCGCCGATCGGTCGCTCCGGGCGCCAGGAGAGCGGCCGGCAGTCGTTTTCCATTGATGCCGTCAACGAGTTTGATCCGCTCTTTGAGGAGATGTACGACTACTGCGAGGCGCAAAAGCTCGACATCGATACCCTCATTCACGAAGAGGGTGCCGGGCAGATGGAGGTCAACTTCCAGCACGGCGACCCGCTCTATCTGGCCGATCAGGTGGTGATCTTCAAGCGCACGCTGCGCGAGACGGCGCTGCGCCACGGCATGTATGCCACCTTCATGGCCAAGCCCATGGCCAACGAGCCGGGCAGCGCCATGCATCTGCATCAGAGCCTGCTGGATCGTGACAGCGGCGACAACCTGTTCGCCGGGGACAGCGGCCAGCCCAGCGACCTTTTTTTGAACTATATCGGCGGGCTGCAGACCTGGATGCCTGCGGCCATGCCGTTTTTTGCGCCCAATATCAACTCCTGGCGCCGGCTGATGCCTGGTGAATATGGCGGCTCGGCGCCGACCAACGTGGAGTGGGGCTACGACAACCGCACCGTGGGGCTGCGGGTGCCGGTGGGCAATGCCGAGGCCACACGGGTTGAAAATCGCCTGCCCGGCGCCGATGCCAACCCCTATCTGGTCATGGCCGCCTCGCTGGCCTGCGGCTATCTGGGCATGACGCAGCAGCTTGATGCGCGCCCGCCCCTGAGCGGCGGTGCTTGGAGCGGCGGTATTGCCCTGCCCAACGATGTCGGGCCGGCCCTTGACGCCCTGGATGGCTGTGATGCGCTGGCGGAGGTGCTCGGCGAGCGCTTCGTCAAGAGCTACCTGGCGGTCAAGCGCGCCGAGCATCTGGCCTATTACCGGGTGATCAGCTCCTGGGAGCGCGAGCATCTGCTGCTGCGGGTATAGGCAGCGGGCGGAACAACGTCGGCAGGACACAACAACAAATGGATCACGGGGGGAATGCGCGATGACACGATCATGGCGGTTGCGGGCCGGTGCCGTATTGCTGGCCGGGGTGAGTCTGGCAGCCAGCGCCGGGGAGAAGCGTGCGGATACGCTCTATCTCTTCAACTGGACGGAATATATGCCGCCGGATGTACTGGAGGATTTCGAGCGCGAGCATGACGTTCGCGTGGTGCAGAACTTTTTCACCTCCAACGCCGAGATGTTTACCAAACTGCGCAGCGGCGGCGATGCCCAGTATGATGTGGTCGTGCCGACCGACTATTTTGTGCCCCGGCTGGTGGCGGCGGATCTTGTCCGGCCGCTGGATCATGAACGGCTGCCAGGACTTGAACACCTGCTGCCCGAATTTCAGGACCCCGCCTACGACCCGGGCAATCGCTACAGCGTGCCCTATCAATGGGGCGTGACCGGCATCGTGTATGACACTCGCGTGCTCGATGACGTACCACGCAGCTGGTCGGCGCTGTTTGACCCGGACATCAATCCAGAAGCGCCCTTTACGCTTTTGGGCGGTGACCCACAGGTACTGTTTGGTGCCGCCTGCGCCTCGCTCGGCTACGGCTTTGACTGCACGCAAAGGGATCAATGGGTAGACAGCGCCCGGCGTCTGATGGAGAGCAAAAACCGCTCGAACTTCGTCGGGTTTACCGACAGTACCGCCACTATTGATCAGATTGTGCGCGGCGTCAGCGCCATGGGCATGACCTATAACGGTGATCTGGCCTGGCGTCAGGCCGAGGACCCGGACACTTACGGCCATCTGCGCTTTTTCGTGCCCGAGGAGGGCTCACAGCGCGGCATCGATACGCTGGTGATTCCAAAGCGCGCACCGCACCCCGAGCTGGCACAGGCGTTTATTGCCTATACCCTGCGACCTGACGTGGCCGCGCGCATCAGCAACTATACCTTCTATGCCACGCCCAATAAGGCCGCGCTCGACCAGCTCGATGATGCCCTGAAACAACCCCCCTCTAGTCTCAGTGACGAGGAGCGCTCGCGGCTGGTGTTTGTGCCGCTGATCGATACGGCGCAGCTTGGCACGCTGTCACAGCTCAACAATGAAATGCGCAGTCGCTAACTTCCGACGGCCCGCTCAGGCCGTTCGTACGGTACATTGTCATGACTCAGCCTGATGTTGCATCGACCCACCGCGACGGCCACGCCCGCTCGCTCTATGCCGCCACCATGAACCCCGCGCCTGATCGGCCGGCGCTTGCCGGGCATCACAGTGTGGATGTCTGCGTGGTGGGGGCCGGCTTTACCGGCATTTCCAGCGCCCTGCATCTGGCCGAGCAGGGCTTTCGCGTCGCCGTGCTTGAAGCGCAGCGCGTGGGCTTTGGCGCCAGTGGCCGCAACGGCGGTCAGATCGTCAACAGCTACAGCCGCGACATGGACATGATCGAGGCGCGCTTTGGTGAGGCCGCCGCTCAAGCGCTCGGCGATATGGCGTTTGAGGGCAATCGCATTATCCGCGAGCGCATCGAGCGCTACGCCATCCGGTGCGATCTCAAAAACGGCAATCTCTTTGCCGCCTGCAATGACAAACAGCTCGCCGCGCTCAGGCATCACCAAAAGCTGTGGGAAAAGTACGGCCACAGGGAACTGGAACTGCTGGAGGGGGATGCCTATCAGCGCGAGATCGGGAGTTCGCGATACAAGGGGGCGCTGCTGGACCACTCCGGCGGTCATCTTCATCCACTGAATCTGGTGCTGGGGCAGGCCGCGGCGTTTGAATCCCTTGGCGGCGTGATTTTTGAGCACTCGCCCATGACGCGGCTGGAACACGGCGAGCGGGTGCGGATTCATACCGCCCATGGTGTGATCGAGGCCGAGCGCGCCGTGATCGCCGGCAATGCCTATCTGGGCGATATCGTGCCCGAGCTTGCTGATCGCTCCATGCCGTGTGGCACCCAGGTGATCGCCACCGAAGTGCTGGATGAGGCCACCGCCAAACGGCTTTTGCCCACCGACCGCGCCGTCGAGGACAGCAACTATTTGCTCGACTACTACCGGCTCTCCGCCGAGCGCCGATTGATCTACGGTGGCGGCGTGACCTACGGCGGGCGCGATCCGGCCAGCATCGAGGGCGCCATCCGGCCCAAGCTTTTGAAGACCTTCCCGGAACTCAAGAAGGTGAGCATCGATTACGCCTGGAGCGGCAACTTCCTGATGACCCTCAACCGCCTGCCGCAGTTCGGCCGGCTCAATCACAACGTCTATTACGCCCAGGGCTACTCCGGTCACGGGGTAACATCCTCGCATCTGGCCGGCCGGCTGGTCGGCGAGATCATCAAGGGCGAAAGCGCACGCTTTGACGCCTTTGCCGATATTCGTCATCTGCCGTTTCCGGGTGGGCGGCGCTTTGCCGTGCCGTTTTCTGCCATGGGGGCCTGGTATTACGCCCTGCGCGACCGGCTGGGCGTTTGATGGCAGGCCCTTTTAAGCCTGGTGAGAACACGTGAGTCCGGACGTCTTTGCCGTCGTTCTGTGTGCGGCCGCTCTGCACGCCGGCTGGAACGCGCTGGTACGTGTGGGTCTGGATCGTCTGTTGTCTGTCATGCTGCTACGCATGAGCGGCGGGCTGCTGGCGCTAATGATGATTCCGTTGGTTGGGCTGCCGAGTGCTGCCGCCTGGCCCTGGCTTGTATTGTCCGGCGCTTTGCACGTGGGCTATAACGTGTTTCTGGCCCGCGCCTATACCAGCGGTGACTTCGGCCAGGTCTATCCCATCGCGCGCGGCTCGGCGCCATTGATCGTGGCACTTGTTGGGCTGATGGCGCTGGGGGATCAACCCTCGCTGATGGGGTATACGGGCGTGGCACTGCTCAGCGGCGGCATCTGGTGGATGGCGGTGCGCGGCGCCGGCGTGACTCGTTTGCCTCGCACGGGGCTCGTCAGCGCACTTACGACTTCCGCTTTTATCGCTGCCTATACGCTAACTGATGGGCTGGGGGTGCGTGCCAACCACGATGCCATCAGCTATATCGTGTGGCTTTTCCTAATCAGTGGGGTTGCCATGGGGAGCCTCCTGCTGGTGGTCAAGGGGCGTGAAAGCCTGAAGGCAATGGTCTCGCATTACCGGGTTGGGCTGGCAGGCGGGGCGATGTCGATGGCCGCCTACGGCGCGACCATCTGGGCGATGAGCCAGGCACCGATTGCGATGGTCGCGGCGCTGCGCGAATCCAGCGTGCTGTTTGCGCTGGCCATTTCGGCGCTGTTTCTGGGCGAGCGGTTGAGCCGTCAGCGGCTGGTGGCCGGGTTGATCATCCTGATCGGCGTGGTCGTGCTGCGCCTGGGGTAGCCGCGGGTGCCATCGTCCCCGGTCTTGCCAGTCGCCTCTAGACCAGGCGCAGATACCATTCATACTCCAGCGCGCTAACGGTTCGCTGTGCCAGCGAGCGCTCGGCCTGTCGGTTGGCATAGTAGATATGCTGAAAGGCCCGGCCGAGCCGTTCTCCCAGAATATCGCTTTCCATCCAGAGTTCCAGCGCCATGCCCCAGGAATCCGGCAGGGAGGCATCGAGCTGCGTATAGGCATTGCCTTCGATTGCCGGTGGCGGCGTGAGCTGCTCGTCAAGACCGTGCGAGATCGAGGCCAGAAGCACGGCACACAGCAGATAGACGTTGACGTCGGCACCTGCCACACGATGTTCAAGTCGTGTGGCGGCCGCCGGCCCGGAGGGAATACGCACCGCCACCGAGCGGTTATCGAGCCCCCAGGAGGGCGTCATCGGTACGTAAAGACCGGGCTGGAAGCGGCGAAAGGCGTTGAGGTTAGGCGCACAGATCGCCATTGAGGCGGGCATCAGATCCAGAACGCCGGCAATCGCCTGATGCAGCAGCGCGCTGCCCATGGGGTTTTTGTCCTCGGCGGCAAAGACATTGCGGCCATGCTCGTCGAGCAGGCTGATATGCACGTGCGTGCCGCTGCCGGCCTCATTGCCCCACGGCTTGGCCATGAAGGTCGCCTCAAAACCCTGCTGCAGTGCCACGCCCTTGATGGCACGCTTTAACATGACCGCGTCATCACAGGCGCGCAGGGCATCATTTCGATGGCGCAGGTTGATCTCGAACTGGCCCGGCGCGCACTCCTTGAGTGCGGTATCCAGCGGCAGTCCCTGCTGGGCGCAGGCCTCATGAATGGCATCGATGAAATCGGCGTACTCGTCGAGCTCGCTGATCGAATAGAGCTGGCTGGAGCGCGCGCGTTCACCGGTCAGCGGCGAGCGTGGCGGCTGGGGCCGGCCGCGGTCGCTGCGTTCGGTATCCAGCAGATAGAACTCCTGCTCGATGGCCACCACCGGCGTCAGCCCCTGTCGGGTAAAGCCTTCCAGAACGCGCGCCAGCACCTGCCGCGGGTCGGCGTGCCAGCCGCTGCCATCCGGCTCCACCATCGTCATCAAAAGCTGCGCGGTGGGCGCGCGCTGATGCCAGGACACCGGCACCAGCGTGCCGGGAATCGGCAGGCAGGCGCGGTCGCCATCGCCACTGTCCAGCCCCAGTCCTGTCTCTTCCACCGTATTGCCGGTAATGTCCAGAGCAAAGATGGAGGCGGGCAGATTGACGCCGCTGGTATAGGCCTCTTCCAGGCTTGCACGCGGGATGCGCTTGCCGCGCAGCACGCCGTTGAGATCGCTGATCAACACATCGATCCGGGTAATGTCGGGATGGGCTTCCAGAAACTGGCGCGCCTCAAGGGCGCCAACGGCGGGGATGTCGGTCATGATCGAGCGGCTCGGGCAGGGCTGGGAATATCAGGTGATAGTACGCAAGCGCATTGAAAATTGCAGTGCCACTCGCAGCAGATGGTCAGGATAGCCTGCTCGGAAATCACGTTTTATGCGGCAGGACATGACGTATCGTGCTTTTGATCAGTGGCGCCCAGGGCAGAGTGTTCATGACCGATAGTGTATCGCGCGCACTGGGGATACCGCTTAAAAAGCGGATCAGGCGGTCGGTGGGGGCTTTCTCGAACAGCAGCTGATAAAACCCGGGGGCACGCTCGGGGTGGCGCGCCAGCGTGCTCATGAAGATGCGGTCCAGATGCGCCAGCACGCGTCCCGGCCGGGCGCTCACCGGGGGCTGGCCCCTGGTCAGGGCGTCTGCACAGTCATCGGCCCAGCGCTGAATGGCGTGGAAAGCGTAGCCGGTGGCGGCGCGCATACTGCCGCCGTAGGCACCGGCCACCACCATTGAACGGCCCGCCGTGCGGGTTGGCGGGGCCATGGGCAGCGTGCCGGTCTCGCGGCGCAGGGCCTGCCAGCAACCCGCGCCAAAACGCACCTCCAGATGAGCTTCCAGCGTGCGTTCCAGCGTGGCCGGGTCGGTCGGCGGGCACCCGAAACGGGTCCACTCAAAAAGCGCCTGATCCGGCGCGTAGGGCAGCACGTAGAGAAAATCGATGCCGGCACGTGGGTCGGTGCCGACGCGAAAATCCATCAGCTCGGCGCTTTGAGGCATGTTGTCGGCCCGGACGTTGATACCGGCAAAATCCTGCCACAGCCAGGGCGAGGTGAGCGGCTTCGGGTGCGGACGGGTATCCACACCGAAACGCGCCTGAACCGTCTCGCCGCTTTCCAGGATGATGCTGACGCCGTCGTCGCGATCCTCGACCTCGATGACACGGCCCTGATGTCTCGTGATATCCGGATGGGCGTTGATGGCCGTAAGCGTTCGGGTATAAAAGCGCTCGGCTTCGAGCATCTCATAGGGGTAGCGGTGGCTTTCAACGGTGGTGCTGGCCTGATCGGTGTGCAGCGTCAGGGCGTGCCAGCGGGCGCAAACGTCGTCCTGAAAGGGGTGCGCCGTGACCGGCCAGCCACACCAGGTGCGGTCGTTGGTGTACTCACCGCGGGGATCGATGATCAGCGTACGCGGTGGTTGCTCGTGCTGCGCCAGCCGATACGCAAGGCTCAGGCCGGCGCAGCCGCCGCCGAGAATGACGAGATCAAACGCCTCGCCGGTGCTCATGCGTTATCAGAGCCGTGGGCGCCGGGTAGATCGGCGATGTGATGATGAAGATCGGCGTCATGGCGCTGGCGATCGCTGCCCTTGATAGCCCCCCGGCCGCTCAGGCGGCGGGTGGCGAGCCACATCTTGCCGGGCAGGGGCACATGCACGCGACCCTGCCACCAGGCAAGGCGTTCACGGCGCAGGCGAAAGCCGATGGCGCGATAGACATCGGCGGCGACCGCAATGGCGCGGCGGTTCTTGCCGGGGATGCGATTAAAGCCGTCGGCGGCGCTGGCGTAGTAGGCCTCGGCGCGGGTCAGCAGGCGATCAATGGCGCGGGCTACCTGCTCGCGCTGCCCTTCATCGGCGCGGGCAATCTCTTCCGGGCCCATATGACCGATCCACTCGGCCGGCAGATAGCGCCGGCCCATGTCGGCATCCTCGCGCACGTCGCGGGCGATATTGGTCATCTGCATGGCCAGGCCCAGATCGATGCCGTGTGGAACAGCGCTGTCATCGGCGCCCACCACCGGGCACATCAAAACGCCCACGGCGCCGGCCACGCCGTAGCAGTAGCGCATCAGATCACGCTCATCCTGGATCAGAGCCGGGGTGCGAACGTCCTCGATCAGGGCATCGATCAGCGCGACAGCGGCGCGCGTGTCCAGGCCGCGGCGCGTTTGCAGATCGATCAGTACCTGCGTGAGCGGGTCACTGCCGGCGCCGGCCAGCAGCTCACCGCGAATGGCCATTAAACGGCGGTGGGCATCCGCGTTTTCCGCCTCGGTGGGCATGTCCTGATCGGCCAGGTCATCCAGCTCGCGACAGACCATGTACAACAGCGCGGCGTCGTGGGCGTCATCGCGCTCCATGAAGTAGCTGGCAAAGCGAAACGACTTGCCGTGACGCGCCAGAATGGCCTCGGCGGTGTCGGGCTGTGCCGTCACGAACCGGCCTCCGGCAGCAGGTGATCGACCACGCGAGCGCTGGAGAGTACGCCCGGCAGGCCCGCGCCCGGATGGGTGCCGGCGCCGGTGAGGTACAGATTGTCCAGCACCTCGCTTTTGTTGTGAAAGCGAAACCAGGCCGACTGACGAAAGATGGGCGCGATCGAGAAGCCGGTGCCGTGCATCGACAGATAGCGCTCGCTGAAATCTTTTGGCGTCATGTGAAAGCGGGTGACGATCGAGTCACGAAAGCCCGGCAAAGTGGTGCGGTCCAGCGCATCGATGATGGCATCACCGAGCCTGTCGCCTTCACGCGACCAGTCCACATCGCCCTGCAGGTTGGGCACCGGCGCGAGGATATAAAACGAGTCGCAGCCGGGTGGGGCAAAGGAAGGATCGGTGGCCGTCGGGCGGTGAGCATAGAGAGAGAAGTCGTTGGCCAGCACACGGTGCTCGAAGATGTCTTCCAAAAGCTCGCGGTATCGCTGGCCCATCCAGATGGTGTGATGCTCGGCCTGGGGGAACTGCCGGTTGGTGCCGACATAGAGCACGAAAAGACCCATCGAGTAGCGCGCGCCGGCGAGTTTCAGCCTTGCGCTGGTCGAGACCTGATCGATCATGTTGGTATAGAGATGCGCGGCATCGGCGTTGCTGATAACAGCGTCAGCCGGCAGCTTCTCGCCGCTTTCGAGTTCCACGCCGTTGGCGCGGCCGTGCTCGCTCAGGATACGTTTGACCGTGGTGCCGGTCTCGATGGTGATGCCCACATCGCGCATGAGCTTTTCCAGCGCGGCGACCAGCGCGCCGGTGCCGCCCATGGGGAAGTGCACACCCCATTTGCGCTCAAGCCAGGGGATCAGGCCGTAGATGCTGGTGGTGCGAAAAGGATTGCCCCCCACCAGCAGCGGCGGGATCGAGAAGGCCTGACGCAGGCTGTCGTCCTCGATGTGGGCGCAGACCATCTGCCACACCGAGCGATAGCTTTTCAGTCTGAGCAGGGCCGGAATCTGCGCGGCCATGGTCGAGAACTGATGAAAGGGGCGGTCGGCAAGCTGGTCAAAGCCGATCTCAAATATCTCCTTCGAGGTTTTCAGGAGATTTTGATAGCCCTGGACATCGCGCTCGTTGAAACCGCGGATGCTGGCAAGCGTGGCCGACATGTCGGTGCCGTAGTCGAAGGTGCGCCCGTCCTGAAAGTAGAACTGATACCAGATATCGAGTGCGACCATCTCGACATAGTCTTCCAGTCGCTTGCCGAACAGCTCGAAAAGCTCCTCGAACAGAAAGGGGGCAGTGATGACGGTGGGGCCGGCATCAAAGCGAAACCCCTGGTCGGTAAAGACCTGAGCGCGACCGCCCAGCTGCTCGCAGCGCTCGATGAGCGTCACGTCATAGCCCTTTTTGCGGGCTCGCAGGGCGGCGGCCATGCCGCCAAAGCCGCCGCCGATGACCAGAGCGCGGCTCATGAGGTCTCACCCGTCACGCTCATCAGTTTCTCCTCGAGTTGATGCGATTCATCCATCAGGGCCTGACCGCAGCCCTCTGGCAGGGTGTCTGCCAGATGGCGCGTTCGGGCCAGAAGGCGGCGACCGTACTCCAGCGCCGAGGCCATGGGGGCGGCATCACCGCGGCGGCTCAGGGCATGAAGCATATTACAGGCCCCCTGGTGTTGGTCGGTCATGTCGCTGTCAAAATCCTCGATATCGTCGATGAGCTGGTAGATCGTGGCAAACAACAGCGCGGCCTGTCGGGCATTGTGGACGGCGTTGTCATGGCCGGTCAGCAGCAGGGGGGCTTCCAGCGCCAGCGCAAAGAGCGGGCCGGACTTGCCGCAGGCGGCCTGGCTGCACTGCTCGAAATCGGCCTCTGGAGCCAGTGCCAGGCTAAAGCATTCGGCCTGACCGTAGATGGTGGTCTGCACGTGGTGATGCACGCAGGACAACAGCGCGGGCAGATGCCTGGCGTGGGCCGCAAGATCTGCCATCAGACCATAAGCTGCAGAAATGAACAGATCGCCCAGGCAGATCGCCACGCCTTCGTTCCAGACCCGCCACACGCTTTGCTGGCCGCGACGCATGCTGTCGTGATCGAGCACGTCGTCGTGAACCAGAGAGGCGTTGTGCAAAAGCTCGCTGATGCAGGCGCAGGTCAGCGCGGAGTCGTGATCAAGGCCCAGCGCGCGGCCGGTGTGATAGCCCAGACGCGCACGCAGATAGCCGCCGGCAGCGCCAAGATGGTGATTGATGGCATCAGAAATCATGCCCTGCTGCCCGTCGTCTTTCAGCGCCCGGGTCAGAGTGGCATGAATGTCGCTGTTGAGGTCGGCGCTGGGGGCGCCCTGTACGGGTTGGCGTTCGACGATCGGAGACGTCAGGCCGGTCATGAATCTCTCCTTGTCTGACGCGCGGTTGCGACCGACATCCATGGTTATAGTCACCTGACGGTTCAAGGACGAACGCCAGTGCATTGATTGATTCAGAGCAATAAAACGGGTTACTCCAGGATAGCTGAAAATCATCGCGGCTGTCATGGTCGCGGGTCATGACCGATGGCTTTTCCTGCACCTGTCGTACACAGCTCTGTGCTTTTTCAGGGTGGCGCAGTCACATCCGTCTTGCCAGACTCAAGGCACATGATACGACAGCCGGGTCATATCGACCTGAACACACAGGAGGCAGCAATGGCCAACCCAACGCTTTTGATTACGGGCGCATCGAGCGGCATCGGTGAAGCCTGTGCCCGCCATGCGGCCGAGGCCGGTTACAACGTGGCACTGGCGGCACGCAGCACGAAGCGCCTTGAAACGCTGGCGGAGACGCTGGAGCAGGAATACAGCGTTCAGTCGGCGGCCTTTACCTGCAACGTGCAGTCGTGGGAGGACCAGGAGCAGCTGGTGGCCTCGGTCGTTGCGCGTTTTGGCAGTCTGGATGCGGTTTTTGCCAACGCCGGTCGCGGCCTTGAAGGGCGTGGCTATGGCGGCAGCGACCCGGAAGAGTGGCGCGAGGTGCTCCTGACCAATGTGCTGGGCCCGGCACTGACGGTGCGCGCGGCCATGGCCGAGCTGAAAAAAAGCCGCGGGCACGTGCTGATCACGGGCTCCGTGGCCGGGCGCCGGGTCATGCCGGGCTCGTTTTACGGCGCCACCAAAAGCGCCGTCCAGAGCATGGCCTATAACCTGCGCGAGGAGGTCAAGGGCAGCGGCATGCGCGTCACGCTGATCGAGCCGGGCGTGGTGGATACGCCCTTTTTCGACGAGCCGCAGGACAATGCCCTGACGCCGGACGATATCGCCCGTTCGGTGGTCTTTGCATTGACCCAGCCCAGGCACGTGGAAGTGCACGACATGTGCATCCTGCCGACACCACCGATCGAGGAGTAAGCGTCGGGCAGCAGGGCTGTGTGGGTATAAGCGCCAGGCCATAAAAAAGGGGACGCCAGCTGGCGTCCCCTTTTTGGTACTCACATACGTGTTTCGCTCACACACGTTTCGTTGCTGACATTACTACAGCAGCGCGTCGAGCTTTTCCGTGAGCATGGCGTTGACCTGCGGCGGGTTGGCCGTACCGCGCGAGGCCTTCATGACCTGGCCGACGAAAAAGCCGATCATCTTGCCGCGCTTGTCCTCGGTTGCTTCGCGATACTGGGTGACCTGCACCGGGTTGTCGGCAATCACCTGATCACACAGCGATTCGATCGCCCCGGTATCGGTGACCTGCTTGAGACCGCGGGACTCGATGATCTCATCGGCCGTCTCACCCTTGCGCTCCCACAGATCGGCAAAGACCTGCTTGGCCGCCTTGCCGTTGATGGTGTCATCCGCCAGACGCCTCAAAAGGCCGCCCAGCTGCTCGGCGCTGACCGGGCTTTCGGTGATGTCGAGTCCGTCACGGTTGAGCCGACCCAGCAGATCGCCCTGGACCCAGTTGGCGGCCAGCTTGGCATCGCCGCAGTGGCCGTGCACGGCTTCGAAATACTCGGCCAGCGCTCGTGACCCGGTGAGCACGTCGGCGTCATAGGGCGACAGGCCCAGAGCATCGACAAAGCGCTGGCGCTTTTCGCTGGGCAGCTCCGGCAGCAGCGAGCGCTGATGCTCGATATAGGCCTCATCGAGCATCAGGGGCAGCAGGTCGGGGCAGGGGAAGTAGCGATAGTCGTTGGCTTCTTCCTTGGTCCGCATCGAACGGGTCTCGTCCAGATCCGGGTTGTAGAGCCGCGTTTCCTGAACAACGACGCCGCCTTCCTCGAGAATCTCGCTCTGGCGCTCGATTTCAAAAGCGATGGCGCGCTCGACGAAGCGAAAGGAGTTGACGTTTTTGATCTCGGCGCGGGTACCGAGCTTCTCCTGACCCTTCGGTCGCAGGGAGACATTGACGTCACAGCGCATTGAGCCCTCTGCCATGTTGCCATCGGAGATGCCCAGATAGGTCACGATGGCGTGAATGGCGCGGATGTAGGCGGACGCTTCCTCGGCGCTGTGCATGTCGGGTTCGGAGACGATCTCCAGAAGCGGCGTGCCGGCGCGGTTGAGGTCGATACCGGTCATGCCGCTGTAGTCCTCGTGCAGCGATTTGCCGGCATCCTCTTCCATGTGGGCATGATGGATGCGCACGGTCTTGATGGTGCCATCGCCCAGGGTGATATCGACCTCGCCACGCCCGACGACCGGATGCGCCATCTGGCTGGTCTGATAGCCCTTGGGCAGGTCCGGGTAGAAATAGTTCTTGCGCTCGAACACCGAGTATTCGGGGATCTCGGCATTGATCGCCAGGCCAAAGCGTACTGCCATGGCCACGGCATTTTCGTTGAGCACCGGCAGCGTGCCCGGCAAACCCAGATCGATGCCGCAGGCCTGGGTGTTGGCCTCGGCGCCGAAGGCCGTCGAGGCGCCGGAAAAGATTTTCGAGCAGGTCGACAGCTGCACGTGGACTTCAAGCCCGATCACGACTTCCCACTGCATGTTGTTACTCCTTGATCTCGGGCCGGCGCTGATGCCAGTCGGTGGCCTGCTGATAGGCGTGCGCCACGTTAAGAAGGTGCGCCTCACTGAAGTGCGGCCCCAGAATCTGAAGCCCGACCGGGCGGTTGTCGACCAGACCGGCCGGCACACTGATACCGGGAATGCCGGCCAGGTTGATGGCGATGGTGTAGATGTCCTGCAGATACATCTGCACCGGGTCGGCCTTGGCACCCAGTTCAAAAGCGGTGGTCGGCGCCGCCGGGCCCATCAGCACATCCACCCGTCCAAAGGCGTCGATAAAGTCCTGACGAATCAGTCGACGGATTTGCTGCGCCTTGCGGTAGTAGGCATCGAAAAAGCCTTCCGAAAGGGTGTGCGTGCCGATCAGGATGCGTCGCTTGACCTCATCGCCAAAGCCTTCGGCGCGGGTGCGCTTGTAAAGATCCTCGAGATCGACCGGATCATCACAGCGGTGACCAAAACGCACGCCATCAAAGCGTGACAGGTTGGAGGAGGCCTCGGCCGGCGCGATGACGTAATAGGCCGGAATCGCCAGACGGGTATGGGGCAGACTGACATCGATGACCTGCGCGCCGAGAGATTCGTAGACCTTCACCGCGTCGCGAATGGCCGTTTCGACCTCGGGGGCCAGACCTTCACCGAAATACTCCACCGGCAGGCCGATCTTGAGGCCATTGAGCGGCTTGTCCAGCCCCTGGGTGTAGTCGGGCACGTTGCGCGAGACGCTGGTGGAGTCGCGTGCGTCATGGCCGGCCATGGCGTTCATGAGCATGGCGCAGTCTTCTGCCGTGCGGGCCATGGGGCCGGCCTGATCCAGGCTCGAGGCGTAGGCGATCATGCCGTAGCGCGAGATGCGTCCGTAGGTGGGCTTGAGTCCGGTAATGCCGCAAAACGCGGCCGGCTGGCGGATCGAGCCACCGGTGTCGGTGCCCAGCGCGGCCGGAACGAGGCCTGCCGCCACGGCCGCGGCACTGCCGCCGGAGGAGCCGCCGGGGACCAGTGTCGGATTCCAGGGGTTTTTGACCGGACCGTAGTAGCTGTTTTCGTTGGAAGAGCCCATGGCGAACTCATCCATGTTGGTCTTGCCAAGGCTGACCGTACCGGCGTGGCGAAGCTTTTCCACCACGGTGGCATTGTAGGGGGCGATGAAGTTGTCCAGCATCTTCGAGCCGGCACTGGTGCGCACGCCCTCGGTGCAGAAAATGTCCTTGTAGGCCAGCGGCAGGCCACCGAGAACACCGGCTTCCCCCTTGTGACGCAGGGTGTCGGCGGCATCGGCGTCTTCAAGGGCCTGCTCGCCGGTGACGGTGATAAAACTGTTAAGCGCCGGGTCCAGGCGCTTGATGCGCTCGAGCAGCGAGGTCGTCAGCTCACGACTGGAGAAGTCACCGGCAGCCAGGCCGCGGGCCAGTTCGGCAAGTGTCTTGTCATGCATGGGGGCTTGTTACTCCTTGGCTGCCCTTGATCGGGCCAGTGTTTCCGGTCTGTCGCATCTCAAAGCGGTCAGGCGTTGTCATGACGATCACTCGACCACGCGCGGCACCAGATACAGACCGTCTGCCGTAGCCGGGGCAATTTTCTGGAAGGTGTCGCGACGGTCGGGCTCGATCGCTTCGTCGGCGCGCAGGGGCTGAGTGGCGTCGAGTGGATGGGACAGCGGCGCCACGCCGTCGGTGTCGATCTCGGCAAGCCGATCTACCATCTCCATAATGCGAGACAGATCATCAACATAGCGTTCGGCCTGGGCGTCACTCACACCCAGACGAGCCAGATGTGCTGCGCGCAGAACATTGGCGTGTTCAATAGCCATGGCGGTTCTACCTTTGAACAATGCAGGGTTGAATTACAAAAGCGTGGACCTCCGGCTTCTGATCGGGCTGCATAAAACCAACAAAAAGAAGCGAGGCCACATTGTGGGAAGAAGGTATCATAAGCAGCGACGGCATGGCAGGCGGGCTGCTTGCCGCATCATGACGGCGATGATACCGTTTGCATCCGCACAAGTTCCGGTCTGGCCCAGGTGAAAGACTTTCATGTTTAAACGTTTACGGGGGTTGTTTTCCAGTGATCTGTCGATCGATCTGGGAACGGCCAATACACTGATTTATGTACGTGGTCGCGGTATCGTGCTCGATGAACCCTCGGTCGTGGCCATTCGCCAGTCCGGCAGCATGAGAAGCGTGGCCGCTGTCGGCCTTGATGCCAAGCGGATGCTGGGGCGCACGCCCGGCAACATCACCGCCATTCGTCCGATGAAGGACGGCGTCATTGCCGACTTCACCGTCACCGAACAAATGCTGCAGTATTTTATTAGAAAGGTGCATCAAAGCACCTTTTTAACGCCCAGCCCCCGGGTTCTGGTCTGTGTTCCCTGCATGTCCACGCAGGTCGAGCGCCGTGCCATCAAGGAGTCCGCTGAAGGGGCCGGGGCCCGTGAAGTCTTTCTGATCGAAGAGCCAATGGCGGCTGCCATCGGTGCCGGTCTGCCGGTCGAGGAGGCCACCGGTTCGATGGTGGTCGATATCGGTGGCGGCACGACCGAAATTGCCATCATCTCGCTTTCCGGCGTGGTCTATTCCGAATCCGTGCGGGTGGGCGGTGACCGCTTTGACGAAGCGATCACGGCCTATGTGCGTCGCCATTACGGCAGCCTGATCGGCGAGGCCACGGCCGAGCGCATCAAGGAAGAGATCGGCTGTGCCTGGCCGGGCGGTGAACTGCGTGAAATCGATGTCCGGGGCCGCAATCTCGCCGAGGGTGTGCCGCGCAGCTTTACCCTGAACTCCAACGAGATTCTCGACGCCCTCCAGGAGCCGCTGTCCTCGATCGTGGCCGTCGTCAGGAGCGCGCTGGAGCAGTCGCCTCCCGAGCTTGCCTCCGATATTGCCGACCGTGGTCTGGTCATCACCGGCGGTGGCGGCCTTTTGCGCGATATCGACAAGCTGATTGCCGAAGAGACCGGCCTGCCGGTCATCATTGCCGAAGACCCGCTGACCTGTGTGGCCCGCGGCGGTGGCAAGGCGCTTGAAATGATCGATCAGCACACCTTCGAACTGCTGTCTACCGACTGATGCCAGCGGCTGCCGGCGCCTTGCGCCGGCGGCATACGGTTCGCGGGAGGAAGGCCTATCAAACCGCTTTTTTCGCACGGTCCCATTCCCGGCTACCGAATGATCCTTTGCGTCATTCTGGCGTCCTTTTTGATGTTTGCCGACCAGCGCATGAGCTGGATGGAAGACGTGCGTGCCCAGGTGTCGACCGTGGTGGCGCCGGTTCAGTGGATCGTCAGTCTGCCGGCCCGGGGCCTGAGCCTGGCGTCTCTGGCGCTGAGCGATCAGACCCGTCTGGTCAACGAAAATCGCCAGCTTCGCGAGCGACTCTTGACCCTGTCACAGCGTGTCCAGCGCATGGCCAGTCTGTCCGAGGAAAACACCCGGCTGCGCGAGCTTTTAAAAGCGACGCCGCGTCAGGAAATTCCCTGGATTACGGCGGGACTGCTGACGCTGGACAACGATCCCTTTTTGCAGCAGATGATCATCGACCGCGGCCAGCAAAGCGGCGTGTACAGCGGTCAGCCGGTGGTGGATTCGGCCGGACTGGTCGGTCAGATCATCTCGGTGTCGCGCTACTCGAGCCGCGTGCTTTTGATTACTGATGCCAGCCATTCGGTGCCCGTGCAGATCAACCGCAACGGGCTGCGCTTCATCGCTCGCGGTGCCGGCCAGTCCAGCCGTTTGATGCTGGACAACGTGCCCAACAATACCGACATCCGTGAAGGGGATCTGCTGGTGACCTCGGGACTGACCGGACGTTTTCCGGAAGGCTACCCGGTGGCGCGCGTTAACCGGATTGTGCGTAATGCCGGTACGCCCTTTGCCAGTGTGGAGGTGCTGCCCATCGCCCGGCTCGATCGCAGTCGCAATTTCCTGCTGCTCTTTACCCATGACCGGCTCAAGCGCACCCGTCATCGGTTGAGTCAGGAGGCGGTGGACGCGGCCCTTCAGGTGGCTCGCGCCAGCCGTCAGGAGACGCGTCAATGAAAGGCTATTCCGCAGTCATTCCACTGTCCTTTCTGTGTGCCCTGATTCTTCAGGTCATGCCGCTGCCCGAAGAGTGGCTTTTGTGGCGCCCCAACTGGACCGGGCTGGTGCTGATCTACTGGTGCATCATTACGCCCTACCGGGTGGGCGTCTTCCACGGTTTTTTGATCGGCATGCTGATCGATCTGCTGCAGGGGACGCCGCTGGGAGAGAATGCCCTTTTGTATGCCACCATCGCCTTTTTGACGCTGTTGCTCTATCAGCGCATGCGGATCTATGCGCTCTGGCGTCAGGCCATGCTGGTTACGATCGTGCTGGCATTGATGCAGCTGTTCGAGCAGTGGCTGCGCGCCATTTTGCTGGGCTCGCCGCTGCATCTCGAGTTTGTTTACGCCGCATTGCTGGGTGGCCTGCTATGGCCCTGGCTGTTTACCCTGATGCAGGTCGTGCGCCGGCGCTTTGCTTCCTTTTGATATCCCGTTTGCGTCTGCCGGACAGTGTGTTGTTCGGTGAATCAGGGCGCCCTTGCAGCCCCCTTTTTCGGATACCCCATGCCCATGTCATCGCCTGATCTGATTCTTGCCTCGGCATCCCCCAGGCGCCTTGAACTGCTGGCCACGCTTGGTGTGATCGCCCATGCCTTTCCGGTGGATCTGGATGAAACTCCACACCCTGATGAGCCGGCCCGGGACTACGTCGTGCGTCTGGCGCGGGAAAAGGCGCTGGCCGGTCAGCAGGCGTTTGACACGACACTGCCCGTACTGGGCGGCGATACTGCGCTTTCCGTGGACGGGCAGATTCTGGGCAAGCCGGAAAGCGATGACCATGCCCGAGCCTGGCTTCGCGCCCTGTCGGGACGCGCCCATCAGGTGATCAGCGCCGTGACGCTGGTGGGGCCCGCCGGCATTCTGGATGCCTGTGTCATCAGCGACGTTCATTTTCGCTTGATGGAAGAAACGGAAATCAGCGCCTATGTTGCCAGCGGTGAAGGGCGCGACAAGGCCGGTGGTTATGCCCTGCAGGGGCGGGGGGCGATGTTTGTCTCGCGCATCGAGGGGAGCTGGTCGGGTATCGTCGGCCTGCCGCTTTGTGAAACGGCGCAGCTGCTCGCCCGCCATGGCGTGGCGCCATGGTTGGCCGGTAATGAATTGACCCAGGGAGAGGCGTCGTGAGCGGTGAAATCCTGATCAACATGACGCCCATGGAAACCCGGGTTGCAGTGGTCGAAAACGGCGTGCTCCAGGAGGCCTGGATCGAGCGGGACCAGTGCCGTGGGATTGTCAGCAATATCTACATGGGCAAGGTCGTGCGCGTACTGCCGGGCATGCAGGCGGCCTTTGTCGATATCGGGCAGAGCCGAACCGCCTTTATTCACGCCCACGAGCTGATGCCGGCCGGTCATCCCGGACAGGAGGCCGCGCCGATTCGAACGCTGGTCCATGAGGGGCAGTCGCTGGTGGTTCAGGTCATCAAGGACCCCATGGGCACCAAGGGCGCCCGTTTGACCACGCAGCTTTCCATTCCCTCGCGCTATCTGGTGTACATGCCCGGGGCGGCCCATGTCGGCGTGTCCCAGCGCATCGAGGGTGACGCCGAGCGCGAGCGTCTGCGCAACATGGTTCATGCTCAGGCCAGTGCCCGCGACGCTCTGGTGGGCGGGTTTATCATCCGCACGGCCGCCGAAGGCGTTGATGAGCCCTCGCTGGCCGCCGACATGCAGTTTCTGCTCAGGCTGTGGCGCAAGATTGATGCCGCCCGGCGCGGTACGAAAGCCCCGGTCGTGCTCTATGAGGATCTGGCCCTGCCGACCCGGACACTGCGTGATGTTATGCATGAAGGAATCGAGCGTATCCGCATCGATTCGAGAGAAAACCATGATCGCCTGCGTGAATTCGCCCGGGAGCTGATGCCGTCGCTGGAGTCGCGCATCGAGTATTATCCCGGAGAGCGTCCCATCTTTGATCTCTTCTCGGTCGAAGACGAGCTGCAGCGAGCGCTGGAGCGCCGCGCTGATCTCAAATCCGGCGGTTATCTGATCATCGATCAGACCGAGGCCATGACCACCATCGACGTCAATACCGGCGCCTTTGTAGGGCATCGCAATCTTGAGGAAACCATCTTCAAGACCAATCTCGAGGCGGCAACGGCCATTGCCCGACAGCTTCGCCTGCGCAACCTGGGTGGCATCATCATTATCGATTTCATCGATATGCTCGACAGCGACCACCAGCGCCAGGTCCTGCGGGTGCTGGAGAAGGCGCTCGAACGTGACCATGCCCGTACCCGACTGTCGGGAGTTACCGAACTGGGGCTGGTTCAGATGACGCGCAAGCGAACCCGCGAGAGTCTGGAGCATGTGCTGTGCCAGCCGTGTCCCGTCTGCAAGGGGCGCGGCACCCTCAAGACGCCGGAGACCGTCTGCTATGAAATCTTTCGTGAGATCATGCGTGAGGAGCGGGCCTATTCGCCGGAGACGTATCTGGTCATGGCCGCTCAGCGCGTGGTAGACAGACTGCATGAAGAGGAGTCGACGGCGGTGGCTGATCTGGAGAGCTTTATTGGCAAGACCATCCGGTTTCAGGTGGAACAGCACTATTGTCAGGAGCAGTACGACATCGTACTGATGTGATCATGTCTTCGCTGCGAATCCTGACGCGCTGGCTGCTGACCCTGGCAGCCATCATCCTGCTGCTGCTGGCGGTCGTGACGACCTCGCTGCGCCTGGGCGTACTCAATCAGCCCGCCCTGCAACAGCAGGTTCTCGAGATGCTGGACCTGCCGTCACAGTATCACGTGCGCTGGCAGGACCTGCGGCTCGAGCTGCAGGGGCGCGAACTGGTCGTGGCGCTGAACAATCTGGATCTCGATGGCAACGAGGGCGCGCGTTCTCTGATGTCACTGGGCGGTCTCAAGGCGAATCTTGACGTGTTCGATCTGATGGCCGGTCGAGCCCCCACGCTGTCCGCCTTTCATGTCCGCGACGTCTCGATCGATCTGTATGAAACTGCACCGGGCGAGTGGGGATGGGAGCCGTCATCGCAGAACGACAATGATGACGCCTTCCAGATAACGCCCGAGCGTGTGACGACCTGGGTTGAGACCCTGATGCGACAGTCCGTCGATATTCGGGATGGTCGCATCAACTTCCACGCCCGCCTGGCAGAGGGAGGAGGCGACGCCTCTGCCACGACCTCCTCACTCTTGATTGATCGGGTGGCGATTGCCGGCAGCCGGCAGACCGGGCGTACGCTTGCAGCGTCGGCGCACTGGGAGGGTGAGGCGGCGGCAGGCTTTGGCCTGGCGGGTCGCTTTGATGACATCGCCCCACTGGATGGCCGGCTTCAGCTCAAGGCCGATGCCGAGCAGGCTCGCCGCCTGGCCGGCCTCTGGAGTGCCCTGTGGCCCGGCTACGCTTTTTCGAGTGCCCAGGGTCAGGCCTCATTATGGTTGGGCTGGCACGAGGGCGACATGACGACCGGTCGGCTATCGCTGGACGGGGCAGCGCTTTCCGGCATGCATCGCGACGCGGTGTTTACGCTCAACGACATGACGCTGGAAGCCGGGCTCGAGCGTACCTCGAGCGGTCGCTGGCACGGCAGCGTCGAACGCCTCGGGCTTGCACGTGATGGCCAGGCGCTTTCCCTGTTGCCCGAGGCGGCCGAGCTGGACGCATCAGAGGACTTCTCCGATTTCAGCGTCAACACCACGGCGTTTGCACTGGACGATATCACGGCCCTTTCGGATCTCATGCCGCTGCCGGACGGCGAAAGCCGCCAGATACTGGCGGGGATGGCGCTCAAGGGACGTATTGACGGTCTCTCCATTCGTCGCCGTCAGGGTGGGCCTGTCGAAACGCGTGCGGCACTGCGGGGTGTCTCGGGACAGCCAGTACAGCAGATCCCCGGGTTTGGCCCGATCGATGGCTGGCTGGTGGCCGAGGGGCTTGATGCACGGCTTGATTTTGGCGCACGCCATACCGAGCTGAATCTACCGGAAGTCTTTCTCGCGCCCTGGGCGCTTGATAACGTCAGCGGCACGCTTGCCTTCAATATCGGTGAGGATGGCGAGATTCACTTTGGCGGCAGCGATATCGCGCTTGAGCGCCGCGGGGCGCATGCCCGAGGAGATTTCGCGTTGACGGCGCCGCCGGGCAAGCCGGAGCGCTTTGACATGAACGTCGCCTTTGAAGGCGTCTCCACCGACAAGCCGCGCGAGTGGCTGCCTGTCAATGCCATCGATGACCCCGAAGTGCGCGTCTGGCTGGACAAGCGCATTCATCGCGCCGATATCCCGAATGGCAACGTGGCGCTGCGGCTGGTATTCAACGATGATCGGCCCGAGGCCCCCGATGAAGACAAGGTGAGAGTGTCGGCGGATGCCCGCAATGTCAGCATGACCTGGCAGGAGGGCTGGCCGCCGGTGACCGGACTGGATGGTCGGTTCACCATGGCAGGCAACAATTTCGATGCCGATATTACCCACGCCAATCTGATGGGCATGGTCTCACGTGGGGCGAAGGCGGCGCTTCATGACCAGCAATTTACGCTCTCGGCGCTGGTCACCGGCGATGCCGGCAACCTGCTTGAGCTGTTGCAAAAGGCGCCGCTGGAAGATGACTCGCTCAGCGAGACGCTCAACACCTGGCGCACGGGGGGCAGTCTGATCGGTTCGGTCAATGTCTCGCTGCCGACCACGGACCCTGAAGCCGTCAAAATCAACGGCGACGGTCGGCTGAGTGGCGCCACGCTGTATTCGAAAGAGTCGGATCTGACCGTGACCGATATCGAAGGTGATGTGCATTACGGCTATCGCCGTCAGCAAAGCCGCATTACCGGCGCGCTGGATGCGCGTGTTTTCGAGGGGCCTGTCAGGGCACGGCTGAATCTGATGGATGGCGGTATCGATATTACCGGGCGCGGCTACGCCGAAGGGGTGGCGGGCTGGCTGGGCCTTGAGAACATTATTCCCATCGTTCACGGTCCCATCGACTATACGGCGCAGATCATGCTGGGCGAGGGGGGCGCACAGATTCACGTGCAGACCCCGCTTGAAGGGCTGTCGCTGCAGCTGCCTCAGCCGTTTCAGAAATCGCCCGACACGCCGCTGCCCCTGACGCTGGATGTGGACGTTGGCAGCGGCGCCGGTGAACTGCGCGCTGGTGAGCTGGTGCGGGCGCGCTGGCGTCACAACAGCCACCAGGGGCAGGTCTGGCTGGAAGAGATGCCCGCCGAGGACATCGAATGGCCCGAACAGGAGCACTGGCAGGTCAACTGGCAGGCGGACCGGCTGGATCTGGTGGCCTGGCAGCTGGCCATTTCCCAGCTTTCCGATACGGCCGATGACAACAGCCGTCGCCGGCGCCCCGATGCGCCCTCCCAGAAGATTTCGCCCATCGAGCGTATCGCGGTGGATACCGACTGCGTTTTGTTCGGTGTGACCTGTCTTGGCAGCGCCCGCGGGCTGGGTGAAGTGCGCGGCAATGACTGGCACGCCATGGTCGACAGCTCCTTTTTGAGCGGTACGGCCGACTGGCGTGACAATCCGGCACTGCCGGTGACCGTTCATATCGACTGGCTGGACCTGACGCCCCTGATGACCGAGGCCCGGCGCAGCAGCGAGGCGGCCGATGCTGCGGGCAAGGCTTCGGAAACAACGCTGACGGCCTATCCGGAAGGGCTGGCGAGTCTGGGAGATGGCCAGTTCACGGTCGATCAGGTGCGCCTTGACGGGCGTATGCTGGGGAAGGTGTCTGGTGGCTGGCATTCCGATAGCGAGCGTATCGACATATCGCCCCTGACAATCGAGATGCAGGACCTTGAGGCCAACGGGCAGCTGGTATGGGAACGTGCCGGGAGTCTGCCCAGCCTTAGCCGATTGCGGCTTGAGGCCAGTGCCGGAGACCTGGGCAAAACCATGGCCTCCTTTGGCGTCAACAACGTGCTCCAGACCGACCGGGGCAGGCTCGACACACAGTTGGCCTGGCCGGGCGCGCCCTGGCAGTTTGATATTAAAGGCGTCAACGGCAGCGTGAACGCCGATCTGGGCAGCGGCCGTCTGACCGCCGTTCAATCGCGCTGGGCCAATCTGCTATCGCTTTTGAACCTGGACAATCTGATGCAGCGCCTTCAGCTCAATTTCTCCGATGTGACCCGCTCCGGGATCGCCTTTAAATCGGTCAAGGCCCGCACAACGCTGCATGAGGGCGTGGTGCGCACGGTGGAGCCGGTGGTCTTTGACGGCTCCGCGACCCGGTTTTCGGCGGGCGGGCAGGTGGATATCCCGGCCCGCACGCTGGATGCCCATCTGGGTCTGACCGTGCCGGTGTCCCAGAATCTGCCTCTGGCGGCGGTACTGGTTGGGGCGCCTCAGGTGGGCGGTGTGCTTTATCTTCTACACAAGCTGTTCGAGCCCTGGTTCGACCGGGTATCGCAGGTTCATTATCACGTGGCGGGTCCCTGGGAGACGCCACAGGTCAAGCTGGAGCATACGCGCTGATGACAATGCCATCCTATTCGAGTACTCGATCGGATCACGCCCGTGCCCTGCTGCTCGACGCGCACGGCCTCGACGATGCCGCGCTTTATCAGGGGCTTGAAACGGCCATGGGGCCGGGCATCGATTTTGCCGATATCTTTTTACAGCGCAGCTGGCGCGAGTCCTGGTCGCTGGAAGACGGCGAGGTCAAGGAGGCCGGCTACAGCATCGACAGCGGGCTGGGCATTCGCGCGCAGCACCTGGAGCAGACCGGGTTTGCCTACTCCAATCAGCTCAGCCGTGAGGCCATTGCCAGCACGGCGCATACCGCGTCGCTGATCGTGCGCGCCGGGCAGCGCACACCGCCGGTGGCGGTCGGTGCGCCGGTATCGGCGGCCGCGCGCTACGACAGCGATAATCCGCTGGCGTCACTGGGCGCTGATGACAAGGTGGCCATGCTCCAGCGCGCCGACCGGATTGCGCGCGCGGCGGACCCGGCGGTAACGCGAGTAAGCGTTTCGCTGAGCGCCTCCTATGAGGCCATCATGGTGCAAAACAGCGACGGCACCCAGGCACTGGACCTGCGTCCGCTGGTACGCTTTAACGTCTCGGTCATTGCCGTGCGTGACAGTCGCCGCGAGCGCGGCAGCGCCGGCGGAGGTGGTCGCTTCTCGCTGACGCAGTTCATGCGCGATGACGTGGCCGACCGCTACGCCCGCGAGGCCGTTCGTCAGGCGCTGGTCAATCTGGAGGCGATCGATGCGCCGGCCGGACAGCTGCCGGTCGTGCTGGCCAACGGCTGGCCGGGCGTGCTGCTGCACGAGGCGGTTGGACACGGTCTTGAAGGCGATTTCAACCGCCACGGCAGCTCGGCGTTCAGCGGTCGAATCGGCGAGCAGGTGGCGGCGCGCGGGGTCACCGTGGTGGATGATGCCACCTGTGAGGGCGGTCGAGGCTCGCTGAGCGTGGACGATGAAGGCACGCCCGGGCAGTACACGCCTCTGATCGAGGATGGCATTCTGACCGGCTACATGCAGGACCGGCTTAATGCGCGACTGATGGGCATGGCGCCGACCGGCAACGGGCGGCGCGAGTCCTATGCCCACCTGCCCATGCCCCGCATGACCAATACCTATATGCTTGCGGGCGCGCACGACCCCGAAGAGATCATTGCCTCGGTCGATCACGGCATTTACGCAGCAAGCTTTGGCGGCGGGCAGGTGGATATTACCTCGGGCCGCTTTGTCTTCTCGGCAAGCGAGGCCTATCTGATCGAAAACGGCAAAATCACCACGCCGGTACGCGGGGCCACCCTGATCGGTAATGGCCCTGAATCGATGGGGCGCATCTCGATGATCGGCAACGATCTGGCACTTGATACCGGGGTGGGCGTGTGCGGCAAGGAAGGGCAGTCCGTGCCTGTCGGCGTCGGACAGCCCACCCTGAAACTCGATGCCATGACGATCGGCGGCACGGCCGGTTAAAACGGCCGGCCGATCAGGACTTACAGCCCGGCGGTATCGCGAATCAGGCGGAAAAGCTTGCGGGCGCTGGCCGGTGGCTTGTCGGCGGCGCGTTCGGCCCGGGCGTTGCGAACCAGCTGGCCCAGCGTCTGACGATCCACGTCCGGGTATTCGTTGACAAAGGCGGTCAGGGTGTCGCTGTCGCCGTCGATCAGGCGGTCGCGCCACTGCTCCAGGTGATGAAAGCCGAGCTCACGCTGGCGCTTTTCACGCGCCATGGTGTCGAATTCGGCGCGAATCTCGTCGAGGTATTCGGCGCGCATGATCTTGCCGACATACTGCATGTGGCGGCGCCGGGCTTCGCGGGAAGTGATACGCCGGGTTTCGTCGATGGCGGCCAGCAGATCATCGGACAGCGGCAAGCGCGCACGCTCTTTGTCGGACAGGGCAATGATCTGCTCGCCGAGCTCCTTGAGATCCTGCGCTTCCTGTTTCAGGCGGGTCTTGTTGGGACGGCCGTTGTCATGATGAAACGCATCATGCGGGCTGTCGGTGTCAGAAGGCGTCTCCTCTACGGAGGGGGCGCGTGATTTTTTTCGTGGCGACATGCAAAAGCTCCGGCGAGCGAAGAACCAATGAATAGGGGAGGCGAGTATATCAGGCTCGTTCCCCTTCCAGGACAGACAGGAGAGCGCCATGGCGAGCACACTGGATATTGATGGTCAGCAGGCGGCACTGGAAACGGCCGTGGCGCAGGCACTGGAACACGCCCGAAGTGCCGGCGCGGATGCCTGTGAAATCGGCGCCAGCGTCCAGCAGGGCATGGAGATCAACGTGCGCGGGGGCAGCGTCGAGACGCTGGAGATGGCACGTGATCAGGGCATCGGTGTCACGCTGTATCTGGGTCGGCGCCGGGCCAGCGTCTCCAGCAGTGACGCGTCACCGGCTTCACTGGTGGATGCCATCGAGCGCGCACTCGATATTGCCCGCTATACGGCGGAAGATCCGGCCGCCGGGCTTGCCGACCCGGCGCTTCTGGCACGAGAGTTGCCCGACATGGGTATTCATCACCCCTGGGCGCTCGAGCCCGATGAGGGGATCGAACTTGCCAGGCGCTGCGAGCAGGGCGGTTTGGCACTGGAAGGCATCGACAGCAGCGATGGCGCCTCGCTGACCACCAGTGAAGGCGTCAGTGTCTATGGCAACAGCCATGGGTTCATGGGGGTCACGCGCGCCAGTCATCACGCGCTGTCGTGCATGATGATTGCTCGCGACAGCGCCGGGATGCAGCGCGATCACGACTACACCGTCAACTGTGACGCCTCTCGCCTTCGGGCGCCGGAGGCGGTCGGCCGCGTGGCGGCCGAGCAGGCCATGGCGCGACTGGGCGCTCGAACCATGGAAACCGGCAGAATGCCGGTGCTCTTTACGCCGGCGATGGCACGCTCGCTTATTGGCCATTTTCTCAACGCCATTGCCGGTGGCGCCGTGTTTCGCGAATCCTCCTTTTTGTGCGACGCCATGGGAGAGTCACTGTTTCCCGAGTGGCTGAGCCTTGGCGAGCGCCCGCGTGAATATGGCGCCATGGCCAGCAGCGCCTACGACGATGAGGGGGTCTATACGCGGGACAACGACTTTATCCGGGATGGGCGGCTGGCAGGGTGGATGCTCTCCAGCTATAGCGCCCGGCGACTGGGGCTTGTCACCACCGGCAACGCCGGCGGGGCGCGCAACGTGCGTCTACAGGCGCCGTTGACGCCCGAAAAAGAGCTTGTGGGCCGCATCGAGCGCGGTGTGCTGGTAACCGAGCTGATGGGCCAGGGGGTCAATACGGTAACGGGCGACTACTCCCGCGGGGCGGCAGGTTTTCTCATTGAGAAAGGCGAGATCGTGGCGCCGGTGGAGGAGTTCACCATTGCCGGCAACCTGCGCGACATGTTCCGCAATCTTGCTGCGCTGGGCGATGACATCGATCGACGCAGCAGCGTTCATACCGGCAGCTGGCTGATCGATGACATGATGATTGCCGGATAAAGAGGCATAGACCTTCAGGACCGGTCGAGGTCCTGAAGGCGCTTCAATACAGGGCGGTGGCCAGCCCCAGAAAGGCCACAAAGCCCACCACATCGGTAATAGTGGTCAAAAGCACTCCGCCTGACAGCGCCGGATCGATCGACAGCTTTTTCAGGATAACCGGGATCAGGGTGCCTGCCAGCGCCGCGACCAGCAGATTGATGATCATGGCCATGGCAATGATGGCGCCCAGTTTCATGTCATGAAAGCGCGCCACGGCCATGACAGCGACCACCGCAGCCCAGAGCACGCCGTTAATCGAGCCGGATAAAAGCTCGCGTACCACCAGCCAGCGCACGTTGGCGCCCGACACATGTCCCAGCGCAATACCGCGAATGAGCACGGTCAGGGTCTGTGATCCGGCAATCCCGCCCATGCTGGACACGATCGGCATCAAAACGGCCAGCGCGGCAATCTGCTGGATGGTGTCTTCAAAAAAGCCGATGGCAATCGAGACGATGGTGGCCGCCACCAGGTTGATGCCCAGCCAGACCGCGCGACGGCGGCTGGTGCGAAGTACCGGGGCGAAGGTGTCCTCTTCATCTTCAAGACCTGCCATGGTCATCATGGTGCGCGCCGAATTTTCGCGGATGACATCGACCACGTCATCGATGGTGATGCGTCCCAGCAGCCGGTTGTCGGCGCTGATGACCGGCGCCGAGATCAGGTCTCGGCGCTCGAAAATGCTGGCCACCTCATCTTCATGCATCAGTGCCGTGAGGGTAACCACGTCGGTATCCATGATTTCCCGCACGCTGATGCCGGGGTCACTGACCAGAATGCGATTGATGGGCAGGGCCCCGATCAGCTCGTCGTGGCGCGTCACGACCAGCAGGCTGTCGGTGGATTCGGGCAGGCGCTTGTGGCGACGCAGATAGCGCAGCACCACCTCCAGGGTGACATCCGGACGAATCGTGACGGTGTTGGTGTCCATCAGACCGCCGGCCGTGTCCTCGGGATAGGACAGGACCGCTTCGATGCGCGCCCGGCGGGTGGGCGTCATCATCGACAGGATGTCTTCAAGCGTCGTATGCGGCAGACGCTGCAGCAGATCGGCCGCGTCGTCGTTATCGAGCTGCTGGGTGGCCATCAGCAGCTGCGAGGCATCCATTCGGATCAGAAACCCGGTCTGGATATCGTCATTGAGATACTGAAGGATTTCACCCTTGGCGTGACTGTCGACCTGTTCCCACAGGATGTCACGCTCGCGCGGGGGCGTGGATTCCAGCAGTTGAGCAATGTCGGCAGGCGGCAGGCCGCGACGAAGCAGGCGGCGCACCTGGTCCATCTCCCGCTGCGCCAGAGCGTTTTCGAGTCGCTCCAGACGAGGCTGACGTCTCTTGTGGTTGTTGCTCATTGCCGTGACATCCCGGTGTCAGCCCATGTAAGAGACGCATTCTAGCAGAGAGTCGAACAATGTTCGTTAACGCCTGAGGGCGCTACTGGTCTTCGTCAAAGCGCGCGTCAAAAAGCGCCACGATGGCGGCCAGCGCCTCTTCGGCATCCTCGCCTTCCACTTGCACCTGCACCACGCTGGTACAGGGTGCGGCCAGCATCAAAAGGGACATGATGTTGGCGGCATCGGCGCTTTTGTCACCGTGGTGAATCGTCACTTTCGAGTCAAAGGGCTGACAGCACTGCACAAGACGCGTCGCGGCGCGTGCATGCAGCCCGCGACGGTTGGTCAGTGTCAGTTCACGCTGAAGCATCACCCGCCTCGCTGACAGCGCGCTGGATGGTCAGTTCGCGATGGCGAATGCGCACGGCCGGGAACTGACCGGCAAAGTGCTCGCCAAGCTGCTCGGTGAGATAGACCGATCGGTGCTGGCCGCCGGTACAGCCGATGGCCACGGTCAGATAGCTGCGATGGCTGGCAAGGTAGGAGGGCAGCCAGCGTTCGAGCCACTGACAGATATCGCCAAACATTGCCCTGACCTCGTCATGGGCTTCCAGAAAGGCGATCACGTCATCGTCCTGACCGGTCTGGGTGCGATAGCGCGGATCCCAGTAGGGATTGGGCAGACAGCGCACGTCAAACACCATGTCGGCATCCAGCGGCACGCCGCGCTTGAAACCAAAGGATTCAAAGGTCAGCGTCAGATCATTGATGTCGTGGCGCGCCACCTGTTCGGCCACGCGACGTCTGAGATCATGGACGGACTGATTGGAGGTGTCGATGATCAGATCGGCCGTATAGCGAAGGGGCGAGAGGAACTGGTGCTCCGCCTCGATCGCCTCGGCCAGCGTCATCTGGGTTTCCCGCGTCAGCGGGTGGCGGCGACGTGTGGCCGCATAGCGCTCAAGCAGCACTCGTGAGTCGGCCGTTAAATAGACCACCTGACAGTGAATGCCGCGGTTGGAAAGCGCTTCCAGATGTTCAGGAAAACGCTCGAGCGCACTGGGCAGATTGCGGGCATCGATACTGACCGCGACACGGTTGCGGTGCGGGCTGCCGGCTTCGAGTTCGTCGATCAGGGCCGACAACAGCATCGCCGGAAGATTGTCGATGGCATAAAAGCCCTGATCTTCCAGTGCCTGCAGCGCAATGGATTTCCCGGAACCGGAGCGTCCACTGACGATAACTAGTTCCATGGCCATGCTGCTTATACTCGCGTGGAAAGTTGACTGATGGCCTGCATCAGAATGTCATGAAGTTCCTGTTCATCGTGGGCGTTGCGCAGGGCATGCCGGGTTTCGGCAGCGTTCATGACTTCGGCGATCTGTGCCAGCAGGGAGAGGTGCGTGTCTTCGGCGGCTTCCGGTACCAGCAGTACAAAAAGCAGGTCAACAGGCTCGCCATCGATGGCATCGAAATCCACGGCCTGCTGAAGACGCATGAATCCGGCCAGTGGCTGGCGGCAGTGTGAGTTGCGTGCATGGGGAATGGCCACGCCATTCCCCACACCGGTACTCCCCAGACGCTCCCGGCTGATCAGACGGGAAAAGACTTCCTGACTGTCAAGACTGGGAATGTTTTGTGAGACGAACCCGCTGAAAAACTCCAGCACGCGCTTCTTGCTGCCTCCTTCCACGTCAAACAGGATTCGGTCGGAGGGGAGTATCTGATCAAGTGTCATGGGTTTACAGGTATTTGCCGTTGCCCTGGGAGCGGGCCTGTGTTTTCTCCTTGTGCTTGAGCAACTGTCGATCCAGCTTCTCGGTCAAGGCGTCGATGGCAACATAGAGATCTTCCTGCTCGGCCTGAGCATGAAGCTCGGCACCTGCGGCGTGGAGCGTGGCCGCAGCCTGCTGGCGCTCCTTCTCGACAGACAGGGTCACCTGAACATTGGTGATGTTGTCGTAGTGGCGTTCCAGCTTGGCAAGCTTTTGATTGACGTGCTCGCGCAGTGCATCGGTCAGTTCGACGTGGTGCCCGGTAATGTTTACCTGCATGGCATGCTCCCTGAATCGAAACGGATAACCGGCAGCCCGTGTGGTCTGCCGGACCTGCAAGCCTCTCCGGCTACTCTCAGATTGTAACGCTTTTCCGGTCGGCGCAAACCCTGAATCACATCGTTATCTGTCGCAGGGCTTTCGAGGCGCCATATTTCATGGCGGGATTCAGGCCAGACGCTTGCGCTCGCTGGAGGAGGGAATGCCCATGGCCTCACGATACTTGGCCACGGTGCGCCTGGCGACCATGATGCCGTTGTCGGCCAGAAGCTGCACCAGCCGGGCATCGGAGAGTGGGCGCCGCGGCGCTTCGTCACCGATGAACTTGCGTATGCGGGCGCGAATCGCCGTGCTGGCGTGGGCATCGCCTTCCTGACCGACATGGCTCGAGAAAAAGTACTTGAGCTCCTTGATGCCGCGCGGCGTATGGATGTATTTGCGCGTGGTGACCCGGGAGATGGTGGATTCATGCATGTCCACGGCCTGGGCAATATCGGCCAGAATCATGGGCTTGAGGGCCTCATCCCCGTGATCGATAAAGCCTGCCTGTCGCGTCATGATTTCCTGTCCGACCCGCAGCAGGGTGTCGTTGCGACTCGACAGACTCTTGAGCAGCCAGCGTGCTTCCTGAAGGTGCTCCTTGAGGAAGGTGTTGTCCTCGCTTTTATCGGCACGACGCACCATCGCGGCATAATCGGGCTGTATGCGAAGTTTTGGCAGCGCGTCCTGATTGAGTTCGACCTGCCAGCCATGACGGCCGTGATAGCGCAGGATCAGATCCGGGACGACAAGGTGCTGATCAACGGCCTCGAAGTCCTGTCCGGGGCGCGGGTTGAGCGAGCGAATGGTATGGATCACCTCATCAAGGGCGTCGTCATCCAGACTCAGACGACGTTTGAGAAGACGGCGATCGTTTTGCCCCAGCGGCTCGAGAAACTGGCGAATCAGGCGTCGGGTCTGGGCAAGCCAGGGGGTGTCGCTTGATCGCTGATCAAGCTGTAACAGCAGGCATTCGCGCAGATCGCGCGCAAAAACGCCCGTGGGTTCACACTGTTGAAGACGTGCCAGCATGCGCTCCATCTCGGCCTGTGCGAGATCGGCAAGGCCCTGCTGGCGCAGCCCCCTGACGAGGTCTTCAAGCCCCGTGCCGAGATAGCCGCTGGGCTCCAGCGCATCGAGCAGCGTGTCGGTCATCAGCTGCTCGCGCGGGTCCATGTCCATCAGCAGGATCTGTTCGCGCACATGTGACGTTAGATCGATGGCCTGAGCGTTGTGCTCGATATTCCAGCTGTCTTCCGCCGCGCCCGGGGTATTGTTGCTGCCGTTGGTATACACATCGTCCCAGCGGGCATCCAGCGGCAGCTCTTCCGGGATGGTGTCGGACCATTCATCCTGCGAAAGCGGCGTTTCCGGCTGTTCGATGGTCTGCTCTTCTTCGAGATCCAGCAGCGGGTTGCTCTCCAGCGCCATCTGAAGCTCCTGCTGCAGATCCAGCGTGGACAGCTGCAGCAGGTGAATGGCCTGCTGCAGCTGCGGCGTCATGGTGAGCTGAGTGCCGGTACGAAGCTGTAAGGCGGGTTTCATCATGGTCGTAACGCCCGGTCGCCAACGTTTGGTGCCACGCTATCCAGTCCGTGGCGACCTTGCAAGTGCTGAAGGCGCCATGAGCTGCAAATACCATGCCATTGACTGATAAGTCGATGGGGCTAAAGGCGAAACTCGTGACCCAGATAGACGTCACGTACGTGCTGGTTGTTCATCACGGCATTGGCATCGCCCTCGGCGATAATCAGGCCGCTGCCGACGATGTAGGCGTTGTCGCAGATGTCGAGCGTTTCACGCACGTTGTGATCGGTAATCAAAACGCCAATGCCACGGGTGCGGAGCTGGCGGATGATGCCCTTGATCTCGCCGACCGAAATGGGGTCCACGCCGGCAAAGGGTTCATCGAGCAGAATAAAGGCCGGCTCGATGGCAAGGGCGCGTGCGATCTCGACGCGCCGGCGCTCACCGCCGGACAGGCTCATGCCCATGTTGTCGCGAATATGGGTAATGCTGAACTCTTCAAGCAGCTGATCGAGACGTTCGCGACGCTGATGGCGATCAAGATCCTTGCGCGTTTCAAGGATGGCCAGAATGTTGTCGGCCACCGAAAGCTTGCGAAAGATGGAGGCTTCCTGAGGCAGGTAGCTGATGCCGGCGTGAGCACGCTTGTGCATCGGCCTGCGGCTGAGATCAAGATCATCGATGGCGACGCGGCCGGCATCGGCCTGGATCAGGCCCACGATCATGTAAAACGAGGTGGTCTTGCCTGCCCCGTTGGGGCCGAGCAGACCCACGATCTCGCCCTGTCGGATCGACAGGCTGATGTCCTGAACGACACGGCGCCCCTTGAAGCTTTTGGCCAGATGGGATGCGTGAAGGGTTTTCATTAATTGCTGCTGCCCTGTTGATCTTCGGGGGTGAGCTGCATGCGGACACGTCCGCCTGAACTGCTGTCAGAGCTGCTGCTGCCCTGAGTGCTCTGGTTGCCGCGCGCATTGACCTGGCGGGAGTCGAGAAAATACTCCACGTAGCCGCCGTTGAAGGTATCACCGCTTTGATGCAGCTCGGCGTTGCCGATCAGTTCGACGCGTCGCTCGCCGGCATGATAGATGATGGTGTTGCCCCAGCCCTTGGCCAGCGGATCGTTGGGCGCCGGCTGCTGTTCGATGTAGGCGCGTCCGCCGCTGCCGCCCTTGGCCGTCAGGCTCGACAGGCCGCCGCTCTGGGCGCGCTTGAGCTCAACCTGACTGGAGCGCAGCTTCATGGTGCCCTGGTCGACTTCGACGGTGCCGGTATAGACGGCCGTGCCGGCACGGTTGTCGATATTGAGCTCATCGGCACCGATGTTGATGGGCTTTTGGCGATCGCTTTCCAGGGCCATGGCCTGCTGACCGAGCAGTGCCAGCAGCAGGGCAGAGGTACACAGCAGCACAGGGCGTATCATGGGAATCCTTGTCATCATTCATGTTTGAAAAAGGCGGCGATTACTGGCGAATGGGGGGGTGAAAGCCCTGCACATTGCCTTCAAGCGTCATGCGATCCTCGTTGACCCAGCCGTCAAAGCGGTCACCACGGGTTCGCTGCTCGTTCTGGGTAAAGATGGCGTCACTATCGCTCCATGCATGTTGTGACGGTACATCATAATGCAGTACATCCGTTTCAAGTTGCCACCCGTCCGCCGGCTGACGCAGTACGGCGTTACCGGCCAGTTCAAACGTGTTGGCATTCGCCCCGAGCGTGGCGCGCTCGCCATCGGCCGTCCAGCGATTGCCATCACTGCCCAGCAGCGTGAAATGCGGCGTTGTGGCACGTGTCACGTCATCTTCGGGCGTGTGGGATACGCGTGGACTCTCCATGGTCTGCGACATGCGGCCCTGGTCATCGAAGCGGGTATAGGACACGCCTTCAAGGTAATAGTCCGGAACGCCGGCATCGCTGTCCGGCGCCGGCCCTGGTGTCATCAGGGTGTTGCGCTGATCGATCAGCGTCAGAACGCCGCCCAGCGCCAGTACCAGTGCCAGAATGCCAAGGCGTGTCCGTGTTCGTCCGGACGGGAGTCTGTCTCGAAAAGCCATGTACACTTCCTGTCGGAGTAGGCGCTGCAGCCTCAGGGCCGCTCGTGCGCACCAATGATATCCTGCCAGACGCCGCGTGCGCTCAGCAGCCACTCACAGAGTTCACGTACCGCGCCCTGTCCGCCGTCTGCCCGGGTGACCAGATTGGCACGCTGGCGAATATAGTCCGGGGCGTCCGCTACCGTCACGCCCAGCCCTGCATGCATGATGGCGCCCAGATCCGGCAGGTCGTCACCGCAGTAGCACACTTCTTCGGGCGCCAGATCGTGTTCCGCCATCAGGGCTTTTAGCACGACGCGCTTGTCGTCCCGGCCCTGAATGACGTGGCGAATGCCCAGTTCAAGGGCGCGCCGGTCGACGGCCGGGGAGACCCGACCGGTGATCAGGGCGACTTCGATGCCGGCCTGCATGACCAGCTTGAGCCCAAGGCCGTCACGCACATGAAATACCTTGTCGCCATCGTGCTGGGCCTGTGAGGTGTAACGAAGGCGCCCATCGGTCAGCACGCCGTCGACGTCCAGCGCCAGCAGGCGAATGGGGTGGGCGCGCGCCGTCAGTGAAGTACTCGTCTCATCAAAGCGTGTCATGGCGTGTGCCTTCAAATATTGAGCAGGCTGATCGACCGTGTGTGGCCAGCAGCAGGCGCTTTTGCGTTCGAATGAAGCGAAATGTTGCTAGACAATGCCGCTTCTGAGCAGGTCGTGCATCTTGAGAAGCCCGGTGGGCCGATGCCGGTCATCCACCACGACCAGTGCCGTAATGCGGTGGTCTTCCATGATCCTGACGGCCTCGGCTGCAAGCGTTGGCGCCTCGATGGTACGTCCGCCCGGCGTCATGACATTTTTGATGATCAGCTGTCGAACATCGCCGTGGCGGTCGATCGTCCGGCGCAGGTCGCCATCGGTATAGATGCCCACGAGACGGCCGGCATCATCAGTAATGCAGGTAAAGCCGTGGCCCTTGCGGGTCATTTCCATCAGCGCCTCGCTGAGCATCGCCTCCTGATGAATGACCGGCAGTTCGTCGCCGGTGTGCATCAGATCTTCCACGCGCAGCAGCAAACGTTTGCCCAGCGTGCCGCCCGGATGAGACAGGGCAAAGTCTTCCGGGCCGAAACGACGCGCTTCAAGCAGGGCAATTGCCAGTGCATCGCCCAGCGCCAGGGCCGCCGTGGTGGAGGAGGTCGGCGCCAGGTTCAGCGGACAGGCCTCCTGTGCCACGCTGGCATCAAGATGGACGTCGGCGTGTCTGGCAAGACTTGATGAGGCATTGCCGGTCATCGCGATCATGGGGGTGCCCAGTCGCTTGAAAAGTGGCAAAAGCGCTGTCAGCTCAGCGGTCTCGCCGGAGTTGGACAGCGCCAGGACAAGGTCGTTGCGCACCAGCATTCCCAGGTCGCCGTGGCTTGCCTCGCCGGCATGCACAAAAAACGAGGGCGTGCCGGTACTGGCCAGGGTGGCCGCCGTTTTTCGTCCCACATGGCCTGACTTGCCGACGCCGATGACCACCACACGACCGCTGCAGCGCAGAATGTGCTGACAGGCGCGGGTAAAGGGCTCATCGAGACGCTCGCACAGATCCTTCAGGGCGTTTTGCTCAAGCAAAAGGGTGCGTCGTGCGCTGGCCAGAAAGTCGTAATCGGTATCAGGTGTCGTCATGGCAGTGAATTCTGACGCCGGATGCCCCCGGGCACAAGCGCAACCGTGTGGACGATACCGGAACCATTTCTGCGTCGGTGGCAGGGTGCTTGTCGATCATCGAACACGTGATTTTTATGCCTTTATGGCAGTTGACGGCAACGGGCACTGGTGGGGGTGGGTATAATTCGGATACGATGTTCGCTAACTCCATATCCTTTTGTGTTTACTCAGGAGTTGTATGTCCGACTCAACACTGGTCAGCGTCGAGAATCTTCACTTCTCGCGAGCTGGCAGACCCATTTTTTCGGGCGTTGATCTGGAGATTCCGAAAGGGCGCATTACGGCCATCATGGGACCCAGTGGCACCGGCAAGACAACCCTGCTCAAACTGATCGCCGGACAGCTCACGCCGGATTCGGGCAGTGTGCATGTCGGTCAGGACAACGTGCATCGGCTCTCCCGTCAGGCGCTGTTTCGGATGCGTCGTCGTATGGGCATGCTGTTTCAGAGCGGGGCGCTGTTTTCGGATCTGAGCGTGTTTGAAAACGTGGCCTTCCCGCTGCGCGTTCATACCGACCTGCCCGAGCACATGATTCGTGATCTGGTGCTGATCAAGCTGCAGGCCGTGGGCCTTCGTGGCGCCCGTGATCTTATGCCCGCCGAGCTTTCAGGCGGCATGACCCGGCGTGTGGCGCTGGCACGGGCCATTGCGCTGGATCCGGACCTGATCATGTATGACGAGCCCTTTGTCGGTCAGGACCCGATATCCATGGGGGTACTGGTCACGCTGATTCGCCGACTCAACAGCGCCTTTAACATGACGGCCATTGTGGTGTCTCACGATATCAAGGAGACGCTATCGATTGCCGATCATGTCTACGTGATTGCCGATGGCCGCGTGATGGCCAGCGGGTCGCCGGCATCACTGCGCGAAGCGCAGGACCCCCGGGTCAGCCAGTTCATTCGGGGCGAGCCTGACGGCCCGGTGCCCTTTCACTATCCCTCGAAGAATTTCTACGAAGATATTCTTGCCCCATCGGAGGTGTCGTGATGTCACCGTTGACGTCTCTGGGGCAAAAAACGCTGGATGCGCTCGAATCGCTTGGGCGCAGTGCCATCTTTCTGGCACAGGCCCTTTGCCATCTGCCCCGCGCTGAAGGTGTCAGGCTGTGGCTGCGACAGATGTATTTCGTGGGTGTCATGTCACTGCCCATCGTTGCTGTCTCGGGGCTTTTCATCGGTATGGTCATCGCACTTCAGGGCTATCTGGTGCTGTCCGGGTTCGGCGCCGATGAGGCGCTGGGCCAGATGGTGGCACTGTCCCTGTTGCGGGAGCTGGCTCCTGTCGTGACGGCGCTTTTGTTTGCCGGTCGTGCCGGTTCGGCGCTGACCGCCGAGATCGGACTCATGAAGGCAACCGAGCAGCTTTCCAGCATGGAGATGATCGGCGTTGATCCGTTGCGTCGGGTCATCTCGCCACGGCTCTGGGCAGGCTTTGTGTCCATGCCGATACTGACCGTGTTTTTCAGCGTGATCGGTATTGCAGGCGGCTACCTTGTCGGCGTGGACTGGCTGGGTGTCGATCAGGGCTCGTTCTGGGGCAACATGCAAAGCAGCGTTGTCTTCATGGATGATGTCATGAACGGCATGCTGAAAAGCGTGGTCTTTGGTGTCGTCGTGACATGGATCGCCGTCTTTCAGGGTTACGATCTCGTACCGACCTCCGAGGGAATTTCGCGCGCCACGACTCGAACCGTTGTCTTTGGTTCGCTGGCCGTGCTGGGGCTGGATTTCATTTTGACCGCGCTGATGTTTGGAGAATTCTGATGAAGCGCTCTAAGTGGCTTGAAACCGGTGTGGGTGCCTTTGTACTGGCCGGATTTCTGGGACTCGTTTTTCTGGGTCTACAGGTAAGTGGTCTCGCTCCCGGGCAGGCTGAGCAGAATTTCACGGTGCATGCGAACTTCAGCAACATCGGTGGTCTCAAGGAGCGTTCAAGAGTCACCATGGCGGGTGTCACCGTGGGCCGTATCACGGACATCGAGCTGGACCCGCAGTGGCTTGAAGGACGTATAACGATGAAGATCGACAGCGATGTGGGTGAAAAGCTGTCGGAAGACTCCACGGCGTCTATTCTGACGGCAGGGCTTCTGGGCGAGAAATACATCGGCCTTTCAACCGGTGGGGCGCCCGAGATGATCGAGGATGGCGGCACCATTCGCGATACGCAGTCGGCGCTGGTGCTCGAAGAGCTGATTCAACAGTTTGTCTCGAACATGTCCAAGTAACCTCAACGACGAGCGCCGTGACGCTGTTCGGCGCTCCCGCAATATGTATCGCCAGGAGGTGATGTAGATGAAAAAAGTCTCCCGTTATGTTGGTGTGCTGGTAGCGGCCATGATCGGCATGGGCGTGATGTCTGCCCAGGCGGCCAATCAGTCTCCGCACGAGGTGGTCAGCCAGAGCGTTGAGCAGCTGATGTCAAAGCTCGACAACAATCAGGACCGCTATCGCAACAACCCCGACGAGCTTAAAAGTGTGGTTGAGCAGAACATCGACCCCATCGTTGACTGGCGCTATGCCTCGGCAAGCGTCATGGGCAAGTACTTTCAGGCGGCAAGCCCTGAGCAGCGCAGCCGGTTTGCGCGCGTGTTCAAGCAGACCCTGATCGATACCTATGCCCAGGGGCTGGTGACGTTTGACTACCAGGACGTGCGTGTACTCGATAACAATCAGAACACGCGCTACGAAGATCAGGCCAGCGTTGATATGGAAGTCGTGGCGGCCAATGGCCAGCGCTATCCGGTCTCCTACACGATGCGTGAGCGCAGCGGCGAGTGGAAAGTGATCAACGTGGTGGTCAACGGCATCAATCTGGGGCTGACTTTCCGCAACCAGTTTGACCAGGCCATGCGCTCCAATAACCGCGACTTTGATGCGGTCATCAACGGCTGGTCGCCCGATGTTGACCTTGAAGAGGGCGACGGAGACAACCAGAAGGCCCAGGGCTGATGAGCGATACGCTCTACAGCGATGATGCCGTTACCCTCGAGGCTCGCGATGCTGCCCTTTACCTGAAGGGCGCACCGGGCTTTGACAACGCGCCAGAGCTGGCCAGGGCCGGTATCAACTGGCTCGAGAAATATCAGGGGGCACAGGTCTCCTTTAATCTGTGCGGCGTTAACCGTACCAGCAGCGCCACCATCTCGGTGCTGCTTGAGTGGCTGCGCATGACACAGAAAAGAACGCTGGAAGTGGATCGCATCACGCTTTCGGACAGCATGCGTGAACTCATCGAGATGGCAGAGTTGAGCGATGTGTTTCCGGCGCATGAAACCTCGTTTGCGACAGCCGGCGAGTCGTGAACCTCTGAGTCGATAATTCATGATTGAAGGGCGGCGTCACTGACGCCGCCTTTTTTTTATGTCCATTCGCGCCGGGTCATGCTTTTCATTTACCATTGGCACCCAACACACCAGTACAGGAGTCATCATGCAACCCGAAGAGGTCAAGCACCTGCTCCAGGCCCGAATCGATGGATGTGAATTTCATATTCAGGGAGAAGGGTGCAATTTTCAGGTCACCGCCATCGGTGACGTTTTTGAAGGCATGAGTCCCGTCAAACGTCAGCAGCTGATCTATTCGGCGCTTTCCGAAGAGATTGCCAGCGGCGCGCTGCATGCCATTACCATCAAGGCCAGAACGCCGGCTCAGTGGGCCAGTGCGTCACCTGATTCAGATCGTGTTTGATTGCCGTGGAAACCTGATGAATGGATAAACTGATTATCAGCGGTGGCCGGCCGCTGTCCGGCGAAGTCTGGACGTCGGGTGCCAAGAATTCGGCCCTGCCCATTCTTGCTGCCACGTTGCTGGCCGATGAGCCGGTAACCATCGGCAACCTGCCGCATCTGCAGGACATTACCACCACGCTCGAGCTGCTCGGGCGCATGGGGGTAGAGCCCATCATGGGCGAGAAGATGAGCATCCAGCTCGATGGCCGGGTCAGGGACTGTCATGCCCCCTATGACCTGGTCAAAAAGATGCGGGCCTCGATTCTGGTACTGGGGCCATTGCTTGCCCATTTCGGGACCGCCGATGTCTCGCTGCCCGGCGGCTGCGCCATCGGCTCTCGCCCGGTGGATCTGCACATCCGCGGTCTGCAGGCCATGGGCGCCGATATCAAGGTGGAAAGCGGCTACATTCGTGCCAGAGCGCCCGATGGTCTGAAAGGCGCCCATATCGTGATGGATACGGTTACGGTGACGGGCACGGAAAACCTTCTGATGGCCGCAACGCTTGCCGAAGGGCGTACAGTGCTGGAAAACGCCGCCCGCGAGCCTGAGATCGTGGATCTGGCCGAGTGTCTGATCGCAATGGGTGCAAACATCAGCGGCCATGGCAGCAGCACCATTACCATCGAGGGCGTCAAGCGCCTGCACGGCTGTCACTACGACGTCATGCCCGATCGCATCGAAACCGGCACCTTTCTGGTGGCCGCAGCGGCGACTCGTGGCAGGGTCCGGGTGCGTAATGCCCGCGCCGATACCATGGAAGCGGTGCTGCTCAAGCTGGAGGAAGCCGGTGCCGAGATCGAAACCGGCGACGGCTGGATTTCGCTGGACATGCACGGTCGCCGGCCCAAAGCCGTCAACATTCGCACGGCACCCTATCCGGCCTTTCCGACCGACATGCAGGCGCAGTTCGTGGCGCTCAACGCCGTGGCCGAAGGCAGCGGTCGTGTGGTTGAAACCATTTTTGAAAATCGTTTCATGCATGTTCAGGAAATCAACCGCATGGGCGCGGACATTTCCCTGGAAGGCAACACGGCACTGGTCAACGGCGTCGAGCACTTGAGCGGCGCGCCCGTCATGGCGACCGATCTTCGCGCCTCGGCAAGCCTTGTCATTGCCGCACTGGTCGCTGAGGGTGAGACGGTAGTGGATCGTATCTATCACATCGACCGCGGCTACGAGTGCATCGAGGAAAAGCTTCAGCTGATGGGGGCGCGTATTCGTCGCGTGCCGCGCTAGGGGCCGCACGGGTACACGCCACGCCGATTCATTTTTGCAGCCATTGAAGATCACATGAGTAAACCGCTGATACTGGCGCTCTCCAAGGGTCGAATTCTCAAGGAGACGCTGCCGTTGCTGGCTGCTGCCGGCATTGAGCCGCTGGAGCCGCTCGACAAGAGCCGAAAACTCTTGTTCGACACCACGCTTGAAAACGTCAAGCTGGTCATTTTGCGTGCTGTTGATGTGCCGACCTATGTGCAGATGGGCGCCGCCGACGTGGGTGTGGCCGGCAAGGATGTTCTGCTCGAACATGGCGCCCAGGGGCTCTATGAACCGCTGGATCTGGATATTTCCCGCTGTCGCCTGATGACGGCGGGTATCGAGGGCGTTACCCCCGGGCGTGCCCGGCGTCGTGTGGCGACCAAGTTCGTCAATATCGCCCGGCGCTACTACTCGGGACTGGGTATTCAGGCCGAGGTCATCAAGCTGTACGGCGCCATGGAACTGGCGCCGCTGATGAATCTCGCCGATGAGATCGTCGATATCGTGGATACCGGCAATACCCTGCGTGCCAACGGTATGGCACCGCGCGAGCTGATCGCTGATATCAGCACGCGTCTGGTGGTCAACAAGGCCTCCATGACCGTGGAGCACGCGCGACTGGGGCCGTTGATCGAGCGCATGGGACAGGCCGTGGAAGCGCGCCGTTACAGCGACATGTCGTCCTGAGTTCGACCGGGTACTGACCGGTCAGCCGGCGCAGGACGCTGCTCTATCGGTGTCGCATGATACTTTCCGGCACAGGCCGGAATGCAAGGAGTCATTCAGGCGTGATGGACAAGCAGAGCATACATCGACTTTCTACACAGCAGCCGGATTTCGATACCCGGCTGGAAGCACTGCTGGACTGGGAAAGCGTTTCAAGCGCCGAGGTCCAGCGCAGCGTGGACGCCATCATTGCCGATGTTCGTCGCCGCGGCGATGCCGCCGTCATGGATCTCACCCGTCAGTTCGATCGTCTTGACGTTCAGGATATGTCGGCACTGACATTGAGCGCCGAGCGACTGGAACAGGCATGGCATGGGCTGCCGGAAGCGCAGCGCCAGGCACTGGCGGTGGCGGGTGATCGCATTCGGGCCTACCACGAACGCCAGAAGCCCGAATCCTGGTCCTATGAAGAAGCCGACGGCACCATGCTGGGGCAGAAGGTGACACCGCTCGACAGGGCCGGCGTCTATGTGCCCGGTGGCAAGGCCGCCTATCCGTCATCGGTGCTGATGAATGTCATTCCGGCCCACGTGGCTGGCGTGAAAGATATTGTCATGGTCGTACCCACACCGGATGGCGTGCTCAATGAGCTGGTGCTGGCCGCGGCCCATGTGGCCGGCGTGGCCCGCGTCTTTACGGTTGGCGGGGCGCAGGCCGTGGCGGCACTGGCGTTCGGGACCGAAACGATTCCGAAGGTCGACAAGATCGTGGGGCCGGGCAATATCTTTGTGGCCACGGCCAAGCGCGCGGTGTTCGGACAGGTCGGCATCGACATGATTGCCGGACCCTCGGAAATCCTGGTGGTCTCTGATGGCGGCACCGATCCGGACTGGCTGGCGATGGATCTATTCTCGCAGGCCGAGCACGATGAAGACGCTCAGGCGATTTTGATCAGCTGGGACGCGCAGCATCTGGAGGCGGTGGCACAGAGCATCGAGCGGTTGCTGCCCACGCTTGAGCGTGCCGACATCATCCGCGAATCGCTGTCGCGCCGTGGCGCCCTGCTTCAGGTCGATGACGAGGCGCAGGCGCTGGCACTGGTCAATCGCATCGCGCCGGAACACCTGGAGCTTTCGGTGGCCGAGCCGCAGCGGCTGGCAGAGCAGGTGCGTCATGCCGGTGCCATTTTCATGGGTCGCTATACGGCCGAGGCGCTGGGCGATTACTGCGCCGGGCCCAACCACGTGCTGCCCACTTCCGGCACGGCGCGTTTTTCCTCGCCGCTGGGGGTATATGACTTTCAAAAGCGCTCGTCGCTGATTCAGTGCTCACCGCAGGGAGCGTCAACGCTTGGGAAAACGGCGTCCGTACTGGCAAGAGGCGAGTCGCTGACGGCGCACGCCCGCTCGGCCGAAAACCGTATCGACAGCGACCGCGACTGATCTTCAAACGCTGTCAGTCATCAATCGCCGGTCAGCTCTCGGGCTGTGCCGGCGTTACCGGCCGACTGGGGCGCTCGCCCACACTCACGTTGACGCCAAACCGCTTGCCGCTGCGATAAAGCTCGACCGGCAGCTGTTTGCCGGGCTCGATCTCGGCGATATCCACCATGGCGGTCTGGGCATCCAGCAGCGGCTTGCCATCGATCGACAAAATCAGATCGCCCACCCGAATGCCGGCCTGTGCCGCCGGGCCACCCTCCACCACATCCGATACCACGACCCCGCGTGGGGCGTTGATATCCAGCGACGAAGCAAGGCTTGAACTGACCTCTCTTGCCTCGATGCCCAGCCAGCCCCTGACCACCCGCCCACGGGTGACCAGATCGTTGAGGATGCCATGCGCCAGGTTGGTAGGGATGGCAAACCCGATGCCCTGTGATCCACCGGTACGTGAAAAGATGGCCGTATTGATCCCGACAAGCGCGCCTTCGGCATTGACCAGCGCGCCGCCTGAATTGCCCGGATTGATGGCGGCATCCGTTTGAATGAAATCCTCGTAGGCGTTGAGCCCCAGATGATTGCGGCCGGTGGCGCTGATGATGCCCATGGTCACGGTCTGTCCGACGCCGAAAGGGTTGCCGATGGCCAGAGCAATGTCGCCGACACGGGTATTGGTCGCATCGGCAAGGTCGATGACCGGCAGGTTGTCGAGATCGATCTTGAGAACGGCCAGATCCGTTTCCGGGTCGGTGCCGATGACGGTCGCCAGCGTCTCGCGGCCGTCACGCAGGGCAATCTGGACTTCATCGGCACCGCTGATCACGTGGTTGTTGGTCAGGATGTAGCCTTCATCGCTGACGATGACGCCCGAGCCCAGACTCGAGAGCATGCGTCGCCGGCCGGACTGGCTGTTGCCAAAGAACTGCTCAAAGAAGGGGTCGGACATCAGTGGATGATGGTCGCGCTCGACCAGGCGCGATGAATAGACATTGACCACGGCCGGCGCTGCCTTTTGAACGGCGTCGGAGTAGCTTGCAGTCCCCGGACCGCGGTGCAGAGGCGTGGCATCGCGCGTGATCGGCGGTGTGCGCTGTACGGGGGGCGTGGCAGCCTGCATGGCGGGCGGGGTAGTGACGCTCGGCCCCTGGCGGCTGTCACCGGCAGGGCGCTCGCCACTGTCGATGATCTGCGGCATGTGATCCAGCAGTACCAGCGCCAGCAGCACGCCGCACACGACAGGCCAGATCAGGGGCACCAGAAATCGGCGCATGACAACATCCTTTTGAAACAGACAGCGCTGGGCTGCAGACTTGCAGAGTATCGGGATCCGGCATGCACGGTATGAGCTCGGTCTTTTGGCACGCAGATCGCATTGACGTATTAGAGTGGGGCGAGTTTATCACCGAGGCATCAGCAATGTCCGATGCAGGCGTTACACTTTCAGGAATGGATGACCGGGAGAGACGACATGAGCACACGCAGGGTATTACTGGATGACATGCAGGCGCTGCTGACGCCGGAGCGTTTTAAGGATTTTACCGTCAACGGACTGCAGGTCGAGGGCCGCGATCAGGTGACGCGCATCATGAGTGGTGTGACGGCCAGTCAGGCGCTGCTCGATGAAGCGGTGGCATGGCAGGCCGACATGGTGCTGGTCCATCACGGCTATTTCTGGAAAAACGAGCCGGTGGCCATTACGGGCATGAAGCAGCGCCGTATTGCGACACTACTGGCACACGACATCAACCTGGTGGCCTGGCATCTGCCGCTCGATGCCCACGCAACGCTTGGCAACAACGTGCTGCTGGCCGGCCGCATGGGCTGGGAGGTGCAGGGTGTGCTTGACGGCGAAATGGGGCAGGGGCTTTTGTATCATGGCGAGATGGCCGAGTGCTCACAGCAGGCGCTGACCGAACGGTTCCAGCAGCGTCTTGATCACACGCCGCTGATGATTTCGGGCCATGATCGGCCCATCAAGCGTATTGCATGGTGCACGGGCGGGGCGCAGGACAAGATCATCGAGGCGGCAGAAGCCGGCATGGACGCCTTTGTGTCCGGTGAGGTGTCGGAGCGAACCACGCATCTGGCCCGCGAAATGGGGATCACCTATTATGCGGCCGGCCACCACGCCACGGAGCGTGATGGCATTCGTGCGCTGGGCGAATGGCTATCGCAGCGCCACGAGGTCGAACACCGCTTTGCCGATATCGATAATCCGGTATAGCGGCTGCCGGCGCACCGACAGCTGCCCTGGGATCAGTAGCGGGGCGGTTGTGGTGCAGCGCTGTCGTCTTCCTGCTTCTGGCGCAGTCCGTAACTCTCATCGAGCGTGCCATTGCTGTCGGCGTAGTCGCGCGGCACGTGAAGCGATGCCGCCTCTTCCTCGCTATCTTCCGGTGTGTCGACATGGCGCTGACGCTTGAGCGCCGGGTCGCTGGTCATGCTTTCGGCATCTGCATCAAGTCGTGTCTGGAGCTCTTCACTCTGACGAGTGATATTGCGAGCCAGTGCCATGGTATCGGCAAAATGCGTATTTACGTTGTCGCGTAATCCCTTGAGCTCAAGCTCGGTTTCAGCGAGTCGCTGCTTGAGTTTCTGGCTGGTCGCTCGCTGATTTCCCGAGAAATGGCGGATCAACACGCCGATCGCGATGCCTGCCAGCAGCGCCACAATGGCGACTACCCAATCAATATTGCCTTCGTTCACCAGAATTCCCCTCTTCGATGCTGATTGCACGCACGACCGGCGTGACCATGCGATGGGCCATTATAGAAGGCGTAATGTTGTTCGGGTCAATTCACTCACGACATAATCGTGCCCATCAGCGATGACAAATCACCGGCCGCAGGGCGAATCAGGCTGTGTCACGCTGTACAATCATGGGTACCCGATCTTCTGCAAGGCACCAGACAACATGTCCAGACTTTCCCCGCGAGAACAGTACCGGCAGGATCTTGAACGTGAAGGCTTTCAGCATGACAGCTCTCAGGAAAAGGCAGTCGAGCATCTGCAGCGTCTTTATGACGCGCTGACGAGCAGACCGCGACCCACGCCTTCAACCGCGGCGGCACAGGAAAGCGGGCTCAAGTCCAGAATGTCGGGTTTTTTTGGCAAAAAAAGTGCTGCATCCGCGCCCACAGCCCCTGCCGAACCGGAGATCAAGGGGCTTTATTTCTGGGGTGGCGTGGGGCGTGGCAAGACATGGCTGGTGGATACCTTCCACGACAGTCTGCCCTTTGATGACAAGATGCGTACGCACTTTCATCGCTTTATGCAGCGTGTCCACAAGGAAATGGAGGCTCACAAGGGCCAGAAAAATCCACTGACCCTGGTGGCGGCAAAATTTGCTGAAGAGGCCAGAGTCATCTGTCTCGACGAGTTCTTCGTCAAGGACATTACCGATGCCATGATTCTGGGCAATCTGCTTGATGCGCTTTTCGCTCAGGGCGTGGTGCTGGTCACCACTTCCAATATCGTGCCGGATGAGCTGTACAAAAACGGGCTGCAGCGTGATCGGTTTCTGCCTGCCATCGACCTGCTCAATCGTCACTGTGAAGTGGTCAATGTCGATGCAGGCATCGATTATCGAATGCGTACCCTGACCCGCGAAGAGGTCTTCCATACGCCTGCCGATGACAGTGCCGATGACGCCCTGCAGGAGAGCTTTGTTCACCTTGCCGGCGAGTCCGGTGAAGAAGACACGCTACGCATTAACGGTCGTGCGCTAAAGGCGCGCCGCTGTCATGACGGCGTGGTCTGGTTTGATTTCAAAACGCTTTGTGACGGGCCGCGCAGTCAGAATGACTATATCGAGCTCTCGCGCCAGTATCACAGCGTCTTGATTTCCAATGTGCCGGTCATGGGGGCGGCCATCGAGGATCAGGCCCGTCGTTTTATCAATCTGGTGGATGAGTTTTATGACCGCGCCGTCAAGCTTGTGATGTCGGCCGATGCCGAGCCCGAGGCGCTCTACAGCGGCGGAGAACTGGCGTTTGAGTTCGAGCGCACGGTCTCGCGTCTCCAGGAGATGCAATCAAGCGACTATCTGGCGTTGACTCACAAGCCCTGACTGTGATTAACCCCTTGTTCGCGGGGGGCTGGCTCTGTACAATGCGCGCTCGCTTATCGTTGTTGTCTCTGCCTGCAGGGCAACAACCAAGAAAAATAGGGATTGGCAGAGCGGAAGCAGTGCTCTCGCCACAACCATGGTGATTCATACATGAAGACGTTCAGCGCCAAACCGCAGTCCGTGCAGCGCGACTGGTATGTCATCGACGCTGCAGACAAGACTCTGGGTCGACTGGCTACCGAGGTCGCTCGCCGTCTGCGCGGCAAGCACAAGCCCGAATATACCCCTCACGTTGATACCGGCGATTACATCGTCATTGTCAACGCCGAGAAGGTCCGTGTGACCGGCAAGAAGTCCTTTGCCAAGCAGTATTATCGCCATACCGGTTATCCGGGCGGCCTGCGTTCGATGAACTTCGAGCAGATGATCGATCATGCGCCGGAGCGTGTCATCGAAATCGCTGTCAAGGGAATGCTGCCCAAGGGCCCGCTGGGTCGCGCCATGTATTCCAAGCTCAAGGTTTATGCCGGTGGTGAGCATCCTCACGCGGCGCAGCAACCTCAGGCACTGAATCTCTAAAGGAACATTTTCATGGCACAGCAGCAGTACTACGGCACAGGCCGCCGCAAGACCTCCACCGCACGCGTTTTCCTGCGTCCGGGCAATGGCACTATCACGGTCAACAAGCGTGAGCTCAATGAATACTTCGGCCGCGTTACAGCCCAGATGGTTGTACGCCAGCCGCTCGAGCTGACCGAGCTGACCAACCAGTTCGACATCTATGTCACCGTTCAGGGTGGCGGCGGTTCTGCACAGGCAGGCGCCATTCGTCACGGCATCACTCGTGCCCTGATGGAATACAATGAAGAACTGCGTACACCGCTTCGCAATGCCGGCTATGTGACGCGTGATGCGCGTATGGTCGAGCGTAAAAAGGTTGGTCTGCGCAAGGCACGTCGTCGTCCCCAGTTCTCCAAGCGTTAAGCTTCGACGTCATGTCTCAAGGCGCCCGGGTGTTTTCCCGGGCGTTTTTGTGTCTGCATGACGGTTTTTCCATATCCGTTGAAACGCTGTGGTTGCCAATCCGGCAACCCGAGACGTGCGCTCTCGTGTTATCATCCAGCTCGTCATTAAAGTGAGGACTTTCTATGGGTGTTGTGGCCAAACGATCGTCAATGACGTTCTACACAGGCAGTGACGACCATTACAGCCATCGCGTCAGGATCGTGCTGGCCGAGAAGGGGATTTCCGTTGATATCATTGAGGTCAACGATGAGCATCGTCCGGCGGAGCTGGCCGACCTCAACCCCTATAATAGTGTGCCGACACTGATCGATCGTGATCTGGTTCTTTATGAATCCAAGGTCATGATGGAATACCTGGATGAACGTTTTCCGCATCCGCCGCTGTTGCCGGTTTATCCCGTGGCGCGTGCCCAGAGCCGTCTGTGGATGCATCGTATCGAGCGCGAATGGTGCCCGATGGTGGAGCGTATTCTGTCGCCGGGCTCCAAAAAGGAAGTCGAGCAGGCCCGAAAGGAGCTGCGCGAGAGCCTGATCGGTATCAGCCCGATTTTTGAAGATATCCCGTTTTTCATGAGCGAAGAGTTTTCGCTGGTGGATTGCTGCCTTGCCCCCATCCTTTGGCGTTTACCGGCGCTGGGTGTTGATCTGCCCGAACAGCAGGTCAAACCACTGATGGGCTATATGGAAAGGCTGTTTGCGCGGGATGCCTTCAGGGCATCGCTTCTGGAGTCGGAGCGAGAGCTTCGCAGCTGATCGGATTTCGCTACAGGCACCTGATGTCCTGCAGCAAGCGTGCTGATTGATGCACAGGGTCTGACATTTCGATGCATTCTTCAGTGAGGTGACAACATGCATTCCAGCCGTCCCTATCTGATTCGTGCGCTGTATCAGTGGCTGCTGGACAACGACTGCACGCCTTATGTCGTTGTCGATGCCGAGCGTACGGGTGTGGTGGTACCAGAGCAGTTCGTCCAGAACGGCCAGATTGTTCTCAATATTGGCCCGGGCGCCGTGCGAGAGCTTTTCATGGAAAATGACATGGTGGCATTCAATGCGCGCTTTGGCGGTCAACCGATGACCGTTGAGCTGCCCATTGATGCCATTGTGGCCATCTATGCGCGTGAAAACGGCGTGGGCATGGTCTTTGGCCAGGAGCCCGTCATGCCGGATGCCGATTCGGGCGTTGCCGAGCCGGATGGCGATGACCTTGACGAGCGTGACTCGCATCTGGGCGCGGTGGCCAAAACGGACGAGGAAGGCGGTAATGACAGCGATGATGACGACGACGATGGTTCGCGTCCTCGCAAGGGGCGCCCGTCCCTGAAGGTCATCAAGTAGCGATCTGATCCAGTGCCGCAATACCAACGGACCCGCTGTAGAAGCGGGTCCGTTTTTTTATGTCGCGCGCACCGTTATGCAGGGTCAGGCGTCGATATACTCAAACGCCTTGACGATACGCTCCACTCCACTGGTCTGCGAAACCAGTCGAACCAGATAGTCCGCTTCGCTTGCGCGAACCATGCCCATCAGATACACCGTGGCGTTTTCGGTCAGAACCCTGACCCGGTCGCTATCAATGCGGTTGCTGGCCGTAATGCGTGTCTTGACGCGTGAGGTCACCCAGGTGTCCTGCAGCCGCTGCTGTGTTGAACTGTTGGGGCCGACGCTGAGTTCGTTGCGCAGGTGGCGAACGCCCTGAAGGCGCGTGGCAAGCTCACCCGTCTGCGTTTTCTGGGCGTCGCTGCCTACCTGACCTGTCAATAGAACAAAGCCGTTATAAACGTCGACGTTGATATGCGTATCATCAAGGCTGTCATTGGCGCGAATGCCGTCCCAGAGCGTGCGTGCGATTTGGGTATCCTGATCGATGGCATAGCTGGTACGCGTACCATAACCGGTGCTGCCGGTGATGGTGCTGCAGCCGCTGGCGACAAGCGTGGCACCCAGCAACAGGGCGGCCGCTACCCGGGGGAGTGTGCGCTTATTCATTGCTGCCAAAGAGTTGGTGGTCGATCAAATCGCACAGGCAGTGAATGGCCAGCAGATGCACTTCCTGGATGCGAGCGGTAACGGTGGCCGGTACACGAATCTCACAGTCTTCCTGGCCCAGCAGCGAGGCCATGTTGCCGCCATCGCGGCCGGTCAGGGCGACAACGATCATGTCGCGATCGTGCGCGGCCTGAATCGCCTGAATGACGTTGGCAGAATTGCCGCTGGTCGAGATGGCCAGCAGCACGTCGCCGGGCTGACCGAGCGCTCGTATCTGCTTGGAAAACACGTCGTTGTAGCTGTAGTCGTTGGCGATCGAGGTGATCGTTGACGTGTCCGTGGTCAGTGCCAGAGCCGGCAGGCTCGGGCGTTCACGCTCGAAGCGGTTGAGCAGCTCGGAAGAGAAGTGCTGGGCATCACCGGCGCTGCCGCCGTTGCCGCAGGTCAGGATCTTGCCGTCATTGATCAGGCTTTGAACCATGATCTGGCTGGCGGCCTCGATGAAGGGCGGCAGGACCTCGCTCGACCAGGTCTTGACGTCGATGCTGGCGTTGAAGTGATCGATGATGCGTGATTGAAAGTCCATGGCACTCTTCAAATGGTCAATGGCGTTGTATTCCCGCAGCGTCGCGGCGGGGATCAAAAGGCGTCAAAAGCGCTTTTGATCCACTCAAAGTGCAGGTGCTCCGGAGGCTCACCCGTCACCCCTACCGCGTCAAAGCGACAGGGGCATGATAACCGCTTGTCGAGCAGATAAAAACGTGCCGCCCGGATCAGCTTTCGCTGCTTGGCAGGGGTGATGGTTTCAAGCGGAGAGCCATGCGAGGCGCTGGCGCGATAGCGGACTTCAATAAAGACCAGATACTCGCCATCGCGCATGATGAGATCGGTTTCGCCGCCTCGTACCTGCTGATTGCGGGCAATGGTGTAAAGTCCCTGGCCCTCAAGCCACCGCGCGGTCAACGACTCGATGTCGTGACCGCGCTGTCGGCTGCTGAAGGGTCGAAAGGCCATGTCGACTCAGGGCAGCGACGGCTGGCCGTTGCGAAACATCGCCCAGGGCAGGGTGCGAACGATCCGGCCATCCTGCCCGGGCGCCAGCCGGCCGGTGGCGCCGTAGAGTTCAAAACCGCCAATGGCGCTCATGACCGGCAAACGGCGTGCCAGCTCAAAGGCATCGACCCCCATGGCGTGAAGCTTGATCAGTGCCGGCTGGTCGTTCTGGACAAGGCGTTCGCGAGTGGATTCAAAGGGCAGCGCGTCGCTGCCGCCGGATGCTGCTTCAGGAATCAGCCAGGGGATGTCTACGAACATTACGTCATCAAGGTCGTGATCCAGTCTCGGCTGGGGCGAGCCTTCATAGACGTGTGAGGTCGCGTAGATGGGCAGGTCTGCTGCGTCATAATAATCAAGCGTGGGCGGCACCTGTCGGGCATAGCCGGGCAGGGCCAGCAGAAACAGCATATCGGGCCGGCCGCGGCCGCTGTTCACGACGGATTTGACCGAGGAGGTGGCAGAAGCTGACGGGTCGTAGTTCTGGACGCTGACCAGATCACCACCATTTTGCTGCCAGCTTTTCTGGAAAGCGCTCAGGACACGGCTGCCCCATTCATTGTTGGGCACCATGACGCCGGCGCGGTGGTGGCCGTCAAGCTGGGCGCGCTGCGCTGCCTGGCGTGCTTCGTCCTCGGCGGACAGACCGTACTGGAACAGGTTGCGGGCGCTGTTGTGATCGTGCGTGCCGTAATTGAGTGCCAGCGTCGGCAGGGCCACACCGTCACGGGTTTCCAGCTGGGAAACCTGTTCCTTGCTGAGCGGACCGATCACGGCCTGAGCGCCTTCCATGGTGGCGCGCGCGTAGAGGCTCTCCATGTCCTGACCGGTCGTGTCGTAAAAGACCAGCTCCGGGACCTGGTCGCCCTGGCTGCGCACATCGTCGGCGCGGGCCTGGATGCCTTCACGCACTGCGGTGGCGATGGACTCGAGCGGCCCGCCCTGGGGCAGGAACACCGCGATCTTTCGAATCTCCTGATCCCGGATTTCATCCAGGGTGCTCAGATCCGTGGGAAGACGGCGAGAGGCCGGGTGGCGTGAGTTGTTGGACTGCCAGCGGCTGATGGCATCGGTCAGGGTGCTGATGTTGGCGCCCTGTTGACGCTGCAGGCGTGCAAGTTCCACCCACCCGGCCGCCACGCTGCCCTGCGCAGACAGCTGATCGAGCTGGCCCGGGTCGAGGCGATTGAGCTGGCGCCAGATGGTGTCGTTGAGCTGCGTATCCCCGGTGCGCTCCTGAAGGGCGGTCAGGGTCAGAGCCGACTCGAAAGGCTCGTTGTTCATGGCCTGAGCCAGACCGCGACGCTCGATCAGCGTGTTTCTTTCGCTGTCCGGCATCGCCACGTTGCTGTCGAGAATGCCGGTGGCATTCAAAACGGCCTGCGGGTCCTGCATTTCCAGTGCGGCGCGCGAGGTCAGCAGCGCCCAGCGAAGCTGCTGCTCGGAGGGGAGTGCCGAGCGGTCAATGTTGTTGGCCACTTCCAGTGCGCGCGTATTGTCACCCTGACGCTGCAGTATTTCGGCTGCCTGAAGACGCGTCGCTGCCGCCTCGCTGCCCTGCTGCTGCTGGGCCTGGCGCAAAAGATCATCGGAGGACTGGCCGCCAAAGCGATCAACAATGCCCGATGTGCCGGCACAGCCTGCCAGTGTCAGTGCCACCATGGCCGCGCCGGCCAGTCTGGTAAGAGATGTTCGCATACCTGGGCATTTCCTTTTCTTGCCGGTCTCCATGATGGCGCCACGGCGTGGCGTCCGCGAACTGCACGGCGTACCATGCAGCTCCAGTCGAGCCTGTAATGTTTTTTGCCATGACACGGGCCAATCCGAAAGCAGTTAACGCGTCCGAACCAGTGTAGTGTGATGACATGAATAGTTTTAGCAAGGGCGCATTGTACGTGGTTGCCACACCGATTGGTAACCTTGATGACCTCTCCAGACGTGCCATGGATACCCTGGCACAGGCCGATCTTATCGCGGCTGAAGACACCCGTCACAGCGTGCGTCTGCTCGACCATATCGGGGTGCGCGTACCGCTGATATCCCTTCACGAGCATAACGAAACCTCACGAATCGAGCGCATCAAACAGGCCCTTGATGACGGTCAGCGCGTCGCCCTGATCAGCGATGCCGGCACACCCTTGATCTCGGACCCGGGCTATCGCCTGGTGCAGGCACTGCGCGCGGCGGACTACACCATTGTTCCCATTCCAGGTCCCAGTGCGCTGATCACGGCGCTCAGTGCCGCCGGGCTCCCGACCGAGCGTTTTTTGTTTGAAGGCTTTCTGCCGGCCAGGGGGTCGGGGCGACGCAAGCGTTTAAACGATGTCGTCGAACTGCCGGTCACGCTGGTGTTTTATGAATCGCCTCACCGTATCAGCCAGCTTCTGGAAGATATCGATACCGTATGCGGCGAGCGTCATCTGGTCATCGCACGCGAGCTGACCAAGACCTTCGAAACCTTTTTGCAGGGCACGGCGCGCAGTCTGCTTGAGCGCATGGCCGAGGACAGCGATCAGATGCGCGGCGAGTTTGTGGTCATGATGGCGCCGGCGCCGGAAAAGGCGCTTACCGGCAGCAGCCAGGTCGATGCCGATCAGCTGCTGTCCTCGTTGCTGGAAGAGGGGGTAGGGGTCAAGCAGGCGGCGGGTGTGGCAGCCCGCATTCTCGGCGGGCGCAAGGGCGACTGGTATCAGCAGGCTCAGCAGCTCAAGGACAGCGCATTACGTAAATAATTGTTGCCAGGGCGTCACGAATCGCCTTGCACAAGGATAAAAATGGTTAACGCGCTTGGAGCCGGGGTTCGGCACTGATATTCTTGCGCGCTTGGGAGTCGGCCGGACAGTCGCCGCTGGACCTTCGGGTTCGGGGGAGGAAAGTCCGGGCTCCACAGGGCAGGATGCCAGGTAACGCCTGGGCGGCGCGAGCCGACGGAAAGTGCAGCAGAGAGTAGACCGCCCAAGCGGTGTCGAGTCTCTCGATGCCGACGGCAAGGGTGAAAGGGTGCGGTAAGAGCGCACCGCGCGCCTGGTAACAGGTCGTGGCAAGGTAAACCCCATCCGGAGCAAGACCGAATAGGAACCCATTGGCGTGGCCCGCGTCGGGTTCGGGTAGGTTGCTTGAGGCGTTCGGTGACGAACGCCCTAGAGGAATGACTGTTCTCGACAGAACCCGGCTTACAGGCCGACTCCCACCTGTTTTCCCTTGAAACATCCCTTGAGCCCTCATGAATCAGACCCCAGGTATCCGGCAAGACCACAAGCATGAAAGCGTCCTGCTTGAGGGTGCCGTCGATGCCCTCGTTCAACGACCGGATGGCCTCTATCTGGACGGCACATTCGGGCGTGGCGGGCACTCCCGCGCCATTCTGGAGCGCCTGAACGATCAGGGGCGTCTTGTCGCCATCGACCGGGACCCCGATGCGCTGGCCGCAGCGGCGGCCATCGACGACGCGCGATTTTGCATGGCCCGCGCTACCTTTGCCGATCTGGGCGAGGTGGCGCACCAGCAGGGGGTTCATGGCAGGCTTTCCGGCATTTTACTGGATGTCGGCGTTTCTTCTCCCCAGCTTGACGATGCCAGCCGCGGTTTCAGCTTCATGCGTGACGGCCCACTGGACATGCGCATGGACCCCGACGCCGGCATCAGTGCCGCCCAGTGGATTGCCGAGACGCCCGAGCGCGACATTGCCGATGTTTTCAAGCGTCTGGGCGAGGAGCGCTTCGCCAAACGACTGGCACGTGCCGTGGTAGAGCGGCGCAAGGAAGCCCCCATCACCCGTACCGTAGAGCTTGCCGAGCTTTTAAAGACGGCCCATCCGGCATGGGAAAAGGGGCGCCATCCCGCCACGCGCGCCTTTCAGGCCATTCGTATTCACCTCAACGATGAGCTGGGCCAGCTTGAGCGCGCCTTGAGTGCCGCGCTCGAGGCGCTGGCCCCCGGCGGGCGTCTGGTGGTCATCAGCTTTCACTCGCTGGAAGACCGTCTGGTCAAGCGTTTCATCCGCGACAAGTCGCGGGGCGATCAGCATCTACCCCGTCATATGCCACTGCGCGAAGACCAGATCCAGCGGGACATGGCGCCCGTGGGCAAGGCCATACGCCCGGACGAGCAGGAAACCGGAGCCAACGTTCGTGCCCGAAGTGCGGTCATGCGTGTCGCGCGCAAGCTGGGACAGGAGGGCTAGTTCATGGCCGAACGCGCGCCGGGAGCGTCTTCACGCGGACAGTGGCAGTGGCCCTTTCGGCTTCGCCTGACGTTTGTGCATGCCATTATTCTGGTGCTGGTAGTGCTGGTTATCGTGTCAGCGCTGGGTGTCATCAGCACGGCCTATCACACGCGATCCCAGTATGCGCGGCTGCAGACCATGGAGCGTCAGCACGATCAGCTCCAGACCGTCTGGAGCCGTTTGCTGCTTGAAGAAAGTACCTGGTCGACCCCGTCACGCATCGAAAATCTGGCCCGTGATCGTCTTGAGATGCACGTGCCGGACGTTCATCACACCAGGGTCATGCGGCCATGAGCGAACAAAACCGCCGCGTTGGACGCAATGCCCGCATGTACGGTCGTGAGCCGGCAGCCAGTCACGTGGCGGCGATGCCGATCTGGCGTTACCGAGTGGTGCTGGCGGTCATCTTCATGGCCATGGCGGTACTGGTGGGACGTATCGTCTATCTACAGGTGGTCGATCATCAGTTCCTTCAGGGGCAGGGGGACTCCAGAACCATCCGCGTGCAGAACATCGATGCCCACCGCGGCATGATTACCGACCGCGACGGTGAGCCGCTGGCGGTCTCCACGCCGGTGGTCACTCTGTGGGCCAACCCGAAGGATCTTCCCGAGGACCCGGTACAGCTGGCCCGGCTGGCGGAGGCGCTGAATGAGCCCCCCTCCGATTTCATGGCGCGGGTGCAAAACTACCGTGACAAGGAGTTCATGTATCTCAAGCGCCGAGTGACGCCCGAGCCTGCCGCTCGCGTGCTGGCGCTCGATATTCCCGGCGTGCACGGCCGTCACGAGTACAAGCGCTATTACCCGGCCGGTGAAGTAACCTCGCAGCTGGTCGGCATGACCAACATCGACGATCACGGTCAGGAAGGCCTGGAGCTTGCCTTTGATCGCTACCTCTCCGGGCGCCCGGGTCAGCGCCGTGTGCTGCAGGACCGCAAGGGGCAGCTGGTACGCGATCTACACATGATCCGCGAGGCCCATCCCGGCGGGGATGTGACACTTTCGATCAATCTGCGCCTGCAGTATCTGGCCTATCGTGAGCTCAAGGCGGCCGTTACCGAGCACAACGCCGACAGCGGCACCGTTGTGATGATGGATGCGCACTCCGGTGAAGTGCTGGCCATGGTCAGCCTGCCGTCCTACAACCCCAACAATCGCACCAGCGTGGACCCGGCAGGGCTTCGAAACCGGTCGCTCACCGATGCCTTCGAGCCCGGCTCGGTCATGAAGCCGCTGGCGATGAGTGCCGGTCTCGAGTCGGGCAAGTTCACGCCGGACACGCCCATGGATACCAGCCCCGGCTGGATGATGGTGGATGGCTACACCATCAAGGACACCCGCAATTTCGGCCAGCTGGACATGACAGGCGTCATTACCCACTCCTCCAATATCGGCATGACCCATATGGCGCTGGCGCTTCCCGACGATGCAATCTGGAACGTTTACGACGCCATGAAGCTGGGTCATCCCACCGGACTTGGCTTCCCGGGTGAGGCCAGCGGCAGCCTGCCATCCCCGTTCAGCTGGTCCAAGGCCAAGCGGGCCACGCTCTCCTACGGTTACGGCCTGTCGGTCAATGCGGTCCAGCTGGCCAGCGCCTACACAGCGATTACCAACGACGGTAAGCAGCTGCCGCCGTCGCTGCTCAAGCTGAACAAGCCGCCCGAGGGCCATCAGGTCATGTCCCCCAAAACGTCCCATGAGCTGATCCGCATGATGGAAACGGTCGTGGAGCCGGGCGGTGGCGGCACGCGCGCGGCGCTTGAGGGTTATCGAGTGGCCGGCAAGACCGGTACCGTGCGCAAGGTGGGCAATACCGGCTACCAGAAAGAGGCCTATCGCTCCAATTTTGTAGGCATCGCGCCGGCGAGCAACCCACGCATTGTGACCGTGATCTCGATCGATAATCCCAAGGGCAAGCAGTACTACGGCGGTCTGGTAGCTGCCCCGATCTTTTCCAGGGTGGCCGGCAATGCGCTGCGCCTTCTGGACATTCCCCCCGACGATCAGAGCAAGGAGGCGCCTGGTGCCTGATTTGCCGACCGGCACGCTGGCCGATGCCATTACAAGGCTCTGGCCCGAAGCCGGGACGTTACAGCTGCCCGATGAGGCGCGGCTGGTGCTGGACTCACGCCAGGTTCAGCCCGGCGATGTTTTCGTGGCCCTGCCCGGCACAAGGGTAGACGGCCGTCAGTATATTGACCGGGCTCGTGACAGGGGCGCCGTGCTGTCGCTGGTGGCTGCGCCATGGCAGGAAAAGGCAGATGATCTTCTGATTCTTGAAGACCTGACGGGTCGACTGGGCCGGCTTGCGGCATTGGCGGCAGGCGTGCCGTCCTCGCTTGAGCAGATTGCGGTGACCGGCACCAATGGCAAGAGTTCGGTGACCCACTACATCGCAGCGCTCAGTGAGGCGCTGGCAACGCCTGCCGGCATGATCGGTACGCTGGGCAGCGGCCTCCCCGGTGCGCTGGATCGCGCCGGGCTGACCACGCCGGATGCGATTTCGCTGCAGCAGCGTCTGCGCGAACTGGCCGATGCCGGCGCCCGGCGCGTAGCACTCGAGGCGTCCTCACACGCGCTCGATCAGCAGCGTCTGAGCGGCTGTTATGTTCGAGCGGCCGTTTTTACCAATCTCAGTCGTGATCATCTGGACTATCACCCCAGCATGGCTGCCTATGCGGCCGCCAAGGCCCGTCTTTTTCAGCGCCCCGAGCTTGAACTGGCCGTCGTCAACGCCGATGACGCGCTCGCTCGTCTGATGCTGGCCGGGGTCAAGGAAGGCGTGCGGGTACTGAAAGTGGGCAGCGAGACGTCCCACGATTTTCAGGTGCGACGCTGGCAGGCAGAGCGTCTTGGCCTTGCCGCCACCCTTATGACGCCGGAAGGCGAGCGGCAGCTGTCGCTGGCACTGATGGGACGGTTCAACCTGGACAACGTTGTGCTGGCCATCGCCACCCTGTACGGACTGGGTAGCCCGCTTGATGCACTGCTGGAGGCCGCCGGTCGCCTTGCGCCGGTGCCCGGACGCATGCAGCTGCTGGCACGTCCGGGCGCGCCGGCGATCGTTGTGGACTATGCCCACACGCCGGATGCGCTGCGCAACGCGCTTCTGGCCCTGCGCGAACATGTGCCGGGTCGGCTCTGGTGCGTGCTGGGCTGCGGCGGCGACCGGGACAGCGGCAAGCGCCCGCTGATGGGCGGCGTGGCAGCGCTTCTGGCCGATGAGGTCGTGGTGACGGATGATAACCCCAGAGGCGAGTCACCCGACGAGATTCGTCGCATGATCCTGGGTGAAATGCCCGACGGCACGTCTGTCCGGGAAGTGCCCGGTCGTGCCCGGGCCATTGCAGAGGTCATCGAAAACGCTGAGCCGGGAGATGTGATCCTGCTGGCCGGCAAGGGGCATGAGGACTACCAGGAGATTCAGGGCGTTCGCCATCCCTTTAGCGATATCGATGTGGCGTCTCTGGCCCTGGAGGCGCACTGGCATGAGTAATACGCCGCAACGAATTATCGAAGCGCTGCGCTTGGCAGGGGAGGCCATCATCGACCCGCGCGGCGAGTTCGAGCACGCAGCGGCCTGTCGCATTGTGACCGATACCCGCCAACTTGCGCCGGGTGACGTGTTCGTGGCGCTGCGCGGTGAGCGTTTCGATGGCCACGACTTTCTCGAAACGGCCCATGACCGCGGCGCCGTTGCAGCCGTTGTCGATACACCGGTCGAGTCGGATATCGCGCAGCTGGTGGTGGCCGATACGCGCCTGGCACTGGGGCTTCTGGCTCGCTATCACCGGCTTCAGTGGCAGGGTCGACTGGCCGCCATTACCGGCAATAGCGGCAAGACCACCGTGCGTGCCCTGTGTGAGGCCATCCTGTCACGCAGTGCGCCAACGCATGCCACACGAGGCAATCTCAACAACGATATCGGGGTGCCACTGACGCTTTTGCAGCTGGATGACACCTGTGCGCAGGCCGTTATCGAAGCCGGCGCCAACCATACGGGCGAAATCGCCTGGACGGCGTCACTGGCGCGTCCGGATGTGGTGTTGATCAATAACGTCACCGACGCCCATATCGGGGAGTTCGGCAGCGCCGGCCATATCGCCCAGGCCAAGGCGGAAATCCTGTCCGGACTGACGGTCGGTGGCGTGGCCATTCTTAATCGCAACGATCGCTTTTACCCCCTCTGGGCGGCGCTGGCCTCAAACCATGAGGTACTGGATTTCGGTATCGATGTGCCTGCTCGCGTTCAGGCCGTTGATATGGCAAGCGACGAGGGCTTTTATCGGTTTACGCTCACCATCGATGGCGAGGCGCTCGGTCGGGTAGCGCTGCCCCTGATGGGGCGTCACAACGTCATGAACGCGCTGGGTGCGGCTGCCGTGGCCCATGCCATGGGCTGTGCACCGGCGCATATCCTGGTCGGATTGAACGAGGCCGAGGGCGTGGCCCGGCGAATGGTAATGATCGAAGGCATTCGCGGGACCACGCTGATCGATGACAGCTATAACGCCAATCCGGGCGCGATGCGGGCGTCACTGGATACCCTGGCGCAGCGGCCGGGGCCTCGCTGGTGCTTTCTTGGCGCCATGGGCGAAATGGGCTCCTATAGCGCCCGGGCACATGAGGCACTGGGGCAGTACGCGCGCGATCTTGATATCGATCGAGTGGTCACGATCGGCGCGCCCGCCAGGGCGATTTCAACCGCCGTCGGTACGCGCGGGTGCCATTTTGACGACTGGGCATCGATGATCGATTTTGCCCGTCAGTCCCTGCCCTCAAATGCCAGCGTATTGATCAAGGGCTCCCTTAGTGCCGGGATGGACCGTCTGGTCAACGCACTTCGATCAGAATCTTCAGGTGATGACTCATAATGTTGCTCTTTCTTGCCGAACTGCTTGCTTCCTTCCAAACCAGCTTCAGCGTTTTCGGGTATCTGACCCTGCGAATGATTCTGGCCACCCTGACCGCGCTTTTGATCTCGCTGATGATCGGCCCCTGGGTCATTCGTCGGCTGGTGGCCGGTCAGATCGGTCAGGCCATTCGTGACGACGGCCCGCAGTCGCATCTGTCCAAGGCCGGCACGCCCACCATGGGGGGCGTAATGATTCTGATGTCGATTGCGATCTCCACGCTGCTGTGGGCCGATCTTGGCAACCACTATGTCTGGCTGGTGCTGCTGGTCACGCTGGGGTTCGGGGCCATCGGCTGGGTGGATGACTATCGCAAGGTGGTCGAAAAGAATCCGCGTGGGCTACCGGCCAAATGGAAATATCTGTGGCAGTCGGTGATCGGTCTTGGCGTGGCTGTCGCACTTTATTTCACGGCATCCTCGCCGGTGGAAACCAGTCTGATCGTGCCGTTTTTCAAAAGCATTGTGATCCAGCTCGGCCCCTTTTTCATTTTGCTCACCTATCTGGTGATTGTGGGCAGCTCCAATGCCGTCAATCTGACCGATGGGCTGGACGGGCTGGCGATCATGCCGACCGTACTGGTTGCCATGGGGCTGGGGGTTTTCGCCTACGCCAGCGGCAATGCCATGTTTGCCGAGTACCTGCATATTCCTTCGGTGCCCGGGGCGGGCGAGATGGCCGTGTTCTGCGGCACCATCATCGGCGCGGGGCTCGGGTTTCTCTGGTTCAACACCTATCCGGCCCAGGTCTTCATGGGCGATGTCGGCGCGCTGGCGCTGGGTGCAGCACTTGGCGTGGTGGCCGTGGCCGTACGACAGGAGATCGTGCTGTTCATCATGGGCGGTGTCTTTGTCATGGAGACGGTGTCGGTCATTTTGCAGGTTGCCTCGTTCAAGCTGACCGGTCGACGCATCTTTCGCATGGCGCCGCTGCATCACCACTTTGAGCTGAAGGGCTGGCCCGAGCCGCGTGTCATCATCCGTTTCTGGATCATTACCGTGGTACTGGTGCTGCTGGGTCTGGCGACCCTGAAAATCCGCTGACATGACATCGACTGACATGCTGATCGGGCCGCATCATAGCGTTGTTGTCGGGCTGGGCCGTTCGGGGCTGGCCATTGCCGAGTACCTGAGTCGGCGGGGCGAGCCCTTTATCATGGCCGATACGCGAGACCGGCCGGCCGGGCTGTCCGATTTCCAGCGCCTTTATCCCGACGTGCCGGTGCACTGTGGTGATCTGCGCAGGCTTGATCTTCAAAAGGTCAAAAGGGTTGTTTTGAGCCCCGGGGTGGATCCCCGCACGCCCGGTCTGGAACAGCCCGGTCTTGAGGTCGTGGGGGAGACGGCGCTGTTTGTAGAGGCGCTGAGCCAGCGCGCGAAGCGACCGATGCTGATTGCCATTACCGGCTCCAACGCCAAATCAACGGTCACAACGCTGGTGGGCGATATGGCCCGTGGCTGTGGCATCAATGTGGCGGTCGGGGGCAACCTGGGTACGCCGGCGCTGCGTCTTCTGGCGCAGCAGCCGACAGCCGAGTGCTTTGTGCTGGAGCTTTCCTCCTTTCAGCTGGAGACCACGCCGCAGCTCGGTGCCGATATCGCCGTCCATCTCAATCTCAGCAGCGATCATCTGGACCGGCACGACGGCATGGCAGGTTACGCCCGTGCCAAGCAACAGATCTTCAATGGTGCCGGTATTGGCATCATCAACCGTGATGACGCGGCCACTGCGCCCTTTGATCCAGCGCAGGTGGCGCGAGTCGTCTCCTTTGGCAGTGACATGCCGGGCAGTGACAGCGACTGGGGGCTGGCCGAGCTTGATGCAGCGGTCTGGCTCATGAAGGGGTCGCAACCGGTCATGGCGGCACGTGATGTCATGATGCCGGGGCAGCACAGTCTGCTTAACGTGCTGGCGGCGTTTGCCGTCGGCGATGAGGCCGGCTGGCCCCGTGACGGCATGGTCGATATCGTGGCACGTTTTGCCGGCCTGGCGCATCGCGCGCAGCGAGTGGCCGACATTGATGGCGTCACCTGGATCAATGACTCCAAGGGCACCAATGTGGGGGCGACGCTTGCCGCCATCGAGGGCATCGGGGTGACGCTGGCTGGTCGCCTGATCCTGCTGGCCGGCGGGGTCGGGAAGGGCGCTGACTTTACGCCGCTGGCCGAACCGCTTGCCCGCCACGCCCGGGTCGCGGTGGTCTACGGGCGCGACCGTGCGCTGCTGGCTCGCGCCCTGGGATCGGTGGTGACGGTCGTGGTCGTGGACACGCTCGAGCAGGCCATGCAACATGCAATGGGCGCGGCACAACCGGGTGATGCCGTATTGCTGTCTCCTGCCTGCGCCAGTCTTGATCAGTTCGACAACTTCGAAGCACGCGGAGAGGCCTTCTGCGCGTGGCTCAAACAGTGGCAGCCTCACTCATGAAACCTCTGGCAGAACGTTTTTCCACCGAGCGCCATGTCATCGATGGCTGGCTGGTGCTTGCGGCGCTCACGCTGATGCTCATCGGCTGGGTCATGGTGACGTCGGCGTCAACGGAAGTGGCCAACAGCCAGACCGGCAACCCGTGGTATTACAGCATTCGTCACGGCATTTTCGTGCTGGCCTCCATCACCATCGCGCTGGTGGTCATGCGTGTTCCTTCTGTCTGGTGGCGGGCCAATGGACCCACGTTGTTGCTCATTGCCGCCATCTTGCTGGCCGCCGTGCTGATCGTGGGTCGAGAGGTCAACGGCAGCCGGCGCTGGATCCATCTGGGGCCCATCAACCTTCAGGCCTCAGAAGTCGCCAAGTTCTGTCTGATCATCTACATCGCCGGCTATACCGAGCGCCATCTGACGCGGCTGCGCCGCAGCTGGTGGGGCTTCATGGCGCCCCTGATACTGACCTTTTCGCTGGGCATTCTGCTGATTCTGGAGCCTGACTACGGCGCCGCTGTCGTGATGCTGGCCGCCACCATGGGCGTGCTGCTGCTGGCGGGGGCGTCCCTGTGGCGCTTTGTGCTGCTGACCGGGGGCGTGGTGACTCTTGGCGCCTTTGTGGCGATATCAGAACCCTATCGTCTGGCCCGTATCGCAAGCTTTCTTGACCCCTGGGCCAATCAGTATGGTTCGGGATATCAGCTGACTCAGGCATTGATTGCCTTCGGACGCGGCGGTTGGAGCGGACTGGGGCTTGGCAACAGCGTGCAAAAGCTTTTTTACCTGCCCGAGGCGCATACCGATTTCGTCTTTTCCGTGCTGGCAGAAGAGCTTGGCATGCTGGGTGCCGTGGGTTCGGTCGCGCTTTTTGCCATTCTGGTCTATCGCTGCTTTCGTATCGGGCGCAATGCCGAAGAGAGCGGTCACCTCTTTGCGGCCTACGTCTGCTACGGCATCGGCATCATTTTTGCCTCGCAGTCCTTTATTAATGTGGCGGTCAACGCCGGGCTTTTGCCCACCAAGGGACTGACGCTGCCGCTTTTGAGCTATGGCGGGTCGAGTCTGATGGTGAGCGGGGCCATGGTCGGGCTGCTTTTACGCGTGGATGGTGAAACGAGAGGCCGCCGCCGCGCCGCGCGCAAGCGCTCTCGCAGCACGGCTACCGAGGTGCCGGCATGAATACATCCTCCGGAAAGGCACTGATCATGGCCGGCGGCACCGGTGGCCACGTGGTACCGGCGCTGTCACTGGCGCGGGCGCTGCAGGCAAGGGGTATAGAAGTGCACTGGCTGGGCACGCCGCGTGGTATCGAAAACACGCTGGTCCCCGAGGCGGGGATTGCGTTGCATCACGTCTCGATTGCCGGGCTGCGGGGCAACGGGGCGCTGGGTTGGCTCAAGGCGCCGTGGCGGCTTTTAAAGGCCGTGCATCAGGCGCGCCACATCATCAGGTCACTGGATGTGTCGCTGGTGGTGGGTCTGGGCGGCTTTGCCAGCGGCCCCGGCGGGCTGGCCGCCTGGCTGATGAAACGACCCCTGATCATTCATGAGCAGAACGCGCTGCCCGGTATGACCAACAAGGCGCTGGCCCGGCTGGCGCGTCGCGTGTATGCCGCTTTCCCCGGTGCCTTTGACGAGGCTCGACACCCGATCGTAATCGGCAACCCGGTACGCCAGGAGATTGCCGACATCGGTGCCGCCCCGCGCGGCATCGATACGCTGATGGGTCGGCCGCTGCGGCTGCTGGTGGTGGGCGGGTCGCTGGGCGCACAGGTGCTTAATGAACGTGTGCCGGCAGCGCTCGGTATGATGGCCGCCGATGTTCGCCCCGAGGTTCGTCATCAGGCCGGTCGGGACAAGGAGACCGCAACCGTTGCGGCGTATCAAAAAGCAGGTGTCGAGGCCACTGTGTCCGATTTCATTGGCGACATGGCGCAGGCCTATGAATGGGCCGACCTGGTGGTCTGTCGCAGCGGTGCATTGACCGTCAGTGAACTGGCAGCGGCAGGCAGGGCCTCGCTTCTGGTGCCGTTTCCGCACGCGGTGGATGACCATCAGACCATCAATGCAAACTATCTGGTTGAGGCCGACGCGGCGCAGTTGATCCCCCAGGCGCAGATGAGCGTGCAGGCATTGAGTGAGGCGCTTGCCGGGTTGCTGAACGCTCATCGTCTGCTGGAGATGGGGCAACGTGCCAGAAGCGTGGCGCAGCTGGAAGCGACCGATATCATGGCCCAGGGCTGTATGGAGACAGGTTTTGAGTAATCAGGTGCAGGCACGCAGCGGTATGCGTCGTATACGCTGTATTCATTTCGTGGGCATTGGCGGCTCCGGCATGTGCGGCATTGCCGAAGTGCTGGCCAATCAGGGGTTTTGCGTCAGCGGCAGTGATCTGCGCGAATCTTCGGTGGTGGCGCATCTGCGCCAGTGCGGCATTCGCGTGGCCATCGGTCATCATGGCGACAACGTGCGCGACGCCGATGTCGTGGTGGTCTCAAGCGCCGTGGACCCGACCAATCCGGAGGTCATGACCGCGCGTGAACGTCGTGTGCCGGTGGTGCGTCGCGCGGAGATGCTCGCCGAGCTGATGCGCTTTCGTCATGGCATTGCCGTGGCGGGCACCCATGGCAAGACCACGACTACCAGCCTGACGGCCACGCTTCTGGCCGAGGGCGGTCTGGATCCGACCTTTGTGATCGGCGGACGACTTACCAGTGCCGGCAGCAATGCTCAGCTGGGGCAGGGCGACTATCTGGTCGCCGAGGCTGACGAGTCCGACGCCTCGTTTCTGCATCTTCAGCCGATGACGGCCATCGTGACCAATATCGATGCCGATCACATGGCGACCTATGAAGGTGACTTCGGTCGTCTGCAGGACACCTTCATCGAATTTCTGCACAACCTGCCGTTCTACGGGCTGGCCATTGTCTGTCTCGATGATCCTGTCGTGTGTGAGCTGTTGCCGAGAATTCAACGCCACTTCGTCACCTACGGTTTTGATGAAGGCGCCGATTATCGAATTGTCGATTTCTCTCAACTCGGCGATACCGTGTCGTTTACCGCCCGCAGGCCGGCACCCCACGGCCCGATCACCGTACGACTGGCCATGCCCGGGCGTCACAATGCGCTCAATGCCATGGCAGCGATCGCGGTGGCCACGGATGCCGGTGTCAGCGATGAATCGATCGTCCAGGCACTGGCAGGATTTGCCGGCGTAGGGCGTCGTTTTCAGGTGCAGGGCCATTATCGACTGCCCGAAAGCGGTGGCGACAGTCTGCCGGTCATGCTGGTAGACGACTATGGCCATCATCCCCGTGAGGTGGAAATGGTCATTCAGGCGGTTCGCGAAGGCTGGCCGGATCGGCGGCTGGTGATGATCTATCAGCCGCATCGCTATTCCAGAACCCATGATCTTTACGAGGATTTCGTGCGGGTGCTTTCAAGCGTCGATCAGCTTCTGCTGCTGGACGTCTACAGTGCCGGTGAAGCGCCTGTTACGGGCGCCGATTCCAGGGCGCTGGCAGGCTCCATTCGCCAGCGCGGGCAGACATCGCCACTGTTTGTTGAAAGTCGGGAAGCGCTGGCGGAGATATTGAGCAACGTGCTCGATGACAACGATATTCTGATTACCCAGGGGGCCGGCGACATCGGTGGGCTCAGCACGGCACTGGCACGCTGTGAGCTCAAACTCCAGGGAGTTACCCTGTAATGATCGGGGTTTTCAAAACCTTTTGGCCGGTGCAGGGCGTGCAATGACAACGGCAACCTCCAATCGCCTGCTGGGGCTGATTCTTATCGTGGCACTGCTGGTAGCAGGCGGTCGCACGCTCTGGATATGGCTGGACAAGCCCATCGAGCGCGTGTCCATCAGAGGGGATCTGGAGTACGTCAATGCCGCCTATCTGCAGGATCAGCTCGCACCGCTGATTGCCGGAGAGAGCTGGCTGTCCGTTGATATCGGTCAGCTGCGCAGCGAGGCACTCGAGGTGCCCTGGCTCAAGGATGTCCGGCTTTCAAGGCGCTGGCCGGATGCCCTGACGTTTGAACTCTACGAGCAGCGTCCCGTGGCCTGGTGGAACGATGGCCTGTTGCTCAACGCTCAAGGGGAGGCCTTCGCGGCGGGGCCCATCAGCAATGTGGGTGACAGACCCTGGCTTGCGGGCCCGCAGGGCAGTGGCCATGAGGTGCTTGCCTATTATGACGCCTTGAAAAGGCAGTTCGAGCGTCTGGACATGACCATCACACAGCTTCGACTCGAGCCACGCGGTGCCTGGCGAGTCCAGCTTGATAATTCATTCTGGATCATGCTCGGGCGAACGGATCTGGACATGCGCCTTGAGCGTTTTATTACCGCCTGGCAGCGTGGCCTTTCAGCGGGTCGAAACGATATCCGCTATATTGATTTGCGTTATCCCAACGGCGTCTCGGTGGCGTGGCACGGCGAAAACGAGCCCGAAAATGATAATTCGGATGGATAAACTTAACGTTCTCGTTAAGTTGCGTAAAAACACGGGTATTGAAGGGTAATGGGTATTTCTTTCACTCTAAAATCACCGTATTCTCGGTAATGCTTTCACTATTATTAATGCGGAATTACGCCAGTTACTTTTTTAATTGAATGCGATTGAGATAATTGTGCGTATTAACAGGTTGATCAGGGAGTAGGCCCGACCTATGGCAGGAGAAACCAACGCTTCCAATATGGTAGTCGGGCTGGATATCGGAACATCCAAGGTTGTGGCCATCGTTGGACAACCCACCGATGACGGCGGCATAGAGATTGCCGGTATCGGTTCCCACCCCTCTCATGGCATGAAAAAAGGGGTGGTCATCAATATTGAATCGACGGTGCAGTCGATCCAGCGCGCCGTTGAAGAAGCCGAACTCATGGCAGGATGTGACATTCATTCTGTCTATGTCGGTATTGCGGGCAGCCATATCAGTTCCATGAATTCCGATGGTGTTGTGGCCATCAAGGAACGTGAAGTGGCGCCCTCTGATATTGATCGTGTCATAGATTCCGCCCGCGCCCGTGCCATCTCCGAAGGACAGCGAATTCTGCATGTGTTGCCGCAGGAGTACGCCATCGATACCCAGGAAGGGATTCGTGAGCCGCTGGGCATGTCGGGCGTCAGGCTCGAGGCGCGCGTGCATCTGGTGACGGCCGCCCTCAATGCCGTACAGAATATCGAAAAGTGTGTGCGTCGCTGTGGTCTGGAAGTAGACGACATCATTCTCGAGCAGCTGGCATCAAGCTATGCCGTGCTGACCGAGGACGAGCGTGAACTGGGCGTGTGCATGGTGGATATCGGCGGTGGCACAACCGATATTGCCGTCTTTACCGAAGGCGCCATCCGACACACCGCTGTCATTCCCATTGCCGGCGATCAGGTCACCAACGACATTGCCATGGCACTGCGCACGCCGACCCAGTATGCAGAAGATATCAAGGTAAAATACGCCTGTGCACTGACACAGCTGGCGTCCAGTGACGAAATGATCAAGGTGCCAAGCGTTGGCGATCGCCCGGCGCGTGATCTTTCAAGACAGCATCTGGCCGAGGTGGTCGAGCCTCGCTATGAGGAGCTTTTTACTCTGGTGCGCGAAGAACTTCGGCGCAGCGGGTATGAAGATCTGGTAGCTGCCGGTATCGTGTTGACAGGCGGTACCTCAAGAATGGAAGGGGTGGGGGAGCTGGCAGAAGAGATATTTCACATGCCGGTGCGCATTGCCTGTCCGCAGAACGTGCGAGGGCTGGCAGATGTCGTGCGCAATCCAATTTATTCGACCGGTGTTGGTTTGTTACTCTACGGCATGAAATATTCTCGCTACTCGCGTTCTACGGCCCAACCCCGCCGGGAAGAGCAGCCAAGACGTTACCAGTCCGAGCGCCAGGACAACGAGCGGCTCTCCTCAACCATTACGCGGATCAAGGGCTGGTTAAAAGGAAATTTCTGACAGGACTGCCTTGGCGGTCCAGGAGACGGGGTTATGTTTGAGCTTGTAGACAATGCGCCATCCAGCAGCGCGGTAATCAAGGTAATCGGCGTAGGTGGTGGCGGCGGCAACGCTGTCAACCACATGGTCGAAAGCAACATCGAAGGCGTCGAATTCATCTGCGCGAACACCGATGCGCAGGCGCTCAAGCGAGTTGCTGCCAAGACCGTTTTGCAGCTGGGCAGTGAAATTACCAAGGGATTGGGTGCCGGGGCAAACCCGGAAGTCGGCCGTCAGGCTGCCATGGAAGATCGTGAGCGCATTGCCGAGCTTCTTCAGGGTGCCGACATGGTCTTCATTACCGCCGGCATGGGTGGCGGTACCGGCACCGGCGGTGCCCCGGTCGTGGCGCAGGTAGCCAAGGAGCTGGGGATTTTGACCGTGGCAGTTGTCACGCGCCCGTTCCCCTTTGAAGGTCCCAAGCGCCAGCGCGCTGCCGAAGAGGGCATGAAGGAGCTCTCCGAGCATGTCGACTCCCTGATCACCATCCCCAACGAAAAGCTGCTGACGGTACTGGGCAAGAATGCCAGTCTGCTGACGGCGTTCAGTGCTGCCAATGATGTCCTGCTTGGCGCCGTGCAGGGAATCGCGGAGCTGATTACAAGCCCCGGTATCATCAACGTCGACTTTGCCGACGTTCGCACGGTAATGTCCGAAATGGGCATGGCCATGATGGGTACCGGCACGGCCATGGGCGAAAATCGCGCCCGCGAGGCCGCTGAAAAGGCCATTCGCAGCCCGCTTCTGGAAGATATCGATCTCAACGGCGCTCGCGGCATTCTGGTCAACATTACCGCCGGTCCGGATCTCTCCATTGGCGAGTTCAACGATGTGGGCGCCACTGTTCAGGAGTTCGCTTCTCAGGACGCGACCATCGTGGTAGGTACTGCCATCGATATGGAAATGACCGATGATCTGCGTGTCACCGTTGTGGCGGCAGGCCTTGATGGGCGAGTAGAGAAGGCGGCGCCGCGTCAGACGCAGACTTCTCGCAGCGAGCAGGCTGATTATCGTCGCATGGCGCGCCAGCCGGCCGCTTCGCGTCAACAGGCGTCATCGCGCGAAAAAGAGAAGGAAAAGGAACAGCAGAAAGCTTCTCGAGAATCCCGTGAGCGGCGCCAGAAGTCGCAGGAAATGGACGATTATCTGGATATTCCGGCCTTTCTGCGCCGCCAGGCAGACTGATCTGATTGGGCGGCCCTTCGGGGCCGCCGAATTTTGTCGTGGTAATAAAAGCATAATAATCGACTAATCGAACACTGTTCGTTGTCGAACCCCAAGGGAACTGTTACCATATAAACAACTGTTTGAATGTTTCCTGCCTGGTAGCCCAGACTATGATCCGTCAAAGAACATTACAGAACACCATTCGTGCGACAGGCGTTGGCCTGCATTCGGGTAAAAAGGTTTATCTGACACTGCGCCCGGCGCCGGTTAATACCGGTATCGTGTTTGTGCGTACCGACCTTGACCCGGTCGTTCGTATTCCGGCGCATCCGGAAAACGTCCACTTTACGACCATGTGCACCGCCGTCGCCATGGGTGACGTTCGTGTCTCCACGGTCGAGCACCTGATGTCGGCTTTCGCAGGTCTTGGCATCGACAATGCTTTCGTCGATCTTAGCGAACCCGAAGTGCCCATCATGGATGGCAGTGCCGGCCCGTTTGTTTTCCTGATTCAGTCGGCAGGCATTGCCGAGCAGGAAGCGGCCAAGAAATTTATCCGCATCAAGCAGGAGCTGACGGTCAAGGATGGCGACAAACACGCTACCTTCCTGCCGCATGACGGCTTCAAGGTCAGCTTTGCCATCGATTTCGATCATCCTGTCTTTGCCAGCCAGAAGCAGACGACCAGCGTCGACTTTTCGACGACTTCGTTTGTGAAGGAAGTCAGCCGCGCACGTACCTTTGGCTTCATGCGCGATATCGAGTTTCTTCGCTCGCAGAATCTGGCACTGGGTGGCAGTCTTGATAATGCCATCGTTGTCGACGAGTACCGTATCCTGAACGAAGACGGTCTTCGCTACGAAGATGAGTTCGTGCGTCACAAGGTGCTCGATGCCATTGGCGATCTCTATCAGCTGGGCTATAGCCTGATTGGCGAGTTCCGTGGTTACAAGTCCGGCCATGGTCTCAACAACCAGCTGGTACGTGCACTGCTTCAGCATCAGGAAGCGTTTGAAATCGTGACGTTCGAGGATCGTGAGACGTCACCGATCTCCTATTCCGAGCCGGCGATGGCGATGTAACCGTCCGGATTATGGGGCAGGACAGTAAACAGTCAAAAAGGGCATCGATCGCTGATCGGTGCCCTTTTTTGTTGCGCGATATCGATAATTATTCGTTTTTTTGCCCCGAATGCGACGCCAGTCGTTCAAGCGATTTTCTGAGGCGGGGGTTGTCCGTATCGCGGGCGCATTCACGAAGCTGAGAAGCTGCTGCTTCCGGAAGCTCTCGAACTCGAGTGTCGGGAGTATAGGCAGGCCGAATGGGGCGAACCTTGAAGGTCAGGCCTGAAAGATCACGAAAGGCGGGAAGCTGTCGCAGCAGGGTCAGCAGCCGCTGTCGTTCAAAGCGCAGCCACGTCAGCCAGACGGCTCGATCCGTCATCAGCGTCAGATGACCCTCGTGATAGCCGCCCACACGCACGTGATCCTTTAGTTCTTCGGGCAGCGCATTGAGAAGGTGTTCCTGGGCTTCAAGAAGAATCCCTGCCGTGTGGATCAACGGCGCCATGGAACCACGGGTGCGTAACAATTGCCCCACGGGCTGGGCGCGTACTCCTTTACCCTTTATACTCATGGCCCTGCCGCGCGATCATTAAGGATGGCGCCAATTTATCACGGCTGATCCTCAGATTGACAGCATGACCCATCCCGCTCGTACATTCCGTCTGCCACGGGGCTTCAGGACCCGGTGGTGGCTGGCCGGCCTCCTGATTGGCTGTCTTTTGCCAATGGGCATGGCCGATGCTCGTCTTGATGGCACGGCTGCTCAACTGATTCGGATCTGCTTTCATTCGCCAGAGCATATTCGCGCCGAGTCTCGTCGTCGCTACCGTCTCAGACGCCTGGTATTGCGCTTTTGGTGCCTGCCGGTGACGCTGCTTTGTATCGCGTGCACAGTGTTGCCCGTTCGGCCCTGGATCGGCATGCCAACGGGTCATGACGTGCTGTCGCGCCGCGGCCCGCCTTCGACGTGTCGTTGAATTTGATAAATGACATGACACGACGACACAGGATAAAGAGATGCTGAATACGCTGTTACGCAAGATGGTCGGCAGCAAGAACGACCGTGAAGTCAGACGCTTACGCAAAGCCGTTACAAAAATCAATGCGCTGGAAGAGTCCGTCAGCGCTCTTGATGATCAGGCACTGCAGCAGCAGACCGCCCGGTTTCGCGAGCGCCTCGCCGGCGGCGAGGCGCTCGACAAGCTGCTGCCTGAAGCCTTTGCCACCGTGCGTGAAGCGACTCAACGCGTCATGGGCATGCGCCAGTTTGACGTTCAGATGATTGGCGGCATGGCGCTTAACGAGGGCCGCATTGCCGAGATGAAAACCGGCGAGGGCAAAACGCTGGTGGCCACGCTCGCGGTTTATCTTAATGCGCTGCCCGGGCTGGGTGTGCACGTGGTCACGGTCAACGACTACCTGGCGCGACGTGATGCCGACTGGATGCGCCCGCTGTATGAATTTCTGGGTCTGTCCGTGGGCGTTATCTACTCCGGGCAACAGCCGCGGGACAAGCGCAATGCCTATGCCTGCGACATCACCTATGGCACCAACAACGAATACGGCTTTGATTATCTGCGCGATAACATGGCCTTTTCACAAAACGAAAAGGTCCAGCGCCGGCTCAACTACGCCATCATCGATGAGGTCGACTCGATCCTGATTGACGAGGCGCGCACGCCGCTGATCATTTCAGGGCCCGTGGATGAAAACGTCGATATCTATCGCACCATCCATCAGCTGGTGGCACCGCTTGCCCCCTGCGAGGATTCCGAAGATCCCGAAACCGGCGATTTCATCATCGATGAAAAGCAAAAGCAGATCGAACTGACCGAGCGCGGCCACAACGAGATCGAAAACATTCTTCGTCAGGCAAACCTTTTGCCCGACGAAGACTCGCTTTACGCTGCGCACAATCTCGGCCTGCTGCACCACGTCAGCGCCGCGCTCAGGGCCAAGCATCTTTTCCATCGTGACGTGGATTACGTGGTCGACAAGGGTGAGGTCATCATCGTCGATGAGCACACCGGGCGTACCATGCACGGACGGCGCTGGTCGGAAGGTCTTCACCAGGCCGTCGAGGCCAAGGAAAACGTGGAAGTTCAAAAGGAGAGTCAGACACTGGCCTCCACGACCTTCCAGAATTACTTCCGTCTCTACGACAAGCTCTCGGGCATGACCGGTACGGCCGATACCGAAGCCTTCGAGTTTCGTGAAATCTATGATCTGGACGTACTGGTCATCCCGACCAACAAGCCGCGAGCGCGAAAGGACCTCAACGACCTGGTCTTCATGACGACCCAGGAAAAGTTCGAGGCCATCATTGAAGACATCAAGGTGAAGCAGGCTGAAGGCCGGCCGGTTCTGGTTGGTACGGCCTCGATCGAAAGCTCCGAGGTGCTCTCGGAGATGATGCGCAAGCAGCAGCTGGCTCACAACGTGCTCAACGCCAAGCAGCACGATCGAGAAGCAGAGATCATCGCTCAGGCCGGCCGTCCGGCATCGGTGACCATCGCGACCAATATGGCCGGCCGTGGTACCGACATCATGCTCGGCGGTAACTGGGAGTCCGAGGTGGCCGCGCTCGATCAACCGAACGATGCCGCCATTGAGGCCGTCAGGGTCGAATGGAGAAAGCGTCATGACGCGGTCATCGAGGCGGGCGGTCTGCACGTGATCGGTACCGAACGTCATGAATCACGCCGTATCGACAATCAGCTGCGCGGACGTTCCGGCCGTCAGGGTGACCCGGGTTCCACCCGCTTTTTCCTGTCGCTGGAAGACAATCTGATGCGCCTGTTCGGTTCCGAGCGCGTGCAGAAGATGATGGGCGTACTGGGGCTTGAAAAGGGCGAGGCCATCGAGCACAAGATGGTCAGCAACGCCGTGGAGCGCGCCCAGCGCAAGGTCGAAGGTCGCAACTTCGACATGCGCAAGCAGCTGCTGGAATATGATGACGTGGCCAACGATCAGCGTCGCGTTGTCTATGAGCAGCGTGATGAGATTCTGGCGTCGGACAACGTTTCCGACAACGTCCAGGGGCTGCGTGTCGAAATGCTGGATCACGCCATCTCAAGCTACGTGCCACCTCAGAGTCTGGCCGAACAGTGGGATCTGTCCGGTCTTGAAGAGCATCTGCGTCAGGAGTTCAACCTTGAGGCACCGGTGACGACATGGGCGCGCGAGGACGAGGACTTTCACGAAGAGATGCTGCGCGAACGTCTCCATGAGCAGCTGCGTCAGGCCTGGGCGAAAAAAGAGGAAAGCGTGGGCGACGAGACCATGCGCCGCTTTGAAAAGCAGGTCATGCTCCAGGTGCTGGATACCCGCTGGAAGGAGCACCTTCAGTCGATGGATCACCTGCGTCGCGGTATCCATCTGCGGGGTTATGCGCAGAAAAACCCCAAGCAGGAATACAAGCGCGAGTCCTTCGAGCTGTTTCAGACGCTTTTGCATAACATCAAATCCGATGTGGTGCGCATTCTCAGTCACGTTCAGGTGCGCCAGCAGGCGGACCCCGAAACGCTTGAGCGCGAGCGTCGGGAAAATCTGGAGCGTGAACAGCAGGCCAGCGAGATGACGCGCACCGACGTGGCTCATGAGGATGTGCCGGCGCCGGAAGTCAGCGAAGAAGCCGTCGCTGCGGCCGAGGCCGTGCAAAATCCCACCGTACGCCGTGAGGAACCAAAGGTCGGGCGTAACGATATCTGTCCGTGCGGCTCGGGCAAAAAGTACAAGCACTGTCACGGCAGTCTCGACAGGTAATTACTGGCAGAGCCGCGCTGCCCGGCTGCCGTTTGGGGGCCGGGTAGACAACATGAACAGCAAAGGGCAATGGTCATGGCCGTAGGTAACGCGCGTTTTCCCGATATGCCTCGCATCGAGGGGCTGCGACTGGGCACTGCCCGGGCCGGTATCAAAAAAGCAGATCGACGTGATCTGGTCATTTTTGAACTGGCTGAAGGCAGTCATGTGGCCGCCACTTTTACCCGCAATGCCTTTTGCGCTGCGCCTGTGCACGTGGCGCGGCGGCATCTGGCAGACGGCGCGCCGCGCTATCTTCTGATCAATACCGGCAATGCCAATGCCGGTACCGGAGAGCCGGGCATGCAGGACGCCCTGGCCTGCTGTGCGGCGCTTGCCGAACGAACCGGTCAGCTGCCGGAGCAGGTATTGCCCTTTTCTACCGGTGTCATCGGAGAACCGCTGCCGGTCGAGCGGATACGCAACGGCCTGGATGAGGCGCTGACCTCGCTGGATGAGACGCAGTGGCAGGCCGCGGCTGAAGGTATCATGACCACCGATACGCGCCCCAAGGGGGCAACGCGTACAATCACGATCGATGGTCAGCCGGTTACCATCAACGGCATTTCCAAGGGCGCCGGGATGATCTGTCCCAACATGGCGACCATGCTGGCCTTTGTGGCCACCGATGCCGCAATCAAGCATGACACGCTGCAGACACTGCTGCGCAACAGTGTCGATCGCAGCTTTAATCGCATCACCATTGATTCCGACACGTCCACCAACGATGCCTGCACGCTGGTGGCCACGGGGCGTGGGGCGGCTCTTGAGAGTGACGAGGCGCTGGCGCAGTTTGCCAGGGCACTGGATGACGTATTGCTGACGCTGGCTCAGGCCATCGTGCGCGATGGTGAAGGGGCCACCAAATTCGTCACGGTTGCCATTGAAGAGGCGGCCAGCGTTGATGAAGCGCTGGCGGTGGCCTTAAGCGTTGCTCACTCGCCGCTGGTCAAGACCGCACTTTATGCCAGCGATGCCAACTGGGGGCGTCTACTGATGGCGGTCGGCAAGGTACCCATCAGTGATTTTGATGTCAGCCAGGTGGCAATCGACATCAATGGCGTCACCATTGCCCGCCAGGGAGGCCGCGCCCAGGAGTACCGCGAGGAAGCCGGTGCGGCCGTCATGGCCGAAGAAGAGATCATTATCACGATTTACCTGGGGCGTGGCACCTCGCGAGAGCAGGTCTGGACATCGGATCTTTCCCATGACTATGTCTCCATCAACGCCGATTACCGCAGCTGACGCGCACCGCGAGTGCACTGACGCCATTAAACCTTGGGGTGGCAGCGCCGTGCCATCCCCTTTACCGATTGATATTCACGCATCATGAAAGGTCATGACAGCATGCCGAAAAGAAGGGTACATGTCGCCGCTGCGGCCATTTTCAACGATCAGGGCCAGGTACTGATTGCACGGCGGCCGTCGATTGCCGATCAGGGCGGACTGTGGGAATTCCCCGGCGGCAAGCTGGCCCCTTACGAAACCGGGCTTGAAGCGCTGCGCCGTGAGCTGCGCGAAGAGCTTGGCATCAGCATCCAGCGTGCCCAGCCGCTGATTCGTGTGCATCATGAGTATCCCGACAAGCATATTCTGCTCGATGTCTGGGAAACGCACGATTTCGAGGGCGAGCCCTGGGGCCGTGAAGGCCAGGCCGTACGCTGGGTCAATCCCGGTGATCTGGGCCGCTATGCCTTCCCCGCGGCCAACGGCCCCATTATTCGCGCCGTCATTTTGCCCCATGATTATCTGATCACGGGAGAGGCCGACGATGAGGCAGCGTTTGATCGCCGGCTTGAGCGCGCGCTGGTAGAAGATGACATCAAGCTGGTACAGCTGCGTGCCCATGATCTTGATGAGAGTGCTTACCGAGCCCGCGCCGAGCGAGCGCTGGTAAAGTGCCGCGAGCATGGCGCGTCACTGATTCTCAACTGCTCGCTGGAAACCTTCAGGGCCGTGGGGGCCGACGGGCTGCATCTGCCCAGTCGTGAACTGATGGCACTGACGCACCGGCCCGTCGAAGAGGACAAGTGGCTGGCGGCTTCCACGCACAATGACGAGCAGCTTGCGCAGGCTCAGCGACTCGGCTGTGACTTCGTAACGCTGTCGCCGGTGCGTGAAACGCCCAGCCATCCGGGTGCCATTACCATCGGCTGGCACGATCTGCAGCAGATGGTTGAAGAGGTCACCATGCCGGTATACGCCCTGGGCGGCACCTCGCGTGACGATGGTGACCGGGCGCGTGCCGTGGGGGCGCAGGGGGTTGCCTCGATACGTGAGTTCTGGCGCTGATCGGATCCTTTGCGCAAAAGGGCCACCCCGCGGGGTGGCCCTTTTGCGTTCATGGATGACCGGCGCGCGGTCGGTGGACAGAGGCGGCTAGTCGCCGCGCTCGATACGGTTCATGAGCTCGTCAAGGCTGGCATCGTCCATGGCGGGCTCGCCGGCAATGCGGTGTGACTCGTCGGCCCAGGCGCCCAGGTCAAGCATCTTGCAGCGTTGGGAGCAAAACGGGCGCCAGGGGTTGTCACTGGTCCAGTAAAGTCGCTTGCCGCACTGAGGGCAGGGCACTACGGGGGTCTGGCTCTTATCATTCATGGGCGTTGTACTGACTGGCAAGCTGGCGATAAAAAAGATCAAGCCGGTCGATTCGGGCATCGACGACGTGAAAGCTGCCGACATTGTCGATAACGTCGTCGGCGCTGGCAAGTCGCCGATTGCGGGACATCTGGGCATCCACGATGGCGCGTGCCTGCACCTCGGACACGCCGTCGCGCTCGCAGGTCCTTCGGATCTGCTCCTGTGGCGGCACATCAATGACCAGAATCCGGTTGACCAGCTGATGCTGATCGGTCTCCAGCAGCAGCGGTGACACCAAAAGGGCATAGGGCCCTGTCAGGGTTTCAAGACGCTGTATCAGCCTTTCGCGAATACGCGGATGCGTGATGGCCTCAAGGTCGTGGCGGGCGCTGGCATCATCAAAAATGATCTGGCGCAGGGCACCCCGGTTGAGCTCGCCCTGCTCGGTCATGACAGCGTCGCCAAAGCGCTCGCGAATGTCTGCCAGCGCGGGCTCACCCGGCATGACCACCTCGCGGGCCAGATGATCCACATCAACCCAGCCCGCGCCGCGCCGCGCGAAAGCCTCGGCAATGGTGGTCTTGCCGGCGGCGATGCCCCCGGTCAGGCCGATAATCAGCATGAAAGCTCCCACAGATAACCGTTGTAATGCCCGGGGGCGAAAAGTGTGTGCATGATGACTGGATTCAGTAAAGGCCAATGGCGGCGTAATACAGTCCGATTACCCTATCACCTCCCAGCAGCACCAGCATGCCCGCCGCACTCAGGAAGGGGCCAAAGGGCATGGGCGCGCCTCGCAGGCGAGGCAGAAACAGCTGCAGCACAATGCCGATAACGGCGCCGGTCGTGGCCGAGAGGACCAGAATCAGAGGCAGGGTCTGCCAGCCACACCAGGCGCCCAGCGCGGCCAGCAGCTTGAAATCGCCTCTGCCCAGCCCCTCCTTGCCCGTGGCAAGTTTGAAAAACCAGTAAAACCCCCAGGCAATGATGTAGCCGACCGCAGCACCCGCAACGGCTTCGGCCAGTCTGTCAGAGTGATTCGCCAGCTGGTACAGCAGCCCGCCCCACAGCAAAGGCAGGGTCAGCACATCCGGCAGCAGCATCGTGCGCCAGTCAATGACGGCCAGCGCCAGCAGCGTCAGGCAGGCAAGCGCCAGCGCAAGGCCGGTCAGCGTCAAACCATGGTGCCACACGACCCAGAGCACCAGCGAAAGGCTTGCCGCCTCGACCAGCGGGTACTGCACGCTGATGCGACATCGACACTGTGCGCAGCGCCCGCGGCGTTTGAAATATCCCACCAGCGGCAGATTGTCGTGCCAGGCAATAGCGGCATCGCATTCCGGGCAGCGAGAGCGCGGTACCAGCAGGTTGCATCTCGTCTGAGTAGGCGGCGTCAGGGTCAGTATCTGATGCGCCTCTCGGGTCCACTGCTGTGACAGCATCACGGGCAGCCGGGCAATCACGACATTGAGAAAGCTTCCCAGCGCCAGCGCCAGCAGCGCCACGATGGACAGCAAAAGGGGGTCGGTCATGTCGAGGCTCCTATATGGCGCTGCCGAGATCAAACACGGGCAGATACATCGAGACCACCACCCCACCGACCAGGGCGCCGAGTACCACGATAATCAAGGGTTCCATCAGGGTGGTCAGCGTATCGACCCGGCTTTCGACCTCGGCGTCATAAAAATCGGCGACCCGGTTCAGCATCGATTCCAGCGCGCCGGACTCCTCACCGATAGCGACCATCTGAACGGCCATGGAGGTGAAAAGACCGGTAGTGCGCATGGCAAAATGAAGCTGCTGACCGGCGCTGACGTCCTGACGAACCCGCTCGATGGCCTGCTCGAACACCAGATTACCGCAGACGCCGCCGGCCGTTTCCAGCGCCGACATCAGAGGGACGCCGGCGGCAAAGGTCGTGGCCAGCGTTCTGGAAAAACGTGCGATGGCAGCCCGTTCAATGACCGGCCCGATGATCGGAAGCCTGAGCACCAGTCGGCTGGCCTGAAATGCCAGTGCCGGTGAGCGTTTCAGCATGCGGCGTGTGACCCACCCGATGGCCATGGCTGCCAGCAAAACCTGCCACCAGAGTCGCTGGGCGGCTTCCGACAGCGCAATGGTGATTCGGGTCGGGGCCGGCAGTTCGGCACCAAAGCTTGCGAACATGCTTTCAAACTGCGGCACGACCTTGATCAACAAAAGGGCCGTTACCCCGATGCCCACGGCCACTACGGCGGCAGGGTAATACAGCGCCTTGCGAACGCGTGCCCTGAGATGATCAAGACGCTCCTTGTTGGTGGCCACACGATCAAGCATGCGATCAAGGGCGCCGGCCTGTTCGCCGGCCTCGATCAGATGGACGAACAGCTGATCAATATGGCGCGGGTGCGCCGCCAGTGCCTGGGAAAAGCTCATGCCGCTGGAAACGTCATGCTTGAGCGTTTCGATGAAATGGCGCAGCGCCGGGCGATTGGTGCCACTGGCGACCGACTCCAGAGACTGCAGCAGCGGCACGCCGGCACGGATCATGGTGGCCATCTGCCGGACAAACAGCGTGATGTCCTGCCCCCGGATGCGATGCCCCATGCCGGGTAGGGAGCGCTTGCGGATCAGCCGGGTCACGATAATGCCCTGCGACGAGAGCTGGCGGCGAATATCGTACTCGCTGACGCCGTGCATCTCGCCTCTGACCCGCTCGCCGCGGGCGTTTTTGCCCAGCCAGCGAAAGGTAGTGGCCTCCCCTGAAGAGGTGGATGAGCGTTTTGGCAGGGCAGAAGCGGCCATAATGATGATTACTCCTGAATGATCCGGTTGAGCTCTTCCAGCGTGGTTAGCCCTGCCAGTACCTTGTGGAGGCCGCTGCGGCGCAGGTCGTGATGGCCTTCGCGCTTTGCCTGCTCCGCCAGTGCCATGGCGCCGGCGTCCTGCATGATCAGTTGGCTCATGGTCGATGAGATCGGCACCATTTCGTAGATGCCTACGCGCCCGCGAAAGCCGTGAGTACAGTGTTCACAGCCCACCGCCTGATACAGCGTGGCCCGGTCGATTTCATCGTCTTCAAGGCCCTGATGCTTGAGTACGTCACGAGGCAGGGTCACCGGCTGGCGGCAGCGTTCGCACAGTCGGCGCGCCAGTCGCTGAGCGATGATCAAACTGATGGAAGTGGCAATGTTGAACCCGGCCACGCCCATGTTGCCCAGTCGGGTCAGGGTTTCGGCGGCCGAATTGGTGTGCAGCGTTGACAGCACCAGATGACCGGTCTGGGCGGCCTTGATCGCCACTTCTGCCGTTTCCAGATCGCGAATCTCGCCCACCATCACCACGTCGGGGTCCTGACGCAAAAAGGCGCGCAGGGCGGCGGCGAAGTCAAACCCGATGTTGGGGCGCACGTTGACCTGGTTGATGCCTTCAAGCTTGATTTCGACCGGATCCTCGGCCGTTGCAATGTTGCGCGCCTCGGTATTGAGCAGATTGAGCGCGGTATAAAGCGTGACGGTCTTGCCGCTGCCGGTCGGGCCGGTAGCCAGAATCATGCCCTGAGGGCGGGCGATGGCCTGCTCGAAGACGCTGCGCTGCGCCGGCGTAAAGCCCAGCGCATCGATCCCCATGCGCGCGCTGTTCGGGTCCAGCAGGCGCATGACGATCTTTTCACCAAACAGCGTCGGCAGGGTGTTGACGCGAAATTCGACGTGGCGCCCTGCCGACAGCTTCAGGCGCAGGCTGCCATCCTGGGGCAAGCGCCGCTCGGAGATATCAAGCCTTGCCATCACCTTGATGCGTGCCGCAATGCGCTGACGAAGCTGTGCCGGTGGGCGCGAGGCTTCCATGAGAATGCCGTCGATGCGAAAGCGAATGCGAAAGCTCTCATCGAAAGGCTCGAAATGAATATCCGAGGCGCCGCGGCGAATGCCATCGAGCAGGATCTGCTTGACAAAGCGCACCACCGGGGCGTCGTCACTGGACTGAAAGGAGGCGTCCTCGTCGTGATCCTTGAGATCGCCTTCTTCGAGCGCCAGGGTCTCGATGGCGTTCTGGCCTTCCAGTAGCGCCAGCGCCCCTTCACCGTGTATTTCCAGATACTGCTCGAGTCTGGCGGCGAGCTGATCGGCCGGTGCCAGCACACCTTCCACGCTCATGCCGATGGCGAACTGAAGCTCATCCAGCACGGGCAGCCGGGAAGGGTCATCCACCGCCACGGTCAAACAGCGCTCTTCACGTATTAAAGGCAGGGCGCCCAGCCGGCGGATCATGGCTTCCGGCAGGCCCTGCAGCGGCGGCAGGCGTGCTACGGCAATAGCGTCCAGATCGACGCAGCCGAGTCCGAAGGCCCATCCGGCACTCTGGATCGCATCGTGCTGTGACACCCCGGTCTCTTCAATGATCAGCCTGAGCAGCGCGCGCTTTTCCCGGTGGGCCTGCTGCTCAAGTGCCAGGGCCTGATCGGCTTCCAGCAGGCCATCCTCGACCAGCTGATGGGCGAGGCTTCGCAAGGGATTGGCAGAGAGCTGAGTAAGGGCATCCGACATGCACGCGAGTCCATAGGATCAAAGGAAGAGGTGACTTGCCTCACGTTATCGGCGGGCGTTCATTTCTCTAAAGTTCCCGGCGCGTTTGTCGTTAAGGGCTGTGCGTCATCCAGTAGCAGGGCGCAAAATATACCGTTATCCTGCTCGCCGAGCAGGAACACATGCGTTTAATTGAAAGGGACACGTCAATGGCAGGCAGGCAGGGTGGTTTTACGTTGATCGAGCTGATGATCGTGGTCGCCATCATCGGTGTGCTGGCGGCCATTGCCGTGCCGCGCTATCAGGACTATGTGGCAAGAGCCGAGGCGGCTTCTGGGCTGGCATCACTAAGAGGCTATCAGACGGCTGTAGAGGAGCGCGTACTGACTAATCGCACTATTACAAAAGACAGTCTCGGCATAACGGATGACAGAATTACGGTTTCAGCAGGTCAGGGATCAGGAGAGAATGCAGGTAGTAATGGTTCAGCAACTCTTTTATATACATTCGATTCCGGTGGCTTGAGTGGTGAGACGTTAACGCTGTCGCGCGAGACTACGGGTCAATGGAGCTGTACTACTGGAATGGATGAAGATTTTAGACCTCGCGACTGCGACTCGGGCTCTAACGGGTAACTTCTCATGAAAAAGCCGGCCCCGAGCCGGCTTTTGTTTTTATCCGCCTTCCCGGCTGCACCACCTTTCCCGAACCGCTATAGTAGCGCGCACCTGTTGATCATTCTGGATGCAATGCATGCTGCGCCTGCCGCTTTTCCGTAACCCGGCCGGAATGGGCCCCATTCTGCGTATCCTGGCCATGCTGCTGCTGGTCCTGTCGATTTTCATGCTGATCCCGCTGTTTCTGCTGATGATCGAGCGCGACGGTCAGATGTGGCCGTTTCTCTGGGCCTTTGCAGTCACCTTCGGTACGGCCGTCGGGGTGATACTGCTGACCTGGGGGGTGCAGATCGAGCTGCGCCCGCGGCAGATGTTTATCCTGACCACCTCCAGCTGGGTGGTGATGTCGGCCTTTTCCAGCCTGCCCATGCAGTTCGGCGCGCCGCGCCTGTCGATGGCCGATGCGGTGTTCGAGTCGGTCTCGGCTATTACGACCACCGGGGCGACGGTGCTGGTGGGCATCGAGCATCTCTCCGATGGCCTCAAGCTCTGGCGCGGCCTGATGCAGTGGGTCGGCGGGGTCGGAATTATCGTCATGGCGATCGCGGTACTGCCGTTTTTGCGCGTGGGCGGCATGCGCCTTTTTCAGACCGAGTCCTCCGACTGGTCGGACAAGGTACTGCCTCGTGCCGGCACGGTCGCCAAGGCGATCGGGCTGGTGTATGTCGGCTTCACGATCGTTTCGATCATCAGTTACTGGCTGGCCGGTATGCTGCCGCTGGACGCCGTGGTACACGGCATGACTTCGGTCGCCACAGGTGGTTTTGCCAACTACGACGCCTCCTTCGGTCAGTACGCCGACAATCCCGTCATTCTCTGGTTGAGCATTCTCTCCATGCTGACCGGGGCGCTGCCCTTTGTGCTCTACATTCGTATGGCGCGCGAGCGCTCGGGTGTGCTCTGGAAGGATCAGCAGGTCAGGGGGCTGTTGGCACTGCTGGTGGTGGTCATCGCATTGCTGACCCTGTATCGAGTGGTGCGCGGCATGGAGTTTTTCGATGCGCTCACGCAGGTGGCCTTCAACGTGGTCTCGGTGGTCACGACCACCGGCTATGCCACGGATGACTATACGGTATGGGGTCCGCTGTCGGCGGCGGCCTTTTTCTATCTGACTTTCGTGGGCGGCTGTTCCGGGTCGACCAGCGGGGGCATGAAGGTGTTTCGCTTTCAGGTGGGGTTGATCATGCTGGTCAATCAGCTGCGCTATCTGGTACATGCCAACGGGGTTTTTGTGCAGCGCTATAACGGACGTGTGCTGACCGAGGATCAGATCCGTGGCGTTATCGCCTTTTCGTTTTTCTTTTTCTTTACCGTCGCGGTGCTGGCGCTGGGCCTGTCGCTGATGGGGCTGGATCTGATTACGGCGCTTTCCGGTGCCGCGTCGGCTGTGGCCAACGTCGGTCCGGGCATCGGTGACGTGATCGGCCCGGCGGGCAACTTTGCGCCGCTGCCGGATGCGGCCAAGTGGATGCTGAGCATCGGCATGCTGATGGGGCGTCTGGAAATCCTGACCGTGCTGGTGCTTTTGACACCGACCTTCTGGCGCAAGTAGCCAACCCCGTCTCGCGCCCTCGACGCAGGGCGCGCCCCTGAACCCTGCCGGCTCGGGCGCCCTCCAGTCCGGTGCTAGAGGGGCTCGCGGCCGGCCCGGTTGAGCACGGGGTTGGCATACTGACACAGCCACCAGGGGCGAAGCTCTTCGGGCACCTGTTCAAGGCGCTTTTTGAAGGTCTGTCGATCCGCCGGTGTGATATCGCGGGTGTCGACAAGCTCCGGGGCGTGGCCGGTGGCTTCCAGTGCCAGGTAGTGGCTGGGAAAGAGCGTGTAGTTTTCCAGTACCTGGCGGTCAATCTCCTGGGCGGCGCTGTCGTAGCTGTCCTGATCGCTTTCGAGCGGCGTACCAAACACCAGCCTGACACGCCCCTTGCCCCCGGTAATGCCGGCGGCGATGGAGAGAATGTCTTCGTAGGCGATCTTTTCATAGGCCACGCCGTCGTTGCGCGCCTTGAGCTCGCGTGCCTTTTGCTGATCGCAGGGATCGAATTCGTAGCTGATCGACACCGGCACGATCCGCAGCTCGGCAATGGTGTCGCTGACCGGGGCGTCCTTGTCCTTCATGCGCCGGGCCATGCCCAGCATCTTGACGATCGCGCTGTCGGTGCGGTCCACGCCGTTTTTGGCCCGGCCTTCGCGCTGGGCCAGCCAGATCGGATGATTGTCCTCGACAATGGAGTGGCGAATGTAGTTGGACAGCTGCTGATAGGCGGCCAGCATCGCCCGCTTGCCGCGCGCCGAACGGGGCACGATAAAGCTCTTGTTGAGCCGCATGAGATCGGTCACGTAGGGCTTTTGCAGCAGATTGTCGCCAATGGCGATGCGCACGGTGCTGCGCCCGCTGTGATAGAGCGCGTAATTGACAAACGCCGGGTCAAGGGCAATGTCGCGGTGGTTACCGATGAAAAGATAGGCCCTTTGATGATCCAGATGCTCCAGACCCTCCACGCTGAAGGTGCTGGTCGTGTTCTGGATCATGCGCGCCATGTAATGGGAAATGTGATTTTGAAAATCACCGACCGTGTGGATGTTGCGCACGGCGCGCTTGAGACCATGGCGTGCCAGCGCGCGTGCCACGCGTGGCGCGTAACGGGCCAGCCGGGGCAGCCGGTAACGCGTAATGGTGTCAATGAATTCATCATTGCGGACCAGCCGGGCCAGCGTCGTGACCACTTCATCGTCGTTGTAGGGACGAATGGCTTCGAAGTCGTTCGCAGGTGGCAGCGCATCCGGGGCGGCGGGCATCTCGTTGTCCGGGTCGTCCGACGTCTGATTCATGGTGATGCAGGGGCCGTTGTCGCTTCGCCACCCAGCCACTGCATCAGACGCTCGGCAGTGTCACCCAGCACATGGGCCATGAGCGCGAACTCGGTCTCCATCTGCAGGACGGGGTCGTCACCGCTTTCGGTGTCGTCGATCTCCTTGAGCACGGCATCGGCAAAGCGGATCGATTTGATCGACATGTCTTCCTGAAGTACCAGCGACATCTGCTCTTCGATGTTCAGTGCCAGCTTGCTGGCCTGGCGGCCCACATCCAGTGACATGCGCACCTCTTCACCGTCCGGGTCGATGCTGCGGGCACGCAGGATACCGTCATCGCCCTTGGCGCGAAGCTCGATCTGATCGCCCAGTACCATGCCTTCAGGGCGGGTGGTCGGGTCGGTCAGCCAGGTCGTCATGGTGCGTCCGGCCGGTGTCTGCGGTGCCAGCGGAATCACCTTGAGCGAGCCGAGCGATTCACGCAGCACGTCGAGGATCTCCTCGGCGCGTTTGGCGCTCGAGGCATTGATACCGATCAGTCCGCGCTTTGTATCCCACCACAGATCCGTGCGCGTGGTGCGGGTAAAGGCGCGCGGCAGCAGCTCCTCGACAATGCGCTCCTTGAGCGCCAGCTTGTCTCGTCGGCCGGGCGGATAGCCCTGCTGCGCGGTCAATGCCTCGACACGCTCCTCGAGCGTTTCCTTGACCACGGCGCTGGGCAACAGCCGCTCCTGACGCAGCAGCGTCATCAGCCGATGGCCCTGAACTTCATGCACCAGTTGGTTGCCATGGCGTCCGGCGGGCGCTGTCCAGCCCACGCGCCGGGCCTGAGTCTCGGTTACCGGTTGAAAGCGGTAGGTGTCGAGGGCTTGGGTGAGCTGATCCAGTGACCAGTCGTGCTCATCGAGCAGGCGATAAAGTTGTAAATGCTTGAACCACATAGCGTCCTTTCCTTGAAGGCGCACATTATGTCGAATGGCAGGCGCGGGTGCCAGCGCTGGCATGTCCTGATGACGTACTCCTGGACTATCCGATAAGGACAGACGCTGGTACCAGACGTGACAGGGCCTTTGTTGGCAGGTGCCTGAATCACCGCCGGATTGCATCACTGTCTGCCGGAGAGCGGTGGGGCTGTGGTACAATCCGGGCCAACCAATTGGATCATTCGTGCGCGATCACGTGTGCGTCGTGATTGCATTACGGGTGTTCGCGTCTGAACGCTCCCCGGCCCCCGCGGCCGGGGCGTTCAGGCAGCAGGGCTTCTTGAACAGGACCAGGATTTGACGACCCATGGGTGAGATCGCCAGAGAGATTCTGCCAGTCAATATCGAGGACGAGCTGAAGCAGTCGTACCTTGATTACGCGATGAGCGTCATCATCGGTCGAGCGCTGCCCGATGTCAGGGATGGACTCAAGCCGGTGCACCGTCGCGTGCTGTATGCCATGCATGAACTGCGCAACGACTGGAACAAGTCCTATCTGAAATCGGCGCGTGTTGTCGGTGACGTCATCGGTAAGTATCACCCGCATGGTGACAGCGCCGTGTACGACACCATCGTGCGCATGGCCCAGGACTTCTCCATGCGCTACATGCTGGTGGATGGACAGGGCAACTTCGGCTCGATCGACGGCGATAGTGCCGCCGCCATGCGTTATACCGAAGTGCGCATGGCACGACTGTCGCATGAGCTGCTCTCGGATCTGGAAAAGGACACGGTTGACTGGGTCGACAACTATGACGGCACCGAGCGTATTCCCGAGGTGCTGCCAACGCGTGTTCCCAATCTGCTGGTCAACGGTGCCTCCGGCATTGCAGTGGGCATGGCGACCAACGTGCCGCCGCACAACATGGGCGAGGTCATCGACGGCTGTCTGGCGCTGATCGAGGACCATACGCTCAGCGTTGATGAGCTGATGGAGTATATCCCCGGCCCGGACTTTCCGACCGCCGGCATCATCAACGGTCGTGCCGGCATTCTGGACGCCTATCGTACCGGTCGCGGCCGCATTCACGTGCGCGCCCGTCATACCGTCGAGCACGATGAGCGTACCGGACGCGATCATATCGTCGTGACCGAGCTTCCCTACCAGGTCAACAAGGCGCGTCTGATCGAAAAGATCGCCGAGCTGGTCAAGGAAAAGCGCATCGAAGGTATCGCCGAGCTGCGCGATGAGTCCGACAAGGACGGCCTGCGTGTTGTCATCGAGACCCGCCGCGGCGAGTCCGGCGATGTGGTGGTCAACAACCTCTTTTCCCAGACCCAGCTTGAGACCGTGTTCGGGATCAACGTGGTGGCGCTGGAAGGCGGCCAGCCCAAAACGCTCAATCTCAAGCAGCTGCTGGAAGCCTTTGTTCGCCATCGCCGTGAGGTGGTGACCCGTCGCACGCTCTATGAGCTGAAAAAGGCCAAGGAGCGTGGCCACATTCTTGAAGGCCTGACGGTTGCCATCTCCAACATTGATGAAGTGATCGAGCTGATCAAGGCCTCGCCCAATGCGGCCGAGGCGAAGGAAAAGCTGATCGCGCGTGACTGGCAGCCGGGTCAGGTCATCGACATGCTGGACCGCGCCGGCGCCACGTCCTGCAAGCCTGACGACATCGAAGAGAGCTGTGGTCTGTCGGACGACCGCGGCCGCTACCAGCTCTCTGCCGCTCAGGCCCAGGCCATTCTGGAGTTGCGTCTGCACCGTCTGACCGGGCTTGAGACCGAAAAGCTGCTCGATGAGTACAAGGGCATTCTTGATACCATCGCCGAGCTGACCCGGATTCTTTCCTCCGCCGATCGCCTGATGGAAGTGATTCGCGAAGAGCTGGAAGCCGTACGCGATCAGTATCGCGACAAGCGGCGCACCGAGATTCAGAACAGCCGTCGTGATCTCACGATGGAGGATCTGATCGCGGCCGAGGACATGGTGGTCACCATTTCCCGCAGCGGCTATGCCAAGACCCAGCCGCTGTCCGACTATCAGGCCCAGAAGCGTGGCGGACGCGGCAAGTCGGCGACCAGCATGAAGGATGAGGACGTCATCGAGCATCTGCTGGTGGCCTCGACCCATGACACCGTGCTGCTGTTCTCCGATCGCGGCAAGGTCTACTGGCTCAAGGTCTATGAGATGCCACAGGCTTCGCGCGGCTCGCGTGGCCGACCGCTGGTCAATCTGCTGTCGCTGGATGAAGGCGAGTGGATCACCGCGATCCTGCCGGTAAAAGAGTATCGCGACGACAGCTACATCTTCTTTGCTACCGCCAACGGCACGGTCAAGCGTACGACGCTGGATCAGTTCTCGCGTCCGCGCAGTGCCGGTCTGATCGCGCTGGATCTGGATGAAGGCGACCGTCTGGTAGGTGCTGCCATTACGTCGGGCAGCGATCATGCCATTTTGCTGTCCTCCAATGGCAAGGCGATCCGCTTTGACGAAAACGACGTGCGCGCCATGGGCCGTACGGCGCGTGGTGTGCGCGGCATGCGTTTGTTGGGCGATGCCCGTGTCATCAGCCTGATCATTCCCAGCACGACGACCATCGATGACAGCGCCGACGATGAAACCGAAGTGGAAGCCAGTCAGATCAGCGAAGGTCAGTGCTATATCCTGACGGCGTCGATCAACGGCTACGGCAAGCGAACCCGGCTCGAGGAGTTCCCGCTGCGCGGACGAGGCGGTCAGGGTGTGATTGCCATGCAGACCACGGCCCGTAACGGCGCGCTGGTCGCCGCCATCCAGGTGGGTGAAAGCGACGAGATGATGATGATCTCCGATCGCGGCACGCTGGTCCGTACTCGTGTCAGCGAGGTCTCCATCAGTTCGCGTAACACTCAGGGCGTCACCCTGATTCGTACCGTCAAGGGCGAAAGTCTGGTGTCCACGGTGCGTCTTGACGAGCTGGAAGCCGAGGATGACGCGCTGGTCGAGGATGAGGAGGCCCTGACCGAAGAGACCGGACAGGCCCCGGACACCCTTGATGACAGCGATGCCGAGTCGGCACGCGAAGACTAGAACCATCGGCGCCTTTCATGGAAAGGCGCCGTTATTTTTTCAAGCCTGTCGAGACCTGACATGACCCGACATTTCAACTTCTGTTCCGGCCCAGCCACGCTGCCCACCGCCGTGCTTGAACGTGCACGTGATGAGATGCTCGATTTTGAAGGACGTGGCCTTTCCGTCATGGAAATGAGCCATCGCAGTGACGCCTTTATTTCTGTGGCAGAACGCGCCGAGGCCAATCTGCGTGAGTTGATGCAGGTGCCGGACAATTACAGCGTGCTGTTTATGCAGGGTGGGGCCACGCAGCAGTTCGGGTGTGTGCCGTTTAACCTGCTGGGGCAGGGCGGTCGTGGCAACTATCTGGATACCGGTATCTGGTCGCAGAAAGCGCTGAAGGAAGGCCGGCATCTGAGCGAAGCGCATCTGGTAGCCTCGGCCGAGAGCAACGGTTATACCGCCGTGCCCGGTCAGGAGGCACTTGCGCTGTCCAGTGATGCCGCCTATCTGCACTACTGTGACAACGAAACCATCGGCGGGCTGCAGATGGATTACGTGCCACAGGTCGAGGCGCCGCTGGTCTGTGACATGTCCTCCTCGATTCTGTCGCGTTCGGTGGATGTCTCGAAATTCGGCGTGATCTATGCCGGGGCGCAGAAAAATATCGGTCCGGCCGGCATTGTCATTGTGATCGTGCGCAATGACCTGCTGGATCGCGCTCGTCGGGAAACGCCGTCCATGCTCAACTGGAAGGCGTTTGCCGACAACGGATCAATGCTCAATACGCCGGCGACCTATGCCTGGTATCTCTCGGGGCTGGTCTTTGAGTGGCTCAAGGCCCAGGGCGGGGTAGATGCCATCGAGAAGATTAACCGTCGCAAGGCGCAAAAGCTTTATGACGCCATCGATACCAGCGGCTTTTATTCCAATCCGATCGCTGCGGCCAACCGTTCACTGACCAACGTGCCCTTCGTACTCGGTGATGAGTCGCTCAACAAAACGTTTCTTGCCGAATCAGAAGCCGCGGGTCTTTTGACGCTCAAGGGACATCGCAGCGTGGGCGGTATGCGTGCCAGCCTTTATAACGCCATGCCGGAAGAGGGCGTTGATCGACTGGTGTCCTTCATGCAGGACTTTGAACGTCGCTACGGGTAGAACACATGACGGATCAGCCTTCATCCCATGACAACAGCGGTCAGGACGTGGACCTTGGCGCCCTGCGCGATCGTATCGATACGCTGGATCAGCAGATTCTTGATCTGATCAGCGAGCGTGCGGCCTGTGCCCAGCAGGTGGCACACGTCAAGCTTGCCGAAGACCCCGAGGCACTGTTTTATCGCCCCGAGCGCGAAGCTCAGGTCCTCAAGCGCATCATGGCGCTTAATCAGGGGCCGCTGCCCGGCGAGGAGATGGCGCGCCTGTTCCGGGAAATCATGTCGGCGTGTCTGGCGCTGGAAAAACCGGTACGGGCCGCCTATCTCGGCCCGGAAGGGACCTTTACCCAGCAGGCGGCGCTCAAGCATTTTGGCGATAGTGCCATCTGCATGCCGCTGCCGGCCATTGATGAAGTGTTTCGTGAGGTGGAAGCCGGTGCGGCCCATTACGGCGTGGTGCCGGTAGAGAACTCGACCGAGGGCGTGGTCAACCATACGCTGGACTCCTTCATGGATACGTCACTGCGTATCTGTGGTGAGGTGGTGCTGCGCATTCATCACCATCTGCTGGTGGGCAGCAACACGCGTCGGGACAAGGTGTCGCGCATCTATTCCCATTCGCAGTCACTGGCGCAGTGTCGCAAGTGGCTGGATGCCCACTATCCGCATGCCGAGCGTGTGGCCGTCTCCTCCAACGCCGAAGCGGCGCGCCGGGTCAAAAGCGAGTGGCACACCGCGGCCATTGCCGGTGACATGGCGGCACGGCTTTACGGCCTTGAGCGCCTCGAGGAAAAGATCGAGGACATGCCGGACAACTCGACGCGCTTTTTGATCATCGGCAATCACGATGTGCCGCAAAGCGGTGAAGACAAGACGTCGCTGGTGGCCTCCATGCGCAACCAGCCCGGTGCCCTGCACGACCTGCTTGAACCCTTCCATCGCCATCACGTTGACATGACGCGCCTGGAGAGCCGGCCTTCACGGCACGGTCTCTGGAACTATGTCTTCTTTATCGATTTCAAGGGGCATCAGGAGGAGCAGCGGGTGCAGGCCGCGCTTGAAGAGGTGCGGCTGCGCGCTGCCGATGTCCGGGTGCTGGGGTCCTATCCGGTGGGTGTGCTTTGAGCGAGCAGGACATTTCGAAGTTGCCGTCCGTGTTGTCAGAGGAGTCCGGTATCCTGGTGGTCGGGCTGGGGTTGATCGGTGGTTCGCTGCTGGCGGCTCTGCGTGATGCCGGTTATGCCGGGCGCTGCTATGGCGTTGACCTCAATCCCAATGAGGTCTCGCTGGGGCGGCGCATGGGGCTGATCGATGACGGCGGCCCGGACGCGGCGGCCTTTTTGCCGCACGTCTCGCTGATCGTTCTGGCCGTGCCGGTCATGGCCATTGCGCCGGTCATGGCGCAGCTGAGCCGGCTGCGCCGTCATGGTCAGGTCGTCACCGATGTGGGCAGCACCAAAACGGCCATTCGTGATCAGATCCGGGCGGCGTTGGGTCGGGTGCCGAGTTGGCTGGTGCTGGGGCATCCCATTGCCGGCGCCGAAAAAAGCGGCGTCGAGGCGGCCAATCCGACGCTTTATCAGCGTCATCGCGTTATCGTCACGCCTGAAGCCGATACCGACCCGGAAGCGCTGCGTCGCATCGAGAGTCTTTGGCGTACCTGTGGCGCCTACATCGAACGATTGACGGTCGAGCGCCACGATGAGGTGCTGGCCCGTACCAGCCACCTGCCGCACCTGCTGGCCTTTTCACTGGTCGATACGCTGGCACGTCAGGACGACCGACTGGATATCTTTCGCTACGCCGCCGGCGGCTTTCGTGATTTTACCCGCATCGCCGGTAGTGATCCGGTCATGTGGCGCGACATTTACCTTGCCAATCGGGAAGCTGTCCTTGAGGCGCTTGCCGAGTTCGAAGCCGGCGTCACCGAGCTTCGCACTGCCGTGGCAGACAGTGACGGCGATGCCATGCTGGGCATCTTTTCCCGCGCGAGCCACGCGCGTCATTATTTCGACAGATTACTCAGCCAGAAGAGCTATCAGGTCATGGAAACCAGAAACGTTATGTACCGTGCAAGCGCCGGCGGTCAGGTCAGGGGCAGCATTCGCGTGCCCGGCGACAAGTCGATGTCGCATCGCTCCATCATGCTGGGTGCGCTGGCCGAAGGCGTCACGACCGTCGAGGGCTTTCTCGAAGGCGAGGACAGCCTCGCCACGCTTCAGGCCTTTCGTGAAATGGGCGTGGGGATTGAAGGCCCCCAGGCCGGTCGTGTGGTCATCCACGGTGTCGGCCTTTACGGGCTGAAGCAGCCGAAAGGGGCGCTGTATCTGGGCAACTCCGGTACCAGCATGCGTCTGTTTGCCGGGCTCATGGCCGGCCAGGCATTTGACGTTACCCTGACCGGAGATGACTCTCTCAATCGTCGCCCGATGGGGCGTGTGGCTGACCCGCTGCGGCTGATGGGCGCTGTCATCGATACCGGAGAAGGCGGGCGGCCGCCGCTGACCGTGCGCGGTGGCCAGCGCCTGGCCGGTATCGATTACGATCTTCCCATGGCCAGTGCCCAGGTCAAGTCGTGCCTGCTGCTGGCCGGCATGTACGCCACCGGGGATACCCGGGTACGTGAGCCGGCGCCGACCCGCGATCACACCGAGCGCATGCTCACCGCTTTTGGCTACCCGGTCACGCGTCACGAGGACGTCGCTCACATTGAAGGCGGCGGCAGCCTCACGGGCGGGTTTATCGACGTGCCGGCAGATATCTCCTCGGCAGCCTTCTTTCTGGTCGCGGCGTCCATTACTCCGGGCGCGGATCTGACGCTTGAGCATGTCGGGATCAATCCGACCCGCATCGGCGTCATTAATATCCTTCGCGAGATGGGCGCCAGCATCGAGCTGCTCAACGAGCGCAAGGTCAGCGGCGAGCCGGTCGCTGATATTCGCGTGCGCCACGCCGAGCTTCACGGCATCGATATTCCGGCCGATCAGGTGCCGCTGGCCATTGACGAGTTTCCGGTACTCTTTATCGCCGCTGCCAATGCTCGCGGTACCACGCGCCTGCGCGACGCGCTGGAGCTGCGGGTCAAGGAGTCCGATCGCATCAAGGCCATGGCCGACGGCCTTGACGTGCTGGGCGTGGTCAATACCGTAGTGGAGGACGGTATCGATATCGTGGGCGGTCGCTATCAGGGCGGAGAGGTCGAAAGCCTGGGTGATCACCGCATTGCCATGGCCTTTACAGTGGCTGCCCTGCGCGCTGAAGGGGATATCACCATCCGTGACTGCGCCAACGTGGCAACCTCGTTTCCCGATTTTCCTGCCCTGGCCGGTGACGTCGGCATGCAGGTCGAGGCCGTTTCGGAGGGCGCATGACTCAGCAAATCGAGACCGCCGTCATCGCCATTGATGGACCGGGCGGCGCCGGCAAGGGCACCATCAGTCGTCTGGTGGCTCAGGATCTGGGCTGGCATCTGCTGGATTCCGGCGCGCTTTACCGTCTTACGGCGCTGGCGGCCATGCGTCGTGATATCGACATGACCGATGCCGCCGCACTTGAGTCGGTGGCACGTGAGCTGGATGTGGTTTTTGTCAGCGAGGGCGAGCATACGCGCATCATGCTGGAAGGCGAGGACGTCAGCACCGACATTCGCAATGAGCATGTGGGCGGGTGCGCCTCGCAGGTCGCATCAATTACCGGCGTACGTGATGCGCTGCTGGCGCGTCAGCGCGAATTTGCCAAAATGCCGGGGCTGGTGGCCGATGGTCGTGACATGGGCACCGTGGTGTTTCCCGACGCCCCGCTCAAGATCTTTTTGACCGCCAGTGCCGAGGAACGGGCAAGAAGACGCCATGATCAGTTGCGAGAGGCCGGGCAACATGCTAGCCTTTCGAGCCTTTTAAAGGAGATAGAGGCTCGGGACGCGCGTGACATGCAGCGAACGGTGGCGCCATTAAAGCCTGCCGAAGATGCGGTCACCATCGACACGACCGAGCTTTCGATCCCGGATGTCGTGGCACACATTGAAGCACTTCTCTCCCTGCGTGGTTTGAAAAGCCCGCAATGAGCGCCTGAATTTCCGGAGGCCCCGGCAAGACGTCATGGGGTGGCAGCGGTCAACACCTGTAAACCCTGCCACGTCTAACCAGCGTTAACGTCCCCGGGGAGTTTGTCATTGGCCCGCGCTTGCTGGTGGCGTGGAGAATGCAGCCGTCCTGGTTGCTTTTTGTTGATCACTATAGGAATACCATGAGCGAAAGCTTTGCAGAACTGTTTGAACAGTCTCTTCAGGACATCAACATGGAACCCGGTGCCATTGTCATGGCGACCGTGGTGGACATTGAAGGTGACTGGATCACTGTCAACGCCGGGCTGAAGTCCGAAGGGCAGATCCCTGCGGCACAGTTTCGTAGCGACAACGGTGAACTGACCATCAGTGTCGGCGATGAAGTCAAGGTTGCGCTGGAAGCCGTGGAAGACGGTTTCGGTGAGACGCGCCTGTCTCGCGAAAAGGCCAAGCGTGCCGAAGCCTGGAAGGAACTGGAAGCAGCCTTCGAGGAAAACGAAGTCGTCAAGGGCGTGATCAACGGAAAGGTCAAGGGCGGTTTCACCGTCGATGTCAATTCCATCCGTGCCTTCCTCCCGGGCTCGCTCGTCGATGTCCGTCCGGTTCGCGATACCGCGCACCTGGAGAACAAGGAACTCGACTTCAAGGTCATCAAGCTTGATGCGAAGCGCAACAACGTTGTCGTTTCCCGTCGTGCCGTGCTTGAAGCCGAAAACAGTGCCGAGCGTGAAGCGCTGCTCGCGACACTGCAGGAAGGCCAGCAGATCAATGGTATCGTCAAGAACCTGACCGATTACGGCGCCTTCGTTGATCTGGGCGGCGTTGATGGCCTGCTCCACATCACCGATATGGCCTGGAAGCGTATCAAGCATCCGAGCGAAATCGTGGCTGTCGGTGACGAGATCAATGTCAAGGTGCTGAAGTTTGACCGTGAGCGCAATCGCGTATCGCTGGGTCTCAAGCAGCTGGGCGAAGATCCGTGGGTCAACATCAAGAATCGTTATCCTGAAGGCACCAAGGTCAACGCACGCGTGACCAATCTGACCGACTACGGCTGCTTTGCCGAGCTGGAAGAGGGTGTTGAAGGTCTGGTTCACGTCTCCGAAATGGACTGGACCAACAAGAACATCCATCCGTCCAAGGTGGTTCAGGTCGGTGACGATGTCGAAGTCATGGTGCTGGATATCGACGAAGAGCGTCGTCGTATTTCGCTGGGCATCAAGCAGTGCACGTCCAATCCGTGGGAAGACTTCAGCTCGCGCTTTGCCAAGGGCGACCGTGTCTCCGGTACCATCAAGTCGATCACCGACTTCGGTATCTTCATCGGTCTGGACGGCAGCATCGATGGTCTGGTGCATCTGTCCGACATCTCCTGGAACGAAACCGGTGAAGAAGCCGTTCGCCGCTATCGCAAGGGTGAAGAAGCAGAGGCTGTCATCCTGTCGATCGATCCGGAACGTGAGCGCATCTCGCTGGGTATCAAGCAGCTTGAAAGCGACCCGATGTCCGAGTATCTGGCCGTCAATGACAAGGGCGCGCTGGTATCCGGCCGTGTCACTGAAGTTGATGCCCGCGAAGCCTATGTCGAGCTGGCAACTGACGTCATCGCCGTGCTCAAGGCTGCCGAGATCAGCAATGACCGCGTTGAAGACGCCCGTACCGTGATCAATGAAGGCGATAGCGTTGAAGCACGCATCGTGGGCGTTGATCGCAAAAACCGCGTCATCAACCTGTCCATTCGCGCCAAGGATCAGGACGAGACGCGTCAGAACATGCGCAACATGCGTGAGCAGGAGACCGAGACTTCCGGTCCGACCACGATCGGTGACCTGATCAAGCAGCAGATGAATCAGGACTGATAACACGCCGGTAGCCGTCACTGGATGGCCATCGATGTATGTTCAGGCACATGAATGACCTTGTCGTCAGCAGGATCGACCCTGCTGGCGACAACGTTGAAATCACGGATTTAATCGCCCCTGATGATTCAGGGAGACGGAGGTAGCATGCAGGTCGTCAGCTCACTCAAGTCAGCCAAGACTCGCCACAAGGATTGCCAGGTCGTTAAGCGCCGCGGTCGCGTTTACGTTATCTGCAAGTCCAACCCGCGCTTCAAGGCCGTTCAGGGCCGTCCGAAGCCCAAGCGTTAATGCCTAAGGCATGATCGGATACCCTCGGGTATCGACGCGAAAAGGCCCCCGATGCATCATCGGGGGCCTTTTTTACGTCGTGCAATCAAAAGCGCCGAATAAAAAGGCCCATCCAGTGGATGGGCCTTTTTGCGCTCATGAGTCGATGAGGCTGACCATTAGCGCTGGTCGCTGCGATTTTCGATGGTCTTGCGGTAGTTATCGATAAAGGGCTTTTCTGCCTTGTCGATACGATCCATGCCGGCCACCACACGATGCCAGTACGGATACTGCGGCGCCGGACGGGTGGCCGCTTCGATGCGATCGATATCGTCCTGATCAAGCGTCATCTCGGCGGCGGCCAGATCATCCTTGAGATGCTCTTCACTGCGCGCCCCGATGATGAGTGAGGTCACGCCCGGACGATCCTTGAGCCAGGCAAGGCAGGTACGGGGAATCGAGGCGTTATGCTTCTCACCGATCTCGGCCAGCAGCTCGATGATGTCATAGGCGCGCTCCATGTCATGAATATAGGGCTCGGGCCAACCGTTGCCCTGACGCGTGCCTTCCGGCGCTTTCTGACCGCGACGCAGCTTGCCGTTGAAGACACCTTCTCCCAGCGGTCCCCAGACCAGCGTGCCCATATTCTGGTCGATGGCCAGCGGCATCAGCTCATATTCGGCCTCGCGCGCCTCGGGCGTGTAGTAGATCTGCTGGCTGATCGGCTGGGCCAGATTATGCAGTTCGGCCTTGCCGATGGTCTTCATCATCTGCCAGCCGGTGAAATTGGAGGTGCCATAGTAGCGAATCTTGCCGCTTTGAATCAGATGGTCGAGGGCATAAAGCATCTCTTCGACAGGTGTCACGCCATCCCAGTTATGCATCTGATAAAGATCGATTCGATCCGTACCCAGCCGCTTGAGGCTGGCTTCGCAGGCGTTGATCAGATGATAGCGTGAGAACCCGCTGTGGTTGGGGTTGTTGCCCATCGGGCTTCTCGCCTTGGAAGCGAGAATGATGTCATTGCGCTTGTCGCCAAGTGCGCGACCCACCAGCTCTTCGGCTTCTCCCATGGAGTAGAGATCTGCCGTATCGATCAGATTGACGCCGGCATCGAGTGCCATGTCGAACTGGCGGCGTGCACCGTCAACGTCGACGCTGGCCGCTTTTTCAAAGCCGCCGCTGCCACCGAAGGGCACGGTACCCAGCACGATTTCAGACACCAGCAGACCGGAGTTGCCAAGCGGACGATATTTCATGTGAAAGCTTCCCTGTTTTCCAGACCAGACCGACCGGATCATCGGTCGAGCCACAATCCTGGCAGATCATATCGAGCCAACAAGTCGGAAAGCGCCGATTCGCAGGAAAGCGCCCAACGATTCAAGGGCCGGTCTCCGGCTACTCGCTGCGACGCTCGCGCAGCTCATCAAGCACCAGGGCGAAAAAGCCTCGAATCTCCTGAAGTCTGGGCCGGGCCTCGTGAATCAGGGTGTCTACCGATTCGAGCTCACGTTTCTGGGCTTCCCGCGTGACCAGTTCAGCCCGGATTTCCTTTATCAGCTCGGCGGAGTCATTCAGCATGGCCTCGAGCTCGGCCGTTGACGTGGTCTCGATGCGATGTTCGATGCTCATGGCCTTATCCTGTGACAGCGGTGATGGCAATCAGTGTGGCAGGTAGCGCAATGAAGGCGCCCAGAACCCAGGCCGCGGCCAGCGCTTTTCGCTCGGCGGCCAGTTCTCCCAGTCTCAGTGCGCCCTTGACAGGCAGCAGCCTTAAAAACGGCAGGCCGCCAATAATGAGCATGGCAAAAAGATTGAAGAACAAATGGACCAGCGCAATTTCCAGCGCCAGTGTGGCATTGGCGCCGCTGATGGCCGTGGCGGCCAGCAGCGCAGTAAAGGTAGTGCCGATGTTGCTGCCGATCGTGAAAGGATAGATCTGTTTCAGTGAAAAGGTCCCTGATCCCGCAAGTGGCACCATCAGGCTGGTGGTGGTCGAGGATGACTGTACCAGCAGAGTGACAAGCGCCCCGGAAGTGACGCCGCTGACCGGCCCTCGACCAATGGCGTTGTTCATGATGCGTTTGGCGCGCCCGACCATCAGGCCCTTTAGAAGCTTGCCGATATAGCGAATGGACAGAAAGATCGCCGCGATTCCCAGCGCGATCATCACGATACCGCTCAAAACGTTCGGCAGTGTGGAAACAAGGCGCTCTACCGTGCCGGTGACGGGATCGGTTGCCATACCGATCAGATTGGCGTTATCGATGGACAGGTCGGCATCGCCGTAAAAGATCACGGCGGCCTGTTCGGCCAGACGCTCCAGAGGGCTAAAGAGAATCTCCAGCGGCAGCAAAATGATGACCGCCAGGAAATTGAAGAAATCGTGCACGGTGGCGGCAGCAAACGCGCGCTGGAATTCCTCCTTGTTGCGCACGTGCCCCAGGCTTACCAGCGTGTTGGTCATGGTGGTGCCGATATTGGCGCCCATGACCATCGGTACCGCAATCGCAACCGGCAGTCCGCCGGCCACCATGGCCACGATGATGGAGGTCACCGTCGAGGAGGACTGAATCAACGAGGTGGCCATAATGCCCACCATCAGGCCGACAAAGGGGTTGGTAGCAAAGTTGAAAAGCTGTTCGGCGTGACCGCCCGTGGCCGTTTTAAAGCCATCGCCAATGACCGAAACGGCGCAGATGAGACAGTAGATCAATAAAAAGAGCGTGAGCCACCGTCTCGTGCGCCCGCCGTGTTGAACATTTTCATCATGGCGGTCTGCATCATGATAGTCAGTGGCCTGATCGGCCATGCCCTTCGTTGCTTCAGTCATCGTGTATTCCTCGCCAGGAAGTCGGCCGTCCTCGTGTCTTGATTCAGCCTGACCAGCTTGACCGACAACCGATGACAGTGACGTGACGAGCGATTTAAAAAATGACCGTGCTTGCCTTGTATCCGATACTTTTATTGCTCAGGGCATGGCTGTTGTGGCCCTGCAAAAGACATGTTGATCGCACGGGGCAGGCATTCGACAGGCGGGTCAAAAGAGGCGGGTAATGGCGTCTATAAAGAGGGATCGCCGGCCCGGGCCGGCGATCGTTAGACAGAAAGAGGCAGGATTTAAAAGTCTTCTTCGGTGACATCATCGGGTGATAGACGCAGCCCGCCTGCAGGCAGCGGGTGGCTATCAAGTCTCGGACCATCCTGTGTCAGTTTAAGACGTCCCTGCATGAACCAGCGCACCGTCATGGGATAGATGACGTGTTCGCGGGTAAGCACCCGCTCGGCCAGCGCCGCATCATCATCATCGGGGGCCACACTGACCGCGGCCTGGACCACGACAGGGCCACCATCCAGCTCGTCGGTGACGAAGTGAACGCTGGCGCCATGCTCCTTTACACCGTCGGCAAGCGCCCGCTCGTGCGTGTTCAGACCGCGATAGGCCGGCAGCAGCGACGGGTGAATATTGAGCATTCGGCCGTGATAGCGCTGTACAAATGCCGGCGTCAGAATGCGCATAAAGCCCGCCAGCACGATCAGATCCGGCGCATGTCGATCGATGACCTTGACCAGTGCTGCATCAAAGGCGTCTCGCGACTCGTATTCGTGATGGGGCAGTACCACGGCCGGAATGCCCGCTTCACGGGCACGCACCAGACCGTAGGCATCGCCGCGGTTGGAGACGACGGCCGCAATTTCGCCGCCCAGCTCGTCATGGGCTTCGGCATCGATCAGCGCCTGCAGATTGCTGCCGCTTCCCGAAATCAGGACAACCAGCCGCTGACGGTCGGGCCGTTCGAACTGATGATCCTGCTCGACGGTTTCGTTATCGGACATGGAGATTCCTGCTCAATTACTGACGTGCGTTGTCAAGCACAACGCCTGGCTGTGTCTCTTCCGAGCGGCTGACATACCCCAGCCGGTACACGGTTTCCCCCGTGCTCTCCAGAAAGGTCTCGGCCTGCTCGGCCTGTGTCGCGGGCACGACCACGACCATGCCGATGCCGCAGTTGAGCACGCGGTGCATCTCGGTTTCGTCGATATTGCCTTCACGCTGCAGCCAGTCAAAAACAGCCGGACGGGGCCAGGCCTGAGCATCGAGATGGACACTGGTGTGCTCCGGCAGTACGCGCGGAATGTTTTCGAGCAGGCCGCCCCCGGTAATGTGGGAGAGGGCATGTACGGCAATATCGCTGTCATGAAGCATGGCCAGCAGCGATTTAACGTAGATGCGGGTCGGGGCCATCAGCGCCTCGCGCAGGGTCTGACCATCTTCCAGCGGTGTATCGGGTTTGGCGCCGCTGCGCTCGAGCACGCGACGAATCAGCGAGTAGCCATTGGAGTGCGGGCCGCTGGAGGCCAGGCCCAGGACCACGTCACTTTCGCCGACCCTGGAGCCATCCAGAATTTCCGATTTCTCGACGATGCCGACGCAAAAGCCTGCCAGATCGTAGTCGGAGCCTTCATACATGCCCGGCATTTCCGCCGTCTCGCCGCCCACCAGAGCGCACCCGGCCTGACGACATCCCTCGCCGATGCCCGTGACCACATCGGCGGCCATCTCGACGTTGAGCTTGCCGGTGGCGTAGTAGTCGAGAAAGAACAGCGGTTCGGCGCCGGCGACGACCAGGTCATTGACACACATGGCGACCAGATCGATACCGATGGTGTCGTGACGTCCCAGATCCATGGCCAGTCTCAGCTTGGTGCCGACGCCGTCGGTGCCCGATACCAGCACCGGCTCGCGATAGCCGCTGGGGAGCTGACACAGCGCGCCAAAACCGCCGAGCCCGCCCATCACTTCCGGTCGCATTGTACTTTTGGCGACATGCTTGATGCGTTCGACCAGCGCATTGCCGGCGTCGATATCAACACCGGCATCCTTGTAGGAGAGGGAGTCACGAGACGAAGGCTCGGTCATGTTGGGGTCCTGTCACTGAAAATGAGACGGGGTTCCGGCCGGGGCCAGAGCGATAATCAAGAAGGGCAGCATTGTACCATCGGCCATGGTGGATCGCATCGCACCTGCAGGGCCCGGCGGGGCAGATATCAACAGGCTGCCCCGAATCATCGGGTTCATGATAATGTGGCTGCTGTTCCCCTTGTCTTGAGCATGGACGCCGTAATGAGTCCGGATACCCTACAGCTTCCGCTAGGTGTTGGTGTGCGTGATGACGCCACGTTTGCCAGCTTCTGGCCCGGTGCCAATGCAAGCCTTGTCACCCATCTGCGCCATCAGCTCGATGACGGCGGCGAGCAGTTCATCTATCTGTGGGGCGCCTCCGGCAGCGGGCGCACCCATCTGCTTCAGGCCGCCTGTCTGGAGGCGAGCGATCGCGGCGCCAGAGCGCTGTATCTGCCGCTCGATGACCTGGGGCACTTTCCGCCACACATGCTTGAGGATCTCGAGGCGCTGGATCTGGTCGCCATTGACGATCTCGAACGCGTGATAGGCCGCAAGCGCTGGGAAGAGGCACTTTTTCACTGCTTCAATCGTCTGAGGGATGCCAGCTGTCGCCTGGTGATTGCCGCCCAGGCTTCCCCCCGTGCAATGCCCGTAGTGTTGCCGGATCTGGCCTCACGGCTGGGGTGGGGCATGACCTTTCATCTGCAGCCGCTCAGCGATCAGGACCGATTGGAAGTGCTGCGGCTGCGCGCGCACCAGCGCGGCATGCAGCTCCCCGATGAAGTCGCTCGATATCTGCTGCATCGCGGGCCGCGCCGGCTGGGTGACATGCTGGCGCTACTGACCCGTCTTGATCGCGCTTCACTTTCAGCGCAGCGTCGGCTGACCATTCCCTTCGTCAAGCAGGCGCTTGACTGGTAACGACGAATGTCGAGAGCTGTCAGGGAAAACTGGCGGTTCCGATGAGACAACCTATACTGGAAACCATCACTTCTGGTTTCCTGTTCACCGCCCACTTCCCCGGGCGGTTTTTTATTGTCTGCGGTATGCCCCGGCTCCTGTTTTCAACACCTGCCTGATATGCAGGCATAAAAAAACCGGCCTTTTACAGGCCGGTCTTTTATAACGCTGTCTGGCGGGCAGGGATCAGCGACGCGTGATCAGTGCGCCCAGAACAAAGCCAACGGTTGCAGCGATGGCCAGTGCGCCAACCGGCTGCTTGACCGTGAACTCACGAGCGCTGTCGACGGCTTCGCCGTACTGGGACTGTACCTGACCTGCGGCGCTGCGCAGCTTGCCTTCGGAGCGGTGCTCGTTGTCATCGGTAAAGTCACCATAGGCTTCCTGCGCCTTGCCTACTGCGTTTTTGGTTTCGCCTTCGATCTGGTTCTTGAACATGGTGTCCTGGCTCCGATGGGTGAATAAATTCTGTACTTTCTTAAATCTATCTCATGTTGGCGGTTACGCCAGGATTATCTTCATTTCGGCACAACAAAATTGTCACGTGAAGAAAGTGCAGCAGGCTGATCCCGGAGCGATACGTCACGGCCAACTTCGCAGATATCAGGGGGCCAGCAGGTAGCCGCAGAGGTAGAAGCGTCAGCGACGTAAATGGCAAGTCAGCAAGCTGTCCCATCTCTCGCCACCGGTCTCGTCACGCTGATAATATGGATGCATGAACAGTATCCCTGCCTGCACAGCGCCCCATGATGCGCCGCTTTTGACCGTTGCGGATTCGCTCAACGACCCGCGCTATTACCTGGTCAATTTTGAAAACGTTCTGACCTGGGTGAGCGAGCGCTACGACGATCTGCTTGATGAGGATGAGCGTGATTTTATCGCGTGCTTTCAGGGCTTGCCCGTGGCGTCAAAAGCGCTGCTGGTACGCATGGTGATGCGCAAGGGCGAGCATTTTCGCATCGATCGGCTCAATTACGACGAGATCGGCGACATCGAGGCGGCGCTGGCACCGCTGATCGAGCAGGGTCTGGTCGACAGTGGCCCCTGTCTGACCCTGGATCGCCTTTTTGATCTTTTCACGCGTGACGAGCTGATCGCCCTGTTTGGTGATTACCTGCCCAGGCCGCGCGACCGCAAGGCGGTGCTGAAAGAGACGCTGGCGCCAACGTTTGATCAGGCGTTGACACCAACGGCGTGGGCGACGGCGACCGGCCGGGCCATGGTGGCCGACGTTGTCCGTTTGACCATCATGCCGGTCTGCGAGCGTCTGCGACTGATGTTTTTTGGCAACCTGCGCCAGCAGTTTTCCGAGTTCGTGCTGGCGGATCAGGGGATCTACCGTTTTGAAGTGGTCCCGTTTACACCGGACTCCCGGGCCTTTCAGCGCCGTGAGGATATCGAGCGCTACTGGCAGATTCACGAGTGCCGTGAGCGCTTCGAGGCCGGCTGCGATATTGATGAGGTGCTGGCAGGCCTGCCAGCACGCCTGGATGACAGCATCTGGCTGGAGGCGCGCCGGGGGCGAGTCATCTACGCCATTGCCCGCCACTGCGAGCGTCAGGGGGGGCTGGTACGGGCCGCCGAGCTTTACGGCCAGAGCGGCCACGGCGAGGCGCGCATTCGACGCATTCGGGTGCTGGAGCGCCTCGGTGAACATCACCAGGCGCTGACCCTGTGCACGGCGGCGCAACAGGCGCCGACCAGCGAGGCCGAGCGTCAGCAGAGCGCCCGGATTCAGCCGCGGCTGCATCGCGCGCTGGGCATGGACAAGCCGTCGAGTGAGGTGCAGGCACCCGTCAGGCGCCATGACCTGACCCTGCCCCGCAGCGGGTCCGTGGAACGCAGCGTTCGCGAGCATCTTGACTCGGCAGAGGCCCCGGTCTTTTATGTCGAAAATACGCTGATCAACGCGCTGTTTGGCCTGCTGTGCTGGGAGGCCATCTTCGCCCCGTTGCCGGGGGCGTTTTTTCATCCGTTTCAGAGCGGCCCGGCCGACCTGATGCGTCCGGAGTTCTATCCCCAGCGTGAACAGTCCTTTCAGCGCTGCCTGGCCCGTCTGGAAGAGGGCAGCTGGCGCGAGACCATCGTGCAGCGCTACCAAGACAAAAGAGGCATCCAGTCACCTTTCGTGCACTGGGGGGCGCTCAGTGATGAGCTTTTGACACTGGCGCTCGAGTGCCTGCCGCCCGAGCATCTGCGCGCCTGGTTTGAGCGGCTGCTGACCGATATCCGCGCCAATCGCGCCGGCATGCCCGATCTCATTCGCTTCTACCCGCAGGCCCCCGAGGGCTCGCCGCGCTATGAGATGATCGAGGTCAAGGGGCCGGGCGACCGGCTGCAGGACAATCAAAAGCGCTGGATTGCCTTTTGCGCCCGCCATGACATGCCGGTCGCGGTCTGTCATGTGCGCTGGGACAGCGATGAGGGCGCGCCGTGAGCGCAGACCATGTGATGACGCCGTCGAGCGATGTCGAGACGCCGCGCTATCGCGTGGCGGTGCGCGCGCTGTGTGAGTTTACCGCGCGCACCGGCGATCTGGATCTTCGATTTACGCCCGCGCCCACCGCGCAGCAGGGGATTGCCGGCCATCAGGTGGTGGTCGCGCGCCGCGGCGAGCACTACGAGCATGAAGTCACGCTTGAGGGCCGGTATGGCGCGCTGATCGTGCGGGGCCGTGCCGATGGCTATGATCCGGTGCGCCAGCGGCTGGAGGAGGTCAAGACCCGCCGAGGCGATATCGAGGCCATGCCGGCCAATCAGCGCGCGCTGCACTGGGCGCAGGCGAAGGTCTATGCCGCGCTGATGTGCCGTCAGCGCGACCTTGAGCGTTTGGAAGTCGCGCTGGTCTATTTCGATATCGAGCAGCAGCGTGAAACCGTGCTGACGGAGACCATGGACCGCCACACGCTGGAGGCGTTTTTTATCGCGCAGTGCGAGCGTTTCATCGACTGGGCCGAGCAGGAGCTTGCCCACGAGGCGGCGCGCGCGCAGCGGCTGACGCAGCTTGCGTTTCCTCATGCCGATTTTCGACCCGGCCAGCGCGCATTGGCCGAAAGCGTTTACAAGGCGATCAGCACCCGGCGCGATCTGATGCTGCAGGCGCCCACCGGCATCGGCAAGACGCTGGGCACCCTGTTTCCGGCGCTCAAGGCCATGCCGGGCCAGCAGCTTGATCGACTGTTTTTTCTTACCGCACGCACCACGGGGCGCCGGCTGGCGCTGGAAGCCCTGATCACGCTGGGCATGGCGGATGCCGCTGAAACGGGAGACGGCCCGGCGGTGCGAACGCTGGAGCTGATCGCACGTGACAGGGCCTGCGAGCATCCGGAGCTTGCCTGCCATGGCGATAGCTGCCCGCTGGCCAATGGCTTTTACGATCGTTTACCCGAGGCGCGACAGGCCGCGGTCGCACGAGGCTGGCTGGATCATGCCGGGCTCCGGGACGTCGCTCTGTCTCACCGTGTTTGCCCCTACTATCTTGGTCAGGAGATGGCGCACTGGTGCGATGTGGTGATCGGCGACGTCAATTACTGGTTCGACACCAGCGCCATGCTCTACGCCCTGGCGCGGCAGCATCAGTGGCGGGTGAGCGTGCTCGTTGATGAGGCCCACAATCTCGTCGAGCGCGGGCGGGCCATGTATGGCGCCGAATTTGATCAGGGTCGCTTTGCCGCGGCCCGGCGTGACGCCCCGGCGGCACTCAAGCGGGCGCTGGACCGACTCTGGCGGCAGTGGAAGGCACTGCTGCGGGACCATGACGGCGACTACATCTGCCTGGAAACACCGCCGCGCAAGCTTTTCAACGCGCTGTCGCAGTTCGTCACGGCCGTGGGGGACATGATGGTCGAGACGCCCATCGGTCTTGAAAGCGCGCTGCTGGAGGCCTGGTTTGATGCCATGCAGATCGTGCGCATCGCCGAACTCGCCGGTGAATGCGACCCTGACCACTATCTCTTTGATATCGAACGCCGCGGCAAAAGCGCCACGCTGTCACTGCGCAATGTGGTGCCGGCACCACTGCTGGCTGCGCGCTTCGAGGCGGCCCACGCCGTCATCCTGTTCTCGGCGACGTTGTCGCCGGCCGGCTACTACCGCGACCAGCTCGGGCTTGAGGCCTCGACGCCCTGGCTCGAGATGGCCTCGCCCTTTACTGCCGGGCAGCTCGAGGTGCATCTGGCCGGGCATATTTCCACGCGCTATCGCGACCGGGGGGCGTCCCTTGCGCCCATTGCCGAGCTGATGGCGCGTCAGTTTCGCCGGCGCCCCGGCAACTATCTGGCCTTTTTCAGCAGCTTTGACTATCTCGAGCGGGTCAGCGAGACGCTGGCCGAACACGCACCTGACGTGCCGCAGTGGGCACAGGCGCGACGCATGTCGGAGCCCGAGCGGGACGCCTTTCTGGCGCGCTTCACGCTGGCAGGGCAGGGCATCGGCTTTGCCGTGCTGGGCGGGATTTTCGGCGAGGGCATCGATCTGCCCGGCGAACGGTTGATCGGCGCCTTTGTGGCCACGCTGGGTCTTGCGCAGTTCAACCCGGTCAATGAGCAGATGAAGGCCCGCATGGAGACACTGTTCGGCGATGGCTACCGCTATGCCTATCTCTATCCGGGCATGACACGGGTGGTCCAGGCCGCCGGTCGCGTGATTCGCTCACCCGAGGACCGGGGCGTCATTTATCTCATCGATGATCGTTTCCAGCGTGGCGAGATTCAGGCCCTGCTGCCGGGCTGGTGGGCACCGCCGTCGTCTGATCGACCGACTGACGTTGCCGGATAGGGCAGAGCATCATTGAAAAGGGCCGTCTCAGGGCCCACTTGAGAACACACTGTTTTTTTCGAATCGATTGGCGGCCTGTGCCTTCAACAAAACGATGATCAAACCGGCAGGCCGTGGCGAGGCGACTGCGCTACGCTCAACCCCATATCGATTCATGACATGACACATCGCCGGTTACCGGCCTGCGGTGTCGTCGGCACTCCGGGATACTCACATGGCACGATTGAACCATTACAGCAAGGCGGATCACGCCATCGACTGGCAGCTCGACAGCGTGGTGCATGAGCTTCGAGGGGCACGCGAACAGTGGCGCGCCGATCACGGACGGACCAACGAGTCCGGCGGGCGCAGTCTGCCATCACGCGAGATCATCAACGAGGTGGTCGAGGCCGTGATCGGGGCCGTATTCCCCATGCGTCTGGGGCCTTCCAACCTGCGCCATCACAGCGAAGACTACTTTATCGGCTACACGCTGGATGCCGCACTCAATGCGCTGCTCGATCAGGTCGTGCTCGAACTGGACCATACCGCCATGCGTCGCGGTGAAACGCCCAGGGACCACTCCGATCAGGCCATTGCCATCGTGCGTGATTTTGGCGCCATGCTGCCCACCATTCGCCACTGGTTGGATATCGACATCATGGCGGCCTACCGCGGCGACCCGGCAGCGCACAGCGTCGATGAAGTCCTTTTGTGCTATCCGGGCATCACCGCCATCATCTATCACCGCTTGGCGCATCAGCTTTATTCGACCGGCGCGCCGCTGCTGGCACGCATGGTGTCCGAGGCGGCGCATTCGGCCACGGGCATCGATATTCACCCCGGCGCCAGTATCGGCTCGGGCTTTTTCATCGATCACGGCACGGGTGTGGTCATCGGCGAAACCGTTATCATCGGCGATCGGGTACGGATTTATCAGGCGGTCACGCTGGGCGCCAAGCGCTTTCCGGCCGATGAGAACGGTCAGCTTGAAAAGGGTCACGCCCGCCATCCGATCGTTGAAAACGATGTGGTCATCTATGCCGGCGCCACGATTCTCGGGCGTGTCACCATCGGGCATGACTCGATCATCGGCGGCAACGTCTGGCTGACTCGAAGCGTCGAGCCGCACAGCAACGTCTCTCAGGCCAGCCTGCAGAAATCACCCTGCTGAGATGTTCCTGCGAGTCTCCACGACGTGAAAGGCCGGGGCAATCGCATAATCGGGCGCCAGCATCTACACTTGCGTCCTTTCCGAACGAACAGGGTGCGGGTGTACAAACGGGTGTCATTTCAGAGCGTTGCGGTCCTGGACTTGGCTTTGGTTCCGCCAGCCCTCATATCTGTACCGGTCACGGCAGCAGGATGTCGCGCCGGTGACACCCCTGATGGCCCGTCACGCAGGCGTTGTAATAACACTTTTCACAAATGAAGTGAGGTTGGGATATGGATATCGTCAGGATCATTTTTGCCATTTTGCTGCCGCCGGTAGGCGTCTTTCTTCAGGTAGGACTGGGGCTTCAGTTCTGGGTCAACATTTTGCTGACCCTGCTGGGCTATATCCCCGGTATCATCCACGCGATCTGGATCATCGCGCGTCGTTAAAATCGGCCTGCGTTTTAACAAGATGTTGATTTAAAAAGGGAAGGCCCGTAAGGGCTTTCCCTTTTTTATGGGCCAAAAAGAAAATGATAGCGCTAACAGATTGGCCTATAAAGTCAAGGTGTATGTTCTACATACAAGGTTCAATGACACATCGTATAGTGGTGGAGTAGATATGATGTATGACAAATTTGATCCCAGCCATGCCGTTCCCCCGGCCGTTTTTTCCGGACTGCCGGCAACCTGTTTTCCCTCATTTGACATGGCTGCCTTCTGCCCAGCGTGTCGGGAACAACGCTGTTTGCGAAATGCTTGTTTACTCATTGCAAGGAGCGCATGCCATGTCGATCAGATTGTCCCTGAGTCCTGTCCGCTGTCTTCAGGCCGCAGCCGTGGCCGGCATTCTGGCCGGCATGACACTGCCGGCCCAGGCCGATAACTGGCGGGGCTGGAACGTTCATCCGCCGGGCTATCCCAACAGTGAAGCGCTCGATAGCTTCGTCAAGGATGTGACCGAGAAAACCGACGGTCGCGTCAATGCCAAGATCTTTCATAACGGCGTACTGGGAGATCAGCCCGATGCCATCGAGCAGACCCGCAGCGGCGCGCTGAATTTTGCCAACTTCAATATGGGCCCGATGGGGCCGATCGTGCCGGAAACCAACGTGCTGTCGCTGCCGTTTCTGTTCAAGGACATCGACGCCATGCACCACGTCATGGACGGCGAGATCGGCGAACGCTTTGCCGAGGCGCTGGAGCGAAAAAATCTGGTAGCGCTGTCCTGGTTCGATTCGGGCTCGCGCAGTGTCTACAACACCAAACGCCCCATTAACGAGCCTGATGACATGCAGGGGCTCAAGGTGCGTGTCATGAACAACGACCTCTACGTGGAGATGATCAATGCACTGGGCGGCAACGCCACGCCCATGGCGTATGGCGAGGTGTATCAGTCGCTCAAGACCGGCGTGCTTGACGGTGCCGAAAACAACTTCCCCTCCTTTGAGTCCAGCGGTCATGACGAGGTCGCGAAATATTTCTCCGAGACCGAGCACCTGATTCTGCCCGAGTGCGTATGTATCGCCAAAAGAAGCTGGGACAAACTCTCCGAGGAAGATCAGGGTATCGTGCGTCAGGCCGCCCTTGATGCCGCAACGCTGCAGCGTCAGCTCTGGGCGGAAGGCTCCAAAAAGAGCCGCGATGAGGTCATCGCCGCCGGTGTCGAGATCAACGAGGTGGACAAGCCGGCCTTCCAGGAAAGAATGGAACCGATCTACGCAGCCTTCATCGAACAACATCCCGATCTTGAGCCCCTGCTCAACGATATTCGCAACGCTCAGTAAAACAACAACCGCGAAGGGCGCGGCTCACTCCCGACGATGACGGGGGTGAGGCGTGTCCGGGAGCTTCCCTGCCATGAATAGTTCTACCGACCAGATCGAAGACATCCCCGAGGACCACCCGACTCGGGGTGTTGCCGGGCGCCTGCTCGATGGGCTGGCCCATCTGTGCATCGTGGTTTCCGGCACGCTGCTGGTGTTTCTGATCGTCTCGTTTGGCTGGCTGGTCTATGGCCGCTACGTGCTCAACAACACGCCGACCTGGGTCGAGCAGTCCTCGCTTTTGATCGTGGTATATATCACCTGTCTCGGCGCCGCCGCCGGGGTGCGCCATAACACGCACCTGAGCATCGATATGGTGCGCGAGGCCCTGCCGGCGATTCCCAGAGCGATCATGTGTTATCTCGCCGATCTTTTTGTTCTCGTTTTTGGCGTGTTCATGGCCTGGCAGGGCACCAACCTGGTGCTGGACAACACCACCCGGGCGATTCCCATGATCGGGCTGTCCGAGAGCTGGCGGGCGGCGCCGCTGGCCATCTGCGGTGCGTTAATGGTTCTGTTTGCCGGCGCCAACATCGTCGAGCGTCTTACCCATAAAACAAGGATGTAAATGCAATGGGCCTGATGATCCTGTTTGGCGTGTTCTTTATCGGGCTGGTCATCGGCGCACCGGTGGCCTTTGCCGTGGGACTGGCCGCCGTTGTGACCTTTCTCTATGAGGGGCTGCCGCTGTTTGTCGGCTTTCAGCGCATTCTCTCGGGTATTTCGGTATTTTCGCTGCTGGCGATTCCGTTTTTCATCTTCGCCGGCGAGCTGATGCTTCACGGCGGCATTTCCGACCGGCTGGTGCGGCTGGCCTCTGCCGCCGTAGGGCGCGTGCGCGGTGGTCTGGGGCTGGTCAACGTCAGCTCCTCGATGCTTTTTGGCGGGATTTCCGGTTCGGCCGTGGCCGATACCTCGGCGCTGGGCTCGATCCTGATTCCGGTCATGAAGGAGAAAGGCTACGACGCCGATTACGCCGTCAACGTTACGGTGACCTCCTCGATTGCCGGCGTGGTCATTCCCCCCAGCCACAACATGATCCTCTACGCTGTCGCAGCCGGCGGCGGCATCTCGGTGACCCAGCTGTTCATGGCCGGTGTCGTGCCGGGCGTTTTGATGTGTGTGGCACTTGCCGTGGCGGCCTATGTGGTGGCCGTCAAGCGGGGCTATCCCGCCGAGACCTTCCCGGGCTGGCGGGTACTGTTGATCAGTCTGGTGGCAGCGCTGCCGGGGCTGATGACAGCGATCATCATTGTCGGCGGGGTGCTCTCCGGTATTCTGACCGTCACCGAATCAGGGGCGTTTGGCGCCATCTACGCCATCGTGGTGACGGCGCTGGTCTATCGTGAACTGCGCTGGAAGAACTTCAAAAAAGCGGTCTATCAGTCGGTGCGCACCACCTCGCTGGTGATGATTCTGGTCGGCTGTGCCTCGGCGTTCTCCTACCTGCTGGCGCTTTACAGCGTGCCGGAGCTTCTGACCGATCTGTTGCTGGATATTTCCGATAACCCGCTCGTGATTCTTTTGATGCTCAACGTGACCCTGCTGGGGCTGGGCATGATCATGGACATGGCGGCGCTGATTTTGATCTGCACGCCGATCTTTTTGCCGATCGCCATGCAGTTCGGCATGGACCCGATACAGTTTGGCGTCGTCATGATGATCAACCTGGGGATGGGGCTTTGCACCCCGCCGGTCGGGGCCTGTCTGTTCGTGGGCAGCGTCATCGGCAAGATCAAGATGGAACAGGCCGTGCGCACCATCTGGCCGTTTTATCTGGCGCTGTTTGCCGTGCTGATGCTGGTGACCTACGTCCCCATGGTCTCCATGTGGCTGCCGGGCCTGATCGAATAGCCCTTTGATGCCTTGACCACAACACCGCGACGATAAAAAAGAGGCTTTTGAAAAGCCTCTTTTTTTAAACGTTTTTCGTCGTGCCGATGGGATCAGGGCTCGAGCGCTACCGAATCTCCCGCGGCCACCTGCTGGCCATTGACGAACAGCACGCGCCGGTCATCGGTGGGCAGCTCGATGCGCAGACTGTCATGGGCGGGGCGGTAGTGACCCTGCGTTTGCCAGTTCAGGTGAATGGTCTTTTCGTCACAGGCCAGTTCCAGCGTCATGACCAGCGTGCCGCGGCCCTGATCGAGATGGCTTTCGCCGTCGTCCTCAAAGATTGTGACGGTGCGCTGGCCCTGTCGGGTAAAGGGATAGAGTCGCAGCGCGCGGGCCGTGTCGCGTTCGGCATCGACATGAGCGATTCGATCGGAGACGGGGATGACGCTGCCGGCCCGGACGAAAAGCGGTATGTGTTCCAGTGGGGCATCCACCGTGACGGTTGTGCCGGGCGCAAAGTGTTTATCCCCCTCGAAGGTGTACCAGCCCTCGCCGTTGTCCGGCAGATAGAGCGTTCGCTCACGGGCGTCCGCCTCCATGACCGTGGCGACCAGCAGGTCACGACCGAGCAGGAATTCATCGTTTTCTGCAAACGTCTGCGCGTCGTGCTCATGATCCAGAAGGGTCGGGCGGATCATCGGCTCGTGATCGATATGGGCCTGCCATAGCAGCGTATAGAGGTAGGGGAGCAGACGATAGCGCAGCTCGATGGCCTGACGCACGGCGTCCACGGCCTCCGGATACATCCAGGGCTCGTTGACCGTGCCGTCATCGTTCCATGAGTGGATGGTAAAGCGTGGATGCATGACGCCGTTTTGCACCCAGCGAATGAACAGCTCGGCCTCCGGGCGCGGGCCGGCAAAGCCACCGACATCATGGCCGATGTTGGAAATGCCGCTCAGGGCCATGCCCAGCCCCATGCGCTGGTTGTAGCGCAGCGTGGGCCATTCGGTGCGGTTGTCGCCGGTCCAGGTCTGGGCGTAGCGCTGCAGCCCCGGCCCGCCCGAGCGCGTGATCAGAAAGGGGCGTTTGTCCGGCGCGTGGCGGGCCTGGGCGTCATGAGAGGCTCGCACCATTAAAAGCGACAGCACCGGCTTGCCGACCGAGGCGGTCAGCGGCGTGCCAAAGCCTTCCAGCCGCGCCTGCTCATCGATGATCTGGAACTCGTTGTTGTCATTCCAGCTGCTGTCCACACCGAGCTCGAGCAGCTGCTTTTGAAGGTTGTCCTGCCACCACTGCTGGGTGGCCGGGTTGGTGAAGTCCAGATGAGAGCCATCGGCGTCCCAGAAGGGCGAGATTTCAGGCGTTCCGGTATCGGAGTCGGCGACAAAAAGGCCCTTGTCGGCGGCCTCATCGTAGGCCGGATGGTCCGTCAGCAGGCAGGGCTTGATGTTGGCAATTACCCGCATTCCGGCGTCGTGAAAGCGTTTCACCATGGTCTCTGGCGATGGCACCTTGTCCCGGTTCCAGGTAAAGACGTAGCGCTTGGCACCGATCGACGAGTACCCCGAGGAGAGCTGAAACGAGTCGCAGGGAATATTGTGCTGCTGGCACAGATCAACAAACTCGCCAAGTCTCTCCTGGGCATTGGGGGCGTCGGTGTAGTGCATGGTCGAGCCTGAATAGCCCAGCGACCACTTCGGGCCGAAGGCCACCCCGCCGGTGAGTCGAGTGAATTGTTTGACCACATCGACAATGGCGGGGCCGAGCAGAAACCACATGTCGAGATCACCGTCCTCGGCGCGAAACGCGCGATAGGGCGGATGATAGTTGTCGAGCTCGTTGCCCAGATCAAAACGCGACGTGGAGAGGTTGTCGTAGAAAATACCGTAGGACAGACCTTCGGATGTGCGGGTAATGGTAAAGGGAATGTGCTTGTAGAGCGGGTCGGTGCGATCGGCGCGGTAGCCCATGGCATCCAGCGTTCGCATTTCAAAGCGCCGTCCGGAGCGCTCCAGATCACCGCTTTTTTCGCCCAGCCCGTAATAGCGCTCTCCGCTGTCGCGGGTCATGTAGTGCTCAACGCCCTGGCCATGACGGGACACGGCGATGCCGCCGGTGGGCCGGTCCCGGGTTAGGCTGATCCATTGGCCCTGATGGCGAATCGACCACTCCAGCCGCAGGGGCCGGTGGACGGTCAGGCGCAGATGATCCATCTCGATGACCAGTCCATCCGCGGTTTCTTCCCAGTGCCACTGCGGGGTTTCAAATCCGTCGCTTGTCAGACGATGCCGTCCCTCTCTGGACAGATCACCCTGCGGGTCGATCGACCAGGTATATGCCGGTCGCGGCTGTTCGGGGCGGTAGACGAAGACCCGGACGATATCGGCTGCCAGCGGGAAAATGACCATATGGCGGTCGCCGGTCTCCAGCACGAGGCGATCTTCCATAACCTCGTGAAGTGACCAGTCGGAAAGAAAGCGCATGGTGACCTCGTTAATTCAAGAGCAGGTTGGGCAAAAAAAGGCTGATCTGAGGGATGTAGGTAATCAACAAAAGCAGCGCCAGCAGCATCAAAAACATCGGCAGCAGCGGTCGAACGACGCTGCTGATCGGGACGCCGGCAATGGAGCTTCCCACAAAAAGCGCGCTTCCCACAGGCGGGGTGCAGATCCCGATACACAGATTGAAGGTCAGCACCACGCCGAAATGGACGGGGTCCATGCCGAACTGGGTGACAATCGGCAAAAAGATCGGTGTGAAGATCAAAAGCGCCGGGGTGATATCCATGAACATGCCGATACACAAAATCACCAGGTTGATCAAAAGCAAAATGACCAGCGGATTGTCGGAAAGGCCCAGCAGTAGTTCGGAAAGCTGTTGGGGAATGTTTTCAAGCGACATCGACCAGGACATGGCGCCGGACACGGCAATCAGCGGCAGCACGATCGCCGTGGTCATGGCCGCATCCAGCACGATAGTCGGCAGAGTGCGAAAGGTGACGGTACGGTAGACGACCATGGTCAGTATCAGCGTGTAGACCACGGCGATGGCCGAGGCCTCGGTCGCGGTGAAAACACCCGTAATGATGCCGCCGATCACGATCACCATCAAAAGCACCGAGGGTATGGCGTGCAATAGCGTGGTCACGACATCCCGCCCGGAAGGGCGGGGCGAGGTCGGATAGCCGCGGCGTTTGGCGATCACCCCGGCCACCACCATCAGCCCCAGGCCCATTAAAAGGCCGGGCAGATAGCCGGCCACAAACAGCGCGGCAATGGATGTGCCGCCGGAGACCAGTGAATAGACGATAAAGGTGGAGCTGGGCGGGATGAGAAGCCCGGCCGGGCTGGAGGCGATATTGACGGCGGCGGCGTAGCCGGGCTCATAGCCCTCGCGCTTTTGCAGCGGCGTCATGACGCTGCCGACGGCGGCGCAGGAGGCCACGGCCGACCCGGAAATGGAACCAAAGAGCATGTTGGCCACCACATTGCAGTGCGCCAGACCGCCCGGCAGACGCCCCACGATCAACCTTGCAAGGTCGATCAGGCGAATGGCAATGCCGCCGTGGTTCATCAGGCTGCCGGCCAGAATGAAAAAGGGAATTGCCAAGAGCGTAAAGCTGTCCAGCCCCGCCAGCATGCGCTGTGCCACCACATAGGCGCTGGTATCCAGTGAAAAGGCGGTGCACAGCGTGGTCAGTGAGGCCAGGCCAATGGCATAGATAATGGGCAGGCCCAGCATCATCAAAACGAAAAACGTCCCGAACAAAAGGGCGGCTTCAATCACCATGACGGTCATCTCCCTTCTGGTTCGGCGCGTTTTCTGAAAAGACAAGATGCAGCATCTGCAGGCAGGCATGAAAGGCGATAAAGGCGCCGGAAAGCGGCAGGGCCAGATAGATCCAGCCCATGTACCAGCCCAGAACAGGCGTGGTCTGCGCACTCGAAAGCGTTGTCACGACAAGGCTTGTGCCGCCGTAGAGCATGATGTAGCCGGCAAAGAAGAGCACCAGCAGCTGAAGGAAGAACAAAAGCCATCGCCTGGCAGGCCAGGCAAGCGCCTCGGGCAGCAGATCAATGGAAAGATGGCGCATCCTGCCCGAGGCGTAGGCCGCACCCAGAAGCCCCAGCCAGATCAGGGCGAAGCGGGCCATTTCATCGGTGGCGGTGGTGGGGGAGTCGGTGAGATAGCGGCTGCCGACCTGAACGACGACCACGGCAACCAGCACGAAGAAAAGACCGATCAACATCGCGCCCAGAATGCGATCAAGCAAGGAGGACACCCGGTTGAGTGCGAGAAACAACCCTTGCGGCGAGGGCATCACGCTTTCTCCTTGTATGATGTATGACCTGAAAAAATTCCGGCCAGCATGTCGGGATTCGAAGGGCCCATCAACCTGGACATTGGTCGCTTTGACGTCATCGCAAAGGGCTGATTAGCTTTCAAAAATTTTGGTACTGCTGAGGAGTCCGGCCGCGTGATCAATCGTCGTAAATTCTGCACGCTGACGGCCGGAGCACTGCTTCTGGGACCGGCAATGGCCTCCCGGGCGGCGCGGTCAGGCGCGCAGGAGCTGCGATTGAGCCACAATCTCACCACCGATCACTCCGTGCACAAGGCCATGACCATGATGGGGGAGCGTCTTGTCGAGCTGACCGATGGTGCGGTGAGCCTGCGCATCTACCCCGGCGCGCAGCTGGGCACCCAGCGCGAATCCGTCGAGCTCGTGCAGCGCGGCATCCTCGACATGGCCAAGACCAATGCCAGCGAGCTGGAAGCCTTCGATCCCGTGTTTTCGGTGCTCAACGTTCCCTACCTGTTTACCAGTCGTGATCACTTTTACCAGGCGTTGACCGGCGATATCGGCCGCGAACTCTTTCAGGCCTCGCGCCGCCGAGGCTTTGAGGGCGTCACCTTTTATGACTCCGGGGCGCGCAGCTTTTATGCCACACGTGCGATTCATACCCCGAAAGATCTCTACAATATGAAGATTCGGGTCCAGCCCAGCGCCACAGCCATTGCCATGACGCAGCTGCTGGGGGCCAGTCCGACGCCGCTGGATTTCGGCGATCTCTACACCGCGCTGCAGCAGGGCGTTGTTGACGGCGCCGAGAACAACCCCACGGCGCTGGTAACGGCCAACCATGGTGAAGTCGCCAAATTTTTCACCCTCGATGAACACACGCGGGTGCCCGACATGCTGGTGATCTCATCACAAACGCTTGAACGGTTGTCGAGCACCCAGCGCGACGCGCTCTATCAGGCCGCCCACGAGTCGATGCTGTTTCAAAAGCAGGCGTGGGAAAGGGCGAGCGAACAGGCAGTGATCACGGCAGGCCGGGACATGGGCGTTGAATTCATTCAGGTCGATCAGGCGCTTTTTGCCGAGAAAACCCGACCGCTTCGTGACGACATCGCCGCGCAGTCGGCGCAGTCCGGAAAAATGATTCAGGCCATCGAGCGGCTGTCGACATAGGCCATGTATTTTGCAAGGGATGCCCGGCAGGCGGGGCGGGCGCTGCAGTGTCACGTGTGAGACCGGTAATGATGCCGGTTGCCGTACCATTGACCTCTCAAAGGAGAATACCGTGCTCAATCGTCTTCTTGTGACCGGCGCCGCCGGCGGGCTGGGGCAGGCCCTTCGTCCCTATCTGTCACGTCTGGCCCGCCAGGTGCGACTGTCCGATATCGTCGAGATGGAAAAGGAGGGCGATCACGAAGAGATCGTGCGCTGCGAACTCTCCGATGCCGCCGCCGTCAGCGAGCTGGTGCGCGACTGTGATGGCATCGTGCATCTGGGCGGCATCTCGGTCGAAAAGCCCTGGCAGGATATTCTTCAGGCCAACATCATCGGCACCTATAACCTTTACGAAGCGGCTCGTCATCACGGCCGCCCGCGGGTTGTCTTTGCCAGCTCCAACCACACCATCGGCTACTATCCGCGCACGACACACATTGATACCGACTCGCCGCGCCGGCCCGATTCGCTCTACGGGGTCTCCAAATGCTTCGGCGAGGACCTTGCCAGTCTCTACTACCACAAGTTCAACGTCGAAACGCTCAACGTGCGGATCGGTTCGTGCTTTCCCAAACCGGTCGACACCCGAATGCTCGCCACCTGGATGAGCGTGGAAGACTTTGTGGCGCTGCTGGAGCGGGCGTTCGTGGCGCCGAAGCTGGGCTGTACTGTGATCTATGGCGTCTCAAACAACAATGAAGGCTGGTGGGACAACCGCAAGTCCTCGTTTCTGGGCTGGGTGCCAAAGGACAGCTCCGAGCCCTGGCGCGCGGAGACCGAGGCTGCTGCCGGCGAGATTGACCCTGACGACCCCACGGTGGTCTATCAGGGCGGCAAATTCGCCGCGACCGGCCACCCTGACGATTGAGATAGCGCCCGCCTGAGATGTCCTGACGACGTCGAGTCCCCATGAGCATCTGGGGACCCGCGTTGTGTGTTCGGCCTGCCTGCGCAGTCGATCCTTTCAACGCTTTCGCCTGTCGGCGGGCCGGCCCGCGGCGCCTGTGGCGGGTCCTGAACCTTTATGTCCAAAGTTTAATGGACCAAGGTCGCGTAGTTTCAAAAGTATGATGTATGACACCCTGGTTGCCCGCATCCGTTGATTGAAGCCATCTGAAGCCGACGCCATACGACGTGTTTCAGAACGCGGCACACCCCCCCCCATGGCCCTCTTCATGAGGTGGTCGTGACGGCGTGTGTCACAACGGTGACCACCCGCGAACCTTCAGCCACCAGGGGACTGCCATGGCGCCACATACCGAGACACCCACCATCGTATCCATGCGGGTCATTCCCGTGGCCGGGCGCGACAGCATGCTGCTTAACGTGGGCGGCGCGCACTCTCCCTTTTTCACGCGCAATATTCTGATTCTGGAAGACAGTGCCGGGCGAACGGGCGTCGGCGAAGCGCCGGGCGGCGAGACCATTCAGCGCTCGCTGGAACAGGCCCGCCAGGTCGTTGAAGGCCAGTCGCTGGGTCGGCTGCGCTCGATGGTCTCGACGCTGGCGGCCAGCGGTCAGCGCGCCGATTTCAACGATTTCGGCAAGGGCGCCTGGACCTTTGAGCTGCGCGTCAATGCCGTGGCGGCGCTTGAGGCCGCGCTGCTGGACCTGATGGGCCAGCATCTGGGCGTGCCGGTGGCCGAACTGCTGGGCGAGGGCAAACGCCGTGACCGCGTCGAGGTGCTGGGCTATCTCTTTTTTGTCGGTGATGGCGAGCAGACGCCGCTGGACTATCGCCAGTCAACGCCTGGCCAGTCGCATGAGTGGTATCGCCAGCGCGACAGGGCCGCCATGACGCCCGAGCGTGTCGTGGAGCTGGCGCAGGCTGCACAGGACCGCTACGGCTTTCGCGACTTCAAGCTCAAGGGCGGCGTGCTGCCCGGCGAGCAGGAGATCGAGGCCGTCACGGCGCTGTCGAAAGCCTTTCCCGAGGCGCGTACCACCATCGACCCCAACGGGGCCTGGTCCCTGCAGGAGGCGATTCGCCTGTGCAAGGACCTTCACGGCGTGCTCGCCTACGCCGAAGATCCCTGTGGCGGCGAAGAGGGCTTTTCCGGTCGCGAGATTCTCGCCGAATTCCGCCACGCCACCGGGCTGCCGGTCGCGACCAATATGGTTGCCACCAACTGGCGGGAGATGGCGCACGCCCTGATGCTGCGCAGCGTGGACATTCCGTTGGCCGATCCGCACTTCTGGACGCTTTCCGGCGCCGTGCGCGTATCGCAGCTCTGCGCCGACCACGGCATGACCTGGGGCTCACACTCCAACAATCACTTCGATATTTCGCTGGCCATGTTCGCTCAGGTCGGCGCGGCGGCCGTGGGATCGGTCACCGCGCTGGATACCCACTGGATCTGGCAGGAAGGCGATGCCCGCCTGACTCGTGAATCCCCCGAGATCATCGATGGCCACGTGGCCGTCACCGACGCGCCGGGTCTGGGCATCGAGCTCGACATGGAGGCAATCGACAAGGCCAACGCACTTTATCGTGCCCTGCCGGCCGGCGCGCGCAACGACGCCATGGCCATGCAGTATCTGATTGATGGCTGGACGTTCGACCCGAAGCGCCCGGCACTGGTGCGCTAGAGACTGTTTCAATACAAGGAAAACAATCATGAAAAGATTACTGAGTACGCTGACGGTCGCAGCCACCATGGTGCTGGCCGGCCCCGCAATGGCGGCTGACTATCCCACCAAAAGTGTCGACATGATCGTGCCGTTTTCCGCCGGGGGCGGTAACGACACCTTCGTGCGCGCCCTGCAGCCGCTGCTTGAAAAGCAGCTGGGTCAGGATCTGGTCATTCGCAATATCGCCGGCGGGGGCGGGGCGGTTGGCACCTCAAGAGTGGCCGCTTCAAGGCCCGACGGCTACACCATGCTGGCGGCCAGCAACGCCATGCTCACACTGGAAGCCATGGGCAACGTCGCCTTTACCCATGATGATTTCGACTTCATCGCCAAGGTCATCGAAGAGCCCTACGTGATCGCGGTGGGTGACAACGACAAGTATCAGGATCTGGCCGGTCTGATCGAGGCGTCAAAACAAGGCAATCGCGTCAGGGTCGGCGTGTCAGGCGTTGGCTCTTCGGCGCACATTGCCGCGGTGGCCATGCAAAACCGCACCGGCGCGAACTTCAACATCATCCCCTATCCCGGCGGGTCGGAGACGATCTCGGCAGCCATGGGCAACCACGTGGACGCGGTGGTGCTGGGCGGCTCGGAGCTGCGCTCGGCGCTGGCCTCCGGTCGACTGACGGCGCTGGCCATGAGCTACGCCGAGCGCAGTGATTCGCTGCCTGACGTGCCGACCTTTCAGGAGTCGGGCTATGACCTGACGCTGACGGTATGGCGCGGTATCGCAGCGCCGAAGGGCATCCCCGAGGAGGTCGAGCAGCAGTGGGTCGAGGCCCTTCAGCAGATCGTGGCCGATGGCTCCTACGAGGAAACGGCCGAAAACCTCGGTACGCAGCTTGCGCCGCTCTACGGTGAAGAGCTCGACAGCTTCATCGACGACTCGGCAGACGTCATGCGTGAAGCCGCCGGTGATCTGGCGAAGTAAGGCGTTCGGTGCGCCGCCTTTCGAGGGCGGCGTGCCAATTCGGGGCAGGCGACGGTGGGCGCCTGTGCCTTCAGTGATGGAGCCATGAACATGCAACGTGATATCGGCAAGCCGCTGTTTGATCTGCTGCTGGTGATCGCATCAATCGCTGCCTTTGCTGTCTCGACGACTTTGCCCGACATCGAGATCGTCGGCGACCTGTCGCCGGCGTTTTTTCCCATGCTGATCTCGGCGCTGGTCTTTTTGTTTGCCGTGCCGTGTCTGATCAAGGATTTTCGCGAGTGGCAGACAGCCGATGCCGGCAGGCGCACCGGTTCTTCGCGCGGCGTGGCGCAGTGGCTTTTGATCGTGGCGCTGGCACTGGTCTATATCCTCATCTTTGAAAGGATTGGCTATATCCTCAGCACGGCGATCTTTACGTTTTTGTGTGTCGTCGGGCTACTGCTGACAGGCGGCACCTGGCGTGAAATGACGCCCGCCGGTCGCGCCAAAAGCCTGGCCGGGGCGGTGGCCTTCGCCGGGATACTGTCCGTTGTCATCTTTTATGTGTTTACCGAGCTGTTTGAAATTCCGCTACCTGCCTGACATTGAGGGCGCGGCATGACCCCTGGGAGCGTTTCATGATTTCCGGCTATCTCGATGGACTGGGTATGGTGATGCAGTTCACCACGCTGCTGGCGATTGCCGGCGGCACACTTCTGGGCATCATCATGGGGGCGCTGCCGGGGCTGACGTCGGCCATGGCGGTGGCGCTGCTGCTGCCGGTCACCTTCGGCATGCCCCCGGTCATGGGGATCGGCATGATGCTGGGCGCGCTGTGTGGCGCCGGTGCCAGCGGCTCGATCCCGGCCATTTTGCTCAATATTCCGGGCACGCCTTCGTCGGTGGCGACCACCTTCGATGGCTTCCCCATGGCGCAAAAGGGCGAAGCAGGGCGCGCGCTGGGACTGTCGATCGTGGCCTCCTTTCTGGGCGGGGTGGCGAGCATGGTCATTCTGAGCCTTCTGGCCCCGCCGATCGCGGATTTTGCCCTGCGCTTCGGGGCGGCCGAATACTTCTCGCTGAGCGTGTTCGGGCTGGTGATCATCGCCTCGGTAGCCGGCAAGTCGCTGCTCAAGGGGTTGATTGCCGGGCTGCTCGGCTTTTTTGTCTCCATTATCGGTACGGACCCCATCACCGGGGTGGACCGCTTTACCTTTGGAGAGCTGTCGCTTTTGACCGGCATCAATCTGTTGCCGGCGCTGATCGGTCTGTTCGCTGTCTCCCAGGTGCTCAAGGATGCCTTCGAGTATGACCCGCATCAGCGTCTGAAGGAGAGTGGTCATCGCGTGGATGTGGCGCGCCCCCGATTCATGGAAACGCTGCGTAACTGGCGGGCGCTGCTGGCGGGCATTCTCTCCGGGTCGGTTGTCGGCCCCGTGCCCGGCGCCGGGGGCAGCATTGCCTCACTGGTCGCCTACGATCAGACGCGACGCTTTTCAAAACATCCTGAAAAATTCGGCACCGGGTATGCGCCTGGCATCGTTTCGGTGGAAAGTGCCAATAACGCCCTGCTGGGTGGCGCCCTGATCCCGACGCTGGCGCTGGGCATTCCGGGCGAGGCGGCAACGGCGGTGCTGCTTGGCGGATTGATGATTCAGGGGATCACCCCCGGCCCGATGCTCTTTGATGATCAAAGCGGCATCGTTTACGGCATTTTTCTGGCCTATCTGGTGGCCAATATCTTCATGCTGTTGATCATGTGTCTGGGCATCAAGGTGTTTATCCGCGTGCTGATGGTGCCGCGCAAACAGCTGCTCTCGGCCATTCTGGTGCTGTGTTTTATCGGGGTCTACGGCGTGGATGGAGATGTCTTCAATCTCTATTTGATGCTGGGCTTTGGCATTCTGGGCTATTTCCTCAACCGCTATGACTTTGGCACCGCACCGGTCATTCTGGGCCTGATTCTGGGGCCGATCGCCGAATCCAACCTGCGCCGCGGGCTGCAGGCGTTCGAGGGCGACTGGACGCCGTTTGTCACCCGGCCCATCAGCCTGACCTTTCTGGTCATTGCCGTGGGGCTTCTGGCGCTGACGCTGTGGCAGAACTATCGCGCCGGGCGTGTCGCCGTGACGTCGTCCGGGGAGGGTCAGGATGATAAGCGTCACTCTTGAAACCCTGCAGGATGTGATTGAACGGGCCCTGCGGCGTGCCGGCCTGACGCCCGAGGATGCCACCGTATGTGCAAGGGTTCACGCCGAAAGCACCCGTGACGGGGTGAGCTCCCACGGCCTTGATCGTATTCCACGGCTGGTGGATTACCTCGCGCGCGGCTGGGTGGACCCTCAGGGGGCCTTCGAGTCGGTACAGGCGCTGGGCGCGCTGGAGGTCTACGACGGGCATCTGGGATTGGGCGTGCCTCACGCCATGCGGGCCACCGAGCGCGCCATTGCGCTGGCCCGGCAGCACGGTATGGGGCTTGTGGCCGTGCGCAACACCACGCACTGGATGCGCGGAGGTACCTACGGCTGGCAGGCCGTGGAGCAGGGCATGGCTGCGATCATGTGGACCAATACAGAATCCTGCATGCCGGCCTGGGGGGCGAGCGAGCAGAGTATCGGCAACAATCCGCTGGTCATGGCGGTACCCGGGGGGCGAGCGCCGCTGGTACTGGATATGGCCATGTCGCAGTTCTCCTATGGCCGTCTGGGCGTGCTGAAGGAACGCGGCGAACAGCTGCCGGTAGCGGGCGGGTTCGATGACAGCGGACAGCTCACTTGTGATCCGCAGGCCATTCAGGTCACTCGACGCATTCTGCCCACCGGCTACTGGAAGGGCTCGGGACTGGCCATTTTGCTTGATGCCATGGCAGCACTCCTGTCACAGGGGCGGGCAACGCATGAGATCGACACCGTCGAGCGCGGCAGCGGGACCGGCAGTTCACAGGTGTTCATGGTGTTTGATCCCGACCAGCTCGGTGGCATCGATGCCTGCCGGGCGATGGTGGATGACATGACAGCGCATCTGTCGAAGGCGGCGCCGGATGAGTCCGGCCGTGCCGTGCGCTGGCCGGGCGCGTCCACGTTTCATCGTCGCCATGACAGCGCCGATATCGTGGTTAACCCGGACATCTGGTCGCAAGTACAGCGTCTGGCGGGTGACAGGCCCCGGTCCTGATTCGACCGGAACAAAAACGCCGCCCGACAGGGCGGCGCAATGGACCAGCGCATCGTTGTGATTGTTGATTGTCCTGATGGCTGACGGTTTTAAACGCTGATCGTGCTGACTACTGGTTGTTGTCTTCTGCGACCTTGCGTGAGGCCGGGATCATGACCTCGGCCATATCGGTGACGTAGGCGTCCAGTTCCTCGCCAAACAGCGGGCTGACCTCAACGCCGGTGCTTTCGGCAAAGCGCTTGAATTCCGGCGCCTCGATGGCCTGCTTGACCGCCTCGACCCAGGCGCTTTCGACCTGGTCATCGACGCCGGCGGGCACGGCAATGCCGCGCCACTGGCTGACCGCCAGGTCATAGCCCTGCTCCTGCATGGTCTTGACGTCGGGCAGCAGCTCGCTGCGCTGGGCACCGGTAGAAAGTACTGCCTGCAACCGGTCGCCGCGAATCTGGGAGAGCACCTCGGAAGGGTTGACCACCACGGCGTCCACATGGCCGCCCATCAGCGCCGAAATGGCCGGTGAGCCACCGTCAAAGGGCACCACCTGGACCGGAACACCCAGCTGGCTGCCCAGCATCGAGGCCACCACGTAGGTGGACGAGCCCACCCCGGACGTACCGACCTGCAGCGGCTTGCCGCTCTCCTTGAGATCCGCCACCAGGCCTTCAGCGTCCTGCCACTGGTCGTTGTTGTTGCTGACCAGCAGATAGGGCTCTTCGGTAATACGGGCCAGATAGTCAAAATCCTGATACTTGAAGCCGACGTTGCCCAGACCCTCCAGTGTGAAATTCTGGTTGTTGGCAAGCGTCAGGGTGTAACCATCGGGTTTGGCCGTCACGGTACGGGTCAGTGCCAGCGCGCCGCCGCCGGCGCCCATGTTGCGCACCACAATGGTTCGCCCAAGGCTTGATTCAAGGCCGGGTTGAAGGGCCCGCATCAGGGTGTCGGCGGCGCCGCCCGGGGAGGCGGGAATGAGCATGTCGAGATTTTTGGTCGGGTAGTCGGCCGCCCAGGCCGCTGCCGGCATGGCCGTGGCCATGATCAGTACGGATAGTGTCTTTTTCATGTGCAGCAATTCCCTCTCGGGGTAAAGACATGACGACCGCCAGGCAGTGTCATCCTCGCCCACGGTTGCCTTCGGACAGCAGTGAGCATCTTACGCAGGTTTTGTTAGCGCTATCATTTCGACTATCGTTGCAGGGCAAGCTCCAGCACAGGGTAGGGCGGTACCCGAAGCGGGGGTGAAACGGTATTACGCGCATGCACGCCCTGGCTGTAACATGACGCTCGCCGTATTTTTGAGGTTCTGCTGGAGAGATGCATGGGACGTTTTCCCGATACCCGCTCTGACAAGACGCCCGACGGCGGTCGTGACAACCCGCGCGCGACCGGCGCCGTGCGTCTGAGCGATGTAGCGGCCGCGGCCGGGGTGGCCGCCATGACCGTGTCGCGGGCCCTCAACCAGCCGGAACTTGTCAGCGAGCGGACCCGCGAGCGGGTGCAGCGCGCCGTGATCGAGACCGGCTATGTGCCCAATCGCGTGGCGGGCGCGCTGGCATCGAGTCGCAGCAAAATGGTCGCTGTGCTGGTGCCGACCGTGGCGCACTCGCTGTTTGCCGATGTGGTGCAGTCGATTACCGATACGCTCGCCGTGGAGGGCTATCAGGTGCTGCTGGGGCTGACCGGCTATCAGACGACAGAGGAAGCCGCGGTGGTCGAGACCGTATTGAGCCGGCGCCCGGATGCGCTGGTGGTGGCCGGCACCCGCCACTCCAGCGCCACGCGAGCGCGTCTCAAGGCCGCGCGCATTCCGGTGGTCGAGATCTGGGACATGAGCGAGGACCCGCTGGATATGCTGATCGGCTTTTCCCACCACGCCGTGGGGGCGGCGGTCGCCGAGCACCTGCTGGGCTGTGGCTATCAGCGCTTCGGACAGGCCATGGCCGATGACCCGCGCTCCCATCAGCGCGCCGAGGGCTTCAATGCCCGCATCCTGGCTGAACAAAAGGCCCGCCCGGACGCCGGCATCGAGGTCATTACCCGCTGGGCGGAGATACCGGCAACCCTGGTCGGCGGGCGAACGGCCACCGCGGCCGTGCTGGCGGACATGCCCGACTGCCAGGCGATTGTCTGCAGTTCGGACACGCTGGCCATGGGGGTCATTGCCGAGGCGCAAAGCCGTGCCATGAGCGTGCCACAGACGCTGGCAGTGATGGGGTTTGGCGACATGAGCTTTGCCGCCGCCACCTGGCCGGCACTGAGCACGGTGCGAATCGATGGCGCCGAGATCGGACGCCTGACCGCCGGGCATCTTCTGCAGCGCTTTGGCACCCCTCGGTCTGATCACGTTTGCGATGTTCTGGATGTCGGCTTTGAAATCATTGCCCGCCAGACCACGCTGCCGCCTCGAGCCTGAAGGGTGTCGGCGCGTCAGACCATTATCGCGTCAACGACATCGACGGAATTAGACCTTGGTCCCGATTGACACGAGGCGCCGTGTAACGCGCAATGATAGCGCTAACATCATCAGGCCGCAGCCTCGTCCCGGGTCGGTCCACGTGCCTTTGGAGTCCCCATGTCCTTTGATGCCATTACCTCGATCACCTTCTCTCACGTCCTGCTGCCGCTGGCCACGCCCATCAGCGATGCCAAGGTGCTGACCGGACGGCAAAAGCCGATGACCGAAGTCTCTTTCCTGTTTGCCGAGATCACCACGCGTGACGGCCACACCGGCATCGGTTTCAGCTACTCAAAGCGGGCCGGGGGCTATGCCCAGTACGCCCACGCCTGTGAAATCGCCCCGGCGATCATCGGTGAAGATCCCAACGACATCGACAAGCTGTGGCAAAAGCTCGTATGGGCCGGTGCATCGGTCGGGCGGGGCGGGGTGTCGACCCAGGCCATCGCCGCGGTCGATATCGGTCTGTGGGATCTCAAGGCCAGGCGTGCCGGTCTGCCGCTGGCCAAACTCATCGGCGCGCACCGCGACTCGGTGCAGTGCTACAACACCTCGGGCGGCTTTTTGCATACACCGATCGAGGAAGTGCTCAAAAACGCCACGCACTCGCTGGAAAGCGGCATCGCCGGCATCAAGATCAAGGTCGGCCAGCCCGACATGCGCATCGACCTGGAACGGGTGGCCGCGGTGCGCGCCCACATCGGTGACAACGTGCCGCTGATGGTGGATGCCAACCAGCAGTGGGACCGCGCCAGCGCGCTGCGGTTTGGTCGCGCCATGGAAAAATACGAGCTGGTGTGGATCGAGGAGCCGCTGGATGCCCACGACGCCGAAGGCCATGCCGCACTGGCCGCGGCGCTGGATACGCCAATCGCCACCGGTGAGATGCTTTCAAGCGTTGCCGAGCACGTGAAACTCATCGAGCACCGCAGCGCCGACATCATCCAGCCCGATGCCCCGCGCATTGGCGGGATTACCCAGTTTTTGAAGCTTGCCACGCTCGCCTCTCAGGCCGGGCTGCAGCTGGCGCCGCACTTTGCCATGGAAATTCACCTGCACCTGGCAGCGGCCTATCCCACCGAACCCTGGGTCGAGCACTTCGACTGGCTGGCGCCGCTGTTCAATGAAGAGCTCGAAACCCGCGATGGTCGCATGATCGTGCCGGACCGTCCGGGGCTGGGCATTACCCTGACCGAGCAGGCGCGCCAGTGGACGATCAATCATCAGACCTTTACTGCCTGACAGATATTCGAAGGGCAGCCTATGCCCTTCGTATAATGGTTTTAAAAGTATGATGTATGACAAAGTAGCTTCAACGCTCCACCGTGCGGCGGGGCAGGCCAATTCAGAGGACCCATTATGACGTTTTCACGAGCTGACGTTACGCGTGCCGCAGGCGATGGCCTGCTCTCCTTCCCGGTCACGGATTTTGACAGCGACGGTCAATTCGACGCCGAAAGCTATCGCCGTCGCATCGCATGGCTTCTCGAATACGAGATCTCCACGCTGTTCGTGGCCGGCGGTACGGGCGAGTTCTTCAATCTGGGCCTTGAAGAGTTCGGTGAAGTGGTCCGCGTGGCCGTGGAAGAGACCGCAGGCCGTGTGCCCGTCATTGCCAGCGCCGGTCAGAGCATCACCATGGCCAAGGCGCATGCCGCTGCCGCCGAGGCCGCCGGTGCTGACGGTATCCTCCTGATGCCGCCTTACCTGACCGAGTGCTCGCAGGAAGGCATCGTCGAGTACGCCGCCGAAATCTGTAACGCCACCAGCCTCAACGTGATCTATTACAACCGTGCCAATGGCGCGCTGGAAGCCCAGGCCGTCAAGGCACTGGCTGATCGCTGCCCCAACCTGATCGGTCTCAAGGACGGTCGCGGTGACATTCAGTCGCTCAACACCACCATCAAGACCGTGGGCGACCGCCTGATCTACATCGGTGGCGTGCCGACGGCCGAAATCTTCGCCGAAGCCTATCTCTCCATCGGCGTGAATACCTACTCCTCGGCGGTGTTCAACTTCGTGCCGGAGATGGCGGTGCACTTCTACAAGTCCCTGCGCGCCGGCGATCACGAGACCGTAGCTCGCCTGACCAGTGACTTTTTCATTCCGTTTGTCGAGCTGCGCGATACGTGCCGCGGCTATGCGGTGAGTCTGGTGAAGGCCGGTGCTGCTCAGGTGGGCTACCCGGGGGGCAACGTTCGTGCGCCGCTGACCATGCCCAATGCCGAAGAAGTCGAAAAGCTCAAGGTGCTGATCGAGCGCGTTCGTTAACTATTTACGACCGCCTGCCCGGGCAGGCCATAGCCTGTACGGGCAGTCGAGGGAGTCAATGACATGAAAAGGTTACTGAGCGTACTGGGCGCTGCCACGATACTGGCCAGCGGTGCGGCCATGGCGGCCGATTACCCGTCCAAAAACGTCGAGTTCATCGTGCCCTGGTCGGCCGGCGGTGGCGCGGACAACGTGGTCCGTGCCCTGCAGCCATCGCTTGAAAAGGCGCTGGGTACCACGATCGTGGTGCGCAATATTTCGGGCGGTGGCGGTGCCGTGGGCTTTTCTCGCGCGATCGCCTCAAAGCCCGATGGTTATACCGTTACCATTCCGACCAACGCCACGTTTACGCTGGAAGGGCTGGGTAACGTTGCCTTCACAAAGGATGATTTTGACTACATCGCCCGCGTGCTGGTCGAGCCCTACGTCATGGCCGTGCGTCCCAACGATGACTGGTCGGATCTGGAAAGCCTGATTGCCGAGCGCAAGGCATCCGGTGAGCCGCTGCGCATGGGCGCCTCAGGGGTCGGGTCATCGACGCATATCATGACCCTGATGCTGGGAGAGGAGCTGGGCCTGGACATGCAGGTCATCCCGTTTGACAGCGGCTCGGCAGCGGTTTCTGCCGCCATGGGCGGCCATATCGACGGCGTGGTGCTCAACCCCTCCGAGGTGGTGTCCGCCATCAACGGCGACCGCCTGGTCTCCATCGTGACCACTGGCGAAGAGCGCAGCGGCGCACTGCCGGATACGCCCACCATGACCGAGGCCGGTTACGACTTCGAGCTGTCGCAGTGGCGCGGTATTGCCGCACCGAAAGGGCTTGATCCGGAGATCGAGGCGAAGTGGGTTGAAGCGGTCAAGCAGGCCGTCGAGGATCCGCAGTTTCAAAAGGCTGCACAGAGCATGGGATCAGACATCAGCCCCTTGTATGGCGATGAGCTGGACCAGTTTGTCGAAAGAACCTCCAAACCGCTGATCGAAGAAGCCAGGGCGATCCGCCAGTAAGGTTGGCCGGGGAGTATTGAACATGGTTAAAACACGCAGCGATGCCCTGTTTCACCTGGTGCTGCTGGCGCTGGCGGGCTGGTTTCTGCAGCAGGCCTGGCATTTACCGGCCAATGCCGCGGGGGGAAGCCTTTCCCCCGCGTTTTTCCCGCGCGCCATCTCCTCTGCCATCGCCATTTTGCTGTTGATTTCAATGGTGCGGGGGCTGATCGCGGGCACACTGCTGGCGCGTGACACATCCGATAAGCCGAGCAGTTCACCGGCCTGGGTACCGGTGGTGGGCTGGTGTGCGGTGGCGCTATTGCTGGTGCTTTATGCCGCGCTGCTGGAGCCGCTGGGCTATGTGCTTTCCACGGCGGGATTTATCTTTTTGTGTGTGGCGCTGGTCAGCGTGCTGGCACGTCAGCCCGGCGAGAGCATCGCCATCGGCCGTGTCCTCATGCTGGCGCTGTTTTCTGCCGTGGTGTCGGTTGCCATCTTTTTAATCTTCTCGGTGGGGTTCGAAATCGTGCTGCCCACCATCGGCGTGATGGGGGTATGACATGGGAGATTATGTAGAGGCGCTCGGGCTGGTCTTCCAGTGGCATGTGCTGCTGGTCATCGGTGCCGGCACGCTGCTCGGCCTGATCATGGGCGCGCTGCCGGGGCTGACCGCAGCAATGGCCATTGCGCTGTTGCTGCCGCTGACCTTTGGCATGCCGCCGGTCATGGGCATGGGCATGCTGCTGGGCACGCTGTGCGGCGCCATTGCCGGCGGTTCGGTGTCGGCCACACTCTTGAACATTCCCGGTACGCCGTCCTCGGTGGCCACCACGCTCGATGCCTTCCCCATGGCACGTCGGGGCGAGGCCGGACGGGCGCTGGGCATCTGTATCGTGGCCTCGTTTATCGGCGGCATTTTCAGCGCCGTGGTCCTGAGTCTGCTGGCCCCGCCCATCGCCGACTTCGCGCTGCGCTTTGGCCCGGCCGAGTATTTTGCGCTGAGTATCTTCGGTCTGGTCATTATTGCGTCCGTGTCCAGCAAGTCGCTGATCAAGGGGCTGGTGGCCGGTCTGATCGGGCTGTTGATTGCCACGATAGGGACTGACCCGGTCGCGGGCGTACAGCGCTATACCTTCAACAACCTGTCCCTGCTGACCGGTGTGAATCTGCTGCCGGCGCTGATCGGGCTGTTTGCCGTCTCCCAGGTGCTCAAGGACGTGGTCGATTACTTCGGCGGAGGCCCCGTCGAGCACAGCAAGAACAAGATGGATCACGCCCGTCCGCGCTGGGGGGAAACCCTGCGCTACTGGAAGGTGCTGGCTTCAAGCTCGGTGATCGGCACGATCGTTGGCGCCATCCCGGGAGCCGGCGGCAGTATCGGCTCGTTTCTGTCCTACGATCAGGCCAAAAAGATGTCGAAAACGCCGGAGAAATTCGGCACCGGCCATCCCGAAGGCATCGTGGCCTCGGAGTCTTCCAACAATGCGCTGGTCGGCGGGGCACTGATCCCGATGCTCACACTCGGCATTCCCGGCGAGGCGGCCACGGCCGTACTGATGGGCGGTCTGATGATCCAGGGCATCAGCCCGGGGCCGACGCTCTTTACCGATAACGGCTCGATCATTTACGGCATCTTCATTGCGTTTTTTGTCGCCAACATCTTCATGCTGTTGATCCAGTGGTTCGGCATTCAGCTGTTCGTCAAGGTACTGCAGGTACCGCGCAAGCTGTTGATGGCGCTGATTTTGATGTTCTGTGTGATCGGGGTATACGCCGTTGACGCCGATATTTTCAATGTCTATCTGATGCTGGGTTTCGGGGTGCTGGGCTATTTCCTCAACCGTTATGACTTTGGTACGGCGCCGGTCATTCTGGGCCTGATTCTGGGGCCGATTGCCGAATCCAATATTCGCCGGGCGCTTTTGCTCTCCGGTGGCGACTGGAGCGTGCTGGTCACGCGTCCGATCAGCCTGACGTTTTTGCTGGTCTCTGCAGCCTTTTTGTTTTTCACCCTGTGGCAGAACCGTCGCCAAACGACTCCCCATTCATAGGAGAAGCCCTGTATGTCACTGCCTACCATTACACGCATGACCATTGTGCCGGTCGCAGGTCATGACAGCTTCCTGCTCAATCTCAGCGGCGGTCATGCGCCATGGTTTGTGCGCTGCGTTCTGATTCTTGAAGACAATGCCGGCAACAAGGGCGTGGGAGAGATTCCTTCCAGCGAAGGGATTTTGAAAGGGCTCGAAAAGTGCCGTTCGCTGGTGGAAGGCACCCGTCTCAATGCCTGGCGCGGTACGCTCAACAACGCCAAAAACCTGCTGGCCCAGGGCGGGCCGGAAGAGCGGGGCCGCCAGACCTTTGACCTGCGCGTGGCGGTACACGTACTGACCGCCATCGAATCCGCGCTACTGGATCTTTACGGCCAGGCCGTCGAAATGCCGGTGGCCGATCTGCTGGGCCGAATGGGTCGCCAGCGTGATGAGGTCGAGGCGCTTGGGTATCTCTTCTTGCTGGGTGATCCCAAAAAGACCGATCTGCCTTACTTGAGCGCCGAGAACCCGCGCGATGACTGGGAGCGTCTACGCTGTCAGGAGGCGCTGACGCCGGACGCCGTCGCCGAACTGGCCCGGGCTGCCCACGAGCGCTACGGCTTTCGTGACTTCAAGCTCAAGGGGGGCGTTCTACCGGGCGAGCAGGAAGCTGACTGCATTCGCGCCATGAACCAGATTTTCCCCGAGGCGCGACTGACGCTGGACCCCAACGGCGCCTGGTCGCTGGAGGAGGCCATTCGAGTGCTGGAGCCGATTCGCGACATTCTCAGCTACGCCGAGGACCCCTGTGGTCAGGAAGGCAGCTGGTCGGGGCGTGAGACCATGGCGGAGTTCAAGCGCCGCACCGGTCTTCGCACGGCCACGAACATGATTGCCACCGACTTTAAACAGCTGCAGTACGCCGCTCAGATGAATTCGGTCGACATTCCGCTGGCGGACTGCCATTTCTGGACCATGCAGGGCGCGGTCATGGTCGGTGAGCTGTGCAACGAATGGGGCATGACCTGGGGGTCGCACTCCAACAACCACTTTGATATTTCGCTGGCCATGATGACGCACGTGGCCGCGGCCTGCCCGGGCGAGATCACGGCCATCGACACCCACTGGATCTGGCAGGACGGTCAGCGCCTGACCGAGGCGCCGTTTGAAATTCGTGATGGCAAGCTGACCGTACCGAAAACGCCCGGACTGGGCGTGACGCTGGATCAGGGCAAGCTCGATGAGGCGCATGCGCTTTATCGCTCGCTGGATGTGCGCGCCCGCAACGATGCCACCGCCATGCAGTATTTGATCGACGGCTGGGCCTTCGATCCCAAGCGCCCCGCGCTGGTGCGCTGAACCCGGCAAGACGCAACGCAACCATCAGGAGAGAAAGATGCAACTGACAGGCGAACTTCTCATTGGACAGCACGCCATCAAGGGCACGCGCGATCCGGTTCAGGCCATCAATCCGGCAACCGGCGACAAGCTCGAGCCGGTCTACAACGGTGGCAGCAGCAACGAGGTCGAACAGGCCTGTGCGCTGGCCTGGCAGGCCTTTGACTCGTACCGCGAGACGTCGCTGGAAGAGCGCGCCGTATTTCTTGAAACCGTGGCCGAAGAGATCGAGGCCATCGGTGATGCGCTCATCGAACGCGCGGTGGCTGAAACCGGGCTCGCCGAAGGGCGTATTCAGGGCGAGCGCGCTCGTACCTGCGGTCAGCTGAGAACCTTTGCTCGCGTCGTACGTGACGGCGAATGGCTGGACGTGCGCGTTGACCCGGCCATGCCGGATCGTCAGCCGATGCCGCGTACCGATCTGCGCCAGCGCCACATCGGTCTGGGTCCGGTCGTGGTCTTTGGCGCCAGCAACTTCCCGCTGGCCTTCTCGGTCGCCGGCGGCGATACCGCCTCGGCACTGGCGGCCGGCTGCCCGGTCATCGTCAAGGCGCACGGCGCCCATCCGGGCACATCCGAGCTGGTCGGCCGCGCCATTCAAAAGGCCGTATCGCGCTGCAATCTGCCGGAAGGCGTGTTCTCGCTGATGTACGGCTCGGGCCGCGACGTGGGCACAGCGCTGGTGGGCGACAAGCGCATCAAGGCGGCCGGTTTTACCGGGTCGCGCAACGGCGGCATGGCGTTGTGGAAAGTGGCGCAGTCGCGTGATGAGCCGATTCCCTTCTACGCCGAGATGAGCAGCATCAACCCGGTATTCCCGCTGCCGGAAGCGCTTGCCGCGCGCGGTCGCGAGATGGGCAAGGCGTTTGTCGGTTCGCTGAACATGGGCGCCGGGCAGTTTTGTACCAATCCGGGGCTGGTCATTGCCATCAAGGGTGAAACGCTTGAGACCTTCAAGCAGGCGGCCACGGAAGCGCTGGCCGATGCCAATGCCCAGACCATGCTCACGCCCGGCATCAGCGAGGCCTATCGTGAAGGCGTCGAGCGTCTGGCACAGCACAGCGGTGTGACCGAGCTGGGCCGCGGGCCGGTCGGCGAGGGCATCAACGCCTGTCAGGCCGGTCTCTATACCGCCTCGGCGCAGACTTTTTTGTCCGATGTCGAGCTGCAGGACGAAGTCTTCGGCGCCACCTCGCTGATCATCGAATGCGTTGACAGCGATGAGCTGGCCGCCGTGGCCGAGCATCTGGAAGGCCAGCTGACGGCCACACTGCAGATGGATGATGCCGACATGGAAAGCGCGCGGCCGCTGGTATCGATTCTCGAGCGCAAGGCGGGTCGTATCCTGGTCAACGGCTGGCCGACCGGTGTCGAAGTCAGCGATGCGATGGTTCATGGCGGGCCGTTCCCGGCAACCTCCGATGGCCGTACGACTTCGGTGGGCACGGCTGCCATCAAGCGTTTCCTGCGCCCGGTGTGCTATCAGAATCTGCCGGATGCGCTGCGTCCGGAAGCCCTGCGTGATGCCAACCCCTACCAGCTCAACCGCCTGGTGGATGGCAAGCGCGAAAGCTGATGCCCTGATTTAACAATCCATTGAGATTGCATCGAAAGGGTCTGCCGCAAGGCAGGCCCTTTTTGTCTTTATACGATGGTCGGTTCATGAACTAAAGAAGCAGAGTCACGGCCGTTAAAACAGGTATTATCTGTATATGTATGATGTATGACTTTTTAAAAGACAGGCTATCGATGAGGTCAGTCATGAAAAAATTTGCTTTGAAGAAAGGGTATGTTGCCATCGCCATGGCCGTGAGCATGGTTACAGTCTCTTCAACGGTCATGGCTGCCGATTTTCCGGATGATGACATCACCTTTATCTCGCCGGCATCGCCGGGTGGTGGTTCCGATTATCTGATTCGGTCGCTGCAGCAGGGGCTTGAACAGGATCTGGGCGTCAACATCATTCCCCAGTATCTGACCGGCGGTGGCGGGGCGATAGGGTTCATGAAAACCATCCAGGCACGCCCCGATGGCTATACGATTGTCGCCATCGACAACAAGGTCTTTACCCAGCAGGGCATGGGCAACGTCAACTTCAAGTATGAAGATTTTGACTATCTGGCCAGCTTTTATTCCGTGCCCTATGTGCTGGCAGTCAACAGCAAACTCGGCATCGACAGCGTCGAGGATATCCTGCCCGGTGGCGAGCATAATCGTCGCCTGAAAATCGGCTTTGCCGGCATCGGCTCTTCTACCCACATCATGAGCGTGCTGGTGGGCAAGGAGCTTGGCGCCAACTTTGACACCATCTCCTATCAGGGCGCCCCTGATGCCACGGCCGCCGTTATGGGCGGGCACATTGATGGTGTGGTCATGGACCCGATGGACCTTCGCAGCGCGCTGGAATCCGGTCAGATGACCCCCCTGGTGGTAACCAGCGGCGAGCGCAGTGACTCCCTGCCGGAGGTGCCCACCATGAAAGAGCTGGGACACGATATCGACATCTCCAACTGGCGCGGCGTGGCGGCACCGAAGGGCATGGACGAGCAGACCCGAGAGCGCTGGCTGAGCGCGCTCGAAAAAGCCTCCCAGGACCCGACGTTCGTCAAGCGCATCGAGCAGCTGGGCATTCATGTGGATTTTCGCTCCGGTGAGGAATTCAACCAGTATGTCGATGATCTGGCAGAAGAACTGATCCCGGTGGCGCAAGAGGTTGCCAGCGAGAACAGCTGAGGAGCAGGATCATGAAAGGTCATCTTCAGGAAGCCTTTTTCAGTCTATTGCTGGCCGTCGTGGCCGCCTTTCTCTGCCTGGCGGCCATGGACATTCCCGGCGGGGCGCATGGCTCGATTGCGCCGGCGACCTTTCCGAGCGTGATTACCTTCATTATCGCTCTGCTGGCCGTATTGAATGTGATCGCCTGCCTTTTAAAGGGAAAAAAAGCGGATAACCTGCCGGCCATTTCGCGGCAGGGGTTTTTGAATCTGATCCTGTTTATCGTGCTCAGCACCGCTTATATCTGGGTAATGAGCATGGCAGGATTTTTGATCTCCACGTTTTTTTACCTGCTATTAATGCCTCTTCTTATCTGTCTGATTTCTGCCGACCGCAAGGGGCTTTTGAAAAAGCCGGCGTTCTGGGCACGGGTCATTGCCTTTGCCCTGGTCGGTACGGGCATCATCTACGGCGTGTTTGTCGAGCTGCTCAAGGTCAGATTCTGAGCTGAATATCGGGAGGTTTTATGCAGACACTGACAGAGACCATTCAGCTCTTTGGTCCACTGACCCTGCTGGCCATACTGGCCGGCACCTTTTTAGGCATTATTCTTGGTGCGCTGCCGGGCCTTTCGGCGGCCATGGCCGTGGCGCTGCTGCTGCCGCTGACCTACGGGCTGGATACCATTGCCGGTATCGGCATGCTGCTGGGCGCCTTCTGCGGCGCCATTGCCGGCGGCTCGGTACCGGCCATTTTGCTCAACATGCCGGGCACGCCGGGTTCCATTGCCACCACCTTTGACGCCGCGCCCATGGCGGCCAACGGTCGGGCCGGCAAGGCGCTGGGTCTGTCGGTGGCGGCCTCCTTTCTGGGCGGCACCATCAGTGCCCTGATCCTGATGCTGGTGTCGCCGCTGATCGCCTCGGTGGCCCTTCGCTTCGGGGCGGCCGAGTATTTCTCTCTGAGCATTCTGGGGCTGATGATCATCGTGTCGATCTCCGGCGGCTCGCTGATCAAGGGACTGATTGTGGGGCTGATCGGTATGCTGATGTCCACGGTCGGGGCCGACCAGGTGACCGGCGCGCTGCGCCTGACCTTCGGACAGATGTCGCTTTTAACCGGCATCAGCCTGCTGGCCGTGATCGTGGGGATCTTTGCGGTCTCTCAGCTGCTGCTGGATATGGAAAAGATGCATGAAAAGCGCCCCTCCATGAAGGTCGAAAACGCGCTTGAAGGCGCCTTCCCACGGATGCGTGAGGTGCTGCGCAACTGGAAGCTTTTGCTGATGAGTTCGCTGATCGGTACCGGCGTGGGCGCCGTACCGGGGGCCGGAGGCAGCATCGCCTCGATCATGGCCTATGACCAGGCCAAACGCTTTTCCAAAAACTCAAAGGAGTTTGGCAAGGGCGCCCCGGAAGGCGTGGTGGCCTCGGAGTCTTCCAACAATGCCATGGTAGGCGGGGCGCTGATCCCGATGCTGACGCTGGGTATTCCCGGTGAAGGGGCCACGGCGGTTCTGATCGGCGGTCTGATGATTCAGGGCATCCAGCCGGGCCCGATGCTCTTTGATACCCAGGCTACGCTGATTTACGGCATCTTCGTGGCCTTTTTGCTGGCCAACATCATGATGCTGTTCGTGCAGTGGTGGGGCATTCGGCTGTTCGTGCGCATTCTGCGCGTGCCACAGCACTACCTGCTGCCGCTGATCTTTATCTTCTGCGCCATCGGGGTCTTCAGCATCAACAGCGATTACTTTGATGTGTATCTGATGATGGCGCTGGGCGTGCTCGGCTTTTTCCTGGCCCGTTTCGGCTTTGGCGTGGCGCCTGCCGTGATCGGGCTGATTCTGGGGGGCGTGGCCGAAACCAACCTGCGTCGCGGACTGCAGACCTTTGACGGCAGCTGGGAACCCTTCTTTACCCGTCCCATCAGCGTGGGCTTTCTGGTTCTGGCGCTGATCTTTGTCGTTTTCTCCCTGCGCGCTTCCTGGCGGGACAAAAAAGCCAACGCCGTTTCAAACTGACAGGTCAATGACATGACACACAAGATTGTAGTGGTCCACGAGCTCTATCCGGAACTGCTGGCTCGGCTCGAGGCCGACCACCAGGTGACGCACTTCAAGCGTCTGGCCGATGACGAGGATAAAAAAGCGTTCAAAGAGGCGATGTCTGATGCAGACGCCTTTATCGGCTCTAACGTCAGGTTCGACAAGGCACTGCTGGATGAGGCGCCGCGCCTGAAGGTGATCGCCAGCGTGTCGGTGGGCGTTGATGCCTATCCGCTCGAGGAGATCCAGGCGCGCAATATCGTGCTGACCAATACGCCCGAGGTGTTGACCGACGCCACGGCCGATACCGGCTTTTTGCTTTTGATGATGGCGGCCCGACGCGCCGGCGAGATGGAGCGCAAGGTGCGCGGCGGTCAATGGCAGGCCTCACTGGGTCGCGATGACTTTGGTATCGACATCAGCGGCAAGACGCTGGGGGTCGTTGGCATGGGGCGGATCGGTCAGGCGGTCGCCCAGCGCGGTCATCACGGTTTCAACATGCCGGTCATGTTCTATAACCGCAGTGACAAGCCGGAACTTGAAAAGCAGTTTGACGCCCGTCAGGTCTCGCTGGAGACGCTTTTCAGCGAGTCGGACTTTATCGTGGTGACCGTGGCGCTGTCGGAAGACACGCAAGGGCTGATCGATCGAAAGCTGCTGGCCGCCACGCGCGACAGGGCTATCCTGATCAATATTTCGCGCGGGCAGGTGGTCCGCGAAGCGGATCTGATCGCCTGTCTGCAGGACGGCACGCTCTACTACGCAGGCCTTGATGTCTACGAGCGCGAGCCCCTGGCGTCCGACTCCGCGCTTTTGTCGCTTGATAATGCCGTGCTGTTGCCGCATATCGGCTCTTCGACATTTGAAACGCGCAGTGCCATGTGCGATCTGGCCGCGGACAACATGACCCGGGTACTGGCCGGTGAGGCGGCACTAACGCCCGTGTGACGCTGTCAAAGGCCAGGACGGCCCGATCGGTCAAATGCCGTGCGATCTGCACGGCATTGTCTTCGCGCGTGATCGATACCTGCCATTACACAACAGCAGATGGTCAACATGAAAACGCTCAAGCTTGAACGCATTACCCAGCAGGGGAGCCTTTCGGGGCAGATTGCCCGACAGCTGGAAACCTCGATCGCCAACGGGCAGATCGCCGTGGGCGAGAAGCTGCCCACGGAAAGCGAGCTGTGTGACATGTTTGGCGTCAGTCGCACCGCCGTGCGTGAGGCGATTGCCCATCTGCGCTCCTCGGGGCTGATCGAGACCCGCCGCGGTATCGGCACACGCGTCATCGAGGCGCGACAGTCGGCGCCGTCGCCGGCGCGGCGCATCAGTGCCAATACGGTGGAAGACATTCTGCATGTGCTGGAGCTTCGCCTGACGCTGGAGCCACGCGCTGCAGCACTTGCCGCCGAACGCCATGACGATGACGATGCGCGCCGCCTGGAAAGCGCCCATGCGGCTTTCTTGGAGGCCATGAAAGAGGGCCGCCAGGCCCGCCACGAGGACTATCAGTTTCATCACGCCCTGATCGAGGCGACGCACAATCCCTTCTTTCGGTCCTTTTATGAGCCGCTGAGTCAGGAAGCCATTCCCCGGGCCAGGCTGGTCGACAACGAATTGAACGTCGAGGCGGCGCGACGCTATCTGGAAATGGTGGCCGGAGAGCACCAGGCCATTCTGGATGCCGTGCTCTCCCGCGACCCCGAGCGTGCCGACCAGGCCGTCAGGCAGCACTTCTCACGCGCTCGACAGACCTACACCGCCTATCGCGAAAAACACTGACGCCGGAATTACGCGCCAGTGTCACTTGTCGGCGTGGTCACGATGCGAGGACATCAGGCCTGTGCCTGCTCCAGACGCTGCATCGAGGCCACCAGGTCGTTGAACCGCTCCCCCTGAAGCAGCACATGTTGTTTGAGTTCGCACTGCGCCGTGTCGGCGTCGCCGGCCATCAGGGCCGCAACGATGCGCTCATGTTCGCACCACGAGCTTTCCAGCCGATGGCGGGCATGCAGCTGCAGACGCCGATAGGGCTTTAACATGGCGTGCAGGCGTCTGGCTTCCTGAGCCAGAAAGGTGTTCTGGCCGGCTTCATAGATCAGCCGGTGAAACTCGCCGTTTTTGTAGTAATAGCCGTTCACGTCCCCCTCAAGCATGCACTGACGACACTCGGCCTGCGCCTTTTGCAGCGCCGCCAGGGTTTCATCGGTCATGCGTCGCGCCGCCAGCCGGCCGCACATGCCTTCAAGCTCGGCCATCACCTCAAAGCGCTCCACAAGCTCGGTCACGCTCAAACGCGCCACGAAGGTGCCGCGCTTGGGCGCCACCTTCACCATCCCCGAGGCGGCCAGCTGGGTCAGCGCCTCGCGAATGGGCGTGCGCGAGCACTGATACTGCCGCGCCAGCGCCTCGGGGTCGAGGCGGTCACCCGGGGCGTAGTGGCCCTCGACGATGGCGTCCTCGAGCAGATCCCGAAGCCGCTGCGCCCGGGGTACGCGCCGTCCTGGACTTTCATTCAATAGACTTTCTCCCATGTTGACACCCCCGACCGGCGCGCGGATTGTTATATATAACAAAGCGGTGACATGTATATGAACAGTAACTTTCCGGTTGATGACAAGCAAGACGCATTGCCTGGTGCCGGGACTCCCGTTCACGCCATCGAAGAGGGCCGCCATGAACGTCAACATGAATTTTCTCCAGGAGCTGCTATCAAGCATCGAGCGTCGCACCCGTGAACGATTTCGCAGTACCGGCGGGGAGAGCAACGACAAGACCGCCAGCCTGTCGCAGCTGGCCTCAAGCTGTGAAACGCTCATGCAGCGCGGCGGGGAAGCCTCCCAGATCCTGATCGCCCAGCAGGCCCTCACGCGCTATCGAAGCCTGGATGATGCCGACAAACTGGCCTTTTTCGAGATGCTCGCCGAGCACTACGCCGCCGACAGCGATGACATCCACAAGGCCTATCGGGAATGGAGCGAGCGTGAGGACAACGCCACGCTTCAAAAGCTTTTCTCCGTGTGCGAGCCGCGCCGCCAGCACCTTTTGCGCCGTCTCAACCTGTGCCCGGGCGGCACCTATGAGCTGGTGGCCATGCGCGCCGACCTGCTGCGCTTTTTGAAGGACAATCCCGAGCTGGCCCCGCTTGATGATGACTTTGCCCACCTGTTTGCCTCCTGGTTCAACCGCGGCTTTTTGATGCTGGAAAGCATCGGCTGGAACACCCCGGCGGCGGTACTTGAAAAGATCATTCGCTACGAGGCGGTGCATGCCATTCAGGACTGGTCGGACCTGCGCCGTCGGCTCGATCCGGGGGATCGGCGCTGTTACGCCTTCTTCCACCCGGCCACCGGCGATGAGCCGCTGATCTTTGTCGAGGTGGCGCTGTGCAAGGGCATTCCCGACAACATCCAGACCATTCTCGCCGGCGGTGAGGAGGTGGCGCCGGGCGAGGCCGACACGGCCGCGTTTTACAGCATCAGCAACTGCCAGACCGGGCTCAAGGGCATCTCGTTTGGCAACTTTTTGATCAAGCAGGTGGTTCAGGAGCTCAAGCGCGACCTGCCGGGGCTGACCAACTTTGTCACGCTCTCGCCGGTTCCGGGATTTGCCCGCTGGCTCGCCACCCAGCGTGAGGAGGGCGAGCTGGCCGAGGATGATGAGGTCTGCACGGCGCTGGATCAGGCAAGCTGGACCATCGATGAAAAGGAGCGCCAGCGCCTGGCCCCCGAGCTGCGATCCCTGGCCGCGCACTACCTGCTGGAGGCGCGCAGTGCCAAGGGGCAGCCGCTGGACCCGGTGGCGCGTTTTCATCTGGGCAACGGCGCCAGCCTGCATCGCATCAACTGGCCGGGAGACACCTCCGAGAAGGGCTGTCAGCAGGCCCATGGTCTGATGGTCAACTATCTCTACGAGATTGATCGCATCGAGCAGAACCATGAAGCCTTCAGCCGGGAGGCCACGGTGGTCTGCTCAAACGAGGTGCGACGCCAGGCAAGAAGCGGGCGCAAGCGTCTTGTCTCGCGGGACAACGCCTGAGTTGAAATCCCCGGGTCAGAGCCCTGCGCCAAAGGCCCGGTGCTAAAGACAGCAGGCACGGCACCCGGCCCCTTGCGGGGCGGCAGGGGTAAAAGGATCCAATGGCAGGAGTTTCCATGAACCATAACCTTTATCTGCAGTTCTATCCGCACTTCGAGCGCCATCCCGACAAGGTGTTGATCGATACGCCCGAAGGGGATCAGTATCGCTACTCCGATGTGCTGGCCCGCTCGCGCCGCTTTGCCAGCGTGTTGAAGGCGCTGGGGGTAAGCCCGGGCGACCGTGTGGTGGTGCAGGTCGACAAAAGCCCGCAGGCGCTGATGCTTTATCTGGCGGCACTGCAGGTGGGTGCGGCCTGGCTGCCGCTCAATACCGCCTACACGGAGTCGGAGGTGGAGTACTTCCTCACCGATGCCGAGCCGCGGGTTTATATCTGCCGCCCCGATGATCTGGAGCAGGCCCGTGGGCTCGCCGAACGTTGCGGCGTGGCCCATGTCGAGAGTCTGGGCGTGGCAAGCGACGGCACCCTGATGGACAAGTCCGAGGCGGGCAGTGAGGAGACGCAGATCGCCGAAGTGGATCGGGATGATCTGGCCTCGATTCTGTATACCTCTGGCACCACCGGCCGCTCCAAGGGGGCGATGCTGACCCACGGCAATCTGGCCGCCAACAGCCAAGCGCTGGTCGAGACCTGGCAGTTCTCTGATGCCGATCACCTGCTGCACGCGCTGCCGATCTTTCATACCCACGGGCTGTTCGTGGCCTGTAACGTCACCCTCACCGTGGGTGGGTCGATGACGCTGATGCCACGGCTGGATGTCGATCAGCTGCTGGATCTGATGCCGCGCGCCACGGTGCTGATGGGCGTGCCGACCTTTTACACCCGGCTGCTGGCCAGCCCCCGGCTTGATCGCGAGCGCACCGCCAACATGCGCCTTTTCATCTCGGGCTCGGCGCCGCTGCTGGCCGAAACCCATCACGACTTTTTCGAGCGCACCGGTCACGCCATTCTGGAACGCTATGGCATGACCGAGACCAACATGAACACCTCCAACCCCTATGACGGCGAGCGCCGCCCCGGCACGGTCGGCATGGCGCTGCCCGGCAGCGAGGTGCGCATCACCGATCGAGACACCGGCAAGCCCCTGCCGGATGGCGAGACGGGGCTGGTCGAGGTGCGCGGGCCCAACGTCTTCAAGGGTTACTGGCGCATGCCGGACAAGACCCGGGAAGAGTTTCGTGACGACGGCTTTTTCATCACCGGCGATCTGGGCCTGATCGATGACAAGGGCTATCTCAGCATTGTCGGGCGCGACAAGGACCTGGTGATCTCGGGGGGCTACAACGTCTACCCCAAGGAGATCGAGCAGTGGATCGATGCGCTGCCGGAGGTCTCGGAGTCGGCGGTGATCGGCGTGCATCACCCGGACCTGGGCGAAGGCGTGACGGCCGCCGTCGTGCTGCGCGATGACGCCCGTCTGGACGAGGCGCAGGTGCTGGCCGCCCTCAAGGACAAGCTGGCCCGCTACAAGCAGCCCGGGCGGGTATTTTTCATTGATGCGCTGCCGCGCAACGTGATGGGCAAGGTGCAAAAAAATGTCCTGCGTGAGCGCTACGCCGATACCTACCAGCAAACGGCGGCCGCCAGCCACTAGCACCAATCAGTACGTAACAAAAAAGTATCCGTGACGTCGTTATCGACCGTGACCGTCGCAGAGCCTCTGCGGCGGGCGGTCCGAACAACAAGGAGATGGATCATGGTGATTTATGGCGTGGCACTGCTGGCCGGCTGCATGCTGGCCGGTCTGATCATTGGTGATGTGCTGGGGCAGCTTCTGGGCATCAATGCCAATCTCGGCGGCGTGGGGATCGCCATGCTGCTGCTGATTTTCGTGACCGGCTATCTCAAAACGCATGACCACCTGCCGGAGAGTACCGAAAGCGGGATCAACTTCTGGAACGCGATGTATATCCCCATCGTGGTGGCGATGGCGGCCAGCCAGAACGTGGCCGCAGCCTTCAGCGGTGGCATGGTCGCCATCCTGGCCGGTGCCCTGGCGCTGGTGCTGGGTCTGGCGCTGGTGCCGCTTCTGACCGGCAAGCGCGTGGATGAAGCCCGACCGCTGGACGCCCGGCCCGCTCACGCGCATGGCAGAAGCCATTAATCGATCCCGCTTTTGGAGTGTGCCATGAACGATTCCATCATGACGCTGTTGGACAAGTACCACCTGATTGCCGCCTTTGCCGTGATCGGTTTGACCATGTTTGTCTCGCACTGGATGAGCCGACGCTTTACCGCCGGGCGGCTGCACGGCTCGGCGATTGCCATTTTGATCGGGCTGGCGCTGGCCTATTTCGGCGGCATCTATACCGGCGGCACCAACGGGCTGGCGGATGTGTCGCTCTTTACGGGGCTGGGCCTGATGGGCGGCGGGATGCTGCGTGATCTGGCGATCATCGCCACCGCCTATGGGGTGCGCTTCAACGAAATCAAAAAGGCCGGCCTGCGCGGGCTGATCGCGCTCTTTGCCGGCGTGCTGGTGTCGTTTTTTGCCGGCGCCGTGGTCGCGGTGGGCTTTGGCTACACCAGCGCGGTAGACATCACCACCATTGCAGCCGGGGCGGTGACCTATATCGTCGGGCCGGTCACCGGCGCAACGCTTGGGGCCAGCTCCGAGGTCATCGCATTGTCGATTGCCGCCGGGCTGGTGAAATCGATTCTGACCATGATCGTCACGCCCATGGTGGCGCGCCTGATCGGGCTGGATAACCCGCGCTCGGCGATGATCTTTGGTGGGCTGATCGGCACCACCAGTGGGGTCGCGGCGGGGCTTGCCGCCACCGACGCGCGCCTGGTGCCCTACGGCGCGATGACGGCCACCTTCTATACCGGGCTGGGCATTCTGCTGGCGCCCACGGTGCTGTTTCTGGCGGTGCGGATGTTTTTCTAGAGACCGCCTGCATGAGATGTTATCGCCGCCGGCCCGAAAGGGGCGGCGGCGATGGCGTTTTGGGGTTCTCTGTCTGCGAGGCGTCACGGTGTTTGAACGCCACCGTGTCACCTCAGGCCCGTCACACTTTCAGGCCGTCATTCCTCGATCGTTATTCCTCGAGAAAGTAGTCGCTGTCCAGCCGCTTGATCTCGAAGCGGTCCACGGTGGACACGCCCACGTTGTGATCGATCATCAGTCGCGCCAGCTGCGGCCCGTCGATCAAAATGATGCGGGTTTCAAGGCTGGTGACGTACTCCTGCGCCTCGCGGGTGAAGTTGGAGGTGGTGATAAACACGCCCTTGCGCGCCCGCTTGCCGGACAGCGCCCCGGAGAACTTCTGGATGTCCGGCCGGCCCACCGGATTCGACCAGCGCTTGGCCTGCAGATAGATGGTCTCAAGGCCCAGCGGGTCTTCATTGATGATGCCGTCGATGCCGCCATCCCCGCTTTGCCCCACGTTCTGACCGGCCGATGCCCCGCAGCCATAGCCCATGGTCATCAATACATCGATGACCAGCTGCTCAAAGCGCGCCGGGTGGATCTGCTGCATCCGCTCGATCAGATCGAACTCGAGATCGGCCCGAATGGCACGCCACGAGACCTCCATGCTCTCCAGCGGGGTGAGGCAGTCCGGTACCTCCTCCATGGCGTCCTGATCGTTGGCCGCCCGGGTGCGAGGCGCGCTGCTGCCGGTGCGGCGGCGAAACGCCTGAAACGATTCAAAGCCCATCAGATAGGCCATGTCGATATGGCGCACTTCCCGCAGGGTGATATAGCCCTGCGGGGTGATGGTCACCAGCCCCCGCCCGCAGGATTCCAGAAGCCCGGCCTTGCGCAGATAGCTGGCCGCCCAGGTCACGCGGTTGTTGAACAGATACTGCTGGCCGCTGGGGCTGAGCTGATGGCGCTCCTGCGCCGTCAGCTCGAAGGCATCGGCAAGTGGCGCATAGCTGTCGCGCAGCCGCAGCGTCTCGGCGCCGGCGGCGAGCTGCAGAAGGGGATACATCAGGGCGTGAAAGTCGGGAATCGGCATGGATCGGCGAGCATGGCTCCGGTAACGAGTGGCACCGGCCGGAAGCTTTCCCGGCCGGTTGCGGTATTGTCCTACACCTCCACCTGACTGCCCAGCTCCACGACCCGGTTGGGCGGCAGGTGGAAAAACTGCATGTTGTTGTGGGCGCTTTTCAGCATGAAGGAGAACAGTCGCTCGCGCCAGCGCGCCATCCCTGCCTCTGATGCGCTGACCAGCGTCTCCCGGCTGAGAAACCAGGTGGTGTTCATCGCCTCGAAGGGGAAGGGGGCCTCATTGGCTGTCCGGGACCGGCTGAAGGCACTCAGCGCCTGCGGCACGTTGTTGGTTTCCATATAGCCAAAGCGCACGACGATTCGATAAAACCCGTCCTCGAAGGTTTCCATCTGCACGCGCTGTGGTTCTTCAAGCCAGGGGCGGTCGTCGCTTTCGACCGTGACCAGAATGACCCGCTCATGCAGCACCTGGTTGTGCATCAGGTTATGCAACAGCGCCCGCGGCAGCACCTCGCGCCGGCCGGAGAGAAACACCGCCGTGCCCTTGACCCGGTGCGGCGGCTGGCGGCGCAGGCTCTGGATCAGCCCCGCCAGCGGCAGGTCGGTGCCAACGCGTTTTTCCAGCAGCGCCCGGCCGCGCCACCAGGTGCCCATCAGGGTAAAGAGCACGATACCGGCCAGCACCGGGAAGGCGCCGCCGTGAAAGAGCTTGGCGATATTGGCGCTGAAATAGAGCGCATCGACCAGAATAAAGCCGGTCAGCAGCGGCAGGCTTGCCCATAGCGGCCAGCGCCACAGCCGGATCATGACCACCGACAGCAACAGCGAGGTGATCAGCATGGTACCGGTGACCGCGATGCCGTAGGCCGCGGCCAGATGAGTCGAGCTTTCAAAGCCCACGACCAGTGCCACCACGCCGATCATCAACAGCCAGTTGACCGTGGGAATGTAGATCTGACCACGCTCGGCGCTTGAGGTATGAAACACGCGCATGCGCGGGATAAAGCCGAACTGGATGGCCTGATAGGTCATTGAATAGGCCCCGGTAATCACCGCCTGCGAGGCGATGATGGTGGCCACGGTGGCCAGGATCACCATCGGCCACAGCGCCCAGTCAGGTGCCAGCAGATAAAACGGGTTGCTGATCGCCTCGGGCTGAATAAGCAGCAGCGCCCCCTGACCGAAGTAGTTCAGCACCAGCGCCGGCAGTACCACCCAGAACCAGGCCCGCGCAATGGGGCGCCGGCCAAAGTGGCCCATGTCGGCGTAGAGCGCCTCGGCCCCGGTAATGGCCAGCACCACCGAAGAGAAGATGATGATGCCGATGCCCGGGTTGCTGCGAAAGATGTCGATGGCGTGCAGCGGGTTGACCGCGGCCAGCACCTGCGGCGCCTGCACGATGCCGTAGACCCCGAGCGCGCCCAGCGAGGCGAACCACAGCAGGGTGATCGGGCCGAAGAGCCGACCCACCGTGGCCGTGCCGCGATGCTGAAACACGAACAGCGCGATCAGAATGCCCAGTGCCATCGGCACCACCCAGTGCGCGATGGGCGGATAGGCCACCTCGATCCCCTCGACCGCCGACAGCACCGAAATGGCCGGCGTGATCATGCTGTCACCGTACAACAGCGCCGCCCCGGCCAGCCCCAGCATCACCAGCGCCAGCTGCAGATGCTGATGGGTGACCCCGCGCCGGGCCAGCGCCGTCAGCGCCATGATGCCGCCTTCGCCCTGATTGTCGGCGCGCAGCACCACCAGCACGTATTTGAGGGTGACCACCCAGACCAGCGACCAGAAAATCAGCGACAGGATACCCAGCACACCGCTGTCATCGGCCTTCAGGCCGTAACCGCCGGTAAAGACCTCCTTGAGCGTGTACAGCGGACTGGTGCCGATATCGCCATACACCACGCCGACCGCGGCGATGGTCAGCGTCGTCATGGACGCCTTGTGGGAAGATTCGCCGGTGCGACCGGAGGTAGCGGTGGTCATGGAAAGTGTCCATATCGCGCCGTGGCGCGTGGTTGCGAAGAAAGCGCGGGCTCGACAGGATTATCGGCCCGGCCAGGTGCATATTGAAATTGCCCGGGCCCCGCCACAACGCCGCCGGCGCGGTTTTTACGAAACTTTTACGCCGGCCGTGTTGGGCGCGCGCGGGCCAGGGCGCACACTCGATGGACGGGCAGGGCGGACGCGAGGACGATCAAAATGGACGAGGCGCAAAAGCGCGATGACGTGCACGTTCTGGTAGCCGTACCGGGCCGGCTCGAGGCCGCAGCGCTGATTCGAACGGCAGCGCAGATGGCCCGACGCCGCGGCGATCGCTGGCGGGCAGTGCATGTCGAAACGCCGCGTGCCCGCACGCCGCCGGCCGTGCTGGACAGCCTCTCTCATCAGGTCGCGCGGCTGGGCGGCGAGTGGTGCGTGCTGACCGGCGAGCGCATCGGCGACGAACTGGCCGACCACGCCCAGCGCAGCCGCGCCGATACGCTTATCATCGGTCGCGCCCCGCCGGCGCGCTGGTTCCGGCCCCGGCGGGGTCGTGATCACCGTTTGCTGGACGCCCTCGAGACGCTGGACGTGGTGGTGGTTGCCGGCGTGCCCGACTCGCGCCGCCGGCCGCGCTGGCGGCGGCTGACCTGGCGTGAAGGGTACTGGCCGCTGGCAAGCGCGGGGCTGGCGCTGGTGATTGCCTGGCTGGTGGCCGGTTTGATGCCGCTGGCCAACCTCTCGCTGATCTTTCTGGGGGCGGTGCTGGTCACGGCGATCGGTGCCGGTGCCCGCGCCGCCATGCTGGCCGCCTTGCTGTCGGCGCTGGCCTACAACTTCTTTTTCACCAACCCGCGCTTTAGCCTCGAGATGATCGAGCAGAACGAGCTTTCAACGGTCGGGCTCTTCTTGCTGGTGGCGCTGATCGGCGCTCAGCTGGGCGGCGGGCTTCGAAGACGCATGATGGCGCTGCGAGAGAGCCGCCATCAGATCCGGCAGCTGCTCACTACGGCCCGGGCACTGTCGGCCGCGCCGGATCGCGCCCGGATTCGCGAGATCATCGTCACCACCGTGGCGCACGACTGGTCGCTGCCGTGTGCCTTTCTGGAGTGCGAAGGCGCCTGCGTCATCCCGACGGTGCGTGCCGCCCACCCCGGTGAGCCGGTGCTGGACGCTGCGGCAATAGAGGCGGCCACCTGGAGCTATCACCACGCCGAGCCCGGCGGGCCGGGAACGGCCATGTTCAGCGACCAGCGCTGGCGGATGGTGCCGCTGACCGATGCCTCAGGCGTGCTGGGCGTGATCGCCATGGCCATCGACGAGCGCCGCCCCGGTCGCGAGCGGCGCGACCCCGAGCTTCTGGCCACGCTCTTTCGCCTGTTCGCAGCGGCGCTGACCCGCGTGACGCTGGTCGAGGCGCTGGGCGATGCCCGCCTGGCCGAAGGCAACGAGCGCCTGCGCGCCGCGCTGCTCTCGTCGGTGTCGCACGATCTGCGCACGCCGCTGGCCTCGATCATCGGCTCGGCCAGCACCCTGCGTGATCTCGACGACAGCCTGAGCGGTGAAGATCGACACGAACTGCTGGACGCCGTGCTCGGCGAGAGCGAGCGGCTCGACCGCTATATCCAGAACCTGCTGGACATGACGCGTCTGGGGCACGGGCTTTCGATCAAGTGCGACTGGGTCGCGCCCGGTGATCTGCTGGAAGGTGCGCTGACCCGGCTGGGGCGCTCGCTATCGCGGGTTCAGGTGGTGCGGGCGTGGCCCGATGACCTGCCGCTATTGTATGTGCACGCAGCGCTGATCGAGCAGGCGCTGGTCAATATTGTTGAAAACGCCATTCGCCTGTCGCCCGAGCAGGGGCGCGTCACCCTGAGTGCCCGTGTTGAGGGTGACCGGCTGAGTCTTGTGGTGTGCGATGAGGGGCCGGGCGTGCCCGAGGCGCTGCGCGAGCGGATATTCGAGCGCTTTTTTACCGGCGAGCGAACGGACACCGGCCCCCACGGCAGCGGGCTGGGCCTTGCGATCTGTCGCAGCATGGTGCACGCCCACGACGGTGATGTGCACGTCGAGGACGGCCCCGGCGGGCGCGGGGCCACGTTTGTCATTCGTCTGGCGCTCACCGCAGCGCCCGAGGCGTTCGATCATGACGACTGAATCTCCCCACATCCTGATCATTGACGACGAGCGCGAGATCCGGCGCTTTCTGCGCATCAGCCTGCACTCTCAGGGCTTTGCGATTACCGAAGCGGCCAGCGGGCGCGAAGGGATCGAGCGCGCACAAAACGCCTCGCCCGACCTGATTCTACTTGATCTGGGCCTGCCGGACATGGACGGCCAGGAGGTGCTCAAATCGCTGCACTGGCAGTGCCGGGCGCCGGTGATCGTGGTCTCGGTACGCGAAGGCGAGGAGGAAAAGGTCGCCGCGCTGGATGCCGGCGCCACCGACTACGTCACCAAACCCTTTGGCATTCGCGAGCTGCTCGCGCGCATCCGGGTTGCGCTGCGCGCCGGGGCCATCGTGGCGGCGGCGTTACCGGTGCGCGCCGGGGATATCGAAATCGATCTCCAGCAGCGCCGCGTCAGCCGGGGCGGTGAAGCGCTCCACCTGACCCCGCGGGAGTACGCCTTTCTGGCCCGGCTGGCGCAAACGCCGGGGCAGATCGTCACCGGACGGCAGCTTCTCATCGAGCTGTGGGGGCCGGTGTTTGAACACAACACCCACTACCTGCGCATCCTGGCCAGCCGACTGCGCCAGAAGCTCGGCGATGACCCGCGCACGCCCTCGCTGATCCAGACCGAAGCCGGCATCGGCTACCGGCTGATGGTGGACGGCGACACAGCGCCTTGAAAAGACAATAAAAATCGCCCCTGTTCACATGGGCCACGAGCCGTTAGAATAAGCACCGATGCGCAACGCATCACTGCCCGAGTGGCTCAATTGGATAGAGCAACGGCCTTCGAAGCCGTGGGTTGCAGGTTCGAGTCCTGCCTCGGGCGCCACTTCTTTTGTTTCCTCCCTGTTTTATATTTCCCTCGCTACCCGTTCAGGGTTAAATCTGTTGCGTCTGCGTTCGCCGGCTCGATGTTCAGCAACGAGTGTGTGACATGCAGGGCCGTGAAGAACGCATGCTCTATGCTGAACATGAACAGACTCCACCCCATCATCAGGAGGCCTGAATGGGCATCGAGCTTGCCGGATTTGTCGCCGTTGTTGTGCTGGCCTATCTGATTCCAGGGCCGGATTTCTTGCTGGTCAGCCGCTACGCCGTGCAGAACAAACGCCTTGGGCTGGCGGCGGCGCTGGGAGCACAAAGCGGCCTGTGCATCCACATGCTGGTCGCCGCGCTGGGCCTTTCGGCCATTGCCGCGCAGTCGGCGGAGTTTTTCATGATCGTGCGCTGGCTGGGCGCGGCCTATCTAATCTGGATGGGGCTTTGCGTGCTGCGTCAAAGCCGGCATCAGTCAGCCTCGAGCGATGTTCAAAAGCAGGGTGTTCAAAAAGAGCAGGCTTTGACCGGCCACCGCCGCGCGTTCGCCAACGGCTTTCTGACCAACCTTTTGAACCCCAAGGCCATCGTGTTTTTTCTGAGCGTACTGCCGCAGTTCATGAACCTCGCGGGCGACGCCGTGCGCCAGATACTGATACTGGGCGTGCTGGATGTAGCGATCGGCGTTGTCTGGTGGTGGGGCGTGGTCGCCGTCATGCAACAGCTTGCCGGCATGTTGAAAAGGCCGGCCGTTCGGCAGTGGTGGGATCGCATCACCGGCGGGCTGATGATCGGTGCCGGGGCGCTGCTGGCCCGAAATGGCACCGGCTGATGCGCGAAACTGGTTAGAGGCCTACTGGAAAGTTTTGGAATAAATGCAGTAATGTCACGAACCTTTCCAGCTCCTTTTTCATACCGGGTATAAAAGACATGTTGAAAGGCATCCTGCTCTGCTGTGGTTTTCTGATCATGCAGCTGGCCCTGCTGCACTACGTCGATGTTCGCCAGGCCAATAGCCGCAGCCAGGTCGAGTACACGCAGACGAAGTCACCGCAGGCGAATCTTCGCAACCGGGAAGGGCAGTTGACCCGCCGCGAGGATGAGGACAGCGACGACAGCACCGTCTGATGATCATTGGTACAAAAAAGCCCCGCCATGTGCGGGGCTTTTTTGTGGATGCGATCTTTCAGGATGTCGGACTATCTGGCCAGAAGTCGATATCTAGAGCCAGTGCTGCGGGTAGCGCCGGTGCCTGGCCAGATTGTTGATCACTACCGCCACGAACAGCATCAGCAGGCAACCGACGCCTACGGGGAAGAACGCATAGACCCAGCCCAGCTCGTGCAGCTCATTGGAGCCGATCACTGCGATCAGCGCTGTGGCACCGCCGGGCGGATGCAATGTATGGGTTAACTGCATGATGAGAATGGAGGTAGAGACTGCAACGGCTGCCGCGATCCAGTTATCACCCAGCAGCAGCCACGTGACAAACCCGCACAGCGCCGAAAGCACGCTGCCACCGAGGACATTTCGCGGCTGGGCAAAGGGGCTTTCCGGTGCCGCGTAGAGCAGTACCGAAGTGGCGCCGAACGAGCCGATCATCAGCAGCGTATGGGTCTGCAAGGACTGCGCGCTGATCCAGCCGACCCCGGTCATGCCAATGAACGCGCCCACCCACGACCAGAGCGCATCACGCCAGCAGGGTGCGGTGCGCGACGCCGCTGTGCCTCTCATCTTGCCCAGATAGTTTTTCACGAAGCCCTCGTCGTGAGCGTTCAAAAAAGATCGCTGATAGTGCCACTTGCAAGCAATGCACTGAAATAGTGCATTGCTATGAGGTTAAGTATTTTCTGGAAAGACGACCGGGCATCAGGACATGGGCCGGCAAGTATTGAAGGAAAGGGACGTGGCCATCTCATGCTGGTGAGCGAGTGGGACCAAAAAGCAGCACGCTACTTTAGAATTAATGGCATTACACAACTTTACTTAAGCAGCTCGATTCAATATCGTCGCTTGAGGATTAGCAGCGCCTTACAGAGAACGGACAGGACACCCGTTTTCAGGCAGCCGCTCGAACGCGTGCCGCCATGATGGTTTTGCCGACCGATAGGGCCTGATCCTCGGGTATGAAATGCAAGGAAACGCAAGATTTTTGGGTGCTATAGAACCGCCGCGCGGCCCAGCATCGGGGCGACCCAGCACTCTCTGCAAGGGTGCAATAAAACCGACCCATTTAGCGCGCAGGCGGGGCGGGGAGTCGACAGCGTGCAGGGGGATAAGACCGCAAGGATGCGGTTTGAAGTTATCTTTTACGTCTGAATCTTTACTGTACGGCGAATTTGTTAGCCGAGACCTTTTTAGAGTTAAATTAATCTAATGTATTTAGATGGGAGGAGCGATGATTACTCAGATAAATATGAATGCTGTTGCAAGTTTTAAGCAGGCGATTTCATTTGAGACCGATAAAAGAATTAATCTTATTTATGGTTTGAATGGGACTGGCAAGTCAACAATATCAAATTTTCTTTACCAGCCTGATGACCCATCTTTTGCGCTATGCAGTAAAAAGCAAAATCAGACCGCTCCTGTTCTTGTATACAATCAAAAATTTGTACGTGACCATTTTTTCGTTGCAGATAGCTTAAAAGGCATTTTTAGTCTTTCTAAAGAAAATAAAGAGGCTGAGCAAATAATTCATGATTCGAAAAAAAGAGATGAAGAGCTAAAAGAAGAACTACATGCGGAGCAAGCAGCTAGAGAACAGGAGGAAAAGTCGTTTTTTAAACAAAAACAGCAGGCTATAGATAGTGCATGGAATATCAAAAAGAAATACGCGGGCGGAGATCGTGTGCTTGAATATTGCCTTGAGAATCTTAAAGGGCAAAAAGAAAAGCTGTTTGACCATTTAAAAAGTATATCGAAGCCCACGAGCGAACCTGTACAAACTATAGAAGAAATTAAGAAAAAGGTAGAGACTCTTAAGAGTGCTGATGCTCAGCCACAGCAGCGTCTAGTTACACTTTCATTTCAGGCTCATGATGTTGAGTTAGATGAGCTTCTTATGAAATCAATACTTGGTAATAGCGATAGCGAGGTCGCTGATTTAATCGAACAGTTGGGTAATGCTGACTGGGTAAAGCAGGGTGTTAACTATCTGCCAGATAATCTTGATTCGGCAGAATTTGAAGTGAAATGTCCTTTTTGCCAAGAGTTAACTATAACAAACGATTTTATTGAAAATATAAAGAAATACTTTGATGTAAGCTATCAAAATCAAATTCAAAGTTTAAATAAGTTGCTTGAAAAATATAGCCAAGCTATCGATGCTCTGCCAAAAATAGAAATGTTTACTGACCATGCATCTGCGCAAGAGCACAAAGACACGTTGTCAGATAAATATAATAACATTGAGATGACACTTCGTGAAAACATCAGAAATTTAAAAGATAAGATCGAAACTCCTAAGCAGATTGTTTTGTTAATAAATACTAGGCAAATAATATCGGATTTCAATAAAGAGATAATAGAGATAAATCAAAAGATAGATGATTATAATAAGTCGCTGTACAGTCGCGAGGCTTCACTCAAAGAGTTGAAGGGTGAGTTCTGGTCGTTAATGCGCTGGCAATATGATCAAACAATTTCTAGATACGAAAAAGACGAACAGGCGTCAGTTGTTAGATTGAATGAAATAGATGAAAACATAGCTAGAATTAATACCGATATTATCGAAGTGGAAAATGAGATTAGGGCTGCTCAACAAAAAACTGTAAATGTAGACGCGGCAGTGGATGCAATTAATGCTGGTTTGTTAGATCTCGGTATAGACGGTTTTAGTTTGAAAAAGCACTCAGAAAGCCTCTATAGGGTAGTACGTGCTGGTGAATCTTCTGATGCTTTTCATTCACTCAGTGAAGGCGAGAAAATGATGATAAGCTTCTTATACTTCTGTGAGCTGTATAAAGGATTGTCTAGCGCAAAAGACTCACATAGGGAGAGGATAATAGTGATAGATGACCCTATATCAAGCTTGTCCCATATATTCGTTTTCAATATAGGCCAGTTGATTCGCTCAGTTTTTTTTCGAGGAGACCGATGCCGTCAGGTTATTATTTTGACGCACAGCCTCTATTTTTTTTACGAGTTAACTGATACTAATCACCAGCGTCGAAGCAATACTCAAAAATTATTTAGGCTGTCGAAGCCATCTTCAGGAAGCGTTGTGCAGGAAATGAGTTATGAGGAAATTCAAAACGATTACCAAGCTTATTGGTCTGTAGTGAACGATAGGAATCAACCTTCAGCACTTATAGCGAACTGCATTCGCAATATTATTGAATATTTTTTTGGGTTTGTTCGCAAGAAAGATTTAAATAACGTCTTTCAGATGGCAGAGTTTCAAGATAATAAGTATCAGGCTTTTTGTCGGTATATTAACAGGGAGTCTCATTCCCTAGGTCAAAATGTTATTGACACAAAAGAATTTGATTATGATGTTTTTAAAGATGGGCTGAGGCTTGTTTTTGAGAAAGCAGGTTATCCGGAGCATTTTGATGCAATGTCTAGATGTTAGGGTATATCTGAAAAATTAGTTCCCATACTGTGCTGTCATGGCCCTTAAGTTGACGGCCAGCCAAGCACTATACAAAGTAAGCCTTAGAATGGAATGTTGAGAGTCTGTCGAGGGTGAGTCAAAACTCCATACATACTGTAGCGTTTTTGAAGTGGTCACCTTCAAAGTAGAGATAAACAACTGAGGCCTCGTCAAAGAGTGGCAGGTTATAAACCAAAATCGGTCTGAACTTAATCTGTTATCAAGCCTCATGACCAATGCCCGATCATTTTTAGGAGTTCGATCACCTGACCAGTGCAAGCATGGAAAAGCCTATACATGGTATACAGGAAGGTATACTGAAACGATTATCAATATGCCCATATGATTAATATCAATGGCTTGCATCGTTTTTATAGTCCTGCCTCGAGCCACTCGGCTACCACACCGCATTCCCCAAAAGCCCCGCCAAATGCGGGGCTTTTTACGATCTCTATCAGCTCACGAGGCTATGGTCTGACGGCGGCGTTACTCCTTCGGCGCGCGCTTGTTCAAAAGATCCGTTTCATCGCTGTTTCGGGCAATTTCCTGCTCGACCTTTTTCATCAGCTTTTCATCCGGGCGGGCATCGAACAGGGCCTCGGCGCCCGGGTCGCGCAGGATCTGCTGGGCGCGCGTCCGGGCCGGGCGCTGGTCACTGCCACCCTCTGCATCGGCTTTGGGTGCTGGCCGGTGCTCGGCGCTGGCCGGGGCGGGCGTTTCATCAGCGCGGGCGGGGTCTGAGTCGGTGCCCTGAAAGCGCTCCAGCGCCTGCTCCAGTGATGGGTTAAAGCGCAGGCGGTAGATGGGTTCGGGCAGGCTGAAACCTTCATGTTCCAGGGCGTGCTTGGTCTCGCGAATGGTGATGCTGCGGGCCTTGCCAAAGTCGGTGGCAGATTGATCCACCCACACCTGAAACTCGAGCACGATGTTGGAATCCCCCACCTGGGTGATGATGCCCATGGCTTTGGGCTCGTTTAACACGAACCCCAGCTGATGGATGGCATCAAGCCCTACCTTGATGGCGGCGAGGGGGTCGTCATCGCCGTCCACGCCCAGTTCAAAGGTGAAGCGGCGCTCCGGGTTGCTGGTGTAGTTGAGGATGGTGCCCTTGAAGACATCGGCGTTGGGGATGCGCAGCTGATTGCCATCGAGTGTCATCAGGATCGTGGCGCGCGAGGTCAGCCGCACGACGATGCCTTCCTGACCGTTGATGACGACCTGATCGCGGGCCTGAAAGGGCTGTCGAATGCTGAGCATCAAAGAGGCGATGTAGTTTTCGATGGTGTCCTTGACCGCAAAGCCCACGGCGATGCCGATCACGCCGGCCCCGCCCAGCAGCGTGCCCAGAATCGTCTCGGCGCCCATCAGGCTGAGCGCCAGAATCAGCCCGAAGACGATAAAAATGACCCGGACGGTCTGGGACAGCAGTGCTGCCACGAACGCATTGGGGGTCAGGCGCTGCCACAGGCGCTGACGTCGGGAGAGCCACGCCCCGAACCAGGTGACGAGCGCAAACAGCACGATGCCGACCAGCAACAGGGGCAGGGCCTTGATCACGCCTCTGGCCTGGGCGACCAGCCCGTGCGCGACGGTGGAGACGTTGTCCTGCACATCGAGTGTGCGGTTGATGGCGTCATTGACGGTGACCACGTCGGTCAGGCGGCCGGTAAGGCTGATGGCCTGCTGCGCCTTGCGCTCGTTGGCCGTTTCCCCGGAGAGCGTCACCACGCCCTGAACCACGCTGATCTCCACAGCGTCCAGACCCTCGATCTCGGAAAAAATCCCGGTGATACGGGTCTGGATGTCGTTGTCCCTGCTCGGGCTCGGGGTGGTTTCGATCCGCGCTTCATCCGTGCCTTCTGCACGGGAGGCGCTGCCCTGCAGGGCCTGGGCGGCGGCCGACAGTTCTTCCGCGGCGTGCGCCGGGGCCGTGATGAGCGTACTGAGCAGCACCAGCAAAAAGATGCAGACGCTCAGACGCCGGCAGCCGAAAAAAGAGGGCGGGAAAGCGGCCATAATCATCCTGTGTCATGGGGGCGGGGGGTTGAATCGCGAGACGACGAGGCCTGATGAGCGCGGCTTGCCTGTGCGTTCAGGGCATTCTGGCAGGTCAGTGTAGTCAAGGTGTCCTGCATTGCGGTCCGGGCAGCGTCGACAGGATGTTTCAGACACTCGCGGCGAGGCGGCCAACCTCGGCGATCAGCCGGTCGCGCTGCGCCGGATCGGCTTCCGGCAGGTAGACATAGGCCACCATGATCACCGCCCCGCGATCCGCGGGCCAGGCGATGCCGATATCACCGGCGTTGCCGACGCTGTTAGTGCCGGTTTTCTCACCGACCAGCCACTCGGCCGGCAGGCCGGCGCGCAGGCGAGCGTCTCCCGTTTTGCCCTCGATCATCCAGGCGGCGAGCTGGTGGCGTGAGGCCGGCGAGAGCGCCTCGCCCAGCAGCAGGGTGTGCAGGGTCTGCATCATCGCCCGCGGCGTGGTGGTGTCGCGCTCGTCCCCGTCGTGGTCATGCTCGTTGAGCGTCGGCTCGGTGCGATCAAGGCGGGTGGTGCTGTCCCCGATCCCGCGCAGAAAGGCCGTAACTTCCGCCGGGCCGCCGAGGCTTTCGATCAGCAGATTGGCGGCGGCGTTATCGCTCCACGCCACCGCGGCCTGGCCGAGCTCGGCGATCGTCATGCCCGGGCTGCCCATTTGCTTTTCGGTCACGGGCGTCCAGCCGGTGAGATCGGATTGTTTGACCTCGATGCGCTGGTCAAGCGTTACCTCGCCGCGGTCCACCTGTGCCAGTACGGCGGCCGCGATAAACACCTTACAGGTGCTGTTGAACAAAAACCGCTCATCGCTGCGGTGGCTGACCACCGCGCCCGTGGCCACGTTCATGAGCGCCACGCCCAGCCGGCCTTCGTGCTGTTGTTCCAGCGCCTGAAGCCCTTTTGGGATGGATACGTCAGCGGGGGCAGAACCCGCCCGGGCCAGCGTGGGCAGGGCCAGCCCGACCAGTGGCAGCAGTGAGGCGGTGCGAAGCAGGCGTCGACGGTCAAGCGGTGGCATGTGGGCGCTTCCATGGGTGGGGGAAGCACACTATAGCCTTGATGCCACGCACCAGGGTGTCCTTGTCGTTCAATCCATTTGAAGACGCTTTGCGCCCCTTTGCCTTTTTAACCCGCGCAGGCCTTCCACCGTCAAAATGATGACCGATAGCCAGATCGCGAGGTAGGTTGGCCATTCGGCGGGGTGGATGGCCTCTCCCAGCGCGAGTGCGACCAGCATCAGCAACACGGGCTCGACATAGATCAGCAGACCAAAAAGGCTCAGGTTGAGGTGAGGGGCCGACAGGGCCTGAAACGTCAGCGCCAGTGCGCTGACAAGCCCCAGCCCGAGCACTGCCCACAGCAGATGAATATCGACAGCCGGCCCGGAAATGACCTGCCCTCCCTGCATGATGAAAAAAAGCGCCAGTGGCAGCGCAAGAATCATGTCAAACCAGAGCCCACCAATATTGTTGGTGTCGGTCTGGCGGCGTAGCCAGAAATATCCGGGATAGCCCAGGCACACGGCCAGTGTCGGCCAGGCCAGCGTCTGCGAAACAACCAGCTGATTGAGTATGCCGAGGACAGCGAACAGGCAGGCCAGCTGTTGAAGACGCGACATTCGATCCCTGAAGGCCAGCCGACCAACCATCACCATCGTCAGGGGCAAAATGAAATACCCAAGCGACACGGCAAGGCCGTAATCGTTGCCCGGCGCCCATACAAATATCCAGAGTTGAAAGCTCAGAAGAAAGGAAGACAGCAGGCGAATCACTATAAAATAGCGTTCGCGATATCTTCTTCGATAAATACTTGTGACCTGTGGCCAGTATCCTCTAAAAATGATAAAGGCAGTCAGGCAGGGAAATGTTAAAAACATGCGCCAGCCAAAGATTTCTTCGCCACCCAGTGCAGAAAGCTGCGAGGTATAAGCAAACATCAGGGCGAAAAATAGCGATGCGGTAATGTTGAGGGTAACGCCAAGTGTTGTGTGCTGATGAGGCGGCATGGCTTTTTGAATATTGGTGGATGACATGCGATATTTTATGCCATCGACCCTGATAAAGGTTCTCAAAATTTTTGTTGTTCATGAGAGATTTTACCGCATGCCTCATCCTTCAGGGCTGGACAGATTCGATACGGCACTGCTCGAACTTCTGCAAAAGAACTGCCTGACGCCGCTGCGAGAGCTTTCCGAGGCCGTGAATCTCTCACCGGCCACGGTCCAGCGTCGCATTCAAAGACTCAAGGACAACGGCTTTATTCTCGCCAGCGTGGCCGTTATCAACCCTGAAAGGGTCAACAAGAACATAACGGTTCTGGTTGAAGTACAGGCGAACAAGACATACACGGATGATCTTGAAACACTGAAAAAAAGCTTTTCAGGGCCTGAAATACAGCAGTGCTATTACGTGACCGGCGAGGCAGACTTTATGCTGGTGTTACTGGTGTCGGACATGAAAACCTTTGAGGCAATATGCGATCGCCTTTTTCATGACAATAAAAACGTTAAATGGTTTAGAACCATTGTGGTGCTGGACACCGTCAAGGCCACGCTGGATGCAATATAAACCATTGTCCATGCCGGATCGGGAGATAATTATCCCTGAGACGGAAAAAAATGGTCCCTTCCAATGAGACGTCGGCGGCGACACTCGGGTTAAAAATATCCTGCCTTTCAGAATATGACGACGGCCATTGGCCTGGCGCCTCCGGTATCAGGTGTGAACAGGCCGAAAGCGCGGGTGCCGCCGTCACCCGAGGGTGTCATGAGTCTGCATCAGGGGCTAAAAAAGCTCGGCTTTAGAAAAATCTACCCAGGCATTTATATAGCGAACAAATAAATCGCACACGAAAATCAAGTATCCAGCCCCCTTCGCCGATATTAGAAAGACTCTGTCCATAGTCTATGGCTATCTAAAACCTTTCCGGAATCGGTACAAATGACCATACGAGATCTTTCCATCAGTAAGCAGATCGGGCTGGGGTTTCTGGTTGCCGTTGTGTTTCTGGTACTTAGTGGAGTGTTGAATTCCTTGAGCCTTCGCAGTGTCAACGACACGATGGGCTCGCTGTATTACGACCGGGTGGTCCCGCTGAAGGATCTCAAGGTGATTTCGGATGCCTATGCCGTGGATGTCATCGATGCGGTCAACAAGGCCAATGCCGGGCTGATGACGGCCGAGGAATCGTTTCAGGCCGTGCGCAGTGCCCACGAGGTCATCAACAGCCACTGGGCGGCCTACATGAACACCATGCTCACTCCAGAGGAAGCGGCCATTGCTGCCCGGGCTCAGGCGCTTTTTGTCACCGCCAACGACGCCCTGAACGGGGTGGAGCAGACACTACAGGGCATGACAGGTCGGGTCAGGGGGCAGCTCAATGCCATCGATGGGCCGCTGTATGCATCCATCGACCCCATCAGTGATGTTATCGGTGAGCTGATCAATCTTCAGCTGCGCGAAGCAGAGGCGGGCATGGAGCATGGCGCGTCCCAGTATCACCAGGCGATGCTGGGCACGCTGGCACTGGCGCTGATTGCCGTGCTGATCTCGGTCGTGGCGGCCATCGTGATTACCCGCGGCATTACCCGACCGCTGGGGCAGGCCGTTGAGCAGGCAAGGGCCGTGGCGGCGGGGGATCTGTCGGTCAGCGTCGAGCCCCGCTCGCGCAACGAAATAGGTCAGCTTTTGATGGCCCAAAAGGAGATGGTCACCGGGCTGGCTCGAGTGGTCGCCAGCGTACGGCGCAACGCGGAAAGCGTGGCCTCGGCAAGCGCGCAGATTTCTCAGGGCAACGATGATCTGAGCCAGCGCACCATGCTGCAGTCTTCTGCCATCGAGCAGACCTCGGCCTCCATGGAGGAGATGGGGTCCAGTGCCACCCAGAATGCCGACAACGCGCAAAAGGCCAATCAGCTCACCACCAGCGCCAGTGCCGTGGCGCATCAGGGGGGCGAGGTAGTCGGGCAGGTTGTCCAGACAATGCGTGACATCAACGACAGCAGCGGCCGGATCAACAACATCGTCGGTGTGATCGACGGCATCGCCTTCCAGACCAATCTGCTGGCACTCAACGCCTCGGTGGAAGCCGCGCGAGCCGGTGAGCAGGGTCGCGGCTTTGCCGTGGTGGCCAGCGAAGTACGCAGTCTGGCCCAGCGCAGTGCCGAGGCGGCGAAGGACATTCGCGCGCTGATCGACGAAAGCGTCAAGCGCGTTGAAAAGGGCACGGATCTGGTGGATCGGGCGGGCAGGACCATGGAGGACATCGTCTCGTCCATCAAGCATGTCAGCGATATCGTCGGCGAGATCAGCGGTGCCAGCAGTGAGCAGAATCTGGCGGTCGGGCAGGTGAGTCAGGCCATCACCCAGCTTGATGAAGCCACACAGCAGAATGCGGCGCTGGTCGAGGAATCTGCCGCCGCGGCCGCCAGCCTGAAAGACCAGGCGCACGAGCTGGTCTCCGTGGTCGGGCAGTTCCGGCTGGGCGATCAGAGCGCAAGCGCTTACGCCAGAGGGTAATGCGGTTGTCAGGCCACGCCGGCAGATGACGCCGGCGTGGCGTGTCAAAGGGTTTTGCCGCTTGTCCCAGTGGCATTTCGCGTAGTTCATGACCACACTTTCTACCGCACCAATCAATGAGGGAGAGAAGGCATGGCGATCCGCTATGAAGTGCATGAACACGCGACCGCACACGTTCAGGGCGCGCCCAATCGTGAGCAGCAAAAGGAAATGGATGACATGCCGCTGGAGTGCTTTCGCATCTGGGACAGCCAGGAAGAGCGCTATGTCAGCGAAGAGTATGAAGTGCGCGAGGAAGCCGAAGAAGACTGCCAGCGGCTGAACGAAGAGGGCTGAGACCCTTTCGGTTTAAAAAACATCAGGCCCATCGGTGATTTGCCGGTGGGCTTTTTTATGATCGTGTCGTTCCTGGAAAACGCTTGACCTTATAGAAGGTAGAAGGTTTACAAAGGGGGTGTTCACCTTACAAGGAGCTTGACCATGTCCGATCAGACCAGCTGTGCCTGCCCGAAGTGCACCTGTGGCGTCAACGACAACGCCGTCGAGCAGGACGGCAAGCTGTACTGCTGCCAGGCCTGCGCCACCGGCCACGCCGATGGTTCCGAAGGTTGCGGCCACAACTGCAGCTGCGGCAAGTAATCAGGCTGTCATTGGCAGGCCCGCGCGGCCTGCCATTGCTGGCTGACATGGCCCCCGACAAGTCGTCGGCGGGTCATTTTTTATGCACGCATCAAGGCAATCGCTGCGGCGTGATGCCTGCCGGGGCGGCCTGCGACAAACGGCCCGATGCGGCGTGACTTGATATTGCGCCGGGTCGCAACCATCTCATGGGTAATTCACCTGTTCAGGAGTCTTCCATGAGCACACCGCGTATTCTGATGGTTCTGACCTCTCACGACGAGATGGGCGACACCGGCCACAAGACCGGTTTCTGGGTCGAGGAGTTTGCCGCCCCTTATTACACCTTCCTCGATGCCGGCTGCGAGATCGTGCTGGCAACGCCTGCAGGTGGCGCCGCGCCGATCGACCCCAACAGCGAAGGCGATGACGCTCAGACCGAAGCCACGCGCCGTTTCTATGGCGATGATGAAGCGAAGGCGCGCATTGCCGATACCGCGCGTCTGGCCGACATGCGCGCCGAAGATTTCGACACCGTCTTCTATCCCGGTGGCCACGGCCCGCTGTGGGATCTGACCGACAATTCGGACTCCATTGCGCTGCTTGAAGACTTTTTGGGCCAGCACAAGCCGATCGCCTCGGTCTGCCATGCGCCCACGGCGTTTTTGAATCTCAGGGACGCGCAGGGCGAGTTCGTGATCAAGGGCAAAAAGGTCGTCGGCTTCACCAATGAAGAAGAGGCCGCCGTTGGCCTGACCGAGGTGGTGCCGCACCTGCTCGAAGACGAGCTCAAGCGCCGCGGGGCGGACTATCAGAAGGTGGATGCCTTTGCCCCGTTTGCCGTGGAAGACGGCCTGGTAATTACCGGCCAGAACCCGGCAAGCTCGGAAGCCGTGGCCGAGAAACTGCTGGCAGCGCTCAAGCGCTAAACGTTTGATGCGCCACAAAAAGCCCCGACGTTGAAGCGTCGGGGCTTTTTTTATGTCTGGGGGCCGTCGCAAGCCGGCACATCACCGGGGTCAGAGCTATCGATCCAGCAGCATCCAGATCGTAAAACCTGCAAAGGCCAGCAGAATAAAGATTAACCGTTGACTCATGTTGTTCCTTCCTTCTGGTTATCGAAGGCCTCTGTCCGAAAGGCCGGGCCTATAATGCCTCGCCCGTGGTCATAAAAGAACACTAATACACGGCTTTTGACGTGAATTCTCAAGTAGGTAGACTGGTCTACCTATTCTGCATTCTGGATAATGGCCATGACATCATCTGAAGCGCCATCGGCGACCAGCGCTCGCGAGCGCCTGCTCAACGCAGCGGCCATGCTGTTTTACAGTGACGGTATTGCCGGCACCGGTATCGATGCCATTGTCAGACGCGCGGGCGTGGCCAAAAAGAGTCTCTACAACAACTTCGACTCCAAGGCAGCACTGGTGACCGCCTATCTGCAGGCGCGTCACACCGAGTGGCTTGCGCTGTATGAGGCGCGGCTGACAAAAGCCTTCACACCCCCGGATCAGGTGCTGGCAGTATTTCTGGCCTATCAGGATCACGCCGAGTGGGCCTATGAGCGCGGCTTTCGCGGCTGCGGATTGCTCAACGCTGCCGCCGAACTGCCGGCCGGCCATGAGGGTCGCGAGGTGGTTCTCGGTCACAAGCGTCAGGTGGAAGCACTGCTGGCCGCACCGCTGACTGAACTGACCGGCGATGAAACCGCAGCGGCCCGGCTGGCGCAGCAGCTCGCCTTTCTGCTGGAAGGCGCGATGGTGCGCGCAGGCCTTGAAGGCAATAGCTGCTGCGTTCGTCAGGCCCATGACATGGCCAGGGCGATGGTGAATGCCCCATGAATACGACCTCTCGCGAACACCTGCTCGGCGTGGCCGGCGTTTTGATCGCCGCCGTGCTTTGGGGCACGACCGGTACGGCAGCGACCTTTGCTCCCGAGGTCAGCGCCGTGGCGATTGGTGCCGTGGCCATGGGGCTGGGCGGGCTGCTGCAGGCGCTGGTGGCGGCGCCGCGCATCCGAAAGGCTCGGGCATCACTGCGTGCGCGCTGGCCCTGGCTGCTCTCCGGGGCGGTGGCGGTGGCGATCTATCCGCTGGCGTTTTACGCCTCGATGCGTCTGGCCGGCGTCACCATCGGTACGGTAGTGTCGATCGGCTCGGCGCCGCTGCTCTCGGCGTTGATCGAATCGCGCCTGGAAGGGCTGAAACTCGGCGCGCGCTGGAAAATCGGCGCGACGCTGGGGCTGGTCGGCATGGGGCTTTTGTGTCTGGCCGAGACCGGCGCGCATACCGGCGTGGGCAGTACGACGCAGGTACTGCAGGGCGTGGCGATGGGGCTGGTGGCCGGGCTGACCTACGCGTTTTACTCCTGGTCAGCGCGATATCTGATGCAGGGCGGCATCCCCACACGGGCGGCCATGGGCGCCACCTTTGGCCTGGGCGGGCTGTTGCTGATGCCGGTGCTGCTGCTCACCGGCGCGCCGCTGCTGGCCTCGACCAATAACGCTGCCGTCGGGCTCTACATGGCACTGGTGCCGATGTTTCTGGGCTATATCGGCTTTGGGTACGGGCTGGCCCGAGTGCCGGCCAGCACCGCCACCACCATCACGCTGTTCGAGCCGGTCGTGGCCGCGCTGCTGGCGGTGGTGATCGTCGGTGAGCGCCTGCCGCCGCTGGGCTGGGGCGGCATCGTGCTGGTGATCGCGTGTCTGGTGTGTCTCACGGCGCCGGTGCGCTGGCGGCGCGCAGGGCTGGATAAGCAGACCGCGACGGCAGGCTGAGACCTACGGATCGATACGCTGCCAGTCGTCCCACGGCGGCGTGTCACCAATCACTTCCTGAAGATAGTCCATGAACGCCGCCACCTTGGGCGTGCGCAGCCGGCCGTCGGTGGTCAGCACATGAATCATGCGCCGCTCGGGCACCACCTCACAGCGCCAGGTGCTCAGCAGCGGCACCAGCTGCCCACAGGTCAGCGCCTCGTGAATCAGCCAGGTGGGGAAGAGCACAAGGCCCTGACCCAGAAGCGCCGCCTGCAACAGGCTGTCGGCGTCGTTGCTGTAGAGGCTGCCGGCCAGCTCAAATGCCGTGGGGGTTTTCTCATCCGGTGCCTGAAAGTACCAGCGCTGGCGCCCCATCTCGCCCTGATAGAGCAGGCAGTCATGGTGTTTCAGTGCCTGTGGCGTTTTGGGGGTGCCATACTCGGCGAGATAGGCCGGTGCGGCGGCCACCACGTAGTTCATCGGTGCCAGCGGCCGGGCGATCAGGGCGGAGTCGGCCAGCTGTCCGACGCGAAAGGTAATGTCGCTGCCTTCGCGCACCGGGTCGGTCAGCGCATCGGTGAGCAATAGTTCGGCGCGCACATCCGGGTAGCGCTTTTGAAAATCGCGCAGCAGCGGCACGACCTGATGGCGCCCGAACGCCACCGGACTGTTGATATGCAGCGTTCCCGCCGGTGTCCGCGCCGGGCTTTTCAGCGCCTCGGTGGCCTGATCAAACTGCTCGAGCGTGCCGCGAACCTGCTCGTAGTACTGCCGGCCGGCCTCGGTCAGCGTCACCGCTCGGGTATGGCGATAGAGCAGCCGAACGCCCAGATCTGCCTCCAGCGCGCTGACCTGACGTGAGACGGAAGACACCGCCCTGTGAAAATGACGCGCCGCCGCGGTAAAACTGCCGGTGGCCGCGACCCGTTCGAACGTGCGTAACGCGTTGAGATCCATCATGTTGCGCCTGATGCAATAATGATTTGCATCATGTTCGATTTAAGCAACATGGCGCAAGGACCATAATGCCCGGCATCATTTGATGAACAAGGGAGTCTCATCATGCAAAAGGGTGTAGCACTGGTCGTTGGGGCCACCGGCATTACCGGCGGCAATCTGGCCACGTATCTGGTCGCCAGCGGCTGGACCGTATATGGGCTTTCACGCCACCCGTCGCAACAGGCGGGCGTGATCCCGGTCTCGGCCAATCTGCTGGACGGTGATGCCACCGCCATGGCGCTCAAGGGCCTGCCGATCAGCCATGTCTTTTATTGCACCTGGACGAAGCGCGACAGCGAACGGGAAAACGTCGACGCCAACGGCGCAATGATGAACAACCTGTTCGCCGCGCTGGACCCGAAAAAGCTGGTGCACGCATCGCTGGTGACCGGCACCAAGCAGTATCTGGGCTCGTTTGAAAGCTACGGCAGCGGCAAGGTCGAAACGCCGTTTCGCGAGTCCGCCCTCCGCGTGCCGGGGGAGAATTTCTACTACACGCTGGAAGATATCCTGATCGAGGCCGCTGGCAAGTACGGTTTTGCCTGGAACGTGCACCGCCCGCATACCGTGATCGGCCACGCCCGCGGCAACGCCATGAACATCGGCACCACCCTTGCCGTGTACGCCTCGATCTGCAGGGCCACCGGGCGGCCGTTCATCTTTCCGGGCTCGCAGCTTCAGTGGAACGCGCTGACCGACATGACCGATGCGCTGCTGCTGGCCCGTCAGATGGCCTGGGCGGCGCTGACGCCCGGCGCGCACAATCAGGCGTTCAACACGGTCAACGGCGACACCTTCCGCTGGCGGCGCATGTGGCAGGAAATCGGCGAGTTTTTCGGTTTGGAAGTCGCCGACTGCCCCGACACGCCGCAGCCGCTGGATGAGCAGATGGCCGGCATCGAGCCCGAGTGGCAAAACATTGCCGAGCAGCACGGTCTGGTCGAATCGGATGTGACGAAGCTGGCCTCCTGGTGGCACACCGACGCCGATCTGGGCCGCGAGCAGGAGTGCGTCAACGATCTGGTCAAATGCCGCGATTTCGGCTTTAACGAATTCCGCGAGACCCGCGCCGCCTTTTTCGATCTCTTTACCCGGCTGCGGGCGGAAAAGGTCATTCCGTAAATCGGCGCATTCGCGCATCGAAAAAGCCCGCCACTTAACGAGTGGTGGGCGTTTACTGTCAACTCATGTCGGCGTGATTTTCTCCCACGCCAGCACGCCCTCTATCTCACCTTCATCCTCGAGCCTTCCTTCCCGGGCAAACTGCGCCCAGAGCGCGCGCAGTCGACGGCCATCGGTTTCCATTTCCTGTTCGGTCATCCCCTCGACAATACCGGCATGGCGCCACACGTCCCAGCCGGCAAACAGCAGGGCGAGATCGATACTGTGGCAGGCGCCGCGGGCGGCCTGGTCGCTGCCCCAGTCAAGCCGGTAGCGCCACACGCGCCCACCGGCGTTGGCATGGCGCCGGGCAAAGCGTCTGGTGGGGCGGGAATAGAGACCGGCGGTGATGGCTCGGCTGAGCGTGCGTCGGCACCCCGTGCCGATCACCGGCAGGCGAAACAGCCCCTGCAGCGGCTCGGCTTCGGGCATGAACAGTTCCGCTTCATCCACGTTGTGGCCAATCAGCACATCGCAGTGGGGCGCGCGCTGCTCAAGCGCGGTTTGACGCTGTGTCAGCCGGGGTAGCGGCGCCTGGCCGAACTGTACGCCAAAGGGCATCAGGCCGCCGGGTAGATAGCGCTGGCCGATTTTTTCGACTCGCTGCTGGGCATCGAGACAGGCCTTGAGTGAACTGTGTGCGTTGACGCTTTCGGCGGCTTTGGCCATGGCGGTGTGCATGGTGCGCCGACCGGGGGTAATGCCCAGTGGCGCGCTCTGGATGATGACGCGCTGAAAAAGCCCGCGGGTCTCATCAGCGCACATCAGGTGGGCTATGGCGTCGCCCCCGGCCGACTCGCCGAACAGGGTGACGTTATCGGGGTCGCCACCAAAGGCGGCGATGTTCTTCCTGATCCAGCGCAGCGCAGCGATCATGTCCAGCAGGCCCAGATTGGCGGGCCGTCCCCTGGTCTCTTCCCGAGTGTTTGTCTCTGCCTGAAAGGTGCCACCCACGAAGCCGAAAATACCCAGACGATAGGTCACATTAACGGTGACCACGTCCTGCTCCGATACCAGTGATTTCGGGTCGTGGATGGCCAGATCCCCCGCCCCGAAGATGTAGGAGCCACCGTGAATCCATACCATCACCGGGCGAGGTGTGGTGGCCGGGTGATCGGGTAAGCAGATGGACAGCCGGGCGCAGTCTTCCTGCTGCGCCATGGCGTTGGGTGACACCCCCAGCAGGCGGGTGAAGGCCTGCATGGTTCGCTGCGGGCTGGCGGGTGCCCATTGCGTCGCACCGATCGGCGCTTCAGATCGTGCCAGTGGTATAGGCGGCTGAAACCGTTCGGTGCGAGCGTAGGGGATGCCGGTGGCGCGCAGCACATTGCCGTCACGCCAGCCGATAATCTCACCGGCCGGCGCGTTAAAACGGGGCGGGGCTAGGGTCGTCTCTGACATCCGGGTCTCTGGCCATGAAGTCGTATAATGAGTGCTCGACACTGATCACGGTCAGGCGCGGGCAATCGGGCTGTCATGCATGGGAAGTCGGTTTATCCCAGCACCTGCGGGTTGAGATGCCAGGTGCTCCAGGTCAGCGCGGTGGCCAGCGTCACCCAGGCCAGATAGGGCACCAGCAGGGCGCCGGCGAGCGGTTTGATACGCCAGAAGGCAATCAGCGTGGCGAGAATCAGGATCCAGAGCACGACCGTGCCGGCAAAGGCGATCGCGCCCAGCTGCCAGACAAAGTAGAGCCAGCTCCACAGCGCGTTGAGTGCCAGCTGCACGACAAACAGCGTCAGCGCCGGGCGCACGTTTTGCGTCGGCTTTTCCCGCCAGACAAGCCAGGCGGCAATGCCCATCAGGGCGTAGAGCGTGGTCCAGACCGGGCCGAACGCACCGGCCGGGGGCGCCCAAAAGGGCTGCTGCAGCTGCTGATAGAATTCGGCGGCATTAACGGAGGCAACCGCGCCGATGGCGGCGGCGGTATAGGCCAGCACCAGCCAGCCGGCCAGGCCCATGAACTGTTGACGTTGGGTGAGTGACTTCATGCCATGTCTCTTTTTTGAAAATCTGTTGTAAACCGTCCGGCTTGAACGTCTGCTGTGACATTCATGCCGGCGCCGTGTGCAATAGCGCATGGGGGCGCTTTGCATAATAGCGCTCGTGACCGAGTGTGGCAGTGGGGCAGGATGACTCATGATGTCACCGCTGATAAGAGGAGAGCACATGCAGATTGCCATCATGGGGGCCGGTGCGGTCGGGTGCTACTACGCCGCGCTGTTGGCCCGCGCCGGCCATGCGGTGACGTTGATCGGCCGCGCCAATCACATCGAGGCCATTCACCGGGAAGGGCTGATCCTTGAGACGGCGTCAAAGCGCGAGACGTTCGAGGTCTCGGCCAGCGTCGATGTGAGCGCCCTGAAAGACGCCGAGCTGGTGCTTTTTTGCGTCAAGGCCACCGATACCGAGGCCGCCGGCGCGGCGATGGCGCCGGTGCTGTCTGACACTGCGGTGGTGTTGAGCCTGCAAAACGGCGTGGATAACGCCGAGCGGCTCGCCGCCCTTTTGGGCCGTGTGGTGATGCCGGTGGTGGTTTATACCGCGGTGGCCATGGCCGGGCCGGGGCACGTGCGCCACTACGGTCGCGGCGAGCTGGCGCTGGGCGCTTCACCCGTGAGTGAGTCGCTGGCAGATCTGTTCGAGCGTGCCGGTATCCCGACACAGGTGTCCGGTAACGTGGCCGGCATGCTGTGGGAAAAGCTTGTGATCAACTGCGCCTGGAATGCGATGTCGGCCATCACCCGGCAGCCCTACGGCGCGCTGATGGCGGTTGAAGGCACCCGGGCGCTGGTGACAATGATCGTTGACGAGTGTCGGGCCGTGGCACGGGCCTGTGCGGTAGCGCTTCCCGATGACATTACGGCGTCAACCCTGGCGATTGCCGAGACCATGGCGGGGCAGCACTCCTCGACGGCGCAGGATCTGGCCCGTGGCCGTCCCGGGGAAATCGAGCACCTTAACGGTTTTATCGTGCGACAGGCGCAGGTCCACGGCATTGCCACGCCCATCAACCACGCCCTGCTGGTGCAGATACGTGCGCTGGAGCAAAGGCACGCCACTTCTGATATGTCTTCCTGCTGATATAACTCTCTTCCGGTATCGGCGGCCGGGCTCTGCGGCCGCCGGCATTGCACTTTGGTCCCGATATCGACCAAAGCCGCGCTTCTCGTCGGTCAGGTGCGCTGTACAGTCCACTGAACAATGTTCAATCCACTGTACGACCGCAGGTCTTCGGAGCGCGCCATGACGCAAAAAACGCTGAAGGTGGCGGTAGCCACGCCACTAAGCGAGACACTGTGTGCGCTGATCGAGTCCCTGGTGCCCGAGATCGAGCTGCTGCGTGACCAGTCGCTGCTGCCGCCCATGCGCCACCCGGCAGACTTTGCCGGCGACCCGAATTTCAAGCGTACGCCCGAGGAGGAGGCGCGCTTTGACGCGCTGCTGTGCGAGGCGGACGTGCTCTACGGCATTCCGGATGTCGACCCGCAGCGGCTGGCCAGAATCGTTAAGGCCAACCCGAAGCTTCGCTGGGTACACGTCATGGCTGCCGGCGGTGGCGGGCAGGTCAAGGCGGCGGGGCTTTCCGGCGAGGCGATGGAACGGGTGATGTTTACCACCTCGGCCGGTGTGCATGGCGCGCCGCTGGCGGAGTACGCCGTGTTTGGCGTGCTGGCCGGCGCCAAGCAGCTGCCCCGCATCATGGCCCAGCAGCGCGATCATCACTGGGGCGATCGCTGGCTGATGGGCCAGATCAGCGAGCAGCAGGTGCTGATTCTGGGACTGGGCGGTATCGGCCGTGAAGTGGCGCGCCGGCTATCGCTTCTGGATATGCACGTGCTGGGGGTGTCGCGCCAGCAGCGCCTGGTGCCCCATGTTGATGAAATCATCGCGCCCTCCGAGCTTCGCGACGGCGTGCGCCGCGCCGATGCCATCGTGATCGCGCTGCCGGGCACCGAGGCCACCGAAGGATTGATTGATGCCGAACTGCTGGCCGAGATGAAGCCCGGCGTCACCCTTGTCAACGTGGGGCGCGGCACGGTCATCGATGAAGTTGCGCTGATCCAGGCATTGCAGAGCAATCACATCGGGCTGGCGGTGCTGGATGTGACGGCCTCGGAGCCGCTGGAGAACACCTCGCCGCTATGGGACATGCCCAACGTACTGCTCACGCCCCATACCGCCGCGCTCAGCGAGTCCGAAGACCGTCTGATCGCCGAGTTTTTTGCCGATAACGCCCGGCGCTATCTCAACGGCGAGGCGCTTAGAAACCGTGTTGATACGGTCGAGTTCTACTGATGAGCGCCCCGGCCGTGACGCGTGCCCTGCGCGTACTGACCCTGCTGGAAGCGGCGGCCGGTGAAACGCTGGGCGTGAGTGAAATGGCGCGCCAGCTCGGCGTGGCACGCTCATCGCTTTTCAACATCTGCCTGTCGCTGGAAGCCGAAGGGGTGATCCAGCGCGTGGAGGGCGGCTACCGGCTGGGGCGCCGTCTGGTGGAGCTGGGCGGGGCGTATCTGCGCACGGTGGACCCGGTTCAGGCGTTTTATCAGGCCTGCAGCGATACCCCCTTTCTTCACGATGAAATCTGTCAGCTGGCGGTGCTCGATGGCACGGACGTGCTCTATCTCGCCGCCCATGCCGGGCGCCTACCGCTGCGCATGACGGCAAGCATCGGCAGTCGCTTTCCGGCCTCGATCACGGCGGTGGGCAATGCGTTGCTGGCAGGTCTTGATGATGACGAGCTCAGGCAGCGCTTCGAGGACCCGGCCACGCGCCCGGCCTGGACGGCAGATTCCATCACCGATCTCGAGGCGCTGATCGACAAGATTCGCGACGTGCGCGGTCGGGGGCACGCACGGGATAAAGGCGAAGTGTTTACCGGTATCCGCGGGCTGGCGGTGGCGGTAGCGCCGCAGTACAGCGGCGAGCAGGGCTTTGCCGTGGGCGCCTCGCTGCTGGAGGTGTACTGCAACGATCATATCGAGCTGCAGGCCATCGAGGCGCTGTCCAGCATGGCCGTACACATTGCCAATCCGATGAATCTGGGCAAGGGCAGCGCCGGCGCCGCTACCTGACGAGCCCAGCGCTGCCGGCCACCAATAGCCACTTTGAGGGAGAGATACATGCAAAAAGCTCAAGCGTCGCCGGGCGGTGCTCTGCGGGTCGGGATGATTGGTCTGGGCAGCATGGGCATGCCGATGGCGCGCAATCTGCTCGCGGCCGGTGTCGCCAGCCGGGTCAGTGTCTTCGGCCGCTCGCCGGAAAAACTCGCCCCGGCACTGGCGGCCGGCGCCGAGCGCTGTGACACCCCAAAGGCGCTGGCGGCGCAAAGCGATGTGGTCATCACGGTACTGCCGGACCTGCCCCAGCTCGAGGCGCTGATCGACGGCAATGACGGCCTGCTGGCCGGGCTTGCCGGGCCGCTGCTGCTGGTGATTTGTTCGACATCATCGCCCGAGGGCGTTCGCGCGCTGGCCGAGCGGCTTGATGAACGAAGCCGGGGGCAGATTCATGTGCTGGACGCGCCGCTGTCTGGCGGTACGGACGGCGCCGAGGCGGGCACGCTTTCGATCATGGTGGGCGGTCTGGATGAGGATCTCGACCGCGCGCGTTTCGCGCTGGAGACGATGGGCACGCCGGTGCTGCTGGGCCCGCTGGGCGCGGGCGAGGTGGCCAAGGCGTGTAATCAGATGGTGGTGGCGGCCACCATGGTGGCGCTGTCGGAGGCCACCACCATCGCCGAACGCGCGGGGCTGGACGTCGAGAAACTCTTGACCTGTCTGGGCGGCGGCTATGCCGGCGGGCGCTTTCTGGAATCGCGCAAGCAGCGCCTGATCGACAAGGACTATGCGCCCTCCGGCATTGCTCGCTACATGATCAAGGATCTCGGCTTTGCCCATGAGGAAGCCGCGCAGCAGCAGGTGGTGACGCCGCAGCTCTCGACGCTTTTGTCGCTGTATCAGGACCTGGGCGCGCGCGGGCTGGGTGATCTGGATCTGACCGTGACGCAGCGCTATATCGCCGAGCTGGATCAAAAGTCCGATCGCGATCGGCACGACTGATCCGTCGGGCACAGGCAGGCACAGACAGAAAGGCAGCGGGAACAGGGGGTTACACAGGGAACAACCGAAGCGGCGGCCCGGGCGGGTCGTGGAGGCCAACAATGACAATATTTCGCGCGGTGTGGCGCAGCATCGAGTGGCTGATCGTGGCGCTGATGACCGCCATGATGGTGCTGGTGTTTTTCAACGTGGTGCTGCGTTACGGCTTCTCCTCGGGCCTGCGCTCCGGTATCGAGCTTTCCCGGCTCGGGTTTGTCTGGGTGGTGATGCTGGGGGCCTCGCTGTGCTTAAAGGATGGCGAGCACCTGGCCGTCACGGAGTTTTTTGATCGCCTGCCGGCCGGGGTGCGCTCCGTGATCGCGCGTCTTTTGTGGATCGTGATTCTGGGCGCCTCGATCATGCTGCTGATGGGCTGCTGGAAGCAGACGCTGGCCAACTGGCACAACATCTCGCCGCTGACCGGGCTGCCCACCGGGCTTTTCTATCTGGCCGGGGTGGTTGCCGGTGCGCTGATGAGCATTACCTCCATCATTGGACTGTTGCGCCCGGGGCCCGGGCAGGCGCCGGGCGAGCAGGGCGGCGACGGCCATTCACCGGCCGTCGATGAGGCGGCGCACGCCGCCAACGGGGAGCACCGCTCATGACGCTGGCACTGTTTCTGGGCGTACTGATCGGCGCGATTTTGCTGCGCCTGCCGGTGGCGTTTGCGCTGCTGCTGGCAGCGGGGGCGCTGATGCTCAATCTGGGCATGTTCAGCGCCGACATCCTGTCGCAGTCGATGATCAACGGGGTGGACAACTTCGCCCTGCTGGCGATTCCCTTTTTCATGATTGCCGGCGAGGTAATGGCGGTCGGCGGGCTGTCCGATCGCATCGTGAAGCTGGCGATGACGCTGGTCGGGCACTGGCGCGGCGGGCTGGGCTACGTCGCCATTCTGACCTCGATACTGCTGGCAGGGCTTTCGGGCTCGGCGGTGGCGGATGCCGCCGCGCTGGTCAGCATTCTCTATCCGATGATGCGCAAAAGCGGCTACCCGGCGTTTCGCTCGGTGGGGCTATTGGCCGCCGGCGGCATCATCGCGCCGGTCATTCCGCCCTCACTGCCGCTGATCATTCTGGGTGTGGCGGGCAATATCTCGATTGCCAAGCTTTTTATCGGCGGCATCGTGCCGGGGCTTTTGATGGGCGTGGCGCTGATGATTACGTGGCGCTTCATGATGCGCAAATCCGACATCGAGCTGCAGCCGAAGGCGAGCCGGGCCGAGCGGGTAAAGGCGCTGAAGGAGAGCGTCTGGGCGCTGCTGCTGCCGGTGATCATCATCGTCGGCATTCGCATGGGCGTGTTTACGCCGACCGAGGCGGCGGTGGTCGCGGCGGTCTACGCCATTGTGGTGTCGACCGTGATCTATCGCGAAATGAGCCTGGCCAAGCTTGCCCAGGTGCTCAAAAGCGCCGGGCGCTCGACGGCACTGGTGATGTTTCTGGTCGGCGCGGCGATGGTGGCCTCCTGGGTCATTACCATCGCGCAGCTGCCGCAACAGCTTGCCGAGCTGCTGGGCCCGCTGGTCGATAACCCGCGCCTTTTGATGGCCGCCATCATGGTGGTGGTGCTGCTGGTGGGCATGGTGATGGATCTGGCGCCGGCGATTTTGATTCTGGTGCCGCTGTTCATGCCGCTGGTGCGCGAGGCGGGCATCGATCCGGTCTATTTCGGCCTGATGTTTGTCATCAATTGCTGTATCGGTCTGATTACTCCGCCGGTGGGTACCGTGCTTAACGTGGTGTGCGGCATCAGCAAGACCACGATGAGTGACGCGGTGCGCGGCGTCTATCCCTTTGTTCTGGTGTATATCGCGCTGCTGGCGCTGTTTGTGCTGATACCCCAGATCATTACCGTGCCGATGCATTGGCTGATCGGCTGATTCCGAAGGCAAGGAGCAACAACATGACAAGATTCCTGTTCGGTACGACGCTCGGTATGAGTCTCGGTACAACAGCGGCAGCACTGATGGTGGCCATGTCGGTTTCCAGCAGTGTCTGGGCGGCGACCACGCTGCGCTTTGCGCACCCCACGCCACAAAGCGATCTGCAGCATGTGCTTGCCGAGAAGTTCAAGGAGGAAGTGGAAAAGGCCAGCGACGGTGATCTCAGGGTGCAGATATTTCCCAACGGGCAGCTGGGCAACGACGCCCAGATGATCGACGGCGCTCGCTCGGGGATCATCGATATCACACTGTCGGGGCTGACCAACTTTACCGGCATGGTGCCTGAAGCCGGCGCCTTTGAGCTGCCGTTCATGTTCACCGACAGCAATGCCGCCTACCAGGCGCTGGATGGGGCACCGGGTGAGGCGGTCATGAGCAAGCTGCCGGCGCTGGGGCTCAAGGGGCTGGCGTTTCCGGAAAACGGCTTTCGCGAGATGACCAACAATCGCGGGCCGATTCGGGAACCGGCGGATCTGAAGGGCCTGCGCATGCGGGTCAACAACTCGATCACGCTCAACAACATGTTCGAGCTTCTCGGTGCCAATCCGCAGCAGCTGCCGGTCGCCGAGCTTTACACGGCACTGGAAACCGGCGTGGTGGACGCTCAGGAGCATCCGCTGGGCATCGTGGTGTCGTTTAACTTCAACGAGGTGCAGGACTATCTCTCGATCAGCAACCACGCCTACTCGGCGCTGTTGATGGTCATGAATCAAAAGCGCTTTGACAGCCTCACGCCCGAGCAGCAGCAGATTGTCGAGAAGGCAGCGGCGGATGCCACGGCCATGCAGCGCCGGATGAACACCGAGCAGACCGAGCAGATGATCACAACGCTTGAAGAGGAAGGCATGGAGGTCAATCGCGATGTGGACACGGCGGCCTTCCAGCAGGCCATCGAACCTGTCTGGGAGACCTTTGTCGACCTGAACGGCGATGAGATGATCAAGGCGATTCAGGCCGTATCGGGCGAGCGCCAGTCGTAGGCGGTGGTGTCTGCATGCCGGGGCCGCGCCCCGGCATGTGAGGCGTTACTCGCCGTAAAGCGTGGCCAGAATGCGGCGGCTGCCGCCGTTTTCTCGATGTTCGCCGAGCCAGATGCCCTGCCAGGTGCCGGTGGCCAGGCGGCCGTTGTCGACGGCCAGCGTCAGCTCGGTGCCCATGAGGCTGGCCTTGATGTGGGCGGGCATGTCGTCCGGGCCTTCCATGGTGTGGCGAAAGTAGGGCAGATCGCCCGGAACGCGATCCCGGAAGAAGGCTTCCATGTCGTGGCGCACATCGGGGTCGGCGTTTTCATTGAGCGTCAACGAAGCCGAGGTGTGCAGCATCTGCAGGTGCAAAAGCCCCGTGGAGACCTCCTGCATTCGGTCGAGCGAGCTCAGAATGTCGTTGGTGATCAGGTGAAAACCGCGCTTGTAGGGCTTGAGGGTAATCTGCTGGCGGTACCACATGAGAAGGCTCCTTGTTGATGTCGTCTGGGGTCAAGGGTAGGTGAAGGCACCGGCTTGCCGCGAATCGATAATGCAGGCATGTGCTCGGGTGGCCAGAGTGGCGTATGAATATGTGTGCCTCGCTTCTGGTTCTGAAGGATCTTTCAGGGGGAAGGTGCCATGGCTGATGAGCGTCGAGCCGATCACGAGACTGTCTACTGGCCCCTGGGGCCCTTCAAGGTACGCCTGCCGTTTATTCACTATCGCTTTGAGTGGCCCGATTACTGTCAGGGCCTTTTGATGTGCGCCGTCGATCTGGCGGCGATTCCGCTGATGACCGAGCTTCTGGGCATGCCGTTTGAGGTGGCGCTGGCGGTGGTGCTGCTTAACGGCTTTCTCTATCTGACCCATCATTTGCTGGGGGATCCGGTGGTGCCCGGCTGGATCACGCCGGCGATACCGCTTTTGATGGCCTGGTGTCAGACCTTTCCCGAGGGCACCGAGCGCATTCATGCCCTGATCGCCTTTCAGATGACACTCGGGCTTTTCTCGATCGCGCTTGGGGTGTCGGGGCTGTCCCATCGCGTGGTGCAGCTGGTGCCCTCGGCACTCAAGGCCGGCGTGATCATCGGGGCCGGCATTGCGGCGGTCATGACGGTGTTCCAGGTCGGCGGTCGTTTTGACAGTTTCCCCTGGACCATTTCGATTGCGATCGGCGCGGCGTTTTATCTGCTGTTTTCCCGCCATTTTACCCGGCTTAAAACCAGCAATGGCTTCTGGGCCACCTTTGGCAAGCTGGGTATCTTTCCGATTATTGCGCTGGCCGTGGTGATCGCGCCGCTGTTTGGTGAAGCGTCCTGGCCGGAGATCGAGTGGGGCATTACGTCACCGGATTTCGTGGGGCTGTGGCGGGACTACACGCTGTTTGGCCTGGGCTGGCCGCCGCTGATGCTGTTTGTGCAGTCCCTGCCGGTGGTGCTGGCCACCTATATCGTGGTGTTTGGCGATGTATTGCAGGGCAAGGCGCTGCTGGACGAGGCCGATGCGGCCCGGCCTGATGAAAAGGTCGAGTACGGCCCCGACCGCGCGCACATGATCTTTGGTGGGCGCAATGCGCTCATGAGTGTGATCGGCCCGGATGTGGCCATGTGCGGGCCGCTGTGGGCGGCCATGCATGTGGTCATCGTTGAGCGCTTCAAGGAAGGGCGCAAGGCCATGGGCTCCATTTTTGGTGGGGCCGGTTCGTTTCGATGGGGCACCAATACCGGGCTTTTGCTGATGCCGATCGTGAGTCTGGTGCAGCCGATTCTGGGCGTGGCGCTGGCCCTGACGCTTCTGATTCAGGGCTATGTGAGCGTGCGGGTCGGCATCATGGCGGCGCGCAGCCAGCGGGATCTGGGCATTGCGGGCATCATCGCTGCGGTACTGGCGACCCGCGGCGCGGCCTGGGCCTTCGCCGTGGGCGTGGTGCTGTGTCTGCTTATTTACGGTCGCCGTTTTTTCACGGGAGAAAGCGACGGCACGCTGCAGCCGCATGAGGACGAAGGTAAAAAGTGAGACAGGCACCGTGCTGATGATGATACTAGGACCAAAGTCCGGCTGTACGACCGTCGGGCGGTGTGTCGGGATAATGTACGTCATGTCGAAAAGCAGTAAACGCCTGTCGCAATGACGCGAGATGACAAAGCGTGATGGTTCGTGTCTGCCAATGCCCCTGCCAGGAGAGTTGCCATGAATGAGCTGCGCCTTTACATGTTCCAGACCGGAACCCTCCAATGCCGTCGGTGCAACATCAGCATGAATGAAGGTCTGGATGACTACGAGATACCGGTGCCCTGGTATCTGATTACCCACCCGCAGGGGCATGTGGTCATTGATGGCGGCTGCGCCGTGGAGTGTGCCACGGATGCCAAAGGCCACTGGGGCGAGATCACGTCGGTGTATCGTCCGGTCATGCGCGAGGACGAAGGGTGCGTTCAGGCCCTGCAGGCCATGGGGATCGCACCGGAGGAGGTCCGCTATGTACTGCACAGCCATCTGCATCTGGACCATACCGGCGCGACCGGGCGCTTTCCCAATGCCGTGCATGTCGTTCGCCGGCGAGAGTATGAATACGCCATGGCCCCGGACTGGTTTGCTGCCGGCGGCTATATCCGCAAGGACTTTGATCGCCCGGGGATTCGATGGCAGTTTCTCGATGATGGCGAGGATGGCTTTGATCTGTTCGGCGATGGCGCGATCCGCTTTATCTTCACGCCCGGCCATGCCCCCGGCCACGCCAGTTTTCTGGTGAATCTCGAAGAGACCGGGCCGGTGCTGCTGGCCGTGGATGCGGCCTACACCATGGATCACTGGAATGAACGGGCGCTGCCGGGCTTTCTGGCCTCAACGGTTGACGCCGTGCGCTCGGTGCAAAAGCTGCATGCACTGGCGCGCAAGACACAGGCCATGGTGGTGACCGGGCATGACCCCGAGGCCTGGCCGACGTTTCGCCATGCCCCCGAGTATTACCGCTGAGGGCAACGTGATATCGCCGTTGTCATGTTCATGATCAGGGAGAGTGCCATGAAAACCCGTGCCGCTGTACTGCGAGAGATGCAAAAGCCCCGCCCTTATGGCGCGTCAAAGCCCTTGTCGATCGAGGAGGTCATGCTCGACCCGCCCGGTCGCGGCGAGGTGCTGGTGCGCATTCGCGCCGCGGGGCTTTGTCATTCCGATCTGTCCACCATCAACGGGGATCGACCGCGGCCGCTGCCCATGGTGCTGGGCCATGAAGCGGCCGGTGAGGTGGTCGAGGTCGGCGAGGGCGTTGATGATCTTGGTGTGGGGGATCATGTGGTGTTTTCCTTCGCGCCCAACTGCGGCACCTGTGCGTTTTGCCTGTCCGGTGAGGCGGCGCTGTGTCAGCCGGGGGCGGCAGCCAATACGGCCGGGCATCTGCTGGGCGGCGGCATGCGCCTGCATCACGGTGAGGAGACGGTCTATCACCACATCGGGGTGTCCGGATTTGCCGAGTACGCCGTGGCCTCGCGCCGCTCTCTGACGCGCATCGACCCGGAACTGCCGTTTCATATTGCAGCGCTGTTTGGCTGTGCGGTGCTGACCGGTGTCGGGGCCGTGGTGCATACCGGGCAGCTAAAGCTGGGACAGTCGGTACTGGTGGTCGGTCTCGGTGGTGTGGGGCTGGCGGCGGTACTGGGGGCGCTGGGCGGCGGGGCGCGTCAGGTGATCGCCGCCGACATTGATGCCGACAAGCTGGAAACGGCCCGGTCGATGGGGGCGACCCATGTGATCAACAGTGGCGACGCCGATGCCATCGAGCAGGTGCGTGCCATCAGCGGCGGCGGTGTCAATCTGGCCACCGAGTTCGCCGGTGTGGCGCCAGCGCTGGAATTTGCCTTTGAGTGCACCCGACGCGGCGGGACCACGGTGAGTTCCGGGCTGCCCCATCCCGATGTGCGACTGTCGGTCAGCCCGACCCGCATGGTGGCCGAGCAGCGCACGCTCAAGGGCTCCTATCTGGGCGGTCATGTGCCATCGCTGGATGTGCCGGAATACATCGCGCTCTACCAGGCTGGGCGGTTGCCGGTGGACCGGCTTTTGACCCATCGGCTCACCCTTGATGAGATCAACGAGGGGTTCGAGCGGCTGGCCTGCGGACAGGCCATTCGTCAGGTCATCGATTTTTGATCCGGTCAGGTCGTTCAGGTGGGAGGTGACAGGGCGGGTGTAATGCCGGCTGGCCTGCTAATCTGACAAACGCCTTTCGGCACTTCCGTTTACCAATCAGCAGGAGAAGATCATGGGGCAGACCCGTATCGAAAAGGACAGCATGGGCGAGCTGGAAGTGCCGATGGAGGCACTGTATGGCGCGCAGACTCAGCGCGCCATCAATAACTTTCCGGTCAGCGGGCACCCCATGCCGGCGTCATTCATTGCCGCCGTGGCACGCGTCAAGCGCGCCGCCGCCGAGGTCAACATGGATCTGGGGCTGCTCGATGAAGGCCGCGCGCTGGCCATCGTCAAGGCCGCCGATGCCATTATCCGCGGTGAGCACGCCGATCAGTTTCCGATCGACATCTACCAGACCGGTTCGGGCACCTCGACCAACATGAACGTCAACGAGGTGATCTCGCATCTGGCCTCGCGGGCGGATCTTGAAGTGGGCCCCAACGACCATGTCAACATGGGCCAGAGCAGCAACGACACGATCCCGACGGCACTGCATGTCTCGATGGCCATGGAACTCAACGAGAAGCTGCTGCCAACGCTGCGCTATCTGCAGCAGACCATCGAGGACAAGGCTGCAGCGCTTGACGATGTGGTCAAGACCGGACGGACGCATCTGATGGATGCCATGCCGGTGCGCATGAGCCAGGAACTGGGGGCCTGGGCCAATCAGGTCGAGCAGTCCATCGAGCGCCTTGAAAGCGGTCTGACGCGCCTGCTGCGCCTGGCACAGGGTGGTACGGCCGTGGGTAGCGGCATCAATGCCCATCCGGAGTTTGCCGAGCGCTTTGCCAAACGCCTGTCCGAGCAGACCGGACTTGGCTTTACGCCGGCGGACAGCTTCTTTGCCGCGCTGGGGTCTCAGGATGCCACCGTGGAAATGTCCGGCCATCTCAAGGCGTATGCCTGCGCGCTGATGAAAATCAGCAACGATCTGCGCTGGATGAACTCGGGGCCGCTGGCCGGGCTGGGTGAAATTGAACTGGAAGCCCTGCAGCCGGGCAGCTCGATCATGCCGGGCAAGGTCAATCCGGTCATCCCGGAGGCGGCCGCCCAGGTCGCCGCTCAGGTCATCGGCAACGACGCCGCGGTGACCGTGGGCGGTCAGTCGGGTAACTTTCAGCTTAACGTCATGCTGCCGCTGATGGCGCATAACGTGCTGAGCTCGATATCGCTTTTGAACAACGTCTCCGTGCTGATGGCAGACAAGGCGATCAAGAGCTTTAACGTTCGCGTTGATAACATCGAGTCGCCGCTGGCGCGCAATCCGGTACTGGTCACCGCGCTCAATCCGGTGATCGGCTACAACGAGGCAGCACGGGTGGCCAAAAAGGCTTATCAGGAGGGCCGCCCGATCATCGACGTGGCCGAGGAAGAAACCGAGCTTTCCCGCGAGGAGCTCGAGCGCTATCTCGATCCAGCCAGATTGACCCGCGGCGGCATTCAGGAGTAAATCACCTACGACAGCGCGCGCTGCACGGTCATCAACACCGTACAGGATAAAAAAAGGGCCCCGTTCGGGGCCCTTTTTCGTGTGCTGCTGGCTGCGAAGTCAGTGCGCCAGCGCGTGGTCCGGCGAGGGGGTGCCGACCGGCTCGTTCAGGTCATCCGGCGTGCTGCCCATGCGCTGCTCGACGTATTGCTGAAGTCGTTCGCGCTGCGTCTTGTCCAGACGCATGTCCATCTTGGTACGGCGCCAGAGAATGTCGTCGACCTGGGTGGCCCACTCATGATCGATCAGATAGTCCACCTCGGCGCGGGTCAAACCGGCGCCGAAGTCCTCGCCCAGTTTGGCCTCATCGGTAACGCCGCTCAAAAACGTCTCGCACAGCGTGCCGTAGCTGGAGGCAAACCGGTTCGCACGCCGCTCGCCGAGAAACGGGTACTGATTGAGCAGCTTGCGGGTATAGCCCTCGCGCGAATCGATATTGCCGCCCGGCAGGGGGCGCTTGTCGGTCCACGGCTTGCCCATGCTGGGGAACCAGGGTTCGATCTTTTCCATGGCGGATTCCGACAGCCGGCGGAAGGTGGTGATCTTGCCACCAAACACCGACAGCATCGGTGCGCCGGTATCATCCAGCGCCAGCGTGTAGTCACGCGTCATGGCCGACGGGTCGTCAGATTCATCATCACACAGCGGGCGCACACCCGAGTAGCTGGTGACCACATCATCACGGGTCAGCTGCTCCTTGAAGTGCGCGTTGACGACATTGAGGATGTAGTCGGTCTCTTCGTCGCTGATGGTGATATGCGTCGGGTCACCCTCGTAGTTCTGATCGGTTGTACCGATCAGGCTATAGTCGTTTTGCCAGGGCAGGACAAAGACGATGCGCTTGTCCTCGTTTTGCAGGATGAAGGCGCGATCATCACTGTTGATACGGCGAGTGATGATATGGCTGCCCTTGATCATGTGGATGCCGTAGCGCGACTGGCGCTGGGTGCTGCCCTTGATAAACGACTCGACCCAGGGGCCTGCGGCATTGACCAGCGCCTTCGCTCGACGAACCAGCTGCTCGCCGGTGCGGGTGTTTTCCAGCGTGATCTCCCAGACACCGTCCTTTTCAACGGCGTTGACACAGCGCGTGCGCACCAAGATTTCACCGCCCTGTTCCTGTGCCTGCAGCGCGTTGAGCACGACCAGACGCGCGTCGTCGACCCAGCAATCGGAGTATTCAAAGCCTTTTTTGATATCGGGCTTGAGCGCGCTGTTGTTGTCAAATTTCAGCGATTTCGAGCCGGGCAGCGTATCGCGCGGGCTGAGATGGTCATATAAAAACAGACCGGCGCGCAGCATCCAGGCAGGGCGCAGGTGCTGGCGATGCGGCAGGATAAAGCGCAGCGGCCAGATAATGTGCGGTGCCTTGTTGAGCAGTACTTCACGCTCGTGAAGCGCCTCGCGGACCAGACGGAATTCCTTGTGCTCGAGATAGCGCAGGCCGCCGTGGATCAGCTTGCTGGAAGCCGAGGAGGTGGCACTGGCAAGGTCGGCCTGTTCACAGAGTCCGATACTGAGACCGCGGCCGGCCGCATCGTTGGCAATACCGGTGCCGTTGATGCCGCCACCGATGATGAAAAGGTCCAGAACCGGGGTGTCCATTGCGGAAGTCTTGTCGGAAGTCATGCGCCTGCCTTGCGCGTCTGCGCCGGATAGGAAGTGGGGGATGCGGTAACGTTACCACCAAAAATGTTCGAATGTGAACATAATCCATGTTCAAAAGAACATCAAGCGATCGGTGATTGTCTGGTGCAATCGGCATGATCAGCTTTTCCCACGGCCTGGCGCCTCGCGTCAGGGGCAGATGTTGAGCGCGATGCTGTGTTCACTGAGCAGACGACATATCCCGGCGGGTGGCTCCTGATCGGTAAACAGGGCATGAATCTGATTGAGATGCCCCAGTCGCACCACGGCGTTGCGGGCAAACTTGGAGTGATCGGCGGCCAGATAGACCTGACGCGAATTGCCGATGATCGCCTGCGCCACTCTGACCTCCTGGTAATCAAAGTCGAGCAGGGCGCCGTCCTCGTCGATGCTGCTGATGCCGATAATGCCGAAGTCGACCTTGAACTGATTGATGAAGTCCACGGTCGCCTCGCCGATGATGCCGCCGTCGCGCGAACGCACGGTGCCGCCGGCCACGATAACGTTGAAGTCCTCGCGATGTTGAAGCGAGGCGGCGACGTTGAGATTGTTGGTGATGACCTCGAGCCCACGATGATTGAGCAGTGCCTCGGCGATCAGTTCGGTACTGGTGCCAATGTTGATGAAAAGCGAACTCTGATCCGGGATCTGTTCGGCAAGTGCCCGGGCAATACGGGCCTTGGCGTCGTGATTGATGAGCTTGCGGGCACTGTAGGCGGTATTGACCGTGCTGGACTCCAGCAGCCCGGCACCGCCATGAACCCGGCGTATCAGCTGCTCGTCGGCCAGCACCTTGAGATCGCGTCGAATGGTTTGTGGCGTGACGTTGAAATGATGCGCCAGCTGCTCGATGGTCGCATAGCCCTGACGCTTGACCATGTCAGCGATGGTGTCGTGGCGTTCCTGCTGGGTCATGTTCTGTCCTGTCGAAGACTTTACTGAGGCGAATCGGGAAGGCCAGGGTATCCCTGTGTCACTCGTTGAGCAATGGTTATATCCGCGTGTTGTTGTCTGTCGCGGATTGTGTTCGACAGACAACAAAAATTGTTGCTTTTCTACCGCGACGAGGGCCTTTCCGCCCCTTGAAACAGGCTTGTAATACTAAGGTTTAAAGCCGTTTAATTTGTTTATTATCAAAGGCTTGAATTGTTTTTTACAAAAAGTCGGAAACGGCACATCGTTTTTTGAGCCGGTTTCTATAGGATGCTCGGAAAGCAACACAGACGCGCCTTGAATGTATAAAAATCAACGTTCTTCCGGGGTAAAAGATGGGTATCATCGAAACCATTCTGGTTCATGAAATTGCCGGCACGGCCTTTTTGACGCTGCTGGGCTGTGGCGTGGTCGCCAATGTGCTTTTGAAAAAGACCAATGGTCACGGCAGTGACGGCATCGTCATCTTCTTTGGCTGGGGCCTGGCGGTGTTTTGTGCCGTTTATGTGGCCTTTGACACCGGTGCACATATCAATCCGGCGGTGACCATTGGTTTACTCATTGGTCCGGCAAAGGAGTACGCCGAAGGTATTCCGATCACCTTCGCCACGACAGTTGCCTATCTGGTGGCCGAGTTTATCGGCGCCTTTATCGGCGCGGTTGTGTGCTATCTGGCCTACAAAAAGCAGTATGACGAGATGGATGATGCCGGCGCCATTCTTGCCACATTTTCGACAGGGCCTGCCATCAAGTCCTACGGCTGGAACATGGTGACCGAGATCATCGGGACATTTGTTCTGATCTTTGTGATCATCATGTTTGGAAACACGCCCAGCGGCCTTGGGCCTCTCGCGGTCGCGCTGCTGGTGGTATCGATTGGTGCGTCACTGGGCGGGCCTACCGGATACGCCATTAACCCGGCACGCGATCTTGGCCCTCGCATTGCACACGCTGTGCTGCCCATTAAAAACAAGGGCAGCAACAACTGGGGTTATGCCCTGGTGCCGGTGATCGGCCCGATCATTGGCAGCACGCTGGCCGCCCTGGCTGCCCACATCTATTAAGTCATCATCGGTTTCATACCTCCGCTCGTATTCAATCGAGGAGTCAATACGCATGAGCAAGCAGAAAAAGTACATTCTCGCGATCGACCAGGGAACGACCAGTTCACGATCGATGTTGTTTGATCATGAAGGCCGTGTCGCGGGTATCGCGCAGCGCGAATTTGAACAGATCTTTCCGCGTCCGGGCTGGGTCGAGCACAACCCGCGCGAAATCATGACCAGCGTATTGACCACACTGGCCGAGGTCATCAACAACTCGGAAGTCGATGTTCGCGAAATCGCCTCGATCGGTATCACCAATCAGCGTGAAACGACGGTCATCTGGGACAAGAACACCGGGCATGCGGTTTATAACGCCATCGTCTGGCAGTCGCGTCACTCCGCTGAAATCTGCGATGAGCTGCGTGACGCCGGTCATGCCGACATGATCCGCGACAAGACCGGCCTGGTGATCGATGCCTATTTCTCGGCGACCAAGCTGAAGTGGATATTTGATAACGTCGAGGGCGTCAGGGAAAAGGCCGAGAAGGGCGATCTGCTGTTTGGCACCATCGACAGCTGGCTGGTGTGGAATCTGACCGGCGGGGAAGTTCACGTCACTGACGTCAGCAACGCTTCGCGCACGATGCTTTTCAACATTCGAGAGCGCAAGTGGGACCCCGAGCTGCTGGAGCTGTTCGGCGTGCCGGAAAGCATGCTGCCCGAGGTGAAATCCAACAGCGAAGTGTACGGCCATGTGCTGCCGAAGTACCTGTTCGGCCACGAAGTGCCAATCGCCGGCATGGCGGGCGATCAGAATGCGGCGCTGTTCGGTCAGGCCTGCTTCAAGCCCGGCATGGCCAAGAACACTTACGGCACCGGCTGCTTTACGCTGATGAACACCGGTACCGAGGCAACCCCTTCCAAAAACGGGCTGCTCACCACAGTGGCCTGGGAAGTCGAGGGCACCATGGAGTACGCGCTGGAAGGCAGCGTGTTCGTGGCCGGCTCGGTCATTCAGTGGCTGCGTGACGGGCTGCGCATGCTGGGCAGGGCCTCCGATTCGGAAGCCTATGCCGAGCGGGCCGGGAGTAACGATGGCGTCTATATGGTGCCTGCCTTTACCGGTCTTGGTGCGCCCTACTGGAACTCCAATGTGCGCGGCGCCATGTTCGGCCTGACGCGCGGGACCACCAAGGAGCACTTCATTCGCGCTGCGGTAGAGTCTTTGGCCTATCAAAGCGCTGACGTTCTGCATGCGATGCAAAGCGATGCCAATATCGCACTGGCCGAACTGCGCACCGACGGCGGCGCTATCTCCAACAACTTCCTTGCCCAGTTCCAGGCCGATATTCTCGGCGTTGATGTGCTGCGCTGTGAAGTCAACGAGACGACCGCGCTCGGGGCGGCCTATCTTGCCGGCCTGGCCGTTGGCTTCTGGGAGTCGCGTGAGCAGATCGCCGAATACTGGGCGCTGGAGCGCAAGTTCGAGCCGACCATGAACGACAAGCAGCGTGACGAGCTCTATGACGGCTGGAAGCAGGCGGTCGAGGCCACCATGGGGTTCCGGGTGGAGTCATAACGACGGCCATGTTGTAAGGTGATCTTCGGGTCTGCCGGCGTGACGTCGGCAGGCCCGATTCGTTTCGAGGGGGCGGCTCTTGCCTGTTCCGGCATTGGCCGAGCCTTTTAGAGAAGGTAATAAAACCCTGCAACGGCATGTTTTATAACAATACAGGGGTCAAACGGTTGCGCTCGAACAAAAAATAAGTACAATAGCGCAGCGTTGAAACGGCACTTGCATGCCCTTGAAGCAGGACCGTAGCTCAGTTGGTTAGAGCGCCACGTTGACATCGTGGAGGTCAGCGGTTCAAATCCGCTCGGTCCTACCATTGCTCAGAATGCCAGTGCAGACCGTTTCAACGAATATCGATTTGCAGGACCGTAGCTCAGTTGGTTAGAGCGCCACGTTGACATCGTGGAGGTCAGCGGTTCAAATCCGCTCGGTCCTACCAGAACATCAAAAAACCCCGCTTCTGCGGGGTTTTTTATTGCCTGTCTTTTATTGTCTATTGTCCGTCGGGCAGATCGGTCTGCTCGATCAGCACCTGACACAGCGCTTCGATGCCTTTCTGATCTTCAACGGTAAAGCGGCCGGGCAGAGGACTGTCCAGATCCAGCACACCCCAGAGTCGATCATTTTTAATCAGCGGTATGACAAGCTCCGAGCGGGACGCTGCGTCGCAGGCAATATGGCCGGGAAAGGCGTGCACGTCTTCGACGCGCTGGGTCTGGCGCGTGCGCGCTGCGCTACCGCAGACCCCTTCATCGAATCCAATGGGATTGCACGCCGGCTGCCCCTGAAAGGGGCCAAGACGCAGAACGTGCGCCTCACGCTGCAGGTAAAAGCCTGCCCAGTTCAGATCGGGAATCTGCTGAAAGATAAAGGCGGCCATCTGTGAGGTATTGGTCACCCAGTCACGCGTGTCGAGCAGTGCCGTGAGCTGGCGCCTGAGCATGGCGTAATCGGTGGCGGGTCGTGTATCGGTCATGAGTTGTCTCGCTGCATCAATAAAAAAGGGGCCGGCACGGGCCGGCCCCTGTCAGCAACATGGGTGCTTACTGGTTGTTTTCCCAGCCTGCAATGGCACCGCCCTGGAAGAGTTCCTCGGCCCGGTCGATGACCTGCTGGCTCTGGAAGGCTTCCACGAGGTGCTGAACCTTCTCGCTGTTCTGATCGCCCTGACGCACCACGATAAGGTTGACGTAGGGCGAGTCGCCGTCCTCGACGATCAGCGCCTGATCAACACTCATGTCGGCGGCCACCGAATAGGTGCTGTTGATAAAGGCCATGTCGACATCCGGCAGGGCACGCGTGAGCTGGGCGGCATCAAGCTCGCGCAGCTGATAGTTGTGCGGATTGTCGGTAATGTCATCCGGTGTGGCGGTCGGGCTCTGCGGATCACGCAGGGTGATCAGGTTTTCACGCGCCAGCAGCAGCAGGGCGCGGGCCTCGTTGGACGGGTCGTTGGGGACGGCAATGGTGGCGCCTTCCGGCAGCTCATCGATGCTTTCATACTTGTCGGAATAGGCGCCGATCGGATAGACGAACGTCCTGCCGGCGGCGGCGAAGTCAAAGCCGCGGTCTTCCATCATGCTGTCCAGATAGGGCTGGTGCTGATAGGCATTGGCATCGATGCTGCCATCGTCAAGCGCGGCATTGGGGGAGACGTAGTCGTTGAACTCGGTGATCTCGACGTTGAGTCCGTACTGGTCCTGAGCCACTTCTGCGGCGGTCTCCATCAGCGCCGTTTCAGGGCCTGCCATGGTGCCGACGCGAATGGTGTTGTCGTCGTCGCTCTGGCTGCCGCAGCCGGTCAGCAGGACGACTGCACTCAGTGCCAGTGCCGTGCCCAGAATCTTCGGTAAGGTTTTCATGTGCCATATCCTTGCAATGGGTTCAACAGGAGGTGCTGTCGAAAGGGTTGAACGGGCCGCTGTCAGCGCCCCCGGGTGTCGTCGTTGTTGTTTTGAGCTCGCTGTTTCTGACGTGTTGCCGTCACCTAACGATGGCGGCTGCGATGGACGAAGAAATCGCCCAGCATCTGCACGCCCTGCACCATGACCACCATGATCAATACTGTCACCAGCATGACCATGGGGTTATAACGGGAGTAACCGTAGTTGTAGGCCACGGCGCCCAGACCGCCCGCGCCGATGGCGCCGGCCATGGCACTGTAGCCGATCAGTGCAATGATGGTGATGGTGGCGGCCGTGATCAGCCCGCCCCGCGCTTCGGGCAGCAGCACGCGAGTAATGATCTGCCACGGCGTGGCGCCCATCGACTCTGCCGCCTCGATCAGACCATGAGGCACTTCATTGAGCGCGCCTTCGACCAGACGAGCCACAAAGGGAATGGCGGCGATGCTCAAGGGGACCAGTGCCGCGGTGGTGCCAATGTAGGAGCCCACCAGCCAGCGGGTAAAGGGCGCCAGCGCCAGCATCAAAATGATAAAGGGTACCGAGCGGCCCACGTTGACGACCAGGCTGATCACACGATTGAGTACCGGCATGGCCATGATGCGGTTTTCCCGGGTGACGTAGAGCGCCACACCCATCACGATGCCCAGCGCAATACCGATCAGGCCGCTGCAGATGACCAGATAGAAGGTGTCGAAAACGGCATCGAGAATACGATCAATCATGGCGCTGGACATGGCCGAGTACCTCCGTTTGAACGTCAAGCGTGTGTAGATGGTCCATGGCGGCGTCGAAGGTGGCGCCGGCCCCGTCAAGCTCCACGATCATCAGGCCGAGCGTGCGGCCCTGAATGTTTTCAACGCGTGCCTGCAAAATCCGCAGTCGAATGCCGAAGTCCTGTTCAAGGCGGGTCATCAACGCGCTGGATAGCGCCTGGCCGCGGAAGGTGAGGCGCACAACGGGCAGGCTGTCGCCTTCGGCGGGGGCTGTCATGCGTTGCAGCAGGGCGTTGGAAGGCGCCAGTTGCAAAAAGTCGTTGAGAAAGAGCCGGCCTTCCTCGGTGGCGGGGCGGGTGAAGAAATCGCCGACCGGGGCGGTTTCTACCAGCTCTCCGCCGCTGATCAAGGCCACCTGATCGCAGATGGTTCTGACCACTTCCATTTCGTGGGTGATCAGCAAAATGGTCAGCCCCAGGCGCTGATTGATGTCTCTTAACAGCGTCAGAATGGAGCTGGTGGTCTGCGGGTCCAGCGCCGAGGTGGCCTCGTCGCAGAGCAGTGCCTGCGGATTGCTGGCCAGTGCCCGGGCGATGGCCACACGCTGTTTCTGACCGCCGGAAAGGGCGGCAGGATAGGCATTGGCGCGTTCGGTCAGCCCGGTCAGTTCCAGCAGCTCATCGATGCGCTGATCGATGTCTCGGCGCGGCGTGCCGATCAGTTCGAGCGGCAGGGCAATATTGCCTCGTACGCTGCGCGACTCGAGCAGATTGAAATGCTGAAAGATCATGCCGATGCCGTGACGGGCGTTTCGCAGCTCGGTCCGGCTCATGGCCGTCAGTTCCTGACCGGCCACAAATACCCGGCCCCGGGTAGGGCGCTCGAGCAGGTTGACGCACCGGATCAGGGTGCTCTTGCCGGCACCGGAGACGCCGATGACACCGGTGATGCTGCCGGCGGCCACGTCCAGGTTGACGTCCTTGAGCGCCGTCACGGCCTGGGCGCCCTGACCATATACTCGGGTCACATTTTCAAGTCGAATCATCGGATTGGAATGTCTTAAATACAGTTGGGTCGTGTACCACCGGGCGCGTACCTGACGTGGTGAGTGTGATCGTCGTGAAAAGTGCGCTGGGCACAAGGCGCGCCAGTATACTTGATCCGGCGCGCTTTCGCGTCATAAGCACCCGATAGGGCGGCTATATGGCAAAACCCTGGCGGCGTCGGATGACAGCGCGCCCGGAACAGGCGACCATGGTCATTTTCATCTGTCAGTGAGGCCATCATGTTTACCGGTATCGTACAGGGCATGGCCCGGGTCGTTGCCATCGAGCGCCTGGAGGGGCTCCATCGCCACGTGATCGACATGCCTGAATCCCTTCTCGAAGGGCTGTCTCCGGGCGCCTCGGTGGCCCACAACGGTTGTTGCCTGAGCGTGACCAGCATTAAAGGCTCACACATCGGGTTTGATCTCATGCGAGAAACCCTGGCGCTGACCAATCTCGGGGCGCTTGGCGTCGGAGACGATGTGAACGTAGAACGAGCCGCGCGGCTGGGTGACGAGATCGGTGGTCATGCGATGTCGGGGCATGTCATGTGCATGGCGACGCTGGTGTTACGCGAGGATGCGCCCAATAACTGCCGTCTCTGGTTCGAGCTGCCGCAGCAGTGGACGAAATTTCTGTTCGACAAGGGCTATATCGGGGTCGATGGCATCAGCCTGACCATCGGTGAGGTCAGGGGCAACCAGTTCTGTGTCAACCTGATTCCCGATACGCTGGCACGTACCGTGATCGGCACTCGAGGCGTCGGTGATCAGGTCAATATCGAAATTGACCCCCAGACACAGACCATTGTCGAGACTGTCGAGCGCGTTCTTGCGGCAAGAGTATGAAATTGCATGCCGATGTGGCCTGTGCGGGTCGCTTGCACGCTCGCCATTGGGTAAAATGTTCAGCGTTTATATAAAGCGACCGGCATCGACCGGTCGTTTTGCATATGGGTCGACGAGAGATTGAACGTGGCGACAAGTATTTACGGCGACTATATCAAGTCGGTGATTCGTACCGTGAAGGATTGGCCGGAACCCGGTGTCAACTTTCGCGACATTACGCCGGTACTGCAAAACAGTGCCGCCTTTCGAAAACTGATCGACAGCTTTGTCCATCGATATCAGGAGCTTGATATCGACGCGATCGCGGCCATCGATGCGCGTGGCTTCATCATCGGCGCGCCGCTGGCCTATGAGCTGGGCTGCAGCTTTGTGCCGGTGCGGAAAAAGGGCAAGCTTCCCTTTCGGACCATCAGCGAGACCTACAGTCTCGAGTATGGTGAGTCCACCGTGGAGCTGCACTCGGATGCCTTTCAAAAGGGAGACAGGATCCTTTTGGTGGACGATCTGATCGCCACGGGCGGCACCATGCTGGCGGCGGCCCGACTGATCGAGCGCAGCGGCGGCATCATCGTTGAGACGGCCGCCATCATCGATCTGCCCGAGCTTGGCGGCGGTGACATGATTCGTGCCGAAGGCTACAGCGTCTTTGCGGCCTGCACCTTTACCGAAGACGAATAGGCAGGGCAGACGTGTCTCCCCTGACGCACAGGATATTTCAATGAGTACCGAGCGCTATCATAACCAGTTCACGATCTCCTGGGATCGTCTTCACCGTGACGTGCGCATGCTGTGTCATCAGCTCATCGGTCGCGACTTCAAGGGCATCGTGGCCGTAACGCGCGGCGGTTTGATACCTGCCGCCCTGATCGCGCGCGAGCTCGATATCCGTTTGATCGATACGGTCTGCATCAAAAGCTATGAGCACATGGAGCAAAGCAGCATCAATGTGCTCAAGGGCATCGATCACGACGGGGATGGCTGGCTTCTGGTGGATGATCTGGTTGATACCGGCAAGACGGCCGGCGCGGTGCGCGAGATGTTGCCCTGCGCGCATTTCGTGACCATCTATGCCAAGCCGGAAGGACGCCCGATGGTGGATCAGTATCTGACCGAAGTGGCGCAGGACACCTGGATCCAGTTTCCGTGGGACATGGGCGTCTCTTTTGTCGAGCCGCTGGTGGATCAGTTTCGCACCCGCAAGGAGTAATCATGGCCCTGCCGCTGCCCGAGAGCTGGCAACGCTACCTTGGTGACGAGGTGGATGCTCCCTATATGCAGGCGTTGAAAGCCTTTTTGCGTCACGAAAAGGATCAGCGCAAGGTCATCTATCCGGCCTCAGAGCACTGGTTTCGCGCCTTTGAGTTGACGCCGCTGGACAGTGTCCGGGTCGTTATTCTGGGACAGGACCCCTACCACGGGCCGGGACAGGCGCATGGCCTGTGCTTTTCGGTACGTCCGGAAGTGGCCATCCCACCGTCCCTGGTTAATATCTACAAGGAACTGAAAAGCGATGATGTGGCCTTTGAGCCGGTCAATCACGGGTTTCTGGAGAGCTGGGCACGCCAGGGCGTTTTGCTGCTCAATAGCGTGCTGACCGTTGAACGCGGTCAGGCGGCCTCTCACCGCGGGCAGGGCTGGGAGAGTTTTACCGACCGGGCCATCGAGATCATCAACGAACACTGCCCGCATGTCGTGTTTCTGCTCTGGGGCAGCTATGCCCAGAAAAAGGCGGCTTTTGTGGATCGGACGAAACATCTGGTACTTCATGCGCCGCATCCGTCACCGCTGGCGGCTCATCGCGGTTTTTTCGGGTGTCATCACTTCTCGCAAACCAATGCTTTTCTGACGCAAAAGGGCGAGACGCCCATCGACTGGCGTCTTCCCCCGCTTGAGCAGCTGCCCGGCGTTTAAGCGCCGTTTTGGCAATGTGTCAATATGTCCTCTATTGTCGGCGGATGGATGCTTAACCGCATCCATCCGCCGGAGTAGAATAGAGGGCACTTGCGCTGTCCACTCCGTAAAGAGGGCAGCGATATTCTTCTATCAGGCCGTATATCCATCATGAATGTTCATACCATCGATCACCCTCTCGTTAAACACAAGCTCGGGCTGTTGCGAGGTGCGGGGATCAGTACCAAGCATTTTCGTGAGCTTGCCAACGAACTGGCGACCCTTTTGACCTACGAGGCGACCAAGGGGCTCGAGCTGGGTGAGGAAACCATCGAGGGCTGGAGCGGCAAGCCGTTGAAGGTCCAGCAGATCCGGGGCAAAAAGGTCACGGTCGTGCCGATCCTGCGCGCTGGTCTTGGCATGCTTGATGGCGTAACGACGCTTTTGCCGAGCGCCCGTATCAGTGTGGTCGGGCTTTATCGCAACGAGGAAACCTTCGAGCCGGTACCTTACTTCGAAAAGTTTGTGCAGGATCTGGACGAACGACTGGCAATTGTCATCGATCCGATGCTGGCCACCGGCGGCTCGATGGCTGCAACGCTTGATATGCTCAAGGCCAAGGGCTGTCGCCAGATCAAGGTCATCGTGCTGGTGGCTACACCTGAGGGGATCGCGCGTGTCTCCCGGTCGCATCCAGAGATCGAGCTTTACACGGCGGCGGTCGATGAAGGCCTCGACAGCCATGGCTATATTGTCCCCGGGCTTGGCGATGCCGGCGACAAGATCTTTGGCACGCGCTGAAAACGCGCATGGATCATCAGGCATGCATTACCGGTGTGGTGCTGGCCGGCGGGCAGGGGCGGCGCATGGGGGGCATCGACAAGGGGCTGGTCGAGCTGTCGGGCCGGCCGCTGATATGTCATGTGCTGGCAACCATTACCCCTCGGGTGGCACAGGTTGTGATCAATGCCAACCGTCATCACGAAGCCTATGCGGCTCTGGGTCATCCGGTGATTCCCGACATCATTGCCGGGAGCGCCGGGCCGCTGGCGGGGTTTCACGCCGGCCTCAGGGCGGCATCAACGCCGCTGGTATTAATGGTGCCCTGTGATACGCCGGCGCTGCCTGACACGCTGGTAGAGAGGCTTCAGGCGACGCTTGCCGATCATGATGTCGATATCGCCTACGCCAGCGATGCCGAGCGTGCCCATCCTGCCGTTGTCCTGTTAAAGCGCGATCTGGTCGACGATCTGGAGCAGTGGCTGACTGAAGGGGGGCGCAAGATCGATCAGTGGTATGCGCGCCATCGGCATGCGGCCTGTCATTTTGATGATGCCCGGGCCTTTATCAACATCAATACACTCAACGACAGGGACGCCTTTGGCCGATGACCACGTCACGGGCCATGGTGGGCCGGGCCTGACAGCCGGCAGGTAACCGTGTCGCTCTATCCTGGCAGGTACCATGACGCAGCTGATCCTTTCCGACATTGATACACCGCTTCTGGGCATTGCCGCCTGGAGCGGGACGGGCAAGACAACGCTGCTGGAGGCCCTGCTGCCGGCTCTGCGTGCACGCGGTCTCAAGGTGGCCGTCATCAAACATGCCCATCATGATTTTGACGTTGATGTGCCCGGCAAGGACAGCCATCGCCTGCGAATGGCGGGGGCAACGCCCATGCTGGTTGCTTCCGGCAAGCGTTTTGCATTGATGATGGAAACGCCCGGGCAGGAAGAGCCCTGCTTGCCGACCCTGCTTGATCAGGTATTGAAACTGTCGCCGGATCTCGTCCTGATCGAGGGATTCAAGCAGTGGCCGCTGCCCAAGCTTGAGCTTTATCGTGAAGTTGTGGGCAAATCGCTGCGTGCCTTTGAAGACCCCTGGGTGCGTGCAGTGGCTACCACCGATGAGGTGGCGCTGCCAGCGGATGTTGAGCGTCTCGACCTTGATGATCATGACGTGCTGCTTGAGTGGCTGGTGGCCTGGCCCTCACGCTGGCACGACATGGCGCAGGGGCCGCGATATGGATGATTGCTTCGGAAGTAGTGAAGCGCTTGTTCAGGTCAGTGATATGCTGGCCCGTATCAGGGCGGCAGCGCCGGCCCCGGTGGGCGTAGAGCGTGTGACGCTGGGACAGGCCGTTGACCGGATTCTTGCCGAGCCGATCGTGGCCACTTTGCCGTTGCCCCGCTATACCGCCTCTGCCATGGACGGTATTGCCTTCGCCCATCAGGGCCATCAACGCTTTAAACTGGCCGGCGAGGCGCTGGCCGGCCACCCTTTCGAGGCATGGGTTGCACCGGGGGAGGCGGTATCCATTACAACCGGCGCCCCCCTGCCGGCCGGGTGTGACACGGTGGTCATGGCCGAGGATATTGCCGTCAGTGGCGAATGGGTCGAACTGTCACGACCCGAGGCCGTCAAGCCGGGGCAGAACGTTCGCCATGCCGGTGAAGAAATCACCGTCGGTGATCACGTACTGGCCGCCGGCACGCTTTTGGGGCCCGCTCAGCTGGGCATGGCAGCCTCTCTCGGTCATGAGCATCTTGATGTGCACTGTCGCCCCAGGGTGGCTATTTTTTCCAGTGGCGACGAGCTTCGGCGTGCCGGCACCGATATCGACACGACCGCCTCTCTTTTTGATGCCAATGCCTCAAGTCTTGCTGCCTGTCTGAAGCGCTGGGGGGCCGATGTTGTCATGACCGACATCTTGCCCGACAGCCTTGAAAAGAGCATAAGCCACCTTTCAAGCGCCAGCCGGCAGGCCGATCTGATCATTACCTCCGGGGGGGTGTCGGCAGGGCAGGCTGATCTGATCCGCTTTGCCATCCAGCAGCTCGGACAGGTGAGCTCCTGGCGTGTCGCCATGCGGCCCGGTAAACCGATGGCGTTCGGCCATATCGAACATGTGCCGTTTTTCGGGCTGCCGGGCAATCCCGTGGCCGCGCTGGTCACGCTGATGCAGTTTGTGCAGCCTCTTTTTCGACAGCTGAGCGGCCAGGTTCACTGGGAGGCGATCAAATGGCACGCCATCAGTGAACAGCCTCTGAAGGGGCGAGGTGGTCGCCTGGATCTTCTACGAGGCCGCTATCATGTCGATGCTCAGGGGGGGATTCGCGTCAATCCCTTGAAGGAGCAGGGATCGCACCGGTTGAGCTCGCTTTATGACGCCAACTGTCTGATAGAGCTGCCTGACGATATGGCGGGCTGTAATGCCGGCACCCCCGTCACCATACAACCGCTTGGAGAATTGATATGACATTGACCCACCTGAATGAGCGGGGTGAGGCCAGCATGGTCGACGTATCGGACAAGCAGAGCAGCCATCGTGAAGCCGTGGCCACCGGGCGCATCATCATGCAGCCCGAGACGCTGAAACTTCTTGCTGACGGCGATATGCCCAAGGGCGATGTGCTGGCCACGGCGCGAATTGCCGGCATTCAGGCGGCCAAGCGCACGCATGAGCTGATTCCGCTGTGTCATGCACTGATGCTTTCAAAGGTGTCGGTCGATTTTGAGCTCGATACGTCTGCGCATTGCGTGCGGGTCAGTGCCTTTTGTCGCCTGGAGGGGCGCACGGGCGTGGAAATGGAAGCGCTGACGGCAGTGTCCGTGGCCTGTCTGACGCTTTACGACATGTGCAAGGCGGTAGACCGTGGCATGGAAATCATGGATGTGCGCCTTGAGCATAAAAGCGGTGGGCAATCGGGGGTCTGGGAAAGAAAAGCGTCTGCAGAAACGTCGCTTCACGGCGCCGTGACGGCCGGTACCGACGTTACCGAAGTCAGTGATGAGCCGGTTGAAAGGCCCATTGAGATACGCTTTTTTGCCGAGCTCAGGGAGCGCCTAGGTATCGAAAAATTGAGTGTTTTACCAGGGCATCTATCGTCTCCTACACTGAAGGCACTGAAGGAGTGGATAAAATCGCAGGTCGAGTCGCCTCAGGCACTGGATCAGCCTCGTCTTCTGTGTGCGGTCAACCACGACATGGTGCAGGGAGACGTCACCATAAATCCTGGCGATGAGGTCGCCTTTTTCCCACCCGTTACCGGAGGCTGATCATGGCAGTCAGAAAGGTTGCATGATTACGATACAAAATGAGCCTTTCGATATTGGTGTCCTGCATAAACGTCTTTCACAAGGCAGTTACGATACGGGTGCAGTGGTCAGCTTTGTCGGACGGGTCAGGGATTTCAATGAATCGCCGGAGGTGACGGCGCTGACGCTTGAACACTACCCGGGCATGACCGAAAGGGCGCTGGAAAATGTTGTCGAGCGAGCGCGAAGTCGCTGGCAGATCAACGATGCCATCATTGTTCATCGCATCGGTTACATGACGCCGGGCGATGATATTGTAGCGGTACTTGTCAGTACCCCTCATCGTCATGCCGCCTTTGAAGCCTGCGCTTTTATCATGGATTTTTTAAAGACCAGTGCACCCTTTTGGAAAAAGGAACACACCCTTGGCGGTGCTTACTGGGTCAGCGAGCGTGAAAGCGATCTGGCGTCGTTGAAGCGCTGGGAGCAGCAATGAGTGAATTGATTGATGATTTTGGTCGTCGCGTTAAATACGTTCGTATCTCTGTAACGGACCGCTGCGATTTCCGATGCGTCTATTGCATGAGTGAAGAAATGACCTTTCTTCCGCGTGATCAGGTGCTTTCCATCGAGGAAATCTCGCTGGTTGCGCAGGCATTTACAGAGCTTGGTGTAGAAAAGATTCGTCTGACCGGTGGCGAGCCGCTGGTACGTCGCAATATCGATGAGCTGGTCAGCAATATCGGGGCGCTGGAAGGGCTCCGTGATTTCACCATGACCACCAATGGCGCTCAGCTGAGACGCTATGCGCCATCGCTGCGTCAATCCGGCATGCAGCGGCTCAATATCAGCCTTGATTCCCTGAACGCTGAACGCTTCAGGGAGCTTACCCGGACCGGCAACCTCGAAAAGGTCATTGATGGCATTCGCGCTGCGAAAGAAGCCGGCTTTGAGCGCATCAAGCTCAATGCTGTCATTCTCAAGGGACGAAATGATGATGAGATACTGGATCTGGTAGAGTTTGCGCGTGATGAAGCAATCGATATCAGCTTTATCGAAGAAATGCCGCTGGGTAATGTCTCGGAACATTCGCGTCAGGAGACCTTTTGTTCCAGCGATGAAGTGCGTTCGATTATCGAAACCCGCTATCCGCTGCTGCACTCTCCGGAAAATTCGGGCGGCCCATCGCGCTATTACCGTATGTCGGACAGCAACTCGAGAATCGGGTTCATTTCTCCTCACAGCCATAACTTTTGCGATAGCTGCAATCGGGTGCGCGTGACCTGTGAAGGCAGGCTCCTGCTGTGTCTTGGTAACGAACATTCCACGGATCTGCGCGAAGTTATTCGTGACAACCCCGGGGAAATAGAGCCCTTGAAGCAGCGAATTCGTGACTCGATGTCTCTCAAGCCGCATCGTCACCATTTTACCACCGATGGTGATGTGCAGATTGTCAGATTCATGAACATGACCGGCGGGTAGAGCGCTTTGCTTTCATGAAAAAAGGGCCGACTCATGTCGGCCCTTTTCTTTGTGACGAATAATTGCTAACCCCTTTTCAGGGTATATACTACTCGAGGCATATGTCTTTTATTTGGAGTGCTGGATATGTCGACAGAGACATTGGAAAAGATTGCTCGCAACAAGAATGTGGCCAGGGCCGCAGCGCGTCAATTGAGCATGGAGCAGTTGAGCAAGCTGTCTGAAATCATCGATGAGGTCATGACACAAAAGCAGGAAGAGGAGCAAAAGCGTCGTCAGGAAGAAGCAAGCAAGGAACAAAAGCTTGCCGAAATCCGCGCTGCCATGACAGATGCCGGCTTATCCGTAAATGACCTTGTCGGCAACGAGCAACCAAGAAAGCGCCGGGGCCGGCCACCCAAGGATGCCAATGCCTGATTCCCCTTCGGCGTACCAAGCATGTCCTCATGACCCGCCACTTTTTTCATGAAAAGCCGTGATGACTACACGGCTTCACATCAGGGTTGTTATTACTGCTGTAGCGTCGTATCAATAACGTCGATCGTGACTTTCGACGATTGACGAAGCTGCTCACCGAGCCAGTGATTGGCGCGGTCTTCAAGTAGATGCGCCAGCTCTCGCGTAGAGCGCGCGGCCATGCCTTCCAGCGTAATGTCTACCCAGTCTCCAAGAGTTTCCTCGTCCACGAAAGCATCGATCTGACTGTCGATCAGCATCCTGCCTACCCGTTGCCATTGCCCTGTCTCAGCCTGATAGGTGACGGGCAGCACAATAACCGTATCGTTTTGACGGACTGAAGGTTTTCTTGCTCGCTTGCGCTGAGAAATGATAACCGGAGAAAGATTCAGCGTGTCCTCCACCGTCATTCGCTTGCCGTTCCATCGCAACCACTGTCCATTGACGGGAAGTATCGAACTCTTGATGCCCAGTGTGTCGGCAATGTCACAGTGCGCCTGCTGATGCGCACTTTCCCCGTGAACGGGAAGAAGGTGGGCCGGTTGAACCCAGCGATACAGGCTGAGCAGTTCGTCGCGACCAGGGTGACCCGATGCATGCAGGCCCGGGTGTGTCTCGTCGCTGAAAACGCGCGCGCCTCTTTGCGTAAATGCCTGCTGCAGTCGGGCAACGGCTCTTTCATTGCCGGGGATGGCTCGCGAAGAAAAAATGATGCAATCACCCGGCTCGATCTCGAGCGCCGAGTGTTGATTGGCTGCCAGGCGGGAGAGGGCGGCTCGGGGCTCTCCCTGACTTCCGGTGGCCAGAATCAGGATCTCTTCACTGGGAAGATAGCCGATATCCGATAGTGGAACCGTCTCCGGGAAGTCATCCAGATAGCCCAGTTCACGTCCCAGACGCACCATCTTTTCCATTGCCCTGCCCAGCAGGGCAATGCGTCGATGATGGCGGCGTGCGGCAAGACCTGCTGCCAGAATGCGTGCGAGATTGCTGGCAAAACAGCTGACCACAATGCGCCCTTCACAGCCCTCCATGAGCTTTTCGAGCGTTTTGGCCACATCACCTTCGCTACGCGAATGGTGCTCTACCATGGCGTTGGTCGAGTCACCCACGACCAGATCCACGGGAGCAATTCGGGTAAAGTCCTGCTCGCGGGTTCTCGCCCCCAAAACGGGCGCAGGATCGATTTTCCAGTCTCCGGTATGCAAAACGCGATGCCGATCTACTTCGAGCAGCAGCGAGACACTTTCCGGTATGGAGTGCGCAACATTGATGCTCTGTACGCCAAAGGGGCCCGCATCAAAACGGCTGCCCGGCGTAAAGGTGCGAATGGCATCGGTCGCAAGTCCCTGCTCGACAAGCTTTTGACGTGCAATGCCGGCCGCCAGAGGTGTGGCATATATCGGACAGCCAAGGCGTGGCCAGAGCCAGCCCAAAGCGCCGAGGTGATCCTCGTGGCCGTGAGTAATGACAATGGCTTCGGGGCGAATGCCAAGCGTTGCCAGCGAGGAGATATCGGGGATCTGCAGGGGTGTATCAGGAAGGTCCTGACGCAGGGCCATGCCGCAATCGACGATCAGCCATCGGGACTGAAAGCCGTAAAGCATCAGGTTCATGCCGATTTCACCGCAGCCGCCAAGCGGTAATATTTCAATCTCAGAGCGGCGACGGGGGCGAACTTGTACGCGTGTCTGATCCATGGCGGGTCCGGCGATAGTTTGATATCAACTATACGCAACGCATCACTTGCTCACAACGAACACTGCTCAAAAGCATCTGAATTCGCTACAATTCCTCTCTTTGACCGAGTAGCGTGATTTCGATGTCCCTTTGTCGTCTAGTGGTAACCTGCCCCGATCGTGTTGGTATTGTTGCGCGTGTTTCGTCGTTCATCGCCGAGAAGGGCGGCTCTATTACCGAAGCCAATCAGCATTCGGATCTGGAAACCGGACGCTTTTTCATGCGTTATGAAGTCGAGACCCGACACATGCGTGCCGATAGCGATACCTTTCGCCGTGCCTTTGCCTCCATTGCCGAAGAGTTTGATATGCAGTGGCAATGGCGCGATGGCGAGCAAAAGCGTCGGCGTTTGATGATCATGGTGTCACGCGAGTCCCACTGTCTGGTCGACCTCTTGTATCGCTGGACGGCCGGTGAGCTTGACTGTGATATTGCAGGCGTCATCTCCAATCACGATGACATGCGCAGCGTGGTTGAGTGGCACGGTATCGATTATCACCATATTCCGGTGGCTGCCGATGACAAGGCGCCTGCCTTTTCGAGTATCGAGCGGGTTATTGAGGACAGTCAGGCCGATACCATCGTTCTGGCGCGTTATATGCAGATCATTCCCCCTTCGCTTTGCGAGCGCTACAGCGGGCAGATCATCAATATTCATCACAGTTTTCTGCCTTCCTTTGCCGGTGCAAGGCCCTACCATCAGGCCCATACCCGTGGGGTCAAGCTGATCGGAGCGACCTGTCACTACGTGACTCAGGAGCTGGATGCCGGTCCGATCATCGAGCAGGATATTCAGCGTGTGACGCACTGCCATACCACCAGCGATCTGGTCCGACTGGGTAGGGATATTGAAAAATCCGTACTGGCGCGCGGCGTACGCTGGCACCTGCAGGATCGAGTGCTGATCGATGGTAACAAGACAGTCGTTTTTTCCTGAGTGTCACTCTGGCGACAGCCCGGGCTTGAGTTAAAAAAGGCCCAGCTGTCGCTGTGCATCTTCCGGCACCAGCCTTACGCCCACTCCCAGTAGCCTGACCGGGCGCTCTGCCCGCTGCCAGGCGGTATCAAACAGCGGCAAAAAGCTTTCCAGTGCAGGTGCCTGCCCGGCGGTTTCCATGGTCGTGATCGAGAAATCGTCAAAGCGAATCTTGACGAACAGCTTGTTGATCGCCGGATGCTGATTGCGTGCAATACGCTCCTCAAGGCGTGTTACAAGATCGGTTATTTTTTCACGGCAGACGGTCATGGTAGGCAGGTCACGATCGAACGTGGTTTCCACGCTGATGGACTTTCGTTCTCTTTCCACCTTGACCGGACGCTCATCGATACCTCGTGCAAGTTCATGGAGTCGTACGCCGAACTTGCCAAACTCATCCAGAAGCGTTGCAAGCTCGATGGTTCTGAGCTCCCTGCACGTATGGATTCCCTGAGCTTCGAGCTTTTTGGCCGTGGCCGGCCCTACGCCGTGTAGTTTTGTGATGGGAAGCTGGTCCAGAAATTTGCTGATCTGATCGGGCGTAATGGTGTAAAGACCGTCGGGCTTTTGCCAGTCGCTGGCGATCTTGGCAAGAAACTTGTTGGGGGCAACGCCCACCGAGATGGTGATACCGACACGTTGCTGCACTTCCTGCTTGAGCCATTGCGCCATCCATGTGGCGCTACCCTGCATGCGCTCTATGTGCGTGACATCCAGGAAGGCCTCATCAAGTGATAATGGCTCGATAAGTGGTGTCAGCTCGCGGAATATATCCTGTACCTGGTTTGAGGCCTGCCGATATTTTTCAAAGTCGGGGCTCAAGCGATGAAGGTGCGGACAAAGCCTTTTCGCATGCGCCATCGACATGGCCGAGCGTATACCGTAGGTGCGTGCCGGATAGTTACAGGTGGCCACAACCCCTCTTTGTTCCGCCCGTCCACCGATCACCAGTGGAACATCTCGCAGGGCAGGGTTGTCGCGCATTTCAACGGCTGCATAGAAGCAGTCGCAGTCAGCGTGAAGTATCTTGCGCATCACAAATCTTGGAAGTGGCTGTATGGATATACATACTACAGGACCACTATTGTGTAAATACTTCATTCTTGTTCATCAAAACACCACTGTTTCGGGCTCATGCAGTCGTGTCCTGTCTAATTACTGACTCGCTTGAAGTAATGATAACGTCTGTTGTTTCAATCGATGATAAGTCGTGCCACGACAATGCGGGAAAGCGCGTACTCCAGAATGGTTTGAACTGTCGGTTATCTATTTGCAATCATGCTAATATTAAAGGTGTCGAAAAGACGTAGATATATATGATCCGTTGTGCTCAAAATGAGTTGTTGAAGCCAGTTTTTACTTTAAAGTGCAATTTTTTTGACGTATTATCCGATGCACCAGAGATTAAAACTATTTTAATAGACCGCGGGGTCAGCATCTCGTCAAGAGATGTGTATTAGCTGAAGAGGTCGGTAATGTCGCTGTTAAATGAATACATGAAAAAAGAACAACTGCTCAAGCAACTGCGTGATGAGCTACAGCAGCTCGAGCAGGACCAAAGGCTCAAGGGTGAGCTTGAGTTCAAGGAAAAGCTTGAACAGCTCATGAAGGCGCATGAAAAGACAGCCGCAGACGTCATCGAGCTTCTGAATCCTGATAGCGAACAGTCGCCTGCAAGACAGGCATCGTCTTCCGAAACTCAGGGAGCAGGTCGACGCAAGCGCAAGTTGAAAGTGTATCGTAATCCGCATACCGGGGAAGTTGTGGAAACCCGCGGCGGTAATCAGAAAACGCTCAAGGCGTGGAAGGAAGAGTACGGCAACGATACGGTCGAGCAGTGGCTTGAGCGTACCGAGTAAGTTTTTTCTTCCAGAGGGGCCGTTTTAACGGCCCCTTTTTTATGTTCATGGTTTTCTCAAGTCAGCAGATCATCGAGACGATATTACCCTGCCATCCCGTTATGCCGTTGTGATCTTTGCCAGTATTTCTACACCCATGATGTTTTCTGCACAAATATCGAAGTGGCACTGTTTTAAACTACTGCGCGGTGAGCTGAAGTACAGCCCAATGTCGTTTTTCAGTTGTTTTCGTAACACGTCGTGACATGATGGGTCGTAAAACGAAGTGTCGTTAATGGCCGGCGAGATGCTGGTGCTGTAGAATCCCGAAATAATGATGCGCAAAGCAGCATACCCCCACCCATGGGGGTCTGATAGCATCGGCAGCAATCCAGAAGTCTGAATAATTTTATCTGACCTTTAATTAAAGGCCTTGGGCTTTTTTGCCGATTCTTTAATCGGGTCGGGTCATATTATTGAGGCGTCGATTCGACTTGCAGTCATGGACTGCTGCATCATGCGATACCGCTCGGCAAGCGCCGGGTAGAAAAAGCGACATCGGCGGTATCTTATGGCCTCGGAAACACGCCAGTATCGGCATTCCGTGGCGGTAGCGTGTCCAGACGCCGGAATAATTTTGACAGGAGTAAGCGGTTAATGAAGCGGCTGCTGAGTTGTGCCTTGTTGGGGAGTTCCCTTTTTCTGGGAGGCTGTGTTCTTTCTCCCGGCAGTGATATGCCCTATGACAATTCGGGGCCACCCATCGATGAGCTGGTAGATGTTCAGCCCATTACCTTTGGCCTCGTGCAGGCGCAGAATGCTGCACGCAAGGAAGTCAGCTCTCAGCGAAGCCTGAAAGAGGCCACCGCGGATCTGAGTTACGACGCCAGCGATTACGATTATCGGATAGGCAAGGGCGATATCCTCAATATCGTCGTCTATGACCATCCCGAGCTTACGATTCCGGCCGGCGGCGAGCGCAGTACTGTCGAAACCGGTAACGTCGTTCACAGCGATGGCACCATCTTTTATCCCTATGTTGGGCGTTTACAGGTTGCCGGCAAAAGCGTGGCAGACGTACGCAGTCAGATCGCTTCGGCGCTGGCCGATTACATCGCCGAGCCTCAGGTCGAGGTCAACATTGCCAGCTTCCAGTCCCAGAAAGCCTACATAAGCGGGCAGGTGTCCAACCCCGGCCAGCAGGCGATCACCAACACGCCGCTGACGGTGCTGGATGCCATCAGTAGCGCCGGTGGTCTCAACGAAAATGCGGACTGGCGTCACGTCATACTGACGCACAATGGTCAGGAAGAGATCATCAACGTTTATGACATGCTGCAAAACGGCCAGATCAGCCAGAACCGTCTGCTTCACGATGGTGACGTGCTGCATATACCTGATGTAGGCAGCGAGAAGGTTTATGTGCTGGGTGAGGTTCAAAGGCCTCAGGATCTTCCGATGGGCGGTCATCGATTCAATCTGGTCGATGCATTGAGTCAGTCGGGCGGAATCGACGAAATCCAGGCGCGCGCATCGGGTATCTTCGTGATCAGACAGGGTGGGCCGGGCGACAAGCAGGCGACTGTCTACCAGCTGGATGCCAGCAATGCCGCAGCCTATGTCATTGGCACTGAGTTCCAGCTTGAGCCGCGAGACATTGTCTATGTCACTACCGCGCCAATCAGCCGCTGGAACCGCGTGATCAGCCAGCTGCTGCCGTCAACCAACCTTACGCGTCAATCGGTTGGCTCAGTCAGGGACTATAACGACCTCTAATGTGTCCGCGCTATCCAGTCTGCTGGATAGCGCGACCCCTGAGGCGGCAGTATCGGAAATGAGCGCTGTATAAAACTGACAGATATGCTCATGTACCATTTCGTAAATGGAATCAGTGATAAATCAATATGGCCTCGAATACTGAAAAATATCAGTCAGCCGATTCCGGCGAAGAGCTTGATCTAGGCCGTCTTTTCGGTCTGATGGTCGACAACAAATGGCTAATCGCTCTGATCGTATGTGTGTTTACGTTCCTTGGGATTCTCTACGTCACATTTAAAACGCCCGTCTATCAAAGTGATGCCCTCCTTGAGATAGAAGGTCGTGCCAATCCGGCCAATAATCCGGTCCAGAATCTGGGCGTTTTCGGGGACACACCCCGCTCGACGGCCGAGATGCAGATTCTTACATCGAGAATGGTGCTTGGGCAGGCTGCCGACCGCCTCAATCTTCAGCTGAGCATCAAGCCGGAAGGTCTTCCTGTTCTGGGAGACACGCTGGCGCGCCGCGGCATTGAGCGTCCTTCCTTTGCTCAGGGCTGGTCGTCGGTATGGGCCGGTGAAAGCATCAATGTCACACGTTTTGTCGTTCCGGACGGCTGGATCAACAGACCGCTGACCATCAAATCGCAGGGCAACGACCGCTATGAGCTGCGTGCCGATGGCGAGCTGATTCTGGAAGGCCAGGTAGGCCAGCTGGCACAGTCACGTGATGGCAACGTTGAAATGCGTATCATGGACATGACGGCAGGGCAGGGAGCAGAGTTTACTGTCGTGAAGCGCTCGCGTTTGTCAGCCATCAATAGTCTTCGTGGTGGTTTTGAAGTTGAAGAGGTAGGTCGTTCCGGTACGGGTATCCTGAGACTGACCCTTCAGGGCACTGATCGAAGCGAGATCCGTGACAGCCTCAAGGCCATTACCGATATCTACATCACACAAAACATCGAAAGGCAGTCCGCCGAAGCGCAAAACAGCCTCGATTTCCTTAACGATCAGGCCCCGCGTGTTCGTGACAGCCTTGTAGAGGCAGAAAACAAGCTCAACAGCTATCGCGTCAATCAGGACTCCGTGGATCTGGATCAGGAGACTTCCTCGGTACTGAGTCAGATCGTCAACATCGATAATCAGCTCAATCAGCTGCGATTCGACGAGGCGGATCTCTCTCGCCGCTTCAACAGAAGCCATCCTCAGTATCAGGCGCTTCTGGAAAAGCGCGAAGAGCTCAATGCAGAAAAGGAAAGGCTGCAAAAGCGTGTCGACAGCCTGCCTGAAACACAGCAGGAAGTACTTCGCCTGCAGCGTGACGTAAATGTCAATCAGGAAATGTACGTTCAGATGCTGAACCGCATGCAGGAGATGAACATTGCAAAGGCAGGCGCTGTAGGCAACGTTCGTGTCATCGACGATTCAACGCTGCAAAACAGCCCGGTGGCGCCGCGCAAGGCTCTCATCACTGTTATCGCCTTCGTTCTGGGGCTCGTGGTTGCCATTATCGTGGTTCTGATCCGTCGTATCATGAATCGCGGCATCGAAAGCCCCGAACAGCTTGAGCAAATTGGTATGCCGGTTTACGCGTCCGTTCCGCTAAGCAGCAATCAAAGTGGTCTGGTAAAAAGGGTGCGTGGCAATCGTGGTCTGCGTATCGGGAATAACCAGAGTGCCAGAAATACAGTAGATACCGGCGTGTTGGCCCTGCGCAATTCGGACGATCAGTCAGTAGAAGCTGTACGTAGCCTGCGCACCAGCCTGCATTTCGCCATGATGGAAGCGCCCAATGCTCGTCTGATGATCAGCAGTGCCAGCCCGGGCGCCGGCAAGAGCTTCGTGGTTTCCAATCTGGGGGTGGTCTGTGCTCAGGCTGGCCAGAAGGTACTGGTAATCGATGCCGATATGCGCATGGGCCATCTGCATCACGTCTTCAAGGGGCGTTCTGAAAACGGCTTGAGCGATATACTGGCGCGCAAAACGACAGCTGCCGAAGTCGTGCGTTCAGGTGGGGTTGATGGGCTGGACTTCATTTCACGGGGTGCCGCGCCGCCGAACCCGGCCGAGCTGCTGATGAGTGCAGGATTCAGTGAACTTCTGGCATGGGCCGATCAGAACTACGACCTGATCATCATCGATACGCCGCCCATCCTGGCCGTCACCGATGCTGCAATTATCGGCAAGCAGGCAGGTACCAATATGCTGCTGGCACGATATGGCGTAAACCCTCCTGCCGAGATCGAACAGGCACGGCGTCGATTCGAACATAGCGGCGTGGAAATCAAGGGTGCCGTGCTCAACGGTATCGAGCAGACGGCCTCTCATCGCTACGGTGGTAACTACGGCAATTACCATTACAGCTACGGCAAAAAATCGTAGAGATCAAGAGAACGCCTCGTGGCCACTCTACTTCAGGTAGAGTGGCCATATCGGAAGTGAGAAAAGCAACATGGAAACGTTCACAAATTTCATGGAACAAAATCGTCGCCATTCACGGTGGTATGAAAAGCTCCTTTTGAGCTATCGCTTTAATCAGGCGCTGGGGCTGATTATCGCCGTGCTGCTGCCGGCGCTTTTTCAGTGGAACTGGAGTCTCGTAGCAGAGTGGCAGGCTGAGCGTTGCGTAACACTATTTGGTACGGCGCTGGCTTATCTGGTGGCGATCATTGCCGTGCATCGTCTCGTTTACTTCCCCAGAACCAAGGCGTTTTTGTACATTATTCCTTTCATCACGATGTCCTACATTGTGATGATGGCAATACTGCTGAGCCTGCAGATTGAAATTGCGACAACGCAGATCGTTCTTTCCTATCTGATTGCAGTGCTTTATTGCTCTGTTGGATATCAGCTCAGCACTCGTTACAGGACTCGCAAGCTGGCCGTGGTACCTTTTGGGCGAGTACACGAGTTCTGCCATGACAAGAGTGTCGACTGGCGCTGGATGGAAAAGCCTGATCTTGAAACCATGCGTGTCGATGGTGTTGTTGCAGATCTTCGTGCCGATCTGGATGACAACTGGCAGAAATTTCTTGCCGACTGCACAATCCATCGTATCCCGGTTTTCAATGCTCGTCAGATTCATGAGTCCATTACCGGCCGAGTGCATCTGGATCATTTGTACGAAAACAAGTACGGCAGCCTTACGCCCAGTGAAAACTATGAGTTTGCCAAGCGTTTGATCGATATTTTTGGGGTCCTGCTGGTATTGCCGGTGGTCCTGCCGATCATGCTGGCAACCATCATTATTATCAAAAGGGATGACCCGGGCCCGGCCTTTTTCAATCAGCAACGCATGGGCTTCCATTGTCGCCCATTCAAGCTGTTCAAGTTCCGTAGCATGTATATGAATCATGACGGGCTTGGCTTTACATCCGAAGGCGAAGATCCGCGTATTACACGCGTTGGAAAGGTTATCAGGAAGTATCGTATCGATGAGCTGCCCCAGCTTTTCAACGTGCTCAAGGGTGACATGAGTCTTATTGGGCCAAGGCCCGAGTCATGCAACCTTGCAGAGTGGTACGAGCGGGATGTTCCGTTTTTCAACTATCGTCACGTTGTACGTCCCGGAATTTCAGGATGGGCCCAGGTTGAACTCGGCTATGCCGCTGAAGTAGAAGGGATGACGAAAAAGCTCGAGCATGACTTCTACTACATCAAGAATTTCTCTTTCTGGCTGGACGTTCTTATCGTTATTCGTACGATCAAGACAATGTTGACGGGCTTTGGTGCCAGATAAGGTTGGTTCGTGACTATTATTCTGAGTATTGGCTATATGGTCGATGCTCAGAATTTTGTTTTAGGGCTATTGGTTTGCCCGAACGAACGATAGTCCATGACGTGTCATACGATACAAGCAGCATCGTATGGCAAAACGATTCGTACTGTGTGGAATGAGCATGTCTAAATATAGTTACATAATCAACTCTGGATGGTGGTGCGGTGAAAAAACACCTGAAAATGATAAAAGAGTTGAATATGGCTCAAGCGAAATAAGAGGCGTAGCTTTTTTTCGCGACTGGTATGAATCGGTAAATCGCCATACGTCACCGACGAAAATTCTGGTGGTTGATTCCGCTTCACCCACTATTCCTGAATTGCCTGATGATGACCGTATGGAATTTATCAGCATGGACGTCAATGGTGGGCATTCGACCAGCCATCTAGGCAAATATGCCGGCTGTACGAGATGTTTTTTTGTGGGTCTGGCATACACCTATGCAAGTGAAGCAGAGTATTGGGTATATGTTGAACAGGATGCGCTGCTTTTCGGCGAGGGGATCGTCGAGCATGCGATCGACAACATGAGCTCTGATTTCATGTTTGGTGACAGAGGGAATACACCACAGCCTCTGCAGCAGTCCATGATGATTATCAAGAAATCCGCGATACCCGGCTTTTTGAACGCCTACGCCCGGATCAAAGCGACAGATGAAGTCATTACGCCGGAAATGAAGTTTGCCATTGCCTCAACCAAACTGGCGCAGTGGCTGCCGGAGAAGTTTTTCCATCAAAAAGATTACAGTACCTTCAAAAACAAGCTGATTAATAAATTACAGTACTGGCTGTTCAAGTATGGCAAGGGATATGATGTATTTCCCTTCGGATTTGGGCGTGCGAAGCCGGTCAATTTTAATGACCGTTACGGTTATTTTCAGCATGGTGATGATGAAGAGCTGCAACAGTATAGAGAAACCATTAACAAGGATGTATCTTGATGAAAGTGCTTCATCTTGTTTCTGATTTCTCCAATTCTTCCGAAACGTTTATTTATGATCTTATCGTGGATATGGAAGAGTTGGGGGTGGACAACCATGTTGTGACCAATCGGCATATCAATAAGGTTGAACGCCCCTTTAGCAAGGTTATCAGCTTTGATATAGACCGTAGAAATATTTTTGAAAAGGTTTTGAAACGAGGCCGTAGAAAACTTTTCAATGACTATCATGTTTTTGAGCAAAAAAGGCTGCAACGAGTTGTAAACGACCTTCAGCCGGATGTGTTGCACAGTCATTTCAATTATTTTTTTGAAAACATACATGACCTTATCGAGAAAGGCTTTCGTGGTCGCATTATTGTTTCGACTCATGGCATCGACGTGGTTAATAACAAGCTTTACGGGCAGCCACAGTATGTAGAAAAAGTATATAAATGCCAGCAGCACGACAATATCTATTTCACGGCACCTTCTCATTATTTGAAAAGGAAGTTGCAGGAAATATTTGGCATTGAAAGCGAGAAAATCGTTGTGTTGCCCAACTGTGTCAATATTTCGATGGCGGATTTTGAAGAAAAGAGAATTGACTTGGCCAATGACGTTGCCATCGTCAATGTTGGGCGATTCGTGGGCTTCAAGGGGCAGACTTACCTGATCGATGCGCTGTCGAGACTCCATGAAAATGGATATAAACAGGTCAAGCTTAAATTGATCGGCTTTGGACCGCTGGAAGGGGCGCTGCGTCAGCAGGCTGTCAATCTTGGTCTGGAAAAAGCCGTCGATTTCGAAGTCGATCTGCCACGTGAAAAAATATTCGAGGCGCTGTCCTCAAGCGATATTTACATTCAGCCGTCCATTCAGGATGAGGAAACAGGGCAGGAAGAAAGTTTCGGGATTGCTGTTCTCGAGGCGATATCGGTTGGCTTGCCGGTAGTGGTTACCGATAGTGGTGGTTTGCCCGATACAATCTGTGGTGCTCCCTATCAACCCATGACTCAGATTATTGAAGCCAAGAACAGTCAGGCCATTTATCAGGCCGTCGTGGATATTATTGAAAGCGAGCATCCACCGCTTAAAAAAGAGCAGGTAGACGATTTACTATCGCATTTCAGTACTGATAGCAATCGTGGGAAAATACTTGAGCTATATCGCGGTGCATAAGGAAGTCAAATGAGTGACAAGGATGCAATGAACCGTGATCTTAGATCCGGTTTCGTTTTTGGCTTCATCGAAAAATATTCAAACCTGATCGTACAGTTTGCTGTCACGATGGTGCTGGCTCGATTTCTAACGCCAACCGAGTTTGGCGTTGTGGCTACCGTCATGGTAATTATCTTTTTCTTCAATCTTCTCGGAGAGATGGGGCTTGGACCGGCCATCATCTATCACAAGGAGCTGACGACAGAAGAGATACGCGGCCTTTTCATTATTTGTTTTATATTGGGCATTGCGCTGTATTTCACGTTTTCAGCTGGCGCGTTCGTGGCTGCCGATTTCTTTAATAATGAAATTTATTATGGCGTGATGCCACTCATTGGCGCCATGATTTTGTTTTCCGTGATTTCGATCGTGCCAGAGACCCTGCTAAGACGTGAAAAAAGATTCAGTGTGGTGGCCATCATAACGTTGATCAGCGCTCTGGTATCGGGCGCCATTGCGTGTGTCATGGCTTATCGTGGATATGGCGTATATGCACTGGTATGGAAATCCATTATTCATACGGGTATGCGTTTTGTTCTGGTGTGCTTTTATGCCGGCTGGCGCAATCTGGTCGGTAAAGTGGCTCTGACAGGATTCAGGACGGTACTGGGGTTTTCTACGTACCAGTTCATGTTTAATTTTTTAAATTATTTTTCCAGAAACTCCGACAAGATACTTATTTCAAAATTTATCGGTGAGGCCGCCGTTGGTCTTTACGATATGGCTTATCGCCTGATGATGCTTCCTATTCAGAATATAGCAGGCATCGCAACAGCAGCGCTTCAACCTGTCTATAGCACCTTTGGGCAAAAGGAAGTGGCCGAAAGTTATAATGGTCTGGTCAACAAGATATTTTTTCTGGGATTTTTCGTCGCCATCTATATATTCCTTTTTGCTGACAAGATCATATATGTGCTTTATGGCCCTGGCTGGGAGCGCTCCGCTGTAATATTACAGTGTCTGACTCCGTTTTTGATTTTTCAGATTGTACTTGCCACTACAGGCGGTATATGGCAAACACTTGGCCAGACAAAATCGCTATTCTATTGCGGTGTGTTTTCGTCCATCACCAGCGTACTGGCCATCTCGACCGGGGTATACCTGAATAACCTTTATCTGGTGGCGTTTTTGCTCTCAATGGCCAGTGTGCTCAATTTCGTACAATGCTTCTGGTTGCTACATATCAAAAACGAAAATTTCAGAATGGAAATTCTTTTAAAAGGCATGCCTTCCACGGTTCTGCTTTCCGCTGTCCTGATGGCTGTCATGTTTCTTGGCGTATATCTGATGCCATCGCCATTTGGATTTATGGCAAGTAAAACGCTCTCCAGCCTTTGCGATCTGGTTGTTTTCGGTATTGCTCAGGTGGCCATCGTATTGATAGCAGGGGTTTTGCTTAAAAATGAATCCGCGATCTTTTTCGCCAGAATATTGCAAAAGCCTTTAAGAAAAATGAAGTTGATTGCAGGATAACCAGGTTCGGATAATGAAAATTTCAGTCGTCATTCCTACTTATCGAAGCAGTGGTTTTATCAAGGACACACTTGAAAGCGTTCACCGGTCGGCACGTGATTATGACTATGAAATCATTCTGGTGGATGATTGCTCCGATGATATCAAGGCACTGTCATCGATCGTGACCGATTCACCCAATACCCTTCTTGTAGAGAAGGAAAAAAAATCCAACGCTGCCATCTCCAGAAACATCGGTATTGAACGTGCTTCGGGAAGCCACATTTTTCTTCTCGATTCCGATGATCATTTCAAGTCGGGCTACATCGGTGAGCGTCTGGCGTTCATGGAGCAGGGCCAGCATGACTTTTGTTTCGGGGCCTATACAAACGTATCACTCGATGGCGAAAAGGATTTTATTGAAAATCCTGACGTGCGTGACCCCCGTCACTACCTTTTTATCGAAGACAAGGATATCCGCACATCGACCATCAGCTTTCTGGCTGAGCGCAAGCAAAGCTTTCGATTCAATGAAAGCCTGAACAAGCATCAGGACTGGGGTTTTCTGATCGACACGGCCGAGCACAGCAGGTCATGGGGGTACGATCCTGTTCCGGGTGTCCGCTTGAACTGCGATCGTGACGGGCGTATGAGTGGCTCCATGAATATGGAAGCCAGCAAGGTATTCATGAACAAGTATCTTGTGGATCCTAAACATATCAGTGGTTTTGCCAAGCGACATTTTGTCCTGGCGGCTCTTTTAAAGGACCATGGCGCCTATCGCTTCTTTTCGGATCGCATCATGCCTGAGCTTTTGACGCCAAAGTTCAAAACGATCAAGCTCGCCGGTGATGCGCTTGATAGGATCGGTTTGTTCTTTTTGTTGCCTCATTTGCTTGGCACTTATAAAGCCATTGCCAGATTAAAAAAATCCTGATGGGTTGATATATGACTGCTGAGCTTGCATGGTACCTGGTGTTATGTTGTCTCGCTTTTTTTTATTGCTTTGTCAATAAAAGAACACCGCTGATTCTCGTTACCTACGTGGTGGCTGCTTATTATCTGTGGGTCGTCCGGAACTCCGGATTTGACTACGATATGGTAGGTTATGCCCGATATCTTACCTTTGATTTCGATTTTGCTACAGCCTCGACCTACTATACGAGAGAGTTCGTATACTGGTTTGGCTCCAGCTATCTATATAGCTGGATACAGGATGATGTTATAACGCTTTGGGTCATTGACATGATCTGGCTGACTCTATTGTTTTATGCGATGGGTAACCGTCGACTGAGCAGCAAAGTGCCAATGTATGTCATTCCCTTTATGATAGTATTTTTTCCGCTATTGATGGGTTATCAAAACGTATATCGTCAGTTGATTGCCTGCGTTTTTGTATTATTTGCCTTTTTCGGAGCAAGAAACCTTGTCGTGGCAGGCTTTTTTGGTTTGCTGGCACTGTTTTCACACAATGCCGCCATTGTGTACATGCCGCTGCTTTACATTTTTGCCGTGACCAATGGAATGGCGATCCCGAGAGTCAAGCTATTCCATAAGAGCATTTTTGCGTTGCTCTATCTGGTCATGCTTGGAGGCGTTTATTACTCATCGTTGGGAGACAGCGAACTGGCGAAATCGTCTTCCTCTACGGGTATCTCATTAACCTATGCGTACCTGGCAGTGTTTATGGCCATGTCGTTTGTTGCACTGGTTCTCGAAAACTTTAATCTGAAGCGGTTCGTACAGCACAATATAACTCTGGCCTATTCAATATTTACTTTCATGGCTTTCATCCCGGTACTGGGTGGGGCTCAAGCCGAGCGTATCGGCATGATGCTTCTTATCGTGACGATGCCCATCTTTGCTACGAATCTGGATCGCAGTTTCAAATCGCAAAATGAAAGAATCCTGATGCGTATGCTGTTTGTCATGGCCGGTATCGCCCCGACGTTCTTGTTCAGCTCGGCATACAACTTCCTGATAACCACCGCGCGCCTTGCGGGCTAGGGCTGGAGCTGACATTGAAAATTGCTCAGATTATCACCGAACTAAAGCCAAGCGGGCCGGCCAACGTTGTTAAAAACATTGTGGACAATCTGCCCGAGGGGGTTGAATCAACCGTTTTTTATTTTCGCGGGCCCCCCTCTCTGGAAGTCAGCTGTGAAACGCAGCAGATAGATTTTCGAAATACCGGTATCCTTGAATCATTTGATGTCGTTCATTCTCATGGCATCAGGCCCGATTTTCTGGGAGTTTATGCTTCCCTGTTTAATAAAAAAAGCGTGTTTGTCTCGACTTTACACAACTATGTCAGAGACGAGTTGCTAAATATCTATGGTCGCAAAGCAGCCACTTTTGTAACGCCTGTTTGGATGAATGTCTGGCGACGAATGGATGGTCTGGCCGTTTTGACTCAGGATGCATACAGCTACTATCGACCCAATCTACCGGAAAAAAAGCTTCACGTTGTACATAACGGTATTCGAGAGCTGGCACATACTCATGACCTTTCTCCGGATGATCGGGCAGCAATAGCGTCGCTGTCCGAGCGTTACCATGTGCTGGGAACCAATGCACATCTTATAAAAAGAAAGGGCATCGACCAGGTAGTCAATGTTCTTTCAAAAGCGCCCGAGTGTGCTCTCGTGGTTGTGGGTGATGGTCCTTACAGAGAGGACCTTGTCGCGCTGGCAGAAGAAGCCGGCGTTGCCGATCGATGCTGGTTTACAGGCTACAGGGACAATGTCTCCGCCTTTCTGCCTTATTACGATGTTTACATGATGCCCAGTGTCAGTGAAGGTTTCGGGCTGGCACTGCTTGAGGCCATGGCGGTCGGTTTGCCCTGTGTTTGCAGTGATATAGGTGTTTTCCGTGAAATTCTGCGTGACGATGAAGCCGCTTTTTTTGAGGTAGGTAATCAGACTTCTTTGCAAAACGCGATATCCGATGCGCTTGAGCGTCGACAGCTGCTATCCGAGCGTGCCCGCAATCGTTATCTGGAGCAATTTACCGGCGAGGCCATGAGCCAGAATTATATGGCACTTTACAAAAAGGTAATGGTTGCACGAGGAAAGGCGGGCAAGTCATGAAACATGCCGTTTTAATGATGGTCCACAAAAATCCTGAGCATGTTCAGGCGTTTATTGATTGGCTGCTCAAGCACAAAGTGTCGGTTGTTGTTCACGTTGATCGCAATCAGTCAACGCTTCATGCCACCCTGACAGAACAGTTTGCGCACCAGTCTATGGTATGCATCATCAGTAATCCGGTAAGCGTTAACTGGTCGGGTGTCTCTCAGGTTAAAGCCGAGATAGCACTGATTGAGCAGGCCGTGCAGACATTTCCTGATGCTGATTATTACCATCTCATCAGTGGCGAATGTCAGCCGCTTTTCTGCCCTGATGAATGGGATCGTTTTCTGGATGGCAAAAGTTATCTGGAATCCGAGGAGCTCCCCGAATATGAATGGCGTGTTCGTCGATTTATGCCGTTCGGAGAATCACCAAAAAACCGGACTCTGCCTTACCGGTTGGCGTCTCGTATGCTGCGAGAAGTTCAGCGCATTATGCCCATGCGCAACAACTTTGGTGATGAAGCAAGGTTGAAGGGGGGCAACTGGTTCAGTCTGTGCCGTGCTGATGTCATGACGGTTCGGCTTCATCTGAATAGCGCTTTCGTTAAGCGGTTCAGGATGACGCGTTGCGCCGATGAACATTTTCTGCAAATCCTGTTTGCACAGCTTGGCATCCATTTTCATAACTACAATCTTCGGTATTGCGTGTGGCATGAAGGCAAGGCAAGCCCCGAATATCTGACGATAGAGCAGCTATCCCAGGCACGGGAAAGTGGCCGATATCTGTTTGCCAGAAAAGTCGATGACACAGTTTTCAAAGAATATTCAAGGAAAAGGCTGCAATGAAATTTTCAGTGCTGATGTCCGTATATGACAAGGAGTCACCGCGCTTTCTACGCGAGTGCCTCGAAAGCATCAGGACACAGAGCGTGCAGCCTGATGAGGTTGTCATTGTCGAAGATGGCCCCATCAATGATCAACTGCATGAAGCGCTTGATGAATATCGCCCCTCACTGAATATCGTCTCCGTAAGGCTTCCGGAAAACAAGGGTCTGGGGGAAGCACTTAACACAGGGCTTGAGCAGTGCCGCAATGATCTTGTCGCCCGAATGGACACCGATGACCACTGCTGTCCCGGGCGTTTTGAGCTTCAGGTCAACTACATGGCCTCGCATCCTGAAGTGGATATGCTCGGGGGCGCCATTGCCGAATTTAATGAGGATCCACAAAAGCCTCATGCCATTCGGGAACTGCCAACCGGCAAGGACCAGGTTGCCCGTTTTGCGCGCTCGCGCTGTCCGGTCAACCACATGACCGTCATGTTTCGCCGCTCGGCAATTTTGAAGGCAGGCGGCTATCAGCACTTTTTGGGTATTGAAGATTATTATCTCTGGGCACGTCTACTTTGCCAGGGCAGTCACATCGACAACGTCAGCGATATTCTGGTCAACGCACGTGTCGGTAATGGCATGCTGGCAAGACGGCGGGGCTGGCATTACTTCAAGCAGGATGTGAAGCTTCAGAAAAAGTTTCTCGACATGGGCTTTGTCGGGCCGGGTACCATGTGCATGAATGTTCTCAAGAGAGCTCCCTTGCGCCTCATGCCCGAGAAGCTGCTGGCTGCCGTTTATCAGGGTGTCTTGAGGAAAAAGCCGACTGCCTGATGAAGGCATGGTGACAGCGCTGGAAGTGTCTGCAATACGTCTTAACCCCGATACAGGCCAAAAGCCTGTATTGGGGTTTTTAATTTTCTGCGCGCCGATCGCCTGATAAGGGGGGTAAAAGCCGCGTTACTCGGCTGACCTGACAGGCTCGGCGGTCGCCGCCGGCCACGGTATAGTATTCATGCCACATAAAGAGAGTAAATCAATGACAGCGCTGCTCGAGTCCGTAAAACAAATCGCGCGGGATGCCTGCGGTGTCATCATGAGCATCTACCGGGACTCGATAGAGATCACTGCCAAATCCGACAACAGCCCCCTGACGCAGGCTGACATGGCGGCACATCGGCTCATCACGGCCCGTTTGTCTGATTTGACACCGTCATGGCCGGTCCTTTCAGAAGAGTCAGGCGCTGATGACATACAGAATCGACGATCATGGTCAACCTTCTGGCTGGTCGATCCTCTGGATGGCACCAGGGAATTCATCAACCGCAACGGTGAGTTTACGGTCAACATCGCTCTGGTTCATGAAGGTCATCCAATCCTTGGCGTTATTGCAGCCCCCGTTTTAAAAACCCTGTGGTATGGCGCAAGGGGTGAGGGAGCATGGCGACAGCGTTTCGATGAGCCAGCCGAGCCCATCGCCGCCACAACATGGCAGCCCGATCAGATACTGAGAGTGGTAGGCAGTCGCTCTCATGGCAGCGAGGTGTTCGAGCGTTTGCTAAAAGCCCTGCCACCCTACGATCTGCAAGGCGTCGGCAGCTCGCTGAAGTTCTGTCGCATTGCCGAAGGTGCTGCCGATTGCTACCCAAGGCCCGGCTCAACCTGTGAATGGGATACCGGGGCCGCCCAGATCATTGTCGAGGAAGCCGGCGGCCATGTTCTTCAACTCAATAGCGATACTCTGCAAGCGGAGGAGGCGCTTCGATACAACTGTCGCGCGTCATTGATCAATCCGGGTTTTGTCGCCATGGGGCGAGGGCTCGGCGACAAATGGAATCATCCCGATTTTTTGAAAAATTCCGGCGACAGATTGTCTTAAATATTTCAGGGCTTTTGCCGATAGTGTCTCTGAGAGAACAATGAATCCACTTTGCCTGCCAGGATTCCCATTCCGGAGTATTACAAATGGCTATCGAATCACTGGGTGTCGGCTCCAATCTTGATCTGACGTCACTGCTTTCAGGCTTGAAATCAGCAGAACAGGAAAAGCTTGCGCCGATCAATTCCAAGCTTTCCTCGACCAACGCCAAACTGTCGGGCTTTGGTCAACTGACAAACTCGCTTGAAAGTTTTCAGACAGCGGCTCAGAAACTCAACAGTTCCAAACTGTATGAAGGGTTTGCTGCCAAGGTCAGCAACTCGGCGTTGACTGCCTCAGCAGGCAGTACCGCCGCCGCGGGCAGTTATGACATCAAGATCAATTCTCTGGCGACGGCGCAATCTCTGGCCACTGCCGGACGTGGCGATACGACAAGCGCTATCGGAACAGGAACACTGAGTGTCAAGGTGGGCGAAAAATCCACCGATATCGATATTACCGATGGATCACTGGCCGGCATCCGCGATGCCATCAACAAGGCCGATGCCGGTGTCACAGCCTCTATTGTCAATGATGGCAGCGGCACGCCTTATCGTCTGGTATTGAATGCCCAGACCACCGGTGCTGCATCAACCATGTCCTTTTCAAGTGACAACAGCGAGCTTAACGGGCTGTTTTCCGGAACAACCGAAACGGTCAAGGCGGCAGATGCATCTCTGACAGTGAATGGCCTGGCCATTACAAGTGCTTCCAACACCGTTGAAGAAGCCATTCAGGGCGTGACCCTCAACCTTGTCGAAACAACCGCCGATGGTGCATCGACAAAGCTTACGGTCAATCAGGATACGGAAAGCGTCAAAACAGCAGTGCAGGACTTTGTAAAAGCCTACAACGCGCTCAACGACAAGATTACGTCATTGACCAAAGTCAGTGGCGAAGGGGATGGCGTCAAGGGTGCAGCACTAACGGGCAATAGTACCGTGCGCTCTGTTCAAAGCACGCTGCGCAATGTCATGAGTGATGCGGTAGCCGGTGAAGGTATCAACTATCTCTTCGAGGCCGGCATCAGTTTCAGCAAGGATCTCAGCAAGAGCGGCAAGCTCGAGATCAGCGACGAGAAAACGCTTGATAAGGCTCTGGCCAACAATCTTGATGGCATGAAAGGGCTTTTTGCCGGAGACGGCAAAACCGGCATTGCGGCCAGACTCGACAGCAGTATCAGTCAGATGCTGACAAACAATGGCACGGTGGGCAGTGCCAAGGCCGGCCTTGAAAGTTCTGTCAAAAGCCTCGAAGCCCGCAGCCTGAAAATGAAAGAGACCATTGATACGACAGTGGAACGCTATAAAAAGCAGTTTCAGCAGCTCGATTTGATGATGTCCAAGCTTAACAATACGCAGTCATATCTTACCCAACAGTTTGAAGCGCTCAACGGCGCTTCGAAGAACTAACCGGTCTTTAGTGGCGGATACCAACTATGTATGCACAAAGAGGGGCAAGCACCTACGCATCGGTAGGTGTAGAGACGGGCGTCATGAGCGCATCGCCTCATCAGCTGATTGTCATGCTGTTCGACGGCGCCATGGCAGCCATCTTCAAGGCCAAATGGGCCATGGACCATAATGATATCGCCGGTCGTGGCATGGCGATTTCCAAGGCCATCGATATCATTGATGGTGGGTTGCGCGCCAGTCTGGACATGACGCGTGGTGGCCCTCTGGCCGAGCGGCTGTCCTCACTTTATGAGTACATGACACGCTCTCTTTTAAAGGCCAACGTCTCCAGCGACAAGGCCTTGATCGAGCATGTCGAAAGTCTTTTGAGTAATATCGCCAGTGCCTGGAAGGAGATCGGGCCGAGTGTTCAGCAACCCACTGCCGCCGGCCAGGTCTGAACATGGAAAAAAGACGCGCCCTGATCATTCGGGGCTATGAACGGGCGCTGAAGCTGAGCCACGAGATGCTTGACCATGCCGATGCAGGTCAGTGGCAACAGCTCATCTCGCTTGAGCATGACTATCTTTGCGAGATCGATCGCCTGCGAGTGCGCGATGGTCAGATTACGCTGGACAGTGATCGTCAGGCACACAAAAAAGACATTCTGGCCCAGCTTCTGGAAAACGATCAGCGGCTACATGCCCTGTTGCAGCAAAGACTTGCCGAGCTCAGTCACTTGATGGGGCAGGGCCGGGTACAGCAGCAGGTCAGCCGTGCTTATAGCGCAGCATCGGCCCCGATGGGGGAATAGATCATGAGTACAATTACACCACTGCTGGATACCTTGCTTCACAACGTTTTGGGGCGTCGGGCAGATCTGGATCGGGTTGCTTCAAGGCAACCCGATTTGCCATTGGGTGGTGTAACCTATACCCCGGCCGTTCGCCATGGCACCTCTGACACGCCGGATGAAACACTCGAGCGGCACAGCGAGGATGCAGCCGCAAGGGCAAAGACGACTGACAAGGCGTCTGCCCGGGTGACAGTTGCGAACACTCCTGCCTCCCTTGGCGACAGGACGTCGGACAGCACGCCTCGATCTTCCACGACACATTTCAGCGCCGAAGCCAGAGCCATATCCCGGATTCTGGAAAAATTCCCGACCACGGCGCCTGTTGTCCGATCCGACGCTGTCATGCTGCCAGCCGGGCGCCCGCCCGAAGTTGCCGGTCTCGCGGCAACCCTTGCCGGGCAGATCAAGCACAGCGGCCTTTTCTATGAGTCGCATTTACGTCAGTGGCTTCTGGGACAGCATGATCAGCAGGAATTGCTCAAGGAGCCTCAAAACAGGCTTTTTCAGCCGCCTGCTGCCGGTCAGCCAGCCAATGCTGACAGAGCGTATGGTGCCCTGAATACGGCCATGCGCGAGCGTGTTGCAATGCAGACGGGCGACCCCTCGACGCCAGAAGGGGGCACCACTGGTACAACATCTGCTCAGGACGACCTGCAGGGCATTCTTCGTCATCAGCTGGAGCTCATGACATCGCCGCTCATTCGCTGGGAAGGGTTTTTGACGCCTCATATACCAGTGCAGTGGGAAATCGAGCAGGAGGGCGAGACGGCTGCTGACGAGGGAGTAGAGGAGCCCCAGCGTATCTGGCGGTCGAAATTGAACCTGATATTGCCCGCACTGGGACACGTTGACCTGGAGATCAGCCTTCAGGACAAGACCATCAACGTCAGTGGCAGAGTAGAAGGCACCTATCTTGCGTGGATGACCGTTCAGGGTCGACATCTTGATGAAAGGCTGACAGGCGCCGGCCTGCAACTGACCACTCTGCATTTCTCTCCCCAGGGCAGGGATGATCACAATGAGGGTGAGATATGACACCTTTCGACGATCAGCCCTTGCAGCGTCAGCGCGCGGTCGCCATTGCTCATGAGGCCAATGAGGCCCCTCGTGTGGTAGCAAAGGGCTACGGCACCACTGCCGATGCCATCATAGAAAAGGCGCAGGCAAGTGGCGTCTATGTGCACCAGTCCCCTGAGCTGGTCAATCTCTTGTTGCATGTCGACCTTGATGATCGCATTCCACAGGAACTGTATCTGGCACTGGCGGAACTCCTTTGCTGGATACACGAGCTTGAGCAGGATGCTGCCTCCGTTTTGTAATACGCCTCGCAACAAAGCAGTAACCTAAAGATACATAAAAACCTTCTCAAATTGACGAATTGGGCCACATTCTGGGCCCTTTTCGTCTAACGTTGATTTTGTTGATTAAATTCTCTGTTATTGTCTTAAGACAATGCATACGAAAACATTGTTTTTGTACTAGTCAAAAAAATGGTTGTGATAGGAAAGTATGGTGTGGCAATATTGCAAAAAGTAACGAGGCGTTACATTTAATTGAGTAAATGTCGCCTCGCCTGGCAATGAGCCTGTCGCGAACCATCGGTCAAGAGCGTAAACAATCGCCGCTGCACCCATCGCGAAAGGACAAATTTTCAAGACGAGGGGAAGGGAACATGATGACCACAAGCCATTTGCTGGACGATATTCGCAACGTCAACCTGTCTTATCTGCTTCTGGTACAGCGCCTTTTGAACGAAGATCGCTCTTCTGCGATGTTCAGGCTGAAACTGAACGAGCAGATGGCTGATACCCTGGCATCGTTACCTATCTCCCAGCTCGCAAAGCTTGCCAATTCCAACCAGTTGCTGTGCCACTTCGCACTGGTGGACCCGGCACAGCTGTCTTCTCTTACCACGCAGCAGCGTGAAGACGACCTCAAGCGAACGCATGCCGCTATCCTGCTGGCAGGCAGCATGCATGACGGCGAGGAGGAGGTGGTGCTGAAAAAGGGGCATCACCATGGCCGATAAAAGCGTTATCAATGAAGTTCGTGATATTCAGCTGGCGATTGAGCTGATCGAACTTGGAGCCCGGCTCCAGGTGCTTGAAACGGAAACGGATCTCTCCCGAGGGCGGCTGATCCGTCTCTACAAGGAAGTGCGGGGCGTTTCGCCGCCGAAAGGTATGCTGCCGTTTTCAACGGACTGGTTTATTACCTGGCTTCCAAATATTCATTCGTCGCTTTTTTACAATATTTATCTCTCCCTGCGTGAACAGAGCCGTTGCGATCGCATGGAAGCCATTATCAAGGCCTATCGACTCTACTTTGAGCAGATATCCATGCTCGAAGATGGTGAGGCTGTCCTGGGGCTGACACGTGCCTGGACGCTGGTACGCTTTTTTGAAAGTGACATGATGCAGCTTTCTTCATGTAATTCGTGCAGCGGCCGGTTCGTCAATCACGCCCATAGCCTTGATCAGGATTTCGTATGCGGTATCTGTCAGCCCCCCTCACGTGCAGGAAAAACCCGGCGCGCGGCTGAAAGAGAGCGCATTCGAAAGGAAAGCGGTACGCAATACTGATTCAATACCACTACTTTCGCTTCAGACGATTTCCCCATCGTTGTCATGATTTCCCCTTGCCCTGAAGGTCCATGCCTTCAGGGCTTTTTATTGCCCGTAACCTGTCGGCGCGCCCGTCTTTAAAAAAGGAAAATGACCCCTTTTTATCAGGCTAGTCCTGCCTTTGGTTCGCCGGAAAAGGCGTTAACCTTGCAGACATTATCCTGCAGGCCTGATCAGCAGATGATGAGGATCACATGCCCTTTTTTCCCCAATGAATCTGATGAGATGGGCTCTCAAGCCAGGCCGGTTTTGGCCGATGTTATCTCCAGATCCTGAATACTGAGGAATTACCGTGCTTATATTGTTTGGATACTTTGCTGTTATTGCCTCGGTAATCGGGGGGTACATGATGGTGGGTGGCCATCTGGCCGTGCTGTTACAGCCGGCCGAAATCGTCATCATCTGCGGAGCTGCCCTGGGGGCCTTTATCGCCAGCAACAATGGCAAGGTCATCAAGGCCACATTGCGGGTCGTCCCAAAGCTCAAGGGAAGCGTCAAATACAACAAGGAGCTTTTCATGGAGCTCATGGCGCTTTTGTATCTCCTGCTGGCCAAGGGGCGCCAGGAAGGCATGATGGCACTTGAGCGAGACGTGGAGAGTCCTGCAGAAAGCCCTCTGTTTACCCGCTACCCGAAGCTGATGGCCGATCCATTGCTGATGGAGTTTTTGACCGATTATCTGCGCCTGATGATCAGCGGCAATATGGATGCCTTTGAAATCGAAGCGTTGATGGATCATGAAATTGAAACCTTCCAGCATGAAGCCGAAATTCCTGTCAACGCCATCGCAGGGGTGGGCGATGGGCTGCCGGCCTTCGGTATCGTGGCCGCAGTCATGGGCGTCGTACACGCACTGGGCGCCGAAGGTCTGACACCGGAAGAAGTAGGGCCCCTGATTGCGGCGGCACTGGTGGGCACATTCTTGGGCATATTGCTGGCTTACGGCTTCGTGACACCGCTGGCCACCCATGTCAGGCATCAGATTGGTGAAGTTGAGAAGATGCTGCAGTGCATCAAGGTCACTCTTTTGGCCAACCTCAATGGCTATGCACCGCCGATTGCTGTCGAATTTGGCCGCAAGGTGCTCTATTCAACTGAACGTCCCAGCTTTAGCGAGCTGGAAGAGCATGTACGTGCCGTTCGTTCACAGCCCAGCGGCAATGGGCAGGGATAAATCATGAGCCAGCATCGCCGTCCCATCGTCGTTCGTCGTAAAAAGGCCGCTGCGCATCATGGCTCGCATGGCAGCTGGAAGATCGCCTACGCCGACTTCATGACGGCCATGATGGCCTTCTTTCTGGTGATGTGGCTGCTGGCCGGGACATCGAAGGCCGAGTTTGAGCAGATCAGCGAATATTTTCGCACGCCCCTGAAGGTGGCTCTAGCCGGTGGAGACCGTAATTCGGCCAGCAACAGCGCCATTCCCGGTGGCGGTGATGATGTCATGCACAGCGAGGGCGAGCGCTCTCGAATCACCATTGAGCAAAACAGTGGCATGGCCGCCGACATGTCAGCACTCAGCAGGCTCAAGGCACGCCTTGAGGCTCTGATGCAGGAAGACCCGGCACTACGGGACCTGCGCTCGCAGATGCGTCTGGATCTGACCCCTGAAGGGCTTCGAATCCAGATTGTGGACAGCCAGCGTCGCCCCATGTTCGAGGTAGGAAGCGCACGCGTGGCGCCTCATATGCACAACATACTGACGGCCATCGCGCCTTTGCTCAATGAGCTGCCCAACAAGCTGACCCTTTCGGGACATACAGATGATCTGCCGTTTGCGGCCGGTCTCAGGGGATACAGTAACTGGGAGCTCTCAACGGATCGCGCCAATGCATCACGGCGTGAGCTGGTGACAGGTGGACTTGAGCCAGAGAAGCTGCTGCGGGTCATCGGCATGGCAGACACCATGAACATGCCTGGTGAGGAAGACAGTGCGCTCAACCGTCGGATCAGCATTCTGGTGCTCAACAGCCGCGCCCAGAAGATGATGGAGCAGGAAAACATGGCACCAGGGGCGCCGGCCATCATCGATGGTGAGAAAAGCCCGCTTTCCATCGAGGGCCTGACTCGCAATGAAAACGCCCCGGAAAGTCAGGCGGCGTCGGACCAGCCGACGCAGTCATGAACATCGTGACGGCAGGTTTTGAAAACAGTTTCGCGCGCGCTCGAGTCGAGCGTTGGACCGAATCCAGAAGCAGGGCAGGGCATCAGGCGTGAGCATCGACATTACCGAGTTCTACCAGACATTTTTCGAAGAGGCCGAGGAACTGCTCAGCGATATGGAGCAGCAGCTGTTGCAGATCGATCCCAGCGATCCCGACAGCGAACAGCTCAACGCCATCTTTCGAGCAGCACATTCCATCAAGGGCGGTGCGGGTACGTTCGGCTTTACCGTGCTTCAGGAGACGACACATCTGTTCGAGAACCTGCTCGACAAGGCACGCCATCACGAACTCAGCCTTGACCCGACTATTATCGACATATTTCTGGAAACCAAGGATATGCTCAGCGATCAGCTCAACGCCTATCGTCAACAGACCGAGCCGGATAGCGCCGCCTATGAGCGTATCTGCAACACACTGAAAGCGCTGGCTGAAGAAAAAAGCCAGGGAAATGGCGCGGCCGCTGCCACGACGACGGCCACGGCGGCACCCGCTACCAGTAGCGGCGCGACGGTGATTCGCATTGCTGGTGTGGCCGCAGACAACGCCACCAGTCTGGCCGAAGAGCTGGCGCTGTTTGGCACCGTGCTGGAACAGCAGCATGCCAACGATGTGCTGACCGTACGCCTTGAAACCGCGACAGGCGAAGACGACATTCGCGCCGTGCTCTGTTTCGTGGTCGACGACGACCAGATTACCTTCGAGACTGCCGGCGCCGAATCTATTGAAGATGATGCTGTCACGCCGGTGGCTGAAGCACCCGAGCAGAAAGCCCCCGAGCAGGCCGAGGCTGCACCCTCTCCGCCGGCAGCCGAGGCTGCACCGGCGCCGGCGCAAAATGCAGCGCCCGCTGCCAAAAAGGCCGCCAGCGCTGCCGCCAGCAGTGAAAATGCCTCGCTGCGCGTGTCCATCGAGAAAATCGATCAGATCATTAACCTGGTCGGTGAGCTGGTCATTACCCAGTCCATGCTGGAACAGGGGACTGCCGATTTTGATCCGGTTACGCACGGCAGTCTGCTGAGCGGCATGAATCAGCTTCAGCGTAACGCGCGTGATCTGCAGGAAGCGGTCATGTCGATTCGCATGATGCCCATGGATGTGGTCTTCAACCGTTTCCCACGGCTGGTGCGCGATCTGGCCGGCAAGCTTGGCAAGCAGGTCGAACTCGAAACGGTGGGCAAGTCTACCGAACTCGACAAGGGCCTGATCGAGCGCATTGTGGATCCGCTGACGCATCTGGTGCGCAACAGTCTGGATCACGGTATCGAAACGCCCGATCGACGCCTGGCTGCCGGCAAGCCGGCAGCGGGCAGGCTGACCCTGTCCGCCAGCCACCAGGGCGGCAACATTCTTATCGAGATCAGCGATGACGGCGCCGGTCTGAACCGCGAACGTATCCTGAGCAAGGCTCGCGAGAGTGGTCTGGCCGTATCGGACGCCATGAGCGATGACGATGTCTGGCAGCTGATCTTTGCGCCGGGTTTCTCGACGGCGGAGCAGGTGACCGATCTGTCAGGCCGCGGGGTCGGCATGGACGTGGTTAAACGTAACATCGCGCAGATGGGCGGCCACGTGGACATCCTCTCCCGCCCCGGTCAGGGCACCACAACACGAATCGTGTTGCCGCTGACACTTGCCATTCTTGATGGCATGTCGGTACGCGTCGGCGAAGAGGTCTATATCCTGCCGCTGGGGGCCATCAAGGAGTCCATGCAGGTCAGACCGGAAGATATCAGCACCGTAACGGGCAACGATCGCGTGCTCCATGTTCGCGGCGAATATCTGCCTCTGGTCGAGCTGTATCGCGTCTTTGATATTCCCGAAGCGCAGCAGGATGTCACCAGGGGGATCGTCATGATCGTGCAAAGCGAGGGCCGCAGCTTCGCCTTGCAGGTCGACCAGCTGATCGGACAGCATCAGGTGGTGGTCAAGAATCTGGAAACCAACTACCGGCGTGTCCCCGGTATCTCTGCCGCTACCATCCTGGGCGATGGCAGTGTGGCACTGATCCTGGATATCCCGGCACTGTCACGCGCGCCGCAGGATCGCGAAGGCAATCAGACGGGCAGTCATCGTAGTGCTGCCACGCTGCACTAAGTCGAGTGCAAAACGAACAGCCACCTTTAATTCTACCCGGCGGGCCGGGCATCTGGGAGTTGAGACAATGGAAGCTTCTGCTATCGAGAAAGGACAGCTGGAAGGGGAAGGTCACGAGTTTCTGGTCTTTCGACTGGGCTCGGAAGAGTACGGTATCGATATTCTGAGCGTTCAGGAAATTCGCGGCTATGAGGGCGTCACGCGCATTGCCAATGCCCCTTCCTTTATCAAGGGTGTAACCAATCTGCGCGGGGTTATCGTACCCATCGTTGATTTGCGTTTGAAATTTGCACTGGGCAATGCCGACTATACGGCCCAGACCGTGGTCATCGTACTTAATATCGGTCATCGGGTGGTGGGTGTGGTCGTGGATGGCGTCTCCGATGTTCTGGCGCTGACCGGCGAGCAGATCAAGCCGGCACCGGAATTTGGCTCCACGCTTTCCACCCATTATCTGATGGGACTTGGCAGCCTGGATGATCGCATGCTGATTCTGGTCGATATCGAAAAGCTGATGACCAGCGAGGAGATGGCGCTGATCGACAAGGCAGCGTAATCCATCACCCGTGTTTTCAAAGGCGTCGGCATCTGCCGGCGCTTTTTTTATGCCTATACAAATAGCGTACTTTAAAAGGCGCTAATCCTTGGTTTGTTTTCTTCAAAACATAGTTTGATGTGCGCAGACACGCAGGCAATTGCCGACTACCGAGTTCATCTCAGGAGATCGATCCGTGCGCAACAATCAACCGATCAATGACAAGCATCATGTTCTTGATGAGCAGCAGTTTTTGATCTCCCAGACTGACCTGGACGGCAACATCGTCTATGCCAACCCGGCGTTTATCTGCGTCAGTGGTTTTGAGCGTCACGAGCTGATTGGCGCACCGCACAACCTGGTGCGCCATCCGGACATGCCGCCAATGGCCTTTGCCAATCTGTGGCAGACCCTGCGAGACGGTGGAACGTGGATCGGCATGGTCAAAAACCGCCGCAAGGATGGTGGGTATTACTGGGTCAGGGCGACCGTAATGCCCATGATCGAGCAGGGCAAGGTCAAGGGCTATGCCTCGGTCCGGGTCAAGGCAGATGATGCCACCATTGCGCACGCCGAAAACGTTTATCGCCGTATCAATAGTGGTCAGGGCAAGGGCTGGACGCTGGTGCATGGTGTGATTACGCCGACCGGTCCGCTGGGCTGGATGCATCGTTTGGGCCGTTTGACGTCCGCTCGCAAGGCCGGCTGGGCAGGCATGACCAGCGCCGTGTCGTCAATAATCCTGCTGGGGCTTCTGGTCGCGGACTATCAGATGCTGTCGACACAGCAAACCCTGCCGGTGCTGATGGGCGCACTGACCATGACAGCGGCTCTGATTGCCGCAGGCACTGCCGCGGCAAGCGCTTTGCTGGTGCGGCGAGTGCAGTCTTCGCTTGAGCAGGCCCTGGTGTGCTGTCGCCAGATCTCCGGAGGCGACCTTGAAGCGTCCAGCAGCAGCCGGGATCAGCTGATGATCGCGCTGGATACCATGCGCAAGTGTGTGCTGTGTGTCGTGCGTGACGTCAAAAGCAGCGCTGGCGTGATCTCACCGGCCAGCAACGAGCTTGCCATCGGTAATCAGAATCTCTCCCGACGTACTGAGGAGCAGGCGGCGTCACTGGAAGAGACCGCCAGCAGCATGGAAGAGCTGACAGCCACGGTAGGCCATAACGCCGGGCATGCCAGGGATGCCTCGAAGCTGGCTCATGAGGCGTCGACCGTGGCAGAACGCGGCCGCAACGAGATGGGCGATGTCGTGGCCCGTATGGAGGGCATCACGCAGGCCTCGGCGCGTATCTCCGATATTGTGGGTGTTATCGACAGCATCGCCTTCCAGACCAATATTCTGGCGCTCAACGCCTCCGTTGAGGCAGCGCGCGCCGGTGAGCAGGGCAAGGGGTTTGCGGTGGTCGCCAATGAGGTGCGCAGTCTTGCCAGTCGCAGTGCTCAGGCTGCTCGCGAGATTCGCGAGCTGATCGACAAGTCCTCGGTGGAAGTCAACGCCGGCAGTGAGCTGGTGGCCCGCGCTCAGTCCACCATGACCGATATCGTCGGCGGGGTGCATCGGGTCAGTGGCCTGATGCAGGAGATCTCATCGGCCACCGACGAGCAGAAAAACGGGATCGACCAGATCGGTCAGGCCATTCATCGCATGGATGAAATGACCCAGCAAAATGCCGCCATGGTCGAACAGTCATCGTCGGCATCTGAATCGATGCGTCAAAAGGCCGATCATCTTAATGAAATTGTCAGTCTTTTCAGGATCAAGGAAAGCGCCCGCAAGCCGATAATAACGACAGACGGTGCTGCTTTGGCGACACGGCGCAGTGAACAACCAGGCAGCAGGGAATCGAGCAGGCGCCCATCAGCGGCATCACGTATCGAGTCCGGCCAGAATGGCGTCTCTGCTCCTGCCAGCGCACCAGCGACCCGCCAGCATGACCGGAAGGTTGCTGCTGCGGCAGATGACGGGGACTGGACAACCTTTTAATCACCTTGAGTGATGCGGAGTAAAAGACGTGACTGAAGTCGCTGAAAGCCGCGATTTAAAACTGACGCATGAGGATTTCGAGCGCGTAAGGCGTCTGATCCATGAGCGTGCAGGTATCGCACTGGCGTTACACAAAAAGGAGATGGTGTACAGCCGTCTGGCACGTCGTCTGCGCACGCTCGGGCTCAACCAGTTCAAGGCCTATCTGGATCTGCTGGACGGGCACGCCGAGTCTTCGGAGTGGGAGCATTTCGTCAACGCTTTGACGACCAATCTGACGTCGTTTTTCCGCGAAGCGCACCATTTTCCGATTCTGGCCGATCACGTTCGTGCTCAGAGCGGAAGCGTCAAGGTATGGTGTTGCGCCGCTTCCACAGGTGAAGAGCCCTGGTCGCTGGCCATGACGCTGACCGAAGCGCTGGGCTCAAAGGCGCAGAATGCCAAAATTGTGGCCACTGATATTGATACCAAAGCGCTCGCCACGGCGGCGGCCGGTATCTACCCGATCGCTCAAATCGAGAAACTGTCGATGGAGCAGCGCAAGCGGTTTTTCATGCGCGGGGTAGGGGCCAAATCCGGCGTCGCCCGCGTGAATCCGGCGCTGGCAGCCATGGTGGAATATCGCCAGCTCAATCTGCTGGCGGCGCGATGGGATGTTGAAGGTCCCTTTGATGTCATCTTTTGTCGCAACATCATGATTTATTTCGACAAGCCTACCCAGAAAAAGATCCTGGAAAGGTTTGCACCGATGCTCAAGCCCAACGGACTGCTTTTTGCCGGGCACTCCGAAAACTTTACGTATCTGACCGATGCCTTCCGGCTGCAGGGGCATACCGTTTATGGCCTTGCATCAAACCCGGGTTCCCGCCCATGAAATTTCGGGAGCAGGAAGGCCTGGCCAACCACTTTTACTTTGATCGTGATGACAGCCTTGACGCCGTCAAGCTGTTGCCCAGCGAGTATTACGTGGCGTCATCACCCATGGTGCTGTCGACGGTGCTGGGTTCCTGTGTCTCGGCGTGTATTCGAGACAGTGCAGCAGGTGTGGGCGGCATGAACCATTACATGTTGCCCGGCGATGGCAGTCACGATACCAGCGGGCCGCGTCTTCGCTACGGCGAGCACGCCATGAGCACGCTGGTCGAGGAAATATGTCGCCTTGGCGGGCGTCGCGACCGGCTGGAAGCCAAGGTGTTCGGGGGCGGTATGGTCATTGCCGGTATGGCATCGCGCATCGGATTTGCCAATGCCGAGTTTGTCATGGCGTGGCTTGATCGCGAAAACATTCGTGTCCTGGCGCAGGATCTTAACGGTAGCCATGCACGTCGCGTGCACTATCTGCCAGGGACCGGTCAGGTGAGGGTCAGACGTCTTAACGGTAGTGCCACGGTCTGCAGTCGTGAAAAGACATTGATCGAAGCGCTGGTTGGGGACGCTGTCAATCCGCTGGTCGCGGCCGCGGCAGGCATGAAAGGAGCAGGACGGTGAGCAAGATCAAGGTATTGTGTGTTGACGACTCGGCACTGATTCGCAGCCTGATCAGCGAGATCATCAATCAGGAACCGGACATGGAAGTGGTTGCCACGGCGCCGGATCCGCTGGTGGCTCGTGATCTGATCAAGCGAACCAACCCCGATGTGCTGACGCTGGATGTCGAAATGCCGCGCATGGACGGTCTGGACTTCCTTGAAAGGCTCATGCGCTTGCGCCCCATGCCTGTCGTGATGGTGTCGTCCCTGACAGAGCGCGGCTCGGAAATCACCATGCGCGCGCTTGAGCTGGGTGCCGTGGACTTCGTGACCAAGCCGCAGCTTGGCATTCGCGAGGGTATGGCCGAATACGCCCACGCCATTACCGACAAGATTCGGGCAGCGTCCAGAGCCAAACTCAAGGTGGCACAGCCGTCATCGACCCCGGCGCCGACAGCACTGCGTGCCCCGCTGTATTCCAGCGAGAAGCTTTTGATTGTCGGTGCTTCGACCGGGGGCACCGAAGCCATTCGGGAGTTTTTGATGCCGCTGCCTTCGGACAGCCCGGCAATACTGATTACACAGCACATGCCGGCCGGGTTTACCAAATCCTTTGCCGCGCGGCTGGACAGTCTGTGCCGCATCAGCGTGCGCGAGGCCGTCCATGGCGAGCGTGTGCTGCCCGGACATGCCTATCTGGCGCCGGGGGGCGAGGCGCATTTGCGTCTGGCCCGCAGCGGTGCCAACTATGTGATTTCGCTGGATCATGAGGCTCCGATCAACCGCCACCGGCCCTCCGTTGATGCGCTGTTTGAATCGGCTGCCACCCATGCGGGCAAAAACGCTATCGGGGTGCTGTTGACCGGCATGGGCAAGGATGGGGCTCAGGGGCTTTTGAAAATGCGTCAGGCCGGTGCCTGGACGCTGGCGCAGGACGAAGCCACCTGCGTGGTTTTTGGCATGCCGCGGGAGGCCATTGCGCTGGGCGGCGCCTGCGAGGTCGTCCCCATTACCAGCATGTGTGAGCGGGCGCTGGCACAGCTGGGTGGCAACAATCGACAGGCGCTGCGCGTCTAGCGCGGCATCATTGAATCGTTGACTCGCGCGCAAGCGCACTTATTTGAAAAGGAAATGGCAGACATGGCTGACAAGAACATTCATATCCTGGTGGTGGACGACTTTCCCACCATGCGTCGTATCGTTCGTAATCTTCTCAAGGAGCTTGGCTTCAACAACGTTGATGAAGCCGAAGATGGCGTTGATGGTCTGGCCAAGCTTCGCAGTGACAGCTTTGGTTTTGTGGTCTCTGACTGGAACATGCCCAACCTGGACGGGCTGGAAATGCTCAAGCAGATTCGCGCCGATGACGCACTCAAGCATCTTCCGGTGCTGATGGTGACGGCAGAAGCCAAAAAGGAAAACATCATTGCCGCGGCGCAGGCCGGTGCCAATGGTTACGTGGTCAAACCCTTTACCGCCGCAACGCTCGAAGAAAAGCTGAACAAGATCTTCGAAAAGCTCGATAAATAGGCCTGCGGACAGCCATCGGGAGTTAATGACATGACAGCCAATGCCAATCCGCAGAACGTAGATGATGCGATCCCGCCGGACCTTATCGCACGAATCGGCCAGCTTACGCGTGCGTTGCGTGACAATATGCGAGAGCTGGGTCTGGACAAGGAAGTCGAGAAGGCCGCTCAGGCCATTCCCGATTCCCGCGATCGCCTGAGCTATATCGCCTCCATGACCGAGCAGGCCGCCGAGCGCTCGCTCAATGCCATCGAGATCGCCCAGCCGATCCAGGACAACATCGAAAAGCAGTCGGCAGAACTGGCCACCCGATGGGACCAGTGGTTCGACAAGCCGCTTGAGCAGGGCGAGGCGCGGGATCTGGTCGGCGATACCCGGGCCTATCTCGAATGGGTACCGGCCCAGACCCGCGCGACCCAGAGTCAGCTCATGGAAGTCATGATGGCTCAGGACTTTCAGGATCTGACTGGTCAGGTCATCAAGAAGATGATGGAGGTCATTCACGAGATCGAGCGCGAACTTCTGCAGGTACTGATCGACAACATGCCCTCGGAAGCCATGCGCGAGCGTGCCAAAGAGAGCAACAAGGCGCCGGATGGTCTGCTCAACGGCCCGCAGATCAAGACAGAAGGGCGCACCGATATCGTGACCGACCAGTCACAGGTCGATGACCTGCTCGACAGCCTCGGGTTTTAAACCCTATCTCCTGCTTATGTTTCGAATAGCTCTCCCCGGGGAGGGCTATTCGAGCGATTGTTTTCCCCACCTTCCTCGCACAATGTCGCCCAGTGAGCACAACGCTCTACATGATGTCATGGGGTCGAAATGTCAGGCGACAGCGACGCAGAAAAAACCGAAGAGCCCACGGCACGACGTCTTGAAAAGGCCCGTGAAGACGGCCAGGTTGCTCGTTCACGTGAATTGACCACCTTTTTGATGCTGACTGTCGGGGCCGCCGGCCTGGCACTTTGCATGAGCTGGATGGGCGAGACGCTGTCCGGGGTCATGAGCGATGGGCTGACCTTTGATGCAGACGTGGCACGCGATCCCACCCGGATGATGATCAATGTCTCGGCGCTGGGTGGTCGGGCGCTTCTGGCTCTTGCCCCCATCATGGGCATCATGGGTGTCGTGGCGTTGATGGCCCCCATGGCGCTGGGTGGCTGGCTGTTCTCGACCAAGTCGATCAAGTTCGATATTAAAAAGCTCAACCCGGGGGCCGGTTTAAAGCGCATCTTTTCCAGCCAGGCGCTGGCTGAACTTGCCAAGACCATTGCCAAGTCGATGCTGATCGCGCTGGTGGCCGCCTTTTTCATCCGCAGCCATCAGGGCGAGCTTCTGGGGCTTGCCGGAGAAAGCATTCAGTCCGCCATGCGCCACATGCTGCTGCTGGTGGTGTTTTGCTGCGCCCTGATTCTGCTGGCCTTTATCGTCGTCATTCTGATCGATGTGCCCTATCAGCTGTGGAGCCATACCAAAAAGCTTCGCATGAGTCGGGAAGACATTCGTCAGGAGCACAAGGAGTCTGAAGGCGACCCGCACGTCAAGGGCCGTATTCGCCAGCAGCAGCAGGCGATTGCGCGGCGCCGCATGATGAGCGAGGTCCCCACGGCCGACGTGATCATCACCAACCCGACCCACTTTGCCGTGGCGCTGGCCTACAAGGATGACGAAATGGGCGCCCCCCGCGTGGTGGCCAAGGGGGCCGATGCCGTGGCGGCCAAAATTCGCGAACTGGGTCAGGAAAATCGTATTCCCTTTCTGGAGGCACCGGCGCTGGCGCGCTCGCTGTATCGCCATGGCGAGCTGGGCCGGGAGATTCCGGCGCCGCTTTATACCGCTGTGGCTGAAGTGCTGGCCTGGGTCTATCAGCTCCGACGCTATCGCAGCGAGGGGGGGAAATCGCCGCAGCGGCCCGGGCATATCGAGGTGCCTGAAGACATGGCCTATACCCCGACACCTTCGGACGACGATGACAACAATGAACATTAATGCCCGGGCGTGGCACTGCCCATTAAAGGCGCTGAACAATCTATCTACCATGACAGGTCATCGCTGACATGAATGCATTGAGTGCACTGCTTTCCCGTAGTGGTCTGAATCAGAGCAGCCAGCTGAAGTTTCTGGCCGGCCCGGTTCTGATTCTGATGATCCTGTCGATGATGGTGCTGCCGCTGCCACCATTTCTGCTCGACATGCTGTTTACCTTCAACATTGCGCTGTCGATCATGGTGCTGCTGGTGAGCATGTTCACCACCAAACCGCTCGAGTTTGCAGCCTTTCCAGCGGTGCTTTTGTTTTCGACGCTGCTGCGCTTGTCATTGAACGTCGCATCGACCCGTGTGGTCCTGCTGGAAGGTCACAGCGGTGGCGACGCCGCGGGCAAGGTGATCGAGGCCTTCGCCGAGTTTCTGGTGGGCGGTAATTTCGCCGTGGGTCTGGTGGTGTTCGTGATTCTGGTCGTCATCAACTTTATGGTCATCACCAAGGGCGCCGGTCGTATTGCCGAAGTCGGGGCCCGCTTTACCCTGGATGCCATGCCCGGCAAGCAGATGGCCATCGATGCCGATCTCAATGCCGGTCTGATCGATGAAAAATTTGCGCGTGAGCGGCGCAAGGAGATCGCTCAGGAAGCCGAATTCTTCGGTTCCATGGACGGTGCCAGCAAGTTTGTACGCGGCGATGCCATCGCCGGTATCCTGATCATGGTCATCAACATCGTAGGCGGACTGGTGGTGGGTGTGGCCCAGCACGGGATGTCGGTCGGCGATGCCGCACACACCTACACACTCCTGACCATCGGGGACGGTCTGGTCGGCCAGATCCCGGCGCTGATTATCTCGACCGCCGCCGGTGTCACCGTTTCGCGCGTTAATACCGAGCAGGATGTGGGCCAGCAGCTGCTGGGCCAGCTGTTTACCAATCCTCGGGTTCTCTATCTTGCCGCGGGCGTCATCGGTCTGCTGGGCATCATCCCCGGCATGCCCAACCTGGTGTTTTTGATGTTCACCGCCATGCTGGGTGGTCTGGGCTGGTACCTGAGCAAGAAAAACAAGGAAGCGGCCAGCGTTGAAGAAACGCAGCCCGCACCAGCAGCCGCCACGGACAGCCATGAAGCCAGCTGGGATGACGTGCAGCTGGTTGACCCGCTCGGCCTTGAGGTCGGCCATCGCCTGATTCCGCTGGTGGACCAGAATCAGGATGGCGAGCTTTTAAAGCGCATCAAAAGCCTGCGCAAGAAGTTTGCTCAGGAGGTCGGGTTTCTACCGCCGGTGGTGCATATCCGCGACAACCTGTCATTGCAGCCACAGCAGTATCGTATCGCCCTTAATGGTGTACTGATCGGTGAGGGAGAGGCCTGGCCTGGCCAGTATCTGGCCATCGACCCCGGCCAGGCGATGGGCAATCTTGAAGGTCGTATCACAAAGGATCCGGCATTCGGGCTGCCGGCCACCTGGATCGATGCCAATCAGCGCGATCAGGCGCAGATGCAGGGCTTTACCGTGGTAGATGCCAGCACGGTCGTGGCAACCCACCTCAATCATCTGCTGGGAGAGCATGGCAGCGAAATGATGGGGCGCAGCGAGACCCAGAAATTGCTGGATCGACTGGCGAAGGAATCGCCCAGTCTGGTCGAGGAGGTGGTGCCCAAGCTGATTTCGCTGACCACGCTGACCCGCATTTTGCAGCAGCTGTTGTCGGAAGACGTGTCGATTCGCGATATGCGCACCATTGTCGATACGCTGGCCGATCACGCCAGCCATACCACCGACGCCATGGAGCTGACGGCTGCCGTGCGACTGGCGCTGGGCCGTGCCATTACGCAGCAGTATTTCCCGGGCCAGGAGGCGGCCGAGGTTATCAGCCTGGATGTCGATCTGGAGAAAATGCTGATGCAGGCACTCAACAACGGTGGCGCGCTGGAGCCGGGGCTTGCCGATACCCTGATCCAGCAGGCAGAAACCGCAGTTCAGCGCCAGGAAGAGCGCGGGTTGCCGGCCGTACTTGTCGTACAGCATGGTGTGCGCTCGCTCTTGTCGCGCTTTTTGCGTCGGCGCCTGCCGCGCCTGGTCGTGCTGTCCCAGGCAGAAATTCCCGAAGAGCGACAGATTCGTGTGACCGCCATCATCGGAGCGCAGTCGTGACGCGTCGCCGGTTGTCGCAACGGGTAATAATGGCCGCTGCGTTGACATTGCCAGTGGCGCTTGTCGAGGCCGGCCCCGGTGGCGCCATCCCGGTTCAGGCCAGCATTCCGGATATGGTACAGAAGGGGTGGGAATACCGGGTGGCATTGGTGCCTTCTGCCAGCGCCCCCGCCGGTAGCCAACTGACCGACGTTTCCTGGCGCTATGAACTGGCCATGGATGGCCCGGTGCCTGCCGCCTGGCTATGTGCTCCAAGCGATTGTGTGGCACTACCCATGGCGCGCGGCAGTACCGATGCGCTGGCCGGTCTTCCGGCCGATACGCCACTGTCGCTGCATCTCGTCCTGCCGGGAGAGGGCATGCTCAAGCGACCGGTGCGGGGCGGCACGGCACAGGTGTTTGTCAATTATCAAATGCAGGATCGATAGCGGTGTTTCAGGGCAGGGTCTGATCGAAAAGGGAGTCCTGTCTGAAGGCAATCAACAGGCAGTTTGGAAGCTGTCGATAGAAATACGCCGTAGAAATAAAAAGGCCGCGCCATATTCATGGCGCGGCCTTTTGATATCGGGTGCCGGCGGGTCAGCCTACCAGGTGTGTACTGGAGCGGCCGATATTGTGCTGGCGACCGTTGGGGCCATACATGGTCATGCCGGCTGCCGTCTGGAGAAAGTTAAGGGCGCGGCTGTGAAAATCCAGACGCCTGCCGATCACGAACCCGTTAAGACGATTACGCTGCGCGGCCGCTTCGGTGCGCTCGATGATGCGCTGCCACAGCTCATTGAGTTCAAGCTTGATGGCGGCGCGATCGCTTGTGGCACGGTCCGAGGCCAGGCCACGGCTTTCGAGCAGTGCGCTTCTGGCGCGCTCGAGCTGATCCAGCCTGACCATTGAAGAGCCCTTGTGCTCGCAGGTCTGCAGCAGCGCTTCGATATCCACTGGATGCGTCTCCAGCAGCTCGGCTTCATGATCCAGCAAATCGATAAAGCGCCCGAGGGCTTCATCGATCTGACCGAGGATATTGGCGTAATCGTTCATTCACGTATTCTCCAAAGGCGTTAAAGCAGAGGGAGTGCCCTAGCCCTTGTTCGAAAGCAGCTCCTGTGCGCTTGCGATCAGGCCGTCGGCAATTTTTCCGGTATCAACCTCAAAGCTGCCGTCGCGAATGGCTTCACGCAGTTCATTGACGCGTACCGTGTCAATATCCTGTGAGCCATCCTGAGCGCTGGAAGGTACCCAGCGCGTCGCGGCGCTCTGCTCGGTTTTGGCGGTTTCAGGCGTGTTGACGCGTGCTACCGATACCGGGCTGGCAATGCGGTTGATCGAACCACTGTTACTGTCAATTTTCATCGTCATGCTCTCCGAAGCGCTCACTCGGGTGAGCTGATAAAGGGGCGCAGGCAAGCGCTGTTGTACCCATTATCGACATCACGGGCAGGTTCTTTAACCCGCGCGCGTAACGAAAGGTATCGATTGGATATCGGACGTAATGTTGCCGCCTTGTCGACTAGTGAACTTCCACCAGCCCCTCGCGACTTGCCTCACCATTGATCACGCTGCCAGAGGGCATTCTAACCCGAACACTTTCACCAAGGCCTGCGTCATTCAACGCATGGCCGTTGCTGCTGATCATGAAACCATTGCCCCTGATCAAAAGAGCAACCCTGGCACCTCGCTGAATCAATACGGGGGCCTTGACCATGCCTGCCTGAAACGGCTGACCGGCGGCAATACGACGCTGCGAGACCTGGCCTATCAGCTGTGAGGCATCGGTAATCAAGCGGCTGGAAAGCCGGGTCAGGTCGCCTTCCTGCCAGTCAAGATCACTTTCCTCGATCACATCGCCCGGCATGATGTTGCGATTGACAACCGGATATTGTCCGTTGATATGTACGTAGGCCTGAAAATAACGCGTTTCCGGTGCGTTGCCCGGGCAGCGTATACCTATCGACGTACGACCCGAGACCTTGCCACCGCGACCCGGCAGAAAGGGAGAGGGGGCCTGACAGGCCATGGCCGCCGCCGGTGATGGCGTCACATCGATGACAACTTCCCCATTTTCGCCTGCAGTCTGCTCCAGCAAAAATCCTTCAATCACGTCATAAATGACCTGCTCACTTGCCTGAGCCGGCGCACAGACAAGCCCTGCCGCTACCAGTAGAAGGGTAGCGCCACGATGGTAGTGCCTTTGAAGTGAACATGTGAAGGGCAGCGACATGAAATGGCCTGTTGTCATTAAACGGTTACCCGGATGCTGGGCATTCTAGAGAAGTGCCAGAAAAAACAGGGTGCGAAATAACCCCTAAAAAGCAGCCTTTTCGTTCAATGGTGATGGTTGCGCTCTCTTTATGCTGCGCTCATCCCGAAAGGTAAGCGAAAGTAACCTTTGTTGTCTTAATGATTCATGGCGCAACGGAGTGACTCCCATGATCGACCGGCTCAACGCCTCACTCAACGTTATGCAGCATTCTCTTAACCTGCGTGCCGAACGCCAGGAAGTACTGTCAGCCAATATTGCCAACGCTGACACGCCCGGATACAAGGCACGCGACTTTGACTTCAAAAGCGAACTGGATCGTGTCGTCAATCAGGGGCGGGCAGAAGGGCAGAGTGGGCTATCACTGAGCATGACATCCAGTCGACACATTCCGGCACAGGCCGGCGGCAGCGTAGGCGGCATTGACATGCTGTATCGCAACCCGACGCAGCCAAGCCTGGATGGCAACACGGTCGACATGGATATGGAGCGTGTCAACTTTGCAGACAACGCCGTGCATTACCAGGCCGACGTACAGTTTCTGACCAGTCGATTGCAGGGCCTGAAAAACGCCATGCAGCGCGAGTCCTGATAACCGACAGGAGAGTAGTCCATGAGTCTTTTTAACGTTTTCAACATATCAGGATCGGCGCTGTCGGCGCAGTCACAGCGCATGAACGTGACCGCCAGCAACCTGGCCAACGCGGACAGTGTGGCGGGCCCGGATGGACAGCCCTACCGCGCCAGGCAGTTGACCTTTGAAATGGCCGGCGAGCCGGGCCAGCAGATCGGTGGCGTGCGCGTGGCGGGGATCAGTGAAGACCAGAGTGAATTCCGGCGTCTTTATGATCCGAAAAATCCGGCGGCGGATGACCAGGGCTACGTCAGCATGCCCAACGTGGATACCACCTCTGAAATGGTCAACATGATTTCGGCGGCGCGCTCCTATCAGGCCAACGTCGAAGTACTCAACACCAACAAGTCACTGATGCTCAAAACGCTGACGCTGGGTCAGTAAACCGGATCATCAAGGAGTGAACCATGGCATTTGACAGCTCTCTGGTGACCCGTGTTAACGGCACCGGTACTACCGGCGGGACCAACGGCAGCGGCATGGGCGCCACCAGCGCCAGTGATCTGGGCGAAGAGTTCATGAGCCTGCTGGTCGCGCAGCTTAAAAATCAGGATCCGCTCAATCCGATGGAGAACTCCGAGTTCACCTCGCAGATTGCGCAAATCAATACCGTCAGCGGTATCGACAAACTCAACAACACGCTGTCCAGCATTACCGGACAGATCGATGCCTCTCAGAAACTGCAGGCAGGTGCCATGGTAGGCCGTGGCGTGCTGGTAGAGGGCGATAAAGTGCATGTGGGCAACGAAACCATACTGCCCTTTGGTATCGAGCTTGACGACGATGCCGCCAAGGTAACGGCCACGATTACCGATGGCTCGGGCCGTACCATCAATCAGTACGATCTGGGCGAGATCAAGGCCGGTGTTCAGTCCTTCAACTGGGATGGCACCGACGTCAGCAAGGCCCGTGTCGAGGATGGCACCTATCAGGTCACTATCGCGGCTACTGACAGCAGCGGTCGCGCGGTGGCGTCACGTGCCCTTCAGTACGGCTATGTCAGTGGCGTGATGACTGCTGATAACACAACGAAGCTGGATCTGGGACCCAACATGGGCAGCGTCGCCTTCAACGACGTCAAACAGATTCTGTAATGCAGCACCGGGCGCGGTGTTGCGCGTCTTGACGATTCAACCGGTTTCGGCCGGCGAGACGATTTCCAAACAGAGGATGAACCATGGCTTTTACACAGGGTGTCAGTGGTCTTAATGCAGCGTCCAGTCAGCTGGATACTATCGGCAACAACATCGCCAACTCGCAGACCGTTGGCTTCAAGAAAAGCCGCACCGAGTTCGCGGACCTTTATGCCGGTGCCAAGGCGGGCCTGGGCGTACAGGTATCCGGGATTACTCAGGGATTTTCTCAGGGCGCGCTTGAAACAACCGATCGCAGTCTTGATCTGGCCATCGACGGGGGCGGTTTCTTCCGCCTGAGTGACGGTCAGCAGACGACCTATTCGCGCAACGGCCAGTTCCAGATGGATGCCAACGGCTTTCTGGTCAACAACACCGGCGGCAAGCTGACCGGCTATCCGGTCGATGATGCAACGTCTGCCAATCCGGTGGTACTGGCCGGTGCGCAGCCGGTGGCACTGCAGGTGGCCCAGGGGGATCTGGATGCCAGCGCCACGACTGGCGGTAGCATGACCTTTAACCTGAACTCGACCGATCCGGCAAAGGTGAATACCAACGGCGGCGCGATCGCCTTCGATGCGAGCAACCCGAAAAGCTACAACTGGCAGACGTCGCTGACGACCTACGACTCGCAGGGCAATGCACAGCAGGTCAACATGTATTTCGTGAAATCGCCGACGGCCGATAATGCCTGGACGGTTCATGCCATGAACAAGGGTGAGGAGGTTGGTACATCCAATCTCTCATTTAACGAAAATGGCAAGATTACCGGTGGCGATACGCTCAATCTGGCATTCAACCCGAACAACGGTGCGGCCAACTTCAATGCCAGCATTGATTTGTCAAACGTGACCCAAAACAGCGGCAGCTTTGTGGTCAAGGCAGCCAATCAGGACGGCTACGCCGCGGGCAGCCTGACCGGCATCTCGATTGCCGATAACGGCGATGTGCTGGGGAACTACTCCAACAACCAGAGCCGTGCGCTGGGTCGTGTCGCCCTGGCAAGCTTTACCAACGAACAGGGCCTCAAGCCCGATGGTAACAACGGCTGGCTGGCTACCACCGGCTCCGGGCAGGAACTGCTGGGCAGCGCCGGTACCGGTCAGCTGGGCTCGCTGCTCTCCGGCACGCTTGAGAACTCCAACGTCGATCTGGCCTCGGAGCTTGTCACCATGATCGTGGCGCAGCGTAACTATCAGGCCAATTCGCAGACCATCAAGACGCAGGACCAGATTCTGCAGACCATGGTCAGCCTGCGTTAACGCACGTTTAACCATCACCGTCAGGGCGGCCGGCCTCGTGCCGGCTGCCTTGATACCAGGCGGTCAGCAGGTTACCTCTCGTGGCGTTCATGAGATGGCCTTTTTAATACTCGCCACCGCGATAATTGGATCGCCATGGCGTCTGGTCTCTAACATTAGAAAATTTTTGATTGGGGGTTGTCATGGCGTTTACTCAGGGTGTCAGCGGTCTTAATGCAGCGTCCAGTCAGCTGGATACCATCGGCAACAACATTGCCAACTCACAGACCGTTGGCTTCAAGAAAAGCCGCACCGAGTTCGCGGACCTTTATGCCGGGGCAAAGGCAGGTCTTGGGGTGCAGGTCTCGGGTATTACTCAGGGGTTTTCTCAGGGCGCGCTTGAAACAACCGACCGCAGCCTTGATCTGGCCATCGACGGTGGTGGTTTTTTTCGCCTGACCGACGGTCAGCAGACAACCTATTCACGCAACGGCCAGTTTCAGATGGATGCCAATGGCTTTCTGGTCAACAACACCGGTGGCAAGCTGACCGGCTACCCGGTGGATGATCCGGCATCTGCCAATCCGGTGGTACTGGCCGGTGCGCAGCCGGTGGCGCTGAAGGTAGCCCAGGGGGATCTGGATGCCAACGCCACGACCAATGGCAGCATGACCTTTAATCTGAATTCGACCGATCCGGCAAAGGTGAATACCAACGGCAACGCGATCGCCTTCGATGCAGGCAATCCAAAAAGCTACAACTGGCAAACGTCACTGACGACCTATGACTCGCAGGGCAATGCCCAGCAGGCCAACCTGTACTTTGCCAAATCAGCCACTGAAAATAACAAGTGGAATGTACATGCACTTGTCAATGGCCAAGAGCTGGTTACCAATCCTGGTTACTATTCTGCAAACAGAACAGCAGGAAACAGTAATGCCAATCTCACTTCTACTGTGACTGATCAGTCGAATGCCGATTTTGGAAAAAACCTGGACGTATCCTTTGGTGCCAATCGTTCCTATACCGTAAGGGGCGAGCAGGGACAGATCCTTTCCAATGGAACACTGGGGAACAACAATCGAATCGATGTCGCTGGTTTAAACATTGCGGTCAATGGCACGCCAGGCAACGGAGATTCCTTTCGCTTTCAGGCGACAAATCAACTCGAATTTAATGAAAACGGAAAGTTGATCGGCGGGGCCAATCTGGCGCTTGCATTTAATCCGAACAATGGAGCCGCGAATGTCAATGCCAGTATCGATTTGTCCAGTGTCACCCAGAACAGCGGCAGCTTTGTGGTCAAGGCAGCCAATCAGGACGGCTACGCCGCGGGCAGCCTGACCGGCATCTCGATTGCCGATAACGGCGATGTGTTGGGGAACTACTCCAACAACCAGAGCCGTGCGCTGGGTCGTGTCGCCCTGGCAAGCTTTACCAATGAACAGGGTCTCAAGCCCGATGGTAACAACGGCTGGCTGGCCACCACCGGCTCCGGGCAGGAACTGCTGGGCAGCGCCGGTACCGGTCAGCTGGGCTCGCTGCTCTCCGGCACGCTTGAGAACTCCAACGTTGATCTGGCCTCGGAGCTTGTCACCATGATCGTGGCGCAGCGTAACTATCAGGCCAATTCGCAGACCATCAAGACGCAGGACCAGATTCTGCAGACCATGGTCAGCCTGCGTTAACGCACGTTCAACCATCATCGTCAGGGCGGCCGGCCTCGTGCCGGCTGTCTTGATACCTGGTGGGCGGCAGGTCACCTCTCACGAGGTTTCAGAGGCATCCTGTTTCTAACATTCGCCACTGCGATAGTCGTATCGCCATGGCGTCGGGTCTTTAATATTAGTTTTTTATTAATTAGAGGTCATCATGGCGTTTACACAGGGTGTCAGCGGTCTGAATGCCGCTTCCAGCCAGTTGGATACCATCGGCAACAACATTGCCAACTCACAGACCGTTGGCTTCAAGAAAAGCCGCACCGAATTTGCAGACCTCTATGCCGGGGCAAAAGCAGGTCTTGGGGTGCAGGTATCGGGCATTACTCAGGGGTTTTCTCAGGGCGCGCTTGAAACAACTGACCGCAGCCTTGATCTGGCCATCGACGGTGGTGGTTTTTTTCGCCTGACCGACGGTCAGCAGACAACCTATTCACGCAACGGCCAGTTTCAGATGGATGCCAATGGCTTTCTGGTCAACAACACCGGCAGCAAACTGACCGGCTATCCGGTGGATGATGCCATGTCTGCCAACCCGGTGGTGCTGGCCGGTGCACAGCCGGTTGCGCTACAGGTGGCTCAGGGCGATCTCGAGGCCAGCGCCACGACCAGTGCGGCGATGACATTCAACCTGGACTCTTCATCAAAAGCCATCAGAGACAACAACGGCCAGCCGGTGACCATCGATCCTGCCAGCCCGAAAACCTATAACTGGCAGACCTCCCTGACGATGTATGATTCCCAGGGCAATGATCATCAGCTCAACCTCTATTTTCAGAAAGGGGCTGATAACGGCTGGAGTATTGCCGGCTATTCAGGTGGCAACTATGTCACCGGCGGCTACGTCACCTTTGACACCAACGGCAAGATTCGACCCAACGGTGCCGGCGAGGCCGCACTTGCGGTCGATCTCGACCCGCGTAATGGGGCCGAACGAATTAACGCCTCTGTCGATATTTCCGGCGTGACCCAGAACAGCGGCAGCTTTGTGGTCAAGGCAGCCAACCAGGACGGCTACGCCGCGGGCAGTCTGACCGGCATCTCGATTGCCGATAACGGCGATGTGCTGGGGAACTACTCCAACAACCAGAGCCGTGCGTTGGGTCGTGTCGCCCTGGCAAGCTTTACCAACGAGCAGGGGCTCAGGCCGGATGGTAACAACGGCTGGCTGGCCACCACCGGCTCCGGGCAGGAACTGCTGGGTAGTGCTGGTACCGGTCAGCTGGGCTCGCTGCTTTCCGGCACACTTGAGAACTCCAACGTCGATCTGGCCTCGGAGCTTGTCACCATGATCGTGGCGCAGCGTAATTACCAGGCCAACGCGCAGACCATCAAGACGCAGGACCAGATTCTGCAGACCATGGTCAGCCTGCGTTAACCCCGCAAGGTAATAAAAACGGCCGGCTCGTAGCCGGTCGTTTGTTTGGTCCTTCCTTATTACAGCTTACGAAATACGACCTTTCTCGTGCCTTTCTTGTGCCTTTGAGAAGACGCCTTTGCGTGTTTACTAGGCGTCACAAAGAGCAGGCCTTCGGTTACACCCAAACGCCGGCCGCGATACTTCCTCAAGCTTTTCGGAGCGGGTCATGGACAGAATCATCTATACCGCCATGTCGGGCGCCAAACAGAGTCTGGAGCGGCAGTCTGCCGTTGCCAACAACATGGCCAACGTCTCGACCAGCGGTTTTCGTGCCGAACTCAGCGCTGCTCGTGCGGTGCCGGTCAACGGCGCAGGCTATGCCACGCGAGCCATTACGGCTGATTCCACGCCCGGTTCCGATTTCACACCGGGGTCTTTTACCACGACGGGGCGCACGCTGGATGTGGCCATCAATGGTGAGGGCTGGCTGGCGGTACAGGCCAACAACGGTGAAACGGCCTACACCCGCAATGGTGAGCTGCAGGTCGATGCCACCGGCATGCTGATGTCTCAGGGCCGGCCGGTGATGGGGGAGGATGGTCCCATCATCCTGCCGCTCAATGCCGAGGTTTCGATTGCCGGCGACGGTACCATTTCCGCCCGTGAAGCCGGGACTCAGGCCCAGGCTGAAGTTGGTCGGCTGATGCTTGCCAGTAACCCGGATGGCCGCATGGCGCGACGCGATGACGGTCTGTTTGGTGCCTGGAACGCGCAGGGTGGCCCCATGGCAGGGCTGCCACGCGATGAAAACATTCAGGTCATCAGCGGTACGCTCGAAGGCAGCAACGTCAATCCGACCGAAGCGATGGTGGCCATGATCGATACGGCGCGTCGCTTTGAGATGAACATGAAGGTGCTGACAACCGCTGATGAAAACGATCAGCGCGCCAACTCGCTGCTTTCAATGAATTGATGGTTCCGGGCCGCGAAGGCTCTGATCAGGCACATGAAGTCACTGGATCATGTCCGGTGAATGGAGAAAAAAATGATTAACGCGCTCTGGATTGCCAAAACCGGTCTTGATGCTCAGCAGACCAACATGGACGTCATTTCCAACAACCTGGCCAACGTTTCGACCAACGGCTTCAAGCGCTCGCGCGCGGTGTTCGAGGATCTGCTGTATCAAAACCTGCGTCAGCCGGGTTCGATGTCGTCGGTACAGACCAATCTGCCCTCCGGGCTTCAGATCGGTACCGGTGTAAGAGCCGTGGCCACCGAGCGTCTGCACACCCAGGGCAACCTGGAGCAGACCGGCAATACCAAGGATGTTGCGATTCGTGGCGATGGCTTCTTTGCCGTGCAGATGCCCGATGGCACCAATTCGTTCACCCGCGATGGGGCCTTCCAGGTCAATCAGGACGGCCAGCTGGTCACGGCCAACGGCTTTCCGATCGATCCGGGCATCGTGATTCCGGCCAACGCCCTGTCGGTATCAATCTCCAATGACGGTCTGGTCTCGGTCACTGTACCGGGCGCTGCGGCCAGCCAGCAGGTCGGCCAGCTGCAGCTGACCACCTTTATCAACCCGACCGGTCTGGAAAGCATCGGCGATAACCTCTATCTCGAAACCGATGCCTCGGGGCCGCGTAATGACAGCATTCCCGGCAACAACGGCGCCGGCACGATCTATCAGGGTTTCGTGGAGACCTCCAACGTCAACGTGGTAGAGGAGATGGTCAACATGATCGAGACGCAGCGTGCCTATGAAATCAACTCCAAGGCCGTGTCGACCGTCGATCAGATGCTGGGTCGTCTGACCCAGCTCTGACAGGGGATATTGATGCGTTCGTGCAGGGGTAACCGGGGATCAATGATGCGATACATGCGTTTGTGGAAGCTGTTTCTGGTTGCCTGCATGGCCATGATGATGGTGGCCTGCGCCCAGATTCCGCGGCAAAACGTGGTGGAAGGGCCGACGACGGCACCGCCTCAGCTCCCGCCGATGCCGGTGGCCAACGGCTCGATCTATCAGAGCAACTATACGAGGCCGCTGTTCGAGGATCGTCGCCCGCGCGGTGTGGGTGACATTCTGACCATCGTACTCAACGAAAATGTCAGCGCCACCAAAAGCTCGGCGGCCAATGCCAGCCGTACCGGAACGGCCACCCTGGGGATCGACGCGACGCCTCGTGTTATCGGTGGATTGCTGGATGGCCAGACGACCGGTCTTTCCGGCGCCAATACCTTCCAGGGGCAGGGCGGGGCGAACGCCTCCAATACCTTTACCGGCACCATCACGACGACGGTCATGAACGTGCTGCCCAACGGGAACCTGCAGGTGGCCGGCGAGAAGCGCATCGGTATCAATCAGGGCACCGAGTACATTCGTTTTTCCGGCACCGTCAACCCGCGCACGATCACCGGGCTCAACACCGTACCGTCGACTCAGGTCGCCGATGCCCGTCTTGAGTATTACGGCGACGGCTATATCAATGAAGCGCAGACGATGGGCTGGATGCAGCGCTTTTTCCTCAATATTTCACCGTTTTGATCGAGGAGCCTTACGATGATGGCAATGTTGAAATCTGTCTCTCTGCGCTGTGCGGCGCTGCTGTTGAGCGGTTGTGCGCTGATGGCGCTGACCTGTCAGGTTCAGGCTGCCCGGCTGGGCGACATTGCCACCTTTGAAGGCGTGCGCTCCAACCCGCTGGTCGGCTATGGCTTGGTGGTGGGTCTGGACAACACCGGTGACCAGACCATGCAGGCCCCCTTTACCGGACAGTCGGTCACCAACATGCTCTCCGAGCTCGGGGTCACGGTCCCGGCCGGTACCAACATGCAGCTTAAAAATGTTGCCGCCGTTATGGTCACCGCCGAGCTGCCGCCGTTTTCAAGCCCGGGGCAGAAACTGGATATCACCGTCTCCTCGGTCGGTAACGCCCGCAGTCTGCGCGGCGGTACCCTGCTCATGACCCCGCTCAAGGGCGCCGACGGCCAGATCTATGCGCTGGGACAGGGCAATATGGTCATTCCGGGCATCAGTGCTCAGGCAGCCGGCAGCAGCGTTCAGGTCAACCAGACGTCGTCCGGGCGTATTCCGGGCGGGGCGACCATCGAGCGTACGGTGCCGGTCCAGATGGCCGAGCAGGGGCGTATCAATCTGGAGCTCAAGGATGCCGATTTCAACACGGCCCTTCGCACCATGAACGCCATCAACAATGCCATGGGCCAGGGCGTTGCGGTTGCCCAGAATTCTCGAGTGATTTCGCTGGCAGCACCGATGGACAGCGCCTCCCAGGTCTCTTTCATGGCGCGCATACAAAACATTGACGTCGATCCGGGCGTAGTCACGCCGAAGGTCATCATGAACGCGCGCACAGGGTCGGTGGCGATGAATACGCGTGTCACGCTCAATCGCGCCGCCATCGCCCATGGCAATCTCTCGATTACGATCGATTCCAACCCCATTATCAGCCAACCGAATGCGCTGTCGGGCGGGCAAACTGCGGTGGTACCCAATGCCGATATCAACGTGCAGGAAGAGTCCGGGGCGCTGAGCATTGTCAGCGGCGAAGCAGATCTGAGTCAGGTGGTGGATGCCCTGAACCGTCTGGGGGCAACACCCAACGACCTGATGGCCATTCTTCAGGCGCTGAAATCGGCCGGTGCGCTCAATGCGGATCTGGAGATCATCTAATGGCGATGGACAGTCGGGGAAGTTTTGCACTCGATGTACAGGGGCTTTCGAAGCTCAAGTACAGCGCGCGTGACAATCCTCAGGAGAGTCTCAAGGAAACCACGCAGCAGTTTGAAGCGCTGTTTCTGCAAAAGATGCTGAAAAGCATGCGCGATGCCATGCCCAAAAGCGATCTGCTCAAAAGCGACAGCATGGACACCTACACCAAGATGCTGGATCAGCAGTGGGCGCAGAATCTCTCCGAGCAGGGGATCGGTCTGTCCGACATGATGATCAAGCAGCTGTCGAAAGACAGCGGCGGTGATGATGCCGGTAGTGTCGATCCGCTGGAAACGCTGCGGGCGCAGTCGCGCAATATTCCCTCAGCGATGGCCATGCCACTGAGCGAGGAGCAGTCAAGGCGCAATGCAGGTCTTGAGGCGAGCAGCAACGTTGTCAAACCGGCTGAACAAAAGCGCGGGCCGCTGATCGAGGGTTACGCCTCGCTGGATGGCGGGCTCCAGGCGCGTGTTGATCATCAAAAAATGATGGCCGACGTTGCACCGCACGTCTCCTCGTTTGTCACGAAAATGGGCTCTGCCGCGCGCGCTGTCAGCGAGCGCACCGGCATACCGCACCAGTTGATTCTGGCGCAGGCCGCCCTTGAAACCGGCTGGGGCGCCAAGGAAATTCGCACCAGCGATGGCAAGGCCAGTCACAACCTTTTCAACATCAAGGCCACCGGTGGCTGGCAGGGCGATCGGGCAAGCGTCATGACCACCGAGTTTGAAGCGGGCAAGGCGCAAAAGGAGCGCGCTGCCTTTCGCGTCTACGACTCCTATGAGGCTGCGTTTTCTGACTATGCACGGCTTTTGACCGAGAATCCGCGCTATCAGCCGGTGCTTGATGCGCGAACGCCCGAAGCCGCGGCGCACGCCCTGCAAAAATGTGGCTATGCGACCGACCCGCGCTACGGTGAAAAGCTGGTGTCCATCATGTCGCAGATGCCGGGTGATGCGCCCGGTGTTTCCCGATCGTTGTATGCCTCACGTACCCAGTCAGGTCAGGAAAGCGATACCTCGGCGGTGGCACAGCGACGAGCTGCCATGGCCTATGCCGTTGAAAACGAAGCCAGCAGAATCTTTTGATCCATCGGTGTCATGACAGCAGGGCACAATGTTCTAAAAGTTTCCGGCCATCGGCCGATAGTACATGACAGATAACACCCTTAAGGGCGCGTGCGAGGAAACACCATGTCCGGTTCATTGATGGGGTCAGCGCTGAGCGGGTTGCGAGCAGCCCAGATTGGTCTGAATACCACAAGCAATAACATTGCAAACGTTAATACCGAAGGCTACAACCGCCAGATTACCGGGCTTGCCGAATCAAAAGGCACCAGTGCCGGTGGCCTCTTTTCCGGCAGTGGCGTGAGTGTGACCGGCGTGCAGCGCCAGTATGAACAATATCTCAGCACCCAGCTCAACGAAGCCAACAGCGAGCTGGGCGCCAGCAAGTCGCATCTGGCCCAGATGTCACAGATCGATAATCTGCTGGGCGACGGCGATGCCGGCCTCAACAAACAGATGCAGTCCTTTTTCAAGGGCGCGCAGACCATGGCCGACAGTCCGGCAGATACGTCAGCGCGCCAGGCCATGCTCGGCAATGCCGAAAGCATGACCGCTCAGTTTCGCGCCACCGACAGCTATCTGAAAAACATGTCGGACAACACCGTGGCCCAGATGGGCGGTGCCGTCGATGAAATCAACAGCTATTCAAAACAGATTGCCACGCTCAACGTCCAGATTACCCAGACCCAGTCCAAAACCGGCACGCCGCCCAACGACATGCTGGACCAGCGTGATCTGCTGGTATCGAAAATGAGCAAACTGACCGGTGTGTCCGTGGTGGATCAGGACGGTCAATACATGGTGTCGCTGCCCACCGGCCAGCCGCTGGTAGCCGGCAAGCAGGTACAGTCCTTGCAGATGATGGCCTCCGAGGACGACCCGACCCGTCAGGTGGTGGCGCTCAAGACCAGCGATGGCAATCTGTTTGAGCTTGATGAAAGCAGACTGACCGGCGGCACCCTGGGTGGGCTGGTACAGTTTCGCAGTCAGTCGCTGGAGCCGACCCAGCAACGAGTGGATCAGATCGCCCACGCGCTGGCCACCAGCATCAACGATCTACAGACCAACGGTTTCGATCTCGATGGCGACGCCGGCAAGGCGCTTTTTACGGCCAACACCCCGACCGTGGTGGCCAGCAGTGCCAACAGCGGCGGCGGCGTGCCTTCGGTGTCGTTTAGTGATGATGTGACAAAAGTGGCCGCCGGCAACTACAAGCTGACCGTTAACAGCAATGAGACCAGCGGCTATTCGCTGACGCGTCTGGGCAGCGGACAGGCGGTCAATGCCGCAGACGCGGGTCTGGAAATCAATCTCCCGCAGGGTCTGGCCAACGGCGATAGCTTCGTCATCAAGCCGCTGAACAACGCCGCCGGGCAGTTGAGCGTCAGCAGCGACATGACGCCGGAAGGCATCGCGGCCCGGGGCAGTCTGAGTGAGGGCGTACGCGGCAACAGCAATGCGCTGGCCATGGCCGGTGTTCAAAATGAGAAGCTGATCAACGGGAGCACCAGCCTGAACACGGCCTACGCCTCGATGGTCAGCGATGTGGGTAACAAAACGGCCACGCTCAAAAGCAGCAACGAAGCCCAGACCCAGATTTCCCAGGAGATCAAGAGCGCGCAGCAGTCGGTGTCGGGGGTCAATATCGATGAAGAGGCCGCCAACATGCTCAAGTATCAACAGCTTTACAGTGCCAGCGCACAGATGATCAAGGCCTCTTCGGAGATGTTCAACACGCTGATCGGCATCATGCGTTAAGGAGTATCAATAATGCGTATCAGTACTTCAATGATGTTCGAGCGTAGTCAAAACGCCATGCAGAGTCGCCAGAGCGACCTGTCAAAGGTGGGGGAGCAGATGGCCAGCGGCAAGCGTGTCGTGTCGCCCTCGGATGACCCGCGCGCCGCGTCACAGGCGCTGGTTGTCAAGCAGGATCAGGCCATTCAGGAGCAGTACAGCAATAGCCGGACCACGGCCACCAATACGCTGTCTCTGCAGGAAAACACGCTGGGCAGCATGTCCGACCTTTTGACCAGTGCCAAGGGGCTGGTTATCAAGGGCGGCAACGGCACCTATACCGACAGTGATCGCGCCTCGGTGGCGACCGAACTCGAAGGGCTCTACAACCAGATGCTGGGACTGGCCAATAGCCGGGACAGCAGCGGTCAGTACATGTTTTCGGGCTCGAAAGGAGATGTAAAGCCCTTTGAAACCGGCGAAAACGGCATGGTCGAGACCTATGCCGGCGACGCGCAGCCGTTGAACCTGCAGGTGGATGCCTCACGCAGCATGAACGTCAACGCGGCAGGGTCGGACGTTTTCAAGGTGCCTGCTAAAGGTGGCGATGCCGAAAGCGATCTCTTCAAGGTGTTCGAAGGTGCCATTGCGGCGCTGAGAACACCGCAGACATCGGAGAATCAGGACGAGCTGCGGGCCACGCTGGATCAGACCAACCGTCAGATCGACCGGGGCAGCGACAACGTTTTGAGCGTGCGCTCATCGATCGGCAGCAAGCTCAACGAGCTGGACGTGCTGGATGATATCGGCATGACGCGCACCATCAGCAACACGAACACCCTTTCCGATCTGCAGGATCTGGATTACGCCGAGGCCATCTCCCGCTATACGCTGGGACAGATCGGGCTGGAGGCGTCACAGAAGATGTTCATGCAGACGCAGCAGACCTCGCTTTTCAGTCTGATCCGCTAACGATCGAAGTAACGCCTCATCAAAAGCCCCCATGTCGATTGCGACATGGGGGCTTTTCTGTCATGTCCGGAGCGAGCGTTGGCATGCGGTATCAACGCTTGCCTGCCGGCGCCCTGAAGAGGGCTCGCTATCGGTTGGTCAGGAGAACAGCTCCGTGACGCTGACCATCTGATTGAGGGCACTTTCAAACATGCGCTGAAAGACCGTACCCAGCTCGGGGGTCATGAAGGTGAGGAGCGTAACGCCGGTGGTCAGGGTAATGGGAAAGCCCACCGAGAAGACCGAGAACTGGGGTGAGGCCCGGTTGAGGATGCCCATCGATATATTGATGATCAAAAGCGCTGTCAGTACGGGCAGTGCCATCAAAAAGCCTGCCGAAAAGATGAAGCTTCCCCAGCGTGCGATGGCCTCGAAACCGGCCGGTTCAAGCCCTTCCCGACCAATGGGCAGGCGCGTAAAGGTTTCGATGAGCAGTCGAATCATGATGGTATGGCCGTTGAGTGCCATGAACATCAAAATGGCAATCATGTTGAGAAAGCGCGCCAGTACCGTGGTGGTTCCCTGGGCTTCGGGAGAATAGAACGAGGCAAAGGAGAGGCCCATCTGCAAAGCGATGTAGTCACCGGCCGCCTGAATGGCGGCAAATACCAGCCGCATGACCAGTCCAAGCGCCGCGCCGATGATGAACTGCTGGATGATGACCATGATGCCCGCCCAGGAGGCCGGGGGGATCGCCGGCATGGGAGGCAGTACGGGCGCCACGATGATGGTCAGAGCGAAGGCAAGCCCGACCTTGGCGGTTCGGGGAATCGAGGTTTCGCCAAAGATGGGGGCGACACCAATGAAGGCCAGAATTCTGACAAAGGGCCAGAGAAAGGCCGTCAGCCAGCCGTCCAGCTGGGCGGAAGTAATCTCCAGCAAGGGAGGGCCCTCTAACCGATCATGCCGGGAATGTTATTGAAAAGCTCCCGGGTAAAGTCGGACAGCGTGCCCAGCATCCAGGACCCGCCGATGATCAGCGTCGTAAAAACCGCCAGAATCTTCGGTATGAAGGAAAGCGTCATTTCATTGATCTGGGTGGCCGCCTGGAAAAGGCTGACCAGCAGACCGACCGTCAGCGCCACCAGCAGCAGCGGGGCGGCAATCAACAGTGTCAGCATCATGCCGCGATAGGCCAGACTCATTACCATTTCCGGTGTCATGAAGCCACTCCTTGAAGTCGAGACAATGCGGGGTTGGTACCCCGGGAATATCCAGCCGCCGCCGGCATGGCTACATATAGAAACTCTGCGCCAGCGACCCCATCAAAAGCCCCCAGCCATCGACCAGTACAAACAGCATCAGCTTGAAGGGCAGCGAAACGATGGCCGGCGGCACCATCATCATACCCAGTGCCATCAAAACGCTTGCCACGACCAGATCGACGATCAAAAACGGAATGAAAATCGTGAATCCGATCTGAAAGGCGGTTTTTAATTCACTGGTCACAAAGGATGGCAGCAGCAAACGCATGGGGACATCTTCCGGGCCGTCCATGGCGGGCATGTTGGCAATGCCGGCAAACATGGCAATGTCGCTTTCACGCGTTTGATGCAGCATGAACTCTCTTAGCGGCTGGCTGCCGATTTCGATGGCTTGCGGCATCCCGATATTGCCCTCTGACAGCGGCTGCCATGCCGTTTCATAAATCTGCTCAAACACCGGTGACATGACAAAAAAGGTCAAAAACAGCGCCAGACCGACCAGCACCTGATTGGGCGGCGAAGACTGAGTACCCAGCGCGCTGCGCAAAAGCCCCAGCACAATGATGATGCGCGTAAAGCCGGTCATCATCAAAAGCGCGGCCGGCAAAAAGGCCATCGAGCTCAAAAGCACCAGCGTCTCGACGGAAAGACTCCAGGACTGACCGCCGCCGTCCATGGGCTGGCTGGTCATGGCCGGGAATTCGGCCGAAGCGTGGACCGGCAGTGACACAAGACATGCCAGCAACAGCAAAAACATCGGCAGGCAGTGTCGGGTCCGGTGAGGCAGACGGAGCAGGGCACAATGGGTCATGGGCGCCTATCAAAGCGCTGTGACAGCGCACGCTTGAAGCTTTCGGAAAAGGAAGGGCGAGAAGAGGCCGTTTGATCGACGGGTGACCCGGTAGTGTTGAGCGGGTCCCGGGATTTTGCCGGCATCTCGTGAAGTCGATTGATGCTATTGGGTGTGACGCCCAGAACCAGCCAGGTCTCTTCTACCTCAACGACCACCACGCGCTCGCGGGCGCCAACGCTTTGGCTGGCCACAATGCGAAGCGACTGACCCTGTAGGCGTCGCCCCGGCCCCAGGCGTTTCATGAGCGCCCCCAGTCCCCAGATCAACAGCAGTACCAGCGCCAGACCCAGCGCCGTCTTGCCCAGACTCGCCACACCCAGGCCGCTGTCCTGGGCCAGGGAGGCGGGCGAGGAGGTCGCTGGCGTCACGCCGACATGGGTACTGCCGACATGGTGGGCGCTGTTAAGCGCTTCGGCATCAAGCGGGCCATCGGCGAAAGGCCGTGCGTGTTTCAAGGGGGCGGAGGCCGTTGCCTCGCGCGTGTTGCTGTCGGTCATGGGATGACTCATATCGTTTCATTCAGTGGACACGACTTAGCACGAGCGAGGCATGCATTCAACGATTAAGCTTATGAATGCGTTCAGAGGGCGTAATAATATCGGTAATACGGATACCGTATTTGTCCTCCACAACCACGACCTCACCCTGAGCAATCAGGTAGCCATTGATCAGGATGTTCATGGGCTCACCGGCCAGACCGTCAAGCTCCACGACCGATCCCTTGGCCAGATCCAGCAGCTCACGAATGGTCATGCGGGTCCGGCCAAGTTCGACCGACAGCGTGACCGGAATCTCCATGATGACATCAAGCTCGCGAGACTGACCGTGAGCGTCGGTGCCCGACAATGGCCGAAAGATCCGGTCGCTGGCGGATTCTGCCGTGGCAGCTGCAGCCGCGGGGGCCGGCACTTCGAGTTCGTGTTCCGGTGTTTCACCGGTTTCGGCGAAGGCCGCGCCCCAGTCGATGTCGTCCTCGTCGGTGCCAGCTCCCTGCTCCTGCATGGCACTGGCCCAGTCATCGGGCATCTCGTCGATCTTGTCGTTGGGTGAATCCGGATTTTTGGGATCAGTCATGATGCGTATTCCTGTGGGCATCGATGGGACGATGGTCGATCAATCTTTTGACGCGCAGACCCTTCTGGCCATTGAGACTGCCGTAATCGCAGGCCATGACCGGTACACCGTCGACGCGCACGTTGATGTCCTGAGGCAGATCGATGGGCAGCACATCACCCACCGACAGCTTCGAGATCTTGCTCAGGGTGGTCTCGATCGTTGTAAAGTCCGCGACCAGATCCACGCTCGAGGATTTCACCTCACCGGCAAGACGCTGCATCCTTTCGCGATCTTCTTCCGGGTCGTTGCGCTGCAGCGGTCCGGAAAGCGTTTCGCGAATGGGTTCAATCATCGAGTAGGGCATGCAGATGTGAAAATCACTGCCAAAGGCGCCTACCTCGACGTGAAAGGTGGTATTGACCACCAGTTCATTGGCGCTGTTGGTGATGTTGGTGAATTTCACCTGCATCTCAGAGCGCTGGTACTCAAGCTCTACCGGATAGATGGACTGCCAGCCCTCGGCGTAGCTGTCCAGCGTCAGGTTCAAAAGACGCTGGATGATCCGCTGCTCTGTATGCGTAAACTCCCGACCTTCCGACTTGGTCAGGAATCGACCATCACCGCCAAAAAGGCTGTCCACCACCAGAAAGACCAGGTTGGGTGGAAACACGATCAGCGCGTTGCCCTTGAGCGGCTTGATGGCAATCATGTTGATATTGGCCGGTACCGGCAGATTGCGCGTGAAGTCGCTGTATTTCTGAATCTTGACCGGGCCGACCGTAATGTCTGCCGTGCGTCGGATCAGGTTGAACAGCGCCATGCGAAAGCGACGGCCAAAGCGCTCGTGAATGATATCGAGCGACTGCAGCCGGCCGCGTACCACACGCTGCTGGTTGGCTGGATCGAAAGGGCGAATACGCTTGGTGCCAACGTCCCCGGAACGCGTCTCTTCTTCCTCGCCACTCACCCCTTTGAGTAGCGCGTCGATCTCTTCCTGGGACAGCATGTCATCTGCCATGGGGGCCTACTGAACGATGAAATCGGTGAAGAGGGCATCGCTTACCGCGACGCTGCTTGTATCGCCATTGAAGGGCTGCTCAAAGGCGCCAATCAATGCTTGTGCCAGAGCCTGTTTGCCGGCCGGCGTGGTCAGTTGATCGCCCTGCTGGCCGGTCAATACCATCAGGATGCGGTTGCGCACCTCGGGCATCTGCTCTCTGAGCGTGCTGGCCGCGGCTTCACCGTCTGCCTTGAGGGTGATGCCGATGTAGAGAATGCGGCCACTGCCATCGTTGAGGTTCACGGTAAACGGCTTGAGCTCGACAAAGACCGGCACGGGTGCCGGCGCACTTTGTACGCTCTCGTGTGTTGTTTCGGCCGGGGTGTCTCCCTTGAGGAAAAACCAGGCACCGGCGGCACACGCCATGCCTACCAGAATGACCAGCAGCGCGACGATGACCCAGAGAAGTTTTTTACTGCCGGCCTTGGCCGGAGGCGTTGCGGTAGAAGTAGTCATGGCGTCAGATCAATCCATCCGGGTTGAGAACACTTGTTCGTTAATCCGTAACATCATGTGTCATGGCGTGTTCGGGTTGATGCCATGGTACGGATTGGCGCGACAAACGATGGATCAAATAGCGCGCTCTCATACGGTTATCTCAACGTTTTGACATTCGATGGGCCTCTGATCAAAACAGCAGGGCCGCGCTGGTAGCGTCCAGAGCGGCCCTGAAGAGCATTACGTTTTGGTGGTGCAGGGATAATCAGGCAAAAAGATCGATGCCGCCGTTGAGCGAGCGTCCCGGCAGGGCGCTGATCGAAATCACATCGTTGTCGGCATCAGTGTCGAGGCCGGCAACACTACCCGAGCCATTACGGCCGGCGAGCGCGCCGGGCGTTCGTTCCTGCTGCTGCTGGAAGCCGCCCTGCTGAAAGCTGCCCTGATCACTGACCGAGGCCTGCCCCAGTTCAATGCCATTGGCACTGAAGGCCTCACGAAGCTGCGGCAGGGCAGCTTCGACCGCCGCACGTACCTGGGCGTGATGTGACGCAATATGCAGCTGCGCGCTCTGCTCACCCATTTTCAACGAAATGGACAGCGGGCCCAGCTCGAGCGGGTTCATGTTCAGACGTGCTTCACCGCCACCGCGCATGCTGAGATTGATGGTCTGGCGTTCGAGCGCCGTACTCCACTGGTCGCTGTCCATGGCGGGCAGCGTGGCTGTTGTCACCGCCTGGGCGGCGCTGGGTGCCATCGAGCCGGTGCCGGTCTGTCCCGTCAGGGCAGACAGCGTGTTCATCGGGCTGTCGCTGGGAGCGGAAGCCGCTGTATGAGCGCCCGGCAGCGTGTCACCACCCGTTCGGAAAAGCGGGCCTTCACGCTGCTGAAGGATCTCGCCGAAAAGACGGCTGCTGTCGCGCGGCTGAAGTCCTTCACCGGAGAAGCGCTCGCCCGTTCTGGATTGAAGGGCATCGCCGGAGAAGCGCTCGCCCGTTCTGGACTGGAGGGCATCGCCGGAGAAGCGTTCGCCCGGCCTGGACTGAAGGGCTTCGCCGGAAAGACGTTCATTTCGTGTCGGCTGTAGAAGCTCGCCAAAAAGACGATCATTTTTGCCGCCATCCTTGTCATGCGCCTTCAATGCCCCTGCTGCATCATCCGAGGCTGCGGCATCGCGACCGCGCAGCCCCTGCTCCAGCATGGCACTTCGAGCAGGCAGGGCGCCTTCACGTCCGGCAGGCGCCTTTTGTGCCGTTGCTGGCTGCATCAAAAAGCCGGTGTCCATCAGGGCGTACAAAGGGCTCTTGTCGTCTGTCTGCTCGCTGTCGGTCAGACGCCTGCTCTTGTCACCGGGCGCCTCGGCTCTGGCATCGACACGGCTGGCCGCCTGCTTTTCCGCACCGGCCAGCCTGCTGCCGACACGTTCAGTGCCCAGTGGTTCAAGCATCTGGCGGCCATCCGCCAGTGCGGCAATTCTGGCCTGGCGTGCGTCACCCGATGTCTGATCCGTCAGTGTGCGATCGCTGATTCGCTGTGACGTCGCTTCGTCACGCCGGTCACGGTTTTCCAGCCGGTTTCCCTGAAGCTGTTCCAGCGTGCTGGACAGTGTCTGACGAGTGTTGCCGACCTGCATCTGCGCGGGACGACGACCCTCAGCAACGCTTTCACGGCCATCTCCTTTCAGAGGACGGCCTTTCTCATCAGAGCCTGTGTCATCAGCACGAGCCTGTTGCCGAGAGGGCGGCTGCGTGCGTGCATCGGCGGTGGCTGTTGAATCTGCGTTATCGTTGTGGCGCGCTTTTGTATCGTTTAAAAGCGCGCCGAAGCCGTTGTCACCCTCACTGCCTTTGGTGTTGGCGCTGGTAGAACCCTGAGAGGTAATCTGAGCGTTGATTGGCGTCAGCATGCGTCATGTTTCCTGACAGAAAAAACGTGGTTAGAACCCACCCAGCGCAGAGGTTGCCCGACTGGCATACTCATCACTCTGGCGCTGTTCGAGCTTGTTCATGCGGTGCTGCGCTTCCTGCTGGCGTCGGCTGATCAAAACGTCATAGGAGTTCACACGCTTTTGCTGCTGCTGCCAGTTCGTCATGCCGCGGGTAATGCGTCCCTGATGCTGATCGACCTGCTGGCGCTGGTGCTCGATGGCGCGATCGAGCGATGACAAAAAGCGCTGATAGTTCTGAATGGAGGCCATGGTCAGGCCACGCTGCATCGCCTGTTCGAAGCGGCGCAGGTAGTCATTGCGATAATCACTCAACATCTCGAGCTGCGTGTGGCTTTGCTGATGCGCCGAGCGCAGCTGGCCCAACAGTTTGGCCGCGGCGTCTCGATCGCCTTCAGCCAGCTCGATCAACATTTCAAGTGATGAATGATTGGACATGGTCCCCTCGGTATCGGTGGCAGTCAGCCAAATGGCCGTCTGTTGGTCGGTGTCCTGAGCGCTATGAAGTCAAAAGCGATTTGAGCCCTTCTACTGAATGCTCGACATCGGCGCGTTCACTCATGCGCTGCTGCAGGAAGGCTTCCAGTGCCGGATAGAGCCTGATGGCTTCATCCAGCAGTCGATCGCTGCCTGCGGCGTAGGCCCCCACGCTGATCAGATCGCGGTTGCGCTGATAGCGTGACAACATCTGCTTAAAGTATTTGATGCACTCGAAATGTGGTTCGTCGATAAGCGCTGTCATTGCACGGCTTATCGATGCTTCGATATCGATGGCCGGATAGTGGCCGGCTTCGGCAAGCTTTCGGGACAAAACGATATGGCCATCGAGAATGGCGCGCGCCGCATCGGCGATCGGATCCTGCTGGTCATCACCTTCGGTCAGTACGGTATAAAATCCGGTGATCGAGCCCTTGCCCGGTGCATCGTTACCGGCACGTTCGACCAGCGCAGGCAGCTTGGCAAAGACCGAGGGCGGATAGCCCTTGGTGGCCGGCGGTTCGCCGATGGCAAGGGCAATTTCACGCTGGGCCATGGCGTAGCGCGTCAGAGAGTCCATGATCAGCAGCACGTTCTTGCCGCGATCACGAAATTCCTCGGCCAGGCGGGTGGCGTAGGCTGCGCCCTGCAGGCGCAAAAGAGGTGACATGTCGGCCGGCGCGGCGACCACCACGGCGCGACGCTGTCCTTCGGCACCCAGAATGTTTTCGATGAAGTCCTTGACCTCACGACCACGCTCCCCGATCAACCCCACCACGATGACATCGGCCTGGGTGTAGCGGGCCATCATGCCCAGCAAAACGCTTTTGCCCACGCCGGAGCCGGCAAAAAGGCCGAGGCGCTGGCCGCGACCCACCGTGAGCAGAGCGTTGATGGCGCGCACCCCCACGTCGAGCACTTCCTCAATGGGAGCACGCTGCAGCGGATTGAGCATGGGCGCATTGAGCGAGACATTATCCGGCTCGACCAGCGGGCCACGGCCATCCAGTACCCGGCCACGGGCATCCACCACGCGCCCGAGCAGGGCATCGCCTACCGGCAGCTGCTTGCTCTGGGACTGACTGGCGCCCGGCCGCGGGTTGGCGGGCCAGACGAGCGCGCCGGGCACCAGACCGCTGGTTTCAACCAGCGGCATCAAAAAGAGTCGGTCGCCGTTGAAGCCGACCACTTCGGCTTCGGCTTCTCCCTGACCGTCGGCCAGCTCGACCATGCAGCTACAGCCCAGCGGCAGACGCAGGCCGACCGCTTCCAGTACCAGCCCCGTGGCGCGCGTCAGCCGGCCACGTTCACGATTGGCCGGCAGCTTCTGTACGCGGCGGGTGGCCGTTTCCAGCGTGCGTTTCCACTGATTGAGCATGGCGTCACTGTTTACTGACATGGTCGCTGTCTCCTGTCCCGGGCGTCATCAGTGCTTGCCATGGCCGACGGCATGACGCAGCCGTTCCCATCGATCATCGCGAGTGGCATCGATTTCAATTTGATCGGTTTCCAGTCGGCAGTCACCGCGTGACAGCGATGAATCGCTTTTGAGCTGCCAGCCGGCATCACCCAGCAGGGTGCTCAACTGCTTCTGAACCATGACCAGATCATCGGGATGCACGCAGATGCGCGGCGTGCCGCCCAGGGTCGGGTGTTCCATCATCAGTTTCTCGATATCATCGAGAATATGTTCGGGCGCCAGCTCCAGCGACCGTCCGGCCAGCTGCCGGCCGGTTTCCAGCGCCAGCTCGACCAGCGCGTAGGCGATATCGTCCTTGAGCTTTCCAGCGGCCGTATCGAAGGCGTTGACCACGTCGGCCACCGGCGCGAGCGCCTCGTGCAGGCGCGACTCAAGCTCGAGCTGGTACTCCTGATGCGCCTGCTCGCGACCGGCTTCAAGCCCTGCGGCATAACCGGCGTCATGACCTTCGCGTCGGCCCTGTTCAAAGCCTTCCTGACGTGCCTTTTCAAAGGCCTCGCGACGGATATCGTCTTCTTCACGACGCTGAGGGATGTTGTGCTGTTCCAGCACCTCGGGGGAGGGCTGTCGCGCTTCACGTCGTTCCAGACGACCCATCTCCCAGCGCTGCCATGCGCCTTGATCGTTTGACCTAGACATAGGCGTCGTCGCCACCTCCCAGGGTCACTTCGCCGGCATCGGCCAGACGGCGTACCAGCTGCAGGATGTTTTTCTGTTCGGCTTCGACCTGCGACAGGCGAATCGGGCCGCGCATCTGCATGTCTTCGCGCAAAAGCTCTGCGGCGCGCGAGGACATGTTGGCAAGGAAGCGGTCGCGAATCTCTTCCGGCGCGCCCTTCAGCGCAATGACCAGCGAGTTGCTGTCGACGTCCTGCAGGATGCGCTTGATGCTGCGATCGTCGATATCGGCCAGGTTGTCGAAAACGAACATCTCGTCAAGGATCTGCTGGGCGAGCGAATCGTCATGATGGCGCACGCTGTCGATAACGCTTTCTTCCTGAGTGCTGTTCATCAGGTTGAGGATTTCGGCGGCGGTTCTCACGCCACCCATCTTGCTGCGCTTGAGGTTTTGACCATCCAGCAGCCCGCTGAGCACTTCGGTGAGTTCCTGAAGGGCGGCCGGCTGGACGCCGCTGAAGGTGGCAATACGCAGTACCACATCGTTACGCAGCGATTCATCAAAGCGTGCCAGCACTTCAGAGGCCTGATGACGCTCCAGGTGCACCATGATGGTGGCAATGATCTGCGGGTGCTCATCGCGGATCATTTCAGACACCACGCTGGGCTCCATCAGGTTCAGTGCATCGATGCCTGAATCGTTGCCGGATTCGAAGATGTCTTCCAGCAGGCTCGAGGCGCGCTCCTCGCCCAGCGCCTTGACCAGCACCGACCGGATATGGTCGCTGGATTGCAGGTTCAAACCGCCAAGCTCTTCGATTTCGGTATCAAACTGTCGCAGCACTTCCATCAGACGCTCGTTGGTCAGCTGGGTGAGCCCGGCCATGGCCAGACCCACCTTTTGCACTTCCCGCTGTGACAGATGCTTGAAGACTTCGGCGGCCGTATCGTCATCCAGTGCCATCATGAGAATGGCGCTGCGCTCGATGCCTTCTTCGTTGCCCTCAGTCTTTGCCATTGATCCAGCCTCTGATAATCATTGCGACCATTCTGGGGTCTTTCTGAGCCTGGTCGCGGACCGTGCTCAACAGGGTTTCATGTTCGATGCGCTGACGGCGTTTCTGCTTTTTGGCGATCTGTTCGGCAATGTCGGCCTCGGGCGCCTCTTCCTCGTCGTCATCTCCGGCGGTTGCCAGCAGCGTTCCCGTACCGTTGCTGCCTTCGGCGGTAGCACCTGTCGTGGTCAGTACGGTCTTTTGACGTTCTACCAGCGGCTTGAGCAGCTTGCGCCAGAGAATGAAGGCGACAATGGCAATCAGCAGGTAGCGTCCCAGCGTTTTGGCCAGAGAAATGATCTCGGGGTTTTCATACCAGGCCAGTTCCGGTGACTCAGGCGTTGCCTGCTGGCTAAAGGCGGCGTTGACCACTTCCAGCGAATCGCCGCGCGCCTCGGAAAAGCCCATTCCTTCACGCACCAGACGCTGGATCCGGTTCATTTCTTCCTCGGACAGGGCAACCATCTCGGTCTGTCCGTCTTCACCCGTGCGTTCGCGGTAGTTCACAACGACGGCTACCGATAGACGCTGTACCCGGCCGGTGTCTTCCTGTACGTGGCGAATGAGCCGGTTGATCTCATAGTTGGTCGTGCTGCTGCGCGTGGAAGAGCGCGGCGCGGCCGGGGCCTGCGTCGTGGTGGTCTCTTCCTCATCAGCATTCTGATCGTTGTTTTGCTGCGCGTTGTTCTGATTTTGTGCGGCGTTTTCGACAGGCGAGGGCACCGTAGGGGCCGGCTGATTGCTCAGCGCCCCGGGAACGCCACCGGCACCACCGCTGCCACTTTGTTCGCTTTCGCTGGACTGAATGCTGCGAACGCTGGCCTGCTCGGGATTCTGGTTGGGGTCATAGGTTTCCTGCGTATGTTCACCGACCGAAAAATCGATATTGGCGGTGACCTGAGCGCGCACATTGTTGTGACCCACAATGGTCGACAGCAGCGTTTCGATACGCTTTTTATAGCTTTCCTCGATCTGCCCGGTGTATTTGAGCTGTGAATCATTGAGGTTGCGGCTGCCCTCACTACCGGACTGCGACAGCAGATTGCCGCTTTGATCCACCACGGTGACCTGATTGACCGGCAGGTTGGACACGCTGGCGGAGACCAGATGCGTAATGGCGCTGACCTGGCCCTCACTGACGGCCCGATTGCGGTAAAGCGTCAAAATGACCGATGCCGAAGGCTGGCGGCGATCCCTGACAAAAACGGACTCCTGCGGCATGGCCAGATGCACGCGAGCCAACTGAACCGCTTCAATGGATTCGATCGAGCGTGCCAGCTCACCTTCCAGTGCGCGCTGATAGTTCACGTGCTCGGCAAACTGACTGATGCCAAACGACTGGCCATCCATCAGCTCAAAGCCGACACCGCCGCCCTTGGGCAGGCCTTCACTGGCCAGCGCCATGCGCGTCTGTTCGACTCGCTCGGCCGGAATGAGAATGGCCTGACCGCCTTCCGAGAAGCGGTAGGGCACCTGCATCTGATCCAGCCGGGCGATGATGACGCCACCATCGCTGTCGCTCAGATTGGAAAACAGCACGCGATAGTCGGGCGCACGTGCCCATAAAAAGAGCACGACCAGAATCGCGATGGCGGCAGCGCCGGCCACAATAAGGGGCAGACGCGGATTGGCCTTGAGGCGATCCATCAGTCCGGACAGCTTCTGATCGGTGCCTTGTGTTGCTTGAGCACTCATCACATCGCCTCAGTGTTATTGGGGTTACGCGGGTTCAGCTCGATGGGCATCGGCAGACTCTTTATGCGCTGGGCACCGGAAACGGTGGCGCCCTATACCGGGAGTGGCGTCATTATTACGGGAAGTAACCAGATTGAAGGATCGAATAGCCGTTGTTTTTTTCACTATTTAGAACAATCGACAGGAGCACTTTGACTTTAAGCTGCGCTGCATTCGGTGACAAAATTTACTTTTAGTTACTTTTACTCTCTCGGAGTTACCAACATGTCAGTGGCAGCAGCGGGCCTTCAGGCCCTGGTTCAGCAGATGCAGGGCGTGGCGCAGCAGGCTGGCGGTCAGCACAATGCTGCCCAGCAGGCGGGGGGAGTCAGTTTTGCCGGAGAACTCAAGGGCGCCATCGATCGAATCGATGGCCTGAAGCAGGCTTCCGAGGCCAAGGCCGTGGCGTTTTCACGCGGTGACAGCAATGTGGCGCTCAATGACGTCATGGTCGATATGCAAAAAGCCAGCGTTTCCATGGAAATGGGCGTTCAGGTTCGTAACCGTGTTCTCAGCGCCTATCGCGAAATCATGAGCATGCAGGTATAAGCCAGCCGGATACGAGTATCGAAGGGAGATCGACACTGCGTCCTCGCAGACTCTCCAGATTCATGAGGCGCTCGAAAGGGCGCTTCTTTTGTTATTGGCTTTTCCTGTACGGACCATCAATGATCGCCTCAGGCGACTGTCCACAAAAGTCTGGCTTGCTGCTGGCAAGCCGTCTGCCGATTTCCTCAATGGGTCTATTAAAAAGCCTTCATGTACCTTCGCGATTGACGGCCCATGGCATGATCCGGCCGCTATCGTCGTGAATATCAAACCTTCTATCGACGCAGGGGACGTCCAGAATCAGCCAGGGACCGGCCTTTTTGGATGCTTTCATGTCAGCATTCTGCTTGTCAGAGGAGACGATGAGCCGGCGACACGGACAGGGCTGCAATGGGTCGGCTCGAGGGATGGCGCTGGAGGATTTTTAACTGGGAAAGTGATGCTCATGATGGGTCTCCCTTGCCGGAGCTGTCGTCAAAAGCGCTCGATCGAGCGAAAAAATTGTGCCGAAACGCTTTTGTATGAAAATGTTCTGATACAGTAAGTCGCAAAAAAACATGAGTTCAAACATGACATTTCAGCGATTCAGGTCATTTATTGAACCATCAGGACAGGGGCGGCTCCGATCGGATGGACGAAAAAGCAGGTTTTTTTCCGGATCGATCGAGAATTAAATTCAATTGAAACAAAGGGTTGTCTGTTTAGTTGATATCGGGCTGAAGGCGGCGCATGCATTGGCCGTGACTCGTGACACCCTGTTGTCGATGGGCCCGGTCAGTGACCCGCGGGATCAGTTATAACCAGGTGTAATGCGCGCTGCGGCACACTTTCTTTAAGTTACTCGTTTTACCTTTTGCGTAGTCAAAGTTACTTACTGAAATATCAAATGACCTCGCAGGGGACGGCAATGGCGGAATTACACGTATTTCCAACCGCAAGTCAGCACGCCAAAGCAGAGATGCAGGGTTACGACGACACAGATCACAAAAAGCTTCTTCCTCAAAAACGCCAGGGCTGGCTGCGAATGATGCGAAGAAGCGTCACCCGCTGGATACCGGATCGCCTTTATATCGCGCACCGTTACCAGAAGCATTTTGGTGTCAGGCCCAACCTGGTCAATCCGGAAACATTCAACGAAAAAATCTGCTACCGGCGCCTGCGTCCCGAGCCCATTTTTTCACCGCTTAGCGACAAACTGCTGGTGCGTGATTACGTACGTCAGAAAATCGGCAACGATACCCTTTTGCCGCTGTATCCGATTTCGCAGCCCTTTACCCAGCATGATTACGACAGGCTGCCCAACAGTTTTGTGCTCAAGGCCAATCACGGTTCCGGCTACAATCTGGTCGTGCGCAACAAGGCCGATTACAGCTATGCGCTGATGCGTCGTCTCAGCGATCACTGGCTTGCCAGTAATTTCTATCGTGACAGCCGTGAGCTGCACTACCGAAGCATTACGCCGCGATTGATGTGTGAAAAGCTGCTGCTTGATGAAAACGGCAAGATTCCGAAAGACTACAAGTTTTACTGCTTTCGCGCCGAGGGGCAGGCGCCGAAGGTTTTCATCGAGGTCACACACGACCGTTTCACCGATTTTCACGTCGATTATTATGATCAGGACTGGAATCTCGTGGATGTCGTCGATGAGCGTTTCAACACCGGCCAGCCAATCGAGAAGCCGGCCCAGCTGGATCGTGCCATGGCACTGGCACTCAAGCTTTCCGAAGGCTTTGGCTTTGCACGCGTTGATTTCTACCTGATGCGCGATGCGATCTACTTTGGCGAAATCACCTTTACCCCGACCGGTGGCATGAAAAACTTCCGCTCGCCGGCACATGATCGTGCCTGGGGCGAGCTGTTTGATCATCGGGCGATGACGAAAGATTTTGGCTATGAAGATATGGAAGGCAATCGTTATTAAGCAAATGACGTCAGGCGAACCTGCAGGGCGTTGTAGACGCCATACAGGTTCGCACTAACGACAGACGCGATTGCGTCCTTCGCGCTTGGCACGGTAAAGCGCCTTGTCAGCCCGCCGGACCGTTTTGGTGAAGGGCTCCATCGGTCGATCGGCCTCGGCGATGCCGATGCTGATAGTGACATCAATGCATTGGCCGCATACCTGAAAGGGGTGGGCTTGCGTCAGCGCTCTTAGCCTTTCGGCAAGCGTTTCGGCAGCCTCGATGCCGGTTTGTGGCAGTACAATCAGAAACTCCTCTCCTCCCCAGCGCACCGCCAGATCGTTACGGCGTAAAGTGCCTTTCAAACACTCGGTGAAGGTTTTCAATACCACATCGCCGCTTTCATGCCCGAGCGTATCGTTGATTTTTTTAAAGTGATCCAGATCCCCGATCAGGATGCTCATCGGCTTGTTTCCAGCGCCAATAAAAGGGCGCTCATGAAGCATGCGCTGGATACCGCGCCGATTGAAAAGCCCGGTCAGAGGGTCCGTATCGGCCTGCTGTCTCAGCTTCAGATTGGCACGCTCACCGTTCATCGCGATATAGCCGACATACGCCAGAATGCTGGCCACCTGGTCAAGAATCATCGACAGATGCGCCGTGGCCGACGACGCCTGCGTCGGCGTGAGCTGGAGCAGACAAGCCGCGAGTAGAAAGCTGCCACAATAGCCGGTAAAGGCAAATGCCACGACCAGTTGCGACCAGAGCCTTTCACCTCTTGCCCGGACAATCTCGACTACCACCAGGCCTGCGCTCAGGGCAGCGCATGTGAAAAAGACAAACGTTGTAGTCCGTGTCGAAAGATTCAGCCAGGGCGCCAGAAGACACAGCATCGAGGGCAGCATGATCAATATCAAAAGCCCGGGCCAATGCAGGCTGTGCCCGTAGAAACGCCGTAACCCGCTCCATGACAGGACCAGACTTGCCATATAAAGAGCAAAGATCTGCATTTCCACCCAGCTGGGTAATTGCTGATCGGTGGGGTTGTTGAACAACACCAGCGTCCCTGTCAGGGAAGCAAGGACGGCGCCGATCCAGTGCCACAGATAGCGGGCCTCGCGCTGTCGCAGGGCCAGTACCATGAAAACGGCCAGATAGGCACCCCGACTGACGGCGCTCGAGAAGAGAAGCGTTTCAAGATCAAGCATGAAAGCGGATGACCCTCTCTCAATATGCCGGATGATGACCGACATCCCGATGTTTCGATCGTTTGCGACAGCGCTTTGGCGCTCCGGGCAAGTGTTGTTGCATCAGGCGACGGCTCATTTTTTCAGACGGCGACCGGTCGCCCCGTTGAGCGCTGCAGGTTGTGGCATCGATCGGGTAGACGCGAGACGAGAACCCGCGCCCGGGTCGTCATCAGCGGCGCTTGAATACGTGGCTGAAAGCGGAAAATTCAACACGTCATGGGCCATCCAGGTGTTCAAACGCGATATGGCATGCTCGGGCAACATCAGGAGAGTGCGTAATGATGCTGCTTGCTCATTGAAATAACGGCTCAGAGCGGCATTTCTTTAACAAGATGTAACATATGGACGGGTATGGATAGCCGATCGGGCCGGCATAGCGTCGCAGGCTGGCGGCATTAATGCATATCCGTACTACACGTTACGTTCAGCGCAGCAGTGCCAGCACGCTATCCAGACGCTGATTGGCCTGAGCCAGCACCGCCGTACCGGCCTGCTGCGTGATCTGAGCGCGACTCATATTGGCAGTCTCCACCGCATAGTCGGCATCCATGATTTGTGAGCGGGCTTCACTCAGCGCGCCGATGGTTTCGCCCTGCTGATCGATGATCGCGCTCATGCGGTTTTGCGTGGCGCCCAGCACGCTGCGTTTGTCATCGACCCGGGCAATGGCGCGGTCAAGTGCGGCCAGCGGGTCATCCGGGGTTCTAAGGCGAATTTCGGGATTGACCTCCGTCAGCTCGACGGTGCTCCGGGCGTTGGGCACATCGGTAGTGGCGCGCGTGCTCATACGGTAATAGATGATCAGATCGCCACTGCCGGTGCGTGTCTTGAGCAGTGTGCCCATCTCCTCGGTGTTGACCAGTGTCGCGGAGCGGTAGCCGGTGGTGTCATCATTGCCGCTGGCGGCGCGCAGGAAATATTGCCCGTTGTCATCCACGCGCAGAGCGTCTTCGATGCGTCGGCCATCCCGGTCGGTATAGCTGGCGGTCACGTTGCGCGGATCAAGCGTGATGGTGGAGGTACCGTCGACCGTATTGCGCTCGGTCGTAATGGCTCGTTCAGGCGAGATGATCGGTGTGTCCGTCGTGGCGGTGGCAATCACCTGCGGCCGGCTGGCGGCGACACTCTCCGGCGCGACAGCGTAATAGCGGCCACCCTGCTCAAGGTAGTATTGACCATCCTCGGACTGCGTGAGCGTCGCCTCCTGAAACGACCCCGTATTGCCGTTGGCATCAAGATACCGATGGCGGGCATCGTCAATTGACTGGCCATCGACTTCGGTCACAGGCTGCGTGGCCGGTGCTGAAGCCGGTTGCTCCGAGCCCGCCCTGACAATGTGGCCATCAGGTGTGCTCTCTACCGTGGCTGAATAAAAAGCACCGTCCGGGGCTGTCAGATAATAGTTATCGCCTGCCCGGCTCAGCGTCGCGCCATTAACGGTTTGCCCTGTGCTGTCGAAATAGTCGACATCCTCGTTATTAAACGACACCCCATCAATGGTGGCGGCAGGTGAGGGCGGCCATACCGCTTCGTTGTCGGCAATTCTTGCATCGATGGCGGCGGGGCTGGTGGTTACCCGAGCGGGGTAGTAGGTGGCTTCAGGGCCGCTGCCGCTTTTGATGGAGTGCTGCGATCCGGTTTTGACCAACTGGTTGTCGCCTTCAAGGGCACCGCCCTGGCGGTCGCGAAAAACGCTATCCACATCCTCGATCTGATACTCCTGATGACTGGTGACCGGCGCATAGAGCTGCTGGCCGATACCGATACGTACCCGGCTGGTATCCGTGTCAGTATCGTGAACGGCATCCACGCTGGCGGCAAAGTAGACGGTGTTGCCATCGCCATCCTGAGCGCGGGTATACCAGCTGGCCGGGTAGCCGGCCGTGTTGGTACTGGCCTGCATCAGCTGTGGGTTGCTGTAGCCGGCGGGCAGGGCAAAGTCCCCGGCATTGACAGCAATATCGCGTGCACGCCCCGTCACGATATTGATATCGGTCACTTCACCGCTGATGCCGGCGACGGTGAAATCGGTTAGCCCGAGTTCCTCCACGCTGAAGCCAGGGCGGTTGAGATCCACGCCCAGCGTTTCCCCGTCATTGGCACCCACCTGCACGTTGACTGTTCCCGCCGAGCCATCGAGCAGGTTAATGCCGTTGAACTGCGACTGCGTGTTGAGCCGATCAATTTCCTTCAGGTTAAGATTGATCTCCTGCTGGATGGCATCCTGATCGACCAGTTTGAGCGTGCCGTTGAGCCCCTGCACGGTGAGCTCGCGAATGCGTTGCAGATGATCGTTGACCTGGGAAAGCGCGCCTTCGGCGGTCAGCGACATCGAGGCGCCATCATTGGTATTGCGTCGCGCCTGCTCGGTGCCGCGTACCTGCGCCTCCATTCGATTGCCAATCGCCAGCCCCGCGGCATCGTCCTTCGCGGAATTAACGCGCAGGCCGCTTGATAACCGCTCGATCGCCTGATTGAGCGAGCGCTGGGTCTTGTCGAGCTGATTGTTGGCCAAACGAGACGGCGTGTAAGAAACCGTGATCATGCGGATCCCTGAAAGCGGCGTAACCGGATAACTGTCTTAACGGCCAAAGTATTGTGAGGTTTAGACAATAAAAAAATTGGCGAGGGTCGTGCTCAAGGTACGCTGCGGCCGAAGTGGATAAGGGGGCCAACAGAAGGGCATAAAAAAGGGCGCCCGAAGGCGCCCCTAATACGTTCGAATCTAATGCTTTCAACCAGTCTGCGATTAACGCAGCAGGGACATGACGCCCTGAGTGGTCTGGTTGGCCTGCGCCAGTACGGACGTACCGGCCTGCTGCAGGATCTGTGCCTTGGACATGTTGGAGACTTCGGTCGCGTAGTCGGCGTCCTTGATCTGGGACATGGCGGCAGACAGGTTGGTAGAGGTGGTAGCATTGCCTTCTACAGTGGACTGCAGACGGTTCTGCTGGGCACCCAAGGTGCTACGAGCAGAGTCGATATACTGCAGGGCACCATCAATAGTGGCCAGCGGGTCTTCTGTCGGATCATTGCCAGCAACTGTAAATCCGGTCATGCCAGCAGTAGGATCACCGGCAGCATCAGTACCCACCAATGAACCAAGGTTAACGTTGACCATATTCAACGTAATAGTCTGGTCGTCATTCGCGCCAACCTGAATATCAATTTCGTTGTTGGTGCCGTCCAGCAGGTTCTTGCCGTTGAACTGGGTCTGATCGGCGATACGCGTAATTTCACTCATGCGCTGACCGATTTCTTCCTGAATAGACGTCTTGTCGGTATCGGTCAGGGTGCCGTTCTGTGACTGTACAGTCAGCTCACGAATACGCTGCAGGTTGTCGGTGACCTGACCCAGTGCGCCTTCAGCGGTCTGTGCAGCAGAAATGCCATCGTTGGCGTTGCGGTTGGCCTGGTTCAGACCGGTGACTTGGGCGTTCATGCGGTTGGAGATGGCCAGACCCGCGGCATCGTCCTTGGCACTGTTGATGCGCGAACCGGAAGACAGCCGCTCGATGGCGGTGTTCAGGGACTGCTGGGACTTGTTCAGGTTGTTCTGGGCATTGAGCGACAGAGCATTTGTATTGATGACCATTGCCATGTGTGCGATTTCCTATTGCTTTCTAAAAGGAAGCGGCTCGTTCAAGCCTGTTTTTGCGGCATCTGCCGCCTGATGCAATTATCGGTACTGCGTGTTCGTTTCTTTAGCGACTAAAGAGAGTTTTTCTCTTTCCGATGAAGTGGTTACTGCCTGGGCCACTTGTCCCTGCACGCTGCATCAGCAGCTCATTGTGCTTGCAACTTCATTAACGGCCTGAGCAGGAATCGCTTTAGTTTTGAGGACAGAGTTTTGCTGATTTTGCTTGAAAAATGAGTTGGGCCAGGTAGTGGCCGAGCCATAAAGCGGTCCCGTTGTACAAAAGAAGAACGAGAGAAAAGAGAAAGGGTGCTGGTAAGCCAAAATGCTTTGAAACCCCGGTACACATCAGGCAACAAAAAAGGGCGCCCGAAGGCGCCCTCTGATACGTTCAAATCTAACGCTTTCAACCAGTCTGCGATTAACGCAGCAGGGACATGACGCCCTGAGTGGTCTGGTTGGCCTGCGCCAGTACGGAAGTACCGGCCTGCTGCAGGATCTGTGCCTTGGACATGTTGGAGACTTCGGTCGCGTAGTCGGCGTCCTTGATCTGGGACATGGCGGCAGACAGGTTGGTAGCGGTGGTGGCGTTACCCTCTACCGTGGACTGCAGGCGGTTCTGCTGGGCACCCAGGGTGCTACGTGCACTGTCAACCTTGGCAAGAGCCGCGTCGATAGTGGCGAGCGGATCAGTCGTCGGCGTGACAGCAGCACCGGTGCCATCTACCGTTGCAACGGTGAAGTTTTCGATGTTCAGGCCGTCAGCAGCTGTTGATACATTTACCATGCTCAGATCGATGGTTTGACCGTCGTTGGCGCCAACCTGGATCTTGAGCGTGTCATTGGTGCCGTCGAGCAGGGTTTTACCGTTGAACTGGGTCTGGTCGGAAACACGCTGAATTTCTTCCAGACGCTGACCAATTTCTTCCTGAATGGAAGACCTGTCGGTATCGGTCAGAGTGCCGTTCTGTGACTGTACGGTCAGTTCACGAATACGCTGCAGGTTGTCGGTGACCTGACCCAGAGCGCCTTCAGCGGTCTGTGCAGCAGAAATACCGTCGTTGGCGTTGCGGTTGGCCTGGTTCAGACCGGTCACCTGGGCGTTCATGCGGTTGGAGATGGCCAGACCGGCAGCATCATCCTTGGCGCTGTTGATGCGCGAACCGGAAGACAGACGCTCGATGGCGGTGTTCAGGGACTGCTGGGACTTGTTCAGGTTGTTCTGGGCATTGAGCGACAGAGCATTTGTGTTGATGACCATTGCCATGGGTGCGATTTCCTATTTTCTAAAAGGAAGCGACTCTGTGAGCCGGTTATTCGCGGCATCTGCCGCCTGATGCAATTATCGGTACTGCGTGATCGTTTCTTTAGCTGCTTCAGGAAAGTTTTTTCTCTTCCCGATGAAGTGGTTACTGCCTGGGCCACTCATCCCCGCACGCTGCATCAGCAGCTCATTGTGCTTGCAACTTCATTAACGGCCTGAGCGGGAATCGCTTTAGTTCCAGTGGCAGATTTCGCTGATTTTGTTCGAAAAATGAGTTGGGCCAGGCAATGGGCGAGTCATAAAGCGGTCCCGTTGTACAAAAGAAGAACGAGAGAAAAGAGAAAGGGTGCTGGTAAAAAATGCTCTGAAGCCCCGGTACCGGGCAAGGCAACAAAAAAGGGCGCCCGAAGGCGCCCCCTGATACGTTCAAATCTAGTGCTTTCAACTCGTCTGAGATTAACGCAGCAGGGACATGACGCCCTGAGTGGTCTGGTTGGCCTGCGCCAGTACGGAGGTGCCGGCCTGCTGCAGGATCTGTGCCTTGGACATGTTGGAGACTTCGGTCGCGTAGTCGGCGTCCTTGATCTGTGACATGGCGGCAGACAGGTTGGTAGAAGTGGTGGCATTACCTTCTACGGTTGATTGCAGACGGTTCTGCTGGGCACCCAGGGTGCTGCGAGCACTGTCAACCTTGGCAAGGGCTGCGTCGATAGTGGCCAGCGGATTAGTTGTCGGCGTGACATCAGTGCCATCAGCAGCTTTGGTTGCAACGGTGAAATCCTCAATGCCCAGACCACCATCAGCAGCGGCTGTTGACACGTTTACCATGGTCAGGTCGATGGTTTGACCGTCGTTAGCCCCAACCTGGATCTTGAGCGTGTCGTTGGTGCCGTCCAGCAGGGTTTTACCGTTAAACTGGGTCTGCTCGGAAACACGCTGAATTTCTTCCAGACGCTGACCGATTTCGTCCTGGATGGAAGACCGGTCGGTATCGGTCAGGGTGCCGTTCTGTGACTGTACGGTCAGCTCACGAATACGCTGCAGGTTATCAGTCACCTGACCCAGTGCGCCTTCAGCGGTCTGTGCAGCAGAAATACCGTCGTTGGCGTTGCGGTTGGCCTGGTTCAGGCCGGTGACCTGGGCGTTCATGCGGTTGGAGATGGCCAGACCGGCAGCATCATCCTTGGCGCTGTTGATGCGCGAACCGGAAGACAAACGCTCGATGGCGGTGTTCAGGGACTGCTGGGACTTGTTCAGGTTGTTCTGGGCATTGAGCGACAGAGCGTTTGTGTTGATGACCATTGCCATGTGTGCGATTTCCTATTTTCTAAAAGGAAGCGACTCTGTGAGCCGGTTATTCGCGGCATCTGCCGCCTGATACAATTATCGGTACTGCGTGTTCAATTCTTTAGCTACTTCGGGAAGGTCTTTTCTCTTTCCGGTGAAGTGGTTGCTGCCTCGGGCCACTTGTCCCTGCACACTGCCTGAGCAGTTTATTGTGCTTGCAAATTCATTAACGGCTTAAAGCAGCGATTGCTTTAGTGTTGAGGACAGGGTTTTGCTGATTTTGCTTAATTAAAAAGCAGGTCAGTCATGGCTCATGGTGTTGCTGGACAATAGCCGCGCTATAAAAAGGTCTGGATGCACAAAAGAAGGGAAGTGTGGCAGTAGGGGGAGTGTTGCCAATGCTGTAAAGCGGCTGTACTAGACAGGGCAGTAAAAAAGGGCGCCCGAAGGCGCCCCGATGCTTTCAACTTTGATGCCGTCAACCCGTCTGCGATTAACGCAGCAGGGACATGACACCCTGAGTGGTCTGGTTGGCCTGCGCCAGTACGGAGGTGCCGGCCTGCTGCAGGATCTGTGCCTTGGACATGTTGGAGACTTCGGTCGCGTAGTCGGCGTCCTTGATCTGTGACATGGCGGCAGACAGGTTGGTAGAAGTGGTGGCGTTGCCTTCTACCGTGGACTGCAGACGGTTCTGCTGGGCACCCAGGGTGCTGCGTGCGGAGTCAACATATTGAAGCGCAGCATCGATAGTCGCCAACGGGTTTTCTGTAGCCGGCGGTACTGTTGTGGCATTACCTTCGACAGTAAAACCAGCCATGCCAGTAGCACCGGCATCCGTTTTAAGAGCGCCAAGTCCTACGTCTACCATGGTCAGGTCAATGGTTTGACCATCATTGGCGCCAACCTGAATCTTGAGCGTATCGTTGGTGCCGTTCAACAGCTTCTTGCCGTTAAATTCGGTCTGAGTAGAGATGCGCGTAATTTCTTCAAGGCGCTGGCCGATTTCATCCTGAATGGAAGATTTGTCGGTATCGGTCAGGGTACCGTTCTGTGACTGTACGGTCAGCTCACGAATACGCTGCAGGTTGTCAGTCACCTGACCCAGCGCGCCTTCTGCCGTCTGTGCAGCAGAAATACCGTCATTGGCGTTGCGGTTGGCCTGGTTCAGACCGGTGACCTGGGCGTTCATGCGGTTGGAGATGGCCAAACCGGCAGCATCATCCTTGGCGCTGTTGATGCGCGACCCGGATGACAGACGCTCGATAGCGGTATTCAGGGACTGCTGTGACTTGTTCAGGTTGTTCTGGGCATTGAGCGACAGAGCATTTGTATTGATGACCATTGCCATGTGTGCGATTTCCTATTTCTTTCTAAAAGGAAGCGACTCTGTGAGCCGTGTTTCGCGGCATCTGCCGCCTGATGCAATTATCGGTACTGCGTGATCGTTTCTTTATACGCTTCAGGAAAGTTTTTTCTTTCTGTTGAAGCGGTTAACGTCTGGGCCACTTATCCCTGTATGCGGTGTTTACCGCTTTGTGTTTGCCCATTTATTAACGGCCTGAGCAGGAAGTGCTTTAGTGCTCATGCCAGCTTTTAGCTAAAAAGCGAATATGCCTTAGTGTTATCCTTCAACGATCTTGAACAGGTTACAAAAGGACCTGGGCGCATATAAGTAAAAGAGAAGAGAGCATAAAGAGAGCATAGATAAGTTGCGCTGGTAAAAGCTGTTAAAAAATCGCTTTGAAGGGCAGGTGTCAGACAAAACAAAAAAGGGCGCCCGAAGGCGCCCTGATACTGTCAACTCTGATGCTTTCAACCCGTCTCTGCGATTAACGCAGCAGGGACATAACGCCCTGAGTGGTCTGGTTGGCCTGCGCCAGTACGGAGGTGCCGGCCTGCTGCAGAATCTGTGCCTTGGACATGTTGGAAACTTCGGTCGCGTAGTCGGCGTCCTTGATCTGGGACATGGCGGCAGACAGGTTGGTAGAGGTGGTAGCGTTGCCTTCTACCGTGGACTGCAGACGGTTCTGCTGAGCACCCAGGGTGCTGCGAGCACTGTCAACCTTGGCAAGAGCCGCGTCGATAGTGGCCAGCGGAGTAGCCGTAGGAGTAGCACCTGAAACTGTGAAGGTGGCGATATCAAGACCGCCCGCTGCTGTTGAAACGTTGACCATGCTCAAATCAATGGTCTGGCCGTCGTTGGCGCCAACCTGAATCTTGAGGGTGTTGTTACTGCCATCCAGCAGATTCTTGCCGTTGAACTGAGTCTGCTCGGAAACACGCTGAATTTCTGAAAGACGCTGACCGATTTCATCCTGAATAGAGGTCTTGTCGGTAGCGGTCAGGGTGCCGTTCTGTGACTGTACGGTCAGTTCACGAATACGCTGCAGGTTGTCGGTGACCTGACCCAGAGCGCCTTCAGCGGTCTGTGCAGCAGAAATACCGTCGTTGGCGTTGCGGTTGGCCTGGTTCAGACCGGTGACCTGGGCGTTCATGCGGTTGGAGATGGCCAGACCGGCAGCATCATCCTTGGCGCTGTTGATGCGCGAACCGGAAGACAGCCGCTCGATGGCGGTATTCAGGGACTGCTGGGACTTGTTCAGGTTGTTCTGGGCATTGAGCGACAGAGCGTTTGTGTTGATGACCATTGCCATGTGTGCGATTTCCTATAGGTCTTTCTAAAAGGAAGCGACTCTGTGAGCCGGTTTTCGCGGCATCTGCCGCCCGATGCAATTATCGTTACTGCGTTGGGCGCCTCAGGAAGTGTTTCCCTGTCGAAGTGGTTACAGCCCTTGAGCCACTTATCGTTGCACGCTGTGTTGTTGGTTCACCGTGCTTGCAAACTCATTAACGACGCGACAGGGAAACGCTTTAGTTGAAAATGCATGTTCCTGGAAAAAATCGGCTTTTATTCCTTCCCGCTGTCGCTATATGTTTGATATTTAATCAATATTAAAAGCCAAGCTTTGGCGACTTTTTTGTCTTGGGCTGGAAAGGGTATTCACCAGCCGTTCAAACGGCCACGAAATGAATGTTTAAAAACCGGTAAGCGCTGCGTTGGTGTTAGAGAGGGCCGCATCGCAGTGGAAGGGGTAATGGCGGCTCCCGCTAATGTGGTTTACCCGGCTCGGTTGTTTGATGGCTTGCCTGGAAGAAAATCATGGGTGGCCGTTACCATGCCCGAACGCGATAGGGCGTACCTTTCTATCGACTCTGTGATCGAGCGTATGGAATGGATGGGCAATTCAGCAGATCAAAGCGCGCCGTTTGAAAGATCATCCAAAACGTTGTGGTCGGTCACGTTCAGCCAATAAGCCGCGTGCTAACGGCGATGACGAGCAAGGAACCACGTCGGAAGGGGGGTCAGCGCTGGCGTTTACCGCCAATCCCTAAAGAAAGCCGTACTTTTTGTGGCTCTTTTCCCATTCGTTTTGGCACTTGTCTGTCAATAATGTGTTCACAAGACAGGCTGGGCGCATCGTGTGCCCCCTCATCAAACGGATTTCAGGATATGGGCATGTATACGGCTCAAGGCAGGATCGATCAGAGGCAGCTGCTGGACGACTATATGCCGCTGGTTCGACGTCAGGCACTTTCGATGCAGGTTCGTCTCCCGGCCAGTGTGGAACTCGATGATCTGATACAGGCGGGCATGCTGGGGCTTTTGGATGCCTTCAAGCGCTTCGATGCCGATCAGGGGGCCACGTTTTCGACCTACGCGTCACAGCGTGTGCGTGGGGCCATGATCGATGAGCTGCGCTCGCGTGACTGGCTGCCGCGCAGCGTTCGCCGCAGTGCCCGTGATATCGACCGGGCGATCTGGAAGCTTGAGCAGCGCGACGGGCGCGCGCCGAGCGAGCGTGAAGTCGCCTCGGAGCTGGGCATCGAGCTGCGCGAGTATCAGCAGGTACTCAGCGATACCAACAACGGCTTTTTGATGACCTATGAAGATTCCAACACTGACGAGACGGAAGCCTCGCGTCTGTCAGAGCATGTCGAGACATCCCTTGATCCTCACGATGTCTGGATTGCCGGCGCCGAACGCCATGAAATGATGGCGGCCATCGAGGCCCTGCCCGAGCGCGAAAAGCTGATGATGGCGCTCTATTACCAGGAAGAGCTCAATCTCAAGGAGATTGGGGCGGTCATGGGCGTTAGCGAGTCGCGTGTATGCCAGCTTCATGGTCAGGCGGTCGCAAGGCTTCGTGCGGCACTGGTATCAAGCAACGAATGATCTGTTGATTCGACGCTGTCAAGCAGTCTGTTTTGTTCCGGGCGCCCTTTGGGCGCCTTTTTTGTTGGTATGGCAGGCAGATATGGCTTGTGAGTATGAGGAGGGTCTCATAAATAAAACGTCCTGCTTTCCAACGGTCAATATAATTTTACGTTCTATTACACAAGGCTCGTTTCAGACAAGAATTGGAACAATCGAGTGGTTTATTAACGATTACCTTCTGAAACATTTCATTGCCATCAATGGGTTGCAGCTTTCCAAAGTGCGTATGATCAAAGAATGGGTATGTCATCGATGTGCCTTTTTGTGTTCACACTATTGTCATGCATACGGCTGTGACGACTTGATGGGGTCTGTGGCGGGATGCTGAAAAAGTCTGGATGAACAGGGCCTGATTGCGCATGGGTACCAGTTTTCTAATGCTTGAATCGAAAGAAAGTACTATTAATTTAATTATAAAAACTATATTTAATTATATTTACTGGTCCCTGATAGTTTAGCTTTTAACTGCCCCGATAATGTATCAAAGCGCGATTTTAATAATCTTTGACAGTTTCATACTTTACTTGATCAGCCCTTCCCTTATTCTGCGTACAACTTTCAGCAAGTCAGCATAAGAAATACTGACGTTGTGCCGATAACAAGGCGTGTGTTTTCCCTTGCTATCGCAACAACCCGAAAACGCTACTTTCTGAAAAAGGTTACTGAACTGAAAGGTCTAACGCCGCGTCATGGCTTTGCTGCCTCCAACGCCGCCACCTTCAGTTCTTGAGATTGTGACGCATCGATGCGTCGCGCCGTATACCAAGCGCTATTGCCGAGGGAATGGATATGATGATGGACAGCAGAGAATTTGATGTCGCCGCAACTGAAGTCATTCTTCACGAGCACACCAACATTTTGATGCCCATGACGCTGGTCGCCCAGCAGGTTGGCCTTTCATGCTCGCATCTGCGACGCAAGTTTAAACAGTCCTTCGGGGTCACACCCACCGACTATCACGCTGCGATCCGTCTGGATCGGGCGGCCATGCTGTTGATCTATACTCGCAAGTCCATCATGGAAGTCGCGCTTGAGTGCGGTTATCAGGACCATGCGGCCTTCAGCCGTGTCTTTCGTCGCCATTTCGGCAGCTCGCCGCGCGGCTATCGTGAAAGCATGCGCATGGAGATTGCCACCAACGGTCTGGTACGGGATGACGCCACACCGGTCAACGTGATCGATCATGAAGAAGAGTACTTTCTGGTCATGCGCTCCTTTGGCGATGACAAGAACAGTGAAGAAAGCCTGCGTCAGATGCTGCTGTCGATGTGTCCGCAGCATGCCAAGGAATCCATCGTCGAGTCTGTCTGCTTTTATTATGACGACCCGAACATTACGCCGTCGCATCGCATGCGCAAGGATGTCGGTTATCGCATGACACGCCGTGCGACATGGAATCCGCCGCTGCCGCTGCGCTGGGTCACGGTACCGGCAGGACGTACCATGAGCGCCACACTCGGCAGCGAAAAGGATCGCGAGCAGTGCTTCAAGCACATGGCGATTCGCTGGGCGCAGGAGCACAACGAACAGATCCGTGTTGACCACTCTCGCGTCATCTATCATGAAGGCATGCGTGATGCCGGCATGAAGAGTCTGGAGTTGCGTGTCCCGCTTGATTGATTGCTGACCGCCAATACAGTTTAAACGCCCCGCACAGCGGGGCGTTTTTGTTACTCTATGTTGCCCGTCTCCAGAAACGCTTGAATCTGCAGGTTCAGCCAATCGCTGTCATTGGATAGCGTTAATTTACATACATACAGGAATGCATCTAAACTGGCGTCATTCTCCCCTCATTGTATGCTCTGAGAAGAGCGTCAGTTGATCACCTAATAACGACGGATATCATCCAGATGAATCAGAAGTTTGCCAGACGAGTCCAGGGATGGAGTCTGATTGGAGTCTTCGCGCTGTTGCTCGTCGCCTGTGGCGGTAACGATGACGAACAGGAGGAACAGCAACAGGAGTCACCGCCCAAACAGGCGCAGGTGCAAACGCTTGAGCCGTTTGATCTGGAGCTGGACAAGACCTATCCGGCCATGGTCCGCAGTGACCGCTCGGTCAATATTATCGCGCGCGTTGACGGCACGCTGGAGCAGCAGCATTACCGTGCCGGAGGCATCGTTGAAAAGGGCGATATCCTGTTCACGATTGAAAAGGATACCTATCAGGCGGCCGTGGCGCAGGCTCAGGCCGATCTGCAGAGCGCGCGTGCCAGTGCCAGCGAAGCGCAGCGCGACTATGAGCGCTACCAGCGTCTTTATCAGAATGGCTCGATCAGCCAGCAGCAGCGCGACCAGGCGCTCAGCCAGCGTGATACTTCCAAGGCCGCCGTCGCTCAGGCACAGGCTTCACTGGAAAGTACCCAGATCGATCTGAATTACACCGACGTCAAGGCACCCGTGGCCGGTCAGGTCAGTCTCAACGACGTCAATGTCGGCAATTATGTGGCACGCCAGACGCAACTGGCCGAGGTGACGCCGGTTGACCCGCTTGAGGTCCGATTCTCACTGCCTCAGTCGGATGCCTTCGCACTGCGTCGTCAGCGTCAGATGGATGACGCGCCCAATGTGAACGTTGAACTGGACTTTCCCTACGGCGATGACAGCGCAACGACAGATACCTCTCTTACAGGAGATCTGGACTTCCTTGGGGCTCGTGTCGATGAGTCTACCAGTACCGTACAGGCCCGCGCGGTGTTCGAAAACCCGCAGAATCTGTTCCTGCCCGGGCAGTTTGTCCGCGTCAAGCTTCGCAATCTGATGCGCTTTCATGTGCTGGCAGTCCCTGAGATTGCCGTAACAGAAGGGCTCAAGGGGCCGCAGGTCATGCTGGTCAATGACGACGGTGAGGCCCAGAGTCGCTTTATTACCATGGGTGAGCAGGCGCGTGGCTGGGTTATCGTGCCCGAAGGCCTTGAAAAGGGTGACCGGGTGGTTGTCAGCAACATCGGCAGCATTTCGGCCGGCGATAAAATCGATGCTCAGCCCTTCGATGGCAACGTGGACAGCGAACCGGACAATCCTTCCGGTCTGGATGCCAGCGGCGCCAACAAGTCAGCCGGTCAGGGGACGAGTGTCAGCGGTGAGACCGATCAGACCAGTGCCGATGAGCGCAGCTCCAATAGCAGTGACAACTAAGGGCGGTTCGAGTCGATGAACATATCGAGTTTTTTCATCAATCGGCCGATCTTTGCCACTGTCGTCTCGATCATTATTACGTTGATCGGCTTCATGTCGGTAAGGGGGCTGGCTGTTGAGCAGTACCCGCAGGTGGTGCCGCCTACCGTGTCGGTGTCGGCAAGTTATCCCGGTGCCAGTGCGCAGGTTCTTTCAGACACGGTGGCCTCGACGCTGACCGAGGAGATCAACGGCGTTCAGGACATGATTTATATCACGTCAACGAGCGCCGACAGCGGTCAGCTGAGCATGCAGGTCTATTTCCGGATCGGAACCGATCCGGACCAGGCCACTATCGATGTCAACAACCGTGTGCAGCGAGCGATTTCCCAGCTTCCCACCGAGGTTCAGAATCAAGGCGTGACGGTCGAGCAGCGCTCCAGCAGCGTACTGCTGTTTACGGCACTGTATTCGCCCAACGGTGAGTATGACCGGCTGTTTTTGAACAATTACGCCAACATCAACATCCTTGACGAGATTCGCCGACTGCCGGGCGTGGGTCAGGCCGAAGTGCTGGGTAATCAGGATTTTGCCATGCGTATCTGGCTCAATCCGGACAAGCTGGCCCAGTACGACCTGACGCCGGCAGAGGTCTCTTCTGCCATTCAGTCGCAGAATACGGTGGTATCGGCCGGCAAGCTCAATGGGGCGCCTCAGCGAAAGCCGGGGGCCTATACCTATACCGTTACCACCCAGGGGCGTCTGGAATCCGCTGAAGAGTTTCGCGATATCCTGCTGCGCACCAATGAGGATGGTTCCTCCCTGCGTCTGAGCGATGTGGCACGCGTCGAGCTTGGTTCCTCAAGCTATGGCGTCATCGGTCGCGTTAACGGCTCTCCGATCGCGCCGATTGCCATCTATCAGCAGCCGGGCGCCAATGCCCTTGATGTGGCCGCCGAGGTCAAGGCAACGCTTGCCGACATGAAGCAGCGGTTCCCGGAAGGGCTGGATTACGTCATTCCCTATGACACCACGCTCTTTATCGATGCCTCCATCGAGGCGGTCTCGCATACGTTTATTGAAGCGTTGTTGCTGGTCGCGGTCATCGTGTTCGTATTTCTGCAGAACTGGCGCTCGACACTGGTGGCCATGTCGGTGGTCCCCATCGCGGTGGTTGGCACCTTCGGGGGCATGTATCTGCTGGACTTCTCGATCAACCTGCTGTCGCTTTTCGGCATGATACTGGCGATCGGTATCGTGGTGGATGACGCCATCGTGGTGATTGAAAACGTCGAACGAATACTCGAGGAGGAGCCGGATACCTCACCATTGAACGCTGCCTTCAAGGCGATGAAGGAAGTTACCGGACCGGTACTGGCGACCTCCTTTATCATGGCGGCTGTCTTTATACCGGTGGCGTTCATCTCCGGCATGACCGGTCAGATGTATCGTCAGTTCGCCATCACCATCGCCATCTCGGTAGGCATCTCGGCACTGGTGGCGCTGTCGTTCACGCCGGCCATGGCGGCCATCTTCATCAAGCGACACGACACCGATAATGAGCCACGCTGGCTGAAGATCGTTAAAAAGCCATTCATCTGGTTCAACAAGGGCTTTGACAAGATCACCAGTGTGTTCATGGCCTGTGTCGGCTTTTTGATTCGTCACTTCTTCATCACGATGGCGATGTTTGCCGGCTGCTGCGTGCTGTCGTGGTGGCTTTACTCCCAGCTCCCTGAAGGGCTTATCCCTGCAACGGATCAGGGTGTGGTGCTGGCCTCGGTTTCCATGCCGACGGGGGCTTCCGTCGACCGCACCGATGAGTACATGCAGAAGCTGTCAAAGCAGATGGAAGAGGTGCCCGGCGTTGATTATGTGACGTCAATCCCCGGCTTTGACATCGTATCGGGGGCAGCCAATACCGCCCGCGGTACCATGTTCATCTCGATGAAGCCGTGGTCACAGCGTGATATCACTGCCGATGAACTGATCGGCACGATCATGCAAAAGGGGGCCGGCATTCCGGATGGTCAGGCGATGGCCTTCAATCTGCCGCCCATTATCGGTCTGTCGCCGACCGGTGGTCTCACGGGCTATCTGCAGTCGCTGAGCGGTGCTGATTCACAGCAGCTCTATCAGGCCTCGCTCAAGATCATGCAGGCGGCCAATGAGGACCCGGCCATTGCCCAGGCCTTTACGACGCTGGATACCTCGGTGCCCACGTATCATATCGAGGTGGATCGGGACAAGGCGCAGAGTCTGGGGGTCAATCTGAGTGATCTGAATACGACGCTTTCGAGTACGTTTGGTAGTTCCTTCGTGAACTTCTTTACCCGACAGAGTCGTAACTTCCAGGTTTACCTGCAGTCCGAAGACGAGTTTCGTCAGTCACCGGATGACCTGAATCGGGTTTATGTCCGCGGCGGTGATAATCAGCGCATTCCGCTGTCCACGCTGGTGACAATGACCCGTCAACAGGCGCCGACCACGCTTGATCGCTACAACGTTTACCCGGCTGCGCAGTTCCAGATCGGTGCCGCGCCCGGCTACAGTAACGGTCAGGCCATGGAGGCCGTCCAGCGCATCGTTAACGACGAGCTGGGCAGCGATTACTCGATGGGCTGGACCGGTGAGGCGTATCAGCAGGAAAACGCGGGCAACGCGGCTGTCATTGCCATCGTGTTCGGTATCGTGATGGTGTTTTTGATCCTGGCGGCGCAGTACGAGAGCTGGACACTGCCACTGGCGGTTATCGCCTCGGTACCCTTTGCCTTTCTGGGCGCGGTGCTGGCGGTCTGGCTTCGTGGCTTTGATACCAGTGTCTATCTGCAGGTCGGCATGCTGGTGGTCGTGGGGCTTGCGGCGAAAAACGCCATCCTGATCGTGGAATTTGCCCAGCAACAGCGATCCCAGGAGGGGTTGTCGATCGTGGAAGCCGCCAAGCATGCCGCGCAGCAGCGTTTCCGCCCGATCGTGATGACATCGCTTGCCTTTATCGGTGGCACACTGCCGCTGGCGCTGGCCAGCGGTGCCAGCGAGGCAAGCCGGCATCATATCGGTACGCCCGTGGTCGGTGGCATGATTACCATCACGATTCTTGCCAGTCTGTTTGTGCCGGCCACCTATGTGTACATCATGCAGGGGTCGCAGTGGGCCAGCCGCAAACTGGGCATCGGCCAGAAACAGGAAGAAGAGCAGGGCGGTACGGCTGCGGTATCTACCGGACGCTCGACGCACTCTTCCGAGGACGATAACCGCAGCTGACGGTTAGCGTTGTTCGGCAAAGGCCGCGCCCCCGGGTGCGGCCTTTTTTGTGTCTTGACTGACATGGTGCGTACGTAGACCAAAGTCATGACACGGCAATTGTGGTCCCGCAGTATCATGACAGCTGTATGGGGTCATGCCCCCTTGCGTACGCTCGTTGACCGGCTTTTCGGGTAATCGTGCGAGGGGCTTTTCGTGTTCTGGAGGCAATCGTCATGGCAACACTGACAACCCGGGTGCTGGATCAATACAACGGGATTGCGGTAGAGGGCATGGTGGTATCGCTTGAGGCGCATGATGATGAAGAGCCCATCATGACCCTTCACACCAATGCCGATGGGGCGCTTGAAGAAGTGCTGCTGCAGGAGGGCAGCGGTGGGCACTATCGCATCATCTATCACGTGCGCGATTATTTTCTGAGCCAGGGGGTGGACTGCCCGCTGCTTGACCAGGTGCCGGTCGAGCTGACGCTGTCACGCAACGCAAATGAAGTGATTGTATTGCTGGTCAGCCCCTGGGGCTACAGCGTGCATCGTGACAGCGGACGCTGCCACGATGGTGGGTCTCACGCCCGGCGCTGACGGGTTCCGACCTGCGACTTATTGAGCGTCAGCATTGTCCCGTGAGGCCATATCGATATCGCCTTCTTCGGTTTCCTGGTGCTCGGGAAGCACCAGATGCATGAGGATGGCCAGCAGTCCGCCCGTGGTAATGGAGGAAGACAGGACACTCTGTATAAGTGTTGGCAATCCGGAAAGTACTTCCGGCACCAGCTCGACACCCAGTCCGGCCCCCAGCGACAGCGCGATGATCATGACCCGTTTGCGGGTCATGCGCTGCTCGGCCAGCATTCGAATCCCCGATACGGCAATCAGCCCGAACATCAACGTGGTGGCGGCCCCCAGCACGGGTTGGGGGATGGATTGCAATACGGCCCCCATGGCCGGAATCAGCCCCAGAATGATCAAAATCCCCCCCACGAAAAGACCGATGTGTCGGCTGGCTACGCCGGTCAGGTGGATGATGCCCGTATTCTGGCTGAACGTGGTGTTGGGGAAGGTATTGAGCATGCCGGCAAGCAGGGAATTGAAACCATCTCCCAGTACGCCGCCGCGAATGCGTTTTTGATACTCCGGCCCGCTTGTCGGCATGTGTGACGCCCGAGAGGAGCCGGTCAGATCGCCCACCGTTTCGATGGCCGTGATGGCAAAAATGAACGCCACCGGAATAAAGGCCGCGACATCAAAGCCCAGCCCATAGCGCAGCGGTTGCGGCAGCTGAAAAAGCGGTGCCTGTGCCACGCTGGTAAAATCCAGACGCCCCAGCAGAGCTGCTGCAATGCAGCCTGCCAGAAGTCCGACAAAGACCGACCCCACGCGTAGCATCGGGTGGCGGCTGAGCTGACAGGTCAGTACCACACCGATCACGATCACCGCGAGCAGCAAATTGACAGGGCCCCCCGGGTTGTCGGCGCCATGACCGCCGGCAATATCGGTGACACCCACGCTGATCAGGCTCAACCCGATCAGCGTGACCACAACGCCGGTTACCGTTGGCGTGATCACGCGTTTGAGGTGGTGAAGCACACTGCCCAGAGCCATCTCGATCAGGCTGCCGGCCATGCAGATACCAAACAGAACGGCCAGTACTTCATGGTCGGAGGCGCCGCGCTCCCGGGCAATCAGGCCTGCCGAGATCAAGGCGGCCACGAAGGAAAAGCTGGTGCCCTGTACGCAAAGCAGCCCCGAGCCCAGCGGGCCCACACGCTGGGTCTGGATCAGGGTGCTGATGCCGGATACTAAAAGCGCCAGGCTGATGAGATAGGGCGCCTCGCTTTGCAGCCCCAGTGCACCGGTCACGATAATGGTTGGCGCAATAATGGCCACAAAGCAGGCCAGTACATGCTGAAAGGCCACCAGAGAGGCGGTGTGAAACGGCGGTCGGTCGCCGTGTCGAAAAATCAACTCATTGTCATGCATGAAAATTTCCGCGGAAGTCACGATTGGCGCGCAAGTGTGCCTGACCCCGGGCGGGTATGGCGACCGCTTCGGCCGCCGATGCATCATTTATTGTTGGCGGCGTAGCGCTTTTGGCCCATGACATAGGTCGCGCTGATGCAGCGCTCATCACCCAGAATCATCAGATTGAAAAGCCGCTCCATGAGCGTGGGGTCATGTCGATCCTTGCGCGCCAGCATCGGCGTTGCGCGGGGATCGATAACGGTGATGTCGGCTTCCATGCCGGGGGCCAGACTGCCGACGTGGCGATCGATATCGAGCACGCGGGCATTGCCCAGAGTATGAGCGTAAAAGGCCTGCCAGGGCGTCAGAGGCTGGCCCGAGAGCTGGCCGACCTTGTAGGCATCCTGCAAGGTCTGGAAGGGGCTGAAGCTGGTGCCGGCACCGATGTCGCTGGCAATGCCCACTCGAACCTCCTGCTCGCGTGCACTGCGCCAGTCAAAAAGCCCGCTGCCAAGAAACAGGTTCGAGCTCGGGCAGAAAGCGATGGCACCCCCGTCATCGGCCAGGCGCTGACGCACGTCGTTATCAATATGGATGCCATGGGCAAAAATGGCTCGCGGACGCACCAGCTGATAGTGCGAGTAGACATCCAGATAGTCACGCGCTTCCGGAAACAGCGAGGCCACCCAGTCCACTTCCTGGCGGTTTTCGGATAGATGCGTCTGCAGCACCATACCGGGATAGTCGCTCAAAAGGCGCCCGGTAGCCGCCAGCTGTTCCGGCGTCGAGGTGGGGGCAAAGCGCGGCGTAATGGCGTATTCCAATCGACCCCGCTCATGCCACTGCTCAATGAGCCGGCGGCTGTCGCGCACGCCGCCTTCGGGCGTGTCGCACAGTGCCTTCGGGGCATTGCGATCCATCATGACCTTGCCGCCCAGCATGCGCATGTTGCGCTCAAGAGCGGCACTGAACAAGGCGTCAACGGAGGCGGGATGGGTCGTGCAAAAGGCCAGCGCCGTGGTGACACCGTTGGCCAGCAGCTGCTCCAGAAAGGCCCTTGCGATCTCGTCGGCGTAGGCGCGGTCGCTGAAGCGACACTCTTCGGGAAAGGTATAGGTGTTGAGCCAGTCCAGCAGCTGGCGGCCGTAGGAGGCCGTGATATCAAGCTGGCTGTAATGAAGGTGCGGGTCGATAAAGCCCGGCATGATCAGCTGATCCGGCCAGTGCTCGACAGGGGTGCCTTCGGGGAGTGTTTCCAGAAGTGCCTGTGCCGGACCGCTTTGCAGGATGCGGCCATCCTGAACAAGCACCATGCCATCTTCGTGAAACGCCACGCTGTCTTCTCGAGGGGTATCATCCGTGCCCGGATCGTCATTGAAGTGCAGGGTCATGCCCCGGAGTGCGTGGAGTGTGCTCATCGTATGTCGCCCCTTTATATCTTGTTCGTAAAAATGGCGGCCCGGCTCGGGTGACGGCGGGAAAAAAGCCGTCTGTCACTGTGAGCCGTATGTCCTTTAACCGGCGCTATCGCTTGTATGACCGTAATGAAAAGCGTCCAGGGCTATTGGGAAAGGTACTTTCATTAATATTTATGCATCAAATGTTATCAACATATTTTCCTGATGTGCCGATAGGAACTCGACTATCAATCAGATGTTTCTGTCAGGGAATCCTATCATGCCGGCTCTGAATCGCAGCGTTAGATACAAACTTGTAGGCAATGTCGTCATGACAGCGCTGATCATGCTGGCCATCGGCGTTGCCGGAATATTGGGCATCAAGTCGGCCGATCGGAATCTTGAGTTTGTCTACGGCAATAATGTTGTGCCCATGCAGATTCTGGCCAACATCAGGGCGGGCCTTTATGCCTCGCGGGTTGACTTCATGCGGTTGCAGGTTGATGAAGATATATCGGCTTCAAGAGAGCTGCTTTCTCGCTACTCCAGTGATCATCGCGACAGGCTCAACCAGCTTTGGCAGACCTACACGGATGGCTTTATCGACTCTCCCGAAAAGCAGGCGCTTGAGGCCAGTATTACCCCGGCACTGGCCGCTTACTGGCAGAGCTATGATGGGTTCTTGCGCGGCATGGCCAGCGGCGTGTTCCCTTCTACAAGCGATATGGATCAGTTCCGCGATACGTTTCAAACCGTCGCCGGTGGTGTTGGCAGCATGCTGGGCTTTAACGTAACAGAAGCGCAAGGAGCCTATGTCGCCAGCAGCGAAAGCTCACAGGTATCCCTTGTATCGATCATCACAATTCTTGCGGTGGCTTTTGTGATCATGGCGGGAATCGCCTGGCTTTTGATTCGCGGCATCATGACACCGCTCAAGCGTGCCAGCGAGGTCTCTGAATCCATCGCTCAGGGCCATCTGGATAACCACATCGAGGTGAAAGGACACGACGAGTTTGCCAAACTGCTGCACAGTCTGAGTGCGATGCAAAAGCAGCTTTCCCATGTGGTCTACGACGTGCGCGTCAACGCCGAATCGGTGGGCTCGGCTTCCAGTCAGATCGCTTCGGGCAACGACGATCTGTCGCGTCGCACCCAGGAGCAGGCCGCAAGCCTTGAAGAGACGGCTGCTTCAATGGAAGAGATGACCTCAACCGTCAAGCAAAACGCCGACAATGCCGCACAGGCCAATCAGCTGGCACTCAACGTGCGTCAGCAGGCGCGTGACGGCAGTCAGGTCGTTGAGCAGACCACGCTTGCCATGAATGAGATCAGCACTTCGAGCCAGAAGATTGCCGAGATCGTCGGACTGATCGATTCGATCGCCTTTCAGACCAATCTGCTGGCGCTTAACGCCGCAGTTGAAGCCGCGCGCGCCGGCGAACAGGGCCGTGGCTTTGCGGTCGTGGCCAGTGAAGTTCGCACGCTATCGAGCCGCAGTGCCGACGCGGCTCGCGAGATCAAGACGCTGGTCAATGACAGCGTGAGCAAAGTGGCCAACGGCACCGAGCTGGTCAACCGTTCGGGCCAGACGCTGGGCGGCATCGTCGAAAGCATTAACAAGATGACCGATATCGTCGCCGAAATTGCCGCGGCCAGCCGTGAGCAGTCCACCGGTATCGATCAGGTCAATCAGGCGATCTCGCAGATGGACAGCGTTACCCAGCAAAACGCGGCGCTGGTAGAAGAAGCCGCGGCGGCCAGTCGCTCCATGGAGCACAGCGCACGCGTGCTGCGTGAACAGGTCGCGTTTTTCAAGGTGGGTCAGGAAAATCCGGTACGAATCTCTACGCCCACTGCGGTCACACGCTCGAATAGCGAATACAGCGATGTACCGCAGAGCGCGCTGAAAAGACCTGCCATGGTCGAGAAAAAGGCCGCCCCGATGCGCAAGAGCGAGCCCGAAACGGCCGATGAGTGGGCAACGTTCTAAACCGCCTGCGACCACGATAGTTGAACAGGGCCGCCCGCAAGGGCGGCCCTTATTTTTATCAAGGCGTATCAGCCAGACTTCAGAAGCCTGCTGTCTGGCCGTTATAAGACACACGCGGCCGTTCTGGTCGCCCCATCATGTCAGCTTGGGAGTGGTCAGCATGTTCGGCCTGAATCGCAGTGTGAAATATAAGCTTGTGGCCACCATGGTTATCATGGGAGTTTTCATGGTCATCATTGGCGCTGCCGGCATGTTTGGCATGCAGCGCAGCAACGATAGTCTGGAATCGGTGTACAAGACCAATGTACTGCCCATGCAGAATCTGGCAGGCATCAGAAAGAACATAAACTGGTCACGAATTGACTCCTTCAAGGCGCGTGCCGATAGAAGCCCCCAGACTGCTGCCACGCTTGTGAGCAACTATGAGCAGCAGTATAAAAACGAAACCGACCGCCTCTGGCAGACATATAGTACGTCTCAAATTTCCTCTCCGGAGGAGAAGGCTGTCGCCGACAGGCTGGGGCCCTTGCTGACGACCTACTGGACGCTGTATCAGCAGGTAGGGCGCGATATGAGTCAGGGCACTTTCGAACTGACACCTGCCATTCAGCAAACGCGTGAGAACTTTGAAAGCCTGTCGACAGAGCTTGAAAGTCTTCTGAGAATCAACGCCCAGCAATCCGAGCTTTCCTATAGCAATGCTCTGGCAGGTGCCTCAAGCTCCATGGGCGTGATTATTGCGGCCATCGTGCTGGCACTTGCTCTCATGACTGCCATCGCCTGGTTTTTGATTCGCGGCATCATGGCACCGCTCAAGCGTGCCAGCGAGGTCTCTGAGTCCATCGCTCAGGGCGAGCTGGACAATCATATCGAAGCGAAGGGGCGTGACGAGTTTGCCACCCTGCTGCACAGTCTGGGGGCGATGCAAAAACAGTTGGCGCATGTGGTCAACGATGTTCGCGTCAACGCTGAGTCGGTAGGTTCGGCTTCCAGTCAGATTGCTTCAGGTAACGACGATCTGTCGCGTCGTACCCAGGAGCAGGCCGCAAGCCTTGAAGAGACCGCCGCTTCGATGGAAGAGATGACCTCCACTGTCAAGCAAAACGCCGATAACGCCGCGCAGGCCAACCAGCTGGCACTCAACGTGCGTCAGCAGGCGCGTGACGGCAGCCAGGTTGTGGATCAGACCACTCAGGCCATGAGTGAAATCAGTACCTCGAGCCAGAAGATTGCCGAGATCGTCGGGTTGATCGACTCGATTGCCTTCCAGACCAATCTATTGGCCCTTAACGCTGCGGTAGAAGCGGCACGCGCCGGTGAACAGGGTCGTGGCTTTGCGGTCGTGGCCAGTGAAGTGCGCACGCTGTCGAGCCGCAGTGCCGAGGCCGCCCGCGAGATCAAGACACTGGTGGATGATAGCGTCAGCAAGGTGGCCAACGGTACCGAACTGGTGACCCGTTCGGGCCAGACGCTGGGCGGCATTGTCGAAAGCATTAACAAGATGACCGATATCGTGGCCGAAATCGCTGCGGCCAGCCGCGAACAGTCTACCGGTATCGATCAGGTCAACCAGGCCATCTCGCAGATGGACAGCGTCACCCAGCAAAACGCGGCGCTGGTAGAAGAAGCCGCGGCGGCCAGCCGCTCCATGGAACACAGTGCGCGCGTGCTGCGTGAACAGGTCGCGTTTTTCAAGGTGTCCGGTAGTGGCGCACGTGGGCAGGCTGTCGCACCGATGGCCAGCCGTGTGATGGAAAAGCCTGTTCATCACAAGCCATCATCTGCTCCGGCTGCAACACGCTCGCCGGCGCCCAAATCGAGCGCCGAGCTCAAAACGCCGGCAAAAGGCAAGAGCTACAAGGCGCCAGCGACGACCAGCGATGCCGATGAGTGGGAAACCTTCTAGGACCGTTGCTGACACCCGGTACAGGATAAGTGACTCAATGGGGTCGCCGCGCAAGCGGCGACCCCATTTTATAGAGCGATGCAAAGTGACAGGGTCCGGCGCCTGTCATCTCGAATCAAAAATGCTTCACCAGAGAAAGGTTACAACGACGTAGCACAGCCCGGTAATGACCAGTGTGCTGACCAGGTTCAGGAAAAGGCCCTTTCGTATCATGTCGGTGATGCGCAGCTGGCCGGAGGCAAACACGATGGCATTCGGGGGTGTGGCAATCGGCATCATGAAGGCGCAGGCCGCCGAGATGGTGGCAGGGACCAGAATCAGCAGCGGCGGCATCTCCAGGGAGACGGCGGTGGCGGCCAGCAACGGCAAAAAGGTTGCGGCAGTGGCCGTATTGGAGGTGATCTCTGTCAGAAACTTGATGATCAGGACAATGCAGCCGATCAAAAGGAGAGTGGGCAGCACGCTCAGGAGTGTCAGCTGTTCGGCAATCCACTCGGCCAGCCCCGTATCCTGAACAATGCCGGCCATGGCCAGACCGCCCCCGAACAGAATCAGCACATCCCAGGGCATCTTGCAGGCCACCTCCCATGTCATCAGCCGGCCCCCGGTTGTCCCGGAAGGTACCAGAAAGAGCAGCGTGCCGATCATGATGGCAATGGTTGTGTCGTCCAGCCAGCCAAGCCCCAGCGCATTGAGTTGAGGGCGTGTAATCCAGCCGATGGCTGCCAGCATGAAAATGATACCTACCCGCTTCTCGGCGCTACTGAGCGCCCCCAGCTTTTGCATCTCTTGCTTGAGAAGGTTTTGACCCTTTTCGGAATCTTCTTCTCCTGTCGAGATATCGCCACGTGTCAGCCACCACCAGGTGATGAGCATCATGACAATGGCAACCGGTAGACCCACGCTCATCCATTGAGCGAAACCGATCTGCATATCGGTCTGCGACGATAGATAGCCTGCCAGCAGCGCATTGGGGGGTGTGCCGATGAGCGTGGCCACACCGCCAATGCTGGCGGAGTAGGCGATGGCAAGCAGCAGGGCGGTGCCATAACGCCGCGTGCCTTCGCTGTCGGTATGGCCATGGAGGCTCATGACGGAGGTGGCAATGGGGAGCATCATGACAGCCGTGGCCGTATTGGACACCCACATGCTCAGAAAGCCGGTGGCCATCATGAATCCGGCGATCTGACGGCGAGGGTTTTGCCCCATGATCAGCATGATTCTGAGCGCAATGCGCTTGTGCAGATCCCAGCGCTGCATCGATAGCCCGAGAAGAAAGCCGCCCAGAAAAAGGAAAATAACGGGGTCGGCATAGGCCGGTACCGCATCATCAAGCTCAGCAATGCCAAGGGCCGGCGCCATGAATATCGGCAGCAGAGCCGTTATGGCCAACGGCAGGGCCTGTGTGGCCCACCAGGTGCCCATCAGCAACGCCAGTCCGGCGCAGCGCCAGGCTTCCTGCGACATGTCACCCGGGGAAGGCAGCAGCAGGGTTGCCACTACCCAGATCGGGCCTGCCCAGAGCCCGATTCGGGCACCCATGCCGGGAGGCTTTTCCTGCTTATCTTCGTTCATTGCGATCTCGTCGTTAGTAGTTATTCGACAAACGTAGTGCCTGATCGGGCTTTACTGTTGCATGAGGCAGGCGACTTTAGTCGAACGAAAGAGGCGGTTTCGCATGACGCCGGCGTTATAGAGGGGTCGGGGCGGAGTAGACGAGCTGGGTTCACAGGGGGCTAATGACTTATACTCGGGGCTGCCTTTCTGGCGTTACAGTGTATGACATCAATAACTTACAGGAATCATCATGACGCCTGGTCCCATAACAACGCTTTTTATTGCCATTGTGGTGCTGGTGATTGGCCAGCAGTGCGTCAAGCATGTGCGCTTTCTGCGTGAGTTCAATATACCGGTACCCGTGGTAGGAGGGCTGCTTGCCACGCTTGTCATTACGGTACTACGAGCCTTCGGCATCGAAATCAACTTCTTTGGCGGGCTTCAGGAGCCCTTCATGCTGGTCTTTTTCGCCTCGGTCGGTCTTTCCGCCAACTTTGGTCTGATTCGTGCCGGTGGTTCAAGGCTGCTGGTCTTTTTCGCGCTTGTGGTCGGGCTTTTGGTGCTGCAAAACATTGTGGGCGTCGGCATCGCAACGCTGTTTGGTCTGTCACCCGTGATGGGGCTGCTGGGCGGGTCGATCACCATGTCGGGTGGACATGGCACCGGTGCGGCATGGGCAGAGGTCTTTACCAATAACTACGGCGTGGAAAGCGCCATGGCACTGGCGATGGCAGCCGCAACCTTTGGTCTGGTATTTGGTTCTCTGATCGGCGGCCCGACGGCGTCATTTTTGATTCGCCGGGCTCAAAAAAGGGGGATGTCTCTTGAAAGCGACAATCAGGAAGATGTCGCCGACCTTACCGGCAAGGATGAGCGAACCGATGTCGGCAGCATGATTCGCGTGCTGTGCTGTCTCTTCGCGGGGCTTGTTGCGGGTACCTTTCTGCATGGCGTGCTTGAAGATACGCCCTTTAGCCTGCCGACATTTGTGTGGGTACTTTTCTCCTGCGTTCTCATCGGCAATTTCCTGCGCATCAGTCGTCTTTATCATGTCAATGATGATGCCAATAACACGGTCGGCAACGTGGCACTTTCCGTGTTTCTGGCACTGGCGCTGATGAATCTGAAACTGTGGGATCTCGCCAATCTGGCGCTGCCGATGCTGGTGATCCTGTTGGTGCAGGTCGCACTGGTCTTTTTTTACACCACCCAGGTCACCTTCAGGGTGATGGGCGGCGGCTACGACGCCGCGGTTCTGGTCGCGGGCAATTGCGGCTTTGCCATGGGAGCAACACCGACGGCCATTGCCAACATGCAGGCAGTTACCGAGCGATTCGGGCCTTCAAGGCTTGCCTTTATCATCGTACCGGTGGTCGGCGGATTCCTGATCGATATTGCCAATGCGTTGATCATCAAGGGCTTTTTGTTTTTTACCTGAGCTGTACCCTGATTGTCGCCGGGTTTCAGCCCGGCGGCAGCTCTCTGGCGCCTTCGATAAAGTCTTCCGGCTCGACCATCTGGAAGTACTCGCTACTGCGAACGGCCCATTGGAAATAGCGATCCCTGTCTGGCGCAAGCGATGGCTCAAACCCTTCCTTGCGTTTTTTTCTTCTGATCTGGCGTGGGCGATCACGTCTTGCAAGGTCGGTCATGGCATCCAGTAACAGTGCCTTGTGTCGTTGCGCTTCCCTGTCAAGACAAAACAGATAAGGGGTCGGCCGGTGGAAACATGGGGTTCGTAGTTCCGGCGAGGGCGTCCATGCCGGCTGAAAGGCGGGGCCGGGCGGATGAGTATCCCGGTAATGATTGGCATACAGTAAAACACGCGCTGGTCTAAAATGACTCTGTTGCAACGCTCTGGCAAGCGCCATTGCCGCTGCGCGATGGTCGCCATGGGGATCATATTCAGGATCTGTAACCAGTATGGTGGCAGGTTGCCAGTACTCGATCAGATACCCGAGATCCCTGATGATGTCATCACGGCCAAGAGACTCGGCACCGTCGCAGGGCAGAGACAGTGTGTTGAATCGACGCGCGTCATTGACCGGCAGGATCGGCTCGATTGATGCATTGTCATGCATGATTTCCCAGCCATGCCCATCGGGCACGCCCAGCACCGGGCAGTGCTCGAAGGCAACGCCGGAAAGAAGCGGCGTTGCGACACTGTTCCAGCTTCTCACCGTCCCTTTTCGTCGTCCGGCGGCTGTCAGGTCATCATCAAGCCCGACAATATACTGACGATCCAGTTTGCGAAGCAGTTCACCGGCCGAGAGCGTCACAATGCGAGTCTGCGATGCGTAAGCGCTATAAAGCCCGCCGGCGGCAATTTCGGCATCGTCCGGGTGTGGGGCGACAATCATGATGGGGCCATCATCAAGCGCTGGCCGAGAAGCGACCGTAACGCTTGCGTGCGTCCCCACAGGTTTGCAACCCCTGAATGAAAAGCTCAGCGGGCTTTCTACCTCTGTCCGGGCCAGCGCCAGGGTCAGCGCTGCTTTTTGATGTTGACGATGTATCGAAAACGACACTGTTCTCTGGCCGATGTGTACGGTCACAAAGGGCACGGTGCGCCACCAGCGATTGTGATTGATGTGAAATGTCAGCTGTAGTGTCAGCTGCTCTGAAGACGTCATCAACACTGATGGCAGGATCTGTGCCGTCGATGTAATTGCATGCAGGGGGATAGTGGTGTTTATGACGTTCATGGTAGTGATGTTGCGTGGTGGTTACTGCCGTGTCTATTGGTGGCCGACGCGATGTGGCAAACATGGCTGAACAGCTGATCCCCGTATTGCTGCAGATCGTTAAAATGTGCGGCATGTTCGATGGCGTGCCGGCGCATGACATTCAGGCGCTGTGTATCATTAGCCAGCATGCCAATGGTATCGGCCAGCCTTGAAGGATCAACGACGCCGGGCGTTCGCAGTTGATCCAGGTCGGGGTCGTAAACCAGCTCGGGAAGCTGGGCCATGATGTTGTTGTCATAATAACGTCTCGGATCGTTTTCGCAGGGCAGGGTAATACCACTGTGGCCTTCCCATATCGTTTCCGGCAGACCATCGATGCGACTTGCAATGACGGGGCATCCGGCCGCGCTGGCTTCCAGACTGGCCATGCCGAACGATTCTCGAATGGATGGAAACAGGGCAATATCCATCCTGCTGAAAAAATCCCGCGTATCCGCCACGAAGCCGTGAAAATGACAGGACGATGAAATGCCGAGCTTATCGGCCTGTTGTTCCAGCGTGGTGCGTTGTGAGCCATCGCCCGCAACATGCAGTTCTGCATTGATGCCACCCTGACGCAGCAGAGCCAGCGCGTGAAGAGTAATAGTCAAGCCCTTGATGGCTGTGAGTCTGCCGGCGAAGGCCAATCGTATTGCTCTGCCTTCGAGTGGCAGGTGATGCTCCGGTTTGGTGGTCAGGCTGTTGCGAAGCGGGTTGGCCACAACGGCAATGGATCTGTTTTCAATCCCCCATTTGAGTTCCAGCACGCGCCTGGCGGCATGCGAAACACAAATAAACCCCGCTGCATTGTTCAAAAAGCGTTGTCCTTCCTTGTCCACTTTATGGATCCAGCCAACGCCATGTTCGTAATGAATATAGGGTGAGGATTTTTTAAGGGCCGGGTTGTTACGCAAATTTGACCAGCTCAAAAAGATATCCGGCTCTGGAAGCTGACCCATGGTCTGGCGTAGACAGGTTCGTCTTATAAAGGAAGGGGTGGCAGGAACCCTGATGCCGTTCCAGCGCTTATAGTCGATGGTCAGAAGTGAATCAGGAAGCCTTCTGGCGACTTCCCGATGAATGGGAGCGCTACGAAGCAGAGCGCTTTGTGTCAGCCCGCGTCGTGCCCACACGTTACTCAACTCCGAAAAAAGCAGCTCGGCGCCGCCTGCACCCTTTAGACCGATATAGTGTGAAATATGCATAAGCATCTCTGGCACAAAAATTGCGAATCCATGCATTTCCGATACAGCCGGGTTGATGGAATTCGCGAAACTGAATATTATTTTAATTTCGGAAAATTTCTTAATCAATATTTAAGGTTTTATTGTCGCTATATTCAAAAACGATCACAAAAAAGGCCGCCTTCTATAGGCGGCCTTTGAGCTCCATACGGCACAGATCACCAGAGCAGTGACACCAGTGCGTATACCATCAGCGTAATGATCACCGTGCCGGCCAGGTTAAGAAACAACCCGGCGCGAATCATGGACTGGATCTTCATCTGTCCGGTTGCAAACACGATCGCATTAGGCGGTGTTGCCACGGGCATCATGAAGGCACAGCTTGCGGCGATGGCAGCCGGAACGGTAATCAGCAGCGGCGAGAGACCCAATGAGATGGCCAGTGCCCCCAGCAGTGGCAAAAAGGCCGCAGCAGTCGCCGTGTTGGAGGTGACCTCTGTCAGGAAAATGATGACCAGAACCACGATGGCGATCAGACCGACCAGCGGGAAAATCGAGAAAAGCGACAGCTGCTCGGCAATCCAGGAGGCAAGCCCGGAGCTCTGAATAATGCCTGCCAGTGCCAGTCCGCCTCCGAAAAGCAGCAAAACACCCCAGGGCAGTGACGCCGAGCTTTCCCAATCCATGAGCTTGTCTTTCTTGCTGCTCCCGGACGGCATCAGGAAAAGCCCAACGCCTACGGTCATGGCAATGGTTGTATCGCTGAGCCAGTCAAGGCCGAGGTTATTGAGCAGGGGTCGAAGAATCCAGGCGGCGGCTGCCAGCAAAAAAGCAATGCCGACCCGCTTTTCAGCAGAGCTCATGCTACCGAGTTTGCCAAGCTCCTCTTTCAGCAGGTTGTCACCGGCGTCGCTCTGCTCAAGATCGAAGCTCTGTCTTGTGAGCCACCACCAGGCCAGCAGCATCATGGCAATTGATACCGGCAGACCGACCACCATCCATTGTGCAAAGCCGATATCGATTCCCTGGTTATTGGAGAGATAGCCGGCCAGCAGAGCGTTGGGGGGGGTGCCGATCAGAGTGGCGACACCCCCGATGCTGGCGGAGTAGGCAATGGCCAGCAAAAGGGTTGTGGCATACCGGCGCACTTCAGCTTCATTGCTGGTGGAAATAAGGGCGATCACGGAAGTACCGATGGGCAGCATCATGATGGCCGTTGCCGTGTTGGAGACCCACATGCTGATAAACCCGGTTGCCAGCATGAAACCGCCAATCTGCCTTTTGGGGTCAGACCCCACGACAATGAGGGTTCGCAGTGCAATACGGCGATGGAGATCCCAGCGCTGCATGGCAAGGCCCAGCAGGAAACCGCCCAGAAAAAGGAAAATGATCGGGTCTGCATAGGCTGAGGTAACGTCTTTCAGACTGCCGATACCCATGGCAGGTGCGAGAATAATGGGAAGCAGGGAGGTCGCCGGGATCGGAATCGCCTCGGTTGACCACCAGGTGGCCATCAAAAGTGCAAGGCCGACACAGTGCCAGGCGCTGCCTGACATGCCGCCCGGTGCCGGCACGACAAGCACCATCACGATCCATGCCAGCCCCAGCCACAGACCAATGACAGGTGCCTTGCCTGAAGATGGCTTGTCGGTATCCGTCGTCGTATCAGGCATTATTTGTTCTCGGTAACAGGAGTTGAGTTAAAGTACAGCCAACCGATGGATCAGCATAAATCCTCGACTTTATTCATGTTTATAATGAAATATAAGACGATTGTATTTGCGCCTTTCGTCGACCATGAATGCTGGTGCACCTTTTCAGAACAGTATTCATTCAGCCGTTTTATTGATTCAGGATACAGGGGAAGGTAAATGATTCTTGTCACCGGCGGGGCAGGTTATATCGGGTCGCATACGGTCCTGGCACTGCTTGAAGCAGGCCAGGATGTTCTGGTGCTGGATAATTTCTGCAATGCCAGTCAGAAATCTCTGGACCGGGTCAATACGTTGACCGGCAGGGAAGCGCGCTGGGTAGAAGGCGACATTCGTGATGCGGCACTGCTGGATGACATCTTTGAGCACAATGATATCGATTCGGTCATTCATTTTGCCGGCCTCAAGGCCGTGGGTGAAAGCGTCCAGAAACCTCTTGCCTACTTCGATAACAACGTCAATGGCACGCTGGTGCTTTGTGAGGCCATGTCTCGCGCCGGCGTGAAAACGATCGTTTTCAGTTCTTCAGCTACCGTGTACGGCGATCCTGAATCGGTGCCCATCCGTGAAGACTTCCCTACCGCGGCCACCAATCCCTACGGCCGTTCCAAACTGATGGTCGAAGAAATCCTACGCGACCTTGTCGTAGCCGATCCGCAGTGGCGTATTTCCGTACTGCGTTATTTTAATCCGGTGGGCGCGCATGACAGCGGCATGATCGGTGAAGACCCCAATGGTATCCCCAACAATCTGGTGCCTTTTGTCAGTCAGGTGGCGATTGGTCGCCGAGAAGTGCTGTCCGTATTCGGCAACGATTACGATACCAGTGACGGTACCGGTGTTCGTGACTATATCCACGTCACGGATCTGGCGAAGGGGCATCTGATGGCCCTTGATTACCTGTCCCGCCATGATGGCGTTCATACTTTCAATCTTGGCACCGGCAAGGGGTACAGCGTGCTAGAAGTCGTGAAGGCCTTTGAAAAAGCCAGCGGCCGAGAGGTTGCTTATGAAATTCGCCCCCGTCGTGCCGGTGATATCGCTCGTTGTTACGCTGACCCGGCTCACGCCGAAAGAGTTCTCGGCTGGACTGCCGAGGCAGGCCTTGAGGAAATGATGGCGGATACCTGGCGCTGGCAGCAGAAAAATCCCGACGGTTACAGGGACTCAACATCTTCCTGAGTCGAGCATGAGTCGCAATCGGTACTTGTGGGACGACTGGCCCGGATAGTGCTTCATGATACCATGATGTGCGCAGTGCTCGGGCCGCATGAGCTTGAGCGCTGATTCAGGATCGCCATCGTGAACGTTAATTCTGCCAGTGAGGCACGTTCGCTGATATCGCTGTTTGAGTGCCTTTTGAATGACAGAACATGCAACACCGCTGGCGGCCATTGCCATCCGCCAGGTAGAAAAAAGCACAGGTGCCAGCCGGAATGCGCTTGAGCAAACGGCAGCGCTGATCACGCTGGGGTATCGGGTCGTGATTATTGCCGAGCGAGGCAATGCCGATCTGGTGGCGCGTGCAGGCGCTCGACTGGTCAGGACACGGCGCTGGCCTTTCAAGGGGGCCCGTCGACGCTTCTGGTTCAATCGCCGTGTCCAGGCATGGGCGCGGCGACATTCGCCAGATCTTTTGATAAGTCATGGTGATGTGGAAACGCCCGATGTGGTGTATCTGCATAACTGTGTGCATCTGGCCAGTCAGGCCATACACGGTTGTGCACTACCCGAGGATCATGAGGTCGCCGCCATTCATGATCATGTCCTCAAGGGGCAGCGTTTTCGTCGTGTCGCCGTCAACTCAAGGATGATGGGAAACGACCTGACGAGTCGTTACGGTATTGCCCCTGACAGGATCGATATCAGCTACCCGGGCTATGACCCTGAACAGTTTCATCCTCAGCGGGCCCGTATTAATAGAGAAGAGGTGCGCCAATCGCTGGGAGTAGCGCCCGGAGAGTTTTTAATAGGGGTAGTCACTTCCGGGAACTTCAAAAAGCGTAATGTGGACGGCTTTGTAAAGCTGGCATCGGAGCTGGACAGGCTGATGCCCAACCGCTGTCGCTTTCTTGTAGTCGGCAAGGATGACGCTTCTCCCTGGCAGAAAATGGCTGAAACCCTCGGCGTTGCCGAGCGGTTTGCCTGGCGCTCGACTGTCAATGAAGTCGAACGACTCTACGGTGCACTGGATATTTTCATGCTGCCTGCCCATATCGAAGAGTTCGGTCGTGTTGCGCTGGAAGCCATGGCGTGTGGTACGCCGATCATGCTTTCGTCCGAAGTCGGCTGTGCAGAACTTCTGGAGGATCGCTATCCTGAACTGGTTCTGGACGCCATGGACGTCAAAGGGTGGGCGCAAAGTGCGCGCAGGCTTCTTGAAGACAGCGCCGGGCGTAATGCGTTGAGCAGGGAGCTTTCGAGCCTGGCAGAAAACTATTCCCATGCGCGTCAGCAGGAAAAGCTGGTCGCTGCATTCAGGGCACTTGGCGCCGAATCCGGTACCGGATAGTGAATACCGTTTCTGGCTGGCGATATTATCAAGCCGGAGAATTGTTATGGTGCTAATGATCGAATTCACGTCAAGGGAGTATTGTTAATCGTGTCACAAGCCTGGGCGATCACGCTTTTATGCATGGCGCTTGTGATTGTTGGCGTGTTGCTGGCAATTATCTGGCGGATGTCTCGCGAACTGCGTCGACGCAAGCAGTTTCAGGAACAGGAGAAGGCGCAGGCCGAATACCAGTGTCTGTCCAATCTCAACGTAATAGGCCGGGCGATGCAGGAAGGTCAGATGGACCTGGCAGAGGGGTGTCTGCGCGCTCGGGTCATGATTGATATTCTCGATGCCGGCTGGTGGGAAGACAGCGAACTGGCTGTTATTGCGCAGGTGAGTGACGATACCTCTCATCTGCATACTCATCAGGCCCGCTCAACCCTGACGGCGCGCGAAAGAATGCAGGAAGATCGTCAGAGACTGGAAGTTGTCAGCAAACACGAAGTGGGTATTTTGCAGGCGGCTCGCAGACTGGTCGATCGGACAAACCACGTTGTAATACAGTAATGATCCATAGTTTCGAGAAGATTCATTTTTTTGAAGTTCGACGCAATTACCCTGAAATTTAATCAATGCAATAAACAGGGTTTGACTTTCACCGCTTTCAGTGCGAAAACAGTGTTCGAATACGTCACAATGGATTGCCAGTGACGCGTTTTTCATCATGGCATCGTGTGGTTGTTTCGAGAGACCAAAGCAGGGTGGTCACAAGCTGGCTCCAATGCTCTTGATATGCTTTTCTTTTCAATACAAGAAAAACTTTCTAGTGCTGTTGGCGTTGCCTATACTCGGAACCGCTTAGTAACAACATCGTTGCCCTAGCGTTGCAAAAAAGAAGGAGTCTTGCATGAATAAATCAACAACTGGCTTGCTGCTGGGATCTGCTCTCGTCATGGGTCTCGCCGGCTGCGCCAGCTCAGGTTCTCAATCTTCCGGTGCTTCGTCCAGCGGTGATTCCTGGTACTCTTCTCCTTTCGTCTGCGGTCTGGCCGGTGGCCTGATCGGTGGTGGCCTCGGTTACGGTGTCAGCAGCAACGACGACGAAGAAACGGGTGCCGCAATCGGTGCAACTGCCGGAGCAACAGCAGCTGCTCTGCTTTGCTCGGGTGGCGACAGCCGTGAACTGGATTCCGATAATGACGGCGTGCCGGATTCTCGTGACGAGTGCCCGAACACACCGGCAGGCGTAGCCGTTGATGCCAAGGGCTGCCCGATCGACACCGACGGTGACGGCGTGCCGGACTACCTCGACCAGTGCCCGGGTACCCCGGCTGGTGTAGAGGTTGATTCGCGCGGCTGCCCGCTGGATTCCGACGGTGACGGCGTTCCGGACTATCAGGATCAGTGCCCGAACACTCCGGCCGGTACTCAGGTCAACGCTCTGGGCTGCCCGGCAGCGCTGGTACTGCGCGACGTCAACTTCGAATTTGACTCTGCACAGCTGACTTCCAACGCCGAACAGACCCTGAACGACGTTGCCGAGAAGCTCAACAGCAACGAACAGGTCCGTGTTCGTCTGGAAGGTCACACCGACTCTGTTGGTAGCGCTTCCTACAACAAGGATCTGTCTCAGCGTCGTGCGGACTCCGTTCGTGACTACCTGGCCTCTCAGGGTGTCTCCTCTGATCGCATGGAAGCCCTCGGCTTCGGCGAAGAGCGTCCGGTAGCCAGCAACGATACTGCTGAAGGTCGTGCAGAAAACCGTCGTACCGAAGTTCATCCGCTGGGTGAAAACGGTCAGGTGATGGATCGTACAGGCCAGAACGGTGGCAACAATCAGTAATTTCTGCTGATTGCCATCTGACAAAAGAGGGCGCTTCGGCGCCCTCTTTTTTATGTAAATATTTCTCGACAAGTGCCGGCAGTTTTATCAATTTCCAGTGATTGACTGGACGTGATTCATCACTGTTTGCTAGTTTGCGCTCCGGCTTGATAACTTGCCCCACGCCTGCCAGTTTCCGGGTGCACTCCCTGTGCCCTGCTGACAATGTAATACCTCAAGTGACTCCTGGTAGCGGTCACCACTGAAACAAGGAAGGAACTCCTATGCCCGTCGTCACACTTCCTGACGGTAGTCAGCGTCAATTTGATTCCCCCGTATCCATCATGGCGATTGCCGAGTCCATCGGTACCGGCCTTGCAAAGGCTGCCGTAGCCGGCAAAATCGATGGCCATCTGGTCGATACGGCCGATATCGTCGATCATGATTCGTCAGTTGCCATCGTGACTGCCAAGGATCAGGAAGGGCTCGAGATCATTCGCCACTCCTGCGCGCACCTGATCGGGCATGCCGTCAAGCAGCTTTATCCCGACGCCAAAATGGCCATCGGACCTGTCATCGATGACGGTTTTTATTACGACATCGATTTCGGACAGTCCATTTCAAGTGATGATCTTGAAAAGATCGAAAAGCGCATGCGTGAGCTGATCGATGAAGGATATGACGTTTCAAGAGTGTATGTTGACCGTGATCAGGCCCTTCAAACCTTCGTGGCGCGAGACGAGACCTACAAGCAGGATATCGTTTCCCGCATTCCCGAAGGCGAGACCATCCGGCTGTATCATCACAAGGAATACATCGACATGTGCCGGGGACCTCATGTTCCCAATACCCGGCATCTAAAATCGTTCAAGCTTTTGAAGCTGGCCGGCGCCTATTGGCGAGGTGATGCTGCCAACACCATGCTCACACGTATTTATGGTACGGCCTGGGCGGACAAAAAGCAGCTTAACGCCTATATCAAGCGACTTGAAGAAGCAGAAAAGCGTGACCACCGCAAACTGGCGCGTCAGCTCAATCTCTTTCATCAGCAGGAAGAGTCGCCGGGCATGGTTTTCTGGCATCCGCGAGGCTGGGCCATCTGGCAGGCGGTCGAGCAGTACATGCGAAACGTTTATCGCAGCGGTGGCTATCAGGAAATTCGCTGTCCGCAGGTCATGGACGTCAGCCTCTGGAAAAAGTCCGGCCACTGGGATAATTACTCGGAAAACATGTTCTTTACCGAATCGGAAAAGCGAGAGTACGCGCTCAAGCCGATGAATTGTCCCGGGCATGTACAGGTATTTAACTCAGGCCTTCACAGCTATCGTGAAATGCCCATTCGCTATGGAGAGTTCGGCGGATGTCATCGTAATGAGCCCTCGGGTGCATTACACGGCATCATGCGAGTGCGTGCCTTCACTCAGGACGATGGTCATGTCTTTTGCACCGAGCAGCAGATTGAACCGGAAGTCACCGATTTTCATCGTCAGGCGCTCAGGGTTTACGAGGACTTCGGTTTCGACGATATCGACGTCAAGATCGCTCTGCGCCCTGAAAAGCGTATCGGTAGCGATGAAGAGTGGGACAAGGCTGAAGGCGCGCTTCGCGCTGCGTTAAAGGCGTGCGACGTTCAGTGGCAGGAGTTGCCCGGTGAGGGCGCCTTTTACGGGCCCAAAATCGAGTATCATATGCGCGACTGTCTTGGTCGTGAGTGGCAGGTGGGCACCATGCAGGTTGATTTCATGATGCCCGGCCGTCTCGGCGCCCAGTATGTGGGTGAAGATGGCAACCGTCATACACCGGTTATGCTTCACCGTGCCATTATCGGTTCCTTCGAGCGCTTTATCGGTATCCTGCTGGAGCATCACGCCGGTGCGCTGCCGCTGTGGCTTGCACCAGAGCAGATTGTTGTGCTCAACATTACCGATGCACAGGCAATCTATGCCACGGCGCTGACCGAGCGTTTGCAACAAGCCGGTCTTCGTGTCAAGTCAGACTTGAGGAATGAGAAGATCGGTTTTAAAATTCGTGAGCATACACTCCAGAAGGTGCCTTATCTGCTGGTTGTCGGCGATAAGGAAGTGGAGTCGGATAGCGTTGCTGTCAGAACGCGGACTGGCGAGGATCTCGGGACGATGACAGTTTCCGAATTTCTTGCCAGACTGGATAACGAGCGTGGATAGCAGCATTTCTTTTCAGCAATGGAGACTTGACGATCAAGCGAAATAACCAACGTGGGCGCCCTCAGGAAAAGCGCGCACCCATAAATGACCGCATCCGTGCGGATGAAGTTCGGCTTATCGATAGCGAGGGCGAGCAGCTGGGTGTTGTGCCCATGAATGAGGCGCTTGCCAAGGCTGAAGAAGCTGGGCTTGATCTCGTGCAGATATCCAATGCCGATCCGATCGTTTGCAAGATCATGGATTACGGCAAGCATCAGTTCGAACTGAAAAAGCAGAAGTCTGCTCAGAAGAAAAAGCAAAAGCAGATCCAGATCAAGGAAGTCAAATTCCGGCCTGCAACCGATGAAGGCGACTACCAGGTCAAGCTCAAGAACTTGACCCGTTTCCTTGAGGAAGGCGATAAGGGCAAGGTCACTCTGAGATTCCGCGGTCGCGAAATGGCGCACCAGGATATCGGACGCAAGCTCATGGAGCGCGTAGAGCATGACTTGGACGACCTTGCTGTTGTAGAATCGCGTCCGAAGATGGAAGGCCGGCAAATGATCATGATGCTGGCCCCCAGGAAAAAGTGATCCGCGGGCAGGTTAACGAGCGTGTTGATGCCATCGCAGGAGGTTTGCCATGGTTCGGCACGCTGGCCTCGGGTTTTCTAAAAAATATCGTGCGGAGTTATTCTCATGCCGAAAATCAAGAGCAACAGCGGTGCGGCCAAGCGCTTCAAGCGCACTGCCAAGGGCTTTAAGCACAAGCAGTCCTTTCGCAGCCATATCCTGACCAAGAAATCGACCAAGCGTAAGCGTCAGCTGCGCGGTATGAAGCAGATCCATGATGCCGATCGTCGTCTGATCGAGCGCATGCTCCCTTATATCTAAGTCGATTCAAACAACTGAAGTCAGGAGGTTTTCATGGCTCGTGTAAAGCGTGGTGTCGTCGCTCGTCGTCGTCACAAGAAGATTCTGAAGCAGGCAAAAGGCTACTACGGTGCTCGTTCGCGCACTTTCCGTGTTGCCAAGCAGGCGGTCATCAAGGCCGGTCAGTACGCCTACCGTGACCGCCGTCAGCGAAAGCGCCAGTTCCGTGCGCTGTGGATTGCACGTATCAACGCTGCAGCTCGCACTCACGGCATGTCCTATAGCCGCTTCATCAACGGTCTGAAAAAGGCCGGTATCGAGATCGACCGCAAGATCCTTGCAGATCTGGCCGTTCACGAAAAGCAGGCTTTCGGTTCTATCGTCGAGCAGGCCAAGGCCGCCTGACGGTACGGGTGATCCGATTTCACCTGCCGAAATGCTACAAGGGAAGAGCCGTTGCTCTTCCCTTGTTTTTTTGTGTGGCAGCAATTTATCGTCAGATCCCTGATAACAGGATCAACGTGCAGAGCTTCCCGGGTATCTGCAATCTGCCGTTTTTCATGGAGCAAGACGGATGGAGCATCTCTCCACAGTAGTAGCGACGGCGGTCGACGCCATAGACGCTGCCGAAGATATCAGGGCACTGGAAGACATTCGTGTCCACTACCTTGGAAAAAAGGGTGAAGTGACGGCTTTGCTGAAAGGGTTGGGAAAGTTGCCGCCCGAGGAACGTCCTGCTGCCGGCGAGGTCATCAATCAGGCAAGGCAGCAGATCGAAAGCGCCCTGGAAGCCAAAAGAACGACGCTGGAAGCCAGTGCCATGGCCGCAAGGCTTGCTGCACAAAAGGTGGATGTGACGCTACCGGGTCGACGCGAGTCTTCGGGAGGCCTTCACCCCATTACCCAGACGCTGCGCCGCATCGAGCAGTGTTTTGCCAATATTGGTTATGATATCGCGGAAGGTCCCGAAATCGAGGACGATTATCATAACTTCGAGGCCCTGAATATACCGGCCCATCATCCAGCGCGTGCCATGCACGACACCTTCTATTTTGATGCGCGCCATGTACTGCGCACGCATACGTCTCCGGTTCAGATCCGAACCATGGAACATCAGGAACCACCGGTGCGTCTGGTCTGTTCGGGCCGGGTATACCGTAATGATTCCGACTTGACCCACAGCCCCATGTTCCATCAGGTGGAAGGGCTATTTGTGGATGAAAATGTCAGCTTTGCCGATCTCAAGGGAACCATCGAGGCCTTTTTGAAAGCCTTCTTTGAGCGTGACCGGCTCGATGTTCGTTTTCGCCCCTCCTATTTTCCGTTCACCGAGCCTTCGGCAGAAGTCGACATTCAATGCGTCAACTGTGGTGGCCAGGGGTGTCGCGTCTGCTCTCATACCGGCTGGCTGGAAGTAATGGGTTGCGGCATGGTGCATCCCAACGTGTTTGCCCATGTGGGTATAGACTCGCAGCGCTATAGCGGTTTTGCCTTCGGCATGGGCGTTGAGCGTCTGGCGATGCTGCGGTATGGCGTCAACGACCTGCGTCTTTTTTTCGACAACGATCTGCGCTTTCTCCGCCAGTTTCAGTAACCCGTTTCGGTATAGCGAGGCAAGATGAAAGTTTCCGAACAGTGGCTGCGTCAATGGGTTGATGTAGCGCAGAACGTGCAGGCGATTGCCGATCAGATCACCATGGCAGGACTGGAAGTTGACGCCGTTGAACCGGTGTCACCCCCGTTCACAGGTGTCGTCGTTGCACAGGTAAAAGAGGCCGCTCAGCACCCTGACGCTGACCGTCTTCGTGTCTGCCAGCTTGATGACGGCAGCGGGCAGCTTCAGCAAGTAGTGTGCGGCGCGGCCAATGTGGATGCCGGTCAAAAAGTGGCGCTGGCCCGACCCGGCGCCATGCTTCCCGGTGATTTCGCCATCAAGGAAGCAAAGCTTCGAGGCGTGGCGTCTCATGGCATGATCTGTGCCGAGTCCGAGCTGGGCCTGGTTGAAGAAAAATCGCCGGGCATCTGGGTGTTGCCACAGCAAGCCCCCGTTGGCGAAGACCTGAGGCAGTGGCTCGGGCTGGACGATCACAGCATCGATGTGGACCTGACGCCCAACCGTGGCGATTGCCTGAGCGTGATGGGGCTGGCGCGCGAAATCGGTGTGCTCAACCGCGTCGAGGTCAAAACGCCCGAAATTGCTGCCGTGCCAGAGCAGATCGACGAGCGCTTCGATGTCCGCCTTGAAAATGGCCACGCCTGTCCACGATACAGCGCGCGCGTTGTACGTGATGTGGATGTCAGTACGCCGTCTCCGCTGTGGCTCAAGGAGTATCTGCGCCGCTGTGGTCTGCGCGCCATCGATATCGTGGTGGATGTTACCAACTATGTGATGCTCGAGCTGGGCCAGCCGATGCATGCCTTCGACCTGGATCGACTCCAGGGCGCTATCGAAGTGCGCAACGCTCGTGCCGGCGAGACATTGACGCTGCTTGATGGGCAAAACGTTCAGCTTGCAGACGATACCCTGCTGATTGCCGATGCGGATGGCCCGCTGGCCATTGCCGGTGTCATGGGCGGCGAGCGCTCGGGCGTTAACAGCGAGACACGTCATGTGCTGCTGGAGTCTGCCTTCTTTGCCCCGCTTTTTGTCGCCGGGAAGGCTCGCCAGTACGGTCTGCATACGGACGCCTCGCATCGCTTCGAGCGCGGCGTTGACCCGACGCTGCAGGTGCGTGCACTTGAGCGGGCAACAAAACTGCTTGTCGAGCTGGCCGGCGGTCGTCCCGGACCGGTGATCGAGCAGACGGATGCGCAGGCGCTGCCCGAGACCTGTCAGATCACCCTGAGCGCCGCGCGCGTCAGCCGGATTCTGGGCATGGCGCTCGATGAAGAAGAGATCAGCGACATCCTGACCCGCCTGGGCATGACCCTGGTGGCTCAGGGGGAGGGCGTCTGGCATGTCAGTGTGCCGGCATGGCGCTTTGATGTGCGTCTGGAAGAGGATCTGGTTGAAGAGCTGGCGCGCGTTCACGGCTACAACCGCCTGCCCGTTCGCTATCCGCAGACCAACCTGGCCCCGCGTCGCGAAGATGGGACGAAGGTCTCTCTCGATGCCATTCGCCAGCATCTGGTAGCGGGTGGCTACCAGGAAGCCATTACCTACAGCTTCGTTTCCGAGGAGCTGCAGCAGGCACTGGATCCGGTAACCGTGACGCCTACGCTTGCCAACCCCATCTCCAGCGACATGTCCGTCATGCGCTCGAGTCTGTGGTCGGGCCTGTGCCGGGCGCTTTTGCATAATCTCAATCGCCAGCAGCAGCGTGTTCGTCTCTTTGAGACAGGGCTGGTCTTCAAGGGCGATATCGATGCGTTGACGCAAACGCCCATGCTGGGAGGAATGATCTGCGGTACGCGAGACCCGGAAGGGTGGACGAGCCGCAAGGACAACGTCGATTTCTTTGATATCAAGGGCGATGTTGAACGGCTTCTCGCGCTGGGTGGCGTCGAAAGCGAGTGGCGCTTCGAGCCGGCTGAGCATGACGCGCTCCATCCCGGGCAATGCGCTCGCATCATGCGCGGTGATCAGCATGTCGGTTGGGCAGGTGCGCTGCATCCTGCGGTCAGGGAAAAGCTCGGAATCAAGCCAGAGGTGTACGTTTTCGAGCTTGAGCTTGAATCCCTGCAGCAGGGCAGGCTTGCCACCTTCACTCCGCTGTCTCGTCAACCGGAAGTCCGGCGCGATCTGGCGCTGCTGGTGGATGAGGCGCTGCCGGTGCAGTCACTGCTGGACCTGATTCGTGAGCAGGCCGGGGAGGCATTGACGGATCTTCGTCTTTTCGACGTCTATCAGGGCGCCGGCGTTGAAGAAGGGCGCAAGAGCCTGGCGCTGGGCTTGACCTGGCAGCATCCTTCGCGCACGCTGACAGATATCGAAATCAATCAGACAATTGACAATATTGTCGCGGTTTCCTCGGAACGTTTTGGCGCGTTGCTGCGTAACTGAATGCGGTGGCGGGATATTGTCTCCTACAGGATGTCGGATAATGAGTGCGTTGACCAAGGCTGAACTGGCAGAGCATCTGCACACGTCGCTTGGCTTTTCAAAACGTGAAGCCAAGATGCTTGTCGAGCAGTTTTTTGATGAAATCCGCGGGTGTCTCAGGGAAAACGAACAGGTAAAGCTTTCAGGCTTCGGCAATTTTGATCTGCGCGACAAGCGTGAAAGACCCGGTCGTAATCCCAAGACGGGAGAGGAAATTCCGATATCGGCGCGTCGAGTGGTGACGTTTCGGCCCGGCCAAAAGCTTAAGGCTTTGGTGGAGGAACGCGACAAGGCCTGATTGTCTGGCGTATTCGCAGCCAGAATGGTTGGCTGTTACTGGTTAAAAGCCCCGCCCAAGGCGGGGCTTTTTTATGTATCGGCGGCCGGGAAAGCGTTAAACGCCCTGTGTTACCATTCTCGAAATTTAATGCGGGTGATCGAAACTCATGCCTGATGTCGGAATTTATGTTGCAACGGTTTATGGCGGCGCGCTGGATGTTGCCGAACAGATTGCCCCCCTTTATGAGTCGTCGGGTTACGGCGTCGAGATCCACGAAACGCCAACGCTGGATAAACTGATCGACCCTCAGCCGGATCTGGCGCTTTTTTGCATCTCTACCACGGGACGTGGCGATTATCCCGGCAATTTTACCGGGTTAAGCAGCGCTCTCGAGCAGCAGCGTCCGTCACTTGAGGGGCTTCAGTACGCCATGATCGCCATGGGCGACAGCAGCTACGAAGAGAGTTTTTGCGGTGCCGGTCGCAAACTGGATGAGCTTTTGACCGCCCTGGGCGCCACGCGTGTCGGAGAGCGTCTGGAAGTGGACGCCTCGGAAACCCCCATGGCCGATGATGCTGCACTGCCATGGGTAGAACAGTGGCTGGAAGCACATTCATGAATCGTCAGGGGTTACTGGCCAGCGGCGAGCGAATTTCCATTTTGCTGGGACTGGCACTCACCATGGTAATGGCAATGCCGGGCTACTACATCGTTCGCGATAACGAGCGGCTGGTACTGGTATGCGGTGGCGTAGCGGCGCTGGTGGTGGTTTCCGCCATTTTGTGGCAACGCGCCTCAAGCAGCGTCAGAACTGACGTCGCCCGGTCGTTGAAGCGTTTGGTGCTGTGGCTGTTGGCCAGCGTGGTGGCTACAGCGCTATGGCATCTGGTCACGGGACAGGCGCAATTCTGGTATCAGTGGCTGCCCAGAGCCATGATCCTTGGGCTTTTGCTGCATACCCTTTACGGCTGGTGGCGCCCTGCACAGCAGTAGCGCCACCTTCGGGATAGATAGCGCTTTACGTATTCAGCGTATAGCAGGGTACGTATTCGGTGCCCGGTAATTTCATGCGGCCCTGGGCGACAAAAGAGGTCAGCAGGTCATCCAGGGGTTGCATGAGCTCACTTTCGGCATTGAGCCGGAAGGGACCATGCCTTTCGATGGCGCGTACTCCCTGTTCCTTGACGTTGCCGGCCACAATCCCCGAAAAGGCGCGGCGCAGATTGGCCGCCAGATCATGCACGTTCTGGCGGCGGTGAAGTGCCAGTCCGGCCATCGAGTCGTGGTTGGGAGTGAAGGGCTTTTGAAAGTCCTCCGGGATATCAAGGCGCCAGTTGAAGTAGAAGGCGTCCTGGTGCTCGCGCCGAAAGGTGGTGACCTCCTCGATGCCCTCTCTCATGGCACGTGCAACGCCGACCGGATCATCAATCATGATGCGATAGTGCTTTTGTGCCTCGGCGCCGAGTGTGAACGCGATAAACTCATCTATGCGCCGGAAGTAATCGGCGCTGCCGGCAGGCCCGGTAAAGATGATCGGGAAGGGAATGTCCGTATTGTTTGGATGCAGCAGTACACCCAGCAGATAAAGAATTTCTTCGGCGGTGCCTACGCCGCCCGGAAAGATAATGATGCCGTGGCCGACTCGAATAAAGGCCTCAAGGCGCTTTTCGATATCCGGCATGATGACCAGTTCATTGACGATCGGGTTGGGTGATTCGGCAGCGATGATGCCCGGCTCCGAAATTCCCAGATAGCGGCTGTTGCGGCGACGCTGTTTGGCGTGTGCCACATTGGCGCCTTTCATTGGCCCTTTCATGGCGCCCGGGCCGCAACCGGTACAGATATCCATGTCGCGCAGGCCCAGGTGATAGCCGACTGACTTGCTGTAGTCGTACTCTTCGCGCGAAATGGAGTGGCCGCCCCAGCAGACCACGAGATTGGGATCCCGGGAAGGCTTCATGACGCCGGCATTGCGCAGTATATGGAATACGGCGTTGGTAATGCCTTCGGCTGATTCCAGGTCAAATCGGCCATGCTTTTCGATCTCGTTGGAGACATAGACCACATCGCGCAGGACAGAAGAGAGCAGCTCACGGATCCCGCGAATCATGCTGCCATCGACAAAGGCATGAGCCGGCGCATTGGTCAGCTTCAGGCGAATGCCTCGGTCCTGCTGGATTACTTCGATATCAAAGTCATGATAGGTCTCAAGCACACTGCAGCTGTCATCGACCATGGTGCCGTAGTTCAGAATGGCCAGTGCGCAGCGGCGCAATACGTCATGCATGCCGTTGGATGAAGTGTCACGCAGGCGATTGACTTCCTGCTGCGAGAGCACCTCCAGACTGCCTTCCGGAGAAATGGTAGCTGAAATTCGTGTGGCTTCTGTCATCCTCTTTGATATCCTTTTCCTGCAGTCATCAAATGCCAGAGCGGACCCTGACGGCAATGGATCAGTTCGTTCGGCTCGTGGCGCTGTGCCAGAGTTGTTCGATACGCTGGCGGTCATCGCTTTCCATGGCATCTTCCATGAAGGTGCTTTCAAGCCACTGGCGGTAGGTGGCATCGAAATCCTCGGCGGTCACGGTTTCCGGATCGTATTGCGCCATCTCCTGTACCAGTTCTATCTGCGGAATCATGTAGCCCAGTGCAAAAAGGTCCTCATCGGGCGCCTCGGATTCCATGGCCAGCAGTGTCTTTTTGATGCTCTCGGCGCGTCTTGAAAAGGGGTCGGGCATGATGAATTTTCCAGTGTTCGGCGGTGTCAAAAGTCACGTCCCGGGATGCTAACACGAGACTCCGGGGAGCTCATGCGGGCTGCAGGATTTTCTGATAAAGTAGTTGGCCACGCCGTATCTGTCTGATCAGAAATGAAGATTTTTATCTGCCCCGGTTGCTCCGCACCCGGGGCCGTTAGTGAGCTGATAACCCCCCATGTTCAATGCCCAGTATTTCAAGACCTTTATCACGCTGGTGGAAACAGGCAGCTTCACCCATACGGCACACAAGCTGGAAATGACTCAGCCCGGGGTCAGCCAGCACATCCGCAAGCTTGAGCATTACCTCGACAAGACCCTGCTGCGCCGTCACGGCCGTCGCTTTACGCTGACAGAGGCCGGCCGACGTGCCTACGACTACGCCATTCGGCTTTTTGCCGAGCATGAACAGTTTCGTCACGGTCTTGACGATGAGTCGCTCAGCAGCGGTGACTGCCGTATTGCCAGCCCCTCGAGTATCGGACTGATGTTCTATCCCTTTTCGCTGGGCTATCAGCAGGTCAATACCGGTCTGACCATCAGCTACAATTTTGCCTTCAATGCCGAGATCGTTCAGGACGTGCTGGCGGGGCGCTATGATCTAGGCATCGTGACAGACATTACGCGTCACCCTGACCTCGAATATGAGCTCTGGCATCACGAGCCGTTGTGTCTGGTGGTGCCGGCTGATTTTCGTGGTAACAGCATCAATGAACTACTGGCGCTGGGTTTTTTGAACTATTTCGACGGCGTCCACAATGCAAGTCAGGTGCTGCGCGAGAACTATGCCGAGGAGTTTCGCTCGATCAGCTATTTCCCGCAGAAAGGCTATACCAACGATGTCGCGGTGGTGCTTGATGCGGTCGCGCGTGGCCTTGGCTTTACCGTTGTCTCGCGCCCGGTGCTCGAAACCTCTCCCTGGCAGCGCCAGGTTCAGGAAGTCCCGCTGTCAGTGCCTGTCTATGAATCCCTCTATATCCTGACCCGTCGCGGCGTCGAGCTGCCTCGCCGCTATCGCCAGCTGCTTGATGAGTTTCGCGAGCAGCGGCGTAACGCGCTTTACGGCTATGAAGCGCCCGCTGATATGGCTTCTGAAGGGAATCACGCGTAAGCACGTTTGAAGGCGTCAGCGCCGTGATATCAGGCCGACACAGTGCGTTTCACTGTGTCGGCCTTTTTGATCAGGGGGGCTTAATCTCGATAGTCGTCGATGCTCGGACAGCTGCAGATCAGGTTGCGGTCGCCATAGACATTATCCACTCGATTGACGCTGGGCCAGAACTTGGCCTCTCTTGTCGCCCGGGTGGGGAAGGCGGCCTGCTCGCGTGAGTAGGGCCAGGGCCAGTCATCGCAGGACAGGTCGTACTGGGTGTGCGGGGCATTGACCAGAACGTTGTTATCGCGCGCGGCGTCACCCTGTTCGATGGCACGAATCTCGTCGCGAATGGCGATCATTGCCTCGCAGAAGCGATCCAGCTCCTGACGCGACTCGGATTCGGTGGGTTCGATCATCAGCGTCCCGGCCACCGGGAACGACATGGTCGGCGCATGAAAACCGTAATCCATCAGGCGTTTGGCAATGTCTTCTTCATCGATGCCACTTGCTGCCTTGAGCGGGCGAATGTCGATGATGCACTCATGGGCTACGTGGCCCTTTTTGCCACGATAGAGCACGCTATAGTGCTCGCTCAGGCGATGGGCCACGTAGTTGGCGTTCAAAATGGCCGCTTCGCTGGCCTCGCGCAGCCCTCTTGCGCCCATCATGACGATGTAGGCCCATGAAATGGGCAGAATCAGTGCGCTGCCAAAGGCCGCTGAGGAGACGGCAGTACCGGGCTCAAAACGGGTATGACCTTCGCGATGCACATGGCCCGGCAGATAGTCCGCCAGATGTGCCCTGACGCCGATCGGGCCCATGCCCGGGCCGCCGCCGCCGTGAGGAATGCAAAAGGTCTTGTGCAGATTGAGGTGCGAGACATCGCCGCCGTAGTCGCCCGGCCGACACAGCCCGACCTGGGCGTTCATGTTGGCGCCGTCGATATACACCTGCCCGCCGTGCTGATGCACGATGTCGCAGGCTTTTCGAATACCTTCCTCGAACACGCCATGCGTTGAGGGGTAGGTCAGCATGATCGCCGAAAGCTCGTCACTGTGTTTTTCGGCCTTGGCCTGTAGATCTTCCAGATCGATATTGCCGTTGGCGTCACACTCCACCACGACCACTTTCATGCTGGTCATGGCAGCCGATGCCGGGTTGGTGCCGTGGGCCGACGATGGGATCAGACAGATATGTCGATGACCCTGATCGATCGACTGCTGATAGCGCCGAATGGCCAGAAGCCCGGCATATTCGCCCTGCGCGCCCGAGTTGGGCTGCATGGAAATGGCGTCGTAACCGGTCACTTCCACGAGATAGTCGCCAAGCTCTTCGATCATCTTCAGATAGCCCGGGACCTGCGTCTCGGGCGCAAAGGGATGAATATCGGCACATTCGGTCCACGACAGCGGCACCATTTCGGTGGTGGCATTGAGCTTCATGGTGCAAGAGCCCAGCGGGATCATGGCATGCGTCAGCGATAGATCACGATTTTCAAGGCGTTTCAGGTAGCGCAGCATCTCGGTTTCGCTTTGATAGCGCGAGAAGGTTGGATGCGTCAGAAACGCTGACTGGCGCTGGCAGGCGTCCGGCAGCTGTGTTGCGCTCTGTTGAAGTGCGGCGTCAAGTGCAGTGACGTCATGACCGTGTTGATCACCCAGCAAAATGGTGAAAAGGGCGTTGAGATCCTGTGATGTAGTGGTCTCATCCAGGCTGACTCCCACGCGGCCATCCTCGCGATAGCGAAGATTATGACCGGCCGCTTCGGCGCGCTGGCGCAGGGCCTGCACATCCGCCACCTGCAGGGTCAGAGTGTCGAAAAAGTGCTCGCTTGCCACACGGATATCGCTGTCGGACAGGCCGCTTGCCAGAATGCGGGTCATTCGATGAACGCGGTGAGCGATGGTGCGAATACCCTCGGGGCCGTGATAGACCGCATAAAAGCCGGCAATATTGGCCAGCAGCGCCTGAGCGGTACAAATGTTGGAGGTCGCCTTTTCGCGGCGGATATGCTGTTCACGTGTCTGCATGGCCATGCGAAGGGCCGGTTGACCGTGTCGGTCGCGGGAAACGCCGATCACGCGTCCGGGCATGGCGCGCTTGAGATCATCGTTAACGGCAAAAAAGGCGGCATGCGGGCCACCAAAGCCCATGGGCACGCCAAAGCGCTGGGCTGAGCCCAGGGCGATATCGGCGCCCATCTCACCCGGCGGCTTCAAAAGTGCCAGCGCCAACAGGTCGGTGGCCACGGCCACCATGACCTGGCGCTCGTGGGCGCGCTCGATGAGCGCCTCGATATCCGTGACAGTTCCGTCATCGGCCGGATACTGCAGCAGCGCACCAAAAACGTCGTACTGATCAAGCTGCTCTGCCCGGTCCACGATCACTTCAAGGCCAAGCCAGCGCGCACGCGTGCGCACGACATCCAGGGTCTGGGGGAAAACGTGGTCTGCGACAAAAAAGGCCTGGCTTTTGTTTTTGCGGTTGGCACGCTTGCACAGCGCCATGGCCTCGGCCGCGGCGGTGGCCTCATCCAGCAGTGAGGCGTTGGCCAGCGCCATGCCGGTCATGTCCATGACCATCTGCTGAAAGTTGAGCAGCCCTTCAAGACGCCCCTGGGCGATTTCGGGTTGATAGGGGGTGTAGGCCGTGTACCAGCCCGGGTTTTCCAGCACGTTTCGTGCAATGACGGCGGGCATGAGAGTGCCGTAATAACCGGCCCCGATATGGTTTCTCATGACCCGATTGGTGCCCATGACACGTTTCAGGCGAGTGAGCGCTTCGAGCTCCGATACCGGTTCGGCCAGATTCAGTTCACCTTCCATGCGAATATCCGAAGGGATGGCGTGATCGAGCAGATCCTGCATCGTTTCGGCATCCAGTGTCGCCAGCATATGACGACGTGCCGTGGCATCAACGCCGATATGACGGGCAATAAACGCATCATGCGCGAAGAGTTCATTCAGCGAGCGAGAATCAGCGGCCATGGGATATCCGTAAAATGGAGTGTCAAAAAGCCCTGCTGCGGGCGCGGCGGGCGAGAAGCCGGGCGGTGATCAGGCGTTTTATGACAGCGGCGAGGAGGTCAGCCCCGTGGTGTCAGTGGTAGACGCTATCAGTCGTTTTCTTCGTTGGCGACAAGCTCGGTATAGCTGTCGGCATCCATCAAAGACTCGAGTTCATCGGGCTCTGACAGACGAATCTTGATCAGCCAGGCATCGTCATAGGGGCTTTCGTTGAGGCTTTCCGGTGCATCCTCGAGCAGGGTGTTGACGCCAAGGACTTCACCGCCCAGCGGGGCATAGAGGTCGGAAGCGGCCTTGACCGATTCAACCACACCGAACTCCTCACCGGTTGTGATGGTGCTGCCAACCTCGGGAAGCTCCACGAATACCACATCACCAAGTGCCTGCTGTGCGTGGTCGGTAATGCCGATGGTGACGGTACCATCGCCATTGTCCTGAACCCATTCGTGACTGTCCGAATAGCGGAGATTAGTGGGGATCTGGCTCATTTTATGTGTCCTGTTCAATGCCAAGATGACGGATGGCGAAACATCCCGGAGATAACGAGGCTGACCTGCCTATAGGGTGGCTTCAGGCGGCCTGCTCGTCCACTGCTGATTGAGGATCGGCGATTTTGTTATGCCGGCTTGTTTCCGATCGGAAACTTTTTGCTTATCGTAACGTTGCCGGTCGGCGACTAAAAGGGGCGTGCGAGAAAAACGTCGCTCCCGGGCACGCTTGCCATGACATCAGCGGGGCCAGCCTGTAGATTTTCATGATGTACCGTCATCCACGGTGTTCAACAAACAATGACTTCAATAACAAAAGGGGAAATCGGTCATGGACGCATTGCAGGGACTGGTGGAAGGTATTAATGGCGTGGTCTGGGGACCGCTCATGCTGGTGTTATTGCTGGGTGTGGGGCTTTATCTGCAGATCGGACTCAAGGGCATGCCGGTACGCAACATCGGCCGCGCCTTTGCATTGCTCTGGCAGGGGCGCACGCCGGGTGAAAAGGACAGCGGCGAGATATCCTCGTTCAACGCGCTCATGACCTCGCTGTCGGCCACCATCGGCACCGGCAATATCGCCGGGGTTGCCACCGCCATTGCGCTGGGCGGGCCGGGCGCCGTGTTCTGGATGTGGATGACCGCGCTGGTCGGCATGGCGACCAAGTACGCCGAAGCCGTCTGCGCCGTGCGTTATCGTGAACGCGATGAGCAGGGTAATTTCGTGGGCGGACCGATGTATTACATCAAAAACGGTCTCGGCAAGCGCTACGCCTGGCTGGGTGTAATGTTTGCCCTGTTCGGCACCCTGGCCTCCTTTGGTATCGGCAATACAGTACAGGCCAATTCGGTCGCCGATGCTCTGTCGACATCGTTTAGTATTCCTTCGTGGGTGACCGGTCTGGTGATCATGGTGCTGGCAGGGGCCGTCATTCTGGGCGGCATTCAGCGCATCTCAAGCGTTGCCGGTCGACTGGTGCCGTTCATGGCCGTGGCCTATCTGCTGGCCGGGCTTGTGGTACTGGCCATCAATTACGCCGCCATTCCCGATGCGCTCTGGCTGATCATCAAGCACGCCTTCACGCCCATTTCAGCGGCCGGTGGGTTTGCCGGCGCCGCCGTGGCGGCCGCCATTCGCTTTGGTGTGGCACGGGGTGTCTTTTCCAACGAGGCAGGTCTTGGTAGTGCACCGATTGCCCATGCCGCAGCACAGACCAACAGCCCCGTCAGGCAGGGTATGGTGGCCATGTTGGGTACCTTTATCGATACCATCGTGGTCTGCTCGATTACGGCATTGGCGATCGTGACTTCCGGTCAGTGGCTCGAGGGTGATTCGGGCGCCTCATTGACCTCCATGGCCTTTCGTATGGCCCTGCCGGGACCGGGAGACTATATCGTGGCCATCGCGCTGGCGATTTTTGCCTTCACCACCATTCTGGGTTGGTCCTACTACGGCGAGCGATGCTTCCAGTACCTTTTTGGCAGCCGCGCCGCGCGTTTCTACCGAATTGCCTTTGTACTGGCCATCCCCGTGGGTGCGATGGCACATCTTGATTTTATCTGGCTGCTGGCGGACACCTTCAATGCCCTGATGGCCATTCCCAACCTGATTGCGCTGGCGCTGCTGTCACCGGTCGTGTTCAAGCTGACCCGAGAGCATTTTGCTGCAGAGAAACAGGCGGTCAATCAACGGTGAACAGGGGTTGGCTGCATGGGCATGCCCTCATCAAATGGGGCATGCCCGTTTAAACGTATACATCATGAACCGGATTCGGAGGATTTATGTCCACCCTGCATCGAACGCCGCTTTATACGCTCTGGCAACAGCGTGGGGCCAGATTCGTTCCCTTCGCCGGCTACGAAATGCCGGTCCAGTTCGAAATGGGGATCAAGCGGGAGCACGAGCACACCCGTCGCCAGTGCGGGTTGTTTGACGTCTCCCACATGGGGCAGATGCTGATTCACGGTAGCCGGCCGGCGCAGGCACTGGAGCGGGTGTCACCCATCGATGCCGCCGGGATCCAGCCCGGTCGGCAACGCTACGGGCTTTTCACCAGCAATACCGGCGGTATCCACGATGATTTCATGGCGGTCAACGCCGGAGACCATCTCTATCTGGTCGTCAATGCGGCCTGTCGCGCCGCCGATGCCGCGCTGCTGAGAAGCGGGCTGGGCGATGGCGGTGTTCTTGAGGTTGTCGAGGACCGCGCCCTGCTGGCGCTTCAGGGGCCTTCGGCGCGCCAGGTCATGGGCAGGCTGTGCCCGGCGGCAACAGCGCTGACCTTTATGCAGCATGCTCGGTTTGACGTCATGGGGCATGAGCTGTGGGTGAGCTGCTCGGGGTATACCGGAGAGGACGGCTTTGAGCTGTCGATTCCGGCAGCGGGTGCCACCGACATTGCCGAGTGGCTGCTGGCTCAGGAAGAAGTGTCGCCCATTGGCCTTGGGGCACGTGATTCATTGCGACTCGAAGCAGGGCTTTGTCTCTACGGTCATGATATGGACAAGGAAACCACGCCTGTTGAAGCCTCGCTGGGCTGGGCGGTCGGCAAGGCGAGACGTCAGGGCGGCGAGCGTGAAGGCGGATTTCCGGGGGCGGACGTTATCCTGACCCAGCAGGGCAATCAGGACACCGAGCGGGTGAGAGTGGGGCTCAAGGCCGACGGAAGAGCGCCGGTTCGTGAGGGAGCGTCGCTTTACAACCTTGACGGTGACCCTATTGGCGAGGTGACCTCAGGCACGTTTGGGCCGTCGGTCGGCGCCCCGGTGGCCATGGGCTATGTCAGACGTGAGTTCCGGGAGGCCGGTCAGACACTGCAGGCAGAAGTTCGCGGTCGGCGTCTGGACATGACCGTGACACCAATGCCGTTTGTTACGACGCACTATCATCGCGGTTGAGGGTAATAAAAAAGGCCCTGCATCGATTGGCAGGGCCTTCAGGATAACGCTTGTGGCGCGTTTTCGATTGCCTCGTTACATGCCAAACAGCATGCCCCGCAGCGCAATAATAATCAGCGCCATACCGTGGGCCAGTACAAAGCCGATTAACGCGCCGGCGGCGACATCGGTGATGTAGTGCAGGCCCAGAATGACGCGGGACAGCATGACCAGTACGGCAAAAGGGGCCACCACGATCAGCATCTGGGGAACGAACAGCGCGGCCAGCGTAGTAAACATTACGGCATGCAGCGTATGGCCACTCGGGAAGCTGTAGCGGTCCAGCGGCGGCATGGTGCAGGGAATTTCAAAGGAGATGTAGGGGCGCTCACGGCACAGCCGGTTTTTGAGCAGGCGATAGAGAATGCCGCCTACCGCCGCTGAAAGGCCAAAGCAGACCCCCAGAAACCAGCCATACCACCACTGGGTCAGCAGTGGAATGCTCAGACACATCGCAATCCATGCCGGCGCATCCCCCAGCCGGCTTGCCCAGCGCAGTACAAAAAGAAGCGGACGATAGGCGCCAAGGCGGGCCAGCTTATTGCACGCTTTCCACTCGAGTGTATCGAGTCTTTTGAATACCGGAATAAGTCGTTCACCTGCCATCGTTCACCTCCTGTGCCTGAAGCAGATAGTCAATAAAGGCATCGCCAATCTTTGGCCAGCCCAGTGTATGTACCCGCTCACAGGCAGCACCCCCCATTGTTCGGGCTGATGCCATGTCTTTGCAAAGCGCCACGGCCGCCTCGATAAACTGCGCTGGTCTGTCAGGGGCGGCAAGCTTACCGTGTATGTCCTCACAAATCAGCTCACCTGCGGCTGCGTAATCAAAAGCGGCAACTGCCAGTCCGCTGGCCATTGCCTCGGTCACGACGTTGCCAAAGGTTTCCGAAAGCGACGGAAACAGAAAAATATCGGCACTGGCATAGTGCCTTGCCAGTGCCTGATCGCGTTGAAACCCCGCGAAATGGGCCCAGGGAAGACGCTTTTCCAGCAGCGCACGCTGTGGCCCGTCACCAACCAGCACCGCCTTGAGGTTCGGCTGGCGTGCTCGCATGGCCTCGAGCGTATCGATCAGCAGCAAAACGTTTTTCTCGGCCGCAAGGCGCCCGACATGCAGGGCAACCGGCGTCTCGTCATCGGCCCCCCATTGTGTGCGCAGCGAAGTATCGCGCTGGCGGGGCGAAAAGCGCTCGTAATCAAGGCCTCTACTGAGCACCTTAACATTGTCATAACCATAGTGGGCGAGATTGTCTGCCTGGGCTTTGGTCGGTACCAGTGTGATGGTCGAGCGATTGTGAAAACGACGAAGAAAGGGTCTGACCAGCGGCGTGAGCACTTTCAGCATGATGTAGTGCCGGCTGTACTGATCGAAGTTGGTATGAAACCCGCTAACCACCGGGATGCCCAGCCGGCGCGCCTGATTGAGTGCAGAAAGTCCAAGTGGGCCTTCCGTGGCGATGTAGACAACATCGGGTCGATGAGTGCGCCACAGTCCTGCAATCCTGCGCGGGGCCGGAAATCCCATGCTGACGCCGTCGTAGTCCGGAATGGGGATGGCGCCGACCTGAAGCTCTTCACTCATCAGTTCATCGTGATGAGTGGTTCGCGGTCTGGGGCGAATCAGCTGCAGCGACATTCCACACCCCTTCAGGTGGCGCGACAGGTGGCCAAGCGTGTGCGTGACGCCATTGATTTCGGGTGCCCAGGTTTCGCTCACAAAAGCGACCTTCAACGGTGGCCGAGAAGTATCGTGATGCTGGCCAGTATCGCCGTCGCTTGTGACATTCGCGAGGCGATCAGGTGACGTTTGAGTGTCGCGTGTCATCGCATGATCTGCCTGGGATTGAAGGGGCGTCCGGCATTACGCGTGTCAAAAAGAAGATCATGGCGGCCGGTACCGGCATCGCGCCGCACCTCGCACACTGGGGTGCCTGCGCTGATGCGCTGACCATTGCTGACATTGAGGCGGTCGCACTGGGCATAGACGCTTTGCAGGTTCTTGTCGTGATGAACGATCACGACCCCGCCGAGCTGGCGCATGGTGCCGGCAAAGCGCACGGTGCCGGAGGAGACCGCCCGAGCCGTGCGGTCTCCTCCGGCAGAAAGAAGCATGGGCTGCAGAGCATCACGACTGTCCTTGCCGAACTCGCGCTGGACCTGGCCACCGCGCAGGGGCCATGACCATGGTCCAATGCCGCTGGGCAGTGCACTGGCCGGTGCCGGACTGGACTGCGCGCCGGCAGTACCGGTAGCGCGTGAGGCGGTCGATGCCGAGGCGCTGCCGACCGGCACGGTAAGCAGCTGACCGATCCGCAAACGGTTCGGGTCAACGCTGCGATTGGCTGTACTGATACGGCCACTGGACGTGTTGAAGTGGCTGGCGATACGCCCGAGCGTATCGCCGCTTCGCACCGCATAGCGATACTGCCCGTTGCCCGGGGCACGTTCATTGCGACCGGGCAGCATCAGCTGCTGGCCGATGCGCATGTCGTTGGCCCTGACACCCGGATTGAAACGCTGCAGGCGCAGCAGCGGAATACCGGCCTGGCGAGCAATGGCGCTCATGGTATCTCCCCGCTGAACGGTGATATAGCCGGCTTCGCCGCCACCGCCGGTACTGCGCCCGGCACACCCTGCCAGTAAAAGGAGCACTAAAAGGGTCAGGAAGCGGTAGTGCATGAGAGTTGCTGATCCTTTTCCTGCCATAGCGCATTGATCCATGCCTGAAAGCGTTCCCTGTAATACGTGTCGTTGAGGTAGTCCCCGCCGGGCATCCAGACGGGGATATCCAGCCGTCTTGCCTTCAGGGTGATGCCGGCGCTTTTCCCGCACAGCAGGTCCCGAAAGCGCGTCCGGCCGTGACGATAGTCAAGTGTTACATCGATGATACCGGAGAGTTCATGCCCCATCATCGTCATGACCTGGGCGCAGCCGCCGGCACGAGGCTTGAGCAGGTGCTGATAGGGGCTTTGCTGCTGTTGATGTTTGGCCCTGGTGAAGCGCGTGCCCTCGGCAAAGTTGTAGATGGTAACAGGCGTACGGTCGATATGGGTCAGCAGTTTTCGGGTCGCCTTGAGGTCATGCCTTGCCAGATGTGGTCGGCGTTTGAGCTGGTCGGCGCTATAGCGTCGCATCATCGGAAACTCGAGTGCCCACCAGGCCAGTCCCAGAATCGGTACCCAGATCAGCTCACGCTTGATGAAAAAGCGCGGCATCGGCAGATGTTTGTGCAGGGCATAGAGCATCACAAAGACATCCGTCCAGCTGCGGTGATTGGCAATCACCAGCCAGTGGCGCTCTCTGGAAAGCGTGTCGGGCAGGGAAATCTCCCAGTCCGGTTTCAACCAGTGGCGTATCCAGACGTTATTGGTCGTGATCCAGAGGCTGGCGATACGGTTCAGGCATGCGAGCAGCTGCCCCTGCAGGGAGCGAAAGGGAAGTATCAGCTTGAGAAGACTTAATACGACCAGTGGTATGCCCCAGAACAGCGTATTGCCGATCAGCAGCACGATACTGATGATGCCCTTGAGCCATGCCATGGTGATCCGAGTCCTTGTTGCCGTGTCCGTATCCTAATGGATCGTTTGCGCCGGGCCCAGCACAAGGATGACGCAGCGCTGCCGGGGCCACTACAATGCCCGTCCGCCGAGCAAGCCGCGACATTTCAAAATCTCAGGGAGCATTGAGTGCGGAATCTGCCATCGACATTACCAGTACTGTTTATCTGTGAAATCTTCTTTTTGCTGGGCCATGGCTTGATCATGACCCTGCTTGGCGTGCGCATGTCGCTTGAAGGGTTTCCATCACAGATGGCGGGGCTTTTGATGTCGAGCTTTTCGCTGGGCTTTGTGGCCGGCAGCTATCTGCTTGAAAAGCGAATTCGCTCGGTCGGCCATATCCGGGTGTTTTCGGCCTGTGCCGCGGTGCTGGCGGTGACGGCCATGCTGCACGGGCTCTGGGTCAATCAATGGGCGTGGCTGTTCTGGCGCTTGTTTGGCGGGGCAGCCACCGCCGGTTTGTTGATGGTCATGGAGTCATGGGTCTCGGGCGAGTCGAGCAACGATAACCGGGGCCGGGTGTTGTCGATCTATCTGGTGATTTCCACCACGTCGCTGGCGGGTGGGCAATGGCTGCTCAATGCGGCCGACCCGGCCTCGATGGTGCTGTTCAGTGTGACCGGTATTCTGTTTGCCCTCTCTCTTATACCGTTATCCATTTATCGGATCCACGGGCCGGCGCGTTCCGGTCACGAAACCGCGCTCAAGCTGCCGCTCAAGGTGCTCTACAAGCGGGCGCCAGTAGGGCTGGCAGGGGCTTTTGCAGCCGGCATGATGGTGCAGGCCTTTTTTGCCATGACGCCCTACTATGGTCAGGAAATCGGGCTTTCGACAGGGCAGACAGCACAGTTCATGTCCATTACCACGCTGGTGGCACTGGTCGCACAGTGGACGCTGGGTCGGGTCTCCGACCGGCTTGATCGCCGCAAGGTCATTTTGTTCATGGCGCTGGTCATGGCCATCTCGGGCGCCGTGATCTCTTTTGTGGCGCGAACCGACTATCTGTTTCTGCTACTGACGGCCTGTCTGCATACGGCCATGCTGCATACCCTGTATTCCCTGAGCCTTGCCCATACCAACGACTGGCTGGAGCCGGAAGAGACCATTCAGGCCAATGCCAAGCTTTTGATCTGGTACGGGATCGGCTCGATCGTGGGGCCGTTCAGCGCCTCTCTGGCCATGCAGCTTTTCGGGCCCGACGGGCTCTGGATGTTTCTTGGAAGCGTGTCACTGGTGCTGGCGGGCTTTGTCCTGACGCGCCTGCGCGGGCGACGCAGCTGGGCGCCTGAAGTGGCGCAGGAACCCTGGGTACCGACAGCGCCAATGGAAACGTCCCACTACGTGGAGCTGGACCCGCGCTACGAGCCTCATCAGTTCGAACTCGAATTTGGCCCGGAGCAGGGTGCCCGTTAGGTCCTCATCAGCCGCCGGGCAGCCGGGCAAGGGCGGAGCGCACCCCCTGGTAATAGCTCCCGCCGAACATATAGAGATGGTTTAAAAGCGGGTAAAGCTGAAACAGGGTGCGCCGACGCGGCCAGTCTTCCGGTGCGCTGCCGTCCCAGTAGGCCTCGTAAAAGGCATCGGCAGGACTGCCGAAAAGTTCGAGCAATGCGATATCCGCCTCGGGATAGTGACGATAGATGGCCGGGTCGATCAAAGCCGGCCCCAGCGCGCTGAAGTGCACGTTGCCGGACCATAGATCCCCGTGCACCAGGCTTGCCGGGGCATCCGGCAGCCAGCTTTCAAGCGCCTCGGCAACGCTGAGAAGCTGCTCGTGTACGCCACGATCCATGCGCTTTTTTTGCAGGCACTTTTGCGCCAGCGGCAGCAGGCGGCATTCCCTTTGAAAGACGCGACCGTCGTCATGACAGGTATTGATCTGTGGTGTGGTGCCGGCAAAATTATCGCGGTGCCAGCCGTGCTTGCCGCTGGTATGGGCATGCAGGGCGCGCAGCCCGCGGCCGAAGGCTTCATGCGCCTGCCGGTCGGGGCGGGCCGGCGGCAGATAGGTCATGACCAGTGCGCCGGGCAGCTCTCCTAAAATGTCGGGAATGACCAGTCCGGTATCGGCTTCACGCAGGGCTTTGAGACCGTCGGCTTCCGCTTCAAGCCCTTCAGGGGCGGCGTGTTTGACCAGCACCTCTCCCTGCGCGGTGGCGACACGCCAGACCTGGCCGATATCGCCGCCGCCGAGGGGTTCGGGAGAGGCCGTGGCACTAATGCCCAATGCCTCGAGCGTTTCCTGAGGGGTTGATGACGCCATGACGCGCTCCTTTTGTGTCGACATGAGAAAATATCTACACAGCGTAGCAGTGCCATAAGACGTTATTGATCCGGCCCCGGGGGCCGCGGGCGCTTTTCCTCCGTGTCACGGCCTGTCTGCCGCGGTGTTTCCCGATGCGGTCTTTCTTCACTTTGAAAGAGCTTGTAGAACTCTTCGATGGCGGCCCGGTCGCTTTCGAGAAGCTGGGCATTATCGTCGCGATACTGATAGGACTCTTCAAACAGGCGGGTATCAAAATCGCGAAAGGTTCTGACCGCCTGACTGGCGCTGGCGCTGGGATAGCCCAGCCCGACCAGTACCTCGTGAGACAGTTCGAGACTGGCTGCGAAGGTTTCCCGGACGACGACGTCCACACCCAGCTCCTGCAAACGCCAGGCGTGATGGCGGTTGCGGGCACGGGCATGAATGCTCAGGTTGGGATAGTTGTCTCGCGCCAGTCGCGCAATGGTCAGGGCGGCCTGTTCGTCGTCCACACAGATGATCAGCATGCGCGCGCGATCCAGGCCTGCCGAGCGAAGCAGCTCCAGTCGGGTGGCATCGGCGTAATAGATGCGCGAGCCAAACTGACGGATAAATTCCACCTGACGGATGTTGGGATCCAGTGCGGTAAAGCGCACGTTTTGCATCTTGAGTACGCGCGCCACCATCTGACCAAAGCGCCCCAGACCTGCAATGATGACCGGTGGATCATCATCGGGGAACTGGTTGTCCCAGCTTTTCGTGGGTTTGAGACGATCGCCGAGGCGGCTCCCCAGCGTGTAAAGAAAGGGCGTGCAGGCCATCGAGATCGTGACGGCGGCGATGCACAGACTGGCAATGCGCTGTTCAAAGACACCGGCGGCCACAGCCGTGGTCAAGAGTACAAAATCGAACTCGCCGCCCTGGGCGATTACGGCGGCCAGGCGTGGAATGTTCTGACGCGGCAGGCGTGCGATGACCCCGACCACACACAGCACCAGTATCTTGACCCCTAAAATGGCAAGCGTGATGCCCAGCACAGTCAGCAGATTGTGCATGACCAGCGAGAGATCGACCGACATGCCGACCGCGATGAAAAACAGGCCGAGCAAAATGCCCTTGAAGGGTTCGATGTTGGCTTCGAGTTCGTGGCGATAGGGGGTGTCCGCCAGCAGTACGCCGGCTAAAAAGGCGCCGAGAGCCATGGAAAGGCCGGCCTCTTCCATGACCCAGGCGGTCCCCAGCACCATCAAAAGCGCGGCGGCCGTAAAAACTTCATGAACTTCGCTGCGCGCTACAAGACGCAGCACGCGCGGAAAAACGAAACGGCCCACCAGCAGCGTGGCCGCAACGATGGCGGTGGTGGTGGCAATATCCAGCCACAGGTTGGCGTCTTCAGATCCGGCATTGCCGGCAAGAATGGGCATCAGGGCCAGCAGGGGAATCACGGCCAGATCCTGAAACAGCAAAATGGCAAACGCGGTCTGGCCGTGCGGGCTGGCAAGATGCTGATGGTCGGTCAGAAGCTGCAGGGCAAAGGCGGTGGAGGACAGTGCCAGTGTCAGTCCGAGCATGATTGAAGCGCTGTGCCCAAGCCCCAGCATGAACCCCAGTGGCGTAAGCAACAGCCCGGTCAGCAGCAGTTGCAGACTCCCCAGACCGAACAGACGCCCGCGCAGACGCCAGAGCCGGGCGGGCTCAAGCTCCAGGCCAATCACGAACAACAGCATGACCACGCCGATTTCGGAAAAATGCAGTACCGATTCGGGATCGGCAATAAAACCACTGATCGAGGGCCCCAGGATCAGCCCGGCGCATAGATAGCCCAGTATCGATCCAAGGCCGAATCTGGCGAACAGAGGTACCGCCAGAACGGCGGCGCCCAGCATGACGGTGGCTTCAAGCAAAAAATGCATGGCAGTGCGTTCCGAAAGGGGCAGACCAGTGCATCAGCCCGGGCACAGGCGTTACGGCCTCTGCCCGAACGATCAGTCGTGCTGGTGACGGTAAATCAGCGGTATTGTCCGCTGTCGGCCTTTTTGATCAATGCTTTCAGGGGAGAGTAGATCTCCGGTGTGCAGACCAGCAGGTTCTCGCCATAAAGCTCGGCGGAGATCCCTTCCGGGCAGTCATAGACATGGCCGGTGCGGGCGCCGGCCTGACGCGCGATTAAAAGCCCTGCGGCAAAATCCCAGGGAGAGCAGCTTTCGTAGTAGCCATCCAGCCGGCCACAAGCGACGGCGCACAGATCCAGTGCCGCGGCCCCGTTGCGGCGAATGTCGCGGCAGTTTTCCAGCACGGCATGCAAACGTCTGAGCAGCGGGAAGCGCGCATCACGGTCATAGGGGAAACCGGTGCCGATCAATGAGTTGTCAAGCTCACGCGTGGCGCTGACCGAGATCGACTCGTCGTTGCACCAGGCACCGCTGCCGCGAATGGCGGTAAAGGTTTCGTTCAGAAACGGTGCGTGCACGACGCCCACATGAACGCGCCCCTTGTCGGCCCAGGCAATAGAGACCGCCACATGGTGATGGCCATGGGCAAAATTGACGGTGCCGTCGATGGGGTCGACAACCCACAGCGGTTGTTCATCACTAAGGTTGTGGCGTTCCGGTGAAAGCTCCTCCGTCAGGCGCGCCTCGCCCGGAAACAGCGATTCCAGCTGCTCGCTGATATAGCGATCAACGGCAACGTCGATGTCGGTGACCAGCTCGTTGCCATGCTTGATGTTGCGCTGCAGGCTGCCGCCTTCACGTGCCGCCCTGATACGACGTCCTGCTTCGTGGGCGATGCGGGTGGCTTTTTCAAGGCGTTCTTCGAGCGTCATGCAGACTCCTGTCGGGTGTGGTCGTGAAAGATGAATCGCTGGTGCGTCAATGCTCAGCGCTTGACCGGTCGTTTTTGCAGTTTGCGCTGCAGGGTGCGCCGGTGCATGCCCAGACTGCGAGCGGTGGCCGAGATGTTGCCCTCGTTGTCCTGCAGCACACGCTGGATGTGCTCCCAGGTCAAACGGTTGACGGACGGCGGATTTTCGGCAATTTCAGCATCCGGATTGCCTTCCTGGGCATCGAGTGCCTGTAGCACCTCGCTGACCTCAACCGGTTTGCAGAGATAGTTTACCGCGCCCAGCTTGATCGCCTCGACGGCGGTGGTGATGCTCGAATAGCCGGTCAGTATCACGACCCGGCAGGCCGGGCTGATCGAGAGCAGACTCGGCAGAAACTGCAGCCCGGAGCTCTCCTCGAGTTTCAGATCCAGCGTTGCGTATTCCGGTGGGCGACGCTGTGCGAGCTGTCGCGCCTCTTCGATGGTCGCGGCCACCATGACATCAAACTCATGGCGCGTCAGGGCGCGCTCCATGATCTGGCGAAATACAGGGTCGTCATCAACGACCAGAAAGGAAGCCTTTTCGTGCATGACGTGTCATTCCTGTGAGAGTGAAGCGGGCGAGGACGGATCAGTATCCGGATGTGGCAGCCTGACCTCGGTCAGCGTGCCCCCTTCGGTCTGGTTATAGAGGCTGACGCTGCCACCGAAGCGGTCCAGCGTCGAGTGGGTCAGGAAAAGACCGATGCCCAGTCCTCGCGACTGCCCAGAGATAAAGCTTTCTCCCATGCGGCTGGCAATCTCCATGGAAATGCCCGGGCCGTGGTCAACAATCGAGATCACGAGCTGGCGCACGTCTTCTTTGAACGAACTTTCACTCAGTGTAATGGCGATATCGTGCGGATTGGCATCGGCGGCATTGTTGAGCAGATTCATGATGGCCTGATCCAGCGTGGGATCGGCCATCAGGGGAATCGAGCGGTGGTCGATGTGGAGCTTGTGGGTGACATCCGGGCGCATGACCAGCCAGCGCTGAATCAGCGCTTCAAGCCAGTCAGCAGCGTTGACGCGTGCCGGCGGGTCACTCTGGCGACGTTCGGCGCTGGCCACCAGTTCACGAAGGTGGCGCTTGCAGGTGTCGACCTGGCTGCGCAGCAGGTCAAGATCGGCGCGCTGGGTGTCGGACACGGGCTCGGATTTCATCTCGTCGATCAACATGATCATGGTCGACAGCGGCGTGCCCAGCTCATGAGCCGTCCCCGCGGCCTGGCTTGCCACGGCCAGAATCTGCTCGTTGCGAAGCGCTGCCTCCCGCGTGCGCGAGAGCATCCTGTCGCGCTGGCGCAGAGTATCGGCCATGCGAAAGATCACAAAGGTAATCAGCCCGGCGCACAGGGCAAAATTGAGCCACATGCCCAGCACATTGAGGGTCAAAAGGCTGTCGCCGATTGTGTGGCGAAGCTCTGGCACCGGCTCGAAAAAGAGCATGAGCATCGAGTAGGCCACAAGCGCCGAAGCGGCCGTGATGCAGGCGTGTCGCCAGGGCTGTGTGGCAGCGGCCATGGCCACGGGAATCAGATAGTAGGTGATGGCCGGATTGGTGGCCCCGCCGGTGTAGTAAAAGATCAGGGTCAGGCCTGACACATCGATGAGTAGATGGATCAGGTATTCGATATCCGTGACCTGGCGCGTTCGGCCCAGCCGCCACCAGGTGGCCACATTGAAAAGCCCCATGGCGACGATAATGGCAATAATGGGCACGACCCTGAGCTTGAAGTTCATGACCTCGATGCCAAAGAGGATCACGACCAGAAAGCACGTCCAGGTAATACCCCGGGCAATGGTCAGCCGTACCAGATTGCGGGCCGGTGTGGTCAGCAGTAGCGCCTGCGTCATGAGAGTCCGGAGCAGAGAATGTAGCGTTGTGTGTCCATGATATCGCACTCATCCCAGGGGCGTGGAGTAAAGAATGGCAGGCGCCGCCCCGCCGTCCGGATTACTGGCGTGATGGCGCTATTGTGCCTAACGTGAAAAGAGCAGGGTGGGCACCCGCTGTCTTTCTGACACGCCCGCCCTGCCTTGTGCCTCGAAGGAGGAGATAATCATGATGATGCAATCTCGCGTTGATAGCGGCCATGCGCTTGGTATGTCCATGAGCGAGCCGCCGGTGCAGCCACCGGACCCGCAGCCGCACTCCCCGCCGGAGGAGCCGCCGCAGCCGCAGGAACCGCCGATCGAGGAACCGCCGATCGAGGAGCCACCGATGGAGGATCCGCCCCTGCAGGATCCCCCGCCGTCACAGCCGCCGCCCGAGGTGCCACCAGAGCAGACACCGCCTTATCAGCCCTGACGCTGAACTCGTCAGCGATCCGGTGCCTCGTTCAGGCCGACCCCACAAGGGTCGGTCTTTTAACGTTTGCAGTATCGATCTGACATGGGCGATGCGTCGGGCCTTCTATCCCCGCAGCTGGCACTGCCTGTAGAATGCGGGCAAATCCGTTCACGTACAGACTGTGTACATAATGACTACTGAAGCACCCATGACCGATACCCGGATCGCCCAGGAAGCCAGTCTTCGCCGAACCTTTGCCATCATTTCCCACCCTGATGCGGGCAAGACCACTATTACCGAAAAGCTGCTGCTGTTTGGTAACGCCATTCAGGTGGCCGGCGCCGTCAAAAGCAAGCGTCAGGAGCGTACGACCACCTCCGACTGGATGAAGATGGAGCAGGAGCGTGGCATCTCCGTGACCACCTCTGTCATGCAGTTCCCCTACAAGGGGCGCATTGTCAATCTGCTGGACACGCCCGGGCACGAGGATTTCTCCGAGGATACCTATCGCACGCTCACTGCGGTGGACTCTGCCCTGATGGTTGTGGACGGTTCCAAGGGCGTCGAGGATCGTACCATCAAGCTGATGGAGGTCTGTCGGCTGCGGACCACGCCGATTCTGACCTTTATCAACAAGATGGACCGCGATACGCGAGATCCCGTTGAGGTCATGGACGAGATCGAGACCGTGCTCAATATTGCCTGTGCCCCGGTCACCTGGCCGATCGGCATGGGGCGTCACTTCCGCGGCGTCTACCATCTGGTCAATGACACGATCCATCTCTACAAGCAGGGTCAGGGCAACCGTATCCCCGAGGATGTCAAAATCGAGGGGATCAATAATCCGCAGGTCGATGAAACGCTGGGCGCCGCTCAGGCGGCCGAGCTGCGTGAGGAGATCGAGCTGGTTCAGGGCGCCTCCCACGAGTTTGATCTGGAGGCCTACCGTCGCGGCGAGCTGACGCCGGTCTTTTTCGGTACGGCCATGGGCAATTTCGGCGTGCGTGAGATGCTCGACGGGTTTGTCGAGTACGCTCCCTCGCCGAAGCCGCGCGAGACCAATCTGCGCGAGGTCACCGCCGAGGATGGCAGCTTCAGCGGGTTTGTCTTCAAGATTCAGGCCAACATGGATCCGCGCCACCGTGATCGCATCGCCTTTTTGCGTGTCTGCTCCGGCAAGTACGAGCGCAACATGAAGATTCACCATGTGCGCATCAAAAAGGACGTCAAGATTGCCGATGCCCTGACCTTCATGGCTGCTGACCGGGCGCACGTCGAGGAGGCCTGGCCCGGTGACATTATCGGCTTGCACAACCACGGCACCATCCAGATCGGCGATACCTTCTCCAGCGGTGAACAGATGCGTTTCACCGGTATCCCGCATTTTGCGCCCGAGCTTTTTCGCCGCGTGCGCCTGAGAGACCCGCTCAAGACCAAGCAGCTCCAGAAGGGCCTCCAGCAGCTCTCCGAAGAGGGGGCAACCCAGGTCTTCATGCCGCTGGACAACAACGACATGATCGTGGGAGCGGTTGGCATGCTCCAGTTTGACGTGGTGGCGCATCGTCTCAAGGATGAATACAAGGTCGACTGTCTCTATGAGCCGATCAACGTACAGACGGCCCGCTGGATTCATGGCGATGAGCGCAAGCTCGATGAACTGCGCAACAAGGTCAGCACCAATCTGGCCATCGATGGCGGTGGACATCTGACCTATCTGGCGCCGACCCGGGTGAATCTGCAGCTGATGGAAGAGCGCTGGCCCGATCTCTCCTTTGATGCCACGCGAGAGCACTGAGCCGCGCGGCGGTCCGCCAGGGAGCTGTCTGTCTGGTTCGTTGGCTATAGTAGGGCGGGTAACAGTGACAGGGTGGCCGGCGAATTCGTCGGCACCCGGTTATTCATAGGACGTTTGAGCGCAAGGAGGGCGTGGCATGCCAAGGTTTATCAAGGAGTTTCGCGACTTCGCCGTCAAGGGCAACGTCGTGGATCTGGCGGTAGGGATCATCATTGGCTCGGCCTTTACCGGCATCGTCAACAGTCTGGTGCGGGATGTCTTTACCCCGGTGCTGGGTCTGATTACTGGTGGTATCGACTTCACCAATCTATTTGCGGTGCTAAAAGAGGGGGCGCAGACGGCAGGCCCCTACAATACGCTGGCGGATGCGCAGGCTGCCGGCGCGGTGACCATCAATTACGGCATCTTCCTCAATGCCATGATTTCGTTCACGCTGGTGGCCATGGTCTGTTTTGTGCTCATCCGCAATATCCACCGCATTCGCGAGCTGGGTACCCGCAAGGACGAAGCGCCGGCGTCAGCGCCGACCGTACGCAACTGTCCTTTCTGCATCACACCCATTTCGATTGAAGCCACGCGCTGCCCCAGCTGCACCTCCGTGATCGATCCGCCGGAATCGACGGCCTCGCCCACGCTATAACGCGCGTCGCCGGGGCGTGCCCCGGCGGCGATACTGACCTGTTCAGTCGGACAGGGTTTCCGGGTCCAGCCGCTCCAGTGCGTAGGGCAGCGTCATCAGTTGGGCAGTCTCACCGTTGATACTCAGGGGCGGCATGTCCTCCTTCAGAGTCATGATGGCCAGCAGCTCAACATGAGCATTGTTCGTCGGTGCGCTCAGAACCACTTCCCCCAGCGATTTCTCCCGGGTGGCATCCATTACCTCTGTTCCCGGCGCGAGTGCGTCTTCGCCCGGTACGGATAGCCGCATCAGGCGTTTCTTGACCTGGCCGCGATAGTGCGCCCGCGCCACCACCTCCTGGCCGGTGTAGCAACCCTTTTTGAAGCTGATCCCCGCCAGTGCCTCCCAGTTGAACATCTGGGGCAGCCACTTTTCGCGCTGACGCTCGTCCAGCCACAAAAGACCGGCCTCGATGTCGAGGCGTTGCCATAACGTGGCAGGTGCCAGCGTCAGTTCGTTGTACTTCTCTCCAATCAGTTCAGCAATTCGCGCTGGCGGTGCGATTACGATCAGACGCGTCGTCTCGTGAGGGTGTCGGGTTACCGCCAGCGCGTCATCCGGGCTGACACGAACGCCCCACGTGGTCTGCGGAAGATCGGGCAGTGCCTTTTCAAGCACATCGCCGGCCTTGTGACCGGCCAGACCGGCAATGGCCAGATCATCGCGCAGAGTCAGTTCGGCCTTGTAAAACGCGGCGTATTTGGCCAGGTGCTGATGCAGGGCGTCGGCGATGCTGCGTTCCAGCAGCAGCCAGTAGCACTCCGGGGCGGCCCTGATGAGCTGTGCGTTGGCGATGGCGCGTCCCTTGGGCGTACAAAAGACCGTGGGGGGCGCGATGGTCTCGGTGGCATGTGCCGTGGACGCGCTCGACTGTCCCTGGAGAAACCGGTCGCTGTCCGGTCCGCGAACTTCCAGTACAACCCGATCCTCCAGAGAGACAAGGGCCGTATGGTTTTGCAGGTCGATGTCGGCATCTGTTTTGGATGGCAGTGTCTGGTTGTCCGATAGATGCTGCAGAAAGGTCTGGCGATGCGGATCGCTCATGGTGACTCCAGAAAAATTTGCGCAAACGATGGCAATGACGCAGGGTTGGTCTGCCTGACCGCCGATTTCATATGAAGAGCATATCTGGGCGAAGGCACCACTTTACAAGCAGCTGCAATCATTGCATTACTACCAGGAGACAGGAACGTCATGGCGTTAACATTTACCCTTAGTGGCCTCAAGGATTCCGACGACGTCAATCGGCTGACCACGGCCCTGATGGAGCTTGATGGCGTGGACACCGTTCAGGTGGCGCGCGAGTGGCTCGAGGTGGAAGGGCGTGTTCAGCCGGGACGAGTGGTCGAGGTCATCGAAAAACTGGGGTTCTCGTCAAAACGTTGAGGCCTTCAAACCGCAGCAGTGAATAAACGGGACAGCATTACGCCCCGGGAGGACAGGCAACGATGAGTATTCTTATCGAGACTGAGCGTGAGGGCGCGCTGAGACAGCGCATCGTGTTCAATGATCATGAGGCGCTTTATGCGGATGCGCCTGCCAGCGTCGGCGGCGAGGCGAGCGCGCCGGACCCGCATGATTATTTCGACATCTCGCTGGCTACCTGCAAGGCGATGACCGTGTTGATGTATGCCCGCAAAAAGGAGATGCCGCTGGATGGTGTCAGCGTTCGTATTACTCGCGACAGCAGTGACGAGCGTGACGGACACTATCGACTGCAGGTTGATATCGGTCTGATCGGTGATCTGAGTGCCCAGGCTCGTGACTGTCTTCTGGAGGCATCACAACAGTGTCCGATCCAGAAGCTGATGACCTCGGGTCAGATCGACATCGACACGCGAGCGCATCTGGGCGGCGCTTGAGTCGACCCGTTGAAAACCCTCCAGGGCAACTGTCCTTTTTTATGACAGGGCGTGTCGCTGCTTCGGCGGGACATGCCTTGTAATACTGCCTGCCTGCCATCATATGGTCTGTAAACGTCAGCTCTGACGCTTATCCGTTACCCCGCAGCCCTTGTCTATCGACTACGCTTTCGGCGGTAACGCCGTCCATCGGCCACCGCACATGCGCTGGCCCGGCCTATTTGAACCTCTTCGCTACCTGCACGGAGTGCGCATGAATCGTGAGTTCCGCATTGCCTCCGACTACAAGCCGGCGGGTGATCAGCCGGCGGCCATCGACGGGCTGATCAAGGGACTGGATGCCGGGCTGGCGCATCAGACCCTGCTGGGTGTGACCGGCTCGGGCAAGACCTTCACCATGGCCAATGTGGTCGAGCGCCTGCAGCGTCCCACCATTGTCATGGCGCCCAACAAGACGCTGGCGGCGCAGCTCTATGGCGAGTTCAAGTCGTTTTTCCCCGACAACGCCGTCGAATATTTCGTCTCCTATTACGACTATTATCAGCCCGAGGCCTATGTACCCTCATCCGATACCTTCATCGAGAAGGACGCCTCGGTCAACGATCATATCGAGCAGATGCGTCTGTCGGCCACCAAGGCGCTGCTGGAGCGTCGCGACGCGCTGATCGTGGTATCGGTGTCGGCCATTTACGGCCTGGGGGATCCGGATCAGTATTTGAAGATGCGTCTTCACTTTACCCGCGGGGAGTTGATCAACCAGCGCGACTTCCTGCGCCGGCTGGCGGAGTTGCAGTACACGCGCAACGATACCGACTTCCGCCGTGGCACCTACCGCGTGCGCGGGGATGTCATCGATGTTTTTCCGGCCGATGCCGAGGACGAGGCGGTGCGCATCGAGCTCTTTGATGACGAGATCGACACCATCAGCCTGTTTGATCCGCTGACTGGTGAAGTGCGTGGCAAGGTGCCGCGCATGACGATCTACCCCAAAACGCACTATGTCACCCCGCGTGACACGATTCTCGGTGCGATCGAGTCGATCAAGGAAGAGCTCGCCGAACGGCTCAAGTACCTGCGTGATCACGACCGGCTGGTCGAGGCGCAGCGTCTTGAGCAGCGAACGCTCTACGATATCGAAATGATGCTCGAGCTGGGTTACTGCAACGGCATCGAAAACTACTCCCGCTACCTCTCCGGGCGCGACCCGGGTCACGCCCCGCCGACATTTTTCGACTATCTGCCTGACGATGCGCTGGTATTCATTGATGAATCCCACGTCAGCGTCCCGCAGGTAGGCGGTATGTACAAGGGTGACCGTTCGCGCAAGGAAACGCTGGTCGAATACGGTTTTCGACTGCCCTCGGCGCTCGATAACCGCCCCATGAAGTTTGAAGAGTGGGAGGCGATCCTGCCGCAGACCATTTTTGTTTCTGCAACTCCCGGGCCGTATGAAGAAGCGCATGCCGGGCAGGTGGTCGAGCAGGTGGTGCGCCCGACAGGACTTGTCGACCCGGAAATCGAGGTACGACCGGCCAGCACTCAGGTGGATGATCTGCTCTCCGAGGTGCGCTCGCGCGTGGAAGTGGGTGAACGCGTGCTGGTCACGACGCTGACCAAGCGCATGGCCGAGGATCTGACCGACTATCTCGCCGAGCATGATATCCGGGTGCGCTATCTGCACTCCGATATCGATACCGTCGAGCGTGTCGAGATTATTCGCGATTTGCGACTGGGCAAGTTTGATGTGCTGGTCGGCATCAATTTGCTGCGAGAGGGTCTCGATATTCCCGAAGTCTCGCTGGTGGCCATTCTGGATGCTGACAAGGAAGGCTTTTTGCGTGCCGAGCGCTCGCTGATTCAGACCATCGGCCGGGCGGCGCGTAACGCCCATGGCAAGGCGATTTTGTACGGCGATCGCATTACGGGGTCAATGCAGCGGGCCATGGATGAGACCGGGCGTCGTCGTGAAAAACAGGTGGCCTTCAACGAACAGCACGGGATTACACCGCGCACCATCACCAAGAACGTGGCGGACATCATGGAGGCCGCTCAGGCGCCGGGCACCCGTCGCAGTAAGCGCAAGGGGGACCGTCAGGTCGCCGAAGACGAGGGGCAGTACACGCCTGAAGCCATCGGCCGGATGAGCCTTGATGACGTCAATCGTGAGATCAAAAAACTCGAGGATCGCATGCACGAAGCCGCGCAGAATCTCGAGTTTGAAACGGCCGCTTCGCTGCGTGATCAGATGCAAACCCTCAATGCGCGTTTGATCGAGCTGAAGTAGCCAATGTAACGCCCGCCTCGGGATATGGGGCGGGCGGTCCTTGTATTCATTGCTGGTTTTGACAACGGATGTCATCACATGCCGGAAGGGCCTGAAATAAGACGTGTCGCCGACCGGCTGGGCAAGGTGCTGGCGGGTCACACCATTGAGGATATCTGGTTTGCCTTCGATCATCTCAAGCCTTTCGAAGCGCGTCTAAAGGGGCAGAAAGTGACCGGCGTTGACAGCTGGGGCAAGGCGCTTTTGACCCGGTTCGAGGATGACCATGTCATCTACTCGCACAACCAGCTTTACGGCGTCTGGCGCATCATGCGCCGTGACAGCGAACCTGTTGGTAAACGCTCACCGCGACTGAGGCTGAGTACCGCGACCCATTCGGCGTGGCTGATGAGCGCTTCTGATATCTCGCTGTGGCGGTATGAAGAGCTCGATCAGCACCCGTTTCTCTCGAAGCTTGGTCCCGATCTTCTCACGCACAACGTGTGCATCGACGATATTATCGATCGCCTTCAAAGCCCGCGTTTCATGCGACGTCGGCTGGGCGCGCTACTGCTGGATCAGCATTTCTATGCCGGTATCGGTAACTACCTGCGCTCGGAGATCTTGTTTTTTGCGGGCCTGCACGAGCGCTATCGGCCCATGGACCTTGACGTTTCACAGCGTCAGCGGCTGGCCGAGCAGATTCTGGAGGTGACGGCGCGCGCCTGGCGCCATGCCGGTGTGACCAACCTTGAATGCTGGCGTGCTCCCATGATCGAGGCCGGCGAGCCAAGAGGGCGCTGGCGTCATGCGGTATTCAATCGCGCTGCACTGCCGTGTCACGCCTGTGGCACGCCCATCGAGAGGATTATGGTGTCATCGCGCCGGCTGTATCTGTGTCCGCGGTGTCAGCATGACACTCCGTCCTGCACGTAAACGCCCGTCAGGAGAAATGACCCCTATATCATAGTGGGTTATGCTCCGCCCACTGCTTTAATAACAAGGGTGGTACCCCACATGACAGCCTTGCTGGGCGGCCTGTTCATTATCTGTCTGCATCTGCTGGGGGCGCTTTCAGGCCTCATGGCATTGATGTCGAGCCGCACCTCTCAGGGCGCCATTGCCTGGATTATCTGCCTGATCACTTTCCCGTATCTGGCCATCCCGGCCTACTGGTTTCTGGGGCGCCCGCGTTTTTACGGCTATGTTTCGGCGCGCGAGCAACGCGATACGTCACTGCGCCGCGTGCTGGACCAGTTTCGAACCCTGGTGGAACCTGCCTTTGCCCATCCCGAGGATGCCCGGCTTCGCGCGGTGGAACGGCTGGCCATGCTGCCGATGACCGGTGACAACCAGTGTCAGCTGCTCATCAACGGACACGATACCTTTGAGAGCCTTTTTGAGGGCATCGAGCAGGCCGAGGATTACGTCCTCATCCAGTTTTTCATCGTGCGCAACGATGCGCTGGGCCAGGCGCTCAAAAGGCGGTTGATCGAATGTGCCGAGCGCGGCGTACACGTCTTTTTTCTTTATGACGAGATCGGCACACACGCCATGCCGGACCGTTATTTTGAAGAGCTTCGCGCGGCAGGCATTGCCGTGCATCCCTTTGGCTCATCAAAGGGATGGCGTCATCGCTTTCAGGTCAATTTTCGCAATCACCGCAAGATCATGGTGGTCGACGGCCGCCAGGGGTGGGTCGGTGGTCTCAACGTTGGCGTTGAGTATCGCGGCGAAAGCAAAAAGCACGGCCACTGGCGTGACACCCATCTGAAGCTCACCGGGCCGGCGGTGCTGGGCCTGCAGGAATCCTTCTGGGAAGACTGGCACTGGGCGAGTGGCGATATTTTGTCGCTGGCCTGGCACCCGCGTCGGGCGCCGGGGGAGGCGCGACAGCATGTGGTGATCGTGCCGTCCGGGCCTTCTGACCCGCTGGAGACGGCCAGTCTTTTGATTCAGCACGCCATTAATCAGGCCAACGAGCGTTTCTGGGTGACCAGCCCTTATTTCGTGCCGGATCAGGGCGTGCAGGACTCGCTCAAGCTGGCCGCTCTTCGAGGCGTTGATGTACGAGTCATGATGCCGGAGCGCCCGGACCACCTGCTGGTGTTTTTGTCGGCGTTTTCCTTTCTCGGCGCCATGATTCGCGCCGGCGTTAAAATATACCGTTATCAGCCCGGTTTTCTACATCAGAAAACCTTTTTGATTGATGATCACACCAGCGCTGTCGGCACGGTCAATCTGGACAATCGCTCGTTTCGTCTCAACTTCGAGGTGACGGCCTATGTGGCGGATCGGACCTTTGCAGCAGAGGTGGCGCAAATGCTTGAAGCCGATTTTGATAACTGTCGGCAGGTGACTCTTCAGGAGATTGACAAGCGCCCGCTGTGGCACAAGCTGGCCTCACGGGCGGCGTATCTGGCCTCACCGATTCAGTAATCGGTGAGGGGACAGCATTGCCGACAGGTTAATGCTCGGCTTGGCCGGCAGTGGCGGTACCGGATGATCGGCCGTTGTAGATATCCAGATCGATTTCGCGTTCGCTCTTGCCCACAAGCGTTGTCACCATCAGATCGCCGGATACGTTCACGGCGGTTCTTGCCATGTCCAGAATGCGATCGATGCCGGCAATCAGGCCCAGTGCCTCCAGCGGCAGGTTGGTCTGGGCAAACACGATCGACAGCATGATCAGCCCGGCGCCGGGTACGCCTGCCGTACCGATCGAGGCGAGTGTGCCGGTCAAAACGATCATGACATAGTCGGCCGTGCTCAGATCGGTGCCGGTCAGCTGTGCCACGAACAGGGCGACAACCCCCATGTAAAGCGCGGTGCCGTCCATGTTGATGGTGGCGCCCACCGGCAGCACAAAGCCTGCCACGCCTCGTGAAATCCCGAGCTTTTCCCGCGCGCAGCGAATGGAGACGGGAAGGGCGCCGGCACTCGACGCCGAGGAGAAAGCGATCACGATGGCGTCCAGACTGCCGGTCAGATAGCGCCGGGGGTTGAGCCTGGCCAGCACGGCGAGAAGACCGCTGTAGACCACCAGCACATGAAGTATGCAGGCGATATAGACCACCCCGATGACCTTGAGCAGCGGAATCAGAACGCTCAGGCCGTACTCGCCGGCGACTACCGCAATCAGGGCGAAAACGCCGACCGGGGCACAGGCCATGATCAGGGAAGTGAGCTTGTAGAGCGCCTCGGCAGTCGAGTCGATGACCCGGATCAGCGGTTTGCCGCGCTCACCGATCAATACCAGCGACACGCCAAGTGCGATGGCAAAAACGATGATCTGCAGGATGTTGCCTTCCACCATGGCGCTGATCGGATTGGTCGGTACCAGCCCCACAAGAATGTCGGTGAGGGAGGGCGCCTCACCAGGCGAAACGCTGTTGTCCATCTGCATTTCGACCCCGGTACCGGGCTGAAAAATGGAGGCGGCAAGCATGCCCAGCGTAATGGCAAAAGCGGTGGTCAAAAGATAGAGCGCGACCGCCTTGCCACCGATTCTGCCCATCTTGGCCGGGTCGCCCATGGAAACGATGCCGCTGATCAGGGAAGTGAAAACCAGCGGCACGATCAGCATCTTGATGGCGTTGATGAAAAGCTCGCCGATGGGGGCAAGCCACTGAGCGTGGTCGCCAAGCAGCCAGCCGGCGATCACGCCGAGAACCAGACCTGCCATGATTTTTTGCCACAGGGGAATGCCGGCGCGTGCATGCGTACTTTTGGACATGAGGCGGTCTCTTTTGGCTGTTGTGGAATGTGTCATATCCGGGAGGGGCAGCCTATCACTTACCGGCCCGGGGCGGTTAGAATCGCGGCCTCGCGCCCTGAGGGGGCAGGCTGATCAACAAGGCAGGTATCAAGCGTTGAATCTGGAAACCAAATGGCTGGAAGACTTCGTGGCCTTGAATGCCACGCGCAGCTTTTCCGCCGCCGCCCGACGCCGACATGTCACTCAGCCTGCCTTTAGCCGCCGTATCCGGGCGCTCGAGCAGGCGACAGGCGTCATGCTGGTTGACCGCTCCACCACACCGGTCAGCCTGACGCCCGAAGGGCAGCTTTTTCTGGTGACGGCGCGCAGTCTGGTCGAGCAGCTTAACGAGAGCATCAGTCATCTGCGCGGGCTCAATATTGCCAATGAGGCGCTCGATATTGCAGCGGCGCACTCTCTGGCACTGGCCTTTTTTCCGCGCTGGATTTCCCGGCTGCAAAAGGGCGTGGGCGAGCTGCCGACACGTTTGATGGCGATGAATGTGGGAGACGCCATTCATGTTCTGCGTGACGGCAACTGTGACCTGATGCTGGCCTATCATGATCCCTACGCCACCATGCAGCTTGATAGCGAGATATTTCCTTCCTTTTCCATCGGTCAGGTCTGCATGCTGCCGGTATGCGTGCCGGATGCGCAGGGCAACCCTTTGTTTGATCTCGAGGCCGGTGACAGCATTCCACACCTGTCCTACACCCAGGGCGCCTTTCTGGGGCGCAGCGTTCACATGCTGTTGAAAAATGACCCGCTTCGCCTGCGGCTTCGTACAATCTACGAAACCGCCATGGCAGAGGGACTCAAGGGTATGGCACTACAGGGGGTGGGCATGGCGTGGATCCCCGATTTCTGCATTCACGAAGAGCTGGCGTCCAAAAGGCTGGTCCGCGCCGGGGATGAGAAGTGGAATATCCCGCTGGATATCCGACTTTACCGCTGCTCGCTGGTGCATAAGCCCGATGTCGAGCGGCTCTGGCATCAGTTGCAAAAACTGCCGCGCGACTTTCTCAAAATGTAATAGGCCTCAATGTAATGGGCTTTGAAATGTCGCCTGCGGCGTCGTAGTAACATTGTGCCAGGCTTTCACTACATCATTTGCTCAGGGAGAGTGTCATGCGGTATGTGCAGGCTCGAGTCATCGGCCATGTTCAGGGGGTGGGGTTTCGTCAGGCGACGGCGCAGCGCGCTCGCGAACTCGAGGTGGTGGGTTATGCCAGCAATCTTGAGGATGGCAGCGTCGAGGTCGGTATGGCAGGCAGCGACGACAGTGTGTCAGCCCTGATTGACTGGCTTCAAACGGGGCCGCCTGCCAGCTGCGTGGACCGGGTTACCAGTGAGGAGATTGCGCCACAGCAGTGGTCGGCGTTTCAGACCGGTTGATGCGGCCATGACATCAGAGCGGTCAAAAAAACGCCATGTCCTGGCGACATGGCGTTTTGACGAGCCCGCCGCGCAGGGCTACTGCTTTTTGGCGTGTCGGGCTGTTGCAGACTGATCCAGCGCGGTGATGAAGCTTTCGCCCCAGCGATGAATGTCGTGTGTGCTGATCACCTTGTGAAGACGCTGCCAACGCTCCTTGCGCTCTTCCAGCGACATGGACAGCGCGGCATCGAGCATGTCGGCCATCTCTTCGACATCAAAGGGGTTGCACAGCATGGCGCCGTCAAGTTCTTCAGCCGCGCCGGCCAGATTCGACAGCAACAGTACGCCCGGGTCTTCCGGGTCCTGAGCTGCGACGTACTCCTTGGCGACCAGGTTCATGCCGTCGCGCAGGGGGGTGACCAGCCCGACCCGGCTCTGGCGCATAAAGCCCATCAGGGTTTCGCGGTCATAGCCGGTGTTGAGATAGCGCAGGGGCATCCAGTCGTAGGTCGAAAAGCGGCCGTTGACGTGTCCGGCAATGCGCTCAAGCTCGCGACGCAGGCTGGCGTAACGCTCCACGCCGGTTCTGGATAGCGGCGCAATCTGGAGATAGGTCACGTTGCCATAGCGTGTATGGGTGTTTTCCAGCAACTGCTCAAACGCCTGGAAGCGCTTGTAGAGCCCCTTGCTGTAATCAAGACGGTCCACGCCGATGATCAGCGGGCCGCCCTGCAGGGAATCCTTCAGGCGTTTGCTGCGCGAGGACTGCTCACCCTTTTCCGCCATCTCGCGAGCAGTATCCACATCGATCGAGATGGGGAAAACGCCCGTGTTGATGCGCCGATGATCGAAAACAACGGTATTGCCTTCAACGGTGGAAACGCCACTGCGCTCGACGTTGTCAAGAAAGTGTCTGAGGTCGGTAGCCGTCTGGAAACCAATGGTGTCGTAAGCACACAGATGTTCAATCATGCGCTCATGATGCGGCAGGATTCGAAACACCTCCCACGGCGGCACTGGAATGTGGAGAAAGAAGCCGATCGGGCTTTCCACGCCCATTGATCGCAGGTAGTGGCCGGTCGAGAGCAGCTGATAGTCATGCACCCAGATAGAGGCGTCGCTGTCCGGCGATACCTGCCCGGCGACCTGACGAGCAAAGCGCTCGTTGACATGTTGATAGCCGGCATCCTTTTCACGTGAATACTCGACCATGTCCGAGCGGTAGTGAAAAAGCGGCCAGAGCACTTCGTTGGAGTAGCCAACGTAGAAAAGCTCATGCTCCTGCTCGGTCAGCGGGAAGGTAGCAAACTGCACGCCCTCGTTTTCGTAACTTTCCGGGTCGTGCTGTTCTGCATCTTCTACCAGCTGACCATTCCAGCCCATCCAGAGCCCGCGTGTACGGCTCAGAGCGTTCATGACCCCTACTGCCAGCCCGCCCTGGCTACCGCTGTCCTTGTCGGGCGAGGGGACGCGATTGGATACCACGATCAGTTGCTTCAAGGTTTCCTCCGTGAAATCTGTGATGCGTTCATGAGTGCTGCAGCTGCGTAATCCATCGATCAAGCCACTCATGAACGGCTTTCGGGTCGGTCAAGCGGCTGGCGGCGATGCTCTCACCCGTGCCAACCTTGATGGCCAGGCCCTGATGGGCGTTGACGATGCGAAAGCCGTCTTCGTCGGTGCGGTCATCACCGATAAAAACCGGGCACCGGTCTGCAAATGGCGGGGTGGCCAGAAATCGTTCCAGAGCCACACCCTTGTCGTATCCCTGTCCCTTGATCTCGAACACGAACTTGCCCTGATGAAGCTCCAGGGTCTCCGGGTATTCATCGATCAAAGCGGTCAGCTCCGGCTCGAGTATGTCACCCGCCTCGGGCCGATGGCGATAATGCAGGGCAAGGCTGGCCCCCTTGTCTTCCAGATAGAGGGCGTCATCACGATCAACATGTTCACTGACCCGCTGGCGGACTGCTTCAAGCGCCTTTTGATGATGTTGAGCAATATGACGATTGCCCTGGCTGTCACGCCATTCGGCGCCGTGCTGGCCCGACATGGCAAGTCCGGGCAGAGTCAGATGTTTGTCCAGATCGTCAATGCCGCGGCCGCTGATGACGGCAACCGCCCTGTCAAGAAGGGTGCTGAGCGTTTCAAGGCGCGTTCTGAGCGCCTCCTCCACGACAATATTGTCGGGATGATCCACCAGGTCGACCAGCGTGCCATCAAGGTCCAGAAAAAGTGCCCAGGGCCGATCCCGCTCCGGCACTGCCGGTACGTCACTATTGTCCTTTGTGCTCACCGTTGCCTCCCTGTCATGGCGTGACGATCATGCGTTCGATGATGTCAGAGTCTGCTCGATCCAGCTGGAAACGGCGTCACCGTCCACGTTCATGCAGACCTGAACGGTGGGCGTTTGTGACCAGCGATCACTGACATACTGACGCTCTGCCGGGGCAAAAATGGTCTGGCCTTCCGCAGCGCCTTCGGTCACGACATCGAGATGGCCGGTGACGGTCTCGAAAAGCTCCGGGTGCACAAGCCAGGCCACGGCGCAGCTGTCGTGCGGGCAGCAGCCATCAAGGCCGATGGCACTGCGATAGAAGTCCGCATAAAAGTCATAGCTTGCAGACAGTACCTTGCCGAGTTCACCCTGGCTTTGGGCGATACGCGCCATGCGATCGGGGGTAATGACCGTCTCGAGCGTGACATCAAGGCCAACCATGACCAGTGGCCAGCCAGCGGTCAGAACGCGTTTGGCAGCGTGTGGATCCGAGAAGATGTTGGCCTCGGCCTGCGGGGTCACATTACCGCCACGTGCCGCCGAGCCCCCCATGATGACGACCTGTTTGACGCGATTAATGACATCAGGATCAAGCGCGATGGCCATGGCCAGATTGCCCAGCGGGCCCACGGCCATCAGCGTGATTTCGCCCGGACGCTCGCGCGTCTTGTCCACGATGAACTGCGCGGCACTGATGGGCTCGATCTGTCCGGAAGGCTCGCTGAGCGTCTGATTGCCCAGCCCGTCGGCGCCGTGGATGTGCGCCGGTACCGGGTAGGGCGTTTTCACCAGCGGATAGTCCGCGCCCCGGGCAACCGGAATGGTTTGACCGGCCAGCTCTGTCAGCAGCAGGGCATTGCGAGTCGCTGTTTCGACCCGAACGTTGCCGAAGGTGGTGGTCAGGCCCACAACCTCGATATCCGGATGGGCCATGATCAGCGCAATCGCCTGCGCATCGTCAACGCCCGGGTCCGTGTCAAAGATGATGGTGTGTGTCATATGAGGGCTCCACGTCTGTACCTGAAAGGAAATGACGGCGTCAGTCACGACGGCATTTCTTTAAGTCGCTGAAAATACTGTAATGCAAGTCTGACATAAGTTTCATGTCCTTGCGTAGTTGGCCTCCCGTGAAGGCAGTCGCCTGTACAAAAAAGCCCGCCTGAAGGCGGGCTTTCAAGAGTCAAAATAATGCTATCGATGCATTAGGCCACGGGCGATCAATGGTGCGAAAACAAGGCGATAAAGCCCTCGGGTGAGGCCATAGAGTCTTTCAAGATACAGTGGTTGCAGCCAGAGCATCATGACGGAGGCCAGACCGGCAACGATGACCGCGCCCAGCATATCCAGCGGAAAGTGCACGCCCAGATAAATGCGCGACCATGCAATGGGGACGGCCAGTACTGCCAGGGCCGCGCCCATCCTGCGAAGTGCCGGGCGCAGAAGAAAGCTGAAGGCAACGGTCGAGATGATCGTCATGTGATTGCTCGGAAAAGAGGGCGTAGGTGCATGCGCAATCAGCGTATGCCCCAGGGGCATCACAAAGGGGCGCGGGTGATACCAGAGCAGGGAGCCGATCAGATTGTTGATCAACAGCGCACCCATGGTGGCCAGTAGCGCCGTCAGCATCATCTTGTGACGCGCTTCACTTTTGCCAAGCCATCCCTTGATCATGATGAAGGGGATACAAAAGATGGCGTATTTGGCCATGACAATGGCAAACCAGATCGTCAGTGGATGGCTGTGTGGCTGTACATTGAGTGCCAAAAAAAGATGCTGATTGAGCGTTTCCATTCTGTTATCAAATACCTGCGGGGTCATTCATGGGCTTTGTCAAAGAATTAGACACCATGTTCGACCAGACAATCATGCCGACTGCTGCAACGTTCGAAAATTTATTTTTGAAATCAGAGAAGATACGATCATTTTTATACCGTTATCTTTAAACTTTAAAAAACTCTATTTAAAGAAAAGACTGATTTATTTAACGGTTTGTAAGGAAACGGCGAATGTTCTCAGCCGTCAGTGAGACAATATTTTGCCGTGCCTCGGGCGATATCCAGGCGTTGTGCGGTGTGATAATCAGATTGAGTGGTTCCTGCTCCAGTGCGTCGATCAAAGCATGACCTTCACGAGGGGGCTCTACCGGTAAAACATCAACGCCGAGCCCACCCAGAGCCTGCCTTCTAAGCGCTTCCAGTGCCTGCTGTTCATCGATCAGACCGCCACGGCCGCAGTTGATCAAAAGCGCGTGAGGCTGCATCAGGGCCAATTGTTTCTGGCCAACGAGATGATGCGTATCGGATGTGAGCGGGCAGTGCAGGGACACGACATCAGCCTGTGGCAACAGCGTCTCGAGTGTTGGCCGGTCATCACGGTCTGCACCGGGTCTTGCGCTAAAGCTCACCTGCATGCCAAAGGCCCTGGCCAGTTGTGCGACGGCCTGACCGAGTTCGCCGCTGCCGACCAGCACCAGATGCTTGCCGGCCAGCTGCATGGTGGGGTGATCCTGCAGGCAGAAAAAGGGCGCCGTTTCCCATTGATGGCGGGCAACGTCGTGTTGATAACGTGGCAGGCGAGTCGCCAGCGCCAGCATGATCATGAGGGTGTGCTGCGCCACGCTTTGTGTGCCGTAGCCGGTAACGTTGGCCACGTGGATGCCGCGCCTGTCAGCGCCCGACATGTCGATGTTGTTGGTGCCGGTGGCGGTCACCGCGATCATTTCAAGCTCTGGCAGTGCCGCCATCATGGCATCGTCGATGACCACCTTGTTGGTAATGGCGATGGTGGCGCCTTCAAGACGTGTCACCACCTCATTTGCAGGCGTGGCGCCCCAGCAGTCGAGGTAATCGACCTGGTCGGAAATGGTCGAGAGATCAATGTCGCTGCCCAGCGTATCGCTGTCGAGAATTACTGCTTTCATGGTTGTGCGCTCCTTGCCCATCATGATGTCTGCCGCGCTATAATGGCCGCCTTGTATTGGGTTGTATCGTCGTGTCAGCACCGTGATGCGTCAATAAGACATCGGGAATAATGTCTGCCATCCAATGGATATTGTTTCCCGTCAGGAGCAGGCTGGCTCAAGAGCGCCTGCAGTAACATCCAATATCGGGTATGAAAGGCCATGCCGATTTATGAATATCAGTGCCGCGCCTGCGGCACACGTCTGGAAAAGATTCAAAAGATTGATGCTGCCCCTCTGGTTGAATGCCCGTCCTGTCATGAAGGCGCTCTTGAGCGTTTGATTTCGGCCGCGGGTTTTAGACTTTCGGGAGGAGGATGGTACGAGACCGATTTCAAGAGTTCCGGTCGTCGTAACCTTGCCGGTGACAGCAAATCCGACAAGGGCGGCACGTCCGACAGCTGACGTTTCCGCAAAAACCACTCCATGCCGGATGCATCAACGTGTATTCGGCATTAAAACAGCTCAGGCATTACACCAAGCGTTACAACACAGGATTAAAGATGCGCAGTCATTATTGCGGCCAGCTAAACGAAAGCCTTGTCGACCAGGAAGTCACACTCTGCGGTTGGGTCCACCGCCGCCGCGATCATGGTGGGGTGATTTTCCTCGACATGCGTGATCGTGATGGCATTGCACAGGTTGTGGTCGACCCCGACACGCCGGATGCCTTTGCCAATGCAGATCGAGCCCGCAGTGAGTATGTACTGCGTATTACCGGTCGCATCCGCATGCGTCCGGAGGGCACCCAGAATGCCAACATGCCGACGGGACTGATCGAAGTGCTCGCCACGCAGGTTGAGGTGCTCAATACGGCCGTGACGCCGCCGTTCCAGCTCGACGAGCATGGCAAGGTAGGTGAAGACGTACGGCTCAAGTATCGCTACATCGATCTGCGTCGTCCGGAAATGATCGATCGCCTGCGTCTGCGCTCGCGCATCACGCACAGCGTTCGTGCTTATCTGGAAGACAACGGCTTTCTGGATATTGAAACCCCGATCCTGACCCGGGCCACACCCGAAGGCGCGCGTGATTATCTGGTTCCCAGCCGTACGCATGCCGGGGAATTCTTTGCACTGCCGCAGTCGCCGCAGCTGTTCAAGCAGCTGCTGATGGTGGCAGGCTTTGATCGCTATTATCAGATCGCCAAGTGTTTCCGTGATGAAGATCTGCGGGCCGATCGACAGCCGGAGTTCACCCAGATTGATATCGAGGCTTCCTTTGTCGAGGAAGACGATGTCATGGGCATTACCGAAGAGATGATTCGTCGTCTATTCACGGAAGTGCTGGATGTATCGCTGCCGCAGTTTCCGCGCATGACATGGCATGACGCCATGCGTCGCTACGGCTCTGACAAGCCGGATCTGCGTATTCCACTCGAGTTTGTTGACGTTGACGATCTAATGAAGGATGTCGACTTCAAGGTCTTCTCGGGGCCGGCCAATGCCGAAGATGGTCGCGTAGCGGTGCTCAGAGTGCCCGGTGGTGCGAAGCTCTCGCGCAAGGAGATCGACGAGTATACGAATTTTGTCGGTATCTATGGCGCACGCGGGCTTGCCTGGATCAAGGTCAACGATCGCTCGAAGGGCATCGAAGGTCTTCAGTCGCCCATCGTCAAGTTCATGGACGGTGTGATCGAGACGCTGCTGGACCGGGCCGGGGCTGAAGACGGCGATATCCTCTTCTTTGGTGCCGACCGTGCGAAGGTCGTTAATGAAGCGCTCGGTGCGCTGCGCGTTAAGCTTGGTGGTGATCTGGAGCTTTATACGCAGGCCTGGGCGCCGCTGTGGGTTGTCGACTTCCCCATGTTCGAACGTGATGACAGCGGCCGTCTGGCAGCGCTGCACCATCCGTTTACGGCGCCGGCCTGTGATCCGGAAACCCTCAAGCAGAACCCGGAAAACGCGCTTTCCCGTGCCTATGACATGGTTCTCAACGGCACCGAGCTGGGCGGCGGGTCGATCCGTATTCACGACCAGAGCATGCAGCGTCAGGTGTTTGAAGCCCTTGGCATCAGTGATGAGGAAGCCCGTGAGAAGTTCGGCTTCCTGCTGGACGGTCTGGCGCATGGCGCGCCGCCGCACGGTGGCCTGGCCTTCGGCCTTGACCGTCTGGTCATGCTGATGACCGGTGGGCGCACCATCCGTGATGTCATTGCCTTCCCCAAAACGCAGAGCGCGTCGTGTCTGATGACAGAGGCACCGGGAACCGTCAGCAATGAGCAGCTCAAAGAGTTGCACATTCGCCTGCGTCAGAAAGCGTCTGATAACACAACGTCCTGATCGGCAGGCAATCTGAAACGAAACGTTTCTGTTGCGACTTTCTGGCAGTGTTAGGGTTAATACGGGTGTGCCTTGCACACCCGTATTTTTGTATGACGTCATTACACAAGCAATGGCGAGCGGTTGAAGGAGAATTTCCATGGCCGGACACAGCAAATGGGCCAATATCAGACATCGAAAAGCGGCTCAGGATGCGAAAAAGGGCAAAATCTTTACGCGTTTGATCCGTGAGCTGACGGTGGCGGCACGCCAGGGCGGCAGCGCCCCCGAGGACAATCCGCGGCTTCGGGCAGCAATCGACAAGGCGCTCTCCAATAACATGACGCGCGATACCGTTGAGCGCGCCATTACTCGTGGGGTTGGCAACAGCGACAGCGATGCCATGGAGGAGCTGGTTTACGAAGGCTATGGCCCTGACGGGGTGGCCATTCTGGTGGAATGCATGAGCGATAATCGCAATCGAAGCGTCTCGGAAGTGCGCACGGCCTTTAACAAGCATGGTGGCAATCTGGGGACCAGCGGTTCGGTCGCTTTTCTGTTTCACAAGCAGGGGCGTATCGTGCTGCCTGCCGGTATTTCGGAAGAGTGCGTGATTGAAGCGACTCTGGAGGCAGGCGCTGAGGATATCCAGTCCAGAGAGGATGGTGCCATCGACGTGGTGACCACACCCGAAGCGTTTGGCCCTGTAAGAGACGCCCTGGATCAGGCTGGCATCGAGGTGACGCGCAGCGAAGTGGGCATGTTCCCTGACAGTTATTCCAGTATCGATGATGTCGAGACGGCGCATCGGGTCGTGACGCTGCTTGATCGGCTCGAGGATCTGGATGACGTACAAAACGTCTATTCCAATGTCGATTTCGAATCACACGTGCTCGATGCCCTCGAGCAAGCATCATGACCATGGTCGACGCGTCGGGGGCCATTTCATGATGCTTTTGGGGATTGATCCGGGCTCTCGTCGTACCGGATTCGGCGTTATTGATGTCTCGAGTGCCACACCGCGCTATGTCGCCAGTGGCTGTATCAGAATCGAAGCCCCGACGCTTGCTCAGAAACTGGCTCAGGTCTATGCCGGCGTCGCTGAAGTCATCGCTCAGCACGCGCCATACGAGATGGCCATTGAACAGGTATTTTTGTCCAAAAACGCAGACTCGGCCCTGAAGCTTGGGCAGGCCCGCGGAACGGCCATCGTGTGTGCTGCCAATCATGGGCTCGACGTTCATGAGTATGCGGCCCGGCGTATCAAGCAGGTGGTGACGGGCAACGGTGGGGCAGACAAGACGCAGGTACAGCATATGGTACAGTCAACGCTCAGGCTTTCAGGGCTGCCCCAGGAAGACGCCGCTGATGCCCTGGCCATTGCGCTGACGCACTTTTTTACCTGTCGCGGTGCGATCGCCATGCCGGCAACGACCCGTTCGACAAGATCGCGTTCATCAAGCTGGCGCAACTATCGGCCCTGACCCGTTGTTTAAATATCGATGGCGTTCAAAGGCCATGTACTTTTTTCGTTTACCGTTTTTGTCTGGATATACAACGCATGATAGGTCGTCTGCACGGTCAACTGCTTGAAAAGAAACCACCCCTGATCGTGATCGATGTTCATGGGGTCGGCTACGAGCTTGAAGCTTCCATGAATACGCTGCTGGCATTGCCGGCGCCGGGCGAGACAGTGCGCCTTTATACCCATTTGAGTGTGCGCGAGGATGCTCATCTGCTGTATGGCTTCATTGATGAGCCCGAGCGTCGACTCTTTCGCGAATTGATCCGGATTTCAGGGGTGGGCCCTCGTCTGGCGCTGGCCATCCTGTCTGGCATGGAGCGACAGCAGTTCATGAAAAGTGTCATGGAAGATGACACCAAAACGCTGACCAAACTGCCGGGCGTGGGCAAGAAAACGGCCGAGCGTCTGATCATTGAAATGCGGGACCGCTTCAAGCACTGGCCTGAGTTCGAGCAGCTGGCGCAGGGGGTTGAAGAAGCCGAGCTGCCGCTTGAAGCCGATAATCATGCCGATGCCGAGGCAGCTCTGATTGCCCTGGGCTACAAGCCCACCGAGGCGGCCAGAATGCTGTCGGGGCTTGATGCCACGCTTTCTACCGAGGCGCTGATCAAGATGGCGCTTTCCGATCGTCTGGCCGGCAGCGAGACACGCAGCAGCAAGGGCAGAACCTCATGATCGAAACCGATCGGCTCATTGCCGGTGCCGAGCGGCCTGATGAAGAACGGGTGGATCAGGCCATTCGTCCGCGCATGCTCGATGACTACATCGGGCAGGCAGCGGTACGCGAGCAGCTCGATATCTTCATTACGGCGGCGCGCCAGCGTGAAGACAGTCTGGATCACACCTTGATTTTCGGGCCGCCGGGGCTTGGCAAGACAACGCTTGCCCATATCATCGCCAGCGAAATGGGCGTGGACATCAAGTCCACTTCTGGCCCCGTGCTCGAAAAGGCGGGTGATCTTGCGGCCATGCTGACCAATCTGCAGCCGGGTGATGTGCTCTTTATCGACGAGATTCACAGGCTGTCATCGGCGGTAGAGGAAGTGCTTTACCCCGCCATGGAGGACTTTCAGCTCGATATCATGATCGGCGAGGGGCCGGCGGCGCGCTCTATCAAGCTTGATCTGCCAAGGTTTACCCTGGTGGGCGCAACAACCCGGGCGGGACTTTTGACGGCACCTCTGCGCGACCGCTTCGGGATTGTGCAGCGTCTTGAGTTTTACAACATCGGGGACCTGACGCATATCGTCAATCGCAGTGCCCGGCTCATGGGCTTTGAGGCCGATGAAGACGGTGCCATTGAAGTTGCCCGTCGCGCTCGTGGGACGCCACGCATCGCCAATCGGCTGTTGCGTCGGGTTCGTGACTTTGCTCAGGTGCGTGGCGATGGCCGGCTGACGGCCGACGTGGCAGACAAGGCGCTCAACATGCTGCACGTGGATCGCCATGGGCTTGATCACATGGACCGGCGACTGCTTTTGACCATGATCGAAAAGTTCGACGGTGGTCCGGTCGGGGTAGAGAGCCTGGCGGCCGCCATTAGTGAAGAGCGTGACACCATTGAGGATGTCCTTGAGCCCTATCTGATTCAGCAGGGTTTCATGCTGCGCACGGCCCGCGGTCGTATGGTGACGCGGCTGGCCTATCTCCACTTTGATCTTTCGCCCACCGATGATATTCCGGATGCCGGTGATGGCACAGCGACGGCGGAGCCCTGAACGCCATGACGTCTCTTGACCTGCGCGTCTATATCGAGGATACCGATGCCGGCGGTATCGTCTATCACGCCAACTATCTCAACTATCTCGAGCGCGGGCGTACCGAGTGGCTGCGTGCAAAGGGTTTCGAACAGCATTCCCTTCTTTCACGCAATATTGCACTGGTCGTTCGCCGTCTGGAGTGCCAGTATCGCCTGCCGGCGCAACTGGACGATCTGCTGACAGTCGACACCCGGGCGGGAACACCTCGCCAATGCACCGTGGCGTTCGAACAGCAGGTCATGCGAAATGGAAAACTTCTTTTTCGCGGTATGGTCGATATTGCCTGTATCGATGCAACACGTTACAAACCAGCTCGTTGGCCCGAAGATCTGCTTTCGGCCATGACGCTTGATTCCCAGAATGCCTGAAGGGGTTTTTCGTGAACGATTCCATGTCGGTCATTTCGCTGTTTTTCCACTCTGGCCTGGTGGTTCAACTGATCATGTTGATACTGCTGGCAGCTTCGGTTCTCTCCTGGGTGCTGATCTTTCAGCGAGCCTTTGCATTAAAGCGTGACTCCCGGGAACTTGATGAGTTCGAGTCACACTTCTGGTCGGGCGTTGACCTCAATGAGCTCTACCGGGAAGTGCCGGCCGACAACCCTCAGGGTGCGGCGCATATCTTTCGCTCCGGGTTTCGCGAGTTCAATCGACTGCTGCCCAAATCACGCAGCCACAATGCCGTACTCGAAGGCGTTGAGCGCTCCATGCGTGTCTCGGTCTCGCGCGAAGAAGAGCGTTTGACCGCGCATCTGGCGATACTGGCGCTTATCAGCTCGTCTGCCGTCTATATCGGCCTTTTCGGTACGGTCTGGGGAATACTGGGAACCTTTCAGGCGCTTGGCGGCGCTCAACAGGTGTCGCTGGGCACCATCGCACCGGCCATTGCCGAGGCACTGGTGGCCACGGCCATGGGACTTTTCGCTGCGATACCCGCCAACATTGGCTACAACCGGCTGACCCATAAGGCCGACAAGCTGATGGTCCGCATGGAAAACTTTGCTGAAGAGTTTCATGCCTTCCTGCATCGCAACCTGCAAAATCGCAGCGCCGGCGAAAACACCTGAGGAGCGTGTCATGCAGGGATCCTATCGACGCAACCGACGCAAAAAGCTTTCCAGCGAGATGAACGTCGTGCCGTTTATCGACGTCATGCTGGTACTGCTGGTCATCTTTATCATTGCCGCGCCCACCATCAATCAGGGCATCGATGTTGATCTGCCGCAAATCAGCTCCGAACCGGTTCAAAGTAACAATGAGCCGCTGGTCGTGACGGTCAATCGAGAGGGGGCGTATTACATCAGCCTCGGCGATGAGCAGCAGAGCAAGTCACTTGATGAGATCAGCGATCAGGTCATTGCGGTACTCAATCGCAACCCGGGCACGCCTGTCATGGTGCGCGGTGATCGCAACGTTTCCTATGGTCAGGTTGTAACGCTTATGGGGACGCTGCAAAACGCAGGCGTCCCCAACGTGGGACTGATCTCTGATCCACCGCCTGGCGACCAGCAGTAGGGAGAAACAATGGCCAGACACGATCGCCGTGTAGGCTATACGTTGCCCACCGTGCTTGCGGTTTTGCTGCACGTGGGCGTTATCGGGCTGATGGTTTTCCGCTGGCCGCAAAGTGACCCCGTTGAAACTTCCAATGCCGTGGTGCAGGCCGAGTTGATTTCAATGGAGACCGCCACTGATCAGGCGCAGCAGGCTACGGAAGCACAGCCGCGCGCTCAGCAGGGGCCGGAGCGCGAACAGCCCGAACCGGAAGCCACTCAGGATGACGCCGCTGAAGAAGCGGCACGTCACCAGGCCGAAGCCGCTGAACAGGCGCGTCAGGCAGAGCAGGCGGCTCAAGAGGCACAGGAGGCGGCGCAGCGTCGCGCCGAACAGGCCAAGGAAGTCGCCGCCCAGCAGGCTCAGGAACAGCAGGCGCGCGAGCAGGCTCAGGCGCAACAGAAGGCAGAAGCCGAGGCTAAACAGAAGGCAGAAGCCGAAGCCAAACAGAAGGCGGAAGCCGAGGCCAAACAGAAGGCGGAAGCCGAGGCTAAACAGAAGGCGGAAGCCGAGGCTAAACAGAAGGCGGAAGCCGAGGCTAAACAGAAGGCAGAAGCCGAGGCCAAACAGAAGGCGGAAGCCGAGGCCAAACAGAAGACGGAAGCCGAGGCCAAACAGAAGGCAGAAGCCGAGGCCAAACAGAAGGCGGAAGCCGAGGCTAAAAAGAAAGCCGAAGCCGAAGCAGCAGCCAAAAAGAAAGCCGAAGCCGAAGCAGCGGCTAAAAAGAAAGCCGAAGCTGAAGCAGCGGCCAAAAAGAAGGCCGAGGCTGATCGCAAGCGAGCTGCAGAGGCCGCCGCGGCCGCCAGTCAGGATGCCTTTGGCGATGAAATTACCAATGAGGCAGAGTCTATTGCCAACGCACGCCAGGCTCAGGAAGCCTCGAACGGGTTCATGAATCTGGTACGTCGCGCCGTTGAGCAGAGCTGGTCACGTCCGCCCAATGCTGCTCCCGGGCTGGTAACGGTGGTCAGGGTTCAACTCCTGCCGACCGGAGAGCTTTTGTCTGCCACGGTGTCCAGCAGCAGTGGAGACGCGGGATTTGATCGTTCCGCTGTGCAGGCTGTAGAAAGGGCAGCGCCATTTACTGAAATGAGTCAGTTGCCGCCTGAAGCGCGACAGCAATTCAGAAGTTTCAACCTGCGCTTTAATCCCGAGGATGTGCGCTAAATGCAGGGCCCCTGCCGCGGCGGCAGGAACGTGGTCGATAGTGTATCTGCTTCGACAACAGGTGTCAGAAATCAAGGATTGTTAAAACCCGAGGGTGTGTGCTGATGAAAAAACTAATGGCACTGGCCGGCTTCATGATGCTCATGATGGCCAGCCTGATGGCGCAGGCAGCGGGTGATCTCACCATCGAGATCACACGTGGTAACGATAATGCTATTCCGATTGCAGTCGTACCCTTTCGCGGTGAAGGGGTCAGTCCTTCCGAGGATATCGGTAAAATCATTGCCGATGATCTGGAGCATAGCGGGCAGTTTGCGCCGCTGGCGCCGCAGGATCTGATCTCAAGACCTGCCAGTGGAGACAACATCAATTATGGTGACTGGCGTCGCGTCAGGGCCAACTACCTGGTGGTAGGGCGTGTCGAGTCTTCCGGGAACGGCTACAGGATCAGCTACGAGCTTCATGATGTATCGGGCCAGCGCCGCGAACTGGGAGAAGTAGTAACGTCCAGTGAAGACCAGCTGCGCTCGCGTTCGCACTACATTGCCGACCAGATCTTTGAAGAAATTACCGGTATTCGTGGCGCTTTCCAGACACGCATTGCCTACGTTACGGCCAATGGCGTTGATCCCAATATCAACTATGCCCTCTATATCGCCGATCAGGACGGCCATCGTCCACAGCAGATCCTGTCTTCCGATCAGCCCATCTTGTCACCGGCCTGGTCGCCCGATGGTCAAAAGCTGGCGTATGTTTCTTTCGAGTCAGGCCGGCCTGCCATCTATGTGCAGCAGCTTTCCAGCGGGCGTCGCGTCCAGCTTACTTCTTTCAAGGGTATCAATGGCGCGCCGGCCTGGTCTCCTGATGGCCGCAGGCTTGCCATGTCGCTTTCCAAGGATGGCAATCCCGAAATCTACGTAATGGACGTGGCATCCCGGTCACTGACGCGCCTGACAAACACCAGCGCCATCAATACCGAGCCGGACTGGAGCCCTGACGGTCGTTCGATCCTGTTTACTTCCGATCGTAGCGGTCAGCCTCAGCTTTATCAGATGGATGCTTCCGGCGGAAATGCGAAACGCATGACGTTTACCGGCAATTACAATGCCGGCGGCCTGTATGGACCCGACGACAGATTTATCTTCATGACCACTCGAACCGACCGCGGTTTTCAGGTGGCAAGGCAGGATTTATCGTCAGGACGTGTGACAACATTAACCAATACTTATCAGGATGAAGCGCCGGCAGTTGCGCCCAATGGCACAATGGTGATATATGCCACACAGCAGGGAGCACGTGGTGTGCTTGGTGCTGTTTCGGCAGATGGCAGGGCTTCTTTCGTAATACCTTCACCCAATGGTGAGGTTCGTGAACCTTCCTGGTCGCCGTTTTTGAATTAAACGACTAGAATGAATTTTGTCATTCTTTATAAGAGCAAGGAGATCATCATGCAGTTTTCTTCCTACGCCAAGACTCTGGCGGCCGCACTCTCTCTGGCAGTTGTCGCTGGTTGTTCCAGCGGCGGCGGCACACAGGATGGCGACCAGCAGAACGCCGGCATGAACAGCGGTTCTTCCACCCAGGGCATGAACACCAGCTCTGGTGCTACCGGTCAGAACACCGGACAGCAGGCGCAAATGCCGAGCGAAAACCGTGTCTACTTCGATTTCGACAGCGACAGCATTCGCCCGCAGTACGAATCCATGCTGAATCAGCATGCTCAGTACCTGCAGCGTAACTCCAGCTCCAATATCGTACTGGAAGGCCATACCGATCCGCGCGGTACTCGTGAGTACAACCTGGGTCTTGGCGAGCGTCGTGCCAACGCCGTACGCCAGTATCTGACCATCCAGGGCGTGCCTGCTTCGCAGATCGAAGTTGTCAGCTACGGTGAAGAGCGTCGCGCTGCTTCCGGCAACGGTGAACAGGCCTATTCTCAGGATCGTCGCGTCGTCATCGACTACTGATCCCGGAGTAAGCAATGAAACACAGTCTTATTCGACTGTGCGGCGCGGGAGCCCTTGTGCTCCCGCTGTCCGTTTGGGCATCCGCACAAACAGGCTCTTTTTATAATCAGGCTTCCACGGACTCCGGCTCGGGCAATCTGCAGATATTCAATCGTTTGCAAAGCCAGGAGCAGGATATCAATCAGCTTCGTGGACAGATTGAAGAACTGCGTCATCAGCTGGAACAGCAAACAAAACTGTCCCAGCAGCGCTATCTGGATCTTGAAGAGCGCTTGAGTAGCTCACAGGGAAATGGCGGGGCATCATCATCCAGCGATGATGGCAGCGCTTCAGCCGGTAGCGACCCCATAACTCAGGCAGCTTCGGGCGGCAGTCAGTCTTCTTCAGGCGGCGGGTCAGCCTCTTCTTCCAGTGACGCTCAAGGTGCTTATCAGGCCGCTTTTTCGCACGTTCAAAAGCGTGAATTCGATCAGGCCATATCTGCTTTTGAGGCCTTTAATCGGGATTATCCGCAGTCGGATCTCAACGGCAATGCCTGGTACTGGCTGGGTGAACTTTACTCTGCAAAGTCTCAGCTGGACAAGTCAGCCTCGGCCTTTAACCGGGTTGTTAGTGACTATCCCCAGAGCAACAAGGTGCCTGATGCGATGTACAAACTGGGCCTTGTTTATGCTCGTCAGGGCAAGGGCTCTGAAAGTCAGAGCATGCTGAAAAAGGTTATCGGCGAGCACTCGGATAGTGATGCGGCTGGTCTTGCGCGCGAATTCATGCAAAAAACCAGCGGTTAAAATATGCAGTCTACATTTGCGGGCAGTTCGTGAAAGGCGAATGCCCGCTGCTTGCGTAAGGCCACTCGCTATTCAGGAGGTTGCTGGGGTATGGCGACAATGCTGTAGCAACGCTTCGCAAAGCGATACCGACGTGTCAAAAAATTGACTGGCAGGCCACTCATCGGGCTCATCGCCCTGACGTAAATAACCATACTTCACGGCAATGGCTGTCATGCCAGCATTGTTGGCTGCCTGAATATCACGTAGATGATCACCGATATACCAGCAGTACTCTGGCGCAATATTCAGACGTCGTGCTGCTTCAATCAACGGTGCTGGATCGGGTTTTTTTACTGGTAAATCGTCGGCACACAACAGTACATCCGGCTTTATATTCAGCGTCTCGAGCAAAGGAACTGCATATTCCCGAGGCTTGTTGGTGATAATCCCCCACGGGCGTTTCGTTTTGCGATAGACGTCGAGTACTTTCTCAAACCCTTCAAAAAGACAGCTCTCCGCGGCAACGTTTTTACCGTAGTAATCCAGCAAAAGAGCACGAGCCTTGTCGTGCCCCGGCGCCTGCTTTTCCAGGCCCAGAGCCAGAGTAACGAGTGCGCTGCCACCGTGAGATACTTCACGCCTGATATCATCAAGGGGCAGGGGAGAGAGGCCGTGCTCTTTTCGAAGCGCGTTGGTCGCACGCGCAAGATCCGGTGCCGTATCCACTAGAGTGCCATCCAGATCGAACAGCACGGCTTTTGGGATATCAGCCTCCAGAGTCATGAGCCAGCCACGCGGGTATGCATGAAGTAGTTGACGTCAAGATCCTTGTTGGATAGCCGATAGTGACGTGTGACGGGGTTGTAAATCATTCCCGTAATGTCCTGAACATCGAGGTCAGCCTGACGTGCCCAGCGAGCCAGTTCGGAAGGACGTATAAACCGTTGATAGCTATGGGTACCGCGGGGTAGAAGGTTCAGGACATATTCGGCGCCGACGATAGCCATCGCCCATGACTTGGGGTTGCGATTGATCGTTGAGAAAAAGACATGGCCACCAGGTTTTGCCATGCGCGCGCAGGCCTTGATGACGCTACCAGGATCGGGGACATGCTCGAGCATTTCAAAACAGACCACGACATCGAAGCTGCCTGGCTGCTCGTCGGCCATGTCTTCGGCACTGATGCACCGATAGTCCACTTCGATGCCGCTTTGTTGCTGATGAAGGCGGGCAACGGAAAGTGGTGCTTCTCCCAGATCGATGCCGGTAACCTCTGCGCCGCGATGCGCCATCGCTTCACTAAGAATGCCGCCACCACAGCCGACATCGATAACACGATGGCCGGTCAGGCCCGCTCGCTGATCGATATAATCAAGACGTAGCGGATTGATGTCATGAAGCGGTTTGCATTCGCCTTCACGATCCCACCAGCGACTGGCCAGATCGTCAAACTTGGCAATTTCACCTGGATCGACATTGGAATGCTGTTTTTCGCTCATCAAGAAGCTCCTGTGAGAGTGGGCGATAGGTGCTGCCTTGTATTGTATAGAGTCTGTTGAAATGATGAACCAGATGTCGCCAGGCATTACGAACTTGAGCAAAATGACAGGAAAGCGCAGGAAGGTTCCTTGACCAGGACACGTGTCGCTTTGACCGATACATGTAAAAGGCTCTGGTACAAAATAAAAAAGTCTTTTTATACCGTTATCTAGATGTGTGCTAAAATCACGCATGACCAAGTTATGTACAAAAAGAAACATTTTGCCAAGGATATAAAATCCAAGGTTCGGTATTTTGTGGGGTTATAACCTTCTTACCGGGTGTCGTGCTCAATTTCGCCTTTTCGAGCAAGATTTTGAATCGCTGATCGGTCACGATGCCCTATGGCGCGCATATAGCGTGCCCTTGATACTCATATTTCTTGTTTTTGATAGCAAAGGGAAGATGAATGATTCGTAAAGCAGTATTGCCTGTCGCCGGTTTTGGCACCCGTTGTCTCCCCGCCTCCAAGGCGATTCCCAAGGAGATGATCACGATTGTCGACAAGCCGGTCATCCAGTATGTCGTCCAAGAAGCCGTCAAGGCAGGTATCAAGGAGATCGTGCTGGTCACGCACTCTTCGAAATCAGCGATCGAAAACCACTTCGACAAGCATTTCGAGCTTGAGACTCAGCTTGAAGCGAAGGGTAAAAAAGAGCTGCTGAATGAGCTTCGAAATATTATCCCGGACGATGTGTCCGTTATCAGCGTTCGTCAGCCGGAAGCCCTGGGACTTGGTCACGCCATTCTCTGCGCTCGCCCGGTAATCGGTGATAATGAGCCCTTTGCCGTACTGCTGCCGGATGTTCTGGTCGACGACGAGGGCATGACGCGCAACGATCTGGGTGGCATGATTGACGCCTATGATCAATCGGGTGCTGCCCAAATCATGGTTCAGGATGTGCCGGCCGAAGTCGCCTACAAGTACGGCATCGTGGCCCTTGAAGGTGAAACACCCAAAGCCGGCAAGAGTGAAAAGATCACGGGCATGGTAGAAAAGCCTGAAGCCGGTACCGAGCCTTCTACACTGGCCGTTATCGGGCGTTATCTGCTTCCGGGCAGCATCTTCCCGGTACTTGCCGAAACGCGTCCCGGTGCAGGCAATGAAATTCAGCTGACCGACGCCATCGATACCTTGCGCAGCAAGCAGGACGTTGCTGCCTATCGTATGGAAGGTGAAACTTTCGACTGCGGTCATCAGCTCGGTTATCTGGAAGCGACACTGTCGTTTGCACGTCGTCATCCCAAATACGGCGAAGGGTTCCGCGAGCTGCTGAAGCGCTATCAAAGCGAGGCATAATCATGCAGGTGGTAGTGCATGGAAGCGAATTGGGTGCGGCAACGGCAGCCGCCGCACTCTCAATGGTTGGCCACCAGGTGTACTGGTGGCCGCATCCTTCTCAGCCGTGGAGTGTTCTGGCCGAGACGGACTGGATCAGAAATGAGCCAGGGCTTTATCACCAGCTATCGCAGAGCATCGATAACGGATCATTGACCCTGTGCGAAAGTTCGAAATCCCTGCCCAGTGCCAATGTCTACTGGCTGGCCGTTTCGGCCGATCAGCGCAACGATGCCGATCACTGGGTTGAACAGACGCTGGGGCGTGAGCCGCACGATTTTGTACTGGTCAACAACAGTACCTTCCCGATCGGCCACACGGAAATTCTCGAGACGCTGCTTCGCAAGGAGCGCCAGATTGCGGTCGCTCTGCCGGATATGCTTGAAGAGGGCCGTGCCATGGCCACCTTCACGCGTCCCGACAGCTGGATCATGGGTAGTGAGGACGACTGGGCTACCCGACAGATCGGCGAACTTCTCAGAGCCTTCAATCGTCGGGAAAACAACGTTCGCTTGATGCCACGCCGTGCAGCCGAGCTGACCAAACTTGCTGTTATTGGCATGCTGGCCACGCGCGTCAGCTATATGAATGAGCTGGCAAGCCTGGCCGACAGCCTGAATGTGGATATCGAGCTGGTGCGTCAGGCGATGGGGTCGGATCGCCGTATCGGTCGCGAATACCTCTATCCGGGATGTGGTTTCGGTGGTCCCAGTTTTGCTCGCAACCTGTATCGTCTATCGAGCATCAGGGCTCGGGAAGGTCAGCACAGTGGGCTGCTCGAGCAGGTTGTGCAGGTTAACGAGCAGAAGCAGGAAGAGCTCTTTCGCAAGCTCTGGCAGTACTATGATGGCAATCTTGAAGGACGCACGGTGGCTGTCTGGGGCGCGGCTTTCAAGCCGGGCACTGCACGGATTGCTCACGCGCCGGTACTTCGGCTGCTTGATGCACTCTGGGCGCAGGGTGTTCATGTCAGGTTGCATGACCCCGCTGCCTTGCCTGCCATCGAGCACTACTATGGTCAGCATCCGCTTTTGACACTGGCAGGCACCGCACAGTCTGCCTGCGAAAATGTCGATGCGCTGCTGCTGGTCACCGAGTGGAAGGAGTACTGGAACCCGGACTGGCGACGTCTGTCGACACTGATGTCGACCCCGCTGATTCTGGACGGGCGCAACATTTACGATCCATCGTTTGTGGCGCAGCACGGGTTTTATTATCGGGGCATCGGTCGAAGCGCCGAGCCGGAAGAAAGATCAGCGAACGACGAGCGCTGATTTCAGATGGGCGGGCCGGTATCGATATCTCCCTTGAGAATCATGCCGGCACCGCCTTTCACTGTCGTTATCCCGCCATTTTTCAGACGTGCAACAGATTGCGTCTGCCTTGTGCCGTTGCCATGGCATCCTCGAGACACTGCTCGACAAACGGCCAGTTGATGATCTTCCACAACTTTTGAAGATACTTGCGCCGGTCGTTTCCAAAATCGACATACCAGGCATGCTCCCACATATCGACGGCCAATAGCGGTGTAAGGCCCTTGAGCAGGGGGGAGCCGGCATCGACTGCATTATGGATATCCAGACGCCCCTGCGGAGTGTATACGAGCCACGTCCAGCCGCCCATGAAGTGCGCCATGGCACTTGCCATGAAAGCCTCCTGGAAACCCTCAAGGCTTCCCCATCGCGCTGTAAGCGCCGTTTCGAGTGCCTGTCCGGGAGGATGATACCAGGGCGTCAGACACTGCCAGAAAAAGGTATGGTTCCAGGCCTGACACGCGCAGGCCTGAGCTTCTCCGCGACCGGTGCTCATGACCTGTTCGAGCGAAGGGCTCGCGTTGTCACCGCGTTCCAGCAGTGCGTTCAGGCGCTTTAGATAGTCTGCATGAACACCTTCATGATGCATGCGAAGGCTGTGTGCAGAAATAACGGGTGCCAGTGCATCCGTTGCATAGGGCAGGGAGGGCAGTTCAAGGGGCATGATCCACGTTCCATTCCGACCAGGGAGCCCCTGGTATTGCCGTTCAAGTCTGTCTGCCGGATAGCCTGTACTGGCTTTTCACAGGCCATGCATCGTAGCATGCATGCAGTTTCATGACCTGGCTGAAAAGGGCGGGTCGTATCTCTGGCTGCTACATTTCTCGAGACTTTCATGCCGCAAAAAGATCATGAAGAGCCCGTCATAGGCGCTGATCGCAACGCTGCGTATTCGACCCGAACAGAACCGCGACATCCCGGAGGCCATCGCGGCCTGCGCAAAAGGCCCCTGTGGCCTCTTTATGCACTTTTATTATTGCTTGCCGGGGCTGTTGCAGCCCTCGGCGTGCAGTACTATCAGGATCGCCAGCACTGGTCCGACCGGATGGCTGTGTTGACGGACAGGGCGCAGCAGGTCACTGCTGATCGTCAGGAAATGTCGACCAACCTTGAACAGGTGCTTGAAGGCATTCGAGGAGAGCAGCAAAACCAGCGCACACGCCTTGATGCCCTTCAGCAGCGCCTTGAACAGCAACGCGCTGACGATGGGCAGAAGGCCAGGCTGAGCGAGCTGGAAAGGGCTGATGCACTGCGTCAGAAAACGCAGGTGTCGCTACAGCAATCGCTGAGTTCGCTGGATACTGTCATTGACGGCCTGAAACGCACCTATGATGCACGCTTTGAAGATATCGATAATACTAACGCCGAGCTTTCGAACCAGTTGCAGACCACGGATAAAAACAGTCAGCATTTGGAAACGCTCGCTGCCAGCGTGGCTGACCAAAAAAAGGCGCTGGCCTCGATCAGTACGCGAGTGGATGAACTGGCGGCGCAGCTCGAGCGGCTTCAGCAGAATCAGACCAGTCTGCATGCCGCTCAGGAATCGCTTCAGGATCTTCTGAATCCTTGAAGGGTGCAGCCAGCCCCGTGTCATACGGTGTGATTCATGTCATCAAGGAAAATCCTGAACGTTATGCGATCCCTTTCTCGTCACCGCATGATCGCCGGTACATCTGCCCGAAGGCTGCTTTTACTGACGCTACTGCTGAGTGGCATCGGTCAGGCACCTGCCGTGTTTGCCATCGATGCAGACGTCAACGGGGTCCGTGGTGAGCTGGCCACCAATATCCGCAACTATCTTCAATCTCTGGATATTCCCGAAAACGCCGATACTCAAAGTTATGGCGCCGAAGTGACGCAAAGAGCAAGGGATGCCCTGAAACCCTTCGGTTACTATGAGCCCGAAATTTCGACCAGCTTTCGCAATCGTGAAGAGGTGGTCGTTGACGTCGACCGGGGAAAACCCGTTCGCGTACGTTCGGTGGTCGTGCGCATAGAAGGTCAGGCAGAAGAGGACGAGCCCTTTCAGGAAGCTCTTGAAGCCAATCCTCTGGCTGAAATGGAAGGCAAGCGCCTGCTTCATACCCCTTACGATACCCTCAAATCTCGCTTGACGGCGCTGGCGCTGGAGCGGGGCTATTTCGATGCCCGCTACCGGCAAAGCCGTATCGAAGTGCATCCCTGGGAGCATGCCGCCTACATCACGCTGGTATTTGAAAGCAGAGAGCGTTATCGCTTTGGCGATATCTTTGTCACCGGCAGCCAGATCCGTGAAGAGCGCCTGCGCCGGATGGCCCCGTTTGATCCCGAGGATCGCTATCTGGCAACGGATGTGGCCCGCTACAGCCAGCGTCTTGGCGATTCCGGCTGGTTTAGAAGCATCAGCGTTCGGCCCCGACTCGATGAACGCTCCCAACGCACCACCTCACCCGTCGTGAGCTCTTCACCGGATGCTCGTGTTGAAGTCGAGGGTCAGGAGAGCGAGCGCCGTAATTTTCGTGATGAGCTCAACGCGCGGGAAAAACCGCAGCGCGCCACTGTGCCTATCGATGTCAGCGTAACGCCGGAGGATCGCCACAAGTTTGAAACCGGCATCGGCTATTCAACCGATGTCGGGCCGAGAGTCAACTTTGGCTGGGAAATGCCCTGGCTCAATGATCGGGGGCACAGTCTCGACAACAATTTGAGCCTTTCCGGGCCCGAGCAGACGCTGACCGGTGAGTACAACGTACCGCTTGATAATCCTGCGCGTGACAATTACTACATGCGCTATGGCTTCAAGAACACCGATCGCAGTGACAGCGATACCCGCAGCTTTGAAAGCTCGGTGGCCTTCGGTCGGGAGTGGCGTTTCGAAAATGACTGGATACAAAATGCCTACCTGCGAACCACCTATGAGGATTTCACTCAGGGGGATGAAGAGGATCAGGTACTGCTTTTCATCCCGGGCATGAGCTGGTCGCGTACACGTACCGACAATACCCGCTTCCCCATGTGGGGAGATCGCCAGGACATTCTGGTAGAAGGCTCAAGCGATGTCTGGGGCTCGGACGCCAATTTTCTGCGTACCCGCTTTGACAGCCAGTGGATCAGGAGTCTGGGCGCCAACAACCGTTTCGTGGGTCGTGCCACGGTCGGGGCCACCAGTACGAGCGATTTCAGTCAGGTACCGCCGTCACTGCGTTTTTTCACCGGTGGCGACACCAGCGTGCGTGGCTACGAATACGAAACCATTGCGCCTGAAAACAGCAATGGCGATCTGCTGGGCGGCAAGCAGTTACTGGTTGGTTCCCTGGAATATCAGCGACAGGTGGCCAATAACTGGTGGGGTGCCACCTTTGTGGATACCGGCAACGCCTTCAACGACTGGTGGCCGGACGAGCTCAAGACAAGCGCAGGCGTAGGCGTGCGATGGATTTCACCCGTTGGGCCGGTTCGTCTGGACATTGCCCACCCCTTTGATAGTGAGGAGGACTCTTGGCGTCTGCACTTCGGCATCGGCCCCGAATTTTGATGTTGTTGCCTCGCGCTATCCTCTGGATAGTGGTGACGCTTCTTGCGCTTGTCCTGCTCGTGGCAGGCGTTGTCCTTTCACCCTGGGGGACCGCCAGACTGCTTGAGCAGGCACAGTCGCGCGGCTTTATCACCTACGAGCAGGCCCAGGGGGCACTGCTGGACGATTTCACCCTCCAGGGGCTGCATCTGGATCTGCCGGCACTTCGCCTGGATGTAGATCAATTTGCCCTGCACTGGAGCAGTGACTGCCTGCTGCGCGGCCGGCTGTGCATGGATCAGCTGCAGCTCAGCGGTGTCGATGTCGTGTTACGCGGTGGCGATAACGCAGCGCCTGACACCACCGATGACGATTCGACAATGAATCGGATCAGCACGCCGCTGCCCGTGGAGCTGCGTGATCTTCGCCTGAACGATATTCGTGTGCGTCTGGCTGATGGCACCCGCGTTGAACTGGGCCACTTTCACAGCAGTGCCGTGTTTGAAGGCAGCCATCTCAGCCTGGGGGAAACACGGCTGGAAGATACCCGTGTAGTCCCTGCGTCTTCACCGGGGCTGGATCAGCCGGATCTTCTCGGTGCCAGCGTGGATGTGCGCACCGCTCAGCGTGTTTCGCGTCCTGACATGATCACCGCACAGGCCATTGCCGCCGCCGAGTCGGTCGCATTATCAACACCTCCGGTATTGCTGACCGATGACGCTTCATTTGCGCTCTCTTCCAGCGCCGTTGACGGTGCCATGAAGGTCGCCAATCCCGAGCCGCCCACCGTGCTGGAGACGCTGGCCGAGCTCGGTCAGAAACCATTGGCCAATCCGCTGGCCGATATCATCGGACAAACGGATGATCAGGGTCGCATTGTGATGCCCGAAATCACGCTGCCATTGGATATCGATGCCGAGGACGTTGCCATCAACCGGCTGAGACTGGAGGGGGAGACGCCCGTTACGGTCAATCAGCTGGCGCTGGCAGTACAGACCCGGGGTTCCGACATCGAGCTACACCGGCTGACCCTTGATTCCTCCATTGCACGGTTGTCCATGAGCGCGCAGGCTTCACTCAGCGACGATTATCCGCTGACGCTATCAATGGTGGCTGACGCCCTGCAGGCGCCTGTTGAGGGCGAGCATGTTGAACTTGATGCCCATGGTGTGCTCTCGGATCTGAACCTTTCCGTCAATGCAAGCGGGCCCATCGAGGCTGCCCTGAATGCGCATGCCGATCTTCTGGCACCCGATCTGCCGTTCAGGCTACAGCTGTCGAGTCCGCAGGTGCGCTGGCCGCTCGAGGACGAGCCCGGTGTGGCGACATGGCGTGCGCGTGATATCGACATCAACGCCGAAGGCTCGCTGGATGGCTATCAGCTCGCGACGGCCGCTCATGTCGAGGGCCCCGACATTTCGCCGCTGGATATTCGTCTGAAAGGCGAGGGCGACATTGCCCATTTCAGCTGGGCGCCGCTCACCGTGACGACCGGTGATGGCAAGGTGGAAGCCCGCGGCACAGCGACATGGTCACCGTCGCTGGATGTGGCATCATCGCTTGATTTCAGCAACCTGCGCCTTGAGAACTTTACCGATGCGGTCACCGGTCGTCTCAATGGCAAACTGCGCGCCGGTTTCCAGCAGCAGGGTGACGATTGGCGTGTCGAGGTGCCCGAGCTTGCCATTGATGGCACACTTCAGGAGCGCGCACTTTCCCTGAAAGGCCGGCTGAACGGCAACAGCGACATGCAGTGGCATATCGATCAGCTGGATCTACGCCAGGGCAACAACCGATTGTCGGCCAATGGCGATATCGGCAATCGGCTGTCACTCAATGCCGACATCACGGCACCGGCGCTAGGGACCATTCTGCCGGAGCTGGGAGGCAGTGCCAACGGCCAGATCCGGCTCAGGGGCACGCTGGATAACCCTGAGGGCAACATCGACCTGCGCGGTCAGGGGCTTCGTTATCAGGACAATCGGGTCGGTGCGCTTCGTCTGACGGCCAGGGCGCAGGGGCTCGAGAATCCGAGCTTCGATGTCGATCTTGATGCCCGCGATATCAGCGCCGCTGATCAGCAGATTCGTCAGGTGAGTACGGCGCTTAATGGTACCCTCCAAAAGCATCGACTAACGCTGGATGTCGACGGTGGTGACGGTCTGCCGGTCAGTCGAGTACGCATGGCGCTGGATGGCAGTTTTGATCAGGCGGCGCAGCGCTACGCCGGCGCGATATCACCGCTGGAAGTCAGCGCGCCCCAGGGAGGCGATATCGCCCTTGATGGTCCCCTGAAATTTACAGCGCTGCTGGATCAATCGAGCGTGACGGCCGCGCCGTTTTGTCTGTCCAGACGACAGGGCGGCCGGCTGTGTTCCGTGGACACGCTACAGGCCAGTGCCGACAGCGGTCGCGCGGCCCTGCGTCTGTCCGATGTCGATCTGGCGCTGGCCAACGATTATTTACCTCCCGAGTGGCGTCTGGCCGGCGGGCTCGAGGGCGATATCAACGCACAGTGGTCGCAGGCGGGGAGTCGCTGGAACGTGGATACCGATCTGCAAAGCCAGGTCGATGTCCGCGGCCAGAACGCGCAGGGACAGCCCTTTTCCCTGCCGCAGCTGGGCATTCGCGTTAACGCCGAGGCTACGCCTGACAGAGCGCAGGCGCGGCTGAACATGGATCTGCGCGATGCCGGCAGCCTTCGTCTGAATGCCGATATCGGTGATCCGCTGGGCAGTCGAACGCTGGCAGGCAGGCTGGAGGTCAACGGCGTGACCCTGTCACCCTATACGCCACTGGTGGCGGCCCTGAACGAACTGGCCGGTCAGCTCAATGGCGATGTCTCTCTCTCCGGGACACTGGTTGAGCCACGGCTCAACGGCAACATGGTGCTTAGTGACGTTCGTGCCCGCGGTGATCAGCTGCCGGTGGCTCTGGATGATGCCCGCATGGCGATGGCCTTTCAGGGCGATCGAGGCACCCTGGATGGCTATCTGCAGGTCGGTAATGCTCGCTGGAACCTCAACGGCAACGCCAACTGGCCCACCACTGAAAACTGGCAGGCCAGCATGGCGCTCAACGGTCGAGACTCGCCGCTTGAGATCCGCATGCCGGAGTTTGGCCGACTGCGCGTCGCACCCGATATCAGAGTGGCTGCCAACCCGCAGCGGCTGGATATCAACGGAGATATACGCATTCCATGGGCACGTCTTGAGGTTGGCCAGATCCCGGCATCGGCCGTCAAGCCGTCATCCGATGAGGTTGTCGTTACCCGCGAAGAGTATGAGGCCCGCCAGCAGAAAATGGCGACTGTCGAAGCCGGCAATGAGGTGGATCGACAGCTGGCCTGGGCCAACACCCAGGACCTCGAGGCCGCCGGCATGGAAGTCAACGTCGGGGTCAATATTATCGTGGGCAACGACGTGCAGCTGGCTGCCTATGGGCTGACGGCCAACGTTCAGGGCCGATTGAATGTTCGCCAGAGTGCCAGTCAGCTTCAGCTTTTCGGCGATGTGTCGCTTGAAGATGGCCGCTTCCAGGCGCTGGGACAGGATCTGCTGATTCGTCGCGGTCAGGTGCTTTTCAGTGGCCCGCCCGGGCAGCCCTATCTCAGCATCGAGGCTGTCAGAAATCCCAGCAGTACGGCCGACAATGTCATTGCCGGCCTGCGGGTTTCGGGCCCTGCCGATCAGCCTGAACTGGATGTCTTTTCTGAGCCGGCCATGAACGAGTCGCGGGCGCTGTCCTACCTGCTGCGCGGCCGGGCACCGGATGCCGATGGCGACAGCGATGGCATGCTGACCTCGGCGCTGATCGGGCTGTCGTTGTCCAGAAGTGGCAAGGCGATCGGACAGCTGGGTGAAAGCTTTGGCATTGACGACCTGTCGCTGGACACCTCCGGCAGCGGTGACGACAGCCAGGTGGTGGTCAGCGGCTACCTTTTTGACGACTTCCAGGTCAGCTACGGCGTCGGATTGTTTTCCTCGATTGCCGAGCTGACGCTGCGCTACCGGTTGATCCAGAACCTGTATCTTCAGGCTGTATCGGGGGCCAATCAGGCCGTTGACCTGATCTATACCTTCAGCCTGGGGCGCACGCCGGACAGGGCGTACTGAGAACAGGAAAACGGTTTTCGGGGCGAGAGGGCTTGTGTTTTACTCTCTCAGCCCCGATAACCTGTAGCCTGTTAACGTTTATCCCGGTTCGACACCCGATGGGAGGCACCATGTTCGGATACGACAGAACGCGTATGCCCAGTGAAGAAGAAGCACTGGCAGGTCGTGACACGCCCATGCACATCAGCGGCGTCCATCACATCAACGACCGTGACATTGCCACCCCACCGCCGGAAGGTTTCGAGGAAATCGTTCTGGGGCTGGGCTGCTTCTGGGGGGCAGAGCGCCTTTTCTGGCAGTTGCCGGGGGTCTGGGTTACGGCAGTCGGTTATGCCGGCGGCTATACGCCCAATCCGACCTATGACGAGGTCTGCACCGGTAAAACCGGCCATGCCGAGGTTGTTCGCGTGATCTTTGACCCAGCCGAGATCAGTCTGCCGGAACTGCTCAAGGTATTCTGGGAAGCACATGACCCGACCCAGGGCATGCGTCAGGGCAACGATATCGGCAACGAATACCGCTCCGTTATTCTGGTGCACAATGAGCAGCAGCGTGATATCGCCCGTCAGAGCCTTGAAGAGTATGAAAGGGCCCTGAAGCACAGCGGCAAGGGAGAAATCACGACACGGATCGACGCACTCCAGGCCTTCTACTACGCCGAAGAGTACCACCAGCAGTATTTGAGCAAGAACCCGATGGGCTACTGTGGTCTCAAGGGCACAGGCGTTAGCTGCCCGATCTAATGGTCGGTGTGTTCGGGGGGTGGCTACTCAAGTGGCTGATTGCGCCCCAGAGGCCGGCTGGGTTGCTGCCGGCCGGGCACCACACGCCAGCTTTCGAGCTGCTGCGCGACACGTCTGGCAAGCCATGGGCGCAGCAGCCCCTGACGATATTCGATAAACCCCACGTGGCCGCCGTGTTCGGCCATCTCGACGCGAACACTTCTTGACGGTATCGGTAGGCGATCCAGCAGGCTTTTGGGCATCAATGGATCATCTGCGGCGTGCAGTATCAGGGTGGGAAGTTCGATGCGATGAAGCATGAGCCCCGATGAGGCCCGTCGATAGTAATCCGTGGCTGACCCGAAGCCGTGTAGCGGTGCCGTGATCTCGTTGTCAAAGGCCCAGAAGGTATCCAGCTCCTTGAGCTGCTCTCGACTGATCCGGTCCAGACTGCCGTCACTCAAGCGGCGCATTATCTTGCGCTTCATGGATTTCAGGATGTGGCGCTGATAGACACGGGCGAAACCGATGTTGATGGCATCGGCCGACGCCGCCAGATCCAACGGCGGGCTGATGGCAATGGCACCCGCCAGATCGAGCCCGTCACCGCCCTGTTCTGCTGCCAGCTTGAGCAGCACGTTGGCCCCCAGCGAGACGCCCACGGCTACCTTCAAGGCATTGGGGTAGCGTCGACTCAGCTGTGAGAGCATCCAGTAGGCATCTGCCGTTTCACCGGCGTGATAGCTGCGCAAGTGGCGGTTGGGCACGCGCCCACAGCCCCGAAAATGCATTAACACCGCACGCCAACCCATATCAGCAGCGGTTCGCATGAGCATGCGGGCATAGGGCGAGTCGATCGAACCCTCAAGGCCGTGAAAAAGCACCATGATCGGTGCGCGAGCATCATCTGGTGAAGGCTGAGCCCAGCTAAGCTCCACGATATCGTTATCGGGCAGCGTCAGAAGCTCTGTTTCAAGACGCACCTTGCTGCGGGGTAGAAGCAGCGGCAACAGGGTCTGAATGTGAGGGTTGGCCAGCCCGCGAGGAGGGCGAAAGCCGGCCTTGTAGATCATGCCCGACATGTTGACTCTTTATGCCAGCAACGGTGAGTGTTCTGTTATCACCGAGAGCTGCCAGCCAGGTCAAGCACTGTTGTGTTTATTGATGTGACGCCTGGCAGGCCGGTGTCATGAAACGAATGAAACGATCAATACTTCAGCGCGAGAGCCGGAAAGACTCGGCTTCATCAAAAGTGGTCACCGTGCAGTCCAGATCCTTGACCAGACCGTTTTCAAGGCTGTAGCACCAGCCGTGTACCGTCACTTCCTGCCCTCGCTCCCAGGCACGCTGCAGGATCTTGGTCTGGCAGAGATTGGAGACCTGCGCCCTGACATTGAGCTCGCACATGCGATCAACCTGCGCGTCCAGTGACAGATCCGACAGACTTTCCTGATGCTGGTGATACAAATTGCGAACGGTGTTGAGCCAGTAATCGACAATACCATTATCCCCGCCGGTCACGGCGGCTCTGATCCCGCCGCAGCCGTAATGCCCCACGATCATGATGTGTTTGACCTTGAGGACATCAACGGCGTACTGGATCACGGAAAGGGCGTTCATGTCATTGTGGTGCAGCACGTTGGCGACATTGCGATGAACAAAGACCTCGCCGGGCGGCAGGTTGATGATCTGATTGGCAGGTACCCGGCTGTCGGAGCAGCCTATCCATAGGAAGTCGGGATTTTGCTGATCCGAAAGGCGTTTGAAAAAGTCGGGATCGCTTTCCACCATCTGATCGGCCCAGAGCCGATTCTGCTCGAGAAGCTTTGAGATGTCCTGATGACTGTTGTGGTCACACATCGTTTTTTACGGCCTTTTCAATGAACAACATAAAGAATGGTAAACACGCCGGAACGGCCATGACGCACGCTCATGTGATAGCATCATGACCCATTATTCCCAGGGCAGGATTCCAACGGAAGCGCCTCTGTTTCAAATATTTTTCAGCTGGAGCAACAACCGTGTCGCAATATGATGTCGATCTTTTTGTTATCGGTGCAGGATCAGGTGGCGTAAGGGCTGCTCGCACCGCAGCCGGCAAGGGCGTCAGAGTGTCCATCGCCGAGGATCGATACCTGGGAGGGACCTGCGTCAACGTAGGGTGTGTTCCCAAAAAACTTTATTCCTATGCCGCCCATTTCCATGATGCCTTTGAAGACAGTCAGGGTTTTGGGTGGCAGTTCGACAGTGCGCCGCGCTTTGAGTGGTCGAAGCTTCGAGACAACAAAAAGGCGGAAATCTCGCGTCTCAACGGCATCTATGAAAAGCTTTTAACCAACTCGGGGGTTGAGCTGATTCAGGGGCGTGCCGAGATCGTTGATGAGCACACCGTCACGGTCAACGGCCGTCACGTCAGCGCCGAAAAGATCCTGATCGCGACCGGCGGCACGCCCTGGATGCCGGAATTTGAAGGCCGCGAGCATGTTCTGTCCTCTGATCAGATTTTCGATCTACCGGCGTTTCCGAAGCGCTTTCTGGTTATGGGCGGTGGCTACATTGCTGTCGAGTTTGCCAGCATTTTCAACGGCCTGGGGGCACAGACCCATCTGGCCTATCGAGGCCCGCTGTTTCTGCGCGGCTTCGATCATGAACTGCGCGATTTTATTCGCGATGAAATGCTCAAAAAGGGCGTTAACCTGCATTTCGAATCCACGATCACTCGTGTGGAAAAGCGCGGTGAGGCCTATGATGTCGAGCTCAGCAACGGTGAAACGCTGGAAGTGGACGCCATCCTCGGTGCGACCGGGCGCCGCCCGCGCTTTGAGGGGCTGGGGCTTGAAAATGTCGATGTCGAGCGTGAGTTTGATGGCAAGCTGAAAATTGACGACCGCTACCAGACCTCTGTTGCGTCGATTCTGGCACTGGGCGACATCATCGAAGGACCGGAGCTGACGCCGGTGGCACTCGAGGAAGCCATGCGTCTGGTAGAGCTTCATTACGGAAGCGGCAGTGCAGAGGCCATCGATTACGACAGCGTGGCGACGGCTGTGTTCTGCCATCCCAACATGGGGACGGTCGGCCTCACGGAAGAGCAGGCCAGAGAGCAGTGTGACAGCATTCGTGTCTACACCACGGACTTTAAACCCATGCGTCATACGCTTTCCGGCAGCGACGAGCGCTGTCTGATGAAACTGGTGGTCGATGACAGCACTGATCGCGTGGTCGGTGCGCACATGGTGGGCGAGGAGGCCGGCGAGCTGATTCAGGGACTGGCCATTGCCGTGCGTGCCAGGCTGACCAAGCGTGATTTTGATGCCACCATCGGTGTGCATCCCACCAGCGCAGAAGAGTTCGTAACACTGCGCAGTGTCACAAGAACGTAATGCATCAAGAGCTACGATGGATTCGAAAGCCGCCTGCGGGCGGCTTTTTCTTGTCTATAGTTAATCCTGTCCGACAAGTGATGCTCAAGGATTCGACCGCACAGTACTTCTTGCCATCGTTTCATAAAAATGAATTATAAATTTGCGCGCTAATCATAACGCATGGATTTGATGGTTCTATAAGTTATTGTTATTATGCGCGTCTAATTCGCCAACTGCGAAATATCCATGATACCAACCAATCAAACAACGACGGCTGCAAGCGATATCTCTCATCCCGATCTCGCCGAGATGATTATTGAAGGGGAAACGCCCATTCTGATTCGCCCCCCGGGGACCGATGATGGCTGGGGCATCTATGAGCTTATCAAGGCCTGCCCACCGCTGGACGTCAATTCCGCTTACGCCTATCTGCTCCTTGCCACGCAGTTTCGTGACCGCTGCGCCGTGGCAACGCTTGCCGATGGTGAAATCGTTGGCTTTGTTTCGGGCTATGTAAAAACAAACGCCTCGGATACCTTCTTTTTGTGGCAGGTCGCCGTTGGTGAAAAGGCCAGGGGTACCGGGCTTGCCCGCAAGCTGGTTGAAACCGTTTTAAGACGTGAACACCAGGCCGAAGTTCGCCATCTCGAAACGACCATTACGCCGGACAACGAGGCGTCATGGGGGCTTTTCAGGCGGCTGGCACAGCGCTGGCAGGCGCCGCTCAACAGTCGTGAATACTTTTCCGAAGAGCAGCTTGGAGGAGAGCACGACCCGGAAAATCTGGTGCGGATAGGGCCCTTCGATCCGCAGCAGATCTAGACAGGACCTCCGGAATTTCTGACCCAACCACTATTGATACGGGGAGTGTTGTAAATGGACACACAGTATTTTGAACGGATGGAATCCGAAGTTCGCACTTATTCCCGCTCTTTTCCCATTGTTTTTGATCGCGCCCGTGGCGCCCATCTCTGGACCACCGACGGCACGCAGTACATCGATTTTCTGGCCGGGGCCGGTACGCTGAATTACGGGCACAATAACCCGGTACTGAAAAAGGCGCTGATGAACTATATCGAGCGTGACGGAATCGTTCACGGTCTCGATTTCTGGACCCATGGCAAACAGGATTTTTATCAGACGCTTGAAGAACTGATACTCAAACCGCGTGGCCTGGACTACAAGATTCAGCTGCCCGGACCCACCGGCACCAACGCCGTTGAAGCCGCCATTCGCCTGGCGCGTCGTATTACGGGCCGCCACAACATTCTGACCTTCACCAACGGTTTCCATGGCGTCACCATGGGGGCGCTTGCGACTACCGGCAATGCAAAGTTTCGCGACGCGCTGGGTGTGCCGGCCATTGGTGCCCAGTTCATGCCTTATGATGGCTACATGGGCGAGGGCGTGGACACGCTTGATTATGTCGAAAAGGCACTCGATGACAAATCCAGCGGCCTTGACCGACCGGCGGCGGCCATCGTTGAACTGGTGCAGGGCGAGGGCGGTATCAACGCGGCCTCGATCGAGTGGATCAAAAGACTCGCCGACATCTGCAAAAAGCGCGATATCCTGCTGATCGTGGACGATATTCAGGCCGGCTGCGGCCGTACCGGCAAGTTTTTCAGCTTTGAACATGCCGGCATCAAGCCCGACATGGTAACCAATTCCAAATCGCTGTCCGGTTACGGGCTGCCATTTGCCATGCTGATGATGCACCGCGATCTCGATAAATGGACGCCCGGACAGTACAACGGCACCTTTCGCGGCCACACGCTGGCCATGGTGACCGCTACAGAAACGCTGCGTCACTACTGGACAGACGATACCTTTGAAAAGGAAGTTCAGCGCAAGGGCGAAGTCATCCGGGAGCGCTTCGAAATGCTGGCAGGGCTTCTCAACGATGCCGGCCATCCGGCGAAGGAGCGCGGTCGTGGCATGATGCGTGGCATTGATGTCGGCAGCGGTGAACTGGCCGACGAGATTACCCATGGCGCCTTCGAGCGCGGGCTGATCATTGAAACCAGCGGGCAGGCCGGTGAAGTAGTCAAGTGTCTTTGCCCGCTGACCATTACCGATGATGAGCTTGAGCAGGGCCTGACCCTTCTTGAGCGAAGCATTCGCAGCCTCATTGAATAATTGTTATTGGAGAGGCTCTGGCGGGTGGCCAGTGCCCGTACCGTAATGATTCATGTTGATTGTGACCAGAAAAGGCAGCCAGACCGATGATCGTTCGTAACCTTGAAGAGTGCCGCAAGACCGACCGCTTTGTTGAAGCCGAAAACGGCAACTGGGACAGCACACGTTTGATGCTGGCCGAGGACAACTGCGGCTTTTCCTTTAATATCACTCGCATTCGCCCGGGCACAGAGACCCACATTCACTACAAAAACCATATCGAAGCCGTTTTTTGTTATGAAGGCGAAGGCGAGGTGGAAACCATTGCCGATGGCAAAAAGCACACCATCAAGGCCGGTGACATGTATCTGCTCGACCAGAACGATGAGCACTGGCTGCGCGGCATGGAAAAAGGCATGACGGTCGCCTGTGTTTTCAATCCGGCGCTGACCGGTCGCGAAGTGCATCGTGAGGATGGCTCCTACGCGCCAGCAGACGACTGATACGCTGTGATGTTCATACAACAAAAAGCCTGCTCATGTGAGCAGGCTTTTTTCGGCATGGACCGTAGAAAAACAACAGGAAAACGACGCCTCAGTTGTTGGAGCTTTCAGTACTGACCGGCATATCGGAAGTCTCAACCCGCCGGCTGTCTGACGTATCCTCGTCGTCAGTCTGATCCACAGCAGGCGTTTCAGGAGCGTTCATCAGCTCGGCTGAAGTCTCGGGTGTTTCAGAGGGTGGGGCTTGCGTGTCAGCACTGGACGTACCGTCGATTTCGTCTTCCTGGGCAGAAGCGTCTTCCATGGTCTCGGCGCTGCTGGTGCGGTAGTGACGCTGATAGACAATCTGGTATTGGTTGTTGTCGCAGTGGCCCACAATCTGGCCTTCGGCCTGATCGGCATCGGATGTCGGAATGACCTGAAGCGAGTAGCCCATGGGTTCAACACCGTTGGATTCGATGTTTTGTGCGATTCGGTCGCGTACTTCCTGACACGCACCAAACGCAAGCGTGGGCAAACACAGGGCAGTCAACGACAGCGCCAGCGTTGAACAAATAGTGCGTGAATACGTCATGAGACAATCTCCTGGAAACAGTTCAACATCATTCGATGCGATGAATATAAACCATTATGACGACAAGCCTGTGCAGATTCACTGGGCCGTGCCATTGCTTCGCATAATGTATATTATGTTAAATGCAGCAATGGGGAATTACCGGTGGCGTGTCGTTGATACCCCGGCCGTCAATTTGTGATGACCTGCAAGGTGCGAGCCCTGCTCGATAACGTTACCATGAGCACATATTTCATGCTGTCCTGCGTTTCAACGATGAGAACATTCAATGCCTGATGTATCCAGCCTGCTGCGCATGGCCGAAACACGCTGTCACGACAATGACGTGCGATTCACGCCCATTCGTCGCCGCGTCTTCGAAATCATCAGCGCCTACTCCAGCGGCCTCAAGGCCTATGAGCTTCTGGATCTTTTGTCCAGCGAGCACGCCTCGGCGCGACCACCCACGGTGTATCGTGCGCTGGACTTTTTGCTCGAACAGGGACTGGTGCATCGCATCGAATCGCTCAATGCCTATGTGGCCTGCCCGTGCCCTGATCACTCACGCGGTTTTCAGCTGATGATCTGTCGGTTGTGTGGCCTGGTCGAAGAGATGCATGACCATGACACCATGCACCGTCTGGATGAGACGGCGGCCGGTCACGGGTTTGTCATCGAACGCCAGACCATCGAGCTTTCCGGCGTTTGTCAGCAATGTCAGCAGTCACGCTGATCGAGGGTGACTCAAACCCTGTCGTGACTTTCGTTTTATTCAATAATACAGGTCTTATGCCATGTTCGATCTGCTGATCGTCAACGCTCGCGTCGTCAATGAAGGCTCTATCCGTGAGCTGGATGTTGGCGTGCTGGACGGGCGCATTGATGCCATCGCCCCTTCCCTGTCACGTGATGCCAAAAAGGTCATCGATGCACGTGGCCGGTACCTGCTTCCCGGCATGATCGACGATCAGGTGCATTTTCGGGAGCCGGGCCTGACCCACAAGGCGGACATGGCCACAGAGTCGGCAGCGGCCGTGGCCGGTGGCATTACCACCTATATGGAAATGCCCAACGTCAAGCCACCCACGCTGGACAGCCAGGCTCTCGAAGACAAGTACGCACTGGCGCGTGGCCGCTCGCATGCCAATTACGCCTTTTATCACGGCGCGAGCAACGACAACCTGGAAGCCATCAAGGCGCTTGACCCGGCAGCCACCTGCGGTATCAAGATTTTCATGGGGGCTTCGACCGGCAACATGCTGGTGGATGCACCGCAGACGCTTGAAGATATCTTTGCCAACGCGAAAATCCCGGTGATCACACACTGCGAAGATACGCCCATGGTTCAGGAAAGCGAGCGTCAGGCACGCGAGCGCTTCGGAGAACAGGTCCCCTTCTCGCTGCATGGTGAAATCCGGTCGCGCGAGGCCTGCTATAAAAGCTCCAGCATGGCGATCGAGCTGGCACGCAAACACGGTACGCGTTTGCACGTGCTGCATCTGACCACCGCTGAAGAGATGGCACTGTTCGAGCCCGGCCCGGTAGACGGCAAGCTGATCACGGCCGAAGCCTGCGTGCATCATCTGTGGTTTTGTGACGAGGACTACGAGCGTCTGGGGTCATGGATCAAGTGCAATCCGGCCATCAAGACCGCGGCGGACCGCCAGGCTATCCGAGACGCGGTCAACGACGGGCGTATCGATATTGTCGCCACCGACCATGCGCCACACACGCTGGAAGAAAAGGACAACAGCTACTTCAGCGCGCCTTCTGGCATGCCGCTGGTACAACACGCCCTCTCCTCCCTGCTGGATCAGGTCAACGCCGGTCACTTCGAGTTGACCACCATCGTCGAGAAAACCAGCCATAACGTCGCGCGGCGCTTTGAACTGGCAGATCGCGGCTTTATCCGTGAGGGCTACATGGCGGATCTCGTACTGGTCGACCTTGAAAACCGCTTCACCGTCACCCGCGATGCACTGCTTTACAAGTGTGGCTGGAGTCCTTTCGAGGGGGCGGCGCTGCTTGGCAGCATTGATACCACCATCGTCAACGGCGTCATCGCCTGGGACGGCGAGAATCTCGCCAGCAACCCGGCCGGTGAGCGCGTCACCTACCGTCGTCGCTAATTCAGGGAGTAACCAGAGACATGAGCGCATCATCGCCAGCGTATAAAGCGCTTGAGCAGGCAGAGCCCGGTCATGAGACCCATCTTGAAACGCTTCTGGACACTGCCGGCTGGAACGATGAAGGCCTGATGCCTGCTATCGCCCAGCAGTTTGATACGGGCGAAGTGCTGATGATGGCGTGGATGACACGGCAAACGCTTGAAGAGACACTCCAGACCGGACGCGTATGCTACTGGTCGCGCTCCCGGCAAAGGCCGTGGCGCAAGGGCGAATCGTCAGGGCAGGTGCAGATGCTCGATCAGGCATGGCTGGACTGTGATGGCGATACGCTACTGCTCAAGGTTGATCAGACCGGGCCTGCATGTCATACCGGCCGACGCACCTGCTTCTATCTGGCACTTGATAAAAACGCCGCGCGCGTGGACACGGCACCTTTGATGTCGTCCGAGGCGCTGTATGGCAATAGCTGACGCGCTGCGTCAGCTGTCACGAGGGCTGCAAAAGGCGCCTGGCATGGTGCTGATCGCTCTGATGCGGATCTATCAGTACGGTATCAGTCCCATGATCGGACCGCGGTGTCGCTTCTGGCCCACCTGCTCCAACTATGCGATCGAGGCCATTCAACGCCACGGTGCCCTCCGCGGCGGATGGCTCGCGCTCCGGCGCATTCTGCGCTGCCATCCCTTTTGTGCCGGTGGCGTCGATCCGGTGCCCGAGAACACGGTCCGTCGGCGCTGCACCGAACATGATCACAAGGAAGGTTGCGATCAAAAGCGCAACGATCAGGCCTGAAAGGTATGTGAGATGGTATCAGCGCCATCGTGCTGATGCTTGTCGCCATGTCTTTTGAGGGCATCGCCGGCGCTTTTGGCCTCAACGGTGCCCGCAAAACGAAAACCACCTGATATCAGACGCTGTCGCTTCCAGTTGTTGCCGTTAATGCCGAAGGCAACGTAGACCCCCAGACAGGCAATATTGGCCATTACATCGATGATGCCACTTTCTTCCAGCGCACCTGCCATCGACACCACAAAAACGCCGACGAGCGTCAATACGGCAATCTTCCATAACCGGCAGCACAGTGCCCAGAATGCGCCAAAAAAGAAGGCCGGCCAGTTCCAGCCCTGTTTGACGGCTTCGGCATGGCCATCGAAATGCTCGTAAACATCAAAGTGTTTCATTGGCGCCTGTCAGTGTCTCGGGATGGCGCATCTTACGGGCATTCAAAAGGTTACGCATCAGGCATGTGCATGTGCCGTTGACTTGATGCGCTCGAGCATGGCGTGCAATCCATTGCTGCGGGTGGGTGACAGGTGCTTGTCGAGCCCCAGCGCTGTCAGGAAATCGGCAGGCGTATCGATAATTTCTCGTGGCGTTCGGTCGTTATAGATGCGCAGTAGTATTGCGATCAGACCCGAAACGATGGCGGCGTCCGATATGGCGTAAAAGTGCAGCGTTTCGCCCTGACGTTCGGCATGAACCCATACGTTGGACTGGCAGCCATCAAGACGCGTGTCGTCGTTTTTCCATTCGTCAGGAAAATCGGGCAGCAGTCTGCCCAGATCGATGATGTACTGATAACGATCCATCCAGTTATCAAACATGTCGAATTCGTCGATCAGTTCCTGCTGGGCCTCTTGCGGACTCATGCCGGCTCCATGTGCTGGTATAGGGGAAAGGGTCGCATTATAGCGTGTCATCTGCGGCTTCGTCCGACAGATCAAGCGTATGGCGATTGATCTGTCCATGCCACTCCCGTGATTCGGCGTGAAGGTAGCGTGCTGTCGTCTCGAGTCTTGAATGACGTGCCGTGCGTGCAAGATAGCGCAGCTCGACGCCCTGTTGCGCCTGGTGCGTAATGGCCGTGTGGCGCAGCCAGTGGGGTGTGGCCAGGCGCAATCGCTGCGCCTCGTTTTGTGCAGCCTCGCCTTCCTGGTCCTTTTTTACTGCCAGAATCTCGAAGGCCGTTTTGATCATGCGATAGAGCTGATTGTCGCCAACGCCGCGCTTTCCATCCAGCGCTCTGATGACCGGCGTGTTCTCTTCGGGTAACGGCATGGCCTGCAGCTCAAGCGCGCTGCGCCAGCGCATCAACGCCTCCATCATGGCATCCGGTACAGGAATATGAGCCCGTTTGCTGCCCTTGCCCGTTACCTGCCACCACCACTGCCCTTCGCGCTTTTGAAAATCGTTCATATGGGCATGGCTCATTTCGCTTACCCGCGGCGCCAGTAGATAGGCAAAGGCAAAAATGAAGCGCCGGCGCTCGAACTCATACCGAGCGCGAAGTGGTGCTCCTGCTGGCGGTGGCGTATCAAGTGCCTGCCAGCACCACTGCCATAGCGGTCGTTCCAGATAGCGCTCGACGCCGGCCTGCGTATTGTCGAGGCGTCGGCGCTTGTCTCGCATCAGTCTGAACGGATTTTGACGCAGCCACCCTGCCTCGATCAGCCAGCCGAAAAGCGTTTGTAAAATTACCAGACTCTGACGGCGACTCGCGGCAGAAAGCCCTTTGCGAAACGGGCGCCACTGCTCACTGGAACGGGGTCTGGGCGGCCCGATCCATTCATCGGCCGGCCGCGGATCGGCAAGAAAATGTTCAAAGTCATCCAGTGCCCGTCGGTCCATGTGTGCCAGGTGCCTGCCCTGCCCCTCAAGCCACAAAAGCAGTCGTTCTGCCTCCTTGCGGTATTGCCTGAAGGTCTGCGGGCTGGCGCGATATTCCATGAGCCAGGCCGCAACGGCTTCCCGATCGCTTTCGGCTTCGACCAATTGACTGGGCATGGCGCGCAAATCGTCCGCTGACAGTACGGCGTCACGCCCATGATCGGCTTCAGGCTCGATAGTTAACGCCTTTTTCATCGCATCCTCGTCAAAGGCCTCCGGGTACTCTCGTGACACAGAATAGCCATTATGGTCGATAAAGTCATGATAATGTGCGTAATCATGAATTTATTTACCATATCGTAAATAAAATTACGTTATACGTATTACGTAATAATGCTTTTGACACAATAACCCGCTATAGTGGTGATGAAACATTGCCCCTCTCAAAACAGAAGAAATCCCGGGGCGATCACAGGGAACTCAGGAGGCCGTCATGGCACGAAATGGCGTGCAGTTCGAAGACGTACAAAGGGCGATCGAAACCCTGATACAGCGAGGCGATGCGCCAAGTGTTCAGCGCATCCGCGAGGTACTGGGCACCGGCAGCTTTACCACCATCAGTGATCATCTGCGGGAATGGCGGGCAAGACGCGACGAAAATCGCGATGTTCCCCTGCCCCAGGCCATTCCGGAGCGGCTGCATGATGCCCTGGCCGGTTTATGGCAGCAGGCACAGGAGGAAGCCGGCGAAGCGCTTGCCTTCTATCGGCAGCAATCCGATGAACAGGTGGAGCAGGCGCATGAACAGACCCGTCAGGCGCAGCGTCGCGTAGAAGATACCGAGCAGCGTCTGGATGCCCTGAGCGAGCGTCTGGACAGCACGGCGGCCCGGCTCGAGGAAAAGGCGACCAGTCTTGCCCGGCTGGAAAGCGAAGCCACCAATCTTCGCGGTCAGCTCGAAGAGCGCGATCAGCGTCTGGTCATGCGTGACCGACAGATCGATGCGCTCAGCGAAGAGCGTGATCGCCTGGAGCGCGAGCATCATGAGGCGCTCGAACAGCTCGATCAGACGCACAAGCGGCGTCTGGCACAGGAAGAGTCGCGCCATGAAAGCGCCGAAAATCGCCTGATGCAGCTGTTGGACAGCGCCCGGCATGAAAAGCAGGAAGTCGAGAAGCAGGCGCGGCGCCGACAGGAGCAGCTCGAAGAGCGTATCGAAAAGATCAATGCGCAGCTGGAGCAGCAGCGGCGCACTTTGCAGGAAGAAGAGCGCAAGATGCGCGATCTGGGACAGCAGGCCAGGCACAGCGAGCAGCAGCTTCAGGAAAGCCGAGGGCGTGAAGATCATCTTTCGGGGCTGCTGGCCGACCGCGATGAGGAACTGGCGCGTCTTCGTACCGAACTTCGGGTGCTTCAGGAGCGTCTTTCAAGGGCGCCCATGCCCCCGTTCGTGTACTAAAAGTTGATGCAGTGAAAAGCCTTTTGGCAGACGCCTTACAGAAAAACCCCGGCAATGCCGGGGTTTTTTGCGCTCAACAACAGGCGTCGGCAAACGCCGGCCACGATCAATAGTAGGCGTTGGTCGTGTCGGTGTGGTCGGTCACGTCACGAATGGCCGTAAGCTCTGGAATGCGCTCTGTCAGCGTTTTTTCAACGCCCTGCTTGAGCGTGATGTCGACAGCGGCACAGCCCTGGCAGCCGCCGCCGAACTGCAAAACGGCCACGTTGTCCTCTGTCAGCTGAATCAGGCGAATTTCGCCGCCGTGGGCGGCAAGCCCCGGATTGATTTCGCTGTAGAGAATATAGTTGACCCGGTCTTCCAGCGGGCTGTCTTCACTGACCTGGGGCATCTTGGCGTTGGGCGCCTTGATGGTGAGCTGCCCGCCCATGCGGTCAGCATTGAAATCTACCACGGCGTCTTCGAGAAAGGCCACGCTGTGCTTTTCGAGAAAGAGATTGAATTTTTCAAGCGGAATTCGCTCATCGCTTTCTTCTTCTTCGCCGGGCCTGCAATAGGCAAGGCAGGTTTCAGCGTAGGGCGTACCCGGCTGAGTGATAAAGACACGCACGCCGATGCCTTCGACGTCCTGACGCGAGAGCAGATCGGCAAGATAGTCCTGCGCGCTTTCTGTAATTTCGATGGTCTGACTCATTGGCGGCCTCGTGCGCAATCGCAATAAAGAAATCTGCCCATATTTTATGCCAGCCAGCAGCTCGCGACAAATCCGAGTGCAATACTCGGGTAAATAAGGATAGCGGCTCCAGTCCTGTCGGCTTTGCCATAAAAGGCATGAATGACCCGGGCTCATGCTCTGGGTGAATGTCTTTCAGGCCACGAGCCTGTCCGCCTGACAGGGGTTTGCTAGAATACGCCCTCTTTCATGCACGCCCCACTATCTATCCGGAGATCACCTTCCATGCCCCAAGCTGCCGATTCGCCGGTTCTGGAGACGCTGACCCGTCTGATGTCGGAACGCATACTGATCCTCGATGGCGGGATGGGCACCATGATCCAGAACGAGCGGTTGACCGAGCAGGACTTCCGCGGCGAGCGCTTTGCGCACTGGGGAAGTGATCTCAAGGGCAACAACGATCTCCTGGTACTCAGCCAGCCCGAGGTGATCAAACGCCTGCATCGGGACTATCTCGAAGCCGGTGCCGACATCGTTGAAACCAACACCTTCAACAGTACCCGACTCTCCCAGGCCGACTATCACGCCGAAGAACTGGTCGTTGAGCTCAATCAAAAGGCGGCCCGACTCGCCCGGGAAGTGTGTGATGAGGTGGCCGCTGAAACAGGGCTGCCGCGCTTTGTCGCCGGCGTGCTGGGGCCGACCAGCCGTACCGCTTCGATCTCACCGGACGTCAACGACCCCTCAAAGCGCAACGTCACCTTTGATGCGCTGGTCGACAACTACGTGGAAGCGGCGCGGGCGCTGATCGAGGGTGGCAGCGATCTGATCCTGATCGAAACCATTTTCGATACGCTCAATGCCAAGGCGGCCATCTACGCGCTTGACGTATTGTTCGAAGAGCTTGGCTACCGCGTGCCCATCATGATTTCCGGCACTATTACCGATGCCTCGGGGCGCACACTGTCGGGCCAGACCACTGAGGCATTCTGGAATTCCGTACGCCATGCCCGGCCGCTGAGCGTGGGGCTCAACTGTGCACTCGGTGCCGAGGATCTGCGCCCGTATCTCGAAGAGCTTTCACGGCGTGCCAATACGTATGTGTCGGTTCACCCCAATGCCGGCCTGCCCAACGAATTTGGCGAGTACGATCAGGAAGCCGACGAGATGGCCGAGATCGTGCGCACCTTTGGCGAGCAGCAGCTGGTCAATATCATGGGCGGCTGCTGTGGCACCACGCCCGAGCATATCGCCGCGATCAAGCGGGTCATGACCGACCTTCCCCCGCGTCAGGTGCCGGATATCGCCCCGGCCTGCCGTCTCTCCGGGCTCGAGCCGTTCAACATCAACGCGAAATCGCTGTTTGTAAACGTCGGCGAGCGTACCAATGTTACCGGCTCTGCCCGCTTCAAGCGCCTGATCAAGGAAGAGGATTTCAATACCGCACTTGAAGTCGCTCTTGAGCAGGTCGAAAACGGCGCCCAGGTCATCGATATCAACATGGATGAGGGGATGCTCGACTCGCAGGCCGCGATGGAGCATTTTCTCAAGCTCGTCGCCTCCGAGCCGGACATCTCCCGCGTGCCCATCATGATCGACTCCTCCAAGTGGGAGATCATCGAGGCCGGTCTCAAGTGCGTGCAGGGCAAGGCGGTTGTCAATTCGATCTCGATGAAGGAAGGCGAAGACAGCTTTCGCCATCAGGCCCGTCAGTGCCGCCGATTTGGTGCAGCCATTGTGGTCATGGCCTTTGATGAGGATGGTCAGGCCGACACAAAGGCACGCAAGACCGAAATCTGTGAGCGCGCCTATCGCATTCTGGTCGACGAGATCGATTTTCCGGCCGAAGACATCATCTTCGACCCCAACATCTTCGCCATCGCCACCGGCATCGAGGAGCATAACAACTACGCGGTCGACTTCATCGAGGCCACCCGCTGGATCAAGCAGCACCTGCCCCATGCCATGATCTCCGGTGGTGTTTCCAACGTCTCGTTTTCCTTTCGCGGCAACAACACGGTCCGCGAGGCCATCCATTCGGTGTTTCTCTATCACGCCATTCACGCCGGCCTGACGATGGGGATCGTCAATGCCGGCCAGCTGGCCGTCTATGACGACCTGCCCGAAGAGCTGCGCGAGGCGGTGGAAGACGTGGTGCTCAACCGCCGCGAGGATGCCACCGAACGGCTTCTGGAAATCGCCGAGCGCTACAAGGATGACGGCAGCGGTGTCCAGAAAAAGGAAGATCTCGAATGGCGCAGCTGGGAAGTTGAAAAGCGCATCGAGCATGCGCTGGTCAAGGGCATTACCAGCTATATCGAGGAAGACACCGAACTGGCGCGTCAGCGTGCTGACCGCCCTATCGAGGTGATCGAAGGCCCGCTCATGGATGGCATGAACGTGGTGGGTGATCTGTTCGGCGCCGGCAAGATGTTTCTACCGCAGGTGGTGAAATCCGCACGCGTCATGAAACAGGCCGTGGCGTATCTGATCCCGCACATCGAGGCCGAAAAAAGCGATGAGGATCACAGCAAGGGCCGCATCATCATGGCCACGGTCAAGGGGGACGTACATGATATCGGCAAGAACATCGTGGGTGTGGTACTGCAGTGCAATAACTATGAGGTGATCGATCTGGGTGTGATGGTACCTGCCGAGAAGATCTTTGCCGCTGCACGCGAACATAACGCCCAGATCATCGGGCTCTCTGGTCTGATTACGCCGTCGCTAGATGAAATGGTTCATGTGGCGAAGGAAATGGAGCGCCAGGGGTTTGATATTCCCCTGTTGATCGGCGGCGCCACGACCTCCAAGGCCCATACGGCGGTCAAGATCGAGCCGGCCTACAGCCATCCGGTGGTGTATGTCACCGATGCGTCACGCGCGGTGGGTGTGGCCAGCAAGCTGCTCTCGCCCGGGCTCAAGGAAGCCTATATCGGCGAGATTCGCGCGGAATACGAAAAGGTGCGCGAGCGCAACAGCAAGCGTCGACCCAAATCAGCCGATCTCAACTACGCGCAGGCCTGTGAGCGGCGCTTTGATGGTGGCTGGGCCGACTATGAGCCGCCGAAACCGGCCTTCACCGGCCTGCGCGTTTTCGAGGATGTCGACCTGCGCTCGCTGGTCGACTACATCGACTGGACGCCGTTTTTCATGAGCTGGCAGCTGGCGGGCAAGTATCCGAAGATTCTGGAAGATCACGTGGTGGGCGAAGCTGCCCGCAACCTGTATCAGGATGCGACGGCGATGCTCGACAAGCTCATCGAGGAGCGCCACATCCAAGCGCGCGGGGTGATCGGCTTCTGGCCGGCCAATACGGTGGATCATGACGTGATCGAAGTCTACGCCGACGAGTCACGCAGCGAAGTCGTTCAAAACCTTCACCACATTCGCCAGCAGACCACCAAAAACCGCGATGGTCTCTGCTATAGCCTGGCCGATTTCGTGGCACCAAAGGAGAGTGGCCGCGCTGACTGGATCGGCGGCTTTGCGGTGACCGCAGGCCACGGTGCCGACGAGCTGGCCCGAGCGTATGAACAAGCCGGCGATGACTACAATGCCATCATGGTCAAGGCGCTGGCGGATCGTCTGGCGGAGGCGCTGGCCGAGCACATGCATGAGCGTGTTCGTCGCGAGCACTGGGGCTACGTGCCGGATGAAGCGCTCGACAACGATGATCTGATCAGCGAGAAGTACCGAGGCGTCCGTCCGGCCCCCGGCTACCCGGCCTGCCCTGATCATACGGAGAAGGCCGCCCTGTTCGACATGCTGGACGCTCCGCACAATACCGGACTGACGCTGACCGAAAGCTTTGCCATGTGGCCGGCAGCCGCCGTGTCCGGCTGGTACTTCTCGCATCCGCAGTCGCGCTATTTCTCGACCGGGCGCATCAGTCGCGATCAGATTGACGCGCTGGCTGCGCGCAAGGCGATGTCGCGCGACACCATGGAGCGCTGGCTCTCGCCGATTCTGTCCTATAACCCCGACGAGTAACCCGGGCCGGATACAAGCGGACGACCCGAGCCTGGCGGCGACATGAAAAAGGGCCTCTCATCGCAATGAGAGGACCTTTCCCTTTTACGGGCCGAGGCGTTGCCCGGGCTCAGGGCGCGCGACGGCGCTGATGCAGTTCACGATTGCGCTGGCTGGCGCGATGGGTCTTTTTCAGCATGACATAGGTCGCGCCTAACCCGCCGTGACGTGGCTGCGCCGTAACGTAGGCCTGTACTTCATCAAACTGGCCCAGCCATTTACCGACGTAGGAGCGCACCACGTTGGCATGGCTTTCATCGCTTTTACCCCGGCCATGAATGATCATCACACAGCGCAGCTCATGCTCGTGCGCCTGACGGATGAAATTGAAAAGCTCGCGTCGGCACTCGGTCACCGGGCGCTTGATCAGATTGAGCTGAGAGTCGACCTGATAGCCGCCGTGGCGCAGCTTTTCGATCACGCCGGTCTGAATGCCGTCACGGCGAAACTCGATCGGGTCATTGGCCGGCAGCAGATCCACAAACTCATCGGACAGAAAGTTGCTTTCGTGTTCGCCGTCCTGAGCGCTGGCGCGCCGGGCGAGCTGGGCATCGCTGGGCGCGCGGGCACCGGTACTGCCGGCATCGGCCCGGTTGCGCCCCTTGTTGAGCGGAATGACGTCAGCCATCTCATGGGAGAAAAGCTGCTCATCGCGTTGATTGGCATTCATCGGGCTACTCCTCGCCTGCTGGCAGCGTCCAGCAGAGGCTTGTCGTTCAAACAGGGGCTGCTGCCCTACAGGCAACATCAGTGTCAGAGCGTCACGTCGGGAATAAGGTATGAAGTGCCGAGCCTCCGGTTCTGGTCGTTATGGGGTGGTACGCCGGTGGCCATGAGCAGGGTTCGATATGGCCGAGGCCATCGGAACATCGAGTGCATCATCATGGCGCTGGCGCGCAGTTTTCATCATGTCGGCCAGTTTACTATAGCCATCGGGTGCCCGGTATTGCTCGGGCATCGGCCATGACAGACCGTTGACAAACTCCTTGAGCGAGAGGGTTTCAAGGGGTCTTGTCAGAACCCACTCATCCTCTTCACTGATCGCGACCCAGCCCTTTTCGACCAGCACAGCCCGCAGCGTATGGTAGTTGCCTCCCAGACGCTTTCTGACCCTGGACGACTTCAGGGCCCCCCGGCCCTCTGCCTGGGTCTGGTGCAGCAGCATCAAAATGCCCGTGGCCTGCCAGAAAAGGGGCCAACGGCGCCAGTCGGCATGCTGGGATTCATCCAGCCAGGCGGCCAGCTCGGCCCCCATCAGGATGATGGCCCAGCTTAAAAATATCCAGAGCAGAAAAAGCGGCACGGCGGCAAAGGCGCCATAAAGAATCTGATAGGAAGGAAAGTTGGTGACATAGATGGAAAAGCCCCACTTGGCCAGCTCCAGAGACACCGATACCAGCAGGGCACCGGCAGCGGCATGCTTGAAGCGCACGCGGGCGTTGGGCACGGTGATATAGATGAACAAAAAGGCCAGAAAGCTCAGAATCGGCGGCAGAAAATGCAAAATGAAATCGCTGCCCCCAAGCCAGGAAGCTGCCGAGTTCAAAACGCTGATGGAGGCCAGATAGGAAGAAAGCAAAAACCCACTGCCGATCAGGATCGGTCCCAGCGTCAGCACGGCCCAGTACATCAAAAAGCCCATCAGGCCCCGGCGATTGTGACGAACGCCCCAGATTCGGTTGAGTGCGCTTTCTACCGTCATCATCATCAGAATCGAGGTCACCAGCAAAAAGGCCACGCCCACCATGGTCAGTCCGCGCGCCTGCTGCGTAAAGCCGCGCAGCATGTTCAGGATGGTCTCGCCCGTTTCGGGCACGAACTGCTGAAATACGAACTGCTGGATACGATCACCGGCATCCTGGAACTCGGGAATGGCGGCGAACAGGGCGTATACCACAGTGGTCAGCGGCACCACGGCAAACAGTGTGGTATAGGTCAGCGAGGCGGCAGTCTGCAGGCCATCATGGGCGTTGAAGCGTTTAAAAAGCTTGAGCGGCGCCTTGAGCGGTGTCAGCAACACCTGCAGGCGCTGCGGTATGGAAAAACGTTTCACCTTGTCCTGCTCCTGACGATAACCGGCTGATTGTTGTCAGAAACATAGCGACCACCGTGCGCTGTGACCAATCGAATCTGAAGGCAATGGCGCCTGACAACCCTTGTCTCGATGGGCACAATGGTGGCATACCTGCCAGAATTGGCCTCTATCGTTTTCACAAGGATATGTCATGACCCGACCCTACGTACTGGTGCTTTACTATTCCCGCCAGGGCGCGACACGTGATATTGCCCGTCATATTGCGGCAGGCATTGAATCGGTAGGCGGCATTGATGCACGCCTGCGTACGGTGCCTTCGGTGTCCAGCGAATGTGAGGCGGTGGCCGCTGATATCCCGGATGAGGGGCCGGTCTATGCCAGCCATGATGATCTGCGCGACTGCTCAGGCCTTGCCATGGGCAGCCCGACCCGCTTTGGCAACATGGCGGCGGCGCTCAAGCATTTTCTGGATGGTACCAGCACGCTCTGGCTCAACGGAGCGCTGGTCGACAAGCCCGCCACGGTCTTTACCTCGACGTCCAGCATCCACGGCGGGCAGGAAAGCACGCTGCTGACCATGATGAATCCCCTGTTGCACCACGGTATGGTCATCGCCGGCATTCCCTACAGTGTGGATGAGATGTTCACCACGCGTACCGGCGGCACGCCCTACGGCGCCAGCCACTTTGCAGGACCGGACAACGATCGCAGCATCGATGATCATGAGCGTGCGCTGGCAAGTGCTCAGGGCAAGCGTCTGGCCCGTCTGGCACTGGCGCTTGAAGCGACGCGAGGGCAGTAGCCGTGCTGTTTCGTACCTTCGAGCAGCGCTACGGCGCCACGGGCGCTCGGCAACGGGCGCGCCGGGTCGTGACCGTCAGCTGGGGCGTTCTTCTGGCGGTCACACTGGTGACGGGACTGATTTTGTCACAGCGTGGCGGCACCGAGTCGCTGTTGCCTGTACTGGTGCGTGTCATACCATTGGCCCTTCTGGGGGTTGTGCTGCGCACCGAGCGCCGCCGCGGCTATGGCTGGCTGGCGTTTGTCAGCGTGCTTTATATCATTCAGGGTGCGGCCATGCTTCAGCTGCCCGGGCTATGGTGGCTGGGGCTTGTCGAGGCGCTTTCGGCACTGACGCTGCTTCTCAGCGCCGGCAGCTACGCCTTTCACATACATCGCTGGCAGCGTAACGACAATATCCCGGGCACCGACTGAACCGAGCAGTCTGCGTCATCAATCATGCCCGGAACACTATTGCGAGGCTGACCGCAACCGGTTGAGGCCTCCCGAAGCTTCAAGGAAACCGCTCATGAGCACCATTTCTGATCTGCGTCGTGATTATGCCGGGGACGCACTCGACCGTGACAACACGCCCGAAACGCCATGGCCCCTTTTCTCTGAGTGGCTCAATGCCGCGCTGGAGAGCGAACGCGATGACGCCAATGTCATGACGCTGGCCACGGCCGACAATGAGGGCGTGCCCCACGCGCGCATCGTTTTGCTCAAGGGCTTCGATGAAAACGGGATGGTGTTTTACACCAGCTATCAGAGCCACAAGGGCAGCGAGCTGGGCACCTGCCCTCATGCGGCACTGGTGTTCTGGTGGCCGAGCCTGCAGCGTCAGGTGCGCGTTGAAGGCCATGTCGAGCAGGTCAGTAATGAAACCTCCAGCGCCTACTTTCATTCGCGCCCCCGGGCGAGCCAGCTGGGCGCCTGGATTTCGCAGCAGAGTGTCGAGATTCCGAATCGACAGTGGCTTGATGAGCGTACGCGCCGTTTCGAGAGTGCCTATCAGGACAACGAGATCGACCGCCCGCCACACTGGGGCGGCTATTGTGTCGTGCCGGTCATGGTCGAGTTCTGGCAGGGTCAGCCCAGTCGATTGCATGATCGGATTCGCTATCGCTGGCAAAACACGGACGGGCGGTGGTTGAAAAGCCGTCTGGCTCCCTGATGTCGGCAGCGCCCGGCGTCAATTCGGGCAGGGTCGTGAAAGGATGACAGATCGTGACGCATCTGATGGGGCCGGCATGAATGTTGCCCGGGGGAAAAAGCCCTTCGTTGAGCCCCTGCGTCTGGGGGAGCGCCTGCGTGAAGTCCGCCGTGCCCAGAAGCTGACGCTTGAGGAGGTCAGTCGCCGTACCGGGGTGGCCCGCTCGACCCTTTCCAAGATCGAAAACGATCTGGTCTCGCCAAGTTTTCTGGTCGTGCAAAAGCTGATGATCGGACTGGAGCTGGATATGCCGCAGCTTCTGAAAAGCCCGCGCAGCACGCCCTGTAATGCCGGACGGCGCGACCTGACGCGCAGCGGTCAGGGGGAGCAGCACCCCACCCCCACCTACGAGCATGAGCTTTTGTCGGCACAGCTGACCCAAAAACTCATGACGCCTTTCAAGACCATCGTGCGTGCCCGTAGCATCAAGTCGTTTTCGAGCTGGGTGCGTCATGGCGGCGAAGAGTTTCTGCTGGTATTGGAGGGTTCAATTCTGATGTACAGCGAGTTCTACGAGCCGCTTGAGCTTGATGCCGGCGATAGCCTCTATTTCGACAGCGACATGGGACACGCCAAGGTCTCGATCAGTGAGTCGGACGCGCTGGTCCTGTCGGTGTGCGCCCCGGGCGATCGCGTCTGACACCGGTTTGGCGCCGCCACTACTCGGGCCCCGGATGAGCGCCTACAATATCTCTGCCCTTATTTTAGCGCTCGCCTTTTGCAGCAGGCAGCGCGTTGACAGGAGCTGAACATGGAACAGCTGGACAAACAGACTCGAACCGAACTTGAAGCCGCCGCCTTTCGTCGTCTGCTCAAGCATCTTGATGACAACAAGGATGTACAGAACATTGATCTGATGATTCTGGCCGACTTCTGTCGCAACTGCCTTTCCAAGTGGCTGGTCACGGCGGCCGAGGAGCGCCATATCGAGCTTGATCTGGAAAGCGCTCGCGAGCATGTCTATGGCATGCCCTACAGCGAATGGAAGACCCATCATCAGCCGCCGGCCACCGACGAACAGCTCAAGGCACTTGAGGCGCGTCAAAAGGCAAAGGAGAACGCATCCTCGTGAGTGACGATTTCATCCCGCTCGATATTGCCGTCCTGACCATCTCCGACACCCGTGATGAAAGCAGCGACCGTTCTGGCGCCCTGTTGATCGAATCGCTTGAAAGCGCCGGGCATCGCTGCGTGGGTCGACAGATCATCCGTGACGAGCTCTATCAGATTCGTGCAGAGGTGGCGCGCTTGATTGCCGACCCAGAGGTGCAGATCGTGATCACGACCGGTGGCACCGGCTTTACCGGCCGTGACTCCACCCCCGAGGCCGTCAGCGTATTGTTTGATAGCCATATCGAAGGCTTTGGCGAGATGTTTCGCCGACTCTCGCAGGATGACGTCGGCAGCTCGACCATTCAGAGTCGGGCGCTGGCCGGGTTTGCCAACCACACGGCCGTTTTCTGCCTGCCCGGCTCAACTGGCGCCTGTCGGACCGGTTGGGACGGCATTCTTGCCGAACAGCTCGATAGCCGTCACAAGCCCTGCAATTTTGCCAACCTGGTCATCCCCGGACGGAGGCAGCATGGCTGACGGCGGTCGTTTACACACGCCGCAACAGGCGCTTGATTCGCTCTCGAACGGTTTAGAACCACTGCCTCTGGAATGGGTGGCGCTTGAGGCCGCCGGCGATCGTGTACTGGCGCAGACGCTTCATGCCCGGCACGACACGCCGCCTTTTGATAACAGTTCGATGGACGGCTATGCCTTGCGCGCCGCAGACAGCGGCCGGGTGTTATCTATCAGCCAGCGCATCATGGCCGGCCAGCAGTCAGCGCCGCTGGAGGAAGGCACCTGTGCACGCATCTTTACGGGTGCCCCTCTGCCCGAAGGTGCTGATAGCGTCATCATGCAGGAACAGGTCGAAGCGCGTGACGGGGGCATTTTTATTCCCGCCGGGCTTGAGGTGGGCAACAGCGTTCGCCTGAAAGGGCGCGAGATTACGACCGATGAGGTGCTGGTACACCAGGGGGCGCGGCTCAACAGTGCGGCACTGGGGTTTCTGGCAGGTCAGGGGTTTGATCGTGTACCGGTATATCGAAAGCCCCGGGTCGCCCTGCTCTTTACCGGCGACGAACTGAAGCTGCCGGGCGAAACACTGGCGCCGGGACAGATCTATAACGGCAACCGGTTCATGCTGATGGATCTGTTGCCGCGCTTTGGTGCCGAGCTTTCGCTGGTGGAACAGGTGCCTGACACGCTGGAAGCCATGACACAGGCACTTGAGCGCGCCTCACGCCAGGTGGATGTCATCGTGACCACCGGTGGCGTCTCGGTGGGCGATGCCGACTATGTTCGCCGCGCCCTGGAATCGCTGGGCGAGCTGGATCTCTGGCGCCTGTCGATCCGCCCCGGCAAACCGCTGGCACTGGGCCACATCGATCAGTGCCGTTTTGTCGGCCTTGCAGGTAATCCGGTGTCGAGTTTTGTCGGCGCATGGCTTTTTCTGCGCCCGTTAATGGGCGGTCTGCAGGGCTGTGAAGCCATGCATTCCCTGCCGGAGGTAACCGCCCGGGCCACGTTTGACACCGAAACGGCCGGGCGAGATCACTACATGCGTGTGACCCTGACGTGGGACGGTGAAGGTTACCGCGCGGAAGCCTTCGAGGATCAGGACTCTTCCATCCTGCGCTCCTGCGTCACCGCCAATGCGCTGGCGGTTATCGGGGCGCACTCAAGGGTCACATCAGGCGATAGCGTCAGGTGCCTGCTACTGGCCAGCTAATGCTGCGGCATGTTCGCATGCCGCACGCTGCATCCATGGCCACAGGGTATGAAAGCTCTCTTCCAGTAGCGGATATTCCCGCTCAAGCCAGGGCGTCAGCTCGGCCAGCCGATTGGGGCCGGACAGGCGACGGCCTACGCCGGCAATGGCACGGCAGGTAAAGTCGAAATCCCCGTAGGCTTTCAGCCAGTTGTCGCGACGAAGGTGTTCAAAAAGCCGCGTCTGGCGCTCGGGGATCATGGCGGCGTGTCGGGTCAGCACCCCATAAACGCGCTGGTTCAGGACATCGTCGTGATAAAGCCGGGCGAGAAAATGGTCCCAGACGATATCGAGTGCAATGCCGCACACACGACGCTGCGCCTCGGGGGCCTGTCGCCTGAGAGCCAACGTGATGTCGTGCTGGTCGATCAAAGCATCCATTCGACGATGGAACCGGACGCCCTGAGCGAATCCGGTCTCTGCCGTCACGGGCCCCTTGATGCCGTCAGCCACCAGGTTGCCGAGCAGGAAAACGTCGCTGCCCCGGCCTGCAAGCCGGGCGTGGGCAAGAAAGTTCAAATTGCGGGCCCTATAAGCAGTTGGTAGGGCGTGGCAGCCCGGCCAGGCGGGCACCTACGCGCGCCGGGCTCTCCGGAAAAAGGGACATCAGATAGATCGATGTGCCCTTCTCGTCACCAAGCTGCTGGCGGGTGAACTTGACCAGGGCTCGCATGGCCGGTGCCATCTCAAAGCGCCTGTAAAAGTCTCGCAGCAGCTCGATGATTTCCCAGTGCGCCAGTGTCAGTTCGCGCCCCTCGCGTTCGGCCATGTGTCGGGTCACCTCGGGCAACCAGCACTCGGGGTTTTGCAGATGACCGTCACTATCAAGCGCAATGTCGGTACCGTCAGCAAGCGTTAGCGTGTCCGTGGTTTCGGTCATGGCATCCGATGTTGTGAAAAATGTGTCGTATCGACGAAAGATCTGAAGTGGCAAAGCATCAAAACCAGCTGACCGTGCGGTCGGTGCTGGCCGTTAGGGCCACAAACCCGGCCATATCCACCGTTTTAGAGATATCTGGCGCGGGTATAACGCCTCTTGAGACGCAGTCCTCCTCCAGCGCCCAGAGCTCGATGCCCTGTGGCAATACGCGCAGTGCCGTGCCGGAGGCTGCATAGACACCGTCCTCGACCAGCAGGACATGATCGCCCTGTGATACGGCATCAGCAAGCTCGTGGAGAATCCGGGTGCTGAAAGGCGACCGATTGATCAGGTGAAGTGTGCTCATGATGACACTCGTCGAAACAGGTAAAGGCGTATTAAAAGCTCATGACCACGTCGTGGCGGGCAATCATGTCCGCAATGCGGGCCGGCTGGCATCCGGGTATCAGCCGCTCGGTATCAAGCGCGCGCGCCTCGATTGAGGCCCGGTCATACCAGAGGGGTTCAATGTCATAAAGGGACAGGCCTTCCAGCATGGCAGCACTGCCCTTTTGATCCAGCGCGCCTCGCTGCTGGTGGGCAAGCAGTGCCAGAACGCCGTCGCCGCTGAAAAGAATCGTTGGCGGCTGCCCCAGTGCCGCGCCGACCAGCGCCGTCTCAAGCCCTTCGCGTACCCAGCTTGTGCCGTGCGGCGGATGGCGCACGATGACCAGTATGCTTTTTGCGTTCATGACGTTACTGCCCTGTCCATAATGCCTGCCTCAAGGCGCAAAGGTAATCAATCGATCATGATGAAGCGCGGCCTGCATGAGCTGGCCCAGCCCCGTCAGTTCAAAGGGCGCCTCCAGTGTTGGATGCGTGTGCCCATGGCGGCGCGCCTCGCCTTCGTCAAGCAGCCCACGGCGAACGGCCGAGGCCACGCAGACCAGCAGTTCGCACTGCTGCGTCTGATGAAGCGCTCGCCAGCGCTCGAGAAGATGCGGTTCATCCGGTGGCGGTGTCATCATGCTGGCGGCGTTATAGACGCCATCGTGATAGAAAAAGACGGCAGCCACCCGATGGCCCTGTGCCGGCAGAGCTTCGGCAAAGCGCAGGGCGCTGTGAGACGCCTGCTGACTGTAGGGTGCCCCCTGTACCATCAGGGCATAGGTCAATTCTTGAGAGGCCAAGACAACGCTCCTGAAACAAGCCCTTTTAAACAAAAAACCCTGCCGGAAGGCAGGGTCTTATACTAACAGATCACGATGTATCGATGGATCAATCGCTGGACGTCAGCCCCAGAAGCGACAGCAGGCTGATAAACAGATTGTAGATGGCCACATAAAGGCTGATGGTCGCCAGAATGTAGTTATCCTGTCCGCCGTGGATCACCTGACTTGTTTCAAACAGGATCACGGCCGAGGCAAAAAGAACAAAACCTGCCGATACTGCCAGTGCCAGACCGGAGATGTTAAAGACCATCGCCACGACCATGGCAACAATCAGCACGATGGCGCCGGCCATAATGAAATTGCTCAGAAAACTGAAATCCTTTCGGGTAATCAGTGCCACGGCCGAAAGTCCTACAAAGGTGGCCGCCGTCATGCCCAGAGCGGTCATGATCAGCTGCGGTCCGTTGGACAGCGTCAGGTAAGCGCTGAGAATCGGCCCGAGGGTAAAGCCCATAAAGCCTGTAAAGGCGAAGGTGGCCAGAAGGCCCGCTGCTGAATTGGCGGTCTTGTGGACCAGAAACATCAGCCCATAGGCCCCGATGAAAAAGACAAAAATGTTCATGCGCTGGATGCCCATCGACATCGCGATCCCGGCAGTGACGGCCGAGAAAAGCAGTGTCATGGCAAGCAGCATATAGGTATTACGCAATACCTTGTGCGATTCGACGTTTCTGGACTCGGTCTGCGAGACCCCATAGGTTCTATCGACCATGGATCACTCCCTGCCTTGTGTCTGATTATGGTGGAATTTTAACCAAGAATGAGCCTCAAACGCAGCCCGCGCAAGTCATCGCCCTTTTGATTGAATTAAGCTCCTTGACCTTTGCTGACAGGCTGTTAAGATGCATCGCCGTAAGCCGGAGGGATGGCAGAGTGGCCGATTGCAGCGGTCTTGAAAACCGCCAAGGGTTTGTAGCCCTTCCAGGGTTCGAATCCCTGTCCCTCCGCCACCACCATCTGAAAAGCCTGTCGATCACTGATCGACAGGCTTTTTTTGTTTTTGGCAATTCCCGTGGATCAGAGGCCTTGATAGCGGTGCCCTTTTGCTTCTGCGACGCTCGACCGGCGTTTTCAGGTGCCCTGAATCGATAACTTTTGCGCCCTGGAAATTTACAATTCAAACACGTGCACTTACTGTTGTCGTTTCGATGGACATACCGAGGCAACGGCTTTGATACCTTTGCGTTTGCAGCAGGCTTTTGATACCGCCCGTGAGCACTCTCCGGGCGAGGTCATTCAGCAGCCGCTTGAGTCGGGCGAGACCTGTCTGGAGCTCTGGCAGGACGGTTACAGGATAGAGGCGCTCCACCTGGACGAGGACATGCTGGAGGCCTTTATCAACCTTGAAGCCTGCTATCGCCAGCAGGGAGCAAGCGACAGTGCCGTCAGGGCGTTTCTTCAGCTCACTCAGTCCGGTTAAACCGGTCGTGTGAACAGACCCTTGTTGCACAGTGATGCCGTCTTGCCTAGGCTCATTTCAGGATGATCAGACGATAGGGAGAAGTTCAGATGGCCAACAGTGGACGCGGTTTTACCAAGGGCAATATGGAGCGCGAAAACGAGCACCAGGGCAATAACCCGCCTGCCGTTTACGATGTTGGTGACCGCCCGGGTCATGCTGGCGAATTTCAGGAATGTACGCCCCAGGGCGATTTGCTGGACGAGTCGACACGCATCCAGCTTGATTACGATGACGAGCCGCTGCCGGCAACCTCACAGAAAAACAACAAGTGGCGCCTGCTGAACTGATGCTCGCTTGTTGAATGAAAACGCCCGCTGACACAGCGGGCGTTTTTGTTTTCGGGGTCTGGCTGGCCTAGCCATGCAGCCTCAGGCCTACTCGGGTTACGCTGTTGCCCTCCACATCCTGCACAATCCAGTGGATGCCATGCCAGTCGATGTCGTCACCGACAACGGGATAGCCGCCGACACGGCGTGCGATGAAGGCACCCAGCATTTCTTCGCGCTCCCAGCGTGACAGCGTCAGACCATAGGCATCCGCCACATCCCCCATCAGCGCCTCGCCGGACAAGGCAAACGCTCCGAAGAAATCGCGCTCGCGCTTGAGTTCGGCATCCCCGTTGAAAAGATGGTTGATGGCATTGAGGTCGTGGGTTCGGGCAATGACGCAGGCCACATCGCCTGCCTGAAGCCGCGTGCTGCCGGTGGGATGAATCATGACGTGCTCACGAAAGATGGCTGCCACGACCGCCCCTGACGGGAAACGAAGCATTCTTAGCTGAGTGTTTTCAACGCGCTTGCTGTCGACCTTGTAGACAAACATTTCGTAGTCGTCTTCAGGCAGCACGCCCAGCAGTCGACGACGGGCCGGGACCGTTTCGGCGGGCACCTCAACCCGTAGCCAGCGGGCCATATGGCCAAGAGTGGTGCCCTGAAGCACCAGAGAGATCAGCACCACGAAGAAGGCGACGTTGAAGTAGAGCGAAGCGTTTTCGACGCCGGCAATGACCGGAAAAATGGCTAGAACGATCGGCACCCCGCCACGCAGCCCCACCCAGGAGATAAAGGCAAGCTCTCGCCAGCGAAAGCCGAAAAAGGGTTTGAGACTCAAAAGCACCGACAGCGGGCGTGCCACAAAGATCAACACCATGGCCACCATGACGCTCGACCAGGCGTAATCAACCATCTCGCTGGGCGTGACCAGAAGCCCCAGCGTCAAAAAGAGGCCGATCTGGCTCAGCCATGCCAGACCGTCATGAACGGGCAGAATGAACTCAAGATGCTTACCGCGAATATTGCCGATCATGACGCCGGCCAGATAGATGGCCAGAAAACCGCTGCCGCCGAGCATGTTGGTCAATGCAAAAACGCTAAAGCCCATGGCTGCGGCCAGCAGGGAATAAAGCCCCGGCGCCAGATCCAGCCAGCGCAGCAAACGCCCCAGTAGCCAGCCACTGGCCACACCTGCCACAGTGCCAATGCCGAACTGCTCGACAAACATCAAAAGCGTGCCGGAGACACTATCGATGGAACCGGCAAGGGTTTGCGACAGAATCAGCGTCAAAAAGATCGCCATGGGGTCGTTGGTGCCTGACTCGATCTCAAGCGTGGCGCCAACTCGCTCGTTGAGACGAATTCCCTGTCCGCTGAGCATCGAGAAAACGGCCGCAGCATCCGTGGAGCCCACGATGGCACCGACCAGCAGCCCCTGAAACAGGCTGAGATCGAACACCCACATGGCGAACAGCCCGGTCAGGCCGCTGGTCAAAAACACGCCCAGCGTGGCCAGCGACAGCGCCGGTCGAAGCCCTACCCTGAAGGTTTTCATGCGCGTTCGAAGGCCACCGTCCAGCAGGATCATGGCAAGTGCGAGCTGGCCGATCAGATAGGCCAGGTTATAGTCGCTGAAATTGATCAGGCCCAGGCCATCGACACCGGCAAGCATGCCGATACCCAGAAACAGGGGAAGCAGCGGCAGGCCAATGCGTGCAGATACCCGGCTGGCCAGGATGCTCATGGCCACCAGTAAGCCGCCAATCAGGAATATGCTGTTAAAGTCGGTCACGGCGTTTTGTTAATAACCTCTTGTAATAAGCAGTAGTGTGCCATGATCGCCCTGCCATATCACCTGTGCGTCCTGGTGACCATGATCAAAAAGGCCACATCGCAGCGCCATGTTTAACGGCCATCAAGCCAGCAGGGCGCATCGCGTATTTGTGACCAGGGGCATGGGCCAAAGCAGTTGAAGCGCCACAAAATGGCCCGGCAGATCCGTCGATGATCGCTGATATTGATGACATCACAAAACGGCCAGTAACGATCCATAAAATGGCGTTGTTGCTCGGTATCGGTCACCAAAAGCTCGATCAGGGACCAGTCGAATTCCCTTGGCGCCCAGACCAGCGCTTCCCAGTCGTTCCAGCACCAGGCCGTTGCGCCTTTAATGAACTGATCGTCACGCAGATCCGGCAGACACCAGACCGCACTGTCCGGCACAGGGATCTGCGCCGGCAGATCATTGAGTACGTCAGCCGGCATGGCTTGTTTCAGATAGCGTTGTACCCGCTTTGGCCACTCCGACAGCGGCCAGACAGTGGCCAGCGGGTGGCCCCACCCCGAGACGGGTGCGGCATGCAGACGTCCGATCTGCTCTCCCAGCCGCGCTGTAAACGAGGTGTTCATCGTCGCGGCGCGCCCGGCACGCCAGGGCAGACTCCAGACCGGGGCGCCCTGAAGGGTGCCCAGCCAGGTCATGGGCAGTGGCAGCATGGGCAAATGCGCCGGCAGGTTGCCGGCCAGACGTGTCAGATGCTCGGCATGCGCCCAGCGATCAAAGCCAAAAAGCGCCCAGAGACCATGCCAGAACGGGTCGTTGATGCCGGTTCGCGCCATGCGAATCATTTCCGGCGACAGCGAATCGCTTTTCCATCGCCAGTTGGAGGCATCCTCCCAGTCCAGTGGCTGAGCCATAAGCTGGCGTCCCAGAAAAAAGGAGAGTCGCTCGGTAAGTTCGCCCGGTGGTGACATGCACAAACAGTCCCTGTTGGTGAATTGCGCCGACAATGGCTGACTGCCTCGATTATGCAGACTACGACCAGTATGCAAATAACGGCCTGATAAAAAAGTGCTTTATATCGAAAACAGGGATCGCGTTCTTCGCAGTTGTGCAGGCAATCGTGGTGAATGCGCCGCCGGGGCGCTAGAATCGGCGATGTTCGAACGGGGTGTATCGAGACATATCGATGCTGAGAGTGGTCGGCCACAACCCGCAAGGCGTTTGAATGACGCCCATTACCTGATCCGGTTCATACCGGCGGAGGGATTTCGAATCACGCACGCCGTGCCCTTCGCCCTTTAAAAAGGGCCTTCATGCCTAAGCAGGACCCGCTTTCCAGATCCCGCGCGCTCAGCGTGTCCGGGGCACGTCTCGCCTTTGGCGAGCGTGTGCTGTTTGACGACGTGTCGCTGTCTCTTCCCGCCCCCGGCTGGAGCTGCCTGCTGGGGCGAAGCGGCTGCGGCAAGAGCTCTTTGCTGCGCATGATCGCAGGGCTTGACGTTTCAAGCGATGCCCATCTGTCACTGGTGGATGAAACACAGCGCCCCTTTGAAGGGCGTATCGCGTGGATGGGTCAGCAGGATCTGTTGCTGCCCTGGCGGCGCGTCATCGATAACGTGTCACTGGGGGCTGTCATGCGCGGCGAGCGCGGGGATGGCGAGCGTGCCATGGTGCTTCTCGAGAAAGTCGGGCTGGGCCGGGCCGCACGGCGCTATCCGCAGACCCTTTCCGGCGGCGAGCGCGCCCGGGTGGCGCTGGCACGCACGCTTTATGAACAGGCACCGCTGGTGCTGATGGATGAGCCCTTTGCCGCGCTCGATGCGATGACGCGCCTTGATATCCACGCCATTGCCTGCGAGCTTCTGGCGGACCGCGTGGTGCTGATGGTCACGCATGATCCTCTCGAGGCATTGCGTCTGAGCAATCAGATTCTGATCATGCGCGGCAGTCCTGCCCGCATCGAGCGCGCGACGCCACCCGAGGGCCTTGTGCCACGCGACCCGGCCACCGAATCCATGAGCCGTCACCATGGTGAGCTTTTAAGGGTTCTAAGGGAGCCTGGTGCATGATGCGATCCCTTGCCCTGCCCCTTTGGCGACTGTGTCTTGCCACCGCCGTGCTGGTGGCGCTCTGGCAGCTGGTGGTGTCTTCCGGTGCGCCGCGCTATATGCTGCCGGCGCCTTCAAGTGTTTTACACACCCTGCTTAACCAGTCCGGGCTTTTGTGGCATCACGCCCTGGTCACGCTGGGCGAGATCGTGGCGGGTTTTGTGTGCGGGACGCTGCTGGGAACGGTGACGGCGCTGACGCTGTCGCGCTGGGCCTTTTTACGCTCGACCGTGCTGCCGCTTTTACTGCTGACTCAGGCCATCCCGGTATTTGCCATTGCCCCATTGCTGGTGCTCTGGTTCGGCTACGGGCCGGGTTCGAAAATTGTCATGGCGACGTTGATCATCTATTTCCCGGTCGCCTCGACCTGCTATGACGGACTGCGCCAGACCCGGACCAGCTGGCTCGACCTGGCAGCTACCATGGGCGGCAGCGCCAATCGCCAACTTTTTTATATCCGCCTGCCGGCCGCCCTGCCATCGCTGGCCTCGGGGCTTCGCATGGCGGCTACCGCTGCCCCGATCGGGGCCATCATCGGTGAGTGGGTGGGTTCCAGCGCCGGACTGGGCTATCTCATGCTGCAGGCCAACGGCCGCATGCAGACCGATCTCATGTTTGCCGCGCTGGTCGTTTTACTGGCTATCACCATCACACTTTATTTTACCGTCGACCTTTTGTGCCGTCTGGCCATGCCCTGGCAGCCGGATCGTACCGGCAGGCAGGCGTTGATCAATGGAGAAACACCATGAAAAAACTGTTCGATCGCCTATGTCTCACAGCGCTTGTGGCCATTGTGCTCACCGGCGCGGCCCGGGCCGAGGAGCGCTCTGGCAGCGATGCGCCAACGCCCCTGTCGGCGCCTCCCGAGGCGTCTCTGAGCCTGATGCTCGACTGGTACGTCAATCCCAGCCACGGGCCAATCATCATTGCCGAGCAAAAGGGATTTTTTCGCGATCTGGGGCTGAAGGTCACCATTAAAACGCCGGCTGATCCGACCGCGCCGCCCAAGCTGGTGGCAGCCGGGCGAGAGGATCTGGCGTTGGGATATCAACCCCAGCTTCATCTGCAGGTGGATGAAGGGCTACCGATCAAGCGGGTCGGTACACTGATCGCCACACCGCTGAACGTTTTGATGGTGCGAGCCGACAGCGATATTCATCAGTTCAGCGACCTCAAGGGCAAGCGCGTCGGCTATTCGGTTGGCGGCGTTGAGGAAGTCCTGCTGGCGGCGATGCTTAATCACTCGGGGCTCGGGATGGAGGATATCGAGCCCGTCAACGTCAATTTTGCGCTCACCCCTGCCCTTTTGAGTCGCCGGGTCGATGGCGTTACGGGCGCCTTTCGCAACTTTGAGCCGGCACAGCTGGCGCAGGAAGGGGTTGAGGGCCGGGCATTTTTTATCGAGGAAGAAGGTGTGCCCGTTTATGATGAGCTGATCTTTGTGGCCGGTACCGACACGCTCGGTGAGAAACGTCCTCTGGTGGCACGCTTCATGAGAGCCATCGAGCAGGCGACCATGTGGATTGTGAATCATCCGGAAGAAGGCTGGGAGCTTTTTAGAACCTACGATGCGTCGCTGGACAATGAGGTCAATCACAAGGCATGGGAGGCCAGCATCGCACGCTTTGCGCTACGTCCGGCCGCGCTCGATACCGGCCGCTATCGGGATTTCGAAAATTTTCTGCTCGATCGCGGTGTGATCAAAAAGCGCGTTCCCGTCGAGCGTCTGGCCGAAGACGTCAATGCCGTTGGCAGATAACATGAATCCCACCCTTAAAGGGCTCAAAAGGCACGGATTTTCGGGTAGAAATATGGGTCGAACGGGCAGCCGTGCCTCCCGAAAACGCCGATACAAAAGCAGTTTTTAAACGGTGCCGTTTAATACGGCGTTGTTTACAATCCTTATTATAATAGTCAACTTTTATGTGTTACTTTTATTCCCGTTTCGGCGATCGATCAAGAGAGAGTCATGCCATCAACGTCCCACCACGAACATTTTGAGCGCGTGCGCCAGGATCACCAGCGTGAACTGGTGGAGGACTATGTCGAGGAAATAGCGCATTTGCATCGCCACCTGGGCGAGGCACGTGCCAGCGATCTGGCCGATCGTTTCGGGGTCAGCCCGGCGGCCGTCTCCAAGGTGGTAACGCGTCTCAAGCGTGATGGGCTGGTCAACGCCCGCCCCTATCGAGGGATATTTCTGACCGATCAGGGAGAAGAGCTGGCCCATAAGGTGGCCGCACGCCATCGGGTCGTTTTACAGGCCCTTCTTGCCCTTGGCGTGCCGGAAAGCATCGCGCGAGCCGACTCCGAAGGCATTGAGCACCACTGCAGTGATGAAACGGTTGCTGCCATGCACCGCTTTCTGGCTGACAACCCGCATCTTGTGCCGGATTCCATTTCCCGCATGACCAGCCGTTGATGCCCCGCCGTTTCCCGTTGTGACGTTGTGACGCCTATCCTGAGTAACGCCTTGTCGCCTGCGGCCGTCTGCAGGCGCATCCATTTTTTATGTTCCAGCACGACGCCCCGGGCGTCGGGAGACTCTGGTCATGTCGTCTCATCCAACGGGTCAAACGCATCCGCCGCTGGCGGATACGCCGCTGATCTTTATTGACCTTGAAACCACCGGTACGCGGGCCACGCGGGATCGTGTTACCGAAATTGCCGCGCTGCGCGTACTCGATGGGCGCATTGTTGACCGCTTTGAATCCCTGGTCGATCCCGGCATCGACATTCCCGACCGCATTGCCAGGCTGACCGGCATCGATAATGCACTGGTCAACGGTGCGCCAGGCTTTGAGGACATTGCCGACAGATTCGAGCAGTGGCTGGGGGATGGCTGGCTGGTCGCCCACAATGCACGCTTTGATTACAGTTTCCTGCGTAACGAATTTCGACGGTTGGGACGCGAGTTTCGCCGACGCGTCGTCTGTACGCTCAAGCTGTCGCGGGCCCTGGACAAGGGCTCGCATCAGCACGGTCTGGATGTCCTTCTGGAGCGCTATCAGCTCGAGGCCCATCCACCGCGCCATCGGGCGATGGGAGATACACTGACGCTGTTTTCCGTCTGGCAGTACTGGTCAAGACATCACTGTGTGGAGCATATCGAAGCGCAGGTACTCGATCAGGAGCGCCGACGCAGTCTGCCGGCCCAGCTTGACCCCGGGCTGCTGGATGAAGTGCCTGCCCGGCCCGGTGTCTATCTTTTCTATGGACACAACCGTTTGCCGCTCTATGTGGGCAAGAGTGTCAACCTACGCTCAAGGGTATTGAGTCATTTCAATAACGATCACCGCAACGATCGGGAAATGAAAATCTGTCAGCAGACTCAGCATCTGGAATGGCATGAAACCGCGGGGGATCTGGGCGCGCAGCTGCTCGAAGCTCGACTGGTCAAGCAGCTTTCGCCCATCTATAACCGTCAGCTGCGTCGTAGCGCCGGGCTGCATACCTGGTATTGGCCGCAAGGCGCGCAGGCGCCGCAGCTTGCCGGGCAGAAAACGCTGCATGAGGATGTCACCGGTACACGCTATGGCATGTTCCGCTCCCGGCGGGAAGCCACTCAGGCCCTGACCAGCATTGTCGAGCAGCAGCGCCTTTGCCCCAGAGTGATGGGGCTTGAGCGCGGCAAGGGGCGCTGCTTTGCCTATCAGATCGGCCGCTGCGGCGGTGCCTGCTGTGGACAGGAAGATCTGGACGCACACGCTCGACGTGCCCGGGAAGCGCTGGAGCGCCTGCGCATTCAGCACTGGCCCTGGCCCGGGCGCGTGGCCTTTCGCGAGGCAGCCAGCGATCAGGACGTGGTCTATCACCTGGTGGATCACTGGTGCTATCTCGGCAGTGTCGAACACCTGGAGCAGTCTCCGACGGCGACCGAGGTGGCCTTTGATGCCGACACCTACAAGATTTTAACGCGCTTTCTGGCCGCCGATCATGACGGCCTGAGCGTGATCCCGCTTGAAGGTTGATGCCGGATCACGCCGCCGCGGTCACCCCTTCAGAGGCTGCGCCAAAAAACCATCGACGGCACGAATAAAGGCTTCAGGCTTTTCAGCATGAAGCCAGTGCCCGGCTCCCTTGATGGTCTCGACTCTTGATGCCGGCATGACCTCGGCAATGATCGCCAGCGCCTCGTCTGTGACGTAGTCGGAGTGTTCACCGCGCAGCACCAGCGTTGGCCCTTCAAAGGGCGCTTCTCCCCCCGGGGGCGCTACAATGTCGCCGTAGCCTTCCTCGATGAAATCAAGCCCGACGCGCCAGCCCAGAATGCCCTGATCGTCGCGGACCAGGTTGGTAGCGAGAAACTGTCGGGTGGTCTGGCTGTCGATGGCTTCGGCCATGGCGTCATCGGCTTCCTTGCGGGACTCCGGCAGCGCGTCCTCGACCAGTCGATGGGCGCGAAAGATATCGTCATGGCCATGCTCGTAGGCAACGGGTGCAATATCGGCCACGATCAGGCGTGAGACCCGCTGCGGATGACGCCGAGCCAGGGTCATGGCGACCTTGCCACCCATGGAATGCCCCAGTAGATCGAATCGATCGATTTCCAGATGGTCCATGACGTCCAGTACGTCCGCTGCCATGTCCTCATAACTCATGCCCGGGGCATGGTTTGAACGACCGTGATTACGCAGATCCAGAGCCACCACGCGTCGCCTCTGACGCCAGTGTTTAACGTGGGAGCGCCAGTTGTCGGCGCTGCCAAAAAGCCCATGTAACACCACAAGTGGCGATGCGCCTGCCTGTTCCGGCATGCCTGAATCCGCGTAGTGAAGTTCAATGCTCATGAACGCTCCATAACCGTGTTCATATCAACGCCATGGTGCCCATCTCTTGCCTGGGGCGCCATCACGGGTGTTTGTCGTCAATCGCCCGGGCTTTGGCGCCGGACAGTTGAAGCAGGCATCGCTGGAGCCAGACCAACAACATGGCGTAAAGAGGAAGAAACAGCAGCAGGCTGATGATGAGTTTCACACCATAGTCGACCAGTGCTATTTCGATCCAGTGCTCGGCCATGAAGGGGTCGGGGCTTTGCCAGAACGCCACGAAAAAGAAGATAAAGGTATCCAGCAGATTGCCGACAATGGTAGAGCCGACCGGTGCCAGCCACCAGGGCCGTCGCTGGCGCAGACGATCGAACACCACGATATCCAGCGTCTGGCCAAGGACATAGGCCATAAAGCTTGCCAGTGCGATCCGGGCGATAAAGAGATTGAACGACCCCAGCGCCTCCATCCCACGCCACTGCCCCTGCTGGAACAATACAGAGACCAGATAGGAAACCACCAGAGCCGGCAGCATGACCCGGGCAATCAAACGCCTTGCCGCGTCTCGTCCCATGAGACGAACGGTCAGGTCGGTGGCAAGAAACAAAAAGGGAAAGCTGAAAGCCCCCCAGGTGGTATGAAAGCCCAAAAGCGTAATGGGCAGTTGAACCAGGTAATTGCTGGCGGCAATGACCAGAATATGGAAGCTGCAGATTAAAAAAAGCGCAATACGCATTTTGGCATAGTCAAATATGAGCATTATTGCTTTTTTTAATCGAATTGTGTGAACCAGAAAGGTATAAAATCATCTAACCGTGAGCGCTAATCCAGAGGCTGTTTGATGAGAGAGTTCATCACTGCCATGGCACACGGTACTGCACTGTTTGAACGCCGAGGATTGCCATAAGCAGCAATTGGACGATAGCGCGTCAGACAGGCAGAGCGTTTTTTTTCACAAGGAGTTAAAAATGAGTGTATGTGCCACTGCACCGATCGCGACAGCGGGGTGCGAAATGGTCATTCTCGATTCTGCACCGTTGCTCAAGGCCATGGCCAACGAAAACCGACTGCGCATTCTCTGTCTTCTCAGAGAGGGTGAAATGTCCGTATCGGAGCTGAACAGCAAACTTGACCTGAGCCAATCGGCGCTGTCACAGCATCTTGCCGTGCTTCGCCGCGAGGAGCTCGTCAATACACGCCGCGCTTCCCAGACGATCTATTACTCCCTGCGTGGTAAACACGCCGAGGCAGTTATCGATACGCTGGCAGGACTTGATCGATCCTGATTCCGGCACGTGGTTTGAATAAGCGGCCTGCCCCCCTGACAGGGGCAGGCCGTTTGTCGTTGGCCACGCCTTACTGCTTTTCCCACCGCAGTCGCACCACACGGTCGATGGCGCGATCAATGCCTCGCTCGATGGCGCCCTCACTGCGCTTGCCAAAACGCTCAAGCATCGAGCGCTGCGGTCTGAGGCTGACTTCGAGAATCCGATACTGATCGCTGTGCGCCTGCAGCCAGGCCTCGCTGGTATTGACCTCATCGATCAGCGCCAGACCGATGCCTTGCTGGCCGTACCAGATATCGCCTTCGCTGACCTGTTCAATATCCAGTGCCGGTCGGCGAGAAGCAATCCATGCCTTGAAAAGATCATGGGTCTTTTCGAGATCGTCCAGAAACTTCTGGCGCCCTTCTTCGGTGTTTTCGCCCAGCATCGTAAGCGTTCGCTTGTGGCGTCCGGCGGTGAGGATTTCGACATCGACGTCATTTTTCCTGAGCAGGCGATGCACATTGGGCACCTGAGCCACCACGCCGATCGAGCCGATGACGGCAAAGGGCGCGGCAATCAGATGATCGGCGCAGCAGGCCATCATGTAGCCGCCGCTGGCAGCCACCTTGTCAACACTGACGGTCAGTCTGAGCCCCGCCTCGCGCAGACGGTCAAGCTGCGCGCTGGCCAGGCCGTAGGCATGAACCAGCCCCCCGCCCGATTGCAGGCGTACCAGCACCTCATCCCCGGGGCCGGCCGCTGTAATGATACTGGTGATCTCTTCTGTGAAAGCCGGTACACGAGACGCTCGCAGGTCACCGTCAAAATCCAGTACCCAGAGCGTATTGCGCCTTTCGCCGGTGTGTCCCTGCTTTTTGGCCGTCTTTTGTTCTGTCTTGCGCGCCTTCAGGCGAGCCTTGACATGACGTTCGCGTTCGCCGTCTTCGAGAGTGGCGTCCTCAAGAGTTTCGCGATGACGCCGAAAATATTCTCCACGATTGCGAACATGAAGTCTGGCGCCTCGATCCTGTCGCTGACCACGGGTCCGAATCATGAGTATCAGGACCACGGCGATGGCGGCAACCACCGTGACACTCTGTGCCAGAAACAGCGCATAGCTGGATAACCATTCGCCCACGTTTTCAACCTCCCGGGTATAACGGATAGAATGCGCGCCATCATCGCATACGAGGCCTTGTTGTGCTGAAAAGCGAACATCGCGTGCCATGACATGGCTATCATGTATTTTTTACTCATCAACCGGACATAAAGATGGTCGATACCGCGCCACTGATTGCAAAACTCCATGAACGCTTTGATGCGCAAGCGGCAGCGGGCGTCCACGAGACCCTGCAGCTCGAACTGGCTGAAGGGCAACGCTATTTCGTCGTAATCAATGATGGAACGCTGGACATTCAGGAAGGAAATCACGAATCCCCTTCCGTGACGCTAATGACAGATACCCGCACCTTCGAGCGGCTGATCAACAAGGAGCTCGGCGGCATGCAGGCGGTCATGTCCGGCAAGGTGCGTGCCCGTGGCGATATCATGCTGGCGTCCCGTCTGACGCGTCTGTTTCGTCGCCGCGGCGACGCCTAGCCTTGTTTCGCCGCGGCAAGGCCTGACACCTGAGCATTTACTCCCGAGCGGCGCTGCCTCTGAGAAAGTTTTCAATCAAGGCGCTTGAAATGGAATACGACGGCGGCAAACCCGGCAATTGATCGGCAGTAAACCAGTCGGCGGCCTCGATTTCGATGCCGTCGATGTGGATGTCCCGGCTGGCGGCCTCGGCGTAAAACCCCATCATGAAGGAGTGCGGCATTGGCCATGACTGGCTTTTGAAGTAGCTGACCCGCCCGACCTGCACGCCTACTTCCTCAAAGACCTCACGGCGCACGGCCTCTTCTGCCGACTCGCCGGGCTCGATAAAACCGGCCAGCGTGCTAAAGCGCCCGGTGGGAAAGCGCGGACTTCGCGCCAGCAACAGCTGATCACGCCAGGTCACCAGCGTAATGATACAAGGTGAAATCCGGGGGTAGCTTCGAAAGCTGCAGGCAGGACACGCCATCATGAACTCGCCGGGGCGCCGGCGCATGCGTTTGCCGCAGCGACCACAGAAACGATGATCCTGCGACCAGCGCACGATCTGAAGCGCCGTGGAGAGCAGCCCGAAGGACTGTTCGGGCAGCGCGCCCAGCCAGTGACGCGCCGGCAGCCATTGCTCCTCGCCGGGCTCGGACAGCACGGCCACCGGCACATCGTTCCAGTAGCCGATGGCGATGGCACCATCCGGCCAGCGGGCACGAGACTGCAGAATGCCGCCCTGCCCGTTGTCGGCAATGCCATGCTCGCCGATACGAATCAGATGACCTTCGCGGCAGTCTGCAAGCGTTCGAATATCGCGTGTCAGCACCTCAAGCTCCCAGTTCGTCCCACAGACACACGCCCTTTTCCCGCAGCTTCGCCAGCTTTTGCTGATGGGCCTGGGCTTCTTCATCGCTGGCGGCAATCACGCGCAGCGGCGCCCGGTCGGCGGCCAGCCGGCGAATGGCAAAGCCGGTATGGCCGCTGTTGCTGCTGTCGCTTTCCTGCTCGGCCCCAAGCGTCAGAGCGGTCTGTCCACCGGTCATGGCCAGATAGACATCGGCCAGAATCTCGGAGTCCAGCAAAGCCCCGTGCAGTTCGCGACGGCCGTTGTCGATATCGTAGCGCTTGCACAGGGCATCCAGGCTGTTGCGCTGCCCTGGATGGCGATCACGCGCCATCTTCAGCGTGTCGAGAATGCTGCACTTTGATGCCAGCGGCCCCAGCGCCTCGTTGCCGCGCGCCCGGTTGACCATGGCAAATTCGTGATCGATAAAGCCCACGTCGAAGGGGGCGTTATGGATGACCAGTTCGGCGCCCTGCACGAACGCCCAGAATTCGTGGGCGATATCGGCAAACACCGGCTCATTGGCCACACGTGCATCCGTGATGCCATGGACTTCGATGGCTTCCGGGTCAATGGCGCGTTCGGGATTGATATACTGATGGTAGTGCCGCCCGGTCAGGCGACGGTTGATCACCTCGACCCCTCCGATTTCGATCAGGCGATGCCCGTCCCTGACTTCGATACCTGTGGTTTCCGTATCAAGAACGATCTGTCTCATGACGTTGTCTCGCGGCTTTTGAGTTCATCCATGGCGTTATTGGCCAGCTGGTCGGCCAGTTCGTTGCCTTCATGTCCGGCATGGCCCTTGAGCCAGTGCCATTCAATCTCGTGTCGACGGGACTCTTCCAGCAGCATCTTCCACAGCTCGGCGTTTTTGACCGGCGCTTTCGATGCGGTTTTCCAGTCCTTTTTGACCCAGTTATGAATCCACTGGGTGATACCCTGACGAACATACTGCGAATCGGTCCAGAGCTCGATGCGACAGGGGCGGGTCAGGGCTCGCAGAGCAGAAATGGCAGCCATCAGCTCCATGCGATTGTTGGTGGTGTGTGCCTCACTGCCCTTCAGACACTTTTCATGAGGGCCGCTGCGCAGCACCGCACCCCATCCGCCCGGCCCGGGGTTGCCCCGACACCCACCGTCAGTATGGATAATGACATGGGGACGTACTTCATCGCTCACTGTGCGCCTCGTGGTATCCGGTATCAGAGTTCCATTATGCCATGACACCCGGGGCCGCTGCCGGTCTGCGTTTTCTTGTCCCGATGTTATCTGCCGCGCCATCGCCCTGGACTCGAGGCCCGGCAGGCGGTAGCGCATCGTGCGCCGGACCGGGCGAACGTTTTTGTGACAGACAGGCCAGTGCCGAGGCCTTGCTGCCCAGCATGGCAGCGGGATCAAAGCGCTTTTTCAATGGAATCATGCGACACATCTGACGTTTGGCACTGATGATCCATGCCCGCCCCAGCGGTAGATTGTGGCGCCGACCCCAGCGCTCCATGAGAAGCCAGTCCGGGGTGTTTTCAAAGGGCACAAACCCGCAGTAATCGATCCGTTCGATATTGAAATCGATAAATCCCAGCCAGTCGCGAAGCCGCTTTGGGGTCAGCCAGCGGCTACGCTGATAGAAATCATCGTGGCAGCGCTTGAGCCGTGCCGGACCTGCAATGCCCAGCGGGTGCCAGCCGATCAGTATCAAACGGCCGCTGTCGCTGGTCACCCGTGCAGCTTCACGCAGCACATGTGTGGGTTGAGGCGCGACTTCCAGAAGGTGGTGAACCAGTACCAGCTCCAGCGCCTCATCGGCCAGTGGCAGAGCATCCGGGCGGCAGATCAGTGTCGAGGGATGGTCGGCCAGGTCCCGCTGCGGGGCCCAGCCAATGCGGTGACGAATGCTGTCGTGAGCCAGCAGTGATGGTGCGACGCCGAGCTCAAGGGCGTGCTGCACGCCGGATCTTGCCAGCAGCTGATGCAGGCAGTGCGTCTCTGCCTGCCACTGTCGCCTGCCATGGGCGGTCTGCCAGTAACGCTGTCCGGCAAGGAACTGTTCGCTGAACGTTGCCTGGTCTGCGTGGTGATTTGACATGCAGGGCCCCTGATCGCATGGTTATCGCGTTTAATGACCACCCCGGTTCTCGAGGCTGGCGGTTACCCGAAACATTCGCGGCATCGGGCACATTGCGCCCTTTTTTCAACCTACTTTTTCGAGGATTGTCATGTTGACCGTCAAACCACTGCCGGCGTTCCAGGATAATTACATCTGGGTGATGCAACAGGACAACACGGGCAGCGTTGTCGTGGTCGACCCGGGGGAAGCCCAGCCGGTTATCGACTATCTGGAGCGCACGGGTGCGGGCCTGGAAGCCATTTTGATCACCCACCATCACCAGGACCACACCGGTGGGCTGGGCGAGCTCAAAACGCGCTACGCCCCGCGCGTGATCGGGCCGGACAATCCAGCCATTGCCGGTATCGATGAGGTCGTTGGCGAAGGCGATCGTTTTCGGCTGATGGGGCGTCATTTTGACGTCATGGCCACCCCCGGCCACACCCTGGATCACATCTCCTTTCTCTCCAGCGGCACGCCGTCTCTGCTTTTTTGCGCCGACACCCTTTTCTGCGGCGGTTGCGGGCGCCTTTTCGAAGGCACGCCCGAACAGATGCATCAGGCGCTGACGCGCTTTGCCGAGCTCGATGATGACACGCTGGTCTTTGGTGCACATGAATATACGCTGTCCAACCTGACGTTTGCCCGTGCCGCCGAGCCGGACAACAGCGCCCGGGACAGCCTGCTCGAGGAGTGCCAAAAGGCACGTGAGCTCGACCGGCCCACTCTGCCCAGCACCATCGGACGTGAGCGATTGATCAACCCGTTCATGCGCGTCCATCTGGAGAGTGTACAGCGCGGCGCTGCCGAACAGGGAGAGGCGCATGATGCCCTGTCCACCTTTGCCACTCTGCGCGCCTGGAAGGATCGGTTTTGAACACGGATGCCTGACATGACAGAAAGGCTTCGCCGGCGTGGTCTTCCATGGGCAGGTCTCATACTGGCGCTGATGACCCAGGGGCTACAGGCGGCCCCCGTCAGTGAGGTGCCAACCGTACATGGTATTTCGCTATACGATACGCCGGCCCTGCCCGACGATTTCAAGCATTTCCCCTGGGTCAATGTGGACGCGCCCAAAGGCGGCGATATGGTGCGTGCCGCTCAGGGCAGCTTTGACTCGCTCAATCCCTTTATCGTGCGTGGCGACCCGGCCAGCGGGCTGACGCCCTTTGGCGGTCTGCCTTTCGATACTCTGATGGTGGAAAGCCCCGACGAGCCCTTTACTCTCTACGGGCTGCTGGCAGCAGGTATTCGACTGGATCCGGATCGACACTGGATGGAGATCGACCTGGACTCCCGGGCGCATTTTCACGACGGCAGCCCGGTCACCGCCGAAGATGTCGTGGTTTCCTTTGAGGCCCTGACAACGCAGGGGTCACCCATGTATCGGGCCTACTACGCGGATGTCACCGATGTTGAAGTGCTGTCACCGTTTACCGTGCGCTTTGAGTTCAGCGCGAACAACTCGCGTGAGCTGCCTTTGATTCTGGGGCAGCTGCCGGTGCTGTCGGCAGAAGAGATTCGCGGTCGTGACATGACACGCCCCACGCTTGATCCCCTGATGGGCTCCGGCCCCTATCGCATCGCCGACGTTCGGCCCGGCCAGCGCATTGTCTATCAGCGTGATGACAGCTACTGGGCGCGCGACCTGCCGGTCAACAAGGGGCGTTACAACATCGATCGCCTGATCTTTGACTACTACCGCGACCCGGGCGTTGCACAGACGGCCTTTCGTGCCGGGCAGGTCGATTTTCGTGTCGAGAATATCGCCCGCAACTGGGTGACCGGCTATGACTTCCCTGCCGCTCGTCAGGGGCTGATCGAGCGCGTTGAAATCGAGGATCACAATCCAGCGCCCATGCAGGGCTTTGTGATGAATCTGCGTCGGGACACTTTCAAGGATCGCCGTGTTCGCCGAGCGCTGGGGCTGGCATTTAATTTCGACTGGCTCAATCGCAACCTTTTTTACGGTCTCTACGCTCGTACACAGGGATTTTTTGACCACTCCACCATGGAGGCCACGGGGTTGCCGAGCGACGGTGAGCGCGCGCTTCTTGCGCCGTGGCGCGATCAGTTGCCCGAAGCGGTCTTCAATTCGCCCCTGCCCGTTGAGTCACCGCAGACGCTGCGCCCCCGATTGAAAGAAGCACTGCATCTGCTGCGTGAGGCCGGCTATGAGGTACGCGATAACCGCATGGTCGATCGAAACACGGGGCAGCCGCTGCGATTTGAGTTGCTGCTGCGCGATGCAAGTCTTGAGCGCATGGCGCTGCCCATGGTGCGCAATCTGGCCCGGCTGGGAATTGAGGTCAATCTTCGCACCGTCGATCCGAGTCAGTATCTGGTTCGCCTGCGCCAGTTTGATTTCGACATGACCACCACCGTCATTGCCCAAAGCAACAACCCCGGCAATGAGCAGCGCGAGTACTGGGGCAGTGAGTATGCCGATCAGCCGCAGAGTCGCAATCTCATGGGGATCGAAAACCCGGCGATCGACGATCTCATCGATCATATTATCCGGGCCGACTCGCGCAAGGCGCTGGAGTCGGCGGCCTCGGCGCTGGACCGTGTCCTGCGCTGGGAGTTTTATGTGATTCCTCAGTATCACTCGCCGGTGACCCGACTGGCCTACTGGAAGAAATTTGCCATGCCTGACCAAAGCCCCGAGTACGGTCTGGATCTCGATAGCTGGTGGGTCGACACACAAAGCGCCCATCAGATTGAATCACGACAGGAGTAGCGCTCATGGCACGGTATATCGTGATGCGCGTCCTGCTGATGGTGCCGACTCTGCTGGCGGTACTGCTGCTCAACTTCATCATCGTACAGGCCGCGCCCGGCGGACCTGTCGAGCAGATGCTGTCACGTATCGAGGGCATGAGTTCCGGCGCCGCTCTCGGGGGTGGCAGCGATGGCGTCGTTTCCAGCGGTGATGCCACGCGCGGAACACGCGGCATTGATCCGGCCTTTATCGAGGAGCTCAATACGCAGTTCGGCTTCGACAAGCCCCTGTGGCAGCGTTTCGCCATCATGGTGGGCAACTATGCGCGCCTGGATTTTGGCGAGAGTTTCTTTCGCGGCCAGCCGGTGACGGACCTGATTGTTGATCGACTGCCGGTTTCCATCTCACTGGGGCTCTGGAGCACGTTGCTGGTCTATCTCATCGCCGTACCGCTGGGGATTGTCAAGGCGGTGCGTCAGGGCAGTCGATTCGATCTGTGGAGCTCGGCACTGGTCATCGCGGGCTACGCCATCCCGGGCTTTTTGTTTGCGCTGCTTTTGATTGTGGTGTTTGCCGGCGGAAGCTATCTCAACTGGTTTCCACTGCGCGGGCTGACCTCGCCTGATTTTGACCAGCTCTCCTGGTGGGGGAAGATCATCGACTACTTCTGGCATATCGCCCTGCCGGTCACGGCACTGACCATCGGCAGCTTCGCGACGCTCGCCTTTTTGACCCGCAACAGCTTTCTCGAAGAGATCCACAAGCAGTATGTGATGACCGCCCGTGCCAAGGGAGCCTCAGAGCGACGCCAGCTCTACGGCCATGTGTTTCGCAACGCCATGCTGATCGTGATTGCCGGCCTGCCTTCTGCGCTGGTGGGTATCTTCTTTACCGGCGCGCTTTTGATCGAGGTGCTTTTCTCGCTCGATGGGCTCGGTATGCTTGGGTATGAGGCGGTATTGCAGCGCGACTATCCGGTCATCTTTGGCACACTGTTTCTTTTTACGCTGATCGGTCTGGTGCTCAAACTGATTTCCGATCTGACCTATGTGGCCATCGATCCGCGTATCGATTTCGAGCGACGGGAGAGCTAGCGCTTGTCCATCAACCCTTCCCTCCCTGTCGGAGGCCGTCTCTCTCCCATCATGCAGCGCCGGCTCGCTGTCTTTCGCGGCAACCGGCGCGCCATGGTGGCAAGCGTCGTGTTTCTGGCACTTTTGGTGATAACGCTGCCGGCCGAGCTGATTGCCAACGACACACCGCTGGTGGTGCGTTTCGACGGTCAATGGTACTGGCCACTGCTGGTGGACTATCCCGAAACCGTGTTCGGCGGCTTTTTGCCCACCACGGCGCTTTACAGCGATCCGACCGTTTTATCGTTGATTCGTGAACAGGGATGGCTGATTCAGCCGCCTATCCCTTTTTCGTGGCAGAGCATCGACATGACGCTCGATACGCCGGCTCCGGCACCGCCGAGTGCAGCTCACTGGCTGGGCACCGATGATCAGGGACGCGATGTGCTGGCCCGCGTCATCTATGGTTTTCGACTCTCGGTGCTGTTTGCAGGGCTGGTGACACTGGGGTCGGTGCTTATCGGCGTCGTGGTAGGCGCGGTACAGGGGTATGTCGGCGGCCGGGTGGATCTGGTCGGCCAGCGCGTGATCGAGCTGTGGTCCGGCCTGCCGATGCTCTTTATCCTGATCATTCTTTCAAGCCTGGTGGTGCCCAGCGTCTGGTGGCTGGCGCTGATCATGATCGCCTTTTCATGGCTGGGGCTGGTCGATATCGTGCGGGCCGAGTTTTTACGGGCGCGTAACCTTGACTATGTTCGCGCCGCCCGAGCGATGGGGCTACCGGCCCGACTCATCATGTGGCGCCACGTGCTGCCCAATGCCATGGTTTCAACGCTCACCTTTCTGCCGTTTATCTTTACCGGCGCCATCACCACGCTGACGGCGCTGGATTTTCTGGGCTTTGGCCTGCCGCCGGGGTCGCCATCACTGGGCGAGCTGGTAGCGCAGGGCAAGAACAATCTGCAGGCGCCCTGGCTGGGTATCACGGCCTTCATGACGCTGGCCATTCTTTTGTCGCTGCTGGTCTTTATCGGAGAAGGCCTGCGTGACGCCTTTGACCCGCGCCACGCGGTGCAGCCCGTGATCGGGAGTGCGACGTGATGGAGCCGTTCGAAAAAACCGTTTTCTCGCTGGAAAAGCTGCATGTTTTTGCAAATGATACGCCTTTGGTGCACGGCGTCAGTCTCGCGGTCACAGCCGGTGAAACGCTGGCGCTGGTGGGCGAGTCCGGTTCCGGCAAGACCATGACCGCGATGGCGGCGCTGGATCTTGTCCCGCCGGGGATTCGCGTTGAAGGTGGCCGATGGCTGGGAGAAACCCGACTTGACGCCCTCTCCCGCCACGAATGGAAAGCACTCCATGGCGAGCGAGTCGGCGTGGTGTTTCAGGAACCCATGAGTGCTCTAAATCCGCTACACCGTATCGGACGTCAGATCGCTGAGGCCATTACCCTGCATCAATCGCTGCGCGGTAATGCCCTTCGCGCCCGGGTCATTGAGCTGATGCAACAGGTACGCCTGCCCCGCCCCGAGCAGTTGATCAATGCCTGGCCTCACGAACTTTCCGGTGGGCAGCGCCAGCGCGTGGTCATTGCCATGGCAATGGCCAATCGCCCCGAGCTGCTGGTGGCCGATGAGCCAACGACCGCACTTGATGTGACCGTGGCGCGCGAGATTTTATTGCTGCTGCGGGAGCTGGCGGACTCGATGGGGATGGCGATGCTGTTGATTACCCACGATCTCAACCTGGTGCGGCGCTGGGCCGATCGGGTCTGCGTGATGCATCGGGGGCGTGTGCAGGAAACCGGCATGACCCGGGAAGTACTGTCGCGCCCGACCAGCATTTACACCCAGTCCCTGATCGAGGCCGAGCCGGACGGCCAGCCCTGTCCCATTGCCGAACAGGCGCCCGAGGTTCTGTCGGCAACTGGCCTGTCGGTGGCCTTTCAAGGGGCTAAAAGACTACTGGCACCGCGTCCGGCCCCTTTTGTTGCCCTGAAACCGATGTTCATGGCCCTGCGCCAGGGCGAGACGCTCGGGATTGTCGGCGAATCCGGCTCCGGCAAGAGTACGCTGGCGCAGGCCCTGCTGCGTCTGGTGGGCTCGACCGGCGAGATATGGCTGGGCAATACTCGCCTCGACGCTCTGGGCAGCCGCGCGCTGCGCCTTGAGCGTCGTCACATGCAGATCGTGTTTCAGGACCCTTTCGGTGCCCTGTCGCCGCGCATGACCATCGAGGAAATCGTCAGCGAAGGCTTGCGTTTTCATTGTCCCGAGCTGGATCGCAGAGCACTGCGCGAGCAGGTCATCGAGACGCTATCTTCTGTCGGGCTGGCAACGGATGTGCTGACGCGCTATCCGCACGAATTTTCCGGCGGTCAACGCGCGCGGATTGCACTGGCGCGGGCGCTGATTCTACACCCCCGCATTCTGGTGCTTGATGAACCCACCTCTTCGCTGGATCGCACCGTGCAGAGCCAGTTGATTGAACTGTTGCGCACGCTTCAGCGCGAACGTCAGCTCAGCTATCTTTTCATCAGCCATGATCTGGCAGTGGTCAGGGCGATGGCTCATCGCCTGATGGTGCTCAAGGATGGCGAAATCGTCGAGCAGGGCGATACCCGGGAAGTGATTGATCAGCCACGTCATGCCTATACCCGTGGGCTCATCGAGGCAGCGTTTGATCCATCGATGTGACCGGAATCTGCGCTGAAGCGTTCAGGGTCGTTCAGGGTCGTTCAGGGTCGTTCAGGGTCGTTCAGGGTCGTTCAGGGTCTAAAGTCTGCGCGGATCCAGCTCGTTTTCCGGCAGAAATGAGATGTCTGAAACCCTGAGATTTGCGCATGTACGTGATCAAGATACATGTCAAAGGATTGGACGCTCGGACGCCGTCTGTCTGAATTACTGCTCTCCAGTCTCAAAAAGGCCCCGGGCTACGCTGCCCGGGGCCTTTTCGATAATACACACGCGACTGACTAGACGTGCAGCGTGAAACGATCGGCATCGCGATGGGTCGGGTACTGTTCACGAAAGTCTTCAAGGCTTTGCTTGCCAATGACACCGGTGCGTACAAACGCGCGACCCGGCGCTTCGTCAATGAGTGCATCGCCGCGATAGTCGATCAGCATCGAATCGCCGGTGTAGTTCAGATCGTTGGCATCGTCACCTACGCGATTGACGCCGATCACATAGCTCAAATTTTCGATCGCACGGGCCTGGAGCAGCGTTCGCCACTGCAGTCGTCTTGCCGAAGGCCAGTTGGCCACACAGATCATGACATCGTATTCACAGTCCACGTTGCGTAACCACACGGGAAAGCGCAGGTCGTAGCAGATTGTCAGCAGGACCCTGAAGCCGTTGATTTCGACAATAGGGCGCTCGGTGCCCATTGCATAGTGTTCATCTTCATTGGCCATGCGAAAAAGATGGCGCTTGTCGTAGGTCACCATGGTGCCATCCGGGCGCGCCCAGACCATGCGGTTGAAATAGTGGTCTCCTTCGGCAACCGCAACGCTGCCGGTAACCACCGCATTGTGTGACTGTGCAACCCGCTGCATCCACGCAATGGCTTTGCTTTGCGCCATGGGCTCGGCCATGCGCTCCGGAGCCATGCTAAAGCCGGTGGAGAACATTTCCGGCAAAACGATCAGATCGCTGGTCGTAACATCCTGAAGCCACTCATCAAGAAGCTGGCAGTTGGTATCGATATCTTCCCAGCGCAGATCGGCCTGCACCAGTGTGGTTCTCAGTTCACTCATGATTGATGATCCATTACCTGCAAGCGTTTAGGGGGCAAGCTCAACACGGGCTTTCTTGTACGTCCTCTGTGTGATGACACGTCAGTATCACATTCCTGTCATCTTGATCCGCCATGGTGATCGTGCCGGGAAAGAGAACAACATGGTGCAGGGAAGCGCATGGACAGGGAGTCCAATGGCAACAGGATGTTGACTGGGCTCAGCACGGCTTCCGGTAACAGCAACACGTGTCATGCCTGACGGCCAGCGTATCTGCTGGCCGAATTTTTTCATGGGGAGGCCACGGTGGCCTCCCCTTTTGCATTAACGCCCCTGCTCAAGAAAATCGATCAGAAGCCGGTTGAGCTCCTGAGCATGAGTGAAGTTCAGCCCGTGCGGGCCATCCTTGACGATTTCCAGCCGCGCGTTTTTGATCATGTCAGCCGAGCGCTGGCCGCTGGCAGCCAGCGGGACGATCTGGTCATCATCACCATGGATAACGAGCGTCGGCACATCGAATTTTTCCAGATCCTGTCGAAAATCCGTGAAACCGAATGCCTTGATGCACTCCTGCGTGGCTCGAGGCGAGGCAAAATTGGCAATGCTCTGATTGTAGGCCAGCAGTTCATCGGAGAGCGTGGGCGCCCGGCCCTCATGGTTGACGAACAGCTTGCCGAATCCGCCCAGAAAGCCGGGACGGTCCTGTTTTACGTTGGCCAGCATGTCATCAAAAATGGATTGATCCACACCTTCCGGATTGTTATCGGTCTTGAGCATATAAGGCGGTACGGCACCCACCAGAACAGCGCCACGAATGCGCTTGCTGCCATGGCGTCCGAGATAGCGGGCGACTTCGCCACCGCCCATTGAAAAACCGACCAGTGTGGCATCATCGATATCAAGATGTTCCAGAAGACCTGCCAGATCGTCGGCGAGCGTGTCGTAGTCATACCCATGCCACGGCTTTTCGGACTCGCCAAAACCGCGACGGTCATAGGCGATGCAGCGATATCCTGCCTCGGTCAGGGCATTGATCTGGTACTCCCACATGCGGTGGCTCAACGGCCAGCCGTGGATCAGCACCACTGTCGGCCCCTGCCCGCAATCCTGATAGTAGAGATCGATGGCATTGTTGTTGCTGTCGACGATATTGGCATAAGCCATGAATCAGTCTCCCTTGTCCGGTGAGTAACGCGTCACAGTCTCCAAGGTAGCTCAGGGGGGCCATGCCTGCATGGCTCGGACAGGCCGATAATGTGTCGTGGTTCCAGCCATAAAAAGCCGCCTTTCCAGAGGAAAGGCGGCGAAAGGACCTGATGATGAGGAGAGAATTCATTTCAGCACCTGACATACCGAAATGAACCAGACGCCGTGGCGTCTGAGAAACACTCTGGACGATCCTGAAAAGGAAATCAATGCAAAGGAGAATAATTTTTATTTGAGACGGTATGCCATCTACTTTGTCGTGACCAAAAAAAACCGCCTCAGAGAGGCGGTGTGAGGTTTGGACAGCCAGCCGTTTAGTCAGGGTAAGCCGGCTGTCACTGCTCCTCATCAAGCAGTAATTTGATGTAACCAGTATAACGCACTTTTTATGGGGCTTTTATGTAAATATGACAATAAGCCTCATTGGCAAAGTTAAACCCATAGCGTTATCCTTTTTGGCCATCACAGGGATACCATTTATTGCGCTGATCGATGATTTCCCGTGGATAGCCGGTCATCTGGATGGAGGGCTGATTCATGGCTTCGGCACGCAGGATATTTACGTGCATGTTTTCAGGTGAGTCGACAGAAACCACCTTGCCGATCATTAGAAAATTGCCCCAGGTTCTGTCGCTGTAGGGCTGACATACGTTCATTCCATCGTATCCGACCAGCGCCAGTGGCGGCGGTGCTACCGCAGCGCTTTCCGGCCTGTCCGAAGAAAAAAGGGAACAACCTGACAGTGCGCCGATGGCTATCGTGATGCCCAACCATCGTGTAGCGCTTTTCAATTGACGAGCCACGCCTTTCTCCTGAGCCTGCAATGACCAAAGATTAAAAATTCTTAAGCGCCAAAAGAGGTTATTGGTCGCGCGGCTCAGCATAACCGCCACAATGCGGCCTTGTCCCTACTATTTTTGAGGCGTTTTCAGACATCCAGGCCGGTGCTAGGACGTGCGTTTGCGCCAGATGTCCCATGCCACGCCGCAGGCGATGCCAAGCATGATGCAAAGCGCCATGCTCTGGCTGGGAAACCAGGCCACCAGACCCACCACCGTGCCGACCACCATTCCGGGAAGGCTTTTCATCGTTTGTCTCCTGAATCGGTCAACTCATGTCCCATTCAAGCAAAAGCCGGCTTTCAGGGCACGAAAGTCCTGCTGTAAAAGGGAAAATTCATGGGGGTGTTGCCGGAAACGGGCACGAAAAAGCCGCTTCGGTGATTAACCGTAAGCGGCTTTTTCATAAAGCTTTTGGTCGGGGCGACAGGATTCGAACCTGCGACCTCCACAACCCCATTGTGGCGCGCTACCAAGCTGCGCTACGCCCCGACACTGCTCTCGATATCGGCGAGAACGGTGCGTATCCTACATCACTGTTATGCAAAAGGAAAGAGGTTGTTTGCGAACATTCAGGGATTTATGTGCCCTTTCATCATGGCAGCGACATCCTCGAGCCGCTCCAGACAGACCCGACCGCTGAAAAACGAGCCAAGATCTATATAGCGTACGTTGCCAAGCGTTCTGGGCTCGGGCACCGGCGTATGCCCTACCACAACGGCATCGATACCGGCCACGACATCCTGATTGCCGGACTCGATTCGCTGGCGTGACCAGAGCAGCGTTTCACGCGAGGTCCTGCGAATGTCGGCCCAGTCCTTTGGAGGTTCGGCGTGCACGATGCCTACCACGCCATGGCTGGTTTCGACCTCAAACGCCAGTGGCATTTTCATCATGGCCTCGGCCAGACGGTTCCTCAGCACCACTTTGTCATGGTGTTGTGACCACTCTCCCCCATTGCTCAACCATTGGCCCCAGTGATTATCAAAGAGCGCGTTGCGAGCCATCATTTCGTGATTGCCGGTAACTGCAAAACACCAGGCGTTATGCACCAATTCAAGACACTTGAGAGAGTCCGGGCCGCGATCGATCAGATCTCCTACGCAGAAAAGGCGATCGCTGGCCGGATCAAATTCGATCCGGGTCAGCTCATGCTCGAGTAATGCGTAATGCCCGTGCAGATCGCCAACGACGTAGTCATGACCGCTGACATTACGCTCGAATCGCTTGAGCATTCATGGACTCCGATAATTGTTGGGCAAGACACGCATCATAAACGAAATGCGAACCCATTTTGACACCGTTGTCAGATGACAACGATCAAGGCGTGAATGATACCCGGAACATAGCCCATGAGCGTCAGCAGCAGGTTCAGCCAGAGTGCATCGCCGGCGCCAACGGCCAGATAAACTGCCAGGGGCGGCAGTAAAAAGGAGAGAACGATCAGGGAGACAGGATCCATGGGAGAGATCTCGATGGCAGGGCCCGCAAGGGCCCTGCCATGACGTCAGCTTACCAGCTGATGGCGCTTTGAACCTGCCCGGGCGTCAGGACATGACGAGCATACTGCTGTCCCTGAACAGAGTCGGCATCATACGGATTTTGCGTATTGATATAGGCGACCAGAACCTGGTTATTTTTGGTAGCGATGACATGGGGCGGTGTCGTACCACTGCGATCCTTTGCCTGGCGCTGCATCTGTTCCCATTCCTGCTGCGGGTAGGCCGCCAGGGCCAGCAACGGCTCAGGCTCGCTGTTGCGTTCAAAATTCTTGTAATAAAAGACCGACATGTTCTGCGCATCGATATTCTTGCCATTCCACTCGAACGTATCGCGCTGAACAATGCTGTTCTGCCAGTTTTGGGGATAGGTGAAGGTGTAGCCCACGGTCGTGTTCCGATAGCCCTGTTCGGACTGCTGAATCACGCTATCGATGTTGGGGTCCTCCTGCCTCGGCTCGGAGCTTGAACAACCCGCCACGGCAAACATGGCGCCTGCGATGGCCAGCGTAGTGGCCCCTTTTTTAATCAATGTCATCCAGCATCCTCCTTGAGTCGATAAGTCCTGCACAAATCAATATAGTCCATATCATGATTTAACAAATATTCTAATGACGATTGACCAACTTGGACGCGGATCTGATGCTTGATAGCACCTTCTTGTCAGTGGATTAATAACGATATCTTGTCCGCCTGATACTCAGGCTGCGGACGTCAAATGGCCGGTCTGCACGATGGCGGTGACGACAAAACGTTCAAAGAGGCGAGATCCCAGCGAGTGAAATCATTGCAGGCAATTCAGCTGCGTTCTCGCGATGCAAAGATGCATTTTTAAAAAGCTATTCAGGCCAGCCGTCAATACTGATCAGATCGGCCAGTGTCCGGCGCTTGTCCCAGCCCTTTTGTTCCAGCATGGGGGCGCTGTAGAAGGCCTCGACATGTCCCATGCACAGAATGGCAATGGGCCATGCCCCTTCGGGGGCACCGATCAGCGATTTCAATGCCTCGGGATCGAAAAGGGACACCCAGCCAACGCCGATGCCTTCGGCCCGGCCGGCCAGCCAGAGGTTTTGAATGGCGCAGCTGGCCGAGGCGAGATCCATTTCATTGAGCGTTCGCCGCCCGAAAACGTACTGTTCGCGTGCGTCGCAAAGGGCCACCACCCAAAGCTCCGGACATTCGCGAATGCCTTCAACCTTGAGTTCCAGAAACGCCTGACCATGTTCATCAAGCGCCTGCGCCGTCGCCTGACGCTCATCATCCACGAGCCGGGCCATGGCCTCGCGTAGTGACGGGTCGCGGATGCAGACAAAACGCCATGGCTGCATATAGCCCACGCTGGGTGCGTCATGCGCGGCCTCGAGCATTCGCCGTATCACATCCGGGTCGATCGGATCGGGCAGAAAGTGGCGCATGTCCCGACGCTCACGAATAACCCGGTAGATGGCTTCCTTTTCAGTCCTGCTGTAGGCATGACGGGTCATGACCGCTTCTCCATAACACGGCCGGCCGCTGACATGGCCTGCTCCAGATGCCGCGTTGTTTGTATCCTTTCATCATGAAGTCCAAAGCGCAGGATGGCGCACTGTTCGTCCACGACCCACAGGCGCGTCAGCACGGCCTGCTGCGACAGCGCTTCATGCCACTGCCGGGCACGAGCCAGCGTCATGTCGAAGCCGTTGAAGAGTGCGCTCTGGCGTCGGCGCGTGATATCGCCATGAGCGCCGAGTCGTTTTTCAAGCCATTGGCCCTGCTGCTGGCTGGCACGCTGCAGCTTTGCTCTCATGACCTTCTGCCAGTGGTGGTCTGACAGGGCTTCCATACCGGCCAGCTGCGCCGGTGATGTCACCCGCCAGGGTCCCTGCATCGATGACAGCCGCTGCAGAGTCTCTGACTGACTTGCCCCCACAACGGCGCCCAGGCGTAGCCCGGCCAGACCGAAAAACTTGCCAAACGAGCGCAGCACAATGATGTTGTCGGCGATATCCGGCAGAAGACTCTTCTCAGGGGTCGCATCTGCAAAGGCCTCATCAACGATCAGTACCGTCCCCTTCTCTTTCAGTGCACCGGCCAGTTGGCGCAGAGTGCGGGGTGGCACATGTTGCCCACCCGGATTGTTGGGGTTGACGACTATCACGGCTCGAAGCGTGTTTGCACTGAAGATGTGCTGCATTGCTTTATCGGGCCGGTCTGCATCGTAAAAAAGCGTTTGATGACCCGCCTGCTGCCAGCGCCACTCATGTTCGCGATAGCCAGTATCGGGCAGTGCCACGCTTCCCGAAGCAAAGCATTGTGGCAGTGCTTCGATGGCCCATTGGGAGCCGGGAATATTCAAAAGCGTCAGCGGCCGTTTAGAGTCGGGTGTGGCTGACTTGCCAAGATAGTAACGAACGGCGGCGGCGTGCAGGCCCTGATCGTGATCCGGCAGTGCCTGACAGGACCTCGCATCGATGGGTGCCATCGGATAGGGCCAAGGGTTGATACCGGTGGAAAGATCCAGCCAATTACAGCGTTCGATGCCATGACGACGGCTGGCCTCCGTCAGTTTGCCGCCGTGCTTCGTCAGAGAAATCGATGTGTCAGTCATGGCAGAACCCACGCGATAACAAAAAGCGCTGCCAGCCATATCAGCAGTGCATTGCGGAGAAGTGTACAAACCCGCCGTATATCGTGGATGGAAGCAGGCCGACCGGTGCCCAGCACCGGGCTTTCAACGGATTTGCCATGATAGATACCACCCCCGCCGAGCTGCACGCCCAGCGCGCCTGCGCCGGCTGCCATGACGGGGCCAGCGTTGGGGCTTTTCCAGTGGCTGCCCTGCTCTCGCCAGCACCGCAGTGCCGTACGACAGGTATTTTTTGAGGCCTGCCAGTGCCAGCCGGCCAATGCATAGGAAAGCGCCGTCAATCGGGCCGGTATCCAGTTCATGGCGTCATCCACGCGCGCGGCAACGCGGCCAAAATAAAGATAGCGCTCGCTGCGATACCCCCACATGGCATCGAGCGTATTAACCACTCGATAAAGCACAACCCCCGGAATACCGGCGACGGCAAACCAGAAAATCGCGGCAAAGAGCGCATCGCTGCCGTTTTCGAGCACCGACTCACAAGTCGCTCGCGATATCTCGGAAGTATCGAGCTGATGGGTATCCCGACTGACCAGCATCGCGACCTGTTGACGAGCGCTGACAATATCACCCGCTGCCATAGGCCGATGAACGCGTTCGGCATGTTCGATCAGACTCTTTCGACCGATGGCCAGATAAAATACAAAAACCGCCAGTAGGCCGTGCCAGATGCCATTGAACAAACGGTCTACGTACAGTGTGATCACCATAATGGGTATGATGACCGCGCTCCAGCCGGCGAAACCAGCGAGTAGCGCCATGGATTCTTTTTGCTTTATGCGATAAATCCCTTTTTCGACGGTTGATATCCACCAACCCAGTCCGATAAGTGGGTGAAATCGCCGAGGTTCCCCCATAGCTTGATCAACAATTAATGCAGCGATGATAATTATCAACCACATGAAAGATAACGGTATAAATTGATTGTATTGCTACTTAAACCCACTGCTTTACGCTCCCAGGTAGCACAACTGTTCAAACTGCTCATCGCTTTGGCGGTTGATGTCTACTCGCAGTCGGGCCAGGCCCGCATAAGGCAGGGATAGACGATGAAGATAGGCACCCCGCCGAGTCGATATACCAAGGCGCATAGCGATCCAGCTCTTGATAACGCCGGCATGGCCGCAGACCAGCAAACGAACCGGTGCGCCCGTCACGTCCTTTTGTGTCTCCGCCAGCGCCATGCCGGTGGCAACAATACGCTGCCACCCCTGCTCGATACGCTCCAGAAAGGCGTCGAGCGTCTCCCCGCCGGGTGGCGGAAATGCCTGAGGATCCGCCCAGAAATTTTCCAGTGCCGGCCGGGTGTGCTGTAGAAGCTGATCCGTGGCCACTCCATCCCAATCGCCAAAATTCATCTCCATGGTCTCGGCGACGGTGTGCAGTGGCACTTCCCTGTTACGAGCCAGAGACGCGGCCACATGCTGACAGCGAATCAGCGGCGAGCTGATAATCGCATGAGGATGCGGCAACCGCCCTGCCGCCGCCAGCATATCGATTCTTCCCTGAGCACTCAGCGCTACATCAGTATGCCCCCGCAGGCATTGCTGTGGCCCTTCACAGGCGCCATGACGCAGACAATCAATTATCAGGGTCTGAAACGTCATGCTCTGTCGCCCTTGAGACACTGCGACAGCCCGGCGACCACCCACCAGACCCGCTGACAGTGTCCCGCCAGCGTCTGATGAAGCCATCCAGCCTCATCCACGAAGCGTCGCGACAGCGCATTCATGGGCACAACGCCCTGCCCCACCTCATTGCTGACCATGATCACACGCCCGGGAGCGCTATCGAGAGCCTCCAGCAGCCGGGCACGCTCTTGTAGAAACCGCTTTTCGCCGTCGAGCAGGATATTGGTCAGCCAGAGGGTCAGGCAGTCCACCAATAGCAGACGACCATGCCCGGCATGACAGGCAATGGCGTCGCCAAGAGCAAGAGGGGCTTCTACCAGCGCCCAGTGCCCCGGCCTTCTTGCCCGATGGGCCTCGATGCGCGAGCGCATTTCGCTGTCATCATGAATCTGTGCTGTCGCGATATAGGTCACCTCGCACGCACTCTGTGCGGCCAGCGCCTCGCCGTGGGCGCTCTTGCCGCTGCGAGCGCCGCCAAGAATCAGCTCATGCATGCATTACCACCAGCGTCAGATATAACAGCATTTCGGTGATCTGCTGTACGGCGCCCAGCGCATCGCCCGTGACGCCGCCAAGCCGGTTATTCAACCAGCGATACAGAATTCGCCCCGATAGCGCCGTCACCAAAATCAATACGATCCCCGATGACACACCGGCAGCCAGCACCGTTACGAGGATGGCCACTCCGACCAGCCAGCCACGATCGCTGCCGCGCTGATGACCGGTCAGCGTCTTCACCTTGCTGTTGCCGTCGGCTCGCAGGTAAGGCATCGCCCCCATCATGAAGGCCGCAAGAGCGCGGCTCAGGCTGTGAGCGGTGATCAATGCAACCATCACCAGCCCGACGCTTTGCTGTGCCAGTGCACTCAACAACAGCCAGCGCCCGACCAGACTCACGATCAGCGCCAGCACGCCATAGCTGCCGACCCGACTGTCCTTCATGATGGCAAGCCGCTGCGCTACATCCTGCCCGCCGCCCAGGCCATCCATGCAATCCGCCAGCCCGTCCTCGTGCAACGCGCCGGTCAGCCAGAGCGACAGCCCAAGGACCACGAATACCGCAACGGAGGCGGGCAGAACATGTTCGATGCCCCAGTACATCAGCGCGAGCCCCAGTCCGATCAGCGCACCGACCAACGAAAACCAGCGATGACAGCGTCCCAGCGCCTCTGGCGTAACGTCACCACGAATGCGCACCGGCAGGCGCGTCAGAAAACTCACTGCCAGACAGCCCCATTGCCACTGGCGTGTCAGGCTCTTATGGCTCATAACGTCACGCCGGCCTCCTCCAGCGAAGCCATCTCATGATAAAAGGCCAGCGCCGAACGCAGCAGCGGCAGCGCCAGCGCCGCACCGGAGCCCTCCCCAAGACGCAGTCCCATGTGTAAAAGCGCCACCGCCTCAAGCTGATCCAGCAATGGTTTGTGACCACGCTCATCACCGCAGTGCGAAAAGATCAGATAGCCGCGCGCCTCAGGGGCAATCCGACAGGCACACAGCGCCGCCACGGTCGTGATGAAACCATCTACCAGAATCACCATGCCCTTTTCGGCCGCGGCCAGAACCGCCCCCACCATGGTCACGATTTCAAATCCGCCCAGCGCGGCCAGCGTTGACTTCGGGTCATGCAGCGCCTGCGCATGGCGCTGAAGCCCCAGCTGCACGATGTCCTGCTTGCGCTTCATGATAAGCGGTGTCACTCCGCTGCCGGCGCCAATACACATTTCAAAGGGTAAATGGGTCAACGCAGCCATCAGTGCGCTGGCACTGGTCGTGTTGCCGATGCCCATCTCTCCCAGTGCGATCAGATTGCATCCGTCGGCATGAAGCTCTTCGACCAACCGACGGCTGTTGTCAAAGCCTGCCTCGAGCTGCTCGGGCGTCATGGCAGGTTCACGATGAAAGGGCGCCGTCATGTTGCCCAGTCGGTGGCTGACAAGCTGCGGATGGGGGTCATGTGCCGTAAGCGTGCCGCAGTCGATCACCTTCAACGCCATGTCTGCCTGACGACAGAACACATTGATGGAGGCATCACCCTTGAGAAAGTGATGCACCATCAGTTGCGTGGCCGAGGATTCGACGATGGATACCCCCTCGGCAGCCACACCATGATCACCGGCAAAAAGCAGCATGACCGGCGATTCAATGGTGGTTTGTGAAGCCCCCAGAATGCGCACCAGTGACGCGGCCGTGGTTTCCAGCGTGCCCAGTGCCCCCGGCGGCTTCAGCCGGCTATCAAGATGCGCCTGAATACTGGCGTCGCTGGCATCGTCAATCGGTGAAATATTAAAGGTCATGACATTGACTCGGGTAAACATGGACAGACGCTACCAGGCACCCGGCAGCGGAACAACGATAACGTACGACAGCGGGATCAAAAGGCCCGGGCGCCGCGCGGTGCCGGACTTGACTCCATCATTGCCCCGGCCCACGATGAGCAGCGCTCGGGTGCCCGTGTTTGTGCACGGGATAATCGGGAAAGTGATGCAAGTTCACTGCTGTCCCCGCAACGGTAATCGAGTGGTTTGAAGCAGACGCCTCTGGCGTGACCACTGACCCTTATGGTCGGGAAGGTGCTTCAACCCGGCAGGATACATGTCCGCCAGCTCGTCAGCCCGGAGACCGGCCCGGCGATAATACAGGGTGGTGATGCTCACGGCATCATCAGTAATGACTGCCGCGCGTACGGGTCGATACGCAGGAGCTCACAATTGACGTACTTTTTTATCAGGTGGCCGTCCCTGCCGACAGCCGCTGCGGTCACTGACGCCGCCACTCATCGTCCAGCAGCGCCGCGTTGTCATGTGACACTGCCACGCCCTGCTACTTTTGCGGAGGTGGCATGACCCACGCCACACGTTCTCTGTTTCCCTTCGCGGCCGTTACCGGCCATGAACGCCTCAAGCTTGCGCTGATTCTGGCCGCACTGGACCCGCGTCTGGGTGGCGTGCTCGTCAGCGGTCCGCGCGGTACGGCCAAATCCACACTGGCACGCAGCCTTGCCGAGCTGCTGCCCTTTTCCCGCTCGTCACTGATCACACTGCCGCTGGGCGCCGACGAAGCCCAGCTGACCGGCACGCTGGATCTTGGGCGGGCCCTGGGCGATGGTGAAGTCGCCTTCCAGCCCGGGCTGCTCGCACGCGCTCATGAAGGCGTGCTCTATATCGACGAGGTCAACCTGCTGCCCGATGCGCTGGTCGACCTGCTACTCGATGTGGCCGCCAGCGGCATCAACCATGTCGAGCGCGACGGCATCAGCCATCAGCATCCGGCGGACTTTTTGCTGATCGGCACCATGAATCCCGATGAAGGCGAGCTGCGAGCACAGCTGCTGGACCGCTTTGGCCTGGCCGTACTGGACCATCCTGCCCCGGATATCGAACAACGCCTGCAGATTGTCGAGCGCCGGCTGGCCTTCGATCATGACCCGGAGGCCTTTCTGGCGGCCTGGCAGGACGAGCAGGCGCAGCTGTGCAAGCGACTGTCTGCCGCCCGTCAGCAGCTTACCACCGTCACCCTGTCATCGGCGCTGGCGCGCGTCATTGCCACACGCTGTGTCGAGGCCGGCGTGGAAGGCGTTCGCGCCGATCTGGCCTGGCGGCGTGGCGCGCTCGCCCACGCCGCCTGGCAGGGGCGTAACACGGTCACACTCGAGGATATCGAGACGCTGGCACCGCTGGTCATGGCGCATCGAGCGCCCCAATGGGCCGCGACACAGTCTTCCGAGGGGGGCAATACCGGTAACAGTGGCAACAGTGACCACCACGAGGACGAAACACCCGACCCGGACGGTGCCTCTTCACAAGGCGAACCCGCTTGCGGGTATCAGGGGCGTCGTACGCCACCCGATGCGCCGAGCCGACCTGATCTTACCTCGAGTCGCGATGCCTCGGCCCCCCGAACCGATGCTACTGCGCCACCGTCATCCTCTTCCGACAACAGCGAGCCTCAGGCGTCTGACGAGAATCGTGGTGACAAACGCGACGGCGACTGGGGCAGTCTGGCATCTCGTCAGGGCTCACCTGCCCTGAAGGCTGTCGGCGAACAGTCCATCCAGCTCCCGCCTATCAAACGTCCAGCGCGCATTAACCAGCCGAAGGGACAAACCCGGGGGCGTCACGCCATTGGTCGAGCGCGCATCGACTGGCCCGGCAGCTTGCGCAGAGCGATCATCGCTCATAGGCGGCCAGCAATCGATTCATCGAGTCTGATCCGGCGCCGTGAGCGACGACGCCCTGACAGGCTCACCTGCATTGTGCTGGATATTTCCGGCTCCAGCCTGAGCCGTCAGGGTGGACAGCAGCGCGCGCGTCAGCTTGAAAGGGCCATGGCACTGGTCGAGCGACTCGCCGCTGGCGCCTATCTGGCACGCGAGCAGCTGATGCTGTTGACACTGGGCGGCGACGGTATCACCGAAGTCATGTCACCGCGACGGCCCCCGCGTACGATCGTTTCCCTGCTGGAACAGATCACCCCGGGTGGCGGCACGCCCCTGCGACACGGCCTTGATGACACCCGCCAGCGCCTGTCGCGACTCACACGTCAGATACCGGGTCTGACCATCAGTCTCTGGATACTCACCGATGCCCGCAGTCGCGACGATCTGGATATCGCGGCGTTCGCCTGCGACACCCATCTCGTGGACTGCGAGCCTGAAGGGGAAACGCTGGGCCGGGCGCGGGAACTGGCCACCACGCTTGGCGCCGCCTGCCATGCCCTGAGCGATCTGACCGACAGCACCCCGGCCCCGACATCCCCCCGCCCCCATACGACGACAGCGCCCGGGAGAACACCGTGAGTCCGCACCGCAGTGATGACAACCATAGTGACGACAATACTGACCAGGACACCAGCCGCTATCAGCAGCGCATGGCGACCAAAAAGCGCATCGTCGATGAGCGTATTGCCAATGCCGATCAGGAACGCGGTGTTTTGATCGTGCTCAAGGGCAACGGCAAGGGCAAAAGCAGCTCGGCCTTTGGCACCATGGCCCGCGCCATGGGCCACGGACAGCGCTGCGCGGTGATCCAGTTCATCAAGGGGCGGCGCGCCACCGGCGAGTACCTTTTTTTCAACGAACACCCGCAGGTCGACTTTCACGTCATGGGCCACGGCTTCAGCTGGGAAGTACGCGACCCCGAACGAGAGCGTCAGGCAGCGCAGGAGGCCTGGGCGCTGGCCGAAAGACTGCTCATGGATGCGCAGTACGACTTTCTGCTCTTTGATGAACTCTCCTACATGATCAAGTACGGCTATCTCGATGCCGAACAGGTTGCCCGGGCCCTCCAGGCGCGCCCGACGCATCAAAACGTCATGATTACCGGACGCACCATGGCGCGTGAGGTGCAGGAGATCGCCGATACCATCAGTGTGATTCACGACGAGCGCCACGCCTTCCGGCTCGGCGTCAAGGCGCAGGCGGGGATCGAATACTAATGCAGACCACCGCATACTGCCCGGCCCTTTTTCTCTCTGCCATGGCCTCAGGTCAGGGCAAGACCACAGTGACTGCGGCGCTGGCACGCTACCACAGCCGCCAGGGTCGCCGAGTCGTGGTCTTCAAGACAGGACCCGACTATCTGGACCCGCAGATACTGGCACTGGCCTCGGGCGCGTCGGTGGAACCGCTGGATCTGTGGATGGCCGGTGACACCTTCTGCCGTGAACAGCTGTACCGCGCCGCCCGTAAGGCCGACCTGATTCTGATCGAAGGCGCCATGGGGTTGTATGACGGCACGCCATCGAGTGCCGATCTGGCAGTGGCGTTTGATATTCCGGTGGCCTGCGTCATCAATGCCCGCGGCATGGCGCAGACCGTGGCGGCCATCGGTCTGGGGCTGGCCCGCTACCGCCCGGAGATGCGCTTTCACGGTCTGGTCGCCAACGCCCTGGGCAGCGAGCGACACCGCCAACTGATCGAAGACAGCCTGCCCAACGATGTCCAGCTACTGGCCGCCATGCCCCGAGAGGCGCGACTTGCCCTGCCTTCACGCCATCTGGGGCTGATCCAGCCCGGCGAGGCGGAAGATCCTGACAGCCTGTCCCTTGATGCTCGACTCGATGCTGCCGCCGATCTGCTCGAAGGCCAGGCCCTGACCGAGCTGCCCCCGGCGGTAGCGTTCGAACCTCAGGCGATCGACACGCCGCCTCGCGCGCTGGCCGGCAAGCGTATCGGTGTCGCAAGGGATGCAGCGTTCAGCTTTATCTACGCCGCCAACACCCGACTACTGGAAGCCATGGGGGCCGAGCTGTGCTGGTTTTCGCCTCTGTCAGACACAAGCCTGCCGGAGGCCCTCGATGCTCTGTGGCTGCCGGGCGGCTATCCGGAACTGCACGCCGCGGCGCTGGGCGCCAATCACGCCATGTGCGAGGCCATTCGACACCTTGATGCACGCGATCTGCCCATTCTCGCCGAGTGCGGCGGCATGCTCTATCTGCAGCAGACCCTGACCGACCAGGACGGCATCTGCCACCCCATGGCCGGCGTGCTGCCCGGTCACGGCGAGATGCGCACCAAACGCGGCTGTCAGGGCATGCAGAGCGCCCCTCTGCCGGAGGGCGAGATTCGCGGCCATGCGCATCATCACTCCCGAAGCCACGACACGCTGGAACCGATTGCGTATGGCCGTCGTGCCAGCCACCCGGCACCAGGCGAGGCAATCTTTCGCCGCGGTCGACTGACCGCCAGCTATCTGCACCTGTTCTTCCCCTCCAATCCTGCCGCCGTGGCCATGCTGCTGAGCGGGGAAGCAATACCAACGCCATCGGCCCATGTTGAGCGGTATCAGCATGCCGAATGAGCCCGAACGGGGCCCGATTGCCCTCGGTGTGGGCTGTCGGAGTGATTGTCCGCCGGAGGCGCTCATGACGCTGGCTGTGCAAACCCTGGCGCTGGCCGGGCTGCAGCCGGATCAGATCACGCTGGTGGCCACGCTTGAAGGCCGCCAGCACGAGACCGCCATCACCTCACTGGCCAGGGCGTGTCACTGCCCGTTGATCGCGCTGTCAAAAGAGGCTTTACGGGAAAGCGAACCCGACATGAGCCAGGTCAGCGAGACAACCCGCCGTGTGCATGATGTGCCCGGCGTGGCCGAAGCCGCCGCCCTTGCCGCCATTCGCCAGTACACCGGCGCGACGGCCCGACTGCTCATCAATCGCCAGCAGTGCGCCAGCGCCACCTGTGCACTGGCCACGCCGGCATCCTACATGGCCCTTACCGAATAACCCGTATCATCAGGAGAGTCTCATGTCCCCTATCGAATCTTCACGCCCCGAGCTGCACAAGATCCCCGCCACCGTGGTGACCGGCTTTCTCGGCAGCGGCAAGACCACCCTGCTCTCGCATCTGTTACGCAACGCCGGCGGCAAGCGTATCGCCGTGATCGTCAATGAATTCGGCGAGCTGGATGTCGACGCTGAACTGGTGCGCAGCTGCCAGCTCGAAGCCTGCGAGGAAAACGAGGTCGTCGAGCGCGAACAGGGCGTCTTCGAGCTCGCCAACGGCTGTATCTGCTGCACGGTAGAAGAAGAGTTTTTGCCGGTAATGCAAAAGCTGGTCGAGCGCCGCGACCAGATCGATCACATCCTGATCGAGACCTCCGGTCTGGCCCTGCCCAAGCCGCTGGTACAGGCCTTCAACTGGCCGGATATCAAGCAGTTCTGCACGGTGGACAGCGTTATCACCGTGGTCGATGGCCCGGCCCTCGCTGCCGGCCGGGTCGCCCATGATCACGAACGTATCGAAGCGCAGCGTCAGGCCGACGAGAGTCTGGATCACGACCCGAGCCTTCAGGAGCTGCTCGATGATCAGCTCGCCTCGGCGGATCTGGTCATCATCAGCAAGGGCGATGCGCTGGACGATGAAGCGCGGCGCGTGCTCGAACAGCAGCTGCGCGGCGAGCTGCCCGAGCGGGTGAAAACCCTCTGGGCCACCCACGGCGAAGTCGATGTAGCCGCGGTCATGGGCATGCAGCTGGCCTCCGAAGGCCGGGCCGACGACATTCATACCCACCATGATGATCATCATGCCCATGGCCGCGAGCATCACCATGCCCATGACGACTTCGACTCCTGCGTGATCACCCTGGCGAGCGTGGACAGCAAGATGCTGGTTCAGGCGCTGGAGCAGGAACTCGCCGAGCAGACCATTTATCGGGTGAAAGGATTTGTCGATGTCGGCAAACCCATGCGCCAGGTACTGCACGCCGTGGGCAACCGGCTTACTCACCACTTTGACCGCCCCTGGCGCAGCGACGAGACGCGCCAGACCCGGCTGGTGGTGATCGGCAAGGATCTGGATCGTGACCGTCTGCAGCGCGCCCTGTCCGAGGCCGAGCAGCACGAACGCGTCAGCTGAGTTCAAAACCCGAAAGCCCTATAGCGGAGCATGCGTCATGCACCTTTTCGCCGCCCAGCCCGGCGGGTTCAGCGATGACAACGGCATTGTCGATCTTGGTCAATCGCCTGCCGAACTGGTGATCCTGTCGGCCGCCGACAGCGCACTGGCCCTGCTGGCCACCGTGATCGAGGCCGATGAGGCCGGCCGCGAGATCAGCGTTCGCCTGGCCAACTGGATGAACCTGTTAAAGCCGGCCGCGTTTGATCTCTACCGCGACCGGGTACTGGATCAGCGCGGCGATGAGGCCCCCAATGGTGCCCGCGTGGTGGTGCTCTCATTACTGGGCGGCGCGTCCTACTGGGACTATGGCCTCAAGCAGTTAAAGGAGTGGGCACAGTGCAGCGGTCGCACGCTGATCGTGGTGCCCGGCGAGGATGTCGAGGACGAGAGTCTGCTGAGTGCCGGCACGGTCAGCTATCAACAGGCCCATCGGGTGTGGCGCTACCTGCGTGAAGGTGGCCCGGACAATACCCGCGCCCTGCTCGACTGGCTCGATGACTGCTTTCTGGAACGCCCCAGGCCGTGGCGTGAGCCTCACCCGCTGCCGCGGGTCGTGCTGCATGTGCCCGGCAGCGACCAGACAGAGGCCCGGCCGACACGAGAGACGCTGCCACACCTTCAGGCGCGCTGGCAGCCGGGGCGTCCGGTGGCGGCGCTGGTGTTCTATCGAAGCCATCTTCAGCAGGGCAATACCAGCGTTTTCGATGGCCTGATCAGTATTCTCGAGGCAGGCGGATTCAACGTGTTGCCGGTGGCCGTGGCCTCGCTCAAGGAGTCGTTTTGCCTGAACACGCTCGATGCGCTGATCGAGCAGAGCCATGCATCCATCATGCTCAACACGACCGGCTTTGCCCTGGCCGCCAGCACGGATGCCGACCATGCCGGCTATCAACACCCCTGGACGCGCCATATCCCCATCCTGCAACTGATCATGGTGGGGACCACGCTCGAGGACTGGCAAACCCAGCCCATGGGCCTTCGCCCGCGCGATATCGCCATGCAGGTGGCGCTACCGGAGCTGGACGGGCGTATCATCACCCGCCCCGTTGCCTTCAAGTCGGCGCACTATCACTCCACGCGCTGTCAGCACGATATCGTGATCCACGCGCTTCATGAGGAACGCGCCCGCTTTGTCACCGAACTGGCAAGGCGCTGGGTCAGCCTTGCCGAGAAACCCAATCAGGACAAGCGCGTGGCGCTGGTGCTGGCCAACTACCCTTCCAGCGATGCGCGTATTGGCAACGGCGTTGGGCTCGATACGCCCGCCTCGACGCTCAACATTCTGCAGCGCCTGCGCGAGCAGGGCTATCCGGTCACGGACGCCCTGCCCCATGACCCGACGGCGTTGATCGAGTGGCTGACCCAGACAGTGACCAACGACGCCGCGTATATGGACAGCCGACCCGCATCACAGAGTCTGGCGCTGGCCGACTACGAGCATCATTTCGCCCGGCTGCCCCTGGCATGCCAGCAGGTCGTGATGGCGCGCTGGGGCGCGCCGACCAATGATCCGCTCCATCGCCAGGGGCGGTTGATGATTGCCGGCATGCGCCTGGGGGAAACCTTTGTCGGCGTGCAGCCGGCGCGCGGCTTTGATATCGACCAGAACGCGGCCTATCACGACCCGGACCTGCCGCCCACCCACGGCTACCTGGCCTTCTACTTCTGGCTGCGCCACGTCTATGGCGTCGACGCCTTCGTTCACGTCGGCAAGCACGGCAATCTCGAGTGGCTGCCCGGCAAGGGCACGGCGCTGTCGGAGACCTGCTGGCCGGATATCGTGCTCGGCCCCATGCCGCATCTCTACCCGTTTATCGTCAACGACCCTGGTGAAGGCGCCCAGGCCAAACGCCGCACGCAGGCAGTGATCATCGACCACCTGATGCCACCCATGACGCGTGCCGGCATCCATGACGATCTGGCCGAGCTCGAGCGGCTCACCGATGAGTATTACCAGGCCCTTGGGCTCGATCAGCGCCGCGAGCAGTTCCTGCGCGAGGCGATCATCGAGCGGGTGCGCAACACCCATGTGCTCGAAGAGCTCAGCCTGTCGCCTTCGGCCAGTAGCGGCGACCGGCCTTCAATTGATGAGGCGCTGAAAGACGATCAGACCCTGCTGGACGCGCTGGACAACTATCTGTGCGACATCAAGGAGGCCCAGATTCGTGACGGCCTGCATGTGCTCGGCGAGCTGCCGGAACACGACTCGCTGCGCGATACGCTGATGGCGCTGGTGCGGCTGTCGCGCGGCAGTCAGCCCCATGAGCGCAGCCTTCTGCAGGCGATGGCCGCGGATCTGGGCCTTTTCGAAGTGCACGAAGAGTTTGATCCACTGGCGCTCGAGGCCTGGCCCTGGCAGGGCCCATGGCCTGAAAGGCTGGCCAGCCTGGAGGCTGGTACCTGGCGCAGCTCGGCCCATACCCGGGAACGCCTGGAGATTTTCGGGGCACAGCTGATCGAGCAGCACGTGCTGTCATCCGATGCCGGGCTACCTTGTGATGATGACTGGCCACAGACCCGGGCCGTGATCGACTTCATGCGCGAGACCCTGCTGCCACTGCTGCACCAGAGCGTGGAGAACGAACTTTCGGCGCTGATGGACGGCCTGTCCGGTAAGTTCGTGCCGCCGGGCGCCAGCGGTGCGCCCAGCCGCGGCCGACTCGACACGCTGCCGACCGGGCGCAACTTCTACAGCGTGGATAGCCGCGCCATGCCCACCAGAACCGCCTGGACACTGGGGCAAAAATCGGCCGATGCCTTGATCATGCGCCACCTGCAGGAGCACGGTGACTACCCGACAAGCCTGGGGCTGTCGGTGTGGGGGACGGCCACCATGCGCACGGGCGGTGATGACATCGCCCAGGCCTTTGCGCTGATGGGCGTACGCCCGATCTGGGCCGCCGGCTCCCAGCGGGTGATCGATTTTGAGATCATTCCCGGCTTTCTGCTCGGCCGCCCGCGGGTGGATGTGACCCTGCGGGTGTCCGGATTTTTCCGCGACGCCTTCCCGGGGTTGATCGCGCTTTATGACAGCGCGGTTCAAAAACTCGTCGATCTCAACGAGCCGGGCAACGGCAACACCATCGCCGCCAACGTCGAGGCCCGGCGCGACGCACTGCTGGCTGACGGCGTCGATGAGACCACGGCGCGCCGCCAAGCCGGTTTTCGCATTTTCGGCGCCCGCCCGGGCACCTTTGGCGCCGGCGTTCAGAAACTGCTGGACAACGGCCACTGGCAGGAGGAAGCCGATCTGGCGCGCGCCTACGTCAACTGGGGCGGCTACGCCTACGGCAAGGGAGTCGAGGGCGAGCCTGCCATGGCGGCCTTTGAAAAGCGGCTCTCAACGCTGGAGGGCATCGTCCAGAATCAGGACAACCGCGAGCATGACCTGCTCGACTCGGGGGACTACAGCCAGTTTCAGGGCGGCATGAACGCCGCCGCTCGCCAGCAGGGCGCCACCCCGGCACTTTATTTCGGCGATCATGCCAACCCGGCAAGCCCACGCATGCGCACCCTGAAAGAAGAGCTCAACCGGGTCATGCGCTCGCGCGTGACCAACCCGAAATGGATCAGCGCCATGCAGCGCCACGGCTACAAGGGCGCTTTCGAGATGGCGGCCAGCGTGGATTATCTGTTTGCCTGGGACGCCACCACCGCGCTGGTCAGTGACTATCAGTACGAGCAGATTACCGATGCGCTGGTGCTGGATGCCGACAATCAGCGCTTTTTGAACGATCACAATCCGCAGGCGCTCAAGGAGATGGGCGAAACGCTGATGGACGCCATCGCCCGCGGGCTGTGGCAGTCTCCGGCAGACTACCAGACGCGACTGCGTGATCTGCTGCTGGGCATCGACGAACAGGAGGAGCGCGCGTCATGAGTCAGACAGATCGTTTCCGGGCGTCCCGCACCCTGATGGTCCAAGGCACGACCTCGGATGCCGGCAAGAGCGCGCTGGTGACCGCCATCTGCCGCATTCTGACGCGCCGCGGGCGCCGGGTCGCCCCCTTCAAGCCGCAAAACATGGCGCTCAACAGCGCCGTCACCGTGGAGGGCGGCGAGATCGGCCGCGCCCAGGCCGTGCAGGCCATGGCCGCGGAAGTGGACGCCCATGTCGATTTCAACCCGGTGCTGTTAAAGCCCACCTGCGATCAGGGCTCTCAGGTGATCGTCGCGGGGCATGCCATCGGCCACATGAAGGCCGCCGAGTACTACGCCTACAAGCCCCGGCTGCTGGAACAGGTGGTGGCCGCCCATGACCGGCTCTGTAATGACTACGACCGGGTCGTGGTCGAAGGCGCCGGCAGTGCCGCCGAGATCAACCTGCGTGAGCATGACCTGGCCAACATGGGCTTTGCCGAGGCCGTGGACTGCCCGGTCATTCTGGTGGCCGATATCGATCGAGGCGGCGTTTTTGCCCACCTGGTGGGGACGCTGGATATCATCCGCGCCTCGGAGCGCGAGCGGGTCGTGGGACTGGTCATCAACCGATTTCGTGGCGACATCAATCTGCTAAAACCCGGCCTTGAATGGCTCGAAGCGCGTACCGGCAAGCCGGTACTGGCCGTCATCCCCTGGCTCGAGGATCTCCATCTGGAAGCCGAAGACGGCCTATCCCGCGCTGGCAACAGCACCGGTGCAGCGGACGGGCTCAACGTTGCGGTCATCCTGCTGCCGCGCCTCAGCAACCACACGGACTTTGATGCCCTGCGCCTGCATCCGCAGGTCAACGTGCGCTTTGTGCGTCACCCGGATGAGCTTGACGCGGCGGATCTGATCGTCCTGCCAGGCAGCAAGAACGTGCGCGCCGATCTGGACTGGCTTCGCGCGCAGGGCTGGTCACAAGTGCTGGCCCGACACCTGCGCTACGGTGGCCGGGTCATCGGTGTCTGCGGCGGCTATCAGATGCTGGGCAAGCGCATCGATGACCCGCAGGGTGTCGAAGGCCCCGCCGGTGATAGCGCGGGGCTGGGCTGGCTGGATCTTTCTACCACGCTCAAGGCTACCAAACAGCTGCGCCGGGTCACGGGGCACTGCCTGCTGAAAGGTCGGCGGGGAGAGACGCGCGCACCCGTCACGGGGTATGAGATCCACGTGGGAGAAAGTCTCGGTGACGGGCTGGCCCGCGGCGTGTTTGCCCTCGATGACGGCCGGCTGGACGGCGCACTTTCCGAAGATGGCCGGATTCTGGGCACCTATCTGCACGGGGTGTTCGACCACCCGGCCACGCTGAACGTGCTGCTGGAATGGGCCGGGCTTGCGGCGCCGGTGCCCTTTGATTACGACGCCCATCGCATGGCCGAGATCGACCGGCTGGCCGATCACGTTGAGGCGGCCATCGACTGGTCGCGCTGGCCGCTGGCGGATGATGTGCCGGCGCCGCTCGATCCGGTTACTCCGGGGTAGACGCCTGATCCTTTGGCAGCAGGAAGTTGCCCTGACTGCCGTCGCCGAGCTCGGAATCCACCTGGGAGTCATCCTTCAACTCGACGCCGGAGACCTCGCGGCGGCTGGCTTCATCGAGCAGATACAGGATCAGCTTTGCAGCGGCGTCAAACGATTGTCCCCGCGGGCGAACGCTGGAGATACAGTTGCGCTCGCTGTCGCGCCGGCCCGGGGTCGGCCCCCAGGTAAAGTAGACGCCCAGACTGTCCGGCGAGCTGAGCCCCGGGCGCTCCCCGATCAGCACCAGTCCCATGCGCGCCCCCAATGCCTCGCCAACCGGGTCGCCGATGGCAACACGCCCCTGCTCCACCAGTGCTACCGGCCCCACGGACCAGCCGCGCGCTTCAAACTCAGGCACCAAATGATCCAGCAGCGTGGCGGCGTGTTCGTGAATGGCACGCGCCGATAGACCATCGACGACCACAATCGACACATCACACTGCTCAACGTTCATCGACTCCAGCCGCTCAAGGCTTTCCTCATCGAGCTGGCGCCCCAGATCGGGCCGGCGCAGATACTCGCCGCGGTCCCCGGCCTGACTGTGCAGACGCACAACGCTCTCAAAGCGCGACTCGAGCGACTCCATCATCTGCTCGGTGTCCAGGGGAAGATGCACGGCGTCGCGCGCCTGGGCGTGAGCCAGCTGAAAGGCCAGGTGCGGGGCGGTGGGTAGACTGCCGCCAGCGCGCCCCAGCCCGATTCGGGCATCGGTGTACTCACTGAGCTGCTGCCACGGATTGGTGATTACCACGCTCGTCGCGTCGGTTTCCGTCGGGTTTGATGAATGGTCTGTCATGGGACCTCTCCGGTCAGTGCGCCCGCGTCAGGGCATGAGCAAAGGGAGCCGGCAGGCTCTGATCCACGATGATCCGACCATGGCGGTCGGTGATCGCCATGCTCTCAAGCCAGGTTTCAAACTCGGGGGCGGCGCGCAGGCCCAGTACCTCGCGCACGTAAAGCGCATCGTGAAAGGAGGTGGTCTGATAGTTGAGCATGATGTCGTCGGATCCCGGAATGCCCATGACATAGTTACAGCCGGCGGCGCCCAGCAGCGTGAGCAGAACGTCCATATCATCCTGATCGGCCTCGGCGTGGTTGGTGTAACAGACATCGCAGCCCATCGGTACGGCCAAAAGCTTGCCGCAGAAATGATCCTCCAGGCCCGCGCGCATGATCTGCTTGCCGTTAAACAGGTACTCCGGGCCGATAAAGCCCACCACCGTGTTGACCAGCAGCGGATTGAAACGACGCGCCACGGCGTAGGCCCGCGCCTCGAGCGTTTGCTGATCGACGTCATGATGCGCGCCGGCCGACAGCGCGCTGCCCTGCCCCGTTTCGAAGTACATGACGTTGTTGCCGACCGTGCCGCGCCCCAGCGACAGCGCCGCGTCCTGACCTTCCTGCAACAGCGCCAGGTCGATGCCAAAGCCCTGATTGGCCGCCTGAGTGCCGGCAATGGATTGAAAGACCAGATCGGTGGGCGCGCCGCGCTTGATGGCCTCGATAGCCGTGGTGACGTGCGTGAGCACACAGCTCTGGGCGGGGATCTCGTAGTGATGGATGATGTCATCAAGCATCTTCAAAAGCGTTACCACAGCACCGGTATTGTCAGTGGCCGGGTTGATCCCGATCACCGCATCCCCGTTGCCGTACAACAGTCCATCGAGAATGCTGGCCGCAATGCCGGTGGGGTGATCCGTGGGATGGTTGGGCTGCAGCCGGGTCGACAGCCGCCCTTCAAGACCGATCGTATTGCGAAAGGCAGTCACTACGCGGCACTTGCGCCCCACCAGCACCAGATCCTGCAGGCGCATGATCTTGGCAACGGCGGCGACCATTTCAGGGGTCAGACCGGGCGACAGGGCCGCCAGCGTCTCGCTGTCGACCTCGTGGGAGAGCAGATAGTTGCGAAACTCACCCACGCTCATGTGAGCGACGCGCGCAAAGGCCGCTCGGTCATGGCCATCGATTATCAGACGCGTGATCTCGTCGTCTTCGTAGGGCACCAGCATCTCTTCGAGAAAGCGGCTCAGGGGCACTTCTGCCAGCGCCAGCTGCGCCGCGGCGCGTGTTTCGCTGTCCGGGGCCGCGATACCTGCCAGCTGATCGCCGGAACGCTCGGGCGTGGCGCAGGCCATCAGCGTTTTAAGGCTCTCGAAGCGATAACGTTTGTCACTGATATCATGGTAATAGCCGCTCATGCGCACCTCCGTTCGTTGTTGATCTTGTCGTGATGGCGACTTTCAGCATAAACGACACCGATAGAGGCTGCCCATCGGGATACGTGGCGGGGGAAACAGGCATGGCGTGGTGCACTGCGCTATGATCGAGCGCATCTCATCCTCAACGCGAGAAAGGCATGACGCTGACGCTTTTGATCATTGCGGTGACCTGTGCGGTCTCCCTGCCCTGCTTCAACAATCATCGGCTGCTTGAGAAGCTGCTGTTCTGGCCACCGGCGGTGGCTCGCGGCCAGGTCCATCGCTTCGTGACGCACGGCTTCGTGCATGCCAACAGCGCGCATCTTTTTTTCAACATGTTTACGCTTTTTTTCTTCGGGCGCGCCATCGAGCGCTTTTTTGTCTCCTACATCGGTGTGGCGGGATTTGTCGGGTTCTACCTGGGCGGTATTATTGCGGCCATCGTGCCCAGCTATCTCTCGCATCGAAATGACCCGAACTATCGAAGCCTTGGCGCCTCGGGTGCCGTGTCCGCCGTTCTGTTTGCCTTCATTCTGGCCGCCCCCTGGACCACCCTGTATGTACTGGTGATCCCGGTACCGGCCATCGTTTTTGCCATCGTCTATACCGGCTGGTCGATCTATGCCGGCCGCCGCGGCGGGGACAACGTTAATCACAGTGCCCATCTGTGGGGGGCGGCCTACGGTGTCGTCTTTGCCCTGCTCATGGAGCCGGCGCTGGGCCCACGCTTTCTGGAACAGATCGTGGCGTTTTAGCCATTAAAGTCGTTAGCCCATAAAAAAGGGCCCCTTCCATGGAAGGGGCCCTTGTCTAACCTGGGGCTGTCTCTTTTGGCAGCGTTGTCAGGACTGGGGCTGCCAACCGGTGGCGTCTTCACCGGGCTGATTGATCGCGCCCCGCTCCAGACACGACTGCACCCGATCGGCGACGGCTTCCAGTCCCTGTGTGGCCTGCAGGGGTGAGGCATCAGTCCAGGCACCAATCGGGACAAATTCACCGCCCTGCCCGCCGCTGGCTTCGCCCAGCCGGTCAAAGTAGTAGTAGTTGGCCTCGGGCATGCGCTGTATTTCCAGACGATAGGCAAGCTCGCGACCTTCGTGACGCGTCACGCCGGTTATTCCGGATACCTCACCGCCTGCGTCACCGGTCATGGCATTAAAGGCCATGTCGTCACTCTGACCTATCGGATTGCGCAGCTTTTTTGATGCCAGATTGACCTGCTGCTGCTCAACGCCGGTATCAATACACTGTGCAAGCTGTGTGGGCGTGACATCGGTATAGGGCCTGCGTACGGCAAAGGACCCCAGATAGTCCCCGTCTACACCCTGAACCGGGTTGATTTCGCGACTTTCGGCCACCTGATCATCCACAATGTGTTGCCCCGAGACGCATCCTGTCATCAGTGCCAGCGCGGCAACGCCCATCCATGTCTTTCTCATCATCGTTTTGATCCGCTTTCCATGGGTATCAGCCTTTCAGATGCACAGATTGTAACGGATGGCGGGCCGGTCTGCCCGATACAGGGTCGATCGTCGCTCGATTTCGAGGCCGTGACGGACCATATTTCGGGGACGGGCTGGCGAGAAGCGCCATGTATCGGCAAGATAGCCTTCGACATTACTATTTGCAGCGACGACAGGGATGGATGTGACTTCAATCTTAGAGGAATACCGGCACTGGCAACGTTTCTCCAAACAGGAAAAGCTGGACCAGGAGCATCGTGGTGCCGTACAGAAACTGGCCAAATCCGGTGCCATGGCGACACGCATGACAGCCTCCTACAAAAGCATGGCAGAGCGGGCCTCGTCCGAGGGCGCGTGCTACCGAACGCTGTTCAGTCGCCGTCAGGACAACGGTGAAGAGCTTGCCTGCGAAGGCTGGCTGTTCGTGCGTCGCGTGATTGCAGAAGGCGGCACGACGCGTGTCAGGGCGACCCTTTTGGAAACCTTTACGCTTGAAGAAGGTGCCATAACGCCGGGTGACAAGCCGGCCACCGGTGTGACGCTGGAAATTTTCGATGAACTGCTGGTCAAAAACACCATGCAGCTGGGGTGTCGAGTGGATCGCAGCGATGATGATCGCGATACCCGCTTCATTACCTTTGTCGATATTGTACGAGGCGATCTGAAGCCCCATCTGTAATCAGACCGGGCCGGATTTTTTCTGCCTTTCATGTTCAAGAGAAAGCCGCCTGACAAGGCATGTACTGGAGTACGTTCATGAATAATACCCCTTCCCCCTATAGCCATCTGCCGCTCAAGGAGATGGACAGTGTGACCAGTATCTGTCGTCCGGGGCATCATACGGCGTCCGCATCGCTGGGCATGGACAGCCCGGCGCTGGCCCTGCTGACGGATTTTCAACAGGTACGCGCCTTTACCGTGTCGTCTCACAGCAGCGTTGATGATGCCCTGCAGACGATGAAGCAAAACAGCATTCACATGCTGCTGGTCATCAATGACAAGGGCGAATTTACCGGAGTCGTGAGCGCTCGCATTCTCTTTGGCGGCAGCGCCGTGACGCGCGCCATGCATGAAGGCGCACTGGCCCGTGAAGATGTAACGGTCGACATGATCAAGCTGCCGCGTGAAGAGCTTCACGCCATCGACTATGAGCGCCTTGCGCGTGCCACGGTAGGTGATCTGGTGCAGACACTGAAAGCATCAGGGGATCGCCATGTTCTGGTTACCGATCATGATGAAAACACCACCCTTCGCATTCGTGGCGTCATTTCTGCTCGCGAAGTGAGCAACGCGCTGGGCATTGATCTGGATCACCCGCCCGAGGCCCACAGCTTCTCGGCCATTCGCTCGGTCGTTCTGGGCCATGATCTGTAGAATTTTTTCAAAGGACAGGGCCGTTTATTGGTTCTGTCCTTTTTAATTCTCTTTTCTGCTTTCACCTTCATTGGCTGTTTCAATAGCTGAATCATTATTCTGCCAACGATGACAAGATTGTTGATTTTAGGTTTTTAAAAGATAACGGTATAAATAGCGCTACTGACAATCTTGCGATTTGGCGTTAAAATGCCGCTCCTCATTCGCCCGGACCGGATCCCGGGCGTCGATATCATCGGCAAAGAAATTCTCCGTTATGACACAACAGACTGCACCACGCGCCGTCGTTATCTATTCCGGCGGCATGGACTCCTATACCGTATTGCACCGCGCTCTGCGCGAAGGCTACGAGGTTCACGCACTCTCCTTTCACTATGGCCAGCGCCATGCCCGGGAACTCGATGTGGCAAGCCGGGTCTGTCAGCGCCTGGGGGTAGCACATCAGGTCGTGGACATACGTGCCATTCAGGGCCTCATCGGTACCTCGGCTCTGACTGACGCCACGCAGCAGATGCCGCGTGCCGACTACGCCGAAGACAACATGAAGGCCACGGTTGTCCCCAACCGCAACATGATTCTGCTCTCTCTGGCCATCGGCCACGCCGTCAACCTGGAGGCGGAAATCTGCTACTACGGGGCACACGGCGGCGATCATGCGATCTATCCCGACTGCCGCCCCGAGTTCGTTCAGCGCATGAATGATGTCGCGGCGATCGCCAACTACACGCCCGTGGAAATACGCGCCCCCTATCTGCATGCCAGCAAGGACGACATCCTCGCTGAAGGACTGCAAATGGGGCTCGATTATGCCAACAGCTGGACCTGCTATCTGGGCGAAGCGCTTGCCTGCGGCGAATGTGGCAGCTGTCGCGAGAGGCTTCAGGCCTTTGCGTCACACGGCCTTGTAGACCCGCTGCCCTATCGCACGCGAGCGTTCTGATCATGTATAGCGTCAAGGAAGCGTTCTACACCCTGCAAGGTGAAGGCGGCCAGGCCGGTCGTGCCTCGGTATTTTGTCGTTTTACCGGTTGTAATCTCTGGTCAGGGCGTGAAAAGGACCGCGATAACAGCATCTGCCGCTTTTGCGATACCGATTTTATCGGCACCGATGGCCAGAACGGCGGACGGTTTCGAAAGGCCCGGGATCTTGCCGAGCACATCCATGCCCTGTGGCCGCAACACACGGAGCATGCGCGTCCCTATGTGGTCTTCACCGGTGGGGAGCCTCTTCTCCAACTGGACGTCGCACTGATCGAGGCCGTGCATGAACGTGGTTTTGAAATCGCAGTTGAAACCAACGGCACGCTGCCGGCACCGGAAGGTATCGACTGGCTCTGCGTCAGCCCCAAGGGCCGCGGCGAACTCAAACAGCTGTCAGGTAACGAGCTCAAGCTGGTCTACCCGCAACAGGACGCGATGCCCGAGCGGTTCATGGCGCTCGAGTTTGATCACTTTTTCCTGCAGCCCATGGATCTTGCGCCCCGCGGTGGCACGGGCAACACCATGGCCGACACGGTGGCCTTTTGCATGGCCAACCCGCAGTGGCGGCTCTCCCTGCAGACACACAAGATTGCAGGTATCGACTGATGATTCTTTTCGTAAATGCCCTGAGCGCGCTGGACGTCTCCATATGGTGCCCCGAGCGTGGACTGATCGGCGCCAGCTATCACGTTGATGTGGAACTGGAAGGCCCACTGGGCGAAGACGGCATGCTGTTCGATTTTGGCGATGTCAAACCCTGGATCAAGTCACGCATCGACGCCGGCGTTGACCATACCCTGCTGGTACCTGCAAAAGCGCACGACATCCGGGTGGATGAGTGCCCCGAGGGATTGCTCCTCAGAACCCGTCATCCATGGCCCATGGAACTGCGGGCGCCACGTCAGGCCTACACGCTGCTGCCCTGGCAGCAAATCACGCCTGAACGCCTGGGTGACTATCTATCGGACGAGCTGTCCAGACGTCCGCCGGCGCAGGTTGAAAGGATACGTGTGACGCTGCGTGAAGAGTCTCATGACAACGGTGGCTATACGTATAGTCACGGCCTTCGGCGCCACAAGGGAAACTGCCAGCGCATTGCACACGGCCATCGCTCACGTCTGGCCATCTGGCATAATGGCCAGCGCAGCGACGCACTCGAAACCCTGTGGTCACAGCGACTCGAGGACATCTATCTGATCGATCAGGCAGATTTGATCGGTTCAGACGATGATATCTGTCATGTCGGCTATGAATCGGCACAGGGGCGCTTTTCGATACGCTTGCCCAGGGAACGTACCGAGGTGCTGCCAACGCCGACCACGGTCGAACAGATTGCCAACTGGATGGCAGAAGAGATCGCGTCACTGCACGGCGGCAGCGTTCGCGTGCAGGCCTTTGAAGGCATCGACAAGGGCGCCGTTGCGACCGCTCATGGCAACCGGAATTCGCCATGAGCGCTGACGCTGGGCATGACCTGCTGATCGCGACAAGTCACAACGAGGGTTGCCGCCCGGGCTGCGGCGCCTGCTGTATCGCGCCCTCCATCAGCTCTGCCATTCCCGGTATGCCGCACGGCAAGCCCGCAGGCACGCGCTGCGTTCAGCTTGATGAGGACAACCTGTGTCGGCTGTTTGGCGATTCACGCCGGCCGAAGGTCTGTCATGACTTCACCTTTGATCATGAGCTTTGTGGCCGGACGCGTGATGAAGCGCTTCACAGTATTGCGCTCCTTGAACAGGGCAGTACACCCTGAAGTAACTGAACCCGCACATGGCGGGTTCAGTACTGGCGTCACAGGTTGAACGTTAAACGATCAGTCCAGCTTCACCAGCATCTTGCCCTCGTTACTTCCCTCAAACAGAGCCAGAAAAGCGTCGGGGGTTTTCTCAAGCCCCTCTTCCACCGTTTCGCGATACTCAATACTGCCATCGGCCACCAGCGGGCCAACCTGCTGATAGAACGTCTGCTCATGACCCTTGACCCACTCATGCACGATAAAACCCTGCATGCGCAGTCGTTTGGTCAGTACCGCCGCAATATTGGCCGGCCCCGCCGAGGGCGATGATTCGTTGTAGCGTGAAATCATCCCGCATACGGCAATACGACCGAAATCATTCATGACATCGAAGGCCGCCTCGAGCATGGGGCCACCAACGTTTTCGTAATACACGTCCACACCCTGAGGCGCCGCCTCTGCAAGTGCCTTTTTGATGTCATCGGCGCTCTGATGGTGATCAACGGCCTTGATCCCCCTTGCTTCAAGCCATTCACGCTTTTCCTGACTGCCGGCACTGCCGATGACGGTGCAGCCCTTTTGATGCGCCAGCTGCGCTGCCAGCGAGCCTACCGCGCCGCTGGCGGCCGAAATCAATACAGTGTCAGACGCCTTGAGCTCTGCAACGAGATTCAACCCGGCCCAGGCGGTCATTCCCGGCATACCCAGCACACCCAGAAACGCCTGAGGTGGTACATCGATATCCGGCAGGGGTTGTACCTGATCCCCGTCAAGCTGTGCCACATCGCGCCAGCCGCCCATATGAATGACGCGATCGCCTTTTTTCAGCTGCTGATGACGGGATTCGACAACTTCTCCAAGCGCCCCGCCTTCCATGGGCTCGTTGAGCTTGAAAGGCTCAACGTAGGTCTTGACACCACTCATGCGACCACGCATGTAGGGGTCCACGGAAAGCCACTGATTGCGAATGCGTACCTCACCTTCCTTGAGTTCGGGAAGCTCACGGGTTTGCAACTGGAAAAGCGAACGCTCGGGCAGACCTTCGGGATGTTCCCCGATCGTAAAATAGCGTGACTGGGTCATAAAACTCTCCTGCGCGCCCAAAATAGGGGACTGACAACCGACAAGTGGATAAACCACGGATACAAAAAAAGGCGCAACTCGCGTTGCGCCCTGAAAAAGATAGCAGACTATTTAATTTGTCGAGATATCGGCGTGGTTACGAATTGCATCTGTCATGACACCAATCATCTGACCGGCCTGAGCATTCCAGAGTCCGTCCGACATGGCCGATATCTGTTCATCGCTGACATCAGTATCAACGCGATCGATGGCGAAAATGACCTGCTGGTCACCGGAACGTGCATGGCCATAGCCGGGCTGTCCGTCGTGCGGACGCGGCATGCCGAAGGCTGCGTTGATCAAATCGGCAGACAGCTCTCCCTGGCCATCACGTGTCACGTCACTGGCCTGTTGCCATTCAAGTCCTTCAGGCGCTTCACCACGCTGCAGCTCCGCAAGGGTTCGTTCGGCCTGCTCGACAAGTGCCTGACGACGCTTTTCCTGCAGCGCCGAGCGAGTTGCCTGATCACGCACCTCATCAAGTGCCAGCGTGGCAGCAGGACGATGCTCGGTAACCCGAACGACCACGCGACGATCCTGCCCCAGTTCTACGGGCTCACTGTTATAGCCATTGCTGAGAACGTCATCGCTGAAGGCGGCATCCATGACACCGGCTTCGCCGAGCACGGCATTATCATCTTCAAACTGCTCGTTACGTGATATCCAGTCGGTACGCTGGAGTGGCAGGTTCAGGTGTTCGGCAACCCCTTCGAGATCGTCGGCCGAAAAGCTTTCATCACTGAGCTGCTGGGCAAGCTGCTGGAAACGCTCGCTGCCTTGCTCTTCCCGAACGTCGCGAGCCAGCTCATCACGCAGGTCATCGAAGCTTTCGATATCGATATTGTCGACACGAATGACGTGGAAGACACCATCACTTTCCACGCCTTGAGACACCTCGCCCGGTGCCATGGAAGCAACAGTTTCATCGAAGGGTTGGCCAAAGATACCTTCACTGACCGTACCCATCTGCCCGCCTCGATCGGCGCTGGAGGGATCATCGGAATATTCTTTCGCCAGAGCGGCAAAATCGTCGCCGCCTTGCAGGCGCGACTGGATTTCGTCGACACGTTCCTGCGCCTGCGCGCGCGTTCGCTCATCACCAAAGGTGACCACGATATCTGATACCTCACGAGGCGCCGTGGCGCGGCGCTGCTCATAACGCTGGCGAAGCTGCTGCTCGTCGACAGGCTGGTCATTTTCCGAAATGCGATTTCGATCAAGTACAACGTATTCGAGCCTGACCTCTTCGGGACGCTGGAAGATTTCCCTGTGCGCGTCATACCATGCCTGTACCTCGTCATCGCTGACGTTGACCGGCTGGTCAAGGGCGCTGTCATCCAGCATCGCATAGCGAAAATCCCGACGTTGATAGCGCAGCTCTGCAAGACGCTGTATTTCCGAAGGCAGCAGGAAGGTGCCAGCGATCAACCCGTTTTGGAGCTGCTGGGTGAGCATGTCTTCCTGAAGCTGGCGCCTGAACTCTTCAGCGCTATAGCCGGCGCTGCTTAACCTTCTCTGAAAGAGCTCGGCAGAAAAGTGACCGTTGCTGTCCTGAAACTCCTGACGATTGACCAGAAGCTGATCGACCTGCTGATCCGAGAAGCTCATCCCGCCATCACGAGCGTACTGCTCCATAGCGGTACGGGTAATCAGGGAATCCAGAATGGCGCGTCGCGCTTCGTTTTGCTGCTCGGGAGGAACGCGACCCGAACGTACGGCTCGCTGAACCTCGATATCCAGCGTCTGACGGCTGATTGTCTCGCCATTGACGGAAGCGGCTTCATCACGCTGACTGCCATTGAAGTAGCTCAGCAACGACTCGGCGCCAAACAGCGTAAACGTCAGCGCGATCAGAGCCACGATGATTCTGGCGATCCAGCCCTGTGCCCGATCTCTGATCTTTTGCAGCATGCAGCAGGCCCTTGAAATTGATGGATGATGGATGGGTTTGGCGAAGGATTATAACGACACACGACGCAAACCGACATGCTATAAGCCGGTATCTGACTGAAGGTCCTGCCAGACCGGATCTGTCCATAAAAAAACGCATCGTTTTCACGATGCGTTTATCTCATACAGGGAAGGCAACTGAACACGCGCCTTCCATCGCAGTAACACCGCTATCAGTTGACAGCGTCCTTCAGCGCCTTGCCGGCCTTGAAGCTTGGCACATTGGCAGCGCTGATTTCGATGGTCTTGCCAGTCTGCGGGTTACGACCACTACGTGCAGCCCGCTCCTTGATGCTGAATGTTCCGAAACCTACCAGTGCTACGGAATCACCCTGCTTAAGGCTATCGGTAACGGAATCGATCATGGCATCGAGAGCCCGACCGGCCGCTGCCTTTGGAATATCTGCAGAAGCAGCAATAGCCTCAATCAGCTCGGATTTATTCACTCTTCACCCCTTGACTATATCAATCGTTGCTAGGATTAAGCGCGGCAATCGAACAGCATACGCAATCATAACGAGCCGCATTTTATATCAACGACCATAAATACCGTCAAGCAATGTTGGCAACAAAGCCCGTCATTTCAGGCTTTGTTGGCCGACATTATTCAAAAATAATTCTAATGAGTATTTACAGACGCCTGCGAAGTATTTTTTTCTTCTATTCGCTTGTCTTCAAAATCATCATCGCCCTTTTGAACCAGAGCAATGTCAAGAACTTCATCGATCCAGCGCACGGGGCGAATATCCAGTGCGTCCTTGATGGTATCAGGAACTTCCTTCAGATCGCGGCGATTTTCTTCCGGTATCAGTGCAATCTTTATACCACCGCGCCGGGCGGCCAGCAATTTCTCCTTGAGCCCGCCGATTGGCATGACTTCGCCACGCAGATTGACCTCGCCTGTCATGGCAACATCAGCGCGGACGGCCTGATTGGTATAAGCCGACACCATTGCCGTTACCATGGCGACACCCGCGCTGGGGCCATCCTTGGGCGTTGCACCTTCGGGCACGTGGATATGAAGGTCTTCCTTTTCGAATCGCTCTGGATCGATCCCGAGCAGGGCTGCACGTGAACGCACTACTGTGTGCGCCGCACTTACCGATTCCTTCATGACATCGCCCAGCGAGCCGGTCTTGTTGACGCGACCTTTTCCGGGCGTGACAACCGATTCGATATTGAGGATTTCACCGCCGACGGAGGTCCAGGCCAAGCCGGTTACTCGGCCAACCTGATGCGCCTGGTCGGCCAAACCATAGCTGAAGCGTCTGACGCCAGCATAGCGTTCAATATCGGTAGCTTCCAGATGCTGGGTAGCGTCCTTGCCCTGCGAAGCCTCATTGCCAATACGCTCGCGCAGTACCTTGCGCGCAACCTTGGCAATCTGTCGCTCGAGTTCGCGAACACCGGCCTCGCGAGTGTAATAACGAATCAGCTCCAGCAGGGCTTCATCCGTTAATACCAGCTCATCCTTTTTCAGGCCGTTGGCCTTGAGCTGTTTGGGTGCCAGATAGCGCCGCGCGATACCCAGTTTCTCGTCTTCCGTGTACCCGGGAATACGGATGACTTCCATGCGGTCCAGAAGCGGTCCGGGAATATTCATCGAATTGGCGGTACAGATGAACATGACATCGGAGAGATCGTAGTCAAGTTCCAGATAATGATCGCTGAACTTGTCATTTTGCTCGGGATCCAGCACCTCGAGCAGCGCCGAAGAAGGGTCGCCCCGATGATCCATGCCCACCTTGTCGATCTCATCGAGCAGGAAAAGCGGGTTACGCACACCGGTTTTGCTCATGCGCTGCAGCACCTTGCCAGGCATGGAGCCAATGTAGGTACGACGATGACCCCGAATTTCCGACTCATCACGTACACCGCCCAGTGCCAGTCGCGTGTACTTGCGATTGGTGGCACGTGCAATGGACTGACCCAGCGATGTCTTGCCTACCCCGGGCGGACCTACCAGACACAGCACCGGTCCCTTGAGCTTGCGTACGCGCTTTTGCACGGCGAGGTAATCAAGGATGCGCTCCTTGACCTCTTCCAGCCCGTAGTGGTCTTCTTCAAGAACCTGCTCGGCATGGCTGATATCGTGGCGCACGCGCGTGCGCTTTTTCCAGGGAACCGCCAGAATCCAGTCAAGGTAGGAGCGCACGACCGTTGCTTCGGCAGAGGCCGGTGCCATCATCTTGAGCTTGTTGAGCTCCTGACGGGCTTTCTCCTCGGCCTCGGCCGACATGCCGGATTCGGCAATTTTCTGTTCGTACTGATCCGCCTCGTTGGGCGTATTTTCAAGCTCACCCATTTCCTTCTGGATGGCTTTCATCTGTTCGTTGAGGTAGTACTCGCGCTGAGACTTCTCCATCTGCTCCTTGACCCTGGAGCGGATGCGCTTTTCTACCTGCAGCAGATCGATCTCGGACTCGATCAGCGTCATCAAATGTTCAACGCGATCGCGTACCTTGTCCATTTCAAGCAGCGACTGCTTATCGCCAATCTCGAGAGACAAATGGGCACTAATGGTATCGACAAGACGGCTGGCGTCCTCGATGCCCTGAAGAGAGCTCAGTACCTCATTGGGTACCTTTCTGGACAGCTTCACATACTGCTCGAACTGATCCAGAAGAACGCGCACCAGCGATTCCTGCTCACGCTCGTTCAGGGGCTGGCTTTCTCTCAGGGTAACGCTCGCCGTGGGATAGCCATCATCACTATCGTCATCGTCGATACTGGCGATGTCGGCACGCGAACTGCCTTCGATGAGCACCTTGACTGTGCCATCCGGGAGACGGAGCAGCTGCATTACGCTCGCGATCGTGCCGATATCGAAGAGGTCCTCGACTTCGGGATTATCCTGACCGGCGTCACGCTGAGCGACCAGCAGCACCTGCTTGTCCGATTCCATGGCCGCTTCGAGGGCACGAATCGATTTCTCGCGACCCACGAACAGCGGTATGACCATCTGCGGATAGACGACAACGTCTCGCAGTGGCAACAGGGGTATGTTTAACGTCTGTGCGGGGTTACGCTCCATCGCAGACAACCTCGAATCTTGTGTGTGGGCCGCAGGAAGCGACTTTGATGGCATCAATATGGGGATGACGGCAGGAAATACAACCGTTTATCAGGCAGGAGTCTGATATGACTAGGGGGCCATGACGGCCCCCCGATCAACCATCAGCTTACCGACTATCGATCGTCGCCAACGACCAGCTTGCTTTCCTGCTGGTTGGCATAGATCAGCAATGGCTTGCTTTCGCCATTGATGACGGTTTCATCAATGACCACCTTGACAACGTTTTCAGCGGAGGGAATTTCATACATGGTATCGAGCAACACCGATTCCAGTATCGAACGAAGTCCACGAGCGCCTGCCCTTCTAACGATGGCCTTGTTGGCCACGGCCCTGAGAGCGTCTTCACGAAAGTCCAGTTCGACGCCTTCCATCTCGAAAAGACGCACATACTGGCGCACGAGAGAGTTTTTGGGCTCGGTCAGAATCTGGATCAGCGCCTGCTCATCAAGCTCGTTTAGCGTTGCGATAACGGGCAAACGACCAACAAATTCGGGAATAAGGCCGTACTTGACCAGATCCTCGGGTTCGACGCTGGCCAGTATATCGCCAACGCCCTTGTTGGTGTCCTTGCTTTTGACGACAGCATTGAAGCCTATGCCACCACGCTCGGCGCGGTCGCTGATAACCTTGTCCAGCCCGGCGAAGGCACCACCCACAATAAACAGGATATTACCGGTATCTACCTGCAAAAACTCCTGCTGCGGATGCTTGCGGCCTCCCTGCGGAGGAACAGAGGCAGTCGTGCCCTCGATCAGCTTGAGAAGCGCCTGCTGCACGCCCTCACCCGATACATCGCGCGTAATTGACGGGTTGTCCGACTTGCGCGAAATCTTGTCGATTTCGTCAATATAGACAATGCCGCGCTGAGCCTTTTCTACATCGTAATCGCACTTTTGCAGAAGCTTTTGAATGATGTTCTCGACATCTTCACCGACATAACCAGCTTCTGTCAGCGTTGTGGCATCGGCGATGGTAAAGGGTACATTCAGCAGACGAGCCATGGTTTCTGCCAGCAGCGTTTTACCACTACCGGTCGGACCGATCAGCAGGATGTTGCTCTTGCCAAGCTCAACCCGGTCCTCGCCCTTTTGCTGGCCTACCCTTAAACGCTTGTAATGGTTGTAAACAGCAACGGAGAGCACCATCTTGGCGCGATCCTGACCGATTACATAATCGTCAAGCGTATTGCGAATTTCCCGCGGAGCAGGAAGACGCTCGTCGTCGGAAGACGCTTCGGACTCCACGACCTCTTCGCGAATGATGTCGTTGCATAGATCAACACATTCATCACAGATGTAAACAGAGGGTCCAGCGATCAGCTTGCGTACTTCATTCTGGTTTTTGCCACAAAATGAACAATAAAGCAGCTTGCCGCCTTCGTCCTTGCCTTTGCCGTCAGCCATTCGCGTACCTCTTGAAGATAGCGGCGCACGGGCACGCCATCATGGTCAAACTCTGAATCAACGCTATCAGGATACCGGGCGATGCGCCAGCTTTGCATCAATCAGCCCGTATTCCACGGCCTGATCGCCATTCATGAAGTTGTCGCGATCGGTATCGCGCGCAATCTTCTCGATATCCTGCCCGGTATGGTGCGCCAGAATTTCGTTCAAACGCTGCCGGATTGTCAGAATTTCACGAGTGTGAATTTCGATATCGCTGGCCTGCCCCTGGAAACCACCAAGCGGCTGGTGAATCATCATGCGGGAATGCGGCAGACAGTAACGCTTGCCTTCTGCGCCACCCGCCAGCAGCAATGCTCCCATGCTGGCCGCCTGACCGATACAGACCGTTGAAACGTTGGGCTTGATAAACTGCATGGTGTCATAAATTGACATGCCGGCAGTCACTGACCCACCTGGAGAATTGATATAGAGGTGGATATCCTTGTCAGGATTTTCCGACTCCAGAAACAGCAACTGCGCCACAATCAGATTGGCACTGTAGTCTTCGACCGGACCAACCAGAAAAATGACGCGTTCCTTGAGCAGACGCGAATAGATGTCGTAGGACCGCTCGCCACGTGCGTTCTGTTCCACCACCATGGGGACCAGCCCACCAGCATTGGTAATATCAGACTCGCTTTTCATGTAGCAACCTTACAGTGATGTGGGCCAATGATAGAACCCGGCTTTCGCCGGGTCCTGACTGCCAGCCTCGTCATGGCTGTAATGCCAGATATCAGCCGGCCTGCTCTTCGGTTTCCTCGGCCTCATCAGCATTTTGCTGTTGCGCCGCCTGAAGCGCTTCCTGGTAGCTCATGGGCGTTTCAACGACGCTGGCCTTTTCAATCAGCCTATCAATGGCCTTGCGTTCCAGCACAGCAGATTTCACCTGATTTTTCATCTGCTCGTTGCCCATATATTGCTCGACCACCTGCTCGGGCTGCTCGAACTGACCGGCCTGCTCTTCGATGAAGGCACGGATTTCGTCATCGTCGGCATCAAGCTCAAAGTGGCTGACAACCTCTGCCAGCAACAGCCCGACTTCAACACGACCACGAGCCTGTTCGGCAAACAGCTCATCAGGCAGCTGAGAAACGTCAAAGTCTTCACCCAGACCAAACTGCTGAGCCGCCTGACGCTTGAGCCCCTCGACCTCCTGAGAGATGAGAGAGCTGGGTACCGATACTTCATTGCGTGATTTCAGTGCATCGATCAGCTGCTGGCGTACGCGGTTATCGATGGCGTTGTCCAGCTCACGCTGCATGTTGTTGCGTACTTCAGCACGGAAGCTGTCGTTATCGCCGTCCTCAACGCCAAAGCGCGACATGAACTCGCTGTCGATTTCAGGAAGTTCCTGTGCCTGCACCTTGTGTGTCGTGGTCTTGAAGCGTGCTTCCTGTCCGGCCAGGTGCTCGGCCTGATAGTCTTCGGGGAAGGTGACCGTAACTTCGCGCTCTTCACCGGCCTGGACACCCACGAGCTGCTCTTCAAAGCCCGGGATAAAGCTGTTGGAACCCAGCACCAGCTGGTGACCTTCGGCACTACCGCCTTCGAAGGCCTCTTCGCCGAGGAAACCCTCAAAATCGATGGTAACCTGATCGCCATCGGCTGCAGCGCGCTCGACGTCATTCCACTGAGCGTTCTGCTTGCGCAGCGTATCGATCATCTCATCAACATCGGCATCCGTGATCTCGGCTTGAGGACGCTCGATCTGCTCGTCTTCGGGAAGCGTCAGCTCAATGGAAGGATAAACTTCCAGAGTTGCCACGAATTCGAGGTCCTTGCCTGCTTCGTTGACGGTGGCTTCCATGGAGGGATGGCCCGCCGGATTAAGCTCGTTTTCGGTGATGGCGCGGACATAATGCTGGCGCATCACTTCATCAACGACTTCGTTGCGGACATCACGGCCAAAACGCTGGCGAACAACGCTCATTGGAACGCGTCCTGAACGGAAACCATCCAAGCGTACACGACGAGCGGTATCCTTGAGTCGCTCATCGACATTGTTGTCCACTTCTTGAGCCGGGACCTGGACGGTTACGCGACGCTCGATCGGTGAAGTCGTTTCGACTGAAACTTGCATGAATGATCCTCTACCCACTCAGGTGGCGTGTTCGAAATAAAAAACTCAAGGGCGCAGATTTTAAGAACCCCATCAGATACTGGCAAGCTCGAAGCCTTAATTGGCACCGATTAATCATATTTCAAGGGGAAAATCCGAATTTCTTTATACCCTGAATATCAATAATCGTGGCCGTCATCGGACGACACGGCGACAGATAACATGCACAACAAAAAGGGCGGCCCCACAGGGCCGCCCTTTTCAATCAAAACGCCGAAATATATCAGCGTTTAACAACAATGGGGTGGATGATGGGTATCGAACCCACGACCACCGGAACCACAATCCGGGGCTCTACCACTGAGCTACACCCACCATTTCAACTTCAAACACTGACAACCATCAGCGCTTTCAAAATAATGGGGTGGATGATGGGGATCGAACCCACGACCACCGGAACCACAATCCGGGGCTCTACCACTGAGCTACATCCACCACTGTTTTTTACCGGTCACGCAAACCAAGCATTGTTGGCGCGCCCAGCAGGACTTGAACCTGCAACCTACGGCTTAGAAGGCCGTTGCTCTATCCGGTTGAGCTATGGGCGCATTCTATTGCCCGTGGCTTTCGCTGTCAATCCACGACTTTGAAATACTTATCAAAATCAACGGTTTGGTCGGGATAGAGGGATTTGAACCCCCGACATCCTGCTCCCAAAGCAGGCGCGCTACCAGACTGCGCTATATCCCGATACGCCAGCACCTCTGCCGAGACCGCTGCCAATGCGAGGCGCATTTTACCTGATAACCGGTACGGGTCAAGCATAACTTGTTAAACAATGCTTTCGCACCTTTCCTCGCCCACGGCAACAACATTCATTGACTGCACCCGGCGGGATGCGACAATTGCAGCACTAATGGGCAAAGCTCGCTCGAATCGTCACCAGGACAGAATATAGATGAGTGCACAGTTGATTGACGGCAAGGCTACGGCGCAAAAGGTGCGTGAAAGGGTGACTCAGCAGGTAACCGAACGTCGCCGTGATGGCAAGAGAGTGCCGGGGCTGGCCGTGGTGCTGGTGGGCGATGACGCGGCGTCGGAAGTCTATGTTCGCAACAAGCATCGCGCCTGTGAGCAGGCCGGCATTCTCTCGTTTCAGCATCAGCTGCCAAAGGACACCTCACAGCAGGCACTGGAAGCCCTGATTGATCAATTGAATCGGGATACCAGCGTTGACGGTATTTTGCTGCAGCTTCCCCTGCCCGGCCATCTCGATGCGCGCCCGCTGCTTGAGCGTATTCATCCACACAAGGATATTGATGGCTTTCATCCTTACAACCTTGGCCGTCTGGCACAACGCATGCCAACCCTGCGGCCATGTACCCCCATGGGCGTCATGACGCTGCTTGATGAACATCAGCTCGATGTGCGCGGCATGACAGCCACCATTGTGGGTGCTTCCAATATCGTTGGTCGTCCGATGGCGCTTGAGCTGTTACTGGCGGGCTGCACCATTACGGTATGTCATCGCTTTACACGCGATCTTCAAAAACACGTTGAAAGTGCAGAGCTTTTGATCGTGGCTGTAGGCAATCCGGATCTGGTCAAAAGTGAATGGATTCGCCCCGGCGCCATTGTCATCGATGTTGGCATTAACCGTACCGCCGAGGGCAAACTGACCGGAGATGTTGAATTTGAAGGTGCCAGAGCACGGGCCTCGCACATTACGCCTGTCCCGGGTGGTGTCGGCCCGATGACCGTAGCCTCATTGCTGGAAAACACGCTGACGGCTGCCGAGCTGCACGACAACGATTAATACCCATTCCGGTTCGATATATCGGATACAACAAGGCCCTGCCATTGGCGGGGCCTTTTTTGTGCCGATGCCTGACAGGACAACTACTGGGTTTCGCTTACCCAGGTCGTTCCTTCGCGGCTGTCCTTGAGAATGATGCCCTGTGCTGCCAGCGCATCACGAATGCGATCAGCCTCGGCAAAATCGCGATCCCGACGCGCTGCATTTCTCGCCTCGATCTGCCGCGCGATTTCCTCATCATCAATGCCGGGCCGGGTCCCCTGCAGGAAGTCACTTGGCGAGCGCTCAAGAAGCCCCAGCATATTGCCAAGCCGAATGAGCTCGTGCGCCAGCGCACCGGCACGCGCTGCATCATCGCGATGGCGATTGATCTCGCGCGCCATCTCGAACATGACCGCCAGCGCCTCGGGCGTGTTGAAGTCATCGTTCATGGCACGGGCAAAGCGTCCGGCAAACTCATCGCTGACCTCACCTTCAACGGCCTCGATGCCTTCCAGCGCGTTGTAGAACCGCTCCAGTGACCGTCTGGCATCCTTGAGCGTATCAGGGGCGTAATTGATGGCGCTGCGATAATGACTGGCGACAAGCAGATAGCGCACTACCTCGGGGTCATGCTCGGTTAGTACATCACGAACCGTGAAAAAATTGCCCAGCGACTTGGACATCTTTTCGTTATCGACTCGCAGGGCACCGGCATGCATCCAGGTATTGACGTACTTCTGGCCCGTAGCCGCCTCGCTCTGAGCAATCTCGTTTTCGTGATGGGGAAAGGCCAGATCCGGCCCACCCCCATGGATATCAAAGGTATTGCCCAGACAGCATGTCGACATCGCAGAGCATTCAATATGCCAGCCCGGTCGGCCCTCACCCCATGGAGATGGCCAGCTGGCTTCTCCGGGGGTGGCACTTTTCCAGAGCACAAAGTCCAGCGGATCTTCCTTTGCCTGATCGATATCAACACGGGCACCGGAGCGCATCTCATCAGGATTGCGGTTATTGAGCGCGCCATAATGTTCAAAACGGCGGACTCGATAGAACACATCACCGTTATCGGCCTGATAGGCATAGTCGCGCTCGATCAGCGTCCTGATCATGACGATGATGTCATCGATATGACCCGTGGCACGTGGCTCCTGATCCGGTGCCAGTACGCCCAGTCGACGCTCATCTTCATGCATGGCATCGATCATCCGATTTGTCAGCGCATCGATGGATTCGTCGTTTTCCCGAGCCCGGACCAGAATCTTGTCATCGACGTCGGTAATGTTGCGCACATAGGTAAGACCATAGCCACTGGCACGCAGCCATCGGGTAATGACATCAAATGCTACCAGCATTCTTGCATGGCCCAGATGGCAGTAGTCATACACTGTCATGCCACAGACATACATGCGTACGTTGCCGGCATCAGCAGGCGCAAAGGCTTCCTTCTGACGGGTCAGAGTGTTGTAAATCTGCACGCGTGTATTCCCCTTCAATTTGCCTTGTTCTGCGCCTTTGCCCAGCCATCCTTGAGACTGACCGTACGATTGAAGACCAGACGATCCGCGCCATGGTCGTGTCGGTCGGCGCAAAAATAGCCCACACGCTCGAACTGAAAGCGCTGCTCGGCGCCGGCCTGTGTCAGCGAGGGCTCACCGATGCCATGAATCGTTTCAAGCGACTCGGCATTGAGATGCTCCAGAAAATCGACGTCCTTGTCCCGGTCCGGTGCCTCGACCTGAAACAGGTTGTCGTAGTTGCGCACCTCGACATCAACACCGTGACGTGCGCTGACCCAGTGAATGACCCCTTTCACCTTGCGACCTTCCGGATTCTGGCCCAGCGTTTCCAGATCAACGCTACAGTGCAGCGCCTCTATGTCGCCCTGCTCGTTTTTGATCACATCATCGCAACGAATGACATAGGCATTGCGAAGACGTACTTCCTTACCGGGTGCCAGGCGGAAGAACTTCTTGGGCGGCTCTTCCATGAAATCTTCCTGATCGATCCAGATTTCACGGTTGAGCGGCAGCTGGCGCACTGCCATGTCTTCACGTGCCGGATGCCCGGCCACCTCGAAAATCTCCTCATGGTCATCAGAGAGATTGGTCAATACCACCTTGAGCGGCTTCATGACACACATCGCGCGTGGCGCGTTGTCTTCAAGATCCGAACGAATGGCGTGATAAAGCATCTGGATATCGACAACGCCCGAGGCGCGGGAAACGCCTACCATATCGCAGAACCTGCGGATGGAGGCCGGGGTATAGCCGCGACGCCGCATCCCCGAAATGGTCGGCATTCGCGGGTCGTCCCAGCCGTCTACCACGCCCTGATCTACCAACAGCTTTAATTTACGCTTGGAGGTAACGGTATAATTCAGATTGAGACGCGCAAATTCAATCTGCCTTGGGCGTGCCGGCACCGGCAGGTTGTCCAGAAACCAGTTGTAGAGCGGGCGATGGTCTTCAAACTCGAGCGTACAGATGGAGTGCGTTATTCCCTCGATGGCATCGGACTGGCCATGCGTGAAGTCATAGGAGGGGTAGATCTTCCACTTGTCGCCACTCTGGTGATGTGCAGCATGGCGGATGCGATACAGGGTCGGGTCGCGCAGATTAATATTGGGTGAGGCCATATCGATTTTGGCCCGCAACACCTTCTCGCCTTCCCCGAACTCGCCGTTTTTCATACCCTCGAACAGGGCCAGATTGTCTTCAACGCTGCGATCGCGCCACGGGCTGGGACGACCGGGCTCTGTCAGAGTGCCACGGTACTCGCGCATCTGCTCGGCGTTGAGGTCATCAACATAGGCCAAACCATCACGAATCAGCTGGCATGCCCATTCGTGCAACTGGTCAAAATAGCTGGAGGCATAACGGATGTCGCCGCTCCACTGGAAGCCGAGCCACTCGATGTCTTCACGAATGGCATCAATATAGACCTGCTCTTCCCTTGCAGGATTGGTATCGTCAAAGCGCAGATGACACTGCCCTCCGAGCTGTTCGGCCAGACCAAAATTGAGACATATCGACTTGGCATGACCGATGTGCAAAAAGCCGTTGGGTTCGGGCGGGAAGCGCGTCACGATGGTATCAACGCGCCCCTGCTCGATCTCTTCACGAATCTGTGTACGAATGAAATTCGGTGCGCTGGTGCTTTCTGAGCTCATGGGGCGTGATCAGGCCTTGTTGACAACGGATACCGACAGGCGCGGTTTCGCCTGTCAGGATAAAGCCGCTATTATAGCGTGAGCGCCCGGGACCATGCCATGCAGGTATCAGTACTGACGTCATGAGTGACCGGCAGCTCGGTGCGCGCCACTCTTGCGCAGCTTTCTCGAAGCTGCCCTTTTGCTGTCTTTTTAGAGATTTTTTCATGATCATTTTTTCCACCAGCGCCGGCGACATCACAATCGAGCTTTTCCACGACGCCGCTCCCCAAACGGCTGCCAATTTTGAGCGTTACGTCAACGAAGGCCACTATGACGGAACGCTTTTCCACCGTGTCATCGACGGCTTCATGGTTCAGGGCGGCGGGTTCGATACACAATTCAACCAAAAACCGGTTCACGCCCCCATTAATAACGAAGCCGACAACGGCCTGAAAAACAGCCGCGGGCACCTGGCGATGGCTCGCACCGGTGACCCTCACTCGGCAACGGCGCAGTTTTTCATCAATGTGGCGGACAATGACTTCCTGAACCACACCTCTGCCACGCCTCAGGGCTGGGGCTACTGCGTCTTCGGTCGCGTGGTTGAAGGCATGGATGTTGTAGAAAGCATCAAGGGCGTGGCGACCACACGTCGTCACGGCCACGCCGACGTTCCCGCCGAAGATATCGTGATCGAGTCTGCCCGTCTGGTTGACGCCTGATCGTCGAACAACAATGTTTCAGGCGCAGTGTGGACTGCGCCCTTCAAGCAGGAGAGGTCATGACAACACTGTTTATTGCCGATCTACACTTGCAGCAGGACACCCCCGAGCTGACCCGGGCGTTTCTGAATTATCTGGAATATCGCGCCAGGGATGCTCATGCGCTCTACATCATGGGCGATCTATTTGAAAGCTGGATCGGCGATGACGCCATCGGTGAGTTCGAACAGCAGGTTATCGACGCGCTGCGCCGCTTCAGTGACGGCGACAGACACCTTTATGTCATGCATGGTAATCGTGATTTTCTGCTGGGTGAGCGCTTCGCCGAGCTTACCGGCGCTGTACTGATCGATGATCCTGCCATCATTGCCATCGACAAGGATGTTCCTGCCCTTTTAATGCATGGCGACAGCCTTTGCACACAGGACGGGGAGTACATGCAGTTTCGTGCCATGACGCGCGATTCCCAGTGGCAGCAGCAAACGCTGGCACTGCCGATCGAGCAGCGCCGCCAACTGGCCGATCGCATGCGTGAAGGCTCTGGCAGCGCCAACGGTGACAAATCCGACGACATCATGGATGTCAGCCAGGAGGCCGTGGAAGAGATCATGCAGCAGTGTCATGTTCGCACGCTGATTCATGGCCACACCCACCGCCCGGATGTACATGAGTTTCGTCTAAATGATGACGAGGTGGCCAGACGCTATGTCCTCGGTGACTGGCATCACGAGCGCGACGAAGGCTGGGAAGTACGTCTGGACGGCATGACGCTGACACTGGAGCATTTCAGCCTGTCGGAACTGCCCCATCACTGACAATATCCGACGCCCCGAATCGGGGCGTCCTGCCATCAGACGCCGCCCCCTTCTTGACCATCATGCTGCGGCCGGGACACCGCTGTGAAAGCGAAATTCACTGTCCGGTGACTCGATCAGGGACCTTTCGACGTCTCCGAAAAAGGCCACCCGCTCATCGATGGGACCATCTGCATACTGTGCGGCCAGTTCCAGATAGTCTTCAAAATGCCGGCCTTCGGATTTCACCAGACTGCGATAAAATTTTGCCAGCGTGTCGTCGAGATGAGGAATCAAACAGGCAAAACGTTCGCAGGAACGGGCCTCGATATAAGCGCCTACAATCAGCACATCGACCAGTCTTCCCGGTTCCTGTTCGCGAACATGCTCACGCAGCCCCTGTGCGTAGCGTGAAGCAGAGACATGTTCATAGGCGATGCCGCGTTCACGCATCAGCGTTACGACCTGTTCAAAGTGAAGCAACTCTTCACGTGCCAGCTGAGACATTTTGGTCAAAAGATCCGCACGGCTCGTATAGCGATACATCAGGCTCATGGCCGTTGAAGCCGCCTTTTTTTCACACTGGGCGTGATCGATCATCAAAAGACGCTCGTTGCCAAGCGCGGCATCCACCCAGGGCTGCGGGGTCCTGCAGGGCAGAAAATCGAGCAGTTCGGAAGGCATCAGATCGTCAGACATATCAAAACCAGAGAAGATGAAAATAAAAAGATCATGGCGGGTGCATGATCATGGCAACACGGATTGTACCGAGAACAAGGACTGCTTCCCTACTACTGCAGCCATTGTTGACTAAATATTTGTCGATACAGGGCGAAAATACACACTGTTGCTATACTGTCAGCCCGTCTCGGTTAAAGATTTTTGCAAACAACTCCATAGAGCAGGTTGATGCATTCTAATCTTTACGTGAACCGATTCTCATGCTAAAAATGTTTTTGAAAACACTGTTCGAGTAATAACAGCTCATCGAATCGATTTTGACCATGGAGCAGGACGCTCCGGTCAATAAAGGTTTCATGCAAGGAGATCATCATGAAAAAATTCGCACTGTTTGCTGCACCGCTGTTCGCTTCTTCCCTGGTAGCGGCCCCGATGGCCATGGCCGACACCAGCACCGGCATCTATTCCGGTGTGGGCGTTGGTAGCGCTCAGGTCCATGATGCCGATGTCGGCAGCTTCAGCAGTGGCAACCTGAGCGGTGATCGTATCACCGACAATAACGACACTGCTCAGAGTGCCTTCGTTGGTTACAAGTTCAACGACTGGTTCTCCACTGAAATCAACTACGCCGATCTCGGTGACATTGATTACGCCACCGATCAGGGCAACGGCCGTTACCAGACCAAGGCCTACAGCCTGAGCGCCATCGGCGAACTGCCCCTGTTCTACGGTGTTTCCGGCTATGCACGCGTGGGTGCTGCCTACTGGAAGGCCAACGCTCAGCAGGGCCCGGCCAGCAACCAGTACGGCACTGACCCGGTTTACGGTCTGGGCCTCAAGTACCAGTTCGAAACCATTCCGGTCTTTGCACGTGCTGAATACACTCGCTACGACATGGACAGCGACTATCGCATCGACGCTGCCATGGCTTCCGTCGGCGTACAGTTCTGATCGATTCCTTTCGACAGGCCTGATAAAACGGCACCCTCGGGTGCCGTTTTTTATGTCGGTCCTTTTAGCGGTTACAGCTACTGGGGCCATCAGGACCGGGCATGCACGCTCTTTGTCCCGCCTGAGTCCCCTGATCGTTGACCCGCGGCGACTGCCAGACAAACTCCGTGTCATCTTTGCCCGCACATCCCGTTATCATCAGTAGCCATACGGCCATCATCATGCCGGCCCATCGACGTTGCATGGTTCCTCCTGCCTGCTCTTTGTTGGTGACAATTGCTGTTGGCTCAAGCGTGCAGCGTTAATGGACAAATACCATCATTGCCGCCTTCGGGAAACGCATTTTGCCGACAGGCAACGAATGCTCGTACAATGCGGTTCATTTCATCCGGCTCAAGGGAAACATTCGGTTCATGCGCGCCAGTCAACTGCTGCTATCCACGCTCAAGGAAACGCCCGCCAACGCTGAAGTTGTCAGTCATCAACTGATGCTGCGTGCCGGCATGATTCGAAAACTGGCTTCCGGCCTCTACACCTGGCTGCCACTGGGGCTGCGAACGCTGCGAAAGGTGGAACAGATCGTACGCGAGGAAATGGATCGCGCCGGCGCCCAGGAAGTTCTGATGCCTGCAATACAGCCCGCCGAGCTCTGGCAGGAATCGGGCCGCTGGGACAAGTATGGCAACCTGCTGCTTCGTCTTCGTGACCGCCACGACCGCGAGTTCTGCTATGGCCCCACTCACGAGGAGGTCATCACCGATCTGGTGCGTAATGAAGTGCACTCCTACCGCCAGCTGCCATGCAACTTCTACCAGATCCAGACCAAGTTCCGTGATGAAACCCGCCCCCGCTTTGGCGTCATGCGATCACGCGAATTCATCATGAAAGACGCCTATTCGTTCGACATCAGTCAGGAAGCGATGGCGGCCTCCTATCAGAAAATGTATGACGCCTATATTCGCGTCTTCAATCGTCTCGGACTCGATTTCCGTGCCGTTCAGGCCGATAACGGCGAGATCGGTGGCAGTGGCTCTCATGAGTTTCATGTACTCGCCGATTCAGGTGAAGACGCCGTCATCTTTTCCACGGGCTCCGACTACGCAGCCAATATCGAAAAGGCAGAAGCGCTGCCTGACCGCCAAAAACGTGACGACCCTCAAGAAAGCATGAGAGAGGTCGATACACCCGATGCCAAAACCATCGCGGCACTGGTAGAAAAACACGGCTTGCCGATCGAAAAGACCGTCAAGACACTGATCATGCACGGCGCCGAAGGTGGGCTGGTCGCGCTGATGGTGCGCGGCGACCACCAGCTCAACGAGATCAAGGCGTTACATCTGGATCAGGTGGCCTCACCGCTGGTCATGGCCAGTGAAGAGGAAATTCGCCAGGCCGTCGGGGCAGGCCCTGGGTCACTCGGGCCGGTCGGACTTGATATACCGCTGATCATTGACCGCAGCGTGGCCGTCATGAGTGACTTCGGCGCCGGCGCCAATATTGATGGCAAACACTTCTTCGGCATTAACTGGGAGCGCGATCTCCCGCTGCCGATGGTGGCCGATATTCGCGATGTCGTGGCCGGCGACCCGTCACCGGATGGTCAGGGCACACTCTCGATCGCGCGCGGCATCGAAGTCGGGCACGTTTTTCAGCTCGGGACGAAATACTCCGAGGCACTGGGCGCTACCGTGCTGGATGAAAACGGCAACAATGTACCGCTGCAGATGGGATGTTATGGCATCGGCGTCAGTCGCGTTGTCGCCGCCGCCATCGAACAAAACCACGATGATCGCGGCATTGCATTGCCTGCCAGTCTGGCGCCCTATCAAGTGGCTCTGGTACCCATGAACGCGCACAAGTCGCAGGCCGTTCGCGACGAGGCCGAACGCCTCTACAGCGCCTTCAATGACATGGGAATCGAAGTATTGCTGGATGATCGTGACGAGCGCCCGGGCGTCAAGTTTGCCGATCTTGAGTTGATCGGCATCCCGCACCGCATCGTGATCGGCGACCGCGGCCTGAAAAACAGCGAACTGGAGTACAAGGGAAGACGTGACGACGATATTACGATGGTGGCGCAGCAGGAAGCCATCGAGTTTATTTGTCAAAAGCTGGCTTGAAGCCGGCTTAAAAGCATGTCTGCTGGGCGCCTGTCTAACGACAGGCGCCCTTTTTGCGCCCGCATCCCGGGCTGGCGCCGTTCCGGAGGCGCATGTATCGGCCCAGCTGATCCGCCAGCTTTCCAGTGCCCTGTCGGATGATCAGCGTACCGGCGATCGTTTTGATACCGAGGTCTGGATGACCGATATGAATCGACGCCTCATCGCCTACCTGCCCGACGCCCATCAAAGGATCGCCCTGCTCGAAAGCATCCAGCGCGAAGCGCTTCGCGCCTCGCTGGATTTGCAGCTGGTGCTCTCGGTCATCGATGTTGAAAGTCGCTTTACGCCGCAGGCACGTTCGAGTGCCGGCGCCCAGGGGCTCATGCAGGTCATGCCCTTCTGGAAAAAGGAGATCGGCAGAGACAGCGACGATCTTTTCGACCCCGATACCAACCTGCGCTATGGCTGTACCATTCTTGCGTGGTATCTCAAGGTTGAAAAGGGCGATCTGACGCGGGCGCTGGCCCGCTACAACGGCAGTCTTGGAAAAACACGCTACCCGGAGCAGGTCATGACACGCTGGGACAGCCGCTGGTGGATAGACAGCTGATCCCCTTCGTGACACTGTCGATTTCAGTGCGGCCGGGCCCCTCGAATCTGTCCGCTTCCCACGATAACCTGGTGCTCTCGCTGCAAAATTTCGAGCAGTACAATGACACGCTCGTCTCCCTTGCCCGCCACGAAAAGCCCTTTCAGAGCCTTGAAAGGGCCTTCGGTGATCTCGATGCGCTCACCGGTGCTGAAACGATCCTCCCCTGACATGGCCGGCTGCTCCATGATCTGCTGGCGCAGGGTATCGATCAATACATCCGGTACCGGCACCGGCGCCTGACCAAAGACAAGCAATCTGATCACGCCACGGGTGGATCGAATGGGTGCCCAGTTGTCCTGCAGCGGATTCATCCGAATAAAGAGATACCAGGGAAAAAGTGGTTCGACCACTTGCCCGGCCCTGCCGCGCTGGCGCTTTTCTCTTTGAATGACCGGATGAAAGACGGTGTAACCCTGAAAGTTCAGATGCTCGGCGGCACGAAAGGACTCACCTGACTTGCACTGGACCGCGTACCAGCGCAGCCCTTCAGGCCCTGTCGTCTGCATTAAAACCACCCCCGGTCAGTAGCCGTGAACGCACCGGTCTGAGAGAATCGGCGCGCCATTCAAATGCCCGCGACTTTCTGGATAAAACCGTTGACTTCGATTGCTACAGCCCGGGCCGCCGTTGCGCGCCATGGTATCACGTTCCTGATGGGGCTGGCGTCAGGCCTGCCGCTACTGCTGACAGGCAGTGTCCTGCAGGCCTGGATGACCGATGCCGGCGTTGCCCTGGACGCGGTGGGACTGCTGGCGCTGATCGGTATTCCCTACACGCTCAAGTTTCTCTGGGCACCGCTGCTGGACCGCTTCGAGCTGCCCTTTCTGGGCAGGCGCCGCGGCTGGCTTTTGGTGACCCAGCTGCTGTTGACCTCCCTGATTGTTCTGCTGGCCCTGTCCGACCCGGGCCTGGCACCGCTGACCGTGGGCATGGTGGCACTGGGCATCAGCTTTTTCAGCGCCACTCAGGACGTCATCATCGATGCCTATCGCCGCGAGCATCTGCCTGAAAAAGAACTCGGCATCGGCTCCAGCCTCTATACCTATGGCTATCGCACCGGCATGCTGTTTGCCTCCGGCGGCGGACTGATGCTGGCCGACAGCATCGGCTTTCGCGCGACCTATCTGACCATGGCGGTGCTGCTCGGCGCCTGCATGCTGGTTACCCTCATGGCGCCCGAGCCTGGCGCTCAGCGTCCTACGCAGCCACAGAACTGGCGCGATACCTTTCTGGACCCGATCCGGAATTTCATGACCCGGCCCGGCGCCCTCTGGCTGCTGCTTTTTATTCTGCTCTACAAGCTGGGAGACTCGGTCGCCGGCAACCTGACAACGCCCTTTTATAAATCGCTGGGATTTTCCAACGCCGAGATCGGCGCCACGGTCAAGATCTTTGGCTTCTGGCCCCTGCTGGGCGGTATCTTTCTGGGCGGTCTGGTCATTTTGCGCATCGGCATTTACCGCTCGCTGTGGTGGTTCGGTCTGTTGCAGATGATTTCGACCGCCGGCTTTATCTGGCTCAATCATGTCGGCCATTCGATTACGGTACTGGCGGCGGTGGTCAGCTTTGAAAATGCCGCAGCCGGCATGGGGACGGCCGCCTTTCTCGCCTTCATGGCCGCTTTGACCGATAAGCGATTTACGGCAGGTCAGTACGCCCTGCTCTCCTCGATCATGGGCCTGCCCAGAGTCGTGATTTCAGCCCCGGGCGGTATCCTATCGGAAGCGGTCGGCTGGGACGGATTCTTTTTAATCTGTACCCTGGCCGCTATTCCGGGTCTCATGATCCTCTGGTATTTTCGCCAATGGCGCGATATTACCGACCCGCCCGGCCGGTAATATCGTGTCGCGCCTTTTTGTTTCACGGGCGTCGGCCTTCGACCACGCCCCCGAAAGAGACCCTGATCTTGTCCCCTGTATCCCCTGGAATGTCTCGCCCTCAGGGCCTTTTATCGAAGCTGCGTTTGATCAATCGAGGCGCAGGTCTTGTGCTTGCAGGGGCGCTTCTGGCTGCCTGCTCCACCGGCCAGTCCGGTTTTCAGCCTGCGAAAACACCCAATTACACCGATATCAATACGCCCATGCACCCGACCAGCTGGCAGCAGCTGCCCGGCTGGCACGATGACAATCTATTGAGTGCCTGGAGCGCGTTTCGAACCAGCTGCGAAAAACTCACCCGCAAGCCGGACTGGGCCTCGGTCTGCAATGACGCCCGCCACGTTGACCCGCTGGACAGCCGCGCCATCCGGCGCTATTTCGAGCAGCGCTTTACACCCTTTACGCTGAGCAATAGCGACGGGTCGACGGTCGGCACCATCACCGGCTATTACGAGCCCGTTCTTCACGGCTCTCGCACGCGTCAGGGCCCCTATCAGGTCCCGCTCTATCGCAACCTGGGCAACAGCAGCCTCATGGCCGCCAGCCGCAGCCAGTTGATCAAAAGCGGCGTATTGCGGGGTCGCGAACTGGTCTGGGTCGACGATCCGGTTGAAGCCGCCTTTTTGCAAATTCAGGGATCGGGACGTATCAGACTGGTCGAAGGCGGCGAAATGCGGGTGGGATTTGCCGGTGCCACCGACCAGCCCTTCCAGTCCTTTGCTCGCTGGCTGCTCGATCATGGAGAAATTACCCCGGCTCAGGCGACCCTGCCGGGCATCAAGGCCTGGGCAAACGCCAACCCCGGGCGGGTACAGGACATGCTGAACGTGAATCCTCGATTCGTCTTTTTCAGGGAGCTCGACAGCAGCCACAAAAGCCAGGATGGCCCGATCGGCGCCCAGGGTGTCCCGCTGACACCGGAGCGCAGCATTGCCATCGATCCCGATCAGATCCCGCTGGGTGCACCGGTCTTTTTGTCGACCACGCGACCGCTGTCCAACCAGCGCATGCAGCGCCTCATGCTGGCTCAGGATACGGGCAGCGCCATCAAGGGCACCGTGCGCGCCGATTTTTTCTGGGGACACGGGGATGAAGCCAGCCTCAATGCCGGACGCATGAAACAGCCCGGCCAGATGTGGGTATTTCTACCCAATCGTCAGTAAACGATCCTTTCTGCGTCGTGCGCCATGGTGTCACCGTGGCGCTATTGCACAGGCGTTCGCAGTCTGGCATCCACCCAGTGAAGCGCGCCCCGGGTCGCAACCCAGTGAGGCCGCATAAGGACACGATACTGCCAGGCTTCCGCACGTGAGCCCGGTATCGGCACATTGCCGGTTACCGGCTCTCGTCTGGGGTTATCGCGGATCAAAAGCTTGAGCATCCATGGATTGGCCTTGTCGACCATGATCAGCGCCTGGCGGGCTTCTTCAAGTCGCGCCAGGCGATACAGTGCCAGCGCCTTGCCCAGCAGCAGTCCGAGCCACGGCTCGCCATCGTCGTCACCGGCCGCCTCGATCTCTTCGATGAGCGTCAGGGCCCTGACGTCCTGACCATCGCTTAAAAGCTGTTCCAAAAGCAGCTCGCGCAGCCCCATACTGTCTTCGCCATCCAGGCGAATCAGCCGTTCAGCCAGCTGTCTTGATGGCTCGCGCGCGCCACGCTCCATGCCGATGATCAGCCCCAGTCCGAGCCGGAACAACACATGATTGTCGCCATCGCCCCAGACAAAGGGGCTCTCAGCCGTCTCGATCGCCACAAGCCAGGCATCGAAACGCTTTGCCAGCGGCGAGAAGATAGAGCTAAACATCCATGGCAGATTGCCAAAGCGCCCGGCCAGTGCCATGGCAAGCTCCTGAAGAATCGCCGGCGTTGACAGCCACTCCGGATGAAGACACAGCGCATCCAGCCAGGGACGGGCGTCCCGCCAGGGGTCCCCCTGAAGCCCGCTGCCGGGCGCTTCTTCATTTTCGGTGGCAAAATGCTGTTGCCACATCCGATAGCGGGCGTGATCCAGATCATCCTGCTGATACTCAAGCCGGCCTTCGGCGTTGATGGACAGCGACAGACGTGAGGCGCCGGAAAATTCCGGCAGGAGTCTGGTCAGGGTGTCCAGCGGTTCGGCCAGTTCCTCGTCGGCATAAATCATCTGCTCCGACAGCGTGGCTTCGGGGTCATAAGCCAGCTGCTCGAGAAACGCCTGCTGGTCCTCATCCAGGTCACTGCGATGAACCAGACGCCGGCGCCAGAAATCCGCGCGTGCACGCGCCTGCTCGGGGCGCCCTTCATGCAGCAACAGCATGCTTTCGAGATAGGCCAGCGCCGGTTCGTTGGGCATGGCCTCCAGGGTTTGAATAAAGGTCTCGCGAGCGCTGGCCAGATCATCACTATCCATGTATCGCAGACACAGCCGCTTCAATGCCGCCCCGCGCAAAAAGCCCGGGCCATGCTCGACGGCGCTGTTCATCAAAGCGGTCTTTTTGCGAGTAAAGCCCCGCTCCTGATACACATCGCTTAAAAGCTCGAAGGCAGGCTCGCTTTCTTCCGGCAGCCGCTCCCAATCGGCATTGGTGAAAAGCGCCTCCAGAATGGTCTGGGCGCGGCCCAGCTGTCCGCCCTCGGCACTGACGATACCGGCCTCGAGCAGGGCCTGCGCCGGCACCTGATCAGAGGCCAGCGCCTTGTGCAGCACGTTACCGCGAAGGCGTTGCAGCAAAAGCATCCACATCAAATGCGGCGGTACCTGCCCCGGCAGCGCGACGCGGGCGCAGCAGTCAATGTGGCGCTTGCCGGAGTCACACCAGCAGGGCTCCTGAGGCGCCGGCGGCGCCAGCGTTTCGATCCGAAATCCAAGACGCTGCAGCGGCGTCTGATTCCAGAGCATCGGCGCCAGCGCCTGTGCCAGCGCCACATCCCCGCCCAGCAGTTCTGCCCCTTCCTTTCTTGCCCAGCCCATCAATGAGGGGTAGCGCTCGTCTCGACGAATGGCGTCAAGTGCTCCCGTCGAAAACCCAAGGAGTTGGTCAACCCAGGCTGCCAGCATATTGTTCCTCCACCATGATCACGCTTATGCTAGCACGCTGGCTGCAGGCATCTCATGATAACGCCATCATGTTGTTTCGTATCTGCCCGGCAAACATCTCCTGAAGCAGTCCCTGCGTTACTGCATCCACTCTCGTTTCGGAAATATCCGCTTGTTTTCAGCCCGTGCACTGCTTCGTCGACGCCCGAATCCCGATGCGCCTCGTGTTCGTCTCGAGCGCGAAGGCCGCGACCGTATCCGCCGAATCACCCAGGCGATGGACAAGGTGCCCTGGACCAACAGCGCCATGCAGATTTTGTGGGTCAGCGGCCCCGTCACCCTGCTGGGCGCCTGGGTCGGCTATCTGCTCGGTTACGGTCGTGGCCCCTCGATGGAGAACTATGTGTTCTTCATCAGCTATGCCCTGATCACGGGTCTTGCCGGCATCATCGCCAATTTCGCCCACCATCTGACCCGGGGGCGCAAGCATGAACGCGCCGCGGCCCGAGTGGCTCAGGTGCTCGATACCCTGCCGGAGCTGGTACTGATTACCCGCAACCTGATCGTTGAAAGCCTGGAGGGCGACGCCCGTCGCCGCGAGGCGGCAGCCATGCTGCTGCGAAAGCATGATCTGTCACCCGAAGGGGTGGAGCTTGCCGCGCTGGAACTGCTCGACGATGAGGAAAGTGCCCGGCGCATCTCGCAGATCGATGTCTATCGCCGTATCGGCATGCAATCGCGTATCCGCGATCTGGTCGATCTGTACCGTGCCCATATCGACCCGCGACTCAATGAGCTTGCCGATGTGGCGCCGGAGGCCATTTCACTGCTGCGCGACCGTTTTGCAGGACGGGCGCCCGATCTGCACCAGGGCGTTGCACGCGATGAGAACTTCATCGAGCGCGTACTGGCAGCCATTGAGCAGGACAATGCGCTGCTCATGACGCTTCAGGATGTCGAGGAGATGATCATTCTGGCCTTTGAACTGCTCTGCGGTCGGCGCATTCCCATGCTGACCTTTGAGTATCGCGGCCGATGGCATCTGGCACGAGCACTTGATGCGCTTGAACAGACACGCTCTCGATATCGCATTCAGCAGGCCACGGGGCTGTCACGACTCAAGGCGTTGACCGTCTATCTTGCCGAGCAGTCGGGTACCCTGGTCGAGGATGCTGCGGCCGGGCTTCGCGCCGAAACCCTGACGGTCCGCTGTCGCCAGGCCATGGATGCGCTGGCCGAGCAGATCGAACACCTGGCCAGCGGCGTGCAGCAGGGCCGCAGCGACCTGCGCCCGGAACTGCGCGAGCGCGCCGATATTCTGACCAATGCCCTGAAGCTTTTTCGAAGCGTGCAGGAAAACTACGGCCAGATCGCACGCAGTCATGCCACGCTGATTCGCAACTCCCAGCGCTGGGAGGCCATTACCGATCAGATGAACGACAAGGCCACCCACCTGCAGGTCGGTCCCGGCAAGCGCGGGCTTCGCATTCATGAAAATCACATCGCGCTGACCGATGGCGAAAAGGCCCGTGTCTGCCGCCATCTGGCGCGTTATCTCAATGACACGCGTGCGGATCGGGAACGCGCCCATCAGCGTGATCATGGCGGCAATCCCGTCTCGCCCGGCAGCGACATCGAGATGGCAAAGCACCTGGCCATCGAGATTGCCCTCGCCCTCGAGCCCTGTATTCATCTGTCGCGCCCGGAGGTGCAGCGCGCCATCGACGCCACCAACGCGGCCTATTTCGGCCATCTCGAACCGGATCTTTCGGCGGCGGCCAAGGCAGCACTGGGTGCGGCCATGGTCAACGAGATCACCGATGATCTGTCACGCAGTGCCGAATCACTGGCCATCGCTCTGGTACGCCATTATCGCGTCGCCCTTGAGCCCGAGGCGATCGACTTTCTGATTCGTCAGTACGGCGCCCGCGCCTCGACGATGAACATTCTGTCCAATATCGACCAGACCGCCCATCGCAACATCAGTCTGCTCAGCCAGCGCCCGGCAGGCATTGGCCCCGCCCCGCGACGCTGGTACCGAGCACTGATCAAGGCCAAAAGAGCATTGAACTGACCTCATGCAACTCATCATTGCCGAAAAACCCTCATTGGGTCGTGCTATCGCCTCGGCACTACCCGGACGTTTCAGCCAGACAGAAGGCGCTCTGAGCAGTCCCGACATCACGGTCAGCTGGTGCTTTGGTCATCTGCTCGAGCAGGCCGCCCCGGAGGCCTACGATGAGCGCCTCAAGCGCTGGCGCCTGGATGACCTGCCCATCATTCCCTCGAAGTGGAAGCTGACGCCTCGCCCGAAAGCGCGCGCTCAGCTCACCATTTTGCGTCGTCTGGTCAAATCGGCCGACAGAATCATTCATGCCGGAGACCCGGACCGGGAGGGTCAGCTTCTCGTTCAGGAAACCATCGAATACCTGGGCTGGAAGGGGCCGGTCGAGCGTCTTTTGATCAATGACATGAACACCCCTGCGATCAAGCGGGCCTGGCAGGCACTCGAAGACAACGCCCGCTTCCAGCCGCTCTATCAGGCGGCATTGACCCGTTCGCGCGCCGACTGGCTCTATGGCATCAATCTGACTCGCGCCTGGACAGTGACCGGCCAGCAGGCCGGCATCAAGGGCGTGCTTTCCATCGGTCGGGTACAAACGCCACTTCTCGGGCTGATCGTGCGCCGTGATAGAACCATCGAAAATTTCCAGCCGGTCGACTTCTACCCGCTATGGGCCGATTTTGAGACATCGGGTGGCAGTGTTCGCGCTTGGTGGCAGCCGGGTGAGCAACATCGCCTGGACGACCAGGGCCGGCTTCTGGATGCGGCTCCCGCTCGAGCACTGGCCGCGAAACTGCCGGGTCAGCCGGCCATCATCAGAGACGTTGAACAAAAGCAGCAGCGACAAGGCGCGCCGCTACCCTATTCGCTCTCCACGCTTCAGATCGATGCGGCCCGGCGCTATAAGATGTCGGCACAGTCGGTGCTTGATTGTGCCCAGCGCCTGTATGAAAGACATCGCCTGATCACTTATCCGCGTTCGGACTGTCGCTATCTGCCACGCGACTATCTCAAGGGCATCGATGCCACACTGCGCCATGCCTGCCAGGGCAATGACACGCTCGAGCAGTGGCATGGCGGCATCGACACTTCCCGCGTGTCGCGTGCCTTCAACGACAAGCAGATCGGGGCACACCATGCTATCGCTCCTACCGGTCAGACCCCGCGCTGGCAGACGCTGAGCCGGGAAGAGCAAAACGTCTATACGCTGGTGGCCCGTAACGTGCTGGCCCAGTTTTACCCCCCCTTTGAGTACCGCGACACCCGTGTCACGCTGGAGGCGCTGGATGAGGCCTTCATGATCAAAGGGCGCGAAATTCTTCAGGTAGGCTGGCGCGCGCTTTTCAACACGCCCGATGAGGATGCCACGCTGCCCGCCATGACGAAGGGCGAGAAGGCGCGCGTTACCCAATGCGAGATGCAGACACGCCAGACGCGCCCACCCGAGCCCTTTACCGATGCCAGTCTGATCAATGCCATGACTCACGTGGCGCGCTACGTCACCGACAATGCCGTGCGGGCAACCCTCAAGGAAACGGACGGGCTGGGTACCGAGGCCACGCGCGCCAGCATGATAGAAACGCTTTTAACGCGAGAATATGTTCATCGACAGTCAGGCGCCATTCGTGCCACCCGGCGCGGGCGCGGCCTGATCGATGCCTTGCCCGAGAGCCTGTCCGGCCCGGAGCGTACGGCCCTTTGGGAGCAGCGACTCTCCAGGGTGCGTGAAGGCAGCGACTCTTTGGACGCTTTTCTTTCTGACATGGCAGGCGAACTGACAACGCTGGTCGGCGATGTCGATGCCGGACGTCTGAATCAGGCCATGCAGCAGGCCGGCGGTGAACAGCCTGCCGCCTCTGCCGGTCGTAAAAAAAACCCGTCGCGGCGTGGCAAAAGCAGTGGGCGTACGACCACACGCGGCACTGCCGGGCGCCGAACCTCAAAAGGTCGCAGCACAAAGCAATAGCTGGTGTTACGGTCGACACGGAAAACAGTCGGCGCATAAAAAAACCCGCATCAGCGAGCGCTGATGCGGGTTGCAGACAGAATCATCCGTCAGCGCGTTACACGCTTATTTGGCAGCATTGTAGCGCTTTTCGACTTCTGCCCAGTTGACGACATTCCAGAACGCCTTGAGATAGTCGGGACGACGGTTCTGGTAGTTCAGGTAGTAAGCGTGTTCCCAGACGTCCACACCCAGAATCGGCGTGGCATCATGGCCGCCATAAGCCTGCGAGGAGACCGGGCTGTCCTGATTGGCAGTGGAGACAATCTCCAGATTGCCGTTTTTGACCACAAGCCATGCCCAGCCGGAGCCAAAGCGACCCTTGGCAGCCGTCTCGAACTTCTCGGCAAAGGCTTCGACGCTGCCGAAGGTCTTTTCGATGTCGTTCATCAGCGTGGGAAATTCCTTCAGACCACGCGCATTGGGTGTCAGGATTTCCCAGAACAGCGAGTGGTTGGCATGACCGCCCGCATTATTGCGGATGGCGGTGCGCTGTTCTTCGGGAACACGGTCGAGCTGCTTGAGCAGATCCGACGCTTCGAGTCCGGCCAGATCTTCGGGAAGCTTTTCCAGCGCAGCGTTTGCATTGGTCACATAGGTGTTGTGATGCTTGCCATGGTGGATTTCCATCGTCTGCGCATCGATGTGCGGCTCGAGTGCATCAAATGCATAGGGCAGTTCGGGAAGCTTGTAAGCCATGGTCAAACTCCTTTTTCGCTCGCTGAGCGGGTTTAAACCGACGACTGCATTTCGTCCCTGCAATCGTCATGAAAGTTGAGGACATACGGCGCTGAAAAACCACCACCGTATGCGTCCTATAAGACATTAGGCGCCAACGCCGGCTTTTCAAGGTCAGTGACACAATTCTTTGTTGATCATTTGTCTCATCAAGGCGTTTGTCGCCCTTACCCCGTGTTGCGAAGTCCCGCCGAAATACCGGCCATCGTCACCATCAGGGCCCGCTGCAGATCCGGAGAAATATCGCCCTCAAGCTGGCGGCTTCGGTACAAAAGCTCTGCCTGAAGCCCATGGAGCGGATCGATATAGGGATTGCGTATGTCCACGGCCTGACGAATCAGCGGCGCATGCTCAAGCAGATGATGCTGTTCGCGAATGTTCAAAAGCGTCTTCTCGAGCCCCTCCAGGCGCTCGCGCAGTGACGTGCCCAGCGCGCGGGAGTTGTCATCATCAATCAGGCGTTCTTCGTAGTAGGCATTGATCTCGGCGTCGGCCTTGGCCAGCAGCATCTCGAGCATGTCCAGGAAGGTGCCAAAAAACGGCCACTCGTTCATCATCTCGCGCAGCCGGGCCATGCCCTCTTCGCTGTTACTGCGCTCGGCAAAGGCGGCATCGCTACCCAGCCAGGCCGGGAGCATCAGTCGCGTCTGAGTCCAGGCAAATATCCAGGGGATGGCCCTGAGCGTTTCAACGCCACCCGAGGCGCGGCGCTTGGCCGGGCGGGATCCCAGCGGCAGCCCGGACAGCGCGGTCTCCGGCGTTACGGCGCGAAAATAGGGCACAAAGGCCGGGTCTTCGCGCACGATACTCGAGTACACCTGATGGGCGCGCGAGGCCAGATGATCCATCTCCTCGCGCCATGCCTGCTTTGGCTCGATCGGCGGCAACAATGTCGCCTCGAGTACCGCGCTGAGATAGATCTCCATGGAGCGCACGGCGATACGTGGCTGACCGAACTTGAAACGAATCATCTCGCCCTGTTCGGTCACACGCAGACTGCCCTGCACGGAACCCGGCGGCTGGGAAAGAATGGCCGCATGGGCCGGGCCGCCCCCGCGTCCAACCGTGCCACCACGGCCATGAAAGAGCGTCAGCGTAACGCCATGCTCATGACAGACCCCGACCAGTCGCTCCTGAGCGCGATACTGCGCCCAGGCCGCCGCCAGCTGTCCGGCGTCCTTGGCCGAGTCCGAATAGCCGATCATCACCTCCTGGCGGGCGTCGATCAGCGCCCGATACTGCGCCATGCCCAGCAGGTCATTGACCACATGACCGGCGCGATCCAGATCGTCCAGCGTTTCGAACAGCGGTGAGATGGGCAGGCTGACCCGGCCACCCACGGCCTTCATGAGAAGCGCCACGGCAAGCACATCGCTGGCCTGCCCCGCCATGGAAATGACGTAGGAGCCCAGCGCTTCGCTGTACTCCGAACCGATCACCTCGAAGGTGTCGAGCACCTCGCGAACCTCGTCCGAGCAGGGCCACTGCGACGGGATCAGCGGACGCGGCGAGCCCAGTTCGTTGAGCAGGAACTCACGGCGGGCCGATTCGTCCCACTCGGCGTAGTTGCCAAGCTCCAGATATTGGGTCAGCTCTTCAAACACCTGGGTGTGGCGAGTGGATTCCTGACGGATATCGAGGCGCGTCATGGTGGTACCAAAACAGGCCACCCGGCGCAGGGTATCCAGCAACGCCCCGTTGGCGATCACATCAAGACCGCAGGTCATCAGCGAGTGATAGCAGGCTTCCAGCGGCGCCTGCAGCGCTTCGCGGGTATCCACCGTGGGCCGCTCGCCGCTCCAGCCATGTCCTTCCCAGATCATCTGCGCCTTATCGCGGGTTGCCCCCAGTCGCTGTTCGAGGTCGCTGAGCACCCTGCGGTAGGGCTCGGGACAGGGGCCACCGGCCAGCTCGATCAGCGCCGGCGTGGCCTTCCACATGGAAAGCTCAAGACGCAGCTGCTCGACGTCACGACGAAAGCTTTCCGCCGCGCGATGACGCTCAAGCAGCAGCACCTCACGCGTCACGGCCGAGGTCACGTTGGGGTTGCCATCGCGGTCGCCGCCCATCCACGAGGCAAACCGGATGGGGGCCGCCTCCAGTGGCAGGCGCCGCCCGGCACGCGACAGCAGCATCTGATCCAGCTCGCGGTAGAAGGTCGGTACAGCCTGCCACAGTGACTGCTCGATCACCGCCAGTCCCCAGCGTGCCTCATCCACCGGGGTCGGCCGTTCGGCACGGATCTCGCTGGTGTGCCAGGCCTGGCTGACCAGCTCATTGAGTCGTCCCTGCAACTGCTCCAGACGCTCGGGATGCTCTTCGCTGGCGTTGAGCTCTCCCAGACAGGCGTTGATGGCGTCGTATTTGCGAATCAGGGTGCGCCTGACCACTTCTGTCGGGTGCGCCGTCATGACCAGTTCGATGCGCATCGAGGCAATGCGCTCGATCAACGCCTCGCCGTCGTGACCGGCCTGCGTCAGACGCTCGAGCAGATCGTCCAGACGGGGCTGGGTGCCGGGGCGATAATCCTCGACCCGACGAAAGCGGCCGCGATAGTGCTGCTCGGCAAGATTGGCCAGATTCAGAAACTGGTTGAAAGCGCGCGTCACCGGCAGCATGCGCTCTTCGGGCAGGGTACGAAGGTATTCGATCAGCTCGGCGCGAGCCCCGGCGTCCTTGCGCCCCCGTTTGGCCAGCGCTCGGATCCTTTCGATCTGATCGACAAACTCGGTGCCCAGATCATCGGCAATGGTATGCCCCAGGCTATCGCCGAGCAGACGCACATGCTCACGCAGGGAAGCGTGAAGCACGTTGTCTTCCAGCGCAGGATCGTGGTTGGCACCCTCCCCTGAAGAGGCACCTTCAGGGGCAGAAGAAGAAGCGTGTTGCATGAAAGACTCCGCAAGGCGCGTGACAGGAAGCAAGAGCCTGACGCGCTCGGGAAACAACAACAACACTACACTAATGACTTGCGACCAAAGTCGAAGACTCGATTATCCGTCGCTACTGCCCGCGCTCGACACGCTTGGCGTCCTGCCAGTGCCCTTCCAGGGTCTCGAGATCGATGGCATCAATGGGCCGGCCACTGGCCTGAACGGCCTTTTCAACATAACGAAAGCGGTTTTCAAAACGCTGTCCGGTACCGCGCAGCGCCTGTTCCGGATCAACCTTCAGGTGGCGGGCCAGATTGACTACGGCGAAGAGAAGATCGCCCAGCTCGGCGTTCATGTTCTCCTGATGGCCGGCCTCGATTTCAACTTCCAGCTCGGCCAGCTCCTCGCGAATCTTGTCCAGCGCGCCGTGGTGGTCGGGCCAGTCAAAGCCTGCCCGGGAGGCCCGACTGGAGAGCTTGTTGGCGCGAGACAGCGCCGGTAGCGCCAGCGGGATATCATCCAGGTGTGATGTGGCCGCTCGCGAATCACGCTCGTTGGCCTTGCGCGCCTCCCAGCGCCGGTTGACCTCCGAGGTATCCACATCAAGCGCCGCCACACCCTGTCGACGTGAGCCGAGATGGCCGTCAGGAAACACGTGCGGGTGACGGGCAACCATCTTGGCCGTCAGCACATGAACAATATCGTGGAAGTCGAATCGAGCTTCCTCGCGGCCGAACTGGGCGTAATAAATGATCTGGAACAGCAGATCTCCCAGCTCGCCGGGCAGCTCCTCAAAGGCGCGACGCTCGATGGCATCGGCAACCTCATGGGCCTCTTCGATCGTGTGGGGCACGATCGTGTCCCAGTGCTGGGCCACATCCCACGGGCACCCCTGTTGCGGGTCCCGCAGCACCTGCATCAGTGTCAGTAGATCGTCGAGCGTGTAGCGCTGTGCCTGCTGCATCAAAATACCCCTGCCTTGCGAAAGGCCTGCCTATGAAGATTCCCGCATGCCGCCACCGCCCTGACGCAGCCGACGAATATCGGTCACATTGGTCAACTGTCCGATACGGTTGACCACCTTCGAAAGCACATCAAGCCCTGCCACCTCCAGCGTGATCTTCATCGTGGCCATATGGTCATCGCGATTGGTCGTTGTATTAACGCCCAGCACGTTGACCCTTTCGTTGGACAGGATGCCGGTGACATCGCGCAGCAGATTGGAGCGGTCCCACGCCTTGATTTCGATATCGACCGGATACTGAATGGGCTGCTGCTGCCCCCATTCAACCTGCACGATACGCGCGGGTTCATCGCCTTGAAGCTGCAGGATATTGGGGCAGTCCTTGCGATGAACGGTGACCCCCCGCCCCTGGGTAATAAAGCCCACGATGTCGTCTCCCGGTACCGGATGACAGCAGTTGGCCATCTGGGTCTTGAGATTGCCGACGCCCAGTACGGTGATGGTATCAGTGCTTTCACGCGCCCCCTGACGGCGCGGGCGCGCCAGCAGACGGTCAAGCTCGTCAATGTCTTCGGTTTCGCCAAAAAGATGCTGCGCCTGAGAGAGCACCTGCCCGATACGCAGATCGCCGGCACCAATGGCGGCGTACATGTCCTCGGGCGTGTTGTAGTTGACGGCCTGCGCCAGACGCGTGCGATCCAGACGTTCAAGATCGAGGCGGCGAAACTCGCGCTCCAATAGAACGCGCCCTTCTTCCTCGTTTTGCTCACGCGCCTGCAGCTTGAACCATGACTGGATCTTGGCCCGGGCCCGGGAGGTGCAGACATACCCCAGCGACGGGTTGAGCCAGTCACGGCTCGGCCCGCCCTGGGTGGCGTTGAGAATCTCGACCTGCTGGCCGGTCTTCAATTGATAGGTCAGGGGCACGATGCGCCCATCCACCTTCGCACCGCGACAGTGGTGGCCGACTTCCGTGTGCACGCGGTAGGCAAAGTCGATCGGCGTCGCGACCCGGGGCAGATCGATCACATGCCCTTCCGGGGTAAAGACGTAGATGCGATCCGGGGCGATGTCGGAGTTGAGCCCCTCGGTAAGATCGGTCAGCTCGCCGACCTCCTCCTGCCACTCCAGCACCTGACGCAGCCAGGCAATCTTTTGCTCGTAGCTGCGGCTTTTGGAATCGACATCGGTGCCCTTGTAGCGCCAGTGTGCACATACCCCAAGCTCGGCATCCTCATGCATGGCAAAGGTGCGGATCTGAATTTCGAGCACCTTGCCTTCCGGGCCGAACACGGCGGTGTGCAGCGACTGATAGCCGTTTTTCTTGGGATTGGCGATGTAGTCATCAAATTCGTTGGGCACGTGATGCCAGAGCGAATGCACGATACCCAGCACGGTGTAGCAATCGGTGACTTCAGGCACCAGCACCCGTACGGCGCGCACATCGTAGACCTGGGAAAAGTCGATGTGCTTGCGCTTCATCTTGCGCCAGATCGAATAGATATGCTTGGCACGACCGGAAAGGTCGTAGCGTGTGATGTTCTGCGCCTCGAGAAGGCGCTTGAGCGTGTCCACGACGTCATGGATGTAGCGATTGCGATCAAGGCGCTTTTCCGCCAGCTGTTTGGCGATGGTCTTGTAATCGCTTTCATGCAGGTAGCGAAAGGAGAGATCTTCCAGCTCCCACTTGAGCTGGCCAATCCCCAGTCGGTGCGCCAGCGGGGCGTAGATATCGAAGACTTCGCGCGCCACACGCAGGGCGCGCTCGCGGGAGCCGTCCTTGACCTGGCGCAGCATGCTGGTGCGTTCGGCAATCTTGATCAGCGCCACGCGCACATCATCCACCATGGCCACCAGCATCTTGCGCAGATTTTCCTGCTGATTGTGCTGGGTCATGGCCTGATCCGGCGCCTGCAGCTGGGAGATGGCGGCCATGCGCAAAACGCCGTCGATCAAACCGGCCACTTCCGAGCCGAACTGGCGCTCGACCGCCTCCAGACGCGTCAGGCCCTCGCGCACGCTGCGATACAGCACGGCTGCCGTAATGGCCTGCTGGTCGAGCTTGAGCTCGCTGAGAATATCGGCCATTTCCAGCCCGATGCGAAAGGCGGAATAAATATCGCGCCAGGCGGGCTGCTGGCTGGATGCTTCCTGATTGACCTTTGCGGCGAAGCGGCAGGCACGTTCCAGCTCGGCCGGGTCCTTGAGCGGTACTTCGCTCTGGAGATGGGCAATCCAGGTCGTGATATCGACCCGTCCATCGGCATCGAGCGGCTGATCTTCACGAACCTTGACCATGTAACACGATCCCCGTCATGTCTTTTATGTAGGCTGACGCTCGAGCAGCACCAGCGATTCCAGATGCGCCGTCTGCGGGAACATATCGGCCACCGCGGCACGGACCAGACGATAGCCGCCGCTGACCAGCAGATGCACATCACGTGCCAGGGTGGCCGGCTCACAGGACACGTAAAGCACCCGTGAAGGCCCGTGCTGCGCCAGCACCCGGCAGATGTCCTGTGCACCGGCGCGGGGCGGATCAAGCACCACTAGCGCGGCGTCTTCAAGGCCGGGCGGCGCATCGGCAAGGTCTGTCCGGCGAGCATCAACACGCGCCGACAGTCCCGCTGCCAGTGCATTATCGCGCAGTCGCTGCACCATCGACTCTCGACCTTCGTAGGCGATGACCCGGGCACCGGCGGCGGCAAGCGTCAGGGAGAAGTTACCCACCCCGGCAAACAGGTCAACGACCGGCATGTCGTCATAAACACCGGCCCACTCGAGCACTCGCGCCACCAGCTGATGATTGACGCCGGCATTGGCCTGCAGGAAATCGCCGCTGTGAACACTGATGGCAGAGGCCGGCACGTCAGGCAGCGCCCGATAGTGCGGCCATGTGTCAGGCCGGCCGTCCAGCCGCTCCAGCACCGGTTTGTCCCCGTCACCGGACAGGACGCTCAACAGCAGATCATGCTCACGAGCAAACTGCTGCCAGCGCGTTAGATCGCCGGAGACACGGCGAAGCTGACGCAGGGTGATCATGGCGACGTCATCGCCGGCCACCAGTTCGATATGCCCCAGCCGACGCGGCGCTTCAAGCGACTCGATCAGCGCGCGCAGCGGCTGGATCAGCGCCTCAAGACAGGGGTCAAGAATGGGACACTGCTCGATATTGAAAAGTCGATCCTGCCCCCGCACCCGATAGCCCACATGAATGCGGTCATCGCTGCCGACCCGAACGCCCAGTCGCGCACGGCGGCGATAGCCCCACGCCTCGCCTTCAAGCAGTGACGGCTCGGGAAGCTCGATATCATGGCGTGCCAGATGTTCACGCAGCACCTGCTGCTTGTGGCGACGCTGGCCTTCAATGGCGAGATGCTGAAGATCACAACCGCCACAGCGTCCGAAATGCGCGCAGCCCGGCGTAACACGCTCCTCGGAGGCCTTGATCACCCGGCGTACGTGCCCTTCATCATAACGACCGTGCTGGGTATGGATGGCGACTTCGATTTCTTCACCGGGCAAAGCCTGCTCGATGAAAAGCGTCTTGCCATCACGGTCGCGCGCCACGCCGCGTCCATCGTGCGCCAGACGCTCGATCAGGACGCTTTTTTCATCAGCGCGTTTCTCGTTTGGCGTTTCCAGACGCTTGCGCGTCGCGGGGCGCTTTTGACGACGCTGTCCCAGCATGGCCATGTTCAATCCTGCTCCGGTGCATAAAGACCGGTGGAAAGATAGCGATCCCCACGGTCACAAACGATAAAGGCGATCACGGCGTTGTCGACTTCACGCGCGATACGAAGGGCGCCGGCCAGGGCCCCGCCCGAGGAGACCCCGGCCAGAATGCCCTCTTCACGGGCCAGACGACGCATGTGCTCTTCGGCTTCGTGCTGGCCGATGTCGATGATTCTGTCCACGCGCGACTGCTCGAAAATACTCGGGCGATAGGCTTCCGGCCAGCGCCGGATGCCGGCAATGCTGGCGCCGTCCTCGGGTTGAAGTCCCACGATCTGGATCGCCTCGTTTTTCGATTTCAGATAGCGCGACACGCCCATGATGGTGCCGGTGGTGCCCATCGAGCTGACGAAATGGGTAATGTTGCCACCGGTCTGCTCCCAGAGCTCAGGGCCGGTGGTTTCAAAATGCGCCAGCGGATTGTCATGGTTGGCAAACTGATTGAGCGGCTTGCCGTCACCGCGCGCGATCATGTCATCGGCCAGATCCCGCGCGCCTTCCATGCCCTGCTCTTTCGTCACCTCAATGAGTCTAGCGCCGTAGGCGGCCATGGCCTGCTTGCGCTCGCTGCTGGCGCTGTCCGGCATGATCAGAACCATTTTGTAGCCGCGAATGGCTGCCGCCATGGCAAGCGCAATCCCGGTATTGCCGGAAGTGGCTTCGATCAGCGTGTCGCCGGGTGTGATCTCACCGCGCGCTTCGGCGTGGGCGAGCATTGACAAAGCCGGGCGGTCCTTGACCGAACCGGCGGGATTGTTGCCTTCAAGCTTGGCCAGCAACGTGTTGCTGCCGACCTGAAGTCGCTTGAGACGCACCAGCGGGGTATGCCCGATGGTGGATTCGATTGTGGGGTAATCCATGCAGCGCTCCAGAATCAACGGGATGCCAAAAAAGAGCCTATTATAGCGCGGCCCGATCGACGCATTGTCTTCAGGCCGACGTCGTCAGACCGGTTGCTCAAACGTGCTGAAGGCGCGCGAGTGCACCATCAAACGCTTCATCTCGCGAACGGCCTCATCAAGCCCGGTCAGCGCAGCGCGCGACACGATCGCATGACCGATGTTGAGCTCGTGAAACCAGGGCATGGCCGCAATGGCTTCCACGTTGTGATAGTGCAGGCCATGGCCGGCGTTGACGGTCATGCCCAGGGCATGAGCCATTTCGGCGGCGGCCGCAATGCGGGCAAGCTCGAGGTCGGCATTGTCACGCGACGCGTCTACCCAGGCGCCGGTATGCAGCTCGATAACCGGAGCGCCGGCATCAAAGGCCGCCCGGATCTGATCCGGGTCAGGGTCGATGAACAGTGAGACCTCACAGCCTGCTGCCCCGAGCCGCTGGCAGGCCTGTCGAATCCGCTCGCCGTTACCGGCCACGTCCAACCCGCCTTCAGTGGTCAGCTCTTCGCGTTTTTCCGGCACCAGACAGACATTGGCAGGTCTCAGGCGCTCGGCCAGCGTGATCATCTCCTCGACCACGGCCATCTCAAGATTGAGACGCGTATTGAGCATCTGCATGGCAAGCTCGATGTCGCGGTCCTGAATATGACGGCGATCCTCGCGCAGATGCATGGTGATACCGTCTGCGCCGGCTTCTTCACTGATCAGGGCCGCCTGCACCGGGTCGGGAAATCGTGTGCCGCGCGCCTGTCGAAGCGTTGCAATGTGGTCGACATTCACGCCCAGCAGAATGCGCGGGGGCAGGACGTTGGAAATCTGGTCCGACATGTTGTTCTCCTTCAGCGCTCATCGCTTCGGCGACGGCGCATCAGTTCATTCATCAGTTCGCGCGATCTCAGCTCGCGACTGCCCAGAAGCGGTGACAATGCCTGACGCGTCAGGACACGCGCGGTGCCGGCAAGCCCCGGGGCGTCCCAGTCGCCGCGGGCAAGCCAGCCCAGCGCGCGCGCCTCAAAGGCCGGCCCGTCCGAAGGCGCCGGACGAAAACGTTTCAGAGCAGGGTCATAAAGATAGCGCCCTTCCCGGTCAAGTGGCCGGTCCTGCTCGTCAAGAAAAACAGGCTCGCTATCGAGCGCCTCGAGAAGAGCGATCTCGAAACGCCTGAGCGCACCGCCACGTCGTTCAGGAAAGGGCAGCGCTTCAAGCAGGGCCGCGTAAAAGGCAAACAGGGTATCGACCGGCAACGAGAGGGGCAAAAGACGGGTCATCAGTTCATTGGCATAAAGGCCGCAGATAAGCCCTTCCCCCGCCAGCATGGCCCCCGGCCCCTGGGATTCGATGACTCTCAGGGTTTTCAGCTCACCCTCGCCCTGCCAGGTCAGATGCAGCGGCGTAAAGGGCTGAAGTCGATGACGCGTTCGGCTGCCCGGCCGCATGACGCCGCGTGCCACGGCACGAATACGCCCATCATGCAGCGTCAGGATATCCGCCAGCGCACTGGTTTCACGCCAGGCCTGACGGTGCAGCAGATACGCCGGCTGCAGTTCCATGATCAGTCCAGATCGTAACCAAGGCTTTTCAGGGCGCGTGCGTCATCGGACCAGCCACGCTTGACCTTGACCCAGAGCTTGAGCATGACCTTGCAGTCAAAGGCCTTCTCCATTTCAAGGCGCGCTTCCTGGCCGATCTTTTTAATACGATCACCGCCTTCGCCGATCAGGATCTTTTTCTGACCGTCGCGCTCGACCAGCATCAGGGCATGGATATGAATGATGTGGCCTTCATCGCGAAACTGTTCGACTTCTACCGTCATCTGATAGGGCAGCTCATCGCCCAACTGACGCATGACCTTTTCACGCACCAGTTCGGCGGCCAGAAAGCGCTGGCTGCGATCGGTGATCTGATCCTCGGGAAAGAAGTGAACGTTGTGCGGCAGATGTTTGGCAACTTCGGTTTCAAGCGCCTCAACGTTGGTGCCATGACGCGCCGAGACCGGCACGATGGCGGCAAAGTTGCGACGTTTTTCAAGCTCGGCCAGCCATGCCATGAGCCTGCCTCGATCCTCGATCCAATCCACCTTGTTGACGGCCACGATCACCGGCGCCTGAACATGGGAGAGCTTTTCCAGCACCACATCGTCTTCGTTGGTCCACTTCGTGCGATCCACGATAAAGACCACGCAGTCGATATCGCGCAGCGCCTGGGTGGCGGCCTGGTTCATGAAGGCGTTGATGGCCCGATTGCGGTCTTTTTGCATGATGTGAATACCGGGTGTATCCACATAGATGGTCTGCGTGTCGGCCTCGGTCTTGACGCCCATGACCTGATGCCGGGTGGTCTGCGGGCGCCGCGAGGTAATGGAAATCTTCTGACCCAGAATGCGATTCATCAGGGTTGATTTGCCCACGTTGGGGCGGCCGACAATGGCCACAAATCCACAGCGCGTGGACGCACCGGATTCGGGAGTGTCGTCCGTGGTGATATCGTTCATGAAATGCTCCACGTTAACGTGTGTCCGGTGTTGCGGGAATAGTGCATAAGGTGGCGGGCAGCATTGGGCAAGGCGTCATCGCCGCGCCGACTCGATCAACGCCAGCGCCTGCTCGGCCGCCTGCTGCTCGGCATGTCGACGGCTGGCACCGGTGCCTGTGGTCGGTGCCTTGAGCACTTCCACATGACAGCTGACCGTAAATTGCTGGGCGTGCGCCTCGCCTTCGATATTGAGCACCTCATAGCGCGGCAGTGGAATCTGGCGGGACTGAAGAAACTCCTGCAGGCGTGTCTTGGGATCCTTCTGGGTATCCTCGAGATTGAGCGCCTGCAGGCGCGCGTCATACCAGGCCAGCACGCAACGTCTGGCAGCGTTCATGTCACTATCAAGATAGATGGCGCCGATAATGGCTTCCACGGCGTCGGCAAGAATGGAGTCGCGCCGATGGCCGCCGCTTTTCATCTCTCCCGAGCCAAGCCGCAGAAACTGACCAAGCTCGAACTCACGCGCCAGCTCGGCCAGTGTCTCTCCCTTGACCAGACGCGCCCTGAGCCTTGAAAGCTGCCCTTCACGAGCCTGGGGAAAGCGCGAATAGAGCGCCTCGCCCACGACAAAATTGACGATGGAATCGCCCAGAAATTCCAGTCGCTCGTTGTTGGCACCGCCGTAACTGCGATGGGTCAGGGCAAGTTCAAGACGGGTCTTATCGTCAAAACGATAGCCGAGACGATCGCTGAGGATATTGAGGGAACTGCTCACGAGATAGTCGCTTTGTTCAATGAAACAGGCATAAATGATAACAGAAGCTGTCCTTCGACAGCTTCTGTCAGATGGGATTTTCCATCAGTATTTCCTGACGGAAAGGAAACGAGAGACGCTCAGTGCAGCAGTCTTGCCTTTGTAAAGTCCGGCAGACCGCTGTCCCAGTGCATCCAGACGGCAAAGGCACGCCCCACGATGTTTTCTTCCGGCACAAAGCCCCAGTAGCGGCTGTCGTTGGAGTCATCCCGGTTGTCGCCCATCATGAAGTAATGACCGGGCGGTACGGTGACTTCATTCATCTGAGGGCCCGGGGCATCAAGATTGTTGAAGATATGATGCTCAACCCCCTTGAGAGATTCCCTGTAAAGCGCCTGGGTGTCGTTGTCGCTGCCGCTGTCATCCAGCAGATCCTTTCGAACCGGCTGCCCGTTGATATAGAGCTGCTTGTCCTGATAGCGAATGCGATCCCCCGGCACGCCGATCACACGCTTGATGTAATTGACCGAGGTGTCGCCGGGAAAGCGAAACACCATGATATCGCCACGCTCCGGCTCGCCCGTATCCAGAATTTTCGTATTGATCACGGGCAGACGCAGGCCATAAGAGAACTTGCTTACGGCGATGAAATCGCCAACGTCGAGCGTGGGCTCCATGGAGCGGGAAGGAATCTGGAACGGCTCGATAATAAAAGAGCGCAGCACCAGAACGACCAGCAGCACCGGGAAAAAGGCTCTGGAATAATCCACATACCAGGGCTCCTTCGGTGCGCCGGGCGCCGTGGTGCTGTGGGTCACTTCCCCCGGCGGCCGGCTGCCATCCGTGGAAGCCTTGCGTTTGCGACGCAGCACAACGATATCCAGCAGCCAGATCGCCCCGGTGACAAGGACGGCTACCACCAGCAGAAGTGAAAAATCCATTACATGCTTTCCCGACTCACGGGAGCGTAGCCTGCGCTACGCTCAATCATTGACTTTTAGTACGGCCAAAAAGGCATCCTGCGGAATTTCTACCTTGCCGACCTGTTTCATGCGCTTTTTGCCCTGCTTTTGCTTATCCAGCAGCTTGCGCTTTCTCGACACGTCACCGCCATAGCACTTGGCCGTGACGTTCTTGCGCAGCGCCTTGACGGTTGAACGCGCCACGACATGGCCGCCCAGAGCGGCCTGGATGGCCACATCAAACATCTGACGCGGAATCATCTCCTGCATACGCTCAACCAGCGACCGGCCACGCTGATGCGCCTGATCGCGATGAACAATAGTGGCCAGCGCATCGACCCGGTCGCCGTTGATCAAAACATCAAGGCGTGCAAGCTTTGCCGCATCAAAGCGCTCGAAGCTGTAATCCAGCGAGGCATACCCTTTCGAGATCGACTTCAGGCGATCAAAGAAGTCCATGACCACCTCGCCCATCGGCAGCTCATAGACCAGCTGCATCTGACTGCCCAGCACCTGCATGTCGAGCTGCACGCCGCGGCGCACCACGCATTCGTTGATGACGTTACCGACATACTCCTGCGGCACCAGAATGTTGGCCCGCACGATCGGCTCGCGAATCTCGTTGACCGAGCCCATGTCCGGAAGCTTGGAGGGGTTGGAGACATACATGACCTCCCCATCTTCCATGGCAAGCTCATAGATAACGGTCGGCGCGGTGGTCAGCAGGTCAAGACCATACTCACGTTCGAGGCGCTCCTGAACGATCTCCATGTGCAGGGTGCCAAGAAAGCCGACGCGAAAACCAAAGCCCAGGGCATCGGAGTTTTCAGGAATGTAATCCAGCGAGGCATCGTTGAGCGCCAGTTTCTCAAGCGCGTCGCGGAAATCCTCATAGTCGTCCGAGCTGATCGGGAACATGCCCGCGTAGACCTGCGGCTTGACCTTTTGAAAGCCCGGCAGGCGCTCCACCTGAGGCGTTTTGGCATGGGTGATGGTGTCACCCACCGGTGCGCCGTGGATGTCCTTGATGCCGGCGATGATGTAACCCACCTCACCGGCTCGCAGCATGCCGGTGCTTTTCTGGCGCGGAGTAAAGATGCCGATATCGCTGACTTCCCACTCGCGTCCGGTGGATTTCATCAGGATCTTGTCGCCCTTTTTAACGGTGCCGTCAAAAAGGCGAACCAGCGATACCACGCCCTGATAGTTGTCAAACCAGGAGTCGATGATCAGCGCCTGAGCGGGTTTGGTAATGTCGCCCCTGGGTGGCGGAATAAAGCTGACCAGCCGTTCGAGCAGTCCTTCCATGCCAAGCCCTGTCTTGGCCGACACCTGCGGGGCGTTGTCAGCCTCAAGCCCGATGATCTCCTCGATCTCGTGGCTTACCTTGTCGGGATCGGCCTGGGGCAGGTCCATCTTGTTGAGTACGGGCAGAACCTCAAGGCCCTGCTCGATGGCGGTATAGCAGTTGGCGACCGACTGCGCCTCGACGCCCTGCCCGGCATCCACCACCAGCAGCGCCCCTTCACAGGCATACAGCGAACGAGACACCTCATAGGAGAAGTCAACGTGGCCTGGCGTATCGATGAAGTTGAGCTGATAGACCGTGCCATCCTCGGCCTTGTAATCCAGCGTGACCGACTGCGCCTTGATCGTGATCCCGCGCTCGCGCTCGAGATCCATGGTATCGAGCACCTGCTCTTTGAGCTCGCGCTCGGTCAGCCCGCCGCAAATCTGAATGATACGATCCGCCAGCGTCGACTTCCCGTGATCAATGTGGGCAATGATCGAGAAGTTGCGGATGTGTTTCAGCGTCCCGTTGCTTGCGTCATTCGTCATTCGAGGTGATCACCTGTTAAAGCGCCGTGAGCCATGGCGCATCCGTGCCGTGTTGAATCCGTGCACTGACCATGGCCGAAAATGGGCGCATTGTAGCGTGTTGGCGAATCAGGTGATAGGCAATGCCTTGATGGACACCCTGAGGGTAATGCCGCACTCGCGATGAATGAAGGGGCCCGGACGGGCCCCTTCGATTGAACGAGTTGATCAACGCGTGCTCAGTCGCAATGGAACGAAAAGCGTGGCGCCATCACGATTGATACGCATGGGGACCGCCTTTTTATCGTTAAGCTGGCCAACCAGTTTGCGAAGCGTTGCAACCGAATCCACCGGCTGACCGGCAAGCTCAACGACCACATCGCCCGGTTGCAGGCCGGCACGAGCCGCGGGGCTGTCCTGTGCCACCTGCTGGACCAGCACACCGGCCTCTATACCCAGCTGCTGGCGCTGTTCGGCGCTCAGACCGGAGACCGCCAGACCGATGCTGTCACTGTCGGCCCGAGACACCTCACCGGTATCGCTGTCACTATCGGGCCACTGTCCTACCGTGACCTTGATCGTCTGCTCGCGTCCGTCACGCTGTACATGCAGGTCGATACTGTCGTCCGGCGAGACGCGCCCGATCAGGCGTGGCAGCGCATCAGACGTATCGATATCGCTGTCACCGGCCCTGAGAATGATGTCACCGGAGCGCAGGCCCGATTTTTCCGCCGGGCTGTCCGGCGCCACCTCGGCAATCAGTGCCCCGCGTGCCCGGTCCAGGCCAAAGGAGTCGGCCAGGTCTTCGGAGACGGGCTGAATAACAACGCCCAGCCAGCCGCGATCGACGCGTCCGTTGTCCTTGAGCTGATCGGCGATATCCATGGCAACGTTGATCGGAATGGCAAACGACACGCCCATGAAGCCGCCGCTTCGGGTAAATATCTGCGAATTGATGCCGACGACCTCCCCGTCCAGATTGAACAGCGGCCCGCCGGAGTTGCCCGGATTGATGGCCACATCGGTCTGGATAAAGGGCACATAGCTGTCGGTGGGGAGCGTGCGATTGATGGCACTGACGATGCCGGCCGTCACCGAGTGATCAAACCCGAAGGGAGAGCCGATGGCCGCCACCCATTCGCCGGTTTCAAGCCCGTCTGAATCGCCCATCCGGAGCGTGGGCAGATCATTGGCATCCACCTTGATCAACGCGATGTCCGTTTTCTGATCCTGACCAATGACATCGGCTGTCAGCTCACGACGATCGTTGAGTCGCACCGTCACCGTATCGGCCCCGTCAATGACATGCGCATTGGTGAGGATGTAGCCGTCATCACTGATGATAAAGCCGGACCCCAGCGAGCTTAGCGTCCTGCCTCCCCTCTGGTCGGGCATCCCGCCAAATCCCGGCGGCATCTGATCGCCAAAGAAGTGACGAAAGATATCGGGCAGCTGCTGATTGGGCCCCATCATGCCGGAGCGAGCGGCCGCCTCCCGCGTCGTTGAAATATTGACGACAGCAGGTGCGGCGCTTTTGACCAGGGCCGTAAAATCGGGCAGACCGTTTTTCTGCTCGGCGGCTCTGGCCGGCAGTGCCATGATCAGAGCAACTGTCATCAACAGCGTCAGCAGGGTCATGACCTGCCAGCGACGAGCGTGTGATCGCTCCGGACAGGTAGCGGTAACAGGGGCATCGGTGAAAGAGAAATCGGCCATCTTCGGACTCCGGATACTCTTATGGGCTAGGGCGGTAGCAGAGGCAGTAACCGGACAGAGACAAGGGCCCTGTCCGTCACCTCTATAGACTATTAAGGCTGGTTTAAGTTCTCGATCCTGAGACGTCATGGCCACCATTTTCAAGTGCGAAGAGGCCACACGAGCATTCGGTATCGATTCAGGGAGATGTCACACCGCTATCGTTCTGGACATCACCGTCTGCACTTGTGCCATCACGCAGCTGGACCCGGGACACGACGCGGGTAAGCACTTCAGCCGGCATGGCCCCTACGGCAATGACCTGCCAGGGCTTGCCGTCATGCTGGAGACGACGCGCGGCTGCTCGAAAGTTGCCCAGCTGGTGCACGCCTTCGCGCAGTGCCGTATCGTCCTTGACCGGGCCGGCAAAGAGACTCATGGCGGCCAGACCATCACTGTAGATTTCGCGCTCAAGCCTTGCGCCCTCAAGCGTGACGTCAAGCTCTGCCGGCTGGCGGTAAAATCCCTGCGGCAGCCAGTCCGGATGCCAGGACGCTTCAGGCATCGCATCACTGACGGGGTCCTGCAGATAAAGGGTGTCGCTTGAGCGCACCAGAGAGTCGATACGTACAATCTGTACGGTATCGACGGCATGACCCTGCGCATTTAACAGCTGCTGGCGAAGCGGCAGACCGCTGGCGACATCCAGCCATAGCCGATGTGGAAAGCGCTGATTATCGCGAGGCGTAATATCGAGTACGACCGCCTTGCGACCGGCCACAATATCCCGGGCGATCAGGCTGAAATCGTAGTGATCCTGAAGCTGGTCAACCGTGTCGTCGATGGAGGCCAGATGGGGAGAACTTCCCGAACGCCCTGTCCACCACAGCCCGGGCGGATGCCCCTTGTGCTCGATGGTTTCGGCAGGGCCATCCAGAAACTGAATGCGCTCCTGCTCCTTGCCATCATCAATACGGTGTTCAAACAAAAAGGTACGAAGCGACCCCATGCCCAGTCGCAGCGCCACCGCCTGGAAGGCATGACAGCGTTCGGCCATGAGACTGCGCTTGAACCATTGCTCGCCTTTGTCCCCTATCTTCTGGTCGAGCTGATCACAGGCGATCTGCGCCCGGCCTTCGCCGCGCATCTCCTCGGCGTCAGCCTGGGCGACAAACAGGGGAGAAAACAGCACCGCTCCCATCAAAGAAGCACAAAACCACTGTCGCATTGCTTGAAGGCCCGCCTTACTCACCGCTGGCAGGTGCCAGCCCCTGCATGTTCGCCATCCAGACATTGCTGCGATAGCCTGCCTGTTCGACATGTCGGTTCAGATAATCCTGAAGCACTTCGACCTGCTGATGATCGTTGCGTGCTGCGTCTTCCTCACCGGGCGCCATGAACCAGGACGTCTGGGCGCCGATGGGCATGACGTTGCCACCCTCCTCACCGCCGGTACTGCGAAACGCCGCCAGCGAAGCCATCGAACCATCGCCGCCGACCATGGCGCCTCCCCCGTCAATGACCGCATCGCGTGATGCCAGAGTACTTCCACCGCCGCCGGGAACGCTTTCAACGCCCGTATTGGCTCGATAGACCTGTACACCGGTCATGACCATGAGACTGACGGCTGCCGCAATGGCAGCGCTGCCCATAAAGGAAAACGGTGCCGTACGCCGATGCGTTTCCTGGCCCGCGACGCCATCTTCCATGTGTTCCTGGTCCAGGCGCGCCCGGATAGAGGCAGACAGGTCGGTCGACACGTCGATGGCGCCATCGCGCTGCATGATGCTGCGCATGAGATGATAGCGACGCCAGGTATCGGCCTCTTCACCAGCATCGTCAGACAGCGATTTCAGTACACGTCGAGTCTCGAACTCGCTGCACTCGCCGTCCATCAATGCCGAAAGGGATTCCCGTACTTTCTGATTCATACCCAGACACCCTCAAACCCGTCGTGACGCATCGTCACGGTATGGTAGACAGTCCAAAACCGATTAAGTTTTACCCATGATTCACATCTCACCGTCATGCGCGCCTCTTCATGGGTCGATCTCGTCTCAATGTCATTGCTCATGCACCATGTCATCTTCCTGTTCCGGATAAAGCAGCGGCCTGATTCGATTGTCCACGGCCTCTCTGGCCCGAAAGATACGTGACCGCACGGTCCCGACCGGGCACTGCATGATGCTGGCAATGTCTTCATAGGAGAGTCCATCGAACTCTCGAAGCGTAATCGCCGTTCGCAGATCCTCGGGCAGGTTTTCGATGGCCTCAAATACTGCCTTTTCAAGCTGATCACGCGCGATGGCAGACTCGGGCGTATCGATATCCGCCAGCCGCCCGCTTTGATCCAGCACTTCTGCATCGCTGATATCCATATCGCTGTTGGGCGGACGACGCCCGCGAGCGACGAGATAGTTTTTCGCGGTGTTGATCGCGATGCGATACATCCAGGTATAGAAAGCGCTCTCATTGCGAAAGCGTCCCAGTGCCCGATAGGCCTTGATAAAGGCTTCCTGCGCGACATCATGTACTTCTGCCTGGTCGTGCACATAGCGACCCACAAGACCGATCACCTTGTGCTGATACTTGCGTATCAAAAGGTCAAAGGCCTGGTTGTCCCCTTTCTGTGCCCGCTCGACCAGCTGATGATCCGTTTCCTTCAACCCCATTCGCGATCCCCCGCAACGACAGGGTTCAAACCTTTCGAACCTGTCTTTTCAGGCCCTTCAGGAAAGTAACAAACAATTAAAATCATAGTGATAACCTGAAAGCTCCGGGCCTTGATCCATGGCGTTAGTGTTCCCCTTTATCGACGCCTCATCAAGTCGACATCAATCCACCGGACACGAACCTCCCGAAAACTGTAAAGTATTGAGACCGCGAAAAAGCGTCAGGGTTCCATGGTAGTATTCTCTGCCAGCCGCGTATCATGCAGGTCCCACTTCGTTTCGATTTCCAAGCACTGCCGGATAGCACGCTCATGTCACAGCAACAGGTCAATAATCTAAACGTTCTCTCTCAGGACGTGCTCGTCACGCCCGAGGCGCTCAAGCGCGAGATTCCCCTGTCGGAGGAAGCCGAAAGCACCGTGATCGAGAGTCGTCGCACGATCGAACGCATTCTCAGCGGTGAAGACCCTCGCCTGCTGGTCGTCATCGGCCCCTGCTCCATTCATGACACAAAAGCCGCCCAGGACTATGCCCGCCGTCTCAAGGCGCTGGCAGAGCGCGTGAGTGACTCACTGTTTATCGTCATGCGCGTCTATTTCGAAAAACCGCGTACCACGACGGGATGGAAGGGGCTGATCAACGACCCGCACCTCAACGACTCCTTCGACATCCAGAACGGGCTGCACCTGGCCCGCAGTCTGCTTGTGGAGCTCTGCGAAATGGGACTGCCGCTGGCCACCGAGGCACTGGATCCGATTTCGCCCCAGTACCTGCAGGACTGCATCAGCTGGTCGGCCATCGGCGCACGTACCACCGAATCACAGACCCACCGCGAAATGGCCTCTGGCCTGTCAGGACCGGTCGGCTTCAAAAACGGGACCGATGGCAGTCTGGATGTTGCCATGAACGCACTGTGCTCGGTCGCCTCGCCGCACAACTTTTTGGGTATCGATCAGCAGGGCCAGGTGGCCGTCATTCGTACGCGCGGCAACGCCAATGCCCATGTGGTACTGCGTGGCGGCAACGGCAAGCCCAACTACGACAGCGTCAGTGTTGCTCTTGCCGAAAAGGAGCTGGAGAAGGCAGGGCTCAAGACCAACATCATGGTGGACTGCTCTCACGCCAACTCCAACAAGGACCCGGCCCTGCAACCCCTGGTCGTTGAAAACATCACCCAGCAGATCATGGAAGGCAACACCTCCATCATGGGGCTGATGATCGAATCCCACATCCACTGGGGTGCCCAGAAGCTGACCAGCGATCTGTCACAGCTTGAGTACGGCGTCTCGATCACGGACGCCTGTATCGACTGGGAGACCACCGAGACACTGCTGCTGGATATCAACGACAGGCTGCGCGAGCCGCTGGCGGCGCGAAAGCGCTAGATCGGCCGATTCAAGGCAACCTGCCTCGATAAAAAAACCCGGCCATCACGGCCGGGTTTTTTATGCGCTGCGTTGTCAGGAGGCAAGCGTTGCAGGCGCCGCCACCCCTTCAATTTCACGACGAAACGGCGGCAGCGAATCCAGCAGCGCCCGACCATAACGACGCGTCAGAACGCGCCGATCCAGCAGCGTAATACGGCCGCTGTCGACTTCCTTGCGAATCAATCGTCCACAGGCCTGCACCAGCTTGATGGACGCATCCGGTACGGAAATCTTCATGAAGGGATTGCCGCCCCGGGATTCGATCCACTCTGCAAGCGTTGCCCCCACCGGGTCGTCTGGAACGGCAAAGGGCAGCCGCGTGATCACCACATGCGTCAGATAATCGCCCGGCAGATCGATGCCCTCGGCAAAGCTTGCCAGCCCCAGAATAATGCTGCCGCGCCCCTCATCGACGCGCTTTCGATGCCGCTCGATCAGTTCGCGTCGTGGCATATCATCCTGAGAAAGCGTACGCGCTGCCGTATCTTCTTCAAGGCTTGCCGTGACGGCACGCAGCTGCTTGCGCGACGAAAAGAGCACCAGCGCTGCCTCATCCGTACCAAGCTTTTCGATGAAATCCACGATGGCGCTTTCATGTGCATCACGATCAGCGGGGTCAACGGCCTCACGCGGCACCGACAGCACCGCCCGCGAGTAATCGAACGGGCTCGGCAGGATCTGATAGCGATAGCGATTGGCAAGTCCTGCTCGCTCCTGCAGACGATCAAATCGTCCCAGCGCCGTCAGCGTGGCCGACGTCAGTACCGCGCCGTGGCAGCTGCCCCACAGATAGCGGGCCAGTGTCTCGGCGGCGCTGACGGGGCTTGCCGAAAAGGTCAGCTCTGCCTCGCCCGAGCGCTGCTCGAACGTCAGCCAGCGCGCCTGAGGGGGTGCATCCTCGACCTCTTCGGCCCCAAAGGCCTGCCACAGCGCATGCGCCTCGAGCGCGCGACCATGTACCAGCGCAATCAGCGGCAGCCAGGCCTCGGCCTGTTCACGGGCAAGACCGGTCGACTTGTCCGGATCGAGACTTTCGCGAAGGATATCGCTAATGGTTTCCAGATGCCGCGACAGTTCGGCAAAGGGTGTGATCAGCTGCTGGGCCAGATCACGAAAGGCCGCCGGCAGCCGACCCATCGCAAAGCGATAGTGCAATCGCTCATTGTCCTCAGGCGTGCGTTCAGCCAGTGGCTGCGCCAGTCGAAAGGCGTCGCCGAGCCGCGGCTCAATGCTGGCCAAAAGCTCCGGGAACTGCCCCAGCAAGCGAGCAATCGTGTGCTGTGCGCCCAGACCCGTGGTGAGATCCGTCAGCGATTTCTTGAGCTGGCCGAGCCAGCGCATCGACGCGTTGACGCCCTGACGATGATAGAAGTGCTCCAGCGCCTTGTCCGGCAGATGGTGCGCCTCGTCAAAGACGTAGATCGTGTCCTTTGGATTGGGCAGTACAACGCCCCCGCCCAACGATAGATCGGCCAGCACCAGATCGTGGTTGGCAACGATGATGTCGGCCTCGTCCATGCCACGCCGGGCACGGAAGAAGGCACAGGCGCCGAAGTGGCCGCAGCGTCGATTGGTACACTGGCGGTGGTCTACCGTCAGGCGGCGCCACTGGGGGTCGGCAATGGTCTGTGGCCAGCTGTCACGATCACCCTGCCACTCGCCGCTGCCATAGGCCTCGGCAAGTTCGCGGGCCAGCTCGCCGATATCTTCCTGAGTATTGACCAGACTCTGCTCGAAAAGCGACATGGTGGGGTTTTCTTCTGCCCCCTCCATCAGCTGATCGAGTTTGGCCACACACACATAGCGCCCGCGCCCCTTGGCCAGTGCGTATTCAAAATCGAGCCCGCTGCTGGCCTTGAGCATCGGCAGATCCTGGTGCAGCACCTGCTCCTGCAGCGCCACGGTGGCGGTCGATATCACCAGCCGCTTGCCCTGCGCTTTCGCAATCGGTAGCGCAGAGAGCAGATAGGCCAGCGTCTTGCCGGTGCCGGTACCGGCCTCCAGCACACAGACATGCTCCTGACTGACGCGCTTGCCCTGCTCGTCGGTTTTGATATCGCCAAGCGTGCGGGCAATTTCGGCCATCATCAGGCGCTGCCCGTAGCGGGGTTTGAGCGAGCGCGCCTCGATCACGCGTCGGTAGGCGCTTTGAATATCGCGTTTAAGCGCATCGTCAAGCACTGTGCTTCTCCGCCTTGTCGTGCACGGCGTGGTCAGTCATCGCTGAGAAGATTGGCCGGCGGCTGCTGACAGGGGAGTCGATCCTTGATGTAGGTTTCGATTTCCGGCAGTGCATAGCCGTCCTCTTCCCCGACAAGGCTGATCGAAGTGCCCTGTGCGCCGGCACGCCCGGTGCGTCCGATACGATGCACGTAATCTTCCGGATCATCGGGTAGCGTGTAGTTGACCACATGGCTGATATCGTTGATGTGGATACCGCGACCGGCCACGTCGGTGGCAACCAGCACGGCGACCTTGCCTTCACGAAAGCGCTCGAGCGTGCTGACCCGTGTTTTCTGTGGCACATCGCCCGAGAGCATGGCGACATTGATGCCGGCCTTGCGCAAACGATCATCCAGCTTGCGTACCAGATCACGTCGGTTGGCAAACACCATCACACGCTCCAGCTTTTCCCGCTCGATCAGGCGCCTGAGGATAGTGAACTTTTCAGCGTCGCTGACGAGATAGACCCGCTGGTCGATGTTGGCCGCCGCGCTGGCATCGACTTCGATCTCGACATGCGCCGGCTCATGCGTCCACTGGCTAGCCAGGTTGAGGATGTCCTGGGTGAAGGTGGCCGAGAACAGGAATGTCTGGCGCTCGCTGGTCTTGGGCGTGGCACGAATGATGCGCTTGACATCCGGAATGAAGCCCATCGACAGCATGCGGTCGGCCTCATCGAGCACCAGCACTTCAACCTGGGAGAGATCGGCATCACGCTTTTGATGGAAGTCGAGCAGACGCCCGGGTGTGGCCACCAAGATGTCCAGCGGCTTTTCAAGCTTCTGGCGTTGCTTTTGATAATCCATGCCGCCAACGGCGCTGGCCACCTTCAGCGAGGTGTGGGTCATCAATGCGCGCGCGTCCTTTTCGATCTGCATGGCCAGCTCGCGTGTCGGCGCGATGATCAGCGCACGTGGCGCGCCCGGCTTTTGGCCATCCGGTGCCGGCTCTTCCAGAAAGTAGGCCAGAATCGAGATCAAAAAGGCTGCCGTCTTGCCGGTGCCCGTCTGCGCCTTGCCGACCACATCGCCGCCCAGCAGCGTATGGCGCAGCGCTTCGGCCTGGATCGGGGTGCAGTAGTGGAAGCCCTGCTCGGCAATGGCCTGCATCAGGGGCATCGGCAGATTGAAATCCTGAAAACGCCATTTCCCTGCCACGGCGGGAACTTCCGGCAAGGCGTTTTGGGCTTCACCGCCCGATGCCTGACTGTCCTGTACGCTACCGGTCTGCGCGTTGTTGCGGGACTGGCTGCGCCGGGGCTTGCGACGGCGACGCTTGGGCCGACGATTGGCATTGGCAGGAGCCTCCGCCGACGTCTGTGCCGGCTGAGAGTTTTCCGACTCACTCATATGCTGCGATCACTTTGGCTTGAGATGAATAGACAAGATAACGACTCATTGTATCAGCACCATTGACTCAGTTGTGCATCAACCGTGTCCGGTGCAAGCCAGCGCGCGTGCAAATTGTTAAACTGTACCCCACTGCAGCACACTGCTTCAGGCGAGACACGAGAGGTTTTTATGACCCGTCAAAAGAAGACGCGCTCGCTGGCCGACAAGGTGACCATCCGTACCGGCAAGCGCAAGGATTACCGCCGCTGGCGCCACGACAACCCCGACCAGCTACAGTCCACACCGCGATTTGCGGCCAAAAAGCGTAGCCAGCGCAAGAGTCAGGCCGCCAGCAAGCTGGACCGCCAGCGCCGTGAGGCCACGACCCTGCCGCTGCATCGACACGATGACAATGCCCCATCCGATTCATCACAAGACAGCTGACATGCGCCTGGTTTCATTCAATATCAACGGCATTCGTGCGCGCCAGCATCAGCTTGAAGCGCTGGTCGAAACCCATGCGCCCGATGTCATCGGCCTGCAGGAGACCAAGGTTCAGGACAGCGAGTTCCCGCTTGATGCCGTAGCAGGCCTTGGTTATCACGTGCATTACCACGGTCAAAAGGGTCATTACGGCGTGGCGATGCTCACAAAGGCGGCGCCAACGCAGGTGCAGCCTGGCCTGCCGGATGATGACGATGAGGCGCAGCGGCGCATGATTGCGGTGACGCTGGAAACGCCTGCCGGGCCACTGACGGTCTACAACGGCTATTTTCCGCAGGGCGAGAGCATCCATCACCCGACCAAGTTTCCCAACAAGCGTCACTTTTATGATCAGCTCTCGCGCCATCTCGAGCAAACGCATCAAAGTGATGAACTGATCGCGGTCATGGGCGATTTCAATATCTCGCCTGCCGACATCGATATCGGCATCGGTGAGCCGGCGCGAAAGCGCTGGCTGAGAGAAGGCAAGACAAGCTTTCAGCCCGAGGAGCGCGGTTGGCTCGAGCGTCTGACCACCTGGGGACTCGAGGACAGCTATCGCCGCTGCTACCCGCAGCGCGATGATCTGTTCAGCTGGTTTGATTACCGATCAAAGGGATTCGAGCGCGACCCCAGACGCGGGCTTCGCATCGACTACATCCTGACCAGTGCGGGCCTTTCGCCCCGCATACAGGATGCCGGCATCGACTACGATCTGCGCGCCATGACAAGGCCCTCCGATCATGCACCGGTCTGGACCGAACTGGACGTGACATAAAACGCCGGCCGGCATGACGACAGCCCCATGACCCGCCGCAGGCGGGTCATGGGGTCTTCAGCGCATCGAGACCTGCGAGGACGTATCAAACCGGTCGCGATCATTATCGATCAGTGCCAGCCACTGCCCCGCCTGCTCGGCGCTGTCACCGAATTTCTCGGCTTTCTGGAAAACCTGCTGCGCCTGATCGAAACGCCCCTGCTCATAGATCGCAACACCCTCCATCAGCAGCAGCTGGCCAGGATCGTCTCCGCCGCTAGCCCGCGCCCTGGCAAAGCCCTGCTCGGCCTGCGCCCAGACGCCCCAGCCGTAGGCAAGATCGCCCAGCATGTACCAGTCGTGCGCGTCATCGGTGCGCTCGGCCACCGCTTGCCAGGCCTTTAGTGCCTGGCTGTGATCACGCGTTTGGGCCCAGGCACGCGCCAGCAGGCGACGATGCTCATTGCTGTCTTCGAGTTCGCCGTTGTCGAGCGCCCTTGCGAGCATCTCGGCGGCACGCGCCGGCGTACCGCCCGCCATGTGCAGTCTTGCCCGGGTCAGCAACGCCGCCTCGCCCTTGAGAATGCCTCGCTGCCAGCCGGCCTCCCAGAGCGCGGCGGCCCGACCGGGCTGACCGATACGCTGGTAAAGCGCGGCCGCCTGTTGCCAGCGCTGCGGGTCGCTGTCGTCCTGCTCGAGCTGCGCCTCGACCACGCTGGAAGCGTCGCTGTACTGGCCGGCCTGCTGATAAACGCTCGCAGCCAGCGCCAGCTGCTCGCTGTCAGGCGCTGGATCGCTGCTGCGCGCCAGCCCGACCCAGCGCAGGGCATCATCCCACTGCTCAAGGCGTGCATGGATGCGCGCGCCCAGCCATAGATCCCCGGGCGCAAGCGATGACTGGCCCTGCCAGCGATCAAAGAGCGACGCTGCCTGCTCCAGCTGCCCAGCTTGCAGCCGCAGCCTCGCTTCCTGTTCAAGCCACTGCAGGCGCTGTGACAGCGGCGCGGTATCGATACCACGTGCCTGATAGAGCAGATCAGCCGCTCGACCGGGCTGGTCCAGACGCTGGGCGGCGCTGGCCGCCATCTGCAGATACAGCGCCCGGGCCCACTGGTCTGCCTGGCTGCTGCCGGCGCTGGATGCGCGCGTTCGCGCCGTATCCACGACCTGCTGGTAATGCCCGTTCGAGAGCTCACGCTCAAGGCCTTGAAGACGATCGATGCTTTGCTGTGAAAGCGCCGGCCCGTCAGCCATGGCGCGCTGCTCACCGCCCAGCAGCATGGCGAGGCCGACCCCCATCGCCATCAGCGCTTTTAATCGGCTGCGGCGAGGATTCAAACGATGAAGCCGTTCGTGGCGAAACATGACATTACCTCAGTTTGAAGACCAGCCGCTGACGCGTGCGGGCCGGCGCATCCCGAGACGGGAACTGCCACTGCTCGATGGCGTCGCGCGCGGCGCTGTCGAACACGCCGCCGGGCTCTGACGCTGTCACTTCAATGGAGCCTGCATCAACACTGCCGTCGGTATTGATGGTAAAACTCATCTCGACAAACCCCTCCTCACCGCGGCGTCTTGCCCGCATGGGGTATTCCGGCTGTACCCGGCTGGTGGGCTGAGCCTGTACCGTACCGCCACCCTGTGCTGCAGGTTCGCCATCCGGCGTGCCACCGCTGCGATCGCCCTGCTGCTCGCTTTGCTGCGTCCCCTGAGACGATGGCGTGGGCGTGGCCTGCTCCTGTGGCGGCGCAGGCGTTGGCTGCGGTTCGGGACGTGGCTCGGGTTCGGGCTGCGGCTCGGGCTGCTCGACATCAAGCGCCGGCAGAGTGTCGTTCATGTCCACATCCGGTGCCATGGGCTCACTCACTTCCTGCGTCTGCAGCTCGATGTCACTTTGCACATCGTCTGCCGGCTGTGGCGTCGGTGCGGGCCGCGCCGGCGCTGCCGGTGGGGGCGGCGGCGGTGCGGCCGCGGCGATGTCGGTCGACGCTTCAGGCGCCTGAGCCGGCGCGGCCACATCATCGACGACCGCCATGGTCATGGTTTCCTGAGGCGTTTCGCGGGGCTCGGGGGGCGCGACCATCATGGCCAGCCCCCAGAACAGCAGCAGTGCAAGGGCCAGCGCGCCCAGCAGCGCAAGCGCCTGACGCATCAGCTCTCTCCCCGCGAAGCCGCGACCGCCACGTTCTCGACACCCGCCTGGCGAATACGATCCATGGTCTGAATCAAAAGCCCCGTCTGTGAGGCGCGATCGGCCTGAATAACCACGTTGCCATCACTGCCGGAAAGCGCCTCGCGCACGCGATCCCCCACGGCGTCGCTGTCAACGGCCTGACCATCCACCCAGACCGCCCCTTCAGAGGTAATGGCGACCAGCACCTGCGTATCGTTGCGCTGGGTCGCTTCGCTGGATTCAGGACGCTCGATCTCTACGCCGCTTTCACGCACAAAACTGGTGGTCACGATAAAAAAGATCAGCATGATAAAGACCACATCCAGCATCGGCGTCAGATCGACCCCGGTCGTGTCTTCTTCCATGCGGGCTCGACGTCTACGCATGATCGATCTCCGTGGCTCGGGTCAGTCGATCGTGAAGATGCTGGTCCTCACGTCGCACGATATGTTCAAACCGACTGGTAAAGAGAATGCCCACCACGGCCACCGCCATGCCGGCAAGCGTGGGCAGCGTGGCCCGCGCCACGCCGTCCGACATGCTGCGCGCCTGCCCCACGCCGGTAATGGCCAGCGTATCAAACACCTGAATCATGCCGGTCACGGTGCCGACCAGCCCCAGCAGCGGGCACAGGGCCACCAGCAGCTTCAGCCAGGGCAGCGAGGCGCGCAGCGCACTGGTCAGCTCGCCACACCAGCACTCACGCAGGGTTCGCGCACTCCAGCTGACGTGCTCGTGGCGTTTTTGCCACCGGGCGATCAGCGCCTGACGCTGGCGCCGATAGCGCCATTGCCAGTAGATCAGCCGCTCCAGTGCCAGCGTAAACAGCAGCACGGCGACCAGCGCGATGACGACCAGTACGGGCCCGCCGGCACTGGCCAGCCGACCAATGGGGTGTAACAACGCCTCGATCATGAGGCGCTTCCATGCAGTCGGGTGTCGGTTTCAAGCCCGGCGTGCTGCTCGTCCAGACGATCGGCCAGATGGGCGCTGGCCTGTCGCTCCAGCATATTCATCAGGCTGCGGCTGCGGCTGTTGAGCGCGGTATTGGCAAACAGCAGCGGAATGGCCACGACCAGGCCCAGCACGGTCGTCACCAGCGCCTGACTGATACCGCCGGCCATCATCTTGGGATCGCCGCTGCCGAATACCGTAATGGCCTGGAAGGTCCCGATCATGCCGGTCACCGTGCCCAGAAGCCCCATCAGAGGGGCGATGGCGGCGATCACCTTGACGACCGCCTGACCACGCTCCAGCCCCGGCTGCTCGGCCAGCAGCATTTCATCCATGCGTGCCTCGAGTACCTCCGGCTCGTGATAGCGCTGCTGCTGTCCAAAGCGCTTGAGCACACGGCCCAGGGGGTTGTCGTCGCGCAGGTCCTCGAATCGGCGCGCCTGACGGCGAGTGCGCGCGCTGACCAGTGCCAGCCACACAAACTGGGCAAGAGCAATCAAAAGACCCACCGCCCCCAGCGCCAGCGTGATGTAGCCGATCACGCCGCCCTGGCCAATACGCTCGATCAGTGAGGGCTGCTGCGCCAGCGCTTCCAGCACGTCACCATTGGTGGGGTCCAGCGCCATGGTGTCACCGTCACCGTCTGCCAGCGCTTCGAGTTCGCTCGAGACGCTGGCAGGCGTATGAGCGGCCACGGCCAGCGGCCTGTCATCGGCGGGAGCGCGCAGCAGATCACCTTCACTGAAAGCACTCATGCCCCCGAGACGAACGACATCACGCTCGGTGATGTTGCCATCCTGGCCGGCCACGGGCAGTTGAAGATGCTCGCCGCGGGCGCTGCGCGCGATCAGCTGGCTCATGGACCGGGCGTACTGCTCGAGATCATCGGTGGCGGCAATGCTGTCATCGCTCAATGCCGGCAGCGTGATATCGCTGCCCAGCGTCAGCCAGCTGTTGTGCAGCCCATCACGAGTGTCATTGATGTCGCGGCGCAGTCGATCAAACAGGGGCTGAAGATCGTCACCTTCGGCACTGCGGCGTTCGTTGATATCCGCAATGGCCGCCTCCTGATTCTGGCGGGTGCTGTCGAGACTGTCGCGGCGCGCCTGAGCCTGCTGCTGGCGCGCCTCGGCGTCTGCCACGGCCTGCTCCAGCTCGCCGCGATCATCCAGCAGGCGCTCAAGGCGTGACATGTCACGCGCCTGCGCTTGTGCAGACCCCTGCTGATAGTTCTGAACGATGTCTTCAAGCGAGGGGGCAGACTGGTCGGCAGCAGAAGCCGGCAGTGAGGCGCCCATCAAAAGGGCCAGCGCAACGCCTGCCACACGAGCTGTCATGTGTTTTACCACCTTCATTGTGATGCCCCCTGTGACGCGGCCTCGGAGGGCGCATCGTCCAGTTCGATGGACAGCGGCAGCGACAGCAGCTCTGGTGCACGCTGATCGTTGGCAATGCGGATGCCGCGACTGACCGCGGTGCGCTGGGCGCTGTCCAGTGAATGCCACTGACGGTCATCGTTTTTCCAGACCCCGCCCTGCTCGTCGTCCGGTGTCAGGTAGTAGAAACCGATGCGCCCCATGCGCAGAAACTGAACGTCGCTTTGATGGTTGTCCTGCGTTAGCTGACCCCGCCAGCTGTCCATGCTGCTGCCGTAATCCAGTTCGGTACGCCAGACGGAGAGCAGCTGCTCCATGCGCTTTTCTTCAGTCACCGAAGGGTCGGCAAGCGCGCTTTCGATACCGTCCAGACGGGCGATGCGCTCGTCATGGCGAAAGGGAATGTCGGCCTCGACCAGCGCCCTGAGGCGATCAAGCATATCCTGCATCGTGTCGGGCAGCGCCTCGCGAGTCTCACCCAGCGTTTCCAGCGCGTGCTGCTGCCGGTCGATACGCTGCTGCTGCTCATCAAGCGTCGAGGCGAGTCGATCGTTGTAGCGCTCAAGGCGCTGCGCCGATGACTGCGCATCGCGAAGACGCGTCAAAAGCTCGCGCGTTTCGTCATCGGCCTGATCGATACGGGTCTGAATGGCCTGCTGCTGCTGTTGCTGCTGAGCGGTTTCATCACGAAGTGACGACGCCTCTGCCAGCGTCGGTAATGCCATGATCGTCAATAGGGAAAAGGCAGCGCCTCTGAGGCAACAATTACGACGGTGGGTCCTCACATGGTTCTCCAGGAAGAGGCGTACGGTAAAAGTGGGGGCAATCCGAGCGCGTGATGTCGGATACCCAGGGCAACTTAATAGAAACAAGAACAATTATCAAATGATCATCGCTAACATCGCCACGCCAGGGCGGCTTTCACCTTAAATGGCCCGTTTGACACAAAAAAGCCGGCACGCAGCCGGCTCATGACACCTTTCAGACCACGGATCAAAGCTTGCGTTCAAGCTCCGGCAGTGCCTGAAACAGATCGGCGACCAGTCCGTAGTCGGCCACCTGAAAGATCGGCGCCTCTTCATCGGAGTTGATCGCCACGATCACCTTTGAGTCCTTCATGCCGGCAAGGTGCTGTACCGCACCGGAAATGCCGGCGGCGATATAGAGCTCCGGCGCCACCATCTTGCCGGTCTGACCGACCTGAAGGTCGTTGGGCACGTAGCCGGCGTCTACGGCCGCGCGCGAGGCGCCCACCGCGGCGCCAAGACGATCGGCCACGCCCTCGATCAGCCGGAAGTTCTCGGCGCTGCCAAGCCCTCGTCCACCGGAGATGATCACGCGAGCCCCGCCAAGCTCCGGGCGCTCGCCGCCGGCCAGCTGCTCATCGACAAACGTGACCAGCCCCTGATCGCCGGTGCTGTCAGCACTGGAAACGTCCGCGGCGTTTTGCTCGCCGACCGGCTCAAAGGCCGTCGGGCGAATGGTGATGGCCTTTTTGTCATCCAGACTGCGGACCGTTGCCAACACGCTGCCGGCATAAATGGGACGCACAAAGGTATCGACGGCTTCGATCGCGATGACATCGGAGATCTGTCCGATGCCCAGAAGCGCGGCCACGCGCGGCATGACGTTGCGCCCGCTGGTGGTCGAGGCGCACAGGAGGTGCGTGTAGGGCTCGGCCAGCGAGACCACCAGCGCCCCGATATTTTCCGCCAGCATGTGATCAAAGGCGCTGTCCTCAACGCTGATGACACCGGTCACGCCGGTCAGTCGAGCGGCCTGCTGTGCCGCCTCGCCGGCCCGACTGCCCGTTACCAGCACATCGACGCTGCCGCCCAGCTGGCCGGCGGCGTCCATGACCCGGGCCGTTGCGCTGGAAAGATGGCCCTTTTCCTGTTCGGCGATGACCAGAATACGTGTATCGCTCATCAGATCACCTTCGCTTCGTTTTTGAGTCGATCAATCAATTCATCCACGGTATCCACGCGTACCCCGGCCTGACGCTCTCTCGGGATATCGACCCGAAGAAGCGCCTGACGAGGGGTCACATCGATGCCCAGCGAGTCCAATTCCAGACTTTCGATGGGTCGCTTCTTGGCCTTCATGATGGCCGGCAGCTTGGCATAGCGTGGCTCGTTGAGGCGCAGATCCGTGGTGACCACCGCCGGCAGCGACATGGAAAGCGTTTCCAGCCCGCCATCGATTTCGCGGGTCACTTCCAGACGCTCGCCGTCGATGGCGATTTTCGAGGCGAAGGTGGCCTGTGGCATCTGCGTCAGGGCGGCCAGCATGGGGCCGGTCTGGCTGCTGTCGCTGTCGATCGACTGCTTGCCCAGCAGTACCAGTCCGGGGCTTTCACGCTTGACCACCTCTGCCAGCACCCGGGCCGCCCCCAAAGAGTCGACCGGGGTATCACAGCTCACGTGCAGGGCACGGTCCGCGCCCAGCGCCATGGCCGTACGCAGCTGCTCCTGCACACTCTTGTCACCGATGGAAACGGCCACTACCTCATCGGCAATGCCCTGCTCCTTCAGGCGAACGGCTTCTTCGAGCGCGATTTCACAAAACGGGTTCATGGCCATTTTGGCGTGCGTCAGGTCCACATCGCTGTGGTCTTCCCTGACGCGTACCCTGACGTTGTGATCGATCACGCGCTTGATGGCGACGAGTACTTTCATGCCTTCCTCGTGGTGTCGGATATCTCGAAATTCGTGAGCATGGCCGCCCCGAAAGCCACGGATAAAGCCTGGCGGGGCGGGTTTTGACCGTTGACTTTCAGTTTACATGGGGATGGGGCCGCCCCGGGGCAACAAATCGATCCTGAAAAAGGGGTTCGAATTGGGCCGGGGCGTGACTTGATGCGATAATCAGACATCTTTGAATCCCCTGATGCCGCTTCCAGAAGCGGGTGAGAATCATTGCTATCCAAAAGCGTTAGTGTAACACGCCAGACGTCATCAGGATGGGGGAATGAATCACGCACAAGGAGTTGCGCAATGGACAGAGAGTCCATGTCATTTGATGTGGTTATTGTAGGTGCCGGCGTCGCCGGACTGTCTGCGGCCTGCCGCCTGATGCAGACTGCCCGGGAGCAAGCGCATGAGCTCAGCGTCTGCGTGCTGGAAAAGGGCGCCGAGGTCGGCGCCCACATCCTGTCGGGCGCCGCCTTTGATCCGCGCGCACTTGATGAACTCTTTCCCGACTGGAAAGACCGCGACGCGCCGCTGCATACGCCGGCACAGCGTGACGAAATCCTGTATCTGCGCGACAGCGAGCGTTTCGTGCGCTTTCCCGATGCGCTGGTGCCGCCCTCCATGCTTAATGAGGGCAGCTACCTGATCAGCGCCGGCGATCTGTGTCGCTGGCTGGCCGAGCAGGCTGAAGCCCTGGGCGTTGATATCTTTCCGGGCTTTGCCGCTCAATCGCTGATGTTTGGCGAGCGCGGAGAGATCACTGGCGTCATTACCGGCGACATGGGGCTGGATCACGACGGCAACCCCAAACCCGCGCATGAACCGGGCATTGCCCTTTACGGGCGCTATACCCTCTTTGCCGAAGGCGCTCGCGGCCATCTGGGTCAGGAACTGATCCGGCATTACAACCTGGCCGCCGGACGCGATGAGCAGCACTACGCCATCGGTTTCAAGGAGCTCTGGGAAGTCCCCGCCGAGCAGCACGAACCGGGCCTGGTGGTGCACACTGCCGGCTGGCCACTGTCTTCCGAGGCGCACGGCGGCAGCTTTTTGTATCACGGCAGCGACCGCCAGGTCATGGTGGGCCTGATCGTTGATCTGGCCTACGACAACCCCTGGCTCTCCCCTTTCGATGAGTTTCAGCGCATGAAGCATCATCCCGAGGTGGCGCGTCATCTTGAGGGCGGCACCCGTATCGCCTTCGGCGCCCGCGCCATTACCAAGGGCGGTCTCAACAGCCTGCCGGAAATGACCTTCCCCGGCGGCCTTCTAATCGGCTGCGATGCCGGTACGCTGGATTTTTCGCGAATCAAGGGGCTTCACATGGGCATGAAGTCCGGCATGCTGGCCGCCGAAAGCGTGGTAGAAGCGCTCGCCGGCGGCGATGAAGGCGGCAACACGCTGACCGGGTTTAAAGCGCGATTCGAGAGCAGCTGGGTACACGAGGCGCTTGCCCGGAATCGCAACTTCGGCCCGGCCATGCATCGCTTCGGCATGGTCATGGGCGGGGCGTGGAACTTTCTGGAGCAGAAACTGCGCCTGCCGCTGCCCGTGCTGCATGACAACGTCGCCGATCATGCGCGCCTGAAGACGGCCGAAGACGCCGAGAAAATCGACTATCCACGCCCCGATGGTGTGCTCTCATTTGACAAGCCTTCTTCGGTGTATCTCTCCAATACCCATCACGAAGAGGATCAGCCCTGTCATCTGACGCTACGCGATGCCAGCATCCCCATCAGCGTCAACCTGCCCCGCTACGCTGAACCCGCCCAGCGCTACTGCCCGGTTGGCGTTTACGAGGTTATCGAGGACAGCGAGGGCGCGCCGCGCTTCCAGATCAACTTCCAGAACTGCATCCACTGCAAGACCTGCGATATCAAGGACCCTTCCCAGAACATCCGCTGGGTCACCCCGGAAGGCGGTAACGGCCCGGGCTACCCCAACATGTAGTCACACGAGCAATCACGTAAAAAGGGCCCCGATGTCGGAACACATCGGGGCCCTTTCATGTTTTGCAGCCCTTGATCAGACTGTCGGCGCGCTGGTATCGGTCGCAACAGGCCGAGCGGGGTCGCGGCTCCACTCACTCCACGAGCCCGGATAGAGTCGTGGCAGTGGCCGACCCAGTGCCGCGTGGGCCAGAACGATCATGCAAGCGGAAATGCCGGAGCCACAGTAGGCGATGCTGGACTGGCCGGTAGCCGGTATCAGCTGCTCCAGCGCCTCGCTTTCAGTCAGGCAGTTGTTGTCATCCAGCAGCGAGGCGCCCGGTACGTTGACAGCGCCGGGAATGTGGCCGGCCGCCTGATCGATCGGCTCGCTCTCGCCGCGATAGCGCACCGGCGGCCTGGCGTCCAGCAGCAGGGCATCGCCTTCGGCCACATCATCGGCACTGGCCACCATCTGGTGCTGGAAATCACACTGCCAGTCGCTGGAGGCTGGCGACTCGGGAGTATCGTGCTCCAGCGCCCCGCCGACGGCCTGCCACACCTGAATGCCGCCGTTGAGGACGAACACGTTGTCGTGACCGGCCCAGTGCAGCATCCACCAGGCACGCGCCGCGGCCAGCTGTCCGCCCAGATCGTCATAGACGACCACTCGGGTGTCGGGCGTGATGCCCCAGCCCTGCAGGGTCTTTTGCCAGGTTTCAGGTGCCGGCAGCGGGTGGCGCCCGCCCCTGGCCCCGCCCGGCGGCGCGGAAAGAGCCTGATCCATGTCGGCCAGCAATGCGCCGGGCAGATGGCCCTGCTGATAGAGCCGTGAAGCCGCCTGGGGGTCATCCAGGCGCGCCCGACAGTCAAGAATCACCAGCGGTGTGCTGTCGCGCTGCCACATCAGAAGTGTTGTGACGTCTGTCAGTGCAGTGGTCATGGAAACTCCCTGGATTTAACTGACGCGCTCGATCGGCGCGCGTGAAGCAATAAGTCGGCGACGGCCGGCCCGATGAAACATGACTTCCAGCACACAGCGCTCGCGCTCGCCTTCAACCAGCTCGATGCGCCCCTCACCAAATACGGCGTGACGCACCTGCTCACCGGGCTGCCAGTCATCAAACCGGGACAGCACCGCCGGCGCCCTGCCTCCGGTACTGGCGCGAAACGAGGCCTCCATGCCGATACCGTCAAGATAGCGGTTGACCAGCGACGGGTCGCGTACACCGGGGGCGGCATCGTGCTCGTCCGCTATGGCACGGGTGGTTTTGAGGCTGTCTTCCCAGGCGGCTTCCTCGATAAATCGACTGGCGCGGTGGGGCGCCGGGTCCGGCAGCAGCAGCAGCCGCTCACGTGCCCGGGTAATGCCGACGTAAAAAAGCCGTCGTTCTTCTTCCAGCGCTCGGGGCGTGAGCGGATTCTCTCTGGAATAAAGCGGAAAATCCTCCTCGTTGAGCCCCGCCAGCACGACCATCGGCCACTCGAGCCCCTTGGCGCCGTGAATGGTCGAGAGCAGCACGCCCTGCTCCTGATTGATGACGGGATTTTTGAGCAGCGCAATGAAGGCCTCCGGGTCATCGGCCAGCTCCCCGGCCTGTTCAATCAGAACATCCAGAAGGCGAATGTCCTCCTCGCCCTTGTCACGCCGGGCAGCGGCACGGCGCAGAAGCTTTTCGGCCTCCAGCGTGTCGACCACATGCGAGAGCACATCGGCCGGCGCCTGATCGCGCATGGAAGGCAGCTTCTGCAACAGTGCCCAGCGCTTTTTGAGATGTCGCCGCTGAAAGGGCTTCAGGCCATCCAGCACAATGTGCTGCTCGGGCCAGCGGCCGGTGCGTGCAAGCTCTGCCGTCAGCGGCCCCAGCCGCTCCTGGCTGACAAAGGCACTGGGCTGGCTGTAAAGCATCAAAAGATGCTCACTGTCACTTAAAAGCGCCGGACGTCGGGTCAGTTCCAAATAGCCGGCCAGCGCCCGGACCAGCGGCAATCGAAACACGAAACGGTCCTGCTGCCCCAGCTGAAAGGGAATGTTTTCCCGCAGCAGCCGCAGCTGTACGGGCACGCTGAGTGACCAGCTGCGCACCAGTACCGCGCACTCCTTCAGATCGCGCCCCTGTTCCTGCCACTCCTGCAGCAGGCGCACCAGCCGCGCATTGTCGCTGTCGCACTCGACCTGTGTTGCCGGGTTGTCCGGCGCCGACAGCGTGAGCTGATCGGCAGCGCCCTTATTGGCGCGAATGACATGGTTGGCCATCAGGGAGACGGCGTGGCCGTGACGAAAGGTCCAGCTCAAGGGATAGTCGGTCGGTGTGGCGAAAAGTTCGCCAAAGCGGGCATTCATGGCATCCGGGCGCGCGCCGCGCCACTCATAGATGCACTGATTGGCATCTCCTACAGCCATGACGCTGGCGCTGTTGCCCGCCAGCATCGATAGAAGACGCAGCTGCACCTCGTTAATGTCCTGATACTCATCGACAATGATGTGATCAAGACGGCCCTGAATGCGCTCGCGCGAGACGTCGTCACGAATCAGCGCGCGCAGGGGTCGATAGAGCAGATCGGCATAGGTCATGACGCCCTGGTCATGCATCTGGCGTTCCATCTCCAGAAAGGTCGGCACAAAGTGCTCGGTATCCGCGCCGTAGTCGCCCTGCTCGTGGAGTCTGGCAGGTGACAGGCATTCTGATTTGACCAGATCACAGAACTGCAGCAGCGCCTCGATACGCTCTTCTTCCAGTGACAGCGCCAGCTGGGCAGGCTCATCAGCCAGCAGCTGTTGAAGTACCTGACGGGCCAGACGCTCTCGCTGCCACTCCCCTTCGATCAACCGACGCGGCGGCAGAGCGCCCCAGCGCATCAGGCTCTGCCCCAGCCGGTGGCCGATGGAGTGAAAGGTACGTACCTGCGGCAGTCGGCTGCCGGAAGGGGCCAGCCTGCGAAGGCGCGCCGCAAAATCCTCGCGTGCGGCGCGATTGAACATCAAAACCAGAATTCGATCGGGCGATGTCCCCACCGCCATGAGATGAAGCACCCGGGCCACCATGGTTGATGTCTTGCCGGCACCGGCCACGGCAAACACCCGCGCATGGCCGTTGCCATGATGAACCACGGCCTGCTGTTGTTCGGTCAGCGTCATGATGGCGTTTGAAGATCGCCGGCATCCATTGGCGCCCCCAGAGCGTGCCAGTGCCCCTGACTATAAATGCCCATGTGCAGGTGGCCCTGAGCGTCTTCAAGACACTCGGCCTGCTCGACGAGATAGTACCAGCACTGGCGTGACAGCCGCGCCGAAAGACCGTGACGCAGGCTGACCCGCGGAATGTCGGTGGCCTCGTCGAGGACCAGATGACAGTCACCGTTCAATGTCGCGTGCTCTCCGGTCTGGGTGGTCAGAACCCAGCACGGATTGCCACCGGCCAGCGACTGACAGGCAGCGTCCACGATCAAAAGCGGACAATCCTCGACACGGATTCGCCACTTTTCGACCGGCGTGACCAGATAGTGATGCCCGTCCGACTCGCGGCGCAGCAGGCGCGACAGGGTTCGCAGTACGCGTGGATGTTCGACCGCCGCGCCCTCGTGCCACCAGACGCCCTGTCGATCCACCCGTATGTCCAGCTCACCCGACAGGGTCGGATGCCAGCTTTCCAGTGGCAGGGGCTGATCATCCGTTTGAACCGTCAGCAGCCTTTCCAGTGACATGGCAGACTCCTCAGGCAGTTGCAAATCGTGCATCGTCGTGGATGGGCGTGGCCCGACGGAACAGACGGTGGAAGTTGGCCGTGGTCTGCATGGCCACTTCATCCAGACTGATGTTGCGCTCATTGGCAATGACACGGGCCACTTCCAGTACACGCGCCGGCTCATTGGGGCGCCCTCTGTAGGGCACCGGCGACAGCCAGGGGCTGTCGGTTTCCAGCAGCAGCCGATCAAGCGGCAGCGCCCGGGCCAGCGCGCGGACGTTCTCAGCACTGGCAAAGGTGACGATACCGGACAGCGAAATCATGAAACCGTGGGCCACGGCCCGACGCGCCATATCCAGATCTTCGGTGAAACAGTGCAGTACCCCGCCAACGTTCGGGTCAAGATGCTGCTCGATCATCTCAAGCGTTTCTTCACGCGCAGCGCGCGTATGAACACTGACCGGCAGCTCGGCCTCACGGGCAGCGCGCAAATGACGCTCAAAGCGGGTCAGCTGAGTCTCTCTCGGAACACGAAGCGCCCCCTGCTCGTCTGTCTGAAAATCCAGACCGATTTCGCCGACAGCGACCGGTTCGAATCGCTCGATGCAGTCCTTGATCTCTTCAAACGTGGGTTCGCTCTCAAGAATCTGCATCGGGTGAATACCGACACCGTAAAAGACATCATCATGGCGACGCCCGATCTCTGCCAGTGACGGCATGCCTTCCAGATTAGTGGCGACCGCCAGAAAGCCGCGCACACCGGCCTCGCGAGCGCGCGCAAGAACGGCGTCCACTTCGCCGCTTGCAGGCTCAAGGCGATCAAGATGACAGTGGGAATCGATCAGTACCGAAGGCCATGACAATTGTTCGGCTGACTGGCTCATTAAAACTTACCCGGTTGTAGATATGCAGACCGGGTATTATCGCAGATCACTGACTTTTAGGGGGCGAAAGATATATTTTCGATGAGCTCAAACAGAAAGATAACGGTATAATACTCTCATCGATCCAAAGCAATGATGGTCGGCCCGTTCAGGCCAGCAGTGACTCGATGTGTTCACGCAGGGCATGCTCTTCGGCATCAAGATGAACGCCAACACCGCCACTGCGCTGGCCAGCGCCTCCTGAAGGCGACAGCCAGGCAACGATTCCCGATGCCGGACGCGCGTCGTGTTCATCAGGCAGCGTCAGCAGCAGGTAGACCCGTTGACCCAGATGATGACGCACCGGCGTAGGGACAAACAGACCGCCGCGCTCAAGAATCGGCATCCATGCTGCCTTGAGTGCGTTGGTATCGTTAAACGTAAAAGACAGTGCTCGCCCACTCATGAGAACCTCCCACCGGGAAAATAATGGACCTGTTATCGGCCGCCGGCGGCAAAAGTTGCGCGGCGTCTCAGGAGCGCAAAAGCGCCGACCAGCGAATCAGCCAGGATTCGATGACCAGCTGGGCATTGGGATTACCGCCTCCGGCCAGCAGACGCCGCTGCTCATGGGCGTAATCGAGCAGTCGAAACCAGTCACGCACGCGTGCGTTCTTGATGGCCTGCTGGTAAAGCGGCAGAAGGTCACGATTGCGTACGCTGTCCATATCGCCGGACACGCCGAGACGAATCAGATCCTCGAGCCAGAGCACGCCATGCCAAAGGATGTCGGCCAGCGCCTGTTTGTCCAGACGTGCGGCTTCTGCGACCGGGTCCCCGCCGCGCACCAGCAACTCAAAAAGCTCGCGCAGCTCCTGACGCAACTGCCGGGCCTCGGGGGCGGCCAGATCACGTGCCAAAAGTGGACGGCCACCGGCGACCTGCCACCAGAATTCGGCCTGTTCCCGATCATCAAGCGCCTCGGTCAGCCAGGCAAGCGCCTCATCACGCGCAGGCTGAGGATGCGACCACTGCTGACAGCGGCTGCGAATGGTCGGCAGCGTGCGGGAGGGAATATCGCTTTGCAGGACAAACAGCGTGTTGTTGCCCGGCTCTTCCAGACTTTTCAGCAGTGCGTTGGAGGCGGCTACGGTCATCGACTCGGCCGGCGCCAGATGAATCACGCGATACCCCCCCTGCTGCGCCGTCTGTGACGCAAAGGCGTTGATGTCGCGAATGGCATCGATACGAATCTGCTTGCCCCGTTCGGCAGGCAGAATCTCGAGAAGATCAGGATGGTATCCCGACATCAGCATCTGGCAGGCGTGGCATTTGCCACAGGCGCTGTCCCGGGGTGTCTGACAGAGCTGCCGGGCGATCAATGCCTGCGCCAGACGCTCCTTTCCCAGCCCTGAAGGGCCGGTCAGCATGAGCGCATGAGGTAGACGGGATTCATCCGCCAGCGCTGTGAGGCGCTGCCAGATGCCTGTTTGCCAGGGCCAGGGCGTCAGTTCCATGAGTTGAGCTGTTGATCCAGCAACATGGCAATATCGCGCTGCACCTGCTCAAGCGGCTGCGCGGCATCGACAGCGGCAATGCGCTCGGGGGCCTGTTCGGCACGCATTCGATACCCCTGGCGCACCCGCTCAAAGAAATCGCCGCGCTCGCGTTCAAAGCGGTCGCGCTCTCCGCCCCGTGCGGCCAGGCGGTCGGCGGCATGCTCGACCGGCATATCCAGCCAGAGCGTGATATCCGGTGTCAGCCCCTGCTGGACGAACTGCTCGAGTGAGGCAATGCGATCGCCGTCGATACCACGGGCACTGCCCTGATAGGCAAAGGTGGCATCGGTAAAGCGGTCACTGATGACCCACTCTCCCCGGGCAAGTGCAGGGCGGATGACCCGGGATAGATGCTGGGCGCGCGCAGCAAATACCAGCAGCAGTTCTGTCAGATCGTCGAGCGGGTCCTGCTCGTCACCGGCGAGCAGCAGCGCCCGAATGCGCTCTGCCATGGGCGTGCCGCCGGGCTCGCGTGTGGTAACAACGCGGATGCCCCGATTCTGGAGATAGTCACGAACGAAGGAGAGGTTGGTGCTTTTTCCGGCACCCTCTCCTCCCTCCAGAGTAATAAAACGGCCTGGCTGAATCATGACGTCTCTCAACGGTTGAGAATATAGCGACGCACCGCCGCATTATGTTCTTCGAGCGTGGCGGAAAACTGATGTTCGCCGTTGCCTTTGGAGACAAAGTAGAGCTCGTCACCTTCTGCCGGGTTGACGGCAGCCTCAAGGGAGGCGCGCCCGGGCATGGCAATGGGGGTTGGCGGCAGCCCGCTGATGACGTAGGTGTTCCACCGAGTGGATCGGGTCAGATCCGCACGCGTCAACGAGCCGCTATAAGCCTGCCCCAGCCCGTAGATCACAGTCGGATCCGTTTGAAGGCGCATTCCCTTTTCCAGACGGCGAACGAACACGCCGGCAATACGGGTACGCTCGGCAGGCGCACCGGTTTCCTTTTCGATCAACGAGGCCAGAATCAGCGCCTCGTAGGGGCTATCGATCGGAAGATCCGGCTGACGATCGGCCCAGATCTCGTCAAGGGTATTGACCATTCTGTCATGGGCGCGCTGAAACAGTTCAATGTCGGTGGTGCCCTTGTGCCACTGATAGGTGTCCGGAAAGAACCAGCCTTCGGGAAACTCTCCTGTTTCACCAAGCGCGGCCATGATTTCTTCATCGCTCATGTCCCGGGTGTCGTGCACAAGCGGCTCGGCCTGATTCAGGATCTGGCGCATCTGGGCGAAGGTACGCCCTTCCGGAATGGTCAATCGATGTCGAACGACATCGTTGCTGGAAAGCTTGCCCAGCAACGCATGCGCATTCATGTCGGGCAACAGCTCGAACTCGCCGGCACGCAGCGCCCTCAAACGCGCGGGATCAACCACGCCAAGCAGTTTGTAGGGCCAGCGCTCGTCAATAATGCCGCGCTCGTGCAGCTCGTCGATGATCTGTCTGGCCCCCATACCGGGGCGCACCTCGTAGATTTCAGAAGATTGCAGGGCAATCGGTGTGTCCAGCTTGTGCTGCCACCAGAGCCAGCCGCCACCAACGGCAGCCGCCATGATGATCAGTGCCAGAAGTACACCCTTTAACCATCGCATGCATGAAACCCTGATCAGGAAGTTGGGAAAGTGATGGGATGGCCCAGCAGAGTGTGCGCCTTATGCTGGAGACGACGTACCGATGCATCGATACCCCACTGCGCAAGCGCATGCTGGCTGTCCGAATCGTGACACGTCACGACCGGCCACAGTCCCTGCACCGAATTAAAAAGACAGGTACTCTGCGACGCCAGCAGCCGGGAAAGCGGCGCGTGCTCTACAACCGTCAAATGACCGCTTTCGACCAGCGCGCGACGCAGCGTTCCTTCCACGCCACATTCGTTTAGTGCAGGCGTCCACCATCGGCCCTGATCAAACCAGGCCAGGTTCATGGCAGTGGCTTCAATGGGATGATCACGGTCGTTGAGCAAAATGCCTTCGGCGATGGCCTCGTCGTGCCACTCCTGACGTGCCAGCACGTTTTCCAGCCGGTTGAGATGCTTGATACCGGCCAGCGCAGGCTGACGCGCAAGCTGTAGACGGCAGAGCCGAACATCCACCCCCGTATTCCAGCGCTCGACAAGGGGTGTAAAGGGCATGAACTGCCAGCGGCAACGCGGCTCGGACGGCACTGGTGGACGATAACCGCGCCCGCCACTACCGCGTGTGAGCATGATCTTGAGCACATGGTCACCGTCCGGCGCACGTGCAGCCAGCGTATCAAGCCACTGCCGCGAAGGGGCCTCAAAGCCCAGTCGATGCGCCCCCTGCGCCAAACGCTCGCAGTGCTCGTTCCAGAGCATTGGAACGCCCTCTCGGACCAGCACGGTTTCAAACAGACCGTCACCGTAGGCCAGTCCGCGATCCGTCAGGGGCACGGTTGACTCGCTTTCATCCCTGTCCGTCATGTTGACGCCATTAGATTCGCGAAAACACCAGCGAGCCGTTGGTACCGCCAAAACCGAATGAGTTCGACAGCGCATGCTCGATTTTCATTTCGCGTGCGGTATGCGGCACATAATCCAGACGGCACTGCTCATCGGGGTTGTCCAGATTGATGGTCGGCGGTGCGACCTGATCGCGCAGTGCAAGAATGGAAAACGCCGCTTCAACCGCGCCGGCGGCACCCAGCAGGTGACCGATCATCGACTTGGTCGAACTAATGGCAACATCACGAGCAGACGCACCCAGCACCTTCTCGATGGCAAGGCTTTCGGCCACGTCACCCACCATTGTGGAAGTACCATGGGCATTGATGTAGTCAATGCTTGAAGGATCAAGCCCGGCATCGCGAATGGCATTGCTCATGGCAAGGGCAGCGCCTGCGCCATCGCTGGGCGGCGCTGTCATGTGCCAGGCATCGTCGCTCATGCCGAACCCGGCACATTCCGCCAGGATATCGGCACCGCGTGCTCTGGCGTGTTCATACTCTTCCAGCACCAGTATCCCGGCACCATCGGAGAGTACAAACCCGTCACGATCGCGATCCCACGGGCGACTGGCTGCCTGCGGGTCATCGTTACGGGTTGAAAGCGCGCGTGCCGCGGAAAATCCGCCGACACCCAACGGTGTACTGGCCATTTCGGCACCGCCACACACCATGACATCGGCATCGCCATAGGCAATCGTGCGAGCCCCATAGCCAATATTGTGTGTTCCGGACGTACAGGCCGTCGTAATGGCAATGTTGGGACCACGAAAGCCAAACTGGATGGCCAGGTTCCCGGCGATCATGTTGATGATCGAGCCGGGAACAAAAAAGGGAGAAATGCGGCGAGCACCCGACTTCAACAGCGACTGATGATTGGTTTCGATCATCGGCAATCCACCGATGCCCGAACCGATGGCAACCCCGATGCGATGCGCGTTTTCTTCGCTACAGGTAATTCCCGAGTTCTGAACGGCCTGTACGGAAGCTGCAATGCCATACTGGATGAAAAGATCCATCTTCTTGGCATCCTTAGGATTGAACCAGGGGGCCGGATCAAATCCCTTTACAGCGCCGCTGAAACGCGTATTCAAACCACTGGCATCAAAGTGCTCGATCGATCCGATACCGCTTTTGCCGGCCTTGATACTATCCCAGGTGGCATCAGTCGTATTACCTACCGGTGTTACCAGACCGATGCCGGTCACCACGACCCTTCTGCGAGGCATCGTTTTTCCTCCAAAAAAGACAGATAAGTGCGCTCGAGAGCCTGAATTCCTGCTGGATACCCGACCGCCTGCTGCAAGATATATCGTGGCCATTATACCGATTCTGCCGGTGCGGTCTCTGACTGATATACCCTTGATGGTTCAGCTTGAAAGGCCCGGCGCAGCCTGTACTGTCTACCGGTCAATTTTATTTAAAAATAAAGCCGCTCCCGAATGGGGCGGCTTTACAGGTCAACCCTGCCCCGAAGGGCCGGATCGCGCCAGAAACTTACTGATGAGCGACGATGTAGTCGATCGCTTCCTGCACGGTCGTGATCTTTTCAGCTTCTTCGTCGGGAATTTCGGTATCAAATTCCTCTTCGAGAGCCATTACCAGTTCCACTGTGTCGAGCGAGTCGGCGCCCAGATCTTCAGTGAAGGAAGAGCTGTTCTGGATCTCTTCTTCCTTGACGTTCAAACGTTCGGCAACAACTTTTTTAACGCGCTCTTCGATGGTACTCATTTATCATCACTCCTGGTTTACGAGTCGCCAGATCAAAACTGGCGGTAGTTTATAGACCGTCTTTCTTGGACGCAACAACGTCCTTTGCCGGCTCTAGCGCATGTTCATGCCGCCATTGACATGCAGCGTTTCACCGGTGATATACCCGGCGACATCACTGGTCAGAAAACACGCCGCCGCTGCAATTTCTTCGGGTTGCCCCAAGCGCGACAGCGGAATCTGATTCAGCAATGATTCCTTGTGTTTCTCCGGCAGATCACTGGTCATGTCGGTTGCAATAAAACCCGGCGCTACTGCATTGACGGTAACATTGCGTGAGGCAAGCTCGCGCGCCAGTGAACGAGTAAACCCTTCCATGCCGGCCTTTGCCGCAGCATAGTTACTCTGCCCTGCATTGCCCAGTGTCGCGACAACGGAACTGATATTGATGATGCGACCAAAGCGTGCGCGAGTCATTGCCTTCATGCAGGCCTTTGAAACACGATAGACCGAGGTGAGGTTGGTATCCAGAACCTCATCCCATTCGTTATCCTTCATGCGCATCAACAGGTTATCACGAGTGATACCGGCATTGTTGACCAGAATCAGCGGCGCACCGAAACGCTCGCCAATCTCCTTGAGCACCTGATCGATGGCGTCGCTGTCGGTCACGTTGAGCACCATGCCCGCACCGGTGATCGAATGCGCGGCGAGATCATCCTCAATGCGGCGCGCACCGTCTTCACTGGTCGCCGTACCAATGACCGTATGGCCCTGTCGACCCAGCTCACGAGCAATGGCCTGACCAATGCCACGTGTTGCACCGGTAACCAGTGCCACTCTTGCTTCACTCATGCTTACCGTCCCTTTTGGGCTTGATGTCTTGTCATGCTCATTGAAATGCCGTTACTGACTCTCCGGCATCTCTTTTGCCAGCTCGATAGCGGCTGCAAGCGATTCGGGGTCGTTGACGGCCAAACCGCGGCTCTGGCGTGCGATTCGCTTGCCCAGCCCGGTCAATACCTTGCCGGGGCCACACTCGATAAAGACGCCGGCACCCTGCCCGGACAGTGCTTCCACGCATCGTGTCCAGAGGACCGGGCGATAGAGCTGCTGTACCAGACACGCCCTAATGGTATCAAGATCGTCGTGCCAGGCGGCATCCACATTCTGGATAACACGATAGCGCGGCTGGCGCAGATCGATATCCGCCATGGCCTGCTCGAGGCGTTCTGCAGCAGGCTTCATCAGCGCGCAATGCGAAGGTACCGACACCGGCAGCGGCATGGCACGACGGGCGCCGCGCTCCTGACACAAAACGATGGCACGTTCGACCGCTGCCTTTTCGCCGGCGATGACGACCTGGCCGGGCGAGTTGTAATTGACAGCCGAGACAACACTGCCCTGAGCCGCCTGCTCACAGACCGCTTCCACGACATCATCATCAAGCCCCAGTATGGCGGCCATGCCGCCCTGACCTGCCGGCACAGCGTCCTGCATGGCTTCACCGCGCAGACGCACCAGTCGAACGCCATCGGCAAAACTCATGGCACCGGCACAGACCAGTGCACTGTACTCTCCAAGGCTGTGTCCGGCCATGGCCGTTGGTCGCGGGCCCTCAAGCTCCTGCCAGACACGCCAGATGGCCACGCTGGCAGTCAGCAGTGCCGGCTGGGTGCAGGCAGTGGTATTGAGCGCCGACTCGGGACCTTCCTGCGTTACGTGCCAGAGATCGTATCCCAGCGCGTCGGAGGCTTCCTCAAAAGTCGTTCTCACCACGCTATAGCGTTCGGCGAGCTCTCGCAGCATGCCCAGCTGCTGAGAACCCTGACCGGGAAAGACCAGGGCGAGGGCATTGCTCATCTGATTCACCTGTACTAACTCATTGAAGATTGAATAAGCGAAGCTTCATAAAGGACCATGATGCCGGCTCGCTTTCGGCTTCGCCACACGAAATGACCTTATGACATCAGTCTGTGCGGCAAATTCATTGCTGCCTCATCCACGGCACGGCGCACAGCATAGGCAAAGCCTTCGGCTTGTGCACCGCCATGGCTTTTTATCACGGTGGCTCTGAGCCCCAGAAAACTGGCGCCATTGTAACGCACCGGATTGAGTTCCTGCAGAAAACGACGCAGCACGGGCGCGGCCAGACGCCCTGCCATACGTGCATATAAACCGGTTTTGAATCCGGTTTGAAGACGCATCGCCAGCATGCGCGCCAGCCCTTCACTGCTTTTGAGCGCAATGTTGCCCACCATGCCATCACAGACCGCGACATCCGTGGTGCCGGCAAAAAGGGCATCACCTTCCACGTAGCCGATATATTCAAAATGGGTGTGATCGACACCGCGAAGCAGCGCGTCGGCTTCCCGTACGCGACGCTCTCCCCTGCCGCTTTCGGTGCCCACATTCAAAAGCCCCACACGCGGAAGACAGACACCGTCTACCAGCCTGACCATGGCAGCGCCCATGAACGCGAAGTCCACAAGATGCTCGGGCCTAGCATCCACATTGGCGCCCAGGTCGAGCATGTAACAGGGTCTATTAGAGGCAGTGGGTATGGCCGCACTGATGGCCGGGCGAGCAACGCTGTCCAGCATGCCAACGTCACGTCGTGCCAGCGCCATGATGGCACCGGTATGCTCACCGCTGACGCAGGCGCTGGCTTCATCATTGCGCAGTGCGACAAGGCTTGCATGGAGACTACCGAAAGGGGCATCGCGCAGGAGTCGCGAGGGCGTCATGCCAGCGGGAAGGCTGTCACCGGCTTCAACAAGATTGATGCGGGCGCGGACATGAGCAAGGGAGACGGGCAAACGGGAGAGTTCGACATCAAGCAGATGACGTCTGCCATAGAGCGTGACGCTGACCTCGGGTCTTTGCGCCAGTGCAAGTGCTGCTCCGGGAACAGTGGCGCGGGGACCGTAATCCCCGCCCATGGCGTCGATGGCGATACGCAAGGGCGGCATCGCCCGAACCATTTATTCTTCGACGTCGATGACCTTGCGGCCACGATAGTATCCGTCCGGTGCGACATGGTGACGGAGGTGAGTAGTACCGGTTTCCTTGTCCTGGGACAGCGTCGGAGCGGTCAGCGCATCGTGGGCACGACGCATACCGCGCTTGGAACGAGACTTGCGATTCTTTTGGACAGCCATGGGGTTGTCTCCGGTTGTAACGTAACGTCAGAAATGACTCAGTGATCCTTCAGGGAACGAAGCACACTGAACGGGTTATCGGCTCGCGCCGGCGTTGGCTCGACTTCGTCACCGCTTTGCAGCGAATCGCGAGAAACGGCGCAATCCGCTTCATCGTGATAGACCACCTGCGGCAGTGTCAGAAGCAGTTCGTCCTCGACAACCGGCAGCAGATCCAGATGTTCGTCTTCCACGAGCACCGGCTCATAGCGTGCCGGCAGCGTTGCTGCACGCTCATCGCTGGTCACCATGCCAAGCAGAAAGGTGCTTTCAAGATGAACCGGCATGGCCTGCAGGCATCGCTGACAGGGCATTTCGACATCGGCAGCAAATGAGCCTTCGATGTAATGCTGTCGCTGGGCATCGAGATCAAACGTCATGACGATATGACATTCCACCTCCTGCCGACCGATAGCATCGACGATACGAGGCATGGCAGAGAGAAGAATTCTCCCTTCCAGACGTTCGCCGCTGGCAGCAAGCCGATAGGGCTCGACCGTTTTGGGTAGTCGCGTGGTTGACATAGGCGCGCAATAATAGGGATTGTCCGTGAAAGTGTCAAAAGAGTTGTTGCAAACAATACACTTGAAGCAACAGACACTGTTTTAAATAACGGCCCTGCCTTTCTGCTCCGACACAAGTTTCAGGAGAAATGATGTCCCTGCTCGTTCTTGCCTCCGGCTCCGGTTCGCGCCGCGAACTGCTGGACCGTCTTGGTCTGCCCTTTCATTGCCACGCCCCCGATATCGATGAAACACCCCGGGAGGGTGAAACGCCACACGGGCTGGCCGAGCGTTTGTCGCGTGAAAAGGCCTGTGCCCTGGCAGAGCACTATCCCCACCATCTCATTATCGGTAGCGACCAGGTGGCCAGCATCGATAACGAGCGACTGGGAAAGCCCGGTACCATCGACGGCGCGCGCAGGCAACTGGAGCGGTTTTCCGGGCAGCGGGTCAGCTTTTTTACAGGCGTTGCCCTGCTGGACACACGTCGCCATCACTGCGCCATTCACGTCGATCTTACGAGCGTGGACATGCGCACGCTTGATCCATGCGAAATCGAAGGCTATGTCAGAAAAGAGCCGGCCATCGACAGCGCCGGCGGCTTTTACATGGAAAAACTGGGCATGGCGCTTTTTGACGGCATCGAAACCACCGATCCCAGCGCGCTGATCGGCCTCCCACTCATCGCCCTTTGTCGGTTACTGCGCGATGCCGGCACCAACCCGCTACTCCAAGCGTAAGCCCTTTTAAACGACACATCGCCCCGCGGATCAGCGCAGACGAACAGGCGACTCGCTGGTCTGCAGATCGATTCCCATATACTGGGCGGCCACCCGACCAAAGTGGCGCGAGATCTGCTCGAGTGGATCGCCGCTCTGGGTGTAGTCCGTGGTTTCGGCACTACCGGTCATATCGCGTGCGATATCATCAACGCTTTTAAGACCATCCGTCAGCCCCTTGTCAGCAGCCTCCTCCCCGGTCCATACCAGACCCGAGAAAAGTGCCGGATCATCCGACAGGCGATCCCCGCGGCCGGCTTTAACAGCATTGATGAACTGATCATGCGTCTGATCAAGGACGTGCTGCCAGAAGCGGCGCTGCTCCTCGTTGACGGGCTGAAACGGATCGAGCATGTCCTTGTTTTCACCGGCGGTGAATACACGCCGCTCAACGCCCAACTTGTCTATCGCGCCTTCAAGGCCGAATCCCGAGTAAACCACGCCGATGGATCCGACAAGACTGGCCGGCGCCGCATAAATCTCGTCCGCCGCGGAGGCGATATAGTAGGCACCGCTGGCGCCGATGTCCTCGATGACAGCGATAATGGGCTTGTCATCGGTGCTGCGAAGACGGCGAATCTCGTCATAGATGCGCTGCGACTGTACCGGAGAGCCGCCAGGACTGTTGATCTGCAACACCACCGCCGTATCCGAGCCCCGCCAGGCATTGTTCAGCCCTCGGATGACCCTTTCGGCACTGGCCGGCGAGCGACTATCGATGACCCCTTCCACCTTGACGACTCCGACCCGGTTGCCTACCAGCGACTCCCGATCTCCTGTCATCATGAAGGCCACGATGGCCGCCACCGCAATCCAGAAGCCCCAGAACAGCAGACGAAAGAAAATTTTCCAACGACGGCTTCGACGCTGCTCGCGCACCATTTCGAGCAACCACCGCTCCATGATCGCCTCACGGGATTCGCTTACCCGAGCAGGGTCTTCAGCCGTCGCCTCGGCGTCTGTCATGTCGCGCCCCGTCCATCGATCTTTTTGATCACTCATGCATCCCGCTCCCTGTGTGCCGACAGGCCGTCGGCGCCAGCCACGACATCAGTTCATGGAAATTGTGCACCACGCTAACGGGTGAAAAATCTCCCAGCTGCTGTGCATTGTGCACACCCCAGGTGACAGCGACCCGATCCATGCCCAGCGCCTGCGCCATGCCCATGTCATGGACACTGTCACCGATCATGACAGCCTCTTCGAGAGCGACATCCAGCGTTTGAAGCAGCTCGGTCAGCATGAGCGGATCGGGTTTCGAGCGAGTCAGATCCGCTGTGCGACTGTCATCAAACCAGTGACCGCAATCGCGCTCGATAAAAATTCGATCCAGCCCCCGGCGGCTCTTGCCGGTAGCCACGGCAAGTTTCAGGTCAGACATTGCCCGCAGGCGGGAGATCCCCTCTTCCACACCGTCAAAAAACGGCAAGGCAGGCCCTTCCTTTTCAGCGGTCACGAAATGATGTGAGTAGCGTTTGCGAAGCTGCTCGGCCCGCTCGCCCTCAATGCCGGGACACAGCCGGGCAATGGCTTCAGGCAGGCCGAGACCGATAATATCTCGCACGGCCTCGTCGCTCAGTGCAGGCCAGCCCACATCGTCTCCTGCCCGTTGCATGCAATTCACGATTCGATCTGCCGAATCCATGAGCGTGCCATCCCAGTCAAAGATGATCAGACGATACCGCATCGCTGCCGTGCTCCTTTTAACCTACCCATCGATGGACCGCCTGCATCGGCGGCATTTGTTAGCGAAGGCGTGCCAGCACATTCTGCAAATCATCACTCAGGGGAGCATGCAGCTGGACGAGCTGTTCCGAGGCGGGGTCAGTGAACCCAAGCATTCGCGCATGCAGAAAAAGGCGAGACAGCTCACAGCGTGTGGCCAGACGCTCTCCGCTGGTACTGCCATATTTGGTATCCCCCAGCAGAGGGTGGCCGGCATGGCCGGCATGTACGCGAATCTGATGGGTACGCCCCGTGACGGGTTCTGCCTCCACAAGCGAGGCACCCTTCAGGGATTCAACGAGCGTAAAGCGTGTCCTGGAGGCCTTGCCAGCGGCGTCCACCCTTACACGCCGTTCGCCGTTGGCCAGCTCAAAGCGCAAAAGCGGCGCATCGACCTCATGGCGCTCGACCGGCCACGCCCCTTCTACCAGTGCCATATAATGCTTTTGCATTCGGTGCTGACGCAGCTCATCGCTGAGAAAGTTGAGCGCACTACGGGATTTTGCCACCAACAGGCATCCGGACGTATCGCGATCCAACCGATGCACCAGCTCAAGATAAGGCAGGTCATCACGAATCTGACGCAGAGCTTCGATGAGCCCGATCTTGACGCCGCTGCCACCGTGCACGGCAAGCCCGGAAGGCTTGTTGAACACCATCCAGTCCGGCGTTTCCTTTAAAAGGCTGTTTGTGATGACATGGCGCAGATTATCGCTGACCTCTTGTACAGCCTCCTGGGGGGTCAGGCGCAACGGCGGCACCCGCACCCGATCTCCCTTGATCAGACGCCGGCTCGCCTTGCCACGCCCTCCGTTAATGCGTACTTCACCGCGGCGAATGATCCGATAGATCAGGGTGCGAGGCGCGCCCTTGAGATGGGCAAGAAGAAAATTATCCAGTCGCTGTCCATCATGATGTTCATCGATTTCAAGCCACTGAACGCCACGCCCCTCGGCCATGTTAATTTCCTCTTTTACCTGCTGTAAGGGCCGGCATTGTAGCGAAATAACGTGGCGATGGCCCCGATTGTGGGCACATGGGTTTACTGTTATATTCCGGGGGCTTCCTTAAGGTTTGAAAGACCTGACAGCGCCTGCATCAGATGACACGCAGGCCGAAGCAACAGAACAGTCGCCGGAGGATATTTACCCGGCACCTGGCAGTATTGAAGTACCCGGATTTCGCATCACGGGATAAACCATTTCCGTACCGAAAGCCGGTGCTGTCGAATTGATGGCCATCAGGTGTGACCGCCCCACTGGAAGACCGGTTAAGCAACCATGCTGCCGCGACATGTCTTCAGGCGGTCACGTACTCAACATGATCATGAAGCCTTTTCCGGGCACGTCTGTATGGCGCCCAGGAAATTGAAACATACTTGTAGACATGCGCTGAGCACAAACACTCTGGCCCGCGATTCGGCTGTACCGATGCCCGGCGCGACAGTCGATCGACCTTAGGGGTTGATAACGACTGTGGCACGGCATTTGTCTGGCGGTACGCTTAGTCAGTGAGACAACATGAAACGCATGCTTATCAACGCGACGCAGCCTGAAGAGCTGAGAGTCGCGCTGGTCGATGGTCAAAGACTTTACGACCTCGACATCGAATCCGGTGCCCGGGAACAAAAAAAGGCCAACATCTATCGCGGCCGTATCACCCGGGTCGAGCCCAGCCTTGAAGCCGCCTTTGTTGATTTCGGCGCCGACCGCCATGGCTTTTTGCCGCTCAAGGAAATTTCGCGCGAATACTTCTCGAAGGAACCTTCCGGTAACGGCCGACCCAATATTCGGGAAGTCATCAAGGAAGGCCAGGAAGTCATTGTCCAGGTCGACAAGGAAGAGCGCGGCAACAAGGGCGCAGCACTGACCACCTTTATCAGCCTGGCCGGTCGCTTTCTGGTACTGATGCCCAACAACCCGCGGGCAGGCGGCATCTCGCGTCGCATCGAAGGCGATGAGCGCACCGAGCTGAAAGAAGCCATGAGCCAGCTCACCATGCCCGAAAAGATGGGCGTGATTGTGCGTACCGCCGGCATCGGTCGCTCCTCTGAGGAGTTGCAGTGGGACCTGGACTATCTGGTACAGGTCTGGGAAACCATTACCGAAGAAGCCGGCAAGCGTTCGGCCCCCTTCCTGATCTATCGCGAATCCAACGTTATCATCCGCGCCATGCGCGACTACCTGCGCCAGGACATTGGCGAGGTCTTGATTGACCACGTTGACGTGCATGAAGAAGCGCTCAATTTCGTCAAGCAGGTCATGCCCTCGTATCAGCAAAAGATCAAGCTGTATAACGATGATGTGCCCCTCTTCTCTCGTTTCCAGATCGAATCTCAGATCGAGACGGCCTACGAGCGTGAAGTCAAACTGCCCTCGGGCGGCTCTGTCGTCATCGACCATACCGAAGCACTGGTATCCATCGACATTAACTCCTCGCGCGCCACCAAGGGCGGCGACATCGAGGAGACCGCACTGCAGACCAACGTGGAAGCGGCCGACGAAATTGCCCGTCAGCTGCGCCTGCGCGATATCGGCGGTCTGGTGGTGATCGATTTCATCGACATGTCCCCTGCCCGCAACCAGCGCGAAGTCGAAAACCGCGTTCGTGACGCCCTGAAACTTGACCGCGCTCGCGTACAGATCGGTCGGATCTCGCGTTTCGGCCTGATGGAGATGTCACGCCAGCGCCTTCGGCCTTCACTGGGTGAAACCAGCGGTGTGGTATGTCCGCGCTGCAACGGTCAGGGCACCATTCGAGATGTTCGCTCCCTTTCGCTGTCGATCATGCGCCTGATCGAAGAAGAAGCGATGAAGGATCGCAGCTCGCAGATCCGCGCCATGCTGCCGGTACCGGTCGCCACCTACCTGCTTAATGAAAAGCGTAACGTCCTTGCCGATATCGAGCGTCGCCAGGGTGTGCGCGTCATGCTGCTGCCGCAGCCTGAACTTGAAACACCGCACTACGATGTTCAGCGCTATCGCGACGATCAGGTCGACCCCGAAGAAGCGGCACGTTCAAGCTTTGAGCTGTCAGACGATTTCGAGGCGCCCGAAGACGAAAGCGAAACCTATCGCAAGCCCGTCAAGCGTGCCGAGGCTGCCGTACGTTCCGTTGCGCATCGCACGCCGGCCCCCGAGCCGACTGCCGCTGCCGAGCCGGCCAACGAAGAGCCGTCGGGCTTTTTGAACCGTCTCATGAAAGGCTTCAATCGCCTGATGGGCAGTGACGAGAGCACCAGCAAGCAGGAAACTGCCAGCACCCCGTCTCAAAGCGACCAGCCCCGCAAGGAAAGCACTCAACCGGCCACACGCACCGAAAAGCAGCCATCTTCTGCTCAGGACACCGCAGCAAGAGAGGAACAGAAAGCTTCTTCGGACAGCGGCGAACAGCGTAACAGCCGTCGCGACAGCGCCAAACGCGATGACAGCACCACAAGCAAAAACGCTCGCAACGACAAGCGTACATCTTCCGACAAGGGACGTGACGACAAAAATCGTCGTGACCGGCCGTCACGCGATTCAGACAAGAGCGATAATACCGGCGGGCGCAACGACAAGCGCCAGCAAAACGGTGCCTCTGACAAGGGTGACAGCGCTGCCAGCGATCGCAATGACAAGCGTCAGCAAAATGGTACGCCATCCAGGGGCGATAACGCCGCCCCCGATCGCGGCGACAAGCGTCAGCAAAGCGCTGCAGTAGACAAGGGCCCCGAAAAATCACGTGACGACAGCGAGCGTAAAAAGCCCGCAGCCGACGCGCCTGCCAAAACGGAAAGCGCGCAGGCCGAGCCGACGCAACAGTCTCCTGCTCAGTCTCAGGATGGTGATGATGGCAAGCCTCGTCGTACTCGCAACAATCCGCGTCAGCGCAGCCGCAAGCAGGCCCTGAACCCGGAGGCCGTTGCAGAGCAGGAGCGCCTGCAGGCTGAAGAAAACCGGACCGCGGAAACTGCCGGTGCTGATGGGCTGGCACAGACCGGGGAAGCAGCTTCCGGCAATAAAACGGCCAACACCGTCCCAGAAACGTCGACATCGCAGTCCAGTGATGCGCCTACCTCGAAAGAGGCAGATATCGCTGCCACAAAGGACACTGCCGACTCGAAAAACGCATCTTCTGCGAAGGAAAATGCGCCCGCTTTTGATAAAAAAGCAGCGGCTTCTGGCGAGAAAGCGCCAGCTTCTGACGAGAAGGCGCCGGGAGCCGGTCGAAAATCGGTTAGCGCCACCTTCGGCCGTGACTCGTCGACCTCTGAAAGCACTTCGGATCAGCAGGATGCGAAAACCGGTCGGTCTGCCACAGCGGCGCAATCCAGCGTCGCAGCAACAGAAAATGCCGCTGACAAAAGCAAGGATGCTGCCCTCAAGTCATCAAGCGAAGCATCCGAGGCGGTCAGGCAAAAGGCTCCCGGTGAAAGCGCTGCTGTCGCATCAGACAAGCCGACTACCGAGGCAACAGGTAAAAAGGCCGAGAAACAATCCGGGCCTGATGCTGCTTCGACATCTGCCAAAGAAACCGAAAAAGCAGATGGAAGCGCCGACAAGCACTCTTCGGCTGATGCGAAACCCGATGCAAAGAAAGAAAATGTTGATGCCGGCAAGGCTCCCGTAGCAAGCGAGGCAACGCCGCGTGAGCAGCCGCATCTGGTTTCTCGAGAAGCCGCCGATGCACCTGTAGCGGCAAAGGCTTCAAACGAAGCCCCGGCACGCGACATCAACAAGCAAAGCGTGACGGCACGTGACAAGGGCACGGAAAAGGCCGCACCGAAAGGCGCGATCACCTCCGAAGCCGATCAGGCGTCAAGCCAGGCAACCGGTACCACTGCTACCAAAAGCGCCGACAAGCCTGCCGCCGCTGATGCCGGTAGATCTGCGCAACCCGAGGCCACCACCGGCAAGGAAGACAGCAAGCGTGAAGGCATCGCGACTGCCGCTACCAGTAACAAGCCTGCGGCTGATAAAGACGCTGACAAGGCGACAGGCTCTGATAGCGCTTTGGTAAAAGGCGAAACGCCTGCAAAGGAGACTGACTCTCAAAAGCGTCAGCGCCGCCGTGCGCACAATGACCCGCGTGAGCGTCGTCGCCAGCAGCAGCGCGAACAGCGTGAAAACCAGTCTTCGGGTGAATAACGCAAAGCCTGCATGAAAAAGGCCCGCTCCAATGGAGCGGGCCTTTTATTATGCCGCCGGTTCTGAAAGGCTCTGAAACGCTACTCTCCGATGATGCCGGGCTCCATTTCAAGCGTGACGCCAAAACGCGCATCAACGGAATGTCGAATGCGCTCGGCCAGTTCCAGCAGGTCCTTTACACTGGCGCCACCGTAATGTACCAGTACCAGTGCCTGCTTTTGATGAACCCCCACGCCATGGCTGCAATAGCCCTTCCAGCCACACTGGTCGATCAACCAGCCAGCCGCCAGTTTGGCACCCTGCGCCGTCTTCCAGACCGGCATTGCAGGCCACTGCGTTGTCAGCCTTTCGGCCTGCTCCCGCGACACCACCGGGTTTTTGAAAAAACTGCCTGCATTACCGAGTAACTGTGGGTCAGGCAGTTTCTCCCGGCGCATGTCAGCCACCGCAGTGACGACATCAAAGGGCCCGGGCGCGACCGGCAAACGAGCGGCAAGATCGCCATAGCCCAGTCGCGCATACCCCTTGCGATCGAGCCTTAATACCACTTTGACAATCACGACCCTGCCGGCCAGCGCGGTCTTGAAAACACTGTGCCGGTAGCCGAAATCACATCCAGCATGGTCAATAATTTCGTAGCGACCATCCTCGATGTGCACGACATGCACACTTTCGATCACGTCACCGATTTCGCTGCCATAGGCGCCGATGTTTTGAATGGGAGCCGCCCCCACCGAGCCCGGAATCAATGCCAGATTCTCGATACCCCACCAGCCGCTGCCAGCGGTTTCCTCGACCAGCGCGTGCCAGTTCACGCCCGCTTCAACATGCCAGAGCGCCTCATGTTCGTTGACGCTTTCCTGCCAGATGCGCCGCCCCGTGTAGCGCACCACCAGAGCGTCAATACGAGGCTTCATGACCAGATTGCTGCCGCCCCCCAACGGGATAACGCGGTCGAATCGCGGCCGGCCCGCGGCGAGAACGCGCTGGAGGGAAAGCAGGGAATCGGCTTCGGCCAGCGCTCGGGCCGTGGCCTCAAAACCCAGCGTGTTGTATGACTGAAGGCCAACGCCGTAGTGCATCTTCAATCCGATGCTTCCCCGCGTTTTAGCCGTTCGATAAGCCCCTGGCAGCCGGCAGTGATCTGATCGGCCACTCGTCCGAAATTGTCGGTATTGCCGAAGTAGGGATCACCAATTTCCGTACCGGTATCTTCACTGGCGAAATCCATCAAAAGGCCCACGTGCGCTTGGCCGCTGTCGGGCGCCATTTTCTGCAGGGCCTCAAGGTTGTCGCCATCCATGCAGAGAATGTAATCAAAGCGGTCAAAATCATCCCGACGAACCACGCGGCCACGCAGCTCGGTGATATCAACATCGCGCTGCTGCGCTTCACGCATGGCCCGCGGGTCGGGCGGCTCTCCCACGTGATAGTCGCCCACACCGCAGGAATCCGTCTCGATTCGGGCGTCGAGCCCCGACTGATGTACCATTTGACGAAAAATACCTTCGGCCATGGGAGAACGACAGATGTTCCCCAGGCAGACGAACAGGACTCGAGTCAATCTGATCTCCTTGTCAGCCATTCGCGTACGCGCGCCAGATCCTCGGGCGTATCCACACCGGCGGGATACTGCTCGGTGGCCACGGCAACGGAAATGGCATGACCGTGATAAAGCGCCCGCAACTGCTCAAGCTGCTCGCAGGCCTCCACGGGCGCTATCGGAAGTGTTTGGTAATCACGCAGAAAGGATGCGCGATAGGCGTAAATACCGATATGTCGCAGCCAGCCCTCGCCTGGATTGTGACCATCCTCCATCGGTTCGGAGACTGACGGATCAAAGCGATCACGATCCCAGGGGATGGGGGCGCGTGAAAAATAAAGAGCGCGCCCCTGATGGTTACGGACCACCTTGACCACGCTGGCACGCATCAGGGTCGCTCGATCGGTAATCGGCTCTGCAAGCGTTGCCATGGCCGCACTCTCGTCACCCTGCAGTGATGCCGCCACCTGATCGATCAGGCTGCTGGGCAGCAACGGCTCATCGCCCTGAACGTTGACGATACAGGCCGAATCCTCGAGCCCCAGTTTGTCGATGACCTCTGTCAGGCGTGAGGTGCCGTTGACGTGGTCTTCCCGTGTCATCACCACCTCGGCTCCAAAAGCACGAGCGACGTCAGCGATCCGTTCATGATCGGTGGCAATCAGCACACGAGTGGCCCCTGATGCCACGGCACGCTGCCAGACATGCTCGATCATGGGCCTGCCGGCAATATCCAGCAAAGGCTTGCCGGGCAGGCGCTGTGAGGCAAATCGGGCCGGAATAACAACGGTAAAGGCCTGACTCATGACGCCGCCGATGTCCCCTGCGCCTTGCCGAGCGCCTCTTCAACGCTCAGGCGACGGGCACGGCTGACCAGCATGACGGGAATACCATCCGTGATGGGATAGGCCAATCCGCTTTCGCGACACAATAGCTCGCCGCTGTCGCGATTGTATTCGAGCTTTCCACCACTTTCGGGGCACACCAGCATGGCAAGCAGTTCCTGGTCCATTTCTTTCTCCTGCATCAGAGTTTTTCAAGACGCGCTGCCAGCCACTCGATCAGTGCCGGCTCGGGGCGCGCTTCAACATCCAGTGACCAGCATCGTTCGTTGGCAAAGGGGCGACACTTGACGGCATCCTTGGCCGTCATGACCACCGGGCGATTATCGGAAAAACGCACATCCTGCGCCGAAAATCGATGGTGGTCCGGCAACGGGTGCTGATCGAATGCCACATCCAGCGTCTCGAGCGTTTTGAAAAAACGCTGCGGATTACCGATGCCGGCAATGGCATGGACTCGCCCGTCAAACGGCCGGGCCTCGATACTATAGCAAACACCGTCGTTGAGATGACGCCAGGCACTGGGCACCAGGGACATGGTGTACTGCGCGACAGCCTCCGGCGCCTGCAGATCGCCGTTGGAGATAACGGCATCCACTTCCGCCAGCCGGGAAAGCGGCTCACGCAATGGCCCTGCCGGCAGACAACGACCGTTACCGAATCCGCGAGCGCCATCGACCACTACCAGCTCGATATCCCGCCCCAGCGCGTGATGCTGCAGCCCGTCATCGGAGAGCAAAATATTGCAGCCGGCAGCAATCAGCTTGCGCGCGGCACGCGGACGATCCGGGTCTACCACGACAGGCAGATGTGTCTGCTGGGCCAGCATGACGGGCTCATCGCCGGCATGGGCCACGTCACTGTTTTCGCTGACATAGAAGGGATAGCGCGGCGCGTGGCCACCGTAGCCGCGTGAAATGATGCCGGGCGCCCAGCCCTGATCCTGCAGCCAGCGCCCGAGCCATGCGGTCAAGGGTGATTTGCCGGTACCGCCTACCGTGATGTTACCGACAACGATGACCGGTACCGGCGACGCCCAGATTTCACGCCGACCGCTGTGATAAGCCTGACGACGGCGATCCGCAATACGCTTGTACAGCATTTCAAGCGGCGTCAGCAGCACCGGCCAGCGGGCGCCGTTGTACCAGGCGCTTTCAAGCCCCTTCATGAACACGACGCCCCTGGAAGGCACTTATACAGGGACATTGGTGCGCTCCTCGCTGAACTGAATGCGATGCAGCGCGGCATAGGCACCGTCATTTTTCAGTAGCGTGTCATGATCGCCCGATTCGATGATTTCGCCGTTGTCCATGACCAGTATTCGATCGGCCTGTTCAATGGTCGACAGCCGGTGCGCGATGACAAAGGTGGTGCGACCCTCGCAGACCCTTTCAAGCGCCTGCTGGATGTAGCGCTCGGACTCCGTATCCAGTGCCGAGGTCGCCTCGTCCAGCACCAGGATGGGGGCATCCTTGAAAATGGCACGCGCGATGGCGATGCGCTGGCGCTGGCCGCCGGAGAGCATGACGCCATTGTCACCGACCAGAGTGTCATACCCCTGTGGCAGGCGTTCGATAAACTCATCGGCATAGGCCGCCTGAGCCGCTGCCACCACAGCCTCGCGCGTGGCGTTGTCGATACCGTAGGCGATGTTGTCAGCCACAGTGGCATTGAACAGCGTGACATTCTGGGTCACCAGCGCAATCTGGCGGCGCAGGGCCTGCATTGAGTAATCACGGATGTCCACCCCGTCGATACAGATGCGCCCGCCTGTCGCGTCATAGAAACGCGGCAGCATATTCATCATGGTGCTCTTGCCACTGCCGGATCGCCCAACCAGCGCAATCATTTCGCCGGAACGCACCTCATGACTGATGCCCTTGAGCACATCCGGCAGGTCGCTGCCGTAGCGAAAGCGCACCTCTTCAAAGCTGACACGCCCCTGGACGCGTCCCGGGTCGCGCGTGCCGTTATCCGGCTCACGCGGTCTGTCCATCAATTCAAAAAGCTCCTGGGCCGCGGCCAGTCCCTTTTGAATGACGCCGTTGATTTCCGTCAACGACTTGATGGGCTTGATGATCATGCTGGCCGCGGTAATAAAGCCGATGAACTGACCGGGGCTCATGTTGCCCAGAAGCTCGGGCGCCAATGCCAGCCAAACCAGCAGTGCCAGCGACACGGCCACCATCGTCTGGATGACCGGCGCACTGATGGCCTTGGTCAGAGCCTCTTTCAGACTCTGGTCGCGGTTGTATTGACTGGCTCGGTTGAAGCGATCGTATTCATGCTGCTCTGCCCCGTGCGTACGAACCACTCGGTAGCCTGTAATGGTCTCGGATGCCACATGGGTCACTTCACCCACCGACTTCTGAATTCGCCGCGAAAGCTTGCGAAAGCGCTTGCTGCACCAGGCCACTACAAACCCGATCAAGGGGGTCACTGCAATGAAGATCAGCATCAGCTTCCAGTTGACCCAGAACAGATAGATCGTCAGACCCAGTACCAGCATGCCCTCCTGCAGCACCACGTTGAGCGCCTTGGTGGCAGCACCCGTGACCTGCTCAACGTGATAGGTCACGCGTGAAATCAGATGGCCGCCGCTGTTTTCATCGTAAAAGCGCCCCGGCAGATGCAGCATTTGATCAAATACCGACACACGCAGGCGATGCACCACGTTGCGCGCCACATACTCCATACCGTAGGAACCCAGAAAGGTGCCAAAACCACGGGCAAGGAAAATGCCGATAATCATCAAAGGCAGGGCCTGACGAAAATCGGCATCGGGGTTTTGTATACCGTCTGTCAGAAACTCCATGATGCGTGCCATGAGAGTACTGGAGCCTGCATAGATGGCATTGCCGATCAGCGCGATCGCAAAGGCCTTCCAGAAAGGCTTTACATAGGTCAGCAGACGGGCGTACAGCGTCAGACTGGCGTTTGACTTCACGGGCTCTCCTGCCTGGCTGATAATGATACCGGGTAAACACGTCAGGACGCCGGCAGCGCCGAACCCAACGATAACGATGCCCCGCTATCGATCACAATCGAAGACTGCCCCTGGGCAATCACCGGCCGGATTCTACCCCAGGTCGGCACCGTTCGACACCGCTGACGACCCGCTGGGGTTTGACACCGACCCCGGCGGCGCTGCTTGCCACGGCAATGGCACCATCAAGGGCCGTATTCCACTGACAGCTTCCGGCCTGACGAAACCGTCTGACCACGCGATCGGCGGGATGGCCGTATGCATTGAGATAGCCGGCGCTGTAGATCACGCGACTTGGCTTGAGCAGATCGATCATGCGCTGTGAAGAGCTGCCGTGACTGCCATGGTGGCCAGCCACCAGCACATCGACGGGCTGCTGGTAATGGGCAACAATGCGGGATTCAACGCTTTTACCGGCGTCACCGGTGATCAGAAAGCGATGATGGTCGCTTTCGATCAGCAGTACGCAGGAGCGATCATTTTCCCCTGCCGGCATGGTGGCCGTGCTGCGCGGCCAGAGAAAGGTAAAGCTGACGCCATCCACTCGCCATGAGGCGCCGGCACGGCAGGGCCTGAGTGCATCGACATCGATAGTATCGGGTAGCGGCGCCCACCAGTGATCGACCCTGTGAACCGACTTGAGCACGGAAACGCCTCCGGCGTGGTCCATGTCGCCGTGCGATACGATCACGCCGTCAAAGTGCTGCGGGTCATCCCAGAGCGTGGTAATCGCCATAAAACCAGAGCGTGAGCGCGGGCCGCTGTCATAAAGCCAGCGCCCGTGGGCCGTGCGAATATCGATCAACTGCCCCTGACCAACGTCATGGACCACCAGCGACAGCTCACCGCTTTTCAGCGCGGGCGCGCTACTGCTTCCCAGACACAAAAGAACTGCCATGGCGCTGGCCGTCCATCGCCATGAACGTGCCAGCCCGGGCAGCAGCCATACCAGACAGATCAGAAACGCCATGACGGTCAGAGGCCCTATCTGTTCGTCGCCAGGCTGCCACCGGGGCTGCCACTGTCGAACCTGTTCGAGGCTGGCTTCAAAGATATGGGCGGTCTGTCCGAAAAGCCACCAGAGCCATTGCCCGGCGCCCGGTACAGGGGATAGCAACCAGCCAAGCAGTGCCAGCGGCACCATGATCATGGAAACCCAGGGGATCGCGACGAGGTTGATCAAAAGCGAAAGGCTGGCCAGCTGATCAAACACAAGCAGCGTGGCGGCACCGGTTGCCAGACTCAAAAGCCCCTGGCTTCTTAGCACCGCGTACCACCAGCGCGGCTTCTCCCGCCAGCGCCAGGCCAGTATCAGCACGGCAACGGCGCCAAAGGAGAGCCACAGCCCCGGACGCAGTAGAGAAAGAGGTGCGGTCATGATGACAATCAAAAGCGCCAGCCACCATGCCTGCCATACGCCGGGAGCATGCCGACCACTGCTGGTCCAGAGCGCAATGAGGGTCATGATGGCCGCGCGCACGGCCGGCGGCGCAAACCCCGACAGGGCGGCATAGGCCACGGCTGCCAACCCCGCCAGACACCAGGGCCAGTTCAGCATGCGCCAGCGACAGGGCTGAAGTCGTCGAGCCAGAAAGCGAGCGAGAAACAGTACCCAGCCCGATACCAGCCCAACATGAAGCCCCGAGATCACGGCCAGATGCGTCGTACCGGTCTCCCTGAGCAGTGTCCACTGCGCCGTTTCCAGCGCACCACCGTCTCCCAGCGTCAGCGCCTGCAGCCAGCGCCGGGTAAAATCATCATGCACCCGTGAGGCGAGCCAGCGCTGAGTCAATGCCGGTCCGCCGCCCTTTTGCAGGCGCCTGGCGCTTTCCGGGTCACGCACGTAGCCGGTGGCCCCAAACCCCTGGTCGACAAGCCATGCGCCATAGTCAAACCGGCCGGGATTGCGAAAGCCGTGTGGCGGCTTTAGCCGTGCCGTCAGCCGCCATCGTTCTCCGGTTTCAAGCGCCGGTGGCCGATACCAATCGAGACGAACGTTTTGAAGCCTGTCACAGGCCGGCAGCCCGGCCGGCTCCCGGCAGCTCGTGACCGCAAAATCAATTCGTGCGCGCCCTTCCAGACGCTCCAGCGACACAATGCGTCCGGTCAGCGTCACGTCCTGTCGGGCCAGCCCCTGCGCCAGCGGTTCAGGCCACTGTGTCACGCCGTGATACAGCGCAAGGGTCAACACAAGGGCCATGAGCAACAACAGCCGGTGATACAGTGCTGCCGCCAGCAGCCAGAAAAGCGCAACCGCCCACAGCCATGTTTCCTGAGGCAGTCGCACCAGCAAGGCACCGACGCAGGCTGAAAGACACAGCAGCGGGAGACGGATACCTTTTGCGCAATCAATCAGTTCACGACGAATGGGCACAAAACGCTCATGATATTCAGAAAGATTTTCCTCATCCGCGGGGTTCAGGGATAATGGTGACCTCGTTTAGTCAGGACGCTGCCTGATGCTGCGCCGATTTATTCAACGCTATCTGCCGGACCCGGAGACCATTCGGCGCCGTAAATCGCTTCGCCTGATTCACCCATTGCTCGGTAACCCTGCGCTCTGGCTGATCACGCGGCGAAGCATCGCCAATGGCATGTCCGTTGGACTTTTCTGCGCCCTTCTGCCGATTCCCGGACAGATGCTGGTGGCGGCTCTTGGCGCCTGGTGGCTGCGCGGCCATCTACCGCTGGCCCTGGCGCTGGTATGGCTGACCAACCCCCTGACCATGCCTGTCGTGTTCTATGTGACTTACCGGGTGGGTGCCTGGGTGCTGCAGACACCGCCGCGCGCCCTGCCCGATGAAGTCAGCGTCAGCTGGTTTGCCAATCAGCTGGTCGACATGATGCCGTCCCTGATCATCGGGTCGCTGGTCTGTGCCCTCGTTATCGGCATCGTGGCCAACATCTTGACGCGCCTTTGCTGGCGCTGGCACATCCTGCGTATCTGGCGCAAACGCCGCCTGCACCGGCGCCAGCGCTGAGCTCTCCCCCGAGCCCGCGCGCAATGATCCACCGCCACGTTTCTCCCCGGCGTTTTTTAAACTATGTTGGTTCTGCCTGACTCGCAGGCATGTCTATCCATTATCGACAGGGAAGCCGACATCATGGATCTGGGAATTACCGATCGCGTCGCCATTATTACCGGTGCCAAGGGTGGGCTGGGGCTTGCTGCCGCGCGTGAGCTTGCCAATGAAGGCGCAAGGCTTGTTCTGTCCGACATGGACATCGAGCAGCTTGAAAAGGATGTCGCGGAGATGGAGGGCGAAATCATCTGCCACAAGGCGGACATCACCCGACAGGAAGATGTTGATGCGCTGGCGCAGGCGGCCATCGATCATTTTGGCACCATTGATATCGTGATCCACACGGCCGGCATTACCGGCGCCAAGGGTCATCCTCTTGAAGTCGGCGATGAAGACTTCGAGGACACCTGGCAGATCAACTTCATGTCCGCCGTTCGCATGGCACGCGCCACCTTTCCCACCATGCGCGCAAAGGGCTGGGGACGCTTTGTCTGCATCACCTCGGAAAATGCCGTGCAGCCCTACTGGGATGAAGCCGTCTATAACGTTTCCAAGGCAGCGCTTGCCACGTTCGTCAAAAACCTGGCCTATGGCGAGGCGGAAAACGGCATCCTTTGCAATACGGTCTCGCCGGCATTCATTGAATCGCCCATGACCGATGGGATGATGGACAAGCGCTCAACGGAGAACAGCTGCTCCTTCGATGAGGCGGTAGAAAGCTTTCTTGAAGAAGAGCGTCCCGGCATCAAGCTCAAGCGCCGCGGACAGCCGGAAGAAGTCGCCGCTGCTATCGCGCTGGCCGTCTCCGAGCGCGGCTCGTTTATCAGCGGGTCCAATATTCGCGTTGACGGTGGCGCCGTGATGTCCGTTCAGAACTGATCAATGACTGGACAAACGAAAGGCCCGTCAGCAGAACTGACGGGCCTTTTTTCGTACGTACAAATCACGATCAGGTCATGACATCGGGGGCCAGGCGCCCCTGATCAAGGCGCAGCACCCGGTCCTGATGCCGGGCGATCGCCATATCATGGGTGACAACCACGAACGCGCTGCGTGAGCGCTCGGCCACCTCATCCATCAGATCCAGAATCTGGCGCGCCGTTACCTGGTCAAGGTTACCGGTGGGCTCATCCATCAGTACCAGGCTCGGGTCCGTCACCAGCGCGCGTGCAATGGCCACACGCTGGCGCTCGCCGCCGGAAAGCTCTCCGGGCTTGTGCTCGCCTCTGGGCGCCATACCGACCCTTTCAAGCAGCGTTTTAGCTTTTTTGGCGGCCTCACTGCGGCTTTGACCGCGAATGATCAGCGGCATGGAGACATTCTCCAGCGCCGTGAACTCCGCCAGCAGATGGTGAAACTGATAAACAAACCCGATGTGCTGATTGCGAAACCGACCGATGGCGGACTCGGAAAGTCCCTTGATCGAGCGTCCGCCGATCAGGATTTCGCCCTGTGTCGGCCGGTCCAGCCCCCCCAGCAGATTAAGCAGCGTGGTCTTGCCGCTGCCGGAACTGCCGACCACTGCGATTCGCTCGCCGGCAGCCACGCTCAGCTCCAGATTGTCCAGCACGGTCAGATCCTGCGGACCTTCCTGATAGACGCGTGTCAGAGATCGGCACGCCAGCATGGCCTCGCCTTCCAACGGCTTTCCCGCATCGTATTGACTACTCATAGCGCAGCACCTCGGCCGGTTGTACGCGCGCGGCTCGCCACGCCGGATAAAGGGTCGACAGGAAACTCAGCAAAAGGGCCACGCCGGTGACGACCAGAACATCCGACAACTCAAGACGTGAGGGCAAATAGCTGATGAAATAAACGCTGGGATCAAGAAACTGGATACCGAATGCGGATTCGACCCAGCTGATGATATCGGCAATCGACAGCGCCAGCCCGATGCCGGCAAGAACGCCCAGAACGATGCCGATAATCCCGATGGTAATGCCCTGCACCATGAATATGCCCATGACGGCGCCGGGTGTGGCACCCAGCGTGCGCAAAATGGCGATATCGGCGTGCTTGTCGGTGACCACCATGACCAGCGTCGAGACAATATTGAACGCCGCTACCGCCACGATCACCATCAGCAGCAGTCCGATCATGCGCTTTTCCATTTGAATGGCCTGAAAAAGATTGCCCTGCGTATAGGTCCAGTCGATCCCGCGGTAGCCAGGCGGCATGGAATTGATGATGTCACGGGTGACGCTGTGCGCCTGGAAGAGATCGTCGAGCTTAAGGCGCACCCCCTGGGCTTCACCGGACTGGCGTGCCAGCGTTTTCATGTCACCCAGACTGGTATAGGCAAGGTTGCCGTCAAGCTGTGCCCCCACCTGAAACATGCCGGACACGGTAAAACGCTTCAAACGGGGAAAAACGCCGCCGGGGGTAATGGACGCCTCGGGGATCAAAAGGGTGACGCTATCGCCCAGCCCGACCCCCAGATTTCTGGCCAGGGAGCTGCCCAAAACGACATTCCACTCCCCGGTCTGAAGGGAGGCCAGCGTGCCGCCCACCATGTGGTTACCAATAATGGAGACCTTTTCCTCGGCATCAGGAAGAATGCCCTCGATCATGGCCCCCTGCGTCTGACCATTGGAGGAGAACATGCCCTGCTGCTCGATATAGGGCGCTGCTCCCACGACATGATCATGTTTTTGCATCTGCTCTGCCAGCGCACGCCAGTCGTTGACGCCGTTTTGCGCCTCGATGCGGGTGTGCGGGACCATGCCCAGTACACGGGTTCTCAGCTCATGGTCAAAGCCGTTCATGACTGAAAGCACCAGAATCAGTACCGCCACGCCCAGCGTCAGGCCGAGCATCGAGGTCAGCGATATAAAGGAGATAAAATGGTTGCGCCGCTTGGCTCGCGTATAGCGAAGCCCGATCAGGAAGGGAATTCGATCAAGCATTGTTGGCCTGGGATCCAGTGACAGGAGTCGGTATGGTACGGACTTTTGAACCACCCTGCATCAGGCGTCGCCTTAATCCCTGTCAGTGGTAAAATACGACTCGGGCCATGCGCCAACACCTGCAGATTTCTGCCCCACCGATCGAGCGGATAACACAGTTGCCATGAATCAGGGCCTCTCTCCCCGTCAGTTTCTACCCGAATGGACCCCCCAGCAGGCCGTCATGCTCAGCTGGCCCGGTCGTGATAGCGACTGGGCCTCACTGCTGGAGGCCATCGAGACCACGTTTGTCACCCTGATCGAGGTGATCGCCCGCTATCAGCACGTGCTGGTGACCCTGCCGGATGATGACACCCGCCAACGCCTGGCCACAGTGCTTGCCAACCTCGGCGTGCCCGATAGCCGGCTATCGCTGGTCATCGCCCCCGGAGACGACACCTGGGCCCGCGATCATGGCCCATTGACCGTCATGGCAAACGGCCGCCCGCTGCTGCTGGACTATCGTTTTACCGGCTGGGGGGGCAAGTTTCCCGCCGAGCGGGACAATGCGATCAACGCCATGCTGGCAGAGCAGGGCCTTCTAGCGGCTGAACTGCAGAGCCTGCAGCAGGTCGTGCTGGAAGGTGGCGGTGTGGAAACCGATGGCCAAGGGACGCTGCTGACCACGCGCAGCTGCCTTTTGAACCCCAACCGCAATCCTCACCTTGATCAGGCAGACGTGGAGTCACACCTTAAAGAGTATCTGGGCATCAACCGTGTGCTATGGCTTGAAAACGGCTATCTGGAAGGTGACGATACCGACAGCCATATCGATACGCTGGCGCGCTTTTGCGACGAGCACACCATTGCCTACGTGCGCTGTGATAACCCGGGCGACCCGCACTTTGACGCCCTGAGCGCCATGGAGCAGGAACTGAAGGCGTTTCGCCGCACCGATGGCAAGCCCTATCGGCTAATTGCCCTGCCCTGGCCGCGTGCCTGTCTTGATCCGGAAGATGGCCATCGTCTGCCGGCAACCTATGCCAACTTTTTAATCATCAATGGCGCGGTCTTGATGCCGTCCTATGCCGACCCGGCCGATGTCACCGCACTCATGGCGTTGTCAGAAGCTTTCCCGACGCGCGACATCATCCCCGTCGACTGCCGTCAGGTGATTCGACAGCACGGCAGCCTGCACTGTCTGACCATGCAGCTGCCCAAAGGGTCGCTGAAAGTGATCGAAAACTGATGCGTGGAGAGATTGAATGAAGGAAAGCATTGAAGTCGGTGTCATTCAGCAAAAGGCATGGAACGACAAGCCACGAAGCCTGACCGAGAGTGAGCGAGGCATCCGCGCCCTGGCGCAGCGCGGCGCAAGGCTTGTGCTGCTGCAGGAACTGCATGCCACACGTTACTTCTGCCAGTGCGAGGACACCGACGTCTTTGATCTGGCAGAGCCGCTGGAAGGCCCGACCACACAGTTTCTGGCCGGGCTGGCCAGAGAACTCGATATCGTGATCGTGGGCTCCATTTTCGAGCGTCGTGCGCCGGGGCTTTATCACAATACCGCCGTGGTACTCGACACCGATCGCGGCCTGGTCGGCACCTATCGCAAGATGCATATCCCCGATGATCCGGGCTTTTACGAGAAGTTCTACTTTACCCCCGGTGACGCCGGCCACCAGAAAGGCTTCACTCCCATCGACACCTCCGTGGGCCGTCTGGGGGTACTGGTCTGCTGGGATCAATGGTATCCCGAAGCCGCACGCCTGATGGCGCTGGCCGGTGCCGACATGCTGCTCTATCCCACGGCCATTGGCTGGGACCCGGCCGATGAAGCGGATGAAAAGCAGCGCCAGAAGGATGCCTGGACCCTGATACAGCGCTCGCACGCCGTGGCCAACGGCATTCCGGTACTGGCCGCCAACCGGGTTGGTCATGAAGAAGATCCCAGCCATGTCGGACGTGGCATCGATTTCTGGGGCGGCAGCTTCATTGCCGGTGCACAGGGCGAGATTCTGGCACTGGCCGGTGAGGACACCGAAGAGCTTTTGGTGACCCTGTCGCCGACGCGCAGCGAGCAGGTACGACGCATCTGGCCCTATCTACGTGACCGCCGTATCGATGCCTACGGCGACATTACCCAGCGATACCTGGACCGCTGAGCCGACCAGCCCTACTGCCGGTATCTGCCCAAGCGAAAAGGCAGATACCGGCACTTATTGCGTGATGACTGTCACATCGTCTTTATGATAAAAGATAACGGTATATTCAGAAAACAGGGATGGACCCGGTCATGTCGCTGCAATATCAACTCATGGCAGAGCTGGAAAAGGCCTTCGACGATCTGGTGGAAGCCTCGCAAGCCCTGATCGCCAATGCGAGACAGCATCCCCCGGCCATGTGGCGTTTTGACGGAGACGCCGACATTGACTGGCTGATGCGGGCACTGACCGATTACTGGTATCAGGATGGGCAGGATGGGCGCGCAACACGCGATCATGTGGGCGTGGTCGTCGCCAATGACGCGCTGCTCGAACACGCACTGGAAGTCAACCGATGCAAGGACGCCTTCGCCCAACAGCTGGGTGTGGCCCGAAAACAGCATCCCGCCATGATCGCCGAGCTTAAGGCCACGCTGCCCTTTCGCCATCCCGTTTTGCACGACCATCTCAAGGGAAGCGGCATGGCGCGCCTGCATCTCAAGCAGTGCTGGCGACACCTGCCAATTGCAGACGCGCCGGTGTCACGCATTCGACTCGCCTGGTATTCCAGCGGCCGGTCCATCAAGCGCATGAGTGTGGCCGAGGTCGAAGCCAGACTGGCAAGGCTCAATAATGAAGCCGCCCACGTGCAGATTCAGTATCGATTGCTGGCCTCCCTTCCCGACGGTGAAATGCTGGCGCAGGTACAAGCCCAGGCGCCCCTGATGCGGGCCAACCTGTTTTTCCGTGAACCGCTGGAAGATGGGCACACACGCCGCGCCATGAATGTGGCGCTGCCGCTTTTTGTACCCGCCTCGGACAATCGACTGCCGCAGATCAACCAGCCCGCGCTTCAGCCGCCTGAAAAACGTACCCGGGCGTTGCGAGGTGATTCAAAAATCGAAAGCGAGCCCTTTATTCCCAGCCTTCGTATCCATCGCTATCGGCGTTGATCAGAAATCGCCATCTGGTAACGGCATTTTTTTGAGATGAAGGTGGTGACTCAGGCGGATAAGGGGGCGAATCAGCATCTGGGCGCTGCCGATGACAAAAAGCCAGGTGCCGAGACTCATAAGCGATGAATAAAAAAAGCAGATGCTACCCGCCAGAAACCAGAGACCAATCAGCACATCGTTGATGATGCCAACCACCTCATAGCGACGATGAATGACCAACGCATGATGATCCAGAGTCAGCGTTAGATCATGTCTTTGCCCGGGGTGGGAACGGTTTCTCATAACAGACATGACGCTAGTCTCATGATGGTGGCACTGGAAGCAACGACGCCGACTCGGGCGTCGGCGTCGTGGCAACCATGGCAGGTCCATCAACCTAGTGCAGCCGGTTGAGTCCATTGTGTGCCGCAATGCGATAGGCTTCCGCCATGGTCGGATAGTTGAAGGTGGTGTTCACGAAATACGCCAGCGTATTCGACTCGCCCGGCTGATTCATGATGGCCTGACCGATATGCAGAATTTCAGAGGCCTGATCGCCGAAGCAGTGAATGCCGTGAATCCTGAGCGTTCGCGGGTCGAAAAGAATCTTGAGCATGCCCACAGTGTCCCCGGTAATCTGGGCACGGGCGGTATCCTTGAAAAAGGCCTGCCCTACTTCGTAAGGGATTTTCGCATCCGTCAGCTCCCGCTCGGTCTTTCCCAGTGAGCTGATTTCGGGAATGGTATAGATACCCGTGGGAATGTCATCGACAAAGCGCGATGCCTTGCTCAATGCATCGCCGGACGCCGAGCGCCCCTGGTCATAGGCCGCGCTGGCAAGACTCGGCCAGCCGATGACGTCGCCGGCGGCATGGATATGCTCGACCTGCGTACGATAGTTGTTATCGACCTGAAGCTGGCCACGCGAGTTTGACTCAAGGCCTGCGTTGTCGAGTTTAAGCGTATCGGTGTTGCCCGTTCGGCCGTTGGCCCACATGAAGGCATCGGCACGCATCGTCTTGCCCGACTTGAGATGCAGCGTGACGCCGGACTCATCTCCCTCGACACGGGAGTATTCCTCGTTGTGACGAATCTGTACGCCACTGTTGCGCAGATGATAGGACAGCGCGTCACTGATTTCGGCGTCCAGAAACGACAGCAGCCGCTCGCGAGTATCGATGAGGTCGACCTTGACGCCCAGATTGGAAAATATCGAGGCGTATTCACAGCCGATAACGCCGGCACCATAGATCATGATGCGACGCGGCGTATGCGACAGCCCAAGGATGGTATCGGAGCAGTAAATGCGTGGATGGCGGAAATTGACATCCGAAGGCCGATAGGGGCGCGAACCGGTAGCGATAACGATATTTTCGGCCACCAGCGACTCTCTGGCGCCATGCCCGTCGGCCACCTCAATGGTATGGGCATCGGCAAAGGAAGCGGTACCAAAGAAGACATCGATGCGGTTTCGCGCATAAAAGCGCGTCCGCATTGCCACCTGATCCTCGATCACACGACGAGAGCGCTCCAGCATGCGAGGAAAGGAGACCCAGCGAGGCTCTCCAAGGTCTCTGAACATGGGATTGTTGTTGAACTGAACCACCTGCTTGACCGCATGGCGCAGCGTTTTTGAAGGGATGGTGCCCTTGTGCGTACAGTTGCCGCCCACGGATGACTGCAGTTCGACAATGGCCACCCGCTTGTCATGCTTGGCAGCATTGACGGCAGCACTTTCACCCGCTGGCCCTGCGCCCAGTACCACAACATCATATTGATGGGTCGACATGATGTATCAGGCCCCCGGCTTGCGACTTGCATCGAAAGCCAGCTCGGGTCTGGGTGCTGCCAGCCTCAGCTGTTCCTTGCGCTGCTGCTCTTCACAGATCTCATCCTTGCCACCACAGATGTCACAGCCCTGCTTGAGCCCCAGATTATTAAGACCACCGCATGAGCCGCTGATAGGCTTGCGCCCCAACAAAACGCCTACCGACATGGCGCCCACGATAAGCAGCATGACTGCCAGAACCATCAACCATAACAGCATGGGTTGCTCCTGTTCGTTGTAGGTCATCACCAACCGCGATTGACCGTTATTCCATTTTAGCCGCCCGGTCCACCCAACTACCAATGACGGCCACATAATCGTATCAATAGGATTTAAACAAAAACGGCATCGGGAAGGCCGATGCCGTGGCAGGAAGCGCTGGATCAGCCGCCGAAATCATCAAGCAGAATGTTTTCCGGCTCGACCCCCATGTCGAGAAGCATCTTGACGACCGAGGCGTTCATCATCGGCGGCCCACACATATAGTACTCACAGTCTTCGGGGGCCGGATGGTCCTTCAGATAGTTTTCATACAATACGTTATGGATAAAGCCGGTCTTGCCGGTCCAGTTGTCCTCGGGCTGCGGATCCGACAGAGCCAGATGCCATTCGAAGTTGGGATTTTCTTCCTGCAGCCGGTCATATTCCTCGTTATAGAACGATTCGCGAACCGAACGGGCGCCATACCAGAAAGAGATCTTTCGCTCGGTACCCAGACGCTTGAGCTGATCGAAAATATGGCTCCGCATGGGCGCCATGCCGGCACCGCCACCGATAAAGATCATTTCGGCATCGGTATCCTTGGCGAAAAACTCACCGAAGGGACCATACACCGTGACCTTGTCGCCTGCCTTGAGACTGAACACCCAGCTCGACATGAGACCCGGCTGGTGACCCGAGTCAGGCGGCGGCGTGGCAATACGAATATTGAACTTGAGAATGCCCTTCTCTTCCGGATAGTTGGCCATGGAATAGGCGCGAATCACCGGCTCGGTCGTTTTGGTTTTCAGCTTGAAAAAGCCGAACCGGTCCCAGTCACCCCGATACTCTTCAGCGATATCGAAATTGCTGAAATCGACCTCATACGGCGGCGCTTCAAGCTGCATGTAGCCACCGGCGCGGAAGGCCACATTTTCACCTTCGGGCAGACGCAGCGTCAGTTCCTTGATGAAAGTGGCCACATTGTCGTTGTCGACAACGCTACACTCCCATTTCTTGACGCCGAACACGTCTTCGGGCACTTCGATCTTCATGTCCTGCTTGACCGGCACCTGACAGGAGAGACGCCAGCCTTCCTTCTTTTCACCCATGGTGAAATGGCTTTCTTCAGTAGCGAGGATCGACCCGCCACCTTCCTGTACACGGCACTTGCACTGCGCGCAGGACCCGCCGCCGCCGCAGGCAGACGACAGGAAAATGCCCTGACCGGCCAGGGTCTGCAAAAGCTTGCCCCCGGCCTGCGTCTTGATGGTGCTTTCCGGGTCACCATTGATTTCAATGGTGACCTCACCGCTGCTGACCAATCGGCTGCGAGCGGTAAGGATAATGGCCACAAGGCCCAGAATAATCAGCGTGAACATGACCACGCCAACGATAATGACAGAGATATCTACCATGACTCGTTTCCTTGCTCAGTCGATGATCCGCCGCTTACAGCTGAACGCCGGAAAACGACATGAAGCCCAGTGACATCAGACCAACCGTCAGGAAGGTGATACCCAGTCCCTGAAGTCCGGCCGGCACATCGCTGTACTTGAGTTTTTCACGAATACCGGCCAGCGCTGCAATGGCCAGCGCCCAGCCAAATCCTGCACCAAGACCGTAAATGACCGATTCGCCAAAGGCATAGTCGCGCTGCACCATGAAAAGCGCCGCCCCCAAAATGGCACAGTTCACCGTAATCAGCGGCAGATAGACACCGAGCGCGTTGTAGAGCGCGGGCACAAACTTGTCGAGAAACATCTCTAGAATCTGAACAATGGCTGCGATAACGCCGATATAGCTCAAAAGACCCAGAAACGACAAATCGATGTTTTCGGCACCTTCAACCCCTGTCCAGGACAGGGCACCGGCCTTGAGCAGATAGTTGAGGATCAGATTGTTGGCCGGCACCGTGATGGTCAGTACCACGATAACCGCGACACCCAGACCAATGGCGGATGATACCTTTTTGGATACGGCCAGAAAGGTACACATGCCCAGAAAGAAGGCCAGCGCCATGTTCTCGACAAATACGGCCTTGATGAACAGGCTAAGGTAATGTTCAAACATCACGCGCTCCCCTCGGCAGCCTGCGGCTTGGTGTTGGTAGTGATTTTGAACTCGTTGCTTTCAACCTGTTCCGGGTTGAAGCTTCTGATGGCCCAGATCAGCAGTCCGATCACGAAAAACGCCGACGGTGGCAGCAGCATCAGACCATTGGGGAGGTACCAGCCGCCATCGTTGACGGTCTGCATGATGGTAATGCCGAACACGGACCCTGACCCCAGCAGCTCGCGGAAAAATCCGACGGCCAGCAGAATGAAGGTATAGCCCAGCCCATTGCCGACACCGTCAAGAAAGCTCAGGCCGGGGCCATTTTGCATGGCGAAGGCTTCAGCACGTCCCATGACGATACAGTTGGTAATGATCAACCCCACAAACACCGACAGCTGTTTGGAGAGGTCATAGGCGAAGGCTCTCAGGAGCTGATCCACCACGATGACCAGTGAGGCGATAATGGTCATCTGAATGATGATACGAATCGATGACGGCATGTGATTGCGGATCAACGAAACAAACATGTTCGAAAATGCCGTAACCGCAATAACCGCCAGCCCCATGACCAGTGACGTGCTCATGGAGTTGGTGACCGCCAGCGCACTGCAGATCCCGAGAATCTGCAGTGCAATGGGGTTATTCTGAAATATCGGAGTTATCAGCAGACCTCTGGCCGTATCAGTTTTCGCCATGATCAAGCTCCTTGTGAAGTGTCACGAAAGCGCGCCAGATAGTTGGCGAAGCCTTCGTCGCCCATCCAGAACTGCAGCAGGTTAGTCACCCCGGTACTGGTCAGGGTAGCACCGGAAAGCGCATCCACCTTGTGCTCGGCATCAGGCGTGTTGCTGCCAACGCCCCCCTTGACCAGTCGAATCGCGGGGTCGTTGCTGCCTTCAGGATAGACTTCCTTGCCGGGCCAGAGCGATTTCCAGCGCGGGTTGTCGACTTCGCCGCCAAGCCCGGGTGTCTCACCCTGCTCATAAAACGAAAGACCCACGACCGTGTTGCCGTCGCCTTCAAGGGCCAGATACCCCAGCATCAACGACCACAGCCCCTGCCCGCGTACCGGCAGGATAATCTCGTCGGGATTGTCAGGATCGCCCACCAGATAGACCGTGGCGTAATTTTCAACACGACCGCCGATGCCCGCCCGATCCTGGCTGCCGCCCAGCGTGCGCGACATGGCCGGGTCCTGGGTCGAGGCGATCTGATCGAAGCGGTCAGGGTCGATATCATCAGCGTACTCACCGCTTCGCAGATCCACCACGCGCTGGGTAATCTCGCCGAACTGCTGATCAACGCTTTGTCCAGGCTCAAGAAGGTTGGCGACCTGCAAAATGTTGGTCTTGCGATCGAGCTCCTGATTCTGCTGCTGTGTGGGCCTGAGCGCCACGGCCGCCGTGGAAACAACCACGGAGCAGACAACACACAGTGACAGTGCCACCGTCAGCGTTTTTTTGATCGAATCATTACTGGCCATCAGGCAACCTCCTTATCCCGTGACGGCATGAGACGCTTCTGCCGACGTTTGACATTGGCCTGAACGATAAAGTGGTCGATCAGCGGTGCAAAAAGATTGGCAAACAAAATCGCCAGCATGATGCCTTCAGGAAACGCCGGGTTGGCGACCCTGATCAGTACCGTCATGAATCCGATCAATCCGCCGAAAATCAACTTGCCGGTGTTGGTCATCGAGGCCGATACGGGGTCAGTCGCCATGAAGATCATGCCGAAGGCGAAGCCACCGATGACCAGATGCCAGTACCAGGGCAGTGCAAACATCGGGTTGGTATCGGAACCGATCAGATTAAACAGCGTCGATGTGGCAACCATGCCGAGAAAAACGCCCAGAATGATGCGCCAGGAGGCAACCCGGGTCCAGACCATGATCAGACCGCCCAGCAGAATCATCAGCGTGGAAGTTTCGCCGATACTGCCCTGAATGAATCCGAAAAAGGCATTGAGCCAGGGCGTCTGCGCGGCCAGTTGATCTACCCCACCCTGAGCAGCGGTGGAAAGCGCCGTTGCACCGGTATAACCATCGGCAGGCACCCAGACGGAGTCACCCGACAGCTGCGCCGGATAGGCAAAATAAAGAAAGGCACGCCCGGTCAATGCCGGATTGAGGAAGTTCTTGCCGGTTCCGCCAAAGACCTCCTTGCCGATGACCACGCCAAAGGTAATGCCCAGCGCCACCTGCCACAGCGGCACGGTGGCCGGCAAAATAAGGGCAAACAGCACCGAGGTCACGAAAAAACCTTCATTGACCTCATGACCGCGGCGAATGGCAAACAGCACTTCCCAGAAACCGCCCACGATAAAGGTCACGGCATAGATGGGCACAAACCATGTCGCTCCGAGCACGAAGTTGGCCCAGATACTGCTCGGGTCATGCCCTCCTGCCAGCGCCATGACAATCGATTCACGCCAGCCCGTCAGCACGCCGTAATCACCAGCGATGGCAACGTTGGCCTGAAGACCCGCGTTATACATCCCAAAGAACATGGCTGGAAAAGTACACATCCAGACCGTGATCATGATGCGCTTGAGATCGATGCCGTCGCGCACGTGAGAGGTTGAACCGGTCACATGACCCGGGGCATAAAAAATGGTATCGACCGCTTCATAAAGTGCGTAGAAGCGTTTGTACTTCCCGCCCTCATGAAAGTGGGGCTCGATATTGTCCAAAAAACGACGAATCCCCATCATCAGACCTCTTTCTCGATCGTTGTCAGATTGTCGCGCAGGATCGGGCCGTACTCATACTTGCCCGGACAGACGTAGGTACAAAGTGCCAGATCCTCCTCGTCAAGTTCCAGACAGCCCAGCTGCATGGCGACTTCTATATCCCCAACGATCAACGAACGCAAAAGCTGCGTCGGCAGAATATCCAGCGGCATGACCTGCTCGTAGGAGCCGATCGGTACCATGGCCCGCTCGGAGCCGTTCGTGCTGGTGTTGGGTCGAAAGGAGGCCGGCCGTGTCAGGCGCGACAGATAGATACCGGTAGCGGAGTGCCGGTCAAGTCCCAGAGAAAGCCAGCCGAGAAGCGCTCGCTTGTGGCCCTCTTCGATCAGCGAGACCTGTAGATGGTAGCGTCCGAGATAGGCTGTCGCCTCTCTGGCCGTACTGCCACCAAACACCGATCCCGAGATGACACGAACATCCTGATCGCTTTCGACCTCACCGGCAAGCAGCTCATCAAGGCTTGCACCCAGCCGAGTACGCACCAGACGCGGCTTTTTGGCCGCCGGACCGCCCAGCGCCACGACGCGGCGCGTATCCAGACGGCCTTGCGTAAACAGCGTGCCGATCGCCATGACATCCTGATAGTTCAGATGCCAGACCTGGCGGCTGATACCCACCGGTGACAGGTAATGGATATGCGTGCCGGCAAGCCCTGCCGGATGAGGGCCGCCGAAGCTTTCGTGTTTGACGCCGTCAAGTTCGGCACCAGCAATCTCGGCACCGGGAGCGGTGCACAGATAGACCTGCCCTTCGGTCAGATGCCGAATGACCCTGAGTCCGTTGACGAAATCTTCACGACGCTCCTGGATGATGGGCGCCGGGTCGGCACTCAGGGGATGCGTATCCATGGCCGTCACGAAAATGTTGAGCGGCTGCTCGGACACCGACGGCACACGTGAAAAGGGTCGCTTGCGAAAGCTGGTCCACAAACCGGTTGCCACCAGTCGATCGACAACCGTTTGACGTTCAAGCGTATCGAGATGGCCGGGGTCGTGACGCTCAAGGGCGGACGTTTGGCCATCACTGCTGTCATCAATGCGAATGACCACCGACAGAAGGCGGCGCTTCTCACCACGGTTGATGGCTACTACCTCACCGGCGGCAGGCGCTACATAGCAAACGCCTTCGGTTTTCTTGTCAGTGAAAAGTACCTGACCAAGCGATACCCGGTCTCCCTCGCGGACTTCCATGGTCGGCCGCATGCCAATGTAATCAGGGCCAAGAACAGCCACATGCTTCACCGGCTGACCATTTTCGATGGTCTGGGAAGGTGAACCCGCGATGGGGAGATCCAGGCCTCGTTTGACTTCGATCATAGTCTCGCCCAGTAGTCGAATCTGATGCAGTCATGCAGGGTTTGATAACCGTTTGACGCAAGCTATTGATAGCAACCGTTATTCCCGGTGATCCCCTTGGGTGATGATCAATCAGATGAGATGTTTCGGTGATCCGCCAGAGCGGACATGATTTAACACGGTTTAAAAACCAGCCGTATTATAAGGAGCCGGGACATGAAAAACCACATGAGTTACAAGGGATTCACATTGAGTGCGGGGGTCTCCTGGACCAAAGTCCAGGAGAAAATGGGCTGATTTCAGTTTGGCGAAGGAAAGGAAGGAAGGCGTGCATGCGCCATATGCTGTACCAGCCGAATGACCTGGGCGCTGTAGCCGAATTCATTGTCATACCACACATACAAGACGATATTTCTACCGTCAACGATGGTGGCCTTGCCGTCGACGATCCCGCCATGACGGTTGCCCACAAAATCCGATGACACCACTTCCGGTGAATCGACAAAATCGATCTGGCGACGCAGCTTCGAATCGATCGACATTTCACGAAGGTAGGCATTCAGGGATGCCCTGTCGCACGCCTTTTCAAGCGTCAGATTCAAAATTGCCATGGAAACGTTGGGGATGGGTACCCGAATGGCATTACCGGTAAGCTTGCCTTCAAGCTCCGGCAGCGCCCGTGCCACTGCCCTGGCAGCACCGGTCTCGGTCAACACCATGTTCATCGGTGCACTGCGCCCGCGACGTTCGGCCTTGTGATAGTTGTCGGTCAGGTTTTGATCGTTGGTGTAGGCATGCACCGTTTCTACATGGCCACGCTCGATGCCGAAGCGGTCCGACAGGCATTTCAGCACCGGCACGATGGCATTGGTGGTACACGACGCCGCCGACAGGATCTGCTCGTTTTCATCGGCTTCCTGTTCGTTGATGCCGTAGACGATATTTTTGATATCGCCCTTGCCCGGTGCCGTAAGCAAAACACGCGCAACACCCTTCGCCTGCAGATGCTTCGAAAGCCCCTCCCGATCACGCCACTTGCCGGTATTGTCCACCACGATAGCGTTATCGATACCGTAAGCCGTGTAATCGATACTTTCCGGTGACTCGGCGCGAATGAACTGAATATGATTGCCGTTGGCAATAATGGCATCATTGTCGTGATCCAGGGTCAGCGTTCCGGGGAACGGACCATGGATGGAATCGCGTCGCAACAGGCTGGCACGCTTTTCCAGATCCGAGCTGTCGCCACGCACGACAACCCCGCGCAGCCTCAGCATGCGCCCACTGCCGACGCGTTCAATCAGAAGCCGGGCCAGCAATCGCCCGATGCGGCCAAAGCCATAAAGCACGACATCCCGGGGGGGCTGCGAACCGCCCTTGCCCTGCTGCCCCACAATGGGATCAAGGGCCTTTCTCAAAAAGCCCATGACATCGCGTTCGCCGCTGCGCTTGTAGGCCACGGCCAGCTTGCCGATATCGATATGGGCGGGGCCGGGTTCAAGCTCGATCAGGCGCTTGATCAAAAGGAAGGAGTCGCTGACCTCCAGCTCAACGTTTTCAGCATGGCGGGCATAGCGATGATGCTTCAACAGCTGGATGACCGACTGATTGACCATGGAACGACCATACATCAGCGGCACCACCTGGCAGGTTCGATAGAGACGTCCCAGAAGCGGGATCATCTCCTCGGCCAGTGCTTCCTGCGCCTGCCACTGCTGCAGACACGTTTCTTCTTTTTGCGTACTCACGTCAGGTTTCCTTGCAGTGAACGAAAACCTGCAGCGCCTGCCCTTGTTTTATTTGATATCCGTTTCGGTATCGTCGGGCACTCTCTCGGCAGCTGCAATCTTAAGGTGCGGCATTATCGAAAGAGTGCGACCTCCTCACAATGGTTGTGTAGTCGCAAACATGTAGTCTCACTACACCAAAGCATGGCTTGACAAGCGTTATGGCCTTTATACCGCTCGCTGGCTGCGGGTCTTTGATACCAGAAAGCACATTTCGATACCGTTTCAACCTCGCGACCATGCGCCATGAACAGGGTCTTTATACCCTGTGATGACAGACTTTAACGCAAACCTCTTTTATATCGACGATACTGTCCGCATTTTGTCCACGTGCCCATGATCTGAAGTGACCCATGCCATCGCATAACACCATCAGCCCCCTTGCGCCCCCCGCGCTTGCCCCTGCCCGGGAAAACACACGCTGGCGACTGCCCGAGGGCAGCGCTGATGCGCTTACCATGGCTCATCTGGCCGGTGCCGAGAATACGCCCCTGCTTGTGATTACGCCGGACTCGGCAAGCGCCCAGCGCATGGCGCTGGCACTGCGCTTTTTCAGCGATCAGGAAGTACTGGTCTTTCCCGACTGGGAAACCCTGCCCTATGACAGTTTCTCACCGCATCAGGATATTGTCTCGGAGCGCCTGCGCACCCTGCGACAGCTTCAGCACCAGTACCAGAGCATCGTTCTGGCGCCGGTCAACACCCTCATGCAGCGTCTGCCGCCGACCGACTATGTCGCCGTGCAGGCCCTGCATCTGGAAACCGGCATGTCGCTGGACCGCCAGCATTTTCGCCAACAGCTTCACCTTGCCGGCTATCGTGCGGTTGAAACCGTTTATGAACCGGGCGAATACGCCTTTCGCGGCGCGCTTATCGATCTTTACCCGGTCGGCAGCGAGCACCCGCTGCGAATCGATCTGTTTGATGATGACGTCGATACACTGCGTCATTTTGATCCCGATACACAGCGCTCCACGGATCGTATCGAGCGCATCGAGCTACTGCCGGCACACGAATATCCGCTGACACAGGACGCCATCGCCCGGTTTCGCGAGGGCTTCGAAACGCTTTTCGATGTCGACCCGCGCCACTGTCCGCTGTATCTCGATGCTCTGCAGGGCATCCCCTCTCCCGGTCTTGAGCAGTACCTGCCGCTGTTTTTCGAGCACACCTCGACGCTTTTCGATCATATTGGCAGTGACCTGCGCTGCGCGCTGATGCCGGGCAGCTTTGACGCCGCCGAAGGCCACTGGCAGTCCATTACCGGACGATATGAAAACCTCGGCGTTGATCCGACCCGCCCGCTTTTGCCGCCCATAAAGGCTTTTGTGCCGGTGGCAGAACTTTTCGGACATATCAACCGCTACCCGCGTCTGCAGTGGCGCACGGATGATGAGGGCACCCCTGTCGAAGGGGCAGCCCTGCCCGAAATCGCCATTGACGGTCGGGCCGCGAAACCGCTGGCAGCTCTGGAGCAGTTTCTGGCCGCCCACGACGATCTTCGCGTTTTGTTTGTGGCGGAGTCCCGTGGCCGGCAGGAAGCACTGCACGAAACCCTGGCGCCCTTGCAGCTGTCCTTGAGCGATACCGACAGCTGGCAGAGCTTTCTCAATGCCGGTCAGTCTCATGCCCTTGTGGAAGGCGGGCTTGAGCGCGGACTCTGGCTTGAAAGCGAAAAGCTGCTGGTACTGACCGAAACCGAACTACACGGCGAGATCGTGCGTCAGAGCCGGCGACGCAGCCGTGCCACGGACGACAACGAGCTGGCCGTACGTCATCTCTCCGAGCTCAGAGAAGGCGCACCGGTCGTTCACAAGGCACACGGCGTCGGTCGTTATCTGGGGCTTGAAACCCTGAATGCCGGCGGCATGCCGGCTGAATTTCTGACGCTGGAATATGCCAGCGGCGCCCGTCTTTATGTGCCGGTTGACAGTCTTCACCTGATTTCTCGCTACGCCGGCGCCAGCGACGACAGCGCCCCGCTGCACAAGCTGGGCAGCGACCAATGGGAAAAGGCGCGCCGCAAGGCAGCCGAGAAGGTTCGCGATACGGCCGCCGAGCTGCTGGATGTCTATGCCCGACGCGAGGCGCGTGAAGGTTTTGCCTGCGAACCGCCCGGGCAGGAATACGCGCGCTTTGCGGCCACCTTCCCGTTTGAGGAAACGCCAGATCAGCGCATGGCCATTGATGCCGTCATTCATGACATGACCTCGTCCCAACCGATGGACCGCGTGGTCTGCGGTGATGTCGGCTTTGGCAAGACGGAAGTGGCGATGCGGGCGGCCTTTCTGGCCGTACAGTCCGGCCGTCAGGTGGCCGTGCTGGTGCCGACAACACTGCTGGCCCAGCAGCACTTCGACAACTTCCGTGACCGCTTCGCCGACTCGGCCATCAATATCGATATCCTGTCGCGCTTTCAAGGCGGCAAGCTGCAGTCGCAGACGCTTGAACGCCTCAATGATGGTCGCATCGATATCGTCATCGGCACGCACAAGCTGCTCGGCAAGGAGCTTGAGTTTGCCAACCTGGGACTGGTCATCGTTGATGAAGAGCACCGCTTTGGCGTTCATCAAAAGGAAAGGCTCAAATCCCTTCGCGCCGAGGTCGACATCCTGACCCTGACCGCCACGCCCATTCCGCGGACGCTGTCGATGGCGATGAGCGGTATGCGCGATCTTTCCATTATCGCCACGCCGCCGGCGCGACGGCTGTCGGTCAAGACCTTCGTGCAGCAGCGCAATCAGGCCGTTCTCAAGGAGGCCGTGCTGCGCGAGCTGTTGAGGGGTGGTCAGGTCTACTATCTCCACAACGAGGTCAAATCGATCGAGGCCACGGCCGAAAAGGTCCGCGAACTGGTGCCGGATGCCCGCGTGGGCGTTGCCCATGGCCAGATGGCCGAGCGCGCCCTGGAGCGTGCAATGTCGGACTTCTATCACAAGCGTTTCAACGTGCTGGTGTGCTCCACCATCATTGAAACCGGCATCGATGTGCCCAGCGCCAACACCATCATCATCGAGCGAGCCGACAAGTTCGGCCTGGCCCAGCTCCACCAGTTGCGAGGGCGCGTAGGCCGTTCACACCATCAGGCCTACGCCTATCTGCTCACCCCGCCGCCCAAACAGATCACCACCGATGCGACCAAGCGTCTGGAGGCCATTACTCAGGCAGAAGATCTGGGCGCAGGCTTTACGCTTGCCAGCCACGATCTGGAAATTCGCGGTGCCGGGGAACTGCTGGGCGAAGAGCAAAGCGGTCAGATCGAGACCATCGGCTACAGCCTTTACATGGAAATGCTCGACCGCGCCGTCAATGCCATTCGAAGCGGCAAGACGCCCAACATCGAAGCCCCCATGTCGGAAGGCGTGGATATCAGCCTCGGGCTGCCGGCGCTGATCCCCGAAGACTACATGCATGACGTGCAGCAGCGTCTGGTCATGTACAAGCGGATCAGCAACGCCAAAAACGATGGGGAGCTACGCGAGCTTCAGGTCGAGATGATCGATCGATTTGGACTGCTGCCGGAGCCGGTCAAACATCTTTTCCGCCAGGCCACCCTGCGTTTCAAAGCCGAGCGGCTGGGCATTACGCGGCTGGAGGCCGGCGACAAACGTGGACGAATACAGTTCAGCTCGGAAACCTCGGTCGAGCCCATGACGCTGGTGCAGATGATGCAAAAAGCGCCCGATCAGTACCGTCTGGATGGGGCCGATACCCTGCGCTTCGAAAAGCCCATGGAAAGCGCTGAGACGCGCTTTGCCGCCATCGAAAGCCTGCTGGATCATTTCAACCAGAAATCCTGAAATTTCCAGAGCGGCCGGGCAGCCCCGGCGCATGCCACACGACAAGGGGCCGGCCATAATGGCCGGCCCCTTGTTTGTGACCAGAAAGCACTTTCGCAATCAAAGCCCGCGCGGTGCAAATATCCCCGGCGCGTTACGCCAGTAGCCCTTATAGTCCATTCCGAAACCAAACACGTAGCGGTCCTCGACCTCCAGACCGCCATAGTCCGCCTTTAGATCGGGAACGGCCTTGCGATCATGCATCTTTTCGACCAGCACGGCCGAGGAGACACTGGCCGCCCCCGCCTGCCGGCAATATTCCAGGATGGCGGCAAGCGTTGCGCCTTCATCCAGAATATCGTCCACGATGACCACGTGACGGCCCGCCATGGGCACCTCGGGCGAGACACGCCAGAACAGCTCACCGCCGTGCAGGCCGCCGCGATAGCGTGTGGCATGGAGATAATCCACCTCCAGCGGGAACCCCAGCCGCGTCAGTAGATGACCTGTCGTGATCAATCCGCCGTTCATGACGCAATAAAACACCGGCATGCTGTCAGAAAGTGACTGCGTCAATCGCTCGGCCATATCATCCAGTGCCCTTTCGACGGCAGGCAGATCGATCAGGCAGTCTGCCTCATCCATCAAAACCTTCATGTCGTTGTGATACTGGGCTATCTCGAGGTGACCATCGTGCTTTTCAGCCATCGCCATCTGACTCACTGTTGGGTTCGGTATCAAACGGGGCCTTTTGCCCCCTGTCCTTGTCCCGCGTCCGGCTTCTGGCCGCTGACCGGGCATTTTGAGAGGCGCTATCCTGCCGGGAATCCCCTTCGGTCTCAAGGTCATCCTGGCGCATGTCGTTGGCCAGGCGCACTTCATCGGGCACATAGACTCTTGATGCAGGCAGTGCCAGCTCCGCCTCATGGTGATAGATAATGTCGCGCACCTTGAGCAGGATGCGCTGTCGGGTCTCGTTGTAGCGCTGCCAGTCGGTGACACAGCTCAACGCATAGATCATCAGATTGAGCGAATAGTCACCGTACTGGTTGAAGTTCACCGTGATCAGCTCATCGCTATTAATCTCTTCATCCTGATCGAGCATCTCGCGTATGTCGCTGGTAATTGCTTCAATACAGTGCGCATCCTGATAGCGTACGCCGATGTTCTCCCAGATCAGGCGCGCCTCCATGCGCGATGGCGTTTCGATGGTAATTCGGCTGAACGCCGCATTGGGCACATAGATGGGCGGGCCGGCAAAGGTGCGGATACGGGTCAGACGCCAGCCGATGTCTTCGACGACGCCTTCGATTTCGCGGTCAGGAGAACGGATCCAGTGACCGACCTGAAAGGGCTTGTCCAGATGGATGACCATGCCCCCAAAGAAATTGGCCATGACGTCACGGGCAGCAAATCCAACCAGCAGACCGCCGGCACCGCCGACCGCCAGAATGCTGGACATGTCGACACCCAGTAACTGCATGGCCAGCAGCAGCACAACAATCAGGGTTACCGCACCTGAAATCTTGGTTACGGCCGAGGCCGTGGTCTGATCGACCGGGGTCGATTTCGAACTGCCGGGCGGGAAGACCAGACGCTGCTCGAGACGATGCATCAGGCGAACCTCGCCCCAGAAAAGCAGTAACAGGGTGATCATGCCAAAGGCCATCGCCATATAGCGACTGCCCCCCTCGAACTCGACTTCCTGAGCCACCAGCGTCAGGATCATGCACAGCGCCCCGCTCCACAGCCAGACCCTGAACGGGACCCGAAAGCCATGGACCAGCGCATCATCCCAGCGCCTCGGGCTGTGACGCAGACGACGCTCCAGACGGCGCAGCAGCAGGGCCGTTGTGATGTCGATGATGACGGTCAGAAGTGCCAGACCGATCAGCATGGTGGCCCAGCCCGGAATGGCGAAGAGCTGGTCCAGCCGGTCACGCATGCCAATGAGCAGTTGTCGCCAGAGTGCGGTCGCTTCCATAAGGCTGAGGCCCTTCAGGTCATCGAGTGCATTTGAGCGTCAATCGAGCTGTTGCAGTCGCTCACGTGTGCGCTGCCAGCGCGGCAGTGTCATGAGCGTTTCAAGCGTCAGACGCTCGCCGCTGAAATAAAGCCTGCTTAAACGCTGACGACTCTCAGGCAGAGCGTTCCGGCACGCCAGCGCCTCACGGGCCCGGGCTGCCGCCTCGGCATCGTTGCATAAAAGCGCCAGATCACAGCCGGCATCCAGCGCGGCCATGACGCGCTCACCCGGCCCGCCTGCCATGGCTGCCCCTTCCATCGAGAGATCATCCGAGACGATTACGCCTTCAAAACCGATATCATGGCGCAGATAGGCAAGCCAGCGTCGCGAAAATCCGGCGGGCTGATCATCGATGTCGGTAAAGCGCACATGGGCCGGCATGACCCCGGTCAACCGACTCGCCAGAGCCCTGAAAGGGATCAGATCATGTGATTCGAGGGTCTCAAGCGTTCGGGTATCTTCAGGCATTACCAGATGGGAATCGAGCGTGACGCCGCCGTGGCCCGGGAAATGCTTGCCGATACCGGCCATGCCGGCCTCATCGAAGCCCTCGATAAAGGCACCGCCCAGCGCCGTTACATGCTCGGGGTCGTCGGAAAAGGCGCGATTGCCGATGGCCGGACAGCGGGCATCGTCGAGATCAAGCACCGGGGCAAAGGAAAAGTCTGCCCCGCAGGCGGCCATTTCCATGGCCAGCAGCCAGGCGGTATCCCGGGCAAGATCAAGTGCCTCATCGGGCGCCTGACGATAATATCGACCCAGCCGTGCCATGGGCGGCAGGTTGGTAACACCGTTGCGTAGACGCTGAACCCGCCCGCCTTCCTGATCGATGCCGATCACGATATTCGAACGGCACTGGCGAATGTCGTCACACAGCTGTCGCATCTGCTCGGGTGATTCGACGTTACGGGCAAAGAGAATAATTCCCCCCACCGACGGATGCGATAGCCAGGCCCGCTCGGTGTCGTCCAGACGCGTGCCCTGCACATCGCACATGAGAGGCCCGCCGAAGGTATCAGCCCGGGAATCGGTCATGAATGCGTTCCTGTTCTGGGATGAGAAATCACATGACTGCCTGGTGAACAATCAGCGTCGGTCACGGGGGCCCGCAAGGCATGCAGCGCCACCGGTTTTAAACGCCGGGACAGCTCCCGGATCGTAATGCGCTGATGATAGTCATGCTCGGCAATATCGCGCAGGGTGTTGAGCCCGGAAAGCGTAAAGATGACCGAGCCCAGCATGAAATGCAGCCGCCAGAAACGCTCGTCATCGGCCAGTTCCGGCGTGGCTTGTCTGAGCAGCTTCAAAAAACGCGAAAAGATGGTGCCATAACGGCTGCGAAGCTCGTCACGCAGATGGCGCTGCGCCTGTGAGTAGGCAAGCCCCAATAGCTTCATGAAGGTTTTCAGATCGTGATTGTTGGAGGGCATCTCCAGCACGCTGGCAAAAAGCGTATCGAGCAGCCTTTCAAGGTCCGAGCCCGCCTCTTCGGCCTCCAGCCTGTCCAGACGACAATGAAGATCGGCGCTGAACGGATCCAGATATCGACAGAATACCGCCTGTATCAGCGCCTGCTTGGAGCCGAAGTGATAGTTGACAGCGGCCAGATTAACTTCGGCCCGTCCGGTAATACGACGCAGCGAAGTCTCGGAAAAACCGTGTTCGGCAAACAGGACTTCGGCCGCATCAAGGATTCGGGTCACGGTATCGGATGGCACCATGGAAAATATCGGTTCTCTGTCATGAAAATAAAACGTACAGGCCAGTCCCTGATGGTATCACCATTGCGGCCCGTCACCTGCACCTGCGACAGTATCGAAGCGCTTGCATTGATCTGATGACTGGATACAATCACATACTGTATACATCAACAATGGCCACTGCACATGACACGACCGTTGACCGCACGCCAACAGGCCGTATTCGATTTCATTGCCAGGACCATCAGTGAGCTCGGCTATCCGCCCACGCGCGCCGAAATCGCCGGTGCCCTGGGGTTTCGATCGCCCAACGCTGCTGAAGAGCACCTGCGCGCCCTGCGCAAAAAGGGTGTCATCGAAATGATTCCCGGAACGTCGCGCGGCATTCGTATTTCACACCAGGAACCGGTCGGTCAGGAACAGGAAAGTCTCATAACGGGACTGCCCGTGATCGGCGAAGTGGCCGCCGGCAGCCCGATTCTTGCCGCCGAGCATATCTCGCGCTACTGTCCGATGCCTGCCGATTTTTTCAATCCGGGCGCGGACTATCTGCTTCGCGTACGCGGTCTTTCCATGCGCGATGCCGGCATTCTGGATGGTGATCTGCTGGCCGTCCACCGTACACACGATGCTCGCGACGGGCAGATCGTCGTGGCTCGACTGGGCGACGATGTGACGGTCAAGCGGTTCAAGCGCCAGGGCAGTATCGTCAGCCTGATTGCCGAAAATCCCGAGTTTGAGCCCATCACGATCGATCTGACCCAGCAGGGTCTGGATATCGAGGGCGTCGGCGTCGGCGTCATACGCGGCGGTGATGGCAACAGCCTTTAAACGACATTATTGCTTTTTACGGGGGTGCGCCTACGGGCGCGCCTGGCGCTGTCTTGGCAGCATCAGCCGGGCCCGGTCCAGCGTAATGCCTGACGCCTGGTAGATATCCATCATCAGATGGCACTCCTCATCACGCATCCCCATCGGTCGAGCGTCACCAAAAAGGCGCGTCAGATCGCGCATGGCCGCCAGACGCTTTGACGGGCGGCGCTGACATTTTTCCAGATCCACCAGCGCAGTACTGCCACTGCCGTCCTCATCCAAACGCACTAGGACTTCCTTGGGATAGAGATGGCCATGCTTGTAATTACTGCGGTGCAGTCTGACAAGATTGTTCGCCAGCGCCGTGAATATCGTCACACGCTGGTCAGGCACATGAGCATCAGCCTTGAGCATCGCCTGAAGGCTTTGATACCCCAATAGCGCTTCGGTCACCATCACGGCCTGCCAGCCCTGACCACTTTTTCTGGCCTTGAAAAACACCGGCGGCGGCGCATTCACCCCCAGTGCCTGACAGCGCTTGAGCCCCTGCCATTCACGCACCGTGGTAGGCCGGCCCAGCGGATAGCGCAGGCTGTGAAACAGATGACCGTGCTGAATCTTGACGTAATAGGCAGGCCCCCCTGGGTCGGGGCTGACAAATCGGACGCCGCTGAGGCCGCCCTTGCGTTCGTTGGGGGGCTCTACCCATTCTCCTGGCGCTTGCCACCAGAAGTCAAAATCACCCTGCAAGGTCTCTGACATAACGATCAATTCCGGATTTTTCAGACATGTGGGCCTGAAACGACGATACCCGCACATGGACGGGTATCGAACCAATCAAAAAAAGAGCGGCTTAATGGATCGCGGCAGGCTCGGGCGCGTCAGCGGCGTCATCTTCATCCGCCAGTACCGAGCGCGAGATCAGATGATCAAGCATCTCACGGGCAACATCAAAGCGATGGTGACGCAAAAGCTCAAGCGTCTGGGACGAAAAACGAATGCTGGCCAGCGGTTCGTTTTTATCGTCACTGTCGGCGGCACGCAGCACAAACTGACCGTCCTCGAGCTCAACGATTTCAAATACGGCAGCTTCAGTCATGAGCCACCTCATCAAGCCGATCAGCGGATAACATTAACGCAATGTTAAGGCTCTCTGATGGCGATGTCACGTTCATTGAATACAAGAAATTACCACTCATAACTGGTTTCACGGAGTCTGGGGAGCAGGGCTCGAAATTCATCAAGACAGGTTGCAAGCTCTTGCGATAGAGGCGGGTTCTGACTGGAAGCAATCATGTTGTCATATCGGCGAAGCTGTGCCGCGCCGCTTTCATCATGGAGGCGGTCCAGCAGCTGTAAAAGCCGCGCAAGCCAGCTTTCCGGCTGCGACATGAGCGCTCGAAGCAGTTCGATTTCGGCCACCGGCGCCGGTGGCTGATCAAGCACCGTACGCCAGTGCATGGCAGGCCAGCGGCAGGTATGCGCAATCTCCTTGATCACGCTTTCAAGCGCCATTTCGATCATCGAAAGCACGCCCTCTTCAAGGGCGCGTCGTCTGGCATCGGCGTGTTCATCGTGACCTGCCGGCTGCTCAAGCAGCAGCATGGCCTGATAGAGCAGCTGGTTGGTTCGTCCCTGATGGCTCATGAGGCCTGCTTCCCTGCCTTGCTACCCTTTTTGGCACCACTTCCCTTTCGATTGTCTTCAACCTGCCATTGCTTGCCATCCCACTGCGCCTTCCAGCCGGTTGCCTTGCCTTCCGCCTCGGTAAGCACGAACTGGCTTTTGGTCTTGCGCGAAAATCGGATCTGCACCGGATGGCCATCCGGGTCGTGATCGGGTGCTTTCAGGAGAAAATGATACTTCTCGGGCAGTGCCTCGGCATGGGGCCTGATCTCGCTGACCAGTGGCGGGCGCGTTTCACGATTTTTCGGAAACTGGCTGGCGGCCAGAAACAGGCCACTGGCGCCATCGCGCAGCACGTAATGGTCATCCACCTTTTGACAGATCAGCTCCGGCATTGGAATCGGATCCATCTTGGGCGGTGCCGGCTCGCCGCTTTTCAAAAGCTTGCGCGTATTTTTGCAGTCTTCACTGGTACAGGCGAAATACTTGCCGAACCGCCCCGAACGCAGCTGCATTTCCGAGCCACACTTGTCACATTCGATGGTCGGGCCTTCATAGCCCTTGATGCGAAAGTGTCCCTCCTCGATCTCGTAGTAGCCATCATCATCGTTGCTGAGGTGGAGCTTGCGCGTCTCATCGATGAGATAGCTGTCCATGGCCGTGCCGGTATTCGGGTTACGGCGCTTGGCGCGCAGGGCATCGGTTTCGGCATTGTCATCGGCATCGGCAGGGACGGCTTCATCGCCGGGCAACAGATCGATGGTGGTCTTGCAGCGCTCCTTGGGCGGCAGGTTGTACCCCGAACAGCCCAGAAAGACACCGGTCGAGGCGATGCGAATCTGCATGGCTCGACCACAGGCCGGGCACTGGATATCGGTTTCCACCGGCTGATTGGGGCGCATGCCCTCCTCGCCCTCGGCATGCTCAAGCCTTGCACGAAAATCGCCATAGAAGCTGTTGAGCAGCTCGCGCCAGTCGCGTTCACCGTCGGCGACATGGTCGAGCTCGTCTTCCATGCGCGCCGTAAAGCCATAGTCCAGCAGATCCTGAAAGGACTCTGTCAGCCGGTCAGTGACGATCTCACCGAGTTTCTCGGCATAGAACCGGCGGCTGTCCAGCTTGGCATAGCCACGCTCCTGAATCGTGGAGATGATCGCGGCATAGGTCGAGGGCCGGCCAATACCGCGCTTTTCAAGCTCCTTGACCAGACTGGCCTCGGTATAGCGGGCGGTCGGCTTGGTAAAATGCTGCTTCGGTTCGAGCGTTTTGAGTTCAAGACGCTCGCCCTTGCCCAGATCCGGCAGCTGCTGATCCTCTTCCTTTCTGGAGGAAGGCTTGAGTACTCGGGTGTAGCCATCAAATCGCAGTACCCGCCCTTTGGCACGCAGCTCAAAGCCTTCCACTTCGACGGTCAGCGTGGTCGACAGATACTGTGCCGGCACCATCTGACAGGCCAGAAACTGACGCCAGATCAGCTCATAAAGACGCTCGGCGTCACGCTCCATGCTGCCGAGATCGTCCGCCCGGCGATGAGCGTCGGTCGGTCGGATCGCCTCGTGCGCTTCCTGAGCCCCGGCCTTGCTGGAGTAGATATTGGGCGCATCAGGCAGGTAGTCACTGCCCATTTCCGATTCCACGTAGTCGCGCGCCATGGTGATGGCATCCGCCGACAGGTTGGTCGAATCGGTACGCATATAGGTAATAAAGCCGGCTTCATACAAACGCTGCGCCAGGGTCATGGTCTTTTTGACCGAGAACCCGAGACGGCCGCTGGCCGCCTGCTGCAGGGTAGAGGTAATAAAGGGCGCGCCCGGCTTGCTCGACGTCGGGCGATCCTCGCGCCCGGTAATGACGTAATCGGCCGTTTTCAGCGGCGCGATCAACGAAGTGGTTTGTGACTCGCTGACCGGGCGAAAGGCCTCGCCGTTGAGCCGCGCCACTTCAAAGCGCACGCGATCACCACTGCCGGCCTCAAGATCGGCGTGAACGTCCCAGAACTCCTCGGGCGTAAAGGCGCGAATCTCGCGCTCTCGCTCGACGATCAGACGCACCGCAACCGACTGAACGCGACCTGCCGACAGGCCTCGTGCCACCTTGTTCCAGAGCAACGGCGAGACCATGAACCCCACGACACGGTCGAGAAAGCGTCGGGCCTGCTGGGCATGAACCCGATCCAGCTTGAGTTCGCCGGGCGTCTCGAACGCCTGGGCGATGGCGTTTTTGGTGATCTCGTTGAACACCACGCGGCGATAGCGCGACTCGTCGCCGCCGATGGTTTCGCGCAGGTGCCAGGCAATGGCTTCCCCTTCGCGGTCAAGATCGGTGGCGAGATAGACGGCGTCCGCCTTCTCGGCGAGCTTTTTGAGCTCATCGACGACCTTTTCCTTGCCCGGCAGTATCTCGTAGTTCGCCTGCCAGTCGTTTTCAGGATCAACGCCCATGCGGCGGATCAGCTGATCATGGCTTTTGCGCTTTTTGTAGACCGCCTTTTCTTCGGCAGACATCTTGCGTGTGGCAGCGGCCTGGCGCGCACGCTCGGAAGGGTCCGTGGCGTTTTTGCCACTACCACTGGTCGGCAGATCACGAATATGACCCACGCTCGATTTCACGATGAAATCGTTGCCGAGGTACTTGTTGATGGTCTTGGCCTTGGCCGGCGACTCGACGATCACCAGTGACTTGCCCATAGATCTCCGTCTCTTTTGCCGGTCCTGCCGGCACTGTCATGTCAGAAAAGCGGCGTGCGTGAGCGTCCGTTGGCCCGGACGGTTTCAGACACCCTGAAAATGCGACTACCCTACCCTGGCCTTATCCATGGCGCCACCGGATAAAAAACGGTGCACGACAACGACCTTTCATCACCAACGGCCCTGTGGCATTGCGTGACGCACTGAACACCTCGACATTGTCCGGGGTGTCATCAAGACTTTGGCGTGTAGCCGTCGCACCCGAAGGGGTGAAGAAGGTATAGTGAAACCATCCAGACACCGCATCAGGAGAATGCTTCATGACGAAAGCGACCGCCGGTCCGATTCGCCGCACCAAGATTGTCGCCACCCTTGGCCCTGCCAGTGACAAGGAAGGCGTCCTCGATGCCATGGTGCATGCGGGCGTTGATGTCGTTCGAATCAACTTCTCCCACGGCAGCGCCGAAGACCACCGTCGCCGGGTAGTGGCCGTGCGTGAAGCGGCCAAAAGGCAACAGCGCAACGTCGCCATTCTGGGTGACCTGCAGGGCCCGAAAATTCGTGTAGCTCGTTTTGCCAACGGCTCGGTCGAGCTTGAAAACGGCCATGACTTCGCCCTTGACGTGAACCTGGGTCGCGATGAAGGCGATGAGCACCAGGTCGGCTGTGACTATAAGGAACTTCCCGATGACGTCGAAAGCGGCGATGTACTGCTGCTTGACGATGGCCGCGTCGTGCTGGAAGTCAAGCGCGTCGATGGTGGGCGTATCGAATGTAGTGTCAAGGTTGGGGGCAAGCTCTCCAATAACAAGGGCATCAACAAACAGGGTGGCGGCCTGTCGGCAGCAGCATTGACCGACAAGGACCGTGAGGACATGAAAACCGCCATCGACCTGGAAGTCGATTTCCTGGCGGTGTCCTTTCCGCGCTCCGGTGCCGATATGCAGCTGGCACGCGACCTGCTTGGAGAGGCCGGCAAGAACATCGCCCTGGTCGCCAAGGTCGAGCGCGCCGAAGCCGTGGCCGATGAAGCCACACTCGATGAAATCATCATTGCCTCTGACGCCGTCATGGTCGCTCGCGGCGATCTCGGCGTCGAAATCGGTGACGCGCAGCTCATCGGTGTCCAGAAGCGCATGATTGCCCGCGCTCGTACGCTCAACCGCGCGGTCATCACGGCAACACAGATGATGGAATCGATGATCGAATCGCCGCTGCCGACACGCGCCGAGGTCTTTGACGTGGCCAACGCGGTGCTTGATGGCACTGATGCCGTCATGCTGTCCGCTGAAACGGCCGCCGGCAGCTACCCGGTCGAAACCATCGAAGCAATGGATCGCTGCTGCATGGGTGCCGAGCGCGAGCGCGCCGCCCAGGAATCCAAGCATCGCATGGCAGATGAGTTCCACCGCATCGATGAAACCGTGGCCCTGTCGGCCATGTACGCGGCCAACCATCTCGAGGGCGTGGCAGCCATCGCCTGTCTCACCGAGACCGGCTATACCCCGCTGATCGCCTCGCGCATTCGCTCCGGCCTGCCCATCGTTGCCCTGTCGTCGCACCCGCGCACGCTGCGTCGCATGGCACTCTACCGCGGCGTGTTTGCCATCGAATTCAATACCGATGACATGCCCAATGCCGAGGTCAACCAGCGCGCCGTCTCCGAGCTCGAAAAGCGCGCACTGGCCAATCCGGGCGACTACGTCATCCTCACACGCGGTGACCACGTCAGCGCTCAGGGCGGCACCAATGCCATGAAGATCGTCCAGGTCGGCGAACACATCGGCTGAAAGTCGCTGTGTGACTTTTGATCTGCTTAAAAAGGCCTTCAAATGAAGGCCTTTTCTGTTTTCAGCTTCTGGCTGCTCTCTCTGCGTTGATCAGCCTTCAAGACCCAGTATCCACCCTTCAAGATGGCGTGCCACGGGCGAAAGCGTCGATGACGCCGGCAAATGCCCCTCTACTACCGCAATCATCATCAAAAGCCCCAGCATGGCATCAAAGGCATCTTCGCCGTCGGCGCGCTCACCAAATCCCGAAACAACGGATGCTTTCGCCTGCCCGTCCCACACGATGGGAAGCCCGCTTTCAAACAGGGCCTTTCCAGCCTCGACACGATCAACCTGACGCCGCTTGCTCTGGCGTGGCGACAGCTCATTTTTCATCAGTCGCGCCGCCAGCGTCGGCCAGGTCTCGCACAGGATGCAGTGATTCTCTTGCGCCAACGCAGCCAGCGTCCCATCAAAGGGCCAGAGTGCCGCGCCCTGATCAAGCGCCGGCATGATGACTTCACGCCACCCGGCCTGAGCCGCCTTGCCCACCTGATTGGCCCCCAGCGTCCAGAACAGTGGACAGGGTTTGCGCCCAGACATGTCTCGTTCGCACGCCCGACGCAGCGCATCAAAACTCTCTACCTGAAGTGCCCGGGTCAGATCCGACTGTTTTATCCCTTTACTGGCGCGGCGAGGATAAAAGGGGCGCGTCAGCGAGATCTCTTCCGGCGTGGCGGCCGTATCAAAAAACTGCCGCCAGCGCGTCTCCTTCAGCGTCCCGAGCCAGGCTCTGAAATCCGTCACCCCGACCCGGGTGGCCCACTGCTCGGGCACCCCGATTGGGAAATCGAATCCGGCAAGCGTTGTGCCGTGCACAGGTGAGAGCAAAACATCGTCACGCCAGGTCTCGATATCCCGGATGCGAACCGAGTCACTGATGTGCCATTGACCCTCGATACGTCGTGCCTGAGCGCACCAGCGCTTTGAGGGCGACAGGCTCCAGTCGGCATGCAACAGCCGATCGATTCCGGGAAGGGCCATCAGTCGCTGTAGATCCCCGCCGCACCGGACGTCGCAAACGCCCAGCACTCGTGAATATCGACCGGCAGCGTTCGCCCCTCGGACAGCGGCGGCAGATCGTCGAGAGCGAAGAATTCGGCCGCATCGGTTTCATTGTTGGGGATAAACTCACCGCCCTCGTGCGTGCAGACATAAAAGAGCTTGTAGATGTGATCCGGTGAATAGTAGGCGTAAGGATGAAGACTGCGATCCTTGAGCATGGCCAGTCGCGGCCGGCTTGCGCGATGACCGGACTCCTCGAAAATTTCCTTTAACACGCCTTCACTGGGGCCTTCGTTAACATCCGCCCAGCCGCCGGGCAGCGTCCAGAGCCCGTCCTTGATTTCGCGAACCAGCAGCACGCGGCCGTGATCATCAAAAACGGCGCCGCGGACATCCACCTTGGGCGTGGCATACCCGCGATCAGGGATGATCAAATTTTCTATCTTTTCGATGGGCACATCACCGAGCACGGCAAACATCTGATTGGTCAACGCCTCGAGCTGGCGATAGCGCTCCATCTCATATTTGTTGTCGGTATAGGTCTGCCCGGTCTGGGCAATGGATCGGAGTTCCTTTGCAAAGGCTAGCCAGTCATGTGTCATACGTGTCTCTCGCTTGCCGTGTTGCCCGTGCTGCGACTGGCATCGGCTGTCATCATGGTCCAGATTGGTGGCTGATATTCTAGTGGATGACGCATGAGCATGCGTTCGTTAATCAAGGAGAGACCATGAAAGCCATTGCGACACGCGGCGCCAGCGACATCAACGCGCCCGGAGCCTTTGAAGCCATCGACATCGAGCGTCCCTCCCCCGAAGGGGAAGACGTTCTGGTGCGTATCGAGGCCATCTCGGTCAACCCGGTGGATACCAAGGTTCGCGCTGGGGCGCTGGGCGACATCAAGGCGCCCACTGTCCTTGGCTGGGATGCCACCGGCATCGTCGAGGCGATCGGAGACCGCGTCAGCGGCCTGAAAGTGGGCGAGCGCATTTATTACTCGGGCGAGGTCAATCGTCCCGGCTGTAACGCCGAATACCAGCTGATCGATTCCCGCCTGGTGGCGCGAGCGCCACAAACGCTCGATGTCGAGGAAATTGCGGCCATGCCGTTGACGGCACTTACGGCGTGGGAGGCGCTGTTTGACAAGCTGCGACTGGCGCAGGACACCAGCGACCACGGTGACCAGACGCTTTTGATCATCAATGGCGCCGGCGGCGTGGGCTCGATCGCCATCCAGATGGCGCGTCAGCTCACCGGCATTCGCGTGATTGCCACCGCCTCGCGCGATCAGTCAGTGCAGTGGTGTCGCGAAATGGGGGCCCACGACGTGGTGGACCACCATGATCTGGTCAACGAACTCAAACGACTCGACCTTGAAAACGTCGACTACATCTTCAACTGCCATGACATCGGCGTGCACTGGGACAACATGGTCTCGCTGATCAAACCGCTCGGCGAGATCGTGGCAATTGCCGAAACGAAACAGCAGGTCGATCTCAACGCCCTGCAGGGCAAGGCCGCCAGCTTTCACTGGGAGTTCATGTTTGCCCGCCCCCTGCACGACGTACAGCGCGAACAGCAGGGCGCGGCGCTGGCCACCCTGGCGCGATTGCTCGATGAAGGTCGCCTGCGCAGCACGCTGGGCGAAATCGTCGGCCGCCTCAATGTCGAGAACCTGACGCGCGCGCATCAAATGCTGGAAGAGGGTCACACCATCGGTAAGCTGGTGCTGACTGCCATGGATTGATGCTGAGGGTATCCTTGATACAAAAAAGCGCCGGCCCTGAGGCCGGCGCTTTTTCGCCATGCTATCGCGTGCCGGCAGCACTGCCACGCCGCGGCCGAACTCGGCCCAGCGCCCGTGAGATCACGGGAATTCGAAGGATCATCAGCACAGCACCGGCGAGTGCGTAGCCGCTCCACTGCGCCATATCGGCCCGCACGACCCAGAAAAAATGCAAAAGCACCAGTGCCAGAGCGATATAGACAATCCGGTGCAGGAACTTCCAGCGTTTGCCCAGTCGCTTCATCGAGTAGCGATTGGAGGTCACCGCCAGCGCCAGCAGCATCAAAAGCGCGACGAAACCCACGATGATGTAGGGACGCCGCTGAAGATCGGCCCCCAGCGCTGCGAAATCAAGCCCCAGTATAAACAGCAGATAGCTGGTCAGATGCAGCACGCCGTAGCTGAAGGCCCAGAGCCCCAGCTGGCGCCGGATCACGGCAAACCCTTTCCAGCGCGTCAGCTTCATCAGCGGCGTGAGGCTCAGCGTCACCAATAGCAGAATCAATGCACACTGGCCGAAATTGAGCAGCAGATACTGCCCGGGCTCGGGGCCGGCCTGCCCGGCCGCCACCTGAAAAGCCCACCAGAGAAACGGCAGCAGCACCGCCATAAACACCGCACATCGCCAGAATCGCATCAAAAATACTTCCGCAGGTCCATGCCCTTGTAAAGAGAAGCCACCTCGTCACCATAGCCGTTGAACATCTGCGTATCGATCATGTTGGTGCTGAACAGGCTGTTGGGTAGGCGTCGCTCGCGTGCCTGACTCCAGCGTGGGTGATCCACGTCCGGATTCACATTGGAGTAAAAGCCGTATTCGTTGGCATTGATGGTCGGCCAGGCCGTTGACGGCTGCTCCTTCACCAGCGAGATACGAACGATCGACTTGATGCTCTTGAACCCGTATTTCCAGGGCACTACCAGGCGCACGGGGGCACCGTTCTGATTGGGCAGCACGCGCCCGTACATGCCCACGCTCAAAATGGTCAACGGGTGCATCGCCTCGTCCATGCGCAGCCCTTCCTGATAGGGCCAGTCGATCAGGCCAAACCGTGAACGCTGTCCCGGCATTTCCTCCGGCCGCATCAGGGTCTGAAAACGCACAAACTTTGCATCGCTGGTCGGCTCGGCGCGCTTGATGATCTCGGAAAGCGGCACCCCGAGCCAGGGAATGACCATCGACCAGGCCTCGACACAGCGCAGCCGATAGATACGCTCTTCAAGCTGTTGCTCACCCAGCAGCTGGTCCATATCCAGTGTCCCGGGTCTGGCCACCTCGCCGTCGATCTCGATGGTCCAGGGCTCGGTGGTCATGGCGCCGGCGTTTTTGTAGGGGTCGTCCTTGCTGGTACCGAATTCGAAAAAGTTGTTGTAGTGCGTGGCGTCATTAAACGGCGTGAGCTTGTCACCTTCCCCCGGCGTCACCGCCTTCCAGTTCGCCCTTTCAAGGCGCGAGGCAAACCACTGCGGGCCACTGCCCTGCTCGACATCGTCATATTGAGACGCCGCCCAGGCACCTTTCGGCAGGGCTGCTGCCATGCCAAGACCTACCACACCCGCCATGAAGTGTCGGCGTGCGTGATAGACCGACTCCAAGGTAACCTCGTTTTCACCAATATGGTGACGCTTTCGTGTCCTGATCAGCATGACGCTCTCCACTTGTCGGCCATTATGGTTACTGACCGTTACGCAGCGAAATAGTTTCCGCCCGGGGTGGGCGACAAGAACTACAGAGACAACTGCGCCCGGCAGTGCCGGGCGCGATGAACAGAACCTGTCGGGTATTAGAGCCCCTGGCCTGTCATGTTTCAGGACACTCTTTCGCCATGCGCCTGCTTGTCGGCATGATAGCTCGAGCGCACCAGCGGGCCTGACGCTACATGCTTGAACCCCAGCTCATAGCCCTTTTCGGCAAACCAGGCAAAAGTGTCCGGGTGCACCCAGCGGTCGACCGGCAGGTGACTGCGCGAGGGCTGCATGTACTGACCCAGCGTGAGCATATCGACGTTGTGGGCACGAAGGTCGCGCATGACCTCGACCACTTCGTCATCGGTTTCGCCAACACCCAGCATCAGCCCCGATTTGGTCATCACTTCCGGACGGACTTCCTTGTAGCGCTTGAGAAGATCCAGCGACCACTGATAGTCCGCGCCCGGACGGACGCGGCGATACATCGACGGTACCGTTTCCAGATTGTGATTGAACACATCCGGCGGCTCCTGACGCATGATATCGATCGCCTTGTCCATGCGACCGCGGAAGTCGGGTACCAGTACCTCGACCTCAAGATTCGGGCTGCGCTTTCTGATCTCTTCAATGCAGTTGTTGAAGTGCTGCGCGCCACCATCACGCAGATCGTCACGATCCACGGACGTGATCACCACGTACTTCAGGCGCATCTCGGCGATGGCTTCGGCAAGCTCGCGGGGCTCGTCTTCATTGAGGGCGTTGGGGCGACCGTGCGCGACGTCACAGAACGGGCAGCGGCGCGTGCAGATATCGCCCATGATCATGAAGGTTGCGGTGCCGCCGTTGAAGCACTCGCCCAGGTTGGGGCAGGACGCTTCTTCGCATACCGTGACAAGCTTGTGCCGGCGCAGGGTTTCCTTGATGCGCGTCACCTCTTTCGAGATGGGCATGCGCACCTTGAGCCATGCAGGCTTGGTCGGCAGGGTCTCGGTCGGAATGACCTTGACCGGAATGCGGGATACCTTGTCGGCGCCGCGCAGCTTGACGCCTTTTTCGGCCCGCTGTTTGGGGGTGGTAGCAGTCGTCTCGGTCATCGGTTTGATCCTGTTACTCGAGAAATGTGGGTCAGCACCCCGGGTGCGCTCACCATCTCCTGAAGCTCGGGATTGCCGAGTTCAGCGGCAAAGGCTCCGAGCAATCCGTGTGCTTCACGCGCCATGTCCGGTGGTTGCGACAGCAGATCGCGAAGCTGTGTCATTCTCAGCCCTGCATAGCCACAGGGGTTGATATGGTCAAAGGGCGCCAGGTCCATATCGATATTGAAGGCAATGCCGTGAAAGCTGCTGCCCCGGCGAATACGCAGCCCGAGGGAGGCAATCTTGGCATCTTCCACGTAAACACCCGGCGCATCCGTTCGGGAGCGGGCCTTGATACCATGGTCACTCAACGAACGGATCACGGCGTTTTCGAGCGCATCCACCATGGCACGTACACCGATGCGGCGTCTTTTAACGTCGATCAGCGGGTACATGATCAGCTGCCCCGGCCCATGATAGGTGACCTGTCCGCCACGGTCACTGTGTACCAGCGGAATACTGCCGGGATTGAGCAGATGTTCGGGCTTGCCGGCACGCCCTTGGGTAAAGACAGGAAAGTGCTCGACCAGCCAGATCTGATCCTGCGTTGTGGCATCGCGCTCGTCGGTAAAGCGACGCATCGCCTCCCAGACCGTGGTGTAGTCGCATGTCCCCAGACGATATACGCCGATGGACTGATCATCCAGACTTGTCTCACGCATCGGTGCCACCTTGGGAAGAACCGGCAAAATCGCCTGTCAGCCGATGAAGATCAAAGCACCATCTGAACACGACCGGTCGCCTTGAGCGCCACGAACAGCCCATTGAGCTGCTCCTCACCGGTCGCGTAAATGGTGACATGCAGGGAGCGGTACTTGCCGTTGCGACTGTCGCGGTGCGTGACTCTGGAGCGATCAAGCTCCGGCGAAAAGCGCTCGACGATATCGAGCATGTCGCGATCAAACTCGACATCGTTGTTTCCCACGATCTTGATGCCGTAATCACAGGGAAACTCGATTTTCGGCGCCTCCTGAGTCTTTTTGTCATCGCCGGGTGACGACAGGATGGCGGCAGGCTTTTGGGATGAAGGCCTGGACATGATAAACCTCTTGATCATTGCAGGCTGAAAATTCGCCCGATTACCCGTCATTTTACTGAAAAAGGGGGGATTCGTCAGCCGAATCCCCCCCTGATGGTCATGAACCTGTCTGAATTTCAGGTCCTAGAAAAGACCCTGAACAAACTTCAAAAGGCCATCCCAGAGACGCTTGAACAGACCGCCCTGCTCGATGCTTTCAAGCGCGACCAGCGGCTGCTCGTCGATGACCTCATCGTTTTGCACGATCTGCACCGTACCATAGCGCTGACCGGCCTCGATGGGCGCCTGCAGGTCGCCGTTGACATTGATACGGTTGGAAAGGCCCGCCTCGTTTTGCCTGGAGGCCGTCAGATAGACGTCGTTGGCCACACCGAAGCTGGCCTCATCCTGAGTGCCGCCCCAGACGCGGGCACGCGTAAGCTCCTGCCCGGCGTCATACACCTTCTGGGTCTGGAAATAGCGAAAGCCATAGCTCAGAAGTTTCTGGGTTTCCTGCGACCGGGCCTCTTCCGAATTCGTTCCCATGACCGCGGCAATCAGGCGGGTATCGCTTTGCTGGGCCGAGGCCACCAGGCAGTAACCTGCCTCTTCGGTATGGCCGGTTTTCAGGCCATCGACCGTCTTGTCACGCCACAACAGCAGATTGCGGTTGGGCTGCTTGATGCCGTTCCAGGTAAAGTACTTCTCGGCGTAAAGAGAATAGTGTTCGGGAAAATCGTTGATGATATGGCGCGCGATGACGGCCATGTCATGGGCCGAAGAGTAGTGCTCGGGGTCCGGCAGGCCGGTCGGGTTCATGAAGTGCGTATTCTGAAGCCCCATCTGGCGGGCGTGCTCGTTCATGAGATCGGCAAAGGACGACTGGCTGCCGGCAATGTGCTCGGCCATCGCGACGGTGGCATCGTTGCCCGACTGCACCACAATACCCTGCATCAGGGCCTGTACCGGCACGCTGCTGTTGACCTTGACGAACATGCGCGAGCCGCCGGTCTGCCAGGCCTCCTTGCTGATGCGGACTTCATCGGTTTCCGACATGTTGCCGCTTTCGATTTCATTTTCGGCAATATAAGCCGTCATCATCTTGGTCAGACTGGCCGGCGGTACGCGCTCGTTGCCATCATGCTCAACCAGTACGCGACCGGACTTGGCATCCATCAACACCCAGGAGGTGGCGGCAAGCCCGGGCGGCGAAGGAATGAAGCTGGAAGGTGACGGGCCATCGGAGGCCAGCGCTGGCGCCGCCGTCAGCGTCAGCGCCAGTGAGGAAAACGCGACAAGATGGCGCCAGCGACATACGTTTACTGCAAAAAGGGTCATATTGCCTTTCTCTGTTTGCTTGTATTCAGTCCGTGCCAGTTACCCGATGTAGCTGGTCATAGCCTGCTTCATGCAGTTCGGACCTGACTGATTCCACCATGATCGGGTCATCGAGCGGACCGACCTGAACCCGATGCATGGCGGCATGTCGTGTTACCCGAACCGGCCTTGAAAGACGCGCTTCGAGCTTGTCCCTGAGTGCCCGGGCATGCTCATCCGATCCCAGTGCCGCCACCTGCAGATAAACGGCGCTTCCCGGGTCATGGCCGCTGGCGACAGAGGCGCTTTCCTGCGACGCGGAGACACGTCTGCCCTGCTCAACAAGGCCGCGGTCTTTCAAGGCGCCCGGCGCGTCTTCGTGATGTTCCGGACGAGCCGCAACCTGCTGATCATTGTTGTGTTGTGCCTGCCATTGACGCGGGTCTATAGCGGTCACCCGCACCCTGGCCGTGCCATCGCCGAGCATATCCAGTCGAGACGCCGCTGCATAGGAGAGATCAATCAAACGGTCATCATGAAACGGGCCGCGGTCATTGACGCGGACAATGACAGAGCGGTCATTGTTCAGATTGGTCACACGCGCAAAGGTCGGCAGCGGCAAGGAACGGTGGGCCGCCGACATGGCATACATATCATACTGCTCGCCGTTGGCCGTATCGTAGCCCTGAAATTTCTGCCCATAGAAGGAGGCGCGCCCGGTTTGACTGTATCCTTCGCTCGACGAGAGCACGTGATAGCGCTTGCCCAGCACCTGATAGCTCGACTGGTTTCCGCTGCGTGACAGGGGCTCAACCCGTGGGACGGCATCGGGCACCCGTGAGACATCGGTTTGACGATCCGGATAAGCATCACGGGACATGGCGTAGCGCCCGTCCGAGCCACCGCCACTGGCACAGCCTCCCACAAGCGCCACCATGATCAGCAGCGCTGCCGGACGCGAGATGCGTGCCGGTAACAAGGCGTTAAACACAGACACGCTACTCATCTCGCTGAAGTGCTGCCTGAATCTGCTCGGCCAGCGTAGTGACGGCCATGGCATAGAGATGGCTGTGGTTGTAGCGCGTGATCACATAGAAGTTGTGCAGGCCGAAAAGGTAATCGTCATGGCCATCGGCATAATCAAGCGCCAGAGGAATGACTTCCTCATCGCCGCCGATATCGATGTCGGCAACGACGCCTTTCGCCTTTAGATCCCCAACGCGCATGTAGGGTGGTCTGGCCTGATTGAACTCGACATCCCCGGGCTTTTCCGAGGCTTCCAGATGCGCTGCCACCGTTAGCGGCCGGCCCGGACGCCAGCCATGCTCGGCGAAATAGTTGGCCACGCTGCCGATGGCATCAACAGGCTCTTCCCAGAGATCCCTGATGCCATCGTGGTTGAAGTCAACGGCATAGGCCTGATAGCTGCTGGGCATGAACTGGGGCAGCCCCATGGCCCCGGCATAGGAGCCCTTGAGCTCCAGCGGATCAAGCCCCTGCTCGCTGGTCAGGGTTAAAAAGGCTTCCAGCTCGCGACCAAAAAAATCGCTGCGAGGCGGGTAGTCAAAGGCCAGCGTAGTCAGGGCATCCAGCACGCGATGATTGCCGGCATGACGACCGTACCAGGTCTCTACCCCGATGATGGCGGCAATGATTTCGCGCGGCACGCCATATTCCTGCTCGGCACGTGCCATGGCGTCGCGATGAGCACGGATAAAATCCACGCCGCCGGCCACGCGCTCGGGTTTGATGAAAATGTTGCGATACTCATCCCAGCGCAGATGGCGCTCGGCGGGTTTTGAAATCGCATCGATGATGCCCTGCTGGCGACTGGCATGGGCAAGCGTTTCGTCGAGCTCCTGACGATCAAGGCCTGCCTCGGCCAGCCTGTCGACCATGGCACGGGCCTGGTCACTGGTTGCCGGGTCATATTCACCTGTCGCGTTCGTCAGCGGCGATACAGCCAGCAGCATCACCATGGCCCAGCGCCATTTTCTACCTGAATGACATCGATCCGGTTTCATCCCGACTCTCTCTAGCGTGGCGTGGTCTTGTGGTGGGTAAAAACGGCCATCAGCATACCGAAGCCGGCCATCAGGGTCACGCTGGCCGTACCGCCATAGCTGATCAACGGCAGGGGCACGCCCACCACCGGCAGCACGCCACTGACCATCCCGACATTGACGAACACATAGACGAAAAAGGTCAGTACCAGGCTGCCGCCCAGCAAACGCCCGAAGGTGTCATGCGCCTGGGTGGCCATGTAAAGACCGCGCCATATCAGCAGTAGATAGCAGGCCATCAGTACGGCCATGCCGATCAGCCCGAACTCTTCACCGAGCACGGCCACAATGAAATCGGTATGACGTTCGGGCAGAAACTCGAGCTGTGACTGGGTGCCCTGCATCCAGCCCTTGCCATGAATGCCGCCGGAACCGATGGCGGTCTTGGACTGAATGATGTTCCAGCCGGTGCCCAGCGGGTCGCTTTCCGGATTCAAAAAGGTCAGCACTCGCTGGCGCTGATACTGATGCATGTTGAACCACAAAAGCGGCATGGCCGCGATACCAAGCCCGGCGCAGACCGCTACAAAACGCCAGGAAAGCCCGGCCAGCAGTATGACGAACATGGCAGAAGCCGTGACCAGCATGGAGGTGCCCAGATCGGGCTGATTGGCAATCAGCGCCACCGGAAATCCCATCAGCAGCAGACACACCAGCAGATCCAGCCAGCCGGGTGGCAACACCCGGCGCGACAGATAGGCGGCAATGGTCATCGGCATGGCAAGCTTCATGAGCTCGGAGGGCTGAAAGCGGATGACGCCGGGGATGGTCAGCCAGCGCTGCGCCCCCATGGCATGGGTACCGATCACGTCCACGGCCACCAGCATCAGGGTGACCACGACATAGAAAAACCACGCAAAGCGCTGCATGGTGCGCGGTGAAAACTGCGCAATCAGCAACATGATCATAAATGCGGCCGCGAATCGAAGCGCCTGCGCCTCTACCAGATAGGTGGATTCACCACCGGCGCTGTAGAGTACGATCAGACCGCCGGCAACAATGGTCAGCAGTGCCAGCAAAAGCCAGGGGTCAAGATGCAGGGTGCGCCAGCTCAGACGCTGATACTGCCGACGGCTGCGGCGATAGACCCGCTGCCAGTAGTCCATCATCATCGTCAGTCTCCCGTCACGATCTGCTGAGCGGCACTTTCATTTTGCCGGGCGTGGCGCTGTGCTTCCTCGCTGGATTTCATGCTGGGCAGTATCCAGGCATCCAGCATTTCACGAGCGATGGGGGCGGCCACCTTGCTGCCCCCGCCGCCGTTTTCGATGATGACGGCAAGCGCGATTTTGGGATCATCCACCGGGCCATAGGCGGTAAACAGGGCATGGTCGTGCAGACGCTCCTCGAGCTCGGCGGCGTTGTATTTCTCCTTTTGCCCCAGCGTAAAGACCTGCGCCGTACCCGACTTGCCCGCCATGCGGTACTGAAGATTGCGTCCCGAGGCGCGACCCGATCCCTCACCGCCCACCATGACATTTTCCATGGCATCGTGAATCAGATCCCACCAGCGCGGGTTATCAAGCTCGACGTCATCTGGCGTGTTCTCGAAAGGCGGTGCGATCTCCTGATCTCCCACCTCCATGGCAAGATGCGGTCGAACCCATCTGCCATCGTTGGCGAGTACGGCAACGGCGGTGGCCATTTGCAGCGGCGTTGCCAGCCAATAGCCCTGCCCGATGCCGACCGATAGGGTCTCCCCCGGGTACCACGCCTGATTGTAGCGACCCCGTTTCCAGTCCCGGCTGGGCATCAGGCCATCGCCGGCCCCCCAGACATCAAGGCTGTGATCCTCTCCGAACCCGTACTTGTGCATGAAGTCAGAGAGCCGATCGATCCCCATGCGATGGGCAAGATTGAAGAAGTAGGTATCGTTGGAAACCGTGATGGCACGCTTCATGTCGACGCGGCCATGGCCCCAGCGCAGCCAGTTGCGGTAGCGTCTGGAGTCGTTGGGCAGCTGGTAATAGCCCGGATCGTAGACCGTATCAGAGGGCTGGATCAGACCATATTCAAGACCTGCAGACGCCATGTAGGGCTTGACCGTGGAAGCCGGCGGATACTGCCCGCGCGAGGCCCGGTTATATAGCGGCATGTCTACATCGTCACGCAGGGCCGCGTAGGATTTGGTGTCGATGCCGGTCACGAACTTGTTATTGTCAAAGCCGGGCTCGGACACCATGGCCAGAATGGCGCCGGTCGCGGGTTCGATGGCCACAATGGCACCGCGCTTGCCCTTCAAGAGCTCGTGACCCAGCTTCTGAAGCTTTGAATCCAGCGTCAGCGTCAGATTCTTGCCCGGCTGCGGCGGCGTTCGATCGATCTCTCGAAGCGCCCGCCCGCGGGCATTGGTCTCCACGCGCCGCACCCCGGCATGACCGTGCAGCTCATCTTCGTAAAACCGCTCGATACCCGTCTTGCCGATAAAGTGCGTGCCGGCGTAGTTGCTGGTATCAATGCGCTGCTGATCTTCCTGACTGATACGCCCCACATACCCCAGCACGTGCGACATCCATTCACCGTCGGGATAGTAACGGATGAGCTGGGCCTCGACTTCCACGCCCGGTAGCCGATAACGATTGACCGCGATGCTGGCAATCTGATCTTCATCAAGGTCGCTGAGCAGCAGTGCCGGCTCATAGGAGCGCAGCCGCTCCCGCGAGCGCTGCGCCAGCACATCGTGCTCTTCGGGGGGAAGATCAAGAATATCGATCAGGCGGGCAATGGTCTGGCTGACGTCACCGGCCTGCTCGCGCACCAGCGTGAGGTTATAGGTCGGGCGATTTTCAGCCAGTACATCGTGATTGCGATCAAAAATCAGACCGCGATTGGGTGGCAACGGCTCGACGCGCATACGGTTTTTATCCGAGCGCGTGATGAAGACATCGTGTTGAACAACCTGCAGCCATGCCATGCGTCCGATCAGGCCGCAAAACATGATGAGAACAAAAAACGCCGCCACAATGCTGCGATGGCGAAAGATGCGTGCCTGTTGCTCGGAATCCTTAAGCGTGGCGCGACGTGGGCGCATTGAGGAGACTGCCCAAAAACGGTAAACGGATAGGCCAACCGGCAGGCACAGGACGATACATGCTCAGACCCCTAGCGATGGTAGGGATGTCCGGTCATCAGCGTCCAGCCGCGGTAGAGCTGTTCGGCCAGCAATACACGCACCAGCGGATGAGGCAACGTCAATGGCGACAGGGACCAGCGAAGATCGGCACGTGACAGGCAGCGCTGATCGAGGCCATCCGGGCCGCCGATCAGAAGGGACACGTCGCTGCCGGTCATCTGCCAGTCACTCATGCGCTCGGACAGCGTCGGCGTCGACCACGGCTTGCCTTCGACATCGAGTGCCACCACGAGTTCACTGTCCCGAATTTTCGACAGCAGTCGATCGCCCTCGACGCGAATCGCCTTCGCCGGGTCTGCGCTTTTCTGACGAGGCCCGGGAGACAGCTCGATAACCTCAAGCGACATTTCGCGCGGCAGCCGCTTGCGGTACTCCTCGACGCCCTGCGTCACCCAGCCCGGCATTCGCGTGCCAACGGCCAGCATTTTCAGCTTCAAGAGTGATGCTCACCGACGGCTTCGTGTCGGCCTAGGTCGTTGGGCAACTCGCTCCAGAGCCGTTCCAGATCGTAGAGTCTGCGGGCATCCGGCATCATGACATGAACAACCACATCGCCCAGGTCCACCAGGACCCAGTCGCTGCCGGCCTCGCCTTCTATACCCAGCGGGCGAACGCCTTCATTTTTGGCACGCTCGACCACATTGTCCGCCAGTGCCTTGACGTGTCGGCTGGAAGTACCGCTGGCCACCACCATGACATCGGTCACGCTGGTCAGTCTCGAGACGTCAAGCTCGGCGATATCACGCCCTTTGAGCTCTTCCAGGGCATCAACCACCATGGATGAAAGTACTGTCTGCATAGCTCCTCGGAGATATAGGGTTCGAGCCCGCATTGTACCGCTGTCGGGCGCAGGCACCATAGCCATTTACAGCTTTTGACGTCCGGCGCATATCGGGACGATTTTTTCCCGTGTCAGGACATCTCGTCGGTATAGAGCCCGTGTTGCTCGATGAAGGCTTCAACGGCCGGCGGCATCAGATAGCGTACGCTTTCACCCCGGGCCAGCGTCTGACGAATGGCGGTCGCGGAGATGGCCATCGCCGTGGTTCGTTCATAATCCAGCACCCGGCCGCAGGGCTCAGCCATGAGCGCATCGGTGCTGTCAACGCGGCGCCCTTCGATCAGCGCCTCGAGTGCCGAACACTGCACTTCATCGCTTTCCGGGCGGCCGATGACCAGAATATGGGCATAATCGAAAAGTGCCCGAGGCTCATGCCATTCGTGCAGCTTCAAAAAAGCGTCACGCCCCAGCACCATCACAAGGCGCGCCTGGTCGCCATACTGCTCTCGCAAGGAGGCGAGCGTGTCCAGCGACCAGGACGGCCCGTCACGGTGAATCTCGCGGTCATCGGCAATCAGCCCCGGGGTATCCGCCAGTGCCAGCTTCAGCATGCTCAGGCGGTCCTCGGAGCTGACCCCCGGCGCGCTGCGATGCGGCGGCAGATGTGCCGGCACCATGTGTACGGCGTCCAGCGCAAGGGCGTCGCGAATCTCGACAGCCGCTCGCAGATGCGCGATATGAACCGGATTGAACGTGCCGCCAAACATGGCGACACGCGGCTTACGTTCTGACATGACCATCGCCCAGCACGATATATTTACGCGTGGTCAGCCCCTCAAGCCCTACCGGTCCTCGCACATGCAGCTTGTCGGTGGAAATGCCGATTTCGGCACCCAGCCCGTACTGCGCCCCATCGGCAAAGCAGGTCGGTGCGTTGACCATGACCGAGCTTGAATCCACTTCTGCCATGAAGCGCTGGGTATGGCCGAAATGGTCACTGACGATGGCATCAGTGTGGTGTGAACCGTAGTGATTGATGTGCTCGATGGCAGCATCCATGTCATCGACCACCCGAATGGACAGATATGGCCCCAGATATTCGGTCAGCCAGTCCTCCTCGGTGGCCGGCTCGACCTCGACCTCGGCCAGCGCCTGCACCCTGTCGCAGCCGCGCACCGTGACACCGGCCTTTTGAAAACGCGCAATCATGGCGGGCAGAAACGTGTCGGCCACGGTCTTGTCCACCAGCAGCGTTTCCATGGCGCCACAGATGCCATAGCGAAAGCACTTGGCGTTGAAAGCAATATCAAAGGCCATATCAAGCGAGGCGTGACGGTCCACAAAGATGTGGCAAAGCCCTTCCAGATGCTTGATAACCGGGATGCTCGCCTCCTGCGAGATGCGCTTGATCAGGGATTTCCCGCCTCGCGGAATGATCACGTCCACGTACTGGCTGGCCGTAATCAGTGCGCCCACGGCCCTGCGGTCGGTGGTATCAACCAGCTGCACGGCATGGGCTGGCAGTCCGGCCTGCTCGAGCCCGGCAGCGATACACCGAGCAATGGCACAGTTGGATTCAAAAGCTTCCGAGCCGCCACGCAAAATGGCAGCGTTGCCGGCCTTGAGGCACAGCGCGGCGGCGTCCACCGTGACGTTGGGACGAGACTCATAGATGATACCGATTACGCCCAGTGGCGTTCGCATGCGCCCGATCCGCAGACCGTTGGCCTGAGTGCGAAGCTCATCGACCCCGCCGATCGGGTCCGGCAGGGAGGCCACGGTGTCAAGCCCGGAGATCATGGCGTCGATGCGCTCAGGCGTCAGCAACAGCCGATCCATGAGCGCCTCCGACAGCCCCTCCGTTTTGCCACGAGCCATATCACGCGCGTTGGCTTCCAGCACGGCCTCACGCTGTGTCGACAGCTCGCGAGCCATGGCGGCGAGTGCCTCATTTCGCTGCTGCGTGGTGCTGCTGCGCAGCAGACTCGATGCCCGACGCGCCTGCTGACCCAGCAGCGTCATGCGGGTGGCGATATCACTGTCTTCCCTTTGCACCTCAGACGTCATCTGCGCTGTTCTCCTGTTCCCGAATGCGCGACCGCGCTTGTCTGTCGTCGACTCCTGACGCTATCGCAGGGCACAGCGGCTGACTATACTGGCCGGCGATTTTACGTTTGTCCGTCCGATACTTATGAATCGCTACTATAAGCCAGTTGTCGGCAGCAGTAAAAACCGCGCCCGGCGCAGCAAGTCCTTGTGTGGAGTCCTGTCAGATGAATCCTGTTGCCCTGATTGACCAGTGGGCGCACAACCCGACAATCCTGATTGTCATCGTTGGCGCGGTCGCCCTGCTCGAATCGCTGGCGCTGGTCGGCCTGATCATGCCCGGTGTGGTCATGCTCACGGCCGCCGCATCGCTGGCAGGTCATGATCAGATTTCCATTGTCGCGCTGTTGCTCAGCGCCTTCATCGGCGCCGTGATCGGCGATGGGGTGAGCTACTGGCTCGGGCGTACCCAGCGTGACCGCCTTCGCACCTGGTGGCCGTTCAATCGCTATCCAGACTGGGTCAACAAGGGCGAAAGCTTTTTTACTCGCTACGGCGCCCTGTCAGTAGCGTTCGGACGCTTTGTCGGGCCGGTACGCCCCATCATTCCCATGGTGGCCGGCATGATGTACATGCCGCCGATGCGCTTTTTGATCGTCAATGTGATCTCGGCGCTGCTCTGGGCACCGGCCTATCTGCTGCCCGGCTACTATCTGGGACGCAGCTGGCAGCGGCTGGTCCATCTACCCCCAGGCGCTGAACTGCTGCTGTCGATGCTGTTTTTCGTGTTCATCGCCCTTGGCTTTGGGCTGTCGTGGCTGCGGCGGCGGCTCGACCGGGACAGCCGTCTCTATCGCGGTCTGCTGGTCCGGGCGCGCCGGCACACGATAACGCGCCGACTATGGCTGAGCCTTCGCCAGAAACGGATTGGCGGTGAGATCCCGTTGGCCTCCATTGTGCTGGTACTGGTGGGCGTACTCGCCTTTATCGGCTGGACATGGCTGGTGGCGGGGCTCCATCAACCGCTGGCACTGGATGTCGCGGCGCAGAGCTTCTTTTCCCGTCCTGACAACCTCCCCTTGATGCAGATATCGGTGCTGCTGGATCGTATTGGCGATGCGCTCGGGGTAATTGCCATGCTGACGCCCTGGCTTGCCTGGCTGTTGCTGCGAAAGCGGCTGGCCGCCGTGTTTCACTGGGGCGGCGCCCTGGCCCTGCTGGCCTTCAGCAATACCGCCCTCAAGCAGTGGATCGGGCGCGCACGACCGGATACCCCTGAGCATCTGACCGGCTCGTTTTCCTACCCAAGCGCGCACGCCTCAACGGCCGTGGTGTTCTGGGGGTTGAGTGCCGCCTTTATTGCCGAGGGGCTATCGAGCCGGACCCGGCACTGGCCCTACTGGATGGCGATCGTTGCCGCCAGTATTGTTGCCCTGTCGCGACTGACCTTTGGCGTGCACTGGATCAGTGACCTTGTCGGCGGTGCACTGCTGGGACTGATCATCTGCGGTGCGACCCGCATCAGCTATCACCTCTTTGCCAGGCGCTCTCTGGCCGGCGTGGCCACCCCCATGCAACTGATGCTTTTAACGCTGGCATCGGTGGTACTGGTGACGGCGCGCATCATCTGGGTGCCCGCCTTCTAACTACCCTGCCAGCCTTCGAGAACCGCCATGACAATCGGGGGCCATCACATGGCGTGAATGGCCCCCGGCGCTCATACGAACTCACCGACCCTGTCAGGCCTCGGCGTGCGCCGTTTGCCCATGGTGCTGTTCCAGTGCCTTCAAAAGCCGCTCGTGAACGTTATCAAAGCCGCCATTGCTCATGATGACGATTCGGTCTCCTGATCGCGCCTGATCCACCAGCGCCTCGATCAGCTGATCGGTCGTGGTCATGACATGGGCCGGCACCGGACACGTCTCGGCGACCTCGGCCACCGACCACCCCAGCATCGCCGGCTGATACCAGTAGACTTCATCGGCACTGGCAACGCTTTCCGGCAGGCGTGCCTTCATGGTGCCAAGCTTCATGGTATTGGAGCGCGGCTCGATTACGGCGATCAGGCGTCCGCTGGAGGGCACGGCGCGCAGGCCTTCAAGCGTCATGGCAATCGCTGTCGGATGGTGGGCAAAATCGTCGATGACCTGAATGTCGTTGACGCTGCCGCGCACCTCCTGGCGGCGTCTGGGGGAGGCAAACGTGGCCAGCGCGCCGGACGACTGCTCAAGCGTGACCCCGACGGCACTGGCGGCCGCCATGGCCGCCAGCGCATTGCGCCGGTTGTGCTCACCGCTCATGCCCCACTGCACGACCACTTCCCCCTCGGGGGCGCTGACGACAAAGTGGCGGTCATCGGCACCGTCAGCGAGGCGCCACTGCGCCTGAGTTGTGCGGCCAAAGCGTGCCACCGGTGACCAGGCGCCCATCTCCAGTACGCGAGACAGTGCGTCCTCGTTGTCCGCCACGACAAGCTGTCCGTTGCCCGGCACCAGACGCACAAGATGATGAAACTGTCGCTCGATGGCCGCCAGGTCACTGAAAATATCGGCGTGATCGAACTCCAGATTGTTGAGTACGGCAACGTCCGGCAGGTAGTGAACAAACTTGGAGCGCTTGTCGAAAAAAGCCGTGTCGTACTCATCGGCCTCGATCACGAAAACGCCGTCGTCTGATCCCGCACGTGCCGAAATGCCCAGATTACGGGGGATACCGCCGATCAAAAACCCTGGTGCCAGCCCTGCCTGCTCGAGGATCCACGCCAGCATGCTGGCCGTGGTCGTTTTGCCGTGGGTGCCGGCCACTGCCAGCACCCGCCTTTTTTGCAGCACGTTGTCTGCCAGCCACTGAGGCCCCGAGGTGTAGGGGATGCGCTGGTTGAGAACGGCCTCGACCTCGACGTTACCGCGCGACAGCGCATTGCCGATGATGACCAGATCGGGGGCGGGCGTCAGGTTGGCCGCATCAAAACCGTGCCCGGCATCGATACCGTGTGCGGCAAGCTGTGTGCTCATGGGGGGATAGACGCCTTTGTCCGAGCCGGTGACCCGATGTCCGAGCTCGCGCGCCAGCAGTGCAAGGCTGCCCATGAAAGTGCCACAGATGCCGAGAATGTGAATATGCATGAAAAATTGGGCTCTCCGTCAAAAGCCGGATCAGCCTAGCATGGCCCGCGAATCGACGTCAGGCTCCGCTCGACCTGCAACTTCTGCATCTCTGACTGGATCAGGCCTGCAGGTAATGGATATGATCGCCCCACGGGCAATGCCCGATGCCGGCCATCGATCCGCTGACCGACCAACAGCAGCGCTGCCCGCAAGAGGCGCGCCACGTTGCCGAGAGACCTCGGTCAGATGAACGGCGCTGGCCGACCTACATTCAAAGAAGCAGGAAGCTCATGACCTCCAATAACGCCTTTTACGCGCAATCAGGTGGTGTTACGGCCGTTATCAATGCCAGTGCCTGCGGTGTCATTCAGACATGCCGCAAGCACAGCGACCGCATCGGCACCCTTTACGCCGGGCACAACGGCATTATCGGCGCATTGACCGAGGATCTGATTGATACCAGCCTGGAAAGTGACGAGGCCATTGCAGCACTGAGACATACCCCGGGCGGCGCCTTTGGCTCCTGCCGTTACAAGCTCAAGGACATCGAGACCCATCGCAGCCAGTACGAGCGTCTCATCGAAGTCTTCAAGGCCCATGACATTCGTTACTTCTTCTACAACGGCGGCGGCGACAGTGCCGATACCTGCCTGAAGATCTCTCGTCTTTCCGAGCAAATGGGTTATCCGCTGCAGGCCATTCACGTGGCCAAGACCGTCGATAATGATCTGCCCATTACCGACAACTCCCCGGGCTTTGGCTCGGTCGCCAAATACATTGCGACCTCGACCCGTGAAGCCGCACTCGATATCGCCTCCATGTGCTCGACGTCGACCAAGGTCTTCATCCTTGAGTCCATGGGCCGCCACGCCGGCTGGATCGCCGCGGCCGGCGCACTTGCCAGCGAGACCAACGATGGCCCGCCGCACATGATTTTGCTGCCGGAAGTGCCCTTTGATCGCCAGCGCGTCATGAACCATATCGATGCCGCGGTCAAAAAGCATGGCTACTGCGTGGTCGTGGTGTCTGAAGGCGCCCGCTATGAAGACGGCACTTTCCTGGCCGATGCCGGCAATACCGACGCCTTCGGTCACCGCCAGCTGGGCGGCGTGGCACCGACGCTTGCCGGCATGGTCAAACAGGACCTGGGCTACAAGTATCACTGGGCCGTGGCCGACTACCTGCAGCGCGCCGCGCGTCATCTGGCCTCGGCCGTTGATGTCGAACAGGCCTACGCCGTAGGGCAGCGCGCCGTTGAGTGTGCGCTTGAAGGCAAAAATGCCGTCATGCCGGCCATTCAGCGTGACAGCGAAGACCCGTACAGCTGGTCGATCATCGATGCACCGCTTGAAAAGGTCGCCAATCAGGAAAAGTTCATGCCGGCGGAGTACATCCGCGAAGACGGCTTTGGCATCAACGATGCCGGCCGCCGCTACCTGCGCCCGCTGATTCAGGGCGAAGACTTCCCCCCGTTTGAAAACGGCCTGCCCAAGGTCGCCAACCTGCGCCTGGAACGCATCACGAAAAAGCTGCCCGAGTACCATCTCTAGCTTCAGGCAACCGACCCTTCGGCCTGAATGCCGAGATCAAAAAAACCCCGGCCACATTGCGTGGCCGGGGTTTTTTAACGTATCGACCCGAGGCGCCCTACTTGATCAGCATGACAGCCACCAGCAGCAACAACAGGGCCGCCGCAATCCCCTGCCACAGACGAAGCGCCTTCTGGCGCGACGGAACGTCCTGCGTTTTTTCACCCGGTGGAGAAACGTCGTCATCCTCATCGTCGTCAAGCGCTGCGCCGTGACGAAGCGTTTGAATCAGCTCGGACAGACGTCTGAAACGAAGCGCTCGACGCGGGGACAGTGCACGCGCCAGCGCTTCATCAATGGGCGCCGGTATCTGGGCATTGATCTCGCGGGCGCAACGGTAGGTCAGCCCTGACAGCGCCTGTTCACTTTCAAGCGTATTGGGCGCGATATCGTAGGGCATGGCTCCGGTGAGCAACCAGTAGATGGTCGAGGCCAGCGAATACTGATCACTGCGACGGCTGACGCCAAGCCCCAGCGCGTACTCCGGGGCACTGTGCGCCCCGAGCCCGCCGTCGCGTGCCAGCGCCAGCGCTGCGTTATTGTCGTCATCGAGTCTTCGGGCGCAGGCGCCGAAATCGATCAGAACCACCTGCTCATGCTCGTCGATCATGATGTTTTCAGGACAGATGGCCTGATGAAGAATGTCGCGCCGATGCAGCGCATGCACGGCACGCGCGAGCTGGCGCGCAATGTCGAGGCGCCGTTCGAGGCCGGCATCAAAATTCTGTTCCAGCCAGCGATCCAGCGACTGCCCTTCAACGGGCCGCATCAGGTAGTAGAGATGGCGCCGGGGGCGTGGCGGCGTCACGATACGCACCACAAAGGGGGAGCGTACCCGCTCGCCGATCCACTGCTGCAGCAGAAAATGCTCCAGATAGGGATTTCTGGACGACATCTCCGGGCCCGGGACCTTCATCACCATGCGCCGCAGCGAGGTTTCATCCCTGACACCATAGACATGTGCCCGCGCCGTTTTCGAAATGATCGACTCGATCAGAAACCCGTCGAGTCGGTCACCCGCATCAAGCTCGGCGGGAATCGGCAGCTGGCCGGGAAACTGAACCGGCGGCCCCGTCTCTTCATCGGGAAGCGTGTCGACACGAACCAGCTGAAAGCAGAAGGCTTCAGCGCCATAACCCCGTGCGCCGGCACGCTCGCGGGCCATGGCGGCCAGGCGTTCGCAGGCGGCATCGAGATCGCTGCCCTGCTGGCGTATGGCATGCACATAGTCGGTGGGCGTGAGCGTGCCGCGTACGGCCTGGGAGGTAAACAAAAACACATCGCCGGTCTTGAGCGGCAGGCTCATGTGATCGATGTCGATATTGTTGTCCATGCCCAGCGCCCGGGATGGATAGCGATAGCCGCCCAGATCCGTGACATGATCGCGCGAGAGCTGCTCGAACTCCGCGCCGCGCAGGCGAAAGACCAGCGTATCGCCCATATGGAACAGAAAACTTTCCCGGCCGCGAAAGATAATGGCCGACAGGGAGCTGATATAACTGCCGCCCTGAACGTAGCGACTCTGGCTGTAGCACCAGCCGTTGAGCGCGCGCAGCACCCGGGTCGCCGAGGTCTTGATATCCCAGTGATCGGGGGTGGAGTAGTAATCGGCCAGAAAGCCGCGCACCGAAATATCGCCGGCCTGACGGGCAATGGCGTTGCGCCAGGTGGAGTCCGCGATGATCGCACAGGCGCCCTTGATCTCGAGCTGACGTGGATTGTCGGGGACCTGGACCGACATCGAGGAGCGATGACGACGTTGGTCAGGCGCCACGAACGCGTGTCCGAAACTTAATGACAGGCCACTTTGCACGTCACTGGCATCCTTTTTACGAGACAACGGATTTATCGTATTGTGCGGATCGGGAGCTGCCGATCGACCGGATTGGTAATCGTCCTGCCTGGTTCGTATAATTTTCCACGATTTTCACTCTCGAATTTTCAACCCGCAAACGCAAGGACTCGATCGATGAGTTTCGACAAGATCCCCGCCGGCAAGGATGTTCCCCACGATCTGTTCGTGGCGATTGAAATTCCTGCCAACCATACGCCGATCAAGTATGAAATCGACAAGGATCTCGACGCGCTGCTGGTCGATCGTTTCATGCCGACCCCGATGTTCTATCCGGCCAACTACGGCTTCATCCCCAATACGCTGGCCGACGACGGTGACCCGCTGGATGCGCTGGTCGTCACGCCCTACCCGGTACAGCCCGGCTGTGTCATTCGCGCTCGCCCGGTCGGCATTTTGCACATGACCGACGAAGCCGGTGAAGATGCCAAGCTGATCTGCGTGCCGCATCAAAAGCTCTCCGCCGCCTATGACGATGTCGAGGAAGTCACCGACCTGCCCGAGCTGCTGCGTCAGCAGATTGCGCACTTCTTCGAGAACTACAAGGATCTCGAAAAGGGCAAATGGGTCAAGATCGACACCTGGGGCGACAAGGCCGCTGCCATCAAGGCCATCGAAAAATCGATCGATGCCTTCCAGAAGGACAGCCACTGATCATCACATCATGATCGCATGGCATCTGAAGCACTGATCAGCGAACCCCTTCGCTGAAAAACTGTCTTCATACCAGCATGTCGCGGCGCCACGGCGTCGCGACATGTTTTATTCAGGCATTTTTTCCTTCACTTTCGGCGTCTCAAGATGCCAGCGCTGCGGAGCTCATGATGTCGCGCGCCCTGTTTTTTTTGATCGTTACCCTGCTGGGCGTTGTATTGTCCGCCACCGCCCCCGCCAGCAATTTCTTTTCTCCCTCTGACGATAATGCTGCCGTCGAAGGTTCCAGCCGCGTAGAAGGCAGCAGTACGGCTGAAATGCCGTGGCAGACGCCCTCTGCAGACGCCACCGGCAACGGCGACTTCCTGCCCGTCGATCAGGCATTTACCTACAGAGCGTGGCGCGAAGGCAATACGATCAAGGTGGGATTTGCCAGTGCCGATGCCTACTATCTCTATCGTCACCGGTTTGGACTTCACATCGAGCGCGAGGACATTGCGCTTGAATCCGTCGAGATACCACGCGGCGAGGCCATCCACGACGAGTTTCTGGGCGATGTGGAAGTCTTTCATCACCCACTGGTCATTACGGCAACGCTGACGGGGTCGGTGTCCGATGACGCCTCGATACCGCTTCGCGTCGATTTCCAGGGGTGTGCCGAGGCGGGGCTTTGCTACTCCCCTGAAACGCGACATCTTCAGGCCGCTCCCGGCAATACGCCCGAGCGCTTTATCGACGCTCAAATGCCGGGCGACCCTGTCCCCGCCGATCCATCCCATGACACCGGCTCATTCGATGAACCAGCAGCGACAGCGCTGCCCGGTCAGTCCAGTCCAGCGATCATGATGGGCATTTTTCTGCTGGCCGGGCTGGGGCTTGCCTTTACCCCCTGCGTGCTGCCCATGCTGCCCATCGTGACGACCCTGGTCGTGGGCCAGAATGCCAACAGGGGTCGGGCGCTGGCGCTGTCATCAATCTATGTGGCCGGCATGGCGCTGACCTACGCCGCGCTTGGCACCCTGATGGGGCTGTTTGGTGCGAGCCTCAACCTTCAGGCGCGGCTGCAGTCGCCCTGGGTACTGATCCCCTTTGCCGGTCTGTTTCTCGTATTTGCCCTGTGGCTGCTGGATGTCTGGCAGTTTTCGCCTGGAACACGCTTTCAGCAGCGCATCAATGCCTGGCAGGACCGGCTGCGCCGCGCCGGGCTGCCGGGGGCGGCACTGGCCGGGGCGCTTTCGACCCTGATTGTCTCTCCCTGCATCTCTGCCCCGCTGGCCGGTGTCCTGGTCTATCTCTCGGCAGGCGCCGCCCCCCTGACCGGCACCCTGGCACTGCTGGCACTGGGACTGGGCATGGGCCTCCCCCTGATACTGGTCGCCACACTCGGCGCCGGCTGGCTGCCGCGCAGCGGCCCCTGGATGGAGGGCATTCGCGGGCTCTTTGCCGTGGCGCTGGCAGGCGTCGCCCTTTGGCTGCTGGAGCGTCTTTTGCCCACCACCCTGTCGCTGGCGCTATGGGGTGGGCTGGCCGTACTGACCGGCATCGGGATGGGCGCCCTGTCGCGCTCCGGACAGGCGCTCTGGTCACGCCTTCGACAGGCACTGGCGCTGATCGTGATGTTCTGGGGCGTTTTGTGTCTGATCGGCGCGGCCATGGGCCATGATGATCCGTGGGCGCCGCTGGCCAATGGCGGTGCGGCGTCAACGGATCGCAGTAACACCTCGCTCGACATGACCACGGTAACAAGTCGCCAGGCGCTCGACCGTCTGGTTGACAATGCCGAAAGGCCCGTAATGGTCGATGTCTACGCCGACTGGTGCATCAGTTGCCGTCGATTCGAGCGCGATGTTCTGCATGACCCTGACATACGCGAGCAGTTACAAGGGCTTGAGCTGGTTCGCCTTGATGTCACCGACAACGACGCGCAGGCCCGCGCGCTGCTCAAGCGCTACAACCTTTTTGGCCCACCAGCGCTTTTGTTTTTCGGCAACGGCCAGGAGATGCGCGCGCAACGCACCCAGGGTGAAATTACACGATCGCAAATGCGCGATTTGCTCAAGCATGTCATGGAAAATGCCTGACCGGGTTTCGTCGGTATCATTCGGTGACTTTCTGGACACCGTTCGCTTTTTTCGGCAAACTCCCCCGACACATTTGCGGCGGCGTGATCGTCTGAGATCATGTCGCTATCTTGCCGGTTGACCTTCAGGTTAACCATGAGGTGTTCGAGGGCACATTGCGGCCCGACAACAAAGTTTATTTCCCGTGTTTCGTGCCAGACGAGCCACGATCGATCAACAGGTATTGCCATGGACATTCGCAAGGTCAAGAAGCTCATCGAGCTGCTGGAAGAATCCAACATCAGCGAAATCGAGATTCAGGAAGGCGAGGAGTCCGTCCGCATTAGCCGCAATCTGCCCGGTCAGCAGGGTCAGATGATGATGCCTCAGGCACCGATGGGCTATTACCCTCAGACCCAGGCACAGCCGCAGCAGGGCACCGGTGGCGGCGCACCCGCGGCCGAAGAAGCCGCACCCGCCATGCCCAGCGGCCATCAGGTCCTCTCGCCCATGGTCGGCACCTTCTACCGCGCGCCGGCACCCGGTGCCAAGTCGTTCGTCGAGGTTGGCCAGACGGTGAAAAAGGGGGACACCATCTGCATCGTTGAAGCCATGAAGATGATGAACCAGATCGAAGCGGACAAGGACGGCGTGATCGATGCCATCCTTGTTGAAGATGGCGAGCCGGTCGAGTTTGACCAGCCCATGATCATCATTGCCTGACAGGATTTTCAGCATGCTGGAAAAGGTACTGATCGCCAATCGCGGCGAAATCGCACTACGCATACTGCGCGCCTGCAAGGAACTCGGTATCAAAACGGTCGCTGTCCACTCGAAAGCCGACCGTGACCTGATCCATGTGCGCCTTGCCGATGAAGCGGTATGCATTGGCCCCGCCCCCTCCCCGGCGTCCTATCTCAATATCCCGGCCCTGATTTCGGCGGCCGAGGTGACCGATGCCACCGCCATCCATCCGGGCTATGGCTTTTTATCGGAAAACGCCAACTTCGCCGAGCAGGTCGAGCGTTCGGGCTTTGTCTTTGTTGGCCCGACAGCCGATGTCATTCGATTGATGGGTGACAAGGTCTCGGCCATCGAGTCCATGAAAAAGGCCGGCGTGCCGACAGTACCGGGCTCGGACGGTCCGCTGCCCGATAACGATGCCGAAATTCTTGAAACCGGTCGGCGCATCGGCTTTCCGGTCATGATCAAGGCCGCCGCCGGCGGCGGCGGTCGCGGCATGCGCGTGGTTCGTGAAGAGTCTCAGCTGGTCTCGGCCGTGGCGGTGACCAAATCGGAAGCCAACGCCGCCTTTGGCAGCGATGTCGTCTACATGGAGAAGTATCTGGAGAAGCCTCGTCATATCGAGGTCCAGGTGCTCGCTGATGGCCAGGGTAACGCCATTCACCTCTTTGATCGTGACTGCTCCCTGCAGCGTCGCCATCAAAAGGTTCTCGAGGAAGCCCCCGCGCCCCATATCGATGAACAGGCCCGTGCCAGCGTGCTCAAGGCCTGTGTTGATGCCTGTCTTGAAATTGGCTACCGCGGTGCAGGTACTTTCGAGTTCCTGTATGAAAACGGCGAGTTCTTCTTTATCGAGATGAACACCCGCGTTCAGGTGGAGCACCCGGTTACCGAGATGGTCACCGGCGTTGATATCGTCAAGGAGCAGCTCAAGATCGCCTCCGGCATTCCGCTGTCGATCCGACAGGAAGATGTGGTGGCCAACGGGCACGCCTTCGAGTGTCGCATCAACGCCGAAGACTCTCGCACCTTCATGCCCTCGCCCGGCAAGATCACCTTCTATCACGCTCCGGGCGGTCTGGGGGTACGCATGGATTCGCACCTTTATACCGGCTACACGGTACCGCCCAACTATGACTCGCTGATCGGCAAGCTGATCACCTGGGGCGAACACCGCGAAAGCGCTCTGACACGCATGCAGAATGCGCTGGATGAGCTGCTGGTTGAAGGCATCAAGACCAATATCGATCTGCAAAAGGATCTGGTCCGCGATGTCGAGTTCCAGCGCGGTGGGGTCAATATCCACTATCTGGAAAAGAAGCTGGGTCTGCACTGACACCTGCTTTTGACGTCTATCGTACTGGACCCGTCAGGGGGCGATCATATCGCCCCCTGATGCTTTCAGGGCATCCCCGCCATGCCCTCCACCCGGCTTTGCAGGAGGCCTTATGGCCTGGCTTCAACTCAAGGCGCACATCGCGCCGGAACACGCCGAACTGCTTGAAGAACTGCTCACCAACGAAGGCGCTCAGGCCATTACGCTTGAAGACGCCGTTGATGAGCCGGTATTTGAGCCCGAGCGTGGCACGACTCCCTTGTGGAACCAGACCGTACTGACCGGTCTTTATGACGACCTTGAAGGCGTCAGTGACATGATCGCTCGGGTGCGCGGGAACTGGGCGGCCGCCGTCGGTGACGAGCCCTGTCCCGACATCGAATACGAAGTGCTTGAGGATCGCGACTGGAGTCGCGAATGGATGGACGGCTTTGAGCCCATGAAAATGGGACAGCGTTTGTGGATCGTGCCGAGCTGGCTCGATGCGCCAGAACCTGATGCCGTCAATCTGCTGCTCGACCCGGGCCTTGCCTTTGGTACCGGCACCCATCCGACCACGGCGCTTTGCCTGCAGTGGCTCGATGAGCTGGCCGTGGCCGGCGAGCTTGCGCACAAGCGTCTGATCGACATCGGCTGCGGCTCGGGCATTCTGGCCATCGCGGCGCTCAAGCTCGGTGCGACTCATGCCGTCGGCACCGATATCGACCCGCAGGCCCTGCTGGCCAGCCGGGACAACGCCGGGCGCAACGAGATCGCCGAGCAGGACTTCGACCTCCATCTGCCCGAACAGGCCCCCGATGAGCGCTTTGATGTGGTCGTGGCCAATATCCTGGCCGGCCCGCTGGTCGAGCTTGCCCCCATGATTGCCGGCCATGTGGCCCCGAACGGGCGTCTGGCGCTTTCGGGCATTCTGTCGCACCAGGCACAGGATATTCTCAACGCCTATCGCGACCAGGGACTTTACATGAATGAGCCCCGCGAGCGTGAGGGCTGGGTCTGCATCGAGGGGTATCACCCCGGCAACGCAGGCTGAGCGCCGTCCTTTCGGCGAAGCAACGCGACCTGGCCCTTCAAGATCGGCGCTCAGGTCGCTATCATGTTCCTCCCTTTTCCGGATAAAGCTTTCAATGGTTAGCGGACTGCCCTGTATCGGCCCTCACCGGCTGGCCGGGCGCGTTATTCTTGCGCCCATGGCGGGAATTACCGATCGGCCCTTTCGCCAGCTTTGCAGAACGCTGGGAGCAGGTCTTGTGGTCTCCGAGATGGTGACCGCCGACAAGCGACTGTGGCACACGCCCAAATCACGCCTGCGACTCGATCATACCGGTGAGCCCGGGCCCCGCTCGGTGCAGATCGCCGGTGGCGATGCTGACATGCTGGCCGACGCTGCGCGGGTCAATGCCGACAACGGTGCCGAAATCATCGACATCAACATGGGCTGTCCGGCCAAAAAGGTCTGCAACAAGGCCGCAGGTTCAGCCCTGATGCGCGATGAAGCGCTGGTCGCCGAAATTCTGGAACGGGTGGTGGGCGCTGTCGATATCCCCGTAACGCTCAAGATTCGCACGGGCTGGTGTGAACACAGCCGCAACGCACTCACCATCGCCCGCATGGCTGAAAACGCCGGTATCGCGGCGCTGAGCGTTCATGGTCGCACCCGTGAGCAGCGCTACCAGGGTCTGGCCGAGTACGACACCATTGCCCGGATCAAGTCCGAGCTTGCTATCCCGGTGTTTGCCAATGGCGATGTCGACGGCCCTGAAAAGGCGCGCCAGGTGCTGGACTATACCGGCGCTGACGCCGTGATGGTCGGACGCGCCGCTCAGGGGAACCCCTGGATCTTTCGCGAGATCGAGCACTATCTCGAAAACGCCAGCTTTCTGGCATCGCCGACGCCGGATGAGCGTGCCGAGGTCATGACCGGTCATCTAAAAGCCCTCTATGCCCTGTACGGCGAGCATATGGGGGTGCGTATCGCACGCAAGCACATTGGCTGGTATCTCGCCGGCGCCGAGCATGGCGAACGCTGGCGTCGCGAATTCAACACCCTTGAAGACTGCGAAGCACAGCAGCGCTACCTGACAGCGCTTTTCGCCGAAAATTCTCCGTTCGCCCCCATAGATGGAACGCGTGCCGCATGACTAGTCATCCATTGTCTGATCACCCGGGTGAAACTCCCATTCAGCTTCACCAGCATCAGTCGCAGTCGCGTACGCTGCGCGAAGCGGTGGATCAGGCCATGTCGCTTTATTTTTCCCATCTTGATGGCGAAAACGTAACCGACCTGTACAACATGGTCATGGCCGAGGTGGAAGCCCCGCTTTTGCGCTCGGTCATGGCCCATACCCGCGGAAACCAGACGCAGGCCTCACAGATGCTGGGCCTGAACCGCGGCACACTGCGCAAAAAGCTCAAACAGTACGATCTGATCTGAGCCTTGTGCTCTGATCGCGCATGACACGCTTACTGCCTGCCACGGAAATCTCATGACTCATCAAGACGAGACTGCAATGCCTCACGCCTGCCAGCCGATCCGACGTGCCCTGATCAGTGTCTCCAACAAGGACGGCATTGTAGACTTCGCCCGCCGCCTCGCCGATTTGGGCGTAGAGCTTCTATCCACTGGCGGTACATGGCGCCTTTTGAATGAACAGGGCATTGCCGTGACCGAGGTCTCCGAACATACGGGTTTCCCGGAAATCATGGACGGCCGGGTCAAGACCCTTCACCCGCGCATCCACGGCGGCATTCTGGGCCGTCGCGGTCAGGATGATGACGTCATGGCAGAGCACGACATCGCCCCGATCGACATGGTGGTGGTCAATCTCTACCCCTTTGAAGAGACCGTGGCCGACCCGGACTGCTCGCTGGAGCGCGCCATCGAGAACATCGATATTGGTGGCCCTACCATGGTGCGTGCGTGCGCCAAGAATCACGCCTATACCACTATCGTGGTCGACCCCAGCGACTACGCCCGCGTGCTCGAAACGCTTGCAGGCGCAAGCAAGGGGACCGACCCTACCCTGCGCTTTGACCTGGCGGTCAAGGCCTTTGAGCACACGGCGGGCTACGATGCCGCCATTGCCAGCTATCTGGGCGGCATCGTCGAAGCCGGTGACAACGAGACATCGGCACTGCCCCGCACCTGGTCGACGCAGTTCCACAAGCGCCAGCAGATGCGCTACGGCGAAAACCCGCACCAACAGGCAGCGTTTTATACCGAGCGCGAGCCGGCACCGGGCAGCATTGCCAGTGCTGTACAGCTGCAGGGCAAGGAACTGTCCTACAACAACGTCGCCGATACCGATGCCGCGCTTGAATGTGTCAAAACATTCAAGGCACCGGCCTGCGTGATCGTCAAACATGCCAATCCCTGTGGCGTGGGCATCAGTCGTGACGGCCAGCTTAAAAGCGCCTACGAACTGGCCTTTGCCACCGACAGCGAATCCGCCTTTGGCGGCATCATTGCCTTTAACCGTGAACTCGACGGTGACACGGCAGCCGCTATCGTCGAGCGCCAGTTTGTCGAAGTCATCATTGCCCCGAGCGTCAGCGACACCGCCCGTCAGGCCGTGGCCGACAAGAAGAACGTGCGCCTGCTGGAATGCGGCGTCTGGTCTGAAACCCCTGTTGAGAGCTTTGACTACAAGCGGGTCACCGGGGGCCTGCTGGTCCAGTCACGCGATGACGGCATGGTCACCGAAGACGAGCTTCGCACGGTTACACAGCGTAGTCCCTCTGCCGAAGAACTTGATGATCTGCTGTTTGCCTGGAAGGTGGCCAAATTTGTGAAGTCCAATGCCATCGTCTATGCCCGCAACGGACAGACCGTGGGCGTCGGTGCCGGTCAGATGAGCCGCGTCAATTCCGCCCGTATTGCGGCCATCAAGGCCGAGCAGGCAGGCCTTGAAGTGAAAGGCAGCGTCATGGCCTCGGACGCCTTTTTCCCCTTTCGTGACGGCATCGACAACGCCGCGGCTGCCGGTATTACGGCCGTCATTCAGCCCGGGGGCTCCATGCGTGATGAAGAGGTCATCAAGGCCGCCGACGAGGCCGGCATGACCATGGTCTTTACCGGCATGCGCCATTTCAGGCATTGAAATAGCGCCATCACTCATTAAAGGGGGCCGCCATCTCACGATGGCGGCCCCTTTTGTCTGCAACGATAAAGCATGGACCAGGGGGTTATATCAGTCCTTTTGAGTATCATTTTATCCCGACTAGGCCTTCTCGGCTGAGGTATGTCAGCCCATGTAAAATCATGCTTTTTTGAAGTCCTGCTTTCTCCAAACGGCACAGTGCCGGAACACTTTTGCAGGCAATAATGCGTTGCCCGATCAGCGTCGGCTGCGATGACCTGCACTGGCAAAAAAACTAAAAAAACCGTCCGGAGTAACCCCGCATGTGGAAGTCATTGACCATCAAGGGACTGACCATCAAGAAAATTACCGTTGCCGTTGCGATTACTGTCGTAACCACCGCCGGTACCTATGGCTACGCCAGTGAGCAGAGCTGGTGGTTCACACCGGCACATGCCAGCACGGGCGGCATGTGTTCCTGAGTCCCGAACAACAGCACTGATGGTGTCACCCACCGTCAGAAAGCTGAAAACCCCGCCATGGCGGGGTTTTTTAATGGCGTATTCAGCATTTGACTACGTGGCCCGGAGTTACTGGATCGTCATGCACAGATATTTCGTTTCCATGTACTCTTCCAGCCCGTAGCGTGAGCCTTCACGACCCAGGCCCGACTCTTTCATACCGCCAAACGGCGCCGCCGCGTTGGACACCAGCCCTTCATTGACGCCCACGATGCCATACTCGAGTGCCTCTCCCACGCGCCAGATACGCCCGGCATCGCGGGTGTAGAAATAGGCGGCCAGACCAAATTCGGTATCGTTGGCCATGCTGATCGCCTGCGCTTCGTCATCGAAGGGGAAAACGGCCGCCAACGGCCCGAAGGTCTCTTCCGAGGCGACCTTCATCGATGCATTGGCACCGCTTATGAGAGTGGGCTGATAAAAGCGCCCGCCGAGCGTGTGCTGATGGCCGCCGATCATGAGTTCAGCGCCCTTGTCGATGGCGTCCTGAACATGCTCGTGTACCTTGTTGACCGCCTCCTCATTGATCATGGGACCAATGTTGACGCCATCTTTCATGCCATCGCCCACGACCAGTTCGCCGTTCATCGCCGCTGCCAGCTTTTCACAAAAGGCGTTGATGACGCCCGACTGCACCAGAAAGCGGTTGGTGCAGATGCAGGTCTGGCCCGCATTGCGGAACTTGGACGCCATGGCACCGGCCACTGCGGCATCCAGGTCGGCATCGTCAAAGACAATAAAGGGCGCGTTGCCGCCAAGCTCCAGCGAAATCTTCTGGATATGGCTCGAGGCCTGAGACATCAGTTGACGCCCGACTTCGGTCGAGCCGGTGAAAGTAATCTTGCGCACCAGCGTCGAATCGGTCATGGCCCTGCCAATCTCGCTGGCACTGCCCGGCAACACGTTGAACACGCCACGCGGCACCCCGGCGCGCTCGGCCAGTACCGCCAGCGCCGTGGCAGACAGCGGCGTCTGGCCGGCCGGCTTGATCACGATCGGACAGCCTGCGGCAAGCGCGGCCGCCGCCTTGCGGGTGATCATGGAAGACGGGAAGTTCCAGGGCGTAATCGCACCGACCACACCGACCGGCTGCTTGAGCACCATGATGCGCTGATCGGGCTTCGCCCCCGGGATGGTATCGCCATAGACGCGCCGTGCTTCCTCGGCGAACCAGCGCATGAAACTGGCGGCATAAATGATTTCGCCTTCGGCCTCGGCAACGGGTTTGCCCTGCTCCAGCGTCATGATGCGGCCAAGATCGCGCTTGTGCTCGATCATCAGCTCATACCAGCGATAGAGAATATCGGCACGTTCAATGGCGGTACGGCCTCGCCAGTCGGAGAAGGCAGCGTGCGCTGCTTCAATGGCGCGTTGCGCTTCACCGGCGCCCAGCCGCGGTACCCGGGCAATGATCTCGCCCGTGGCAGGATTGTCGACCTCGATCTGCTCGCCACTGTCAGCGGCCACCCAGCTGCCGTCAATATAGGCAAAGGGTCTGAAAAGGCTCTGGTCGTTCAACGTATCCATGTCGTTCTCCTGTCGACTTGAGGTCCCTGAAGCACTCGGGATATGTGCCAAGCATAGGACATGCCATCAAACAGGAGAACCGTTGCCCCGGATCGATACCGACCCGGGACACCGTGCAGGGTGCTCAGTTATAGACGAGCGTCAAAAATTCCTGACGTGTAGACAGATTTTCACGAAAATCACCCAGCATGACCGAGGTTTTCATGCTTGAGTTCTGCTTTTCCACGCCGCGCATCATCATGCACATGTGGCGCGCCTCGACGATCACGCCGACCCCGCGAGCGTCCGTGGCGTCCTGGACGGCGTTGGCAATCTGGCGGGTCAGCTCTTCCTGAATCTGCAGGCGGCGGGCATACATGTCCACGATACGCGCGAACTTGGAAAGTCCCAGCACCTTGCCGCGCGGGAGATAACCGATGTGACACTTGCCGATAAAGGGCAGCATGTGGTGCTCGCACATCGAATAAAGCTCGATGTCCTTGACGATTACCATCTCGTCGGTATCCGATGAGAACACGGCATCGTTGACGATATCGCCCAGACTTTGCTGATAACCATGCGTTAGAAACTGCATGGCCTTGGCTGCCCGTGCCGGCGTGTCCTGAAGCCCTTCGCGCTCCGGGTTTTCCCCCAGGGCCGCAAGGATCTCGCGATAGTGGTTTTCCATCTCCTGACTCATGTTTCTTTCCTGCGTTTCGGGTATATCCAGCACCTGTTCGGGCGCCGTGGCATGTTTCATTTCCGATCGGTCCGGAGACCGTGTCAGCGCGGCCTTACGCCAGCCAGCGAGGCGATGACAGCGCCACACGTTGCTGCTCAAGGGTTCTGATATGCTGGTCCCAGTAGCTCTCACTGGCAAGCCAGGGGAAGGCTCGAGGAAAGGCCGGGTCGCTCCAGCGCTCCACCAGCCAGGCACTATAGCGCACCAGACGAAGCGTTCGTAGCTGTTCGATCCATCCAAGCTGGCGCCTGTCAAAGGTGCAGTGCTCTTCATAGCCTTCTATCAGCTCCGCCAGCTGCGCCTGCCAGGAAGGCTCATCTTCTCCGGTCAGCAGCATCCAGAGATCCTGAACGGCCGGCGCCATGACACAGTCGTCAAAGTCCACCAGCGAAAAATGACTTTCCCGCCCCAGCATGTTGCCCAGATGACAGTCGCCATGAACGCGCTGAAAGGCATCATCCGGCCACGCCTTTTCGGGCAGCATATCCAGCAGTGCCTGACTGATCTGCTCGTGGGCACGACGCTGGCGCGCGCTGAGCCAGTGACTGGCGCGAATGCTTTCAAAACTTTCGTGCGCGATGGCGTGGGGGCGCAGCACGGCGCGATGCGTAAAGGCCCTGCGCCTGGCAACGGCATGCATTTGCCCGATCGCGCCGCCCAGCGCAAAGAGGTGCTCGGGATTGTCCAGCTCCGGTGCCTGGCCCGGTACAAAGTAAAAGATCGCCAGACGAAAGCCGTCATGAAAATGCAGCGTATCGCCCAGATCATTGCGCCAGAGCCGGTTAACGGGACAGCCTGCGCCATGAAGCTCATCGACGAAGGCATGTTCTTCGACAATGGCGGCATCCGTAAGACGGTCGGGTCGGTAAAACTTGACGATAAAGCGCTGATTGCCATCGTCACGCCATAAAAAGACCCGGTTTTCGTAGCTGTTAAGCGCAAAGGGTTCGCCTTCGGTACGAAAGCCCTGTGCTTCTATGGCCGCCACAATGCGCGCCGGGTCGAGCTGTTCAAAGGGGTGAGCCACTATTCACAACCTCCGCGTCTGGAGGCGCCATGCTATCAGATTGCGCGCCCCGCCGGGGTACGGGCAAGCGCACAGGCACTCACATGCTCCGCGCCCTGCTCACGGCAGGCACGTGAAAGCGCCTCGAGCGTGGCGCCGGTGGTCATGACGTCATCAAATAACAGCACGGAGGCAGGAAGCCTTGAGCTCACGCGATAGACGCGGCGAACGTTACGCTGGCGGGCCGAACGTGACAGCCCTCGCTGGGTCGGTGTCATTCGAAGTCGCTCAGCTCGGTGCAGGGGCAGATTCAACGCATGGGCCATCTCCCGGCCCAGCCACAGGGTCTGATCGAACCCGCGCGCGCGTGCCCGTTCGGAGTGAAGGTCGGCCGTCACGATGGCCTGTACCGGTCCGCGGTATTGTTCGAACGCGTGCAACATAAGCTGCAACAGGACATGGCCGGCACGACGATCGCCATTGAACTTGAAGCGCTGGATCAGCCGCGCGATCTCGCCGTCATAAAGAAACGGCACCCAGCTCTGGTCAAAGTCCGGGCGCTTTTTGAGACAGTGACCACAGGGTAGGTCGACAGCCACCGATGCCGGTCTCGGCTCGCTGCACAGAGGGCAGGCACTCTCAAGCCATGCCAGCCCATCGAGACAGCGTTCACACCAGGGCCTGTCACCCGATGTCCCTGCCAGGCAAAAGCTGCAATGCCCGGGCATGGACCAGACAAGCACGCGATCCAGCATCTCAAAAAGACGCCGCCCCCTGGCCTGAAATAAATATTTTGATTTTGCTGTCATGGCATGCCCTTTGACCCTGTCAAAAGTATCGGCAGGAAGCACCGGCGCTAAATGGTGCCCTGTCACTCATCGTGGCAGGTCAGGATAAAAGGTGCCGCGTTGACATGAACGGGGGCCGCACCCTCATCGATGCTTTCACACACGCTGTGAAATAACGACCAAACGTAACAGTTCAGACATGGCATGACGCCAGCGCCTCCCCTAGCCTCGATAAAAGGACTTTTATAACGCTGACTCATCGGAGAACACCATGCCCTATACCTATCAATACGCGCAGGCCGGGGAATTCACCTCCACGGGTGAAAACGACCATGTCGAAGGATTTGTCGTGTTTCTGGAGGGCACTCGAATGGAAATCGCAACCTATACGACCGAGGAGGCTGCGCAATCCGCCTGTCAGGAGCTCAATGACAAGGATGATGTCTCCGGCAAACATTGAGGACACTTTTCAAAAGACGCAAAGGCTGATGGGCTACCGTGCATCAGCCTTTTCTGGCATCGATCAAAACCAGGCAATGCCTGATGACACGATGATCAAAGGTACCTGACCGCCATGACAGACATGAATATGAGAACTATCGCTCATGAAGGCTTTTTACAGAAAAGAGTCGTTCCAGTATGAGAAGAGCATTTTTTACGGCGATATTTCGGCTTTTTGCAGGCCTGACCGACAGCATATAGACAGGTACATAGGACAAGTCATGCTGAAAGCGTTTTAGAAATCACGTTCAGGGGGGAACATCGTTTGAGGCTAGGCTTATTGAAGGCTTGAGGGAGGCACTTCAGAGGGCATACAGATAAAGCAGATGGTGCGGAAGGAGAGACTCGAACTCTCACGCCTTACGGCACTAGAACCTAAATCTAGCGTGTCTACCAATTCCACCACTCCCGCGAGTGCGGCGTATTGTACGCAATGCATCACGCCAGTCAATCAGCAAAAGCCCATAAATAACGGGATTAACGGTTCCGGACAAAGAAAAGCCCCTCGTAAAAGAGGGGCAAAGAAACCCAGAAGGATGTCTTGCACTATCTCTGACTGCCGCGGTCGGAATTGGTTCCACGAATCACGAATAAATCTTGAAAATCCTGCCCGACGTATCATGTGGCCACTTATGGTGGCCTTCTCCCCGAAACGGCCGGGATTTTAGTCCAGCCTTAAATTGCCCCCCTTCTAGCCTATTTGCCTATACGGGCAGGTCTGTACGACGCACTACATTATGCTAGAGTCCGCGGCGCATTGACGGCAAGGAACGCCTTCGATGGCCGGCCTCAAGGATTACCCTTCATACCGACAAGGGAAATGTCATGAACTCAACCCGCTCTGGAAGTGGCCCACGTTGCCCCGAATGCAACGTCGCCCTCTCCTGGCCCGGTCGCACCCCGGACCACCACGAACTGCGCTGTCCCAACGGGCACTATATCTGCACCATGCAGGAGTTTCGCCAAGCCGCCTTTGATCTTGCCATGGCCGAAGAGTATCAACTCTTTTGCGCCGGCACGACACGAAAGGCAGGCTAGCATTGTTGTGGTACACCCCGTGTCCGACAACAGGAGTATCAGCATGCATTGTTATCGCATGGGTCTTCTTTCCCTGTTCGCCGCTGTGTTGCTGGCAGCGGGCACATCACAGGGCATTGCCGCCTCACAGGAGCGCGCCAATAGCGACGCGCAGCAACGCTTCGAGCGCGCTCAGCAGCACTCGCGCATTCAGTCCCGCGAAGCCGACGTCAATCGCCAGAAATCCAGCCTGCGCAGTCAGCAAACGACCTCTCATGGCGAGCGCGCTCTGCAACAGCAACAGCTGCGCCAGTCGCAGCGTCATCTGCGCGAAGAAAAACGCAGCTACCAGCAGCGCAGCGCGACATCCACCACACGCTCTTCCGGTACAGCAGACAATAATCGTGACAGCGGCATTCGCTGAAACGCTATCACGGGATACACTGTCAAAACCTCTATCGTTTACAAGGGAGTGCCCGTGATGACCCACCCCTGCTATCCGGAACACCACACGCCCTGTCAGGCATGGGCATCACGCTGGATGGAATCCTTTCTGACGTGTCCCGACAAGGCGTGGAACACGTTTGAATCCGCACACCGTACCGCCTTTATCATTTTGCGCGTGACACGACCGGAGACAGGCGAGGAGGTATTAATCGACTCATTGATTCAGGCGCAGATGGTGTCCTGATGATGCAACAGGATAACAATGTGACCGACGACGAGAGCCCGGAAGAGACGCTGCCGATGGGATATCGCTCACTGCGTAACCCACTGGCCTCCAACCGCCGATACCGCAATGTGCTGTGGTATGAACGCTTCAATTGGCTGGTGCTGACCCTGTGCGCTTTGTTCAGCCCCATCGTGCTGGCGCTGGTGATTGGCTACATGCAAAACATCCCCATGCCCTTTCCGACGTTCGATCTCTCCTTTTTACGCTGACGACATCAACGACTGTCTGCCAGTGACAGCGGTGAAGGATGCTTGCCGCTTTCCCACCCCAGACTTCTGGCCGTTTGCGTGGCAAACCAGCCCAGCGTGTCATGCAGAGTTACAACGTCGCCCACGATAATCAGAGTCGGTGGTGCGGCCTTTAGATCACAAAGGCGGCCCGGCAGGTCTTCAAGTGTTCCGGTGTGAAGACGCTGTCTGGCTGTCGTGCCCTGCTCCACCAGTGCGATGGGCGTGGACGCCGACAGGCCGTGTTGAATCAGCTGCCGGCAAAGGGTGTCCAGCGTGCCCAGCCCCATGTAAAAGACCAGTGTCTGACCGGGGGCCGCCAGCGTCTGCCAGTCAAGATCGCAGCTGCCGTTTCGCAGATGACCGGTGACAAAACGCACCGACTGGGCATGATCGCGATGCGTCAGCGGAATGCCCGTGTAGGCGGAAATACCGGTGGCGGCCGTGATACCGGGCACCACCTCAAAGGAAAGTTTTGCCTCCGCCAGCGCCTGCAGTTCTTCTCCGCCACGACCAAAAATGAAGGGATCACCCCCTTTCAGCCGCACAACGCGATACCCACCACGCGCCCAATCCACCAGCGACTGATTGATGCCTTCCTGCGGCACGCTGTGGGCCGAGCGGGCCTTGCCGACATACAGGCGCCGCGCCTGCGGGTTGGCAAGCGCCAGAATCTCCGGACTCACCAGCCGGTCATGAATGACAACATCCGCCTCCTGCAATCGCTCCAGCGCGCGCAGAGTCAAAAGCCCCGGATCGCCCGGGCCTGCGCCCACCAGAGAGACATGGCCACGCCGCAGGGCGCTGGGCGTTTCGGGCGCCAGCGCCTGAGTGCGAGCCGGCAGGCGCACGGTGGAACGCTCCGGACAGGCCGGCACGTAGACGCCGATACCACGCTCTCGCGCCCTGTCTGCCCAGCGCGCATCCTCGGCCTCGCTGCCGGTAGCCACGATCCAGAGCTGACCGGTTTCCGGCATCTGCGCCACGCAGTGCCAGCCCTGTTCCTGTGCCAGCGTCGTCAGAGCCGGCATCATATCACCGTGCAGGGTCAGGGCCAGTTCAAGTCCGCAGAACTGACGCGCCATCGTCAGCGCAGCCTGACCGGCGCCGATGAGATGGGCATCCAGATGACGAGGATCAAACTGAAGAGAAAGCAGTTCCATAAGCGCTCTGAGAGTTGTCGTTATCGCTTGATGACAGGGCGCGTCGGCATCAACTGCCGACGCGCGCACCGTTACGGCTGGTTGATACGCTCGGCGCCACCCATCCAGGGACGAAGCACTTCGGGCACCGTGATCGAACCATCAGCTTGCTGATGATTTTCCATCAGCGCCAGCAGACAGCGCCCGACCGCCAGCCCCGAGCCGTTGAGCGTGTGCACCAGGGTCGGCTTTTTCTGACCCGGCGCGCGAAAGCGGGCATGCATGCGCCGCGCCTGGAAATCTTCCGTATTGGAGACCGAAGAGATTTCGCGAAAGGTATTCTGACTGGGCAGCCACACTTCAATGTCATAGGTCTTGGTTGCACCAAAGCCCATATCGCCGGTGCACAGCGTTACCACTCGATACGGCAGCTCCAGCGCCTGCAAAATCGCCTCGGCGTGGCCGCGCATCTCCTCGAGCGCTTCATAGGAGTGCTCGGGGTCGACCACCTGTACCATCTCGACCTTGTCGAACTGGTGCTGGCGAATCATGCCGCGGGTGTCGCGACCATAGGCACCCGCCTCGCTGCGATAGCAGGGGGTATGCGCGGTCATGCGCAGCGGCAGCTGTGCGCTGTCGAGAATCTCGTCACGCACGATGTTGCTCAGCGGCACCTCGGCGGTCGGGATCAGGTAATACTCCTGCTCGCCTTCCAGTTTGAAAAGATCATCGCCGAACTTGGGCAGCTGCCCGGTCCCGAACAGCGAATCGCGATTGACGATGTAGGGCACGGCCACTTCTTCATAGCCGTGATCGAGCGTCTGCTTGTCGAGCATGAACTGCGCCAGCGCACGATGTAGCCGGGCGATGGGCCCGCGCATCACGGCAAAGCGCGAGCCGGTAATCTTGGTGGCCAGCTCAAAGTCGAGATAGCCGTGCAGACCGCCCAGGTCAGTGTGATCGCGCACGGTAAAATCGAACTCCCGGGGCGTGCCCCAGCGATGCAGTTCGACGTTGTCTTCCTCATCCTGCCCGTCAGGGACGCTGTCATGGGGCAGATTGGGAATGGCGGTGGCGATCTCTTCAAACTCGGCCTGCACGCCGGCGAGTTCACGGCTGGCGCTGTCGAGCTCATCACCCAGATTGCCAACACTTGCCAGCAACGGCTCGATATCCTCGCCGCGCGCCTTGGCCTGCCCGATCTCCTTGGAACGGGTATTGCGCTCGTTTTGAAGCTCTTCGGTGCGCGTTTGAAGCTCACGTCGACGTGACTCCAGCGCCCGGACCCGGTCAACATCAAGGGCATAGCCGCGGCGGGCAAGGCTTGCGGCAACGCCATCAGGGTCGCTGCGCAGCAGTTTGGGATCGAGCATGACTATCCTGTCGGTTCGTGACAATAATGTCCGCCGGTCGTCGGTCAACGAGGCGGAATCAAGATTCAAGGAACACATTGTAAAAAATAACGCTGCCCGACACTATTGGCCGGCAGCCGACCGAAACACTTTATCTGCCGCAGCTGTATAACGGCCAGTGCATTATGCGCATACCAGGCCACAATGGCGACCGCCCCCTGCCATGAAACAGCACCAGCACAACCGCCTGACGCCTGATGCGACGGCGCAGGACAATCGCACGCTTTTGACAGACCCTGGCCGCAAGACTTGACCATGACCGAACAGCTTCAGACTTCAACGCTCGAGCAGCGCTATCAGCACTTTCTTGACACCCTGAATGCCCGCGGCTTCAAGGGCGATATCGCCGCGGATGATGCCAGCCGCGTGGTACTGGCCACCGATAATTCAATCTATCAGCGCCTGCCCCGGGCCGTGATCTATCCGCGTGACGCCGATGACGTCACTCTGCTGGCCGGGCTGGCCGGTGAAACAACCTTTCATGAGATCGTGCTGGCCCCGCGCGGCGGCGGCACCGGCACCAACGGGCAGTCCCTGACCGATGGTCTGGTGGTGGATGTCACCCGCTACATGCATCACATCATCGATATCGACGTGGACAACCGCCGCGTGCGCGTTCAGGCCGGCGTGGTCAAGGACCAGCTCAATGCCGCGCTCAAACCTTTTGGGCTTTTCTTTGCGCCCGAGCTTTCAACCTCCAACCGCGCCACCATCGGCGGCATGATCAGCACCGACGCCTGCGGTCAGGGCTCGCGCGCCTATGGCAAGACGCGCCATCACGTGCTTGAGCTGGAGGTTGCCCTGCTCGGCGGCGAGCGCTTTACCAGCCGAGTGCTTGATGACGACGCACTCAAGGTGCAGTGCGAACGTCCGGACCGTATCGGCGAGGTGCACCGCTGCGCGCGTGAGATCATCGATACCCGCCAGGAGCAGATCGAGCGTGTTTTCCCGCCGCTTAACCGCAGCCTGACCGGCTATGATCTGGCGCACCTGCGCACCGAGGACGGGCGTTTCGATCTCAACAGCGTGCTGTGTGGCAGCGAAGGGTCGCTGAGCTTTCTTATCGAGGCCACCCTCAACGTGCTGCCGCTGCCGAAATATTCGGCGCTGATCAACGTGCGCTATCCGGGCTTCATGGACGCCCTGCGCGATGCCCGCGCCCTGATGGGCAACGATGACAGCCCGGATGCCCCCACCTCGATCGAAACCATCGACGACCGCGTTTTGATGCTCGCCATGGAAGACATCGTTTGGGATGGCGTGGCGGAATACTTCCCCGCCGGTGAGGAGAACGCCCCGCCGGTGCGCGGCATCAATCTGGTGGAGTTCAACGACAACGATGAAGCGTCGCTCAAGCGCCGCGTCGAGCGCTTCACACAGGCACTGGAAAACAACCGGGACGTTGAGCGCCTGGGCCATACCATCGCCTGGGGCCGCGAGCGCATTACAACGGTCTACGGCATGCGAAAACGTGCCGTCGGCCTTCTGGGCAACGTCAGTGGCGAGAAGCGCCCGATCCCGTTTATCGAGGACACCGCCGTCCCACCCGAGCAGCTGGCCGATTACATCAGCGAGTTTCGCGCCCTGCTCGATGGCTACGGTCTTGAATACGGCATGTTCGGTCATGTCGACGCGGGCGTGCTGCACGTTCGCCCTGCCATCGACATGAAAGACCCCGAGCAGGCGGCCCTGATTCGCCCGCTTTCTGACGAGGTCGTCGCGCTGACCCGGCGTTACGGCGGGCTGCTATGGGGTGAGCACGGCAAGGGCATCCGCTCGGAATACACACCGGCCTTTTTCGGCGAGCTCTACCCGGCACTGCAGCAGCTCAAGGGGGCCTTCGACCCGAAAAACCAGCTCAATCCCGGCAAGATCGCCACGCCGCCGGCAAGCGATGCCACCCTGCTCACCGTGGATGGCGTGACCACGCGCGGCGAGCTGGATCGCACCATCGATGAGCGGGTCTGGCAGAGCTATCACAGTGCGGTCTACTGCAACGGCAACGGTGCCTGCTACAACTACGACCCCAACGACGCCATGTGCCCGTCATGGAAGGCCACACGCGAGCGCATCCACTCGCCCAAGGGGCGCGCCAGCCTGATGCGCGAATGGCTGCGACGCGAGCAGGCAGCCGGCCATGATGTACTAAGTGAAGCGCAGGAACTGCGTCAGGCTGGCACAATTCAGCGACTCAAAACGCTGCCGGCACGGCTGCGCCGTACGCTCAAGGGGGACGATCGCTTCTCCGATGAGGTCCACGAGGCGATGGCCGGCTGTCTGGCGTGCAAGTCCTGCGCCGGACAGTGCCCGGTGCGGGTCAACGTGCCGGATTTTCGCAGCCGCTTTCTGGAGCTTTACCATGGCCGGCGTGTCCGGCCGCTGCGCGACCACCTGATTGGGCGCATGGAAACTCTCATGCCGCGTCTTAAACCGGTAGCGCCGCTGTACAATGCGCTGCTGCGTCAAAGGCCGGTTCAGCACGTCATGGCGCGCTGGATCGGCATGGTGGATGCCCCGAGCTTTTCGCACAGCGACTTCCACAAACAGCTTCACGCCTGGGGTATTGCCGAGGCGACCCCGGTGGCGCTCGGGCTTTTGAGCGAGGCGCAAAAGGCGCGCAGTGTTGTCCTGGTACAGGACACCTTCACCTCCTGGTTTGATGCCCGCGTGGCTCGTGAGTTTGTCGAGTGTCTGAGCCTTTTAGGGATTCGCGTGTTTGTGGCGCCCTACCGGCCCAACGGCAAACCCATGCACGTACAGGGCTTCATGGGTGCCTTTAAAAAGGCCGCGCAGCAACAGGCCGACCAGCTTCGAGCGCTGGCGCGTCTTGAGGTGCCGCTGGTGGGGCTCGACCCGGCCATGACCCTGACCTACCGTCAGGAATATGTCGACACGCTGGGCAAGGGCGCTGTACCCGAGGTGCTGCTGCCCCAGGAATGGCTTCTCTCCATGGCCGGGTCACTGGCGCCGGCATCCAACAATGCATCATTGGAGTCGAGCGTTCGCTATCGGCTTTTGAGCCATTGCACCGAAAAGACCAATGCCCCCGGCAGCGCGAAGGCCTGGCAGCAGATCTTTACCGCTTTCGGTCTGGAACTGGAACTGGTGCCCACCGGCTGCTGCGGCATGTCCGGCACCTACGGGCATGAAGCACGCAATCTGGCAACGTCGCGCATCATTTACAGCCAGTCGTGGCAGCCGCTCGTGGAAGCCGAGCAGAACAATACCCGGCTGCTGGCGACCGGCTACTCCTGTCGCAGCCAGGCTCGGCGCTTTTCCGACGTGGCGCTTGAGCACCCCCTGCAGGCCCTTTTGTCGCATCTTCGACATCAAAAAGCGTCACTCTGACGATCAATGGCCGCCACCTTAAGGCGGCCCCTTTCACCCCCCATTGCAACGGCCATCGCCTGCGTCTAGGCTGCGCCCCCTTAATCGACCCCTATCGGAATCTTCCTGCATGGAACACGCTGCGCTCTATCTGGCCCTGATCGGCCTGCTGTCCCTGATGTGTCAATGGGCGGCGTGGCGGGTTCACCTGCCTGCCATTTTGCCCCTTTTGATTGTCGGTCTGATTGCCGGCCCCGTCACCGGCTGGCTGAACCCGGATGCCATTCTGGGCGATCTCCTGTTTCCGCTGGTCTCGCTCTCCGTTGCGGTGATCCTCTTTGAGGGCAGTCTCACGCTCAACTATGAGGATTTGCGCGGTCATGGTCGCACCGTCATTCGCCTGATCACCTGGGGGGTGGTCATTACGGGCCTGATCGGCACCGTGGCCGCCTGGTGGCTTCTGGAGATGCCGCTTGAAATTGCCGCCGTTCTGGGCGGGCTGCTGGTCGTAACCGGCCCGACCGTGGTAATTCCGCTGCTGCAGACACTGCGTGCCAAGGCCAATCTGTCCCAGATTCTGCGCTGGGAAGGCATTCTGGTGGACCCGGTAGGCGCCCTGCTGGCCGTTTTGATCTATGAGTTCGTGGCGCTGGGGCAGGAAAACGGCGCGGCGTCACACACCGTGTTGCTGTTTGCCCAGACCGTGGGGCTCGGGTTCGGCCTGGGGGCGCTGGGCGGTTGGCTCTGGGGGCTGATCCTGCGTCATCACTGGCTGCCGCAGCGGTTGCACAACTTCGGCACCCTGATGATCATGCTGACCCTCTTTGCCGGCTCCAACGCACTGTTTGAAGAGTCGGGGCTTTTGACCGTGACCGTCATGGGCATCTGGATGGCCAACATGCGCGGGATCCCGGTGCGACCGATCATCGAATTCAAGGAAACGCTGACCGTTTTGCTGGTCTCGGGGCTGTTCATCCTGCTGGCCGCGCGCATCACCACCGAGCAGCTGATGACCCTGAACTGGCCGGCCTGGGTATTTCTGGGGGTGCTCATGTTTGTGGCCCGCCCCATTACCGTCTGGGTGTGCACCATCGGCACCGAGCTCCACTGGCGTGAAAAGGCCCTGCTGGCCTGGCTGTCGCCCCGCGGCATCGTGGCCGCAGCGGTGGCCTCGCTGTTTGCCATCAAGCTCGAGCAGGCCGGTGTGGAAGGCGCCGAGATGCTGGTGCCCATCACCTTTCTGGTCATCATCGGCACCGTGGTCATTCAGAGTCTGTTTTCAAAGCCCATCGTCAAGGCGCTCAAGGTCAACGAGCCCGAGCCCACCGGCTTTCTCATTATCGGGGCCAACCCGGTCGCCCGCGCCATTGCCAGCGAGCTGATGACCATGGGCTGGACCGTGCGTCTGACCGACACCAGCTGGGACGCCGTTCAGGAAGCGCGCATGGCGGGCCTGCCGGTCTATTACGGCAATCCGCTGTCGGAACATGCCACCCAGCATCTGGAGCTGACCGGCATCGGTCGGTTGCTGCCGCTGTCGCCCTACCGCGAGCTCAACAACCTGGCGGCGCTGCACTTTGAGCATATGCTCGGTCACGGCAATGTCTTTCGACTGGCCGAAGAGTCGAGCAAGCATGCCAAGCGTCAACAGGACCGGGCGCTGGGGCATCTGCCGCGGCTTTTCAATGACGAGGCCACCTTTGCCAAGCTGGCCAGTCTGGTGGCAGGCGGTGCTGAAATCCGGGTGGCGAAAATGACCGACAGCTTCGGCCTTGAAGAGTATCGCCGCATTCACAACCACCGGCTGATGCCCTTGTTTTGCGTGGCGGCCAACGGCCGGCTGCGCGTGGTGCACACCGACGTGACGCTGGCACCCCGGGCAGGTGAGCGGGTGATCAGTCTGATCTACCCGGATTCCCCGGAAATGCAGCCCGGCGAGCGGGAAGAGCGCGCTCGCGAGGAGCAGCGCGTGGCGCCGGGACGCAGTGACAGCAGCAACCCCGGTCGCCTGCCCTCATGAACGTTGTCCTTCGATAACCCACTGGCCCTGCCATAAAAAAAGCCTCGCAATTGCGAGGCTTTTTTCATTGGCGCCTGAGGGCACGCGCATCATCCCTGCTTGTCGGCGGGGCGTTTTTCGGTCGCGATGCCCTGCTCACGGGCCATGGCATAGGCCGCTCTCGGCCCGGTCCATAATAGCGGCAGCAGCAGCAGGGATACCGGCACGGCTGCAATGACGATGACGGACTGTAGCGCACTGATACCGCCCTCTCCCATCATCAGCAGCAGCGCCGCGACCACACCAAAGGAGATGGCCCAGAAGATACGGACAAACGCCGATGGCTGGGCATCGCCGGTGACCGACATGGCGATGGCATAGGCCATGGAGTCACCGGTCGTGGCCACAAAGATAGTGGTCAGCAGCAAAAAGGCCGGCACGATGATAAACGACAGCGGCAGCTGGCTGGTCACTGCCAAAAGCGCGGCAGGCAATCCACCGGCAGTCAGGGAGTCCGAAACACTGCCGGGATTTTGAAGCTCGTAGAAGATGCCCGAACCACCCAGAGTGGCAAACCAGATATTGGTGGCCACCGGGGCGGTAATGGCCAGCGCGATGACCAGCTCGCGCAGGGTACGGCCTTTCGAAATGCGGGCCACAAACATCGCCATGGAGGGCACGAAGCTGATGAACCAGCCCCAGAAGAAAAGCGTCCACTGCCCGAGCCACGCCTCATTGTCGCTGCCACGCACCAGCGACAGATCAATGAAGTGATTCAGATAGCTGGCAAAGCCTTCCATCATGGAGTGCACGATGAACGTACCCGGTCCCGCCACCATGATCAGCACAAACAGCGACAGCACGATCCAGACATTGCAGTTGGACAGCCACTGAATGCCGCGGGAGAGCCCGGTGGCCGCTGACAGCGTATAGATCACGACCAGTCCGCCAAGAATGGCCAGCTGCAGGCTATAGCTGTCGGCCCAGCCAAACAGCGTGTTGAAGGAGTAGGCAAGCTGGGTCGCCAAAAAGCCGATGGGCCCGATGGTACCGGCTGCCACGCCCAGAATGCAGATCACATCGGCCACGATACCCAGCCAGTGGGTTTCCACTTTCTGCCCCAGAAAGGGGTACAGCAGTGCCCGCGGGCGCAGACGAATGCCGCCGTGGTAGTGCGCATGGATCATGACCAGCGCCGAGAGCGTGCCCAGACAGGCCCACGCGCTGAAGCCCCAGTGGAAAAAGCCCTGTGCCAGCGCCGGGCCGACGGCCTCGACAGTGCCGCTTTCTACGCCGTCAAAGGCCGGCGGTGTCGACATGAAATGATAGATCGGCTCGGCCGTGGACCAGAACACCCCGCCGCCGCCCAGCAACGCGCAGAGAATCACGGCGTGCCAGTTAAAGGTCGACATGGTGACTTCACTGTCGTTGCCGCCCAGGCGCACATCGCCGTAGCGCGTCAGCGCCAGTGCCAGGGCAATCACGAGATTGAGCAGCATCCATAGCTGCCAGTAGGCACCAAACCAGTGGGTTGACCAGCCAAAAGCTGTATCGATCCAGCTGCTGACCGTATCGATATCGATCAGTGCTGCAGCCACAAACAGCACAAGCAGGCCGCCACTAAGCGCAAACACGATACGTTGACCGAGCACTCGAGCGGAGTCGGATGAGGACATGAAGTGGGATCACCGTTTGATAGCAAAGCTGACCACCCTACCAATCCATAACCTTCAGGTATATTCAAATTTCAAATCCGGCCATAATGACAGGCCATGCGGAGGGGCGGTCGCCCATGCCGGTCAGGGCCCGTGCGCTCAGGGCTCAATCTGGTAAGGTGTGCGCCATATCGCCCGGGCGATACAAGAGCGCGTTGTTGCCTGGAACAATCAACAATACATACCAGGAGTTGCTGATCATGCAAATTCTGATGGGACTGGTCGGCATCGTGTTCGTGCTGGCGGTCGCCTTTATCTTTTCCGAAAATCGCCGCGCCATTCGTCTACGCACCGTGTTCTGGGCCTTTGTGCTACAGGCCGGCTTTGCCCTGTTCGTTCTTTATGTCCCGGTGGGCCAGACCGTCCTGCTGGGCATGTCCGGCGGTGTTCAGGCGGTCATCGACAGTGCCGGCGACGGCATCGAGTTTCTTTTCGGCTCACTGGCCGGCGGTGACAATGGCTTTATCTTTGCCATCCAGGTGCTCTCGGTCATTGTCTTTTTCTCATCGTTAGTGTCGGTACTGTATTACCTGGGCATCATGCGCTGGATCATCAACATTCTGGGTGGCGGTATCCAGAAACTGATGGGCACCAGCCGACCGGAATCTTTGTCCGCGGCCGCCAACATCTTTGTCGGTCAAACAGAAGCGCCACTGGTCATCCGCCCCTTTATTGCCAACATGACCCGCTCGGAGCTTTTCGCCGTCATGGTCGGCGGTCTGGCAAGCGTCGCCGGCGGCGTGCTGGCCGGCTACGCCGCCATGGGCGTGGATCTTCAATATCTGATCGCGGCGTCATTCATGTCGGCCCCCGGCGGTCTTTTGATGGCCAAGATGATGCTGCCGGAAACCGAGACCCCCAAACACGACACCAATGTGTCAACGGCGGAAAACGAGGAGAAGCTGGCCAACGTCATCGATGCCGCGGCGACCGGCGCCAGCACCGGTGTACAGCTGGCGCTTAACGTAGGCGGCATGCTGCTGGCATTTGTCAGTCTGATTGCGCTGGCCAACGCCATTTTGACCGGCATCGGCGGACTGTTCGGGTTTGAAGATCTCACGTTGCAGCTGATTCTGGGCTACATCTTCTCTCCGGTGGCCTGGCTGATCGGCGTGCCCTGGTCAGAGGCCGTGGCCGCCGGCAACTTCATCGGTCAGAAAACGATTCTCAACGAGTTCGTCGCCTTTGCCTCCTTTACCGGCTTTGAGGGCAATCTCAGTGAACACACCCGCGCGATTATCACCTTTGCGCTGTGTGGCTTTGCCAATATCTCCTCGATTGCCATTTTGATGGGCGGGCTGGCCGTCATGGCCCCCTCGCGGCGCGGCGATGTGGCCCGACTGGGGCCGAAAGCGATTCTTGCCGGCACGCTGTCCAATCTGATGAGCGCCTCGCTTGCGGGCCTGTTTCTGTCAATGTAGGACCATGGCCCTCAACCATTCGTTTTCACCACAGGACACCCTGACATGAGCAACGACGACCAACGCCAGGCGCGCCATCAGCGCGCCATGGAAAAGCTGAAAAGCCACGTGGATGAGCGGGTGGCCGATGCCAGTGAAGAGCGCGGGCAGCTGCTGATTCTGACCGGCAACGGCAAGGGCAAGACCACCTCGGCCTGGGGCATGGTGACCCGCGCGCTGGGCTACGGCTACGGCGTGGGCGTGATCCAGTTCATCAAGGGCGAGTGGGAGTGCGGCGAGCGGGCACGACTGGAGAAGGATCCGAATCTGCAGGTGGCCACCATGGGCACCGGATTTACGTGGGACACACAAAACCGCGAGACCGACCGGCAGGCCTGTGAAGCGGTCTGGCAGGATGCCGGCCGGATGCTGGCCGACCCGGCGGTCTATCTGGTGGTACTCGATGAGATCACCTACATGCTGAAATTCGGCTATCTCGACATCGAGACGGTCAAACAGGCAATCAATGCGCGCCCGGTCGAGCAGACCGTGATCGTGACCGGTCGCAACGCGCACCGTGAGCTGCTGGCCATGGCGGACACCATTACCGAAATGCAGGAAACCCGTCACGCCTTCAACAACGGATTGAAGGCACGACGCGGCATCGATTACTGACGCCCTTCCCCATATGACAGGCTGCCCGCCAGCGGGCAGCGGTCTTATCCTTTCAGGTCAATCCAGAGTGTTCCGGTGAACGGGTCGCTGATGTAGTGTTCGTTGATCTCATCAAGGGTCTGGTGCGCATCGATGTCTTCGAATCGATCGGGATAGCTCCATTTGGCCATCTGCTCGAGCACTAAAATGTTGAGCGGCGTGTTGATCAGGTGATGATACAAACCGTGTACCCGGCCGTTTTCCACAGCGCTCAAATGACCGATCAGCGGGCGCTCCAGAATATGTTTGAGGGACTGCTCGGCCTCGGCGTCATCGACATCCGGCCCCAGCACCAGGCCATTGACGCGCCTGAGATAGCCGCCACCGGTGGCAATATAGACATCCGGGTCGCGGGTCAGCACGTATTCGGGGTCGATACGACCACTTTTGCCCTTGAGCACATCGGCGCCGATATTGTCCACGTGCAAACGCCTGGCGAAATGGTCAAAGCTGCCCTGCCCGGGTGAATTGCAGCACTCGTTCATGCCGGCATGGGCCTCGATCATGACCGTGGGTCTGTCGGCGTTCGAATCCTTTTCGATCCGATCCAGCACGGCCTCACGCTTTTGCTCGTAGAAGCTGATGAACTGCTCGGCCTGATCCTCGCGTCCCAGAAGCGTTCCCAGCGCGCGCAGACTGGGCACGGTGTCATCCAGCGGGTCGGTGGCAAAATCGATAAAAACGACTGGAATACCGGCCGCATCCAGCTGGTTCATGAGCTCCTGACCCTGAGACACCGGCACCTGAGAACGGCTTAATACGACCGCATCAGGATTCATCGAAATGATTCTTTCCACCGAAATGCTGCCGGGGCCCGGGCCATCGCCCACGATAGGCAGGGCATCAAGTTCCGGCGCACGCTTTCGATAGATGTCATAAAGCTCGGGCGAGCGCTTCATGTCGCTGCCCCATCCCAGCAGCCAGTGTGCCGGGTCCTTGTCCAGCAGCGACAGCGCAATCAGCTGACGCCCTTCAGCCAGCACGATGTGCTCTGCCGGCTTGTCGAGCGCCACATCGCGGCCTTCAATATCATGTACTGTAATATCTGCCTGCGCCGACACTGACAACGCGCCCAGCGCCAGACCGGCAAACCATTGTTTACTCACATGCATTCTGATGTATCGTCCTGACCGATCAAAAACGAGGGTTTGGGGCAATGCCCATAACGTTCATCATGATCCTGCAGCTTCGATGAGGCAAACATGTCATCCCGTCAACGCGGCCTTTTAGCGAGCCTTTAAGCGTCATCACGCCGGGTCTGTCAAAGGGTATCGTGTAAAGAGCGTTGTACTTCATGCCACAGCCTCTTTACTATTTCACACGATATTGTCCCCTGAGGTTATTTCAGGTTCGTTCTGACACGATCACTCTTTCCCTGCGCCAAGCGCCCTGTATGGAGCCTCAACCCGATGTCCGTTTCACTGCGCCTTCAAACGTTTCTGACACTGGTTGCCATGAGCCTGCCCGTGATGCCCGCACTGGCATCACAGCCGCCTCCCGCCCGACAGGTCGAGGTTCAGGCCGAGGCCAGTATCGATGTACTGCCCGACCGTGCCACCCTGAACGCCGTGCTCGTCGAAGCAACCCCTTTTGTGGAAAGAAATGGTGAACGCGATAATGAGGCCGCCGCAGAGGCTCGCCGGCAGCTGGAAAAACGCAGCACCGATCTGATCGATGCGCTGCGCGAACTGGGGATCGATAACCAGCGTCTTCATGCCGGCAATCTGAGTGTGCACAGTGAACAGCAGCCACAGGAGCGCGATCAGGACGCTGCCCCGCGTGAACGAGTGGTTATCGAGCGCAGTATCGATATCGACATCAATGACCTGACAACGCTGCCCGATATCATCGATGCGCTGTTTGCCAACGGTATCGACCGTCTGGCCGGCATTCGCTACGACGTCAGTGACCGGGAAGGCGTCGAGGACCAGGCCCTTCAAAAGGCGCTGGTACGCGCTCAGCACAAGGCAGAGCTGATGGCGAAGGCGCTGTCGGTATCACTGGGTGGCGTCGAGCGCATTCAGGAAACCCGGTCACCGGTATTTCGACCGATGATGATGGCCACGGCGCGCAGCGAACAGGCCGACAGCGCCAGCTACTCGCCGGGCACCATCAGCGTGGATGCCGGCGTACTGGTCAACTGGTCACTGGACACGTCATCCACAACGTCCAACTGATCAAGATGGCCTTTCGCCTGCTGGTACGCTCGGCGTGAGCATTTATAGACCTGATGCGACCGGCAGGCCCATAACAATTCATGCGTGCGCTTTTGCACGTTCATGCCGCCCGCGGTGTTGTCTGTTGCGACAGCGCCGCGATCGGCACATCCGGACTGTGCCCATGAGCACCTGCCCATGACATGCTCTATTCTATAGAGCTGTTGGATGGAACCATCATATAAAGCGGCTTAGCAGGCGTTATGCTCGACTATAAACTTCTTGAGGCGCTTGGCGCCGTTGTGGACCAGGCAGGTTTTGAGCGCGGCGCTCAGGTACTGGGACTGACCCAGTCTGCTGTATCGCAGAGAATCAAGCTTCTGGAGGCACGCCTGGGCCAGCCGGTCCTGATTCGTGCCCCGCGCATTGCCCCCACGGACCTGGGGAAAAGGCTTCTCAACCACATTCAGCAGGTGCGCCTGCTCGAACACGATCTGCTCGATTATGTCCCCTCGCTGGGCGATCGCGAACAGCGTCTGCGCATTGCCCTTAATGCCGACAGTCTGGCCACCTGGTGGGCCGAGGCGGTCGAGGATTTCTTTCGTGAGCACGCCGTGCTGTTCGATCTGGTCGTCGAGGATCAGGAAACGGCGCTCAAGCGCATGCGTGACGGCGAGGTGGCTGCCTGTCTGTGCATGACGCCACGCTCGATTCAGGGCGCGCGCGCTCGACCGCTGGGAGGCATGCGATATCGCCCGCTGGCCACGCCGGGCTTTGTGGAGCGCTATTTTCCCAACGGCCTGGATCGTATCTCACTGGCCGAAGCACCGGCCGTGGTGTTTGGCCCCGATGATCGACTGCAGCAGCGCTATATCGCCAACCACGGCGTCACCGTCCCCTTTCCCCATCATCTGTGCCCCTCTTCTGAAGGGTTCTATCAGATGATCCGCTCTGGCATCGGCTATGGACTGATTCCCGAGATTCAGGCACAGGCGGCCATCGACCGCGGAGAACTGGTCGATCTTGAAAGCAGCGCGGATGTTATCGTGCCGCTTTACTGGCATTACTGGCGTCAGGGGGGGAATATACTGGAAGCGCTGACACAGCATCTGACCCAGCATGCCAGACGCTGGCTGACCGATCTTGATGGCTTCGAAAATCCTGCAGGAGTGCCCTGATCATGCCCGCTCCCCTTGTCTTCAGATCCACGTTTGCCTGCCTTGGCATGGTGCTGTTGTCCTCACTGGTGTCGGGCTGCAGCACGACGCCGGCAGAGGGACAGTCTGAAGACACGCTGACCGTCAGTGCGGGCGCCATCGATGAACCCACGGCCAGAGCCGATGCCATGGAGACCGGCCAGCATCTTTGTCGAGCCCGCGGTGGCCGACAGGCCAGCATGCTGGACATGCAGGTCACCCCGCCTGAAATGGCTACCCTGGACGATGATGACGAGGCAAACTCCACCACGGACGCTCTCGAAGCCGCCACCTCGGAAGGCGATATCTGGCGCGCTACGCTGACCCTTCGCTGTCGCTGATTTCCCTGCCGCCGCGGCGAAGCGCCTGAACACTCTCAATCTTGTCCGACATGCTCTGCTCGCGGTCTGTGCGCGTGCCGATGCGCATGGAGGTCGTAATCCTTGGCGCGCCCATGTCATGAACGACTTCATGGCAGCGTCTGACCACCTCAAACACACTTTCCCACTCCCCTTCGATATTGGTGCCATAGGCGTGCATCTGATGCACAAGCCCTGCCTGCTCGATCACTTCCTGACAGGCCGATACGTAGGCACCCACTGAAACACCCACGCCCAGCGGTACAACACATAGATCGATCATGACCTTCATCCCGAACCTCCTTCACGATACGGCTTGAATGTAAACACCTGTTATTGAAACAGGGCTGGAAAATCGTCAGCCATCCCTCATGATTTAAGACTGAAGCAAGAAAAGCGACCTCTTTCGTTGTTATGCCAGCCAATGTGTCACCCGTTTACGGTACAGGGAGGCATCGTGGAGGTCATGAACCGTTACCAGGGGAGGATGGCATGACCAGCAATACCTTTGGCAATTCAACCACCACTAGCGATACACGCTCGCGTCGCCTGATCGAGTCATGGCTTCACTCCACGGGCGTGACGCTCAATGGCAGCAGGCCCTGGGATCTGCAGGTCCATCATCCCGACTTCTATGGTCGGATCGTCCGTCAGGGCTCACTCGGGCTTGGCGAGTCCTATATGGACCACTGGTGGTCCTGTGAGCGCATCGATCAGTTCATCGAGCGCGTTCTGCTGGCCAATCTGGGGGAGCGGGCCCATACCCGGCGCGAGAAGCTGCTCTATCAGCTTCAGGCCGGCCTGACCAATCTCCAAAGTAAAACACGCGCTTTCATGGTGGGTGAGCAGCACTACGATTTCGGTAATGACCTGTTTGAAGCCATGCTGGATGAGACGATGTGCTACTCGTGTGGCTACTGGAAAGAGGCTGTCACCCTGCACGAGGCGCAAACTGCCAAGCTGGATCTGGCAGCACGCAAGCTTCAGCTTCGCCCCGGCATGCGAGTGCTCGATATTGGCTGCGGCTGGGGCAGTTTCGCCAGACATGCCGCCCGCCATTACGGTGTCCATGTGACGGGTATCACCATTTCCAGAGAGCAGGCAGCGCTTGCCGAAAAGCGCTGTGAAGGCCTGGATGTCGAAATCCTGCTCGAGGACTATCGCGATCTGCAGGGCAGATTCGACCGTATCGTTTCCATCGGCATGTTCGAGCATGTCGGTCACAAGAACTACCCGACCTATTTCGACACGGTAGAGCGACTGCTGGCACCGGATGGTCTTTTTGTACTGCATACTATCGGGTCCAACAACTCGACAATCGGTGCGGACCCCTTTATCAACAAGTACATTTTCCCCAACGGGGTGCTGCCCTCGATCGCCCGAATCGCAAGGCCCACCGAAAACAAAATGGTCATGGAAGACTGGCAGAACTTCGGCGCAGACTACGACCGTACCCTGATGGCCTGGCTTGACAACATCGAAACGGCCTGGCCGTCGCTGCCCTACGATGAGCGTACCCAGCGCATGTTCCGCTACTATCTGGCCAGCTGCGCCGGTGCCTTCAGGGCGCGGGATCTTCAGCTCTGGCAGGTCGTCTTTTCCAAACGTCGACCCGGTCGCTACGATGCCCCTCGCTAGCCGTGGCGTGCCGGTCAGGGCGGTCGTGTCATCGGCGGTGGCAGTAACGGTCCTGCAGTGGCATTATTTCTCGTGTGCCACCTACATGCCTATTCATTCATGACCGCCAACCCGACGAGGTAGTCATTCAAGATGTTCGAGCGTATCGAGCGAGTTCCCGGGGACGCCATCCTCGGCCTGATCGAAGCCTATCAACAGGACACCAACCCGCAAAAGGTCGATCTCGGGGTCGGTGTCTATCGTGACGACAAGGGCCGTACTCCGGTGCTTGCCACGGTCAAAAAGGCGGAAGAGCAGCTTTATCAGCAGGAAGCCACCAAAAGCTACATCGGCTCCCATGGCGATACGCGCTATACCGAGGCGGTCACCAGGATGGTAGTGGGTGACGACTCTGCGGCGCTGAGCGCCGGGCGGATCAGCACCACCCAGACCCCGGGGGGCACCGGTGCCCTGCGCCTGGCGGCCGACTTTTTAAAGTCGCACCTGTCGAATCGAGCCATCTGGCTGAGCGACCCGACCTGGCCCAATCACCCGGCCATCTTTGAAGCCGCCGGCATCGAGGTCAAACGCTACCCTTACGTCAACGCCGACAATCGACTGGATTTCGACGCGATGCTGGCCGCCCTCGGGGAAGTGCCCGAAGGCGATATCGTGCTGCTGCACGCCTGCTGCCATAACCCGACCGGCTTTGACCTGTCGCAAGACCAGTGGCGCGAGATTCTGGAAGTGGTCAAATCGCGCGGACTGCTGCCGCTGATCGATTTTGCCTACCAGGGTTTTGGTGATGGCCTGGATCAGGACGCCTTTGGTGTACGCCTGTTCGTCGAGGCGCTCGATGAAATGCTGATCACGACGTCGTGCTCGAAAAACTTCGGCCTCTACCGGGAGCGCACCGGCTCGCTGATGGTGCTGGCCGCTGATCATGAGCAGATGCAAAACGTGCGCACCCAGATCGCCATTGCCGCTCGGGAAAACTACTCCACGCCGCCGTCTCACGGCGCTGCGGTGGTTGCCGAGATTCTGGGCTCGCAGACACTGACCGATCAGTGGCAGCAGGAGCTTGCCGAGATGCGCGGGCGCATCAACGATCTGCGCAGCGATTTTGTGGCGGCTTTCCGAGCGCACGGGCTTGAAGAGCGTTTCGCCTTCATTGCCGAGCAGCGCGGCATGTTCTCCTACACCGGCCTGACCCAGGCACAGGTCAAGCGACTGCGTGACGAGTTCAGCATCTATATGGTCGGCTCGGGCCGTGCCAATATTGCCGGGCTCTCCGGCGATTCGCTGGCGTACGTGGCCCGCGCCATTGCCACGGTCGTTGAATAACGCCCGAATTTGAGCATCAAAAAGCGAGCCTGAAGGCTCGCTTTTTTATGCGCCGTGTCATCACTGCACGCTCAGGGCGTCGTTATGGTCTCTTCGCGACGCGGGTCGGTGGCTTCCGGTTCGTCCGGAGCCGGCGAGACACCCCAGGCCGCCGCCGAAGGCGTGCTCAATGTTGCAGGCGCCGCAGCCTCTTGCGAGCGCCATTGCCGGGAGGCCGGCTCCGGTGGCAGGCGCCAGGAGGAAGACACCGTCTGCTCAGGGTCTGTCACTTCTGCTGTCTGCGCCTTCATCTGCAGCTGACGCGCGATGGCGGGGTCGTCAAAACGCCGGCGAAACTCCTGACGTGAAATCCGCCCGTCACCGTCTTGATCCAGCGCGTTCCATTGGTTGCCAAGCCCCATGCGCTCCAGATCCAGCGCGCCGAGACCGGTGTTCGGGTCGGTATTGCCCTGATCAAAGACCACGTCGGCATTTGGTATACCGCCCGATGAGGTACCCGCCCCTGCCACGTCATTGTCCTGTGGCGAGTGCGAGGCACAGCCTGCCAGCATGACCAGAATGGTCAGGCCCGACAGCTCTTTTCGATATCGCGTTGGCATACGGCGCATCTCCATCACTACCACCCATCATGAAAGCGTTCTAATACTATAAACACAATACCGGCGCGCTTCACGATAGAGTCTCATATCACCCCTCGGCGACCATGTCCTTCTCGATGCGCCCCTTATCACCCAGTATGCGGCGATAGCTCCACCAGGCCAGCACGCCGGCCAACACATTGCCCACGGCGGCGCCGATACCCAGGCCCACAAACCCTCCGAGCCAGACCCCCACCCCCAGACAGGGCAGATAGCAGACAAAAAGGCGCATGAAGGAGACAGTAACGGCGCGGCGTGGCCAGCCCAGCGCGTTGCAGGCCGATACCACCAGCATGCAGATCCCTAGAAAGGCGTAGCTGGGCAGCATGAAATACAAGAGCGTTGCCAGCATGCCTCGCACCTCGTCGTTGCCGGCCAAAAGCCCGGCCAGCGGCAGGGCAAGCGCACTCAACAAAAGTCCCAGCAGCAGCTGCCAGATCAGCACCACGCGTGCCGCCAGATTCATCAGCGCCCGAATTTCCTGCCAGCGCCCGGCCCCGAAGCTGCGTCCCAGCCAGGGTGGCAGAGACATGGTCAACCCCAACACCACCAGAATGACAAAGGTTTCCAGGCGCGCAGCCAGCCCCCAGGCCGCCACGGCGGCCTCACCGAGTCGCGCCACGATGCCGGTGGCCGCCAGTGCCGACACCGCCGGCAACAGCTGGGAGGCCATGGCCGGCAGGGCAATACCCATAAAGCGCCCGATCGAGGTGCCGGCTTCTTCACGAAGGCCCGACCCGGCCAGCCAGTCACGTCGGGCAAGGCTTCTGGCCAGCACCAGCAGGCCGATGACAAAGGCAATCAGCGTGGCCCAGGCCGCCCCTGCCAGCCCCCAGCCCTCAAAGGGCCCCACGCCAAAGATCAGCACGGGGTCGAGCACCAGATTGATCAGGCTGGTCAGCACCATCATGCGCCCGGGAAGACGCGTCTCCCCATGAGCGCGGAAAAGGCTGTAGCCCAGATACAAAAGCGCGCCGATCCAGCTTGCCAGCAGCCAGGGGCCCCAGTACTGATTGATCAGTACCAGTGTCTCCTCGTTGGCACCCAGAAGACGAAAGATGATCGGCTCCAGTAGCCAGAGCGCCAGCAAAAGCAACAGCATCGCCACGCTGCCACCGACCAGTACCAGGCTGCCCAGCCGCCGGGCACGTGCCTGCTCCCCTGCCCCCAGCGCACGCGAAATCAAGGCCGCAATGGCAATACCAAAGCCGACCTGCACGCCGATGATGACGGTGGCGACCGGAAAGGTGAACGACTGCGCTGCCAGCGGTTGCGTACCCAGTCGGGCGATGAAGATACTATCGATCAGATTGAAGCCCAGCAGCGCCATGACGCCCATGGCCATGGGCAGCGTCTGACGCCAGAGGGTTTTACCCATTTCTCGGGTTTGAGGCGATGCCACAGCAGCTCCAGAGTTGATGGGACACAGTGTTATGCGGCGCGCAGTCTAACCTTATGCACAAAAAAAAGCAGGCGGCGCCTGCTTTTTTGAACCTTCGACCGCCGGAAAACGACAGTCATCCAATATTTTCGGGTTACAGCGAGGTGAGAATCTCGTAGCTGTTGTCCGAACTGGCGCGGCTCTGGGTGGTACGGCCATCGACGACCAGCGTGTACTGACCGGCGGTGAGCGCACTGTCGATATTAAAGTTGCCCTGAGTATCACTGGCGCTGCTGGCAACGACCTGGCCCTGCTGGTCAAGCACCATGGCATTGAGACGATAGGCGGCGTTGTGAGTACCTGCCAGCTGCCGACTCGCAAGCTGTACCTGACCGTCGTTTTCTACATTAAAGGCAAAGCGGTGCGGCGCCCCCTGGGCGGCGTAATGGGTACCGGTCACCCCATTGGCGGTGGCCACCGCCGAGCGGGAGAGCATGCTGCTACCGGTATTGAGGGCCGCGCCATTATTGGCCTTCATGAACTCGCCCTCGGCGGTGGAGGCCATGCTCTGCTGGGCCATCAGCGTGGTCAGTGAAAGCGCGGCAATCAGAAGTGTGCGTGTCATGTCATGTCCCTTTTCAGTGTGCTATATCTCGGGGCTGCTTTCGGCAGCGCCGTTTCGATAGATATATTCTCTGCCTGAAAAGGGTTTTGATCGATGCACGCTATAACAACTTTGTGTTGCACAAAGCGCAACAGTCACGTCGGGAGGCCATAAGCCGCCATGGACCTGTCCAGCCGTCTTTTGCTCCTTGCCGAGGTGGTCGATGCCGGAAGCTTTACGCGCGCCGCCGACCTTCGTCATGTTGACCGCTCGGTCATTTCACGCCAGATCCGCCATCTCGAAAAGGAACTGGAGGTGCGCCTTTTCAATCGTTCGACCCGTGTGGTGCATTTGACCGATGCCGGTCGCGAGATCTATCAGCGCGCTCTGCGACTGCGCACGGCCCTTGAGGATGCCCGCCACGTGGCAGAGGCCTACCAGAGCGAGCCTCGAGGCGTATTGCGCATCAATGCGCCGACGGATTTCGGCAGACGTTACGTGGCGCCGGCGGCCGGCCTTTTCATGAGACGTTTCAAGGACATCCGCGTTGAGCTCCAGCTCGATAATGCCTATGTCGATGTCATTGCCGGCGGCTATGATCTGGTGATTCGCATCAGCGAACCGCAGGACTCCTCACTGATTGCCCGACCGCTGGCACGCAACCATCAGGTCATTTGCGCCAGCCCGGAATTCATTCAACGACACGGCATGCCCGAAAGCGTCGAGGCGCTGCTGTTGCTGCCGGCCACCACCTACTCGCGCGACGACCTGTCGGTGGACTATCTCCATTACTACAACGAGGACAACCGCATTGTCCGGGGCGCCCTCAATCCACGCTTTCGCACCAATGACCCCGAGGTCATGATCCGGGCCATGCTGGTGGGCCTGTGCTATGGCGTCATGTCCGCCTTCATGCTTGAAGACGCCTTCCGGGAAGGCAGGCTGTTTCCCATCCTGCCCGAATTGCAGCTGGCGCCGAGCCCCGACATCCACATGGTCTATCCCCACCGGGAGTTCATGACGCTCAAGACACGACGCTTTATCGAGTGTCTGCAGGAGATTGTCGGTGACCCACCCGTCTGGGAGCGCAACATGCCGAAAATCGGCATGCTGCAGGGGTACAATCCTCTGACCTGAATCCGGGGGCCGTCAGAACCTGCAACATTTCACAGGTTCTGACGGTGTCGTGGCCGGCTTACAGGGCATCGAGACCGCGTGACAGATCTCTTTTGATGTCCTCGAGATGCTCAAGACCCACCGCGATACGGATCAAGCCTTCCGTAATGCCAGCGCTGGCGCGCTGCTCATCGCTTAAGCGCCCGTGTGTGGTAGTAGCCGGGTGGGTAATGGTGGTCTTGAGATCGCCCAGATTGCCGGTAATCGACAAAAGCTGCGTGGCATCGATCACCGACCAGGCACCGCCACGCCCGCCCTTGACTTCCACGCCCAGCACCGCGCCGAAACCGCTTTGCTGGCGTGCGGCCAGCTCATGCTGCGGATGAGAGCTCAAACCGCTGTAGTACACCCTTTCCACCCCGGGGTGCGCCTCGAGCCACTGCGCCAGCGCCAGCGCATTGTCACAGTGGGCGCGCATGCGAAGCCCCAGCGTTTCCAGCCCCTTGGTGAAAATCCACGCATTGAAGGGGCTCATGCTCGGGCCACAGGTGCGCACCACACCGTGCACTTCCTTCACCAGATCGGCACGGCCGACCACGGCGCCGCCGATGGCACGCCCCTGCCCGTCCAGATACTTGGTGGCCGAGTGGATGATCAGATCCGCGCCATGCTCCATCGGGCGTAGCAATGCCGGGGTGCAAAAGCAGTTGTCGATGGCAAGCCAGGCCCCCTGCTCATGCGCGATATCGGCCAGCGCGCGAATATCGGCAATCTCGGAGAGCGGATTGGAGGGCGTCTCGGCAAAGAGCAGTTTCGTGCGCGGCGTCATGGCCGCCTTCCAGGCCTCCAGATCGGAAAGCTCCACAAAATGGGTGACCACGCCGAACTTGCCAAAGTATTTGGCAAACAGGCTGACCGTGGAACCGAACAGCGCCCGCGAGGCCACAATCTCGTCACCGGCTTCCAGAAGCCCGAGTACAGTCGACATGATGGCCGCCATGCCCGACGACGTGGCCACACAGGCCTCGGCCCCTTCCATTGCCGCCAGCCGTGCTTCAAAGGTCTGCACGCTCGGGTTGGTAAAGCGCGAGTAGACGTTGCCCGGCGCTTCGCCGGAAAACTTGGCGGCCGCTTCGGCTGCGCTTTCGTAGACAAAGCTTGAGGTGGGGAAGATCGGTTCGCTGTGCTCCTGCTCATGGGTACGCTGATGGCCGGCACGGATGGCCAGCGTATCCGGATGCAGGGGCTCGCCCTGGTCGTCTTTCTCGAACATGGTGATTTCCTTGATGGTCGAAGGCCGCAGCATCCCTTGAAAATGCCCGGGGCAGCGTCGACCGTGATCGTCATGAACAAAATGACCGGGCGCATGGCCCGGTCATTCAATGAATACCCTTCAGCGATGTCTTACCCTGCCGCGGGCGCGGGAATCAGTCAACTTCCTCAACGTCGTTGTGCAGATCCACCTGGGCGTGGCCGCCGCTGGATTGCTGCTTGGCGGCGTCGCTGCGGGCAATCTCAAGCCGGGCCAGATAGTCCGGATCGATATCGCCGGTCACATAACGACCGTCAAAGACCGAGCAGTCAAACGCTTCAAGTGTCGGGTTGATCTCCCTGACGGCTTCCTTGAGATCGTCGAGATCCTGATAGACCAGTCGGTCGGCCCCGATCAGTTCGGCGACGTCTTCAGTGGTGCGATCAAAGGCAATCAGCTCCATGGCCACCGGCATGTCGATACCGTAGACATTGGGATAGCGCACGGCCGGCGCGGCGGAAGCAAAATAGACGTTTTTAGCGCCGGCTTCGCGCGCCATCTGAATGATTTCGTTGCAGGTGGTGCCGCGCACGATGGAGTCATCCACCAGCAACACGTTCTTGCCGGCAAACTCGATATCGATGGCATTGAGCTTTTGACGCACCGACTTCTGACGCTGGGTCTGCCCCGGCATGATAAAGGTCCGCCCGATGTAGCGGTTTTTCATAAAGCCTTCGCGATACGCCACGTTCAGATGCAGCGCCAGCTCCAGCGCCGCCGTGCGGCTGGTATCGGGAATGGGAATAACGACATCAATATCGTTGTCGGGCCAGTCACGCTTGATCTTCTCGGCAAGCTTTTGCCCCATGCGCATGCGGGTGGCATAGACGTTGGCACCATCGATGATCGAATCCGGGCGCGCCAGATAGACGTATTCGAAGATGCAGGGCGTCAGCCGGACATTTTCAACGCACTGCTGGGTATGCAGGTTGCGCGCCATGTCGATATAAAGCGCCTCACCCGGGGCCAGGTCGCGAATCAGCTCAAAGCCTGCCACATCCAGCGCCACGGATTCGGACGCAATCATGTACTCCGGGCCTTCCGGCGTATCGCGTCGACCGAACACGACCGGGCGAATGCCGTGCGGGTCACGAAAGGCGACCAGCCCCTTGCCATTGATGATCGACACCGCCGCATAACCGCCCTTGCAGCGGCGATGGACCCGGCGAATGGCATCAAAGATGTCTTCGGCTTCCAGGTGATGCCCCTGCTTGCCCAGCTCGTGGGCAAAGACATTGAGCAGCACTTCGGAATCCGAGCTGGTATTGATGTGGCGAAGGTCGGCGTTGAACAGCTCGGCCACCAGCTGTTCGGAATTGGTCAGGTTACCGTTGTGAACCAGCGCAATGCCGTAGGGAGAGTTGACATAGAAAGGCTGGGATTCCGATTCACTGGCAGAGCCGGCCGTTGGATAGCGCACATGGCCGATGCCGATGTTGCCCTTGAGCCGCTGCATGTGGCGCGTATGAAAGACATCACGCACCAGACCATTGCTCTTGCGCAGCAAAAAGCGACCGTTGTTCCAGGTCATCATGCCGGCAGCATCCTGGCCTCGGTGCTGCTGCACCGTCAACGCATCATAGACTGCCTGGTTTACCATCGAGTTGGCCATCAGGCCCACGATACCGCACATGCGTTACATCCTCGCTGTCGGTGATTGCCGGCGCGTTGCCGGCCGTACTGATCGCTTGATCATTGCGACATCTGCCGGGGCAGGTGTCCTTGCAGTTCACGAGCGCGCTGCGATGCTTCATCCATGAGAGACTGATCCGTGTCGAGCTGTTGATACTGGCGAATGGCCATGTCACGCCCCTGCTCGACCCAGGGTAAAAATGTCGACTGGCGCCAGTCATCGGACTGGCTCAGCGGTGTCAGACCCACCACGGCCACGATCACGATAAGCACGAAACCGCCCCGCAGCAGGCCAAACGCGGCGCCCAGAAGACGGTTGAAAAACCCCATTCCGACCCATTCGATCATGGCGTGCAGAAGTCTGATCACCATATTGGCCAGCAACAGCACGACAAATACCACTAGCACAAAGCCGATCACCAAACGAATCTGTGGGCTATCGATATAGTCGGTAAAAAGATCCGCGGCCGGCTGTCCCAGAGCGCGGGCAGCAAGCAGGGCCGCAATCCATGCGGCCAGCCCCAGCCCCTCGCGGATAAAGCCGCGCGCAAACCCCGACAGGACCGAAAATCCCAGAATGATGAGAAAGGCCCAGTCAATCCAGGTCCAGCTCACTGACCACCTTCACGACGAACGATCAGCCCCTTGATGTTGGCCCTGGACTGAAGCTCGGCGCGTGCCCGTTCGCTCTCTTCGGTGGAGCCATAAGGGCCGACATAGACCGTGTTGAGCTCACCACGCGGCTGCTTGTAGGCGGCAAAGCCCTGCGACTTGAGCTGCTCGATCAGACGGTCGGCATTTTCGGGCTGGCCGAAGCTGCCGGCCTGTACGGCCCAGCCGCCGCTGCCGGAGGGCTGGGAGGCACTGGCGCTGTTGCGATTGGCCGCGGCCATGATCGGATCACCCGAAGAGTCATCGCTGCGTGCCGGCGTTTGCCGCTGGGCGCCACTGCTGCTTTCCCGGGTCGTTGTAGCCTGTCGGCTGCTGCTCGAGGAAGCCGCGCTGCTGCCCGAATTTGAAGCGCTACCGGTGCTTGAAGTGCTACCGGCGGAGGAAGCAGCAGTACTGCCACTCGAGGAGGCAGTATTGCCCCCGGTGCGCGCGGTATCGGCATCGCGTGATCCGGTCTGCGGCGATGACGGCTCGGCGCGAGCAGGTGCCTGCTCGGTTTCACGCTGGCGATCCGGGAACAGCTGATTGCTTTGACTGGACTGCCCCGACCGGACGCTGTCATCAACGCGCTCTTCATTCTCGGGCAGCGGTGACTGCGGAGCGGCCACATCACGCTGTGACATGTTGATGGGCTGCTCGATGATCATCGATGAGTCGTCGGCACTTTCCTCGTCATCACTTGAGCCCCCAAACATAATGGGGAGCAGAATAAGGGCCAGGGCCACGATAATGACGATACCGCTGATGCGCTCACGCATGCCGTATTTCATGCGACTCTCTCCTTGTTACGCGGTTCCCTCGCCCCTTTCAAGCCGGGCCAGTGCTTCTGCCACGGTGAAAAAGGAGCCGCAAACCAGTACGTCATCATGTTGTGAATGTTGTTCAAGCCAGGCAATGCCCGCCGCCGGGCTGTCCGCCACGGCCACCACCTCGCCGCCGCGGGCACGAATGATATCTGCCAGAGTAGCCGCCTGTCGCGCTCGCGCCCCGGAAAGGGTTACCGGCAGCCAGTCGTCTACCACCGGCCAGAGCGCCTCGATGACACCCTCGGCGTCCTTGTCGCCCAGCATGCCCAGAAGTGCCACGCGTCGCGTCACGGGCCGCAGCATTAGTTGATCAGCCACATACCCTGCCGCATGCGGATTGTGCGCCACATCCAGACAGTAGCGACCGATACGCTGCATGCGTCCGGCCAGACGGATACCGGACAGCGCCTGTATCAGACGCTCGGAGTCAAGCGGTATGCCCAGCGCCTCAAGCGCTGTCAGCGCACTGGCCGCATTGTCCAGCGGCAGCCCCGGGTCGGGAAGCGACAGGTCATCGAAGGCGCCATCGGGCCGCTGCCACTGCCAGCCGTCGTGGTCATCGCGACGCCAGTCAAAATCTGCACCGAGCACGAGACAGCGAGACACCGGTAATGAGGCGGCATGTGCCGCCACGCTTGCGACCATGTTACGGCTGCCCAGTACGGCCGGATGCCCGGCGCGCAGAATGCCCGCCTTTTCGGTACCGATTTTTTCGATGTCGGTGCCCAGAAAATCGGCGTGATCGAGCGCCACGCTGGTCACGATGCCGACATCGGCATCGATGATATTGGTGGCGTCCAGCTGGCCGCCCAGCCCGACCTCCAGAATGGCCATATCCGGAGCGCGGTCACGAATGATGACAAGCGCTGCCAGCGTGCCCATTTCGAAATAGGTCAGTCCGGTCTCAAGACGCACGGCGTCGATGCGCTCAAAGGCATCGATCAACGCCTCGTCACTGACCTCGTTACCATCAAGCGTCAGGCGCTCGTTGTAGCGCAGCAGATGCGGCGAGGTGTAGCAGGCCGTGCTCAGGCCATGCGCCCGGGCCACGGCCTCGACCATGGCCACGGTCGACCCCTTGCCGTTGGTGCCGGCCACGGTAACGACCCGGCGTGCAATGGGGCCGGACAACAGTCCCAGCCGCTCGGCCACGATGCGAATACGCTCAAGCCCCAGATCGATGGCAACCGGGTGCAGCTTCTCCAGATGGGCCAGCCACTGTGTCAGTGTGAAAGACATGACAATCAGCGTGCGGCGTCAGCGCTGTACGGCTTGCCATCGTCACCTTCCACGTCTTCAAGCATCGTGACGGCAGGCTCGGAGGGACGGTCGGTCAGCGTGCGCAGGATACGCCCCAGTCGGGTACGCATCTCGCTGCGATGGATGATCATGTCGACCGTGCCGTGCTCCAGCAAAAACTCGCTGCGCTGGAAACCCTCGGGGAGTTTTTCGCGCACGGTCTGCTCGATAACACGCGGGCCGGCAAAACCGATCAGGGCATTGGGCTCGGCCACGTTGAGATCGCCCAGCATGGCCAGTGACGCCGACACGCCGCCAAAGACCGGATCCGTGAGTACCGAAATATAGGGCGTCCCGGCTTCACGCAGGCGCTCCAGCGCCGCCGAGGTCTTGGCCATCTGCATCAGTGAGAAAAGGGCTTCCTGCATGCGCGCACCACCGGAGGCGGCAAAGCAGACCAGCGGGCGCTTCTCTTCCCGGGCAATCGTTGCCGCGCGGACGAACTTCTCGCCCACCACGCTGCCCATGGAGCCACCCATGAACTCAAACTCGAACGCCACGGCCACGACCGGCAGACCATCCAGCGTGCCCTTCATGACAATCAGGGCATCCTTTTCTTCGGTGGCCTTCTGCGCGCCGGCCAGGCGGTCCTTGTACTTCTTGGAATCGCGAAACTTGAGCCGGTCCACCGGCTCGAGCTGGGCTGCAATCTCTTCGCGACCGTCGCTGTCCAGAAACCAGGAGAGGCGACGGCGCGCGTTCAAACGCAGGTGGTGATCACACTTGGGGCAGACATTGTGATGCCGCTCAAGCTCGGGCCGATAAAGGACAGCCTCACAATTGGGACATTTACGCCACAGGCCGTCGGGAATGTTGTTGCGACGATCGGTACGGGCAGTACGCCCCATTGAAGGAACAATCTTGTCGAGCCAGCTCATCGAGAAAGGGCTTCCATATCGTTGATGGTCAGTCTTTTAAAATGGGCGCGCCGCAAAAGCGTATGGCGCATTTGCCCATTATCAATCATCGGCGGTAGCGAGGGCCAGTCCGGCGTGCATCAACACCGCACAACCCCTGCCTCGCCTGTCGGCATCAAAGGGTACGCGACGCGCCGTCAGCGTTTTGCACCCGATCAATGAAGGCCCTGATCAGGTCAGGGTCCTTGATGCCGGCACCGGCCTCCACGCCACCGGAAACATCCACACCAAAGGGCGCCACCTGATCGACGGCCCGGGCTATGTTGTCCGGCGTCAGACCACCGGCGAGTATCATCGGCAGTGCCGGATCGCGCGGCACTCGTGACCAGTCAAAGGTTTCACCGGTGCCGCCGGGTACGCCGGGGCGATAGGCATCCAGCAGCAGACCGCGGGCGCGGTGATAGCGCTCGGCCTCATGGGCGAGATCGATATCATCGCGCATGCGCAGCGCCTTGAGCCAGCTCATGCCGTAAAGGTCACAGGCTTCGGGCGCCTCGTTGCCGTGAAACTGAAGCATGTCAAGCCAGGGCGCGCAGCGCATGACGACATCGGCCTCCTGATCCACAAAAAGCCCCACCCGGGTCACAAAGGGCGGCACCCGGGCGGCCAGACGCTCGAGTCGCTCTACCGTCAGCGCCCGCTTGCTGCCGGGCCACATGACAAATCCCAGCGCATCGGCGCCGGCCTCTACTGCAGCATCGACATCCGCTTCACGGGTCAGGCCACAAATCTTGATTCGGGTTCGCATTTATAGAGGTCCTGGCGATTACAAATGTCCTGGCGGTTCACCGCGATAGACCGGTCGCTGATAGTTCGAAGCAGGCAGTGTCCGCTCACCGGTCCACTCGCCGCTGAAGTAAAACTCAGCCGGACCCAGCGGCTCCGAGGGCAGCTCAAAGCGTGGATCATAGTACACATCCACGAAGTGCAAACCCTGTGCCGGCGCCGTTGCCTCGGAGAGGGTGCGGTCCCGGCCTTCCAGAATGTCACGCGTCCGGGAAATATCGCGTCGCTTGTCGCCGATGGTCAGCAACACGCCGGCGATATTGCGCACCATGTGATGCAAAAAGGCATTGGCCTGAATATCGATCACGACCAGCGGCCCGGCACGCGTGACTTCAACGAAATGCACATGGCGCCAGGGCGTACTGGATTGGCAGCCCGCGGCGCGATAGGCGGAAAAGTCGTTTTCGCCGACCAGCGCCTGCGCCGCTTCGTGCATGCGCGTTTCATCCAGCGGAGTGCGATGCCAGGTCATGTGCTCGGCGTCGAGTGCCGGCGGCATGGGCTGATTGATGATCACGTAGCGGTAGCGGCGCGCCAGGCTTGAAAAGCGGGCGTGAAAGTCAAAAGGCATGACGCGCGCCCAGCGAACCGACATGTCACGCGGCAGCTTCACGTTGGTGCCCATGACCCAGGCTTTCAGCGTGCGTGCACTCGTGGTATCAAAATGCACGATCTGGCGGGTGGCATGCACGCCGCTGTCGGTGCGTCCGCTGCACATGACCTCGATGGGCGATTGCGCAATGCGGGAAAGCGCCTTCTCAAGGGCGGCTTGGAGGGAGGGGCCGTGACTCAGGCGCTGCCAGCCCTGATAGGCCGTACCACGGTACTCAAGTCCCAGCGCAATACGGCCGCTGACGCGTTCGGTTTCATCCAGTCGTGTAAAAAGAGACATGTGACTCGGTAATGCAGGGGCTTGCGACCACGAAAATCCTGACTGTCGCGCGGTCGCAAGCCCTCATGTGATTTGAGGGATCGACATCGAACCACCCCCGTCAGGCGTGGCGACGTAAACGATCTGCATCGGGGCGCTCATTATCCGCATCGCCGCCCTCGAATGCCACCTCTTCCAGTGCCCAGTCGTGAGGGAAATCGGCCGTCGGCGCCGTGACAGGCTCCGTCCTTCTGTCAGTGACACCGAAAGCGCTGCCCTGCCCTGATTCGACCTCATCGTGCTGCGCAAACGACTCAAGTGACCACGACGGCGCAAACGCCGGCGTCTCATCAGAAATGGGGTCCGATGCTGTCTGATGGCGCTGTTCGTCCTTTTTGTCGTCACCGGGCTCATCGTTTGGCGCAGTGGCCTCCAGTGCGGCCAGCGCCCGTATCAGCTGAAAATCGTTCGGGTACTGCTCAAGCCCCTTTTCGAGCATGGTGACTGCATGATCCCGCCGGCCGTGGCGACGAAAGACCTCAGCTTCACTGCAGATCGCCTCGACCTGGGCGCGATGGGCGCTCCATGCCGCATCCTGTTCGGCGTGGATGACGTTGTCACCCTGATCCTCACCGCTTGCCTCAAGGGAAGAGGCCGCCTCACCGTCAGTCCTGGAGGGGTTGCTCATCGGCGACAGCTCTGTGGCGCTGACCAGTCGATAGCGCTTTTGTTGCCAGCGGCACAGCAGAGCCCATCCTCCGGCCAACAGCAACAGAAGCGATGCCAGTGCCCAGGTCCAGACAAATCCACTGTCGCGTCCATCAATGGTGGACTCGGGTACTGGCGCGACTGATGCCTCCTGGGGGGAGGTGTCCTGCAGTGGTGCCGCTTCTTGTACAACGGGGTCGGCAGTGGCCGCGGCCGTAAGCCCGTTCTGGTCCAGTTGATCCAGACGGCTTTCCAGCGCCTGCTGACGCGATACCAGCGCTGTCATCCCGGCGGTATCGAACGAATCCTGACCGGCGAGCGACTGCGCCCTGACGGATTCCAGCGCCGACATCAGATTGGTCTGCGCCTCTCGACTGGCGCTCAGCTGCTGCTCCAGACGATCAATCCTCTCTTCGAGCGCGGCAAGACGTCGGGTGTCCTGCGCCGGCGCTTCCCGCGTCTGACGCTCGCCGCCCTGATTACGGCTGGTCTCGCTTGTTGCGGCGAAGCGCTCACCCGCCGCCGGCCTGTCGGAAGTTGCGCCAGCAGCGGTGCTTGCCTGATGATCGGTGACACCACCGGTCGATGGCAGTAGCGTCAGCTGTGGCGTCAGCTCGCCCTGAGGCCAGTTCAGGGTCAGCACCACATCAAGCCAGGGCGTGGCGAGTGGCCGGCTGCCCTGCACCTCCAGATAAAGATGACCGGGGCGGCCGTTGACGGCCAGTCGCAGCGTATCGGTATCGGCACTTCGCACCACATCCATGGCCTGCCAGCGCTCGCTGTCTGCCAGAGCCACGCGAACGTCATCGGCGCGCAGTGCGCCGGTATCGAGCAGCGCCACGCGCGCCCTCAGGGGCTCGTTAAAGCCCGACATGACCTGCGGTGTGGCAAGACCCACGGCCTGTGACGTCATGGACGCCGACATCAAAAGCGTGGCCATCACAACGCTTCGTATACGCAAATGCCAGGGCCGTTCGGCCATCGATACTCTCCACAGCGGTGAAACAAAAAGGGCGCCTCGATGAGGCGCCCTGATGAGCATAACGATGGCAGACGGCGTCAGTGGCGCTCGACCAGCAGCGCCAGCATGCGCCGCAGCGGCTCGGCGGCGCCCCACAGCAGCTGATCCCCGACCGTAAAGGCAGAGAGATACTCTCCGCCCATGGCCATCTTGCGCAGACGACCCACCGGCACATCCAGCGTGCCGGTCACGGCCGCCGGCGTCAGGCGCGCAAGGGTGGCGTCCTTGTCATTGGGCACCACGCTGACCCAATCGTTATGACGTGCAATTCGATCCTCGATCTCGTCTATCGGCACATCACGTGTCAACTTGATCGTAAAGGCCTGCGCGTGAGAGCGCATCGAGCCGATCCGCACGCACAGACCGTCGACCGGCACCGTGTTGGGCGCCATGCCGAGAATCTTGTTGCTTTCAACGCCGCCCTTCCACTCTTCCTTGCTCTGACCGTTGTCCATCTTCTTGTCGATCCACGGCAGCAAGCTGCCGCCCAGCGGTGCGCCAAACTGCTCGATGGGAAAGTCACTGCCACGCATGGCCTCGCTGACCTTGCGATCGATATCCAGAATTGCGGAGGCCGGGTCGTCCAGCTCGGCGCGCGCTGCGTTGCCCACCATCGACATCTGGTTGAGCAGCTCACGCATGTTCTGCGCGCCAGCCCCGGAGGCCGCCTGATAGCTCATGGAGCTCATCCATTCGACAAGGCCTGCCTCATACAGACCGCCCAGCCCCATCAGCATCAGACTGACCGTGCAGTTGCCGCCGGCAAACGTTTTAAAACCCTCGTCCAGACGCTGATCGATCACCTGCCGGTTGACCGGGTCCAGCACGATGACCGTCTCATCTGCCATGCGCAGGGTGCTGGCCGCATCGATCCAGTAACCTTTCCAGCCGGCGTCGCGCAGCTTCTGGTACACCTCGCTGGTGTAATCGCCGCCCTGACAGGTCACGATCACATCCAGCTCGGCCAGCGCCTGAATATCGAACGCGTCCTTGAGCGCAGGTACGTCGACACCCACGTCAGGCCCGGGCCTGCCCGCCTGAGAGGTGGTAAAAAAGACCGGCTCGATCTGCCTGAAGCCGTCCTCTTCCAGCATGCGCTGCAACAGCACGGAGCCCACCATCCCGCGCCAGCCGACAAATCCGGTTCTCAACATCTCGTGTTCCCCTATTGTGATAAATGATTGGAGGGCGTCGCATCACACTCGCCCTGTGCCTCGAGTTCCCGCACAAGCCGCGGATGCAGACGCGCCATTTCAAGGCTGTCCAGATAGCGGCCATGACCAAAGGCCACTCCACGGCTCAAACCTTCGCGCACAAAGCCGTGACGTTCATAAAGCGCGATGGCCCGCTGATTATGGCTGTAGACGCCAAGGCTCAGGCGGGTGACGTTCAGCCAGTTGTCTGCCATGTCGATGGCGGCCCTTAAAAGCTGTCCGCCCATGCCCTGACCGGCGTAGTCGGGATGAACAGAAAGCCCGAGTGTTCGCACATGGGCCACGCGCGGCGTGTCGCTGACCGGATGCAGGCCGACAAGGCCCAGTGCCCTGTCCGGTTGCTGCGGGTCACAGGCACACAGCCAGATATGCTGTCCCGTCTCGCCCCGTTCCAGAAAAGTGCGCCAGCGCTCGACGCCACTCCAGGGCAGCTGCATGGTGCAGGGATAGACTTCATCGCGATTGAATATCTCGGCGACAGCTTCGGCGTCGCGGGGCTGGGCGCGACGAATTTGCCAGCGACCCTGCGTTGACGACATGTTCTCTCCTAGGGATCCGGGGCCATGTTTTCAGTCTACCCGGGCGATCCTCGACAACGCCACTTAACGGCCCTTGCCGCCGCCATGAAAGAAAACGGCAGCGAGCACCCCGGCTCGCTGCCGTCTGCAGGCGGGCGTGCCCCGCCATGGTTGAGCGATGTCGAGGATCTCAGGCCGCGTTGAAGACGGCGAGCACGGCGTCACCCATCTCCTCGGTCGTGACCTGCCGAGTGCCTTCGTAGGCGATGTCCGCGGTGCGCAGGTTCTGATCCAGCACCGAGCCTACCGCCTGCTCGATGCGTGCGGCCAGCTCAGGCGCGCCCAGGGAGTAGCGCAGCATCATGGCCACCGACAAAATGGTCGCCAACGGGTTGGCCAGCCCCTGGCCGGCAATATCCGGTGCGCTGCCGTGGCAGGGTTCGAACATGCCCTGCCCGCTCTCATTGAGCGAGGCCGAGGGCAGCATGCCGATCGAGCCGGTCAGCATGGCGGCCGCATCGGAGAGAATGTCGCCGAACATGTTGCCGGTGACGATCACGTCAAACTGCTTGGGCGCGCGCACCAGCTGCATGGCCGCGTTGTCCACATACATGTGCGAGAGCTCGACATCCGGATATTCCGGCGCCAGCTCGTTCATGATGTCGCGCCACAAAATGGTGACTTCCAGCACGTTGGCCTTGTCGACACTGCAGAGCTTTTTGCCGCGCTTTTGCGCCATCTCGAACGCCACCCGGCCAATGCGGCGAATCTCGTGCTCGTCATAGACGTAAGTGTTGTAGCCGTAGCGCGTGCCGTCTTCACGCGTCTCACGCCCGCGCGGCTGGCCGAAATAGATCCCGCCGGTCAATTCACGCACGATCATGATATCAAGGCCTGAGACGACCTCCGGCTTGAGACTCGAGGCCTCGACCAGCTGCGGATACAACAGCGCCGGGCGCAGATTGCCAAAGAGATTGAGCTCCTTGCGCAGTGCCAGAAGGCCCTTTTCCGGACGATTGCTGATATCGGGCATGGTGTCCCACTTCGGCCCGCCCACGGCGCCCAGCAGGATGGCGTCCGCCGCTTTGGCCTTTTCCAGCGTCTCGGGGGCCAGCGGCACGCCGGAGCGATCGATTTCGGCGCCGCCGACCGGGGCTTCCTCGATATCGATATCAAGGCCCGCGTTGCGACAGGCGTCCAGTACGCGGCGCGCCTGGCGAGTAATTTCGGGGCCGATGCCGTCACCCGGCAGGACAAGAATACGTTGTGTCATGACAATTCCGTTGACGCCATCCCCGTTCGGGCATGGTACGTTTCTGACATAAAGGAAATACCGGGTGTCGGGGTACTACGACCTGCCGACACCCGTAAATCTGCAAGGACCATTGCCTCAGGCCTGATTGGCCGCTTCCCCGCGAAACAGCCACGGCTGCGAGGCGCGATGACGCGTTTCGAACTCGCGAATCGCATCACTGTTGTCGGTCAGCGTCAGGCCGATATCGTCCAGGCCGTTTTCAAGGCAGTACTTGCGAAACGGGTCGACCTCGAACTCGATCGCCTCCCCCTCGGGGGTCATGATCTTTTGCTCGATCAGATCGACATCCAGACGATAGCCGGGCGTTTTTTCAACCGCCTCGAACAAATGATCCACCGTGGCCTCATCGAGCTGAATCAGCAGCAGCCCGTTTTTAAAGGCGTTGTTGAAAAAGATATCGGCAAAGCTCGGCGCGATGATGACGCGAAAGCCAAAATCTTCCAGCGCCCAGGGCGCGTGCTCGCGCGAGCTGCCGCAGCCAAAGTTCTTGCGCGCCAGCAGCACGCTGGCGCCCTCATAGCGCGGCTGATTGAGCACGAACTCCGGATTGATCGGTCGGTTCGAGCAATCCTGACCCGGGTAGCCCTCATCGAGATAGCGCAGCTCATCGAAGAGATTGGGTCCAAAGCCGGTGCGCTTGATCGACTTGAGAAACTGCTTCGGGATAATCAGGTCGGTATCGACGTTGGCACGATCCAGCGGCGCAACCAGACCCTTTTGGCGGACAAAGGCTTTCATGGCGGTTTCCTTGAAAATGGCGTGGTCGAGCGCTTAAAGCCCGGCGGCGCGTTTGGTCGGCACGGGCGTGTCCACGAACTCGCGAACATCAACAAAGTGACCGGTCACGGCGGCCGCAGCGGCCATGACCGGACTAACCAGATGCGTGCGCCCGCCGTAGCCCTGACGCCCCTCGAAGTTGCGATTCGAGGTCGAGGCGCAGTGCTCGCCGGCGCCCAGCTTGTCGGCGTTCATGGCCAGACACATCGAGCAGCCCGCCTCGCGCCACTCGAAACCGGCGTCAATAAACACCTGATCCAGCCCTTCCTGCTCGGCCTGACGCTTCACCAGCCCGGAGCCGGGGACCACCATCGCCTGCTTGATGCTGCCGGCCACCTCGCGGCCCTTGACCACGGCCGCCGCGGCACGCAGATCCTCGATGCGCGCGTTGGTGCACGACCCGATAAACACCCGGTCCAGCCGGATATCGGTGATTTTCTGGCCGGCGTGCAGCCCCATGTACTCCAAGGCGCGGTCGAGGCCGCGACGCGTGGTCTCATCCTCGGCTGCTGCCGGGTCGGGCACGCTGCCGTGAATGCCCACGACCATTTCAGGACTGGTGCCCCAGCTGACCTGCGGCTCGATGGCGGTGGCGTCGAGTGTGACCACCTTGTCAAAGGCGGCGTCGTCATCGGATACCAGCGATTGCCAGCTCTCGACCGCGGCGTCCCACTGCTCGGGCGTCGGGGCGAAGGGGCGACCCTTGACGTAATTGATAGTGGTGTCATCCACCGCCACCAGTCCCACGCGGGCGCCTGCTTCGATCGCCATGTTGCAGATCGTCATGCGACCTTCCATGGAGAGATCCCGAATGGCGCTGCCGGCAAACTCGATGGCGTAGCCGGTGCCGCCGGCCGTGCCGATCTCACCGATGACAGCCAGCACGATGTCCTTGGCGGTCACGTGAAGCCCGAGCTGACCTTCAACGCGCACCTGCATGTTCTTCATCTTGCGCTGGATCAGACACTGCGTGGCCAGCACATGCTCGACCTCGGAGGTGCCGATGCCATGCGCCAGCGCGCCGAAGGCGCCGTGCGTGGCGGTATGCGAATCGCCGCAGACCACGGTCATGCCCGGCAGCGTCGCGCCCTGCTCGGGGCCGATGATGTGCACGATGCCCTGACGCACATCGTTGATGCCAAAGGTCTCGATGCCAAAGCTGGTGGTGTTGTCATCCAGCGTCTGGACCTGGATGCGCGAGACGTTGTCCTCGATACCCGCAATACCGGCGCTACGCTCTTTCAGAGAGGTCGGCACGTTGTGATCGGCGGTGGCAATGTTGGCATCGATGCGCCAGGGGCGACGATCGGCCAGACGCAGCCCTTCAAAGGCCTGCGGCGAGGTCACCTCATGAAGCAGATGACGGTCGATATAGATCAATGAGGTACCGTCATCCCGGCTGGACACCAGATGCGATGCCCAGAGCTTGTCATAAAGCGTCTGTCCTGCCATGTCGTCTCTCCTTGCGCTCGGGGCGCTTTCACGGTCCATGATGCTCTGGAGCTCTTGTTGTCGACGGGCTCATCAGCACCTGTATGGCGCCCAGCCTACGCCGCGATATACCATGAAAGCAATTCATCCTATTCATGCCATGCATTCCGGAGAGGAATAGATGGAAACCGAAAGCCTGCGGGCCTTTGTCGCCGTGGCCGAGTGCGGCTCCTTTTCGCTGGCCGCCGAACAGATTCATCTGACGCAGTCCGCGGTGAGCAAACGCATTGCCACGCTTGAATCGCAAACGGATGCCCGGCTCTTTGATCGCATCGGCCGGCGCATCGCGCTGACCGAGGCCGGTCATACGCTGCTGCCGCGCGCCAGGGAGATTCTGGGTCTGTTCGAGGATACCCAACGGGCACTGACTCGCCTGAGCGGGACGGTGCGCGGCCGGTTGAGCCTGGCCACCAGCCACCACATCGGACTGCATCGTCTGCCGCCGGTGCTGCGCGACTACACCCGCCGCTGGCCGGACGTGCGCCTGGATATGCGCTTCATGGACTCCGAGCAGGCCTATCAGGGGGTCCTTGATGGCTCGCTGGAGCTGGCGCTGGCAACGCTTGCCCCTCAAACGGCGCCACCGCTGGTCGCCACCGGGCTATGGGTCGATCAGCTTCACTTTGTCTGCGCCCCGGACCATGCGCTGGCACATGAACCATCGCTGAGTCTGGCCCGGCTCAGTCGGGTGGACGCCGTGCTGCCCGGCGAGCAGACCTTTACCCGTGCCATGGTCATGAGCGCCTTTGCCCGCGAGGGACTTGAGGTGAGTGTGTCGATGTCTACCAACTATCTGGAGACACTCAAGATGATGGTCAGCACCGGACTGGGATGGAGCGTGTTGCCCGAGACCCTGATTGACGACAGCGTGCATCGCCTTGATGTGGATCGCCCCCCGATCGAGCGCCCGCTGGGCTATCTCTTTCATGAAAACCGCACGCTTTCCAACGCCGCCCGCGCCATGATCGATCTGCTGGAGTCGTCCCGACAGGCGACAGGTGATGTTTAAACCATCGCCGACCCTGCAGTAGTTGCATCATTATCCCCGGCATGGTGCCATTTCAGCCGGTAGAGCCAACCTGCCAAACACAACGATAACCTGATCAATAACAACACAACGTCTTGCAAGGAATGATCATGTCCAACCCTCTACGCATGCCCATCACATGCCGGGCGAGCCTGCGTGCGTCGCATGGCATGCCCCGTGTTCTGATCGCGACCGTCCTGCTGCTGCCGCTATCGGTACAGGCCGACCCGCAGACGCCCGATGGCTCGGCGGCCTCGGGTGAAACCGCCAGCTACGAAACCACCGATGATGCGCCGCGCAGCGCCTATCTGTCGGACTGGTACAACCAGAACGTCACCGTCATCGGCAGCAAGGACATCCGCTTCGGGCCACAGCGCATCGATGATGTCTATCTGGAATACGAGTTCTTTGGTCGCAAGGGGCCGCTGGATCTCTACGGCTACATCGACATGCCCAAGTTTTTCGGCATCGGCAATGCCGCCGACAGCGGGATATTTGACAACGGCTCGCCGATCTTTGCCGAGATCAAGCCACGACTGTCGCTTAACGAGCTCAGCGGGCGCGATCTGAGCCTGGGGCCTGTGAGCGAATGGTATCTGGCGGCCAACTGGATCTATGACTGGGGGCACAACAGCGACAATCGCCAGAACACGCTCTATACCGGTCTGGGCAGCGATATCGACACCGGCACGCCGCTGGATGTCTCGTTCAACTTCTACGGCAGGTATCAGTGGGAGAACTACGGAGCGGATAACGAAAACAGCTGGGACGGCTATCGCGCCCAGCTCGAGTACAGCTACCCGCTGGCAAGCTTTGATAACGGAGCCAGCCTCTTCTATGCCGGCTTCACCAACTATGATTTCGGCTCGGATCTGGGCGACGACGACCCGACGCGCACCAACGAATCGGTGGTGGCCACCAACGCTTTTGTCTACTCCTTTACGCACCTTCGCTTCATGGCCGTGGCACGCTATTTCCATAATGGCGGCCAGTGGAACGACGGCAGCGAGCTGAACTTCGGCGACGGCGATTTCCGCGTGCGCAGCACCGGCTGGGGCTACTACTTCGGCGTGGGCTGGCAGTTCTGATCCAGCGTGTGTCGCACAAAACGTGTCGTACAAAAAGGGGCCGGTCATGTGACCGGCCCCTTGTGTATCGCGTGTGCTCAGAACGTCTCAGCTGCCCTGTTGGTACCACTGGGGGCTGGCCACGTGCTGAAAACTGCCGTGCTCCATGGTGACCGACGGGCTCGGACATCGCGGCCGACCGGCCTGACGTGCGGGAATGCCCACCACCGTGGTGTGCTCGAGCACACGAGCCAGCACCACGCTCCCGGCCCCGATCTGGGCGCCATGGCCGATCTCGATATTGCCCAGCACGGTGGCGCCGGCACCGATCAGGACACCGCTGCGCACCTTGGGGTGGCGATCGCCGCTCTCCTTGCCGGTGCCGCCAAGCGTCACGCCCTGCATGATCGAGACGTTGTCGCCGATCTCGGCGGTCTCGCCAATGACAATGCCCGTCCCGTGATCGAGCATGACCCCGCGCCCCACGCGACAGGCCGGATGAATGTCGATGCCAAAGACCTGGGTGGCGCGATGGTGCAGTGCACGCGCCAGAATGCGCCGATCGTCACCCCACAGAGCATGCGCCAGGCGATGCGCCTGCAGCGCCTGAAAGCCCTTGAGATAGAGCATGATGGGCAGATAGTCGCTGCTGGCGGCGTCACGTTCGAGAACCGCTGTCATGTCACATGCCGCGCTCTCGACCAGAGACGGGTGCGCCTGATAAAGGCCCTGAAAACAACACGTCAACGCCTCGACCGACAGTGTCCTGTCGGCAAGCGTTGATGCCATGACAGAGGTCAGACATCCTTCCAGGCGGGATTGCGATACCACATGGGCGTCGAGCATTGCCGCCAGCAGGGGCTCATCCCGAGTGGCAGCAAGGGCTTCCTGATGCAGCAGGCCGAAGACGTCGGCCTGAGTGCTGATTTCATGCAGCATATTGCTTCTCATCGAAGATATTGTGTCCGTCGAAGACATACCACCCCTCCCCCATCCTGGGCCCTGTCGACGCGAAATAGAGTAACTCAGCGTAACTTTTTGTGCTTCAAGCGTTTGTATCGGCGCGCGTTTCAACACAATAGCGTGATGAAAGTCACTTTCTGCACCAGACTCTGGCATCGGCGTTGATGCCGAACGCTTGCCCTTTAAAAACATTGCAGATCACATGCCACCCGATACAAGTAGCCAGGCCGCATCCCGCTTGCAGGATTCATCAGAGACAAGTGATCGTCACACGGCTTCCACGCTGACGGTGGGCCTGATACCGGCGCCCGAATTTCCCGAGCAGCTGGTGTCGCTGATCATTGACGAGCTGGCCGATCATCTCTGCCGCGAGGTCGACGACACCTGCCAGTGGCAGCTGGACCGCGTCACCGACCCGCTGATCGGTGCCGAGGACAGCACCCGCGACATCCTCTCCAAGGCGCATGAGCTTAGCCGGTCGCGCCAGTGGGACTATATTATCTGCATTACCGATCTACCCGTTTTTCGCGACCGCCAGGTGGTCGTGGCAGAAGTCTGCGAGGCCCGGAGCGTGGCCATCATTTCACAGCCGGCGCTGGGCGCCTCTCCCTTGCGTCGCCGGCTGGCCGAATCCATCGTACAGCTGGTCAGCGAGCTGCATCACGGCAGCTCCGAGGCCGAGCGCGACCGCCAGCAGACGCGTCACTTCAGCAAGCGACGCAGCTTTCTGGACTGGTGGCGTCGACACAACGCCCGGGGTCTGATGCGCCAGCGTCTTTCCGAGCGCATCGCTCCGATCAAGCGGGTCAACGTGGAGGACGATGAGCAGGACATCGATGTCCGCTTTGTCGCCGCCCGGCGCGTGCCCGGTCTGTGCAAGCTGCTGGGCGGCATGGTTCGGGCCAATCGCCCGTGGACCATATTCCCCACCTTTCGAAAGATCATTGCCGTGGCCTTTGCCACCGGCGCCTACGGACTGATTTTCCCGACCCTGTGGCGTTTGAGCGATGCCTATGAGCCGTGGCGGTTTGCCGCCCTCATGGTGGCCGCCATGACAGCCATGATTGGCTGGATCATTCTTGATCACGGCCTGTGGGAGCCGCAGCGCCATCCTCGGGCCTTCCCCATGGCGCGGCTTTATAACCTTACCACCCTGATCACTCTGGGCATGGGCGTGGTGTTTTACTACGTTTCGCTGCTGGGGCTGTTTTTGGGTGCCGTGGCACTGTTTGTGCCCTCGAGTCTTTTACAGACCGCACTGGGGCACGAAATCGCCATCGTGGATTACCTGTCGCTGGCCTGGCTTGCCACTTCGGTGGCCACCGTCGCCGGGGCGCTGGGCGCCGGCCTTGAAAGTGACGAAACGGTGCGCGCCACCACCTATGGCTATCGGCAAAAGGCCCGCCAGAAGCGGGCCCGTGAACTTGCCGAAGAGGCAGAGAAACACCAAAAGCGTCAGTAACCGTCAAACGCCACTAGCGCTGTTTGAGCCGGGGCGTCTCGACGCTGACCTCACCGTTTTGCCCGCGCTGGCGCAGCAGATGATCCATCAGGGTCAGCGCCATCATGGCCTCCGCGATCGGCGTGGCACGAATACCCACGCAGGGGTCATGACGCCCCTTGGTGATGACCTCGACCGCCTCGCCGTGCACGTCGATCGAGCGACCGGGCGTGGTAATGCTGGAGGTCGGCTTGAGCGCCAGATGCGCCACCACCGGCTGGCCGGTAGAGATGCCGCCCAGTACGCCGCCGGCATGATTGGAGAGAAAGCCTTCAGGCGTCATCTCGTCACGGTGCTCGCTGCCGCGCTGAGCGATGCTGTCAAAACCGGCGCCGATCTCGACGCCCTTGACCGCATTGATGCTCATCAAACCGTGCGCCAGTTCGGCATCCAGACGATCAAAAACCGGTTCGCCCAGTCCGACCGGCACGCCTTCGGCCACTACCGTGATACGGGCGCCGACGCTGTCCTGATCCCTTCTGAGCTGATCCATGTAGGCCTCAAGCTCCGGCACGCGATCCGGGTCAGGGCAGAAAAAGGGGTTGTCATCGACGCCGTCCCAGCTTTTGAAGTCGATGGTGATCGGGCCGAGCTGGCTCATGTAGCCGCGTACGCTGATGCCCCTTGCCGCCAGATACTTCTTGGCAATCGCCCCGGCGGCTACCCTCATGGCGGTCTCGCGCGCACTCGAGCGACCGCCGCCGCGATAGTCGCGAATGCCGTACTTGTGATGATAGGTATAGTCGGCATGTGCCGGGCGGAACTGGTCCTTGATCTTCGAGTAGTCCTTCGAGCGCTGATCGGTATTTTCGATCATCAGACCGATCGGCGTGCCGGTGGTAACGCCCTCGAACACGCCCGACAGAATACGCACCTCGTCGGCTTCGCGGCGCTGCGTGGTATGACGCGAACTGCCGGGGCGACGACGATCCAGATCCCGCTGCAGATCCGCCTCGCAAAGCGCCACGCCCGGCGGACAGCCATCCACGATGGCGCCCAGCGCCTGGCCGTGGCTTTCACCAAAGGTGGTCAGCGTAAAGAGTTTGCCGAAGGTATTACCGGACATGTTGTGTTCCTGAAAGTGCGCCGTACAGACCGATGGGCCGGTCGCACGACAGATCAAAATTCAAACCGGTGCCTGTCCCGATCCGGTGGATCAATGCGACAGCGTCGACGCCCATTCGTCCAGCTGCGCCGCCGTCAGCGCAAACACGCCGTGCCCGCCGCGCTCGAACTCGAGCCACAAAAACGGCACCTCCGGCCAGGTCTCGATCACGTGGCGCTCGGAGTTGCCCACTTCCACGAGCAGCACGCCATCATCGGTCAGATACTCGCGCGCCTCGCGCAGGATGCGTCGAACGATATCCAGCCCGTCATCGCCGGCGCCGAGCGCCAGTGTCGGCTCGTGTCCAAACTCGGCAGGCATGCCGCCCAGATCCCCGGCATCCACATAGGGCGGGTTGCTGACGATCAGATCAAAGCGCTGCCCGGCCACCGGCGCGAAAAGGTCCCCGGCCACTGCCTTCACGCGTGCCCCGACGTCGTGACGGGTGATGTTGGCACGCGCCACGTCGATGGCGTCTTCGCTGATATCGGCCAGTATAACGTGGGTCGTGGGCATCATCAGCGCCGCGGCGATCCCGATACAGCCCGACCCGGTACACAGATCGAGCATATGCGCCGGGTCGCGCGTTTCAAACCACAGATCAAAACCCGACTCGATCAGCTCGGCAACCGGCGAGCGCGGAATCAGGACGCGCTCATCGACATTGAACGCAAAGCCGGCATGGAAGGCTTCTCCCAACAAATAGGGCAACGGGCGACGCTCGACGGCGCGTGCACGCAACAGGGTAATAATGCGAGCACGTTCGATACGCAGTACCCGGGCATCAATGATGGCCGGGTCGATGTCATGAGGCAGGCGCAGCGCGCCCAGCACCAGCGCCACGGCTTCATCCCAGGCGCTTGCCGTGCCGTGACCGTAATGAAGGTCATGGGCGTTAAAGACGCTGACCGACAGGCGCAGATAATCGCGCACGGTGATCAGCTCATCGATCAGGGTGTCATCATCAAGAGACAGTGGCGCGGCGGCGGGTACAGGCATGCGGGCAGAAACGTCGCTCATGAATGCGGCGGCCTTGTCGAGTGGTATTCAAAAGAGGAAAGAGCGAAAGTGTACCCGTTATGCCGCACCGGTGCATCGGTACAGGCCTGCACATCGCCACTTCATTCCCTATAATTACCGGCTGAATTCATGACCCCGATGCCACCGTCGGCATGAGGGTCAACACCACCCAGCGGAGAATAAGGCATGACCGGTAACCGCCAACCTGACGATGACGACCGGACAGCCTTTCGCGAGGCCATGCAGGGCAGCGATATTCGCCCCGTTCATCACGACCGTGCCGACACCGGTCGCATGCCGCACCGCAGTGAGCTGCGCCGTCGACGCGAAGCCGCGGCCAGCAGCGCCAACACGGTATCGGCCACCTCCTCTCGCACCTCCGATGGGCGGGTTGACCCGGTTCGCCCGTCAGAAACGCTCATGTTCGCCCTGAGCGATCTACCGCATCGAACGCTTTCCCAGCTCAAGCGCGGAGCCATTGCCTGGCAGACGGGGCTGGATCTTCACGGCTACGATCTCGAGCAGGCCAGAACCGAGCTCGAAGCCTTCCTTCACGAAGCACGTGCCAACCGGGCGCGCTGTGTGCTGATCGTTCATGGCAAGGCGTGGTCGGGCGCGGCACGCTATCCCGTCATCAAAAGCCACGTTAACGCCTGGCTGCGGGAACTCCCCGAAGTGCTGGCCTTTTGTTCGGCGCAGGACCGCGACGGCGGCACCGGCGCCGTCTATGTGTTGCTGCGCCGCACGCGTGAGGATTACGCCACGCCATAGGCCTCAAAAATCGCCCGGGCCACGCCTTCCACACTGTGCGGCTCAAGGTGAAGGTGATGACCGCCCGGCACGCGATGGGTGGTCAGGGTTGTCATCTCATGGCGCACGCCTTCCCGGTCCAGATGATCCCCCACGATGCCGTTGTCGGCCTGGATCAGATCGAGCGGTGCCTGAATCGACAGCAGCATGTCGCGCGACTGTTCCGGCGTCAGCTTGACCTGCGAGGGGCGCAGCAGTCGCGGGTCGGTGCGATAGCGCATGCGCGTGTCGTCCTGCATCAGGCTGCGCGCGATGAGCGGCTCGGCCGTGTCGTGATCCAGCGGTGTTACAGCACCCGCCACACGTGCCTCGAGCGCGGCTTCAAGGGTTGCGTAGGACGGCGGCGGTGACAGCGGTCGACGCACGCCCAGTACGCCGTTGCGCAGCTGACGTGTCGACTGATTGACCGGCGTTGTCAAGGCACCGATGCCATCAATGAGCCACAGCCGCTCAACGCGTTCGGGCAGTGCCGCAGCCAGCAGACAGGAGACGCAGGCGCCCAGCGAATGCGCCAGCAGCGTGGCCTGCTTGATCCCCAGATCATCAAGGGCATCCAGCACGTCGTGGATATAGTCCCACAGCGCGTAATCGGTGCCCCGGCTCAGCCACTGTGACTTGCCGTGGCCGGCAAAATCGATGGCCACGATACGAACATCGAGCTTTTCCACCAGCATTGGCGCCAGCCGGGTAAAGGTGGCGGCGTTGTCCAGCCAGCCATGCAGGGCCACCCAGGTCGGCGCCTGCATCGACAGCCCTTCCCGCTCCCATACCAGACCGGCCAGACGATTATCGGCCAAACGGCACTCTCGCGGTCTTGCGCTCATCCTGCTCGCTCCATCGTTATCAAATGAGAAACAATACGACGGCCAACGATATGATGCACTCCCTGCGCCTGCGAAACGTGTTGAACATTGTCCGGGCGAGGCACACGACATGATGCCAGCGCGTCGCGACCGAGTGTCACAGGGCTTTGGGCTCGCCGAGTTCGTGACCGGCGCGTATCATGGCGCTCCTTTCACCCCATCTGTTCCGGAGTCGTGAATGTCTGCTTCCTCCCGCCGTCTGCGCAATCGTCTCTTTTTTGCCGTGGTGCTGGCCGGTCTGGTCACCGGGTTCGCAACGCTCTAGCCCCGCCCCGATACGACTTTCCAACCGGTCTGCTTCATGATCGCCTCTGTCGGGGCGGCATCATGAAAGACCACAATGTCATGGCCCCTGTTGCCATACGGTAGAGTGCATGAACCCCTCGGCCCTGTTTGCTGAAACCCTCAACGTCACGTTTCCCGTCTTTGCCATGGTGCTTTTGGGGATTGCCCTCAAACGGCTGAAATGGATCGATAGCGCCTTTATCAATACCAGCTCGGCGTTGGTGTTTCGCGGCGCCATGCCCACGCTGCTTTTTTTATCCCTGGTTAATGCAGACATGTCACAGGCCTTGCTACCGGATCTGATGGCCTATCTGGCACTTGCCACGGTGGCGAGCTTTCTGCTCATCTGGTGGTGGGCCACACGGCGGGTCGCGTTCGAAGACCGCGGTGTCTATGTTCAGGCGGCCTTTCGCGGCAATGGCGGCATCGTGGGCCTGGCACTGGCAGGCAGCATGTACGGGCAGTTCGGCCTGTCGGCGGGCAGCGTGCTGGTGGCAACCATTATTCCGCTTTACAACGTTCTGGCCGTCATCGTGCTGGCCTGGTATCAGCCCCAGGCAAGAACCAGCTGGCGAAGCATTGCGCTCAAGATCGCCAAAAACCCGCTGATTCTTTCCGTTGTGGCAGGACTTGCCTTTGCCGCCAGCGGCCTTGCCCTGCCGGCCTGGCTGCATACCTCGGGAGAGTATTTTGCCAACCTGGCCCTGCCGCTGGCGCTGATCAGCATCGGCGGCACCATGTCGATGACCGCCATTCGCGAGGCCAGCGGCGTGGCGCTGGGCGCCAGTGTGATCAAGATGGTATCGATGCCGGTCGCCACGGTGCTGATCGCCTGGCTGGCAGGCTTTGAAGGACGGGAACTGGTACTGCTGTTTCTGTTTCTGGGCAGCCCGTCGGCGGCCGCCAGCTTTGTCATGGCCAGAGCCATGGGTGGCAACGCCAGGCTTGCTGCCAACACGGTGGCCATCACGACACTTGCCAGCAGCGTCACCATCACACTGGGCATCTTTATCTTGCAGGTAAGCGGCATGGCGGGCTGACATGCCCGCCATCATGTCAGCGCCAGGGCGCTACTCAAGCGTCGCGTTGGCCGGTGTAACGTGGCGTGAAAGCGTTGCACAGCCGGCCGCCCAGACCTGAGCCTCCAGCTCGACCACATCCGCGGTGCCCATGGGCAGCCGGGCATTGGGGCTGCCATCCACCAGCTGGCCGACCAGCTCGGCGACCAGGGGCATGTGGCTGACAAACAGCCAGGGCGCATCGTCCTCACGGGGATCGACGTTTTCAGTGAGCCATTCGATCAGCGTTTCCGGTGGGGCATCAGGGGTCATGATGGGCAGCGTCATGATGTCATCCACGCGCAGCGCCTGGCCGATAATGCGCGCGCTTTGCTGAGCGCGGTCGTAGGGGCTGGCCACGATTTTCAGCTGATGCCCCTTCTCACCCAGCGTCGAGACGAACCAGTCAGCGATACGAGCGACTTCCTGCTGTCCGGTCACGTCCAGTGGCCGGTGCGCATCGGGCGTTCCGGAAGCGGCTTCACCGTGACGCATTACGTAGATTTTCATGTTGGGATATCCCTGGCTGCGGTTTGCTGCTGAGCCCGCCGCGTGTCCTCTCGCGGCAGCGTGAATTCGACGTCACTGCTCTGTTCACTGCGCATGAGCGCCGTGGCCATCTCTCGCGGTGCAACGCCTTCAAACATGACCCGATATAGTCCGGTGGCCAGCGGCATATAAATGTTCTCCTTGCCGGCGCGCTTGACCACCAGAGACACCGTATTGACCCCTTCGGCCACCTGCCCGAGGGCGGCGGTGGCCTCTTCAAGCGTGCGCCCCTCACCCATCGCGTAGCCCACCCGGTAATTGCGCGACAGGTTGGAAGAACAGGTCACAATCAGATCGCCCACCCCTGCCAGCCCCAGAAAGGTCATGGGGCTGGCGCCCTGCGCCACCGCAAAGCGGCTCATTTCGGCCAGCGCCCGGGTAATGAGCATACTGCGCGTGTTTTCGCCCATGCCGAGTGCGGCCGCCATGCCCACGGCAATGGCATAGATGTTCTTGAGCGCCCCGCCCATCTCAACACCATAGCGGTCATTGCTGGCATAGACACGAAAATGATCACACGACAGTGCTGCCTGTACCCGGGCCCGGGTCGGTTCATCGTTGCTGGCAATGACGCTGGCGCTGAGATGGCCCTGGGCGATTTCGGCGGCCAGATTGGGGCCGGAGAGCACGCCAATGTGCGCACTCTGCGTCTCCTGCTCCAGAATCTGGCTCATCAGGAGAAAGCTGTCGGCCTCGATCCCCTTGGTGGTGCTGACCAGGATGGCATCAGGGGCAAAATGGGGCGCGGCCTGTCGTACCACCTGACGAAATCCGCCGGAAGGAATGGCGATCAGTACCAGCCGCGCCTCTTCCAGAACCCAGGCCAGATCGGTCGAGGCCACGACATCCGGATGCATGCTGAAGTCGGGCAGATAGCGATGATTGACGTGGTGGGTATTCACGTGATCGACAAGTGCTGCATCACGCATCCACTGCCGGACTCTGGCACCACCGCTGGAGGCAATGCTGGCCAGCGCCGTACCAAAACTGCCGCCTCCCAGCACGGCCACCGGGGGCACGATGATATCGTCTGTACTGACCTGAGGCTGATGCTCGACTGCCATGGAGTATCCTTGTTGATCGACGATGGACAGGGTTTAGTGTAACGCCTGACAGCCCGCGCAGGTAACGCACGACCCTGTCCGCTCGACAAGCCTGCCGACAGGTGCGGCATCCACCATCGGCCAAAAGAAATTGAGTGGTGCCGACACGGGCATTAATGAATACTTCTGGTGTCAGAAAGGCGAATCAATGACTTGCACCGATACATGGAACGAGGATCATGAGAGCATTGAACCAACATTCATCACTGCATTCGGATGTCGCAGAACCGTCCATGCAACGTTCTGACCAGGAACCCAACAACATGAAGGTATTGTTTGTCGAAGATGATGTATTGCTGGGCGATGGCGTGGAGACCGCTCTTCGTCGTGAGGGCCATCAGGTCACCTGGCTGACCGAGGGCGAAAGCGTGCTCGAGCATGTCGAGCAGGGCCAGATCGATGCCGTCATTCTCGATCTGGGACTGCCCGGTATCGATGGTATGGAAGTGCTGCGCCGAATTCGTGCCGCCCACGATACACCGGTGCTGATTCTGACCGCGCGCGACAGTCTGGAAGACCGTATCCAGGGGCTGGATGCCGGGGCCGATGACTACGTGCTCAAGCCCTTTGACGTTGACGAACTTCAGGCCAGACTGCGCGCGATCAGCCGCCGCAAGGGCGGTCGCACGCAGCCAAGCATTCGGATCGGCCCGCTGCACATCGATCATGCACGCCACGAGGTCAGCTGGAAGGATCAGCTGGTCAAGCTCAGCCGGCGCGAATACACCCTGCTGCACGAGCTGGCCCAGCACCCCGGGCAGGTTTTTACCCGCCCCCATCTGGAAAAGCTGCTGTATGGCTGCTGTGACGAGATCGAGTCCAACGCCCTGGAAGTTCACATTCATCATCTGCGCAAAAAGCTCGACAGCAATCTGATCGTGACCCTGCGTGGCATCGGCTACCGTCTGGACGATACGATCGAATGATCTCGATTCGCCGCTACCTGACTCGTGCCGTCATGGGGCTGGTGCTGCTGGGCGCCATTCTCTCGGGTCTGGCGGCATGGCTGATCACAAAGCACGAGCTCGAGGAGATGTTTGACGCGCAGCTCTCCCAGTTCGGGCGCATCGTGACCGGCATGATCGATATCAACATGGATTCGCAGGACTATCAGGCTCTGGCGGATCGTCTGACCCAGCCCGGCCATGCGGCGCGCTTTTACAGCATGGAAGACAGCGATGACGCAGGGCTGATCATGGACACGCACTCCGTGAACACGCCCCGGCGCTTTCGAGAAGAAGAGCGGCTTTTGTCACTGGGCTTCTGGAACAGCGACCGCTCGCCGCGCATGCTCAGCGCCGAGTGGAATGACAACGGCCCCTTCCCGCCCCCCAGTGAGACCGGCTATCGCTGGGTTACCTATGACGGCGAGGAGTGGCGCGTTTTCAGTATCTACGACCGACAGCACGGCGTCTGGGTCTCTACCGGGCTGCGTGATGATTTTCAGCAGGAGCTTGTCAACAAGATCCTGCTGGGCAACAGCATTCCCTTCTTGCTGATTCTCCCCCTTCTGGGCCTCGCGCTGTGGTGGGTCATTCGTCGCGGCCTGCGCCCCATCGACAATCTCTCGGCGGAAGTTGCCCGGCGCTATCACCAGGACCTCACCCCCATCGAACAACACCCGCCGCGTGAGCTGACAGGGCTTCGCGACTCCCTCAATGCCTTCATTGAAAGGCTTCGCATGGCGCTCGATCGGGAAAGACGCTTCACGGCGGATGCCGCCCATGAGCTGCGCACGCCGCTGGCAGGTCTCAAGATTCATCTGGACAATGCCCGCGCCAGCGAAAAGGACTATCAAAGCTCGCTGGACAAGGCACGTCTGGGCATCGAGCGGCTGCAGCGCGTGGTGGATCAGCTGTTGACCCTGGCGCGCGTTGAACGAACGCCACAGCGTCAGCTGGAGGTGGTGGATCTTTACCCCATCGCTTCCCAGCTGGCCGGCGAAATGTGGCCGCTGGCCGGGCGTCGACAGCAGCAGCTGGAGATGAGCGGTTTATCTACGCTCGAGGTGCGCGCCGACCCGACAGAGCTTGGCGTACTGCTGCGCAATCTGCTGGACAATGCGCTGCGCTACACCCCCGATGGCGGCACCGTCACGCTGCATCTGGGCAGGACCGATGGCCAGCCCATGATTCAGGTCATCGATGACGGCCCCGGCGTGCCGGCAGAGTCGCTTGAAAAGATTACCGAGCGCTTTCATCGCGCCAATCAACGCATGACCGGCAGCGGACTGGGGCTGTCGATCGTCAAGCAGCTGACCCAGCGCCAAAAGGCGACGCTTGCCATCGACAATCGACAGCCGCACGGGCTGACAGTAACCGTCATCTGGCCGCTGCCGCAGGCCCACTGACTCGCCGCCCTGCATCCGACAATAAAAAAGTCGCCCTCGGGCGACTTTTTCATGGGCGGTGATGGCCTCGACTACGCGGGGTCGTCACTGTCCTGGACGCGCATCTCTTCGATCAGCGGCGCATTGGTATTCAAAAGCGACTGCAGGGCCGCCAGATAGGCATCGCCACGAATGGAATAGTTCTGTAGCGAGGGAATCAATGCCAGTGCATTGACGTTTTTGCCCTTGTCGCGCAGCGCCGAGCGGCGGTCGCGCAGCCCTTCATAGGCGCGATGGGTATTGAGATTGCGCATATAGGCTTCGATGCCGTCATAGACGGTGGCAAAGCTCTGGTAGCCGCTGCCAGTGCCGGTCTGCTCAAGACCGCAGCTGTCACCGAAGCAGCGCATGCCAAAGAGATTGTTGCCCTCGCGAGCGAAACGCGACGTTCCCCAGCCGGACTCTTCCACGGCCTGAATCAGCACCAGCTGAATCGGCACGGTATCCACGCGGGCAAACAGCGTCGACCAGTCGGCGTCCTTCTCGTTTTTGCAGCTCAGGCCATACGACTTGCAGATGGCGGCCAGGCGCTTGCGAGAGTCAACGGTCCAGTCGGTCTGGTCGTGCATGTGCGAGAGCCATTCACGATCGTTTTGAATCTCATCGTTGGCTTTTTCGATGAGCGGAATCATGAGGTTGAAAAAGGCAATCTTGCGGTCACTGCCGGCCGGATGTTCTCGCAGATCCGGCATGTGGAAACTGGGCTTGCTGGTATCGGCGTGTGACGGTGTGAACACGCTGAAAACTGAGAGTGCAAGCACGAGCGTCAACGTCGTTAACGGGCGATGCGTTCGTGTCATGTTACGGGACTCGGTATCAGGACAAGGCGGCAGGCTAACATGTTTTGCCCACCGTGTCGTCATAATCGACGACATGAGGCGAAAATCCGTAATCTTGCATAATCATGCAAAAGACGTATTTGCAGGCAGGAGATAATACGAGAAATGGCGGCCATGGGGCCGCCATTGTTTCGAGCTGACAGTCGTTAATGGGTCAGCATGGCATTGAGGCGACGCACATAGGCGGCCGGGTCATCCAGCTGGCCGCCCTCGGCGATCACGGCCTGATCAAAAAGCACATGGGCCAGGTCCGTAAAGGCGTCTCCGTCGCTGCTTTCAAGCCTTGCGACCAGCGCGTGCTCGGGGTTGAACTCGAGAATCGGCTTGACCTCGGGCACCGGCTGGCCGGCGGCTTCCATCAGACGACGCATCTGATAGCCCATCTCGTTTTCAGGCAGCACCACACAGGCCGGCGACTCGGTCAGACGATGCGTCACGCGCACTTCCTGCACCTGATCGCCCAGCGCTTCGCGAAATCGGCCGGCCAGTCCTTCCTTGGCCTTCGCGCTTTCCTGCTGCGCCTGCTTCTCTTCTTCGCTGTCGATCTCGCCCAGATCCAGATCACCGCGGGTAATATCAACCATCGACTTGCCGTCGAACTCGGTGAGATGGGTCATCAGCCACTCATCGATACGATCGGAGAGCAGCAGCACCTCGATGCCCTTTTTGCGAAAGATCTCGAGGTGCGGGCTGTGCCGTGCGGCATTGAAGCTGTCGGCAACGATGTAGTAGATGCCCTGCTGGCCTTCCTGCATGCGGGAGATGTAGTCCGCCAGCGACTGATCCTGCGTCGAGCTGTCCGTGTGGGTGCTGGCAAAACGCAGCAGACCGCCGATCTTTTCACGGTTGCTGTGATCTTCTGCCGGGCCTTCCTTGAGCACGCTACCGAACTGATTCCAGAAGCTCTGATAAGTGTCGCTGTCTTTCGAGAGCTTGCCGAGCATGTCGAGCGCGCGCTTGGTCAGCGCCCCTTTCATCTTCTCGACCTGAGGGTCCTGCTGCAGGATTTCACGCGAGACGTTAAGCGACAGGTCGTTGGAATCCACCACGCCTTTCACAAAGCGCAGGTACAGCGGCAAAAACTGCTCGGCATCATCGATGATGAACACGCGCTGCACGTAGAGCTTGAGCCCACGGGCACCTTCGCGCTGATAGAGGTCAAACGGCGCGCGTGAGGGCACATACAAAAGGCTGGTGTACTCGAGCTTGCCCTCGACCTTGTTGTGGCTCCAGGTCAGCGGGTCGCTGAAATCGTGCGCCACATGCTTGTAAAACGCCTTGTACTCGTCATCGCTGACCTCGGTACGCGGACGCACCCAGAGGGCCTGCGCCTCGTTGACCGTCTCCCAGGTGACGGTCACATCGGTGTCGTCATCGCTTTCCTGAACGGTCGGCATGCGTACCGGCACTTCGATATGATCGGAGTACTTGCGTACCAGCCCCTTGAGGCGATGCTCGTCGGCAAACTCGAGCGCATCTTCCTTGAGATGCAGCACGATTTCCGTGCCATGAGCGGCGCGTTCAATATCGACGATGGTGAACTCGCCTTCGCCCTTCGAGCGCCACTCCACGCCCTGATCCTGCGATGTACCGGCCAGACGCGTACGCACGACCACTTCATCGGCCACGATAAAGCCCGAATAGAAACCGACGCCGAACTGGCCGATCAGACGGGCGTCCTTTTGCTGCTCGCCGGACATCTGCTTGAGAAACTCGGCTGTCCCGGAACGGGCAATCGTGCCGAGATTGGCAATCACGTCTTCGCGATTCATGCCGATGCCGTTGTCACGAACGGTGACGGTCTTGGCGTCCTGATCAAATTCGATCTCGACGCGAAGCTCGGGGTCGCCTTCATACAGGGCATCGCTTTCCAGCGCCCGATAGCGCAGCTTGTCGCAGGCATCGGCGCTGTTGGAAATCAGCTCACGCAGAAAGATTTCCCGGTTGGAATACAGGGAATTGATCATCAGGTGAAGAAGCTGTTTGACTTCGGTCTGGAAACCGAGCGTCTGCTCTTGCGCACTCGTCATGGCAACATTTCTCTTCTGACAATAATCGACTGGGTGAAACACGCCACGCGGTCTGCCTTTTGATCAGACCGCGTCGTGCTGTGTGTTACCCGTTATGGGGGAAGTTGTCGATTTTTCAAGAGAAACGGCCTACATCCATCAGGCAGGGGGCGCCACTTCGGTGGGATCGGCCATTACGTGACGGGTTCGCCGGTGCTTTCACGCCAGCGCCGGTAGTCATCCAGCTCCTCATCGATCTTGGCCAGCAGCCAGCCGCTGATAATGACGTCATCGATCAGTCCCCAGAAGGGAATGAAGTCCGGAATCAGGTCAAAGGGACTGACCACATAAACGATCGCCAGCGCCATCAGCCCCACTGCCTTTTTGGGCAGCGGCCGATAACGCCCCTTGCGCCAGTCGTTGAGCATGGGGAAGAAGGTGCGAAACGCCTTGAAGATGCGCCAGTAGATACGACCACGGCCACGAATCAGACCGATGGGGTTGAGTCGACCTTTTGCCATGGATGGATACTCCGAATAAAAATGCTGTTTCAAAAAGGTCGTTGACCGCTTGCGTTCATTCAACGCCGCAGGCGCTGAAGATCTCCCTGACGGGATCGTTAAATTCAGCCACCTGGATTAGTCTAGGCCCCCAGGAAGCAGTATGCCTGTCCCGGGCAGGTTCGGATCGATGGCTGACAGGAGTTTTTCGGGTGAGGTTTACGCACAGATTATCCAGATACTGGCTGGGCGCCATGCTGGCAGCCGGCCTTGCTGCACCGTCACTGGCCAATGATGAGAGCTTTAACCAGTCCTTTGAGGCCGCTCGCGCCCAGCAGTGGGACCGGATCAACCATGACGCTATCCGGGGCCACGAGCTGGAAGGCTACGTCGAATACCACGAGCTCAAGTCACGCCTGCCCGGCGTGTCGTCGGCAATTATCAACGACTACCTGCACCGCTATCGCAACTCGGTGCTGTCACAGTGGATGCGCGGTGTGGCACAGGACACCTGGGGGGCGCGCCAGCAGTTCGATGATTTTCTGGCCATCAGCGATGGTATCCCGCAGGGGACCACTCGTCAGTGCTGGTACTATCGAGCGCTTCTGGATCAACAGCCCGAACGCGCCTTTCTGGGCGGACGCGAGCTGTGGCTGGTCGGCCATTCGCAGCCCTCGGCCTGCGACCCCCTCTTTGATCGTCTGCGCGCCAATAACACCATTACCGGTGCCGATATCTGGGCGCGGTTGATGCTCGCCTGGCGCTCGGGTGAGGACGCCATGCTGCGCTACCTGCCCGGCGAGCTGCCATCGGACTGGCAAGCCCAGCGCGGCGCATTTGAACGCCTGCAGAGCGACCCCGGCCGCATTACCGAGCTGCCCTCTTTTGTCAGCCACGATGCCCCGGGGGTATCGTCTCTTTACAGCACGGCGATGGCACGGCTTGTTCGTCAGGATACGGCCCGGGCGCTGGCGGTCTGGGGCGAGATCAAGTCCCGGGCGCCGCTGACCGATGAGCAGCGTCACGACATCGAGCACGATCTGGCTTTCTACTCGCTGGTACGCGATATCGGTGCGAACGCGCAGTGGGCCGATACCGCCGCGGCGCAGCTGGGGGATCAGGATCTGCTGGAGCTGAGAACCCGCAAGGCGCTCGAACATCGCCGATGGCAGGAGGTCGCCGCATGGATCGAGCGTATGGAAGAGGACAACCGCCGGGACGCGCACTGGCAGTACTGGCTGGGTCGCGCCCGGCAGCAGCTCGGCGATGAGGCCGGCGCGCGCAAGGCCTGGCAGATCGCCGCCGGTCAGCGCAGCTTTTTCGGATTTGCCGCCGCCGATCGCATCAATCAGCCCTACGCGCTTGAAAACGAGCCGGTGGTCATCGCCGAACGTGATCTGAAGGATGCCGACGCTCTGCCCTCGATGCGCCGCGTAGCCGCGCTGTATCGCATCAACGAGCCGGGGCTGGCGCGCGCCGAGTGGTACTACCTGATGCGTCATCTTCCCGAGGCACAGCGCCCGACCCTGACGCAGTACGCTCTCACCCGGCAGTGGTATGACCTGGCCATCTACGCCGCCATTCGTGGCGATCACTGGAATGCGCTCGACTGGCGCTTCCCGCAGGGCTACGCCGATCTGTTTCAAAAGTGGGGAAAGACGCGCGGTGTTGACCCGTGGCTTCTCATGGCGCTGGCACGGCGTGAGAGCTCCTTCAATCCGCAGGCCCAGTCACCGGTTGGGGCGCGCGGTTTGATGCAGCTGATGCCCGGCACCGGGCAGCATGTCAGCCAGCAGCTGGGCGTGGCGTGGCAGGGGGTGACAAGCCTTGAGGACCCGGAGACCAACGTCATGCTGGGCAGCGCCTACATCCGCGATATGGCGGCGCGCTACAGCGGCAATCGCGTCGCCGCCGCCGCGGCCTACAATGCCGGCCCCGGCCGAGTGGACCGCTGGCTGGCCGACAGCGACGAGCCCTTTGATCTTTTCATCGAGGAGATTCCCTTCCGCGAAACCCGTGAATACGTTCAGGCAGTGCTGACCTATCGCGCCATCTTCGAAGGGCTGGCAAAGGGAACGACCCAGGGCGTTCACATGATGACAGAGCATGAGCGCACCACGCGCTATAGCGGTGCCCTTCAGCGCTGAGGGGCTGTCGCTGAAAGGGGCCCGACAGGGCCCCTTTCAGTAAACAGCGAGCCGACGTCTTATAGCCAGAGAAACAAGGCGGCCAGCCCCGTGATGGCAACGACCAGACCGATCAGCATGGCCAGGCCATCGCGCATCAGCATGCCCAGCGCGATCAGCAGCAGCATGGCACTGGGCAACGCCGGCGCCATCGGTATCGGCTCGACAAAGGGGATGGAAAGGCTGATCAATACGATAAACAGCGCAATAACACGATGGGTCGCGTCATTGTTCATGAAATCCAGACGCGGTCTGAACAGTCGTTCCAGTCGTTTCACCCACGGATTGACCTTCTCGACCGTGCGATGAAAGCGCTGTCCGTCGATCGAAAGGTGGCGCAGCCGTTTGGGCAACCAGGGATTGTTACGGCCCATGACCTGCTGAATGGCGACCAGCGCCGTTACGACACCGCAGACGGTGGGCAGACCAAAGATGGGCAAAGCCAGCGCGATCAGCGGTGGAATGACCAGAAGCGGGCCAAAACTGCGTGAATGGAAGGTTTCCAGCACATCGTTGAGGCTGACCTCGTTGCCCTTGTGCTTCTCATCCAGCGACGTCATCAAATCGCTAAGCCTGGTGGTTTCAGCCATGAATATCCGTAGTGCGTTCGTGAATAGTCCAGTGGTATCAGGGCGTCACCGGAGACGACCCGCCATTGGGCTCAAGGCTTGACTCGGCCTCGATAAAGACCCGCTTGATCTCCTTGTGCTGCTGTTTGAGATCCCGGTCGAGTTCGGCAATGACCCGCTCGAGCCTGTCAGCCGGCATGTCCTGATTAAAGCGTACGCTAATGTTGACCAGGATGAAATCCGGCCCCATGTGCATGGTCAAAACTTCATTGACCGCTTCAACCTGAGCGTGGCCGCCCACCGTATCGCGGATGTCTTCCACCACCCGGCGGTTGGCACTCTCGCCGATCAAAAGCCCCTTGGTTTCAACGGCCAGCCATATGGCGGTGCCTGCCAGTATCATGCCGATGACGATGGACGCCACACCATCAAATACCGGATTACCGGTAACCTGACTCAGCCAGACCCCGCCCAGCGCCACCACAAGCCCCAGCATGGCAGCCGAATCCTCGAACAGCACCATGAAAAGCGAAGGGTCCTTGCCGCGCTGCACCGCTTCAACATAGCCCCATTTGCCCTTGGCCTTGCGAAAGCCATGCAGGGCAAAAAGCCATGAAGCGCCCTCAAAGACAATGGCAAGCCCCAGCACAATGTAGTTGATCAGCGGCGAGGACATGGGTTCGGGCGATATGACGTGTACCACCCCTTCATAGAATGAGACGCCTGCGCCGATCGCAAAGATCAGGATGGCGACCACGAAACTCCAGAAATAGACCTCCTTGCCATAGCCAAACGGAAAATCCCGATCCGGCGGCTTTTTGGCACGGTGCATCCCCAGAAGCAGCAGCACCTGGTTGCCGGTATCCACGACCGAATGAATGCCTTCGGAAAGCATGGCCGAGCTGCCGGTAATGGCCGCCGCCACGAATTTGGTCACGGCAACGGCCAGATTGCCGGCCATTGCCGCATAGATAACGGCTTTTGATTCAGAAGCCATGACAGGATTTTTGCATCAGAAGCTAGCGCTCGCGTTCGTGTCGGGTCGACAGCTGATCATTGAGGGTCCAGAAATCATAGAGCACGCCCAGCAGGAAAAGACCGCCGGTCAACAGATAAATGACGCCTGTAATCCACTTGCCCATGTACATGCGATGGATGCCCAGCGCACCAAGGAAGGTGAGTAGAATCCAGGTGATGGTATAGCTTCTGCTGCCGCGCTGAAAACGAAGATCGGCCTGGCGGTCCATGAGCGGGATCAGAAACAGATCCACAATCCAGCCGATCAGAAAAAGGCCGAAAGTGAAAAACCAGATCGTGCCCGTTATGGGCTTGCCGTAATAGAAACGATGCGCGCCGGTAAAGCCGAAAAGCCACAGCAGATAGCCCATGAGCATGTTGTGGGTGCCCTGTGTGGCAGAAGTCGTGCGCGCGGGAGAGTGTTCGGGTGCAGACATGGCATTGCCTTTCATGATGAGGGTAGTGCACCCGATATGGTGGCAGGCGATGGCACAGTCAATGTCAAAACGCACCGTTGTGATATATCACGTGCGCCGCTCCATGTTCAAAAGCCCGGAGATGTCTCCTGCGTTCGACATGGGCTGAAACCCCATGCGCTCGTAGAGCCGGCGCGCCGGGTTTTCAGCAAAGACCTTGAGACGCATCTTTCGGGCGCCCAGCGACTCCTGCCGGGCGATCCAGTTCGCCAGCACCCCCGCGCCAATGCCCTGCCCACGCCACGGGGCCGTCAGATGCAGCTCGCGAAGATAGTGGATATTGTCTACCACATCCCAGGCAATCAGCCCTGCCCTTTGCTCGTTGCGCAGGATAATGGCCGTCTCCAGCCGCACCCACTGATCCTTGAAAAGCTGACGACTAAAGACCATGCGCCGCTTTTGCCAGTAGGGAGACATGGTCTCCTCTACCAGCTGCTGGGCAAAGCGCAGATCATCGGTATGATTACCGGGTCGCCAGTCCTGCGGCCACTGCGGCTGCGAGGTGACGGCATTCATGAGACGCCCAGCTCCTTGAGCCTTTCCTGGAGATACCCATCGGCACTGTAGCGCTCGGAGAGCGTCACTTCCGGTCTGGGATGCAAAAACAGTGGCAGGGACAGACGGGCCCGCTGACGCGATGCCCCTTCGGGATTGACCACCCGATGCGTGGTGGACGGGAAATACCCGTTTGAGGCTTCCTGAAGCATGTCCCCCACGTTGATGATCAGCTGTCCCGGATCACAGGGCACGGGCAACCACTGCCCATCGCGCCCTTTCACTTCAAGGCCGGCTTCATTGGAGGCAGGCAATACGGTGATCAGGTTAATGTCTTCATGCGCCCCGGCACGGACGGCGCCGCCGGTCTCGCTGTCTTCAACCGGCGGATAGTACAGCACCCGTAAAAGCGTCTGATGGCTGTCGCGAATCATGCTGGAAAGCGATTCGCTGAAATGCCCTGACACCGCCTGCGGAGTATTGGCCTCAATCCAGCCCAGAAGCGTTGTGGCCACTTCCTGAGCGATACGATAGTACTCGTCAATGTCGGCCTGCAGGCTTTCGGGCACTTTTGTCCCCGGATAGATATGAAAGTATTCCTTGAGATCCTTTTGCGTCTGCCCCTTGGCTGTCTCGGAGATACTTGCCGGGAAAAAACCGGCGTGAGTCGCGGGGTCAAACCGCCACTGCTGCTTGCCCTCATCCTCGAAAAAGGCAGCCCACCCTGCATAGATCCGTTCCACCAGCGCCTGAGGCACCGGGTGGTTGCGAACCACGCCAAAACCGGTCTCGCGCAGCGACTGCGTGAACTGCTGTGCTGCCTGAGCATTTTGATAATCGACGTTCTGGACGTTCATCAATCCTGCCTCCAATGCTGATCGTTCCATTGCATAATGGCATGCACCTGAAGATTGGCAAATTGCACTTGACCTTTCTCAGGATCCTGAATCATGCTTCCAGAGGTGGCTTGGCAGGAAAATGTTCGACCGATTTTTCGATCGGCAGTTTCCGAAGGCCCAACGCATAAACGGGCTGCGGCTCGGTATCACTGCAAATAGAGCAAGGACATCAAAGATGGCAACCGGTACTGTCAAATGGTTTAACGACACCAAGGGATACGGCTTTATCTCTCCCGATGACGGTGGCGACGATCTCTTCGCACACTTTTCCGAGATTCAGGCTGAAGGCTTCAAGTCGCTTCAGGATGGCCAGAAGGTCTCCTTTGAAGTGACTCAGGGCAAGAAAGGCCTTCAGGCCGCCAACATCAAGGCAACCGACTGATCACTGCATCGGCATTTGTCTTGCAAAAAGCCCGCGCCATGGCGCGGGCTTTTTTATGTCCGACGGTCGACGATCTGCAAAACATCGTCTCTGTCGATCAAACCGGCAGGCCGAATAAACGACCTGCCCTGTTATTTACTGCGTGTTGCTCGAGGAGTTGTTGATCTGCTCGGCTTCCTCTGCCTGGCTCATGGTGCCCGAAGAGCCTGCGTTGGTGGCCGAATGGCCCGTGCCGCCTTCGCGTGCACCGGTGCTCTCATGTGTGCTGTCCTGAGCCTCGTTCATGCCCTGCATGGTGCCTGAATCCGCGTCGGCGTCAGTATCTTCCGGCATGGTGCTGGTGCCGCCGCTTTCGGGATCCATGGCGCCATTATCGGTGCCGGCCTGGGCAGCAGCATCATCAGAAGTCGCATTGGCACCCGGATTATCCATGTCCTGACCGGTCTGATTGGCTTCCTGAGCCTGCTCTGCTGCTTCATCAGCCGGATCGTCCTGACCACAGGCACTCAGCCCGAGCGCCATGACAAAGGCAAGGCTGGCCGCCGCAATTGTTTTCCCTTTCATGAATACCTCCCTGATAACTTTAAATAGATGCCACGTCGATCACTGCAGCGCCGTAACGATAGTGAATATCGCTTTGAAACGGGGCAATTCGCCGTGCATGACCTGTAAAGTGTAGACCGGTTCATGCGAGTCGCTGCATCAATACACGGACCCTGCATGACCGGAACTACTACTTATAGTCGTGCGTCATCTGTCATGCAGTCGTCATTTTGTAACGTTCAGATTGATGCCAGACGTTTTCAAATCCGCCCGGACCGGACTAGCTACTGCGACCATGGCGACTTCGAGGCTTGCCTTCATACATCAGCCGGCACTCATCCGGCAAAACAATGGACAGGGCCCCCGGGCACACCTCGATTTTTGCCTGTGTAAATTCGTGGAACTCGCCGTCCAGATTGATGGGCAGTGGGGTTTCACTCTGGAAATCCATCGACGTCAGCTGATGGTAGCGCACCAGTTTGCCATCAGTGGGGAGCTCTCTGAGCTCATGGATGGCACTGCCTATTCGGCTCAGCGAGAAGGCTTCAACGGTCAGTACATCCAGCAGGCCATCGTTGAGCAAGGCTCGCGGCGTCAGCTCCTGGCCGCCGCCGGCCTGACGACCGTTGCCGATGGCCAGTACGATGAGGTCGCGCTCGTAGTTGCCGTCGCTGGTCTGAAGATGGCAGCGAAACGGTTCGAAGCGCCAGGCCTGCATGACCCCCACCAGCGAATAGGCGCCCCCACCCAGCAGTTTTTTCAGGGCAGGCGGCGTATCGCTGGTGACCTTGGCACCAAAGCCGCCGGAGGCCATGTTGAGACAGTAAAGATCATTGATACGAGCCACATCGATGGCACGAGGTGTGCCGTGAACCGCCAGCGAGAGCGCATCAAGGGGCGGGCCCGGAATACCCGTGGCCGTGGCAAAATCGTTGGCCGTGCCCATGGGAATGATGCCAAGCGCGGGGCGCCTTGAGGCATCGATGGCCATCAGCGCATTGGTGGCCTCGTGAAGCGTGCCGTCACCGCCGGCCACAATAATGCGGTCGAGCTGCTGATCCACCGCCTCTTCCAGAAAGCGTGCAATATCGCCGCTTTCCCAGGTCACCCGAACCGAAAGGTTCACACCCTCATTGCGAATGCGATCCACTGCATCGCGCAGCTCAGGATTCCCGACTCCCTTGCCGTTCACAATCAGCCAGAAATTCAATATCGCACTCCTGTTTTATCGAGTTGAGAGATGCCGGTGCAGTGACGGGATAAACGCTATCGTGTCGGGCACTCGTCGAATTGATGTATACCTCACAACAAGGCCCTGTCGCCATTGCTGGCTGGCAGGTGTTACAACCCGGCAGATATCGGCGCGTCAGGCAAAAGCCGGAGGAAACTATCATGTCATCCAGCGCACTTCATCTGCCTCATGATAATGATGACCACGTGCCGTCCGGGTATTGTCCGAAAGCCTTGTGACCCCTGATGCCTCCTACGGTTCGTGTCTTGCCTCGATACGGGTATACTCCCCCGCTTTTCGGTATTTAAATAAATCCTGGTCATTTTCGATCGCAACGGCCTGATATCGAATACCGCAGGCATGCTACATTCACCGCCGCTTTTATGACGCGTAATGAAAACCATGCCGAATTGCTTTCACGCGACATATCGACGTTGAAGAAAAAAGCCCTGTATTCACGGACATCACCGGGCCTTTCAGGCATCAGCGCCGCCACCGTGGTGCAACAGCGCAGCAAAATGATCATGATGGCAGTCCTGGCCTGCCTTTAATTCCTTTAAATTATAAAAGCATTATAATTTATACCTTTTAATTCATTGGGGAGGTCGCTAGCATTCGCCTTCCTCCCCCGGGGACAGATGAGGATATCCACGATGTCACAAGGCCCCCTGCTCGATACCAACAGTCCTCTGAATGGCGATCAGGCCCAGCGTCTCAATGACGTACTGGGCGGCATGGATCGCGATCAGATGACCTGGCTGAGTGGGTATCTCGCCGGACTCAATGCGTCCGGCGGCCAGCTGAGCGCTGCGTCACCTGCAGGTGCAACACAGACCGCCTCCGCACTACCCGAAATTACCGTATTGTATGGCAGCCAGACCGGCAACGCCGAAGGCGTGGCCGAGCAGGCGCGCGATCGCGCCAAGGCACATGGCTTCAACGTTCGTCTGCTCGATATGGCAGACGTCACCAAAAAGGATCTCAAGGATCCCGCCAATCTGATCGTTGTGGTCAGCACCCAGGGCGAAGGCGACCCGCCCGATACGGCCATCGGCTTTTATGAGCTGATCAACGGCCGCAAGGCGCCCAAACTCGACGGTCACCGCTTTGCCGTGCTGGGACTGGGCGACTCGAGCTATGACCAGTTCTGTCAGATGGGCAAGGAGTTCGATGCCCGCCTGACAGAACTCGGCGCCGAGCGCATCAGCGACCGCATCGACTGTGACGTCGACTATGAAGAGCCGGCAGAGGCATGGATCGAAACCGTGCTGGCACGCTACGCCGAACTCTCAGGCGCCACCACGGCATCAGCCGAGCAGGGCTCGCCCGCGGCATCGGCCGGTGAAAGCCAGTGGTCGAAGAAAAACCCCTTCTACGCCGAAATTCTCGACACGGTGATTCTCAATGATGATGGTTCCAGCAAGGAAACCCGTCACATCGAGCTGTCGCTGGAAGACTCCGGTCTGGTCTACGAACCCGGCGACGCACTGGGGGTCGTACCGCAAAACGATCCGGCCTATGTCGATGAGCTGCTGGAAAAGCTCAGAATCAGCCATGACACCGAGCTGGACACCGGCAGCAAGGTGCGCGATGCCCTGCTGGCCGAGTTTGAAGTCACCACGCTGACGCGGCCGTTTCTCGAAAAATGGGCCGAACTCAGCGGGGATGCCGAACTGCAGCGCATCCTGAGTGACGAGGCGCGTGACGAGTTCAAGGAGTGGGTCTATGGCCGTCACATCATCGATGTGATCGAACAGTTCCCGGTCGACAACCTTGACGCTGCCACCTTTACTCAGGCGCTGCGCAAACTGCCGCCGCGGCTTTACTCCATCGCCTCAAGCTATAACGCCGACCCTGACGAAGTTCATCTGACCGTCGGTGTGGTGCGCTATGAAGCACATGGAAGGGCGCGCAATGGCGTCACGACCGGTTATCTGTCCGATCATGTACAGCCCGGCGACACGATTCCGATCTATGTTGATCGCAACAAGAACTTCAAGCTGCCGCACGACAACAGCACACCGATCATCATGGTAGGCCCGGGCACGGGCGTGGCACCCTTTCGCGCCTTCATGCAGGAACGTGACGATGCCGGCGCCGACGGTGACAACTGGCTGTTCTTTGGCGATCAGCACTTTCACAGCGACTTCCTCTATCAGGCCGAATGGCTGAACTGGCGAGAGAAGGGTCTGCTGAGCCGGCTGGACGTTGCCTTTTCGCGCGATCAGGCAGAAAAGATCTACGTACAGGATCGCATGCGGGAAAGAGGGGCGGACATCTACGCCTGGCTTGAGCGTGGCGCCCATTTTTATGTGTGTGGTGACGGCGAGCGCATGGCAGCCGACGTACACCAGGCACTGCTGGATATTGCCCGGGAACACGGCGGTCTTGATGAGGACGCCGCAGCCCAGTACATCCGCGATCTTCAGCAGTCCAAACGCTACCAGCGGGACGTATACTGAAAATGACCGATATTATTGCCAAACTCCGTGACGAATCGCTTGACGACTACGCCGCCAATGAAAGCCTCAAGGTCAACAGTGACTTTCTGCGCGGTCGGTTGATGGAAGACATGGCGGACAACGCCACCGGCGCCGTCAGCCCTGACGATACCCAGCTGACCAAGTTCCACGGCTTCTATATGCAGGATGATCGCGACGTTCGCGATCAGCGCCGCAAGAAAAAGCTGGAACCGCTCTATTCCTTCATGGTGCGTCTGCGCATTGCCGGCGGGCGCATGAGCAGCCAGCAGTGGCTGACGCTGGATGACGTGGCACGCAACTACGCCAATGGCACGCTGCGTATCACCACGCGTCAGACCTTTCAGTACCACGGCGTGTTCAAAAGCAATCTGCGCGCGCACCTGAAAACGGTCAACGACGCCATGATTGACACCATCGCTGCCTGCGGCGACGTCAATCGTAACGTGACCTCCACGGCCAACCCGCATCGCTCGACAGTCCACCGCGAGGTGTATGACCTGGCCGCCGAGATCAGTAACCATCTGCTGCCGCGCACCCGTGCCTATCACGAGATCTTTCTGGGCGAGGAGCGCGTGGCCGGTGGCCCCGAGCAGGATGAGCCGCTCTATACCAAGCACTACCTGCCGCGAAAGTTCAAGATCGGCCTGGCCGTGCCGCCGGACAACGAAACCGACGTTTTGACCAACGACGTGGCTTTTATCGCCATCGTTGAAAACGGTGCGCTCAAGGGCTTCAACGTGGCCGTTGGCGGCGGCATGGGTTCGACCCATGGCGAGCCGGATACCTATCCGCGTCGCGGCTCCGTGATCGGTTACTGCGACGTCGACCAGACCGTCGATGTGGCCGAAAAGATCATGCTGGTTCAGCGTGACAACGGCGATCGCAAAAACCGCAAGCACGCGCGTCTCAAGTACACCGTCGACACCATGGGCGCTGAAGGTTTCAGAGCCGAGCTTGAAAAGTACCTGGGTTACGCACTGGAAGAGGCCCGCGACTTCGAGTTCACCACGACCGGCGACATTCTCGGCTGGTATCAGGGTGATGATGGCCAGTGGCACTACGGATTGTTCGTCGAAAACGGTCGTATCCGTGACTACGAAGATGACAACCCGATCCATGCCGGCATGCAGATCATGACCGGGATGCGTGAAATCGCCAGTATTCATGACGGCGATATCGTGCTGAGCTGCAACCAGAACCTGATCATCACCAATGTGAAGCCCGAGCTTCGCGAGCAGATCGACGGCATTATCGACCGCTATCGCATGCTCAAGGATGTCACCCCCCTGCGTCAGCATTCGATCGCCTGTGTGGCCTTCCCCACCTGTGGTCTGGCCATGGCGGAGAGCGAACGCTATCTGCCCACGCTGCTGGACAGGTTCGATGCCATCATGAAGGACGCCGGACTCGAAAACGATCCGATCATTGTACGCATGACCGGCTGCCCCAACGGATGCGGGCGGCCCTTCATGGCGGAAATCGGCTTTGTCGGCAAGGCGCTTGGCCGCTACAACCTCTATCTGGGCGGCGATTTCACCGGCACCCGGCTCAACAAGATGTATCGCGAGAACATCGACGAGAAAACCATTCTCGAAGAGCTGACGCCGATGATCCATCGCTACGCCAAAGAGCGTGAGGCAGGCGAATACTTCGGCGACTTCGTCGTGCGCGTTGGTATCATCAAGGCCACCGAAAACGGCCTGGATTTCCACACGGCCTGATAAGTGGTGCGCAACATCCAAAGGGTCCGGCAATCGCCGGGCCCTTTTTTATGGCGCCTTCCGTCGGGCCGTTCGCATGACGACACGAACATAAAAAAGGCCCTGCCATTGGCAGGGCCTTTTCGCGTCAGACCACCTGTCTAGATAAAGCGCGGCGGCGGGTCATCGGCATAGGCTTCGTCAATCCAGGCAGGATACTGATGGCTGCGATCCCAGACCTGATAGTGCAGCCGGGACAGCATGACCGGATCATCCAGCACCAGCAGCTTTTCCTTGTTGGGCATCTTGTCGGGACCACCCACCAGCGCCTGACGCACCATCGCCTGACGCTGCGACTCGATCGCCTCGGACTTGTTGTGGCGTGCCACACCCATGGCGCAGCCCAGCGCGTTGTCGATGGGATCCACCACGGTCTGCACGAAGGTCGGCGCCGGCGGCTGATGGCGCGCGTTGCGCACAAATCGCCAGGTGGCCCGCAGCTCCCTCGGCGGATTGGACTCCTCGGGAATCAGGAACATGCGCTTTCTGAAGGCAGCACGTCCCAGCCCGACCTTGCTGGTAATGACCGAGACCGGGATCGATAGCATCAGCGCCCCGACGATGGGCCAGAGCCACAGCAAAAACAGTGGGTCCAGCCAGAGAACAAACAGCGTCCAGATAATACCAAACACGGTCTGCCCACCGTGACGCATGAAGGCATCCTTCCAGGTCGTCTCGCTGAAATCACGCTGCGGCGACTTCCACTTGACCTCGATGCCCATCAGGGCTGCCAGCACAAAGCGGGTATGGAAGAGCATGCGCACCGGCGCCAGAAGCATCGAGATCAGCGACTCGATGATCATCGAAAGCCCCAGTCGCATGGCGCCACCGTAGTAGCGTGGCCCCTTGGCCCAGATCACGATGACACTCAGGATCTTGGGCAAAAACAAAAGGGTGAGCGTGGTGGAAAAGAGCGCCACCGCCCTGCCCGGATGCCACTCGGGCCAGCGTGGGAACAGCTGCATCGGCTCGGTGAAATACTCGGGTGTGGTCAGCGTATGTACGGCCAGCAGCGCCGTGGACAGCATCAAAAACAAAAACCACAGCGGCGCCGACAGATAGGACATCACACCGGTCAGAAACACCGCCCGGTGTACCGGGTGCATGCCGCGCACCAGAAACAGCCGGAAGTTCATGATGTTGCCCTGACACCAGCGCCGATCGCGCTGCAGCTCATCGATCAGGTTGGGCGGCATCTCTTCATAGCTGCCCGGCATGTCATAGGCAATCCACACGCCCCAGCCGGCACGACGCATCAGTGCGGCTTCGACAAAGTCGTGTGACAGGATCTCACCCGACAGAGCCCCCTTGCCCGGCAGCGGTGCCAGCGAGCAGTAATACATGAAGGGTTCAACGCGGATAATGGCGTTATGCCCCCAGTAGTGGGACTCTCCCAGCTGCCAGAAGTGCAGGCCCGCCGTGAAAAGCGGTCCATATACTCTGGTGGCGAACTGCTGCAGTCGGGCATAGAGATTGTTACTGCCGGCCGCCAGCGGCGCCGACTGGATAATACCCGCGTCCGGATTGGCCTCCATCAGCTGAACCAGTCGGGTCAGACAGCGACCGCTCATGACACTGTCGGCATCCATAACCAGCATGTAGCGATACTTGGCGCCAAAGCGACGGCAGAAATCATCGATGTTGCCGCTTTTTTTCTTCACCCGCCGTGAACGACGCCGATAGAAGATCCGACCGAATCCGCCAACTTCACGACACAGCCTCAGCCAGGCATGATTTTCTTCCACGCAGGTGTCGGGGTCGTAGCTGTCACTGAGCACGTAGAAGTCAAAGTGCTCGATGTTGCCACTGCGCTGTACGGACTCGTAGGTCGCCTTGAGACCGGCGAACACGCGGTTGACGTCCTCATTACAGATCGGCATGACAATGGCCGTTCTGGCTGAGGGGTCGATCGGCTCATCGCCGCCGCTGCTCGCTGAGATACTGTATTTATCCCGCCCCTTGAGCAGCTGGAAAAAGCCCATCAGCGCCGTCCAGAAACCGGCCGAAACCCAGCAAAACAGCAGCGCAAAGAGGATAAGCTCCAGCACTTCGAGAAACTGCGCGCCCTGATAAGGCAACACGGTGCTCATGTACCAGACCGCCACGGCACTTTGCACCATGACCAGTGCCAACAGCGTCCAGCGCCGCATCGAACCCACCATTTTCCAGCGCGCCGCCGAGGGTGCCTCGGGCGCGCGGGTCTTGCGCTCGCGGGGCTTTAGATTGCCACGGCGCAGATGGTAGCCCTTTTTCAGGCGCTTGATCGGGCTGGTGGTCCAGGGATGAGGCGCAATCGAGGTCCGCTCGATGGGCGGCATGGTCTTGAGACAGACACGCCCTGCCTTGTCCGTGCCAAGCACTTCGGGCGGTGCAAGCGGCGCCGTCCCGTAGGCGAGTTCCAGGCGCCTGAGCACCGAAGCGCTGGAAGGATCATCCTGCAGAAGGCTCTGCTTTCCGATCGTGTCATGGATCTGGAACAAGGGCGTATCCTGAGACGCCAGCTCCAGCAGCTCTCGTCGGTTACCCAGCTCCCGGGTCCCGAGCGCCAGGCGCTCGAGATAGGCCCGGGCCGGGCTTGAGTAGGCATCATCACTCATTGGCAGGCAGCACGTAGTTCCAGGTTTCCGTCAGGCGCGAATCACCGTTTTTCAAAAAAGCCTTCATGTTGATCGGCTTTGAGGTGTCGTTGGCCTTGACGCTCAGATTCAGGCGATACCCGCCCATGGCAGGGTTGCGAACCACTTCACTGCGTACGACCTGACCGTTGTCACCCAGATCGACATCGGCCTGGATATTGGCATTGCTGCCCGGCGACTTGAGGTTCGGCCCCACGAAATCGACCACATACAGCGTGCTGTCGTCGTTTTTGCGCACCAGATTGTCCTGAATCACCTCACCGCGTGCGCGACGGGTCTGTGCTACCCAGCCCAGATCGGGCGTGTGATAGCGCGACTCGTTGAGCGTCCAGTTGATGGTGTAGTTGTAATCCAGCGGCTGATTGGTCGGCAGTTCCTGCATGGGGCGCCAGAAACTGACAATGTTGTCATTGGTTTCATCCGGCGTCGGGATCTGTACCAGCTCGACCTGACCGTCACCCCAGCTGTTTTGCGGCTCGACCCAGGCGCTCGGACGCAGATCGTAGCGATTCTGGATATCCTGATAGTTGTCGAACTGGTGATCGCGCTGCAAAAGCCCGATACCGCGCGGATTGTTGGCCGGGAAGGTATCGACCGAAAGCCGCTTGGGATTGGCCAGCGGACGCCACAGCCACTGCCCGTCACTGGTGGCCAGCTGCAGACCGTTGGAGTCATGAATGGCAGGACGATAGTTGCTGCCCGAAACCGGCTGCTCGGGGCCGAACAGATACATGCTGGTCAGCGGCGCGATGCCCAGCTTGGTGACCTGACGACGCAGGAAAAGGCGCGACTGAACATCGACCACGCTGTCCTGACCCGGGCGCAGGATAAAGCGATAGGCGCCGGTCGCACTCGGCGAATCCAGCAGCGCATAGATAGTCAGATACCGATCATCGCCCTGCGGTTTGACGACCCAGAATTCCTTGAACCGGGGGAACTCTTCTCCCGAGTTGAGCCCGGTATCGACGGCCAGTCCGCGACTTGAAAGACCGTAGCGCTGGTCCTTGCCGGCAACCCGAAAGTAGCTGGCCCCCAGAAAGACCATCGACTCGTTCTTTTTATCAGGGCTGTCGCCGTAGTTGATCTTGAAGCCGGCAAAACCGAGATCCTTGAACTTCGACTTGTCGAGATCAAGGTTGCCGTAGTTGAAGTTATCCGGCGAAAACTTCAGCTCACGGACGTCATCACCGTTGACTTCATTGATGGTGACAGGCGTGTTGTAGTGCATGCCTTCATGGAAAAATCCCAGATCAAAGCGCAGGTTATCGCTGCGCCAGTGCGACTGGGCGGGCTTGTACTGAATCTGCTGATACTGCTGAAAATTCAGTCCGGAAAGCGAGCCCGGGAGATTGCTCTGAGGCGCGCTATGGCCACGCTGTGCAAGCTCCTGAGCCTCCTGGCTGACATCATTGAAGTCAAATGCGAGCACAGCCTGGGCGGAAAACAGCGAAGCCATCCCGAAAGCCAGCATGGCACTTTTTTTCAGGGTAGTGTAAACCGCGGTACTACCGGAGGTTTTCAGATAAGACGTCACAGCAACATTTTTCATAAGCATCCTTGAAGCGCCCTGATATATAAAAAGGTATGGTTCATACGGGTACCGCCATGCAGGAAAAAAGCTCAGGGCAGCCATGCATGACAGCGTATGTTTTATCGAATTGAGCAGGCCTGTTTACCACGACACTGCACCTTCATACCAGCAGTACAGGAGCCGCATTTTGCGTCACTTTCCGGTGCACAACAGGGTCCATGATGACGCAGTGATACACAATATGTTCATGCTTTAAAGCACGGGTATGCGCCATTCTAGCGCCAGCACGCCTTTTTCTCAGTAGTCATAATGAAACGCTGTCTTTTTTTACCTCTCGGTGACATGCCGACAATAGAGGTAACCCGTCATGGCCTCGGGCGATGTCGATGAAAAACCAGAAACGCCGCCAGTAACAGCCCTCCCGCACCCACAATCCCTGTCAGAGCCAGCAACCATTGAGATGGTAGCGGCAGAAGTGTGAGCACAGAAGCCAGCAGTGCCCCGCCGCCCATCTGACAGCATCCGGCAAGCGATGACGCAAGCCCTGCCCGATCGGCATAGGGTTCAAGCGCCAGACTCAATGCCGCCCCCAGCGTCAATGAAAAACCGGTCACCATCACGGCGTTGGGCAGCATGAAGGTGGCCACGCCCGGCCCGACAACACTGTAGAAAAGGCTGTGAAACACCCCGCCGGCCACCATGATGACAAGCCCTGCATGGATGGTTCGGTGCTGACCCAGACGGGCGATCAGGCGGGGGGCCAGAAAATAAGAGACCACATTGATCGCGGCCACGGCACCAAACCAGCCGCCGAAGGCGAGCTCGCTCAATCCTGCCTGATCGATCAACAATATCGGCGCAGTGGTGACATAAATGAGGATGACGGTCATCCCCGTCATGGCAATCAGAGCGTGAAAGACAAAATGACCGTCGCGCAAAATGGCCAGGGCGTCACGGCCATAGTGGGAAAGCCCGTTTTGGCGCTCGCTCACCGGCCTGGTCTCTTCAAGCCCGCGGAGGCAAAACAGGGCAACACCCAGCGCAAACGCCACCATGAACAAAAAACTGGCGCGCCAGTGCCACAAGGCTGCCAGCACGCTGCCCAGAAGCGGTGCAAGTGCCGGCACGACACATACCGCAGCGTTTAAAAAACTGTAAATACCCGCTCGGCGATCGCCCTCAAAGCGATCACGCACGCAGGAAAAGGCCACCACGGTTGCCAGAGAGGCCCCAAAGCCCTGCAGCAGGCGGCCGATATAAAAAAGCGTGATCTGATCGGCGATCAGACACAGCGCCGCTGCCAGCCCATAAATGAAAGCGCCGGCAATGGCCATGGGCCGCCGACCAAGCGCATCCACCAGCGGGCCGGCGATCAGCTGCCCGCCGCCCATGCTGATCAGATACAGCGTGATGGACCACTTCATGCTCGCCGTATCCAGCGCAAAATCCTGCGCCAGCATGGGCAGTGAGGGAAGAAAGATATCGACCCCCATGGGCGTTAACACGATCAATGCCATCATCATGGCAATCAGGCGGCGGTTGCCGGGGGAAGTACCCATCATCAGACTCTTTTAAAATGCGAGCCGGCACTGTACAGACTGCGCCCTGCCCGGCCAACACACCCTGTCGGTTTAACGGGGGCGTAACTACGCTAAGCTCACCGATTACCGCGACGACAAACAGGCACACGACATGAGCCAGGATCAACAAAAACACGCAGAAGACGATTTTGAAGGCGGCGATGCCGACCCTTCGGAACAAAAACAGCAGGATTCGACATCAGGAAAGGACAACGAACAACACAGCGAGCGTGAGGAAGAGGAGTCCCGTGAGCTGCCCTCTCAGGCAGCGGCCGTACATCAGCACCTTCGCAAGGACGGTCAGAAGGAACTGGCACGCGACTCCATGGCGCTTTTGTGGTCTGCCATCGCCGCCGGCATCTCGATGAGCCTTTCCATGGTGGCGCGCGGACTCATGCACGCCAACCTGCCGGACAGCGGCGCCGGCTTCATGATCGAGTGCCTGGGCTACACGGTCGGCTTTATCGTCGTGATTCTGGCCCGACAGCAGCTGTTTACCGAAAACACGGTAACGGCCGTACTGCCGGTCATGAGCCACCCGACGCTTGGCAATTTTGGCGCGCTGGGCCGGCTGTGGGGCGTGGTTCTGGCCGGCAACATGATTGGTGCCGCCATAGCGGCCTGGACCTTTTTGCACATGCCCATCTTTGACACGCCAACCCAGGAAGCCTTTACCACCCTGGGCAAGCATGTGATGGAAAACACCACCGGTGAAATGTTCGCCAAGGGCGTGGTTGCCGGCTGGATGATTGCCACCCTGGTGTGGCTGATTCCGGCGGCCGATCAGGCCAAGGTCTGGATCATTTTGATCATCACCTACGTCATGGCCATCGGCGAGCTGACCCACATCATCGTGGGCGCCAGTGAGGTGCTGTATCTGGTCTTCTCGGGTGAGGCCAGCTGGGGAGAGTTCCTTTTCCACTTCGGCTTTCCAACGCTTGCCGGCAACGTGGTGGGCGGCACCTTTATCTTTGCCCTGATCAGCCACGCCCAGATCCGCGGTGACCTGGAGGCTCAGCGTGAGCGCAAGCAGGGGTTGATTCAGCGTCGACACAAGAAAAACCGCCAGAAGAAGGCACCGGATCGATCGATCAACGACTGAACCGGTGGCGCAGACCCATCGACCGGGCGAGCCCTGCAGGGCCCGCCCGGCTGTTACCCGCCACAACAGCGCGAGCTATCGACGCCATTCAAGCACTCATGAGCATGATTGCGTACCATGGCGCCTTTTCAGAAATATCAGAGTCGTGTCAGGTAGCCCATGAAATACATCGGAGCACATGTCAGTGCCGCAGGCGGCGTTGACCAGGCCGTCAAGCGCGCCGTCGACATCGGGGCCAATGCCTTTGCCCTGTTTACCAAAAATCAGCGTCAGTGGAAGGCCAAACCGCTGGACGAAAACGTGATTGCCGCTTTCAAGACAGCGTGTCATGACCACGGATTCAAGCCCGAACAGATCCTGCCCCACGACAGCTATCTCATCAATCTGGGCCATCCGGACGCCGAGGGACTGGCCAAATCACGCGCGGCCTTTCTTGATGAAATGCAGCGCTGTGAACAGCTGGGCCTGACGCTGCTCAATTTCCACCCCGGCAGCCATCTGCGCAAGATCAGTGAAAGCGAGTGTTTGAAGATCATTGCCGAATCGCTCAACGAGGCACTGTCACAGACCCGCGGCGTCACCGCCGTCATCGAAAACACGGCCGGTCAGGGCAGCAACCTAGGCTATCGTTTCGAGCAGCTCGCCGAGATCATCGAGCAGGTGGATGACAAATCGCGCGTGGGCGTGTGCATCGATACCTGTCACGCCTTTGCCGGCGGCTATGATCTGCGTACTGAAGATTCCACTCGAGCCGTACTGGATGAATTCGAGGCCGTGGTGGGTTTTGACTACCTGCGCGGCATGCACCTTAACGACGCCAAAAGCACCCTGAACAGTCGCGTGGATCGCCACCACAGCCTGGGCCAGGGCAACATCGGCAGTGAAGGGTTTGTCACTCTCATGCAGGATGCGCGTACCGATGGTATTCCCATGATTCTGGAGACCGTCGAGCCGGCCATCTGGGATCAGGAGATTGCCTGGCTACGCGCCCAGGCCGGTAACACAAGCACCTGATGCTCTCTTATCTTTAGCGGAAATTTCACCATGCAGTCAGACGGTTTCTTCAGCTGGGTCGGCGAAACGCTGGGCAATATCATTCGCGCCATCGTTGAATTTCTGGCCTCCATTTTCGCCAACCTGTTTGGCGCCATGGACGGCTTCATCGACGGGCTGACCAGCTCGCTGGGCATCAGCTCTTCCATGTTCAGCCTGGCCATTTTAGTGATCGGCCTGCTGCTGTTGATCAACGGGGTTCGCGCCATACTGCGAGGCGGCGTCATCGGCGGGTTGATCTGGCTGGTGCTGGGGCTTCTGGTGCTGTCCTGGCTGATTCCCTGAGACGACTGGTGCCGCGGCAATCGTCGGCGCTTTCACCGGTTGCGCCATCCTGGCGCGCCCACCAATGAGACACCCGACTCAAGCCGGCCCCGATATCGCCGATAAGACCTTTCTGATCAATCATGGCGCACGCCGACAGGGCCTGCGCCAACGGGGGAAGGGTAGCGATGTCGTTAAGGATCTGGGGAGTCATCTGCCTTGCGGCCACGCTGAGTGGCTGTCTCAAAGTCAATACATCCCAGGCGCCCATGGCCAGTACCTGGGAAATCAGCGAACAGCAGCGCATGCAGGCCGCCCATCACTGGGACGTGCTGGCCCGCAACGAAGCCCGCAACATCATGGCCAACCAGCGCCTGCAGGGCCGGCCCCTGTATGTCTTCTCACCGCAGCCGGTCACCCCGTTTGCCCGCGCCTTTCATTCGCTGCTCGAAAGCCAGCTGGTACAGCACGGCGCACTGGTCAGCACCCAGCCCGAAGGCGCTGTCATTATCAATCCGACGGTTCAGGTGATAAGACACAGCGACCGCGGTCATATTCGCCGCCCGCCGGGCACCTTTACCATGCTGGCCGCGGGTGTGGCGCTGGCCTTTCAGCCACTCAAGCACTGGTCGGAGCCGGCGCTGGCGCTGATCCCGGGGGCGGCGGCCTATGACGCCTTCAGTGGCAATATCACCGAGGTGGGCAACACGGAAGTCATCATCACCACGCGGGCGAACGAATTCGACACGCTTTTGTATTCGTCATCCAACATCTATTACGTCAACGCCGGTGACAGCAATCACTATGAGTTCCGGAATGAGCAGAATAAAGCTCAAAACGGGCTGAGGGTCTCATCGCAATGGTAAGCACACGACTGTCTCGATTGTATCTGTCCCTTGTGTTGCTGCTGTCGGCGCTGATCACGGGCTGCGCGGCGCTGCCGGGTCACAATAGCGTGCCGGAACGGCCGACACTGCTGTCACAGGTCGACAGCGCCGCCGAACGGCTGGTCAAAAGCGCCCGCGGTCGTCTGGCCGCCAGCGACACCATCATTGCCACCACCTTCGTGGACGTGGACCAGCTCGGACGCTCTTCGACGCTTGGGCGCACGCTTACGGAAGCCATGGCCTCCAGGCTGGTCGAAAGCGGGCTCAACGTCATCGAGGTCAAACTGCGCGACAGCCTCTATATCGAGGAGTACGCCGGCGAGATGATCCTTTCACGCAACGTTCAGCGACTGGGCAACAACTACAATGCCAGTGCCGTATTGCTGGGTACCTATGCGGTGGCGCGCGGTGAGGTGTTCGTCAATGCACGGCTCGTGCGCCTGACAGACCAGCTTGTGCTGGGTGCTACCAGCTTCCGGGTGCCCATGGATGCCGACGTCCAGATGCTGCTGACATCGCCCTATTGAGCAGGATCCGATACGCAAAAGGCCTGTTGCCGCAGTGGCAACAGGCCTTTTTTAATGGATGACGTCTGGAGCGGTCAGGCGCTTTCGCTGTCCGCGATGGCCGTCAGGCCGTCCCGGCTGTCGGCGGCTTCGTTACACAGGTTGATGCCTGCGATCACGGCCTTGAGCGAGGCGCTGACGGTATCGCTGTCCTCGGCCACGGCGCAGATGCGCTGGCCATCCACGTTGAGCTGCACAAAGGCGATGGCGTTGGCGTCGCTGTCCTCGCCCAATGAGTGCTCGTTGTAATCGAGAATGCCGACCTGCTGACCGCTGTGGCGCTGCCAGGCATTCATGAAGGCCGACATCGCCCCGTTGCCGCTGCCTTCCAGCGTCAGGCGTTCGCCGTTTTGTTCCAGCGTGATCGAAAGCCCTTCTTCGCTGGCGCGTGACAGGCGATAGTCGACCAGCGACAGCGGCCCTTCGCGCATGAAGGTGGCAAACAGCAGGCGACGGATGGACTCACTGGAAAGCTCGCCGCTCAGGCGCTCGCTCTCCTTTTGAACGTAAGGGGCCAGTGCCAGCATCATCCAGCGCGGCAGGCTGATGCCGTAATCGCGCTCCAGCAAAAAGGCCATACCGCCCTTGCCCGACTGGCTGTTGACCCGGATCACGGCCTGATAGTCGCGACCGATATCGCGCGGGTCGATCGGCAGATAGGCCACCTGCCAGGGCTCGTCATCACCCTGCTTTTTGAGCGACTTGCGAATGGCGTCCTGATGGCTGCCGGAAAAGGCGGTATAGACCATTTCGCCCACCCAGGGGTGGCGCGGATGCATGGTAATGCCGGTGCACTCGGTCACCACCTGAATGATTTCATCCGGGCGCGACAGATCAAGCGCCGGATCAATACCCTGGCTGTAGAGGTTCATGGCCAGCGTGACGATATCCATATTGCCGGTGCGCTCGCCGTTACCCAGCAGCGTGCCCTCGACACGCTCGGCGCCGGCCAGCAGCGCCAGCTCGGCGGCCGCCACAGCGCCGCCGCGGTCGTTATGGGTGTGCACCGAGATAATCACGCTGTCGCGACGACTGATGTTCTGACAGAAGTATTCGATCTGATCGGCGTGGTGGTGCGGCCCGGCCACTTCTACCGTATTGGGCAGGTTCAGGATGCACTTGTTATCCGGAGTGGGTTGCCACACATCCATGACGGCTTCACAGATGGCCAGCGAGAAATCGATCTCGGTACTGGAAAAGCTCTCCGGCGAATACTGAAAACGCCAGTCGACCTGCGGGTAGCGGTCGGCGTGTTTTTTGACCCACTGCGCGCCGCTGACCGCGATATTGGTAATGCCGTCGCGGTCCATTTCGAACACGCGCTCGCGCTGGGTGGTCGAAGTGGAGTTATAAAGGTGAATAATGGCCCGCTTGACGCCTACCAGGGCCTCGAAGGTCTTCTCGATCAGGTGCTCGCGACACTGCACCAGCACGGCAATGGTCACGTCCTCGGGAATCTGGTCTTCCTCGATCAGCCAGCGCACGAAATCATAGTCGGGCTGACTGGCCGACGGAAACCCGACCATGACTTCCTTGATGCCGACCCGAACGATCTGCTTCCAGAAGCGCTTTTTCTGCTCCACGCTCATCGGCTCCAGTAGCGCCTGGTTGCCATCGCGAAGGTCTTCACTGACCCAGATCGGCGCGGATTCGAGATCCCGATCGGGCCACTGGCGATTGAAGGCGGGCACGCGCGGCGCCGGGCTGTACTTGCGATGGTTGAAAGCAGTCATGTTGACCTCTGGTAAGCGCTGAAGGAATGTTTCATGCCCGGAAAGGGACGTCATTGATGCCGGCTCTTGTAAAGCGGACTCATGCGCCGCATCGGCACTGCTTGTGGCAGTTGAATCAGTATAGCGCCGCGGCCGTGACAGGTCCTTGCGATTATCACGGCAAATCGTGCCATTAGCGCCATATTATGCCAATATATCCCTGTCTATTGGCAAAAGGTTTTAACAAATGTCTGAAAGACAGCCGGGCATTGCGATCGATCGCTACGATCGCCATATTCTCGAGATACTGCAGACGCAGGGTCGTATCAGTAATCAGGCGCTGGCCGACCGTGTGGGCCTGTCGCCCTCGCCGTGTCTGAGGCGGGTACGCGCGCTTGAGGAGAGCGGCCTGATTACCGGCTATCAGGCCCAGGTGGACGCCCGCCGGCTGGGATATCGCCTGATGGCGCTGGTCCATATCTCCATGGATCGCCACACGCCCGAGCGCTTTGCCAACTTTGAACAGCGCGTCGCCGATCTGCCCGAGGTGATCGAGTGTCTGATGATCACCGGCCAGGAGGTCGACTACCAGCTCAAGATTCGCGTTGAGGACATGGATGACTATCAGCGCCTGCTGCTTGAGCACATCACGCCGATCGACGGCGTCACCGGCGTGCACTCCAACTTTGTGCTGCGCCCGGTGTTTGGCAATCGCCCCATTGCTACCGATCTGGTGGCCGAGCGCTGACAGGACGCTTTATAAAACATGCGTCAGGGCTTAGTGTGTAGCGCTTCGGGAGCTGCTTCCTGCGGCACTCCCGTCCCCGTCATTTACAGGAGAGACTGCACATGCTGTTACGCCGTATTTCGGCTTCAGGGTTTCTGGCCCTGATGACGACGCTATTGACCCTTTATGTGGTGCCCGCTGCGCAGGCTCAGCCCCAGCAGGTGCCGGATGCCGATATCCAGCAGTTCAGGGACTGGGAAGTGCGCTGCCCAAAAGGCGGCGGCAACGACGCGCGCTGCACCATGACGCAGCTGGTCAACAGCCCCGACAGCGACCGCCCTGTCATGCGGGTGGTCGTGGCCTATCCGCCACAAAGCAGCGACCCGGTGATGGTCTTTTTGCTGCCGCTGGGCGTGCGTCTGGCGCCCGGCCTGCAGCTTCAGGTCGACAATGGCGAGGAGATCCCCTTCCCCTACCAGGTCTGCATGGATGATGCCTGCCGCGCCGACCTGCCCCTGCAGGGTCAACTGCTCAGCCAGCTGCGTGGCGGCACCAGAGCGACGGTCAGCCTGTTTGATCCCAACGGCCAGCGTCTGGACACCAGAATTTCACTGCTGGGCTTTACCGACGCCACGCGCGCCATCACGCCCTGAGACAACATCGCAGCTGGATCACCGGTCTCAAAAAAACGGCGCCTCCTCGGGCGCCGTTTTGCGTGAAGGGCCGCCCCGCTCAGGCCAGCGCCTTCTCGACAACCTCAAACACATTGCGCGAAAGCTTTTCGCCACGAATGCGCTCAAGCTCACCGCGCATCAGGGCCTGTCGCTTGTCGTCCAGACGGTGATAGCGCGTCAGTGGCACGATCATGCGTGCGGCGATCTCCGGGTTGAGCCGGTTGAGCTCGATGACCACATCCGCCAGCAGCCGATAGCCCTCGCCGTCGAGACGGTGAAAGTTGACCCGGTTTTGCTGAGTAAAAGCGCCGACCAGTGCCCGCACCCGATTGGGATTTTTGATCGAAAAGGCCGGGTGTTTCATCAGAAAACGCACCCGCTCCAGCGCATCTTCCTGCGGGCGCGTGACCTGGGTGGCAAACCACTGATCCATCACCAGCGAATCATGGGCCCAGCGCTCGCCGAAGGCTCGAATGGCCGGGTCGCCCAGATCGGCGCGATCGGAGTGCGCCAGAAGCGTTAGCGCAGCGCGTACATCCGTCATGTTGTGATCGGCCTCGTACTGGACGCGAGCCATATTGAGCGCATCCTTCTCACCGTTGGCCACCAGATAGGAGAGCGCGATGTTTTTGAGACTGCGTGCGGCGATCTGCTCAGGGGTCGGCGCATACGCCTCGCTCTGCTGGTTGGCGTGATAGACGCTGTCAAACTCGGCATACAGGGTGTCCGAGAGCTGCTCGATCGCGACGCGGCGCGCACCGTGGATGGCGTCAATATCCACTCGGCTTTGCTGCTCGGCGATCCACGCCTCACTCGGCAGGCGCAGCATTTCGGCCAGCACGGCCTTGTCATCGGTGGGTTCACGCAGCAGATGTCGAAAGGCCTCGACCAGCCGCTCATCGAGCACCATGGCCTCACCGCGCTGATACGCCGCCATCATCTCCTCGATGGCGAGCAGCGCCAGACGCTGCGTGGCGTCCCAGCGGTTAAAGCCGTCCTCGTCAAAGCGCATCAGATGCGAGAGCTCATCGCGCGACCAGGGGTAGTCCAGCCGCACCGGCGCCGAGAAACCACGTAACAGCGAGGGCACCGCGCCTTCGTCAACGTTATCAAAGACCCACTGCTGCTCGGCCTCGCGCAGATGCAGCACGGTGTCGGTGCCCAGCGCTTCACCGTTGAGGACGAGCTCGATCGGCTGACCGTCAGCCCCCAGAAGGCCCATGCGCACCGGTACATGCAGCGCCTGCTTGTCTTCCTGCCCCGGGGTAGATGGTGTCTGCTGACGGATGGTCAGGGTGAACCGCCGCCTTGCGGCATCAAAATCGCTGCGCGCGGCCAGCTGCGGTGTACCCGCCTGAGCGTACCAGCGCATGAACCTGGTCAGATCCTCTCCCGAGACCTCGGCCATGGTCTCGACGAAGTCCTCGACCCGCACCGCCTGGCCGTCAAAGCGCTCAAAGTAGAGATCACTGCCGCGCCGGAACGTCTCCTCACCCAGCAGATTGCTGAGCATGCGCACGATCTCGGCACCCTTTTCGTAAATGGTCAGGGTGTAAAAGTTCGAGATCTCGATGAAGTGGTCAGGGCGCACCGGGTGCGCCGTCGGTCCGGCGTCTTCGGCAAACTGAAGCGTACGCATCAGCGCGGCGTCCTCGATGCGTTTGACCGGCGCCGAGTTGATACTTGAAGAAAAGCTCTGGTCGCGAAAGACGGTAAAGCCTTCCTTGAGCGCCAGCTGGAACCAGTCGCGACAGGTGACGCGATTGCCCGACCAGTTATGGAAGTACTCGTGCGCCACGATGCCTTCAATGCGCTGAAAGGCAGCATCCGTGGTGGTTTGCGGATTGGCCAGCACCGCCGCGCTGTTGAAGATATTGAGCCCCTTGTTCTCCATGGCGCCCATGTTGAAGTCATCCACCGCCACGATCATGAACAGATCCAGATCGTACTCGCGCCCGTAGGCCTGCTCGTCCCACTTCATGGCGCGCTTGAGCGAGGCCATCGCCCAGTCGGTCTTTTCCAGATTCTGCGATTCAACCCAGAGCTCGAGCGCCACTTCGCGGCCGCTCAGGGTGGTGAAGCGGTCCTTCACGCATTCCAGCGAACCGGCCACCAGCGCAAAGAGATAGGAAGGCTTGGGATGCGGGTCCTCCCAGGTCACGAAGTGACGCCCGTTGGGGAGTTCCCCTCGTTCGACGGGATTGCCGTTGGAAAGCAGCACCGGCTGGCTTTGTCGATCGCCGATGACCGTCGTGGTAAACACGGCCATCACATCCGGGCGGTCGGGGTACCAGGTAATGCGACGAAACCCCTCGGGCTCACACTGGGTGCAAAATATCGGTCCCGAGACGTAGAGCCCTTCCAGCGCGGTATTGCTTGAGGGGTCGATAACCACCTCGGTATCCAGCACGAATTCGGCCGGCACCCGGTCGATCACCAGCTGCTCGTCCTCGATGCGATACTCGCTTTCCAGCAGCGGCTGACCATCGATGGCAATGTGCTCGGTAGTGAGACCGTGACCATAAAGCCTCAACGCCGCATCTGCGTCGTACTCGGCGTGGCGCTGCATGTGAAGACGCGCCCTGACCCGTGTGGCATGGGGGTCAAGATCAAACGTCAGCTCGGTTTTATCGACGCTATAGGCCGGGGGGCGATAATCGCTGAGATAAATGGCTTGCGGCTCGGCCATGAAGGGCTCCTGAAGGTGATCGTGCCCTTAGTGTACGCCGCAAGTCATTGACAGCTCAAAGCACACGACCGGATGCCGGCGCGCTGTAACTATCGTGAGGGCGTGGCGCGCGTGACAAGCCAGGTGCCGATGACGATCAGCAACACGGTCACGCCGATACGCACCGCAAGCGAGGGAATGGTCAACCAGATCACCACGGCACTGAACACCAGGGTCGCTACCGCCAGCTTCTTGGCGCGTGGAGAAATGGCGCGCTCATGCTCCCAGTTTTTTATCGCCGGTCCTGCCAGCCGGTGCTGTCGAATCCAGCGTGCAAAGCGCGGCGACCCTTTTGAGGCCAGCGCCACGGCCGCCAGCATAAAGGGGGTGGTCGGCAGTAGCGGCACGATGCCCCCTATCGCACCGAGTGCAAAGCAGAGCCCGGCAAGGGCTATCCAGACGTAGCGCATGGCGCCTTCCCCGAGCGGTTGTCGATCAGCATGGTGGCGTCATTGAACGGCGCAAGCGGGCAGTGAGCCTTTCGAGGGTCATGAGGCAGGCACTGCCTTCAATGGGTCAGTCATTTGAGGGGCGGGCTCGACCGGAGGGCAGCGGGCGCGTGGCCACAAAGGTGCCCACGGCGACCAGCACCAGCATAAGTGCCCAGAAGATCCAGCTGAAGCCGGTATGCACCCAGATTACCCAGGCACTGAAAAACATCATCACAATCGAGATGATCTTGGCCGTCAGAGGGATGGCACGCTCCTCCTCCCAGGCCCGAATCAGCGGCCCGGCAAAGCGGTTGCGCCGAATCCAGCGCTCAAAGCGCTTCGATCCCTTTGAGGCACAGATTACCGCCAGCAGCATGAAATCGGTGGCCGGCAGCAGGGGCATGAAAATCCCCACGATACCGATGGCGAAACAAAGCGCTGCCAGCACGATCCAGAAGGCACGATTGATCGGAGAGCGTGCGCGACGATCCGAATCCGGATCCGGAGGAAGACCTGACATGCCACACTCCCGCGAAAACGTGAATCGCCGATCATAGCGCCCGAGGCGGCTGCCACCAACCCTGGTGGTCCTGCCGCCGGGCCGGTGCCCGGTCAGGACACCGTATCAACGCTGTCTCCCAGCGAGCGGATCATTTTCCACGCCGCGCAGCCGTCGTGATAGTAGTCCTCCATCCAGTGCAGCACGTCATAGCCCATGCGCCGATACAGCGATATCGCCGAACGGTTGTCGGCGCGCACTTCCAGATAGATGCTGTCACAGCCCCGCGCCAGGGCCACCGCCTCCAGCGCCAGCAGCAGCCGCTGCCCCAGACCCTGTCCGCGCACATCCGGATGCAGGCAAAAGGAGTAAAGGCGCGCTCGCTTTTCGTTGCGACGAAACAGCAGCGTCCCGTAGCCCATCAGATCGCCGTTTTCATTCACGACCAGACGCGTTTGCGCGTTGGCCTTCGTTACCAGATACTTCAGCTGTGAAGGGCTGAAGCTGTCTTCATCGTCACCGAAACAGGTGCGCTCCAGGGCATTGAGTGCCGCCGCATCCCTGCCCCCCGCGGCACGCAGCGTGAAAGCCATGCGTTGTTCTCCAGGTCAGGATCCAAAAGGTCGCAATCCTATCATCTCCATGGCGTCATAACCCTGCCATGTGGTGCATCGACGGCAACAAACCCGTGCAACGACTACACTGGGGCGCGTTTTTCCTCCCCTGTGAACCGATTCGGTATGACCGGCATGACCCACACCGTTTTGATCGTTGCCCTTTGCATCTGCAGTCTCTGGCTCATCAATGGCCTGATGATTCAGAAAATCCGCCAGTGGTACGCAACGGAGGTCCAGTTCGCCCTGCTGGCCGGTATCGTTGTCGGCCCCGTCACGCAGCTGGTGCCGCTGGAGGCACTGGGCGATGTCACCACGCTGATGGAGTGGGCCTGTCGAATCACCATGGCCATGGCTCTGAGTTCGGCGGCGCTGCAGATGGAGCGACACTTTCTGAAAGATTACAGGCGACCGCTCGCGGTCATCGTCATCGGTGGCATGGTGTTGATGGCCGCGTTCACCACCGTGCTGATACAGATCACCCTGGCCACCGGCTGGGCGCTGGCCTTTTTGCTGGCCTTTTTGCTGGCCTGGATACTCACCCCCACCGACCCGGTGGTCACGGCCACCGTGGTTCAGGGCGACCAGGCCAAAAAACTGATCCCCGCCCCGATGCGTCACGCCATTACCTATGAGTCCGGCATCAATGATGGTCTGGCCTCCCCCATGGTCATGCTGGCCATGGCGCTCTGGCTGAGCCTCACGCAAGGGGCGCCGCTGGAGAGTCTGCACTGGCTTTTAATGACGGTGGGCTACGAAAACGTGCTGTGCGCCGGACTGGCCTACGTACTGGGTTTGGTGGCCGGAAAAGCGCTGCAAAAGGCCCACAGCGCCGGCTGGATGTCGCAGAGCACCCTGCTGCCCTTTGCACTGGCCTTTACGCTGCTGCTGCTTTTCGGTCTGCACATGGCCGGCATGAACGCCATCATCGGAGTCTTTATCGGCAATCTGGGCCTGTCCCATACGGTAAGCGCCAATGAAGATCTTCAGCAGGAAGAGATGCAATCCACGCTGGAGCGCCTTTTCACCATTCCGGTGTTTTTCCTGCTGGGGCTCGTACTGCCCAGGCAGGGGTGGCTGTCGCTGGGCTGGATGGCCCTGCTGGCTGCTGTTCTGATCGTGTTGTTGCGTCGTCTGCCGGCGCTTTTGCTGCTGTCACCGCTGCTGGGGCCGCTAAAGGGATTTCGGACCGCGGCCTGGCTGGGCTGGATCGGACCGCTGGGCGTGGCGGCCCTGCTCTATGCCCTGGAAGTGCGTGACAGGGCGGACCTTGACCTTGCCTGGCCGCTGGTCACACTGGTCGTGGTGGCGTCAGTCCTGATCCACGGCAGTTCCAGCATCGTCTCGGCCCGGGCCTACGCCCGCCACACTGCCCCCGACTACCGCTCATGAGTGATCGAGCCTATTCCACGACGGCCGGCACCGTCCTATGATGCGCAGATGTCCCCTGAGCGGCGGAGTAGTGTCATGTCACGTTTGCGTATTGTCGTGGATCACCCCAGCGACTGGCGCCCCTATTATCCCAGCGATGATATCGTCAGCGCCGATGACTTTCTGGCCCTGGAAGACAATTCCGACCAGGACCGGGCGACTCATGTCATCAATCTGTGCAGCGGGCTGGATTATCTCGAGACCGGCTACTACGTGTCGCTGCTGGCTCAGGCCCGCGGCCAGCGCGTACAGCCCGACGTGGAAACGCTCAACCAGCTCAGGCGCAAGGCGCTGATCGATCTCCAGCTCGATGGGCTCAACGACATGATGGCCGAACTGGACCGTCGCGGCGCCCTGCACGGCGAGCGGCTCGATCTGCGGCTTTTTTTTGGCGACACCGGCAGCGAGGCGCTGGCACGGCTCGGGCGCCGGCTCTTTTCCCATCTGCCCTGCCCGATCATGGAGGCCCGGTTTATCAAACGCCACGGCGACTGGCGGCTGGCACGGCTGAAGGCGCTCTCGCTCAAGGACGTTGCCCCGGCGGAAGAGGAGCGTTTTGCACGCGCCCTTAACGGTCACTCCCGCCAGGTGTGGCGCACCCCGGCCGCCCGACGACGCTACCGCTTTGACCTGGCCATTCTGGTCGACCCCGCCGAGGCGATGCCGCCCAGCAACAAGAGCGCAATCAAGCAATTCATTCGTGCCGGGCGATCGATGGGCATCGATGTCAGTCTGATCACCCGACGCGATGAGGGGCGACTGGCCGAATTCGACGCCCTGTTCATTCGCGAAACCACTTGTCTTGACCATCACACCTGGCGCATGGCGCGCCGCGCCGAGCACGAAGGGCTGGTCGTCATCGATGACCCCCAGTCGATTCTACGCTGCACCAACAAGGTGTATCTGCATGCCCTGCTGCGTGCCCGCGGCATTCCGGCGCCCGAAGGCCATCTGCTCAACCGAGGCGATCTCGACCGTCTGGGGACGCTGGCCGACACCCTGACCTTTCCGCAGGTGCTGAAAATACCGGACGGCGCCTTTTCACGCGGCATCGTCAAGATCAGCTCCAGCGCGCAGTTGATCGAGGAGGCAAGACGGTTGTTCGAGGATTCGGCGCTTTTGCTGTTACAGGAGTGGATGCCGACCGAGTACGACTGGCGTATCGGCATTCTGGATGGACAGGTGCTGTTTGCCAGTCGCTACTACATGGCGCGCGGCCATTGGCAGATCTACGACCACAGCGGCGCGCGGGTGCGCAGCGGCGGCTTTGAGACGATGGACCCGGCCGATGCGCCCGAGAAGGTGATCAAAACGGCGCTCAAGGCGACGCGCCTGATTGGCAACGGCCTTTACGGCGTGGATATCAAGCAAAGCGGCGAACGAGTGGTCGTCATCGAGGTCAATGACAACCCCAATCTGGACGTTGGCGTAGAAGATGTCGTGCTGGGGCCGGAACTTTATCGGCGTGTCATGGCGTGGTTTCTGGAGCAGATGGAGCGCAAGCGCCAGCCCCGACAGCTATCGACGCGCCAGAGCCTGTCATCATGAGCGCGCTGACAGCCTCACACTGACCTGATAGCCGGTGTACTTGCGCAGATTGATCACGCCGGTGTCCAGGATCAGATACTGCCCCTTGAGCCCCATCAGCCGCCCCTCGATCTGCGGGGTGCGGTCCAGATTGAGGGCTTTGACGCGTTCGGGCCAGGCCAGTACCGGATAGTCAAACCGGGCGACACGATGCTCGCCGTGCGAGCGGATATTGTCTTCACCGAACTGCGCTCTGAGCGCTTCAAGCCCCGGGGCCAGCCGTGTCATCAGCTCATCGCGCCGCTGGATGAGATCCACATCCGCCGTTTCGCCCTTGAGCATGCGCTGCCAGTGGGTGCGATCGCTGATTTCACTTCGAAAGAGCGCCTCGACCATCCCGGACTGCCGACGCGATGCCACCGACAGGATCGGCAGGGCCTGGACGGCGCCCTGATCCAGCCAGCGAGTGGGCATCTGTGACGGTTTGGTGATGCCGACCTTGGGCCCGGAGCTGGCGGCCAGATAGACCACGTGGGGTGCAAAGCAGTGTCGTTCGCCCCACTCGGGCTCGCGGCAGGTGCCCTGAAAATAGTGGCAGCGCTCGGGCGCCATCATGCAGGTATCACAACGCGCCAGGCGCCTGAAGCAAGCGTAGCAGTGTCCCTGACCGAAACTCTTGCGCGTCAGGCGCTGACAGTGGACGCAGACAATGCTGCCGGCAAACTCGATGGCCACATCGTGGCCCAGCCAGGGATTGAGGGGTTTATTGTGCTCACCGATGCGCAGCTGGTAGTGCGCTCGGCCCGCGGCATCGGCCGTGATGGCCATGCGCGAAAGCCCCCCGGCACATTCAAGTCCTTGCTCGGGAGGCGTCTGAATACTCCAGAGAGACTCAAGGTCTAATTGACCCATTTGATGCTGTCGCCCCGGGCCTCACCGTGCTGGTCGCTGCCACAGCCGTGGCGATCAATGTGACCCGTGCGCTGCTCGGGGGCCACGTTGTGTCTGGCCTCAAAGCGCAAAATGGCTTCGAGACACAGCTCGCGCTGCTCGGCGCTCAGGGGCCGGCCGTCAGGCCACTTGCCCAGTTCCACGCCCCGCTTGAGCCCTTCATACATTTGCGGCGTCAGCTGCTCGATCATGCGCTCGAAATTCATGTCGCTCATGGGTTATCCGTCGATATCCTCGTGACTTTTTGGAGGGGCTGCGCGGTGCGGATGAAAGCGCGAGCCCAGAAGCCCGGCCGCCAGCCCCAGCAGCAGCCCGCCCAGGTGCGCCTCGTTGGCCACGTTGCCAAAACCGATCCAGCCGGCGGCCGGGGTCATGCACAGCACCAGCCAGCCCACCATGAACACCATCAGCATGGTGGGAAACTGAAAACCGCTGCCGGGGACCAGGCGCGAATAGAGCCAGACAAACCCGACGAGCGCATAGACGACACCGGACATACCGCCAAAGAGCACCGTACCGGTGGCGTACTGCGCCAGGTTGGAAACCAGCATGGCCGAGACCAGAAGCGCCAGCAGCCGCCAGCGACCCTGCAGCGCCTCGACCTGGCGGCCAAAATACCAGAGCCAGAGCAGATTGAAGATCAGATGCATCAGGCTGAAATGTAAAAAGGCCGGCGAGAACAAACGCCAGACTTCTGCCTGCGACAGCGCATATCCCAGCGTTGAGGCGTAGAGCTGCTGTCCTTCGATGGCGATGGGCGCAATCGCCAGCGCCGTCAGCGCCTGAATGTTATCAATGCCCTGCCAGGCAAAGACGACCAGACACATCACGATCACAAGCGTTGTCACCGGGGCCAGGCGCAGCGAGCCCATGATCGACCCGCCGCGGGCCACCGGTTCAGGGGTCTCGTCCAGCGCCATGGACTCTCCCTGACGCCACTTTTCGATCAGCTCGCGTGCCTTTTCAAGCTGAACATCCTCGATCAGCCAGAGCACCTGTCCGTCCTGGTCACGAGAGTAGTGATGGCCGATGCGATGTTTCCAGAGTGCGTGACGCAGTCCGTCGATATCGGCATCAAGCGGGAAACGCAGCGCCTGAGGCATGCTGACTCCATTTGAGGCTGGGACCTGCCAGCCGGTCATGCTCATGGGTTCAAACGTTGAAGTTGAATACGGCACACAAAAAGAAGTCCGGCGGAGAGGGTCCGCCGGACAAGAGCAAGGGATCATTCAAGGGAACACTTACTCTGACGACAGTGTGACTCAAAAGTTCCGGGCGTATCCAAAAAATCCGAATTTTATTTCATGACGGCTTTCGCGTCTTCACGTATCGGCACTGATCCAGCAAAACCGCCCGGCATCCAGCGTCGTTTCACCATCAAAGCGATAGGCCACCAGCCGCCCGCCCCTGACCGCACTGTAATCCAGACAGGCAATGTTGGCCGTCGGCAGGCTCGGAACGCCCTCGCACCAGTAGTGTCCGACAAACAGCGGTCGCTGCGACAGCGGGTAATGTACCAGCCGGCGTCGCTGGTCGTCGCTGAGCGCTCGATCCTCGATGCCCGGCGGCAGCGGGTCGGGCTGAAAGACCACATCTCCATGGGTCTGCGGCGAGTGTGCCCAGAAATGCGTTCGAAAAACGCTTCGCCGGGTGCCATCCAGTGAATGAATGACCTGTCCCTGTGGCAGGCGAAGCTGCGTGCCGCGCGTGGTGCGATCGAGCAGGCGATGTTCAGCACTGCCCTGGATGCTGGCCGCTGCCAGAAAATGCCGATCAATGCGGCCATCCGGATGATCATTTAAAAAGGGACGCAGCAGCGATTCATCCCAGCAGGCATGCGCCACGCGAAAATGCTCGAACTCAAGGCACAGCGGCATCTCGAGAAACCATTCGAGATACGACGCCCAGAGCCTCGGCGAGCGCTCGAACTGTGCCAGCGTCTCAAACATCACCCGCTCGCTGCGTCCGCCAACGCGCGGCATGGTAAAACCACGGCCCCCCTGCCCCAGACACTGCTTCAGTGCATGGGCTTCGTGATTGCCCATTACTACCAGTGCAGTACCGGCATCCACCATGGTGCGCACGATCTCAAGCGCCTTTTGAACGCGGGGCCCGCGATCGATCAGATCGCCCAGGAAAATGGCGCGCCGGGTGGCGTGGGCGTATACCCCGTCGTGCCTTTGATACCCCATTTTCTCCAGCAGCTGCTCAAGCAGATCGCCGCAGCCGTGCACATCGCCAATCAGGTCAAACCCTTCACCGGCACGGGAGGCAGACATTTTTGGGGCTGGCTCAACCAACAAGACCACTGCTCCAGCCCAGCTTGCTGCGACAGGCTTCGAAATAGCTGTACCCCGGCGGATGCAAGAGCTTGAGATATTCGGGTTTGCGACGAATGGAGATCAGATCGCCGGGCTGGACCACCACTTTCATCTGCCCGTCGCAGCTGACCTGAAGCTCGGCATCATGGCTGTCCACAACCTCCAGCAAAATATCGCTGGCGGCATCGACCACGATCGGTCGGCTTGACAGGGTATGAGGAAACATCGGCACCAGCACGATGGCTTCGAGCCGGGGATGCAGGATGGGACCGCCTCCGGAGAGCGCATAGGCCGTAGAACCGGTCGGCGTTGCCACAATCAGGCCATCAGAGCGCTGGCGATAGACAAACTGGCGATCGATATAGAGTTCAAACTCGATCATGCGCACAGCGGCCGCCGGATGGAGCACCACATCGTTGAGGCTGCAGGCCGTGCCAATGACGCGGCCGTCGCGCTTGACCTCGGTGTCGAGTAGAAAACGCCTTTCCACCTCATACTGGCCGTTGAGCACTTCATCGATGCGATGCTCGACCTCATCGGGATTGATGTCGGTCAAAAAGCCCAGCCGGCCGCGATTGACGCCCAGAATCGGCGTATTGAAACGACACAGCATGCGCCCGGCCCCCAGAAGGCTGCCGTCACCGCCGACCACGATGGCCAGATCGCAGCGTCGGCCGATCTCTTCAAGCGTAATGGCCGAGCCCTGGCGAAGTGAACAGGTTCGGGCCGTTTCAACCTCGAAGTGCACCTCAAGGCCGCGCGATTCCAGAAACACCGTCAAACGCTCCAGTGTTTCAACGACCTTGTCACTATCCGGTCGCCCCACCAACCCTACCCGGTTGAACTGTGTCATGCCCTGTCCAGACTGTTTCATCGAGCCGGCATTATGCGTTCAGCGCCGCTGGAGGGTAAACCACGCCGTCAGGAAAATTCAGCCCTTCCGGCGGCAGACGAGATCGAACGCCGGCGCCACCATTCGCTGCCCACAAGTGCCAGCACCATCACGGCCCCGCCCAGCGCGATCCGGGAAAGGTCTGCCTCGCGATTCCAGATCACCAGGTTAACCAGTAGCCCTGCCGGAATCAGTAGATTGTTCATGACCGCAAGCGTTGCGGCGTCCACACGGCGAGCGCCCTGATTCCAGAAGAAATAGCCCGCGCCCGAGGCCACCATGCCAAGCCAGGCCAGTACCCCCCACTGCACCGGCGTGGTCGGTAGATTCGAGGCATCGCCCATCCACCACCAGGCCGGCAGGGCTACCAGCAGCGCGCCAATATAGAACCAGCCAAACACATTGATCACCGGCAACGTGCGCTCGGCACCGCGCATGAGATGTCGGTAGCCCACCTGGCCAATGGCAAAACACAAATTGGCGCCCTGCACCATGAGAAAGCCGGTCCAGAAGGCCTCGCCCACGCCCTGGTAGCGAATCAAGGCCGCTCCCAGCACGGCAACCAGTGCCATCGCCAGCTGAAAGAGATCCAGTCGTCGACTCAGGAGATTGTCCAGCAGCGCAATATAAATGGGCGTGAAAATGGTAAACAGCAAAATCTCGGGCACGCTGAGCAGTACAAACGACTGGTAGTAGCACACATACATCAGCCCCAGCTGGATGGCACCCACGCCCATCAGCCCCAGCGTGCGACGCCGGTCCAGAAGGCGTGGTCGAAGCCAGGGCAGAAATACCAGACAGGCGAGCGAGACACGCGTTAATACGGCAAAATAGCTGTCAACCTGACCGGCCAGATAGACGCCGATCAGACTGAATGAGAAGGACCACAAGAGTGTGACCCCGAGTAGATAGGCCATATGCTTCGTCAACCAGATAGATTTTCAAGGTTAACAACGATTATACGCCTGACCGAGTGCCTCAGGGCAACCCGTCAGCTCACCTTTACGGCCTCCCCCGGACCAAAATCCTCCAGCGACTGGTCGGGACAGGGCGTCGGCGAGGTCCGTGTCAGCGACGACTACCCCACGCTGCGCTTTCATGAGCAGGGGCACTTCACCCACAACAACGGACGCCGGCTGGCCTTTGGCAATGTCTATCGCTTTGACGTGGTGGAAGACCGCGTGGAGCTCTATCACGAACGACGTGGGCCGGAAGACGCCGTCTTTTTGTTTCCACTGGTCGTGGTGGCGGACAACCACCTGATGAGCCTGTCACCGCATCTATGCGTGAGAGACCTCTACAGCGGTGAACTGATCATGACAGACGACGGGTTCGATCTGACCTGGACCGTCGAAGGGCCGCGCAAGCAGGAACATATTCACTACCAGTATCGAACATGATCGATGGATAGAAGCGACACGCTATATTAGCCGGCCCTTTCCAATTATCCTTTTCTATTACGACCTTTGTCTTATTAAAATGTCGCAACCCGCTATAAATGCATAAACTGAAGAGTGTTTTCTGGCAGCGGTGCCTGTCACCGCAGTAGTTCAATAATACATGGAGCAAAGAATGGAATTGCAAAATCGTGAAGGCCAATACGTCCCGGAAGTCACGCTCAAGCAGCGCAAGGGTGGCGAACTGATTGACGTCCAGACCAAGGACATCTTCGCCAACCGTACCGTTGCCGTTTTCTCCCTTCCGGGTGCCTACACGCCAACCTGCTCCTCAACGCACCTGCCGCGCTACAACGAGCTGGCAGAGCAGCTGTTCGCCAGCGGTGTCGATGAAATCATCTGCCTGTCCGTCAACGACGCGTTCGTCATGGAAGCCTGGGGTGAGCATCAGGAAGCTGAACATCTGACCCTTCTGGCCGACGGTAACGGCGATTTCACCGAAGGCATGGGCATGCTGGTCGACAAGACCGACCTGGGCTTTGGCAAGCGCAGCTGGCGCTATTCCATGGTCGTTCGCGACGGCAAAATCGACAAGATGTTCATCGAGCCGGAAAAGCCGGGCGACCCCTTCGAGGTCTCCGATGCCGACACCATGCTCGATTACCTCAATCCCGAAGCAGATCGCCCCAGCTTTGCTACCATTATCACCAAGCCCGGCTGCCCACACTGTGCACGTGCCAAGCAGGCGCTGGCTGATAACCGCATTGCCTATGAAGACATCGCCATCGGCAACCGCGATATTACCAGCCGCTCGCTGCGTGCCATGACAGGACATGCGACCGTACCGCAGGTCTGGATCGATGGCCGTCATATCGGCGGTGCAGAAGATCTCAAGGCGCATCTCGAACAGGCCGTTGCTGCCTGATCGTTTTTTGCCCATCGGATCAAAACGGCCACCCACGGGTGGCCGTTTTCATGTGGGCACGCCAACACCGTACGCCCTTCGAGAATGGAGTCCCGAATGCAGGAACGACGTGTAGACGTTGCCATCATTGGCGCAGGAAGCGCCGGACTGGGCGCTTACAATGCGGCCCGTGCCCATACCGACAGCGTGATCATGATCGAGGGCGGCCCCTATGGCACGACCTGTGCCCGCGTGGGGTGCATGCCCAGCAAGCTGCTGATCGCAGCGGCCGAGACAGCACACCACGCCCGCGATGCCAGCGCCTTTGGTGTGCATATCGACGGCAACATCCGTATCGATGGGCGTGATGTCATGGCGCGCGTTCAGCGCGAGCGCGACCACTTTGTCGATGGCGTCCTCGAGTCCGTGGAGAGCATCGATGCCAAGCACCGCCTTCGCGGCCATGCCGTCTTCGAAAGTGCCGATACGCTTGTCGTTGACAACCATACTCGCGTGCACGCCGAGCGCATTGTCATTGCAACCGGTTCAAGCCCCGACTATCCGGATTTTCTCAAGGCCGCCGGCGAGCGCCTGGTAACCAACAACGACATCTTCTACTGGGATGATCTGCCCGAGTCGATCGCCGTGTTTGGCCCGGGCGTGGTCGGTCTGGAGCTGGGCCAGGCGCTATCGCGGCTGGGCGTTCGCGTGCGCATGTTCGGCGTTGGCGGCGCCGTCGGCCCGATCAGCGACCCTGATGTTCGCGATCATGCCGACCGCTACTTCAACAGCGAGTTCTATCTCGACCCGAAAGCCGAGACACGCAACGTGGCACTTGTCGATGACCGGGTTGAAGTCACCTTTGTCGAACGCGACAGTGACCGTGAGGTCACCGAGCGCTTCGATTACCTGCTGGCTGCCACGGGCCGACCGCCCAACCTCGAAGGACTCGATATCACTCGTGCCGGCCTGCGCATGGAAGACGACCTGCCGGTATTTGACCGTTACACCCTGCAGTGTCAGTACCAGGATGGCACGCCCGCCTCCATCTTTATCGCCGGAGACGCCAACGCCGAGCTGCCGCTGCTGCACGAGGCCTCCGACGAAGGACGTATCGCCGGTGACAACGCCGGGCGCTACCCGGACATTCGCGCCGGCCATCGCCGCTCGATGCTGACCGTGGTCTTCACCGATCCACAGATCGCCGCGGCCGGGCTGTCGTGGGCCGACATTGAACAGCGCGACAGCGACAGCTACGCCGTCGGGGAAGTCGACTTCAGCGGCCAGGGCCGTGCCCGCGTCATGCGCCAGAATCATGGGCTACTGCGCGTTTACGGCGAGCAGGGCTCGGGGCTTTTTCTGGGCGCTGAAATGTTTGGCCCACAGGCAGAGCATCTCGCTCACCTGCTGGCATGGTGTCATCAGCAGCGCATGACGGTAGCACAGATGCTGGAGATGCCCTTCTATCACCCCTGCGTTGAAGAGGGGCTGCGCACTGCCCTGCGTGATCTCAACAAGGGCCTCAGGCTGGGCCCGGCCATGGCACGCTACTGTCTGGAATCCGGACCGGGCAGCTAAGCTCGCCTGCCGATTATCTGTCTGACCGCTCTACAGGTATTCAGCCATCTGCCCGGCGCAATCAATGCTGCAGGTGTCATAATGCATGTCACCGCCGGGTCGCTGGACCCGGCACCCTCTGAAGGAAAGAGCCGATGGAGCGCTGCATGGCTGACTACATGATTACCTGCGATCTGAAACGTCCCGACCAGGCGTACGATCACCTGATCAGGGCGCTGTCGCTCTACCCCGACAGCCTGCATGTACTCGAGACCACCTGGCTTGTCAGAACACCGGCCACACCGGATCGAATCCTTGCCGAGCTTGAGCAGTATATTGATCGGGAAGATCAGATATTCATTGCCACGATTCAAACGCCGGCCGCCTGGTCCGACAGCCTGGGCGTGGATCGGGTACTTCACTTTTTCAGCCAGTCCTGACACCACACAACGCAAATATCGATAATGCTCTGTGGGCCGAGGTTCAGGCAGTCGCGGCAATTCATGTCGGGTTGATATCTGTTTTGTACACCGAACTGGCAGTGTACACCGGGGTATACACGACAATGTGCCCAGATCGAGACCGTCTGGATAGCATCAGGGCACAGACAACGCGCGAACCCGGGGCCTTTGAGGGCGCCAGATAAGTAACAGGAAAGGAAGCACGAAAGAGGAAATGGAGCGGGCAATGGGACTCGAACCCACGACATTCAGCTTGGGAAGCTGACGCTCTACCAACTGAGCTATACCCGCATGGCGCCCATCATAAGAGCCCCCATCAACAAACACAAGCAGCATGCCACAAAGTGCTGTTTTTGTAGCGAAAAGTCCTTGAAGCAAAAAAAATTTAAATTTCGGGGATCAAACCGGAAACACGGTGGTCATAGTAAGCAAGACGTTCTTCTTCAGTCGCTGAGGAATGCGTTTTGACTAACTGTTCCTTGCATGGCCGCCACCTCGTTGTGGCGGTTTTTTTATGTCCGATCATCCGGCGCCACCCCCGCTGCGACCGCAGTCTCTCTAGCCGGCCATGACCACATTCAGGCCATGCTCGGTAATACGCCCGCAGCACTGCTCGAAACAGGGTTTTCGAAACAGACGTTGCATCAGATGGCGGGACGCGTGCTTTTCCCAGACTGCATCGATCAATCCCTTTTGAGTGAGATAGCGTACGGCACGGGCAAACTCTGCATCCGTGACGCCAAATTCCATTGCCTTGACATATACACGTTGGTATCGGCCTGTATTGAGCAGGCGAGTCAGGATGGCCAGCTCGAGTGAGTCCAGGGATTGCATGCCGAACGCGTAAGCCTTTTACCATTACATGGGTTAATCGTTTGCTATCGTCGCGGATTATACCCATCAGCTTTAGAGGCTAAAGTATTAAAAGAGGCAGATTTCGTGATCATTTTATTTAATTTCGAAAGACCTGTATTAAACTTACTTAAGTAATGTCGCAAAATGGCGACATCTTGCAGACAATGTCGGTCTTATCGCCGCGAAATCGCTCCCATAGCCCTGCCTGAATTATTACATCTTTTTACATTTTTCCTGCCGGGTTAATCGTTTTTTAATTCACTCGCCTGCTGAAAGTGTCATTAATGGCTGCCTTGCCATCACGTTTGAGCCTCCATGGTCCTTCTGATCGTCTTCGCCGTTGCCGCCATTGCCATCTCTTTTATCTGTTCGGTACTCGAGGCTGCACTGCTGTCGCTGACCCCCAGCCACATCGCACGCCTGAAGGAAGCTCGCCCGGCGCTGCATCACTCCCTGAGCCAGCTCAAGGACAATGTCGACCGGCCGCTGGCAGCCATTCTCACGCTCAACACCATTGCTCATACGGCCGGCGCGACGGGCGTGGGTGCTCAGGTTTCCGCCGTGTTCGGCGAGACATGGATCGGTGTGGCATCGGCGGTCATGACACTACTGATCCTTGTGCTGTCAGAAATTCTGCCCAAGACCATCGGCGCCCGTTACTGGCGCCAGCTGGCGCCGATCCTGGCGCCGACGCTCAGGATCATGATCCGGGTACTGCTGCCCTTTATATGGCTGTCGGAACAGATCACGCGCCGCATTGGCGGCGGCGCAGAAGATGACGTCGATGTTCGCGAAGAGATCAAGGCACTGGCGCGGCTGGGCCAGGAGCGCGGCGTGGTGGATACCGACGAAAGCCGAACCATCGTCAACATCCTCAATCTGCACAATATCCGTGTCCATGAGGTCATGACCCCGCGTACGGTGTGCAAGACCGTGGCGCCCGAAATGACCGTGGCCGAGTTTGACGCCGCTCATGGCGAGTTGCCCTTCACACGCTACCCCGTCATGACGCCGCCGGAGCAGACCGTTGGCTATGTGCACAAGATGGACGCCTATCACGCCGCCGATGACGCCACTCTCGAGGCGATCATGCATCCCATCCAATCGGTGGATGGCAGGGACAGCGTCGAGCAGGTTTTCATTCGCATGCTCAACGATCACCATCACATGTGTGTGGTGTATGACGACCACGGCAACTGGGTGGGCGTGCTGACGATGGAAGATATTCTTGAGACCATTCTGGGTCAGGACATCGTGGATGAAACCGACGATGTCTCCAACCTTCGACACCACGCCCGGCAGATGTGGCTCAAGCGCGTTCGCCGCAGTCGCGAAGCGGCCGCCGACGACATGTTGCCCAGACGCTGAGACTCTCGGTGCCGGATCGGAACATGCTAGAATAATGCTCCGACCCGGCAAGCGATGACCCCCATGGCTATCTTTGCGCTGACCTTTGTTGTCTGTCTGCTGATCTGCGGTTTTATGGTCACGGCGCTGATTTTGTCGCGAACGCCGCGCTATCGCACCAGCGCCGACGACCTGCTGGCCCTGCTTGACGAGGCGCTGGAAAATCGCGTCTCGGAGGCCCGCTGGCACACCATCATCGGTTACCCGATCCGACATGATCCCTATCTGGAAAACGTACGCCGGCGCTGTCAAGTCATCATGGATGAATATGGCCAGCCCTGGCGGCTCCAGCAGGGAGGCAATCTGTTTTCAAGTGCCGGGATCGAGGAAATCCGCGCACTGCGCCAGCACCTGACGGCGCGACTGTCGCTTGGTGACCGGCGTGCCTTTTGATGCAAGCCGATGAGTCCTTTTCGTTTGATGATTGAACTGCCATGACCATCGCGCTGACCAGTACCAACGTCATCCGCCGAGCGCCGCTGGAAGAAATCTCCCAGGCGCATTCGCACCCCTTTCACCAGATTGTGATCGGCCTTGCAGGAGAGGCCGAGATCATTATCGACGGACAGGCACTGCACATAGCGCCCTTTCACGGCTGCACCATTCCGGGTGATCGGGAGCACTGCTACCGCGGCATCGGGGACAACTCCCAGCTGCTGCTGGATCTCTTTGACGATGCACCGGGCCTGTCAGGCGCCTACCGCCATCACTTTCAGCTGTTTTCTCATCCACTGCACTTTGAACTCGACAGTGCCGCACGTGCCTATCTCACCTTTATGGTCGAGGAGATCACCCATCAGCCGGACGTCGATCGCGATCTGTTGATCACGACCCTGCTGTCGATTCTCTCCCATCGCCTGCTCGACCGGCAGGCCACCCCGCAGTCGCGGCTCGATCTGAGCATGCTGGATCACTACATCGATCGCCATCTGGCCCGGGCCATCCGCGTTGAGGATCTGGCCGGTCTGGTTCATCTGTCCAGTGCCCACTTTACCGAGCTCTTTCGCATACGAACGGGCCTGCCGCCCTATCAGTACATCCTGCGCAAGCGTCTCAATGCGGCACGCAAACTGCTGCTGGAATCCCGCCTGCCTCTGATTGATATCGCCGAACGCTCGGGCTTTGCCAATCAAAGTGCATTGTCACACGCTTTTAGACGCCATTTCGGCCACTCCCCCAGGGCACTGCGCCAGACCCGCGCAGAATGAGCATCACCGGCATTGGTCCGGCTGCCCGCCCTCCCCTAAGACCAAAGACGTATTGCCGAAACTCCCGCTTTTTTGCGCGACCAAACTGCCCGTCAAACTCCCGCCAATCTGACAACCCTTCCCGGCAAATCGACAAGACGACGCTGCGCGTCACAGCCTAAAGTCAAAAAAGCCACTATCCCTTTTTTGTCACCGCCAGCCATCGACGCCTCATTTGTCCACGCGGTTTGATCCTGCGCTGGCCGTCCTTTGCGGCAAGGAACTTCACTATGCTCAACAGCCAACAGATACTGGATGCCGGCACCTGGCAGCAGGCCCCTGACACCCTTTTTGACCGCATCAGCGATCACTATATCGTCGACGAAAACGATCTGATGCGAGAATTCATCGAGCTTTTACAGACCGATGAGGGGGATTTCAGGCGGATTGCTGACACCACCGCAGCGCTGGTGCGTGAAGTGCGCGCCATGGACACCGCGGTGGACTCCATCGATGAGCTTTTGCAGCAGTACAGTCTGGGCACGCAGGAAGGCCTGATGCTGATGTGTCTGGCAGAAGCGCTGCTGCGCGTGCCCGACAGCGCCACGACCGATGCCCTGATCGAAGACCGCCTCAGTGTCGGGGAGTGGGAGAAATACGCCGGCCAGAGTGAATCCTGGTTCGTCAACGCCTCGACCTGGGGGCTTTTGACCACCGGGCGCGTGATCAAGCTGGATCAGCCGCAGGACGGCCGCCCGGCAGGCTTTATCAATCGCATGGTCAATCGCATGGGGGAGCCGGTCATTCGTCAGGCGATGCGCCAGGCGATGAAGGTCATGGGTCGCCAGTTCGTGCTGGGCCGCGATATCGATGAGGCGCTCAAGCGCTCAAGGCCCTTGTTCGACAAGGGCTACACCTATTCCTACGACATGCTGGGCGAGGCGGCGCTGACCCGAAAGGATGCCAAGCGTTATTTTGACGACTACACCAGCGCCATTCGCGCCGTAGGTAAAACCAGCCAGAAGCTGGCCTCGACCACGCCGGCCCCCTCGATTTCCATCAAGCTCTCGGCGCTGCACCCGCGCTATGAGTCCGGGCGGCGCGAGCAGGTTCTCGAAGAGCTGGTCGCCACCGTCAAACAGCTCGTTGAGCTGGCGCGCAGTCTGGATGTGGCGCTGACCATCGATGCCGAAGAAGTCGACCGGCTCGAGCTGTCACTCGAGGTCTTCAAGGCGGTGTACAACGCCGATGTCTGTCAGGGCTGGGGCAGATTCGGCCTGGTCATTCAGGCCTACTCCAAGCGTGCCCTGCCGGCGCTTCAGTGGCTGACGCGCATCGCCGATGAACAAAACGATGAAATTCCGGTACGTCTGGTCAAGGGCGCCTACTGGGACAGCGAGATCAAGGAGTCGCAGCAGCTGGGCGTTGACGGCTACCCGGTGTTCACCCGCAAGGCCTGCACGGATGTCTCCTATCTGGCCTGCGCGACCTATCTGCTCTCCGACAACACGCGTGGTCGCCTCTTCCCTCAGTTTGCCACCCACAACGCCCATACCATCGCGACCATTATCGACCTGGCCCATCAGGGCGATCGCGCGTTCGAATTCCAGCGTCTGCACGGCATGGGCGAGGCCCTTTACGAAGCCGCCCTCAAGCAGGCCCCGAAGGGCACCTGGTGTCGCATCTATGCCCCGGTGGGCGCCCACAAGGATCTGCTGCCCTACCTGGTACGTCGCCTGCTGGAAAACGGTGCCAACTCCTCGTTTGTCCATCAGCTGGTCGACCCGCGTGTCGCAGTGGAATCGCTTTGCGTTCACCCGGTCGAGAACCTGATCGGCGTGGGCCAGTATTTTAATTCCAATATCCCCATGCCGGCCGACATCTATCCCGACGGCCGACGCAACTCGCGGGGTATCAACCTGAACGTCAACAGCCAGTTCAAGCCGCTGATCGACGAAATGACGCCCTTTTTCGAGCGTGATTACCGTGCCGGGCCGCTGGTCGGGTTCGATCTGGACCGCAATGACGGTGAGCTTCGCGACGTCGTCTGCCCCTGGGGTCATCAGCGCATCGTCGGGAAGGTGCGCTGGACCAGTGCTGATGAGACCTCACGTGCCATCGATGTGGCCTGGAAGGCCTTCCCCGACTGGAACGACACGCCGGTCGAGCAGCGCGCCACCATTCTGGAACGTTTTGCCGATCTGATGGAAAAGCATACGCCCGAACTGATGGCCCTGTGCTGCATGGAAGGCGGCAAGCTGCTGCCCGATGGCGTGGCCGAAGTGCGCGAAGCGGTGGATTTCTGCCGCTACTACGCCGCCCGCGCCCGGGACATTTTTGAGGCGCCTACAGTGCTGCCCGGGCCGACCGGCGAGTCCAACGAGCTCATCATGCAGGGCAAGGGCGTTTTTGCCACCATCAGCCCGTGGAACTTCCCGATCGCCATCTTCTGTGGCCAGACCGTGGCAGCGGCCGTGACCGGCAACACCGTGCTGGCCAAGCCGGCAGAGCAGACCTCGCTGGTCGCGCATCGCGTTGTCGAACTGCTGCATGAGGCCGGCATGCCGCGCGGAGTGGTACAGCTGCTGCCAGGCGATGGCGCCACGGTCGGCGCCGTGCTCTCGAGCGATCGCCGGATCACCGGGGTTGCCTTCACCGGCTCGACCGGGACGGCGCAGCTGATCAACCGCTCGCTGGCCGCACGCGACAACGCGCCACTGCCAACGCTGGTGGCCGAAACCGGCGGGCTCAACGCCATGATCGTGGACTCCACTGCCCTGCCCGAGCAGGTGGTCAAGGATGTGGTGGCCTCGAGCTATCAGAGTGCCGGCCAGCGCTGTTCGGCGCTGCGCGTGCTCTACGTTCAGGAAGATATCGCCGAGCGCGTCATCGACACCCTCAAGGGGGCGATGGCCGAGCTCAATATCGGTGACCCGACAAAGCTGGCCACCGATGTCGGCCCGGTCATCGATGATGAGGCTCGACAGGGACTCCAGGCCCATATTGATCGGCTCAAGGGTGAAGGCCGCCTGATCGCCGAGACCGCGATCGATCCGGCCATTGCCGCCAACGGCACCTTTATTGCCCCGACGGCGTTTAAAATCGATGGCATCGATGCGCTGGAGACCGAGCAGTTTGGCCCCATTTTGCACGTCGCGACCTTCAGGGCGGCCGACATCGATGCGGTGATCGACACCATCAACGAGCGCGGCTACGGTCTGACCTTTGGCGTACACAGCCGCAACGAGACCTTCGCCAATCGTGTGGCCCGTCGCATCCGGGTCGGCAATGTCTACGTCAATCGTAATATCATAGGCGCCGTGGTGGGCGTTCAACCCTTTGGTGGGCAAGGATTTTCAGGCACCGGGCCCAAGGCCGGCGGGCCTCACTATCTGCTGCGCTTTGTCAACGAGAAAACGCGCACCATCAATACGGCCGCGCTGGGGGGCAATGCGTCCCTGCTGGCCATGGGAGACGATTGATCCACACATCATGATGACAACGAGCGATGGGAGGCCATTTGTGGTTGAAAACAACGTCAAAAAGGGTTTTCCATTCGCTCGCGCCCTGCTCATGACACCTGCAGGAAACCTTCCGGCCCAATAATCAGAACACAGGAGAAATTTATGGCTATCGGTGTCTGGATCAGCCTTTTTGCTTATTTCGCGCTCATGGTCGGTATCGGCCTGTATGCCATGCGCACTGCGACCTCGACCTCCGAGGACTACATGCTGGGCGGTCGCACGCTCAGCCCGAAGGTGGCGGCGCTGTCGGCGGGTGCCTCGGACATGAGCGGCTGGCTGCTGCTGGGCCTGCCCGGGGCGATGTTTGCCTCCGGTCTGGGGTCGGCGTGGATCGGCGTTGGATTGCTGCTGGGGGCCTTTTTCAACTGGCTTCTGGTCGCACCGCGTCTTCGTGAACAAACGGTCCGCTACGGCAACGCCATTACCATTCCCGCCTTTCTGGCCAATCGCTTTCCGACCCGCGCCATGTCGCTGAGGGTGGTCTCTGCCATCGTCATCGTGGTCTTTTTTGCCATCTACACGGCGTCCGGGCTGGTGGCCGGCGGCAAGCTGTTCCAGAGCGCCTTTTCGGGGCTGGTCAGCATCGGCGGGGCGAGCGATTACGCCTCGGGTGTGATCATTACGCTGGGCGTGGTACTGGTCTACACCGTGGTCGGTGGCTTTCTGGCGGTGAGCCTGACGGACTTCGTGCAGGGCTGCATCATGATGCTGGCACTGGTGATCATGCCGGCCGTGGTGCTCTTCGGCGAAGGCGGTGGCGGTTTTGCCCAGGCCTCGCAGACGCTCAATGAGGTCGATCCCACCCTGCTGTCCTGGACGGACGGACTGACGTTTATCGGGTGGCTTTCCGCGATCACCTGGGGGCTTGGCTATTTTGGCCAGCCGCACATCATCGTGCGTTTCATGGCCATACGCTCGCTCAAGGATGTGCCCACGGCGCGCAACATCGGCATGAGCTGGATGCTGATCTCCATGATCGGGGCCGTCTCGCTGGGTCTGTTCGGGCGCGCCTACGCGGTTCGCAACGGCATGGACATTCAGGACCCGGAAACGATCTTTATTATTCTGGCCAACCTTTTGTTCCATCCGCTGATCACGGGCTTTCTTTATGCGGCCCTGCTGGCGGCGGTCATGAGCACCATTTCCAGCCAGCTGCTGGTGGCCTCCTCGTCGCTGACAGAAGACTTCTATCGCCTGTTTTTGCGCAAGCAGGCAACGGAGAAGGAAGTCGTCACGGTCGGTCGCGTCAGTGTTCTGCTGGTAGGCGTGGTAGCCGCGATCATCGCCTCTGATCCGAACTCTCAGGTGCTGGGACTGGTGAGCAACGCCTGGGCAGGCTTTGGTGCCGCCTTCGGTCCGGTGATTCTGCTGTCATTGATGTGGTCGCGCACCAACGGTACCGGCGCCATTGCAGGCATGGTCGTGGGTGCGGTCACCGTCATGATCTGGATTGCACTGGGCTGGAACGCAGCGTTTCTGGGCGGCGACGGGATCTATGAAATCATCCCCGGCTTTATCGCCTCGTTTATTGCTATTGTTCTGGTCAGCCGGGCCACCAGCGATGCGGGCGAGTACCAGCATATCTCTCGCTGAGCGCTTTTATGGTGATGCTGGAATCGGCGTATTGAACGTCAAAAAGGGCTCCCGAGGGAGCCCTTTTTGATGGCATTCATTTGAAAGCGCCTTATCGATCCGAGCGGTCGCTTGAAAGCTCAAACGCTTTCAGTGCACCTTGCTCAGCGCAAAGCGAATCACCGCTCGTACAATCAGGGCGATCAGGGCGATCATTGCCACGGTCAGCAGCATGGAGGCCGGGTTGGTCATCAGCGTGGCAAACAGCACACCTGCCACGACACACCAGGTAATACGATTGGCCTGCTCATCATCAATCAGCAGAATGTCGGGCACCCACCGCTTGACCAGTTTACCAAAGCCGCTTTCCCAGCTCTTCCAGGCCAGCGCCGCGGCGATGGCAAAGATAACAATCCAGATGACAGCAATGGTCATAAGCTCTCCTGCGCGAGTATTTGAAGGTCTATAATTCAGTTGTGCACCGGGGCACGATATCTGCCTTGCCGGGCCATCATGATGCCGCCATGCCTGCAAGCCGACACCATGCTGGCATGATATCGTAAAAAAAGCGCGATTGATGGCCTGCCCGGGGTTGAAAAATATATGGCCGTCGCCATCTCATGTGTCAGCACGTCGGCACGCATTAATGAAGACGATGCCCCGACAGTTCAAGAGCAACCAACACGTACCGACGCAAAGGACCCTTATCATGCAGATCGAAGAGAACAAGGTCGTATCGTTTCACTACACTCTGAAAAACGATTCCGGTGAAGTACTCGACAGCTCTGAAGGTCGTGATCCGCTTTCCTATCTGCACGGTTCCGGCAACATCATTCCCGGTCTGGAGAAGGAACTGTCGGGCAAGACGACAGGTGACAGCCTTCAGGCGCGCGTTGAACCCGGCGAAGGCTATGGCGAAGTCCAGCCCTCTCTGGTGCAGGAAGTACCGCGCGATGCCTTCCAGGGCGTAGAAGACATTCAGCCCGGCATGCAGTTTCAGGCGCAGACCGAAGGCGGCCCGCTGCTGGTCACCGTCACCAAGCTCGAAGGTGATACGGTTACCGTTGACGGCAACCATCCGCTGGCCGGTGAGACCCTGAACTTTGACGTCAGCGTCGAATCCGTACGTGAAGCCAGTGCCGAAGAACTCGAGCACGGCCATGTACACGGCGAAGGCGGTCATGAGCACTGATCACCAATGATCAATGTTTAAAAAGGCAGCCAACGGGCTGCCTTTTTTATGTCCGCTTGTCGTTACGCCTGTGGTTGCGATGTTGATACTTCGACAGGCGCTTCCCGGTTAACCGGCATCGGTGAAGCGGGTGGTTCCGTCGATATTTTCAGTCGCTGGTAGTTGGACACCAGCCGCCAGACCAGCACCAGACAACACAAGCCTGCAAATGCGAATCCGCTCCAAAAAAAGCTCTGTGGCCGGTAGCAGGCCGCTATCAAAAGCAGCGTGCGCCCTGCACTCCCCGTAATCACGTCGATCACCCGCTCAAGATGTCCTTCTCTGGCAACAATGCCTTGCGCTTTTTGAAGCAGCACTACCAGCCGTCTTTCCAGATCAAACACCAGCACGACCACGACCAGAGCCAGTGCGGGCCATAAAAGCCGCTCGGGTGAGGACAGTGACAATCCAGCCATGACCGACAGGATCAGAATGACTTCCATGAACGGGCGAAGGTAGCGCTGTCTTGCGTCAGAATGGCCCAGCGCTTTCGATACCCAGCCTGAAAGCACGCTCATCAGGCGATACGACATCACACAAAGCGCCGCCGCAAGAAGCTGATGGGTATACAGCAGAGGAATTGTGACCAGGGCCAGCGCAATAGCCACAAGGGCAAGCCCTGCCGGTGAGATGCGCAAGGCCACAAGCTGATGCGCCAGCCATGTTGCGAGATAACAACAAACGTGACGCAGGCGAAAGGTGAAAAAAGACATCCCCGGCCCCGAAGGCAAAAGAGGCGTCATTGTAGTGCTGGGGTGTACCGGCGTCGATGCCGATCAACATTGATGGTGCCGGATCAGGAGTGACCGCATTTCAATATGGCCAGATAGCGATCATCGCGGCTCATGCCACCTGCAACATGCAGCGTTCTGGCAATTCTGGGATCGAGCTGCTGCCCACCGCAGCAGGTATTACCCGGACGCCCATCCACCCCGACCAGATCAATGTCGCCCAGAGCAACGCCCTTGTGGGCATCATTGATCACCTGATCGATCACCATTTCATTGTCGTGGGCCAGATGACCATGTGTGATGTACACGACATGCCCGCCGTTGCGGCACAGGCTGATGGCACGAAGCAGCAGTGATACCAGCCGTTCAGAACGCTGTCGGGCCGACAGGTGTCGTCCGATCAGGGCAGGGATATCGAGCAACACGCGATCGAAGGACCCCATCTCTTCCGGAGACAGGCGATCATCATCCAGACGCGCCATGGTCACATTGTCAGGCGTTTGCCGAAGGGCTGCGCTTTCAAGTGACAGCGCGCCCATGATATTGGCCACCAGTTCACCACGCTCATCCAGTGCGTTGGCAATCAGATGCATGCGCCGCTGCCCGGAGCCGTACATGTCCAGCACCCGATGATGAGGCGCCATGTCCAGCAGCGTCAGGTCATGATCACACGACAGCTCGTCAAGTGATTGAGACGCGCATCCATCATCATCAGACGCTGCCGACAAGAACGGAAAGGAAATCGCTTCAGTGCCGCACACCGAAAAGCTTGAACATTGGGTATCCATACCTGATAAATCCTGAAGTCCGTTGTCGGGCCGGCATCCGTGCCAGCCGTTTGCGCCTGTAATCGTACAACATTTTTTCATGTCTTGTACAAGAAAAGGCAGCTCGGAAATATCAAGGCAGCGACGTGTACCGGTGGATCAGGCGAAGTCGATTAAACGGCGGGGGGTTAAAAGCAGGCGTATCGAAGTGAGGCATACCGTGTCGTTGCCAAAAGGCAAAAGCAGAACGGGCCGATACCCTTTCGTATCGGCCCGCTTGAAAATCTTCAGGGCGTGCGCATGGCAAGCGCATTGGCATCCAGCGCTCGGCGGGACTGCCAGTAATGTCGGCTCCAGTAGGGATTATCCAGCCGGGAGATCTTCACGCCCCTTGAGCTTGAGGCGTGCATGAAGCGACCATCACCCACATAGATACCAACGTGGCGATCGCCGCGCCAGGGCCTGAAAAAGACCAGATCACCGGCCTTGAGCGCCGTTTTTTCGATGCGGCGACCGGTCAGCACCTGACCGGCCGTGGTCCGCGGCAGATCAAAGTTGAAGCTGTCCCGGAAAACCTGTTGCACCAGCGCTGAACAGTCGATGCCATTGCTGCTTTCGCCGCCGAATCGATAAGGCGTGCCCTGCCAGGTATCAAACTCGGCCATGAGCGCGGCTTCGATATCGACCGGATAAGCGTCCTCGGGAGAGATATAGTCATAGTGTGATGTCTGTCGGACATTTTTTCCGGCTTTCGCTTTCGACGTTTTCACCGTCGAAAGCGAAAGCATGGCCATATCCCTGGCGCCATCCTGTGAACCGGGCTGAGAGGCGGCACATCCTCCCAGCGCAAGACAAACCAGACTACCCATGATTATTCGCCGCATGAATACGGCCCTTTTTGTTGATTGAGCACTGGAAGCATCCTGAAAGCATCGTGTAACAGATAGGGAAAGGCGTCAAAAACAACGCCTTCAGGATGTTAAGGAATTTGATCAGGCGTGGCGAGTATTAAAAATTAATCAAACCACCTTCGCTATGACCAAAGTATTAATCGAAATTCATGCAAAGGTAACAAAACAACACTGGTGATTACTCATTACTGTGCTAGTGCAGGATGCGAGCGTCGCCCGGAAGCGTGTCGGCATGAAGCGGCGGCCATCGCCGTGGCTGCGCACCCGGGAAATCAAGGCTGGCCCAGCTGCCGGCCAGTGGCGGCAGACCCGTCTGCCAGGCCGTCATGGCCTGATTGAATTCCGCCAGAAAATGATCACGCTCGGGGGTGTCGACCATGAAAAAGCTATAGCCTGCCAGCATTCCCTTGCCGTAGGCCCACCAGTCGCTGTAGTGGCGTGAGGCCAGCGCCAGCGCCTGATCGAGGTAGTGGTGAAGCTTTTCCGCACTCAGCCAGCCCAGCTGCCGCCCGGCAGCGGCAAGATCCACCACCTGGGCGATATCCCATGCCGCCATGTCGATGTCATTACACTGATGGTCGTTTTTCAAAACGCGGCGCAGTCTTTCCAGATGAACCCTTTCATCCTCACTGCAGTTGGCAGACTCCAGCACGGCAATTTCCTGGCGCAGCCGGCGCTGATTCAGCGTGTAAGGCCCGTAGTTGATCAAATACTCCTGTCGGTCCCCGGCCTCGACCAGAAAATCGAGAAAGCGAATCAGTGGCGCGGTGCCAGTGAGTCCGTAGTGGCTATCCAGCCATTCCCGGATCTCGGTGGCCTGTACGCCATACTGTCTTTCAGGCTCGCCCCACAGCGCAGCGTTGAGTGGCCCTGATAGCGCAAGCGCCGTAAAGCGCGACAGCGAGGGGCGCGTGCCCGGCTCCCTCTGAAAGCCGCCGGGGGCTGTTAGCCAGTGAAAGGGGCTACCGGGATCGTTGCGATGCCACTCGATATCCTCGACCAGCGACTCCTGCGTACTGTCTTCGGGCAGGGTCTGCTCCCAGCGCACCCAGGCCTCCAGCAGGGCATCCACGCTGAGATAGTGACGATCCAGCATGGCGGCAAGCCGCGTATGACAGCGCGCCAGCAGCTCGGTGTCGCCATATTCAGCGCTTTCAAACATCTGGAGATGAAAGGCATATTTTTCAGCCATGATGATCGTGGCAGAAACCGACGCGCAGCCTGCCAGCTGCTGACGATAGGCCAGTAGCTCGGAAGACGGCGTGCCAAAGGGGGTCGAAGACTCCGGCAGCCTGCCATGCAGCGCATCGGAGGCCAGCTGATTAAGATGATGCACCTGCCCCGGCATCCAGAAGCGTGACAGCCCTGCCACGCCTTCCTCCGGTCGCCAGTCCAGAATCTCGTCGAGATATTCCCGACTCAGCCGGCGCTGCTCATCGCTTGCACCGGGCGCCATGTACTGGCGATACAGCAGATCCGACTCCCTGACGGAGGCCACTGCCAGCGCCCAGTGACGTGCACTGCTGCGAAGGCCGCGAATCATCGCCCGGGAGCGTTCACGAAGGTCGTCATCAAGCAGCTGATGCAGCGATCGCTGCCAGGGGCTGTCAGGCGCTTCAAGCAGCAGTTGCCAGTCGACCGTGAAGTTCTCCATCAGATCGAGCCCTTCATGCAGACTGCGCCCACGCTGCCAGGCCAGCGCCACCTCATGCCAGCTTTGATACCGACGCGTCAGAAGATCCACACCGTGTGCGGCAAAGCCTCTGGCTTCGTCCTGATCAAGCCAGCCCATGGCCATGCCGGCCCAGGCCAGATCGACCAGACGCAGCCAGTCCCATGCCGCCACATCCCGTGGATGCTCCTGAACCACCAGCGCCTCGAGCGTGGCGGCGTAGGTCGCCTGCGGCGCCATGCGGGCATGCCACTGCAGTCGCTGCGCCGGGGTCATGGTTTCAAATCGAAGGTAATCGAGTTCCCAGCCGTGACGATGGCCCTGCCCTGCCAGCCACAGCAGCATGCGGATGAGCTCATCACGCTCGTGAACGGACCAGACCTCGCGCAGAAAATGAGCGGTACGTTCGCGCTCCAGGCCGGCCGCTTCCAGACTGTCGATCATGACGGGGGCAAAGGGGGCGCGAGCACGCCAGATCGCGCTGTCACCCTGATCGGGCCAGGGCGGCTGCGAGGTCTCTCCCTGAAGCCAGGTCAGCCACTGTGACAGGGCCTGTTCATCCAGCCACTGCGCGTTGAACGCCAGCACCAGCATGGTGACGGCCTCGTCACGTTGCGCCTGGTCAAGGCGCCCTACCATCTGCCACCCCAGAGCACCGGGCTCCTCCATGTCCATGCTGCGAAGTCGGGCAAGGGCACGGGGAACGCTCATGGCACGCTCGGGCGGCACCTCACGATGCCAGCCATGGCTGGCCAGACGCTGGGCGCACCAGATCTGCAGGCTCTCTTTCAAAAAATACCTCATGGAACAGATGTTCGGTCACGCCATTGCGGGGGCGGTCGTCATTGTACCTGAACCGCCCCCTTGTCTCAGCGGGGTTCGCGCGGGTCAGCCATTCGCTCGGCATGTGTCTTTTGGCGCGCAGGGGCCGAGGGCAGCATCCAGCTTAGAATCCAGCGGCGAATACGTACGACAAACTGCTCCTGAAAGAGAACGCAAAGAATCACGGTCATCAGCAGATAAACCGGATAAAGCCATATGGAGATCTCACCGGCCGCCGCCAGACACAGGCGCAGATTGTCAGCACACAGGGATGGCTCGCCCTTCAGGATCTGCTCGCTTCGGGTGAAGATGACATAAAGCGGCACATGCAGGGCAAACATGGGCAGCGATGCCCCGCCAAGACGTCCGGCAAATTTGGTCAGTCGCTCGCTGCCGGGCGTGGGAATGTGCACGCACAGATAGATCAGTGCCATTTCAGCAGTCAGCAGCAACCCGTTGTGCAACAGGTAGTACCAGGCTCTGCCCTGCTCGAGCAGCCAGGTGGCGACCAGACAGCACACTGCGATATAGAGCGCCAGCAACAGCTTGCCGCGCAGCTCAAGTAGCCTGCCGGCCTTTTTTTGCTGCATGTAAAAGGCGCACAGCAAAATGCCGGCAATGAATTCGGGCAGTCGAATGATCGGATTACGATGCAAAATCCCCGTTTCCGGCATATCAAAGGGCGTAAAGGCGATCACAATCAGCGGCGGCACCAGATAGATCAGGTTGGTCATCAAAATGGCCAGCCGTGTTCTTTTGATCTTCATCAGCCGGGGCGCGATGAAGGGAAAGGTCAGATAGAAGAAAAACAGCGCCGAGATCGACCAGGACGGCGGATTGAACGTCAGATAGTAGGGGTTCCATGCGTGCAGCATGAACACATTAAGTACCACATTGAACCAGAGCTCCACGTCACCCATGGTGTGGCGCAGCGCCTCGGGGTTGACGATACCGGTGTCGTTGTTGACGTCATAGAGCACAAAGCGCAGCGAGGTGCCGGCATCCTGGGCTGTCAGGGCCAGATAGCCAACGCCTGCCGATACCGCCATGGCCAGCAGACAGGAGCCGATATGGATCGGATACAGATTGGCAAACCGCTTGGTCAAAAAGCTTTTGGCCGGCTCGCGCATCTCGCGCTGATCGTTGAGATAGACATGCGCCAGCAAAAAGCCCGACAGGATAAAAAAGGTACTGGTCGAGAAAAAACCCAGATCCGTGACATAGCCCGACCAGCTTCTGATGGACGGGTAGTTATGCAGGGTATGAAAGATGACGATGTAGAGACCGAGAAAGAATCTCAGCCACTCAAGTCCGATAAATCGCTCTTTGGAAGAGGCCATGATATCCACTCAAAGCACTGACGTAAGCGGGGCAAATCCGCCATGCCTTTTGGCAGATGACTGACAGATGCCGGTTTGGCAAGCAACATACGCAGCTCGCACGCGAACGTCCACTCCGGATGGTCATAATATGTTAATACGGCCCATGATATGAAAAACCCCGGCATGGCCGGGGTTTTCAGTCATGACACTGTCTGTTTCAGCAGCAGTATCAGGCCGGCTGAGTGTTGGCCTCCGGATTACGGCTCCACACTCGATGCTGACCCAGTGCCTTTTTGAAGTCATCAAAGATGGCATCGACACTATCACCGGTCAGCACGCCTTCATCCATCTTGATGTTGGCGGCCTCAAGAAGATCCTTGCCCTCGCCTACGGCGCCGATCACCTTCAGGTGCTTCCAGGCTTCCTGCGGATAGTAGCGACCCTGACCGCTGGCCTTGAGCGTTTCAATGCTCTGCGCGCCGCCGGCAATCAGTACCGCATCCATGGTGACCGACGGCAGACCGTTGAGCATGGCATCCGGCGTAATGGTATTGCCGTTGCTGGCTTTTACCGGCGCCATGGTCGGCGCAATGATCATGCCCTGCGCGCCTTCGGCCTTGAGCTTCGACTGCAGCGCCGTGACCTGGTCAAGATCCACCCCGTCGGCAACCAGAATGGCCACCTTGCGGTATTTGATATTACCGGGCAGACGCGCCATCAGACTCAGCGAGGGCGACTCGGTCAGCGTGCTCTTGCCCAGCTCTTCTGCCGAAGCCGGCTTTTCTGTCGGTGCCTCGATGCCGTGAATCTCACCGACACGACGGGCCAGATCCAGATCGATGTTGGGCAGGATCTGCTGGATCACGCGCTCACGAATCCACGGACGCTCGACCTTGGACAGCTCGAAGGCATAGGCCTGAACGATGTGTTCCTTTTCCACATCCGTCTGGCTGTTCCAGAACAGCGTGGCCTGCGAGTAGTGATCGGCAAAAGAGGCACTACGAGCGCGAACCTTGTGGGCATCCACGCGCTCGTTGACCGATTCGAACCCGCCGTTTTCCGCCGCCGGTGGCGTTTCACGCGGCCAGCCGTCGTCAATCGAGTTGGGCTCGTAGGAAGCCTGACCCTTGTTGATCGTCATGCGATGGAAGCTGTCACGCTGATTGTTATGCACCGGCGTAACCGGACGATTGATCGGGATCTCCTTGAAGTTCGGCCCGCCCAGGCGAAGCATCTGGGTATCGAGATAGGAGAACAGACGACCCTGCAGCAACGGATCGTTGGTAAAGTCGATCCCCGGCACGATGTGTCCCGGATTAAACGCGACCTGCTCGGTCTCGGCGAAGTAGTTGTCCGGGTTACGGTTGAGCGTCAGCTTGCCCAACGGTGTGACCGGCACGATCTCTTCGGGAATCAGTTTGGTCGCGTCCAGAATGTCGAAGTCGAACTTGTGCTCGTCTTCTTCCTCGATGATCTGGGCGCACAGTTCCCACTCAAGATAGTCACCGTTGCTGATATCGGTGGCCATCTCGCGACGGTTGAAGTCCGGATCACGGCCCCACAGCAGCTGCGCCTCGTCCCAGATAAAGGAGTAGGTGCCTGCCAGCGGCTTCCAGTGAAACTTCACAAAGCGCGACTTGCCCTGCTTGTCGACCAGTCGGAAAGTATGGATCCCGAAACCTTCCATGGAACGATAGCTGCGCGGAAAGGCGCGATCGGACATGGTCCACAGCACCATGGCCGCCGACTCCGGCATCAGGGAAACAAAATCCCAGAAGGTATCGTGCGCCGACTGACCCTGCGGAATCTCGTTGTGCGGCTCGGGCTTTACAGCGTGCACGAAGTCGGGAAACTTGATGGCGTCCTGGATGAAAAAGATTGGCATGTCGTTGCCAACCAGATCCCAGTTGCCCTCTTCGGTATAAAACTTGGTGGCGAAGCCACGCACGTCACGCACGGTATCGTTGGAGCCACGCGAGCCCTGCACGGTGGAAAAGCGTACAAAGGTCGGCGTCTGCTTGCCGGCCTTGAATACCGCTGCCTTTGAATACTGCTCGGCTTCCGGGTAGGCCTCGAACACACCGTGCGCGGCGGCGCCACGGGCATGCACGATACGCTCAGGGATACGCTCATGGTCAAAGTGGTTCATCTTCTCGCGGAAGATGAAGTCTTCCATCAGCGTCGGACCACGCTCACCTGCCTTCAGGGAGTTGTGGTTGTCGGCAATGCGTACGCCGTTGTTGGTACGCAGGTCATGGCCTTCAGCATCGTTGCGAAACTGCTCAAGGCTTTCATTCTTGCTTTGATCACTGGTTTTGAAATCAGTGTCGTGCGGACCGTCATTGTTGGACGCGCTATAGGGATTATTTGCCACGGTATCTTCTCCTTATCAAATTCGGCAGTGAATCGCTGCCGGCCTGCCTGTCCATCGGCGGCGCCTCACAAAAACGCCCGACTACCTGTGATCAACGTGTCAGGAAACTGACCACTCCATTATTCGTGACGTCTTGCGGCCCTTAAGCGTAGATAAATTTTGCCCTCTGAAAAAAACAATTACCGGTCATGTTGTCAGAACTTATCCTGTGAAAGCTTTTGGCTCGAAATTCGATACCTGCGCCCTTTCAAATCCATGAGCATCTGATGTAACCATCATCTCTCCACCCTGCTGACGGCTTCAAGGCAGGCCGCAAGTCGCATTTAACATAATTGATGGCGGCCAGGGGATCTGGCATCAAGGGTGGGTCGAATTGATCGATATTGACCGGCGAACGGTTCGAGGAGATCAGAAGCGCATCTGATGAAAAAACTCACATAATAGCGTCGGCGATGGCGGATCATGCTGGTTCAACGCGGGATTTTTGACACGGACAACGACCACACAAACAACGACGCCCGGCATGGCCGGGCGTCGCAGGGAGGATTAACGGGGCAGGTTCAGACCTTGCCGTTACCCTTGCCCTTGATCAGGGACACCAGCCACAGCAGGATCACCGAGCCGATAACCGCCACCACCAGTGATCCAATGATGTTGTTGGAACCGATACCCAGCATGCTGAAGATGGCACCACCCAGTACGGCACCCACGATACCCACGATAATATTGCCCAGGATACCGAAGCCGCCACCGCGCATGATCTTGCCGGCAATCCAGCCAGCCAGACCGCCAATGATCAGCCAAAGAATAATGCTCATGGTCTTCTCCCTGATAACCACCTTGCTTGAATGTTATGCCCTTGCCCCGGCCGGGGAGGCTGCATGCAACGTACAGCGCTGAATAGACTATAGACGTTGTGTGCCATGTTACCAATCACATTGCTTTCAGGCGCTATAACATGCAATTCGCTACAATCGAGACCCACCATTTAATAATGATCGTGAACAAGGACAACCATGCCGCTATCGCTGCCCGGTTATGCCGGTGACTGGCTCGAACGCAGCCTTGATCGGCAGGTGCGCCTGGCGGTCACAGGCCTGTCGCGCGCCGGCAAGACCGCCTTTTTGACCTCGCTGGTCAATCAGCTGCGCCATGCAGGTCTTGATGCACGCCTGGACATGATGAGCTGCGCCCGCGAAGGCAGACTGCTGGGCGCCCAGCGCCAGAGTCAGCCGGACCTGTCCGTGCCCCGCTTTCCCTATGACCAGGCCCTGGCGTCGCTCGAGGGCACGCCGCCCGACTGGCCCTCGCCAACCCGGGGCATCAGCGAGCTTCGCCTGCTGATCCGCTACAAAAGCCGTACCAACAGCCGTCATTTTCTGGGCGAGCAGCGCACCCTGACGCTGGATCTGATCGACTATCCCGGCGAGTGGCTGCTGGATCTGCCCATGCTGCGCCAGAGCTATCAGCAGTGGTGTGAAGCCCTTGGCACCCAATTGACCGGGCGCCGGCGCCGCTTTGCCGAAGCCTTTTTGGCGCAGGTCAGCACGCTCGACCCGGCAGCCACTGCCGACGAGCAGCAGCTGGCCGATATCAGCGCCGAATATGCCCGCTCGCTCAACAGCGCCCGCAATGAAGGCGGCTACACCTGGGTGCAACCGGGGCGTTTTCTGCTGCCCGGCGAGCTGGATGGCGCGCCGGTCCTGCAGTTCTTTCCGTGGCCGCTGGAACAGCTCGGCGACCCGGCGCGGCTTGCCGAGCTTCCCCCCGACAGCAACTATCAAACATTGGCCCGACGCTTTGAGCACTACAAGCGCACGGTCATCGGCCCCTTCTACCGCCAGCACTTTCGCCGTTTTGACCGCCAGATCGTGCTGGTGGATGTCCTCTCGGCGCTCAATGCCGGACCCGACGTTTTTGACGATCTGCGCCGCGCCATCGCCACATTGATGCAAAGCTTTGACTACGGCAGCCGCAGCCTGATGTCACGTCTGTTCAATCCGCGCATCGACCGGCTGGCCATTGCCGCCACCAAGGCCGACCACGTCACCCCCGAGCAGCACGACAACCTGCTGTCACTGGTTGAGGCGCTGATGGCCGAACCGCTGCGGGATCTGCGCTACGCCGACGTGCCGGTCAAGTCACTGTCGCTGGCCGCCATCCGTGCCACGCAGGCCCGTACGGTCGAACACGACGGCAAGCGTCATCCGGCGCTCAAGGGCACGACCGAGTCAGGCGAAGAAGTTCTGATGTTTCCGGGTGAAGTGCCGCCGCGCCTGCCGGATGCCGATTTCTGGCAGCGTCAGGGGTTTGATTTTACAGCCTTCAAGCCGGCGACTCAGGCCGCCGGGGAAGCCCTGCCCCACATTCGCATGGACAGTGCGCTGGACTGGCTACTGGGAGACAAGCTGCGATGAACGATCCACGTCCCGGCAAACGCTTTGATGTTCGCGATGAGGCCACGACCACGGCCGAGCCCACCTCCGAGGCGCCTGTCTTCGAGCAGCATTTTATACCGGTGGACCCGGCACCCGGCGCGCGCTATCAACTCGACAGCGTGCATCACCCGCTCGAGGAGAATGCGCCGCCCGAGCAGGTCGACAACGCTCTTGATCATGCGCTGGCGAAACCCAAAAAGCGCCGCTGGGGTCTTTTGAGCGTTCTGGCGGGCACGCTGATCATGGGCGGCGTTCAGGCCGTCGAGACCTTCCAGAACGCCTGGTTTGGCGGCGACTGGGTCAGCGGCGCCTGGAGCGTTCTGGGGCTGGGTGTGGTGACGCTGGCCGGCACATCACTGACCCGGGAACTCTTTCGGCTCAAACGGCTGCGCCGACACGCGCGTCTGCGAGAAGACATCGATACCCACATCATGGACACGCAGATGGATGGTGATCGCATGCAGGGTCTGTGCAACCGGCTGCGCCAGCAGATGGGGCTGGGAGATCGTGACCCGCACTGGCAGGACTTTCTGAACGCCCGCCAGACCCATCACAACGCTCGCGAAACCCGGGACCTTTTCAACCACTACGTGCTGGCCCCGCGGGATGCCAGCGCCCGCCAGCTGATCACCCGCATGTCGAGCGAAACGGCCCTGCTGGTGGCCATCAGCCCCGTCACGCTGATCGACATGGGACTGATGGCCTGGCGCAACCTGCGCATGATCGACCGTCTGGCCGCGCTATACGGCCTGGAGCTGGGCTATGCCAGTCGCCTGCGCCTGTTTCGCGCAGTGCTTGCCAACATGGCATTTGCCGGTGCCAGTGAACTGGCCACCGAGGTGAGCATGGATCTTCTATCGATGAATCTGGCCAGCCGACTTTCCAGCCGAGCCGGTCAGGGCATGGCCAGCGGCCTTCTGACCGCGCGACTGGGCATTCGCACTCTCAAAATGCTGCGCCCGCTCCCCTTCGAGGATGATCGTGCTCCGAAACTGTCCGACCTGCGCCGCCAGCTCTGGCAGCAGATGAAGCGTGTGGATGATGGCAAGGCCAATAAGGGGAAGGCCGACAACGCTTGAGACCGACCGCCTCAAGCATCATCGATACCCGGCCTTTCGGCCGGGTCATTTTTTTAAAGCGCAAACAGCTCGCGCAGCTTGATGGCAACACCGGCTTCGGTGTGCGCCATGATCAGCTCGGCATTGGGGGCGCGGGTCAAAAGCTCGGGGTGGGCATTGCCCATCGCAAAGGCGCGGCCGGCGTTTTGCAGCATATCCGTGTCATTGAGGTTGTCACCAAAGGTGACAGTGCGCGATATCGGGATATCAAGCTGTGCCGCCAGACGGTTGAGCATCTGCCCCTTGGAGGCCTCCCGGTCCATCACCTCCAGCGAGTTCTCAAGGGAATAGGTGATGTGGGTACGATCCTCGAAGTGGGCGCGAACGCGCGTCTCGATCGCCTTGAGCAGCGAAGGGTCGCCGATAAAGAGCAGCTTGCCGACCTGCTGACCATCCACCCCGGCCATGTCGACCACGTCATAGGTAAAGCCCGTGCTTTCATGAAAGGCCAGAAGTTTCGGCTCGGGCGCATCGATCAGCCAGCGATCACTGGTATAAAGATTGATGCGCACCTCGCCCGGCACATCCATTTCCAAAAGCGTGCGCACGATATCCGCCGGCACCAGAATTTCGTGAATCAGCTGATCGTCCGGCCCGTGCAGATGCGCCCCGTTGGCCGAGATGATATGAGCATTGACGCCGAGCTGGCGCCGGATTTCGCGAATGTCCTGATAGTGACGCCCCGAGGCAATCGCCAGCGAATGGCCCTGACGCTCGAGCGCCTGAAAGGTGTCAACGGTGATGTCATCAAGGCCATGATCGGCGTTGAGCAGCGTTCGATCCAGATCGGTCACGATCAGATGAGGCGTCATGCAATCTCCTGTACGCAGTAAAAGCCACCATGGCAGACGCTCATTGTAGCGCCTGAGCGCTTTGTGATGATGTGCCCGGCTCGCCTGCCAGCCGTAGCGCCCCCTCAACGCTGCTGCCCAGCGGGTCAGCCAGGTGCGGCCTGATGCCTTCCGGCACCCAGGGGTCAAGCGCTCGGGCAAGCCCGCCGCACAGCGCCAGCGCCAGCTGCTCCCCCGAATCCAGCGCGCGATACATGAGCGCAATATCCTCGCCTGCCTGCGTGAGCAGCGACCGCGCGACCGGATGCTCGCTGTGGTTGATGACCACCGGGGCAAGTGCTGCAAACCGGGTCTGATCGGCACCGGAGAGCCAGTGGGTCAACGTGGCCGCACAGCTCACGGGGGTTTGTGACAGATTCGACATCGCCTCGCACAGCGCGCGGGAAAAATCATCCGGCGCGGCGCGCCCATCGAGTGCGTGCTGCGCGTGGCGGCTCGCGCGCAGCCCCAGCCAGCCACCGCTGGCCTCATCGCCCGAGGGGAAGCCGTAGCCGCCCACCCCGACCCGCCGGCCGTTGTCATGCAGCGCCTCGCCAATACTGCCAGTCCCCAGCGCCACGATGGCGCCGGGCTGGCCCCGATGGGCACCGATCAACGTGGTAAAGGCGTCGCTTTCCAGTCTCAGGCCGGCCAGTTTCGGCGCGTTTTCCAAAAAGGCCTCGCGCCATGACGCCTGGTTGACGCCGGCAAGCCCCAGTGCCAGCCGGCACTGCGTGGTGGGCAGCGCTGTCCCCAGCATCCGCTGCGCCTTTTCCAAGGCCTCGAGAATCGTTTGCCAGGCGCGCGCCACCCCCAGACCAAGCCCTGACGGGCCGGCCGTGACTTCGACACAGCGGCCCCGCCACTGCGCCCGCAGACGGGTGCCGCTGCCGCCGCCGTCGACGCCCACCAGAAGGATGTCATCAGCGGTCATCGCGCTGAATCTCCGTTTGCAGCTGCTGTGCCACGATCCAGGCCTGCTCGCCCAGCACCAGATGCAGACAGTGCTCATCAAGGCGCTGCACGCCAGCGGCGCCCAGCGATGACAGCGCGCCATGATCAAGGCGCGAGGACGCTTTAACTTCAAGGCGCACGCGCGACAGTGCCACCAGCTCACTGCGTCGCAGGTTGTCCACGCCGCCGAGCGCCTCCAGCCAGCGCGACAGCTCGGCATCCTTCAGGCCACTCTGAGACGATCTGTCCTGCTCGGCAGATGGCGCCATGGCCTGCGCGATATTGGGGGTTTCCACTGTCCTGCCACGCTCACGCAGGGCAGTGCGAATGTCTTCTGCCACGCCATCGGCAATCGGCCCCATGACGACCTGCAGATGCCCACCATTGAGTTTAAGGACACCGCGAGCGCCCAGACCCTTGAGTGCGGCTTCGTCGATCTGCTCGGCCTCTTTGACCACCAGCCGCAGCCGCGTCGTACAGGCGCCCACCGAGGTCAGATTGTCACTGCCTCCAAGCGCCGTGACAAAGGCCGGGCCGCGCGCCGGTACCTCGCCGTCGTTGGAAGCGACCGGCGCCGGTGCCACGTCATCACGCCCCGGCGTTTTCAGATCAAAGCGGACAATGGCCCAGCGAAAAATCATGTAGTACAACGCGGCATACAACAATCCGACCGGAATCAGCAGCCAGCCGCGGCTGGAGAGTCCATAGGAGAGCAGGTAGTCGAACAGGCCGGCAGAGAAGGTAAAACCGAGTTTCACGTCCAGCCAGCTCATCAGCGCCATCGACACCCCGGTCAGCAGGGCGTGCACGGCGTAGAGCACCGGCGCCAGAAAGATGAAGGTGAATTCCAGCGGCTCGGTAATACCGGTCAGAAAGGCGGTCAGTGCCAGCGAAAAGAGCATGCCGCCCACCCGGGCGCGCTGATCCTTCGCGGCGGTGTGATACATCGCCAGCGCCGCCGCCGGCAGGCCGAACATCATCACCGGGAAAAAGCCGGTCATGAAGCTGCCAGCGTTCGGGTCGCCGGCAAAGAAACGGTGAAGGTCACCGGTGGCGCCTTCATAGCTGCCGAAGACAAACCACACCAGCGAGTTGAGCACGTGATGCAGCCCGGTCACGATCAACAGCCGATTGAGCGTGCCGTAGACAAAAAGGCCCAGCTCACCGGAGTCGATCATCCACTGCCCGCTCTGGTCGATGGCCGTCTGAACCGGCGGCCAGACCCAGCCGAATATCCAGCCCAGCGCCAGCGCGGTCAGACCGGTGACGATCGGAATAAAGCGCCGTCCGGCAAAAAAGGCCAGATAATCGGGCAGCGCGATATTCTTGCAGCGGTTGTACCAGAGTCCGGCCACCACACCGGCAATGATGCCGGCCAGCACCCCCATATTGATGTCGGGATTGAGAGCTTCGAGCACCGCCGTAATGACCAGATAACCGATCGCCCCGGCAAGACCGGCGGCGCCGTTGCTGTCATCAGCGATGCCCACGGCCACGCCGATGGCAAAGATCAGCGGCAGATTTTCAAAAATGGCGTTACCGGCCTGGGCAATAAAGGCAATGTCCAGCAGGTCAGGCTGGCCCATGCGCAGCAGCAGTCCGGCAATGGGCAGTACCGCAATGGGCAGCATGAGCGAGCGTCCCAGCTGCTGAAGCGCCCCCATGAAATCAAGTCGCATCGCGCGGTACTCCCCTGTCGGTTGTTGTGGCATCCGTGGTTATGGCATCTGTATGGGCGGTCGAGGCGTGTTCCTGTAGCCATTGCGCAAGGCGCGCTCGCAGCGTGACGCTATCGATGGCCTCATCAAGCCATTCGCGCAGCAAGGATGACAGCGCAGCCCGGTCGAGGCGTCGCACACCGGCCTTGACGGCGGCCACGCGTGCCGGCTCCACCGATAGTTCATTCACACCGAGTGCGACCAGCGCCGCCCAGGCCTGCGGATCGCCTGCCGCGGCGCCGCATACCCCGACCGGACACTGATGCATGGCGGCACCCTTCACCGTTATGTCGATCAGGCGCAGTACGGCCGGGTGCAGCACATCGGCGCGCCCGGCCAGATCCGGGTCTTCACGGTCCATGGCCAGGGTGTACTGGGTCAGGTCATTGGTACCGATGGAGAGAAAATCCGCCACACGCGCGATTTGATCGGCGCACAGGGCCGCGGCGGGCACCTCGATCATTGCCCCCAGCCTGGGCCGACCTTCGAGATTCATCTCACGCGCCAGGGTATTGAGCCGCTCACGCACGGCCACAAGCTCGGCAGCCTCGGTGACCATCGGCACCATGATGTGAAGACGCTCCAGCGGTGTCACGGCCAGCAGTGCCCGCAGCTGCGTGTCCAGAAGACTCTGATGGCGCGTCATCAGACGGATGCCGCGCGTGCCCAGTGCCGGGTTGGGCACGGCAGGCAGGGCCAGATAGTCCAGCTGCTTGTCGGCGCCGATATCCAGCGTGCGAATGATGACCGGATGATCCCCCATGGCCTCCATCGCCTGCTGATAGATCCCGCGCTGCATCTCCTGATCCGGGGCCTGTGAGCGCGCCATGAAGAGAAATTCGCTGCGCATCAATCCGATGCCGTCGGCGCCGGCATCAAAGGCGATGCGGGCCTCATCGGCACCGGCGACGTTGGCACAAACCTCGATCAGCACGTCGTCGCGCGTATGGGCAGGCTCATGGGCGACCTGTCGCTCGAGCGCCGCACGCCACCGGGCCTGCTCGATCTGCTCGCGGGCGGTGTCGAGCTGTTCGTCCTCGGGCTGGAAGGTCAGCACCCCTTGCTGTGCATCCAGAATGACCACGGCCCCATCGTGGTGGGCCATGATCTCCAGCACTCGAGACCCCATGGCCGCCAGACAGGGCAGACCGCGCGCGCGCGCCAGCAGCGCCACGTGCGAGGTGGTGCCACCGCCGGCCAGACACAGTCCGGCAGGGGCGATGCGATCCAGCGCCAGAAACTGTGACGGCGTGATCTCCTCCGCCACCACGATAGCACCCGGCGCCATCTCGAAATGGCTCGCCGCTGCAGCGTCCGGCACCAGCAGGGCCAGAAGCCGCGCCTGCAGATCGCGCAGGTCATCGCCGCGCGCGGCCAGCAGCCGGCTCTCACTCTGGCGCAGCTCCTTGATGCGGCCTTCAAGCACCTCGCGCCAGGCAAAGGCAGCGCTGCGCCCGGCCTCGATAAGCGCAAGGCTTTCATTGAGCAGGGCCGGGTCATCCAGCCAGGCCTGATGCGCCTCCAGAATATCGGTCTCTTCGCGCCGCCCTTCGGTGCGTGCCTGTTCAATCTCCGTGATCAGCGTGTCATTGAGCGCGCTGATGGCCGCCTTCAGCTGGCGACCGACAACCTCGGCGCTTTCCGTGCGGTCTTCGCTGACATCAATGCGCGGACGCTCAAGACGCACCAGCGGGCCAACGGCCAGCCCCGGGCTGGCCATCAGTCCGTGGCAGGTGGCGTCATCACCTGCCGGTACGCTCGGCGTGTCCTCAACGGATGGTTCACCGTGCCCCGGATCGTCTTCGCCGGCCTCGGGCGTGCTTAAAAGCGTGACGGCCTCCCTTAGTGCCGCCGCGGCGCTGGAACCACGGGCGATGACGGTCAGAGTATCGCCCTGACGCAGGGAAAGCCCCAGCAGCGCCGTCAAACTGGCCGCATCGGCCTCATGCTCGCCACGCTCGAGCATGAGCGTACAACCGTGCTGTCGGGCAATGCCGCGAAGACGCGCCGCCGGCCGGGCATGCAGCCCCGCCGCCAGCGCCAGCGTGACCTGCTCGCGATACTCATGGTTGCTGCCTTCCGGCGTCGCGTCCGGCGCTGACACTGCAAGCGCCACCAGCGTCATCAACGCCTCGCCACGCTCGATCACCCGACCGGAAGAGGCGGTATCTGCCAATTCACAGCGCCATTGATCGTTGCTGGTCACTACCAGCGGCGTCACCAGACTCAGCGCCCGACAGGCCAATAGATCCGCATCGAAATCCCACAGCAGATCGCCACATGTAACGCGATCACCCGGGGCCACGTGCGCAGTAATGCCCTCGCCTTCAAGATCCACGGTATCAAGGCCCAGATGAATCAGAATCTCGCAGCCCTGATCGGTTTTCAGGGTCAGCGCGTGGCGCGTACGCGCCAGATGCACAATCTCGCCGTCACAGGGTGCAAAAAGCTGCGACTCCAGCGGTTCGAGCGCGATACCCGGGCCCATGGTCTGCTGAGCAAAGACGGGGTCGGGCACCTGATCAAGCGGCACCAGCACCGCTTTTAGAGGCGCATACAGTAGTGTCCGGGCGTGCGTCGGTTCAGCAGTATCGGGCATGAGAAGATCCTGTTGTCGTTGTCATGGCGTCATGGCCGTCCTGTGAGCCATCACCCAGGCGCGTGGTCAGCGCGTCTGGGTGACCTTGTTGAGAAATTCGGGGCGGTCGGGATCATGCCCTGTCGCGACAGAAAGCGCCTCAATCATGAGATAAAAGCTCTGAATGGCACAAAGTGGTGCCAACGCCTCATGCGGAGCGTCAGCAATGGTGAGATCACGTGAGGCCACCGCAGCATCGGCGGCCAGCAGCACCCGCGCACCACGGTCGCGAAAGGTGTCGGCAAGCTCGATCAGCCCTGCCTGCGTATTCCCTTTCGGCGCCAGAATCAGCACCGGATAGTCACGCCCCACCAGCGCCATCGGCCCGTGCTGCACTTCGGCGCCGCTGAAGGCTTCCGCCTGAATGACGCAGGTCTCCTTGAACTTGAGCGCCGCTTCCTGCGCGATGGGCAAACCACTGCCCCGGCCGATAACAAAAAGCCGGTCGACATTACGCAGCGCCTCGACGCCCTCGCCCCACTCATGACGGCAGGCCTGATCCAGTGCTTCGGGCAGTGCCTTGAGTCCTTCAAGCAGGGCATGATCGCGCTGCCAGTGGGCCATCACCGAGGCACTGGCGGAGAGCGTGGCCAGAAAGCTTTTGGTCGCGGCCACGCTTTTTTCTTCGCCGGCCTGTATATCGATGACGTGGTCGGCCCCAAGGGCCAGCGGTGAATCAGTGGCATTGACCATGGCAAGGCTCAGGGCACCGCCGCTTTTCAGGGCCTGTTGCGCTTCGATCAGATCCGGGCTGCGACCGGACTGTGATACCGCCAGCGACAGCGTATTTTTGAGCTGCCAGGCGGTGTCATCCAGCGTACACAGTGATAGCGGCAGTGACGTACAGGGGCGGCCGGTCATCTGCATCATCAGCCGGGCAAAATAGCCGGCCGCATGATCGGAGCTGCCACGCGCCACGGTCATGGCACCATGTAGTGGCTGCCCACGCAGTTCATCGCCCAGCCGGGCCATGGTGTCGCGATTGACACGCCACTGCTCGGCAATTCGTTGTGGCGCACTCAGCGCCTCATCGCGCATCAATGACATGATGGCTCTCCCGGCTTGCGGTCAGAAAAAAGAACGGACAATCGTTGTGATCACGTAATGACCGGGGTACCGGCGACCCATACCTGCTCGACATCAAGCTGCGGTGAAAGGGCCACGATATCGGCCCGACAGCCCGGTGCCAGTACGCCACGATCACTCAACCCCAGATAGCGGGCCGGCCACAGCGACAGGCGCTGCGAGGCTTCGGCAAGCGACAGCCCGAGTCCTGTCAGATTGCGCAGCGCCACATCCATGGTCAGGGCGCTGCCGGCCAGTCCCCCATCGGCCAGACGCACGCTGTTGCCCTGCTTGAACACCCGATGCTCGCCCAAGCGGTATTCGCCTTCAGGCATACCGGCGGCGGCCGTGGCATCGGTGACCACATAAAGATGCGGTATGGCGCGGCGGGCGGCAAGCAGGGCCCCGGCCTCGACATGCACCAGATCGCCGATCAGCTCGGCAAAATCGCCATGGGCCAGAGCTGCCCCCACAACACCGGGGGCACGATGATGCAGCCCGCCCATGGCGTTATACAGATGGGTAAACCCTCGAGCACCGGCCGCAAGGGCGTCGACACACTGATCATGGGTGGCAGCGCTGTGTCCGATCTGCACCCGGACACCTCGCGCGGCCAGCGCCTCGATCAGCGCCATGTGCCCGTCGATCTCCGGTGCGATGGTGATAACGCGAATGGGGGCAAGCGCATCAAGCTCGTCAAAGGCTTCAAGCGTCCCGGGTCGGGCATACGGCGGCTGGGCGCCCAGCATGTCCGGACTGATAAAGGGGCCTTCGAGATGGATGCCCAGAATATCGGCAGCCCGTGCAGGCGGCGCGGCCATGACCTGCCCGGCGGCTCGAAAGGCGGTGATCAGCGCCTCACGGGAGGCCGTCATGCTGGTACCCAAAAGGCTGGTGGTGCCGAATCGGGCATGCGTACGAGCAAGCGTTGCCAGCGCATCGCCGCCCTCCATGAGATCGGCACCACCACCGCCATGGACGTGCAGGTCGATAAACCCCGGGAGAATGCGAGGGGCGTCATTGTCCTCGGGATTAACCGGCGTGCCGCTGATACCGGCGACCCGCCCTTGTCTGATGATCAGCTCACCTCTGAACCAGCCTTCGGGGGTCAGTATGTTGCCTTCCAGTGTCATCGCCCGCTTCCCTGTCTTTCCATGCATGGCCTGCGTTGTCAAAAGCGTCGTGGTAGATCCCCTTCACGACCCCTCGACTCGATACGGACGTATCTTCAGCGTTGCACTGTCTTCAGGCAAGGTCTCGTCTCCAGACAGAGCCTTTAGACAGGAGGCATCGATAAGGCCCCATTGATTATCAACGCCATCGGTCGAGCTGTTCACCCCCTTGTAATCCACTCGTCCGCACTGGCCACCCGGCGGGATGCGACGACCATCGAAGAGCATGGTTTGACGCGCTTGATGTCGACACCGATCAGGCCAGTGCCACCACCGGCAATGTCTCTTGCGACAACGCCGCCACGACGCTTTTGACCCTGCTGGGTCGCAAAACGACTCCGGTTGATAAGCTCGTTTTGCTCGACGGTCAGCAGCCCATTGAATGGATACCGGGATAAACTCCGGACCTGCGTCATCCCTTCACCCGAAGGGGTGGCTCTTTCACCCGCTCGTATGAGGCCTTATAGTGGGCCCCCGATTCCCTAACCGATTAACGAGATGCTCTCGAACAACAGCCAGCTCGCCCAGCTCAAGCAAAATATCCGTGAAAAAACGCCCCGTGTGACCGGTGTGATCAAGGCCACCGACAAGGGTTACGGTTTTCTGGAAACCGATGACGGCCAGTCCTTTTTCGTGCCGCCCCCCGCCATGAAGCAGGTCGTACACGGTGATCGTGTCGAAGCCGTGCTCAACGAGGAGAAAGAACGCAAGAGTGTCGAGCCGGAAAGCCTGATCGAAGCCGGACTCGGCCGCTTCATCGGTCGCGTCAAAAAGCGTGACGGGCGTTTGTCTGTCGTTCCGGATCACCCCTCCATCAATACGCCGCTGCGTGCCCGCACGCATCGCAGTATCGAGGAGAGCTCGCTCAACGAAGGCGATTGGGTGGTCACGCATCTGCTGCGTCATCCCCTGCGTGAAAACGATCGCGGCTTTTTCGTTCAGGTCGATGAAATCATCGCCACCAGTGCCCACGCCTCGGTGCCCTGGCGTGTGACGCTGGCGCGTCATGCACTGGAGCAGGCCTCCCCGGAAGCCGGCGACAGCTGGCCGCTGCGCGAGGAAGGCCTGGAGCGCACTGACCTGACCGAGGTGCCCTTCTTTACCATCGACAATGCCACCACCACTGACATGGACGACGCACTCAGCGTCGAGGCGCTCGACGACGGCCGCTTCCGCATGAAAGTGGCCATTGCCGACCCCACGGCTTACGTCGAACGCGGCGATGCCGTCGATCAGGAAGCACGTCAGCGCGCGTTCACTGTCTATCTGCCGGGCCAGAACGTCACCATGCTGCCCGAGCCGCTGGCCGATGATCTTTGTTCGCTCAAACAGGATGAAGATCGCCAGGCGCTGGTCTGCACCCTGGAAGTCGATGCCGAAGGCGTGATCGGCGACTATCACTTTGAGGCCGCCACCGTGCGCTCAAAGGCGCGCCTGAACTATGAGCAGGTCTCCGACTATCTCGAGGCGCTGGAGGCGCAAACAACGCCTTCGTGGACGCCGGATTTTGAAAACGGTGACGCCCAGCTCAAGGCGCTGGCGGGTCTGACCCGGGCGCGCCAGACGTGGCGTCAGCAGCACGCGCTGGTCTTTGCCGACCGCCCCGACTATGTCTTCAAACTCGATGAGACCGGCAACGTGCTGGACATCGTGACCGAAGAGCGTCGGATCGGTCACCGCATGGTGGAAGAGGCCATGATCGCGGCCAATGTCTGCTGCGCCAATCTGCTCAGCGACAACGTCGGCCACGGCATTTTCAACGTCCATCAGGGCATTGCAACCGAGAAGGCCGAGCAGGCGCAGGCGTTTCTCGCCAGCCAGTCGGTCGAGGCCACGCCGGAGCAGTTCAACGATATCGCGTCCTGGCGCGCGCTGCGCCATCAGCTCGACGAGCGCCGCGATGCCTGGCTGGATGCACGTCTTCGCCGCTTTCAGGGCTACAGCGTCATGCAGACCGAACCCGGGCCGCACTTCGGCATGGGCCTGCCGGCCTACGCCACCTGGACCTCGCCAATCCGCAAATACGGCGACATGATCAACCACCGCCTGATCAAGCAGGTGCTGCGTGGCGACGCCGAGCACGACAAGGCCGTCGAGGTCTCGGTGACCGATCATCTCAGCGAGCGTCGGCGCCTGAATCGCATGGCAGAGCGTGACGTCAAGGACTGGCTCTACGTTCGCTATCTGGCCGATGCCGTCACCAGCGAGACGCCTTTTGAAGGTGAAATCGTCGATATCCGACGGGGTGGCCTGCGGGTTCGCCTGCCGGCCAATGGCGCTTCAGCCTTCGTGCCGGCCTCCATGCTGCATACCGACCGCGACGCCGTTGCCATTGACGACAAGGAAGGCATGATCAGCATTGGTGGCGAACTGCGCTATCGTCTGGGCGATGTCGTCAACGTCATCCTGATCGAAGCGCGCGAAGAGACCCGCTCTCTGGTCGCTCGCCCTGCCTGAATCGTCTGTCCGCCCTGCCTGTCAGGGCGGACAGATGCCATTGGCGTCAGGGCTACAGACTGTTACCCATTACGGCGGCAGTCATCAGATTGACACATTATACTAGGGCGCCTGCTGACAGCCTGCGCCTTCAGGGTGTGGGTTGCTGTTTGATCCAATACGTGCGGTTCGAGGAGGTATCGGCGTAGTGCATATTGCCGACATGACCATGTTTTATGCGCCATCCAGCGGTGGCGTGCGTACCTATCTCGATGCCAAACGCCGTCGCTTGAACGCTACCGCCGATGTTCGGCATACGCTGCTGGTGCCGGGAGAGGCCTATACGCACCAGGCGGATGACCACCGCGTCAATGTGCCGGCCGCGCCCCTGCCGTTCAGCAACGGCTATCGCTTTCCACTGACCCGCGGGCCATGGCGTCGTGCGCTGAGCGATGTTCGCCCGGATCTGGTCGAGGCAGGTGATCCTTATACGGTCGGCTGGGCGGCCATTGCCGGTGCCCGCGATCTGGATATTCCTCTTGTGGCCTTTTATCACTCCGATCTGCCAACCATGATCAGCAATCGGCTGGGCAACTGGTCACGACCGGTGATCAACACCTACATCAAAAGGCTTTACGCCCATTATGACCGGGTGCTGGCGCCCAGCAACGTAATGGCGCAGCGACTTGAAGGGCTCGGCATCCAGCACGTTCGCGTTCAGCCGCTGGGGGTGGATCTGACAACGTTTCATCCTTCCCTGCGCGATAACAGCGTCAAGACCGAGCTGGGGCTGTCCGAGGACACCCGATTGCTGGTCTTTGCCGGACGCGGCTCGCAGGAGAAAAACCTTCATGTCCTGCTGGAGGCGATGCGAAAGCTTGCCGGTCGGGGACAATCGCCCTATCACCTGTTGCTGGTCGGCTCCTCCATGCCGACCCAGGTGCCGGACAACGTGACGGTGATCAACCATTTCTGCCCGACCGCCGAGATCGCGCGCTACTTCGCCAGCAGCGACGCCCTGCTGCATGCCGGCACTCAGGAAACCTTCGGTCTGGTCGTGCTGGAAGCCATGGCCTGTGGTATTCCGGTGGTCGCAACACGCGCCGGGGCACTGGCCGAAAATGTTCCGGAGGGGTGCGGTATGCTGTGCCAGCCGCTGGACAGCGATGACATGATGCAAAGCATTCTTGCGCTGTTTGAAAACGACGCCCGAGCCATGGGTCTGAAAGCGCGCGCGCATGTCGAGCGCCATCACGACTGGAACATTGTGGTGCAGGGTGTCACGCATCACTATCAGGAGCTGCTGGGCATCAGCACAACGGCAAGGGCGAGCGTACAGCATGGCTGACAGGGAATTTGCACTGGTACTGCATGACATTGCGCCTGCCACCTGGCCCGACTATCGCTCTTTTGTCGAGGAGATCGATTGTCTGGGCCAGATCCCCATGACCTGGCTGGTGGTGCCGGATTTTCATCATCGCAGCAATACCTTTGAAGATCCCGGCATGCTGCGTCTTTTGCATCAGCGCATGGCGCGAGGCGATGAGCTGGCGCTGCATGGTTTCTATCACTGTGATGATGCGCCGCCCCCGCGCACCCCGCGCGATTATTTCATGCGCAGACTCTATACCTATGAAGGCGAGTTCTACCCGATCGGTCACGATGAAGCGCTTGAGCGGCTGGAGCGCGGCGCCGAACTCTTTCGCCGTCAGGACTGGCCGCTGGATGGCTTTGTAGCGCCGGCATGGCTTCTGGGTGACGGCGCGCGCCGGGCGCTTGCCACGCAAGGGTTTACCTACACCAGCGACCCCGATCACCTTTATCGGCTGCCGGACTATACGGCCATCAAGGCGCCGTCACTGGTCTGGAGTGCCCGCAGCCGCTGGCGTCGCGGCATGTCATGGGTGGTTAATGAGCGGGCGCGGCGGCGTCATCGACATGAACCGTTGATTCGGCTGGGCCTGCATCCGGTGGACATGCGCCACGACATTTCCCGACGCTACTGGATTGATACGATCCGTCGCCTGCTTGATGAAGGGTATCAGCCGACCACCAAGATCAGCTGGCTACACCGCCAATCAAGCACATCGCCCAATGATATGGCAACGTCGTGACGTCGAACGAATGGGCGCCCCGCGCCGCTGCGTTCGAACATGAACCACTCCCTGATCAGTTAACGTCATGAAAAGAACTCTCTGGCTGCTGGTAGCAGGCCTTTTTGCCGTCATGGCAATTCCCGTGCTACTGGGCGGACGCGATCTATTGCATCTGCTTCCCGGCTTTCCGCCAGGCATCTTCGCCCTGATGCTGGGCATGGTCCTGCTGTGCTGGCTGCTCAATGGCGCCAAGCTCAGGGTCCTGCTGGCCGGACGCGCCGGGGAAATGGGGCTCATGCGTGCGACCGGCACGGTCATGGCCACCGAATTTGCCATCTGCGCCACGCCAGGCGGCACAGGCGGCCCACTGACGCTGATTGCTCTTTTGACTCGCCGTGGCGTGCGCCCGGCGCAGACCACGGCCATCTTTGCCGTGGATCAGATCATCGATCTGCTGTTTTTTTTGTGCTCGATGATCGCGATGATGATTTACGTCATTACCCGCTCCATCGATGCACGTCTGGGCTGGATGCTGGTCCTGCCGATGACCCTTTTGTGCCTGGCGTTGCTGGGCGTGATATTGATGGGTCGCTATCACCGCCGCTTTCTGGTGGTGTCCGGCAGGTTCCTGAGCAGGATGAAGGTCAGCCCACGTCTCCAGCAAAAAACGGTTCGGCGTATTCTGATCTTCAAAAAGGCCTTCACTGAAACCCTGCGACTGCCGCGCTCGGCGCTGGCGCTGGCCTTTGGGCTGGGCATCGTGCACTGGATCGTGCGCTACAGCATTTTATTCGTCACGCTCTATGGTCTGGGCCAGCATCTGGATTGGGCATGGACCTTTCTGGTGCAAATGCTTTCCATGGCGGCCGGTCAGCTGACGCTGCTGCCGGGCGGGGCCGGCGGCGCCGAGCTGTCGTCATCGGCACTGCTGGCGCCAATGGTCGGACAGAGCACGGCAGCGGCGGCCATTTTGATCTGGCGCGCGGTCACCTACTATTTTTATCTGATCGCAGGGGCACCGGTTTTCATGATGATGGCCGGCCGGCCGCTGCTGAAAAAGGTCTTCGAGGGCCGCAGGGCCGAAAAGCCTTCGGACATCTGATTCCCGACCCTGAAAAGCGCATAAAAAAAGGGAGCCGAATGGCTCCCTTTTTGTCTTTGCGCTCTTGGACGACCTTACCAGCCGGTCGCTTCCTTGAGCTTGTCACCGATTTCCGCCAGCGAACGCACGGTGCGAACGCCTGCATCCTCGAGTGCCTGGAACTTGTCGTCTGCTGTGCCCTTGCCGCCGGCAATGATGGCACCGGCATGGCCCATGCGCTTGCCCGGAGGCGCGGTCACACCGGCGATATAGGCCACCACCGGCTTGGTCACGTGCTCCTTGATGTATTGAGCCGCTTCCTCTTCAGCCGTGCCGCCGATCTCACCGATCATGACGATGGCTTCAGTCTCGGGATCCTTTTCGAACATCTCGAGGATGTCGATGAAATTGGAGCCCGGGATCGGATCGCCACCGATACCCACGCAGGTCGACTGACCAAAGCCATGATCGGTCGTCTGCTTGACCGCTTCATAGGTCAGGGTACCCGAGCGCGAGACGATGCCGACACGGCCCGGCTTGTGAATGTGGCCGGGCATGATGCCGATCTTGGACTGACCCGGCGTGATGACGCCCGGGCAGTTGGGGCCGATCAGGCGAACGCCCAGCTGGTCGCACTTGACCTTCACATCCAGCATGTCCAGCGTCGGAATGCCTTCGGTGATGCAGATGATCAGCTTGATGCCCGCATTGGCCGCTTCAAGGATGGAATCCTTGCAGAAGGCTGCCGGCACATAGATGACCGTGGCTTCCGCACCGGTCTGCTCTACTGCTTCACTGACCGTGTTGAATACCGGCAGACCGAGATGCGTCTGACCACCCTTGCCCGGCGTCACACCGCCGACCATGTTGGTGCCGTATTCCATGGCCTGTTCCGAGTGGAACGTGCCCTGACCACCGGTAAATCCCTGGCAGATTACCTTGGTGTTCTTGTCAATCAGGATACTCATTATTTGCCCTCCGCTGCTTTAACCACCTGTTGCGCCGCATCGGTCAGGCTGGTTGCTGCAATGATGTTAAGGCCGCTTTCGGCAAGCTTTTGCGTGCCCAGCTCGGCATTGTTGCCTTCAAGGCGAACTACCACGGGCACGTTGACGCCAACCTGCTCTACCGCGCCCATGATGCCCTCGGCGATCATGTCACAGCGCACGATACCGCCAAAGATGTTGACCAGAACGGCCTTCACCGAGGTATCGGACAGGATGATCTTGAACGCTTCGGCCACGCGCTCCTTGGTGGCGCCGCCGCCCACGTCCAGGAAGTTGGCCGGCTGACCGCCGGAGAGCTTGATGATATCCATCGTCCCCATGGCAAGGCCTGCACCGTTGACCATGCAGCCGATGTTGCCATCCAGCGCCACGTAGTTGAGTTCCCACTTCTGAGCGTTGGCTTCGCGCTCGTCTTCCTGGCTGGGATCACGCATCTCTTCGAGATCGGGATGGCGATACAGCGCGTTGCTGTCCAGATTGATCTTGGCATCCAGGCAGTGCAGATCGCCGCTTTCGGTGATAACCAGCGGGTTGATCTCAAGCAGCGCAAAATCCTTGTCGGCAAACATCTTGGCAAGGCCAAGGAAGATTTTGGTGAACTGCTTGATCTGATCCTTGTTCAGGCCCAGCTTGAACGCCAGCTCGCGCGCCTGGTAGGGCTGCGGGCCGACCAGCGGATCGATTTCCGCCTTGAGGATCTTTTCGGGTGTCTCTTCAGCCACCTTCTCGATCTCGACACCACCTTCGGTGGATGCCATGAACACGATACGACGTGAACCGCGATCCACAACGGCACCCAGATACAGCTCGGTGGCGATATCGGTGCAGTTTTCGACCAGAATCTTCGTGACCGGCTGGCCCTTTTCATCGGTCTGATAGGTCACCAGCTGCTTGCCCAGCCACTGCTCGGCAAAGGCACTGGCTTCTTCAGGACTGGTGACCAGCTTGACACCACCTGCCTTGCCGCGACCACCGGCATGCACCTGTGCCTTGACGACCCAGCGTTCCCCGCCGATTTTCTGACATGCCTTTGCGGCTTCTTCGGGACTGTCTACTGCATATCCCTTGGAGACCGGCAGACCATAATCAGCAAATAACTGTTTTGACTGATACTCGTGAAGATTCATCGTCTCATGCCATTGGTTGCATTGGACTCGATCGATGGGGTGTCGGCCCATGGCCTGCCACCCCATCCCGATTCACTTCGGCCGCGGTCGAAGTGAGGTTCAACGTCAATGTCGAAGCATTAACGCTTTTTGCGGTTTGCCATGTGAATCGCGTGCCCTTCGACTGCCAGCGCCGCTTCATGAACGGCCTCGGACAGTGTCGGGTGGGCAAAGCAGGTCAGCGCCAGATCCTCGGCGCTGGAGCCGAATTCCATCGCAATCACGCCCTGAGCGATCAGCTCACCGGCATGCTGGCCGATGATATGGACGCCCAGAATGCGGTCGGTAGCGGCGTCGGTGACGACCTTGGCCATGCCTTCAGTGGCATTGTTGGCCATGGCACGGCCGCTGGCAGAGAACGGGAAGACGCCTGATTTGACCTCAAAGCCTTCCTTTTTCGCCTGCTGTTCGCTCATGCCGACCCAGGCAACTTCCGGTGCGGTGTAGATGACGCTGGGGATGGCGTCATAATTCATCTGGGCCTTTTCGCCGTGGATGATGTCGGCAACCATCATGCCCTCTTCCGACCCCTTGTGGGCCAGCATCGGACCACGGACCACGTCACCGATGGCGAAAACGCCCGGCGCGTTGGTCTGGCAGGTGTCATCGACCTGGATAAAGCCGCGCTCGTCGATTTCAACACCGGTGCCGTCGGCCAGCAGACTCTGAGTGTAGGGGCGACGACCCACGCAGACGATCAGCTTGTCAAACGTCTGCTCCTGCTCGCCGCTGCTGTCGGTGTATTTCACGACAACTTCGCTGTCCTTGATATCGGTACCGGTAACGCGTGCGCCCAGACGAATATCGAGGCCCTGCTTGCCGAGCAGCTTTTTGGTTTCCTTGGCGATCTGTTCATCAACTACCGGCAGGAAACTGTCCATGGCCTCAAGGACCGTGACTTCACTGCCCAAACGACTCCAGACGCTGCCAAGCTCCAGACCGATCACGCCGGCGCCGATGACGCCGAGACGCTCGGGGACTTCCTGGAATTCCAGCGCACCGGAGGAGTCCACGATCAGGCCCTCGGTCAGCGGCGCCGGGGGGATCTCGACCGGCACGCTGCCGGAAGCAATCACCACGTTTTCGGCTTCATGGGTTTCGCTGTTGCCGTCCTTGTCGGTCACTTCGACCTTTTTACCCGGCAGCAGCTTGCCCGTGCCTTCAAGCGCGGTCACACCGTTGGCCTTGAAAAGCGCACTGATGCCGCCGGTCAGATTGGCAACGGTCTTTTCCTTGCGGGCCATCATCTTTTTGACGTCCATTTGAACGTCACTGACCTCGATGCCCAGCTCGCTGTAATCGTCGCGCGCCTCAACATACTTGTGAGACGTTTCGAGCAGCGCCTTGGAAGGAATGCAGCCCACATTCAGACAGGTGCCGCCGTGTACGGTCTTGCCACTCTTGTTGACCCACTTTTCGACGCAGGCCACTTTCATGCCCAGCTGGGCAGCACGAATTGCGGCAACATAGCCTCCGGGGCCAGCGCCGATCACGATGACATCAAATTTGTCAGCCATGTGTATCCCTGTTCGGTTCATTGTCGATCACCCGGCGCGCAGCCGGTGATCGTTCTAAAACAAGCCCGCCCGGTACAGGACCGGGCGGGATTTCAAGGCTTAAACGTCAAGCAGAAAGCGGGCCGGGTCCTCAAGCAGGCTCTTGATGGCCACGAGGAACTGAACGGCATCCTTGCCATCGATCATGCGATGGTCATAGGACAGCGCCAGATACATCATCGGGCGAATTTCGACCTGACCGTTGACCGCCATGGGGCGTTCCTGGATCTTGTGCATCCCAAGAATCGCTGTCTGCGGCGGGTTGAGAATCGGCGTTGACAGCAGCGAGCCGAAAATACCGCCGTTGGTGATGGTAAAGGTGCCGCCCTGCATGTCTTCGATGCCGAGCTTGCCATCGCGGCCGCGCTTGCCGAAGTCACCGATGTTCTTTTCAACATCGGCAAGCTTCATGGAGTCGGTGTCACGCAGCACCGGGACCACCAGACCACGCGGCGTGGATACGGCAACGCCGATATCCTGATAGCCGTGGTAGACGATATCGGTGCCGTCGATGGAGGCGTTGACATCCGGGAAGCGCTTGAGAGCTTCGGTCGCCGCCTTGACGAAAAAGCCCATGAAGCCGAGCTTCACGTCATGCGCCTTCTGGAAATCGTCCTTGTACTGGCTGCGCAGCGACATGACCGCGCTCATGTCCACCTCGTTATAGGTGGTGAGCATGGCTGCCGTCTGCTGAGCCTGTACCAGCCGCTTGGCGATGGTCTGACGCAGGCGACTCATCGGCACGCGCTGCTCGGGACGCTCGCCCTGAATGGCCTTTGTGGCCGGCGCAGCGGCCTGTTTGGAAACGCCCGTATCAGCAGAAGCGGCAGGCTTGCTGTCGCCACCGCCTTTCTGCTTTTTGGCGCTGCCGGCATCAACAGCTTTCTGTACGTCTTCCTTCAGGATGCGACCACCCTTGCCGGTGCCCTCGATCCTGTTGACGTCCAGATCGTGCTCGGCCACCAGCTTGCGTGCCGCCGGTGCCAGCACCTTGTCGCCGACCTTTTCATCCTGTTCGGTATTGGCATCACCCGATTCGGCCTGGCTGTCGTCGCCGCGGGATTCGGCAGAGGCGCCGGCCGCATCACCACCGCCCTCGCCAAAGCGTGCCAACACCTGCTCGGATGTCACCTGACTGCCCTCGTCGGCAAGAATTTCGGTCAGCGCACCGTCGGAGGGGGCGACAACTTCCAGCACGACCTTGTCGGTTTCAATCTCTGCCAGCACTTCATCACGCTTGACCGGGTCACCGACTTTCTTGTTCCAGCTGGCAACGGTGCCTTCCTGAACGGATTCGGGGAAGGAGGGCGCCTTGACGTCGACCGACGTGCCGGAAGTGGCCGGCTTGTCGCCCCCGCTTTCGCAGGACTCGGCAGGCTTGTCGGAAGAGGCCTTGCTTTCGGCTGCCTTTTCTTCCTTGTCCTGCCCGCCTTTTTCCTCATTTTTCGTATCGGCAGAACCCTTGTCCTGCTTCGCGGACTGGTTGCCGTCGCCCAGACGACCCAGTACCTGTTCGGACTGGCAGGTTTCGCCTTCCTCAACAGTGATCTCTTCTACCGTGCCATCGGCGGGTGCCACGACTTCAAGCACCACCTTGTCGGTTTCGATTTCGACGATCAGTTCGTCACGCGAGACACTGTCGCCCGGCTTCTTGTGCCAGGTCGCTACGGTCCCTTCCGCGACGGATTCGGGAAAGCTTGGCGCCTTGATGTCTGTTGCCATGATTATTCCTTAATATCCTCTACTCGGTAGCCGGCAATCGCGGCACTCATGTTCCTGAGCTTTCAGGCGCTCAACCGTTGAACGCCTTGTCCACCAGCGATCGCTGCTGCTCACTGTGCACTGCCATGTATCCCGCCGCAGGCGCTGCCGATTCGGCACGGCCTGCAAAACCAAGCTCGCCGCCAAGTCCCGGGTTTACCTGATCGGCCACCTTGCGCATGTGATGCTGGCTTTGATACCAGGCGCCCTGATTTTTGGGCTCTTCCTGACACCAGACCACACGTTCGAGATTGGTGTAGCTTTCGATGGCAGCCAAAAGCGAATCTTCCGGGAACGGATAGAGCTGCTCGACACGGATGATGGCCGTATCAAAACGCTCGTTTTCGGCGCGCCACGTGGCAAGGTCGTAATAGACCTTCCCGGAGCAGAAGATCGCGCGTTTGACCTGCTCGGCCTCCAGCCTGCCCTGATCGGGAATGACCATCTGGAAGCGGCCATCGGAGAGCTCTTCCAGTGTGGACGTCGCATCCTTGTGACGCAGAAGGCTTTTGGGCGACATGATGATCAAGGGCTTGCGCAGCCCGCGAACAACCTGACGGCGCAGCAGATGGAAAATCTGCGCCGGCGTGGTCGGCACACAGACCTGCATATTCTCTTCGGCACACAGCTGCAAGAAGCGCTCAAGACGCGCCGAGGAGTGCTCGGGGCCCTGTCCTTCGTAGCCATGGGGCAGCAGCAGGGTCAGACCGCACAGACGGCCCCACTTGGTTTCACCGGATGAGATGAACTGATCGATGACCACCTGAGCGCCGTTGGCGAAGTCACCAAACTGCGCCTCCCAGGCAATCAGAGCATTGGGCGTGGTCGTGGCGTAGCCATACTCAAAGGCCATCGCTCCTTCCTCGGACAGGAAAGAGTCATAGATCATGAAGTCCGGCTGATTGGGCTTGAGACGGCAAAGCGGTGTCCACAGCGAACCGTCCTTCTGGTTATGCACCACGGCGTGGCGGTGAGAGAACGTACCGCGGCCGGTGTCCTGGCCCGTCAGGCGAACCGGGTGGCCCTGATCGATCAGCGTGGCGTAGGCCAGGGTTTCTGCAAAGCCCCAGTTGATGCCAAGACTGCCGGCGATCATCTTGCGACGGTCTTCGTAGACCTTGGCCACCTGGCGCTGCGTGTCGACATCATCAGGGATGTCACACATCTTGGTGGCCAGCTCCTGCATGCGCTTGAGATCGAAGGAGGTGTCGGATTCACCGGTCCATCGATGGCCCAGATAGGGGGTCCAGTCAACAAAGAGATTGCTGTTGGGCTCCTGCACCAGGGCGTTGGCCACGTGATTGCCGTTATCAAGATCTTCGCGATAGCCGTCGATCAGGCCCTTCACCTCATCTTCGTCCAGCACGCCTTCCTCGACCAGCCGACGCGCATAGAGCGTGCGCGAGCTGTCGTGGCTCTTGATCTTTTGATACATGAGCGGCTGCGTGCCGGAGGGCTCGTCCGCCTCGTTGTGTCCGCGGCGGCGATAGCAGATGAGGTCGATGACCACATCCTTTTTGAACTGCTGCCGATAGTCGATGGCCACCTGCGTGGCATGCAGCACGGCATCGGGGTCATCCCCGTTGACGTGGAAGATGGGTGATTGAACCATCTTGGCGATATCGGTGCAGTATTCGGTCGAGCGAGCGTCGTCACGGCGAGAGGTCGTAAAGCCGACCTGGTTGTTGATGACGATATGGACCGTGCCGCCCGTCTTGTAACCCCGCAGCTGCGACATCTGGAAGGTTTCCATGATGACGCCCTGACCGGCTACGGCCGCGTCGCCATGTACGACCAGCGGCAAGACCTGATCGCCTTCGCTGTCGTCACGACGGTCCTGGCGTGCTCGCACGGAGCCTTCGACTACCGGGGTGACGATTTCAAGGTGCGAGGGATTGAACGCCAGCGCCAGATGCACTTCACCGCCCGGCGTCATGACGTTCGAACTAAAGCCCTGGTGGTATTTCACGTCCCCGGAGCCATGTTCGATCATTTTCTTGCCGTCGAACTCATCAATCAATTCACCCGGGCTCTTGCCCAGAATGTTGACCAGAAGATTGAGACGACCGCGGTGCGCCATGCCGATCACGACCTCGCGCACGCCATAGTTGCCCGAGCGCTGGATCAGCTCATCCACCATGGGGATGAAGCTTTCGCCGCCTTCCAGACCAAAGCGCTTGGTGCCCGGATACCGGCTGGCAAGGTAGTTTTCAAGACCCTCTGCTGCCGTCAGACGCTCCAGCACATGCTTGCGCACGTCTGCCGAGTAATCGGGTTTTGAGCGTACCGATTCAAACCGCTGCTCGAGCCAGCGCTTTTCTTCGGTATTGACGATATGCATGAACTCGCAGCCGATCGAGCGGCAGTAGGTCTGCTCCAGCGCCTCAATGATCTCTTTTAACGGAGCGCTGTCCTTGCCAATGAACAGGGAACCGGTCTGAAACTCGGTATCCATGTCGGCATCGGAAAGCTGGTGAAAGGAGAGTTCAAGGTCGGGAACGGTTTCAGCAACACGCAACCCCAACGGATCGATATTGGCCTTTTGATGGCCCCTGAACCGATAGGCATTGATTAACTGAAGTACACGGACCTGCTTGCGGCTGGCTTCTTCGTTGTCAGCGGTACCAGACGCCACCGGAGCCAGTGAACGACGCTCACGCGCGAGGTGATAGAACTGATCGCGAATCGGAGCAAGGGGAACGTCCCGGGAAGGGCCACCATCATAGCCGGGGAGGCTGTCGAAGTACTGTCGCCACTCATCCGGGACAGACTGAGGATCGGAAAGGTACTGTTCGTAAAGCTCTTCTACGTAATGGGCGTTGCTCCCGCTCATGTGCGAGGTGCGCCACATCAACTCCATTATGCCTTCTTGCATCGCTCGATCACCCTGGGTCTGGGGTGGGGTCAGTGATCGCAGTGGGTGCGACCACCTTGATGTAAATCACGAATCGCGCTGTATCTTCTTTGACCCGATCAACCGGGCCGGTTCAAAGCTCGGACTCGAAACACTACCGCCGCCCTGCAGGGCGACGGCAGGCTGCCAATGATAACAAGCAAGGCCTGTCATATTAAGCAAAACCGTATGTCACGCGGTATTGCGCACCAGCATGTCACGGATCTTGCCGATGGCTCGAGTCGGATTGAGCCCCTTGGGACAAACGTTGACACAGTTCATGATCCCGCGGCACCGGAATACACTGAAGGGATCATCGAGTTCCGACAAACGCTCCTGAGTGTGCGTATCGCGAGAGTCGGCCAGAAAGCGATAGGCCTGCAGCAGACCGGCAGGTCCCACGAACTTGTCCGGGTTCCACCAAAACGATGGGCAGGAAGTCGAGCAACAGGCGCAAAGAATGCACTCGTAGAGCCCGTCGAGCTTGTCACGGTCTTCCGGCGACTGCAGCCGTTCGATGGACGGCGGCCGCTCATCGTTTTGCAGATAGGGCTGAATGCGCTCGTACTGCTTGTAAAACAGCGACATGTCGATGATCAGATCGCGGATGACGGGCAGGCCCGGCAGGGGCCGCAGGACCAGCCGGTTGTCCTTGACGACTTCCGAGATCGGCGTCACGCACGACAGACCGTTCTTGCCGTTCATGTTCATGCCGTCGGAGCCGCAGACGCCTTCGCGGCAGCTGGCGCGATAGACCAGCGAGCTGTCCTGCTCCTTGATCATCTGAAGGACGTTAAGGACCATCAGATCGCGCCCCTGAGTATCGACTTCGAAGTCCTGCATCCAGGGCGCATCATCGTTTTCAGGGTTATAGCGGTAAACGGAGACCTGTAATGTCGACATATGGGTCATCCCCTCATCAATAGGTACGAATTTTGGGCTGGAACGTGTCGACGGTCTTCGGAGAGAAGTTGACGTCACGCTTGCTCAGCGTTTTGTCCGCCGGATGATAGATCGAGTGTTTCAGCCAGTTTTCATCGTCACGATCGGGGTAGTCCTCACGCGAGTGAGCACCACGACTTTCGCGTCGCTCCAGCGCCGCAATGGCGGTCGCTTCGGCAACTTCCATCAGGTTATCCAGCTCAAGGGCCTCGATACGAGCGGTATTGAACATGTCTGACTTGTCAGGCAGCCAGGCATTGGCAATGCGCTCGCGCAACTCCTCGAGTTTTTTCACGCCGTCCTGCATGTTGTCTTCCTTGCGGAAAACACCGAAGTTGTTCTGCATGATGGTCTGCAGATCACGCTTGAGCTCGGGCACCGTTTCACCACTACCCGACTTGTTCCAGCGATTCAGACGTGCCATGGCACCATCGATATCCGACTGCGAGGCTTCCAGATACTCGATGCCCTTGTTAAGTGTCTCTTCGATGTGCATGCCGGCGGCACGACCGAAGACCACCAGATCCAGCAGCGAGTTGCCACCCAGACGATTACTGCCGTGCACGGATACGCAGGCCACTTCGCCACAGGCAAACAGCCCGTTGATGACCTTGTCGTTGCCGTCGGCATCGACCGTCAGCGCCTGTCCGTTCACGTTGGTCGGAATACCGCCCATCATGTAGTGGCAGGTCGGCACGACCGGGATCGGCTCCTTGACCGGATCAACGTGGGCGAAGGTGCGCGAGAGTTCGACGATACCGGGCAGACGCTTCATCAGAACGTCTTCGCCCAGATGATCGAGCTTGAGCATGACGTGGTCGCCATTCTCGCCGCAGCCACGGCCTTCCAGTATCTCGAGTACCATTGAACGCGCCACAACGTCACGACCAGCGAGGTCCTTGGCGTTGGGTGCGTAGCGCTCCATGAAACGCTCGCCATCCTTGTTGATCAGATAGCCACCCTCACCGCGGCAGCCTTCCGTCACCAGTGTCCCGGCGCCATAGATGCCGGTCGGATGGAACTGCCACATTTCGATATCCTGCACCGGGAAGCCGGCGCGCAGGGCCATACCGATACCGTCACCGGTATTGATCAGGGCATTGGTGGTCGAGGCGTAGATACGCCCGGCGCCGCCCGTGGCCAGAACGGTGGCCTTGGCCTTGATCATGACGGTTTCGCCTGTTTCCATGCAGATGGCGATGACGCCGACCACATCGTTGTTGGCATTGCGTACCAGATCAACGGCGTACCATTCGTTGAGAAAGACCGTGTTATTTTTCAGGTTGTTCTGATAAAGGGTGTGGAGCAGCGCATGCCCGGTACGATCCGCTGCCGCACAGGTACGAGCGGCCTGCCCGCCCTTGCCGTAATCCTTGGACTGCCCGCCGAAAGGACGCTGATAGATACGCCCGTTATCGAAGCGGGAAAACGGCAGACCCATGTGCTCAAGCTCGAAGACGGCCTTGGGGCCCTCGTTGCACATGTATTCAATGGCGTCCTGGTCACCGATGTAGTCGGAGCCCTTGACGGTGTCATACATGTGCCAGCGCCAGTCATCGTTGGGGTCGGCACTGCCGATGGCACAGGTGATACCGCCCTGGGCTGAAACGGTGTGGGAGCGCGTGGGAAAGACCTTTGACAGCACCGCCGTCTGCTTGCCCGACTGCGCCAGCTGCAGCGCGGCGCGCAGACCGGAACCGCCGCCACCGATAATGATGGCGTCAAAGGTCAGGGTACGTAACTGTGTCATGTCAAACTCCCCAGATAACCTGCACACCCCAGACCACAAACACAAACAGGGCCAGGATGACGAATAGCAGCGCACCAAAACGAATGGCCGCGGGCTTGATGTAGTCGGTTGCCACGATCCAGAGACCAACCCAGGCGTGAGCAGCCACGGAAAGCAGTGCCAGCAGCGTGAACACTTTCATCCAGATGTGGCTGAAAAGCCCCGACCAGGCGGCATAGTCCAGACCGGGATTGAACAGCAGATAAGACACCATAAAGATGGTGTAAAGACCCAGAATGACGGCCGAAGCCCGCTGGATCATCCAGTCGGCCACACCGTTGCGCCCCGGATTCAAAATATTGATTACCATACCCAGACTCCTGCCATAACAACCAGCAATGCACTGATGATGATGGTCAGCTGTGAACCACGCTGACCGCCTTCAAGCGTTTCACCATGACCCATGTCCATGATGAGGTGACGAACGCCTGCCACAAAATGAAAGCCCAGTGCGGACAAAAGCCCCCAGAGAACCAGCCTGGCGAAAAAGCCGTGGGCCATGGCCTCGCGGACGGTATCGAATCCGGCAGGAGATGACAGGGAAACCTGAAAGGCCCACATCAGGAAAATCAGGCCGATAAACAACATGATGCCTGACACCCGGTGCGAGATGGATACAAGGGCAGGCAAGGGAAACTGGATACTTGAAAGGTCCAGATTCACCGGACGCTTGGCAGTCGACAAGGGTCGTTGACTCTTCACGGCGCTTTTCTCTCCCGGCCCGCATGAATAGACCACGGGCAGTTTTTGGTAGGATTCGATTATCATCAGGTCAGGTCGCCTGGACAGGCGATGAATCGCCCGTCGCGCGGCCATTGATTATATGTCCCCGCCATGCGGATGACAAATTGCCGCACATTTTTGTAAGCGTTTGGAAAGTTCAAAATTCGAGGGAAAACAGGCTATATTCGTGCCATTGGGACATTAAAAAAAGCTTTTTGTTACATGCACATGAAATGAATGCATGACTCCCCGCCCCCGCGTGCGCGGAATTGACAAACTGTCGCACCCGCTCAATAGTGGGCCCAACGATTCGGCGGACATACCAGATAGAACAGCATCTTACATAAATCGAGGAGGCCTTATGGCTGACAGAAAGGCGCAACTGACGATCGACGGTCTGGACGCTCCCGTCGAGCTGCCTATCTATTCGGGCACGACGGGGCCCGATGTGATCGATGTTCGCGGCCTGATAGATCATGGTTATTTCACCTATGATCCCGGCTTTGTTTCCACCGCCTCATGTGAATCCGAAATCACCTACATCGATGGCGCCAACAGCGTTTTGCTGCATCGTGGCTACCCTATCGAGCAGCTGGCCACCCACTCCAATCATACCGAAATGAGCTATCTGCTGCTCAATGGCGAGATCCCTGACAGCGAGACCTTCGAAGCCTTTCGCAACAGTGTCTCACGCCATACCATGGTGCATGAGCAGATCGTTAATTTCTTCAAGGGCTTTCGACGCGACGCCCATCCCATGGCAGTGCTGTGTGGCGTGGCGGGTGCCCTGTCAGCCTTTTATCACGACAACCTGGATATCACCCAAGAACATGACCGCCAGGTCTCGGCCATCCGCCTGATTGCCAAGATGCCCACACTTGCCGCCATGTGCTACAAGTACAACATCGGGCAGCCCTTCGTGTATCCGCGCAACGATCTCGATTACGCGGAAAACTTCCTCTACATGATGTTCAGCAATCCCTGCGAGCCTTATGAAATCAATCCGGTGGCCGCCAAGGCCATGGATCGAATCTTCATGCTGCATGCCGACCATGAACAGAATGCATCGACCTCCACGGTGCGACTGGCAGGCTCCACCGGTGCCAATCCGTTCGCCTGCATCAGTGCCGGCATTGCCGCACTATGGGGTCCGGCACACGGCGGTGCCAATGAAGCAGTGCTCAACATGCTTGCCGAAATCGGTGACGAATCCGAAGAGAACATTCAGCGCTTTGTCGATCGGGCCAAGGACAAGCAGGACGCTTTCCGGCTCATGGGCTTTGGCCACCGGGTGTATCGAAACTTCGATCCGCGCGCCAAGGTCATGAAGGAAACCTGCGATGAAGTGCTTGAAGAGCTTGGCATGGGTGATGACCCGCAGCTCAAGATCGCCAAGCGTCTTGAGCAGATTGCGCTGGAAGACGATTACTTCATCGAGCGCAAGCTCTACCCCAACGTCGACTTCTACTCAGGCATTATCCTGCGTGCGCTGGGTATTCCGAAAAACATGTTCACGGTCATTTTTGCCGTCGCACGGACGACAGGCTGGATTTCCCACTGGAACGAGATGATTACCAACGGCTCACGCATCGGACGCCCGAGACAGCTCTACAAGGGCTACACGCAAAGGGATTATCCCGAACAGCACTAAACGATGATCCGAATTTCCGAAAGGCCGTCGTTGACGGTCTTTTTTTTGCTCGCCAGACGCCTTTTCGTGCCCCTGACCAACCCATCTCTTATGCTTTTTATAGCTTGACATCGCAATGGAATTCACCATCTCGCGGTGGGACTTTTATTGTCCACACAATCTGTGGATAAGCCTGTTCATAACGTATGAAGAAGGTCTCAAAATCGCCATATTCAGGGCGCTCCAGACAGATTGGATATTTTTTGACCAGCTATAAGCAATTGAATATAAAGAGTTTTTTATAAAAACAATGAGATAGGCACTACGCGTGAAGCGGCACGGAAAGTAGACCGACAAGAGGCGTCATCGGTGGACAATTGCAGGATGTGTCAAGCCCTGAACGCAGAAAAATCCGGACGCATCAGGAGATGATCAAAGGCAGCGCTTGCGCGATACGAGGTCTGAAATACATCAGAAGGAAGGTGGCGTCCCATAGGGGGTTCGAACCCCTGTTACCGCCGTGAAAGGGCGGTGTCTTGGACCACTAGACGAATGGGACGTAAAGGTTGGTGGAGCCTAGCGGGATCGAACCGCTGACCTCGACACTGCCAGTGTCGCGCTCTCCCAGCTGAGCTAAGGCCCCGACGCCCCGACCTGCACATGGCGTTGTGGTCAGGAACGGGGCGCATCTTACTGATTGTACTGAAAAGCGTCAAGCCCCTTGTGCGGGCAGCTCCCGATATTCCCTTTCCAGTGCCTTGGCCTGCTTTTTGGACGTGCCACCCAGGGTGGCAATGGCGTGTCGCAGTCGCGCCCGGGTCATGTCCGAGCCGAGAATCACCATGGCATCCATGACCGAGGTCGAGGTCTGACTGCCGGTCACGGCAATGAACACGGGCGCCAGAAAAGCTTTCATCTTGAGCTCAAGATAACCTGACAACAGCTTGATCTCGGCCAGCAGGGCCTCCTTGTCCCAGCTGCGCACGCTTTCCAGTCGCCAGAGCAGAAACTGCAAAAGCCGCACCGTCTGCTCGCGCGACATGCCGGTTTCGTCGAACTGCTCGGACTGAAGCGTCGGCAGTCCCGAGAAGAAATGACCGGCCAGCGGCATGACCTCGGCAAGTGTCTGCACGCGCGGTCTGACCTGAGGCAGGATCTGCGCGACATAGTCCTCGTTGAACGCCCATTGCATCAGCTTTCGCATGAGCGCCTCGTCATCGAGGTCTTCACGGATGTAGACCCCGTTGAGCCAGGTCAGCTTCTCGAGATCAAATACCGGTCCGCCCAGCGAGATGCGCTGAATGTCAAAGCTTGCCATCATCTCATCGAGCGTGAATTTCTCGCGCTCATCGGGCATCGACCAGCCCATGCGCCCCAGATAGTTGGTGACGGCCTGAGGCAGATAGCCCATGCGCTTGTAGTAGTTGATCGACGTCGGATTCTTGCGCTTGGACAGTTTGGACTTGTCCGGATTGCGTAAAAGCGGCAGGTGACACAGCGCCGGCATCTCCCAGCCGAAATACTCATAGAGCAGAATGTGCTTGGGTGCCGAGTTGATCCACTCCTCACCGCGCAGCACATGGGTAATCCCCATAAGGTGATCATCCACCACGTTGGCCAGGTGATAGGTCGGCATGCCGTCGGATTTCATCAGGATCTGGGCATCGACCTGCGCCCACTCCACCTCGATCTCACCACGCAGCATATCGACAAAGCGACAGCTCCCCTCTCCGGGCACCTTCATGCGCACGACGTGCGGCCAGCCTTCCTGCTCACGCCGAGCGTGCTCACCCTCGTCCAGATACAGATCATCCGGCTTGAGCGCCGTATAAAGGCCCTGCGCCTTGCGCGCCTCGCGCATCTCATCGAGTTCTTCGCTGGTGCGATAGCACTTGAAGGCATGACCGCTGTCCAGCAGCTTCTGGACGTGAGCGGCGTAGATATCGCCGCGTTCGCTCTGCCGATAGGGCCCGTGGGCGCCGCCCACGTCTGGCCCCTCGGACCAGTCGATGCCCAGCCAGCGCAGTGAATCCAGAATCATCTGCTCGGACTCGGCCGTAGAGCGCACCCGGTCGGTATCCTCGATACGCAGAATAAACTCGCCGCCGTGCTGTTTCGCAAAGCAGAGATTGAACAGCGCCACATAGGCAGTGCCGACATGGGGGTCCCCGGTCGGTGACGGGGCGATACGCGTGCGTACAGTCATGAAAACGGCCATTGGCTGGAAAACGTGGCACTATTATACGCCAACTCACGCGCGCACTTAAGGTGGCCCCGGCGTTACGCGCCGCTGCCCGGTACGACTGCGACGACATACCGCTGTGCGTACGTCCGGTTTTTTGTTGATATTGTATTCCCGCTCTCCGTGGAGCCGTCATGGCATCGAATGAAACACCGCGCCAGTGGCTGCAGCGTACTGCCAGGCGAGGCGCCCGTTGGACCCGACTTTCTGTCATCGCAGGCACCCTTTCAACACTGATTCTGCTGGTACAGGCCTGGTGTATTGCCACCGTGGCACAGCGCATGGTGATCGATGGTGCCGATTTTTCCTCGCTTGTCGTTCCGCTGCTGCTGCTTCCGCCGGCCTTTATCGCACGCGGCCTGCTGGTTCGGGCACGCACCATCTGTGGCGCCCGTGGCGGCATCGAAATTCGTCAGTCCGTGCGCCGGGAGCTGCTTGAACGCGTCGCCATTCTTGGCCCTTTGTGGGCGCGACGCCAGCACAGCGCCACTTTAAGCCATCGCGTCTGGGACCAGGTCGATGCCCTGCAGGGCTTTTATGCCGACTACCGCCCCCAGATGCTGCTGTGCGCCATCATCCCGTTGATCATCGTGATTGCCGTTGTGCCCCTGAGCTGGGCGGCGGCCCTGATCCTGATCGCCACCGGCCCCTTGATTCCACTGAACATGGCCATGGTCGGCATCGGTGCCAAAAAGCGTCAGGAAGACCAGTTTCTGGAAATGGGCCGCATGAGCCGACACTTTCTGGATACGCTACAGGGGCTTTCCACGCTCAAGCTTTTCGGTGTCAGCAAGCGTCAGGCCAGCGAAGTCCACGCCACCTCCGAAGGCTTTCGACGCCGCACCATGCGTGTTCTGCGGCTGGCCTTTCTTTCCTCGACCGTACTGGAATTTTTCGCCGCCGTATCGATTGCCCTTCTGGCGCTCTATCTGGGTTTTGTCTATCTCGGTCACTTTGATTTCGGCATGTACGACCACGGCATCAACCTCTTTATCGGTCTTTTCATCCTGATTCTGGCCCCCGAGTTCTATCAGCCCCTGCGCGACCTGGGCGTTCACTATCATGCCAAAGCCGAAGCCGAAGCCGCCGCCGAGGATCTGATGCCCATTCTCGAGCGGCGCGTATTCGAACGCGATACCGACCAGCCGGCGTGGCACCCCGGGGGCAGTCTCGAACTCTCGCTTGAAGGTTTGACGGCACGCTACGCCGGTCAATCGTCGCCTGCCCTTGATCAGGTCACACTCGACATCCGCGCCAACGAACTGCTGGCCGTCATCGGCGCAAGCGGTGCCGGTAAATCTACCCTGCTTAACGTATTGATGGGGTTCATGCATCCGGAAGCCGGAACGTTTCACGTCACGGATGGCCATCAGCTGCCGCGCGCGCTGACCGATATCCGCCTCGATGACTGGCAGCATCAGATCGCCTGGGTGGGTCAGTCGGCCGTGATCGTGGCCGGCACGCTTGCCGACAATCTGCGACTGGCCAACGCGCAGGCAGATGATTCGGCCCTGTTTGAGGCGCTGGAGCAGGCGGCCCTCAAGGACTGGCTTGCCGGACTGCCCGACGGACTTGACACCCGACTGGGAGAAGGCGGTCGGGCCGTGTCCGGCGGCCAGGCACGACGCATTGCGCTGGCACGTGCCTTCTTGCGCGATGCCCGCCTGATATTGCTTGACGAGCCGACCGCCAGCCTGGACCAGGCCAGCGAGCGACTGGTCATGGAAGCGCTGGGACGCCTTTGCAAGGGCCGGACAGTGGTCCTTTTGACCCATCGCATGGAACTTCTGGCGCTGGCCGACCGCGTGCTGATGCTGGATCAGGGACGAGTCCAGGCACTGGACACCCTCGAGGCCCTGCGCGCCCCGGGTGGGCCCCTGACGCGCCCGACCACGCTCGATCTTTCGGAGACGCGCGATGTTTAGACAGCTTCTACCCTATCTGCGCCTCATGACGCCCTGGGCCTGGCTGCTGGGTCTGGGCATCGCGCTGCAGCTGATGGCACTGGCGTCCAGCATCGGTCTGATGGCCCTGTCGGGCTGGTTCTTGTCCGCCTCGGCGCTGGCCGGCCTGAGCGTTGCCACGGCTCATGCCTTCAACTACCTGCTGCCCTCGGCCGGCGTGCGCTTTTTTGCCCTGTCGCGTACCGGCACCCGCTACGCCGAGCGACTGGTCACCCACGATGCGACCTTTCGTCTGCTCTCAAAGCTGCGGCGCCACGTCTATGAACGTTTGGAGCCGCTCTCCCCCGCTCAGCTTCAGCGACACGGCGAGAGCGAGCTCATGACGCGCATGACCGCCGATATCGACGCGCTCGACGGCCTCTATCTACGCGTACTGGCCCCCTCTATCGTGGCGCTTCTGGGTATCGTGGTGTGTGGTGTGGTCATCGGTGTGTTCGCCCCGGCTATTGGGATGTTTGCCGCACTGGCTCTGCTGATCTCGGGGCTTCTGGGCCCCTGGCTTGCATGGCGTGCCGGTTGGGCGCACTCGGACGCCTGGCAGCAGGACAATACCCGCCTGCGCGCCCGGCTGCTGGAGCGCCTCAACGGCCTGTCGGAGCTGATGATCTATAACCGCTGGCAGGGCGAGGTCGATCATCTCATCAAGGGCGAACACGCCCGGGACCAGCATGAGTACCGGCTCGCCCGTCAGTGGGGCAGCTCGCAGCTGCTGTCGCAGACACTGCTGGGCCTGACGCTGACCGGCGTGCTGGGCATGGCGAGCTGGGCGGTCACCCAGCACGGCATGAATGCCACTCTGGTGGCGCTCATGGGCCTTGCCGTCATGGGCGCTTTTGAAGCGATCGCCCTGCTCCCCCAGGCCTGGCAGCATCTGGGCCGCATTCAGCGCGCGGCAGCCCGACTTGATGACGTTCGCTCACGCGTACCGGAAACCGATTTTCCCGACAAGAGCGAACAGCAGACGCCCGAGGGCGCCCGTCTGTGCCTCGAGCGTTTAAGCGTTCGCCTTGATGGCAGCGTGGCCGCCCTCACCTCGCTCAGTCTGGACGTGGAAGAAGGCGAGCACCTTTTGATCCTGGGCCCCTCCGGCAGCGGCAAGACCACGCTTTTCAACAGCCTGGTCCGGTTCGTCTCGCCGGACGAAGGCGCTATTACGCTGGGCGGCGCGCCCCTGAACCGGCTGGATGAGGCTACCCTGCGCGCTCAATTTTCCGTGGCTCAGCAGGAGACCCATCTCTTTACGGCAAGCTATCGCGACAACCTGACCATGGGCCGGGCTATCGAGGAGGATGAAATCATGGCCGTACTCAAGGCTCTGGGTCTGGACGGCTGGCTGGCGCATCAGCCCGACGGCCTGGCAGGTTTTCCGGACGAGCGCGGCAGCTCCCTGTCAGGCGGGCAGCTAAGACGCTTTGGCATCGCCCGCGCCCTGCTGCGCCAGGCGCCGATCGTATTGCTCGATGAGCCCACCGAAGGGCTGGATGAAGCCACCGAGCAGCGGGTGTGGGACACAATTCGCAAAAGGTGTCAGGGGCGCACGCTGATCGTGATTACGCATCGGCTGACTCAGATTGAGCAGTTTGATCGAATCGCCATGCTCGATGAAGGGTCTCTGGTCGAACACGACACCCCCGAGCGACTTCTGGCAGACCCCGACAGCCGACTGGCCACGCTTTACCAACGCATTGACCCGGAGCTTGCCGGTCTCATGCGCCCGGCCTGACGCCTCAGGGTCCGCTACGCTTGAGGAAACCTTCACTCGTTTCTTATCAACCAGGCGAGCCATGACATGCTTGAGCATCTTCCCGATCACTATACGGCCGTCATCACCGGTGGCGGCGGTATCGGTCGCGCCCTGCTGGCAGAACTGTCCCGGGACCCTCGCGCCGGACGAATCGTTTCGGTTACTCGTCACCGCGAGCGCCTTGAGCAGGATGATCGGCTCGATATCGACCGACTGGACATCGTCGACGCCGATGTCACCACTGAACAGGGGCTGGCAACGCTCAGCGACTACCTGCATCAAACGCCGGTCCATCTGCTGTTCAATACCATTGGCGTCCTGCACGACGGTCAGAGCGATCAGTCGACCGTCATTGCCCCCGAAAAACGCCTCGAAAGACTTTCCTTTGATGCCCTGAATCACGCCTTTCAGGTCAACGCCGCCACGGCCGCCATGCTGATCAGCACCCTGACGGATCGCCTGACGCGCCATCCGGCCATCATCGCCACACTTTCGGCGCGGGTAGGTTCCATCAAAGACAACGATCTGGGCGGCTGGTACGCCTACCGCGCCAGCAAGGCAGCGCTCAACATGCTGATGAAAACGGCATCAATCGAGTTCAAGCGGCGCAACCCACAGGCCATCCTGCTGTGCCTGCATCCGGGCACGACAGATACCGAGCTGTCCCGGCCCTTTCAGGCCCGAGTGCCAAAAGGCAAGCTGTTTACGCCGGCGTTTGTGGCCGAGCGGCTGCTGGCGGTCATCAGCCAGCGCACCCCTGACGACAGCGGCGCGTTTTATGACTGGAACGACACGCCCATCGAATGGTAGGCGGGCCTGCGCTGTCGCATGCTTGTTCAGGCATCGACAGCGCAGGGGCTTTGCGTTCAGGGGATCAGGATGGTCGAGCCCGAGGTTCGACGTGAAGCCAGATTGTCCTGCGCCTCGCCGGCCTCATCGAGCCGGAAACGACAGCCAATGTTGACGTGCACGCTGTCGTTGCCCATGACCTGGAAAAGCTCCTGACTCATGGCTTCCAGCCGCTCGCGAGTATCGGCGTAGCCGGCCAGGCTCGGGCGCGTCACAAACAGTGATCCCTTCTTGTTCAGCGTAGCCAGATTCACCCCTTCGACCGGGCCGGATGCATTGCCAAAACTCACCATCAGCCCGCGCGGCGCCAGACAGTCCAGCGACATCTCCCATGTATCCCGGCCCACCGAGTCATAGACCACCGGACACATCTGCCCGTCGGTCAGCTCGCGAACGCGCTCGACCACGCTCTCTTCGCTGTAATTGATGGTCGCCCAGGCACCGTTTTTACGGGCAAGCTCGGCCTTTTCCGGGGTGGATACCGTGCCGATCAAGCGTGCCCCCAGGCTTTTGGCCCACTGACAGGCGATCAATCCCACCCCACCGGCGGCAGCATGGAAAAGAAAGGTATCGCCGCTTTTGATCGGATAAACCTGACGCAGCAGATACTGCACGGTCAGCCCCTTCAACATGGCCGCTGCGGCCTGATCGAAACCGATACTGTCCGGCAGCAGCACCACCTTCTCGGCCGGCAGGGTGTGGTGCGTGGAATAGGCACCCAGCGGGCCGGTGGCATAGGCCACGCGATCGCCTTCCCTGAAATCGGTGACCTCCTCACCGACCGCCTCGATCACCCCTGCACCTTCTGTCCCCAGCCCCGAGGGCAGTTCCGCCACCGGATAAAGACCGGTGCGGACATAAATATCGATGAAGTTGAGACCAATGGCCCAGTTGGTCACCCTGACGTCTCGTGGTCCGAGACTGTCGGGCTCGAACTCACGCATTTTGAGCACTTCCGCCCCGCCGGTTTCTGTAAATTCAATGCGTTTTGCCATGAACCATTGCCTCCGATAAAAGGATGAACAAGAAATCGTCAGTCTCAGTGTGACAGGCAAGCCAGTATCGGAAAGCATTCACGTTTTGTCACTGCACTCCCTTATATCATTAGCTTATCATGAGCTGAAGCCCGACCCCGTCTGCCGCTGGCCGGGATACCGATCTGCCCATTCCAGAGACCGTGATGTTAAAGGGATTCATGTGGCTGATGATCTTTCTGGTCATCGGCAATCTTTTGCAGACGACGCTGGCGCTGCCGGTGGCGGGCAGTGTGCTGGGCATGCTGCTGCTTTTTGTGGTGCTGATCATGCGACAGCGTTCGTCGCGCTCGATGGGCACCGCCGCCAGCCATCTGATCCACTATTTCACCCTGTTGATTCTGCCCAGCGCGGCGGGTCTTTTCTTTCTGGGGACGACCCTGACCGATAACTGGCTCAGGCTATTGATTGCCATCGTGGCGGGGACGCTGATCAGCAGCGTGGTGACCCTTGTGACGATGCAGGCAATGGTGCGCTGGCAGCAGCGTCGGGATGATGCGACGGGCCCCTCATGACGCTCCAAACGCTTGCCCGCGACATGATGGCCACGCCGGCACTGGCGGTCGTGATGACCCTGGCCGCCTACATGCTGGCCCTGTCCCTTTACAGATTGATGCGCTGCCCGAGCTGGGCCCCGCCGATGCTGACCGGCAGTCTGATGCTGGCGCTGTTCATTGCGGTACTGCCGGTGGACTACGAGACCTATTATCTCGACGCCCACTGGTTGACGCTGCTGCTGGGACCGGCCACGGTCGGGCTGGCCATTCCCCTTTATGAGCAGTTTCAACATATCAAGCGGCTGCTGATTCCCATTACGGTGAGTCTGGTGGTCGGGTCGATCACCGCCTGTGCGGCAACACTCACCATTGCCTGGGCGCTGGGACTGCCTCCCGCCATCCTTGCCTCGCTGGCCCCCAAATCCATTACAACGCCCATTGCCATTGGCGTCTCCGAAGGACTGGGCGGCTATCCGGGCCTGACCGCCGGTATTGTCACGGTGACCGGCATTCTGGCGGCCTCCACCATTCCGCTGCTGGCACAGGTGCTGCGCTGTCAGGACCCGCGTGTGGTCGGCCTGGCGCTCGGCCTTAATGGTCACGGCCTGGGCACGGCCCGCGGTTTCGGTATCGACATGCAAACCGGCGCCTTTGCCAGTCTTGCCATGGCGCTCAATGGCGCCTTGAGTGCCATCGTCCTTCCCTTGCTGGCCGGCTGGCTGAGCCACTGACAGGCATCAGTTTTTCCTGATGCAACTTCGAATAAATGATGCTGTCCTTTTCGTTATTTACGAATAAATGGATTAATACTAAAAAACCAGATTTTGTGGCCACCATTGCGTTCAAATAGTGACAAACTACTAAACATACTTAACATCCAGCTCGCTATGCTGGCCCGCTCATGAGACATGTGAGGCCACGCATGAACGAGTTGGGCGAGCGCATTCGTAAATTGCGAGAACAGTGTGGACTAAGCAAGGCTGAGCTGGCCCGTCGCGTAGGCGTTTCAGATGTCACCATTTCCTACTGGGAAAATGGCACCATCAAGCGTGTTGGACATTCGCGTCTGGAGCCACTGGCAAAGGCGCTGCGCTGCAGCATCGATCATCTTCTGGGCAATGCCCGGGAGGCTTCCGGCAATGGTCGAGCAATGCTGCTGTCGCTTCCCCTCTATCCACTGACAACATCACCCGAAACGGTCGGTATCAATGCCGTACCAATTTCGCGTTTTCCCATGGGTTTTATCGACCATGAACTGATCAAAAAAAATGACTATTTACTGACCCCTCAGCATCCCGGGCACTTTGATTTCTGCCCTCAGGGCACCCTGATACTGGCGAGAAAATGTGCCTGTTTCGAGGGCAACGGCCTCTACCTTGTCGAGAGAAATACACGCTTGATGATTAAAAGAGTCGAGCAGGATTTCAACATGATTCTGGATATTTTTGACGACAGCGACAGCGGCAACCCTGAAGAGAGAACACACGGCGACGACATCGTTTTTCACGCCTGCATTCCGGCCATCTGGCCGATGAAAGTCATGAATTTCTAACGCCCTGATTCAGGCATGATCTCCTACACTAACGCCTCGATACTGGCGAAACGGGAGGTCATGACCTTGGTCGATGTGGTCGATGCGGCAACGCGCTCACGCATGATGGCGGGCATTCAGGGTAAAAACACCCAGCCCGAGCTGCTGGTCAGACGCTATCTACATGCCTGCGGCTATCGGTTTCGTCTACACCGACGCGACCTGCCGGGCACGCCGGATCTGACCCTGCCTCGCTATCGGTGCGTTGTCTTTGTTCATGGTTGTTTCTGGCATCGTCACGACGACTGCTTCTATGCCACGTCACCGGCAACGCGCAAGACCTTCTGGCAGGAAAAACTGGCGGGCAATGTCGCGCGTGACCGCCGACAGCTCGAACAGCTCAATGCGCTGGGCTGGCGTGCCGTAGTGGTCTGGGAATGCGGGCTGCGCCATATTCCGGCGCAGCTTCACGAGATTGTGCCACTGATCGAACATGGATCAGACGTTGAAGAGTGGCCACCTCAACCCCCGCGCATACGCAGGGCGCCACCGCAGTAGCGCCCCGGCAGGCTAGAAGGTTGCCAGAACCGAAAGGCCGGCTACCCAGGCGCTGTCGATATCGCTGTCCGCGCCGGGATGGCGCACGTGCTGCAGGTTGGGACGAAAGGCCAGCCACGGCGTGGCCTGCAGGGAGTAATACAGCTCCGCGTTATACTCTTCCCCCTGTCGCGGCACATAGTTTGGTGCCGAAGACCCGCCGACAAGTGCTGCGTTGCCTGAACGAGACCAGGCGTTGTAGTCATCGTTGACGTGGGCATAGGCCAGACCGAAGCCGATCTCGTCCTGCTCGCGACCGTCGAACGGACCGGTATAGGTCACGCCGGCCGATAGATAGCGATCAAAGGTGGCCGTATCGCCATCGTTCCAGGTGCCCATGCTGAATACGCTCAGACCCCGGTCGCGATCGTCGTCATGACGGGTTACCTGCTGGTTGATGACATAGTAGAGCCCGTAGCGGTGGCTCTTCTCGGCATCCGAGGCGCTATCACGCGAGGAAAAGTCATCGGCATCGGCGCTGCTGTAGTAATACCCCAGCCGATACTGGCCCGGCAGCCCGTTGATCCCCTGGTCCGGCTCAAACCCGTACTCCACCGGGATCAGGGTGCCGCTGGTGCCGCTGTGTTTCAGATCCAGGCCGTGATCGCGATCGAGGTTGGATTCGTTGAGATTGAAAAAGCCGATCTGGGCATACTGCTCATCGGTGATATTCCATTTGCCGACCAGCGCCCACTGCGAAATCGGCCAGTTGTACCAGATACCGCCGTTCTGGTTACCGGGCTCGCCGCTGCCGAGATAAAGATTTTGAAAGTTGCTGTCGTAGACGGCAAAGTCATCGCCGACCGGCACACGCCCTGCCTTGATTTCGAAGGTGTCGTCCATGTAGGACTGGCCGTACCACAGCTGAGTGATACGGGTGACACTGCCGCGCCCGTACACTTCCTGAGTGGAAGAGGCGCCGACCCCATTGGGATTGTTGATGACATCATTGGTCAGGCTTTCGCCGTTACGGTTGGTCAGCGTGAACTGGAATCGCGCATCGGGAATGCCGAGCAGGCGATCAAGATCAACGTTGGCACCGGCCGTCCACTGATCGGCGTAGCGGCCGGTGTGCTTGTCACGAAAGCCTCCATCGACGGAATAGGCCATCTCGGAGATGTGCTCAAGCTGAAAGGCGACGCCCTGATCGGCCAGATCGGAACGCGCTCCGCCCCAGTCACCGAACATGTAGTCGCCATTGGGGTCGAAGGCACCTGCTGCCCAGCCCTGTGACGCCACTCCCATGCCCATGAGCGCCAGCGTGCAACACCATCCCTTTTTCATGCCCGATCCCTTTACAATGTCATATTTGAATTAAGTTAAAGCCAGGTAATTTTCGCCTTCAATGACACGAACGACAATAGCCCCTGGACCATGGTCGCGGTATGGCATAAATCATGCAGCTTGCTGACAGGGTGGCGGCGTGTCACAAGAGACAGGACAAAGCGGATCGTTTAGGCTTCATGACTGGGGAGACAGGGTGCCGCGCGCCCTTGTCAAGGCAGACCATTAAAGGACAGCGAGGAGCACGACATTGACACGTTTTAGCGCACTGGCGCTGACGGGGGCGCTACTGGCCATCATGGTAAGTGGTTGTGATCAGGGGCATGACAACGCCACCACCAGCTCTTCACAGCGCAGTTCCGGCACCAATCAGATCTATGGCGGCTCTCTGCCGTGTGCCAACTGTGACGGCGTGGATACCGAACTGGCGCTGAACTTCAGTACCGACAGTGCCGGCGGCGTCTACAACCTGACCGAGACCCCGCGCGGCGGTCCCGATGACGGGCAGACACAAAAGCGCAAGGGAAACTGGAAGGTCCTCAGCGGTAACGCCGTCCCCGGTGGCGGCACGGTCTATGTGCTCCACCCCGCTCGCGGCGACGAAGAGCACGAACCCGTCTACCTGTTGATGGAAGACAACGCCACGCTGCAGCTGGTCGATGACAGCTTTCAGTCGCTGGACACCGAGCACAACGATGAGCTTCACAGGCTCTAGGGTCCCGGGCAATCAAGGGCGCTATCGGCGCTCGCCATGAAGGGTCTTTTCAGCCTGGCGCAGGGCCTCCTCGGAAGAGAGCCCCTGCTCCTTTTCGAGTCTGGCGGCAAGCTGCTGGATTTCGCCCTCGTCGCTGAGCGCCTCATCACCGCCAAGCGTTCCCCACGCTTCCTTGATCTTGCCCTTGAGATCTTCCAGCGGCGGACTCTTGTCACTCATCAATGGCTCTCCGAAATATCATGCGCAATGCATCGATCATAGCGCCTGGCAGTAGGGAGCGGTATGGCACCTCAACGCCTCATGACAATTTTAACCCTGCAGATACGGGGGTTTTGAAACAGACGGACTATCCTGAGCAGGGTCATTGATTACGCAGGCCATGGAGAGGCAGATGAAACTCAACGAACTGACTGAAAAAGCACATGCAGGCCGGATTGATGAAATCGTCATTGAATCAATGGAAGGCGATATCTTTACCGTGCGCATCACCACCGGGGGCGAGACCGACACACTGCTTAACGAAGACGGCACGATTTTAACGCCGCAATCCCTTAATGCGGCCAAGACCCTGCTGCGCGATATCGGCGGCATGGACGGTGTCTCGGTTTATTTCAGACACAGCGTCGCGCATGACGAAATGATGGGCTCCGAGGCGGAAACTGCCGATGACCGCATGCCCATCACGCTGGAAGGCCAGGCGCAATAGCGCCATCGTCGGCCGTCGGCAATACCATTTCAGCGCTGTACATCGCGCGGCTCAAGGGTAAGATATCGTTTTGGGGTCGACACACTGTCGGCCCCTTTCCTTTTCAACAAAGAGCCTATCGTGACGATACAACCATTGGAGGCCACCCGACGCTGGGTCAGGGACTGGGTCATGGCGCAGGATCTGTGCCCGTTCGCTGCCGCCGAGTTCGAGCGCGACCGCATCCGCTATCGCCAGCTTGATGCCGCAGACGATGCCGCTTTGCTCATGGCCGTCATCGAGGAGTGCGAGCATCTTGACCGCCACCCGGACACCGAAACCACCCTATTGGTACTCACACCCGGCGCCGAGGACTTCTTCACCTTTCTGGACAAGCTCGACATGGCCGAACGGCTCATGATCAGCGAGGGCTACGAAGGCGTCTATCAGCTGGCAAGCTTTCATCCTGACTACCTGTTTGGCGACAGCCAGGCGATGCCCGGTCAGGAAGACGCCGCCGATTACACCAATCGCTCTCCCTGCCCGCTTTTCCATCTGCTGCGCGAAACCAGTCTCGAAGCTGCGCTGGAACGCTTTCCCCATCCAGAGCGCATTCCCGAGCGCAACCAGGCGCTGCTGCGACAACACGGCGTTCAGTGGTGTCGCCGGATACAGGACGCCATTTCCGATGAGACGCCGTCGTCCTGATTGGGCGTGTGGCCGCCATTGTGAGAAAATGACGCTCTTTTTCAGGACCGCTTCGTAAGCCGGAAAACATCTGCCATGCCCGCCAGCACCCCGATTCACGCCGCCGACGCCGCGCGTCGATTTTCCATTGCCCCCATGATGGATGGGACAACATGGCGCGTCATACCGCGGCTCGCTGCCTGATTGGTACACTAATGGTACATACCTAGAGTATGCCCCACCTGCTCATCCTCGGCGCTTCCAAGCACGTTTGAAACGCAAGGAATCGCAATAGAAAAGCAGTGGCAGAAACCACCGCATAACCCGCACAGCGTCTGAGTATAGTGTGGCTGCAAGGGCGCAATAAAACTGTCCCATTTAGCGCGCAGGCGGGGCGGGGAGTCGACGGCGTGTGAGCGGTGTAAACTGACCAGACAATCTCAGTTGAGAGGACACAAAAAAGCCGCCCATCGGGCGGCTGATGATCGAGACGCTGCTGGTCACATGACCGGATCGCCCTGCTGCTCCTTCCCGCCCAGCTCATAGGGCCTGAACCTCACCACCTCCTGCCCGATGATGTCGTTGATCTCCAGGAACACCGACTGCAGCGGGTCCAGTTCGTTGGCAACGAAAACGCGCGCGGCTTTCTCAATGTCTCCAAACCCGCCCGTGTTGTTCGGGATGATCCCCATCAGCTGCGGCGGTACCCGGTGGCCGGCCAGCGTGTCATCGCGAGTGATATTCTTGATCCCCGCGAACTCATCTTTCGCCGCGACCTCCGAGATCGGGATGATCTGCACGCCATCCTTTTTGCCATTGGGCGAGTGCAGAAACAGGTTTCGAAAATTCCCGACCCCTTTGCTGTTCTTCAACGCATCGCGCATGGAATCGATGTCCTCCTGATTCTGAGCCGCATCGCTGACGTACATCACGAAGCCCGCATGACTGCCGTTGAGATAGTAGCGCCGGCGGAACAGCGTGGCGTTTTCATTCAGCATGATCGACTGCAGCGCGCCCATGTAATCCGGCACGCCATAGATCTCTTGGTTGATATCCGGCTCGATCAGATGAATCATCGAATCACGCTCGAACTCGACCGGCTGCTGCCAGTTGCTCACCCACCAGAATTGCCCCGACTCGGTGCCACGTCGCACATATTTGGCCCGCGCCGGGCGCAGCCCGATCAGACGTCCCAGCCGGCCATAGACCCGTTCGATATACGCATTGCCGAACACCAGATAATCCGTGACCAGCTCGCGAAACGCCTGCCGGCCCAGCAACGGGTGCGGCACGAATGATCGCGTCAGGATGTTGCGTTTCACCTGCAGGCCGGACCCATGATGTGCCGTCGCCCGGTACATTTTGGCCAGCGCGGCCAGATCGACCGGCGGCTCATACCACCGGGCATTGGCCATCCAGCAGCCGGTATACAGAAAATCGGCAAGATCGGTCACGGGCACCGGCTCGCCAAACGTGAACGCCTCGGGTTTGGCCTGGGCGGGCGCGGGTGCCGGGGCGGCGGTCTGCTCGAACTGCGCATACATGCGCTGCCGTGGTTTGGCGGTCTCTGCGGTCATTACGACATCTCCATGATCGAGCCACCGCGCTCGCCCTCGGCGAGTACGTCGATGGGCTCATTGCTTAGGGCGTGCATAGTGGCCCACGCCAAGTCGGCGTGGCCGGTCTGGCCATTGCGGCCAGCGGCATAAGTGAACTGCCGACCGCTCGCGGTCAGCTCGCGGCGAATCGCGGTAAACGACTGCGCGATGATCGTGTCGCGCGCGTCGAACTCCAGGCGCCCGCGATCAATGATGTGCTGCGCCTGGCGAACCAGTGCGCTCTTGCTGTCGGGGGTGTAGCGGTGACGGGTGACGCGGGGGAACCATTTCGCGACCAGCTGCGCCACGGCGTCGCCCATCCCGTTGGTATCAATGCCGATGTACTGGACGTTATAGCGGCGGCTGACCTCGCGGATGAACTCGGCCTGCGCTTCATAGTCATGCCCCTTGAGCCGGTGCTGCTCGAGTATCCGGTGCCGATCGTTGCGGTTTTTGGCCGGGGCCAGCACGACCAGCCCGGCGCCATCGCTCCCCTCGCCCTCACCTGCCGGGTCATAACCGATCCACACCGGCTGATCGCCGAACGGGCGCTGCGCGAAAGGCTTCCAGTCACGCCAGATATCCCATGAATCCACCATGCAGCGTTGCATCGACATCATCGGGAACGCGCTCTGCGAGTCGTCGACGAACTCGCACATCAGCAGGTTGGCGAACTCGTCATCGCTGTATTCAAGGCGCAGCTGATCGACATCGAACAGGTCGCAGCCGCCGGCCATCGCATCCTTGATCGTCACGATCTGGCGCCACTGGCCATCGGCACACCGGGCACCGTTGGCCAGCGCCGCATGGCTCACATCGATCTCGACCCGATCGGCCTTTTTCTGCCGCTTGTTGAACCGTTCCCCGGTCCAGAACGGGTACGCCTCATGGGCCACCGATGACGGCGTGCTGAAATACGTCTGCCGCCACTTCTTGTGCATCGCCATGCCGGATGTGACCTTGCGGAACTGCTCGAAGCCCCCGATCCAGAAATACTCATCCAGGTACGTGTCGCCGTGGTAGCCCTGCGCGGTTTTGGCATTGGTGCCGAGGAAGTGCAGCTCGGCCCCGTTGGCCAGCACAATCGGGTCGCCTTTTAGCTCCACGCCAGTCGTCTCCTTCACGAACTGCACAATGTAGTTGCGGAAAATGTGCGCCTGCGCCTTGCTGGCGCTCATGAAAATCTTGTTTTTGCCGGTCTCCACCGCATCGGCGATGGCCTCGCGAGCAAAGAACCACGTCGCGCCGATCTGGCGGGACTTGAGCAGATTGCGGATGCGCTCATGCTGGCCGGCCCGGTACCAGTGGCGCTGGTACTCGAACAGCGACGCCTCGAACGCTTCGACGATCTGGATCACGCCCTCGTCGCCTACATCGTTGCGCGCCGGCTTCTTTTTCTCACCGGCGTTGCGCCGCTCGATGTTCGGATTGAGGTCGCCCTCTTTTCCCGTGCTCTCGAACTTGTGAACCCGAGCCAGCCGCTCGATCTGCCGACCGAGCAGGTCGATCTCCTTGAAGTCGCGCCCCTCCTTTGTCTCCTTGCTGATCAGCATCACCAGACGCGCCTCGAGCGCACCTTCGACGCGCTGGGTCGGCGTGGCCTTGTCCCATTCATCTCGGGCTTTCCAGCTGCTGACCGTGTTCGGGGAGAGGTTCAAAAACTCGGCAATGCGGCCAACGCGCCAGCCCATCCAGTACAGATGGCGCGCGGCCAGTTTCGCGGCGTCCGGGCTGTCCAGCGTCGCGTCGATTTCAGCGGGATTCAGGGGGTTAGCAGTCATGTCGCGTCCGGCACTGTAAATGCAGACAGCGTACCGACCAGCCGAGGGCCTATATCGGGGCACGCCTTGTAACGCCTGCTTTTACAACGCCCGCGCGTTGAGCCGGCAGCGATGAGCGCGGAACCTGACGCCCATACAGTGCCCGTAAAGTTCCCCGAGGATTACTCAATGCCCTGGCATCGCATCGCAACGGAAGGCGCCACCACCGACGGTCGCAAGATCGAACGCAAATGGCTCGAACAGATGGCCGCCAATTTCAACCCTGAGAAATACGGCTGCCGCATCAACCTCGAACACATCAAGGGCATCCTGCCGGATAGCCCCTTCAAGGCGTACGGCGATGTCGTGGGGCTGAAAACCGAGGAAAGCGACGACGGCAAACTGCAGCTATTCGCCGATCTCGACCCGACCGACGAACTGAAGGCCATGAACAAGCAGCGTCAGAAGGTCTACACGTCGATGGAAGTTGATCCGGATTTTTCGGATACCGGCGAGGCGTATCTGATGGGGCTGGCCGTCACCGACTCGCCAGCCAGTCTCGGCACTCAAATGCTGCAGTTCAGCGCCGGCGCCGGGAAGGATTCGCCGCTGACCGGTCGCAAACGGCGCCCCGAAAATCTGTTCAGCGAGGCGGTCGAGGTCGATTTCACCACCGGTATCGACGACCCCGAGCCCGAGCACAGCAAAGGCCCGTCTCTTTCCGAGCGCGTCAAGGCGATGTTCAAGCGCCAGCGCGAGCAGACCGGCAGTGATTTCACCGCCCTACGCGATGACCTCGAGCAGACCATGGCCCTGTTCGTCGCTGAAAACGCCGACCTGCGCACCGAGCTGGAAAAGCGCCCCAGCGCCGATCAGTTCAACGAACTGAAAACACAGCACGACCAGCTCCGGGCTGCTCACGATGAGCTGCGCAATCAGCTCGATTACACCCCGCGCCACCAGTCCCGCACGCCGGCCACCGGCGGCAACGGCTCCATCGAAACCGACTGCTAAGAGACGCCTACATGCGCACAACGACCCGCAAACAGTTCAACCAGTACGCCCAGCGTCTCGCATCGCTCAACGGTGCCGAAAACGCGTTCTCATCGTTCGACATCGACCCGAGCGTGCAGCAGACGCTCGAAACCAAGATTCAGGAATCCAGCCAGTTCCTGACCCGCGTCAACATGACCGGCGTGCGTGATCTGGTCGGCGAAAAGCTCGAGCTGGGTATCACCACCCCTATCGCCGGACGTACCGATGTCAGCCAGCGCGACCGTAACCCCATCGACCCCACCGGGCTGGAAAAACACGACTACCGCTGTGAATCGACCGAGTTCGACACGGCCCTGCCGTGGGCCAAGCTCGATGCCTGGGCAAAATTCCCCGATTTTCAGGCCCGCGTGCGCGACGCCATCATCCGGCAGCAGGCGCTGGATCGCATGATGATCGGGTTCAACGGTACCCGCGCCGATCGCCAAACCGACCGCGCGAAAAACCCGCTGCTGCAGGACGTCAACATCGGCTGGCTGCAGCAGTATCGCGCTCACGCCGCCGCCCGCGTCATCAACGGCACGACGCTGGGCAGGGGCCACGAGTTCCAGAATATCGACGCCCTGATCTATGAAGCCGTCAATTCGCTGATCGAACCCTGGTACCGCGACAGCACCGATCTGGTCGCCATCGTCGGGCGCTCGCTGATGACCGAGAAATACCTGCCCAAAATCAACGAGCATGAAAAGCCGACCGAATCACTCGCCCTCGACATGATCATGGCCCAGAAACGTATGGGCGGTCTGAACGCCCTGCAGGCACCGTTCATGCCTGACGGCACGGTATTCATCACCTCGATGGAAAACCTGTCGATCTACTGGCAGGAAGGTTCGCGCCGTCGCTATCTGAAAGACAAGCCCGAGCGCAAGCGCGTCGAGAACTACGAATCCAGCAACGACGCCTACGTCATCGAGGATTACGGATTCGGCTGCCTGCTCGAGGGCATCACGTTCGAAGACGCCGACGCGCCGGCAACCGCTGACGACACCACCGGGGCATAACCATGGTCAGCTCGCTGCGACAACACTACGAGCGCATCACCGCCGCGCAAGCGGCGGCGGATGCCGGCGATCAGGTCATGCAGGGCGACGCCTACCACCTCATGCAGGCGCAGCTGTGGGAAGACTACCGCCGCCTGAAAAGCGTCCAGTCGGTCGAGCGCAAGGTGGAGATCAAGCGCGAGATCCTGCCCAACTACGCCGAGTACATCGACGGCGTGCTCGATGCCGGGCGTGGTGCCGAGGACGAGGTGCTGATGCGCGTCATGCTCTGGCGCATCGACGTGGGCGACATCACCGGCGCCCTGCCGATTGCTCGCTACGCCATGCAGCACCAGCTCGACCCGGGCGAGCAGTTCCAGCGCTCCACCGCCGCGATCCTCGCCGAGGAATCCGCCGATCAAGCGCTCGCCCTGGGCGATGACGATGACTCGATGCTGGATGCCCTCGTCGAGATCAATGAACTGATCGACGGTCGCGACATGCACGACCAGATCCGCGCCAAGCTGCACAAGTCACTCGGCAACGGCCACCGCGCCCGCGGCGATATGCCAGATGCCCTGACCCACTACCAGCGCGCCTTTGAACTTAACGACCGCGCCGGCGTGAAAAAGGACATCGAGCGCATCGAGAAAGCGCTCAAAAAGCAGGCGGAAGAACCGAGCCAGTCGGAGCAGCCGGAACCGCAAACCAACACCAGCCCGCAGGGCTGATACCGAGTCGACCCGCGACGTCCAGGGGGCACGGTGAGAACGCAGGGCCATGTGCCCATCGCCGCCTCACCGTCCACCCCCTGTATTACGGGACGAAAACCGAGGTGCCGCCATGAGCAGTTTCGCCCCGACCGGCAACGACAGCGCCCGCGCCGCCGAATCCATCCAGAACAACGGATTTTGGCCGACCATCAACCCCGCCGAATTCCGCGACGCCCGCCGCATCGACGGCACGGTCACGCCGCCCCGCGTACAAGATGCCCTGCTCACCGCCATGGCAACCGTCAATCGCGTGCTGCGCGACTGGCAGGCCCGGCAGATCGATGCCGGCCATCAGCAGGTGCAGGACGTGCCCGAACCCAGCTGGCAGCCGCCCGGCATCTATCTCGCCCTCTACCGCCGCGCCGTCTACGCCACGGCCCATGCTGTCATCGTCGAGGCATATCGCGACTATGACGCCACGGCAAGTACCCGCGACCGAGGCGATCTGCAGGAGTACGCCGGCGAGAGCTATCGCCGCGACGCGTCCTGGGCGATCAGCGAGATCATGGATCGACCGCATGTAACCGTGGAGCTGATCTGATGGCCCGCACCGTGCACGCCCAACAAAACGACACCCTCGACCACATCTGTTACCGGCATTACGGGCGCACCGACGGCGTCATCGAGCGCGTGTTTGCCACCAACCCCGGTCTCTGCGACCTCGGCCCGATTTTGCCCATGGGGACCGCTGTCACGCTGCCGGACATCAACACACAACCGAGCCGCGCCCGCGTGCAGCTCTGGGACTGAGCCGAGACCACTATGGCCGAACCATCCACCACCACCGTCGCCGCCGGGACTACCGGATTAACGCTGGCCAGTTTCATGATCGGGCTGGACGTCAGCGCCCTGATCGGCGCGTTCGCCGGCGCCTCGCTGTTCGTCGTCAGCGCGCGCGAACTCTCGATCCTCGAGCGCCTGATCTATCTGCTGATCTCAATTTTGATGGGGTATCTCGTCGGCCCGACGCTGGCCTGGCATTTCTACCCCAGCTGGGAGACCACCGCTCTGCCCGCGTTTCTCACCGCTGTGGCCGTCGTCACGTTCTCGCTGCGCGTCATCGAGGGCGTCAAGAATCTGGACATCAGCCGACTGTTCCCGGGAGGCCGAAAATGACCTCGTTTTTCCTGCTGCCACTGCCTGACAACTACGCCTGGATGATGGTGCAGCCCGATCAACTGCCCACCATCTGCGCCCTGCTGATTTCACTGGCCATCTGCGGTCGGCTACTCACCTACCGCCGCCGGGGCGCCCGGTACCGCCGGCGTATTTCGTGGCTCGCCTACGGGCTGTTTGTGGGTAGCGGCACCCTCGCCATCCAGATCCTCGCCGGGCGCTATATCGCCCTGCCGATCAGCTGGTCGTTCGTGATTCTGCTCGCCGTCTGCGCCGTGCTGATCTACCGCGCACGCGGCAACGTCGCCCACATCGTAAGGGTCAACGCATGACATTCGAAAAAGCATTCGAGCGCCTGATCGGCCATGAAGGCGGCTACGTCAATCACCCGTCTGATCCCGGCGGCGCCACCAAATGGGGTATTACCCAGCGCACTGCCCGCGAGGTCGGCTATCGCGGCGACATGCGCGACCTGAGCCGTGACCGCGCCCGCGAGATCTACCTGACCGCGTACTGGCTGCGCGCCCGCTGCGATCAGTACGACGGCGCCATCGGTTATCAGCTGTTCGATGTCGCGGTAAACAGTGGCATCGGCAACGCCATCCGCATGCTGCAGCGCGCTGCCGGCGTCGCTGATGACGGCATCGTCGGCCCCGTCACCCTCGCAGCCATCAACAACCGTGACCCGCTGGCCCTGATCGTGCTGCTCAATGCTGAACGGCAGGCGTTTTATACCCGGCTTTCAACGTGGGAATCGTTCGGGCGCGGCTGGTCGCGTCGCGTGGCCGAAAACCTGCGCTATGCGGTGCAGGACGTATGAATCGCCTCATCATCACCGGCGTTCTGATCACCGGCCTCACGCTCGGCGGCTGGGCGCTCTGGCAGCGCGGCAATGCCGCGACTGAGCGCGCCGACCGGATCGCGCTCGAGCGCGACAGCGCCGAACAGGAAAACCAGCGCCGGCAGGTGGTGATCGAAGCGCTCTGGCAAAACGCCCGGCGCCTCGAATCCCAGCGCCGGGCACTCGCCGAACAGCAGACCGAGCTGGCCAGCACCGCCTCCGACCGACTCGAACAGATCAAAGAGACCCAGCGCGATGACACCGACACGAAAAATTGGGCCGACACTCGCCTGCCTGACACTGTTATCCGGCTGCGCCAGCGCCCCGCCGTCACCGGCGCCGACGATTATCACCAATCAGTGCGCAACGCCGACGCCCTGCACCCTGCCGGCAAGCCACCCAACCAATAACGGCGATCTGCACCTGCAGCTCGAACGCACCGAGACCGCTTGGGCGATGTGCGCCGCCGAAGTCGACGCCATCATCGCCTGTCAGGAGGCCATCCAGTGAAAAAGCTGACTGCCCTGCGCCAGCACCTGATCGACGCCGTGCCCCATCTGCAGCGCGATCCCGATCAGCTGCTGACGTTCGTCGAGGACGGCGCCATCGAATTTGCGCCGGGGCCGAACCTCTCCCACGGCTACACGTTTACCGCGCAGATAGTGCTGACCGATTTCGCTGATGACATCGACACCGTCATGATCCCGCTGCTCGACTGGCTCGGCGTCTACCAGCCCGATCTGGTACCCGCCGAGGCAGTCAAATTCGAGGCCGAGATCCTCAACAACAGCGCCGTCGATCTCGCCCTGCGCGTCCAGATCACCGAGCGCGTCGTCGCAAAGCGTGACTGCACCACCGGCCAGATCCACGCCCACCACCGGATGCCCCGCGTTGACACCGAGCAGTGCCCCGCCGAGCGCTGGCAGCTGCTGATCAAGGACGACAGCACCGGCAGCGCCTATGAGCTGGTCGCCGAGTGGGACGGGCCAAAAGGAGACGGGCATGGCTGACAATATCGAACGCCTCGAAGATTGGGCCGCGCCCCTGCTGGCAAAGCTCAACGCGAAAGAACGCCGTCGGCTGGCCCGCGTGGTCGCCACCGACCTGCGCCGCTCGCAGCGCGAACGCATCAAAACCCAGCGCAACACCGACGGCACCCGCTACGCCCCGCGCAAGAGTCAGGACCAGCAGGGCGCCATCAGAAGAAAGGCCATGTTCGGCAAGCTGCGCACCGCTAAATATTTGCGCGTGCGCACCAGTGCCAGCGGTGCCGAGGTCGGCTTTTTCGGGCAGGTGGCCAGCATCGCAAAAACGCACCAGTTTGGTCTGCGCGACCGCGTCGCGATCAACGGCCCGCGCGTCCAGTACGAGCAGCGCGAGCTGCTGGGCTTTACCGACCAAGACCGTACCTTGCTGCGCGACTCGTTGATGCATCATCTCGATTAGGCATTCCTAACAAATACCGCTTCTGATAAAACATACCTTAACGATTTGTGTGGTCTTTTTTCTCAGATACAAGAATTCTGACTCATGCTAATTTCCTAAGGGCCAAAATACTGATAAGGGTCGATCCTCTCATGGGATTTTTTAACTCCAAAAAATTAAAGAACGATGAAGTACGTAAGCATGAAATTGAATTGGCAAAAATAAAAAAAGATACAAAAAAAACAGAACTTGCCATCATAGAAAAAGAAGCAGGATTGGAAGCCATCAAAAACAAAGGAAAAGAAATAGAGTTAGAAGCTATTAAAAGCAAAGTAAAAGAGGCCACTCCCCCCTGCATCAAATATATTTGCATAATGGGAGCCTGCATAGTACTAGTTATAGCTCTTCTTATGTTGTCAGCTCAACTATATGCTGGCTCTGAAAATAAATATTCTGCATCACTATTCCCTATACTTATTTTTGCAGCACAAGCCTTTGCCAAACTGGCCGACAGCCATAGAACAGAAATATCTGTTAACGCCTTCTGCTTACTTCTATTTTTAATTTCACTTTTGGCTTTCCCTCAGTTCATAGACCTTATTTTTCACTGGTAACTTGTAGTAAAAAGTGATTTTACAACGCTCACTGATCGCATCAGTGCTGATTATTACGGACGATAGTTTCATAGCCACTATCATCCGGAGCACCGATGCACCCCGTCGAAATCGCCCGCCTCATGCAGAACCTGATCCGACTCGGCACCGTTGCCGAGATCGATCACGGTGACGCCATGGCCGAGCCACCGCGCCCGGGGCGCGTGCGCGTCAGCACCGGCGAGCTGCTGACCGATTGGCTGCCGTGGTGCGAGGCCCGCGCCGGGCAAACCCGCACATGGAACCCACCGACCGCTGGCGAGCAGGTGCTGCTGCTCGCCCCCGGCGGCGAGCTGGCCGGGGCCGTGGTGCTGGGCGCCATCAACAGCAACGCCCATCCGGCCCCGACCGATGACCCGAAACTGACCCGCTGGAACATGCCCGACGGCGCCGTGATCGAGTACGACCACGCGGCCAGCCACCTGCGCGCGGATCTGCCCGGCTCGGCGGCCGTTACCGCACCAAAGGGCGTCACCATCACCGGCACCCTGCACGTTACCGGCCAGATCACCACGCCCATCGATGTTGTCGCCTCCGGCATCAGCCTGGTCAATCACAAAACGACCGGCGTTAAATCCGGATCGGATACCTCGGGGTCACCGGCATGAGCGGCATGGATCGCACCACCGGCGCGCCGCTATCCGGCGACGAGCATATCCGCCAAAGCGTCGGCGACATTCTCACGACCCCGATTGGCTCGCGCGTCATGCGTCGCGAATACGGCAGCCTGCTGCCGGATCTCATCGACCAGCCGCTGACCGGCGCCACCGCCCTGCGCGCCTACTCGGCCACGGTCGTGGCGCTTATGAAATGGGAGCCGCGCCTGCGCGTCATGCAGGTGCAGCGCACCGTCGACACTGATCGTCCCGGGCGCCTGCTGCTGACGATCACGGCCCGGCGCCTCGACACCGGGGAAAACATCGACATGACCGTCCCGCTGCGAGGTGATGCATGAGTAGCCCCATTGATCTATCCCGGCTGCCCGCGCCGGCCATCGTCGAGGTCATCGATGAGGAGGCCCTGCTCGCCGAGCGCAAGGAACATCTGATCGCGCTTTACCCGGAAGACGAGCGCGCCGATGTCAGAGCCAAACTGGCGCTCGAATCCGAACCGCTCAACAAGCTGCTGCAGGAAAGCGTCTGGCGCGAGCGCGTGCTGCGCCAGCGCGTCAACGAGGCCGCCCGCGCCAACATGCTGGCATTCGCCACCGGCGCGGATCTCGATCAGCTCGCCGCCAATTTCAACGTCGAGCGCCTGATGATCGACCCCGGCGATCCCGATGCCGTGCCGCCGGTGCCGCCGACGTATGAGAGCGACACCCGTCTGCGGCTGCGCGCACAGCGGGCGTTCGAGGGTCTGAGCGTCGCCGGCCCGACTGGCGCTTACGTGTTCCACGCCCTCTCGGCTGATGGCCGGGTGGCCGATGCCACCGCCGTCAGCCCCAGCCCCTGCGTGGCAGTTGTCACCGTGCTGTCGCAGCTCGGCACCGGCGAGGCCACGCCGGTTCTGCTCGACATCGTCGAGGCCGCATTGTCTGCCGAGTACGTGCGCCCGGTCGGCGACCGGCTCACCGTCCAGTCGGCCACTATCGTCGACTACGCCATCGAAGCCACGCTCTATCTCTACCCCGGCCCCGAGCAGGAGCCAATACTGGCCGCATCGCGCGCCAAGGCGGCGGCCTATGTCGCCGAGCAGCGCCGGCTCGGGCGCGATATCCGTCTGTCAGCGGTCTATGCCGCCCTACACGTCGAGGGCGTCCAGCGCGTTGAGCTGATCAGCCCAGCCGCCGATGTCGTGCTCGATGACAGCCAGGCATCGCACTGCACCGGCGTCACCCTGACGCTTGGTGGAAACGATGAGTAAGCTGCTGCCGCCCAATAGCACCGATCTGGAGCGCCTCGCTGCCGACGCGCTGGCAGATCTGGAGCGCGTGCCGGTACCGCTGCGCACGCTCATGAGCCCCGATGATTGCCCTCTACACCTGCTGCCCTATCTGGCATGGGCATTTTCGGTCGACCGATGGGATACGACATGGAGCGAGAGCGCCAAGCGGGGCGTTGTTCGATCCGCGTTCTACGTCCACGCCCACAAGGGCACGATCAGCGCCCTGCGCCGCGTCGTTGAGCCGCTCGGCTATCTGCTGGAGGTGGAGGAATGGTGGCAAATGGCGCCCGAGGGTGAACCGGGCACGTTCGCCCTGCGCATCGGTGTGCTGGATGCCGGCATCACCGACGAGATGTACACCGAGCTGACCCGGCTGGTGTATGACGCCAAACCCCTGACGCGCCACATCATCGGGCTGGATCTGCTCGGCGAGACGCGCGGGCCGCTCTACATCGGCATGGCCGCCTACGGCGGTGACACCACCACGGTCTACCCCTACGCCCCCGAATTCATCGCCTCGCGTGGCCCGGTCTATCTCGGCGCCACGGTCGAGGCATTCGACGTCACCACCATCTACCCCACGAGTGAACGCCCATGAGTCAGTTTTTCACACTGCCGACGAAGATCGGTCAGGGGCTGATATCCAACGCCATCGCCTATAGCGAGCCCCTGAACATTGCCAACATGGCCATCGGTGACGGCGGCGGCAGCCTGCCCTCGCCCGACGCCTCGGTCACGCGCCTGGTCAACGAAGTGCGACGCGGCCCGATCAACCAGATCACCACCGACCCGGATAACCCCAACTGGATCATCGTCGAGCAGGTACTACCGCCCGATGTCGGCGGCTGGACAATCCGCGAGGTCGGCCTCTATGACACCGACGACAATCTGGTCGCTTACGGCAACTATCCCGAGACCTACAAGCCCCAGCTCTCCGAAGGGTCGAGCCGCACGCAAACCATCCGCTTTGTGATGGAAGTCACCGACACCGGCGCGGTCACGCTCAAGATCGACCCCGCCGTGGTCATGGCCTCTCGAAAATACGTCGACGACAGCATCGAGGCGCACGCCAAAAGCCGGAACCACCCGCTGGCCACCACCAAACTGCCCGGATTCATGCAACTTGGCACCGCTGATGAAGCCCGTGAAGGCAAGCGGACTGATCGGGTGCCGCACCTGCAAGGAATGAGAGCGGCAATAGAGGAGGCGGTCGGCGACGTGGTCGAACGTGCCGAGCTGTTGCAGTTCGATGAGTACAGCACGACAACGCGCTGGCAAAAGAATCCAAAAGCCAAGCTGGTCATTGTTGAGCTGATTGGCGGCGGCGCGAGCGGAAACGTCAGCATCGTCGACCTCGCTCGCCAGCAAGCCTGTACGGGCGGCGGCTCCGGGGGCGGCGATTATTGTTTCGGTATTTTTCGAGCTGATGAATTGCCCGATGAATTATGGGTCTACGTCGGCGGTGGCGGCGCTCGCAGGACGGTAACACCAGAACATGCTGCAAAAAATAAAGGTACTGGTGGTTATACGGGTGCCTCTGGCGGAAGCAGCAGGTTTGACAGACTCAGGGCCAATGGCGGCAAGCCCGGCAACGTCATATGGAGTAACAATACGAACAAATGGGCGGGGCATTACAGCGGCGAAGGCGGTGGCGGAGAAGCAGGGGCGATAAAATACGCAGTGCGCGATCCCGGTAATGGGGATCGAGCGACCTTTGAAAATCTGACACTTATCGATATAAAAATGCTGCTGCCACCAGCGCAAAGTGGTTATGGCTCAGGCGGTGGCGGAAACGCAATGGTCAGGAATACAGGAACGACTTCAAACCCGGTCATAGAAGCCGTTGTGCTTGACGCCGGCGACGCTGTGATGGGCGGGGCTGGTAGCGCTGCCGTGTATCTTGATAGCGACGGAGTCCCTACGTTTGGCAACGCAGGAAGTTCTTTGAACGGGGGCAATGGTGGTCGAAACGCCGATGGTCAGTATCCGGGTGGTGCTGGATCGCCGACAATATTTGTGGCTGACGGCGACGATCACGAGGGCTTTGCAGGCGCAGGCGGGAGGGTCCGAGTATGGCAACTGTAGACAATGAAAAGACTGTATCGGCGCTGGTGATCGAAGACGGTGTCGTCGTTAACATTTTAGCGGCAACAGAAAGCATGGCCCGAGAAAACGGCTGGATTGTCTCCAACGAAGGCGACATCGGCGATACCTACGACGAGCGGCGGGGGACGTTCACGAGCAATGCATCGCCGGCAGCGGATGATGATATGCCGGTCGCTGAGCACCGCCGTAGCGCCATCGACTGGATCGACGCCACCGCCGACCGCGTTCGCGCCTCCGACCGATCCGTCGGGCAGTATCTGGATGCCGAGTATCAGCTGGTCGCCCAGGCACTCGCCGACTACCGCGCGCATCCCGACGCAGAAGTGCCCGAGGCTATCCGGAGCTATGCCGTCGCCGAGGGGCTGACAGCCGAGGCCGCAGCGCAGCAGATCGCCGAGGCCGCCGCGCGGGTGCAGGAACTGCTGCAGGATGTGCGTCGCATTCGCCTCGCGGGAAAAGCCGCGATCCGCGATGCTGGCGACGAAGCCGACTTCATGGAAACCGCCCGACCCTTTATTGATCAGCTCGAAGCGCTGGCCATCGTTCAATCTGCGATTTCTCGATAGAGAAGCCCGGCATTGCCGGGCTTAAGAGCAGAACTGCGAACGTACACGCTCCAAAGTGCTTCTTGATCGAGCGATCAACCAATCATTCTCATCCTTAGCCAGATTGAAATTAACCTTATCTATTTCCGATTGATTATTAACATAGCCTGGGCGGTGCTTTTCGCTTTTATCCACTCCATACAAAAGCATGTCGTGCGATAGGGGAATTAATAGGTGCTCAGGAGCAGACATTGGAGCTATAAACTTGTCTTCTTGGGCAAAAACTAAGCGCCACTTGAACGATTTAAGCTCGGCCATTTCACGGCCGAAGCACCTAAGAAGCTCAGGGTGAGTCATATCAAAACCACGCATTACGGCCTGACCAATATCGTCTCGCCCAAGCCGAATCACAGGAGTTGATTCGAATCTCTCATATTCTTCTAAACTCGGGCTGTAATTTTGGAGAGTTGCACTTAAAGTTAAGTCTTCGAGCTCTCTTATAGCCATCTCACTTTTAGCTCTCCAGATTGCAAAATACTCAGACGCAATCGGATGCTTCCGAAAAGTTTTTCTCTTTTTAATATCCTCCAGTTTTCCATGCAGGCCGCTTTCATATTTAGCAGCCATATCCTCGGCTCTCGTAGACCAGCGTCTGTTTTTGTAACTCCCTCTCCAATCAGAACTTTTTTCAGAAATATGCCATGATGGCAAATCTGCTACCCATACTCGTCGATCTGAAGCAAATTCTCTTATCAGCTTTGCTGTATATAAATGCTGCTTTCTTTTTAATTTATGAGGGTTGCCTTGGCTCACCGGTGGATAACCCATAAAAACCTCCACTATGTGTATCTATTCTTGTAAGGCTCATTTTTACAACGCCCGCCGCTCGCACTGCCCTGCCCCGCGCCACACCATGAAGTCCTGAACCGATTCTGCCCGCTTCCTGATCAGGACATATCATGGCACTCGACCAATACCACCACGGGGTTCGCGTTGTTGAAATCAACGACGGCACCCGCGTTATCCGTACGGTCTCGACCGCGGTCATCGGCATCGTCTGCACCGGCGCCGATGCCGATGCCGACGCCGACGCGTTCCCGCTCAACCGCGCCACCCTCATCACCAACGTCTCCACCGCGATCGGCAAAGCGGGCACGCAGGGCACCCTGCGCCGCACGCTGGAAGCCATTCAGTCCCAGACCAAACCGATCATCGTCGCCGTGCGCGTTGAAGAAGGTGCCGATGCTGGCGAGACCACGGCCAACGTCATCGGCACCGTCGACGAGTCTGGTCGCCGCACCGGCGCGCAGGCGCTGCTGTCGGCCAGCGCATCATTGGGCGTGACGCCTCGCATCCTCGGCGCGCCGGGTCTGGATAATCAGGCCGTCACTACCGCGATGGTCAGCATCGCGCAGGATCTGCGCGCGTTCGTCTACAGCTACGCCCACGACTGCACCACCATCTCGGACGTGACCGCCTATCGCGATCAGTTCGGCGCCCGTGAGCTGATGATCATCTGGCCCGAGTTTGAGGCGTTCGACGTGGCCGCCGCCGAAACGGCCACCATCAGCGCCGTCGCCTGCGCCGTCGGCCTGCGCGCCAAGATCGACTCCGAGACCGGCTGGCACAAAACCCTCAGTAACGTGGCCGTCAACGGCGTGACCGGCATTTCGGCAGACGTGTTCTGGTCGCTGCAAAACCCCAACACCGACGCCGGCATCCTCAACGCCGCCGACGTCACCACGCTGATCCAGCGCGACGGGTTCCGGTTCTGGGGGTCACGCACCTGCGCCGGGCCGACCAGCCTCTTTGCGTTTGAAAACTACACCCGCACCGCACAGATCCTCGCCGATACCATCGCCGAAGCCCATATGTGGGCGGTCGACAAACCGCTTCATGCCAGCCTCGCCCGCGACATCATCGAAGGCATCAATGCCAAGTTCGCCGAACTCAAGTCGCTGGGGCTGATCGTCGACGGCACCGCCTGGCTGAACGAGGAACTCAACGACGAGGCATCCCTCAAGGGCGGCCAGCTGCGCATCGATTACGACTACACCCCGGTGCCGCCGCTCGAGGATCTGGGATTCCAGCAGCGCATCACCGATTCATACCTCGCCGATTTCGCCGACCGCGTCAACGCCGGCTGAGCAGGAGATAAACCATGGCACTACCCAGGAAACTCAAGGGGCTGAACCTGTTCGGCAACGGCGACAGCTATCAGGGCCAGATCCAGTCCGTCACGTTGCCCACCCTCTCCCGCAATATCGAGGAATGGCGCGGCGGCGGCATGGATGGCCCGGTCGGCATCGACATGGGGCAGGACGGCCTCATGACCTGTCAGTGGACCGTCGGCGGTCTGATCGAGTCGATCTTTGATAACTACGGCAGCTCCCGCATCGACGCGGATCTGCTGCGCATGACCGGCAGCTACGAGCGCGACGACGTCGATGAAGTGGTCGCCGTCGAGGTCGTCATGCGTGGCCGCCATACCGAGATCGATCTCGGCGACGCGCAAAGCGGCGAGAACACCGAGCACCAGATCACCACCACGCTGAGCTACTACAAGCTCGTGATCGACGGCTCGACAAAAATCGAGATCGATCTCCCGAACAACGTGTTCAAGGTCAACGGCGAGGATCGCCTCGCCAAGCGCCGGCAGGCACTCGGCATCTGAACAAGGAAAACCGCATGAATGCTACCCGTGGCCTGTGCTGCGCCTTCCTGACCATCCTCGCGCCCTGGGCTTATATGTTCAGCGTGATCGAGGACTACCCGAGCTGGGTCAGCAGCATTCCTGCGGTGCTGGTTTATTTCATCGCAAGCGGCGCGAAGGTGCCGCATATCAACTGGAGAAAGACCATGGCCCAGGCCAAAGAGAAAACCACCAACACCGCACACGTCTCGGATGCCATCGAGCTGGACACACCCATCGTTCGCGGCGAGCAGACCATCGACAGCGTCAGCGTGCGCAAGCCAACCGCCGGCGAGCTGCGCGGCGTCAATCTCAGTGACGTGCTGCAGCTGCAGACCGACGCGCTGATGAAGCTGATCCCGCGCCTGTCGATTCCCTCTCTGACCGATCACGAGGCCCGGCAAATGGACCCCGCCGATCTGGTCCAGCTCGGCAGCGAGGTCGCCGGTTTTTTGGTCTCGAAGCGGGCGAAGGGCGAGGCCGCATAAACCTCCCTGCCTCCGTAGAAGACGCGATGGCCGATCTGGCCATCGTGTTTCACTGGACCCCCGCCGACTGCGCAGATTTCAGCCTGCGCGAACTGATGGAATGGCGCGAGCGCGCCCGGAAACGATCCAATCCCGAGGACTCCCATGGCGCGCGATCTCAAACTGCAGGTGCTGCTCAACGCCGTCGATAAGGCGACCCGGCCCCTCAAGAAAATCACCCGGGGCAGCGGCAAGACCGCCGAAGCCCTCAAAGCCAGCCGCGATCAGCTGCGCAGCCTCGAGCGTCAGCAGAAAGACCTGTCCTCATTTCGCAAGCTCAAGAGCGCCACGCGCGACAACAGCGAGGCGCTCAACCGCGCGCAGGAGCGTATGCGCAACCTGCGCATGGAGCTGAAAAACACCAGCGCCCCCACAAAACAGTTCCAACAGAGATTCCTCAAGGCGCAGCACGAGGTCGAGCGCCTCAACACTACGCTCGGCGATCAGCGCCGGCGCCTCGGCCAGCTACGCACCAGTCTCAAGCAGGGCGGCGTCAGCACCGACGACCTGTCCGGCAGCGAGAAACGCCTCGCCGGCCAGATCCGGCAGGCCAACACCGCCCTCGACGCCCAAAAGCGCAAGATGGGCGAGATCACCCAGGCTCAGAAAAAAGCCGCGGCCGCAGCGGATCGATATCAGCGCGGCCTCGGGCGCGCCAACACCATGCGCAGCGCCGGGTTTACCGGACTGGCCACCGGCGGCAGTGCGCTCTATGCCGGCAGTCGTCTGCTCTCCCCCGGCGTTGCATGGGGCGAACAGATGAGCGCCGTTCAGGCCGTCGGCCGATTCTCTGCCGATGATGAGCGCTTCCAGGCACTGAGACAGCAATCCCGCGACCTCGGCAGCACGACCGCATTCAGCGCCAACGAAGTCGGCGCCGGGCAGGAGTTTCTGCTGCGTGCTGGCATGAGTGCCAAGGCCATCGGCTCCTCAATGGAGGACGTGCTGAATCTGGCCATCGCCAACAACACCGAGCTGGGGCGCACCGCGGATATCGCCTCCAACATTGCCGGAACATTCAAGATCGATCTGGAAAAGGACGGCGCCATGGGGCGCGTCGCGGACGTGCTCTCGGCCACGGCCAGCCGCGCCAACGTCGATCTGGAAAAGCTCGGCGACACCGTGAAATACCTCGGCGGCGCCGAGGATCTGGACCTTTCGCTTGAACAGGCCAGCGCCATGGCCGGCCTGCTCGGCAACATCGGCATTCAGGGCAGCCAGGCCGGCACCACCATGCGCGGCATGATGAACCGGCTCGTCGACCCGTCGAAGAAAGCCGCCGGGATGATCGAAAACCTCGGCGTCCAGATCTCGAACGCCGACGGCGAAATGCGGGATATGCCCGACATCCTGCGCGACATCAATGAAGCCACCGCGGATCTGGGCAATGCTGACCGCAAGCAGGCCCTGCAGCAGATTTTCGGGGCCGAGGCCGGCAGCGGCATGGCTGAGCTGGTCGATCAGATGAGCACCGGCGCGCTCGATGATCTGATCGAAAAGCTGACAGAGTCCTACGGCGAAAACGCCGAGATGGCCAGCGTCAGGGCCGACAACCTCGCCGGCGATGCCAAAAGCCTGCGCTCGGCGTGGGAGGAAGTCGGGATCTCGATCACCGACACCAACGATGGCGCCCTGCGCGATCTGGTGCAGTGGCTGACCGAGATCACGCGCGGCGTCGGCAACTGGATTAAAGAGAACCCGAAACTGGCCGGCACCATCGCCAAACTCGCCGCCGGCACCGCCGCGCTGGTCGCTGCCGGCGGCGCGCTCACCATCATGATGGCCTCGCTGCTCGGCCCCATCGTCACCGTGCGCTACGGCCTCAACATGCTGGGCGTCAAAACCGAGGGCCTCGGGGGCAAAATCTATCAGCTCACCAGCCGGATTATTCCGGGATTGGGGTCCGCGCTGACATGGCTGGGCCGAACCTTTACGACCGTCGGGCGCGCGTTCGCGCTGAACCCCATCGGGCTGGCCGTGACCGGCATCGCCTTGGCCGCCCTGCTCATCTACAAGTATTGGCAGCCCATCGCGGCGTTTTTCGCCGGATTCTGGCAGGGGCTGAAAACCGGGCTGGCGCCGGTGGCCGATGCGCTGATCGGTACATTCAGTGCGCTAGGTGGCGTGCTCATGCCGCTTAAACCGATATGGGATGGCATTGCCAGCGTGCTGGGCACCGTGTGGGGCTGGGTCAGTAAACTGATCCAGCCCATGCAGGCCACCACCGAGCAGCTCGGCGCCGCGACATCCGCCGGTGAGCGGTTCGGCCAGATTCTCGGCGGGCTGGTCGGGTTCTTCCCGACGCTGGTCGCGCAGTTCGCCACGTTCGGCGCCAATCTAATCGAGGGGCTGATTGGCGGCATCACCAGCAAGGTCGGCGCGCTCAAGGACAGCATCGTCGGTATTGGAAGCAGCATCGGGCGCTGGTTCGCCGACGTTCTCGGCATCAATAGCCCGTCGCGGGTATTCATGGAGTTTGGCGGCTGGACCATCGAGGGGCTGATTCAGGGGCTGACCGCCAAACTGACCGCACTCAAGGACAGCGTCGTCGGCATCGCCGGCAGCGTCACCGGCTGGTTCAAGGACAAGCTGGATATTCACTCACCCAGCCGCGTATTCGCTTCGCTCGGTGGCCACACCGTCGACGGTCTGACCCTCGGCCTCGATCGCCAGCGCGATGAGCCGGCAAAGCGCATCACCGACATCGCCAGCCGCGTCCGGCAGGCCGGTGCCGGTCTGGCCCTCGGCGCCATGACCCTGCCGGCCATGGCTGCCCTGCATATCGAAATGCCGCAGATGCCCGATCTGCCGGCCTACGCTGCGCCGCGAGTCGAACGACCGCAGATGCCCAGCATCGATCAATCAGAGCCGATTCGGTTTGACACCCGGCCGCCGCTGGCATCACAGACAGCAGCGCCCAGCTACCAAGATAATTCGACCAGCCAATACACCATCACGATTAACGCCCCACCCGGGAGCGACGAGGATGCGATCGCGAAAGCCGTAAGTCGCGAGCTAGATCGGAGGGAGCGGGAGCGGTCGGCACGTCAACGGTCTTCGCTGTGGGATAGGGAATGACAGGGCCATCACCTTCAAAAATGTACGCTCTAGCTGCCATCAATAAGGACGCGACCATGGAGGCGACAGTTAAAAAGAAAAACACCGTCAGCGCTGCCATCCATTGGAGCAAGAAAGGAGCTTCCATGTTTTGGATGAGTTGTTTCGGGGTTATTACGATCAGTGCCAATGTCACCAGAGCTATCAAAAGGAAGGCGATTGCTGACGCAAGAAGCCGTCGATTACCTGCCTCACGAAACGCAAAGGCAGTAACCAGCCCAGAAGCTGATATCAAACCGGTCAACGCAGCGCTTTCCTCTTTAATTGAGTTAAACACTAGAGCCGGCCCTACTGTTACCGCAGCTCCTGTGGCGCAGATGAAAGTCAGCACAAAAGTAATAGCCATTACGATCAGATATTTACGTGCCTGATCATCTGGACGTTTTTTCTTCATCGAGGTAATTCCATGCTCATGGCTCTCGGAGTGTTCGTATTTCAGACAAGTACGGTACCTTACCAGGAACTACAGCGCCGCACCGAATGGCGCCACGCCAGCCAGTCCCGTGTCGGGGACCGGCCCGCGTATCAGTTCCTCGGCCCCGGTACCGACACCATCACCCTCTCGGGCACCCTGCTGCCTGAGTTCACCGGCGGCCGGCCGAGCCTCGACGAGATCCGCGACATGGCTGATCGAGGGCAGGCATGGCCACTGGTTGAGGGCACCGGGCGGCAGTACGGGCTGTGGGTGATCACCGGCGTCGACGAGACCAGCAGCACGCTCTATCGAGACGGCGCCGCCGCGAAAATCGAGTTCCGCCTCGATCTCGAGCACGTCGACGATGACCGCACCGACATGATCGGGGATCTCACCCTCTACACCGGCGCGCGGCTGGTCGGGGCGTTCGTATGAGCGAGCAGCCCACCTACCGCCGGCCCGGCTACAGAATCACCATCGCCGGGCAGGACATCACGCCTCGAATCAATGGCCGGCTGATCCGCCTGCGCATTAACAGCCAGCGTGGGCAGGAAGCCGACCAGCTCGATCTCTCACTGACCGACCACGACGGCCAGCTCGAACTGCCGCCCCACGGCGCAAAGCTCACGGTGGCCATCGGCTGGCAGGATGAGGGCCTGCTCGACCGGGGCGTGTTTGTCGTCGATGAGATCGAGCACAGCGGATCGCCGGACCAGATCACCATTCGCGCTCGTGCCGCCGATATGCGCAACCTGTTGCCCGGCAAGCGCAGCCAGAGCTGGCATGACATCACCCTGGGCGACATCGTCGACACCATCGCCGGTCGGCACGAGCTGTCGCCGGTGGTCGGCGACACTCTGCGCGGTATCCGGCTGGGCCATATCGACCAGACCGACGAGAGCGATCTCAATTTTCTGACCCGCCTCGGCCAGCGCTATGATGCCATCGCCGCCGTCAAATCAGAACGAATGCTGTTCACCCTCGCCGGTGAAGCGCTCACGGCCAGCGGCATCGCCCTGCCCGGCGTCACCCTCACCCGCCGCGACGGCGACCAGCACCGCTACAGCCGAACGGATCGCGACAGCTACACCGGCGTGCGGGCGCACTGGAACGACAAGGCTGGCAGCAAGCGCAAAACGGCCATCGCCGGCGAAAGGGAAAAATTCAAGGATCTGCGCGCCACCTACGCATCGGAAGCCGACGCCCTCGAGGCTGCAAAGTCAGAGCTGCGCCGCATCCAGCGCGGCACGGCAGAATTCGAGCTGACCATGGCCCATGGGCGCGCGGATCTCACGCCCGAAACGCCCGTCTCTCTGACCGGCTGGAAGCCCCAGATCGACGGCACCGGCTGGCTGGTGACAGAGGTCGAGGACTCGCTCGATGACTCGGGGTATGGGACGCGCATCAAATGTGAGGTGATGCGCGTTTGAATGAAGCGTTAATCGAATCCTAAGAGCTTGAGAATAATCGCAGCCATGACAGGGCCAATGATGGGAACCCAAAGCCAATTTTGAAAACCGACCAAGCTTATTGACCCTTCTTCCTGCTCATAAACCGGTTTTTTAGCCAAAGGGGCAACCTCTTCTCCTGCACGCTGCTTTTTACGTCTTTCTTTTCTGATTTCTGCATCGATCTCTTTAATCTCTCTGCTGTCCTTGCCAGCACCAGCCCATACCAAGGCGGCCACCAGACCAACGATATAAGCAATCAACGCATACAGATTTCTTCCTGAGAGGGGATCGTTCAAGTCGATGGGAGCCAAGAGAAAATTGACGTTATTAGTGACATGCAAAAGGTTAAAAATTTGAGCCGCAAAATTGCTAATAGCATTGTTTGCTGCTCCCACGATGCCGTATCCGATACCACCATGTGAGGCATCCCAAATGCCCCAGCTAAAATCGAGCAGGAGACAATAAAGCGCTGCCAAGCCAATCAAAGCGCTAAAAAATCTCCTGACCCAGATGCTTGTAGAAATACTCATGATTTCGCTTCCTTTTTTTGAAGCAGCGAAGACTACCATAAGGTTTATTAAATTTAGAAAATCACGGTTTTACAGGCATCAAACTGACCAGTAGAGTTACCAGAGTTATAAAATTATTGCGCTTTAGGGTTATCGGGGTTATAATCAACACACACTGAACTGATACAGGGGCAGGAGGTGAAAAGCAGCGATCTGATAGACGAGCTGACGCGGGATGACTGGGAGCTGGTCAGAGTCAAAGGCAGCCATCACCATTTCAGACACCCGACCAAACCCGGCACTGTCACGGTGCCTCATCCGAAAAAGGATCTGAGCAAGGGTCTGGTAACAGGAATCAGGAAAAGCGCCGGCCTCAAATGAGGCCGGAACCTGCTGCCCCATTATAGGAGAAACCCCCATGTTGTTTCCGATTGCGATAGAACGTGGTGATGACGAACACGCCTATGGCGTCGTTGTACCCGATCTGCCCGGCTGCTTTTCGGCGGGCGACACCTTCGAAGAAGCGCTGGCCAATGTTCGCGAAGCGATCGAGGGCTGGCTGGAGGTGCAGGTCGACTATAAAGAGCCGATCCCCCAGGCCACCACCATTGATGCGCACATGGATGACCCCGACTTTGCGGGCTGGATCTGGGCGGTAGTCGATATCGACATGACGCCCTATCTGGGCAAGAGCCACAAGATCAACGTCACTCTGCCCGATCTACTGATCAAGCGAATCGACGAGCGTGTGTCTCGTCATGCCGATTACAAGACTCGATCAGGTTTTCTGCTCCAGGCCGCCATGCGAGAACTGGGGCGGGAAAGCGCATAAAAAGGCCCGGCCATCGCCGGGCCCTTTCAATCGATCCTCGCCCGCCGCCATGCCACCGCGCTAACGTCATGCCGCCGTACCAACAGCCAGGCCGGTGAGCCGTGGGTGAAACCGTCCTCATACCTGTATCGCGCCAGTAACGCTCGGCCCTTCCAGATCCGACCATCGAACAGCGCCTGATACTCGACCGGCACCCGCTCTGCCGGCGGGAATTTGAACGCATTGAGCCAGCCATGCCGTTCGCGCGTCTTGCGCCACTGGACTACCTCATAGTGTGAGGGAGCCCAACGCATGGGCACGCTGCGCTGCCAGTCGCTGAGGTGTCGATACTTCCTGAGTTGCTCAGAGTCAGACCGCATCTCTACTGATCCCAGTATGCTGGCAGCCAAATTCCAACCGCATCGGATCTGCCATGTCTCGCTTGTTCCTTTTCCTGCTGCTCATCGCCGCCCTGCCCGCTCTTGCCGAGCCACCCGGTTCTTTCAGTTCTGCCAAACGCGTCGCCTGGGAGATCCACGCCGACCACAAAAATACCTTCTACTGTGGCTGCCAGTACGATGGACCCGGCAACACGCCCGACCTGTCGAGCTGCGGCTATGAAGTGCGCAAACAAGAGGTACGCGCCAACCGGATCGAGTGGGAACACATCATGCCCGCCTACGATTTTGGCCGGGCGCTGCAGTGCTGGCAGGAAGGTGGCCGATCGAACTGCCGCAGCAATAACGATGACTTCAAACGCGCCGAGGCGGATCTGGTGAATCTAGTACCCAGCTTGGGCGAGACAAACGGCGATCGATCCAACATGCGCTTGGGCATGATTGCCGGCAACGATTACTACCAGTACGGCCAGTGCGAGTCGCGGGTGAGCTTTGCCGAGCGGACATTCCAGCCACGCCCCGAGGTGCGCGGATGGGTGGCGCGCACATACTGGTATATGCGAGACACCTATGGCATTTCGATCAGCAGCCAGCAGAATCAGCTGTTTACCGCTTGGAATAAGCAGTACCCGGTCACGGACTGGGAGCGACTGCGTAATCGCCGCATTGTCGCCATACAGGGCCAAGGCAATTCGTACGTCGAGAAAGACGCACAACCAGCCCCGCTACCCACCCCGGCAGCCAACGACCCGGTGTTTGATACCGATACAAACTTCAGCTGCGACACACGCAAGAACTGCAGCATGATGCGCTCCTGCGAGGAGGCCATGTATCACCTACAGCAATGCGGCAACACTCGGCTGGATGGCAACAACAATGGCGTGCCTTGTCAAAGTATTTGCCTTTAGAATAGTAGCGAACAGTTATTAAAAAGGGATCAACTAGTGAAGTTTAATCAATTTATTGAAGAAACATGCAAATGGTGGGATGAGTATTTTCATATGCTACAACGTCACGAAGATGTAGGCGATATAGAGACATCTGCGAAACTACTGTATCCCAGCATTGCCTTGTTCACACAAACTCAAACGCATTTTATATGCGAGTTCTTTGGGGCGCAAGAACGTTACTATTCACTAAAAGAAAAGCGACATAAGGAAAGCTCCACGGAAAGATATTTTAATCAATTTGACGAAAATCGCGAAGAACCACTTTTTGTAATCGAGGGTGAAGGCGTAATAATTAGCGATATAAAAATCGCTAAAGGCAGCAACCTTGAGGCTTTAAAAACAAGATTCCCAAGCACTTCGTCCAACAATGCACTTGTTTTTAGAAATAGCGAAAGTGGAAGCTTAGTATTATTTGGAAGCGACAAATCTTTATCTACTATAACCAGATGCATATTCATCAACAAAAAAGAAAATATTACTAGATGTAAAAATATATTGATGTCTCATATTGTAAGCAAAAACGCGACAAAGAAGGATCTACTAAAACTTTACCGTCAGGTTAAAGGACAAAACCGGATTGTTGGTGTTTATGAAGCCAAGCAAAAAAGTCATAAAGCCATACACAACATAGGCCAGCTACAAGGAATGTATTTACTTCCAAGCTTAAGGGAAACAACAATAGGTGAGTTTATTCGGCAGCACCCCGACATTATAAATAATGCATTTGATTCGGATAGCTTCGTCTACGAACCTTACCTAGAGTGGAAGGAAAATTCGCCTACTGATGGAGAAAGCGCGATAAACCCTGACATAATGCTAAAAAGAAAAGATGGGAAATATGATATTCTAGATTTAAAAACCGCCTTGCTTAACAGAGCCAGCTTAACAAAGGGTGGTAACAGAAGAAGACGATTCGTTGATGCGGCATATGAAGGGGCAGCACAGTTGGCTAATTACAAAGAATACTTTGACCATCCAAAAAATGCAGATCATGCTAAAGAAAAATATGGGATCGAAGTAGACAACCCAAGACTAATATTGATCGTAGGCAATTATGACAACACTGACGTAGAAGAAGTAAGACAAGCCGCCAGGTCTCATAAAGATATAGAATTTATCGACTACGATACTCTGTGCCAACTATATCTTGAACAAAATTTGTAAAGTAAAGCTTTTCAAAACACCTGCCGAACCTGATGCGCCACCACGCCCAGCGTTTGCACACTGATCAGGTCACCGATCCATCGGCTGCCATCAAGGCTTTCCAGTACAGGCAGGTTTGAGCGGTGGGTGTACCGGTAGACATGCATTTCATGCTCAAGGCTTACCACCACCAGTGAGCCATCACGCGGCGAGAGGGACTCATCAACGACCAGCCAGTCGCCCTCTCGCCACTCTCCGTGAACGTCGCCCTGCACGACTTCCGCCAAAAACGAGACGCCCGCATGTGGGGCAAAAAACTGCTGCCAGTGGTAGGCAGCCGAATCATATGCCAAAGCCTGGCCACACTTCTGAGATACCGCCGGCATCGGCACCCGGTACGTCACGCGCATTACAAAACCTCACAGCATGTTGTATAAATATACAGTATTATGAAGTCGTACAATGCGCAATCACTGATGCAGTGCGTACAGGCTTGATGACAAAAGGACCAGACAAAATCACACTGTATGCACTGTGCGAAAGAATGCCGTATTACATATAAGCGTGATATCAGAACGGCAGGAGATAGCAGAATGAAGATGTGGAAACGCTTGAGAGCCAATCTGAAAAAGCGCTACCAATCAGCCCAGCGTGAGTCTGCGTACAAGATTCCCTATCGCATCGTGGGTAACGGTGTACTGGTAGCTGACGCCAAGGACATCGTGAAATCTGGCGCTTTCAAGGAGCGGTTAGCGCAATGCGCTGAATTAGAGAAAATGCTCCGCGACAATCGATAAAAAAGCCACACATTGTGTGGCTTTTTTGATCACGCAATCTGAGCTAAACACCACTCTTCTACCATTTCTGGAAGCTCATCATTAGCCGTACCGATATGATATCGGATATCCAGCGTATCCAAATATAGAGTGAAATCCTTGAGCTCTTTTTCAGCTTGCTCAAGAACTTCCTTGTCCATATTTCCACCCGGCTGAACTATAAACATATCGCCAGCCCTATATCTTAATTGGCTGCTAGCCATGCTTACATCGCGATGCCCTTTATAAAGCTCGCCTTGTATTTTTTCAGGTTTAGTAAAATCCGCAGAAACAAGCGTCGCAGCATCTGCGATCTGACTACCGTTATCTCTCCTAAAAGGGAGATACAAATCAACGCCCTTGTTTGTAGTCACGATAGGGTCTTTAGGCAAAAAATCAGTATGTCTTTCACCTAGCCTGCTAGCAATATCTTCTTTTATAAATCTGTATGCTCGTCTTCGGGTCATAGGTGAATGACGACGACCCCTAGCTTCCTTTGGTGCTGAAAGCGGCACTAAATCATAAAACAAGCGGGAAAGAATATGATCAATATTTTCCCCCTGAGCAAAGCCGCCTTTAACGATTTTTAGCTGCGGAGATACCCATTGAGAAGGATCCTCGACGTGCTCGACAAAGGTTTCCGCAACCTGACGGGCGAGCTCTGCATGAAAAATAGCAGATTCATTATAAAGACAATTTACTCGATGGAAATCTTGAACCAATAGTAAATCCCGTTCACCTGTATTGGATACAAAGGCGATGCCAATATTTAACCGCTCATCGGCCGAGAAATCTGGCGTCCATTGCACACGAAACCAATCCCCTTTTACCGTGGCATCAGGAACTGGATTCTCTAATTTATCTTGTTCGATAATTTGATCGATAGTGAGCATCATGGCACCGATTAAGCAAATTTTTGAGCAATTCTTGTGGACCCGCCACCGGCTCTAACTTCCACAAAGTTTTCGAGAGCTTGACGCCTAGGCATGTCGGTCGACAAGAAAGCGTTCCACCAAAAAATAAGCTCTTCTTTAGCTACAGCATACGCATCGGGATGATCACCCGCTGCAGCCACTACAAAACTTGGATGAATGGGTAAAGATCCATCTACGGACAGAATTGCAATCATCATATTTTGATAATGACGATTTACTACTAGATCTGCAGCTTGCCAATTAATACCTATCGGCAAATTACTATGATCAATGATATATATCTCATCATTGCTAGCAATTAAAAAATTGCCAAGATTTCTATCAGGGTTTGCCAGCCAATCGTCAAAAGCAATCAGCTTACCCAAGCTAGGCCATTTAGTAAGAGTCTGGTTGGCCAGTCTGGCTTTGACCTCGACCGGGAGGTGCGGATAGAAAGAGTTCGGGCTTTTACCAGGCGACTCACTCACTATGAAGCCGAACCGGCAAAGATCCGTACCGCCTGCTAACTGTAGTGATGCGATCAGATCGTCGTTGAGCTCTACAATCCCGGCCTTTTTAGGCACAGGTAGCGAGCACGCTTTGGCGGTTAAGTATCCTGTGATTTCGTTAATCACGCCCAAGTGACGACTTTGTGGAAAGCATTTCAGATAGCCCCTTCCACCGGTTCCGTCTGCCCAATTTACGTCACAGCCATAGGTTTCAGCCATCAGCCCATCATCTGTACGCCTGGTACTGCTGATAGCTGCAGGTTTCACAATCTCGATTGAACAATTTTTCAAAGACATAAGCAGTGCCGCACCGAGCATCGAAGAGCCAAACGAGGAACATCAGACAGGCTCATACAAAAAAGGCCATTTTGTAATGGCCGCGCTACATCCAGTATCGGTTACTTCTAGTAACATTCAAAGAATGAAAAAGAACTAATTTTTAGTTCTCTTTAGAAACTGAGCCTATCAACTTACCCGCCCCAAATGCCCAAACACTTGCCCGATCACTTCTACCTCTCCCCTACCCAGCATCTCGGGTGTGATCAGTTCAGGCTCGTACTTCCGGTTATCGCTGACCAATGACAGGGCGCCGCCGGCCATCCGCTGCACACGCTTGATCCTCAGTTCATCCCCAACGCGCACCAGAAACACACCATCCGGCTTCGTTCGCGAGCGATCCACCAAGATCACATCACCCTCATTCACGGTATCGGCCATCGAATCGCCGACTGCAGTCAGCGCAACGACATGCTGTGCATCAACGCCATGCTCGTTGAGCCACTGACTATCCAACGGGATATGTCGATCGATCCGCTCAGCATCGAATAGTCGACCTGATCCCGCAGCCGCTTCTATGTCGTAAATCGGGATAGTTGAGCAGGTCGCAGAAAATTCCACACTCTGAACGCTTGAAGCGTGATTATTTACACCAACGAGCACATACCACGTGTCGATCCCTAATGCTGAAAGTCTTGCCAGTAGCTCAGCTGTACATTTTTTTCTTCCAGCCAGCGTATCTCGGAGGCTTTGAGACGAATCGTCCCCGATAGCGCGGGCCGCTCCAGCAAGACTATATCCACGCCTTGCAAGCTCTTCTCTCAGGCGCTCAGGTATATTATCCACGACATCGCTTGACACTGTGTAATATCTCCACCAATCTAAAGGCGTTCACTTCCTTTCACCTTGTCAGGACTACAACGCCATGACCGAACGCGCCGCATCACATGCCAATCCACTTTCAGGACAAGACGCTCAGCAGCGCGAAATCGCCGCGCAGGTGCTCGCCGATACCGTCGGCAAGCTCGCCTTTCATCACGGCCTTGCAGGCAAGGACCTCGAAAAGCGCGCCAAGAATATCTGCAAAGCGCTGGCCCAAGGCATGAACCGGCTGAACGTTACGTCAGAGACTTGTAATGCTCGGTGAGCTTTTTATGGGCCTCAACGATGGCGTCGCCCAGCTCCTCACCGCTGCGGGCACCAAAAGCCTTGTGGTCACCGTTAACACCGAATGTTCCGGATTTACATAACTCCAGAATCACTTCTTGTGCAGCGCGCTCTGGATCAGCCATGGGATTGATGCAGTGATCAGCCATCAGTAACACCTCTTTCGAAAAGTATTTCAGACCATTAGGAGATTAACACATGAGCGAAACCACGACCGCCAACCGCCGCAAGAATGCCCCCCAGGGCTGCAAGGTGCCGGTACTCACTCATCTGACCTCTGAGGAGCGCAGCGAGCTGGATCAGTTGGCCGAACAGGAAATGCGCTCGCTCTCTTCCACCATGCGAATGATCTGCCTCAAGGGCCTCGCTGCCCATCAGGCCGAAAAGCCCGCCCCCTCAACCCATTAATGCCACAAGGAACCGCAGCCATGTACAGGGACCCCCGCAGCCTCAAGACCAGCCGCATCGGCATCAACCTCGACGAGTACGAGGACAACCTCATCGAGGCACTGGCCGCCTACACCGGTATGGAAAAGGCCACATTGGCCCGCGAACTGGTGATGCGCGCGGCACTGGAAATGCTCGGCGTTTCCAGCACTCAGGAATTCGACGCCGTGAGCATGGCCGACTTTCAGCCGATGGCAAAGCTCCATTGAGGCACATCGGGACGCCCTTTCAGGACCTCACGAGGTGCCCATGACCGCAAGACACATAGACATGTTTCCGACCGACGCAGACCGCCGGGTACTGGAAGCCGTTCGGCAGCAGCAGGGGCTGGAGACGATGGATCAGGCCGCCGAGCTTGTGCTGCGCCGCTCGATCAGAAAGGGCGCCGCGAAGATGGCCGTACCGCGTGGGCCGCGCCCGGTCGGGAGGCGCGGATGACGATGCGCTGGGACTGTCCGCACTGCGAAGGCCCATGCCGAGTGCGGACTTCCAAGCAGATGCACAGCGACTACCGCGTTGCGTATCTGCAGTGCCAGAACCCGATCTGCGGCTGGTGTGGCAAGGGGGAATACATCGTCACCGAGACCACCAGCCCCAGCGGCATGCCAAACAGCAATTACAAGGGCCAGCTGGCCGACCACGTGCCCTACCGGCTGATACCCCCGGACGACCTTTTCAGGAGCAAACGATGATTGACCCCCACTACCAGATCGACCCCAGCGACAGCGTGCAGGACGCAGCGCAGATGTTCCTGCGCAACCAGCCGCGTTATCGCACGCCCTACCAGATGGTCACGGCCTGCGGTCGTCACCTCGTTGAAAACGCTCGGCTGCGCGATGACGAAGCGCTGCAGCACGCGGCCTACGCATTCGATCAGCTCAACGCACAGGGAGGTGTGTCATGCACGCACTGAATCGAGATAACCCGGCCACCGCTTTCATTCTGAGCCTGCCGCGGCGTATCCATCGCGGCGATGCCATCAACCAGTGCACATCGCACCTGATCCGCGCCCACGCCCATGAGCCGCGCGACGCCAGCGTCATGGCCGTACAGGCCATGGCCGAGCTGGAATCGTTCAACGAGCGCGCTGCGATCGACGTGGAATCGACGACCTCTTATGTCGTGGTCGTCAATCACCCGGATGGCCGGCGCATGGCGCTTACCGTCAGCGACCTGATCGGTTTTGCCGAGCGTCAAAACGCCGACGTGCAACCCGTACAGGCAGCGAGGGCATAACCATGGCCAGCGTTCACGCCATCCGCCCCGCCGAACAGATCGACCCGCGCGCCGGCTTTCTGGCCGCGCGCGATGAACTGCGCCGGCGCACCGAAAACCGCGACCTCGCGGAAGTCTGGACAGACATGCAACCCGCCGAGCGCGCCGTGGTGCTGCGCTCGGCGGCGCAGCATCTGGTGCCGACGCGTCCACTCAACGAGATCCCTGCGAACGAGCGCACCCCGGACGCCATCGCCAACAACCTGACCCACACCCCCATCGAGTGGATGACGCCCAAGGCCCGCGAGGCGATCCGGGCGGCCATCCATCGCATGAGTTCTTACGCCAGTCGCCTGCGCGACGGTTTGCGCCCCGAGTCGCATCCGTCGCAGGCGCTTGCCGCAAGCGCTCGGCAGGCCATCGAGGCCGGCGACATCGCCGCCGCGCAGCACTATCTGAAACTGATCGAGCAGAACGCAGAATGACCAGCGCTATCGAACAATCCCGTGAATTCGGCGCGCCGGGCGGTCAGGGCAGCCTGAGCTGTCAGGACTGGCGACAGCAGTACGTGTTCGACCGTTACCCGCAATACGCCGAGCAGCTGGCGAAAGCGTTTCTGGTCGTCGCCCGTCGCGATGGCAACGGCGCCGGCAACAGCTACCTGCGCCGGATCTGCAAGCGTCTGCACGTTGGCCCGTTTCGCGTGACCCATGACGATGAGGGCATCTGCAACCACGCCGCCGCCCAGGCATCGGCGATCAAGCGAATGCACGACGAGCAGGTCGGTGCGGCGAACCGCACCGGCGGTACCGAGCTGGACGCCGCCGAAGCAGCGCTGCGCCTCGGGCTTGAGCGCGTCGAGAATCACGAGATCGACCCGCCTGACGGCAAGATGCCGATGCGTTCGCAGCTGGCCCGCCTTGAGGACGCTAAATGGTGGCGTCGCAAGCTGCGCGTGTTGGCCGGCCGTCGAATCGAGCAGCTCGAGCGCGAGCTGGGCAACGTCCATCACCGCGCCGGCATCTACTGCTCGAACACCACCGTGGTACGTCGGGCCAGCCAGAAGCTGCGCAACCACGCGATGCTCGAGGCCGTCGAGGCGATCAACCAGCACGGCCAGAACTACACGCTGGCCGAGCTTTCCGAGCTGGGGCTGGCCAACCCTGACAATCGCCGCGCCGAGCTGATGCTGCGCATCCGCGAAACCGAGGCCGAGGCCCGCCGGCTGAATCATGTTGGCGTGTTCTACACCCTGACCTGCCCGTCGCGCTTTCACCCGGTGCGCGCCAAATCCTGCACCCGCAACCCGAACTACGAGCACAACACGCCTCGCGACGGTCAGCACTACCTGACCGGCGTCTGGGCGCGTATCCGCGCGGCGCTGGCCCGTGAGGGTATCGGCATTTATGGCGTTCGCGTCGCCGAGCCCCACCACGACGGCACGCCGCACTGGCACATGTTGATGTGGGCGCACGCCGACCACGTCGAACGGGTCAACGAGGTCATGCGCGATTACGCCATGGCCGACACGCCCGACGAGCCGGGCGCTCAGCAGAACCGCTTTCAGGCCAAGTTCATCGACTACTCGCGCGGTACCGCTGCGGGCTACGTCGCCAAGTACGTCTCCAAAAACATCAACGGCCAGCAGTTCGTTGATCTGGACGAGTACGGCCGCGAAATGGCCAACAGTGCACCACGCGTTGAGGCGTGGGCCGCCGTGTGGGGCATCCGTCAGTTTCAGTTCGTCGGCCTGCCCAGCGTGACGGTCTGGCGTGAGGTTCGCCGCATGACCGAGAAGCAGGCTGAGCAGCTGGCCGCTTGGGAAGCGGCCACGAATCCGGGCCGCTCGATCATCGAATTTATGGCGAAAGTCCGCACCGCGTGCAACGCCGGCGCTTGGGATCAGTTCCTGCGTCTCATGGGTGGGCCGCTCACTCCGCGCAAGGAACAGCCGATCAAGCCGTGGCGCGAGTGGCGTATGGATACCAGCCGCGAACTGGAAGCCGACGAAGCGCCGTTTGCCCGTGGCGGCTACGGCGAGCGCGTCGAAATCACCTACGGCCTGCTGGTCAAGGGCGCCGAATACCTCACCCGCTTTTACAGCTGGACCATGAAGCCGAAGGCGCGCAACAGCGCCTACGACTTCAGTCAGAAGGGTTCTTATGGAGGAGGCGCAGCCGACGACCCTTGGACTTGTGTGAATAACTGTACGCCCGACGTGACGCCGCGCGCAGCTGATCCGCACACCGATGCCCTCCAAGCAAAACGCTATCGGGAGTGGATCAACAGCACCGAATACCGCGCCGAGCAGGAACTGGCGCAGCAAGGGCATGAAGAAACCCAGCAGGCGCTCGCGGATCTTGAGCGCCGGCACCGGGAAAGCATCCAGCCACCGCCCGCGTGGCAACGCACCCCTGAATATCTGCCCCCTGAACTGAGATGAGAGGACCGACCGTGGCCGACAACCTCGATATTGCCGCCGAAAACACCCAACGCCGGCTGGATGCCGCGCTGGCCAACCGTGCCCGCATGGCGACCACGCCCAGCCTGACCCACTGCAATGAGTGCGGTGACCCGATCCCCGAGAAGCGCCGCAATGCGCTGCCGGGCGTGGCCACCTGCGTCGACTGCCAGTCGGTCAACGAACACAAGTCCAAAGGAGTCCGTCGATGAACCAGCTGATCATTTTTGCCCTGCTCACCCTGTTGGGCATCGTCACCCTGCGCATCGCGTTTCTGCTGGGAAAGGAGACGGCGAGCGAGGAACTGGCGGTGCAGTACGACGAATATACCCGCATGGCCAATCGCCTCGCGGCTGTCGAAAAGGGGGTGCGTCGTGAGTGGGACTAATCAGGAACTCAAAACAGAAAGCAGCATGAACAGCGCCGTCATGATGCCTGATCATATCCAACGCTTGAGCGAAAACCACCCGCTGCGTGCCGATCCCGATAAAACATGGCCCTATGCCGTCGTGGTCGGGTATCGGGCCAAAGCCCGGCAGATCGTTAAGCGCCGGCGCATCTATGTCCAGTCGACCAGCCCGGAGTCGGCAGAACGTGATGCCGTCATGTACTGCCGTGATATTGCCTGCCCGGTTCGAGACGACGCCGGCCGCCTACTGAAACCATCCCGCGCGCTGGCGTCCCGGCCGCTCGACAAAAACGATGCCATCGGAGGTGATGCGTGAGCCCCGAACAGCAAACCCAGACAGCGGGCGCCGCCACGGCGCCCCAGGGCATCCCCGACGATGTCCGGCTGACGCTGATGGCAATCGTCACGGGTCGCATGATCGAGATGCGCCGGCAGCCCGAAAGCGCGGCCCGCGATTACGAGCTGTCGCGGCTGATCCCGGCAGCGCAGTGGCTGACAGGAGAAAATGGAGAATGAAAACCGAGTTCATGCTGCTGGCGTGCTATGAGAAGCCACTCATCCCGCTCGACGTGTTTTGCAGCGATATCATGGGCGTCAGCCTGCAGACAGCACGCAATCGTATTGCAGGTGGAACATTCCCTGTACCGCTAACACGAACGGCCAGGCAGCCAATGGTGCATATTTCGGATGCCGCAAAGTACATCGATACTCAACGCGGGAGCGCGGCTTAGGCGCTTCGGCTTCGCGCCCGGTCCTTGCTCACCAGCTCGCCCGGGCGCAAATTGACGTACCGCTTGAGACTTTTCCAGTCACGATGGCCCGACACCATGGCCACTTCCTGAATCTGATAGCCGCGTTCGAACAATCGAGTGATGCCTTCGTGACGTAGATCATGAAAATGCAGATCCTCGATTCCCAGATACTGGCAAATCCGCCGAAACCCATTTGATGCCGATTCACTTCTGAACGGGAATATTCTTTCCTCCTTCCTCGGCTGAGCCTCGATAATAGCCAGACTCTCCCCCATCAACGGCACGACCTGATCGGTAGCTTTTGTCGGATGCTTGCGTAATCTAACGATGATGGTGCCATTGGCTGCATCGAGATCCTCCCAGCGCAGCGAACAGATCTCATCCAGGCGCATGCACGATTCCACGGCAAAGCTGATCAGCGCGTTATAACCGATGCGGCGCAGTGCGAGGTTATGACGTGTGTGAGTCAGTAGATCTTCGAGTTCCTTATTGGTTGGACGCCGGTCACGGTCTTCAGGATTACCGATCAACCCGGAACGCTTGAGCCCGGTACGCCAGCTGGACATGGTTGCCTTCAACGTAGGGGGTGCCAGCTCTTCGACCACGCAGGTCGTGATCGCCCCGGAGAGGTACATGATATCTGTCATGACTGTCGAGGCCGCGACGCCATCGACCTTTCTCCGAGTGTCCGCGAACGTCACCAGATCCTGATACTGGAGCTGGGAGAGCAGCATCTCGGTATCGATGCCTTTGCGAAGGTTGTTGGCCGATGTCTTGTTCTTTCTCCCGCGGGCAGATATCCGGTCAAGATGCGCTTCATGACGCTTCAGTGCATCAGCGATCGTCAGGCCCGGCTTGATGCCGGCGGCGCGATTCTCAAGTTCACTTTCGACCTGCTTCGCCCATGCCTGAGCGCGGGCTTTCGTGGAGAAGGTGTGTGTCTGGGCAGGGTGGCCCTTCTTTCGTACAATGGCGCGCCAACTCGTGCCCCGCTTTTGAAATGTTGCCACTGGTGTACCACCTTTTTCAGCTTGGCCTAGATTCTTGCGATCTGGTGCACCATTGGTACACCTACAACGGTTTTAGACGGTATTTAATAGGGTTAAACGGGACGAGAAACGATCAAGCGGATTCCTCAAGTGACTGATATACCTAAAAATAGCCCGGCAGATCAAGCGCGCCGGTTTTCGATAGCTCCCATGATGGACTGGACGCCGCGCGATCAGCGCGCGTTCGCACGCACCCTGACCAAACGCGCTCTTTTGTATACCGAAATGGTCACAACCGGTGCCATCCTGCACGGCACCCCGCGTGAGCGCTTTCTCGGCCATGACGAACGGGAATACCCGCTGGCGCTGCAGCTGGGCGGCAGCGACCCGGCGGCGCTGGCCGAATGCGCCGCTCTTGCTGAAAGCTGGGGCTATCAGGAGGTCAATCTGAACGTGGGCTGCCCGAGCGATCGCGTGCAAAACAACATGATCGGCGCCTGTTTGATGGGCCATCCCGAACTGGTGGCGCGCTGCGTGACGGCCATGCAGGCAGCGGTCTCGATTCCGGTCACGGTCAAGTGTCGTATCGGCATCGACGATCAGGACGAGGATGAAGATCTGGCGCGCTTTATCGACACCGTGGCGGCCGCCGGCTGCTCGACCTTTACCGTCCATGCCCGCAAGGCTTGGCTCGAAGGGCTCTCCCCCAAACAAAATCGCGACGTGCCGCCGCTGAACTATCCGCGCGTGCATCGTCTCAAGGCCGCCCATCCCGAACTGCATATCGGCATCAACGGCGGCCTGAAAAGCATTGAGGACTGTCAGCGCGAGCTTGCGCATGTCGACAGCGTCATGGTCGGCCGCGAGGCCTATCACAACCCGTTTTTGCTGGCCCATGTCGACCGCGACATCTTTGGCGAAAGCACAACGCCCCCGACCCGTCATGAGGCCATGCAGGCCTTTCGGCCCTATCTGGTCTCGCGTCTTGAGGCGGGCGTGCGTCTCAACCACATCACGCGACATCTTCTCGGACTTTTTACCGGCTGCCGGGGTGGGCGCCGTTTTCGTCGCTACCTCTCCGAAACGGCTCATCGTCCCGATGCCGGAATCGACGTCTTCGACCAGGCGCTCGCCCTGGTCAACGATATCGACGCCGAACGAGAACTGCCGACACACATGCCCGGCTGACCCGCTCCTTTGGCGATACTGCCTCCTTTTAACCGACTCGATGTGACGTCGAGCCGGTTGAACAGTACACCCCGGGTTGTCGTTTCAGCCACCCTGGCCATACTTGACGCACTCACCGGGTTGACCCCGAACACATCATCACCGCCAGGGAGGCACCATGCGTTTTGAACTGCCAGGAAAAATGGGGCTGGGCACGGCGCCTCTGGGCAACATGTTTGAGGAAGTGCCGGACACGCGTGCCATCGAGACACTGCGCACCGCGTGGGACGCCGGTATCCGCTATTTCGATACCGCGCCGCAGTACGGCGCGGGACTATCGGAAATGCGCCTGGGGGAAGCCCTTGCCGACGAACCCCGCGGGACTTACGTGGTGTCCACCAAGGTGGGCCGCCTGATCCGTGACGAACCGGAGCAAAAAAAGGGCATCTTTGCCAACGGCCGCGCCAACAGGGTGGTTTACGACTACTCGGAGTCCGCGACCCTGCGCTCGATTGAAGACAGTCTTGAGCGTTTGAACATGGACCGCATCGATATCGCCTGGATTCACGACTGCGCCTTTGATGCCCACGGCGAGCAGTGGGAAGCGGTCCACGATCAGGCCATGAACGGTGCCGCACGCGCCCTGACCCGACTGCGTGAGGAAGGCGTGATTCGCGCCTGGGGGCTGGGTGTCAACCGCGTGGCGGCCTGCACGCGCGCGCTTGAAAGGGCCGACCCCGACGGCTTCCTGCTCGCCGGACGCTATTCGCTGCTCGATCATGAGGGTGCACTGGAGACCCTGCTGCCGGAGTGCGAGCGTCGCGGCGCCCGTCTGGTGATCGGCGGTGCCTACAACTCGGGCATTCTGGCCGGTGGTGACCATTACGACTACAAACAGGCCTCTGATGAGGTACGCGAGCGTACCCGACGTCTTCGTGATATCTGCGAGCGCTTCGGAGTCGATATCCGCGCCGTGGCCCTTCAGTTCAGCGCCGCGCCACGTGCTGTCGCCTCAGTGATTCCGGGCACCACCCGGCCGGAGCGCATTGCCGAAAATCAGGCCCTGATGACGACAACCATTCCCAGCGCCCTGTGGCAGACACTCTGGAGTGAAGGACTGGTCTCGATGGATGCGCCCATCCCGGGCGCGGTCTGACACCGGTGAAGCGCCATGCCCTGACGCCCCGGTGTCAGGGCGTTATTCGACGCGCGCCTGCCAGGCTTCCACCGCCTGCTCGGCGTCCTCGAGTTCGTGAAAGCGGGCAATATGAAAAACCGCCTCGCCCTCGTTGACCAGCGGCAGGTTGCTCATGCCGATCACAATGCCATCGCTTGACGCCAGCACATCGCCTTCCTCGTTGCCGAAGGGGCCGGCCACGATTCCCAGCCGTTCGCCCTTGACCACTCGCGCCCCCAGTCGAACGCGCGGGCGCAGCACACCATCGATGGGCGCACGCGCCCAGCTCGAACTGCGTGCCACCTCGGAGGCCGGTACCTTGCTGCCGCGGCCGACCGGCAGCATATCCAGAAGACGCATGACCCGCAGCACGCCGCGCACGCCGGCACTGATGGCCCAGTCGTCAAAGCGCAGCGCTTCGCCCGCCTCGTAGGTTAATACCGGAATACCGCGGCGCTCGGCGTACTCGCGCAGACTGCCACCGCGCAGTTCGGCGTTGAGAATCACCGGTGCGCCAAAGGCATCCGCCATGGCACGGGTCTGCTCGTTACGCTCGAGCTGGGCGCGGATCTGCGGCAGATTGGTGCGATGAATGGCGCCCGTATGCAGATCCAGAATATGCGTGGCCAGATCCACCACCTGCTCACGAAAAAGCGCCGCGATACGTGACCCCAGCGACCCGGCATCACTGCCCGGAAAGCAGCGGTTCAGATCCCGACGATCCGGCAGATAGCGACTGTGCTGTACAAAACCAAACACGTTGACGATCGGCACGGCAATCAGGGTGCCGCGCAGCCGCGCCAGCGAGCGCGTCTTGAGCACCCGCCGAACGATTTCCACCCCGTTGATCTCATCGCCATGAATGGCACCGCACACCAGCATGACGGGGCCGTCCCGGCGACCATGGACAACTTCGACCGGAATATTGAGCGGCGTGTGGGTATAAAGGCGCGCGACAGGCACATCAATCTGGCGGCGCTGACCGGGAAGCACTGTTTCCCCGGCCAGTACAAAGGGATCACGGGCCATACGGATACTCATCAAAGGGTTTCATGAAGGTAATGACTAATCAAACAGCTTATCGGCGGCGACCACCGGACATTCAGTGCCGAACTGATGCACGCCTGTAAAGGTGACCGATATCCATGACAAAGGAAAACGCCAGAAGTATCAGGGCCAGCGCCAGCAAAAGGTTCGACCAGGGCGGGGCCACCCAGGGCAGCAGGCAGGTCATCAAAGTGGCGACCTGCCAGACACAAAGGGTTTTTCGACGGTAGCTGACCGGCAGCTCGGCGCCAAGCCAGGACCAGCGCCAGCTCGCGATCACAAACAGATAGCGCATGGCACCGATGAACATGATCCAGACACCGGCCTTGCCCTGGATGACCAGCATCAGACACAGCATCAATATGAAAAAGGCATCAAGTTCCATGTCCAGGCGCGCGCCGAAACGACTCTCGGTATGGGTGCGACGCGCAACCCAGCCATCAACGCCATCCAGTGCCAGTGCCGTCAGGGCCATGGCAAACACCAGCAGATGGTGCTCGTTGATAAAATCCGGCAGCGGCAGCATGGCCGTGAGCAGCGCGATCAGCACCGCCCGCACCAGCGTGACGCGATTGGCCCAGCCAAGATAGCGCCGACCCGAGGGCCAGGCACACATCATGGCGACCACCAGCACCAGGTAGACGCCGCCGGCAACAGGATAGAGTGATACTGGCGCCGGATACATGAGGCGCAGCACGGTTGCCAGCAGCATCAAACCGACCAGCCCGGCCAAAAGCTCCGTGAGCACGCCAAAGGCAGGCCACGTCAATCGGCGTACGGCAATGCGTTGTTCACTCATGTCAGGACCTCCATCACCGTCAGCCAATTTCTTTGTCCCTGCCGTTTGTGAGATGCGGTCTCGAAAAGGACATGAAATCTTCATTAGCATGTCATCATGGCGCAGGGAAACCGGTTACCGCCATGACAAACCATGTTATCAATATAGCGTTGCGTCACGCTTTGTGACGCGACAAGTGACTCTGGTGCAGACTGGCTCACCGCTTGTACGACGCGGCGAATCCATCAACAGTGTCTATACTGCCGGACGCCCTTTTAACGCTACGGTGTCCTTTCAACAACGCACAGGGTCATCAATGAGCTCGGACAACACCGCTCGCGCCTTCTGGGTTGAAGCCCCCGGACAGGGCGCCATTCGAACACAGCAGCTGACGCTCCCCGGCGTCGACGAGGTCAGGGTCCGCACCTGCTACAGCGCCATCAGCCGAGGCACCGAAACGCTGGTGTTCCACGCCAGAATTCCCGAAAGCGAATACGCGCGCATGCAAGCGCCCTTTCAGGAGGGCGATTTTCCCGCCCCGGTCAAATACGGCTATTCAAGCGTGGGCATCGTGGAAGAAGGCCCGGAGGCGCTCAAGGGTCGTCACGTGTTCTGCCTGCATCCCCATCAGGACCGCTTTGTCGTGCCGGTGGCCATGGTCATCCCCCTGCCTGACACGCTGCCGCCCGAACGCGCCGTGCTGGCCGCCAACATGGAAACGGCGCTTAACGGCCTCTGGGACGCCGCCCCGCGCATCGGTGATCGCATTGCCGTCATCGGCGCCGGCGTTGTCGGCACGCTGATCGCCTGGCTTTGCCGCAACATTCCGGGTACTCGGGTCGAGCTGATCGATATCGACGAGTCGCGCGAGACGCTCGCCCGGTCACTGGATATTGGGTTCTCGACGCCATCACGGGCGCAGGCGGAGTGTGATCTGGTCATTCATGCCAGCGGCAGCCAGGCCGGGCTTCAACAGGCGCTGACCCTGGCCGGGCAGGAGGCGACCATTATCGAGATGAGCTGGTTTGGCGCGCAGTCGGTCAGTCTGCCGCTGGGCGAGGCGTTTCACTCCCGCCGATTGACACTGCGGGCAAGTCAGGTCGGCACCGTCTCCCCTTCTCGCTCGGTGCGGCGCACTCACGCCGAGCGCATGGCCCAGGCGCTGTCGCTGCTTGAAGATGCACGCCTTGATGCGCTGATCGACGCAGAAAGTGATTTTGAAACACTGCCGGAGACCATGGCGCGCGTGACCACCGAACCCGGCACCCTGTGCCACCGCATTCGTTACAGCCACTGATTCATTTCCCTTTCGGAGTTTCGCCATGTACAGCCTTACCGTTCGCGATCACGTCATGATCGCCCACAGCTTCAACGGCCAGATCTTCGGTCCGGCTCAGAAGCTCCATGGCGCCACCTACATTGTGGATGTCACTTTCAAGCGTGCAGATCTCGACCAGGACGACCTGATCGTCGATATCGGCCTGGCCAGCCAGACACTGTCGGACGTTTTGAGCGATATCAACATGCAAAACCTCGATGAGATCGAGGAGTTCAAGGGGCGCAATACCACCACCGAATTCATGGCCCGGGTCATCTTTGATCGCATGGCCGCCTCGATCGAGGCCGACCAGCTGGGCGAGACCGGCAAGGGGCTGACGGCACTGAACGTCACCCTGCACGAATCCCACATCGCCTGGGCAAGCTACGAAGGGTCGCTATGACACAAAAAAGCGCCGTTCGCCGCCTGACCCTGATCGTCGCCGGCCGGCCGGATCAGCTGACCGGCGGCTATATCTATGACAGACGCATCGTCGAGGCGCTGCGCGAAACCGGCATTATCGTTGAGGTCATCGGCCTGGACGGGCGTTTCCCGTGGCCGGACGATATCGCCCGCGAATCGCTGCAGCGGGCTCTGGGCGGCTGTACCGATCGCAGTCTGGTCATCGTTGATGGCCTGGCCGCCAGCGCCATGCCAGAGGTTCTGGCAGTTCACGCCCATCGCCTGACGCTGGTGGCGCTGATTCATCACCCGCTGGGCGATGAAACCGGTCTGGACGACGATCAGCGCGGCACGCTGCTGGCGCTTGAGTGCCGGGCACTGCAGTCCGCCGCCGGCATCATCGTCACCAGCGCTTTCACCCGGCGCCGCCTGATCGAGCTGGGTATCGATGAGTCACGCATCACCGTGATCGAGCCCGGCATTACGCCGGTCCCGGTGGCCCCGGCGGACAACGACACGCCGCGGCTGCTGTGCATCGCTACCCTCATTCCGCGCAAGGGCCAGCACCTGCTGCTCGAGGCGCTCGCCGATCTCAAGTCGCACGACTGGCACTGCGATTTGATCGGGGATGACACCCGTGACGAGCGCTATACCGAAAGACTGCGTGACCTGATCACCGAGCATCAGCTTGAACGGCGCGTGACGATCCACGGCGCGCAGTCCCCGGAAGCGCTCGAGGCGTACTGGCAGCAAAGCGATCTGTTCGTCCTGCCCTCCTTCTACGAAGGCTACGGCATGGTCATCACCGAGGCGCTGGCCCATGGCCTGCCGGTGGTGACGACGACCGGCGGCGCGCTGGCCGACACGCTGCCCGCCAGCGCCGGCGTTCACGTTCCACCGGACGATGCGTCGGCGCTGCGTGACGCCCTGCGTACCCTGCTGTTTAACGACAGCGCGCAGTATCAGAGCCTGCGCCTGGGCGCAATCAAGGCTCGTGAGAGCCTCAATGACTGGACGGGGGCGGCCGAGCATTTTCTGGCCTGTCTTGATCACCTGCACGCCAGCGCCGCATCCTGACCGGAGACATTGCCATGCCCCCATTACGGCCGCAGGATGACATGGCCGATCACAGCGATTTCAGTCCGTCATGGCTTGCCCTGCGCGAGGCGGCCGATCATCGTGCCCGCGATCTTCAGTCGCCGATCGAGACATGCCGACACTGGCTGGCATCAAACTTGCCTCGGGGCCCCCTGAGACTTGTGGATCTTGGCTGTGGCAGTGGCAGCAACCTGCGCTATCTCTCGCCTCGTCTGCCATCGCTGCAGCACTGGTGTCTGATCGATCAGGACGCTGCCCTGCTGGCGCATGCCGGTGGCGACGCCAGCTCTTGTCACGCCAACGTGGTTGGTATCGACTGCTACCAACGTGATCTCACAAGGCTCGATCAGGCGCTGACGCAGGACCTGCTGGACGGGGTAGATATCGTCACCGCCTCGGCGCTGCTCGATCTGGTCTCACAGCCGTGGCTGGAAGCACTGATTGATCGATGCGCGTCGCAGCGATGCGCTTTCTGGCTGGCCATGAGCATCAATGGGGACAATGCACTGATCGATCACGGCGATGCCGGTGGTGATACCGCGCTGCTCGAGATGGATCGATATGTACAGCAGCTGATCAGGACCCATCAACAGCGCGACAAGGGATTTAATGCCGCGCTTGGGACACAGGCCCCCGAGGTGGCCGCTGCCCTGCTTGAAGACGCCGGCTACCGGGTAACCCGCACCAGCGCCCCGTGGCGGCTTGACTGTGCCGACCCCGGCCAGATGACTCTGGCACAGTCACTTGTGCAGGGCTGGCTGGAGGCCGTGCTGGAACAGGCACCCGATCAGCGTCAATCCCTGAGGCAGTGGCATGACAGGCGCCAGCAGGATATCGCCAGTGGCCGCATTGCCATTACCGTGGGCCACACTGACCTTTTTGCCGTACCCGCCACGCCCGGGACGTCATGAGAACCGGCACGCGCCGATCGATACCCGATGGCAGGAGCCGATACCGGCGTGTGCTGAGCGCTTCGATGCTGCGCTGGACGCTGACGCTGGCCATTCTGGCAGGCGTTGCCTGGCTTGTGGACTACAATGCCCTGCTGTCACGCCTGAATGATCTCTCCCCGGGATGGCTGATCCTGGCACTGGCGATTTCGGTGCCCCAGATCATGCTGTCGGCCTGGCGGTGGCGGTTGACCGCGCGCCACATGGACATGTCGCTGCCGCTGCCGGTTGCCATCCGCGAATACTATCTGTCGACCTTTCTCAATCAGATGCTGCCGGGGGGCGTGACGGGCGATCTGGGTCGCGCCTGGCGACACGGCACCCGAAATGCCTCTCATGGCGCAGCGCTGCGAGCCGTCATTATCGAGCGGGCCTCGGGCCAGGCCGCGCTGTTGCTGGTCGCGCTTGCCACACTGCTTGTCTTCACACCGCTGCGCCATGGACTGATCGAGCAATTGTCCCGGCTGAATCTGATGCTGCATGACCGCACCGACATTCCCTACGCCCTGGTGTACATGGCATTGACGATGATGGGGCTGGCAGGTCTCTGGATCCATCAACACCCGCCGCAATGGCTGAGCGCCCTGCGTCGCGACCTGCGTCGCGGGCTCTGGAATCGACGACTGTGGCTGCGCCAACTGGCGAGTTCGCTGGCCATCGTTGCAAGCTATATGCTGGTGTTTGTCTGCTGCGCCAGAGCGCTGGGAGAGCCGCTGTCAACGGCGACACTGCTGGCGCTGACGCCACCGGTGCTGATGGCCATGGCCATCCCGGTTTCAGTGGCAGGCTGGGGGGTCAGAGAGAGCGCGGCGGCGCTGATCTGGATGCTGGCCGGGCTGTCGGCTCAGCAGGGTGTGGCCATTTCGGTCACCTATGGCGCGGTCATACTGCTGTCGAGTCTGCCGGGTGCGGTGGTGCTGTTGATGGGACGACACGCGACACCCCGCCAGGTCCCCTGACAGGATCAGGGCAGCATATTGACGATGCCGCTGTCGTCTTCCTCACTGCTTTGCTCACCGGTACCGGCAGTGGCTTCATCGCCTGGAAGCTCGCCTGGCATGACGCCGTTGGCGGCGTCCCTTTTGAGATTCCACTGTCGCTCCTGCTCGGCCTGATCAAGCGTCAGCCAGATGCCGGACACCACCAGCAACACACAAAACAGCAGCGATACCAACCCTTTCACACTCATTCTCAGGCTCCAGTCAATGGCGAGGGGACCCTAGTATTTTCCCAGAAAGCAGGCCAACCAAGAGCCTGAAAAGAAAGCTTAATTACGGCCTGTTTGCTCGAAAGCACCAAAATCGAGATCAAACAGAACGTCCTGGCCCAGCGTGTAATGACGCGTCGAGGGGCGCATTGCCTGACTCAGGCACTCGATGACCGGCAGAGTCAGCGCAGGCCGGCCCGAACCGATGATCATGGGACTGACCATGCTGTGCAGACGGTCAAGACAGCCTGTCTGCAAAAATCGTGACACGGTCATGCCACCGCCTTCCACCAGTACGCGATTCAACCCCTCGCGGCTCAATACATCGATCACCTCACGCGGGGCGACACCGTCGTCTCCCGGACAGAGCCCCAGCACGCGCACCGCCCGGCCGTGGCGCTCGTGACATGCCTGCCAGCACGCCAAATGCTCATGGGCCACCAGATGCAGCGTCGGGGCCGTGTCATCTTCAAAGACAAAGCGATGCTCGGGCATACGGCCACGCGGGTCCAGTACGACGCGTGTGGGATGCTCGCCGGTAACGTGGCGTACGGTCAGGCGTGGGTCATCCATGGCCACGGTGCCGGCACCCACCACCACGGCATCGACCACGGCCCTTAGCGCATGCAGATGCACCAGTCCCTCGTGGCCTGTCACGTAGTAGGAAGCCCCGCACTCGGTGGCGATCCGCCCATCGAGACTCTGCCCCAGTTGTGCCATGACCAGAGGCGTTGTACGAGCCACCAGCGGCAGCATGATATCCAGCAGCTGCGCCGCCGCGTCGTCAACGCCATCGCTACAGTGCCACGCTCCTTTGGCCGTTATCGACATCGTGTCGTGCTGATACGAAAGACCGCACTGCCAGTCAAACCGGCGGGCACGTAATACATGTTCCCAGGCCTGCGCTCTGGAAAGCGTTATTGCTGCCATAAGCTCCTGCTACTCCGGTGCCTGCTGTTCAAGACCATGGCGAGCGTGCCTCCAAAGGGCGCGGCACCTTATCGGGAGGCGCACCACGCCCTTGAGGCGCTCTTTCATAAGCACAATATTGTACAAGTTTTTTGAAACATCTGCCGTTAACCGAAAGAAGCCGGTCAACGCAACGCTTTCTGGTCACAACGGCGCTGATGGCGAGGTTTTAAAGAACAGTGTCCAAAAATTGGCTGCTTCCTGATTGTGAAAATTCATGAGCATTGACTGGCAACCCGACGCGTCCTGTACCGATAATGTACAAGAATTCGAACCCTTGCATGCCGGCCTCAGTCCCGACGCGACGACAGGCCAGCATCAGCACATGCCGATCATCCAGAGAGGAGATATTGTCATGTCTGCCAATGATTATCTGCGCGTTCACAATACCCGGCTGTCCGATATGGAGGCCCTGCCCCGAGAGCTGCTCTGCCGCTATCTGGCCACCTGCCCTGCCGTGGTGCGCCACCGAATTTTGACACGCCTTTGCCAACGCTAAAGTCACTTCGGAGGACTGGTCGCTCAATGGCTTCCAAGCTCCAGACGCTGCCCGACGCCCGAGGCACGCCAGGTCTGTCGAAGCGCGGCACTTTCAATGGCCCCGGCAAATGCCGTCATGATCAGACAGTGCGACTTGGCACGCGTAATGCCGGTATAGACCAGTTCACGGGTCATGATCGGATTGGGCCGGTCGGGTAATACCAGTAGCACCCGCTCGAATTCCGAGCCCTGGGATTTGTGTACGGTCATCGCAAAAGCCGTCTCGACACCGCCCAGCCGCCCCGGCAGCACGGCGCGCACTCCTTCGCCGGAGGGGTGCGGAAAAAACACCCGCAGCCGCCCTGAGCCGCCATCATGATGCGCCTTGTCCCCCGGCATCAACATCGCAATGCCGATATCACCGTTGTAAAGCCCCAGCTGCGCATCGTTGCGCGTTACCATCACCAGACGCCCGGCGTACCAGCCCCGTGTACCGCCCACCAGTTTTTCCCTGAAAAGCGCCTCGACAATGGCCTCATTGAGACCTTCTACCCCCCAGGGGCCGCGACGCAGGGCACACAGCACCTGAAAGCGTGAAAAAAGCGCCAGCACCTCTTCCGGACCCGCGCCGCGGGCCATGGCCCTGAGCGCCTCGCGATAGCCGCTGGCTGCCCGTCGAATCAGCACGCCGCCAGCTTCCTTGACCTGCTGAAAATCGATGTCCTCAAAGCCTGCCTGCCAGCAGCTTCTGATCTCATCAACGCGGCCCTGGTTGACGCCGCGCGCCAGGGCGCCGATGCCTGAATGCTCGTGAAAGCGATAGCTTTTTTGCAGCACTACCACGTGATCGGCCAGCATTGACCACGCGGCGTTTGAAGCCGGCAGGGGCTGTCCGGCCGCCCGTTGTGTCAGCGTCTGTACCGCATCGCTGCGACGCCCCCGCTCAGCGCCCTCGCAAAGATCGCCCAGCACGGCACCGGCCTCAACGGAGGCCAGCTGATCGCGATCGCCCAGCAGAATCAGCCTTGCATGATCCGGCAGCGCCGCCAGCAGCGAGGCCATCAGCTCCAGATCCACCATGGAAGCCTCGTCCACGACCAGCACGTCCAGTGCCAGCGGGTGATCGGCGTCGTGACGAAAATGGCGGCTGTCACGCCGAACACCCAGCAATCGATGCAGCGTGGTGGCCTCCCGCGGTAGGGAGGCACGCACCGCTTCCGGTACCGCCAGTGCCGCCACCGCCCCGCCCAGCGACTGCGACAGCCGCGCCGCGGCCTTGCCGGTCGGGGCGGCCAGATGAACGATCAGCGCCCGTCCCTGCTCGTTCAGGGCACTCTCCTGCAGCAGCGCCAGAAGGCGGGTGACCGTCGTGGTCTTGCCGGTGCCCGGGCCGCCGGAAATCACGGTCAGCCGATGGCGCAGCGCCATGGCGCAGGCCACCTTCTGCCAGTCGGGTACCGAGGCCGCACTCGAATCACCGAAAAGCGCATCAAGGCGCGCCATCATGTCATCACTGACCGCGCCGGCGCCGGCCATCAGACGCTTGAGACGGGCCACAACGCTGCATTCGTGCTGCCAGAAGCGACGCAAATAAAGCCGCTGGCCTTCCAGTACCAGCGGTGGGGAAGCGGTGTCCTCCTCACCCTGCCCCATCACGACGGACGCGAGCAGTCGCTCACGCCATGACGCGACGTGGCGAACACCCAGCGCCGCCAGCAGCGCACCGGGGGTCACGATACTCCCCGTTTCTCCCGTGGGCTGGGCATCAAAGGGCGGCAGTGAAAGCACTGCATCGGGGTCGCGCAGGGCGTGATCGAGATCCAGACAGATATGCCCGCGTCCGAGCTGATGGCTGACCAGTGCAGCACTCAGCGTCACCAGCGGGTCCCCTTCCGGCTCGCGCGCGCTGACAAACCGGGCCAGATGCGCATCCAGCGCGCGCAGCCACCCCACCTCGACCCAGCGCTCGAGCTGCTGTGTGATCCAGGCCCCGTCCACGACGTCTTCCAGAGCCACCGGACCAGGCGGCTTGCCGGACTCGAGCGCGATGTCATCATCAAATGAGATATCGCTGGCGTCTGTTGACTCCAGCGGCTCACCACTATCGAACAGGGAGAACTGTCCGCTCCCCGAATCCTTGCCTGCGCGCGTCATGACGCTGCTCCTGCATCGGTGGCCATGTCATCCTCGACGCTTTCGCCATCAGGCGTGCGCTCCCCCTCTGTCAGCAGCCGGTCCAGCTGCTCGATCAGCTCACGTGACGGCTTGCGATACAAAACGCCCCGCCCGCCTTCGGCTGTCATGCCCCGCAAAAAGAGATAGAGCACGCCGCCGAGATGGTGATCATAGTCATAGTCCGCCAGCCGGCTTTTCAGGTGGCGATGCAGGGCCAGGGTATAGATGACGTACTGCACGTCGTAGCGATGCGATACCACCGAGGCCACCATGGCGGCCTGATCATGGGCTTCAAGGGTGTCGCCCAGATGGTTCGACTTCCAGTCGATGACGTAGAAGCGCCCGTCATGTTCGATGACCAGGTCAATGTAGCCCTTGAGCATGCCGGCCAGGGTTCGAGGGGCCAGCTCTGCCCGTATCCCCGGCAGCGGCTCATGCTGACAGATCAGGGCATCCAGACGGCGACTGCTGATGCCCCGGGCCGGCAGCCAGAACTCGAGTTCGGTGCGCCAGCCGGCCAGCCGGTCCAGCGCAAGCCCCGGCAGGGACGGATGCAGCGGCGCCGTCAGCACCGCACAGCACCAGTCATGCAGCACCCTGACCCAGTGCGGGTCCAGATTGCCGCGCTGCACGCGCTGGCGAATCAGGCGATAGAGCTCGTCGCGATAGCCTGACTCCGGATCATTCAGCTCACTCAGGCGATCGGGGTCGATGCTTTCCAGCAGCGCGTGTAAAAAAGTGCCGGCTCGCGGGCCGCGCGGAAAATCAAGCAACCGTCGTACCGGCGGCAGCGGAATGGGGCTGGTCTCGGCCAGCACCTCCAGATCAAGCCCCGGGCCCTGCGCCTCGAGCATTGCATCACGGGTCTGGCGGGTCATGTCGCCGGGCTGACGGGCCCCCTCCACCAGCGCCGTGTAAGAGGCCACCCACCAGTCGCGATCGATGCGCCCCTCGAACCGGCGTGCACGGCCCACCTCCGACGCCCCGTCCCCCGCCGGTACCGTCTGCGTCAACCCGGTGGGCGGCGCCGCCAGCGCGATGCTGCCCGGCATCACCAGCGATTTCAGCACCTCGCGCAGCGTGGTGGTATCCAGCGACGCGTACCCGCCGTGCTGACACAGCAGCGCACCAAGGGCAGCGCCTGCCAGGGTGGTAGCCCCTTCCGGCGAGTCCTTACGCGGCGTGCCCTTATAGATCGGCCCGATCCCCAACCGACACAGGTAGCGTGCGCGCGTCAGGGCCACATACAAAAGACGCAGATCCTCCTGCAGGCGTATTCGATCGGCCCGGGCACGCTGCTCGTCGCTGACCTGCATGATCAGCGAGGCGCCGTGGACCTCATCACTCAACATCAGCGTTTTGCTTTTGCCATCCACCTCGCGGTGGTCGGCAATAAAGGGCAGATACACCAGTGGATACTCAAGCCCCTTGGACTTGTGAATGGTGATGACCCGCACCAGGGTGTCGTCACTTTCCAGCCGCAGAATCAGCGACTGCGGGTCCATGCCGCTGTCATGGCGTCCGGCCAGTGACTGATGCCACCAGCGCAGCAGGGCCTGCTCGCCGTCAAGACGGGCACTGGCGGTCTGCGCCAGCTCGCCCAGATGCAGCACATCGGTCAGCGCGCGCTCGCCGTCGGCCTGCATCAAAAGCCGGGCGGGAATGTCAAAATCACGCATGATCACGCGCAGCATCGGCAGCACGCCCTGGCGCTGCCAGAGACGATGATAGCCATCAAAGCGCGCCACCATCGCCTCCCACTCAAGCTCGTCGGCTTCCAGACGCGCCACTTCCGCCAGCGAGTCGCTCATGAGACGCGTCGCCAGTGCCGCGCGCAGGGAACGGTCGTTGCGCGGGTGGGCGCAGGCCTCCAGCAGCTGCAGCAGGTGAAACGCCTCGCGCGATTCAAACACCGAGGTCTTCTGGCTCAGATAGACCGAGCGCACCCCGCCTTCCAGCAGCTTCTGACGTACCCGCATGGCCTCGCTGCCGGTACGCACCAGAATGGCGATATCGGCCGGCTTCAAGGGCCGGAGTTCGCCGTCGGCGCTCTTGAACCCGGTCTCGCCGCGGCGGGCACCGGCCAGCAGCCGGGTAATGTCGGCACAGGTGGCCGTGGCCATGGTGTCGAGATACGCATCGCGCTTGACCGAGCCGTCACCGTCCATGTGCCAGCAGGTCAGCGCCTCGACCGCCTGCCCGGCCTCGACAAACACCTCATCACGCCCCTGGGCGGTGACCGCCTCATAGGGAATCTCTTCCAGCTGAAAGGGTGAGTCGGTGGCAAACAGCCGATTGACGGCACTGACCATCGCCTGCGTCGAGCGAAAGTTGCGATCCAGCGTGTAGCGCTGATCCACGTGGCGACGTGCCTGCAGATAGGTCTCGATATCGGCGCCGCGAAAGCCGTAAATGGCCTGACGCGGATCGCCGATCATCAAAAGCGCAGTGGGCACATCGCCGGCGTTCGAAAACCCTATACCCGCCTCGGGCGTCTCATCATCCAGCGCCAGTCCGGCACTCTGGGTCGGCGTGGCATAGATGGTGGAAAAGATGCGGTACTGAACCGGGTCGGTATCCTGAAACTCATCGATCATCGCCACCGGCAGATTGCGGCGAATGCGCTCGGCCAGACGTGGCCCGGCCGGCCCGGCCAGCGCATCATCCAGACTGTTGAGCAGGTCATCGAAATCCCACATGCCGCGCCGACGCTTTTCGCGGGCCAGCGACTGCGCCAGCGTATCCCGGGCATGCGCCAGCACCTGCGCACGCACCGTGGCCTGCTGGTCACGCTGGCCCTCGACCAAGGTTTCAAACTGCGCAAGCGCCTCGAAAAAGGCATGCTCCGGGGGCACGTGCCCTTTTTTGACCCCCTCCTCCAGGCGCGCCCTTGAACACCAAAGCCGCCCCTTCGAATCCCGAAGCGTGTCATCAGGCGCCTCCTGCGCCCCCGTCATCCACTGGCTCAGGGCATCAAGGCGCGCGGCCAGATCCGATGCCTTGAACATGTTGGTTTTGAGCGAGCCGGCCTCGATCACCTCGCGCAGTAACGCCGCGATCTCTTCACTGCCGGCCTGCCACAGCTGGCGCAGTCGGACCAGCTGAGCGTCACTTTGCGACAGGGTACGGTCCAGCCGGCCCAGCGCCTCATCGATGGACGCCGGCGCACTGATCAGCCTCTTTTCCAGCATCAGCGCCCGGGGGCGACCGCCGTGCAGCAGCAGGCTGATCTCGCGCTGCAGATCGCTCGGCGTTTCCCACCACTGCGCCAGCAGCCGCTGACGAGCCGAAGGCTGTCGATAGAACTGTCGGCGCCAGTAGTCCTCGACCAGTGAGGTGAACAGGGCGCTGCTGTCCGGCACCAGTTCGCTGGCAAACAGCGCCCCGCTGTCGAAAGCGTGGCGCTTGAGCATGCGCTGGCAAAAGCCGTGGATGGTAAAGATGGCCGCATCGTCCATGACGCGCGCGGCGGCATCGAGTCGCGAGGCGGCACGCTCGCGGTCGTCACGCTCGATGTCGGCCAGCAGCCGATCCAGTACAGCGTCGCTGTCGGTGCGGCCCAGCAGCACCTCGCGCGCCTGGCGCAAGCGCGCGCGAATGCGGTCGCGCAGCTCCTCGGTAGCGGCCTCGGTAAAGGTCACCACCAAAATCTCGGGCGGCATCAAGGGGCGCGGGTAGGCGGCGTCGCCGCCATGGCCCAGCACCAGGCGCACATAAAGGGCGGCCAGCGTAAAGGTCTTGCCGGTACCGGCGCCGGCCTCGATCAGGCGGCGCCCGTCAAGCGGCAGCGTCGGAATATCAAGCGATGTGGTCATGGCCGCATTACACCATCGCCGGGCCTTGCGTGCCATGGGCCAGCGACGCTTGATGCATGCGACGCGCGCATTGAGACGCCGGCATCAGCGTCATGGTCCATCAAAACCGCCTTTTACAGCACTCGACGAATCGCGTTGCGGGGCTCATGCTGGAAACGAGACAAGGTGGGATAACAACAGGAGAGCGACGTGGTCAAACATATCGATGTTCGAGGCACCCATTTCGAGATCGGTGAAGCGCATGGTCGACAGGCTGCGTCGGAAATTGCCATTAGCCTTGCGACCTATCGTCGGATGTTTCAGGACATGGCCGGACTGGACTGGGACAACGCACGCTATGAGGCCGAGCGTTTCAAGGCAGCCATCGAGCATGTGTGTCCGGAGCTTTTGGAAGAGATGGCCGGGATTGCCCGGGGCGCCGACATCGACCCGCTGGATGTGCTGGTGCTCAACGCGCGCAGCGAAATTGCCCTCACCCACGCCGGCGGGCCCATTCAGCCCGACGGCTGCTCGGCGCTTTCCCAGCGCGACAGCGCAAGCGGTACCCAGTGGCTGGCCCAAAACTGGGACTGGAAGGGCGCGCAACGTGACGCGCTGATCCATCTGACCGTGCGGGCCCCCGACAAACCGGCGATTTCGATGGTCACCGAGGCAGGCATCATCGGCAAGATCGGTTTTAACGAGCATGGCGTGGGCGTGTGTCTCAACGCACTGCGCACCCGCATCTGCAAACCGAAGCTGCCGGTTCATGTCATGCTGCGTCGCGTGCTGGAAAGCGATGGCGTTGAACACGCCCTCGACATGATTGATGAGGTCGGCGTGGCCTCCCCGGCGCATTTTCTGATCGCCGATGGCAGCGGCCATGCCGCCGGGGTCGAAGTCTCCCCGATGGGCGACAGCGCCATGACACCGCGCCACGGCCGGCTGTGTCACACCAATCACCTGATCGCCAAACATTTGCCGCCCGGGCTTGAGGATTTCCCCCGCGAGGACTCCTTCACCCGGCTTGAGCGCCTGCGCGAACTGGCCGCCAATAGTGCGCCCTCGTTCGAGACGCTTCGCGCCCACTTGAGCGATGAGCAAAACGCACCGGATGCCATCAACCGGCATGAAAACCCGGAAACGCCCGAAGGCGAGCGCATGGAAACGCTTTTCACCATCGTCATGAACCTGACCGAAAAGCGCGCCGAGCTGAGTCTGGGCAAGCCGGCGGATCAGCCGGAGATCGTGACGTTGAGCCTGTAGGCTCTCCTGCGGGCCGCTGCATTTTGCCTTGTGGCGGCCCCGCATGACATCGATTTACGGCCTTGAAAACCGAATAAACCCGCTATTTTGAACATCCAAAAAAGCGCGAAAACTCGCGAAAATGACAATAAAACGTTAACAATTGGCACGTACCAGACGTCTTCAGACGTTATTCAGGCCATCATGTTGAATCCTGTCGGCGACAGCCGCATATAATAGGTCAGGGAAACATCCCGACAACCACGGAGGGATCGTCATGAAACGAGCGATTGGTGCCTTTATCGCCAACTGGCTGCGCAAGCCGGAAAATCGCCGCAAGGCCAAACAGACCGCACAGAACGTGTGGAACCGCTTTCAGCAGGGCAGAAACGCCTCCGCCACTAAAAGCGGCCGAACACCGCCTCGCCAGCAGCGCTGATACCGCGGCATCAGCCGCCGGCCATTTTTCTCTCATCGCGCGTGATGGCTCAACCGCCATCACGCGCTATTGTTCTCGACTTCCGAATTGGCCTGCATGAAAGCCGTAATAGCTGTCGCCGTTTGATCCACCTGATCGATGACCAGACCATGGCCTGTGCCGGCGATCAGCTGTATCTGCCCGGCAGGCGACAGGCACTGTGCCACGCTCTGACGCGTTGACGCCGGAATCATCATGTCCTGCTCGCCGAAAAGATGCAGCTGAGGCATCGCAAGTCGGCCCAGCGTCTGACGCAGATCCATGCCTGCCAGCAGTGCCAGCGCCGTGGCCGACTGCCGCGCGCCGGCTCGGGGCAGCGTGTGCAAAAGCCGTTTGCCCAGATGCCGAGCGTCATGCTGGCCCTGTCTCAGCAGCGAGGCCCACGCACGCGGATTTGGTGCGCGCCAGTCCGATGGCGCAGAGGGAACCACTTGTGCCCCGGCGCCCATGGTGATCAGTCCCGGAGTACGCGACCCGCGCCGCTCGGCCAGTGCCGTGGCCAGCATACCGCCCATCGACCAGCCGCCCAGCCAGACGTTGTCCGGCAGCCGGGTATCCAGTGCCTCAAGCCAGGTCTCGAGCCGATGGTCCATCAATCGTGGATAGGTTGCACAGTGCACGCTTATGCGGCTATCAAGGTGCTCGATGGCCCGTGCCAGCGGTGCCAGCGGACGAGGTCCCAGTACCCATCCGGGCAGCAGAACCAGCGTGGTCTTGTCGGTGGTGCTCATGACCGCTTCTTTTCAAAAATGGAGCGCCATTGTCGGGTGCGCGGCGCATGCTGTCACCGTACCCCTCGACCCTGTGAAAAGGTGTGCCCTACTGATCGTGCATGACCTCGCTGTATTTGGGCGCCAGCCGGCCCAGCAGCGCATTGCGCGCGCCCGCATCAATGTTTCGGGACAGCAGGGCCGCCTGCAGGTTATCGACCAGGGCATTGAAGCTGGCATCGGTGAGCCCCATGTGCTGGTGCGCTCGGGCCATGGAAGGCCCCTCATAAATGCAGGGGCCGTCACTGAGCTCACAGATATATTGCTCGAGCGAGGCCGCCAGGTAGTCGATGTTGGTATGAGCAAAATAGCCCACGATGCGCGGATCATCGGCCACATTGACCAGAAAGCTGGTAACGATGTCATGGACACCCGTCTGCCCGCCCAGCCGCTGATAAAGCGACGGGCGCCCATGATCCGGCTGCCCGGCACAGCCTGACAGACCAATCAAAAGCGCTGTTATCAGGATGAAGCGACAAAACGCACGCATAACGTCTCCGAAGGGATTACAGCGACAGCTGAAGTGACAGATAGCCGCCGCGCTGGCGCTCAAGGCCTGCCACACTACCCAGATCCAGCAGCGCCCCGGTCAGCGAGACGTGTTTGTTGACCAACCACGCCACGTAAAGATCGCGCCAGTCATCCTCCCGGGCAAAGCCCAGGTTATCGGGCTTTTGACGATACTCGGCGCCCACGATCCAGTCCGGGGTCAAAAAAAGACCGACCGAGGTCTCGACCATCAGCTCGCGATGATTGCCCTCATCGCCGCCAAAGCCCAGCAGCCCGCCCTGGTTGGCTTTCGTCGAGCGCAATGTGGTGTTGACCAGCAGGTTGCGCCCGGCCACGGCATCGAAAAAGAGCTTGCTGCCGGCCAGGTAGAAATCGTTGCCCTGTGTTGCGCGCGCGCCCACCGCGCGGGCCAGATCTTCGCCCTCGGTGAGCCGCTTGTACTGCACGCCCAGACTCCAGACGCCCCAGGAGCGATAGAGCACATCGCCAAACAGACGCAGCTTGGCGCCATAAATGTCCTGTGCCTGATGCCCACCCAGGGTATCGAGCGCCAGACGCTGATGGGCCACGGAGAGTTCGACGCGATCGTACAGATTGGCGGCCACGCCGCTGACCACGAGGTGGTAGTCACTCACATCAGCGCGCGAGACGCCCACGCTCACCCCCACCTCGGTATCACTGGCGGTGCCTGTCAAAACGCCCCAGGGCGAAAGGCCGCCACCGCTGGCCCCCTCGATCTGCATGACACCACCGGTGCCCTGTAGCCGACTGCCGGCCCAGGCCTGACTGACCGCCACAAGCCAGCAGACACCGACCAGCAACGTCAGGATTTTTTGACGTGACATCATCCCAGCGCCCTCCGAGTCATGGTCTCGCCTTCGCGATACTGTGTCATCCAGTCGATCACCTGATCGGACGGCAGCGGGCGTGACATCAGATAACCCTGCAGCACATCACATCCCATCGCGATCAGCAGTGCCCGCGAGGCGTCGGTTTCAACGCCTTCGGCGACCACGCTCAGTCCCAGACTGTGGGCCAGTTCAATGGTGGAGCGCACGATGATGCGATCTTCCGGATCGTTATCGAGTTTCAAAATAAAGGACTTGTCGATCTTGAGCTCCTGTACCGGCAGGCGCTTGAGCTGGGAAAGAGAGGAGTAGCCGGTGCCGTAGTCATCGACGCCAATAAGCAGCCCGGCATCGCGCAGGGCGATGAGATGACGCTGTGCCAGTGCCGGGTCCTGAATCAGCGCGCTTTCGGTGACCTCGAGTCGCAACCGTTCCGGGCCGAGCTGATAGTCCTGCAGCAGCAGCCGAATACGCTCGGGCAGCGCGGCGTCCATCACGTCATGCGCCGATAGATTGATCGCCACGCTCAGGACCATGCCACGCTGAGCCCACTGATCGATCTGACGGCAGACGGTGCGCAGCATCCACTGGGTCAGCTGGGTGATTCGCCCCGACTGTTCGGCAAGGGCAATAAATTCATCCGGCGGCACAAACCCGAGTGTCGGATGGTGCCAGCGCATCAGGGCTTCAAGGCCCGTGACCTCGCCGCTGCCTGCCGCCACCTGGGGCTGGTACACCATGGTGAGCTGATCCTGCATCACGGCCGTGCCCAGATCGCGAGCCAGGGTCAGGCGACGCTGGTGCTGCTCGTCCTGTCCCGGTTCGTAGCGCACGTGTCGGGTACGCTCATGGCGGGCGCGGTCCATGGCAATCTCGGCGCAGCGCAACAAGGGACCGGCACTGTCGCCGTGATCCGGAGAGCTGACCTCACCCAAAACAAGCGTCAGCGCAATCGGGGAGCGCTCGTGTTCAACGGGGCGTGAGAGCTGGTCATGCAGCGTGGCAATCCACTGTGGTGTCACACCCTTCCCCGTGAGCATCAGCAAAAACTCGTCGCCGCCCAGCCGATAGGCCTGCTGACACGGCAGGGCCTGCGCCTTGAGCCGCTGCGCCAGAAGGCGCAGCACTTCATCACCGACGCTATAGCCAAAGGTGTCGTTGATCTGGCGAAACCCGACAATGGACAAACGCAGCAGCGTAAAGGGGGCACCCTGCGCCAGAACACAGGCAATATCCTGTCGGGCGCTGTCGCGGTTGGAAAGACCGGTCAGCCGGTCGTGGCGGGCGTGATACAAAAGACGCTGTTCTCGCTGGTCGATATCGGCCTGCATACCCATCAGCGTGTCGGCCAGCAGGCCGATCTCCCGGTGGCGACCGTGATCCAGCGCCGCCACCCGTTCGCCGCGCCCGATACGCCGCGCCGAGGCCACCAGCTGCAACAAAGGGCGGGTCATGCTGCGTGCAATCAGGGCGGCCACGATGGCGGTCAACACCAGCATAACGCCGAAAATGGACAGAAGCTGCCAGCTCAGGGCGTGATAGACCGCCAGCAGATCGCCCCGGCCGTGCTGAATCACCACCCAGGTGCGACCCGATGCGCCATTCTGTAGCACCATGGCGCGGGCCAGCGTATCGGTCGTTGTCTCCATGTCGCTGTGATCGATGAAGTGACCCTGCATCAAGGAGACTCGAAAGGCATCCAGGCTCGATTCCGGCGCCGAGCGAAGCGCGCCCACCACATAGGCCGGCTGCGACTCGACGGCGGCGGTCTCATCCACCATGAAGCTGACCGACAGACGCGTCAGGGCGCCCAGCTCGCGCGCCAGATGATCATCAAGCATAAAGCCCATGCCCACCCAGCCGATCAGCCCCGGTGCACGCACCGGCATCAACACCATTTGATAGGGCACGCCGTCCTGCAGCACGACGCCTACGGCGCTGTCATGGCTGTCGGCCTGTTGCCATAGCGTTTTAAAGGGCATGTCAGTCCCTGCCGCCTGGTGACTGCCGGCGAGAATATGCCCATCGGGATCACTGAGAAGCACCATATCGGCACCGGCGCGCTCACCGTGGTTGAGCAACACGCTGGCCAGCGTGTTGGTGTCCTGAGTCGCCACGGCGGACCTGAACCCGAAATCCGAGGCCAGTACCGCCACGTTGTCACGCAGATGATGGCCGCGCTCCACCAGAAGCTGTCGGGTGACATCCAGGGCCACATCGATCTCGCGACTGCCCTTGTGGAGCACGTCACGACGAATGGTATCGAGCGTGGCCACGGCCGTGCCGAGCTGCGCCACGACCAGCACGGCCAGCATGACCAGCAAAAGACGCCCCCGAAAGGACATTACAAATGCTCCTGATGCTGGAGGCCTCGCTGAAAGCGCTGCTGCAGCAGGGAGGGTGTTGCCCGGGGCGGCGGTGTGGCGTCAAGCGTAAGCTCGACGTGTGCCTCAAGGCGGGTATCGACCTCGCCTTCGACCCACTGCTGGTGGGTGTCTTCAAGGCGCGGATGCCACAGACGCATCGAGTAGCGTCCCGGCGGCAGCGATGCCAGATCGACCCGGCCGCGCTCATCGGTCATGGCAAAAAACGAGGCGTCACTGATGACGATAAAGGCCTGCATCTGATCGTGGATATTACACCCCAGCACCTCGACACCGGGCGTATCGAAGTGCACCGGTGGGGGCGTCTCCCGGAGATAGAGATCCAGACTGAACACCTTCGGCGGTGAGAAGGAAAAGACCTGGTGGCGGGTGATGTCATGATTGGGAAAACTGACGCGCGCGCCAACGGGCACCACGCTCACCTGCGGCTCGAACTGCGCCTCACGCTGCACGATCTCATGGTGATCACGAGCAGCATCGGCGGGTCGCTCAAATCCGGGTATGCTGATTTCGATAACGGCCTGTTCGAGCGGCTCATGACTGCCCGCCTGCACTATCTGAAGCGACCCGCTCGCCCGTGCCGCCAGCGGTAACAGTAAAAGCAGCGCCATCAAGCACCCTTTCAGGGATTGCGCCATCCCGGTTTCCCCACCGTATCAGACCCCGAAGCCGCACGGCGCGACCCGGTCGCCCCATGCCATGAATGAATTGCCTGTTGAATACGCATCATCGGCTTGAAAACGGGAAACTTTATGCGCCGGGGCGCGGCGCAAAAGATGTTGCAGGGCCTAAGCGAACTTTAACCCGTCAATGTTTATCGAGGCGATAGATTCGGTTGTGCTCGATTTAATAGCGCCACGGTCGATATTAAACACCGAACATATCCATGATCCCTTTAACACCGCCTCTCGCATCAGAATCCATGCGGGATTTGCAGCCGGGCGGCATTCGACAACGATGGGGTCGACCCTCTCGAGGAAGCATCAAATGCTCAATCCCAAAAAAAGCGTCAGGCTTCGGCTCTCGGGCAGTCTGGCCGTGTGTATCGGGTTGTTATTGATCGTGGGCGCGCTGGGTATCTATAGCGCTCAGCAGTCACAGCGCGCTCTGGAAGAGACCTTTGGCAGCAATGTGGTCGCGCTGGAACAGATGGGCATCATGCGCACGGCGCTTTTGAGCAACCGCGTCAAGGTGGTCGCCGAGCAGCGCGACCAGAATGTGGCCACCGTGGGCTCAACGCAGGCCGAGATGGCGCAAAACGACGCGCAGACCAACGCGGCCATGCAGACCTATCTGTCGGTCATCACCAATGAACAGGAGCGCCAGCGGGCCAATCAGCTGCAGCAGGCCATTACCACCCTGCAGGGTGATTTGCAGCGCATGATGCGCCTGATGGCTGCCGGCGATTTTACCGCCGCCAGTGCCTTTAATACCGCGACCCTGCGCGGCGACTATCAGGTCGTGCTCGACGGCATTGCCACACTGTCTGAAGAAGAAGTCACACGGGCCGAACAGCACTATCAAAGCAGCCACGCCGCCTACGAGTCGCTTAGAAACATTATGCTGGGTGTGATCGCACTGGCCATCGTGCTGTCGCTTGCGCTGTCGGTCTGGCTGGTACGCGGCATCATGACGCCGCTGGGCAAGGCGCGCCATTTTGCCAACGAGCTCTCCGAGGGCAACCTGGGCGTCAGGACCAACATTACCTGTCAGGACGAGTTCGGTGACATGCTGCGCTCGCTGACCGCCATGCAGCACAAAATGTCGGATGTGATCCACTCGGTCAGCCAGAATGCCGTTGCCGTCAATGACGCTGCGCACAACATCACCCGCGGCAACGATGACCTCAACCGCCGCACCCAGGAGCAGGCGGCCAGTCTTGAAGAGACCGCCGCCTCGATGGAGGAGATCACGACCACCGTGCGCCACAACGCCGACAATGCCGCCCAGGCCGACCGGCTGGTCCGGGAAGTCAGCCAGCAGGCCCAGACCGGTGGCAACGTGGTTCAGAGTGCCGTCTCCGCCATGGATGAGATCAGCGCCTCGAGCCACAAGATTGCAACGATTGTCAGCCTGATCGATGAGATCGCCTTCCAGACCAATCTGCTGGCACTCAATGCCTCGGTAGAAGCCGCCCGCGCCGGTGAGCAGGGTCGCGGCTTTGCGGTGGTCGCCAACGAAGTGCGCAACCTGGCCGGGCGCAGCGCCAACGCCGCGCGCGAAATCAAGCAGCTGGTCGAGGAAAGCGTCAAGCGCGTGGACACCGGCGCTGAGCTGGTCAACCGCTCGGGGCAGACACTAACCGAGATCGTTTTGAGCGTGAAGCGCGTCACCGACCTGGTCAGCGAAATTGCCGTGGCCAGCCGTGAACAGGCCACCGGCATCGACCAGGTCAATGTGGCCGTGTCCCAGATGGACGCCGTGACTCAGCAAAACGCCGCACTGGTAGAAGAGTCAGGCATCGCCAGTCGCGCCCTGCGCAGCCGCGCCGATGAACTGCAACAGGAGATCTCGTTTTTCAGGGTCGACACAAGCACGCGCCCGGCCGCCCCGGCTGGTGCTTCGAGGCCGATGTCTGCTTCGGCACCGACTGCGCCGCGCTCTGCCAGCGCACCTGCCACGTCCGCTCGTTCGGAACTCAAGCGACCGGCCACGCAGCGCCACGATGTCGAAGAGTGGGCCGAGTTCTGATCTCTCCCCGCTTCATCAAAAACCCCGCTCTCAGGCGGGGTTTTTCATGTCACGGGGATGGCATGTCACGTTGCCCTGTCAGGACGTCTCCATGGCCACTGCCTTTTCAAGCAGCGCGCGGGACCGCCCTTCCAGCGCAATCTCGCCGGCCAGACGGTGCCCGTCAGCCGACATCTTGCGCAGGGTCTTGCGCAGAATGCCGATCACCTTGTCATCGTCATGCTCGGCGGCAAAGGGGCCGTAGTAGTCCTGCAAAAAGACCAGACAGGCAGCATCCTCAAGCGCGCGTGTTTCCTCGTCGTTTTTCAGATCCTCCTTGCGTACCAGCGCCGCCACGCGGGCACAATCTATCTCTTCATAGCCTGACTGACGCAGAACATCCGCCGCCATGTCGGCCTGGCGCTGTTTGAGGCCGGTACGCCAGGCGTGATAGCCGGGCCGGTCCATCGGATAGCTGTCCCGCGGCACCTCCCAGCGCTTTAAATGCTGGGCGCGCACCGCCAGCTGCAGCGTTTCACCGGCGTCAGGCCTGAGCCTTTCAAGCCACTCGCTCATGCGCTGGGCGTATAAAAGCTCGTAGGGCACCTCCTCACCGTCGACCGTCTCCATGCGCGGGTCTTCGGCGTGCAGCGCATCCAGCTGCGCCATCGCCGCATCAAATCGATCGCTGTCTGCCATGGGTTACTCTCCTCTTTTATTGGATTGAATGCTCCACGCCCGATCACGACGCCGAGCCGTGGCCCTTGCCGATGATCTCACCGGAGACCTGCCTGGCCAGCGGGTCTTCCTGCTCGGCGAGTCGCCCCTTTTGCCAGTCACCGCGCATGAAAAGAATCAGCGCGATCAGGGCCGTGATCAGGTTGGTGACCGGAAAGGCCCACCAGATGCCGTCAACGCCCATCACGGTATCGCGCGAGAGAATAAAGGCCAGCGGGAACTGCAGCACCCACTGCGATACCAGCGCCAGCAGCATGGCCACCACGGTGTGACCGGCCGCGCGAAAGACGCCGGTCAGCGCCATCTGGGCACCGATAAATCCAAACGTCAGTGACGTAATGTGGAGAAAATGGCTGCCGGCCTCGATGATCGCCTCATCTCCCGGGACAAAAAAGGCCACCAGCTCGCGGGCAAACGTGAAGACCAAAAGCCCGATCACGCTCAGCCCCACCAGCGCAATCACGGCCGACAGGCGGGCAATACGCCCGGCGCGCTCGATCTGACCGGCGCCGATGTTCTGGCCCACCAGCGCCGCGGTCGACATGGAAAGCCCAAGCGCGGGAATGATGATAAAGCCCATGATATTGGTGCCCACCCCATAGGCGGCGATGGTGACGGTGCCAAAGCCCGTGACCAGAAACACCATCACGTTCATGCCCAGCGCCCGGGCAGAAAGCTCCACCGAGGCCGGCAGACCCAGCGCCAGCGCGCGACGGATAAACACCGGGTCAGGACGCAGATGATGGGTCTTGAGCTCGATCCCGTGACGCCCGCGCACCAGAAGCCACAGCCCGGTGCCCAGCGCCAGCGCCTGGGTGACAAGCGTTGCCAGCGCGGCCCCGCCCACGCCGAGGTTGAACCCGAAGATGAACAGCGGGTCGAGCACCACGTTCAAAAGCACCGTGCCGGTGACGATATACAGCGGCAGTCGCACCTCACCGATCCCGCGCATCAGCGCCTGGAACATGGAAAAGCCGAAGGTGAAGACCATGGCCGCCATGGAGATGCGCAAAAAGACCAGTGCCGCGTCGTACACGGCCGCCTCGACACCTAAAAGCCCCAGCAGCCCCGGGGCCAGCAGGATCCCGAGTATCGACAGGCTGATCGATGTTACCACCACCAGCAAAATGGTCTGTCCCGCCACCTGATTGACCCGATGATGATTGCCCGCGCCCATGTGCTGCGCCACCAGCGTCGAGCCCGCCATGCTAAAGCCCGACCCCAGCGCAATCAGCAAAAAGGTCACCGGAAAGCTGACCGAGACAGCAGCCACCGCATGGCCGCCCAGTCGCCCCACCCAGAAGGCATCAATCAACTGATAGCCCGACTGCAAAATGTTGGCCAGCACGATGGGCACCGACAGTTTCAGAAGCGATCCCAGAACGGGCCCTTCCAGCAATGAAGCCTGATAGCGTGACGCGCCGTTTGCGCCGGTTTGTCGTGCCAAGGGAGACGCCTTTTTGCAGGAAAACATGCGCCAACGATAGCGGGCCGCGCTCATGTCTGCAGCCATCACGGCGCAAACGCCCATAAAAAACGCCTGACCGGTGAACGGTCAGGCGTTGATGGACCTGCCAGAGCCCGGGTTAGTAGCCCCAGAACTCCTCGGCGAGATTGACGATCAGATCCAGCTTTTGCCACTGCTGCTCTTCGCTGAGGTTGTTGCCCTCATGGGTCGAGGCAAACCCGCACTGCGGGCTCAGACACAGCTGATCCATCGGCACGTATTCGCTGGCCTCATCGAGGCGCTCGCGAATCTGCTCTGCGGATTCGAGCTCGCCGGTCTTGGTCGTGACCAGCCCCAGCACCACCTGCTGATGACCGCGGGGCAGAAAGCGCAGCGGCCGGAAATCGCCGGCCCGGTCGGTGTCGTACTCCAGAAAAAAGGCATCGACATTGACGCTGCCCAATAGCGTTTGCGCTACCGGCTCGTAGCCGCCTTCGCTGATCCAGGTCGAACGGAAATTGCCGCGGCAGACGTGCAGGCTGATGTGCATGTCGGCCGGCCGGCCTTCCAGCGCCCGATTGAGAACGTCGGCATAGATGTATTGAAGCTTTTCGGGTGACTCGATGCCCCGCTCGCGCGCCGCCTCAAGCTCGCTGTCGGAGCAGAGATAGGCCCACACCGTGTCATCCAGCTGCAGGTAGCGACAGCCGGCTTCGTAAAAGGCGGCAATCGCCTCGCGCCAGGTATCGGCCAGGTCGTTGAAGTAGCTGCCCCACTCGGCGTAAACGCTGCGATCGACCTGACCGGCGCCGCGGAAATGAAGCACGCTCGGGCTCGGGATCGTCATCTTGGCAATGGCGCTGGTCGTTTGCGCATTGAGATAGCGAAAATGCTCAAGCATCGGGTGGTCCGGGTTGAACCGGACACGATCCACCACGCGCACCCCGTGGGATGGGGTCTGACGCCCCTGGAACTGAATGCCCTGTTCGGATTCGAATCCCTCGACGCCCGTGAGGTGCTCGAGAAAATCGAAATGCCACCAGGCACGGCGCAGTTCACCATCGGTGACGGCCTTGAGCCCAAGGGATTCCTGCTTTCTGACCAGTCGCGTGACCTCTTCATCCTCAATGGCCTTGAGAGACGCCTGGTCGATGGCGCCCTGGGCGCGCTGTTCACGCGCACTCTTGATGTTATCGCTGCGCAGCAGACTGCCAACCGTGTCGGCGCGGTAGGGAGGCATGGGTAAAGACATGATCATTCCTTAATCAACAAGTGCTGCAGGACAGCTTTTTTCGTCACGTAGCTTTTCATCCAACAATATGCCGTGGCGCCAATGTGAACACCAGCAAGGGTTATTCACCCGCACCATGAACGATATTCAACCATGGTCTGGCATCCCCCATTGTGGCGCGTCCCTGACGATAATGCCTTCACGAAGACCCAATCATCGGCCACAGCAAGGACAGCGCCACGATCCACATCAAAAAGGCCATCACGCCGTCCAGAATCTGCCAGGCCCGGGGTCGGGCCAGAAGCGAGCGCAGGCGCACGGCGGTGTATCCCAGCGCGAAAAAGAAAAGAAAGGAGGCCATCACGGCGCCGGCCAGAAAGGCCGCCCGTGACGCCTGCTGCGCCGACACCGCGCCTGCCAGCACTACCGTGTCCAGATAGACATGTGGATTGAGCCAGGTCAGCGCCAGACACAGCGCCAGCGTTTTACCCCGGGAAGCGCCAGTCCGGCCGGCCGGGTTGAGTGCCCGGCCACCGCGCAGGGCAGAGACCATGGCCTGCCCGCCGTAGAGCAGTAAAAAAAGCGCCCCGGCAAGGCGCATGACGGTATCAAGGTTCGGGAAGTACACCGTCAGGGTCGCGGCGCCATACACGCCAAACGTTAACAGCAGGGCATCCGACAGCGCACAGGTCAGACAGACCATGAAAAGATGCTCGCCGCGAAGGCCCTGACGCAGCACGAACGCGTTTTGCGCACCGATCGCCATGATCAATGACAGCCCGAGCCCAAGCCCTGTCCAGAATGCCTGCATGTCGCGTCCCCTCTGTATGGTTCCAGACAGTGAGGGTACGCGTGTGGCCAAACGCTGCCATGAAAGCTCCTGATACCCCATTCGACGCTTTCATGAGAGGGGCTCGAACGGTCCAGGGCGGGCTGTCCGCCCCCCTCTACTCCCCGCGCGGGAAGCGCTGGGCCTCCTCCAGAATATTGAGATCCATGTGGTTGCGCATATAACGCTCGGAGGCCACCTGTAGCGGCTGGTGATCCCAGGGGAAGTAATGCCCGTTGCGCAGGGCTTCATAAACGATCAGACGACGCGCCTGGCTTTCGCGCACGTCGGCGTCAAAGCGCGCCATGTCCCAGCGCGAGCGCATCCGGCGGGTAAAATCCTCAAGCACTGTCGCATACTCCGGGTCTTCGGCCAGGTTGCGCTGCTCGTCCGGATCGTCTTCCAGATTGAAAAGCTGGGGCGGGTCGACCTCGCAGTGGTTGAACTTCCACTGCCCGTCGCGGATGGTCACCAGCGGCGCAATCGTGCCTTCGGCGGCGTATTCCATATAGACCGGCGTATCACGTGTACCGCCGGTCATCAGGGGGATCAGCGACTCGCCATCGGTCCAGTGCCTGATGGCACTCAAATCGATGCCGACCAGATCGGCCAGCGTTGGATTGATGTCGATCGCCGAGACCGGCGTGGTCACCGACCGGGGCTCGATGCCCGGCGCGCTGATCATCAGCGGCACCCGCGAGGAACCTTCAAAGGGGCTCATCTTGAACCACAGCCCGCGCTCGCCGAGCATGTCGCCGTGGTCGGAGACAAACATCACGATGGTGTTGTCATCCATCCGGGTGCGCCTGAGCACATCCAGAATGCCGCCGATTTTGTCATCGACATACGACAGGTTGGCAAAATAGCCCTGCCGTGCCCGGCGTACGTTGTCCGGCTGGATATCAAATCTTGTGTAGTCGTTGGCCTCATACAGACGCTGTGAGTGCGGGTCCTGCTCACTGTAGGGCACCTCGGCAAGCGTCGGCTCAAGGTGGTCGCAGTCGTTGTAGAGATCCCAGAATTTGCGCCGGGCCACGTAGGGGTCGTGCGGATGGGTAAAGCTCACACACAGCGCCCAGGGCCGCTCATCGTGACCGCGCGCGAGATCAAGGAGTTTTTGCTCGGCGTGAAAGGCAACCTCGTCGTCATACTCCATCTGGTTGGAGATTTCGGCCACGCCCGCCCCGGTCACCGAGCCCAGATTGTGATACCACCAGTCAATGCGCTCCCCGGGCCGGCGATAGTCCGGCGTCCAGCCGAAATCGGGCGGATAGACATCCGTGGTCAGCCGGCGCTCAAAGCCGTGCAGCTGATCGGGCCCCACGAAATGCATCTTGCCGGACAGACAGGTTTGATAGCCGGCGCGGCGCAGATGATGCGCCCAGGTCGGCACGCTGGAGGGAAACTCGGCGGCGTTGTCGTAGACACCGGTGCGGGAAGGCAACTGCCCCGACATGAAGGCGGCCCGTCCCGGCGCGCACAGATAGCTTGGGGTGTAGGCGTTGTTGAACCGCACGCTGCGCCGGGCCAGCGCCTTCAGATGTGGCGTGTGCAGAAAGTCGGCCGGGCCATCCTCGAACAGCGTGCCGTTGACCTGATCGGCCATCAGGATCAATACGTTGGGTCGCGTCATCGCAGTCTCCTCAGGTGGGTAAAAGGGCGTCACTGTGCGGTTCAGCATGCCCGCTCGACGCCGCCTGCGGCGAATGATTTATCACGGGGCTGGGGCAGAGCTCAGCTGGGCCTGCCGCCATCAGGGATAAGCAAACGTTCGGGATATACGCCACACTTCAAAGCATCTACTGACGTTTTTTCAAGGGAGTGGCCTGCATGCGACAGCCCGGACACGTGTGTTATGCCCTGATGATGGCCGGTGCCTTCTGGCTGCTGTCGATGCCCTCAATGGCCGCCCCGGATGCCGCGGCGCTGAATCAGGTGGCAGAGCGCGCCGGTGCCCTGCCCCGTACTCATACCCTGATGGTCGCCATTGATGGCAACACCGTCATCGACCGCGGCTATCGCAGCCACCGCACCGACCGGACAGCCAACATCAAGTCGCTGTCCAAAACGCTGATATCGGCGCTGGTGGGCGCAGCCATCGAGCGCGGCGTCATCGAAAGCGTCGATCAGCCAATCGTTGAGCTGCTTTCGCCGGATCAGATTCCCGCAGACGCCGACCCGCGCATACGCGACATTACCGTGGGGCAGCTGCTGTCGATGCAGGCAGGCCTTGAGCGCACCTCCGGGCAGCACTACGGCGCCTGGGTGGCCAGTCGCGACTGGGTGCGCAACGCTCTTTCACGCCCCTTTGTGGCTACGCCGGGCGGGCGAATGCTCTACTCCACCGGCAATACGCACCTGCTCTCGGCGGCGCTGACCCATACCACCGGCCGCTCAACGCTTGCGCTGATGCGCGACTGGCTGGGGACCCCGCTGGGCATCAGCATACCGCCCTGGACGCGCGACCCGCAGGGCATCTATTTCGGCGGCAACGAAATGGGTCTGACGCCGCAGGCGCTCATGGTGTTTGGCGAAATGTATCGCCTGAACGGGCGCTACAACGGCCGGCAGGTGCTCTCCAGTGACTGGATTGCTACCTCTTGGCAGCCGCGCACGCACTCGTTTTATAACGGTAGCGATTACGGCTACGGCTGGTTTCGCGGCGAGATCGAAAATGAACCGGTGTACTACGGCTGGGGCTACGGCGGGCAGGTCCTGTTTGTGGTGCCAAAACTTGAAATGACCATGGTTTTGACCTCGGACCCCATGCCGCCGTCAAGCGGCAGCTATCTGGGGCAGATCCGGGCACTGGTCGGGGCGCTGATCCGGGCCGCCGGGTAAACGAAGGCCCCGACGGCACGAGTGATATCAGACCGGGCCTGACCGAATCATGACGGTCAGGCCGACATTCAATGTGTCGCTACTCGTTGCGAAGCTGTTGCTCGGCCTGCTTTTCGGCCTCTTCCTGCGTCAGTCCCTTTGTTTCCATCAGACGTACCATCAGCCGCTGTTTTTCAGCGTCTTCATACAATCGGTCGCTGTTGGTGGCCACCGCAACCTGTGTCTTGAGACCGCTTTTGAACTTCTCGAACTGCTCGCTGCCGTGCTTGCTCATGGTGAACCCTCCCTGTTGGCATGACAGATTCTGGGATTCATTCAGCGCTTGATGGTTCCCGCCATAAGGCACGTGCAGGGGCACACGGGGCCTCACTCAGGGCGTGTGGATTACGTGGCATTACAGTTTCAAGGGTGCCCCGCCCGGACATTATTTTCAGACCACACGATGCGCTAACACCGGTTATGAAATCCTGCCTTTTCGGTTATCCGACAGCGCACAGTGCGTAACCCGGGATCATCAAATGGCATCGGAATGTGATAGCAACAAAGAGTCACAACGGCACAAAAAACCCTGCTATCCGGCAGGGCCATTTCACATCATCAGCTTCTTTATTGCTTGCACGTTCAAAATAGTGTGTCCTGGTTTACGCCGAGCGCTTTGGCAACGACTGGATCATGCTGCCAATGCCACCTACGGCAGCTGGAGTGATGCCGTACTTGAAGGCTGGGACAAGCCGCTCGAACCGTAACCGCGCTCTGGCCAGCATGAAAAAAGCCCCGCCAATGGCGGGGCTTTTTTCAACGATCACACCAGCATCAGCCGTAGATGCCCTGACTGCGCAGGTAGTCCTCGTAGCTGCCGCTGAAGTCCACGATGCCGTCATCCTTCATCTCGATGATGCGCGTGGCGAGTGAACTGACAAACTCGCGGTCGTGGCTGACAAAGATCAGTGTGCCGGGGTAGTTGTCGAGCGCCAGATTAAGCGCCTCGATCGATTCCATGTCCAGGTGGTTGGTGGGCTCATCCATTACCAGCACGTTGGGCTTTTGCAGCGCCAGCTTGCCAAAGAGCATGCGACCCTGCTCACCGCCGGAGATGACCCGCACCGACTTGCCGATATCGTCGTTGGAAAAGAGCATCCGCCCCAGCGCCGAGCGCACCTGTTGCTCGCCCTGGGTGGTCCACTGACCCATCCAGTCAAAAAGCGTGTCGCCGCTTTCAAAATCGGCGGCGTGGTCCTGGGCGAAATAGCCGACTTCGGCGGCATCGGTCCACTTCACTTCACCGCTGTCGACCGTCATGTCGCCGGTCAGGCAGTTAAGCAGCGTGGTCTTGCCGATGCCGTTGGGGCCGATGATGGCCACGCGCTCGCCGGCTTCGACCTGCAGCCCGAACCGCTTGAACAGCTGATTATCACCCCAGGCCTTGCTGATGTTTTCCACCGTCAGCGCCTGGCGATGGATCTTTTTGTTCTGCTCAAAGCGAATGAAGGGGCTCACGCGCGAGGAGGGCTTGACCTCTTCAAGCTGGATCTTGTCGATCTTGCGCTGGCGCGACGTCGCCTGCTTGGCCTTGGAGGCGTTGGCCGAAAAGCGGCTGACAAACTGCTGAAGCTCGGCGATTTCGGCCTTTTTCTTGGCGTTGTCGGAGTGCAGACGCTCACGCGCCTGGGTGGCAGCGATCATGTACTCGTCATAGTTGCCGGGGAACAGGCGCAGTTCGCCGTAGTCCAGATCGGCCATGTGGGTGCAGACGCTGTTCAGGAAGTGACGGTCGTGCGAGATGATGATCATCGTGGCACGACGCGCCTTGAGAATGTCTTCCAGCCAGCGGATGGTATTGATGTCCAGATGGTTGGTCGGCTCATCGAGCAGCAGCACGTCCGGGTCGGCAAACAGTGCCTGCGCCAGCAACACGCGCAGTTTCCAGCCCGGCGCTACCGTGCTCATCAGATCCTGGTGCTGCTCATCACCGATGCCCAGCCCCTGCAGCAGCTCGCCGGCACGCGCCTCGGCGGTGTAGCCATCCAGCTCGGCATAGCGCACTTCGAGATCGGCGACCTTCATGCCGTCCTCTTCGGACATTTCGGCCTGACCATAGATGCGCTCACGCTCGGCGGCCACGTGCCAGAGCTCTTCATGCCCCATGATGACGGTGTCGATCACCCGCTCGTTTTCAAAGGCGAACTGATCCTGGCGCAGCTTGCCCAGCCGTGTGGTGGCATCCTTCATGACCTGCCCGCCGGAGGGCTCCAGATCGCCGCCCAGGATTTTCATGAAGGTGGATTTACCGCAGCCGTTGGCGCCGATCAGACCGTAGCGATGGCCGTTGCCGAACTTGACCGAGACGTTTTCAAACAGCGGCTTCGGGCCAAACTGCATGGTGATATTGGCAGTAGAGAGCAAGAGAGCGTTCCGAGAAAGCGCCCGAGCCGGAAAACCGGCTCGGGCGTGAATGATGAAGTCTGGCGGGAGATTGTACGCGTCTGCCGTAAGACTTTACAGGCAGGGGTGGGCGGGAGGCTCAATCCGAACCGGTCTGACCGAGAAGTGCCGGCGTATGCTCGGCGCCCATCGCCTGAGCCAGCTCGCCGGCGGTCATGCCGCGGCTTTCACGACGCGACGGATCAGCGCCCTTTTCCAGCAGGTATCGCGTGATGTCAACGTGATCAAACATGGCCGCAAACATGAGCGCCGTTTTGCCGTCCGGCGCGCAGCCGTCAATCTCGGCGCCGTGCTCCAGCAGCAGTTCAACCATGGGCATATCACCCTTGAAGGCCGCGCCGGACAGCGGGTTCTGGCCGTTGTCGTTGCGCATTTCAGGGTCGGCGCCATGCTCAAGCAGTACCTTGACCGTTTCGAACTGGCCGTGATAGCTCGCAAGCATCAACAGGCTGTCGCCTTTCTGGTTGCACATATTGGGCGGCAGACCATGTCCCAGCCACTCCCTGAACTTCTCGGCATCGCCCACGCGCGCCATGTTAAAGATTTCGGTGGCCAGCGCGATCGTCTCTTCATCGATCTCGCGGGGGCCCTGCGCGTTATTGTCACTCATGATCGTCTCCGCTCCAGAATCAGGCAGGATCTGCCTGCATCCCTGCCTGCCACAAGAAATATTTGATACGACAGTATCCGTTGTCAAAAAATACCCGGCGTAGAAATTAATTAATAGCCTTTAACAATTACTTAATCAACAAGTGCATCAATACTGCTATCGTCGCGACACTTTTTTAGTCCGTGTTTCATGGAAGGTGTCCATGGCCGATAACGCCCTTTTCCCCCAGCCCCTGTCCCTGCTGCGACTGCGCCAGCGATGCTCTGAAGGCCTTCGACGCGTCAAGCGCTCTGATCGATGCGAAGCCCTTCGCCAGTTCGAAAAACGCTTTGGCCGGGCCCCCTCTCTCGAGACACCGCGCACCTGGAGCGAGAAACTGACCTGTTTCAAGCTCAACGCCGACCGCCCGGTGTTTCGCGAGCTGGCCGACAAGCTGGCAGTGCGCGATTTCGTGGCCGATACGCTGGGCCAGCAGCACCTGATTCCGATGCTCGCCTCCGGCCCGGTGCTGACGCGCGAGATGTTCAACATTCTGCCCGGCCAGTTTGTCATCAAGGCCAATCATGGCAGCGCCATGAACCGCATTGTCACCGACAAAAGCAGCCTTTCCTTTGACGAGCTCAAACGTCAGACCGATGACTGGCTCAGCCGAAACTTTTATATGGGGTCGCGCGAGACCCAGTACCGTCACATTGCGCCGCAGCTGGTCGTTGAACGGCTGATGCTTGATGACAACGGCAATATCCCGGCCGATTACAAGTTTCACTGCTTCAACGGCGCCGAGGGCTCGCACTGCGTCATTCAGGTCGACAGCGACCGCTTCAACGGCCACTGCCGGGACTACTTCACTACCGACTGGCAGTGGCTGCCGCTGCAGGTCAAATACGCCAACAGCGATGCGTCACGCCGGCCGGCAAGGCCCGATACCCTTGAGACCCTGCTCGACTGCGCCAGAACGCTTTCAAAAGGATTTGCCTACGTGCGGGTGGATCTCTACAGCATTCAGGGCCGGGTCTATTTCGGTGAAATGACCTTTACCCCGGGCAGTGGCTTTGAGCGCTTTGAGCCATACCACGTCGATGAGCAGTGGGGAGAGTATTTCGATCTCGAGCAGCAGCTGTCGCTTCACACGCTGGAAGACCTGGCGCGCGCCCGACAGGCTCAGACCTGAGAGCGTGTCTCTGTCGGTGAGGCCTGTGCCCTGTCATCTTCCATCCGGGCCTGACGCTCGGCACGGGCCCGACGCCGGATGGAGATGGTGTAAAGCATGGCACAAAGCCCCAGGCCTGCCAGACTACACAGCGCCGCAAACAGGAAAATGCTTGAATAGCCGGCCCGGCCGGCGATAAAGCCCGCCAGCGGTCCGGTCAGGCCGACCGCGGCATCCAGAAAAACCGAATAGGCGCCCAGCGCCGCGCTGCGACTGGTGGAGGCAATCTTGGCCACCGCTACCACCCCCAGCGCCGGGTAGATCAGCGACACGCCAAGCCCTGCCAGCACCGCGCCCAGTAGCGCGATGCCCGGATGAGCGGCCTGCCACAGGGCCACAAGCCCGAGCATTTCGACGGCAAAGCACACCAGCGTGACGCGATAGCCGCCAAAGCGGTTGATGGTATCGGCAAACAGCACGCGCGCCGTAATGAAAGCCGCCCCGAAAGCACTCAGCCCCCAAGCGGCGTGTGACCACTGCTGCTCGGCGTAATACAGCGTGATGAAGGTGGCAATCACGCCGTAGCCGACCGAGCTCAGCGCCAGTGCCCCGCCGTAGGGCGCCATCACTCGAAAGACGCGGGCAAACGGCACCCGCTTGCCGCTGACGATCGGTGACGCCGGCCGGCGCCAGGCAAGCGCCAGCGCCAGCGTCCCGATCAGCACGATGAAAAGCCCCACGCTTGCCACCCCGAGATTCTGCGCCAGCACAGCCCCCAGCGGCGCACCGATGGCCAGCGCCCCAAAGCCTGCAATGCCGTTCCAGGAGATGACCTTGCTCATCAGGGCCGGGCCCACCAGTCCGATCCCCCAGCTCAGCGACCCGGTGCCGATCATGCCCTGCGAAACCCCCAGCATCAGTCGGCTCAGAACCAGCAATGCCAGGCTCACAAGCGGCCACTGAACGCTCAGCGCCGCCAGCAGAATCAATGCGCCGTTGAGCGCGCAGCCGCTCATGCCCAAAAGCACCACGCGCTTGGCACCAAGCCGGTCGGCCATCTGGCTGGAAAAGGGGCGCGACAGCAGGGTCGCCACGAACTGAAGGCTGATGACCGCCCCGACCGTGACGGCATCAAAGCCCAGCGAGCCGTGCATCCAGGGCGGCAGCACCGTCAGCGTCATGCCGATACACAGCATGCTGACAAAGGTGGAGCTGACGATGGCGATAATACGAAGATTGGTACCTGCAGGGGCTGCTTCAGCAAAGCGATCAGAAGACATGGCTTGGGTCGGCTGTGATAACGGCGTGAAGTTGTATGACATTTACCATACGCCTGACGCCGCCCTTGTAACAGTTCGACGTTCGACGTCGTCAGGCATCGACACCCACCGATTCAAGCGCTTGATCAAGCGGGTCGCTGCCCTTGATCTGCACCCGGGCAAGCCCCAGAAAGCGGGCCAGCCGTACAAGCTCTTCATAAAGCGCCGGCGCCAGGGTCTCTATTGCGACATTCGCTTCGGGGTGGGCGGCAATCACCTGCAGCACGCCCGCGGCGCGCTCGGCCTTGAGATCGACGCGAGCTGCCATCCGCCCTGCCAGCATGAAGGGCAGCACGTAATAGCCATACTGTCGCAGGTGCGCAGGCGTATAGATTTCGATGCGGTAGCGAAAATCAAAGACCCGGGCGGCCCGTTCGCGGTCCCACATCAATGGATCAAAGGGCGACAGCAGCGCACTCGCCTCGCTCGCCCGGCGGCTGACACGCGCTTTTGTATGCTGCCAGGCCGGCATCGACCAGCCTTCTACCCGGGCAGGCAGCAGCTCACCGGTGTCGACCAACTCCTTGATCCGTGCCCGCGTCTCGCGAGCATCAAGGCGAAAGTAGCGCTGAATGTCGCGCGCACTCGCCACCCCCATGGCCTGTGTCGCACGAGAGACCAGCGCGCGCTGCGCCTGTGGCGGTGACAGCTCGGGGGCCTCGACGGCGTCGCGCCCGACCACCCGCTCGGGCAGGTCATAGACCCGCTCGAAGTTGCCGCGCCGGTGCGCCACCAGCACCTGACCGCTCCAGAACAGATACTCAAGCGCCGACTTGCCATCGCTCCAGCCCCACCAGCGGCCCTGCCCGCGTCCGCCGCCAGTCAGATCGGACGCCGCCAGCGCGCCACGGTGGCGAATCTCGTCCAGCACCTGTTCGATAAACGCCGGCTGCTCGCGGGAAAAGCGCTCAAGGCGCTTATAGAGGCCACCGCCGCCATCACGGGCACGCTGCATGCGAAAGCGATAGAGCGGATAGTCTTCAACAGGGATCAGCGAGGCTTCATGCCCCCAGTATTCAAACAGGCGACGCTGTGACGGCGACCCCTGGTTAAAACGTTCGAGCCGGCGCCGGTCGTAGGGCCCCAGCCGGGAGTACAGCGGCATGTAATGGGCACGACACAGCACGTTGACGCTGTCGATCTGCAAAAGCCCGAGCCTTCGGATGAGGCGCAACAGCGCTCGATCGTCCGGTTGCGGGCCGTCGCGGTCGGCGCCAAAGCCCTGTGCCGAGAGCGTCATGGCGCGAACGCACTCGGTAGAAAGATAACGGCTCATGGCGCGGCGTGCTCCTGTTGTATACCCTGGCATGACCTCAAAACGCCGCCGGTACGGCGTCTGTCACGTTCGTGGAGTCCGTTCATGATCAAGTCTCTTGCCCTGCCTCACTGCTCGATCGGCGCCCTGCTGCTGTCCGGTCTGGTGTGCGCCACGACGGCCGCAGCCGCCTCGCCGGTTTCCGATCGCGCCGGACTGCCCGATGACGCCCGCCCGATCTGGATCGGCGATCAGCGCTACTACCTTGCCCGCGATACCTGGTTTGTAGCCTCCGCCAGCGACGCCCGCTATACGCCAACGCCCACTCCACGAGAGGTTCAGATGGCCGGGGCCGATCTGTTCGATGTCATTGCCTACCCCATCAACGACCAAAGCCTGCACCAGCAGCAGCAGGACCGCGGTGCATGTCATCGCTGGGCCATCGATCAGGCCGGCTTTGATCCTGCAGCAAGTCTTGAGCCGCCCTCACGCCTGCAGGCCGGCACCTATCATCGCGCGCTGGCCGCGTGTCTGGCGGGGCGTCACTACAGTGTTCAGTAGTTTCCAGGCGCGACCGGCTCAGCGCCGAGTATTTTGTAACAGGCCGCCTTCGATGGGCACAAAATGGTCGGCCGCTTGTCGCAGGGCCTGGGCGGTCAGCGCCTGAACGCCGTAAACGTCGGCCCGGACGCCAAAGCGCTGTCGGATGCGCGAGAGCAGCTCGGCAAAATCGCCGTCTCCCGAGATCAGTACCACCCGATCCACCTCGCCGGCCGTCTCGAACACATCCAGCGTGATCCCGACATCCCAGTCGCCCTTGGCGCTGCCATCGCGGCGCTGAATAAAGGGTTTGAGACGCACTTCAAAGCCGATATCGCGCAGCGCGTGCTGAAACTGCTGCTGGCGCGGGTCGTGGCGCTCGATGGCGTAGGCATAGGCGGCAACGACCGTATCCTCGCCCACGGCGTGGCTCCAGAGCGCGGCGTAGTTGACCTGGCAGCCAAAGGTTTCGCGGGCGGTGTAATACACGTTCTGAACATCGGCAAAGAGTGCAACTCGGACCATGGGATCTCGATTTATTTAAAAGAAGACAGCGCATCGGGGGTGTCGACATCGCCAAGGATGCCCGGATCATTCACCTCCAGCACCACGACGTGTTGCTGATAACGCTTGAGCATCCCTCGGGCACCTTCATCGCCGTCGAGCGCGGCCAGCGCCGGCCAGAAGTCTCGTCCAAACACGACGGGATGACCCGGCATCCCCTGATAACGCGGGCGCACGATGACGTCGCAACGGGCCTGCGCCATCAGCGCATGCAGGGTCTCGGAATGGACCGCGGGCATGTCGCCCAGCATCAAGGCCAGCGCCTCACAGCGCTGATGGCGGGGATCGGCCGAGGCGAGCAGCTCGGTGACGGCACTCGCCAGACTGACCCCCATGCCGATGGGCGCCTCGGGCGCCTGCACCACATCGATCTGAGCCGGCAGGCCCAGTGATTCGGGGCGCTCGCCGTGGCGCACCACAACCGTTGTGGAAGACACGTGGGGTTGCAGGCTGGCCACCGTTGCAGCCAGCAGGGTCTGCCCGGCCAGATCGGCCAGGCGCTTGTCGCTGCCAAACCGGCGGCTGTGCCCCGCCGCCAGAATCAGCCCCAGTACCCGGGGCGCCCCTGGAGCGCGATCATCTTCAAGGCCGGTCATCAAACCGCGGTGGCGACCGGTGCAGCGGCGATATGCGTTTTGCCCGCCTTGCCATTGAACACGCGCATGATGTCGGCCACCACGGACAGCGCAATTTCGGCAGGCGCCTTGCTGCCCAGATCCATGCCGATCGGCATGTGCAGGCGTGCAATGTCGTCATCATTCAGCCCGCCGGAGCGCTTGAGCCGCTCGGCGCGCTTTTGCGAGGTTCTTTTTGACCCCATCACGCCGATATAAAACGCCGGCGTTCTAACCGCCTCGATCATGGCGGGGTCATCAATGCGCGGGTCATGGGTCAGCGCTACGACAGCGGTGGCCTCGTGACAGGCGCCCGAGGCAATGAACAGCGCCGGCAGCGCGGCCTGTACCTCGACGCCCTCGCCGTGCCCGGCGGCAATGAAATCGCGCCGGACATCATCGCGCGGGTCGCAGATGATGACCTCATAGCCCAGCGAGCGGGCAAACTGGGCGCAAAAGCCGGCCACCGGCGAGATGCCGGCCAGAATCAGTCGCAGGGCCGGGCCAACGCGAATCTGCACCAGGCCCTGATCATCACGAGACACGACCGGCCCGTTGGACGACTCATCGAGGACGACGCGATAACGGCCGGTCTCGGGGTCGACCCGGCGAATCAGGCGCTTGCGACCCAGAAGGGTGGCTTCCAGCACTTCCAGATGCACCTTGAGCTCATCATTGACCTCAAGACGCTCGATGAGCACTTCCAGCACGCCACCGCAGGGGAGCTGAAGACGCTGGCTCTCTTCCTGATTTTCGCCATAGCGCACCACGGCGGCCGGTTTTGAAAAGGCACCGTCCTGAAGGCTCTCGATGAACGCCTCCTCGACACAGCCGCCGGACAGCGAGCCAACATGCCGGCCATCGCCGATGGCGACCAGCATCGAGCCGGGCGCGCGAGGTGAGGAGCCGTAGGTGCTTAAAACGGTGCACAGCCAGATCGTGGAATGAGCGCTGGCCCACTCACGCGCCTGCTGGATAACCTGCAGATCGAGATGACGCATTCGGGAAACTCCAATGAGGAGACAAGTAGAATATCAACAAGGATAGCAGCCTCATGATGTCATCGCCGCGTCATGCGGCGGCCCTGCGAACATGCTAGCCTGAGCGTCCCTTTTCTTTCATGTGATGGAGACGCCGCATGGAAAGCCGCCCGCCGCTTCCGCCGTTTGACAAAGACAGTGCCCGCCAGAAGGTGCGCGCCGCCGAGGATGCCTGGAATACCCGCCAGCCTGAAAGGGTCGCCGGGGCCTACAGCGAGGATTCACGCTGGCGCAACCGCACCGAGTTCTTTCAGGGGCGCGAGGCCATCATCGAGTTTCTGCGCCGCAAGTGGCAGCGCGAAAACGACTATCGGCTGTGCAAGGAGCTCTGGGCCTTTACGGACAACACCATCGGCGTGCGCTTTCAGTATGAGTGGCGCGACCGCTCCGATCAGTGGTATCGCGCCTACGGCAACGAGATGTGGGAATTCAACGAGCACGGCCTGATGGTGCGCCGCGAAGCCAGCATCAACGAGATCCCTATCGAGGACGGTGAGCGCCGCTTTCGCTGGCCCACGCCCGGCCCTCGCCCGCAGGATCATCCGGGGCTCAATCAACTGGGGCTTTAAGCGCCCTGCTCGCCCGCGGCGCCGCGCCCGCCATTGGCCAGCGCCGCCAGCGTTTCCATGAAAGGCTCATAAAGGGTTCGGGTAGCGTGCTCGAAACCGGCCTCACGAAGGGCATCAAAACGCGGCCAGAGCTCCCCCATCATCGGTTCACGCTCGCACAGCGCCGCCGGCCCGTTGAAGCTGGCCTCCTCATGGCAGACGCGGGCCCGTTCAAGCCCCGCTTCTCGGTAATCGCCCTCGCTTTCGTCATCGGCGCGTTTTGGCCAACCGGCAAAATACTCCAGTGCCAGCTCAAGCGTTGTGGGCACCGGCGCATCACCGGCACGGCGCCACTGCTGACACAGTGAAAAGAGCGTGTTGCGAGCGTCCTCAACGGTGATGACCGGCAGATCCAGCTGTCGATCCTCGAACAAGACCGTTGCCATGACCGATTCGCCCATGGCGGTCAGGGCGAGCTGCTCAAGCCAGGCCCGCATCAGCCGATGCGGCTTGCCGTAATGCGTCAGCCGCCCGCCACGGTCGCGACGCAGGTGGCCAAAGTGCGCCGGCGCCAGCACACAGCGATGGAGCACGCCTGTCTCGTTGCGCCACAGACCGTCGATGCGATCCGCCAGCACGGTCGTGCCGGCCTCGTCGATCAACTCGACACGCATCGCCTCGACGGGTGTCAGAGCGTCTGTCAGCTCCTGCCACTGGCTGAGCTGTTGTCTCAGCGGCTTGATCAGATCCTGTGCCAGGCGCTCACCAAACCCCAGCGCCGGCAGCATGCCCTTGCGCCGCGACTCATCCAGCATCTCGCTTAAATCGCGCTCGCGGCGGGCACCTTCCAGCAGATGTTTTTTAAAACCAAAGCGCTCAAGCCCGTCCAGCCCGAAGGGCTCGGCGTCCTCTTCTGCCAAGGCGACAGGATGAAAATGAATGCCCAGACGCCCGGCCGTACAGACCGACCAGGGGCGTCTCAAAAGCCGCTCCAGATCGTCAAGCCCTGCGGCGGCCTCGGGCGGCGCGGCCGCGCCCAGCGGTTCAATGGCAGTGGCTGGTACGGGGTGATGCACGCTTTCCCAGCTGCGTTCAAAGGTATAAAGCCGTGCCGGGCGCCCGTCGGGGTCGACGGCTTTGGGAGGGGCGAAATAGGCTCGCGCGAAAGGCTGCAGCGGATGCGTGGTGATCAAACGCGCCAGCAGCGCGGTCTCATCGTCACCCGCGCTTGCTCGCCAGCCCATCGACAGGGTATCGAGCAGCTCGCTGACCAGAATCGAGGGCGCACGTTCGCTGTTGTCGCGCTGATCACGTCCGACCCAGGAAACGGTCAGCGCCTCGCGAGTGGCCAGCATCGCCTCCAGCATCAGATAGCGGTCATCGTCACGTCGCGAGCGGTCGCCGCTGCGATGGCGCGTGGCCATCAGGTCAAAGTCCTGCGGCAGGCGCACTCGCGGATAGTCACCATCGTTCATCCCTAAAAGCCAGGTATGGCGAAACGGGATGGCCCGCATGGGCATCAGCGTGGCGAAGTTGACCCGCCCGGCCAGAAAGCGCTGGGCAAGGCCGCCCTCGTCCAGCCGGTCGGTCAGCGCCTCGCGAAAGACCGTCAGCGGTAGCGCCTCATCGAAATCGCCGCACTCGCCCTCCTCCGCCAGCGTTCGGGCGGCACGCGACAAACGCTCGAGAATATCGAAATCGTTTTGCTCGACGGGTTCGAACAGCGCCGCGACCATCGCCTCCAGCCGCGCCACCCAGTCGTCGATGCTCACGGGCGTTTTCAGGGTCTGGTACCAGTGCCGCAGGCGGGCCATCAGCTCGGCCAGCCGACCGGCAAGATCCGCTTCCAGCCCGCCGATCTCGTCATAGGCCTGGATGCCGTCAAAGCTGCCCTCGCCGATGGCAAAACCCAGCAGCATCCGATCCAGACCGAACTGCCAGGTGTTTTCGGAAAGTCCCGGCAGCGCCAGCGTATCGCGATGTTCACCGTCCAGCCCCCAGCGCACGCCGCTGCCGGCCAGCCAATGCGAGAGTTTTTCGAGCTCGTCCTCCTCGATGCCAAAGCGGCGGCGAAAGGCGGGCACCTCCAGCCAGTCGAGCACCTCGCTGACGCCCAGGCGCCGCTCGGGCAGCTCCAGCAGCGACAGCGCCGCACTCAGCAGTGGGCTTGCCCCGGAGGCGATACGGTCAGACACCGTATAGGGAATATAGCGCGCGTCATCCCGCGGGATCTGCCCGAACACGGCGTCAATCAGCGGCGCGTAGCGCTCGACATCCGGCACCAGCACGACCATATCGCGCGGGCGCAGACTCGCATCGCGGGCGAAGGCATCCAGCATCTGATCATGCAGGATCTCGACTTCCCGCAGCGGCGAATGGGCGCGGGTAAAGGCAAGCGAGCAGTCATCGCGTTCGATCAACCGCTTGCCGCCCTCTTCTTCGGCGCGCCGGGCCGGATGGACCAGATCCAGCACCTCCTGTTGAAGCTGGTGCAAAAGACTCGACGGCGCCGTCTGCTGCGGGTCGCGAAAGATGTCGTGCTCCATGTCGAAGGCGTTGTCGGCCTCGAAGTCATAGAGCGCCTCGATAAAATCGCGCCCCTGCGCGCCCCAGCCGGCCAGCAGCGGATTGGCGCTGAGATGCAGCGTCTCAACGTCCAGCCCTTCAAGGGTGGGCGCGTTTTGATGGCGCTGGCGATGGCTGTCACGCTTGAGTCGGGCGCGCAGCGCTTCGCGGTCGGCCACGATATCGCCCCAGTAAAAGCGACACGGATTGGCCACCATCAGCACCACATCCATCACGCCGGACAGAGCGTGCAGCGCTTCGAGCAGCTGAAACGGCAGCGCCGAGATACCAAAGACAAAAAGCCGCCGTGGTAGCCCCTTCGGCACCGCCTCAAGGGCGCGTGCCTGCACCAGAAACCGGTCGTGCAGCGCCGCGCGGTGATGGCGCTGCGCCTCTTCTGAAGCATCTTCCAGCAGCGCGCGCCACAGTACGGGCTGCCAGTGATCCACCGGGGCGATATCAAAAGGCGCGGTCTCACCCTGCGCCCAGGCCGCCATCCAGTCAGGCCGGTAGACCAGATACTGGTCGAACAGGTCCGCCAGTCTTGAGGCCAGCTGATAGCTCTTGCGCTCGCCGCAGGGCGCCGCCCCCTCGGCCTGCCCGTCCGCAGGCATTTCATCATCGAGATAGTGGGCCAGAGGGGCAAATTCGCTCTGGCGCAAAAGACGCGGCAGCAGCCGCATCAATCGCCAGGTCATCGGCCCCTTGTCAAAGGGCGAGCGTTTGGGAATGTCATCGCCGAGCACGGCGCGGTAGGCGCGCCAGACAAAGCTTGAAGGCAGGGGAAAATCCAGCGAGGCCGCCACGCCATGATGCTGTGCCAGGCACAGCTGCAGCCACTGTGCCATGCCGTTGGACTGGACCAGAAAGGTCTCGCTTTCGAGCGGCGCCAGCGGATCGCGTTCCGACAGGGCCGTTGCCAGATCGCGCAGATCCTCGAGGTGGTTGGCATGCAAAACGGTAAACATCGCACTCCCGGCGGCACAGCAGACGGTGGGGCCGCCTATCCTACCTGCCCCGCCGGGAACTGCGAAGCCTTCATGCGGTAGGCGCGAGGTTATAAGCGCCCGAGGCTCGATGCGACAGGGCTAGACGCCCAGGTCATGGTCCGGGCGCATGTCATAACGCATGACGTTGTGCATGAAGGCGCCATCGACATAGAGCGTGGTGCCGGTGATATAGCGCGCCTGCTCCGAGCACAAAAAGACCGTGACGCCGGCGACATCCTTCGTCTCGCCGATAAAGCCCAGCGGAATCCAGCTGTTCATGTTGTCGATGCCAAGCGCTTCGTTGTCTTCCTGATTGATATCGGTCTGGATGGCACCGGGGGAAAGGCCCACCACGCGAATGCCGTACTCGCCCCACTCCACGGCGGCAGCGCGCGTCAGCGTCTTGAGACCGGCCTTGGCCACGCTATAGTGCGCCACACCCTTGCGGGTTACTTCATCATGGATGGACTGGACGTTGATGATGACACCGCCCTGACCTGCCTTTTTCATGCGCCGGGCGGCGTGCTGCGAGCAGTAAAACGGCGCGTTGAGGTTGACGTTCATCAGCGTCTGCCAGTCCTCGCGCGGCATGTCTTCCAGCGCGTGGGCGTTTTCAAAGCCGGCATTGTTGATCAGGATGTCGATGCGTTCAAACTGGCTGTCGAACTGTTCAAACATGTCATCCACCGCCTGCGGGTCGCCAAGGTCGGCCACCACCACGCCGGTTTTGACCCCACACTCCTTTGCCAGCTGCTCGGCGGTCTCGTTGACCTCATCACGAGGCTTGCGCGTATGAAAGGCCACGTTGGCACCGGCACGGGCCAGTGATTCCGCCATGTGAGCACCGATGCCGCGATTGGCGCCGGTGACCAGTGCCGTTTTGCCCTTGAGCGTGATCTCCATCTGCTTCTCCCTGAGATGACTGTCCATGAAATGATGGCCCGACGCTTGTGTCCTTCAAACGGACATAAAAAAGCCAGGCTCGAATGAGCCTGGCTGATAAGCGTGCGACAGGAAAGCCTGTCTCAGTGCGCCGCCTGCGCGCGGTAGTGATAATGGCGCCGGGCCAGCAAAACGCCCATGACCACGCCCACGCTCATGACACCGGCCACATACCAGGCCGGCGACATCGGCATGCGTTCGATCGAAGTGGTCACGATCATCGGCGTCAGGCCACCGGCGATGGCGTACGCCACGTTGTAGGAAAACGAAAGCCCCGTGAAGCGAATGGCGGCCGGAAAGGACTTGACCGCAATGGCCGGCACGATACCGGTCAGTCCGCCAAAAAAGCCCACCAGCGCATAGAGCGGGAACAGCATCGAGACATCAAAATGCATCAGCCAGAAGAAATAGAAGTACGTGATGCCAAGTCCGGCGCAGTACAGCACCAGCACAATGCCATCGCCGATGCGATCCGCCAGCGCCCCGGCCGTTAGACAGCCAATGATCAGACACACGATCGCCACGCAGTTGGCCTGCAGCGTCAGACCACGATCGATGCCGGCAAAGCTTTGTAAAAGCGTCGGCGTCATCAAAATCGTGACCACCACCGCCGCGGTCAGAAGCCAGGTGGCAATCATGGAGATGGCCACGCCCGGCAGATAGTCGCGCAGCAGGGTCCGCATGGGCAGCTCTTCGGAGAGGGACTTGTTCTCCTGCATTTCGGTAAACACCGGCGTTTCATGCAGGTAGCGACGCAGATAGAGCGTCACAAAACCCAGTACACCACCGACCAGAAACGGCACGCGCCAGCCCCAGCTGTAGAGGGTGTCTTCGCTCATGACGTAGTTCAGCCCGGTCGCCATCAGAGAACCCAGCAAAATACCGGCGACCAGACCCGCTGACAGGGTACTGGTGGCAAAGGCCGTATGACGCGCCGGGACGTGCTCGGTCACAAACACCCACGCGCCCGGCGCTTCGCCGCCGATGGCCGCGCCCTGGAGCATGCGCATGGCCAGCAGCAGAACCGGGGCCAGATAACCGATAGTGGCGTAGGTGGGCAAAAGGCCCATGATCAGCGTGGGCAGCGCCATGAGCATGATGGAGAGCATGAACATCTTCTTGCGGCCCAGCTTGTCGCCGAAGTGCGCCATGACGATGCCGCCAATGGGGCGAGCAATATAGCCGGCGGCAAAAATGCCAAAGGTCTGCACCAGACGCAGCCATTCCGGCATTTCCGGCGGGAAAAACAGCTGGCCGACCACGGCGGCAAAGAAAACAAAGATAACGAAATCGTAGAACTCAAGCGCCCCACCCAGCGCGGAAAGCCCCAGTGTCTTGATATCGCGGGCGCCCAACGGGCGCGTCACGGACGTCGATGGTCCGTTTGAATTGGCATTGTTCATGGGAAAATCGCTATCGAAAAAACCGTTGGCGTGACATCTACAAAGTCAATCTGATCGCGGATCGCACGATGCGCCCGGCCAACGCCTGCGGATCACGCGAGACGGCGTCGGCTGAGCCGGGGCTGATCATACCAGAAAAATCACTCACCAAAGTTGACGAAAGTTCCCCGGACCAGGCGAACTTTCATGGCATCAATGCTGCGTTACACTCACTGTCAGGGCCTGCCAGCAATGGCGTTGTATCAGGCCGTTATTCTTCATTGACCAGGCGCCGAGAATGCCATGACGACAACACCTGCTTCCCTCCCGAGTACCGCCCGCGACATTCTGGCAACGCTTGTCGGTTTTGACGTGCTGTCCCGACAGTCCAATCTGGCCCTGATCGAGTGGGTCGAACGGTTTCTTGACGCTTATGACATCACGCATGAGCGCATCGAAAGCGATGACGGCGAGCGCTTCAACCTGCTGGCTCGTATCGGCCCTGACGTGGCCGGTGGCGTGGTGCTGTCCGGTCATACCGATGTGGTGCCCGTTGAAGGCCAGACCTGGCAGACCGACCCCTTTACCCTGACCGAGCGGGACAACCGGCTTTACGGCCGGGGCAGCTGTGACATGAAAGGTTTTCTGGCCTGCGCCCTGTCGGGTGTGCCGGGCTGGTCACAGCAGGATCTCCAACGTCCGATCTGGCTGGCGCTGTCCTACGACGAGGAGATCGGCTGTCTGGGCGCGCCGCGCATGATCGAGCATCTGGTGGTGCACCACCCCGAGCCCGCCGCCGTCATCGTCGGAGAACCCACTCTGATGGCGCCGGTGACGCTGCAAAAGGGCATTACCACGCTCAAAACGATCGTGCATGGCGTACCCGCCCACTCAAGCCAGGTCAATCAGGGTATTTCGGCCATTCACGTCGCCGCGCGACTGGTCAGTCGCATCGAGAACATCATGAGCGAGCTGGCCGAAGAAAATCATCTCAATGACGCTTTCAACGTGCCCCATTCAAGCCTGCACGTCGGGACCATCCACGGCGGCAACGCCATCAACATCATGGCGCAGCACTGTGAATTCGACTGGGAGATTCGCCATCTGCCCGAGGAAGGGTTCGAGGCCGTTTTCGAGCGCTTTCGCAAACACAGCGACGAGCTGGAAGCCACGCTCAAGGCCGTCAACGCCGACTTTGCCATCGAGACCACCACGCTGACCGACACCGTACCAGGGCTTGAGGATCGCGCCAACGACCGGGCCATGGCCCTGCTGAATAGACTGGGGGTACACGAGCAACAACAGGCCGTGGCCTATGCCACCGAAGCCGGGCAGTTTCAGCGCGCCGGTCTGCAGGCGGTCATTTGTGGCCCCGGCAGCATCGAACAGGCCCACCGGGCCGATGAATTCATTTCGCTGGAACAGCTCGACCGCGGCGAACGCTTCATGCAGTCGCTGGGACACATCATGACCGAGCAGGACACGACCAGGGGTTAACGACGGGTCGAATCCATCGAGGCAGCGCCCTTCTGCCTTCGATGGCTTTTGTGAGACTCGATTCGGGCCGCAGGGCGCCCGCATTGCTTCCAAAGGCCCTTTCACTGCCGCAAATCGCCGCGAATGCCGAGTGCATCAGCAATCAGGGGCTAATATGTACGAATGGATTGATGCGAAAGCGTGAATTTTGCTGATTCAACCATCTATACTGTCACAGAACGTAACGGCACAGCCAGGGACAAGGCCGATGCCGATACTGTACAGATGATAAAAGAAACACGACTGTTACAGTGGAAGGGAGGGAGCCTCATGAAACTTTTCAAACGCAACGCAACGACTGCTGATACCGTACAACATGGCGGTGTAAATCCCTGCTCATCGTCGGGGCAGACTGCCGCCATGCTGATCGATGACAGTGAATATGATCGCAAGGAAGGCTTTGTTCAGCTCAAGCATCGCCTGCAGCGTGCCGAATGGCGCCAGAGACAGGCATACTATGAGAAATACGGCGCCGCGCCTGCACCCAGCATTATCCGTCCGGGACAGGACTGGCTGGTGCATTGACTGCCTGGTGCGCTATCCGAATCTGCTCGTCCGTTTGACGGGGGCCGCTTTGAAAGCGGCCCCTTGCGTATGCAGCATTTGAAAGTATGACATCACAATCATCATGAGGATTACACCGACGCCTTCATCGCGTTGAATCAATGTAATTCGGCTTCAATATTTCTGCTGGAAGGAAACTGGAATGCGTATGTGTCCAGCGTTTATGACAATTCCCCTGAGTCTCGGCCTGCTGCTGGCGCTGCTTCAGGGTCACGTGCAGGCAGGCCCTCAGGCGCAACAGGGCTATCAGGCCTCACCCGGGGCGATCGCCGTTCGCGACGCCAAAAGCGGCCCGAAAGTGGATCGCAACCTGGTTATTCGAACCCTGAATGCCCACAGGGAAGACTTCAAGCGTCGAACCTTCGACACTGTGGCGAAGCCACTGAAGATGGGTGAGCGGCTGCCGGATCACGTCGACAGCGAGCAGCTGCCTGACAGCGTCAAACAGGCCCTGCCCCGCTATGAAGGGTACGCCTGGCGCCGAATCGGCAACGATATTGTGCTGATCGGCATCGCCTCCAACACCTTCTATGACATCTTCCCGGGCGTTCTGGAAGAGCCCGAGACGCCATGACGGCGCCGGCCCTGGTCAGGGCAGACCATATAAAAGGGGCCCCGCCAGTGGCGGGGCCCCTTTTTATTCGGCTTGCCGGTTCACCAACCCTGGCAATCAGCCTTCAAGGCGTGCATCAAGCGTGATGTCGGCATTGAGCAGACGCGAGATCGGGCATCCTTCCTTGGCGTCGTTGGCGGCCTTCTCAAAAGTCTGCTGATCAGCCCCCGGGATGCGAGCGACCGTGGTCAGAGCCACCTTGCTGACGTAAAAACCGCTGTCGTCCTGATCCAGAGTGACCGTGGCTTCTGTCTTGATACTTTCCGGCTCCAGGTCGGACTGACCCAAGATCATGGACAGGGCCATGGAGTAGCAGCTGGCATGTGCCGCGCCGATCAGCTCTTCCGGATTGGTGCCCGGCTGGCCTTCGAAGCGGGTATTGAAACCGTAGGGATTTTCCTTGAGCGCGCCGCTTTCAGTGGAAACGACACCCTTGCCTCGCTTCAGGCTTCCTTCCCATTGGGCAGAACCTTTTTTCTGAATGGCCATTACATGCCTCCCTGGTACAGATCGTGATTACAAGTCCCTGTGTCCTGTTGATGCGACAGGACACTCATCGAAAGGATAGTCAGTCCTGACGCCCTGACAACCAAAGCCGGCATAACCTTTTCCTACAGCGCCGATAGCGCCGCCTCGTAATCGGGCTCGTTTTTGATCTGATCGACCAGTTCGCTGTGGAGTACGCGATTGTGCTCGTCGAGGACAATCACGGCGCGAGCGCACAGCCCGCGCGGGCGACCGCTGCGGATATCGACCCCATAGGCCTGAACGAACTCGGCGTGGTGGCGAAACGTGGACAGCATCATGACGTTGTCCAGTCCCTCTGCGCCACAAAAGCGCCCGGCAGCAAAGGGCAGATCCGCCGAAATGACCAGCACGACCGTATTGTCGAGTCCTGATGCCTGTTCATTGAATTTGCGCGTGGACGTCGCGCAGGTGCCGGTATCGATACTCGGCACGATCGAGAGCACCTTGCGCCGGCCGGCAAAATCCTCGAGCGAGACCTCGTTCATCTCCCGACCTGTCAACACAAAGGACGCCGCCTCATCGCCCGGCGCGGGGAAATGCCCGCCAACGTCCACCCGGTCGTCGCCATAGCCTACTGTCGTCATATAAAGCCTCTCTCTGATCGCTCCCTGAAACCCTCATTGGTACGGGCACCCTGAAGCATGGATACGGACATCCTGCCGGGCTACCAGCCCTGCCACGGCGCAAGCTGCCAGACACGCTGTCCGGGCGCCGGCGGCTGGCACAGGACAGGTGCCACATTGCCGATGCGCGCCCCGTAGGGATGCCCCTGAGTCACGTTGCAGATCACTCGAAAAACGCCGGAATGCGCCACAACCAGCGGGCATTCAAAGCGTGTCAGCAGCTCATTGAGTACATCCAGCACCCGACCCTGAAAGTCCACCCAGGCCTCGCCGCCTTCCGGCGTGTCGAAATAGGGCATGGGGTCCTGAATGGGCGTTTTTTCAAGCGCGCCCCAGTGGCGCTCCCGAAGCCCTGCATGGAAATGAAGTTCACTGCCGGGCAGCGCCAGCCGGGCGGTCTTGCGCGCCCGAAACATGGTGCTGACGGCAACACGGGACCAGTCCCGGCGTCCCAGCACGGTGCTGACATCACGCGCCTGGGACTCGCCAAACGGCGTCAGGGGCACATCCGGGCTGCCGGCAATGAGGCAGGCACGGTTATAAAAGGTTTCGCCATGGCGAAGAAAGACAAAGGGGCGCGGCAGTAGCTCGCTCATTGAAAATCCCGGCGCTTATGGATCAGCGGATAGTTTCTTTAGTGTACGCCTCGCAACCGGCAGACGTTACTTTCTGGGGTTATCACATCAATAAAACGGACCCCGAAGGGCCCGTCGCACGACACCTGGCGCCTGTAATATCAGCCGTGGTGATCCCAGTTGCGCTCATTTGGCGCCGGGGGCACGAACTGATAAAGCCAGGTCTCGCTCAGCGTCTGATTGCCCTGGCGTAGATAGACCCGCAGCGTGACCGGGTCGGTCTGCTCGCTTTTGGGATACCAGTCAAACTGTGCGCGCCACATCTGCAGCGGCCCGCCCAGCTTGGTGACCGACACGACCTGTGTTTCGCCGGTGGAAGCCGACACGACAGCTTCCATCTCGGCATCGGCCGGCATGTCGTTGATGGGCGCGCCACGGAAATCCACAGCAAAGCGACGCGCCCAGGTCTCCGGTGAATGCTCGCCGGGAATCCAGCCGTCGCGTACCGCGCCGATACCGGTCCAGGTCTTGTCGACCTGACCCACCGAGGGCCTGACGGGCGGATGCGGACTCCAGTACAGGTTGTAGCTGTAGCTCAGCTCCTGGCCGGCCTCGACCGGCTCGGCGGGCTGCCAGAAGGCAGCGATATTATCGACCGTTTCGCCCATGGTCTGAAGCTCGATGAGCGTAATCGAGCCCTTGCCCCAGTCACTGGTCGGCTCGCACCAAAGGCTCGGGCGGGCGTGATAGTAGTTGACCACATCACGATAGTGCTCGAAGTCGTGATCGTCCTGGACCAGTCCAAACCCGCGCGGGTTTTCATCCTCAAAGGTGTTGTACTGCAAAACGTCCGGGTTATAGAGCGGCCGACAGATCCACTCGCCGTCACCGCTCCAGATCGAGAGCCGATCGGAGTCATGGATCAGGGGTACGACCGTATCGCGACGCAGCCGCTGGCTGGTCCCGGTCAAAAACATGCTGGTCATGGGCGAGATGCCCAGACGCTCGATGCTCTTGCGCGGATAGACATTGGCCTCCACGCCCATGACCACCCGTTCGGACTGACAGTCGATATCGAACCTGTAGGCGCCCGTCACGCTTGGAGAGTCCAGCAGGGCGTAGACGGTAAAGCGGGCCCGGTTGGCCGATGGCTCGTCAAACCAGAAATGCGTGAAGACCGGAAACTCTTCCTCGCCCTCTTCTGCCGGCATGGCCGTATCGATGGCCAGCCCGCGCGCCGACAGACCGAACTGATTGTTCTTGTCGATGGCGCGGAAATAGCTGGCCCCCAGAAAGGAGACGACGTTGGCCAGCGCCGAGAAATCGGGATTTCGCGATACCCGCCAGCCGGCAAAGCCCAGATCGTGATTCTTGAGCTGGTCGACATCGATGCCCGTGCCTTCATAGGTGAAAAGCTCGGGGCGGAAATGAATCTCGTAGGCTTTGCCATCCACCACGCTGTGCATGCGCACCGGCTGGTTGAACTGCATGCCGACGTGAAAGAACTGCGCCTGAACCGCGGCATCGCCACGGTCGGACCACATGGCATGATCCTGGTCGTACTGAATGGCCTGATATTCGTGCGGATCAAGATTGTCGAGCGTCAGCGTATCGGGCAGCGTTTCGGTCGTGTCCTGATAGTCGGCGGTCGCCATTTCGCGGGCGTGTGACTTGAGCCAGTCAAAGTCGAAATCGGTGCCCTTCTCATCCAGCGCCAGCCCGATGCCCTCGCCCGGCCCGCGGTTATTGTTGCCACTGGCACGCGCCAACAGGGACTTGGTCGACATGCCCAGCGCAGAGAGCGCAGCAGACGCCTTGAGTAGAGTTCTTCGATCCATGGACAAGACTTTCCTTTTAAGACGATACGACCCTGCCTGAGCCGCAATCCATAATTGAGTTGAAAGGGGGTCAGCCCATCATGAGGCTTTCGGATGACCCAAGGTTAACCAGAATCGACCATCATATGCATTGGCGGTTCCTTTGCCCTTGCGTAAAACATGGTGACGCTGTGTCACCGTCTGCCGCCCGGGCCCTGCGCCCGCCGTCGATACCGGCGTGTTCGCCTCGTATGACACCGGGCACGCCATCGCCGGTCCGACGACAGGGCAGGAATATACCCGGATCGCCGGGGCGTTCCTATTATGTCCAGCTTGAGAGACACAACCATGACCTGCCGATTTCACGATCACACCAACACGCCCCCTGTCATTACATCCTCGATGCCCTCATGATTTCGACAACCGCTCGATAACGGCCGGATAATTTATGCCCGGGGCATTCCTTCTCATGACGGTAGCGTTTGATGAAACTGATTCATACCGCTGACTGGCATCTCGGTCAGCGCTTTCACGGCCAGTCGCGCCACAACGAGCACCGCCACTTTCTTGACTGGCTGCTGGAGACGCTCGACGAGCGAGCGCCTGACGTTTTGCTGATCGCCGGCGACATCTTTGATGTCATCAACCCCTCCATGGCCGCCCAGTCACTGCTCTACGATTTCCTGATAGGCGCCCATGAGCGTCTGCCGCAGCTGACCATCGTCATGATCGCCGGCAACCATGACAGCGGTGCACGCATCGAACTGCCCGCCCCGCTGCTGCGCCGTCTCAATACGCATGCCCTCGGACGCATTATCCGTCTCGACAGCGGCGCCCCGGACGTGGCGCGTCTGATGGTGCCCCTGCCGGACAGCCACGGCGTCACGCGCGCCTGGTGTCTGGCCCTGCCTTTTCTGCGCCCGGCTGAAGTTACCGGCACCGAGACCGACACATCCACACCGGCATCGATTCAGGAAGATGACGCGCCGCCCGCCACGCCCGGCGACAACTACGTGCGCGGCATGGTGCGTGTTCATGAGGCGCTTTTTGAAGCAGGCATTCAAAAGCGAGAGCCGGGCCAGGCATTGATCGCCATGAGTCACGCCCATCTCCATGGCGCCAGCGTCTCCGAACACAGCGAGCGCCCCATCGTGATCGGCGGTGAAGAGTCCCTGTCGGCCTCGCTGTTTCCGAAAGAGATCGCCTATGTCGCGCTGGGCCATCTGCACAAGCCGCAGCGTGTGGGCAGTGACCATATCCGCTACAGCGGCTCGCCGCTGGCCATGGATTTCTCCGAGACCCACTACCCGCATCAGGTACTTGAAGTGGCCTTCGAAGGCGAACACCTCAAGGAGGTCACATCACTGCCTATCCCGCGCGCCGTGGCCATGCACCGCGTGGGGCCGCTGCCGCTGGAGGACGTTCTCGACACGCTGACAGGCACTGACTTGCCGGACGACACGCAAACCGATCTGCCACGCGAGCAGTGGCCCTGGCTGGATGTGCGGGTCGTTCTGGACGCCCCTCGAGTGGATCTGCGCCCGCTCATCGAGCGCGCCCTCAAGGACAAGGCCGTGCGCCTGGTGAGTATCACGACGCAGATAGCGCGGCCACAGCCGTCGCAACAGCCCCATGAGTCACTGGATGCGCTGGGCCCGGCGGATCTTTTCAGCCGTACCTGGACGCGCGAGTACGGCGACGCCCCGCCCGAGGAAGTCATGCAGGATGTTCAGACCCTGCTGCAGGAACTGCTTGACGATGAGCCGCCCGAGGAAACCTCATGAAAATTCTGGCCCTTCGCCTTCACAACATCGCTTCGCTGAGCGGCCCGCACACCATCGACTTCACCGAGCACCCGCTCGACAGCGCCGGGCTCTTTGCCATTACCGGGCCCACCGGGGCGGGCAAGAGCACCCTGCTGGACGCGCTGTGTCTGGCCCTTTATGGCAGCACCCCTCGCCTTCGCACCGCGCCGGGGCGCGACTCCGTTTCCCCGGACGTCGGCGAGGAGACCCTGACCACCGCGGATGCGCGCACCCTGCTGCGACGGGGTGAAAGCAGCGGCTATGCCGAAGTCGATTTTCAGGGCCGTGACGGCGCCCATTATCGGGCCTGCTGGCGAGTGCGACGCGCGCGCCACAAGGCAGACGGCAAGCTTCAGGGCGTCGAGCAGAGCCTGATGTCGCTGCCGGACCAGACCGTAATCACTTCGCAAAAACGCGAGTTTGATCGCCTGCTGCCGCAGCACCTCGGCCTGAGTTTCGAGCAGTTCACCCGCGCGGTGCTGCTGGCGCAAAGCGAATTCAGCGCTTTCTTGAAAGCCGATGACAACCAGCGCAGCGAGCTGCTGGAAAAGCTGACCGATACCGGTATCTATTCGCGCCTGTCCATTGCCGCCTTTCAGCGGACCCGGGCCTGCGAGCGCGACGTGGCCGACCTGGAGGCACAGCTCGGCCATCAGACGCCGGCCAAACCCGAGGCGCGCGCCTTGCTGGAGCAGCGCGCCGACGACGCCCGGGCCGAGCTTCAAAAGCTTCAGGCGCAGCAACAGGCCCTTGAGCGCGAGCAGGCCTGGCTTGTCACCGATGAACGCCTTGAAACGCACTGGCACGGCGCCTGCCGGGCCCATGACCAGGCCCTTGAGGCGCACCGCGAGCAAAAAGCGCAGCGCCAGTGGCTGTCCCATCTCGAGGCACTGGCACCCGCACGGCATCTTTTCCAGCAGCACGATACGGCATGTCAGACGCTCAAATCGCTGGACGCGCGCCTTGAAACCGCAGGAGACCAGCTTACCGCCACCGGTCGCCAGCGTGACGAGATCGCCGAGCAGCACAAGGCCCATCAAAGGCAACTGGAAACCCGACGTCAGCACTACCGCCAGCAGCAGCCGCTGATGGAACAGTGCGCCCTTGATGAACAGAAATATAACGACCTGCAACAGCGGGCCCGGCACACCGAGCAGCAGCTCGGCGAGCAGCGCCGCGCCCTGGATGAGCAGGACAAGGCCCTGGCCACCTGCCGACAAAAAGAGATTGAGCAGCGACGCACGCTCAAGGAAATCGACACGCGTCTGGCGGCAATTACCGAGGGCGCCGAATCCTTCACGCAGTGGCGTGAGGCCGTCCAGAACCGACTGGATCAATACCGCCAGCAGCGTCAGGCGCTGGACGATCTCAACCATGCCCACGACCACTGGCATCAGCTCGATCAGCGTATTCAGACGCTGGACGCACGTCAGGCCACGGATCGTCACACGCTGGAAAGGCTGCGCGAAGAAGGCACCAGCGCGCGCACCGGCCTTGATCAGCAAAGAACAGCGCTTGAGCGGCTTGAAAAGAGCATCGCAAGTCTGCGCGCCGCGCGCAGCGACAGCGTCCCTGCCATGCGTGAGGGTCTGGAGGCAGACACGCCGTGCCCGGTATGTGGCAGCCTTGACCACCCTTACGTACATCGCCCGCCGTCGCAGCCCGCCCATGACATGCTGCTGGCCACCGAACGCGAAGAGCAGCGCCAGCTCGATGAAGCACGCCAGGCTAGAGACCGCCTGGATCAGCGCTGCGCCGAGCTGCGAGGTCAATACGGCGAACTCAACAGTGCCATCACGCAGCGACAAAACGAGCTCGAGACCCTTACGGCCCAACGAGACGAGGCCCGGCGCCACCTCGACAGCCGTGGCGAAAGCGAAACGCTGCTGGCAGTTGCTTCTGACGCCCGCAGCCGCTGGCTTGAAACACGCCGGTCAAAGATTGCCGAACACCATGATCAAGAGGCCGAACGCCTTGCCCGTTTTGACCGCGACCACGCCACCCGAGCGCCCGTTCAGGAAAAGCTGCACGCTCTGGAAGTAGAAGCCACACGTCTGGAGACCGGCGTTACGCATGCCAGGGAACAGCTTCGAACGCTGGAACAGACACATGCCCCCCTGGCCGGTGAACGCGACAGACTGTCTCGAACGCTTGAGGCGCAGCTTGGCCATTACCCGAGCGTCGGCGCCTGGCGAGAGACGCTCGACCGCGACATCGAAACGTGCGAACAGCAACTCAACGCCGCGCAGAAGCAGCTGGAAGCGTGTGACGAGCAGTACCGCCAACATCACCAGCAACGCCTGCAGCTTCAACAGCAGCATGACGATCAGGTGCTTGCCCGGGATAACCTGTCCCGGGCGATGGCGCAGTGGCGCAGCGCCCATCCTGACATCGATGATGACACTCTGACGGCGCTGCTGGCAGTGACCACCGAGCAGCATCAAAGGCTCTCGCACGACGTGGCAGCCACGGATCAGCGCCTCAACGAAGCGCATCTGCTCAGCCAGGAGCGCCTGGAAGTGCTGACGCAGCATCGCGACCACTACGGCGAGCATGCCATGTTCCCCGAGGCCGCCGTGCCGTCTCAGGACGACACACGCTCTCTCAGGATATGGCGCGATGAGCGTCTGGCCGAGCTGACCCGATATCAGACCCACCTTGAAGCGCATCTCCCACAGGCCCAGAGCGCACGGGATGAGGCCGATCACGCCCTTCGCCACGACGATCACTGCCGTGAGCGAGCACGCGAGATCGAGCAGACGCTGGAACAGCGCCGGCGTGAGGTGACTCGCTGGGGCCGCATTTCGGGGTTGATCGGTGCCTCCGATGGCAAGAAGTTCCGCCGTATCGCCCAGGGCTGGAATCTGGAGCGGCTGATCGAGCATGCCAATATCCATCTTGAGAGCCTGGCACGACGCTATCGTCTGGCGCGTGGGGGCAGCGAGCTGGGGCTACTGGTCATCGATACGGAAATGGGCGACGAACGCCGCTCCGTTCACTCGCTGTCGGGTGGGGAAACCTTTCTGGTATCGCTGGCGCTGGCACTGGCGCTGGCTTCAATGGCCTCCAACCAGCTCACCATCGAGACCCTGTTCATCGATGAAGGGTTTGGCAGCCTTGACCCTCAGTCGCTGTCCCAGGCCATGGATGCGCTCGACGCGCTGCAGTCACTGGGTCGCCGGGTGGGCGTTATCTCGCATGTTCAGGACATGCATGAGCGCATACCGGTTCAGATTCGCGTGGCCCCCCGCGGCAACGGTCAAAGCGATATCAGCCTGAGCTGAATACGGCGTCAGAAATGATGTTTCAATCATAAAAAAGGGCCTCCGTAGAGGCCCTTGTTCGTTCAGGGAAGACCTACAGCGCCAGCCAGGCCGCCAGCACCAGAATCGCCATCAGCCCTATATACAGGGCAACGCGCACCATCGGCTTGAACTCGAGCGCCGGAATGCTGACCAGCGACAGACGCGAAAAGCGCAGCAGACACCAGATCACGCCCAGCACGACCAGAATCACGATGAAAAACGGCAGGCTGATGCCGATAAAAAGGGCCTGCCACTGCGGCACCGTGTTGACCGCTGTCGGACTGAGCATCAAAAAGAGCGTGCCACCAAGAGCAAACAGGCCGATATCAAAGGTGGTACTCAAAAGACGCGTGCCAATCACCTTCAGTGAGCGGGTGACCGGGTTATCGCGCATCAGATCGCGCGCCATGAAGGCAATAACGGCAAAAAAGAGCGAGACCAGCCCCAGCGCGCTCCAGTAGGAGGAAAAGCCGACGCCTTCGGAGGTATTGCTGCCGGTGGAAATTCCGGTCATCGCCGCATTGCCCCCGTCGCCGTTGAGCTGATGCTGCATCAGCCACTGGGCCAGACCACCGATCAATATCCATAAAACGATGGTAAAAAAGAAATCGCCAATACCTTTTTTCTGCATGGCCGGGGGTCCTTTGATTGCAATGGGCGTAGTGGGTTCAGGCGTTCTATCATGGCAAACAAACGACCACTTCGACAGTTCTGTGTGCCGGCCATGCCGGGATACAGCGCCTGCGTGTCGCCTGTGATGAAAGATGATGTCAGATCAGGCCATTCGCGGTCGTGCCCGACCGGGCATTGACCGGTCTTTAGGGGAACTTAAAAAGCCACACCGACCTCGTTGCGCCCTGCCATTGTTTGCCAGAATGAAACGCCATCATTGGATGGCACGCCAATAACATTACGACCACGACATCGCCTGCGATGTCCGGCAAGGACTCTTTCATGCGCGCTCTCTTACTGGCCCCGCTGCTTGTTTCCATGGCCCTGCCTGCCATGGCCGCCAACGATACTGCCAACAACAACACGGCCAACAACAACACCGACGACAAACCGGTTTACGGTCCCCGACTGGAAGGGTTCGACTACCCTTGGACGCTGCATCGCTTTGAGCTGGACTCCCAGCAGCAGTCACTTGAGATGATGTACATGGACGTGGCGCCACAGGGCGAGGCCAATGGAGAGACGGTGGTGCTGATGCACGGCAAGAACTTCTGCGGTGCCACCTGGGAGGGCACCATCCGGGCGCTGACGCAGCAGGGCTATCGCGTTATTGCCCCCGACCAGATCGGCTTTTGCAAATCCAGCAAGCCGGAGCACTATCAGTACAGTTTTCAGCAGCTGGCCGACAATACCCATGCCCTGCTGGCCCATCTCGATATCAATAACGCCACCATCATGGGCCATTCCATGGGTGGCATGCTGGCGACCCGCTACGCGCTGATGTATCCCGACACCACTGACGGTCTGGTATTGGTCAACCCGATCGGGCTGGAAGACTGGAAGGCAAAGGGTGTGCCCTGGCAGTCGATCGAGGACTGGTATGAAAGCGGCAAGAAGGCCAGCGCCGAGAAAATGCGCGAGTATCAGCAGGAGACCTACTACGCCGGCGAATGGGAACCCGAGTACGACCGCTGGGTCGAGATGCAGGCCGGCATGTACCGAGGGGAAGGCCGCGACATCAACGCCTGGAATCAGGCCCTGACCTACGACATGATCATGACCCAGCCGGTCGTCTACGAGTTCGAAAACCTTGAGGTGCCTACCCTGCTGATGGTCGGCGATCAGGACAATACTGCCGTCGGCAAGGGACTGGCCTCTGAAGACGTTCAGAAAACGCTGGGCCACTATGCCGAGCTGGGCCCCGACATCGCCGAGCGCATCCCCGAGTCAACCTATGTCCACTTCGAGGATCTGGGGCACTCACCTCAGGTACAGGCCCCCGAGCGTTTCCATGAGGCACTGCTCGAATGGTTCGACCGGACGCGTTAGGGGTTCTGCTCGGGATAACGGTATACCCTAGAGCGACAGGTCGTCCTGACGTGGCGCGGCGCCCGCCTCCGGGTGCCGCGTCTCAACGGTACGGCGCGACGCGAGGCGATCGGCCTGTCGGGTCGGCTCCGGCAGTTTGTAGCGCGTCAGGCACTGCATGACCCAGCTGACCGAGCTTTCCAGCGATATTTTATGGCCGGTAGAGATATAGAGCGGCTTGACCCGCTCACGGGTGCGCAGCACGGCACCGATGGTCTCGTTGCGATGGATCAGCGGCACCTGACTGCCGCGCGCTTCACCCACGTCGTCATGACGACCGCACAGGCGGCTTTTGCCCACGCCGATCGCCGGCATATCCAGCCAGAGCCCCAAATGGGCGGCAATACCCAGCCGACGCGGATGCGCGATACCCATGCCGTCCACCATCAAAAGATCGGGCATGACGGTAAGCTGATCAAAGGCCTCGAGTGCGGCCGGCAGCTCGCGAAAGCTTAAAAGCCCGGGAATATAAGGCATTGTCGTGGGCGTGCGGTGCAGTACCTTCTCCACGATTTCAAGCGACGGCCATCGCATGACCACAATCACCGCGCGTGTGGTGTCACCGCTGTCTTCAAAACCGATATCCACGCCGGCAATATGCTCGACCTCACCGAACTGGTCGCTGCAGATGATGCGAGGGGCAAGCGATTTCTGTAGTGCAATGGCGGTGTCGGGATCGACGGTCCACTCATGCAACGGCTGATGCTTTGATGTCATGGTTTCTCCTGGCAGATTGCCTGAGCGTAGACAACGCCGCTCATTCCATGCCAGCTTGCTCGTCGACGGGGCCCTGTCGACAGGGCTTGTGCTGAATGCAAAAAGGCCCCCTGCCTGTGGGCAGAGGGCCTTTCGCATTGCTGTCATGAGGGTGCGCCTGTCAGCGCACCGTCATGATGACCTCAGGAGGCCTGCTGGCGACGATCGTCGCGACGCGGACGCTGCTCGCGACCTTCGCCATCGCCTTCGGGGCGACCGCCATCCTTGCTGATTTCGAGCTGGCGACCGCCGACACGGGCACGCGCCATCTTGGCCAGTACGGTTTCGGGCAGGCTGGTGGGCAGTTCGACCAGGCTATGAGTCTGGCGAATATCGATGCGACCGATACGAGCGCCTTCGATGCCACCTTCATTGGCCAGTGCACCGACCAGCTGTCCCGGCTTGATGTTATCGCGATGGCCCACGGCCAGACGATAGCGGGTCATGCCTTCAGACGGGCCGCCCTGACGACGCGGGGCACGACGCTCACCGCCACGCTCGCCACGTTCGGGGCGCTCGCTGCGCGGGTTGGATTTCGGCAAAGAGCGAATCGGCGGCTCACCGGCACGCGCCAGGCTTGCAAAGACACAGGCCAGATCGATCGGATCGATGCCCTCTGCCATCAGCGATTCGACCATCTCACGCTGATGCTCATGACCACGCTCGAGCATGGCCTCGGCACGCGCCTTGAACTTCTCGTCGCGATGCGCACGCATGGTCTTCTCGTCGGGAAGCTCCATGATGTCGATTTTCTGGCCGGTGGCCTGCTCGAGCCAGCGAATCTTGCGCACTTCACGGCCACCGGCAAAGGCAATCGCCGTGCCTTCGCGGCCGGCGCGGCCGGTACGACCGATACGGTGAATATAGGCTTCGGTGTCGTGGGGCATGTCAAAGTTGATGACATGCGTAATACGCGGCACGTCAAGACCACGGGCGGCGACATCGGTGGCCACCAGCACGTCGACCTTGCCCTTTTTCAGGCGCTGAACCGTGCGCTCACGCAGGCTCTGATCCAGATCACCGGACAGCGGCGCCGCGGCGATACCACGGGCGACCAGCTGATCGACCAGCGTGGTGCAGGAGGCACGGGTACGCACGAAGACGATGGCAGCATCAACCGGTTCGACTTCGATAATACGGGCCAGCGCTTCAATCTTGGCCGGACCTTCCACACGACAGACGCGCTGCTGAATGGTGGTCGTGGCGGCACGCGCTTCGATCTGTACGGTAACCGGATCGACCAGATAGCGGCTGACGATGCGTGAAATTTCCGGCGGCAGCGTGGCCGAGAAGAATACGCGCTGTGCGTCGGTCGGCGTGTCCTTGAGGACGCGCTTGACGTCGTCAATAAAGCCCATGCGAAGCATTTCGTCGGCTTCGTCAAGCACCAGCGCGTTCAGGCCGGTCAGGCTCAGCGAGCCGCGGTCCAGATGGTCGATGACACGACCCGGCGTGCCCACAACGATCTGACCGCCGCTTTTCAGGCCGCGCATCTGTTCACGGTAGTCCTGACCACCGCAAAGCGTGACGACCTCAAGGCCCTTGATGTTCTGGCCGTAGCGGCTGAAAGCCACGGCAACCTGCTGAGCGAGTTCGCGCGTCGGGGCCAGAACCAGCACCTGCGGTTCACGACGCTCAAGATCGAGCTTGGAGAGCAGCGGCAAGGCAAAAGCGGCCGTCTTGCCGGTACCGGTTTGCGCCTGACCCAAAAGGTCAGCGCCTTCCAGAAGCGATGGAATGGTCTGCGCCTGAATGGGAGACGGCGTTTCGTAGCCCAGGGATTCAAGAGATTCGAGAACAGCAGGCAGCAGCGCCATGTCACCGAAATTCGGCGAGGCAACGGAAGTAGAAGTCATGTCACACCTTATAAGCCGGCATTGGGCCGGCGGGGGAAAATGTCTGGTCGGGAGGCATCATCAAACGATAGGCATATCGGATGGTTCCCGGACCGGTCGCACTCGTATCGTCATGGCCTGCTCGCAGAAAAGGCGAACAGACAACGATATCCGTGGCATGTGGCGACCGTTATTGCATCTGGGCAACACGTCATACGCGGCGACCGACAGGTCGTGGCAGTCACTGCCGTCGTATGGTGCCCGATGCTCCATCGATGCGTGGGCGCTTTGGCGCCTTGGAGAATCGTCCCCTACGCAACGGCAGTCTCAATGGGGGCGAATCAGCAGAGATGGCAGGGTCTTCACAAGCGAGGTAGACATAATCTATCACGATACGGCTGCTTATGCACGCCGAAAGTCGAAGGCACGCCCGTCAGAGGCCATCAAAAGGCAGATCCCTGACGGGCGCAGGTGTCAGATCATCCGTGCTGCTGAATCCCCCTGCCCGGTAGACGCTCGCGATCATGGGCTCGATCAAGATCCAGCCTCGGGCCCAGAGGCACGATGCCGTTGGGGTTGATGCTCGAGTGGCTGGCGTAGTAGTGACGCTGAATATGCGTCATGTTGACGGTCTCGGCCACCTCCGGCCATTGATAGAGCTCGCGCAGATAATTTGAAAGCGCCGGATAGTCCTCGATCCTTTTGAGATTGCACTTGAAATGACCGTAATAGACGCTGTCAAAGCGGGTGAGCGTGGTGAAAAGGCGGATATCGGCCTCGGTCAGATACTCGCCGGCCAGGTAGCGCCGCTCGCTGAGCAGGGCTTCCAGCCGGTCCAGCGTTTCAAACAACGCCGTGACATGCTTTTCATACACCTTTTGTTCGGTAGCAAATCCGGCCTTGTACACCCCGTTATTGACCCGGTCGTACACTTCATCGTTGATGCGATCGATCTCGTCACGCAGCGCTGCCGGGTACAGATCCAGCCGGTTGCCGGTCAGCTCGTCAAACGCCGTATTGAAAATGCGCATCAGGTCGGCGGACTCGTTGTTAACGATGCGCGATTTTTTCTTGTCCCATAAAACCGGCACGGTCACTCGTCCCGTATAATGCTCATCCGTCAGGGTATAGAGCTGATAATGGCGACGCGCACCGTTGATCGGATCGCCGCTTGAACCTTCGTCCAGTTCGTACGTCCATCCTTCATCCAGCATGTAGGGGCTTGTGACAGACACCCCCACCAGCTCGGACAGCCCCTTGAGCCGGCGCATGATCAGCGCACGATGCGCCCAGGGACAGGCCAGCGAAACATAAAGATGAAAGCGATTGCTGCTTGCAGTGACACCGGGCTGCCCATCAGGGCCGGGCTCACCGCTGGGCGTTACCCAATCACGCAGCTGTGCCGACTCGCGAACAAATTCGCCGTTATTGCCTTTGGTGTCATACCAGCGGTCTACCCACTGTCCATCGACCAGTAACCCCATGGCGCTCTCCTTGTCCGGCGCTATCCCGGAATATGCATGTCTGGGTCGTGAGAATAGTCGCTTGACATGCGGTTGACACACAAACCGGTCGCGGCACAGGCACGATCCTTTCGATATCAGCCACGAAATGCCATGCGCAGCGCCTCTGCCATGGCCTGCACGGCAGGGCCTGCGCCTTCGACATCATTGATGTACAAGGAAAGTGGCACTTCGCGAATACCGCCGGCCTGCAATGGCAGCGCCCTGAGCTGTCCACTGTCCAGCAGGGGCTGGACGCGGGCCTGCGACACCCAGGCAAAACCCAGCCCGCGGGCCAGAACATCCAGACAGGTCGCCACGTGCGACACCGTCCAGCGCTGCTCGGCCTTGAGCCAGCCGCTGTCGTTTTGTTCACGCAGGGCAGAGTCCCGGGTCACGATCTGGCGATGCTGGCGCAGATCGCGTAGATCCAGCGATCTGCCCAGTTGGTGAAGGGGGTGGTCAGGGTGCGCCACGGCAATAAAGCGGATGGCCCCGAGCAGTTCCCCAAGATATCCCGGTACCGGCAGACCACAGATCAAAAGATCCACGCGATCATCCAGCAGCATCTCCACACCGCCGTTGAGCACCGCCTCATGAAGCTGAATCCGCGTGTGCGGAAATCGGGTAGAAAAGCGGTCAAGGGCGAAACACAGGGTCTCGGGCGCCAGGATCTGGTCGATCGCGATGGCAATTTCTGCCTCAAGGCCGCCCGAGAGGCTGTCGGCCACGGCTTCGATATTATCGGCGCTTTCCAGCAGCTGGCGCGCTCGGCGCAGCAGCATCTCTCCCGATTCGGTCAGGCGCAGCTGTCGCCCGCTGGTGTCCAGCAGTTGTACGCCCAGCTGGGCTTCAAGTTTGTGAACCGCATGATGGATGCTGGAAGGGCTTTTATGGATTGCTTCTGCAGCACGTGCAAAGCCGCCATGATCTACCACCGCCGCCAGCATTTGCCATTGAACCAGCGTGACTCGAGACATGTTACATCCTGTGAACCAATGAAGGCATCAAAGCTTTTTTGTCTTTCAACGTGCGCAATTCTGCACTGAAAATTTCTTTCCAATCATGCCAGTAAATGCCCCGATCGGCACAGTACAGGCCAATCAGCCAACGTAAACGATATTTAACTCCGGCATGAAAGTGTCGCGATTAAAGGCACATTCAAATAACAAAAGGCTACATTGCGCATTTAATCGATGCTTGTAATTTTTAAATTACGTCTCATTTTTGACCTCAATTAAATAAAATTGACGCCTGCTTTTCTACCCATTCCATCTAAATAAGCCTGCCTTTTTCTGATATCAAACATCAAAATAAAACAGTACCGATATATTGCCATTACGATGGAAACTGTTCATGCATACAGTGCAAATGATTAAAAAATGACCGGTGCCGTGACGTCCCGCACAAGAGCTGCACCTGCTCGCCAACGCGACAGCCACGCGGCGGCGACAGAAAAAGGCCGATCTGACACGGCTGTCATACTCTTCGACGCGAAGGCTTATACCTGTACAATAATTTCACAACAATTCGTCACCGATCGCCGCCGGACTCAGACCTCTTTAATCTATAATAAAGGTGAGCAATTATTGATAATCGGACTAGGCATATCCCTGACCTTGAGGTAAGGTAATCCGGCCTTTATCCCTTTTATCTATCTGTATACGGCGCTCATAATCATGTTGCGAATTTTCAGTTCGCTACCCCGCACGCACAGGCTTTTATTGTTACCGGTTACCGCCATGGTTGGCGTGTTGGGTGCGCATCAGCTCTATCAGAATACGAACACCTCGGCTGCTACCGATGCCACGGTGGCAGATCTCCAGCAGCTCGCACAGCCCGTAAGCAGTGCGTTCGCGGCCACTCAGGAGCAGGCCCGCGCCTTTGGCCAGCCGACGCATCTCGAGATTGCCGGCGCGCTGGCACTGGCCGCCTCCTCTACCGAGCAGATCGACAACACTTCGTCGCCTGATGTCAGGCAGGCGCTGGCAGTGGCGTCCAACCTTGCGGCCATGAATGCCGGCGCAGCGCTGAGAGACGACCTGGCGATCGACAGCGACGAACAGGCCATCGCCCGTGCCGATCATGTCACGGCCATGGGCAATGGCCTGCGCGGGCATACGTCCTACGTTGACAACTTCAACGATGACGATACCGAAGACTACAACGGCTCGGTCGATGGCAGCCTCAGCGGTCAGTTTTCCCTGAGCAGCCAGATCGAGACCCGCGAGCCCTATACCCCCGAGTGGCAGACCTACAAGGTTCAAAAGGGCGATACCTTTGCAGAGCTTGCCGAGCACAGCCTGGGGCTGGGCTATAGCGAAGTTCTCAAGCTGATGGACGACGCGCCCGACAAAAAGGCGCTGACCAACCTGCGCGTCGGCAACGAGCTGGATTACAAGGTCGACAAGAACGGGCATCTGCTGGCGCTTCGCGTCATGCAAAACACGCGCAGCGGCTATCTCTTCGAGCGCGAAAACACCGATGACCGCTTTAGCGTCAACGACATTGAACGTACTGGAGAAGCCACACAGCGCCTGTTTGCCGGCACGGTCAACGGCAGCTTCGGTTCTTCAGCGCGCGCTACCGGCCTTTCCAGCGGTGAGGTGGCCGAGCTGATTTCGGTGCTGGGCAAAAAGCTCAACTTCAATCGCTCGGCGCGTGATGGCGACAGGTTTCAGGTGCTGGTCGAATCAGACGTGATCGACGGCAAGCCCTACGACTCGCGTATTCTGGCCGCGCATTATGAGGGCAACAACAACCTTACCGTCGTACGCCACGATGGCGACTACTATACCCCGGACGGTCAGGGCCTCGACCCGGCCTTCAATCGCTATCCCTTCAAGGGTGAGTACCGCATCAGCTCGCCGTTCAATCTCAAGCGTCGCCATCCGGTCACCGGGCGCGTCTCACCCCACAAGGGCACCGACTTTGCCATGCCGGTCGGCTCCTCGGTACGCGCCCCGGCTGATGGTCGGGTCACCAAGGTGGTGAGCCATCCACTGGCCGGCAAGTACATCGTGATCACGCATGACAATGGCTATCAGACCCGTTATCTGCACCTGTCCAGACCCGAAGTCAAACCCGGTCAGCGTGTCAAAATGGGGGAAGAGATCGCCAAATCGGGTAATACCGGCCGCAGTACCGGTGCGCACCTGCACTACGAGATCATCGCCAACGGCTCTCAGGTCAACGCCATGCGCGTCAAGCTGCCGGGCGGACGCGCCCTGTCCGGCCAGGAGCTGGCAAGTTTCAAGACCGAATCGAAAGAGCTTCTTGCCAAGCTTGAAAGTGCCGACAACACGCGCGCCGTCGCTCAGGTTCATCACGACGACAACAGCGGTCAGGACGACGAAATCTGATCATCAGGCCCGCTTTTCCAGGCCCATCATGAAAAACGCCCCTTTATGGGGCGTTTTTTTATGCGCGGTTTTAAAAGCCGGAGACGATTTGAAAACCGGGCTGTCGTTGGTAGACCCGTCCTTTATGAGCCTTTTGTTTCTGGACCTGTCGTTTGCGGACCCGCCGTTTGCGGGTTGGGCGCCTGCGGATACCCTCCGGCGGCGTGTGGCACGTTGAGCCCCTCATCGAAACCGCCGCCCAGAGCCTGCACAAGCTGAATCGAGGTATCCACCAGCTGACTGTTCAGGCTCACCAGCGACTGCTGGGCATCCAGCAGCTGCTGTTGCGTGCTCAACACCTGCAGGTAATTGGTGATGCCGGCCTGAAAGCGCTCAAGCGCCAGATCAAAGGCCTGCTGTGCATTGTCGCGCGCCTGCTCAAGCGACTGACGCTGGCGATTCAGCGACTGAACGGAGGTGATGGTATCGGCCACCGTACCCAGCGCTGAAATGACGGTCTGGTTGTACTGCGCGACGGCCAGATCGTAGTCCGCCTCGGTGCTGTCCAGATTGGCGCGAAGGCGTCCGCCCTCAAAGATCGGCAGTGACAGCGCCGGCGAGATACTCCAGCTTTTGGCCGGCTCCGCGAAGAAATAGCTGCCCAGCCGCGAGCTGAAACCGGCCATCGCACTCAAATTGAGATTGGGATAGAACTGCGCCTTGTCTGCCTTGATCTGCTGGGTCTGGGCCTCTACCCGCCAGCGTGCTGCGACCACGTCCGGACGCCGGCCGATCAGCTCGGCCGGCACCACCGAGGGCAGCGACAAAAGCGCCGGAGACAGCGGCTGAGGACGCTCGATATCAAGGCCGCGATCAGGCCCCTTGCCCAGCAGCACGCCCAGCGAGATCCGATCGCTTCGAACGGCCTGCTCTGCCGATTCCAGCGCCTGTCGGGCGCTTGAAACGCTGGAGCGCGACTGCAGCCGTGCCGACTGATCACTCAGCCCGGCCTGCTGAAGCTGCTGGTTGGTGTTGTCGATGGTCAGGGCCCGCTCAAGCTCCTGGCGGGCGATATCGAGCTGCGCATAATTGCCGGCCAGCTGCACATAGGCTCGGGCCACGTTGACCGACAGGGTCAGCGCTGCCTCATGCAGATCGATCTCGGTGGCCCGGGCTTCACCGAGCGCTGCCGACCACGTCGCGCGACGACCACCCCAGAGATCCACGTCGTAGCTGAAATTCGATGACAGTCCCCGGGTGGTACTGTAGATATTGCCCAGCCCCTGGGGGTCATCGACTTCCGACACCCGCGAGCGAGAAAGGCTGGCAGAGCCGTCCAACGTTGGCAGACGTTCGGCACCCGCCTGACCGACCGCTGCGTTGGCCGAACGCAGGCGTGCCTGAGCCACGTCCATATCCGGCGAGTCGGCCAGGGCTTCTCGAATCAGGGCCTCCAGGTGCGGGTCGCCCAGCGCGTTCCACCACTGGCGACCGGGCCAGTTGGCCGAGGAAATGGTGACCTCCCCGACGGTCTGAAGGGCCGACAGCTGATTGAGCGACACCATCTCGCCCCGGGGCTCGATGCCTTCATAGCTGGCGCAGCCGCTGATCATGACTGCCAGTAAAAGCCCTGCTGCACAGGGCCGTACGCCACGCCCCGGTCGGGGCCACTGCGCGTTATCCGTTTTCATGCCGCCTTCATATCCTTGTCCGACGCTCAGTCATCCCGGGCGTCGGTCTTCACCTGTGACAGGGGCCCCTCGGTATAGCCCTCGGAACGCTCTCCTGCGGCGTCGTTATCGTCGCCGTTGATCATGGCATCGAGCGTATCAATCGGCGATGTGGCGAGGTTCTTGAGCACCTCGCCCAGCACCTGCATGACCACACTGCTGATATCCACTTCGCCGCCATCAACCGTGGCCTGAATGGGAATATCCAGGTTGATGACGCCATCATCGCTTTGCAGCAAACCGACCAGCCGTCTCAGCGGCAGGGAAGCGTCGTTGTCTACCGCTTCTTCATCAAGCGCCAGCTGTCTGAGAATCACATGGTTTTGTGCCGTCACCTGACCACCATCAAGCTGGTAGTGCAGATCCAGATCGGCAGTGCCGCTGCGGATACGATAGCCGCCAAAGCGCTGTATATAGGGGGCAAAACGCTCGAGCGGCAGCCGCTTGCTGGTTAGATCCATCTCGCCTTCAAGCGAATCACCCGCGCTGAAATGCCCCTCGATGGCCACCGGCGTGTCATCGCTTTCAAAACCATCAAAGCCAAATCGTGCCGGGTTTGATGAGCGCGTATCGAAAGCCTCCATATGGCCCTTGAACGAGCGAATATCAAGCTGTACCGCCGGCGACATCTGATGGTCCTCGAAACGGAAGGTGCCGTTGTCGACGTTCAGACTGCCAAGCGCTACGTTCGATTGCGACGCGCTGCTCTCCTCGGCCGGTGTTTCCTCCGCCTCCGGGGTAGCATCCCCCTCATTGTTGCCGGTCGGCTGCGGGGTCAGATTGAGATGGCCCTGATCATCCAGCAGCACCAGCACATCAGGCGCGTCAAGGCGAATGCTCTCGGCGCGCATATGCTCGGCGCCCTGAACATCCATTCCCTTGAAGGCTGCCTCTCTCACACCGAAAACATGCAGCCCCTGCTGGTCAAGAACGCTCAGGTTACTGATATCAAGGTCGCCCTGCCACAGCACGCCATTGCTGGCCGCACGACCAAAGGCAAGACGCCCCTGTCCCTGCAGACTGCCCTGCTTGACCTGTAGATGCTGCCTGTCAGCAAGCCAGGGGTTGAGCAGGGTCAGTGCCAGTTGATCACCCGTGATCTGTATGTCGCCGGTCAGCGGCTCAGGGCTGAAATCGCCCCTGGCTTCGAGCCGGCCTTCCCCAAGCCGGGCACTGGCACTGCCATGCATGGGCTTATCGGATTGCCGGCTGTCGTAATCAAAAAGAGACACCGTCATGTCCTGCAGCGATAGCTCGCCCTGCGACGAAAGGCGCCGATCGATCCATTCAAGCTGCCCTCCGGACACCCTGATGCGGTCGATCACAAGCGTCATGCCGCCATCGTCGCTTTCCTGACCCTCGTCGCTGCCGAGCTGCTCCAGATTGAGCTCGCCCGAGTCATCGGTGATCATGCGCAGATGCGCATTTTCCAGTGCAACGTCACCCACATGGACACCGGTCTGCCACAGCGATGACCAGCGCAGGGAGACACTGCCACGGTCGATGGTCACGACCCGCTCGTTCGGGTCACCCAGTGCAAGCCCACGCAGCGACAGCGTGGCCGTCAGGGGATTGAAGGCGAGGCGCTCGAGCGCCACCGGTCTGCCGGTGGCATCCTCAAGCGCTCGGGTCGCATAGGCGGTTACCCCCCAGGTGCACAGCAGCCAGGTCGAGAACCCGAGGACAGCGGCGGCGCCCGCCCCGATAATCCAGCGATTGCGATGTCTGAGGCCCAATTGCCTTGCTCCTGCGTTGTTGTCGGATGCTTTCGTGTCAGCCACACCAGGCTTGCCGAAGCGGTCCTGTTCCATGCCATCAGGCAGATAAAGAATAACACGTGTGCGCCAGGCTCTTTTCACCGCAGAGTGCATGGATCGAAAAGGCGGCACACCACAGTTGAGTGGCCTTGATGAAAGGTATGAAGGTCATTTCATTAAAAGTTGTCAGCCAGTGCATGCTTTTGTGTCAGTCTGGTCTAACATTACGGATATACAGTTTGTACAAGGGACTGCGGGGAGTTTATAGACGTCATGATCAGTCTGCTATGGATAGCATTTCTTGCCATCGCCCTGGGCGGTTACGGGCTGTGGCGAGGGTTTTCACGAGACATCTGCCTGTCCGTGATGCTGATTGCTCTGGGCGTTGCCGCCGGGGCGCTGATCATCATCAGCAGTGCGGCCAGCCTGCTGGTGGCCGGTGCAGCGGTTATTGCCAGTCTGGGCCTGTGTATTCGCGAAGGCCAGCGCGACAATCCCCGGCCTCGCCAGGGTCGGGCCCGCCGGGCCTCGATCAATCCTCTAACGCCTGCGCTGACGCAGCTCTGGCAGAGCAGCATCCGGGCACGGCGCGCCCCTCGTCAGGGCGCCACTCTTAGAAAGCGTGCACGTCAGCCCCTGTAATGCCGAATTGACCATGCCGTCTGCCCGCTTCAAACATCGCCTGGCCGCCGTGCCGGGCGATTTTTTCAATGTCTTTCGCTATACCCGTCGGGCGCTTGCTCTGGTGTGGCAGACCTCGCGCGTGATGATGCTGGGCCTGGCGCTGGCTACCCTGGTCGCGGGTGTACTGCCGGCCGTGGTCGCCTGGGTCGGCCAGCTGATCGTGGATGGCGTGGTCACGGCGATGGGCACTTACCCGGATCAGGCCACGGATCTATCGACCGTACTGTCCCCGGTGCTGTCTCTGGTGGTGATCGAAGGCGTCCTGATTGGCCTGATGGCGCTGGCACAGCGGGTGCTGGACGCGCAGCAGTCGCTGTTGCGTGCGCAGCTGGGGCAGAAGGTCAACGTCATGCTGCTCGACAAGGCCGGTGAGCTGTCGCTGTCCCAGTTCGAGGACTCCGAAATCTACGACCAGCTCACCCGAGCGCGACGCGAGGCCTCGACACGACCGCTGTCGCTGGTTACCCGAACCTTTTCGCTGCTGCAAAACGCCATCTCGCTTGCGAGCTTCAGCGTACTGCTGGTGAAGTTTTCACCCTGGGCGCTGTTGATTATCGTGGCCGGTGCTTTGCCGGTGTTTATTTCAGAGGCCAAATTCTCGGGCGATGCCTTTCGCCTGTTTCGCTGGCGCTCGCCGCAAATGCGCGAACAGCGCTACCTGGAGACCCTGCTGGCACGCGAGGACAGCATCAAGGAGGTCAAGCTCTATGGTCTGGAGCAGCTTTTTCTGTCCCGCTACCGCGCCATATTTGACACCCTCTACAGCGAAGAGCGCCGCCTGACGCTCAGGCGCACGCTATGGGGTTTTCTGCTGGGGCTTCTGGGCACGCTTACCTTCTACGCCGCCTACGGCTGGGTGGTGCTTGAGACCATTATCGGTGCCCTGACGCTGGGCCAGATGACCATGTATCTGCTGGTGTTCAAGCAAAGTCAGGGGGCGCTGTCGGCCAGTCTCTCTGCCGTCAGCGGCATGTTCGAGGACAACCTTTATCTCTCCAATCTCTACGAGTTTCTTGAACAGCCTACCGAGCGGGAAGCGGGCACGATTACCGAGGGGATAATGCCCGGCGATGGCCTGCGCTTTGAACGCGTCAGCTTTGCCTACCCCGGCGGCGAGCAGGTTCTTGATGATATTTCACTGCATCTAATGCCCGGTCAGAGCCTGGCACTGGTGGGCGAAAACGGCTCCGGCAAGACCACCCTGATCAAACTGCTGACCCGTCTTTATCACCCCAGTCGCGGGCGCGTTCTGCTTGATGGCAGCGACCTGCGTGACTGGGACGGCCAGACGCTGCGTCGGCGAGTCGGTGTCATCTTTCAGGACTTCGTGCGCTATCAGTTTTCCGTGGGCGAAAATCTGGGCGTGGGCGACACCCACGCCTTCGCTGATGAAACCCGCTGGCAGGCGGCCGCACAGCGCGGGCTGGCCGATGACTTTATCCAGCGTCTGCCCTCGGGCTATCACACCCAGCTCGGGCGCTGGTTCAAAAATGGCCAGGAGCTCTCCGGCGGTCAGTGGCAGAAAATTGCGCTCTCAAGAGCCTGGATGCGTGAAGGCGCCGATATCCTGGTGCTCGACGAGCCGACCGCCGCGATGGACGCCGCCGCCGAAGCCGCCGTGTTCAACCGCTTTCGCGAACACAGTCGTGATCGCAGCTCGATTCTGATTTCACATCGCTTCTCGACCGTAAGAAGTGCCGATGTGATCGTGGTCATGGATCGCGGACGCATTATCGAGCGCGGCAGTCACGATGAGCTGATCGCCGGCCGCGGTCGCTACGCCGAGCTGTTCGAGCTGCAGGCGGCGGGTTATCGCTGACGCCTTGAAGATGTAACGTGCGCGGTCTTGATACCGGTGGCACGTCATCGCCCAGCCTGAACCGCTCGGGCGGTTTCATGTGTGGCGCCTTGTTGGGCCTTTTCATCGCCATGCTGCGCTTTTAAAAGCGCGCGCAGCTCCGGAATACAGGAGCCGCACTGAGTGCCGCAGGCCAGCCGCTCCCCCAGCGCCTCGACGGTATTGCAGCCACCGGCAATGGCACGCCTGATGGTTTTCTCCCCGACCTGGTGGCAGCTGCACACCGTTGCACCGGCATCCTCGCCACTTGCCGCTCTTCCGGCCAGCAGCCGGCGTCGCTGCGGGCTCTCGAGTGCCTCGAGAGCAAAACAATCGTCCAGCCAGCCAACATCATCCAGCATCGCATTGAGCGTGCCGACCGGGGCCACCGCCAGCCACCAGACAACCCTGCCCTTGTGAAGGCAGGCCGCGCGAAAGTGATCGCGCCCGCCATCCTCACTCCAGAGCGTGGGCGCCTGACCCAGGGTGCGCGCACACCAGCCGGCCCAGTCGTCGAGCGAGCGCTCGCCCGCCATCTGCCAGCGCTGGCAGTTTGCCAGCGGGATACGTGCCCACCAGTCGCTCTCTCCCAGCGGCGCCCGCGCATCATGTCCCAACAGCAGACAGGCTTCCCACTGCGCAGCGACCGGTGACAGCGCCACGCGCCCCTGCTTGGACTCGGGCTGACCGGAGACCGGATCGCAGACGGCTTTGATCAACGCGGAAGCCCGCGCTTCGCGGGCAAACTGATCGTTCCAGTGAATGGGCACGAAAAGCGATTCCCGCGGCTGCGCGGTGGTGACGCGCACCCGGCCAAAATACTCGCCCAGCGCATTGTGAAGCCGGGCGAGCTGCCCGTCCGTGACGCCGGCCCCGTGCGCCGTCTCCGGATGCACCTCGATAAAGGGCTCGCTTCTGTGGTGCATGAGCCGCGGCGACCGGGCGGTGCGGGTCATGGTGTGCCACTGATCGCGAATGCGCCCGGTGTTCAGTAACAGTGGCGTCTCCCTTGTCGGCTGTTGAATTGTGGCGCTGGAAGACACCGCGATCAGTCTTGCCCGGGCATTGGGCGTCATGAAGCGCGCGTTCTCAAAAAGTCGCGCCGTGCCCTGCGGCGCGCCGGCATTGACCGGCCACTGAATCGGCGCGAGCGCGTCATAGCGAGCGCGATCCATCCCCGCCAGCCCGGAGATATCAAACAGGCGATAGCCGCTCTCCGGGGTGGCCTGCGGATCGTTTTCAAAGCCTGAAAGCCTGGCATGCTCGTCAAATATCTCGTGCACGCTGCAATAGTCGAAGGCCTCGCCAAAGCCCATGTGACGAGCCACTTCACAGATGATCCACCAGTCGTGGCGCGCCTCGCCCGGGGGCGGCAATATCCCGCGCTGGCGCGAGATACACCGTTCGGAGTTGGTCACGGTGCCGTCCTTCTCCGCCCAGCCGCTGGCCGGCAGGATAATATCGGCATGTTCCAGAGTGTCATTGCGTGCCACGCATTCAGAGACAATCACCAGCGGGCACTTTTGAATGGCCGCGCGCACCCGGTTGGCATCCGGGAGGCTGACCAGCGGATTGGTGGCCATGATCCACAGCGCCTGAATCTCGCCGCGCTCGATCGACTCGATCAGCGCCAGCGCCTTGTGGCCGGGTCCGTCAGGCAGCGTGGGCACGAGGTTTGGCGTGGTCCAGAAGCGCGTGACCCGATCCAGCGCGCCGGGGGTGTGGTAATCCATGTGCGCCGCCAGCTGGTTGGCCAGGCCGCCGACCTCGCGCCCACCCATGGCGTTGGGCTGGCCGGTAATCGAAAAGGGCCCGGCTCCCGGCAGGCCGATACTGCCGCCGGCCAGATGCGCGTTGATGATCGAATTGACCCGATCGGTGCCGCTGCTCGACTGGTTGACCCCCTGCGAGTAAAGCGTCACCACATGCAGCTGAGTGGCAAACCAGTAGTAGAAGGTTTCCAGCCGCTCGGCTTCGACGCCGCACCGCTCGGCGGCGGTGTCGATGTCCGGCACCTCCTGCTGCGCCGCGGCCAGCGCTTCATCGAAGCCTTCGGTGTGCTGCTCGATAAAATCACGATCCAGCCTGCCCTTGCCGGCCATATAGCGCAGCAGACCGTTGAAGAGCGCGATATCGCTGCCCGGGGCGATCTGCAAAAAGAGATCGGCCAGCTCGCAGGTATCGGTCACCCGCGGGTCGATGACCACGATCTTCATCAGGGGATTGCGGCTTTTGGCCGTGCGCAGGCGCTGATAGAGCACTGGATGGTTCCAGGCCAGATTGCTGCCGGTCAGCACCACCAGCTCCGCTTCTTCCAGATCCTCATAGCAGCAGGGCACCGCGTCTGCGCCCAGGGCGCGCTTGTAGCCTGCCACCGCCGAGGCCATGCACAGCCTTGAATTGGTATCCACGTGCGGCGTGCCGACAAAGCCCTTGAAGAACTTGTTGGCAATAAAATAGTCCTCGGTCAAAAGCTGCCCGGAGAGATAGCCCGCGATGGCACCGCCGCCATACTGCGAGCGAATGTCGCCCAGCCGAGAAGCCACCTCGGAAAGCGCCCTCTCCCAGCTGACCTCATGCCCGTCAATTCGAGGGCGCATCAGCCGCCCCTCGTGCCCCAGCGTTTGCGCCAGCGCCGAGCCCTTGACGCAGAGTCGGCCTTCGTTGGCCGGGTGCGTTTTATCCCCCGTCACGCCCGCGAGCGTGTCACAACGCTTGCTGTCATGCTGGGCCACCACACCGCAGCCCACCCCGCAGTAGGGGCAGGTGGTTGTCGTTTCCATAGGGATCTCCTCCACGACAGACGGCTGCCCTGATCTACCCGGGCAGCCCTGTCTCAAGCCTTCAGCGCCACGCTCGACAGCGTCATGACGATCCATTGGCAGGAAAATCTGACGTCCATCAAAAAAGGGCGCGGCCGCTGCTGATAGCCTGATCGAGCAATATCCGGGCCAGAACAGGGTTTTTACCGTGACAGGAAGGCGCTGGCGTACCCGGTGTCGGGCACTGCCCGGCCCCCGACGACTCGATGCACCAAAAGATGGCCGCACAGACCCCGGCTGCACACTCCTGGTGACATCATGCGCCGGCACGGCGCTGCCTGATGACACGCGCTCTCATGAAAATGACTGAAATCAAAGGGATCCACCGTTTCTGGCACGGCATTCGCCTGATAAACATCAGAACTGCCGGTGTACAGCCACCCTCAGCGTCACCGGCCGACAGGCAACTGCGTGATGTGTCAGACAACGCCAAGCCCACTTCGCTTTTTCCACGGGCAGCATTGGCGCTATCGACAATCCATCACGCCGGGAGGTCGACCATGACAACGAACAGTGCCACCCCACAGGCCATCACCGACCAACGCGTGCTCATTATCGGCAATGGCATGGCCACCCAGCGCCTGCTGGAAGCGCTGGTGGCCCGGCCCGAGCGGCCGCAAAACATTCATGTGTTCGGCGATGAGCCCAGCCCCGCCTACAACCGCATCCTGCTTTCGCCCCTGCTGGCCGGCGAGGTGGATGAGGCCGCCATTGCCCTGCGCGACCGCGACTGGTTCAAGGCCCACCACATTACGCTGCACTGTGGTCGACGCATTACCGCCATTGATCAAGCGGCGCAGCAGATCATCGATGATCAGGGCGAGCGCCACGACTATGACCGGCTGATCATCGCCACCGGCTCGCGCGCGCGCCTTTTCGATCTGCCCGGTGCCGAGCTTGGCGGCATCCACGGTTTCCGCACCACCGAGGATGTGACCTCGCTGATGGCGGCCGGGGAGCACACCCGCCGCGCCGTGGTCATCGGCGGCGGGCTGCTGGGCCTCGAGGCGGCCGAAGGACTTCGAAAGCGCGGCCTTGAGGTCACCGTGGTCCATCGCGCCGCGCACTTGATGAACCGCCAGCTGGATGACCGGGCCGCCGAGCTGCTGACCAGTGAACTCCAGGGGCGTGGCCTGAGCCTGCGCCGGGGACGACAACCTGTCGCCTATGAAAGTGCCGATGGCATCCGCGTCTCCGGTGTGGTGCTGGATAACGGCGAACATCTGGCCGCCGGGCTGGTCGTGGTCGCCGCCGGCATCGTGCCCAACGCCGAGCTCGGCCTGGCGGCGGGCCTGGCAGGCGATCGGGCCATTCGCGTGGATGACACCCTGACCACCAGTGACGAGGCCATCATGGCGCTGGGCGAGTGCTGTGAGTTCGAGCGCACCACCTTTGGCCTGGTCGATCCCATCTGGGCCCAGGTCGAGGTGCTGGCCGACCGGCTCTGCGGTGGCCACCAGCGCTACGCCCTGACGCCCAGCGCCACCCGGCTCAAGGTCAGCGGTATCGAGCTTTATGCCTTTGGCCTGCTGGCCCCCGACCCCGGTGACGAGGTGCTGCGCTATCTCGACGCCGACCACGGCGACTACCGCCGCCTGATTCTGCGCAACAACCGACTTGTCGGCGCCGTGCTCTACGGCGATACCCGTGATGGGCCCTGGTATTTCCGCCAGAGCGTGGACAAGGGCGATCTCACGGCCTGTCGCGACACGCTGATTTTTGGCGCCGCGGATGCCACCCAACAGCTTGAGGAGGCTGCCTGATCATGCAGGACCTGACGATTCACCCCGAGAAAAAGCAGCTCGTTATCATCGGCAACGGTATGGTGGGCCATCACTGCGTCGAACAGCTGATCGAGCGCGGCGCCACACAGCGCTATCAGATTCACGTCTTCGGCGACGAGCGCCACCGCGCCTATGACCGCGTGCACCTGTCGGAGTATTTCTCCGGCAAGGGTGCCGACGCCCTCGCCCTCGGTGAAGCCAATCTGCACGCAACGCACGGCGTCTCGCTGCATCTGGGCGTGCGTATCACGCAGATCGATCGCGACAGGGGTGAGATCCTCACCGCCGATGGGCGCCTGCCCTACGACAGCCTGATCATCGCCACCGGTTCCTACCCTTTTGTGCCGCCGATTCCCGGTCCGGAAGTCAGTGACCATCCGCAGGCCAGGCTGGTCTATCGCACCTTGGATGATCTTGACGCCATACGTGAGCACGCCGCCCATGCCCGTCGCGGCGTGGTGATCGGTGGCGGCCTGCTGGGGCTGGAAGCCGCCAACGCCCTCAAGTCGCTCGGCCTTGAAGCCCACGTGGTGGAGTTTGCCCCGCGCCTGATGCCGGTCCAGCTGGACGATCAGGGCGGCACCGCCCTGCGCGAACGCATCGAGGCGCTGGGCGTGGGCGTCCACACCGGACAGGCCACCGAAGAGATCGTGGCCACGCCGGGGGATGACTACGCCTACCGGATGAATTTCCAGGGCGGCGAACATCTTGATACCGATCTGGTGCTCTTTTCCGCCGGCATTCGCCCGCAGGATCAGCTGGCCCGCGACTGCGGCCTGGAGATCGGCGAGCGCGGCGGCATCGTGATCGATGAGACCTGCCGCACCTCGGATCCGGAAATCTTTGCCATCGGCGAGTGTGCCCTGTGGAACGGGCAGACCTTCGGTCTGGTGGCGCCGGGTTACACCATGGCCCGCACCGTCGCCGGTTGTCTCACCGATGTGTGCGAGCCCTTCAGCGGCGCGGACATGTCGACCAAGCTCAAGCTGCTGGGTGTCGATGTGGGTTCGATCGGGGATGCCTTCGCCACCACCGAGGGGGCCAAAAGCTATCGCTGGATTGATGAGGCCGGCAACGGCTATCGCCGCCTGGTGGTCTCAAGCGATGGTAAAAAGGCGCTGGGCGCGATTCTGGTCGGCGACAACAGCTACTACGACACGCTTTTGCAGTACGTCCAGAACGGCATCGACCTGCCCGAGAATCCGGCCGCGCTGATCCTGCCGCAAAGCGAAGGCGGCGCGTTGATGCTGGGTGCCGATGCCCTGCCCGACACCGCCATGGTCTGCTCGTGTCACAACGTCACCAAGGGCGCGATCTGCCGGGCCGTCGACGAGGGCTGCGCCGATATTGCCGCGCTCAAGATCGAGACGAAGGCCAGCACCGGCTGCGGCGGCTGTGCGGCACTGCTCAAGCAGGTGTTCGAGCACGAGCTCGAGTCCCGCGGCATGGAAGTGGACAAAAGCCTCTGCGAGCACTTCCAGTACACCCGCCAGGCGCTCTACGCCATGGTGCGCGTCGAGGGGATCACCTCCTTTGACGAACTGCTGGAAAAGCACGGCCACGGGCTGGGATGTGACATCTGCAAGCCGACCATCGGCTCGATTCTCGCTACCTGCTGGAACCAGCCGATCATGGACCCGCAGAACGTGGCGCTGCAGGACACCAACGACACCTTCATGGCCAACATGCAGAAAAACGGCACCTACTCGGTCATGCCCAGGGTCGCCGGCGGCGAGATCACCCCCGACAAGCTGGTCGCATTGGGGGAAGTGGCCAAAAAATATGATCTCTACACCAAGATCACCGGTGGTCAGCGCATTGATCTTTTCGGAGCCGAGCTTCACGAGCTGCCGGACATCTGGGAAGAGCTGATCAATGCCGGCTTTGAAACCGGTCATGCCTATGGCAAGTCGCTGCGCACGGTGAAGTCCTGCGTGGGCAACACCTGGTGTCGCTATGGCGTGCAGGACAGTGTCGCCATGGCGCTGGAGCTCGAGCACCGCTACAAGGGCCTGCGCACCCCGCACAAGGTCAAGATGGGCGTATCGGGCTGCACCCGGGAATGCGCCGAGGCCCAGGGCAAGGATATCGGCGTGATCGCCACCGAGGCCGGCTGGAACCTGTACGTGTGCGGCAACGGCGGCATGCGCCCGCGCCACGCCGAGCTCTTTGCTACCGATATCGACAGCGCCACGCTCATTCGATACATCGATCGTTTCCTGATGTTCTACGTGCGCACCGCCGACAAGCTGCAGCGCACCTCGGTGTGGCGGGAAAGCCTGGAAGGCGGCCTCGACTTTTTGAAGGAGGTGGTCATCGACGACAGCCTGGAACTGGGTGACGAGCTTGAGCGCCAGATGCACCACATCGTGGAGACCTATGAGTGCGAGTGGGCCAACGCGCTGAAGGACCCGGAAAAGCTCAAGCGCTTTCGCACCTTTGTTAACGACCGCTGCGGTGACCCAGACATCGTCAATGTCACCGAGCGCGACCAGCCCCGCCCTGCTCGTGAAAACGAAGTTCAGTCCCTTGCCGTGGAGATCCGCTGATGAGCACTGCAACCGCTGTTAACAACGCAACACAGGTCCTGTGTGGTGTCCGCGATCTGGTCGACTATTCGGGCGTGGTCGCCCTGCACGAAGGCCGCCAGATTGCGCTGTTCTATCTGCCCCATGGGCGCGACCGCCACAGCGCCCCGGAGGTGTTTGGCATCGACCACCATGACCCGTTTTCCCGCGCCAACGTGATCGGTCGCGGCATTATCGGCGACAAGGGCGGCGAGCTGGTGGTCGCCTCGCCCATCTACAAGCAGCATTTCCGCCTCACCGACGGCGTCTGCCTGGAAGACGATCAGGTGCGTCTGGCGACCTATGACGTACGACTCGAGGGCGATCACGTCGTCATTGATTAAGACCGCAACGCTCTCCTCGGCTTGCCTGACCCCGCAGCGCCTGCGGGGTCAGGCACGCCAGTACCCGACACATGGCATAACAACACCACCCGAGGCCATACCATGTCCTATCTGACCCCTGCGGAGTTCGTCACCAAGATGGTGGACTCCGGCGCGTCAAAGATTTCGATGTCCACCCGCGACACGCTGATTCGCGCCTTCATGGCGGGCGCCATCCTGTCACTGGCCGCGGCCTTTGCCGTGACCATTACGGTACAGACCGGCCAGCCGCTGGTGGGCGCGATGCTCTTCCCGGTCGGGTTTGTCATGCTCTACCTGATGGGCTTTGATCTGCTCACGGGCGTGTTCATGCTTACCCCGCTGGCGCTGCTGGATCGCCGCCCGGGCGTTACCCCCAAGGGTATTCTGCGCAACTGGGGCTGGGTGTTTCTGGGCAATCTGGCCGGCGCACTGACGGTGGCCTTCATGATGGCCTTTATCCTCACCTACGGTTTCTCCATCGCCCCGGGCGAGATCGGCGACCGGATCGCCAGCATCGGTAAAGCGCGCACTCTGGGCTACGCCGAACACGGGCTGGCCGGCTGGGTCACCATTTTCATGCGCGGCATGCTGTGCAACTGGATGGTGTCGATGGGCGTGGTGGGCGCGATGATCTCCACCTCGGTCAGCGGCAAGGTCATCGCCATGTGGATGCCGATCATGCTCTTTTTCTACATGGGCTTTGAGCACTCGATCGTTAACATGTTTCTCTTTCCCTCGGCACTGATCATGGGCGGTGACTTCTCGGTCTGGGACTACATGTGGTGGAACGAAATTCCCACCGTGCTGGGCAACCTGGCCGGGGGGCTGGCCTTCACGGGGCTGACGCTCTACACCACCCATGTCAGAACCGGCCCCAAAAGGGAGATGCTGTAAACCACAAGCAGCTTGCCAGGGCCCCCGCGGGGGCCTTTTTTCATGCCGCGCGCCTGCTTTTTGACCTGCGACACATATCCTTTCTTTTTAAGCGTTTAGTGTTTGATATCAGCGCTGTACATTGAATGGATGCGCGACCTGCGCCATCGATCGGAATGACCTGAAAGGGAGTCTCTGCATGAAAGCAACCGCCAGCGAACGCTGTCAGTTGAAGGGGTGGGAATCACGTCTCATGAGTGCTGATGAGGCTGCCGAACTGATTCAGGATGGCATGATTGTCGGCATGAGCGGCTTTACCCGTGCCGGGGAAGCCAAGGATGTGCCGCTGGCGCTGGCGCGCCGGGCCCAAAAGGAACCGTTGAAGATCAGCCTGATGACCGGGGCGTCACTGGGCAATGACATCGACCGCCATCTGACCGAAGCCGGGGTGCTGTCGCGCCGCATGCCCTTTCAGGTCGATGCCACGCTCCGCGCCGCCATCAACCGCGGCGAGGTAATGTTCATTGATCAGCATCTCTCTGAAACGGTCGAACAGCTGCGCAACAAGCAGCTGGGCAACATCGATGTGGCCGTGATCGAGGCCTGCGCCACTACCGAAGACGGCGGCATCATTCCCACGGCCTCGGTGGGCAACTCGGCAAGCTTTGCCATTCTGGCCGACAAGGTGATCGTGGAGCTCAATCTTTCCACGCCCGAGGCGCTGATCGGCCTGCATGACATCTACATTCCCCAGATGCGTCCGGCCCGCCAGCCCATTCCGGTGGTGGATGCCAGCACCCGCATCGGCGTGGACCACATCCCTATCGATCCGGCCAAAATTGCCGCCATCGTTCTGACCGAAGGCCAGGACAGCCCGTCCACCGTCGGCATTCCCAATGAAGATACCCAGCGCATTGCCGATCATCTGATCGGCTTTTTCGATCATGAGGTGGAGGTGGGCCGTCTGCCGCCCTCGCTGATGCCGTTGCAGGCCGGCATCGGCACCATGGCCAATGCCGTGCTCAACGGATTGATGGAAGGGCCGTTTGAAGATCTCACCATGTACTCGGAGGTGTTGCAGGACAGCACGTTCAACCTGCTCGACAGCGGCAAGATGACCTTTGCCTCGGGCAGTTCGATCACGCTTTCCGAAGAGTGCGGACAGAGAATCTGGCCGCATCTGGCCGACTACCGTGACCGTATCGTGCTGCGCCCGCAGGAGATGTCGAACCACCCGGGCATCGTGCGGCGCCTGGGGATTATCGGCATCAATACCGCGCTGGAGGCCGACATCTACGGCAACGTCAACTCGACCCACGTCAACGGTACCAAAATGATGAACGGCATCGGCGGGTCGGGCGACTTTGCCCGCAACGGCCACCTGTCGATATTCATTACCAAATCGACGGCCAAAAATGGCGCGCTTTCAAGCCTGGTGCCCTTCGTCAGTCACGTGGATCACAATGAACACGATGTCGATATCCTGGTCACCGAGCATGGTCTGGCCGACCTGCGCGGCCTGGCCCCGCGCGAGCGTGCCGGGGTCATCATCGAGCACTGCGCCGACCCGCTCTATCGTCCGGCGCTGCGGGAGTATTTCAGTGAAGCGTGCCAGCGCGGCGGCCATACGCCGCACTGCCTGGAAAAAGCGCTGGCCTGGCATATTGCCGCCGAAAGGGAGGGCTCGATGCTCAGCCTGACCAGAGGCGACTGAGCTCACGGCCGATAGCCCCCGACTGCTCTGGCGTTAGCCCCGACGCCAGGGCGCAAACCACCCAAGCCCTGCGGCTGTCTCACCGCGGGGCTTGTACTCACAGCCCAGCCAGCCCTCGAAACCAGCCTGGTCGAGCTGCTCAAAAAGCCAGGCGTAGTTGACCTCACCGCTGTCGGGCTCGTGTCGCTCGGGCACGCCGGCAATCTGGATATGGCCGACGCCTTCGCGGTACTCCCGGAAGGTTTCCCAGATGTCCCCTTCCATGATCTGGGTGTGATAGAAGTCCATCTGTACCTGCACATTGGGCTCGCCCAGCGTCTCGATCACGTCATGCGCTTCATGCTGATAGTTGATGAAGTAGCCGGGCATGTCACGGCTGTTGATCGGCTCGAGCAGCAGCGTAATGCCCTCCTGTTGGAGTCGTCGCGCGGCAAAGCGAATGTTGTCCAGATAGGTCGCCTGCATGGCCGCGAGGTCCGCGTCTTCGCTCGCCACCCCGGCCATGGCATGCACCCTGGGGCAGTTCAGCGCCCGGGCGTAGCGAATCGCCGTCTCCACGCTGTCACGAAACTCGCTTTCGCGCCCGGGCAGCGCGGCAATCCCGCGTTCGCCGGCGTCCCAGTCGCCCGCCGGCAGGTTGAACAGGACCTGTTTCAGGTCATGGCGCTTGAGCTCCCGGGCAATCTCATCAGGGTCAAAGGCGTAGGGAAAGAGATATTCCACCGCTTCAAAACCCTGACGGGCGGCCTGTTCAAAGCGTTGCATGAAGGCGACTTCGTTGAACATCATGGTGAGGTTGGCAGCAAAACGCGGCATGAGCGCTCCTTGAAAAGGGATGACAGGATAGCCCCCGGCGCCGGCGGGCACCGCGGGCCGGATCACTACCAGCGTGCGCCGAACTGCTGGCGCAGACCGTCAATCTGCGCTTCATCCAGGGTATTGATCTGCTGACCCTGGAGCAGCAGAAAAAGACGCGCGGTCTCCTCGAGCTCCTCGATGGCGTTGCGCGCCGCTTCCAGACTCTTGCCCGCCACCACCGGGCCGTGGTTGGCCAGCAGTACGGCGCTGTAATCCGGGGCGTAGTCACGCACGGCCTCGCCCATCGCCGGGTCGCCGGGCTGGAAATAGGGCAACAGCGGCAGACGGCCTACGCGCATCACGAAATAGGGCGTGATCGGCGGGATGCAGGAGCGCTCGTCCAGCCCCTGCAGGCAGGAGACGGCCGAGGCGTAGGTCGAGTGCAGATGGATGACCCCGCCGGCCTCCTCACGCGACTCATAGAAGGCGCGGTGGAGAAAGGACTCCTTGGTCGGCGGCTTGCCGGAGATCAGATTGCCGTCCCAGTCGAGCATCGAGATCTCGGCCGGGTCCAGCGCGCCCAGGCTCGCATTGGTGGGCGTCATCAGCCAGCCGCCGTCGCATTTGGCGCTGATATTGCCGGAAGTGCCGGGCGCCATGCCCAGCTGGCGAAAGGCGCGCCCGATCTCGCTGATCTCCTCGCGCAGGCGATTTTCTTCCGAGTGGGTATTGATATGGCTCATGGCATGCTCTCCCAGGCCTTTGTCATGAAGTCTTCACCGCCGAAATTGCCCGACTTGAGCGCCAGCGCAAGCCGCTCACTGCTGCCCAGCGTGACGGTCCAGGGCACCCCCGGATCGATACTCGGTCCAATCTGAAGGCCTTTCACGTTGAGCGCACTGACCACCGCACCCGAGCTTTCGCCCCCGGCGACCAGCAGGCGGCGCACGCCCAGTTCACTGACCAGCGTCGCGGCGATCTCCCCCAGCGCGCGCTCGACGATCTCGCCGGCTTCCTGCACGCCCAGCGCCTGCTGCGCCTTTTTGACATTGTCGGGGGACGCGCTGGCATAGATCAGTACGGGCGACTGATCGAGATGCTTGCGTGCCAGTGTCAGCGCCTCGTCGATCTGGCTTTGATAGTCTTCGGCCAGCGTCAGGGCGTCGAGGCGGTAATGGGGATAGTGCGCCCTGGCGTGTTCCACCTGAGCCAGCGTCGCCCTTGAGCAGCTGCCGCTCAGGATAGCTTCACGACCGGCCACCGCGGGCAGCTCGGCGGCACGTTCGCCGGTCAATTGATCTGCCCAGCGCTTGCCAAGGCCCAGCGCCAGACCGGAGCCCGCGGTGACAAGCTTGAGATCACGACATGCCTCACCCAGCGTTTCCAGATCGCGCTGCTCGATGGCGTCGAGAATCGCCACGCCCATGCCATCTTCTTGAAGTGCATCAAAGCGGTGACGTACCGCCTGGCTCCCCTGGCGTATGCAATCGAAGTCGACCAGTCCGACCCGGTGGCGGGTCTGGCTGCCCATGACGCGCACCAGGTTGGCGTCCGTCATGGGGGTCAGCGGGTGGTCCTGCATGCCGCTTTCATTGAGCGGCACCCCACCCGCAAACAGGTAGCCGTTGTAGACCGTTCGACGATTGGCCGGCAGTGCCGGACAGGCAACGGTAAAGGGCACCTCAAGCGCTTCCATCAGCGCATCTGTCACCGGCCCGATGTTGCCCTCGGCAGTGGAGTCGAAGGTCGAGCAGTACTTGAAGTAGAACTGCTCGCAGCCGCGGGCCTGGAGCCATTCAAGCGCCGCCAGCGACTGCGAGATCGCCTCTGCCGCCGGAATTGTGCGGCTCTTGAGTGCGACCACCACGGCATCAACGTCTTTCAGCTCGTCGGCCAGCCCCTCATCGGGGACGCCGATGGTCTGGACGGTGCGCATACCGATACTGACCAGCTGACTGGCCAGATCGGTGGCACCGGTAAAGTCATCTGCAATACAGCCCAGCAATGGCATGAGGCTCTCCCTGGTTGGCAGAATTAGTCGTTGGCAGCACGGGTGGGCAGATCAATACCCGGGAAGATACGCACCACGCCGGCATCATCCTCGCGGCCATACCCCATGGAGGAAGCCTGGCTGAACATGGTCAGGGCCTGGGCGGTCATCGGCAGCGGGAATCGGTCAGCGCGGGCGGTGTCATGCACCAGACCGAGATCCTTGACGAAGATGTCTACCGCCGAGCGCGGGGTGTAGTCACCATCAATAATGTGCGGCACGCGGTTTTCAAACATCCAGGAGTTGCCGGCGCTTTGGGTGATCACCTCATACAGCGTTTGCGGATCACAGCCACTTTTGATGCCGTAGGCCATCGCCTCGGCCGCCGCGGCAATGTGCACCCCCGCCAGCAGCTGATTGACCAGTTTGACCTGCGAGCCCTGTCCCGGTGCGTCCCCCAATCTAAAGATGGTGGCAGCGATGGCATCAAGTGCCGGCTGGGCGCGTTCGAACACCCCGGCCGGGCCGGAGGACATCAGCGTCAGCTCACCGGCAGCGGATTTGACCGAACCACCGGAGATGGGAATATCGAGATAGTGGATATCCTGCGCGGCCAGCTCATCGGCCAGCGCGATGACGGCCTCCGGTGCGGCAGTGGCACAGCCCACCACGATGCTGCCGGGGGCCAGAGTGGTGGCAAGACCGTTGTCACCAAAGAGCACCTGACGCATCTGATCGGCGTTGACCACCACCAGAAAGACGATATCGACCTGACGGCCCATCTCGGCAGGGCTTTGTACCGGTGTGCCGCCGGCCCCGGCCAGCGTCTCGAGCGCCTGCGGGTTGATGTCGCATCCCTGTGTCTCGAAACCACCTCGAATGAGCGAGGTGGCCATGCCCAGCCCCATCGATCCCAGCCCGATCACCCCTGCTCTGAGCCTGTCCGCCATATTCATGCTGCCTTGTGTGGTTAGTTCTGATGGTCGCTGCAGGCCTGCTCGAACCCCTCGATCAGCGACGAGGGAATGTCGTTGAGCCGGCGGCGCGCCTGATCCATGTGCCACCAGGCCGCCTGACGGGCGCGGGCGCCGTCCCCGGCGGCGATGGCGTCGATGATCGCGTCGTGTTCTCGGATCACTTCGGCCACAAACGTTTCGCGACGCGCCTCGTTTCGCCTGGTCAGCCCGATGGCCTGATGCAAAAAGCGGGTATAGAAATCCAGCACCGTGATGAAATACTCGTTGTTCGAGGCCTCGGCGATGGCGCGATGAAAGGCCATGTCCTGATCGACGCCGGATTCGCCGGTCTCGACGGCCTCGTCGATTTCAACCATGGCATTGCGCAGCCGACGCAGCTGCGAGCGCGAACAGCGCGTCGCGGCATGAAAGGCCGCCTCGCCTTCCAGCGCGCGACGCAGCTCCAGCAGGTGAAGCACCGAGGCGAGCGAGCCGCCGGGCAGTGCCTGAACCAGCGACACCTGTGGCTCGTCGGCGACAAAACTGCCGCTGCCCCGCCTTGAGACCACAAGCCCGGCACTGCGCAGCACGGAGATCGCCTCGCGCACGACCGAGCGGCTGACGTCGTACTGCCGTCCAAGCGCCGCCTCGGTGGGCAGGCGCTCACCGGCACGCAGTTCACCGGTATGGATGGCACGCGTCAGAGCACGGGCCATCTGCTCGGCAAATCCGGGCGTCCGATCCGATAACGCATCAGCCATGGTGTGCATCACCTCGTTGCAACTGCCACGCCAATAACATCGACGTATCAGCAATCCCTGTTCGACCAATGACCATATTGCCCCGCTCAACAGTTGTCAGACAACATTACAAAAAAAGGACAAGGACTCAATACACCCTTTGAATAATATCGCTCGATCACGGTGAGCGTTTCACTGACAACGCTCGTTAACCGATAGACCCGGATAGCTTTTTACAAGGCTGTCTGACAACCAACGACAGGGAGCAGGCAATGCATATCATCATCACCGGCGCGGCCGGGTTTCTGGGCGCACGGCTGGCCGCGAAGCTGCTCGAGCAGGGCACGCTCGACGGCCAGCCCATCAGCCATGTCACCAGCCTTGATCTGGCGCCCTGCCCGGTAGCGGACGATCGGATCGATTCCGTGGTCGGCGATATCAGCGACCCTGACGTCATCGAGCGGGCCTTTCGCGATAACACGATCGCCGTATGTCATCTGGCGGCCATTGTCAGCTCGCATGCCGAGGCGGAATTCGATGAGGGCATGCGGGTCAATTTCGATGCCACCCGCGCGCTGCTGGAGGCCTGCCGCCAGCGCGGTGGTCACATCCGATTCTTGTTCAGCAGTTCGCTGGCCGTCTTCGGCCCTGGCATGCCCTCGCCGCTGACCGAGCAGACCGCGCCACAACCCCTTTCTTCCTACGGCACGCAAAAGGCCATGGGGGAGCTACTGGTCAATGACTATAGCCGCCGCGGTTTTGTCGACGGGCGGGTGTGTCGTCTGCCAACCATCGTGGTGCGTCCCGGGCGGCCCAACCGGGCGGCCTCCTCCTTTGCCAGCTCGATCATTCGCGAGCCGCTTAATGGGGAAGAGGCGATCTGTCCGATCGACCCGGAATTTGCCATCTGGATCTGCTCGCCGGAAACCATCATCAATAACCTCGCCCATGCGCTGTCACTTGATGGCGAGCGCATGGGGAACTGTCGCACCGTCAATCTGCCGGGCATGTCGATTCAGGTCAAAGAGATGGTCGAGAGTCTGGCGCGTGTGGCCGGACCGGAGGCGGCGGCACTGATTCGTTACGAGCGTGACGCGCAGATCGAGTCGATCGTCTACAGCTGGGCGCCGCTGTTTGACAACCGGTTCGCCCTGTCACTGGGCTTTGACGTTGACGACAGCTTTGATGACATCATCCGCGCCCACCAGCACTACCTGGCCGATCAGAATGCCTGATCCCTCATCGCCCGGTAATCCGGGCGATGCTCTCCCTCTGGAGTGAACTGTCATGACGGAAGCTACCGCTGCGGGCCCCCAGGTCATTATCGGGCTGGGCATTGCCATCTTTGTGATGATTTTTCTGGTGTTGAAAACCCGCGTGCATGCGCTGCTGGCGCTGGTCGCGGCAGCCTCTCTCGCCGGTTTGATCGGCGGCATGCCGGCCAATGAAGTCATCGGTGCCATTACCACCGGGTTCGGAGCGACGCTGGCCACCATCGGTCTGGTCATCGGGTTTGGCGTCATGATGGGCCGTATTCTGGAGGTGTCCGGTGCCGGACAGCGTCTGGCGCGCAGCATCCTGCGCCTGCTGGGCAAGGAGCGCGAAGACTGGGCGATGGCGTTGACCGGCTATATCGTCTCGATTCCGATCTTTTGTGACTCGGCCTACGTCATCCTCAATCCGCTGGTACGGGCGCTCGCGCGCAACAGCGGGCGCTCGGTCCTGACTCTGGGGATCGCGCTGGGCTCGGGGTTGATCGTGACCCACAGCGCCGTACCGCCGACGCCCGGGCCGCTGGGGGTCGCGGGCATCTTCGGTATTGATATCGGTCTGATGATCGCCTGGGGGATCGTGTTCACCGTGCCGGCACTGATCGTAATGGTGATCTACGCGCGCATCATGGGCCCACGCATCGAGGCCATGATCGAGCGCGATACGGGTAAGGGTCTGAGCCTTGCCGCAAGTGACAGTGAAACGCCGCAGCTTGACGAGCATGAACTGCCCTCTCTGCTGCGCTCTGTACTGCCCATCGCACTGCCGATCGGCCTGATTTTTCTTAATACACTGTTCAGTGCCGTGGCCGGTGCCAGCGACACGCTGGACATCGAATCCTCATTGATCGGGCAGCTGATCACCTTTTTTGGCAACCCGGTCATTGCCGTGGGCATCGGGGTGCTGGTGGCCGTCTATGGGCTGGTGCCGAAGATGCCGCGCGAAGATGTTCTGGGCCATCTGGAAAAGGGGGTAGAAAGTGCCGGCATCATTTTGCTGGTGACCGGCGCCGGCGGCGCTCTGGGGGCGGTGCTGCGGGCCAGTGGCGCGGGGGACTATATCGGCACTCAGGTGGCCTCGCTGGCCCTGCCGGCGTTTCTGATCCCCTTCATCATTGCCACACTGGTGCGCTTTGCTCAGGGGAGCGGCACGGTGTCGATGATTACGGGTGCCTCCATTTCAGCGCCGATCCTGTCTGCCATGCCGGAGGTCAACATGGTGCTTGCCGCTCAGGCCGCCTGTCTTGGCGCGCTGTTTTTCAGCTACTTCAACGACAGCTATTTCTGGGTGGTCAACCGCATGCTGGGGGTCAAGAACGCCAAACATCAGATGCTGGTGGTGTCCGTGCCGACCACGCTTGGCTGGGTAACAGCGCTTGCAGGGCTTTTCGTTGCCAATGCCTTCATGGGCTAGCATTCAGGGCACACCCGGCCCCTGAAGGCCTATGCTTGAGTCAGGATATGCAACCCTTACTGTCTCATAAAAGGAGAGTCTTTCATGACACAACGCATCTGTGACTGCACCTACTGCGAGTGCGTCGTTCCCGATACCGCGCCCGTGGTCAACGGCAAATCCTTTTGTTGCGAAGCCTGCGCGTCGTCGCATCCGGACAATCAGCCCTGTCAGAACAGCGAGTGTGACTGCCATCGCCGCAACTGGGGCGGCATCAAAAGCTGATCCCGGTCGCCCATCAACGCAAAGGCCCGCTTCCATGGAAGCGGGCCTTTTTAATACGGTGTGAACGATCAGGACATTCGCCGGATTATGACGACTGATCCGGTGCATCGCTCTTTTTGTTGACCACTTCTTCCAGAAGCTGTTCAGCTTCGCTTTTTGGCTTTTTCTGAAGCTCTTTCTGCAGATCCGCATACTGTCCGCGCACGGTGTTGCACGATGAGCAGAATACCTTATCGGCCGGGTTTTTAACTTCTGACAGGCGAACGCTATGACTGCCACATTCAGGACACGCGGTCGGCATCCTCATTTCTTCAGACAGATCACCCATATCAATCTCCTGTACAAATCGTTGGTACCTACAATAAACCCGGCCACGAGGGCCGGGTTATCGAGACTCAAACACTTATCAATTAATGCGCTTGAGTGTCAGGTTGTCACTGGAATCGATGCGTGAATAATTACGATCCAGCAGACGCATGTCACCATTACCTACCGGCAGCAGGTTATAGATGGTGTTGCCCTGACCGTTTTTCAATTCATAGACCAGCGGATAGCTGTTGGGCCCCACGTTTTCCTTGATCAGCACCTGACCCTGAGTACGCAGCGGCTTTTCACTCTGTCCCAGACGCGTGCTGTCCAGCGTAAAGCTTGCACCAGTGTTGTCCTGATTGCGGACTTCAAGATTGGTCTTGATTCCGGCACAGTCGGCACACGGCAGCGTTCCCTGATAACGACCATCAGCCTGCGCGTAGGGCGATTGATTTTGTACATCGTTGCCGGAACAACCAGCCAGTCCGAGAACGGATGCAAGTACTGCGGTAGTAGCGATACCCTTGAACGTCATTTCGAATTCTCCTTTTCGAAAACAGGCACTTTGCAGCCTAGGCAAGAATTTAACCTGGCGCCAATTTAACCTGTGCCATCTTTTTTTCGGCACAGCTGTCTAGTTCCAAAGCAGACAGAATATTAGTACATCACCAAAGCGAGGGTGTTATGAACCGGAATTTTTTATCCGCACTTGTGCTGGTCGGTCTTTATCTGTCGGGTGGCCTTGCCATGGCACGGGCCGAGACACTTCCCGAGGCGCCGTTTACCGAAACGCTCGACAGGATGGTCAAGGATGAGCGGCTGGTGGGCTATAACGTTCGCTCGCTGACCGATGAAAATATCAGCGTCGAACTGACCTACTCGGGAGATCATCACTACAGCGATGAGGAGCTCGAGCCCTTTAACAACGGAGTATGCTACGCGCTGCTGGAAACGGCTGTCAGAACGGGCCTGAGACCCTTTACCGGCCAGACCGATATCATCTGCCAGGCCATACAGAGAAACGGCGAGCGCGCCGAGGCTGGCATTCTGGGCACAAGCCGCTATCAGCGAGCCAGCGACGACTTTATATATCATTCCACTCGCTGATGACGTGATACCACGCCATACTATTTTCACTGCTCCGTATTCTTCTTCGATCATCGATGGATCATCGAGAGCAGTGCCCGGAACGCAATTCACGGTCCGGCTGCCCTTGATCATGGCCATCGACCGTTTGCCGTCACCCCAGGCGTTATCGAAAGCGATCAGTCACTTGTCACGGAGATACCCTCATGGCAGAAGCCATCAGCAATACCCTTCAACTGCTTCGCGATCTCATGTCGTTTTTTACCTGAGAGCGTCAATTGGCAATACCACGAGAAGCGCGGCTAATAACCCGGATCAATAATCCGGGTTGTTTCATGGGCGGTGCCAGATTCTTCCCTTTTTCACGAAAGGGCTATAGCGCGTTGTGATCAGCACGAATAGTCTGGTCATGTGGAAGGATTCACGCCGTGCATGGATCGCCTAAGGCATGGAATGCTTTCATCAGCATGGAAGCTGGCCGCGGTTACCGTTGAAAGACGGTAACCGCGGTTTTTCCTTCACGAACATCTTTTCCTGCCGCCGACATAATGCCTTTCTGATCATTTGCTACTACCCGGAATGATCCAGCCTTCGTGGCACTGTTATTGTTCGTTCAATCAATCATAATGATGCGCCACAATGACCGCCACGCGGTTGTGCCAATCAATACCTGCCAGAACAGCAGATGCCGGAGCACTACAATCATGCTGAGTCATGTCATGGTAGGAAGTAACGACCTGGTCCGGGCCAGAGAGTTTTATGATGCACTCTTGAGCTGCATCGGCCTTTATCGACATGGTGACGACGACAGCGAAACCCAGTGGCTGTGCTATGCCGCACCGCAGGAGCCGATCCTCTTTCTTGTATGCAGCCCTTACAATGAGGAGGCGGCTACTCATGGCAACGGTACGCTGGTCGCTTTCAGGGCGCGCAGTCATGAGCTCGTGGATCAGTTTCATGTGGTTGGACTGGCACTTGGCGGCACAGACGAAGGTGCCCCTGGCTTGCGCTCGCAGTATCACGACTATTTCTATGGCGCCTATCTACGTGACCCTGACGGCAACAAACTGTGCTGTGTCTGCCACGACGCTTTCAAGGATGACGGCAAACAATAACATTGCCCTGATGCTTTTCTGATAGGCCATCCCTGTTGCTGCACTATCGCTTTAAACAAAGCGCGCCATGAACACGGCTGAATGCGTCCTATCTGCACGGGTCGCAAGACTCATCGATGCTGCTATTTCCAGTGCCTCTGGAATTCGCCCTACCACTTGGCCGGCAGGCCCCTTTCATCGCACTGACCCTTTTTGATTTTCATATGAAGTTCAAAACACATAATTTGAATACCGGTCATATAGTGCTGTCTCAAAACCACTGGATCATCGTGTGGCATCATGAACCGAGCAAAAAACCACTTCTTTCAGCTCGAAAAAGACAGGTAGGCCAGTAGAAATCAGCGATATGCTGCTGACGAACCACTTCAGGCGAGAAAGGCAGAATGGGGAAGAATCGAACAATGCAGGAAAGAATTGGTGGGCCCAGCAGGACTCGAACCTGCGACCAAGGGATTATGAGTCGAGCCTCCATCCCTCCCCATCTTCCCTAAAAAGCCCTCAACCCAGAAATAACGCACCCTCCAGCGAACCTGCCTAGATAACCCCTTTAGTTCATCGCATAATAACCTACGGTATAAGTGTCCCCAAAAAGGGCCCCAAAATCGAGAGGTACAGCGGTGCTGACTGAGAGCAAGGTCAAGGCTTTAAAGCCAAAGGAGAAGGAGTACATAATCTCCGATGACACGCGCGAGCGCGGCACTGGCAGGCTGATACTTCGTATCCGTCCTCACGGTGCGAAGGAGTGGCAGTACAGGTACAGGGAGGGTGGTAAGCGCAAGAAGGTAACTCTAGGCACTCACCCGAATATGCCTTTGTCCAAAGCACGCGAAGAAGCGGCCAAAGCTGCTTCAGGCATCGCAGGCTTCACCGTGCAGGGCAAGGGTAAGAACGCGCTTAAAAGCCCCACGGCAGCACCTCCTGCGACGATTCAGGCAGCCTTAGACGAGACCCCCTATGGCACGCTGGGAGAGCTTTGCCACGCCTACACGGAGAACATGCGGGAGCTTGGCAGACGTACCGCAGATGAAACCTACAGGCGGTTGCAGAGGTATGTTCAAAAGCCCTACCCGCACCTCTGGAGCAAGCCAGCTAGAGAGGTGCAGGTCCGAGAACTTACCAAACTACTGTCGGACTATATCCAACGTGGCATAACCACGACCACGAACCGCCTACGGGCTTACCTGCACGCGGCCTACCAATACGGTCTGACCAGTGAGAACGATCCGAGACGGATCAGCACCACAAAATGGGGATTAGTTGCTAACCCAGTCTCCGCCATAGCCAAGCAGTCTGACTGGGAGCGCCAAGGGGAGACCGTGATGTCAGCGCAGGATGTCAGACGGGCTTGGGAGGAGTTGCCCAAAATGCGCCAGAGAACAGCCAACGCTGTCCCGGTTGTCCTACTTTGCCTTGCCACGGCAGGCCAGCGTCCAACCTCTCTACTGCGTTTGCAGGTTCAAAACGTCCATATACAGCGGCGGATATTGGACATGCCCGCTTCGGGAACAAAGAACGGCAGACCCCATGTTGTCCCTCTCTCTGACCGAGCTATCAGAATACTTGAGCCACTCATGGAGCGTAGTAAGGCGCGTGGCTGGGACTTCCTCTTCCCCAATCATAGGGGGTCTGAAAAGCATATGCTGTTGGAGAGCCCCTCCTCCTTGGTCACTGATTACCGCAAGCAGTTTCAAGCGAATCAGTGGACCATACGAGACATCCGCCGCACTGCCAAAACGGTATTGGGGGAGCTAGGCGTGCCGAAGCACACAAGGGACCTGCTTCATGGACACGTCATGAACGATGTATCAAGTAGGCATTACGATAGATATGACTATTTGAAGGAGAAAAGGGAAGCCATAAAGATTTGGGATGATTGGTTAGAAGGGGTTATCAACGGTCACGATTCACGCTCAAAGGCCCAATAGACAGGCATCGTTACTGTTTCCCTACCCAACAAAGGGTGCAGAACTGGGTATATCCGCCAGCCATACAGAGGAGAGGGGCATAGATGAAAGAGCTGATCGAATGGGTGCTGGGCTGGCCTGAGCGTTTGTATGCTGACATCACAGGCATGAGCGGCAGCACACTATTGGCCGTGGTCATAGTTGTTGCTCTCGTGTTCACCCTGCACAGGGCTCAGCCGTCAGGTAGAGAAGCACAGCGCAGAGAGGCCGAGCGCAAGGTGGTACAACGGCCAGAGGGAATACTATCTGAACATGAGGCTGCCTCACGGGATGCTTGCATGAAGAAGGAAGCAGAGACCCTCCGGCGCAATATTGGGAAGCACTGAGGGCGCAAGCAGGCGCACAGGAGTTAAAAACAGATAGGCAAGGATAAAGGTAAGATATGCCAAGACGGCAACACTATAGTCGGCAGGGTAAGTATCCGAGCTTTTAAGCACAGAGGCACTTAGCAGTGTTTACTCCTGCCCTAAATGCCCCGGCATTACGTATCGACTTCAGGCGCTATCATCTCTGCAAAGGTTGGATGAACATTTCCCAATAAAGCTCAGCAGCACCTTCTTGAGATAACTTCCTATCTTTGCCACCGCCAAAGTGGGACATACCAAGGCTCTCTAAATAAATCTGCTGATCATCTGACTTTACACGCAGACACTCGTTGTAGCCAAAGGCGTTCCCTGCGGGGGATACTTCACCGATAGTATAGGCGATTCCCTCACCGGCTCCCCCAACAAATATTGTGCATTTGCTGGCTTCTCTACCATCACGGTATACGCCTGCTATAAAGCGATTAGCATCTATTTTACGAAACGATCCATCTATATTTGGATTTCTTTTCTCAAGCTCTTCCAGTGAGTTCTCAAAGAAGTTAGCTAGATAGTCAAAAGTGGAGTTTCTGAAAGAGTCTTTATCACGGTCTGTGAATTGTTTAGAAACACGGAGATTGCTAGACCGTATAGGGAGGCCAGATACTGATAATTGCTGCGCCATCGTAGTGCCTATCGGCAAAGCCCCCACCCCTTTGGAATAAGCCTCACCAAACTGGTTATTTACAACTCTAGTTATTGAATTGGTCACATCCAGAAATGCTTCATCTTGGTCAGGCCACCTTGAAATGGGCAAGCCATCCTTCGGTGTAGCCATAATCTTTCCAAACGGGGCACCAGACCAGCTACAGGGCCGGAGAATGACAGGTATAACTACAGCCTCACCAAGCTCATGGCGCCGCATTGCTCGGGACATTTCTACATCGTAGCAGTAATCAGAGTTGAGAAAGTCCGGGCTGACCAGAAGCAGAATAATGTCATCGTTTTCTACATGGTCACTGATACGCCCGTCCAGTTCCTGCCCCGCATCTATTTGTCGATCATGCCAAGTATCAATGACTCCTTGTCGTTTCAACACAGAAAGATGCTTTTCTAACTGATCTCTCATCGCCTCATCAGCATGAGAGTATGAAAAGAATATGCTTGGCACAGCCCTGCTCCCCATTAAGTCTTTCTACAAGGCTAGCTTGTGTCAAGCCTAAACCCAATGCCTTTATAGCTAACCATGTAATTTGCCAAGCAAGGTCATGGCAATGGGTTTCTATGCCGAGAGGGCTATCAAAAAAGTCTACTAATACGAGAGCCACCATGCATTCTGATAGCGTCTATCAAAATACCTATTGCAATATGACAACTGATAGAATTATCTTAAATCTATCCGAGCTATATAATTCTGATAGGTGACATCATGAAAGCACATCTCTACCTGAGAGCCAGCACCAAAGAGCAAGATGCCAGAAGAGCCGAAGACACACTCCGTGCCTTTGCTGAAGAGCACAGCCTGGAGGTGCAGAATGCGTTCGTAGAGAACGCCAGCGGTACAAAGCTAGACCGCCCGGAGCTGATAAATATGCTGGCGGAAGCTGAACGTGGAGACGCCATCGTGGTTGAGTCTGTAGACCGGCTGTCTCGCCTATCTCAGCAGGACTGGGGGACCTTGAAGCGGAACATTGAGGATAAAGGGCTCCGACTGGTAGTGCAGGACCTGCCTACCTCTCACCAGACCATGGAGGGTGGGATTACCGGGGACATTCTGCGGGTTATCAATTCTATGCTGATCGACCTTATGGCAACTATGGCGCGTCTAGATCAGGAGAAAAGAGTGGAGCGCATTCAGCAAGGCATTGCCCGGAAGAAGGCCAAAGAGCCGGACTGGAAGCCAGCGGGACGCGCAAAGGACCGAGCAGTCCGGGAGAAAGTGCTTAAGCATCTGCGCACCGATGGCCTGAGCAACGAGGACATAGCCAACATAGCGGGCTGTGGCGTGGCGACGGTGTACCGTATCAAGAAAGAGCTTAAACAGTCTGAGAAGTAACAGGGGTTGAGAGGTGCGGGGTTGGCGGCCAGACAGGTCCTGTGTATTCAGGCCCTGCCCTTTCCTAGCACTACCTTATGGGCACGTAGAAAGACCCAGCCACGCATCTTGCTTGCTTTAACATGACCACCCTTCACCAGTTTGCTTATAGAGGGCTGAGCAAGACCTACAGCCTCGGCTGCCTCTTTCTGTGAAAGGAATGTTCGCCTCTTGCCTTCCGGGCTCTGCATGAAGATTATCCAACTTCCCGGACGGGAGCCACACCTCCCCCTGTGCATCTTGTCCATCATATTGTCAGCATGATCACCCAACGACAGGTGCTCTGGGTTCACGCAAGCAGGGTTGTCACAGGCGTGACGTACCAGCTTGCCCGATATGTCTTCTATCTCAAGCCCATTCGCCCTGCAATAGGCCACTCTATGCGCTCCTAGCGACTTTCCATTTCTGTATACCCTACCGTAGCCGCTGTAGTGATAAGAGCCTGTGTGCTCGATACAGGGTCCTTCTGCTACATGCTCAATCCAGCCGTCCATACTCCCCTCCTTATCGTTGATCTCAAATATCGCCCAAACCCCAACCGGGCCTCCCGCTGCGCGGAGCTTCCTGTGCTGCCTTGGGACTGCTCAGACATCACGCGGTGCGTGCGTACTGAGGCTGCCTTAGGCTGCTATAGCTTCTTCTCTGTTGATCTCTGATCAACGCCCTTGACCTTCGTCGTAAGACGGGATGCCTAGGCTTCCTGCGCTCCCTGCTCAACCCTCTTTATCAGAAGATAAAGGAGGAGATGGGGCTTGGCTTTCTTGGACTGCTGGGACTTCCATGCTTCCTGAGACGACTGTCTCTCCTATAGTGTCGGCTTAGGAAATAAATATATTTTAAACAAATACTTACCCTCGATCCTCGCATCCAGAGGTGAGCCAAAGTATGTACCGGAGGAACAGGGAGGCAGGGTCTGTTAGTGCCGCTACCCTTCCCCATCTCCCCTTCATCTCCTTAGATGGCTCATTTCAGGAGTGTCCAGCCATTCCAGAGGCCACCAGAGAGCCACAGAGTCTATCCTTTACCCTCGCACCGCCCTGACCTCTCGCCCCCTGTGTGTCCTTTAGGACTTTCAGCTCCTGCATCTCCTGCTGTACCAGACTGCGCGGAAGAGGAGCTTCCCTCTCTGCCCACAGGATAAGCAGGCTATACATAAGGCAGGCAGCAGTCCGGGCACCTCTGAGCCCGCTAGAGGCTTCACTCGGCTAACCCAAGGCGCACAATCGCCCAAGCATCTGCGCTCGTTGCTCGGGCCTGGAGGCCCCTATTGGGGAGATTGGGCGGCGGCGAAAAGTTAAATATCCTCGCAGAACTCCGGGTCAAATTTCACTTTCCAGATATTGCCAGCGAGGGCCCTACGAGCCTTCAAACCTCGGAGAGGTACGACGGGCCTACCTTTAGCAGAGCCTTGCTCAGGCGGGTGTATATGCCTGTATTGGTGCATGGAAAGAGATAAAGGAGGGACTACCCTGTGAGCAACTGTTCCAGCAAGGGGTGCTCGGATGATTGATAGCCAAATGGTAAAGGACATACTCGGCGCTATTGGCGAGGGGGAATACGTGGGTGTAACCCTTCCCCCTCTCATAGAGCGTTTCCTTGGAGACTTCAATCAAGCTGCGCCAAACGATATTGAAAAGTTTACCTATCACATGGATGAGCTTTTCGAAGCGGGGCTTTTCAAAGCCAAGGACTTGCGCCCTGAGTTGGGCTGGGGCCTTAGCCGGGGTTTGGGCAACCAGTACGAGATGTTAGATACCACATTGGTGTTAACTCCTATCGGCGGTGAAACCTTGGAGGAGTTGAGGAAGTCAAAGGGTATGGAAAAACTAAAGCAAGCGATGCGGTCAGCGGGAGCGCTGGCAGGCACAGAAGCTCTCAAATACGGTATAGGAGCGCTTTTGAGGTGAACCAGTAAGCTATACGAGGCTTAATTGAGTGCTTGCGCTGGCAGGGCATCTCAGATACAAGTGCCCCCAAAAGTGTCCCCAAATCCAAAAACAGGATGATAGAGCACAAAGCGCGGCGACCGTAAGCCATTGCTTTAGAAAGGAAATAATTGGTGGGCCCAGCAGGACTCGAACCTGCGACCAAGGGATTATGAGTCCCCTGCTCTAACCAACTGAGCTATAGGCCCTGATAATGCGGTTGCGTATGATACCCAAAGCACCGCTGTGAGGCCAGTATCGTTTATTAACAAGGAGTGAGCGCATGCGTGATCGTTTCTGGAAGATGCTGGGCGTGGCAGGCGTAGCGCTTGCGGTGACAACGCAGGCACAGGCGGCCTGGCAGTTTGTCCCGGCCGACAGCGAAATTACCGCTCATGTGGCAGGCCAGGGCCAGCGCGGGCCAATGGAGCGGACTTATCATGTCTCCGAACTTAACGGAACCATCGATGATGAGGGGCACTTCGAGATGCCACTGCGCCTTGAGCAGACCGATCTACTGGGCAAGCAGAGTGGCCTGGGCGGGCTTTTGTCGGGATTGTCTTCCGACTCGGCCATGGTGACGCTATCAACGCAGGTCAATCCGGCCTGGCTGAGCAATCTGCAGCCGGGTGACGCAACAACCCGCAATGTCACGCTGACCGCCAGTGGCAATCATTTCGAACGCAGCGAACAGGTGCCCCTGACGCTTGAGCGACTGGATCAACAGTACTATCACCTGACACTGGCCGAACCCATCAGCGTGGATACGCAACAACTGATGCAGCTGGACAACGCGCAGACCGTTTTGTCACTGCTGGGCTATCAGCGCCTGGATGACACCATCCCGATCGAGTTCAACGCTCGCCTTGTCGAACGTTAACTGGATACAAGAGCGCCCGGCATGGCCGGGCGCTTGAGGCAGACAAACATCTTCAATCAAAATCCCGGGGCCGTGGTGGCCCGGCGTCCGAACCCCGATCATTCATTCCCATGTGCGTTTCCTCCATCATGGCACGGCGCTCTACACTGTTGCCGTGAAGGTTGATGCCAAGGATCCCGCTGGCTGAAAAGATCAGCCAGGTCATGATCTCGACGCAATCATGAATTCGATCCGGTGACCTGATGACCGTGATGCAGATGGCCAGGGACATGAGTGCCAGCATGCCGCACAGTGTCCAGCCAACCCCTGCTCGCCAATCGTTTTTGAAAAGCCCTGTGACTGCAATATCCACCGGTTGGGAGGTGGAAGCCTTGTAATCGATGGCCCCCAGCTGTAGCCGAATCCGCTCGACATCCAGCAGTCGGATTCGCTCCATCAGCTCCGGCTGTTCTTCCAGCGCCGCCAGCACGGCGCGGGAGGACGTGTCCTGCCAGCAGCCCAGCGTGGCCGCCACAATGGCCCCCGCTGCTTCACAGGTGACAGGGCTATCAAACAGTTGCGCCACTTCGGGCGCCTCACCAGCGAGACGTCGTCTGACGTCACGCCATTCCATGACGAGATCCTCGTCGTTTGTCGGACTCTCCATTTCGACCAGTGCCAGATTCGATGTCATACATAGCCTCTTCAAGCCTGACGACACGGTCTATCCAGCCTTGTGCAAATGCCTGCTGCGAGACATCGCGCTTTGCAAGATCAACCAGCCACGCCAGACGCAGCGCATTAATGGTACTCGCGAGTGTATTACCGCTGTTTACACCGCGAAGTTTGAGCATGGCGTCCATTGCCCTGAGCGTCTGCGTTCCAATGCAACCGTCTACCGTGATGGCGCTCCAGCGCCGTCCATTGTTGCTCAATACATTGACCACCTCCTGTAATTGCCTTCCGGCACGTCCAGTGCCGCTGTGTACGCCGTAATCCAGCATTGCAATTGACAGTGCGGGCGCACGCGCACTGATCTCGTCGAGTTTCATCGCATGCCAGTAGGTTTTCAGATAGATTTTCTCTGCCAGCTCCTGTGGCAAATCCCGCATGCTGCCGTGGTAACCATGTTCGGCCGCCACACGTTGCGTAATGCCATGATTGGTCGCACCGCCCCTGTCGTCAGGGTGGTCGACAAACCCACCTTCACGCTTCATCAGGGCGATAATGATCTTGCTGCGCTGTGATTCATTCATGAGACTCTCCGTGCGTATGGGATTCTTTATGAAGCACCACTAACAGGCCGGGACTCGCTTACTTTCAAATGGCAATATCCAGTCACCGGATGCACAATATGCACACATTTGGTTAACAAAGCGGAGTATGCATGCGCATTAGTTAACCATCAAGGATAATTTTGGAAAAGTTTTAATACTTCCAGAGAGAATGATTATGCAAAGAGTGAGTGAGATACGACGTGAGAACGCGCGCGCGCTACGCGATCAGGCAGGCAGCAACAAGGCGTTTGCCGAATGCGTCGGAGTCGAGCCGCCTGCAGCCAGTCGAGTATTGAGCAGCAAGGCAACAAGAAATATCGGGGATGATTTTGCGCGCCGTATCGAGGCGGCCTTTGGCAAGGAAGATGGCTGGCTGGACAGTGTGCATGATTCTTTTCGCCCCCATGAAGACAACGTGGTCCCCATGCCGCCACGCAGTGACAACAGCATTGAACAGGCGCCCTTGATGGACGGGATGGCACCTCTGCTCAGCTGGGTGCAGGCAGGCGCGTGGACGGAAACCTCGGCCAGCATCATCGATGATGGGGATCAGGAGTTTTTCCCCCGCCCGCCCAACTGTGGCCCGGGCTGCTTCGTGCTCCGCGTTCGCGGAGAGTCCATGATGGAAGTTTATCCACCGGGAACGCTGATCTTCGTTGACCCGGATGTGCAGGCCATGTCCGGCGATGATGTGATCGTGCAGTGTGAAGAGCACGGCAGCGCTGAGGCTACCTTCAAGCGATATATCGAGGAGCCGGGGCAGCCGCCCATGCTCAAGGCACTCAACCGGGGCTGGGCACAGCAGTACATGACCCTGGGGCCACACTGTCGAATCATTGGTGTTGTCATGGCGCAGATGATGCTGCGTCGTTAGTCATTCCGAATCGATTAGCAAATTATTGTTTAAAAAGGGTTATTCGAACTCATCACTTTTAATTAACCAAAATAAGCAATTTAGGCTTGACCGTATTAACCAAATGATTAACCATGATTACACGTTATCCAAAAAGGATAACGCCACGACACCAACATGGTTATCTTTGGAGAGTACTCATGACCACAGCTACCGTAAAAACCGTTCTGGATTTTGGCGCCGACGCTACCGGCAAGAGCGACAGCTCGAAAGCCTTCAATGACGCTGCGGCCGCCAAAGAGGTGGTAACCGTTATCGTGCCGCCGGGTGATTACGTGATCGCCAACACGGTCAACCTGAATTACAAAAGCCTCAGCGGTGCCGGGCGTGTTCGTGAAAACCAGAATCTGGGCATGTCCCGTCTTCGGCCCTCAAGTGGCCTGAAAGGTCCGATGTTTATCAAACAGGGACCGATGGTGGAAAACCTGCTGGTTCAGGGACACAAGGAAACCGATGGCAACACGGCCTTCGACGCTCAGGGCTACAACAGCGTGTTCAGCAATATTCATTTCACGAATATTCAGTATGCCATCTACGTCAAGGAGATCCTGGTTCACTTCACGATGAAGGATTGCGTCTGCATTCAGGTGGGATACGGGCTCTATTGCGAGGATGCCAAAAACAGCTATTCGACCACGGCGCGCTTTATACGCAACGAGTTCAACAACTGCGGCAACGCGTTCGTTTTCCGTCGCCAGATCAATGGCTCCACCTTCCAGGACAACATCTTCGAATTCATCAGTGGCGATGCCTTGCTGGCCTCTCACATCTATGACTGTAACTTCATCGGCAACTGGTGGGAGAAACGTCGTGACACGGGCACCGCTGCCCATGTTCCGCTGGTCGCACCCAAGGATGAAACCGATGACGAAAACGGCTATCCGGCCATTCGCAGCAGCAGCTACCAGCAGATCATGAATTGCTTTGCGGCGGGCAACAAGGTGACCTGGGGCTGGCGCAACGTTTTCAGCTCGGTGCTCAACGACTCCCGTATGGGGGGCGTCTCTACCCACGGCGGTGCCATGGTGGTGAGAACGGCTGCCGGTCGAGCGATGCGCGTTACACCCGACAACATTGTCCAACAGGCTGACAAGTGGTGCTATCTGCCCACCTTTGCCATCGAAGCCGGCAAAAACAGCGCAGGGGCGCCCCGAGGGATTACCCTTCGAACCAAGGGCGGACCGCTGGCGCTCGAGGACCACGAAAAAGGGGCATTTTCGGGCGCTATCTCCATTGCCAAGGGAGACGACCTCTATGAGCACTACAGCCTGACCCGCAACGCCGCCGGTGTCCCCACAGTGGGTTTGACAGGCGTCAGCGAGATGATGATCAAGGGTGAAAAGGTCAAGCTGACCACCGGCATACCGCAGCATTTCCTGTGGCGTCAGGACAAGCTCAGCCGGGGCCTGGGGTGTTTCACGACCAATCAGGTGACAAGTGAGGGAACGATCAAGCTGGTGACCGAATACCTGCTGGATAACCCGTTGATTCAGGTGACCGTGGAAGACCGGGGTATTCGCTTTGACGGCCTCAAGCATCTGAACAGCTACATCAACGGCAGCAAGACACGCCGTCAGTGCACGGGATTTGAGCTCTACTTCGTCGATGCCGATGGCAAACCGAAAACGCCGACGTCCTTTTCGATGCAGATGCTCACGCTCAATCCATCGCTGCTGAGCTCCTGAGGTCACTGCCGATTCTGTTTCATTCCGATAAAAGGGGCGCCCGCCGGGCGCCCCTTTTGCGTTTTGCCGAATGTTTTTACGGCCTGAAACGGTTTCGGCTCAGAGACATCACTCATCCCAGACCGGCGCAAAGGAAGGGTTGGCAATGCGTTCTCCGCGATCAAGGGCATTGATGCGCTCGATCTCGTTATTGCTCAGCGAAACCTTCATGGCGTCCAGATTGGACTGCTGGTGCGCGCGCTTCGTTGAGGAAGGAATCACCACAATATCGCGTGCCGCCACCCACGCCAGCGCAATCTGGGCCGGTGTCACGTCATGGTCATCAGCAATACGTTTGAGCGTGTCATCTTCCATGACCTTGCCTACCGCCAGCGGCATATAGCCTGTGACCCTGACACCCTTCTCCCTGCAATGTTCGACCAGTGCCTTGTTGGCCAGAAAGGGATGCACTTCGATCTGATTGGTGACGATCTGGTCGCCCCCTTCAACCCCGAGCACCTCATCCAGCTGGGCCATGGTGAAGTTGGAAACACCGATGTTACGGGTCAGGCCACGTGATTTTGCCTCGGCCAGTGCGCCGATGGACTCGGCCACCGGCACTTCATTATCCGGCGAGGGCCAGTGCAGCAACACCAGATCCACATAATCGGTGCCAAGCCTTTCCAGACTCTCTTCAAGGCTTTTGATCAGATCGTCGTGATAGAAGCGATCCGTCCAGATCTTGGTGGTCAAAAAGATCTCGTCGCGCGCCACACCGCTGTCAGCGATGGCCTGGCCCACCTCGGCCTCGTTGCCGTACACCTGCGCGGTATCGATATGTCGATATCCCAGCTCGAGCGCCGTGGTCACCGAATCGATAACCTCCTGCCCCTTGAGTCGATAGGTACCCAGACCAATATCGGGAATCATGTGACCTCCTGTCAGTTGACGCTTGAAAGCGTCTGGTAACGGACTCACGACCAGCGGCCGTGAACGTTTGATATCCACATACTGACATTAGGCCCTGCGACGCTGCTTTCAAGTCGTTAGCCTGCAAATCATATCGACAGAGGCATCGATCAGAGGCATGATCGACCCTGTTCGATGAGACCGTCAGACTTCCATAATGACACCCTTTCGCGGACATGCGAGACTGCGCCGCCAGTTGACAAGCCAATACCATCGCCGAGCCTACCGGCGATCATCCCGGAAAAGAGATCGCTATGATCAAATGGACAATCGTGGCCCTGATCGTGGCCAGTATTCTTTATGTGCATTTTCGTGGCCGTGTTCGTCACAAGCCCTTTCGCCAGCTGTCGGATCATTCCAGTTTCATGGCGCCCATTAACGGCTTCATGTATCTGTTTTCGAAGGTCCCGGACCGTCCCTACCATCGCGCCGAGGACTTTCCGGACATTGCGGCCCTGACATCGCGCTGGGAAGAAATTCGCGACGAGGCTCTGGCGCTTGAAGACCACATCAAGGGCTCGGCCAAAAAGGACGATGCCGGATTCAACTCGTTTTTCCGCCGCGGCTGGAAGCGCTTTTATCTCAAATGGTATGGCGACAGCCACGAGTCAGCCCGTCAGCTCTGTCCACGCACAACCGAGATTCTGGCCGGCATTCCCGGCGTCAAGGCCGCCATGTTTGCCGAGCTGCCTGCCGGCAGCAAACTGATGAAACATCGTGACCCCTATGCCGGCTCGATTCGCTACCACCTGGGGCTGCGCACGCCCAACGATGATCGTTGCCGCATCAACGTGGACGGCATCGACTACAGCTGGCGCGACGGTGAAGCGGTGCTCTTTGACGAGACCTTCATCCACTACGCCCAGAACGATACCGAGCAAAATCGCCTGATTCTGTTCTGCGACATCGAGCGCCCCATGAAGTATCGCTGGGCCGCGGCGGTCAATCGCTGGTTCAGTCGCAACGTTATGGCGGCCGCTGCCTCGCCCAACGATGAAAACGATCATACCGGCGGGCTCAACCGCGCCTTCAAGTACATCTACAAGGTTCGGGAAGCGGGCAAGCGGCTTAAAAAGAAGAACAAGACGCTGTACTACGTGGTCAAATGGCTGATCTTCGGCGGTATCATCGTCGGTCTGCTGTCACTGTAACGCTGCCTGCCATGTCTGATGCCATCGCGCCCCCACACTTATGCTGGCCCTTTATCTCTTCGGCCAGCGGGGCGCGACTGAGCATGACCTCCTTTGAAGTTCAACGCTTTGACGACAGCGCCTTTGCCGCCTGGGACATGGCGCTGCCGGAGAACCTCACCCGCGCTGTTACCAAGCGTCGCGCCGAATATCTGGCCGGCAGGGTCTGCGCCCGTCACGCCCTCGCCGCACTCGATATTCATGTCAGCGCCCTGCCAAGCCTTGCCGACCGCCGGGTCGACTGGCCGGTACCGGCCCGGGGTGCCATTACCCATGCGCACGATCTTGCCGCCGCGCTGGTCAGTACTGCGCCGATTCATCAGGGTGTGGGAGTGGATGCCGAGCGCTGGCTGACACCTGAGCGCGCCGACTATCTCGCCGCCTCGATTCTGACCCCGCGCGAGCATCAGGCCATCCAGGCCTTCACGTTTGAGCAGCGCGCACGCGTGATCACGTTGACCTTCTCGCTCAAGGAGAGCCTTTTCAAGGCGCTCTACCCCCTGACCGGTACGCGCTTTTATTTCCACGACGCCTTTATCGAAGAGATCGACCCCACCCTCTCACCGGGTCGATGCACGCTGGTACTCAACTGCATGCTCAGCGAGGCCTGGCAGCCCGGCGCCCGGCTGATCGGTGATTTTGCCGACATGAATGATCATGCACTGACCGCCGTCATGACCGGTGTCTCATGACCCTCGCTCGGCCTACAGACCGATAACACCGTTCATGCCACTGCCGACAGGATGAATGCAATTCAGTTGTTGTTGGCGCTCGTCATCTATACTGTATACAAATACAGTTAAAGGAGCGCCCATGCAGCTCACCGACAAGCTGATCGTTCTGGCCGATGCCGCCAAATATGATGCCTCGTGCGCCAGCAGCGGCGCGCCCAAACGCTCGTCAAAGGGCCAGAAAGGACTGGGCGCGACCAACGGCAATGGTATCTGCCACAGCTTTACGCCGGATGGCCGCTGTGTGGCGCTGCTCAAGATACTGATGACCAATTTCTGTTTGTATGACTGTCAGTACTGCATCAACCGACGCTCAAGCAACGTGCCCAGAGCGCGTTTCAGCGTGGATGAAATCGTGCGGCTGACGCTCGATTTCTATCGCCGCAATCTGATCAGCGGACTTTTTTTAAGCTCCGGTATCATCCGCTCCAACGACTACACCATGGAGGCGCTGGTCCGGGTAGCCCGCACGCTGCGCGTCGAGCATCAGTTTCGTGGCTATATCCATCTCAAGACCATTCCCGATGCGTCGCCGGATCTGATCCGTCAGGCCGGACTGTATGCCGACCGACTCAGCGTCAACGTCGAGCTGCCCACAAGCCAGAGCCTGAACCGGCTGGCGCCCGAAAAAAGCGACATCACCATTCGCCACGCCATGTCGACCATTCGTGACGGTCTGGACGAGGCGACTGCCGAACCCAAAGCGCCGCGCTTCTCCCCAGGCGGACAAAGCACCCAGATGATCGTGGGAGCTGACGACACCGACGACCACACCATTCTGGGCAACGTTCAGTCGCTGTACGGCGATTACCGCCTCAAGCGGGTTTACTATTCGGCTTTTTCGCCCATTCCCGAGAGTCCGTCATCGGTACCGCTGATCGCGCCGCCGCTTTTGCGGGAACACCGCCTCTACCAGGCCGACTTCCTGATTCGCGGCTACGGCTTTCGCGCCGACGAACTGCTGGCAGGTCCCGGCAATCTGTCACTGGATATCGATCCCAAGCTGGCCTGGGCGCTCAACCATCGTGAGCTCTTTCCCATCGATCTGGACCGCGCCGACATGTACATGATTGCTCGGGTACCGGGCATTGGCATCACCAGCGCGCGGCGCATCGAGACCCTGCGTCGTGAACGCCGCATTCGCTATACCGACCTGACCCGGCTGGGCTGTTCGATGAAAAAACTGGCGCCCTTTATCACCACCCAGGATTATCGCCCGCGTCAGGCCGGACTGGAACGACAGGCCTTGCTGGCTCAGATGCAGACGTCTGCCCCGGCGCAGATGGCGCTGCTCTAGCCTCAAGGGAGCCATGATGACAATGTACACCCTCCACATGACACAAGCGGATTTTGCCTGCTGGCGCAACCATGCGCGCCGATTGCTCGCGGCACGCGTTTCTCCCGGAGAAGTGCTCTGGCAAAGCGAGGCGTCGGCAGGTGATCTGTTTGCCAGCAATGATACGGACCTGCCGCCACCCGGCGAGGACCCGCTGGCGCTGAAGCTTTCAAGACAGGATCTGCGTCGACTCGAGTGCGCGTCACATTATTGGCCGTCGCATCATCAGGAGTGTCGCTGGGCACTGCTTTATCGAGTGGTCTGGCGACTGGCGCAGGGAGAAGGCGAGGCGCTGCTGGCCGGTGACCGCGACGGCGCCGTCATCGAGCAGCGTGTCAAGGCCGTCAATCATGAAGTGCATCACATTCACGCCTTTTTACGCTTTCACCCACAGCCTGCCAACACCGAACAACAGCATGCGCCCGAGTTCATTGCCTGGTTTGAGCCCCGCCACGATGTGCTGGAGGCCGCCGCCCGACACTTCATCGATCGGATGGGGCAGCACCGCTGGCTGATCATGACGCCCGAGGGCACCATCGTCTGCGATGGCCGGCAGTGGCATATCGAATGCCCCGAATCCGGCGCCTTTACCGTGCAGGATTATCAGGCGCTGGCAGAAATGACAGAGGACGCCGAGGATCTCTGGCTTGCCTACTACGCCAGCACCTTTAACCCGGCCCGTCTTAATGAAAAAACAATGGTGCGCTGCATGCCGTCGCGCTTCTGGCGTCACATGCCCGAGCGGGTCCTGATCACCGGTCTGATCAGCCATGCCCGCCACGGTGCGCAGCAGCTCGGTCAGGACAGCCGACTTGCCACCCGCCGTGGCCGGACCATTGCGTTGCCCGACAGGTTTTGATACCAGAGCTTTTCATACTCGGGATGACTTGCAAGCAACGGTAGAATGCCGGGAGAATATATAGACTATCGTCTAACGATCTCCCTGCCCTCAAGGTTTCTCATGTTTGCTCAACTTCTGGCGGTCATGATGCCCATCATGATCGGTGCCGGCGTCGGCTATTTCTGGGTGCGCTTTCGACAGCCCTACCCGACAGGCTTTGTCACCAAACTGGTTTTCAACGTGGGCACGCCGTGCCTGATCATCAACGCCCTGTCGGACACCCATGTCGAGCTCTCGGCATTTTCGCGCATGGCCGGCGCCACGCTGCTGTGTCTGCTGGCGCTACTGCTGGTCGGGCTTGTCGTCTCACGCGTCTCTCGCATTCACTGGAAAGTCATTCTTCCGCCGGTGCTGTTCCCCAATACCGGCAATATGGGTCTGCCGCTGGCGATGTATGCCTTTGGTGAGGGCCAGGGGTTTTCGCTGGCCATTGCCGTGTTTGTCATTGTTTCCATCGCCCAGTTCGTGGTGGGCAGCATTACCAGCAGTTCGCGCCCGGTCAAAAGCATGCTGACCAACCCCACCATTCATGCCAGCATCATTGCCATTGTGCTGATGGCTTATCAGATTACGCTGCCGGCGTGGATGGCCAACAGCATCGAACTTCTGGCAGGCATGACCATTCCCATCATGCTGATCACGCTCGGGGTGGCGCTGGCCAGTATTCGCGCCCGCAACCTGTCGGCCGGTCTGGCCTTCGCCCTCGGCCGGGTGGTCGTTGCCGGGCTGATCGCTCAGGGTGTGGGGCTTTTGCTGGGACTCAATGAAGAAACGCGCGGTATTTTGATGGTCATGATGTGCATGCCGATTGCCGTCTATAACTATCTTTTCGCACAAAAGGCCGGCCGCTCCCCCGAGTTTGTCGCCAGTCTGGTCATGTGCTCGACGCTGACCTCGTTTATCTATCTGCCGCTGATGCTGATGTGGGTCATCTAGCGCCCTGAATAACGTTTTTTCAATACGAAAAAGGGCCCCACCAAAGTGGGGCCCTTTTTATCGCATCATGGGTACGGATCAGGCCGTTTGGCCCTGCTCTTCACTATACTGCGAGAAGTTTTTGACCCGCCCCTGACGGAATTTTTCGCCCATGAGGGTTTCCATGGACTCCAGCGGCACGCCCTTCGTCTCCGGTACAAAGCGCCAGACGATGAACAGGCTGCCAAGCGTAATGACGCCAAAGAGCCAGAACGGGAAGGCGCCGTTGAACACGTCGTTGAGCCACTCGCTGCCGCGCATCATCGGGAAGGTCTGCGCGACGATAAAGCCGGCGGTCCACTGAGCCCCCATGGCAAGCGCCATGCCGGATTCACGAATGGCGTTGGGGAAGATTTCCGACAGCAGCGCCCAGCTGCAGCACCCCCAGGAGATGGCATAGCCCGTGACGTATACCATGATGGCGATCATGGCAGTGTAACCCTGTACGTCGAACCAGAACACGGTCCCCAGCACGGCCATGCTTACAATACAGGCCAGTGAACCGATGGTCAGAAGCTGAACGCGTCCGACGCGGTCGATCAGATACATGCCCGCCAGATTGCCCACTATGAAGATCAATCCGATATAGCCCGTTTGCAACAGCGCGCTGCCGGTGCTGTCGGTCACCCCCGAGAGCACGGTCGGAGCGTAATACATCACCACATTGATGCCGGAGAGCTGCTGCGCGGCGGATAGAAATATGCCGACCAGCGCAATGCCCATCATGACCGGCTTTCTGAGTGCACTGCGCGAGCTGCGCTTTTCCTGGCGAAGCTGGCGATTCATGGCGCGACGACCGGAGGATTTGCCCTCATCGAGGGAGTTGCGCACTTCCTCGACCATCGGGTCGATATCCTTTTTGGCCGTGAACTTTGCCAGGATCTTTCGAGCACGCTCTGGCTGACCGTGCATGATGCACCAGCGCGGCGACTCGGGAACCAGAAAAAGCAGCGCCCCAAAAAGGATGGCCGGAATGGCCTCGGAACCCAGCATCCAGCGCCAGCCGTAGTTATCAAGCCAGGACTGGGCCACATCGCGAGCGATAAAGTAGTTCACGAAAAAAACGATCGTCTGTCCGACCACAAGGGATTGCTGAAACATGCTCAGCGTACGGCCACGCCAGTGTTGCGGTGCCAGCTCGCCCATGTACATGGGCGACACCACACTGGCGATACCCACGGCCACACCGCCAACCAATCGCAGGATGATATAAAACCAGAAGGTCGGCGCCAGTGCCGACCCAAGCGCCGAAATCAGAAACAGTACCGCCGCCGTCATCATGGTCATGCGACGCCCCAGGATGTTGGCCAGATACCCGGCCCCCAGCGCACCAACAATGCTGCCGATGACAACGCTCGATACTGCCCAGCCCTTCATGGTGGGCGATAGATCAAAATAGGTAGTAATGGAATCGATGGCACCTGAAATCACGGCCGTGTCATAGCCGAAAAGGATGCCACCCAGTGCTGCCACAAGGCAGATGGAAAGTATGTAGCCTATACCGCTGGAGGCCTTTTGATCCGTCATATACGTCCGTCTTCATCCCTGAATGTCACCAGCCTTTTGCTGGTCTTAAGTTACCAGGGGTGAGACTTTAGTAGATAATTACAGTTTGCTCTAACCATGAGTGTAAAAACGCATTGTCAGGCATAAAAAAAGCCGCTTCCGGGGAAGCGGCCTTCATGGTTCGGCGAGAGGCTTACTGCTGTTGCTGCGCCATCTGCTGAACCTTTTGCATCATCTGAGGATCGTTCTGGACGGCCTGACCAATCTGGTTGAACTGCTCAACTTCCAGATCGTTGTCCTGGACGGCCTGAACCATTTTCTGATTGGCCTCTTCGCGGATGCTCTGCTGAGCATCGGCATCGTCAGCACCCTGCAGCTGCTGGGTGTAATCCTGAGAGATGCCTGCAATTTCCTGAGAAGCAGAGGCAAAGTTCTGCAGCTGGTCATCGCTGAAATTCTGTGACTGCTGCTGGCCCTGGGCACCCTGAGCCGGCTGCTCTTGAGCGGCAAGTGCTGGCGTGGCAGCGAGGCCGGTGGCGACCAGCGATGCGGAAACAACTGCGGCAAAACGTTTCATGAACATCCTCCTGACTTACCTTTGCTTTTCAATGCATGCGTACTGTCATTATGACGCCGCAAGACAAATTAAGTTCAACTGACTTTGTTACTGCATGTAATTAATTTTAAAGGCTTTATTGCCTGCCCCGTCACATCCGCGGCCCAACCCACTATAGACGCTGTAAAAAGCGTGTGCCGCCCAGCTGTCTCATTTGCTGTCTCACCCAGGCACTGCGCTGCGCCACGCGGGCACTCGGCGCGATCGGGCTCCAGCCGCGCGGATTGGGCAGGATAGCAGCAAGCCGGGCGGCCTGGTCTGCCGTGATCTGGCTGGCGCCGATGCCGTAATAGTGCTGGGCGGCCGCTTCCAGCCCGAACACACCTCGATCCCACTCCACAACGTTGAGATAGACCTCCAGAATGCGCTCCTTGGGCCATATCAGTTCGATCAAAAGCGTAAACCAGACTTCAAGGCCCTTGCGGAGCCAGCTGCGATCCGACCATAAAAAGACATTCTTGGCCGTCTGCTGGCTGATGGTGCTGGCCCCGCGCAGGCTTTTGCCCTGCTTCCAGGCCTGAATCGCGGCATGCACCTGATCCAGATCAAACCCGTAATGATAGGGAAACTTCTGATCCTCGGCGGCGATGACGGCAAGCTTTGCCTGATCGGACAGCGAACGCCACGGCGTCCAGTGGTATTGAAGGCTCATGGGGTCGCGATCGATAAGCGAGACGGCCTTGCGCTCCAGCATGACCATCGAACCGGGCAGCGGCACGAAACGAAACAGCGTGACCAGCAGTATTGAAAGCACGATGGCTCCCAGAAAGATTTTCACGCACCATCGCAGCAGCTGTCCGATCAATGCCCTTGTCCTTTATTGCCTGCCGTGGCGCTCGCTTGCCGTATCGCTCGGCGTCGCCGGATTATCGTTAAAAACACAGGTTACACGCCGCCGGCCCGGGATGCCTTCTCAATATGGCGATGGCCCATAAGCCTTCGGGGCTCGCAAGCGAGCCCCGAAGACATCTGACCGTGACGTTCGTGGTTACGCCTGATCAGCAAACAGATGATGCGCGTGATATTCCAGGTGGTCATCGATGAAGCTTGCCACGAAGAAATAGCTGTGGTCATAGCCTTCATGACGACGCAGCTTCAACGAGACGCCCTGAATATGACACGCCTTTTCCAGATGATCGGGCTTGAGCTGTTCGGTCAGAAACTGATCGTTCTCCCCCTGATCGACAAGCATGGGCTGTTTGGAAGCCCCGGCAAGCACCAGCTCACAGGCATCCCAATCCGACCACTCGGCACGATCATCGCCCAGATAATGGCTGAAGGCCTTTTCGCCCCAGGGGCAGTCCATCGGATTCACCACCGGTGAAAAGGCCGAGACACTGGCATAGCGGCCGGGCTGTTTCAGCGCACAGATCAACGCGCCGTGACCGCCCATGGAATGGCCGCTGATGGCTTCACGCTCGCTGATGGGAAAATGTTCACGCACCAGCGAGGGCAGCTCATCCGTCACGTAGTCATACATGTGATAGTGCCGGCGCCAGGGCGCCTGTCCGGCATTAAGATAAAAGCCCGCTCCCGAGCCAAAATCGTAGCTTTCATGCTCGCCCGGCAGGTCGGTGCCTCGCGGACTGGTGTCCGGACACACGATGGCCATGCCCAGTCTGGCGGCCATTTTCTGGGCACCGGCCTTTTGCATGAAGTTTTCATCGTTACAGGTCAGTCCGGACAGCCACCAGAGTACCGGTACGGAGCCTTGTTCTGCCTGCGGAGGTAAAAAGATGCCAAAGGTCATGTCGCAATCAAGCACCTGCGAGCGATGGCTGAAGCGCTTGACCCACCCTCCATGGCTTCGGGTGGCGCTCAACTGTTCGATGGACTGCGTCATGATGGTCTCCACTGAAGGTTTGTCACTGGCACAAGCCACTTCCATTCTGGTCAAAAACAGCCTGATATGCCTGTCGATAGACAACGCCCGATACCGGCAAGCGTCGAATATCAATCTGTCGCCGCAGTATAGTGAGCCACGCCGGCAGGCAACAGCAACCGATGAGAGAATCAGACAGGTATGGCGAACCTCTGGCCGCAATCGCCTGCCCCGGCAACGTCGGAGCATCAATGGTGTTGGCGGATACCAGACAAAGAAAGCATGGCTGCAGCGAGCAGACCATGCTTTTTTTGATCGAAAGGCTTCAGGTAGCTGAGGACAAGATGGCTTTGCGTGTCACCCCTTCAGCGCAGGGCGTTACTGCCCTTTCCGGACAGTCGCAAAAGTTCACCGAGACTATCGCCGAGATAGATGTCCGAAAAGTTGGCCACATCATAAAAGGCCTTCAGGTCCGGAATCTCGATTCGATTGCGCTCACGATACAAAAGCCCTTCTTCACGAAGCTCGGAGAAGGTACGGCTGATGTGAACGGCCGAAAGCCCCAGAACATCGGCCAGCACCTGCTGTGAAAGCGGCAGGTTGAATCGGTGCGTGATGTTCGGGGAGCTCCTGCTTAAACGCAGATGCATTTCGCAGATGAAGTGGGCCACTTTTTCACGCGCACTGCGTCGTCCCATGTTGACCAGCCGTTCCGCCATGATGGCCTGCTGCTGTCCTGCCAGCGAAAACAGTATCGTGGTCAGATTCGGCGACGTTTTAAAAATGTCTGTCAGGCTCTTGAGTGGAAAGCGACAGATCACCCCTTCTGTCAGCATGGCCACCGACGTCAGATGACGCCGGGGCGAAAAATCGCTCAGCCCGACAAGATCTCCCGGCAAAAAGATATGCAGGATCTGGCGGGTACCATCATCCATCAGCCGATATGAACACGCCCAGCCTTCGCTGAGAACACACAGGGTATCCGCGGGATGGTTTTCTTCCCATAGCATCTGGGCATTCGATACGGTCTGAGGCGTCTTTTCCAGCGCTGCCAGAAGCTCGGCTTCTGTCTCATCAAGCGCACAGTAATATTTGAAGTTACGCACCAGGCAGCGATCCCTGTCCAACGTGGCATGCACCCCTGAATAGCGTTAAAAAGCCATTCCTTATTATAGTAATAATTGATGCATTACCGTCCAAAGATAGGCGCTATTGTTGGACGAATCGCTTCTGCATGCCGCTAACCTGGATTATGCAAACAGTAAAAAATCAATCATTTAGAGGAAAAGACAGGGGTATTCCCCGGTGCCGGCCATCATTTGGCACAACCGCTCGGCGCGGTCGCGTCCCTGTTTAAAACAGGGCCTTTCGGCGCAGCCCTTGATCAGGCCCGGGACATGGCAGATATGAAAGGCACCTAGTGCCGGCAGCGATCGACGTTCTTGTTGCCCACCGACCGGTCTGTCGTCATGTTTGCCCTTTCAGGGGTGGCCTCTGCTGGCCCTGAAACAGCGGCTGTGTTTCAAGCAAAGGCGTAATACGCTCGGCCCGCATGGAGCGGAAATAGTAAAACCCCTGGACCAGATCGACATTGAGCTCATGGACAAGCTCGAGCTGCTCACTGGTCTCCACCCCCTCGGCAATGACCTCAAGACCCAGCCGATGGCCGATAAAGACGATACCGGCCAGAATGGCGCGGTCCTGCAGATTCTCGGGGGCATCCATCACGAAGGTACGATCAATCTTGAGAGACGTGACGGGAAACTGCTTAAGATAGGCAAGCGATGAATAACCGGTTCCGAAGTCGTCGATGGCGATTTTCATGCCGCGATGATAGAGCGTTTGCAGATAATCTCTTACCGTCTCATCGGCGCATACCAATACGTTTTCGGTAATTTCAATCCCCACATCGCGCATGGAAAGCTGATGGCGTTGCATGGTTTTTTCCAGCCGCTCCAGCATGGCGGTGGAGTGCAGATGTTCACCTGAAAGGTTGATATCCACGCGGTAGCCGTGAAGGCCCTGCGCTTTCCAGCGCGCCTGCTGCTGACACAGCGCCTCGATGGACCAGTTTCCCAGTTGCTCCATCAACCCGAAGCGCTCGGCCAGCGGAATGAATTCCGCCGGAGAGACCATGCCGCCACCGGCAGGAAACCAGCGCAGCAATGCCTCCATGCTCTCGATGCGCCCGCTGCGCGATATCTGGGGCTGAAAGTGCAGGGCCAGCTCCTGTTGATCAATGGCGTTTTCCAGCCGTTTGAGCAGCTCATGCTGATAGATCAGGTCACGATGAAACTCATGACTGAATATCTGAAAGCGACTTTCACCGGGTGTTCGGGCCCGATTGCGCGCCACGTTGGCGGCATAGATCAGTGACTGGGCATCCCCACCGTTGTCGGGAAAGAGACTGATGCCCTGGCTGACCGTAATACGATGGGGTTTGCCATCCAGCGTAAAAGGCAGTTCAAACATGCTGTCGACCCGGTCGATCAGCTGCAGCGCATGGCGTCTGGAATCAAGATGAGTACAGGCCATGACGAACTCGTCGTTGCCGAAACGGGCCAGTAGATCAGAGGTATAGCAGTGCTCGGACAGCCGCTCGGCCACCTGGATCAACAGGTGATTGCCCTGGTCATATCCCAGCGAGTCGTTGATCTCGGAAAAATTTTCGATATCGATAAAAAAGACCGCCAGCGCTGCCCCATGGCGATCGTCATCCTCGAGTACCCGGTTGAGCTCGGCAATGAAAGCGGCTCTGTTGGGCAAAAGCGTCAGCGGGTCATAGCGCCGGATAAACTCCAGATCGCGATGCGCCTGCTTTTGTACCGAAAGATCAACGTCGACGCAGAACATTAATGGATTGTCGGTGTGCTGGCCGAGCATGACATGGTGAGAAAACACCGCCACGCTGCGCCCTGACTTGTGCACCAGCTCCATTTCGCTTGCCGGAATTTCCACGCCTTCATTGATCCAGCTCTGGTGGGCACGCACGACCGACTCGCGCATGTTGTCAGGGACAATCAGCTCCTCAAAGCGACAGCCCATCACCTCATCGGGCATGTAGCCGTAAAGCTGTGTACTGGCGGCATTCCAGTAAATCACGCGTCTTTTTCGGTCATAACCCTGCACCGCCATACGCGGCAGACTTTCAAGCAGCGCCCGAAAGCGCTGCTCACTTCGATCATAGCGCAGGCGTTCATGACTGCTCAGACGATTGGCGGGATGGTGAAGCTGTTGGTAGAGCTGTTGATTGCGCAGGCGGGTACGATGCCAGGCCAGCAGAACCACCACCAGCGCCAGACCCAGAACAATGACTGCCAGATTGCGCGCACCAATGAAAGGCATGATCACCAGCACCGATATCAGTCCCGCACTCCAGAGGACAAGGCCATGGCGCGGGTACTTGTGCGAAATGCGCATCTCCGATTAATCCTGATCTGACCGGGTTAAGGGTCGGCTGGTCAAAAATACTGGCGTCTTTTATCAGCATAACAGCTTACGCCATGTCACAAGGAATAATTGAGGCGTTACCAGTGTCCTGATATCAGCCCCGATTTCCGGTTCACGACCGCACACGATCATCAAACACTTTCTGAAAGCTCATAACATTTGCCTGTCGGGTGTCGGCAAATGCCGACATTCGGCGCAATCCATTGTCCTTTCAGGAGTTACAAGATGACCACTACCAATGCACAGTCCTTTTGGCAGCAAAACGTTCCGACCACCCTTGCCGAACAGGACTGGTGTTTCACCCATGTTCGTGACCGGATCGATCTGGGCGCCTGGCAGACCTTCACCCGGGATATCCCCCGGGACCCTTACGTGGATCGTCGCTGGAAGCGCATGTCCTGGCTTGCGCTTGACGAGCACGGGCAGATGAAAAGCCTGGGCGAGTGCCCCATGGCGCAGGGCGGACAGTACAACGACGCCGACAGCATGGCGGACAAGTTGCGCTGGTATCCGGCACTGGAGCAGGACTTTCTGGACCGACCCGATGTTCGCGGCTTTGTAGAAGCCTGGGCCGGGCTCTGGGGGCTTGGCGCCAACGAGCCGATCCTGATGCAGATCACCGGTGTCAGAGGCTCGGGTGAACTCGATCCGCTGCAGGGCCAGGGCATTCATGCCGACGGTTGCCGCTATCTGAGCATCATGGTGCTGGACCGTCACAACGTCAGCGGCGCAGAAAGCGTGCTCTACGCGGACCGCGCGGGTCAGGAGCTGGTGGCCGACCAAGTCATGGTGCCCGGCGACGTGCTTCACCTGCGCGATGATCGCCTCTTCCACGGCGCGAAACCCCTGCGTCAGGAAGATACCAATCAGCCCTATGAAAGGTTCATCATCATCATCAACTCAAGCTTCGTGGATGGCTTTCAAAACCGCATGCTGCGTCGCTACTTCCCCGAAGCGGTCATTCACGAACACATTGCCTGATTGTTCAGGCTTGTTCGGACAATAAACCTTCAATCTTGAAAGGAGCCGCCGGCCGACTCGTGTCGGCCGGCACCCTGGATAAAACCATCATTCCCGAGGCGCAACGGCTGTATGGCCCATGGCCGCCACGGCCCGACGCCGGTGACAGTCAGGGGCATGGTCGTTGACCATTCCCGTGGCCTGCATCCAGGCATACACGATGGTGGGCCCTGCAAACCTGAAGCCCCTTGCCTTGAGCGCTTTCGAGAAACAAACGGACAGCGGCGTTTGCGTTGGCACCGGAGGCGAGTTCTGCAGCGGTCGGTGGTTTAGCATTGACCAGCAAAACGGCGCAAAATCCTCACCCTGATCCTGCATGCGCAGAAATGCCCGGGCGTTACCAATGGCCGCCTCGATCTTGGCCCGCGAACGGATGATATCGGCATTGCCGAGCAGGCGTTCGACGTCACTTTCGGTGAAGCCGGCAACGCGCTCGGGATCGAACCCCTTGAACGCCTCACGAAAGGCATCGCGCTTTTTCAGCACGGTGAGCCATGACAGCCCCGCCTGAAAGCCATCCAGTATCAGCTTCTCCCACAGTGCCCGCCCATCGGGTTCCGGCACGCCCCACTCGTGGTCATGATAGTGTGCCAGCAAGGGATGCCCCTGAGCCCACTGACAGCGTATCGGTGAGAGTGTATCCGTCATGCGACATCTCCGGCTGCGTTATTTTGACGCGTTTTTTGACTACTTTCATTTTTCGGCAGGTGTCTGACATGGAAGGCGTCGTGCATCTACCCTGAAGGCTCACTTGTTTTCTGCTTAAAAGGTACAGCTCATGAACCCTATCATGCATACGATTGTGGTCGGCATCCTCAGCTATCTGGTGCTGATTATTGTCCTGCGCGTTTCAGGCAAGCGCACCCTGTCAAAATGGAACGCGTTCGATTTCGTCACCACCATTGCGCTGGGCTCCATTCTGGCCACGGCGCTGACCTCCACGCAGGTCTCCTTTGCTCAGAGCGTGACCGCCTTCATTGTGATCGTGCTTTTGCAGTTTGCGATCACCTTTACTTCGGTACGCTCTCGCGGGGTACTCAAACTCATCAAGTCTCAGCCCACGCTACTGCTTTTCAAGGGACAGTACTGTGAGGATGCCATGCAGCGTGAGCGCGTAGTGAAAGCGGAAATTCTGGCGGCCGTACGTGAAAAGGGCATGGCGGATATCGAGCAGGTACATGCGGTGGTACTGGAAACCGATGGCGCTTTCAGTGTCATTGGCAAGGCCGGGGAAAGCGACTCGGCGCTGGAGGGCGTCGAAGGCATTTCAAGCCGATAAGGACAAAATGGCCCCTTTGGAGGGGCCTGATCATGCCATGACCTGCCATCGACGGGCGCCATTATAGGGGTATTGTCACTTGCCAGCCCATGCCCCTGTTGGTAGCCATCCATGCATAAACGTCTTGCCGCTGTTTTGATGACCTGCTGTCTTACGGCCTCCTTCACCGTGTCGGCGAAAACCTTTACCTGGTGGGACGACACCGCTGAAACGGCCGTCACCCAGTCGAGAGCCGAACTGGTTCAGCAGGTCCGTCAGCTCCAGGGCCTGTCACAGCTTCAGTATGTCAATCGAGTGATCAACAACGCAGCGCGCCAGCAGGAAGAAGACACGGACCTCTGGAAAGGCTTTGATCGACTGACGCGCGAAGGTTATGGCGACTGCGAAGACTTCGCCATCGCCAAGTATCAGATACTGCGAGATGCCGGCGTGGCGGTGCAACGGCTCGACTTTCTGGCCGCAAGGGACGCGCTGACACCGACCTATCATGCCGTTTTGCGTTATCAAACCGATGATGGGCGCTATCTGATACTCGACAATCTGACCATGCTGATTCTGCCGCAGACACAGCGTAGCGACCTCACCCCCATCGTCACCTTCGATGAATACCGCAGCGCGCTCTGGAAAAATGAGCGTTTCGTGCCGATTGCCCCCTCGCAGGTCAGGCTGGGGGGCAAACTGTTGAGTGAGCGCATGGCAAATCTAATGCATTACTGAGCATCAATGCTCGTTATGCCGCCAGCGCCTCCTTCAGATAGGCCCGAAGCGGCGCATTCCTGAACTGACACTTCAGATACCAGAGCTGTCGGGCAGTCATGGCTCTGGGGCGCATCATGTAAAGCACTTCTGCCATGGTGGGTACAAAGGGTTTTAAAAGCAGCGCCATGCCCGCCTCTTCCGGTGTGCGGTTGCCCTTGAGACTATTACAGCGCTGACAGCAGGCCACCGCATTGAGCATCGAAAGCCGGCCGCCGCGCGAGCGTGGCAGGATATGATCGATCGTCAGTGCCTGCCGGGTCACCGTCACGCCGCAATAGGCGCAGCAAAGGCCTTCACGATGCTTGCACAGCACCCGGTTGAAGCCGGTATGTTCAAACGCAAGCATGGCATTGACGGGCGGCGACACGCCGATCACTTCAGGGATATCGATAAAGGACTGTTGCCCGGTCAGCGAGCTGGTACCGCCGTGCAGCCGATAGGCGGCCTCACCGTCCGACCAGACTACCCCGCCTTCGCTGGCGCGCGACATCAAAACAGCAGCTTCTTCAAGCGTTAACCAGTCGATTGGAATACCGGAGGCATGAAGACGTAACACCATGGGTTGGCGCATAACACGAAACTCCCCACGAGTCGAGACGAAACGATAAGTACGATCCTACACCACTATGTCACTGGCGTGACAATCCCTTCATAAGTCTCCAGTCATCCGCATCAATGCGTTCGATCAAACCATGCCTTCAAACCCGATGGGTTGACAGTCTATCGTTCAATATATAGAACGTTTCATATATCGAACAACATGACGATTCTTATGAACGACGATGCACTGAAATGTCTCGGACAACGTATTATCACCCTGCGACAGCGCGCGGGGTGGTCGCTGAGCGCGCTGGCCGAAAAAGCGGGCCTTGCCAAATCCAGCCTGTCACGTCTTGAGCAGGGCAAGGGCAACCCAACGCTCGACACCCTCTGGCGTCTGGCGCGGCAGCTGGAGGTGCCTTTCAGCACATTGATCGCCTCCGCCCAGTCCACCATGACCGATGACAATATCTCGATAACCCTACTCGACCGCCATCATGGCGCCCTGCCCGTGGATATCTATCTAATGACGCTCGCCCCCGAGGCGCAGCGCCACGCTACCGCGCACGCCCGGGGAACGCGTGAAACGCTTCAGATCGTGGCCGGCAGCCTGCAGGCTGGCGCTGAAGGCGGCCTTGTATCGCTTCAAGCGCAACAAGTACATCAGTTTGCAGCGGACAGGCCCCACGCCTACCTGGCGGGTCACCAGGGCGCCACGGCGCTGGTCACTATCTTTTATGCTGATGAGGGCCCTGAATGAGTGTTTCGGTCTGGCGCATGGGCACGCGCGATGCGCTGCCGCTTTTAAGCGGCTATCTACCGGTAGCGCTATCCTTTGGCCTGATTGCCAGCCAGGCCGGGTTCAGCGCTTTTGAAGCCACGGCGCTATCGCTTCTGATCTACGCCGGCGCGTCACAGTTTCTGTTTGTGGGCATGATTGCGAGCGGGGCGCCGCTATGGCTGACGGTGGTCATGACGCTTTTGATCAACGCGCGCCATCTTGTTTATTCCATCTCGCTGGCACCGCTTGTGTCGCAGAGCCGTCGATGGCCCTGGCTGATGCATGGCCTGACCGATCAGGTTTTTGTTCTGGCGCACTATCGTCTGCCGCTGATGGCCGACAAGGATCGCATGCACTGGTTTACCAGCACCGCTTTAGTGGCCTGGACAGGCTGGGGCGGCGCAACGCTTCTGGGTGGTCTTGCCGGCGAGCAGCTGATCGAGCAATGGCCGTTGCTGGCCAGCGCGCTCTCCTTTTCGCTGCCGGCGCTGTTTCTGGTGCTGCTGGCGCCACGATGCACATCGATGCGCTGGTTCATTGCGCTGCTGGCAAGTGCCCTTTGTGCTCTGATACTTGCCGTGCTGGACATGACCCATATCGCCGTACCACTGGCCGCCGCGCTCGGCGCACTGTGCTTTTATCTCTTGTCGAGTAAAGCGAGCGAGGCGCCATCATGAACAATGACATCTGGCTGGCCGCAGGGGTGACGGCCATCGGGACACTGCTGATTCGAGGGGTGCCGCTGTACTGGATGCAGCGGCGGCTACGCCGTGTCGCAAGCGTCGACCGCGAAGCGGCCATGCCGGCATGGCCCGGCATACTGGCACCGTTGATGATTGCAGCACTTCTGGGATTGTCGTTGATGCCTCAACCGGCTGATGCCGCCGGCTGGGCTGCCACGATGGCGGGGAGTTTCGTGACGCTTTCCATCTGGTATCGGACGCGGACACTCGGACTGCCGGTGACAGCCGGAGTGGCCGCTTATGCCCTGATGCTTTTGATCGGGTCATGAGCTCGTCCACATGACCCGACCACAGGCTCAACACTCGATGGCATTGACGGCCAGACCGTAGTTGACGGCAAGCCCGCCCAGCGAGGTTTCCTTGTACTTGCTCTGCATGTCTCGCCCCGTATCACGCATGGTACGAATAGCATGGTCCAGCGAGATGAAGTGAGTGCCATCGCCGTTGAGGGCAAACTGCGCGGCGTTGATAGCCTTGACCGAGGCAATGGCATTGCGCTCGATGCACGGCACCTGCACCAGACCGCCGACCGGGTCGCAGGTCAGACCCAGATTGTGCTCAAGGCCGATCTCGGCGGCATTTTCCACCTGCTCGGGCGTGCCGCCCATGACCTGACACAGTCCGGCCGCCGCCATGGCGCAGGCCGAGCCGACCTCACCCTGACATCCGACCTCGGCGCCCGAAATCGAAGCGTTTTTCTTGCACAGGATGCCGATGGCACCGGCTGTCAGCAAAAAGTCCACGACGCCGCGCTCACAGGCCGTTTCTTCAAACTTCATCCAGTAGCCCAGTACGGCCGGGATAATGCCGGCGGCGCCATTGGTCGGCGCGGTCACCATGCGCCCACCGGCGGCGTTTTCTTCATTAACCGCCAGAGCAAACAGATTGACCCAGTCCATCGCCGAGAACGTGGTGGCGATCAGGTTCTGCTCGGCGCGCTCCAGCCGGGCCAGCAGCCCCGAAGCGCGACGTTTGACGTTCAGTCCGCCGGGCAGCACACCGGTCTGCTCAAGCCCTTTGGCGATACAGGCCTGCATGGCCTGCCAGATCGTGAAGAGCTCTTGACGAACCTCTTCTTCACTGCGCCAGACAAGCTCGTTGGCCATCATGACCTGGGCAATGCTCTTGTTTTCGCGATTGCAGATTCTCAGCAGCTCATCGGCACTGTCAAAATCAAACGGCAGCGCGACGCCGGGCGCGGTATCGGGCGACTCCTCATCGGCGGCGTTGATGACAAAACCGCCACCCACCGAATACCAGGTCTGCGTGATGTTGCTGCCATCACGAAGTGAGGCCACCAGCGTCATGGCGTTGGGGTGACGCGGCAGCGGATCGTTGGACCAGTAAAAGTCCCGCTCCCACAAAAACGGCACGCTGACCCGCCCCCCCAGACGCAATACCTGCGACTCCAGCAGGTCATCAATGGCAGGGTCGATAATGTCCGGGTCGATCGTGGCGGGCAGCTCCCCCATCAGACCCATGATGACGGCACGGTCAGTGCCATGGCCGACACCGGTGGCCGACAGCGAGCCGTGAAGATGGATTTCGATACCGGTCACACGTGACGTGGCCTGCCGGGTGTCCAGCGCTTCCAGAAAGAATTTGGCCGCACGCATGGGGCCTACCGTGTGAGAGCTGGACGGGCCAATGCCGATATTGAACAATTCGAAGACGCTGATAGGCATGCTGTCACCCCATGATCGGTGTAAGGAGCGCTAAACCATTCGTGGATCTTTGCGCGATGACGTCAGCATGTATTGCCTTGGACCGCCTTTCAAAGCATAAATAGACAACCAGAGTTTAGCTCTGCTAAACCATTCAATGGACGGCTCGTTTATCGGGCCCACGCTGACGCGAGCTTTCAATGCCTTCAGCCAATACCGCCATGCATGCGGGACTACACGTTTTTGCCTGTGCGGCACGTCATCTCTCCTTTACCCGTGCAGCCGGTGAACTCAACGTGACCACCGGCGCCATCAGCCAGCAGATTCGTCTGCTGGAGGAGAGACTCGGGTTTCGACTCTTCCATCGCCATCCCAGACGGCTGTCGCTGACCGCTGAAGGCGAGCGGCTGGCCGATGCTGTCTTCAGTGCGCATGGGCGCATCGATCAGGAACTCAAGCGTCTGTCCCGCGGGCTGATGAGCGGCGAGCTGGTGCTGCGCTGCGTACCGTCGTTTCTGACCCGCTGGCTGATGCCGCGCCTGCCGCGCCTGCAGGCCCAGCTTCCGGCGCTGGATATCTATCTTCACGCCGAAGACAGTGATCGGGCACTTACGGAGGAAAACTTCGATCTGGCGATCGATCTGGGCGACGACCACTACCCGGGCATGGCGTCAACGCTATTGATGGAGGAGGTCATTTTCCCGGTCTGCGCGCCCGCCCTTTTCAGCCATCGCCCGGCGCTGAATCATCCTGACAGGCTCGCGCACTATCCGCTTTTGCATGATGTGACGGCGTGGCGAGGCAGCAGCGCGCACGGCGAGTGGCACCACTATCTCAGCGCCATCGGCGCGGATACCGCCGGCATCCAGCGGGGATACAGCTTCAACCGGCACGATTTGACCATGGAGGCCGCGCGTGCCGGCATGGGTATTGCCATCGCACGCCAGACCCTGCTGCGTGACGAGCTGAGCAGTGGCGAGCTGGTGGCGCCTTTAACCCAACGGGTTAATACGGGTCGCCATTACGCGATCGTGCACGCCTTCGGCGCACTGGACGATCCACGAATTCGTGCCGTGCACGACTGGATCTGCGCCGAATTCGAACGCGCTCCCTGAGCCGGAGCGCCCTTGCCCATAAAACGAAAAACGCCCGCTTCCGAAAGGAAGCGGGCGTGGGTACGAACAACGATGGTCGCTTATTCGTCGATGAAAGAGCGCAGGGACTCGGAGCGCGACGGATGGCGCAGCTTGCGCAGCGCCTTGGCCTCGATCTGGCGGATACGTTCACGGGTGACATCAAACTGCTTGCCCACTTCTTCAAGCGTGTGGTCCGTGTTCATGTCGATCCCGAAGCGCATGCGCAGCACCTTCGCTTCGCGAGCGGTCAGGCCGCCCAGCACGTTGCGCGTGGCCTCGATAAGTCCTTCACCGGTGGCCGAGTCGATCGGCGACACCATGGTGGAGTCCTCGATGAAATCACCCAGGTGCGAGTCATCGTCGTCACCGATGGGCGTCTCCATCGAGATCGGCTCCTTGGCGATCTTGAGGACCTTGCGCACCTTGTCTTCCGGCATCTCCAGACGCTCGCCCAGCTCTTCGGGCGTGGGCTCACGACCCATTTCCTGAAGCATCTGACGCGAGACGCGGTTGAGCTTGTTGATCGTTTCGATCATGTGGACCGGAATACGGATGGTTCGCGCCTGGTCGGCAATCGAGCGTGTGATCGCCTGACGAATCCACCAGGTGGCGTAGGTCGAGAACTTGTAGCCGCGACGATATTCGAACTTGTCGACGGCCTTCATCAGGCCGATGTTGCCTTCCTGAATCAAATCCAGGAACTGCAGACCGCGATTGGTGTACTTCTTGGCAATCGAGATCACCAGTCGCAGGTTGGCTTCGACCATTTCCTTTTTGGCACGACGCGCCTTGGCTTCACCGATCGACAGACGACGATTGATGTCCTTGAGCTCGGAGACCGGCAGCATGGCCAGCTCTTCTTCAAAGGCAATCTTGCGCTGAGCCCGCTCGATGTCCGAGCGCAGCGGCTCGATGTTGCCGGCATGCTTGCTGTTGCGAGCAATGAAATCATCGATCCAGCTCGAGTCGGATTCACGACCCGGGAAGGAAGCGATAAACGCCTTGCGGGGCACCTTGCCGCGCTTGACGCACAGCTGCATGATGGTCTTTTCCTGCTCTCGAATCTGACCGACGCTCAGACGCAGCTGACCGACCAGTCGTTCGAAATGACGCGGCACCAGCTTGATCGGCGAGAACAGCTCTGCCAGACGCGCCTGCTCGCTGCGAGCCTCGGAAGACGACAGGCCGTGTGCCTCGATCGCTGCCTTGGTCTTCTCGTTTTGCTCACGAATCTGCTCGAAGCGAACGCGTGCCAGTTCGGGATCCGGACCGCCTTCAGAGGCTGTATCGTCCTCCTCGTCGCTGTCCTCGTCGCTGTCCTCATCGCTGTCGCTGTCTTCGGCGTCATCGGCGACGATTTCGGGTGCGGGCTCTTCAACTTCGGCCACGCCCGGAACGCCTTCGTCGGGGTCGATAAAGCCGGAGAATAGATCCGATAGACGACCCGGCGCCTCTTCATCCTGAGTGGCATCGTAGGCTTCAAGGATGGAGTCGACCGATCCCGGCAGACTGGACAGCGCCGACATGACCTCGCGTGTGCCCTCCTCGATACGCTTGGCGATCTCGATTTCGCCTTCACGAGTGAGAAGTTCCACGGTACCCATTTCACGCATGTACATGCGTACCGGATCAGTCGTGCGACCAACGTCACTTTCAACGGCCGCCAGCGCTGCGACAGCTTCTTCGGCGGCGGATTCGTCAGCAGACTGATCCGACATCATCAGCGTGTCTTCATCGGGCGCTTCTTCAACGACGTTGATACCCATGTCGTTGATCATGCTGATGATGTCTTCTACCTGATCGGGATCTGCAATATCCTCAGGCAGATGGTCGTTGACCTCGGCATAGGTAAGAAACCCCTGTTCCTTGCCTCGCGCGATCAACTCCTTCAGACGTGACTGCGGTGTATTTCCAGCCATAGAAACCTATCTCGAAGAAGAGTGAAGCGCCTGGCTCATGCCAAAAGGCATGCCAGGCAATCCAGTATAGACCAGCAGGGAGCCGACAGCAGACGGCTGACGCTTCTCACCAATCCTGTGTATTGATTCAGACGCTACAAGCGTTGCAGCGCCTCTCGTTATATCCCTACTAAATGAGGGGAATAAACACCTGTTTCAACCCCGCAACAGGGCTTTCAGCGCTTGATCTCGCAGACCAGCTGCCATAGCCGACCTGCCTCTTCACGCGTGAGTTTTTCGCCGCTGCGCTCGCGGGTCTGCAGTGCTTCAAGCTCGCGCTCCGGACTCAAGCGCTGGCGTTGCTGCTCAAAATGCGCCACCAGAACCTCTATCTCCCGATGACGCAGCGTCACGGGTATCAGCGGCTCACGCTGCAAAAGCGCCAGCAGTCGACTGCCGTGGCTGCTGCCGTGAAAATGCGCCAGCAGCACCTGTGACGAGCGATAGCCGCCGGCACGCACCAGCCTGACGACTTCCAGCAGAAGCTGCCCGTCCTCATCGTCGGGACACCACGCCTCCCCCTCCGGCAACGCCTCGACCAGTGCCGGCGAGTGCACGATCAAATGCAGGATTCGCCCGCTGGTGCTCAGGATGGCAACACCCTGTTGGCGACGGGACGCCACCTGCGAAGTCGAGCGTGCCTGCCGCGCGGTTTCATGCGGTGTTTCCTGCTGCCGGGCCGGCTGCAACGAGTGCGAGCTCGGCTGACCCGGTTGCCGTGAATCACTTTCGGAAAGCTCCTCGAGCGTACCGCGCTCAAGCCCCGTGCGCTCGCTGAGTTCACGCATCAAAAGCGATCTTAAAAGCCCCTGCGGCAGGCGCTTGATCCCTTCCAGCACGGCACTGGCAAAACGCTCTCGATCCTCGATACGGCGAAGATCGCGTCCTTCGCCGGCATGATCAAAAAGATACTCCGTCAGCGAACCGGCACGCACGATGCGCTGCTCAAAGGCCTGCCGGCCTTCCTGGCGAATCAACGAGTCCGGGTCCTCACCTTCCGGCAAGAACAGAAACCGCGCCTGACGGCCATCGATCATCAACGGCAGTACGGTATTGAGCGCACGATGTGCCGCCTGCCGGCCGGCTGCGTCACCATCAAAGCAGAACACCACTTCATCCACCAGGCGAAACAGGCGGCGAAGATGCTCTTCCGTGGTCGCCGTGCCAAGCGTTGCCACAGCGTAATCAACCCCGTGCTGCGCCAGAGCCACCACGTCCATGTAGCCTTCCACGATGAGCATGCGCTCGGGGCGTTTTGACTGCACCCGGGTCTCGTAGAGCCCGTAGAGTTCACGCCCCTTGTGAAAGACCGGAGACTCGGGCGAGTTGAGATATTTGGGTTTTTCATCCCCCAGTACTCGACCACCGAAGCCGATGGTTCGTCCCTTCCAGTCGCGAATGGGAAAAATGACCCGGTCGCGAAAGCGGTCCCAGCTGCGGCCGGTCTCTTCCTTTTTGACCAGCAGGCCGTATTCGACCTGAACATTTTCGTCTACCCCCTTGTCACCGAGATGGCGCTTGAGCGCGTCCCAGCCGGGCGGGGCGTAGCCGATGGCGTAGCGGCTGACGATATCGTCGCTCAGACCGCGACGCGACAGGTACTCATGGGCCTGATGCGCCGTCGGTGAGGCCAGCTGCTGCTGATAAAAGCGCGTCCCCAGCTCCAGCAGATTGACAGCCTCTTCCTGGCGTTTTGCCTGCACGCGCGCCTGCTGACGCTGCTCGTCACTTTCTCCTTCACGCGGCACTTCCATGCCGGCACGGCCTGCGAGTGCCTCGATCGCCTCGGGAAAGTTCAGGCGATCAAATTCCATGATAAAGCGCAGGGCGTTGCCGCTGACGCCGCATCCGAAGCAGTGATAGAACTGCTTGTCGGCACTGACGGTAAAGGAAGGAGACTTTTCCTGGTGAAACGGACAAAGCGCCGAATGATTGCGCCCTGTCTTTTTGAGCTGTACACGAGAGCCGATGACATCAACGATATCCGTTCGCGCCAGTAGATCGTCGATAAATCGTTGAGGAATTCTGCCGGCCATAATGTCCTGCACTACCTCAGGGGTCAGTGATCATGCCCGTTACAGCGTCGCCATCCTCTCAGTCTGGAATGGCCGGTGTATCGGGTGTCTCGTGTGGCATTGTCGGGCAAGCGCATGCGTTGCCGTAACGTTTTCGGCGGCGCCTGACCCATCATTACCTATAAAAACGAACGGCCGCCAATGGCGGCCGTTCGGCATCCCGCTGAAGCGTTGGGCATACGCTCAGGTACGGATCAATACAACCGCTCGAAGCGCTTGCGCTCGCGCTGCAGCTTCTTCGCATGACGCTTGACAGCAGCTGCTGCCTTGCGCTTGCGTTCAGCCGTGGGCTTTTCGTAGCTCTCACGACGACGAACTTCGGAGAGCACGCCAGCCTTTTCACAGGAGCGCTTGAAACGACGCAGAGCAACGTCGAACGGTTCGTTGTCACGTACTTTGACGGAAGGCATTAAGCAATCACCACCTTAAGGAGATCAATGAGGTTTGAATGTGCTCAATGCCGTCGATGCGGCACTTAAACCGGTCATGACATGGTGATCACGATTCAGCGAAGGCGCCGCGATCAGCGGCCAGAAGCACAGCCCGGTATTACAGGGCGTGTATTATAAACGTCGCGCCCTCGGTTTGCAAAGCGCCTGACGCGGGAAGTACAAACGGGTAGACTTGCCCACCTGCCGGCTGCCACAAATATTGTCTGTTGCACGGCACCCGCCACTGAAAGACGCCCTTATCGAAATCAGGACACACCATGCGCGTACTGGGGATCGAAACCTCCTGCGATGAAACAGGGATCGCCCTGTTTGACAGCGAACACGGGCTTTTGGCCGACGCCCTGTTCAGCCAGGTTGACATGCATGTCGAGCATGGCGGTGTCGTGCCCGAACTGGCCTCGCGCGACCATGTCCGCCGCCTGCTCCCGCTCATCGATCAGGTGCTGCTTGAGGCAGACCTTGAAGCCCGCGACATCGATGCGATTGCCTATACGGCAGGCCCGGGTCTGGTCGGTGCGCTGATGGTCGGCGCTGCCACTGCCCACGGCCTGGCCTGGGCCTGGCAGGTCCCGGTACTGGGCGTTCATCATATGGAAGGGCATCTACTGGCGCCCATGCTGGAAGACGAACGTCCCGACTTTCCCTTTGTTGCCCTGCTGGTCTCCGGCGGCCACACCCAGCTGGTAGCGGTGCATGCGCTGGGCAACTATGAACTTTTGGGCGAGTCCGTCGATGACGCCGCGGGAGAAGCCTTTGACAAGGCTGCCCGCATGCTCTCGCTGCCCTACCCCGGCGGCCCGCATATTGCTCGACTGGCCGAGCAGGGTGACCCGACGCGTTTTCGCTTTCCAAGGCCCATGACGGACCGCCCGGGGCTTGATTTCAGCTTCTCGGGTTTAAAGACCCACACGCTGACTACCGTCAGGGCGCTGGAAGCTCAGGGGGAACTGAACGATCAGGCCCGCGCGGATGTGGCCCGAGCCTTTGAAGATGCGGTTGCCGATACACTGGTGATCAAGTGTCGACGCGCACTGGAACAGACCGGCCTCAAACGCCTGGTCGTGGCGGGCGGCGTCAGCGCCAATCAGCGCCTGCGTCAGCGCCTTGATACGGCACTTGCAAAAATGGGCGCGCGCGCCTTTTATCCCAGAGGGCGGTTTTGTACCGACAACGGCGCCATGATTGCCTATGTTGGCACCCAGCGCCTGATGGCCGGCGAGCGCGATGACCAGACCATGCTGGCCACGCCGCGCTGGCCGCTCTCCGAGCTGGCCGCACCCGCTCGATGCCAGGACTGAATCAATGACCCATGACAGGAGAATCGCCATGGACACGGTGCTGATCGAAGACCTGGCGCTGGAAGCCGTGATCGGCGTGTATGAATGGGAAAAGCGTATCCATCAGCGCCTTTTGCTGACGCTGGAGCTGGGCTGCGACATCGCCCGCGCTGCCCGCAACGATGACCTGAGTGCCACGCTGGATTATGCCGCCATCAGCCAGCGCCTTCAGCAGTACTGCAGCGAGCACCGGTTTGAGCTGGTGGAAACCTTTGCCGAGCGCATTGCCCTGATTCTTCGTGAGGAGTTTGGTATTGCCTGGCTGCGCCTGACGCTGAAAAAACCCGGCGCCGTGGCGGATGCCGCCTTTGTTGGCGTGCGTATCGAGCGCGGCGAGTACCGCAGCTGATATGGCGTTCGTACTGTTCAGTCTGGGCAGTAATGCCCAGCGTCACCAACGTATCGACGCAGCACTTACGGCCCTGCATGACACCTTTGGCGAACTGCTGATCTCACGAGTCTTTGAAAGCCGCCCGGTCGGCTTTGACAGCCCGTGCAACTTCTACAACCTGGTGGTCGGGGCGTCATGCCCCTGGCCGGTGGCCCGTCTCAACCAGTGGTGCAAGCAAATCGAGCGCGACAACGGCCGGGACCACAGTGCACCGAAGTTCAGCTCACGCGCGCTGGATATCGACATTTTGTGCGTGGATGATCTGACCGGCTTTATCGACGGCGTCACCCTGCCACGTGACGAGATCACCTGGAACGCTTTTGTACTGCGCCCGCTGGCGGAAAGTTTTGGCGACTACTGCCACCCCCTTACGGGCACGCCCTATCGGGTGCTATGGCAGGCTTTCGATGCCGACGCCCAGGAGCTCTGGCCGGTGGCCTTTGAGTGGCAGGGGAAAAAGATTTCGGCACCGGAGCCCGTTGAAGCCGTTATGTGCTCGCCAGCCCATGTTCGATAGCGCGGCGGCGTTCAACATCGATCATGCGGCCCAGCTCTGCCCCCTGATACCCCTGCGCCATAAGCGACTGCGGTGACACCTGTCTCGCCCGGTCGACGGCATTGCCCAGTGCCGTGACCGGCAACCCGAAATTGCCGATGGCAAGCATCCCGAGCACGTCATCCAGCCGCGACTGTCGTCGCCAGGCGTCCATGACCTGGGCCCATGCCAGAACCTGATCGGCATCGGGCGAGGATGACAACAGTGCCCGACTGCGCACGACCATCAGCGCGCGGTCACGCCACTCTCCCGGTACGCGGTAGCGTTCACACAGCGCTGTCAGCGCCTCTTGTGACAGGTCAGCCGTCAACAGCGCCCAGCGCGCCATGGCTATATTGACGGCGCTCATGCGGGCCAGCCCCGTCTCAAGCACGTCACTCAACGCCGGCATCAAAACGTCCAGCGCCCCGCACTGTTGTAAAAGCTCAAAAAAGGCGGACGGCGCCGCCTCGCCCAGCGTCCGCTCGACCTCCTGCCAGACCCGCTCGGCCACCAGATGGGCGACCTCGCCCTCGGCCACCATGGTCTTCATCAGCGCCATGGTTTCATCGGCCACCGTAAAGCCGCGGGGTTGAAAGCGCGCCAGAAATCGGCCGGTGCGCAGAATACGCAGCGGGTCTTCCACAAAAGCCGCGGAGACATGGCGCAGCGTGCCGGTTCGACAGTCCTCGATGCCCTGAAAGGGATCCAACCGCTGGCCCGAACTGTCCTGCGCCATGGCATTGATGGTCAGATCGCGTCGCGCCAGGTCTTCTTCCAGCGTAACGTCGGGTGTAGCATGCACCTCAAAGCCGGTGTAGCCGTGCCCGGACTTGCGCTCGGTTCGGGCCAGAGCGTACTCCTCATGAGTATGAGGATGTAAAAAGACCGGAAAGTCACGCCCCACCGGGCGAAATCCGCGCCGATGCATCTCTTCACTGGTCGAGCCCACGATCACCCAGTCGCGATCATCGTGGTTGATACCCAGCAGATCGTCACGCACAGCGCCGCCCACGCAGTAGACCTCAAGTCCCTTTAACGGCTCATCGAGTTCAAAGCAGATCACTGTGGTTCCATACCCTCATCGCGAACTACCTGGTCAGGATGATGGTGCTGCCAGTGGGTAAAACCGCCATCAAGACTGTACACCCTTTCATAACCCTGCCCTGCCAGCCAGAGAGCGGCCTGCTGACTGGAGTGGCCGTGGTAGCAGACCACCACTACAGCACTTTCCTGCGGCGTCTTTTCAATGAAACTGCCGACGCTGGTGTTGTCCAGATGACGGCTGCCCGGGATGTGCGCCTGACTGAAGCTCAAGGGGTCGCGAATATCCACCACTTCATGAGCGGTGTCGCTGTCCTGCCACTGTTTCAGGGTATCGTGATCAAGATGACTGAAGGACATGGGGTCTCCGTGGATAGGTGAGTTGCATCGCCCGGACGTTACTGACGCTTTTGTGACGCCACCGTCACGATCTGCTCCGTTTCGAGATTCATGGCCATCAGGGTGCCACCCCAGACACAGCCGGCATCGAGTGACCGTACGTTGGCCAGCGCGCCGGGCGCTCGGCCCTCAAGTGCCGCCCAGTGTCCGAAAATCAGACGTTCGGTGTCGCCGCGTTCAAAGCAGAACCAGGGCCTGAAGCCGTCGGGGGCGCTATCAAGCCCCTCCTTGGCGCTGAAATCAAGCGTGCCGTGCGCATCGATGAAACGCATGCGGGTAAAGACGTTGATGATCGATCTCAGGCGGTCGTTGCCGTGCAGCGCAGGCTCAAAGCGTGCCGGTTCATTGCCATACATGTTGGGCAGAAATTCGAAGAACTGACGCGAAGAGAGCACGGCCTCTGCTTCACGCGCGTACTGGCGCGCCCGCTCGATGGACCACTGCGGCGGCAGGCCGGCATGGGTCATGACACTTCGGTGGGTGCGGGACTCGACCATCAGGGGCTGACAACGCAGCCACTCGAGCAGTATATCGCGGTCGGGCGCCTCGAGAATGTCGATCAGCGTATCCGAAGGCTTGAGGCGAGCATGCCCGAAGGCAACTGCCAGCAGATGCAGGTCATGATTGCCCAGCACGACGCTTGCATGCTCGCGCAGCGCATGAACGCGGCGCAGCGTTTGAAGCGACTGTGGCCCCCGGTTGATCAGATCGCCGGTAATCCACAGATGATCACGCCCGGGCACAAAATCAATGGCCTCGAGCAGCGTCTCGAACTCATGGCCGCAGCCATGTAAATCGCCGATGGCCCAGATCGTCATTGTCTACTCCGAAACCGTTGAATAAGGATGACCTTCGCCACTGCAGGACACTGCCCCATGGACATCAATGCAGGTGCAACGGACAGGCCAGCCGAAAAGGGGCAATCGTGATATCAAATGTTTCTCCCAGTGCCGGCGCCATGAAGGTATAGCTGCCCTCCATCACCCCGACCTGGCTGTCGAGAATGGCCCGACTGCTGTAATTGAAGGGCAGGCCCGGCGCGATCATGGGCTGTCGGCCAACGACCCCTTCACCACGCACTTCACGCACGTCCCCGCTGCCCTGGGAAATACGCCAGTAGCGGGCCAGAAGCTGGATGGAATACGTCCACTGATTGCGGATGGCCACCCGATAGCCAAACACAAAGCGCTGCTGTGATGGGTCCGACTCCTGCGGCAGATAAAAGCTTTCCACCTCGATCACGATGTCTCGGACAGGCTCACTCATCAGGCGTTCTCAAAAAGATGATTGGCGATCGCCACGAACTCGCCAACGCTTAACGTCTCCGGGCGACGCGATGGCGTGATCCCGAGCGACTCCAGTGTCTCGGCGCTTATGACATCGCGCAGATTGTTGCGCAGCGTCTTGCGCCGCTGAGAGAAGGATCGACGCACCAGATCCGACAGCAGCGCCTCATCACGGGCCACATGAGGCCGTGTCTGCCAGGGCGTCAGACGAACAATGCTCGAGTCCACTTTTGGCTGCGGCAGAAAGGCTTCGGGCGGCACATCAAACAGGGCTTCCACCTGACAGTAGTAGCGGGTCATGACCGATAGCCGCCCCCACTGCCCTGTTCCGGGCTCTGCTGCCAGCCGGGCCACGACTTCCTTTTGCAGCATGAAGTGCATGTCACGCACGGCATCGCCGGCACCCAGCAGATGAAAGATCAGCGGCGTGGAGATGTTATAGGGCAGATTGCCGACCACGCGTAGTGCCGGGCCATCGCCGCGAAACGCCTTGAAATCAAAAGCGAGGGCGTCGCCTTCAATCATGTGAAAGTCAGGGTAGTTGAAAAAGCGGGTGCGCAGTCCGGGAATCAGGTCCCGGTCCAGTTCGATGGCTTCCAGCGCCCCGTGCGTTTTCAGCAACTCCTCGGTCAGCGCCCCCTGCCCCGGGCCGATTTCGACCAGTCGATCACCCTTTTGCGGATGGACCGAGCCCACAATGCGCTCGATGACGCCATGGTCCTGGAGAAAGTTCTGCCCAAAGCGCTTGCGCGCCCGCATGGGGGCCGGTTGTCGTGACATGAAAGATTCCTGCGTCAAAGATAACTGCCTTCACCAACGAAAGGCCGCGAGGGTTGCTCGCGGCCTGTCATCAGCGCTGGCTCCCGAAAGGAGGTCTGGTCTGTTACGGCGCAGTACCGTCGCCCTGCTCCAGGCGATTGTCAACGTAGGCCGAGGCACGAATTTCCTGTGTCCACGCCTCAAGCTCCTCGTTGACCTTGCGCTGAAAGAGTGTGCGCCGGATCTGCTCGCGCTGCTGCTCGGCATTGCCGCCGCCGCGCTTGTCCAGAAGAGTAATCAGATGATAGCCACTGGGGCTGCGGATGGGCTCGCTGACCTCTCCCTCATTCAGACCGGGAACAACGTCTTCAAAGATACTGGGCATTTCGGCGCCGCTACGCCAGCCCAGGTCCCCGCCATCCAGCGCCTGGGGACCGTCGGACTGCGCCGCAGCAACCTCCTGAAACCCTGCCTGCCCCGAAGTAATGGCCTGACGCAGCTGCTCGGCCTTTTCACGGGCCGCTTCAGCCTGCCCGGGCGTGGGCGCCTGCGGCACGGCAATCAGGATATGGGCCAGATGGTACTGAACATTGGCGTTGCTGCCGGCCTGCTTTAGATACTGATCCACTTCACGATCGGAAATATTGACCTGACCGGCCACGCTACGCTGCTGCACCTGAGTGATCAAAAGCTCACGGCGAATCTGCTCTCTGACCTGGGCGTAACTCATGCCCTCCTGCTCGACCCGGTCGGCAAACTGCTCAAGCGTCATGTTGTTACGCTGGGCGACGCCTCGCATGGCCTGATTGAGGTCGCTGTCGCTGACGCTCAGGTTGGCACGCTCGGCCATCTGCAGCTCGATCTGTTCGGTAATCATGCGCGAGAGCACCTGCTCGCGCAGCTCTTCCTGATCCGGCATGCCGATATTGCGTGACTGCATCTGCTGACGCACCTGCGCTACGCGCCGATCCAGATCGCTGGACATGATGGCCTCATCGTTGACCACGGCAACAACACGATCCAGAGGCTGGACGGCAGCAACTGTCAGCGGTGAAACAAAAAGACTCAGCGCAAGGCCCAGAGCGGCTAGCGTGTTTGCGTTGCGTGCTTTCATGACATCTCTCTTTTCATCCATAAAACCGACGTTACGTCAGTAGTGCAGCAAGGCCATGCCTTCGCTGCGAGTTCCGGCCCGGTCACAAGCAACCGTTTGGCCTTAATTGCCCACGCCGGTATAGGCGCCAAAGTCATTTTCCCGAACGCCGGGAATGGCCTCGGAGAAATAGCCGTCGCTGCTGCCCTGTCCGACACCGCCAAGGCCCTTGAAGATAAAGGACAAAAAGAGGCCGTGCTTGCGATCATCGTCGTCGATTCGGGCCGTATCGTTGTCATCGATGTACTCGCGCCAGGCAAGCTGAACCCCGTAGCAGCAGTCGTTAAAGCGCACGCCTGCCAGCGTTTCGAGGGTGCGATTGTTGGTCTGATCATACAGGTAGCGACCAAGCAGTGAAATTGCCGGCGTGAGGCGATAGGCCGCCGAGATATCGTACTCTTCGCGATTGTAATCAAGGCGGTCGTCCTGGTCTCCAAACGGGTCGAAGTCCTGAACGGTCCAGCGATAGCCCAGATTGAGGATCAGGTTGTCCGTGTCCTGATAGGTCAGATAGGACGAGGTCTTCTCGGTACGATTGCGATGATCATCGTAGAAAAAGGACTGGCGCGCCGACCAGCGGTCGGTAATCTGCCAGTCGGCTTCGGCGACAACCGGGGAGCGGTCGCGGGTATTGCGATAGTAAAGCTCGCTGTCTTCGTTGATGTCGCGATTGTCAAAGCGGGCATCGACGACGCGGCGATCCTCGAAATAGTGGCTCTGCCCGACCGATAGACCCAGTCGCTCGCGACCGGTATCGTCTTCCAGAAAGCGGGTGCTCACGCCATAGGACACCTTGTTGGTATCCCCTATCCGATCCGAACCGCTGAACCGATAGGGTGACCAGAGCTGCGAGTAGGACAGCGGCTGTTCGCGACTGTCAAACTGCGGCAACTCGGACTGATCCCGATGGGGAACGTAGGCATAGTAAAGGCGTGGCTCCAGGGTCTGACGCCAGTCGCTGCCGAAAATGCTGGTGTCGCGCTCAAATATGAGCCCCGAGTCCACGGAAAATACCGGCAGCACCCGGTTGGGCGAGTCATCAAAGCCGGAAGTATCGTCGCGGTCGTGCCAGTCCAGCTCATATTGAGTGGCCATGAGCTCGGCACGCGGTTCGAAGAACCCCCAGGAAGGCGAACGGCGAAAGCCCACAGCGGGCGCGACGTGAACCCGGGCACCGGTCGCGGATTCCTGCGGTCGAATCGAGCTGTCATTATAATCAACATCGCGCCAGAAATAGGTCGCGCTGGAGTTGAACTCTTCATAAAAGCCGCCGGCCTGGTCCCAGCGTGCGCTGGCCAGCAGCGCCGGCAGCTCATAAAACGGCTTGTTGCTATCGCGCAGTGGCTCATCGAGCTTCTGATAGCCGCGCGCCCGCGCCTGAAGATTCCAGGTCGTGCCGCGATAGTTCAGACGCGCCAGACGCTCGAGGTTATCAGTGTCCTGCTCTTCAAAGGTCTGGCCGAAATCATCGAAATAGTCACCGTCACTGGCCGCCCCGTAGCGCAGGTTGTAGGTGGTACGCGGCGAGAAGCGGCCATCGTGGGCATAGCGCACAAACCAGCGATCCTCGTCCTTGAAATCATTATCGTCGCCGCCATTATCGTGGCCGAGATAGTTGCCCTCCAGCGTGCCGGCGTCCTCGTCGAAGAGATAGCGCAGCTGCCCGCCAAGTGCCTCGCCTCGTCCGGAAATATAGCGCGGCGTGACGGTAGCGTCGTAATTGGGCGAGAGGTTGAGATAAAACGGCTGGGCGTAATCAAGTCCCGCCTCGCTGCCGTAGCTGACGGAAGGCCACAAAAAGCCGGTCAGGCGGCGGTCATCGATCGGGAAACGCAGCCAGGGCCAGTAAAAGACCGGCACATCCTCGATTTCCATGCGGGCATGGGTGGCCGTACCGTAACCGCGTTCCTGATCCAGCGTAATGTCACTGCTGACCAGCCGCCACAGGCTTGACTGGGGTTCACAGGTCGTAAAGGAGGCATCCTGAAGGCGATAACGACCATCCTCCAGACGCGAGAGCTGGCCGGCATCACCACGCAGGCGCTGCTCGTGAGCCACATAGTGGGCCTGATCAATCTCGGCGGCATCGCTGTTGAGCGCAACCTGACCCTGGTCGCCGCGCACCAGAAAGCCGGGCTGGCGATAGGCCACAGGCCCCTGCAGCGACACACTGGTGCGCGCCTGATTAAGCGTGGCGCGCCCGGCTTCCAGCTGCTGGTCGCCGCGACGCAGGACAACCTCACCATCAAGCAGGGTTTCCCCGTTACTGCCATAGCCGGCGTCGTCGGATTCGGTACGCACCTGTGACGGAGTACTGCCGGCATCAAGACGATAGTCCGGCATGATATAGCGGCCCCGACACAGCGCATTGGCGGGGCGGTCATCTCCCCAGGCCTGCCAGTCAAGTTCGCTGGCGGGCAGTGGCTGGGGCGCCGCCTGAGCCATGGTCGAGAGAAGACCGGTCAGCGAGGCGGCGGTCCAGAAGATACGCTGGCCCATGATCCTTGTTCTTCCTTGCAATGAGGCGATGTGATTGCTTTTAAAAATCGGTATGGTACGCGGCAAAAGACACCGCAGCAGCCTGAAAAAGCGACAAAAGTGTTCTGTTGCGGCCCTTGAGCGCTCAGCATGCGGTGCCGCAACCGTACCGTCAACCAGGAGTTCCCATGACAGCGCGCCTTGACGCCCTGCGCCGCTGGGCGGCATCCCATCACGGCCTTGAGGCCTCGCCACCCGAGCTCGAGATCGTGACAGATGATGCCAGCTTTCGACGCTATTTTCGCCTGTCTCTGGGCAACGGTGATTCGCGCATATTAATGGATGCCCCGCCCGAGCGCGAAAACAGCCGGCCCTTTGTAGAGATCGCGCGCCTGTGGCGCTTGCACGACATCCTGGTGCCGGCGCTCTATCACGTGGATCTGGATCAGGGCTTTATCGAGATGCAGGATCTGGGCGATGACATGCTGCGCCAGCATCTGGCCCGGTTAGACCAGCGCGAAGCCCTCATGAACCAGGCCATCTCGACGTCGGTGGCCATCGCAGCGCTGCCGACCAATGCCCTGCCGGTCTACGATACCCAATGGCTTACTGATGAACTCGACCTTTTCCCGCAGTGGTGTCTGACCCGGTGGCTCGATATCGAGCCCCCTGAAAACTGGCCGCAGGTCCGCGAGCAACTGGTGGCGGCACTGAGCGCGCAGCCTCAGGTCTGCGTCCATCGTGATTTCCACGCGCAAAACCTCATGTGTCACGACGAGCGTCTCTGGGTCATCGATTTTCAGGGGGCAGTTCGTGGTCCGCTGGCCTACGACCTGGTCTCCCTGCTGCGCGATCGCAACAACGCCTGGCCCGAAAGCGACCAGATGCGCTGGATCGAGACGTGGCGCCAGAAAGCCCAGGCCGCGGGCGTCATTGCCCCCCTCGAACCGGAAACCTTCCGGCGCATGGTCGATCTGACCGGCGCGCAGCGCAGCCTTAAAGTGCTGGGCCTTTTCTGTCGTCTGGCCCTGCGTGACAACAAGCCACGCTATCTCACCCTGCTGCCGCTGTTTGTTGAACACGTGCGCCAGGGCCTGACCGGCCAGCCCGGGTTTGAAGCCTTCATGCAGTGGTTTGATACCGATTTTGTGCCGAAACTGGATGCCCGGTTGATTCAGCACCGCTGTGAACATGGCCTGTGACATGAAAGCGATGATACTCGCCGCCGGACGCGGCTCACGCATGCGCACCCTGACCGATCACTGCCCTAAACCGCTGCTCAGGGTGGGGGACCGCGCGCTGATCGAATATCATATCGAGCGGCTGTACGCGGCAGGCATCACCGACATTGTCATCAACGTCAGCTATCTTGGCGGACAGATCATGACGGCGCTTGGCGACGGGACACGCTACGGGGTTCGGCTGCGCTACAGCGTCGAGCCGACTGCGCTTGAAACGGCCGGTGGCATTCGCCATGCCCTGTCGTTACTGGGAGACGAGCCGTTCTGGCTGGTCAATGCCGATGTCTGGTGCGACATTACGCCCGACAGCCTGGGCCCGCTCGGGGACGATCTGGCGCGACTGGTCATGGTCGACCCGCCCGATCACCACCGTGAGGGCGATTTTTATCTCGATGAGACCGGCCGCCTGCATGAGCAAGGCGCGCCGCGCCTGGTTTATGCCGGCATGGCGCTCATGCATCCATCGCTGGTGGCTGATCTTGCCGACAATACGCCCTGCCCACTCAGACCCTGTCTGATCGACGCCATGCAGCAGCAGCGCCTTGGTGGCCATTACCACAAAGGACAGTGGTCGGATATCGGCACGCCCGAGCGGCTGGCCCTGCTCGAGCAGCAGCTTGCCCATCAGGGCAAGGACTGAGCTCAATTTTTTTCAATTATCTCATGAGAGGATTCACCTCTTTATCTGCACGGAGCAAGACTCATGGAAGCCAGCATCAAATGGACCGATGGCCGACAGTTCGTGGCCGAATCGGGCAGCGGTCACGCCATCATTCTGGATGGCAATCCGGACAACGGCGGTCGCAACACCGGGCCTCGGCCAATGGAAATGGTCCTGATGGGGCTGGGCGGCTGCAGTGCCTATGACGTGATCAACATTCTTGAAAAGGCCCGCGCGAAGGTGACCGACTGTGTCACACAGCTCAAGGCTGAACGCGCCGATACCACACCGGCCGTTTTTACCGCCATTCATCTACACTTTGTGGTCACCGGCGTGGCGCTCAAGGAAGCTCAGGTCAAGCGGGCCGTGGAGCTCTCGGCCGAGAAATACTGCAGCGCCTCGCTGATGCTTGCCAACGGTGGCGTCGAGATAACCCATTCGTGGGAAATCGTCGAAGCCTGAAGGGCGCAATACCCGCAGGCGACCGACGAACCGACATTGTCTGACACACTCAGACTACAATGGTGATGACATGCCCGGCGTTATGCCGGGTTTTTTGCGACTGTTACAGGATCTGACGGCCAGCACGGCTGACGTCACGTCCAGGCGGGAGAAGGTATGGAAAAACCGATTGAAAAAAGGGCATTTGAGCTGCTGCTGGTAGGCGTCTCGGTCGCCTTCGTCTGGGTAATACTGCTGCCCTTTTTCAGCGCCATTTTCTGGGGTGTCATTCTGGCCCTGATTTTCATGCCCCTGCAAAGGCGCCTGTTGAGTCTCTACGGTGGACGACGCAATCTCGCAGCCCTTACCAACGTGCTGATCTGCTTTTTTATCGTCATTATCCCGGTGACCCTGATCGCAGGCTCCCTGGTCCAGGAGGGCACCAGCGTCTACCAGCGCATCCGTTCGGGCGATCTGGATCTCGGTGCCTATGTCGAGCAGGCCCGTCAGGCACTGCCGCCGACGGTCGACAGCTGGCTTGAAAGCACCGGTATGGGAGACCTTTCCCAGCTGCGCGAACGGGTCTCGGAAGGGGCCGCACAGGGCAGCCAGATGCTGGCCTCCAGGGCATTGAGCATCGGCCAGAACACCCTGCAGTTTTTCGTCAGCGTGGGGATCATGCTCTATCTGCTGTTTTTCCTGTTTCGCGATGGTGTTCCGCTGGGTCGACGCATTCGTCAGGCCATTCCCCTGAGCGCGCGCTACAAGTATCAGCTACTCAACAAGTTCATCACGGTCACGCGCGCCACGGTCAAGGGCAATATTATCGTCGCCGCCACACAGGGCGGCATCGGTGGTCTGGCCTTCTGGGGACTGGGCATTGAAGCGCCGCTGCTGTGGGGCGTCATCATGGCCTTTTTGTCCCTGCTGCCGGCCATCGGTGCCGCTCTGGTGTGGGCGCCGGTCGCCGCCTATTACCTGATGACGGGCAACATCGTGGATGGCGCCATTTTGATCTTTGTCGGTGTGGTCATCATCGGTCTTGCCGACAATTTCCTGCGCCCGATTCTGGTAGGCAAGGACACCAAGCTGCCTGACTACGTGGTGCTGATCTCAACGCTGGGCGGCATGGCACTTTTCGGCATCAACGGCTTTGTCATCGGTCCGCTGATTGCCGCCTTGTTCATTGCCGCCTGGGATCTTTTCTCTCACGAAAAGGAAGAGGACGAAGCCGGCGCCATTACCGAGCTCTCACCGATCTCGACAGAGGCCCACAAGAACAGAACGGTTGAGACACAGGGCACCGAACCGGGCGATGGCGAGTCGTCAGTCGATCATGCTTCCCGCTGAGTGGTGACGCAGACGCCGCCACTCACAGACCCGTCCCCCCATCGATGACATCCAGCGCCAGCCTCCGGGCCAGCGCTGGCCACCCGCTTCAAGCGCACCGCGCGCATGACGCGTGCTGTCATCAAGCATCTGGCGAATGACAGCACGCGATTTCTCGTCAGCTGCCGGCAGTGCCGCCAGCTGACGCTCCAGTGACTCCGCCTGCAGACTCTCACCCCGGTTGACCAGCCCAAGCCCGCGAGCATGACTGCGACGGCTCAGCAGCATCCCGGCACCCAGCGACGCCGTGTAATAAAAGGGCGTCAATCGCGATGCCCGCCCGCCCAGCTCGCGCAGCCGCGCGTCACACCAGTCCAGATGGTCAACGCCTCGAACCGACAGCTCGTCCACCGGCTGATAGCGGCTGCTGATGCCTGTGGCAAAGCGCTGCCCCTGATAGATGCCCTGCCCGATGACCCGACCACGATGATGATGGCGCAAGACGTCAACGGAGTGTCGGACTTCATCGGTGGTCATGGGCTTGTCCTGCGCCCCGAGACCGGGTCGAGCACGGCTGGCGCGCGTCGCGCCCGGAACCAGAGTACGCAGCATGGTATCGAGTTGATCAACAAGGCGATCACTGCGTGTGAATTGACGGGACATGGCATGCCTCCTGAAAGCTCGCTCATGAAAATGGACCGCGGTGCCCTGACTATAGTGGCCATCACCGGGGCTGGCGATATCTGATATCAAGCGGCGCGGTGCATGGATCTCATGCACCGCGCCGCCAGCCCTCTACCGGGTTTGACACCCGGGTCGTTTTGCAAGGGCGGATCAGCTCATCTGCTCACCGCTGCGATAGCCACCCGCCGGCGCCGAGTGTCTTGTGCTCGCCTGCGCCGTTTCATCCTGCGCCTCGCTCATGGCCCCTTTCGGAAACCGCACGCTCAGCGCGGCAAACGAGATCAGGGTCACCGTGATCCCCAAAAAGAAAAGTCCCTGCTGATAGCTTATCGATTCCGAACGAAACAAAAAGCCGGCCGCCACGGCACCCACGTTGCCGCCGGCGCCGACAATGCCGGCCACGGCGCCCAGCGCCCGGCGATTGATGAAGGGCACCACGCCATAGGTTGCTCCTTCCGCCATCTGCACGAACAAACTGAACATCACCATGGTAACAATAGCGATGCCCAGCACCTGCATCTGGGAGAACAGCATCAGCGCAACGCCTTCACACAAAAGCGTCAGAAACAGCCAGCGCACGCGACCCCGAAGCCCGCCCAGGCGCGCAAAGCGGTCGGAGAAGAAACCGCCCAGCGCGCGGGCAAACAGGTTCATCAGCCCGAAAAGCCCCGCGATCAGACCGGCCGTGCCCAGCGAGAGCTCAAAATTGTCGAAATAGTAGAGCGCGGCGATATTGTTGATGGTCAGCTCGACACCGAAACAGGCCCCGTAGACCAGAAACAGCGCCCAGACGCGCACGTCCCGAATGGCCGACCCGAAGCTTGAACGCGCGCCGTACTCGTTTTTGGCCTCGACAAGTTCGCCGCGGCGACGCAGATCACTGAAGTTGCCCTCCGGAGCGTCCTGGGTGAAATGCCAGTAAGCAAGGCCGGTCAGAAACAGCACCACCCCCGGCACGACCATCGCAAGCCGCCAGCCCAGCGTTTCGCTGACGCCCAGCATCAAAATGCCCGACAGCACCAGCGGCATCAGGATCTGGGTCGTCCCGCCGCCCAGATTGCCCCAGCCGGCCGTGGCCGCATTGGCCGTGCCCACCACATTGGGGGCGAACATGATCGAGGTGTGATACTGGGTGATCACAAACGACGCGCCGACAGCGCCGATCGCCAGTCGCGCCAGCAAAAAGCTTTCGAAGCTGTCGGCCAGACCGATCGACATGACCGGTAATGCCCCCAGACACAAAAGCCAGGTGTAGGTGCGCCGCGGGCCGATGCGATCACATAAAAGGCCGATAAAAAGACGAACCACGACGGTGACCGCGACCGAAGCGATCATGGTATTGCCGATCTGCGTCTTGGTCAGGTTCAGATCGTCACGCACGATGGCCATCATCGGCGCGATGCCGAACCAGCCAAAAAAACAGACGTGAAAGGCAAACCAGGACAGATGAAACGCGCGCATCTGCGGCGTTTTAAAATCGAAAAGCCGAATGCGAGTGGCCTTGTTTCTGATCTCCATGACGCTGCCTCGGTAGGATGCTCGTTGCTTCTGTCCGCCCGGTGATGAACGGACAGAGCGAGGACGCCGCATTCGCCCCGGCCCCTGCACCATGCAGGGGCCGAATGCAGCGCGACGGCGATTAACCGAGCAAGACACGTGCCAGCCAGGCCAAAGGCCACAGCCGGCAGCACCCTAACGCGCTTTTTTTGTATCTACCGATCACTGCGTTGCCTTGTTGCGACCCTGTCGTGCGCCATCAGGGTGACTGACGCACCACGACGGCGCGGTCGTCATGAACCCCGCCTCCCATCAAAGGCAACGACCGGACATGAAAAAGCGCCTGCGGCCATGGCGGCAGGCGCTTTTCTGCGGTGAACCGGACGGCTCAGCCGGCAGGCCAGCTCATCTGGCGCCCGCCCATCAAATGAAGATGAATGTGATAGACGCTCTGGCCGCCCTTGTCATTGCAGTTCATCACCACGCGATAGCCCTCCTCGGCAATCCCCTTGTCGCGGGCGATTTTCGCCGCTGCCAGATGCAGCCTGCCGACCACTTCGGCATCTGCATCGGTCAGGTCGTTGAGGGTAGCAATCTCGCGTTTGGGGATGATCAGAACGTGCACCGGCGCCTGGGGATTGACGTCGTTGAACGCCAGCACGTCATCGTCTTCATAAACGATATCGGCCTTGATCTCGCGATTGATGATTTTGGAAAAGATCGTGGACATGAAACCTCCCTTGTCGGAAATGGATCGTTATCATCGACGCCGGAGCGCCTATCGAAAGCGCCGCTGCGCCAGCAGCGCCTCGATCTGCGGCTCCAGAATCAGCTCGATGGCCAGCGGCATCTGCGACCCGGGCACCGTCAGGGTATTGGGTCGCGTCATGAAGGCCCCCGACAGCATGGTCAGCAGGTAGGGAAAATCGGCGCTGTCGCGGTCGCGAAAGCGAATGACCACGAAGGATTCGGCGTCCGAGGGAATCGCCTGCGGCTCGAAAGGGTTGGAGGTGTCCACCGTCGGCACACGCTGAAAGTTGATATGCGTGCGGGAAAACTGCGGCACGATATAGCGCACGTAGTCCTGCATGCGCCCCAGAATCGTATCGACCACGGCTTCATGGGAATGACCGCGCATGTTGATATCGCGGTCGATCTTTTGAATCCACTCGAGATTGACCGTCGGCGTCACCCCGATCAAAAGATCAACATGCTGCGCCAGATCGTGATGAGACGACACCAGCCCGCCATGCAGTCCTTCGTAGAACAATAGATCCGTGCCGGCAGGCAGGGGCTGCCATTCGGTGAAGGTACCGACATGATAGCCGGCCTCCAGCATGCGCTTGTCTTCGGCATGAATATAGTGGCGATAGGTGCCCATGCCGTGTTCGCCGTATTCGGCAAACAAGCGCTCCAGGCGGTCGAGCAGGTTCGCCTCGACCGCAAAGTGCGACAGCTCATTTTTCCGCTCGGGCTCATCGCGAAAGATGCGCGCCAGATCTTCACGGCTATAGCGGTGAAAGGCGTCACCATCCACAAAGGCCGCCTTGATCCCCTTGCGGGAAAACATGCGCTCGAAGGCGCGCCGCACGGTAGTGGTTCCTGCGCCGGACGAGCCGGTGATGGCAATCACGGGATGCTCGCGTGACATGGCGCCTCCTGAGCTGCAGATCAGATCAAGGTGTTGTTATCGACATCGACCCGGTATCAAGGGACCCGGCGCGTGGCGCTACCGGTTGATGGCACGAGCGGCGATATCATGGCGATAAAACCCGCCTTCAAACGCCATGGCCGCCACGCCCTCATAGGCCAGATCGCGCGCCGCCTTCACGTCTTCGCCCAGCGCCGTCACACACAGCACACGCCCGCCGGACGTCACGACAGCACCGTTTTCACTTTCGCGGGTACCGGCATGAAAGACGTGACACCCAAGCGCCCGGGCTGCGTCAAATCCCGTGATGACATCGCCCTTGCGGTAGCTGTCCGGGTAGCCCTTTGCCGCCATGACCACACCGACTGCCGAGCGCATATCCCACTGGCACTGATAATGATCAAGACTGCCATCAATGGCGGCCTCGCAAAGCTCGTACAGATCGGACTGCAATCGCAGCATGATCGGCTGGGTTTCGGGGTCACCAAAGCGGCAGTTGTATTCGATCACGCGCGGCGCGCCCTGATCATCGATCATGAGACCCGCATAGAGAAAACCCGTATAGGCATGGCCGTCGGCCTTCATGCCCTGAATGGTCGGCATGATGATCTCGCGCATGACGCGCTGGCGCACGCTTTCAGTCACCACGGGCGCCGGCGAGTAGGCCCCCATGCCACCGGTGTTGGCACCGCTGTCGTTGTCGCCTACCCGCTTGTGGTCCTGACTGGTGGCCATTTCCAGCACGTGATGACCGTCCGCCATGACGATAAAGCTTGCCTCTTCGCCGTCGAGATACTCCTCGATGACGACCCGGGCACCGGCATCGCCAAAGGCGTTGTCTTCCAGCATGTCCTGAACGGCAGCTCGCGCCTGGGCCATGTCCATTGCCACGATCACGCCCTTGCCGGCCGCCAGGCCGTCGGCCTTGATCACGATCGGCGCCCCCTGCGACTCAAGATAGGCCAGCGCCGGCGCCACTTCCGTAAAGCTTTGATAGCGTGCGGTCGGGATATCGTGACGTGCCAGAAAATCCTTGCTGAAGGCCTTGGAGCCTTCAAGCCGTGCGGCCGCCGCGCTCGGCCCAAAGATTCTGAACCCTTCAGCCTGGAACCGGTCGACGACGCCGGCCACCAGCGGCGCTTCCGGGCCGACCACGGTGAGTGCTACCGCTTCCCGGCGCGCGATGGCCAGCAGCCCTTCGATATCGCCGCCGGCAACATCGATGTTGCGAAGACCGGGCTCACGCGCGGTGCCGGCATTGCCGGGCGCCAGTAGCACCTCATCCACCCGCGGTGACTGTACCAGTTTCCACGCCAGCGCGTGTTCGCGGCCACCGCCGCCAATCATCAGTACCTTCATGCCGAAGCTTTCCTGCATCATGGTTCAAGCCAGTTTCCCGTCTGCCCGGGCGCGTGTCGGGCGCATTATGTCAGAAAGCGAACGCCTCGTCCGCCCGGGGAAGCTGCGCTATCATCGCCGCCCTTTCGATCCGTCTGCGCCTGGAAATACGACATCATGAATCTGCTGCTGCTCACGCCTGACGACCTCGTACCCCCCGGTCGGGCCTGTATCCACGATAGTCGACGCCTGCGTCATCTTCACGAGATACATCGGGCCACGCCCGGCGAAGAATTAACGATTGGAATGACGGGTGACGGCATCGGGCGGGCACGTCTGCTTGAACTGGACAACGACCGCGCCCTGTTCGAGGTGATCCATCTCGACGATGCCCCGCCGCCGCCGCTGCCGGTGCATCTGCTGCTGGCTCTGCCGCGCCCGCGCATGCTGGCCCGCTCGCTGGAGAACATCGCTACCATGGGGGTCAAGCGACTGACGCTTTTGCATACTGCCAGAGTCGAGAAAAGCTACTGGCAGTCGCCCGAGCTTCAGCCCGAACGTATCGAGGCGCATCTGCGCCTGGGTCTTGAGCAGGCGCGCGATACGATATTGCCGGTGGTGGATCTGCAGCCGCGTTTCAAACCCTTTATCGAAGATCAGCTGCCCGAGGCGCTTGCAGGCCACCGGGCGCTGCTGGCCCACCCCGGCATCGGCGAGAGCTGCCCGCGCGGACTGCCCATGGGTCAGCCCATAACCTTGGCCATCGGCCCCGAAGGCGGGTTTATCCCCTATGAGGTAGAGAGACTGCAGGCCATGGGCTTTGAAGGCATCCATCTCGGCCCGCGCATTCTAAGAGTCGAGACGGCGGTGGTCTCCTTGCTGTCACGTCTTTTCTAGACAGTCGATGCCGGGCCGAACGATCGAGGCATATGCGTTGCATGTCTCTCCACGGCTACTGCTGTGCGGCCCGTGGCTGACTGATACGCGCGCGCGCCAGGGCGTCCTCTCGGAGCAGATGGCGCAGCGCTTCAAAGGCCTCCGGGTCGTCACGCTCGCCGCTGTGGATTTCGTTGACCAGCGCCTGTGCGGCGGCATGGGGCGAATCGTCTTCCATCGGCAGGGAAAGCTGATCCGATAGCGTCTCCCGAACCTGCCCCCAGATGGACACCCCCTGGTACTGCTGGCGGGCAATAATCGACAGCGCATTGGCCACCATCAGGGCCGAATGCCGCGCATCCCCCTCCAGTGCGGGAATGACCTCCGATTTGAGCGTCTGGCGCGTGATTTCCATCAAGGCGCGCGCGTCCCTGTTAAGCGTCGACAGAGTCTCCCAGGCACCGGACAAGTCCTGAGCGTTGGCATCGGCCTCGCTTGAGCGCGGCAGGCGCGCCGGGTCGACCGCCTCATCCACCGGAATCAGACGCAGCAGATCGAGCTCCAGCCCGGGCAGAAGATGCGATGTCAGTGCCAGCTCCAGATCGGGCTGCACGCCGCTGTCATGACGGGCGCCCTGCTCCAGGGCAATCACGGCCCAGCGCAGCGTGGCCAGAATGATCCATTTATCGAGCCGCCCGCGATCGGGGCGTTCACCGCCACCACGTTCATAGCCGCGCAAAAACGCCTCGATCGAACCCAGACCGCCGGCTTCCCCTGAACCACCGAAGCGCCAGCAAGGGGCACAGAACCAGCCGATATCGGCGAAAGCGTCATTGGGCCCGGCAAACTCCCAGTCGAGGACGGCCTCAAGCCGGTCGCCGTCAACCATGAGATTGCCGGTGCGAAAATCGTTGTGTGACAGCACGGTGCGTGAGGGCGTCGGCGGATGCCGCGCCAGCCAGCGCAGCGCCCACGCCAGTACCGGCTGCGGCTGATCCAGACGGGCCAGTCGAGCCTGATAGTCCGCCAGCTGGCGGGTTACTTCATCGGCATTGCCCTGCTGATGGGCCGCCTGGTCAGGCAGTGGCAGGGCATGAATACGCGCCAGCTCCGCGCCCAGCGCTTCTACCAGCGGTTCAAGCGCGCCGTCGTCGGCCCGGGCCACCAGCTCCCGCGGGGAAGCAGCGCCTTCGACATGACGCATGATCATGAAAGGCCGACCCAGAACGCACTCGTCGTGACACATCCATAACGGTTCGGGGACACGAACCCCATGACGCCAGGCGTGCTCGAACAGCGCAAACTCCTCCTCACGACTGGCACTGATGGCCAGCGGTGCGCTGGCATCGCTGCGCAGCACCCAGCGCTGCTCTCCCGCCATGCTCCCCCCGGTCACCATGACGTCCAGCAAGCGGTTATCCTGCACGGCGCCGCCGCCCAGGCGCCGCTGGGCCCTGATGACCACATTTTCGGCGCTGCTTTGCTGCGCAAGCCAGTCACTCAGGGCCGAATCGGTATCATTCACCGGCCACCTCCCACTGCCAGAAGTCGTTGCCCTCGCTGCGCAGCATGCGCGCCAGCAGCATCTGATGAACCTCGGTGGCGCCGTCCACGATGCGGGCCTGACGGGCGTAGCGATAGATCCATTCAAGCACCGTGTCCTGGGAGTAACCCTTGGCACCATGCACCTGAATGGCCACATCCACCGCCTTGTTGAGCACGTTGGAAACCGCGACCTTGGCCATGCTGACTTCCTTGCGGGCAAAACTGCCCTGATCCAGCGCCCAGGCGGCCTTCATGACCAGCGTCCGGCCTACTTCGATCTCCATGGCCACTTCACCCAGCATTGTCTGGATGCTCTGGTTATCGGCCAGCGCGGCACCGAAGGCCTGGCGCATCTCGACATGACCCAGCGCCTCTTCCATGGCCCGCTGGGCCAGCCCCAGCCAGCGCATGCAGTGGGTCAGACGCGCCGGGCCCAGGCGGATCTGGGCGACCTTCATGCCCTCGCCGACCCCGAGCACCACCTGATCGTCGGGAATTTCCAGCCCGTCAAAGACCAGTTCACAGTGACCGCCATGCTCTTCGGGGCCCATGATCGGGATACGACGCTTGATCTCCCAGCCGGGCTGGTCACGATGAAACAAAAAGACCGTCAGGCCCTTGCGCGCATCGTCGCTGGTTCGCGCCACCAGCATGAAATGCTCGGCGAGCCCGGCACCGGTAATGAACCACTTGTGGCCGTTGATGACCCAGCGGTCACCGCGACGCTCGGCACGGGTCTGCATCATGCCGGCCATGTCGGAGCCGGAGCCCGGATGCGGCTCGGTCAGGGCAAAGGCACTGCGGACGCGACCATCGACGATCGGCTGGAGCCAGCGCGTTTTCTGTTCGTCGGTCCCCACCTTTTCAAGCACCATCATGTTGCCGTCATCGGGTGCCACGGCGTTAAAGCAGACCGGACCGAAGATGGAGCGGTTCATGGCCTCATAGCAGGCCGCCATCCCCACCATCGAAAGCCCCATGCCGCCGCGGTAACGGGGCATCTGCGGCGACCAGAGTCCGGCCTCTTTTACCTCGCCGCGCAGGCGCTGAAGGTGATGATCAACGATGTTTTCGTGCTCATCATAATTGGCGCGGTCCTTCTCCAGCGGCATGATGCGCTCTTCAACGAAGGCGGCGATGCGCTGGCGGTACTGTTCAATGTCCCGGGGGAGTGAAAAATCCATGTGATATCCAGACAGGTAGGGAAACAGGCGTTAAAGCGAGCTGACCATGTGGCCGCCGTCGACCGTGAGCACGCTGCCGGTCATGTAGCTGCCGGCATCGCTGCATAAAAGTAAAAGAGGGCCGTCCAGCGCCTCGGGGGCGCCCAGACGCCGCTGGGGGATGCGTCGAATCAACTGCTGGCCCTGTTCACTTTGAAAAAAGTCATGGTTCAACGGCGTGTCGATATAGCCCGGCGCCAGTGCGTTGACCCGAATGCCGTGGCGCGCCCACTCAAGTGCCAGACTTTTGGTGAGCTGGATCAATCCGGCCTTGCTGGCGCTGTAGGCCGCCACGTGCCCGGCCACTCGCAGCCCGAGAATCGAGGCCACGTTGACGATCGCACCGCGCCGACCCTGCGACTGCATGTTCGTGGCAACGGCCCTTGATACGCGCATGGCGCCGTTGAGATTGGTATCGATGATGTCGGTCCAGGCGTCCATGTCGCGCGCAAGCGCCGCCGTGGTATCGGTAATGCCGGCGTTGTTGACCACGATATCCGGGCCCTGCCCTGCCTCCTGCGAAAGCGTTGCCAGCGCACGCTGTACATCCTCGTCATTTCGAATGTCCATGGCGCACACCCATACACGGACGCCCCGATGACGCAGCTCGGCGGCCTGCGCCTCGAGCGGCTCGCGACGGCGACCGGTCAGCATCAATGATGCGCCGGCGTGGCCCAGTACCTGGCTGAAATGTGCCCCCAACCCGCTGGCGGCGCCCGTGACCAGCGCTACCTGACCTTCCAGGCGCAGCCGCCTTTCAATATCGACTGTCATCACGACTCCAGCATCAAACCTGCAAAACAACTTATAAATAACGAAGCATCGTTATATTCAATATTAAACATAAACGATGCATGCGCTCGAAAAAAAAGATAACAAATAACAACACTCAACCTACGACGTATTATCCCATTGAAATGTGCCGTATCGACCATGTTGTTTGTACAAAATAAAAATTCACCGAGTCCGTGTTTATATTGTAGGACTGAAAACATGAGCTTGTTAATTCAAACTTAATTTGTTTAACACGCCATCATTATCGACCGTATTAAATACTGAACTGCATTTTCGAGACTGTCATACCCGACACCTCTTATTTGATTTAAAACTCATTAAAAAAATAAAAAAGTATACTTATGGTCTCGTGGAGATATGGCATTGAATAATTCTTGCGCAACACCGTCATCGTCATGCCCGCCTGGCGGGGAAAGCAATCACGTCCCTCTCTCACCCACCAGTTTTCTGGAACGTGCCGTTCGGGTTCATCCGGACCGGCCAGCGGTTGTAGAAGGCGACGTGACGCTCACCTACCAGGCGTTTTATCGGCGCAGTCTAAAACTTGGCGGCGCACTGCAAACGCTGGGGGTCGCCCCGGGGGATGTGGTCTCGACCCTTGGCATGAATTCAAGGGCCATGCTGGAGGCGCATTATGGGGTGCCGATGGCCGGCGGCATTCTCAATGCCATCAATGCCAGACTCGATGGCGCCTCCATTGCCTTCATCATGGCGCATGCCGAAACGCGCGTACTGATTTTTGACCAGAGCCTTCGCAGGACGGTCGCCAGGGCGCTATCGCTTCTGACCTCCCCCGCACCGGTACTGATCGAGATCGATGAAGGCAGTGACGATGCCCCGGCCTGGGAGCAGCCGACCCTTCATGACTATGAATCGCTGGTGGCAGCCGCCACGGCGTGTACCCCCGTGCCGGTCGGTGACGAACGCGACTGCATCGCGCTGAACTACACCTCGGGCACCACGGGCAATCCCAAGGGCGTGATCTACAGTCATCGCGGCGCCTATCTCAACGCTCTGTCCAATACGCTGACGCTGAAGATGGATGAGCGCACGGTCTATCTCTGGACCCTGCCCATGTTCCACTGCAACGGCTGGACCCACACCTGGGCCGTTACGGCCGCCGGGGGCACGCATGTCTGCATGCGCCGGGTCGAACCGGCCCGGGTACTGGAGATGATTCATACCCGCGGCATCACGCACATGGCCGCTGCCCCCATCATCATGACCATGCTGCTCGACCGCCCCGAAGCCGCTACACCACTGCCCCATCCGGTCATGCTGGCCACCGGCGGCGCCCCGCCCAATGCCACAACGATTGCCCGCATGAGTGCGCTGGGCTTTAACGTGCTGCATCTTTATGGCATGACCGAAACCTACGGCCCCTCGCTGGTCTGTCAGTTCCAGCCCGAGTGGTCATCACTGACACCTGACGCGCGCGCCCGCCTTCAGATCCGTCAGGGTGTGGGCACCTTCGCCATCGAACGGGTTGCTCTGAAGGATCCGGTGACCCACGAAGATGTCCCCGCCGATGGCCGGTCGCTTGGACACCTCATGCTGCGCGGCAACACCATCATGCAGGGCTATATCAAAAACCCTGACGCCACGCGGGACGTCATGGGCCGGGGCTGGCTCGACACCGGGGATATCGCCGTCATGCACGAAGACGGCTATATCGAGATTCGCGATCGCGCCAAGGACATCATCATCTCGGGCGGCGAGTCGATCTCGTCGATCGAAATCGAGGAGATCATGATGGGTCACCCCGCCGTGCGTGAAGTCGCCGTGATCGCCAGACCGCATGATTTCTGGGGGGAGACACCACACGCCTTCGTGGTGCCGATATCCGATACCGACAGGCCCAGTGACGCCGAACTGTTGAGTTGGTGTCGTGAGCACATGGCGCATTTCAAGGTGCCAAGGCATGTCACGTTTCAGGCGTCGCTGCCCAGAACCTCGACCGGCAAGCTTCAAAAGTATGCGCTGCGCGAGCATCAAAAAACGCAGATGGCGACGGTCTGATCCGGTACTGACAAGGCCCCTGAACCCAGCAGGCTTCAGGGGCCTTTAGTGTCGGCTCTGCGACCCTGTCAGGCGCGGTCCGTCGAGCGACGCCGTCGCTGATACTGATGACGCATCGCCATCAGACGGCTTGCCAGCCGAGGGGTGCGACGCAGCGCAAACAGCAGCCGCTGAGGCGTGGAGATGGCCTGCTGATGCATGCTTGAGGCAATCGCATCACGAAAGCCGCGATAGCGACCCGCCTGAAGATATTCTACCGAGGCGTAATACCAGCGCCGCGCCATGGCAAGCGTTATGGCCGGTGTGTGGGAGGCGTCGAGCTGATTGGCCAGATACCCCATACATTCGGCATGACGGGCCATGAAGTCCTGATGACGGGCATAGCGTTGATCGTCTTCCAGCTGACGCTGCTGCTGGGACCATGACCCCTGGGCCTGAGTGCGATAGACCGCCATGACATGCGGCAGATAAAGCGCCCCGGCCGGCCGGGCCGCCAGCACCTGAAGGTAAAAATCCCCCACCGGCGCCGTGGTATAAAACCATTCGGGCAGGCGCTCCAGCACACCTCGATGCAGCATCAGCGAGGGTGAGGGGCAATAGTCGCCGGTGTGGACCAGCAGCTCGTCGAGCGATACCACGCGTTCGTGGTTGCGGCTGTCCTGCGCCTCGATATGCAGGCTCTCCTGATCGGGACCACGACGCATCACGTTGTGATAGCTGATCGCGATGTCCGGTCTGGCCTGCATGGCCCGATACTGGCGGGCAAGCTTTTGTTCATCGCACCAGAAGTCATCACCCTCACACAGCGCCAGATACTCGCCTCGGGCAAAGCCTGCCGCCATCGGCATGATGCGACGCCCTTTCTGATACTGGTTTTCATCACGCAATACGGCCCGGATAACCCGCGGATACTGTTTTGCATACTCGTCAACGATCGCGGCGGTGCCATCGGTGGAGGCATCATCGTGGATGATGATTTCAAAGCAGAAATCCGTTTTCTGTTGCAGAAAGCCTTCGATGGCCTCCCGGATATAGCCTGCCTGATTGAAGGTTGTGCAGATGACGCTGACCTCCGGCGTCTGTGCACCGACAGGCCACTGCCGGACAAGCATCTCTTCAGTGGGTAGCGCGGTCATGCTTTCTCTCCTGCAAACGGCGAATGATCATGTCCCTTCCTACCGAGGAGACGACGGCATTGACCAGCAGGATGGCGATACCCATGGCCATCAGACTGACAAATATCCAGGGTCTGGGCAGCGACCAGAGCGCCAGATCAAGCCACTGATACAACAGCAGCATCAGCGCCGTGGCGACCGCACAGGGTAGAATGTCTCGGGTCATCCACTGACCATGAATGCCCGGTGCGAACCTTGAATGTACAAAGGGCGTCCATGACACAAACGAGAGCAGGCGAAAGCCAAACCAGGCCACGGCGACACCGATCGCCTGCCACTGCCAGGCCGCCACCACGACCACCGGCACCACGATCAGCACCGACACCGTGTTATAGATGACATGCAGTCGCAGCTTGCCGTGGGCGTACTGGAGGTAATACTGAAAGGCACCGATGGCGAGCAGGCCGTTGCCCAGCGCATACCACAGAAGGATGGGAGCACCCCACTGTGCCGCTTCCATGTTGCCGGTCCAGGCATACAGCAGCTGGCCCCCGTACAGGGCCACCATACCGGCCACCGGCAGCAGCGTGGCCGCGATGAACTGGGAGGCACGCCGGTAGAGACGCAGCATCTGCGCCTCCTCCTGACTGGCCAGCAGCCCGGTCATGCGCGGCATCAGGGCGCGACTGATCGGCATGGTCAGCGTCATGATCGCGTTGGCCACGACCACGACCAGGGTAAAGTAGCCATATTCCGACAGCGGCAGAAACGACGAGAGCAACAGCTTGTCGAGCTGCGTCATCAATATCCAGATACCGGCGGTGTAGGCCACGCCGCCGGCAAAGGGCAGCACCGGACGCACCACGGCCCATGAAAACCCCTGCCACCGTTCGCGCCCGCCCAGCAGGCGATAGAACATGACGCCCATCACCAGAAGCTCCAGCAGCGCAATGGCGATCTGGTATTCGAAATAGGCGCTGGGCTGTGTACTGACGAACTGCAAAATCAGCAATACGCCAACGAACTTGAACGTAGCGATCACGACGTTGGCCACGTTCAGCGACACCTGGCGCTCCAGTCCCTGAATGCCGCTTCGATATAATGATGCCAGCCAGCGCATACCGATCATGAAACCCATCAGCACGATGCACCAGGCCACCTCCTCGCGTGACAGCGTGTCGACCTCGAGCCAGTGATTGGCAATCCAGTCGCTGCCCAGCGTGATTGACACGACCATGGCGACCGCCAGCCCAAGAAAAACAATCTCAAGGCTTCGCACCAGCCCGCGCAGCTGTTGCCACTGCTCGCCCTGATGCGTGGCCGCCCTCGCCGTTTCACGGGCCAGGGTGGGCGACATGCCCATATCCAGCAGATTGAGCCAGGCCTGCAATACGATAAAAAAGCCCACCAGACCGTAGGCTTCCTCGCCCATCCAGGCCAGATAGAAGGGATAAACGATAATACCGATCAGCGTGGTGTAAAGCTGACCGGCATAGTTGGCAAGCGCATTGGCCTTGACCGACACGACGTACTCCTGTCAAACGAAACCGCGGGTCATGTTGATCAAACGTTTTTTTCGGGCTCGGGCGCCTGCATGGGGACCAGCGCCTTGAGCCCGAAGGTCCCGATGCGGGCCGTGGCAGGTGCCGCCGGCTCTCCCCGGGCTAGGCGCACCAGCATTTCAGGGTAGTTGGCCCCGGCCAGATGCGAGAAGGGATAGCCGCCGCCAAAGCGGGCGTTGAACTCGATCACGGCCAGACGGTCGCCGCTGACCATGACATCGACATCCAGATTACCCACATGCCCAAGCTGGCGCCCCAGGCGCTCGCCCAGCTTCGTCAGTGCCGGCATGTCCACCACCTCGGCCACATCGGTTTCACCCGAGCGCATTCGCACCTTGCGCTTGACGGTGGTGATCACGTGGCGGCGCTCAAAATCGTTGAAGATATCGAGCCCGTACTCCTGCCCGGCAATGCCTTCCTGAATCAACACGTCGCCGCGGCCATCCTTTTCAATAACGCGATCTTCCATCAGCGTGAGATAGCTGCGGGCAATGGCGCGGCGGGTATGTTCATGAAAAAAGCTCAGCTCCTGAGCATCACGAGCCACCTGAACCCCGATGGACCCCATGCCCCAGCGAGGCTTCACAAACAGCGGCCAGCGTACCTCACCGGCGTTGACAGCCTCCAGCGCCGATGAAAGTGACGCCCAGGTGCGCGGGCCATCAAAGCCGTGTTCCTGCAAAAATATCTGGGTACGCCATTTGTCATTGGCGATATCCACGACCGCCTCATCCGGGACAGCAACCCGAATGCCGCGCGCGGCAAATCGATCCCGGGCGGCGCTGAGAAAAGGCAGATCGATATCGAAAAGCGACACCACCAGCTCAACCTTTTCCTTCTGCGCAATATCAAGCAGCGCGTCGATATAGCCTGCATCGTTGACGCCGGGCACCTCATAGGCCCGATCGGCACGCCACATGCCATCGGTCAGGGGATCACTATTGGCTGCGATAACACGCCCCTGCCCGGCGAGCGCCTCGCGGAAATAGTCCACCAGATAGCCTCGCCGGCCAACGCAGGACAGCAGTACGTTCATGAATTCTCCCTGTGAAAGTCGCCGTCGTTACGGTGCATGATGCGAGCCGGCGTTATCGGGTCGATTCCCGAGCGCCATGATCAGCTGCAGCGACTCGACGCCCCACTCATTGGTTTCCACCCGATCGATCACGAACCCCATGTCCTCATAGAAGGCCAGGATTTTGCCGCGATGCCAGGTCCTGGCTCTCAGGTCGTGCATGCCGGCCTGCCGACAGGATTCGATCCCCTTCGACAGCAGCGGCCTGGCGATGCCGCTGCCGCGATAGTCCGGCAGCACACCAAAGAAGGTGGCATAGGCCTGATAGTGCTCATGGTCATTGGCATAGCAGGCGATGGCCGCCACGACTTTGTCACCATCGAGCACGTAATCGATCTCGGCCAGACGCAACAGCTTGTCAGCGTAGTCAGGCAGATGATGTTGCTCTGACAGGGGCGGCTCGAACTCTTTCTCGACCTGCTCGATAAAGCGTAAAAACGCCTCCGGCGACAGCGCACGGTCGCGGTGGCGATGAAAGGCAAGTTCGGGGGCATCCTGACTCATGCGGTCTCCAGTAGCAGGGCATCTTCGAGATGGCGCATGACCCGTTCGGCATCCTCACCGGTCATGGCCACGAAATTGGGCAGGCAAAGAACCCTTGAGGCGATATCTTCGGCTACGGGCATGTCGACCACAGCGTTATCCGACGTTGCGATACGATTAAGCGCGGGATGGAAATAGCGGCGCGGATGGACCTCCTGCTCGGCCATGTAGGCCACAACCCTCTCCAGCTGCGCCTCACTGCGCAGCAGTACGGGGTAATAGGCATGGTTGATCCCGGCACCGTCGGGCAGGGTCGGCCGTGAGACCGCCAGGTCGCGCCCGTCGATCCAGCGATTGTAGACCCCGGCAATGCTGGCTCGACTTTCAAGAATGTGATCAAGCCATGGCCACAGCGCCAGCCCCATGGCGGCGTGGGCCTCGGAGCCCTTGGCATTGATGCCGGCACCGCCCACCTGCCCGAAGGCACGCAGCGAGGCAATGCGCTCGCTCAGTTTACCGTCGCGGGTAAACAGAGCGCCCCCTTCGATGGTGTGAAAGAGCTTGGTGGCGTGGAAACTGGTGATACTGATATCGCCATAATCCAGCAGACTGCGGCCGAGATGCGTCGATCCAAAGGCATGCGCGCCGTCGTAGATCACCTTCAGCCCATGGCGGCGGGCAATGGCCTCGATGGCTTCTACATCACAGGGATGGCCATAGATGTGCGTGGCCAGAATGGCCGAAGTGTCGGGCGTGATCGCCGCCTCGATCCGCGCCGGGTCAAGGGTCAGCGTCTGTGGATCGATATCGGCAAATACCGGCGTCAGCCCCTCCCACAGCAGCGCATTGAGCGTCGCCACAAAGGAGAACGGTGTCGTGATGACCTCGCCTTTCAGCGCCAGCGCCTTGAAAGCCAGCTGCAGCGCGAGCGTACCGTTGGCCACAAAGTGACAGTGCTCGATATCCAAAAACGTCTGCAGATGCTGCTCGAAAGACTGCACGAGTGGCCCGTGATTGGTGAGCCACTGGCGCGAAAACATGTCGTTGATGTAATGCTGGTAGTCCGCTTCCGGTGGCAGGAAGGGCCGCGTAAAGGGAATCATGTCGGCTCCAGCAGCGAAATCAGATACTGTCCATAGCCGTTTTTCTCCAGCGCCCTGCCCTGCGCCATCAGGGCGTCACTGTCGATCCAGCCGTTACGCCAGGCAATCTCCTCGAGACAGGCCACCTTGTAGCCCTGACGCTTTTCGATGGTTTCAACGAACTGCGCGGCTTCCAGCAGGCTTTCATGCGTGCCGGTATCGAGCCAGGCAAAACCGCGACCCAGCAGTTCGACATTGAGATCGCCCCGCTCCAGATAGGCCTGGTTAACGCTGGTGATTTCAAGCTCGCCTCGCTGAGAAGGCTTGACGCCACGGGCAATGTCCACGACATCGTTGTCGTAGAAGTAGAGACCGGTCACGGCGTAGCGCGACTTCGGCTGGCTGGGTTTTTCCTCCAGCGACAGCACACGCTGCTCACTGTCGAACTCCACCACGCCGAAGCGTTCGGGGTCACGCACCTGATAACCAAAGATCGTGGCACCGGTACCGCGTTCGACGGCACGCTTGAGCCGCGGAACGACCCCGTGCCCGTAGAAGATGTTGTCGCCCAGAATCAGGCAGACACTGTCGTTGCCGATAAACGACTCACCGATAATAAACGCCTGCGCCAGGCCATCGGGGCTGGGCTGCGCGGCGTATTCGATCGATATTCCAAAGCGCTCGCCATTGCCCAGAAGGCGCTGGAACAGACACTGCTCATCGGGCGTGGTAATGATCAGCACTTCCCGGATACCGGCCAGCATCAGAATCGACAGCGGATAGTAGATCATCGGCTTGTCGTGAATGGGCAGAAGCTGTTTCGAGACCCCAAGCGTCAGCGGATACAGCCGGGTACCGCTGCCACCTGCCAGAATAATGCCTTTCATGCGGTTGCCCTCAGCCCCTGACGCTGGCGGGTCTGGTCGTTTTCAACGCCCTGACACCAGTCGCCGTGGTTCAAAAACCATTGCACGGTCTTTTCGATACCGCTTTCGAAGCTCTCCTGCGGACGCCAGCCAAGCTCGCGCTCGATGTGAGAGGCATCGATGGCGTAGCGGCGGTCATGACCGGGGCGGTCGGCCACGTGGGTGATCAGATCATGGAAGCGACTTACACCTTCCGGATGCGGCACGCCCAGACGCTCGAGCACATCACAGATGGTTGTGACGACATCGATATTGCGACGCTCTTCGTGACCGCCGATATTGTAGCTGGTCCCGATTTTGCCCTGCGTCATGACCAGATGAAGCGCGCGGGCGTGATCCTCGACAAACAGCCAGTCACGGATCTGGTGGCCTTCCCCGTAAACCGGGATATCACGCCCCTGCATGGCATTGAGAATCACCAGCGGAATCAGCTTTTCCGGGAAATGCCACGGACCGTAGTTGTTCGAGCAATTCGTGATCAGAGTGGGCAGATCATAGGTACGCTGCCATGCGCGCACCAGATGGTCGGCACTGGCCTTGCTGGCCGCGTAGGGAGAGCTGGGCGCGTAGGAAGAGGTCTCACTGAAGGGCGCGGCCTCCGGTGAGAGATCACCAAACACTTCATCCGTTGAAACATGGTGAAAGCGAAAGCGTTCGCGCTGTTCGCCTTCAAGCCCTTCATACCAGCTGCGCGCGGCCTCCAGCAGGTTGAAGACACCCACGATATTGGTATCGATAAAAACAGCCGGGCCGTCGATGGAGCGGTCGACGTGAGACTCCGCCGCCAGATGGATTACAACATCCGGCTGGTACTGTGAAAACAGCCGGTCAAGCGCCGGACGATCACGAATATCCACCTGCTCCAGGCAGTAGCGAGGGTCCTGATCGATATCGCGCAGCGTGGCGGTATGCCCGGCATAGGTCAGACAGTCGACGTTGATGACACGACACGTGTCGTTGGCGATCAGATGACGTATCAGTGCGGAGCCGATAAAACCGGCCCCCCCGGTGACAATAACTGTCTGCATGATTGCTTATCCCTTGATCCCGTACACTCGACCCATGGTGCTATATAAAAACGGCCGCGGCTTGAGGGAATATTTGTCTTCGGTGACCGGTCCGACACTTCTGGTAATTAATATAAAAACGATATTAGTTACCATGATTTCTCGACGGCATTTATTGCGTTGTGCAACCGAGAATAGACAAATGAAACGATCATATGTTGTGCCGAAACAGCCATGATTTTTCACTACACGGCAAGCTCGCCAAAGAGTGTCAGCCAAAGAAAATAAAAGAATGAGATGTTGTAGGAAGGGCCATACAAAAAGCGCCTCTCATTATTAAATGGAGGCGCCTGCTTTCATACAGAACCAATTAAACACAGTATCGGTATTAAACCTGCCGAATTCATTTCAGCTTGATTTAAGACATATTGTTACAACAGCGTATCAATCAGTGCTGCCGGCCTGTTTGGAAATCACGTCAGCGTCATCAGCAACACGATGGACAAATGCGCCACCACCACCACAACCGTCAGAAGGGTGCGCAGTGACGTATACCATGGCGGCAGCCGCTCGACGCTGTCGGATTGCGCTTCATACAAGCGAATCAGTAAAAACCCCGTCATCAACGCCAGCAGCGCAAAGCGGGGCGCGAGCATTAGCGCCGGCCAGGCCAGCAACGAAGGTGCCATGGCCACCAACATCCGAGAACTGAAGTGATGGCTGCCCTCATGGTCCACGCTCATCGCCACGCCCCAGTGGACCCCGCCCAGAAACGAAAGAATGACCGCGCTGTAATAGAGAAAGGCCTGAAGCGCGAAAGCCTGCCATCCGGGTACGGCAAGCAGGACGACCGCTGCCAGACCGATAAAGGGGACCAGGCCGGCGATACCCAAAAGCCAAGGCAGTGTTGCCAGTTTTTTTCCAGACAGCATGACGGCTTCAATATTCAGAAAATGATGGCAACAGCATAACAACGCCCGGCGTGTGAGGATATATCAGCCTCTGGTGTCGGAGTCGCCCTTGCCCCCCTCGCTTTTGCCGTCATGCTGCACGTTGGTGTTGTCGGCCCCTTTCGTGGTCTTTTTCAAACCGCTGTGGAGCCGATGGCTCAACGGATTGTAGTTGGGCCGCAGCTCATCCTTGACCGTGCCCTTCCAGAGCTCGATGCCGACAAAGTAACCGGCACGACCGATGGCGTGCGCGGCCACCGGCGCCGTCAACAGTACAAAAAAAGTGATGGCGATCGTTCGAGCGAACACGACCTCTTCCAGAAAATGCAGCGCCACGGCCGCCATCAGCAGCATGACCCCAAGCGATGCGCCCTTGGTAGAGGCGTGCATGCGGGTCAAAAGATCCGGCAGTCGTGCAATGCCAAGCGCGGCAATCAGCATGAAAAGAGAACCCACCAGGAGCAAAAAGCCCTGCAATAATTCAATCATCCCGGCGGCCTCCACGTTCCAGAAAGCGGGCAAATCCGACAGCCGCCAGAAAGGACATCAATGCCACCACGATGGCCACATCCAGAAAGCTGGCTTCATCGCTTTGAAGCGCGTGTGTCCCGATGATCCCGACGATGATCATCGACAAAAGCTCCAGTGCCACAACGCGATCCGGCAGGCTGGGGCCGATCACCAGGCGCACGAAGCAGAGCACCATGGAGATGGCCAGAATGGCAAAACTCAAATGGATCAGTATCTGCATGTGTCCCTCATCACGTTTTTGATCATCGCGGTCATCGCAGCACCGCCAGCGCACGGCGCTCCATTTCCTGAAGATCCTTTCTCAATGCCTGCTCGTCATCGAGGAACATGGCATGAATGAACAGCACTTCACGATCATCTGAAATATCCAGACTCAGCGTCCCCGGCGTCAGCGAAAACAGATTGGCCACAAACGCGATTTCAAGATCGGTTTTCGCCTCCAGCTCAAAGGCGATAACGCCCGGTTTCATGTGCCAGGGCGGCGTGACAACATCAAAGGCGACCTTGAAGTTGGCCATGAACAGCTCGCGTAAAAAATAGAAGACAAAGGACACGATTCTCGGCAGGCGGGTGCCATAGCCCTTGAGACCCGGCAGCTGATTTTGCAGCAGTAAAATGACCAGGTAGCCAAAGGCCAGCCCCGTCAGCATGCCGCCCATGCTGAAATCACCACTCAGCGCAATCCAGGCCGTCGCCAGTAACAGATTGGTTAAAAGCCCCGTCATGGCTGCTCTCCCAGTACGGCATTGATATAGCCCTGCGGATTCAGAAGCTGCGCAGCCGACGCTTCTGCGACGTCGTAAAGAAGCTGCCCGTTGAGCCCGATGAACACCGTACAGGCCGCCAGTCCCACAACCGGCAGAATCATCAGCCAGAGATGGCGCTGTGATACCTGGCCCACCGCTTTCACGGCATCCTCATCGGGCGCCTTTTTCCAGAACACCTCGGCCCAGATTTTGGTCATTGAATAGAGCGTCAGCAGTCCGACAACCAGAGCGATCACCGTAATGGCGATCTCACCGGCTTCAATACTGGCGCGGATCAAAACAAACTTGGCAAAAAAGCCTGACAGTGGCGGAACACCGGCCAGCGACAGCGCCGGAATCAAAAAGAGCACGCCCAGCAGCGGCCAGGCCTTGTAGACCCCGCCCAGCTTTTTAAGATCATGGGTGCCCTTCAATCGATAAACGATGCCGCTGATCAAAAACAGATTGGTCTTCACGATGATGTGGTGAAGGATGTAGAACACCCCGCCAACCAGCGCCAGCGGTGTAAAAAGCGCCAGCCCCATGAGCATGTAGCCGATCTGACTGACAATGTGAAAGGACAGAATCCGCCGGAACTCGAACTGTGCCGCCGCCCCCAACACACCGGTCAGCATGGTCAGCGCCGCCCCCCACAGCAGGATTTCATGGGTAAAGTCCACCGACTGATTAAATATCAGGGTAAAGACACGAAACAGTGCGTAGACCCCTACCTTGGTCAACAGTCCGGCAAACAGCGCCGATACTGCCACCGGTGGTGTGTGATAGGCCGCCGGCAGCCAGAAAAACAGCGGGAACGCCGCCGCCTTGATGCCAAACGAGATCATGAACATGACCGCGACCACATCGATCAGCGTGTTGTCCTCGACCAGGGCAACGCGACGGGCGATATCGGCCATGTTAAGCGTCCCCAGCAGGCCGTAAAGCAGCCCGATGGCGCTGAGAAAGATGACTGATGACAGCAGGTTGAGGGTGACGTACTTGATCGCCCCTTCCATCTGCGCGCGCTCGCCACCCAGAATCAGCAGGGCAAAGGAGGCCAGCAGCATCACTTCAAACCAGACATACAGATTAAAGATGTCGCCGGTCAGAAAGGCACCCGCCACACCGGCCAGCAACAGATGCAAAAGCGGGTAGTAGCCAAAGGTTTCGTGACCGCGCCCGATGGTCGGCAGTGAGTAGACCGCCACGGCAAAACCGATGATGCCGGTCAGCACGATCATGATGGCACTCAAAAGATCCGCCACCAGCGTAATGCCAAAGGGCGCTTCCCAGCCGCCGGCATGCATGACCACATGGCCCTGAGCCTGCACACTGACAAACAGCCAGATGCTGACGACCAGCAGCATCGCCGTACCGACAACACCGATCAGCCGCTGCATCATGCGTGAGCGCCAGAAAGCCATCGACAGCGCGCCCGCCGTCAGGGGAATCAGTATGGGGAGGGCTACTTCCGGGCTCACGTGTCGGTATCCTTCATCTGGTCCATATCATCAACCTTGACGATCTGGTAGGCACGGCGAATCAGTACCACGGCGAACGACAGCACGCCGAACGCGATCACGATGGCCGTCAGGACCAGTGCCTGGGGCAGCGGGTCGGCCACGATATCGCCCAGCGGATCACCGTTCATGGGAATCAGTGGCGGTGCATCGCGCGTCATGCCGGCCACCGTGAAGATCAGCAGATTGGCCGCGTTCGAAATCAGGATCAGTCCAATGACCAGCTTGACGATCGATCGCCGCAGCATCATGTAGATGGCAGAGGCGTAAATCACGCCGATGACCACCGCCATTATGGGTTCCATGGAGCGCCCTCCCTTGATGATACGCGCGTGTCATGCCTCATCCTTATCGACCTCCGTCAGCGTGATCACCGCTGTCAATACTGACCCCAGCACGACCAGGTAAACGCCGATATCGAAAATCAACGGCGTCGAGAGCTTGAGTCCCAGAACGTCCCACCACTGTGCGGTCAGAAACGCCTCTCCCTGCCACCAGGCCGGAAAGGCCGAGCCGACGCCCAACAGCAGACCGATACCAATGCAGTCGCGCGGGTCGACACGCAGCAGTCGCCGGGTCGCTTCCGGGCCGTTGACAAACTGATGCAGTGCAAACGCCCCCGCAACCACCAGACCGGCGATGAACCCGCCACCGGGTTCATCGTGGCCGCGCAGTAAAAGAAAAAGGGAGAACAGAATCTGTAGCGGCACCAGGGTCTGGGCGGCTACTGTCAGAATCAAAGTGCCTGTTTTCATTATGCCTTCTTCTCTTTCGCCTGCAGTCTGAGCATGGCCAGCACACCGATTGCCGCCAGTGACAGTACAAAGATCTCACCCAGGGTATCGAGGGCGCGGAAGTCGACCAGGATCACGTTAACGATGTTATGGCCATGTCCGAGCGGCTCGCTGTTTTCGATCATGTACTCGGAAATGGAGGTAAACAGATCCTGTGCCAGTACGGTCAGAATCAGGAGTGTCATCAGCACACCTGTCGCAATGGCCACCACCATGTCACGCACGCGATCCATGGGCGTCGACAGGCTTGAAAACTTCGGCATGCGAAACAGCACCAGAATCAGCAGAATCACGGTCAGGGTTTCGATGAGAAGCTGAGTGATCGCCAGATCCGGCGCACTGAACAGCAAAAAGATGAGGGCGATACCAAAGCCCATGACGCCCGCGGCCGCCACGGCCGCCAGCCGCGAACGCATCATGCAGGCAACGACGGCGCTGGCACCCGTGACCAGTGCAACCACCACTTCCTGCAAACGCACATCAAATTCGATATCAAAGACCGGGCCGTGACGTATCAGCAGCGTATAGCCGGTCAATCCGGTAAAGGTGAGCAGCGTCAGAATCAGGTAGTTGCGCATGTAGCCGCTTTGCAGCAGACGGGTCTGCCACTCGGCCAGACGCACCAGCAGATCCATCAGCTTCCAGTACACGGCCTCCGGCCCCCGATCAAGCACCGGGCTGAACCGATGGATGACACCCCGCACACTCTGCCAGCGCCAGCACACCAGCAGGCCGACACACAGGCTGAACATCGACATCATCAGCGCCGTATTGATGCCGTGCCAGAGATACAGTGAGGCATCGACGCTCTCCCCCCTGACCGCGCTGGCGGCAGCGTTCAAGAGGCCGTCGCCCACAAGCCAGGGCGCAAAGCCCAGTACCAGCGACAGGCCTGCCAGTACACAGGGGCCGGCCAGCATGGACAGCGGCGCCTCGTGCGGCGTCTTTGGCGTGGTCTTGAGCGCGCCGAAAAAGGGCCGCAGCGCTACGATCCCGGCCGCAGCCACCACCAGCACGGAGGCCAGCAGGCTCATGCCGATCAAAAAGCCGGTAAAGCGTGGTGCATCGAGCACCGCTTCAAACATCAGCTCCTTGGCCACGAAACCAAAAAGCGGAATCACACCGCCCAGCGACATGGCCGCCACGAAAGCACACAGGGCCGTAACCGGCATGGCACGACGCAGCCCGCCCATTTCATCGATGTCCTTGGTACCCGTTTCGTGATCAAGGGCCCCGGCCACCATGAACAGCGCACCCTTGTAGAGGGAGTGCGCGGCCAGAAAGGTCACAAAGGCAATCATCGCCGCCTCGCCGCCGATCCCCAGCAGCATGGTTAGCGTGCCCAGTGCCATGACGGTGGAATAGGCCAGTACCTTCTTGATACCGGGATGGCGGATGGCCAGAAAGGCGCCCACGACCATGGTGATGGCACCGACAACGCACAGGATGGCCATCCAGGCCTCGGTGCCCCCGAGCCCGGGCTGCAGACGCGCCATCAGATAGATGCCGGCCTTGACCATGGTGGCCGAGTGCAGATAGGCCGAGACCGGCGTGGGCGCGGCCATGGCGTTGGGCAGCCAGAAGTGAAACGGAAACTGGGCGGACTTGGTAAAGGCACCGCCCAGAAGACACAGCAGCATCGGCAGATACAGCGCGTGCTCGCGCAGGGCATCACCATCGCTGAGCAGTGTCTGCAGCGACCAGCTGCCGCCCACCACGTTAAGCAGAATCAGACCGCTCATGAGCGCCAGGCCACCGGTAAACGTGACCAATAGCCCCTGAAGCGCGGACTTGCGCGCCGCGGCGTCCTCGTGATTGAAGCCGATCAGCAGGTAGGAGGTAATGCTGGTCAGCTCCCAGAAGACGAAAAGCGTCATCAACCCATCCGCCATGACCACACCCAGCATGGAAGACATGAAAGACAGGATCAGCACATAAAAACGGGCAAGCTGTGGGTGACCGTGGAGATAGCCACTGGCATAAATGATGATCAACGTACCGATACCGCTGATCAAAAGACCGAACAAAAGCGACAGGCCATCCAGCCAGAAACTCAGGCTCAACCCGAGACTGGGCGCCCAGGCCTGCTCAAAATAGATACCGCCCGAGCTCAGCACTTCCGGTGCCAGCGACACCAGCCAGACAGCGATGGCGGCTGGATAAAGCGCCAGTACCATTCCGGTACGGCTACCGCAACAGCGAGACAGAAGAGGAACGAGGATGGCCAGGACAAATCCGGTCAACACGGCAATCTGCATGATGCGTTCTCTCTCCTTGTGCTACCTGATGTTACGACCTGACAGCCTGCAAACGGCTAGTAATCACCGTTCGACATCCTTGCCTGTTTATGGAAGAAGGCAGCAAATCGGGCATGATGTGCTATCGTAGGTTCGCATTACAGCGGCAATGGTGTGCTCTTTTCAATCATTTAACCTTAAGATTAAGGTTTGACAGCGAAAAGCACTCCCACACATGGCAGGGGGTATTGCCAGCGCGCCATCTGCAAGGGAGAATCGCCTAACTGCTTGATGTCATTGCATAGCGCAACATTCTGCAAATTATTAATAACAAGGGCCGGCCCCTCACGGGAGACGGCTTCCCGCCCTTGGCGGGTTTCTGTTCGATACCTCTGACCGGCCCTGCAAGGAATCAACTGACGCATGCTGCACCGCGGGATTTGCTCGCTGTGTCGTCTATTCATGATGCCCGTCATCCGGTCTGCTTCAGCGCCTGCGCTGTTGGCCACCGATCCTCGTGGCATGTCGAATAGTCAGTACACTGGAAGCCTTTCATCAGGAAACAAGCATTCATGACCCTGCCCTGGATCCCTCTGCTGACCTTTCTGGGCGTTTTCGTCCCTGCGCTTGCCATACGCGGCGGCAGAACCGTCTGTGCCCTGGCAACCGCCGTCGCACCGGCCATCGCGCTTGGCCTTGTCCTTTATTTTTATCTGGGGCATGCCGGCGAAGAGGTCATGCGCACTTCATTACAGTGGCTGCCTGCAATGGGCCTTGAGCTGGCCTTTCGGCTGGATGGTCTGTCGCTGCTGTTTTTGCTGCTGATCCTCGGCATCGGGCTGTTGATCATCCTTTATACCCGCTATTACCTGTCCGAAAAGGACTCGATGTCGCGGTTCTATGCCTTTTTGATGCTGTTCATGACCGCCATGGTCGGCATTGTCATGTCGGACAATTTATTGCTGCTATGGGGATTCTGGGAACTGACCAGTATCTCTTCCTTTTTGCTGATCAGTTTCTGGTCCCATGAGACAACAGCGCGCAAGGGCGCGCGCATGGCGATGACGGTGACCGGTGCCGGAGGGCTGGCGCTGCTGGCAGGCGTTTTGCTGATCGGCAGGGTCACGGGCACCTATGACATGGGCGTGGTACTCGACAGCCATGATCTGATCACGGCAAGCCCGCTCTACCCGGCCATTCTCGTACTGGTGCTGCTGGGGGCCTTTACCAAATCGGCCCAGTTTCCGTTCCATTTCTGGCTACCCCATGCCATGGCCGCACCCACGCCGGTCTCGGCCTATCTGCACTCGGCCACCATGGTCAAGGCCGGCATCTTTTTGATGCTGCGCCTGCATCCGGCGCTTTCCGGCACCGAACTGTGGACAGTCATCGTCACCCTGACCGGTCTGGTGACCCTGGTGTACGGGGCATGGTTTGCCTTTTTGAAAACCGATCTCAAGGGGATTCTGGCCTTTTCCACCATCAGTCACCTGGGCCTGATCACCTCGCTTCTGGGACTTGGCAATTCACAGGCACTGCTGGCCGCCCTTTTTCACATCATCAATCACGCCCTGTTCAAGGCGTCGCTGTTCATGGCCGCCGGCATCGTGGATCACGAAACCGGCACTCGTGATGTGCGAAAGCTTGGCGGTCTTTACAGGCTCATGCCGATTACGACGGTGCTTACCTGTATTGCCACGGTCTCGATGGCGGGACTGCCGCCGCTGAACGGCTTCATCTCCAAGGAGATGTTTTTCACCGAGGTGCTGTCTTCAAGAGAGTTCGGCGGTCTGGCATGGATCGTGCCCCTGCTGGCGGCGCTGGGCGGCCTGCTGTCCGTGGCCTACTCCCTGCGTCTGGCCTATGCCACCTTTTTCCGCCGCCCTCGTCAGGAGCCGCCCAAAACGCCGCATGAGCCACCGTGGCCGATGCGCTTTCCGGTCGAGCTGCTGGTGGCGCTGTGTATCATCGTGGGACTGGTACCCACCCTGCCCCAGTCGCCGATACTTGAAGACGCCGTACGCGCGACCGTATCCGGCGAGATGCCCGAATTTCACCTGGCGCTCTGGCACGGCATCAATCCGGCGCTGCTGCTGAGCATGGCCGTGATTGTCGGCGGCATCGTGTTGCACCTGCTTCATCGCCATCTGATGCGCTTCAACCGCCAGTTCCGTCCGCAGGACGCCCGCTATATTTTTGAAGCCTTCGTTCAGCGTCTGGTAGGCCTGTGTGAGCGCCTGATCGATCGATTGGAAAACGGCTCGCTGCAGCGCTACATGTTCTGGCTGATGGGCGTTTCCGTGCTGGCCATGGGGCTTGGCCTGGCGGATCTGGACATGCTGGCCGGTAATCTGGAACAGCAGGCGCTGGATCCGATCGTCGTACTGGGCGCCGCACTTTTGATCATGGGCGGCGTGCTGACAGCCGCGCTGCACCGCTATCGCCTGATTTCCCTTTTGATGCTCTCCGTGGTGGGGCTGGTGGTCGCCCTGACCTTTGCCCGTTTCTCGGCGCCCGATCTGGCCCTGACCCAGCTGTCGGTCGAAGTCGTGACCATGATCCTTTTGATGCTGGCACTCTTTTTCCTGCCGCAGAAAACGCCCAAGGAGTCCGGTGGCGCTCGCGTGGTCCGCGACATCCTGATTGCTACAGGCTTTGGTGGCGCAGTGGCGAGTCTCAACTTTGCCGTCCTGACGCGGGATCTCAACAGCATTTCGGAGTTTTTCATCAACCAGAGCGTACCGGGCGGCGGCGGACACAACGTCGTTAACGTCATTCTGGTGGACTTTCGTGGCTTTGATACGCTGGGTGAAATCACGGTGCTGGCCATTGCCGGTCTGGCCATTTTCAAGCTGTTGAACCGTCTTCGTCTGTTCATGCCGGCCACTGACATGGAAGGTCGCCTGTGGTCCGACGACCGCCACCCGACACTGTTGATGGTGGTCTCCCAGACCCTGCTGCCGCTGGCCCTGCTGGTCTCATTTTTCATCTTCCTGCGCGGTCACAACCAGCCAGGCGGTGGCTTCATTGCCGGTCTGATCACGGCGGTGGCTCTGATTCTTTTGTACATGTCACGCGGGGTGGAGTGGGCACAGCAGCGACTGGATTTCCAGTTCCAGCCCATCGCCATTGCCGGTGTGGCCCTGTCGACCGTCACCGGGCTATGCAGCTGGCTGTTTGGCTATCCGTTTTTGACCTCGACCTTTGATCATTTTCACCTGCCCCTGATCGGTGATATCGAGCTGGCCAGTGCCCTGATCTTTGATGGTGGCATTTATCTGGCCGTCGTTGGCGCCACGCTCATGATTCTGGCCAATCTGGGCAAGCTCACGACCGCCCACCGACCCAACAAGGACACACCCTGATGGAAGCACTCTACGCCATCACCACCGGTATCCTGACGGCCAGCGGCGTCTATCTGACCCTGCGCGGACGTACCTTTCCGGTCGTCGTCGGACTGACGCTGCTCTCCTATGCCGTCAATCTGTTTTTGTTCTCCATGGGCGGGCTGACCACACACGGGGCGGCACTGGTCGGCACCAATGACAACTACGCCGACCCGCTACCGCAGGCACTGGTACTGACCGCCATCGTCATCGGCTTTGCCATGACCGCCTTTGCCATCATTCTGGCGATGCGCGCCAGAGGCGATCTGGGCAGCGACAGCGTCGATGGCAGCCGTACCGATCGTGACGACCCGCGGGAGAACAAGGCGTGATGCAGCATCTGCCCATTCTCCCGGTTCTGTTGCCCCTGATAACGGCCATCATCCTGCTGCGAAAGCGTGAAGGGGCCGATCCGGTCAGGCGCACCATCTCCATTACCGCCACGGCGCTGTTGGTGGCGGTGGGCTTCTGGCTGGTCAGCCAGGTCGCCGGCGGCGACACGCTGGTCTATCGCCTGGGCAACTGGCAGGCCCCCTATGGCATCGTGGTGGTGGCCGATCGCCTGTCGGCCATGATGATACTGCTGACCGCTTTGCTGGCACTGGGAAGCGTCATCCACGCCAGCGGTGGCGAAGACAATCAGGGCTCCAACTTCCACGGGCTCTTTCACCTGCAGCTCATGGGCATCAACGGTGCGTTTTTGACCGGCGATCTGTTCAACCTGTTTGTCTTTTTCGAGGTGCTGCTGCTGGCCTCCTATGCGTTGTTGATGCATGGCGGGGGCAAGTCACGCGTGCAGGCGGGCGTACACTACGTGGTGCTGAACCTGGCAGGCTCGTCCCTGTTTCTGATCGCGCTGGGCGTTTTGTACGGCACGATCGGCACGCTCAACATGGCCGATATGGCCGAACGCGTCAGTCAGCTGCCGGCCGATCGACAGGGCCTTGTCCGGGCCGGCGCGCTGCTGCTGTTGGTGGTCTTTGGCCTCAAGGCCGCCATTCTGCCGCTCTATTTCTGGCTGCCACGCGCCTACAGTTCGGCGCCGGCGCCAATCGCGGCGCTGTTCTCCATCATGACCAAGGTGGGGATCTACGCCATCTTTCGTGTCTATACACTGATTTTCGGGGAACAGGCTGGTGACCTCTCGAACCTGGCGCAGCCCTGGCTGTGGTGGGGCGGGCTGGCCACCCTTGCCATGGCGACGATCGCCGTGCTGGCCGCGCGCGATCTGCGCATGCAGATCTCTTATTTCACGCTGATCTCGGTCGGCACCCTGTTGTGCGGACTGGGCATGGACAGCACGGCCTCGCGCGGCGCCATGCTGTTCTATCTGATCCATACCACCCTGATCAACGGCGGGCTTTTCCTGCTGGCCGATTTGATCGCCGATCAGCGCGGCAAGGTGGGTACACGTATCGTGCGCAGCAGAAAGTTCAAGTACGCCACCCTGTTCAGCGCCCTTTACATGATCGGCGCTGTCAGTTCGGCCGGACTTCCGCCGCTGTCGGGAGCGCTGGCCAAGGCGTGGCTGATGTCGACGGCCACCCTGTCGGAAGGCCTCTGGCTGTGGCCGCTGCTGCTGCTGTCCAGCCTGGCAGGCGTTGTGGCCGCCTCGCGTGCCGGCTCGACCGTCTTCTGGCGCTACAATAACGGCGACCGGGTCAGTGAGCGTCTCTCGCGAGGCAAGATGGTGGGAACGGTTGTACTGTTGTCGGCGGCGCCGCTGCTGGTCGTACTGGCAGGCCCCATCGGCGGTTATACCCACGCCACGGCCGAACAGGTGGCCGATACCGCCCAGTATCGCAGCGCCGTGCTGGGCGATACCTCTTCAGTTGCGTCAGGAGCGTCTGTCGATGCTGATTAAACGCTGCCTTCCAAGGCCTATCCTCTCCCTGATCCTGACGCTGGTCTGGATCATGTTGTCTGACGTCATTACCTATGGCTCCGTGATCATGGGCGCCATCCTGGGCATCGCCATTCCGCTCATGACGCAGCGCTTCTGGGATGCCCAGCCGGTGGTCAAAAAACCGCTGCTGTTGCTGCGATACACCCTGCGCGTCATGGTGGATATCCTGCTGGCCAATCTGGAAGTGGCCTGGCTGATCGCCCGCCCCTGGCGGCGCCCTCGCCCGGCCTTCGTCGAGTACCCGCTGACGCTCAAGCGCGATTTCAGCATCACGCTTTTGGCCAGCACCATCAGTCTGACGCCGGGCACCATTTCGGCGAACCTGCGACTCGACGGGCGCAGCCTGCTGATTCACGTGCTGGATACCGACGATGAACAGGCCATCATCGACGAGATATACAACCGCTACGAGCGACCGCTCATGGAGATTTACGAATGATCGGTATTGCGCTGTGGATCAGCTTTTTTCTGGTCGCCATGGCCATCGTTCTCAACGCCTACCGGCTGCTGGTGGGGCCTTCCCTGCCGGATCGCATCATTGCGCTCGATACCATGTACGTGAACAGCATTGCCCTGATCATCCTGTACACGATCTGGCTGAGCACCCGGGTCTATTTTGAAGGGGCCCTGCTGATCGCCATGCTGGGATTTATCAGTACCGTTGCCGTATGCAAGTACCTGCTGCGCGGCGACATTATCGAATAGGAGGCCATCATGGCGTGGTTGGACAAGGCATGGATCGACACGGCGCTCGAGGCGCTGACGGCCTTTTTTCTGATCGCCGGCGGGCTGATTACCTTCATCAGCTCGTTTGGCATGGTGCATCTGCGTGACTTTTATCTACGCATGCATGGCCCGGCCAAGGCCACAACGCTGGGCGTCGGACTGATTCTGGTCGCCTGCATGCTGTATTTTGTATTGATCGAGCGCACCTTTCACATTCAGCTGCTTCTGGTCACCATCTTTTTGCTGATCACGGCCCCCATCAGTGCCCACCTGCTGGCCAAGGTGGCACTGCATCAAAAGCTGCCCAGCGACTCCTCGACAACCGGGGCGCCCAGCGAGCTTCGCGAAGAGGATGTGGCCCAGGAGCCGGATACGCCGCATCCGGAAGACCCGGGCAGCGGTCAGCGCCCCTGAGGCGCTGACCGCCCGCCAGCCGGATTTCAGCGCCAGTTGCGCGTGTTTCTCTCGACCAGCCCTGCCAGCGCCTCAATGTGACTTTCGCGGTCGTTGAGCGCCGGTACGTAGGTATAGTCTTCACCACCGGCTTCAACGAAGTATTCGCGGTTTTCTTCCTGAATCTCTTCCAGCGTTTCCAGACAGTCGGCTGCAAAGCCCGGACAGATGACATCAATGCCGGGGGTGGTCTTCACATCCCAGTTCTTGAGCGTCTCGTCGGTGTAGGGCTTGAGCCACTCTTCGCGCCCGAAACGGGACTGAAAGGTCATGGTCCACTCGCTGTCCTCAAGCCCCAGCTCCCGAGCCAGTGCCTCACTGGTCGCCCGACAGTGTTTCGGGTAGGGGTCGCCTTCCTGGGCATAGCGTTTGGGAATGCCGTGCCAGGAGATCAGCAGATGATTTTGTTTGCCGCGCGTGGCCCAGTGCTCGCGAACGCTTTCGGCCAGCGCCGAGATGTAGCCGCTGTCGTCATGATAGTCGCGGATAAAATGCATCTCGGGAATATCCGGACACGGCTTGAGCGCATCGGCCAGGCGGTCGAAGACGGCCGCTGTGGTGGTGCGTGAGTACTGCGGGTAGAGCGGCAGCACCACGATGCGATTGACCCCGGCACGACGAAAGGTGAGACCGGCACTTTCCATGGTCGGCCGGCCGTAGGTCATGCCAAGTTCGACCGGGATATCACAGCCGTACTGCGCGTCCAGATGCGCCTTGAGCGCACGCTGCTGTCGACGGCCGATGGCCAGCAGCGGCGAGCCTTCCTCCTCCCAGACGCTGGCATAGGCCTCGGCCACTCGCTTGGGGCGCGTTCGAAGGACAATGGCGTTGAGAATGAACCACCACAGCGGGCGGGAAACATCGATGACTCGCCGATCCCACAAAAATTCACCCAGATAGCGGCGCACGGCGGCAGGGGTGGGTTCATCCGGGGTGCCAAGATTGGCCAGCAGTACGCCGAAGGGGGCCTGCGCCATGTCTATACTCCTTGCAGTGACCAGAGGGTCTTGATTATGCCAGCCCTCAAAAAAGAACGACCTTAATGAAATTATTCTATCAGCGCTGTCTGAACAGTGTTGATGAAATGTCCCTATTTGCTACATGCAGGAAGTGTAAATGTCTTGCCCCCTGATCGTAATCCTGGGTGATCAACTGACCGATGATCTCCCCGTTTTGACAGGCGCCCCCGCCGACGCTGTGGTCGCTTTGTTCGAGGTCGAGGAAGAGGGACGCTATGTCCCGCATCATCCACAAAAGATTGCCTTTCTTTTTTCTGCCATGCGTCATTTTGCCGAGACGCTTCGTGGCCAGGGTCGGCAGGTACACTACACCTGCCTAGATGATGGCGATAATACCCACGACCTGATCGATGAGGCCGAGCGTGTTGCCCGGCTTTATGACTGTGACGAAATTCGAGTGACCTATCCCGGTGAATGGCGTCTTTTTGATCGCATTCAGAAAAGACGCCACGGCGTCCTGGCCTGGCACACGGTTCACGACGACCGCTTTTTCTGCACCCGGGAAAGCTTTCATCAATGGGCGCAGGGCCGCCAGCGATTTCGCATGGAACACTTTTATCGCTGGATGCGTCGCGAGACCGGCCTTTTGATGGATGAAAACGGCAAGCCGCAGGGCGATCAGTGGAATTTCGATCATGACAACCGCAAACCCCTGCCCGATCACATCGATTTTCCGGCGACGCCACAGCACAAGCCGGACGCCATCACCCGTGAGGTTGTGGCGCTGGTCGAGACACACTTCGGCCAGCACTTCGGCTCGCTTGAGGGCTTCAACTGGCCCATCACGCGACGCCAGGCGCTTAACGACCTTGCCCATTTCATCGAGCACGCTCTGCCCTTTTTCGGCGATTATCAGGACGCCATCAGCGACCGGCATCCCTTTTTGTACCATGCCCGACTGTCAGGGGCGCTTAACGCCGGGCTGCTCAGACCGCTGGAGGTCTGCCAGGCCGCAGAAAGGGCCTGGCAGGACGGTAGCGTTCCCCTTAACTGTGCGGAAGGGTTCATACGCCAGATTCTGGGATGGCGTGAATATGTGCGCGGCATCTACTGGCTGAACATGCCGGAGTACAAGCAGCGCAATGCTTTAAAGGCCGACCGGGGTCTCCCCGCCTTCTACTGGAGCGGCGACACCGATATGCGCTGCATGAGGCGCGCCATCGAGATGACCCGGGATAACGCCTACGCCCATCACATTCAGCGACTGATGGTCACCGGCAATTTCGCCCTGCTGTGCGGCGTGCGCCCGGAGGCGCTGTGTGACTGGTATCTGGCCGTCTATATCGATGCCTATGAATGGGTGGAGCTGCCCAATACGCTGGGCATGGTGCTCTACGCCGATGGTGGCTATCTCGGCTCCAAACCCTACTGCGCCTCGGGCAAATACATCGATCGCATGTCGGATCACTGTCAGCACTGCCGCTATGACGTCAAAAAAAGCCTTGATGAGGACGCCTGTCCTTTCAACAGCCTCTACTGGTACTTTCTGGAACGCCATGAAAAGCAGCTGGCCGGCAATCAGCGCATGAAGCTCATCTATGGCTCGCTGAACAGGATGAGCGACGACAAGCGTCAGGCGCTGCGGGAACAGGCCATTCGCTTTCTGGATCAGCTGGATTATGAACCCGCCTACGGACAGGGCGATCATCTGGCCGGATATGGCCAGCGTACCGGCACAGGCAGTGATTGAGACGAACCATCCAAAAAAAAGCGCCGGCAAGGGCCGGCGCGGAGTCATTTCATTTTATATGTCATGTACTGGTGTTTTTAGTGGCATGCGCCGCTATCAAATTCGTGGTCGTTAAACTCAGACGGCAATGGCAAGCTCGGGTACGTGACCCAGCTGGACCAGACGACGTGAGCTGTCGCTGCCATCCTCTTCGCTTTGACGAACGATCCAGGCGTGGCTGATGCCCACCCCCAGCAGCTGATCGATGGCTTCATCGATCGAGCGAAACAGACAGGGCTTGCCCCGGCGACTGAGCTTTTGGCGCTCGCCGCTGCTCGTTTCACATTCAATCTGGTAGATGTGGCTTAACGTGTTGCGTACAACGCGTACTTCCATTTCACGATGGTGGGAAGCGGCTTGTTTTAGTTGCTGTAATTCCATGTAACCCTCCCTGGGCTATCTTTTCTCATCGCACTCTCGGCGATGGATATCTCTATGTCGTTTCTATCAGTCGTTAAAACGGTAACAGTGCCGGATGACTATTCCGTGTCAGTGCCAGCACTGTTTTTCCGATAATGGTCTTTCGGGACTACATTGCCGGGTCGTCATGATCGAGGGCGATATGACGTGCCAGACAGGCTTCAAAAATGGCCCGCTGCGACGCAGTCATCATTTTCCGGGCACGCATGAGGTGTTGCTCACCCAGTCGCTGCAGTCGAGTCACAACCGTGTCAAGCCGGGTCGTGTCGGCAAACAGGGCATCGGGTAGCGCAATCCGGCGCTCGAGCACACCGAGATACCAGATATGGTCGATCATGGCAGGGCCGTCCGAGAGCTCGGAAGCGGCGGGTATCATCAGACCATTATGAAGTACATCCTCCAGGCGTTGATCGCTTGAAAAGACGCCCTTTTCCTCATGATAGGGGTGAATCAATTCGATCACCCCTGGGTAGCGCTTAACAAGGCGCTCGGCCAGCGGCGCGTATCGCGCACCGGGCAGAGCGCAATGCGTGAGATGACGCAGCCCGAACACCAGTATGGCGCGACGACCTTTATCAAGCACCTCCCGCTCGACACGTTCAGCGTAAGCCTTCTCACGCTGTTCGTGCCAGAGGGCAAACGTCTCGCTGTCGAGTGTTTCCCAGTCAATGCGCGGTTCGGCCAACACGATGCGAACGCGACGCGCTGGAAGCCGCTGCAGATTGATGGCACGGATACGCCTGAAGAAGTCGGCATAAACGGGCGGACTCCACAGCAGAAAATAGAGCGTGTCCTGCCGGACCGCCTCAAGCCCCGTCTCACCGACGTTCTCACCGCTGATGTAGCGGTCAAGCCATGCCTGGTGACGCTCGCTGCCAAATTCGACAACGATATCGTCAAACGTTCCCTCCAGCGCCGGATTTTCCAGCAGCGTGGTAATCGCGGCCATCACCTCCGGACACCAGTGAATCTCCCCAAGCCCCACCAGAGGACAGCGTTTGAGGATTCCGGCGATGAGCGTTTCAGGCTGGCTTGCTCTCATGGCGCCATATCGAAACAGACAGGCTGCGATTCGAGCACGCGCATCAGACGCTGCGCGATCGTTGCCAGATGCCTTTGGTGCATGAGTTCCGGGTGGGTGGCCGGCAGATCAAGATTGACGATGTCGCCGCCCACATAGGGCTGCCAGGCGCGTCGATCCAGCCAGTCTTCTTCCCGGGGCGTGGCCGCCGTAAAGAAATGCATGTCGCCGCCATACACCAGATGATGGGTATCGCGTACCAGTCGGCTATTGTTGATTACCACGTCCACCAGGCCGTCCAGCGTTGATGATGACAGCTGTCCCAGTGCACTGCCTTCACGCTGTAGCAGCGCAATGACCTGTGCCCGGCGCGATCCGATATCTTCTGTCAGCGTCATATCGGCAAGCCCGGCAATACGCAAAAGCGCCTCAAGCGCCATGCCTTCATCCGGTGGCGTCATGTCGCGCCAGAGGTCCGCCGGGTAGGCATCCAGCAGCGCCAGCATGCCAACCTCCTCGCCTTCCCGCTCCAGCAGGGCAGCCATGGTATGCGCGATCATACCGCCAACCGACCAGCCCAGCAGATAATAGGGCCCGTGAGGCTGGCGTCGACGCATCTGTGCGATGTAGTCATGCGCCATCGCCTCCATGGTCTCCGGCAGTCGACTCTCCGGCAGCAGTCCGCGTGCCTGCAGGCCATACAAGGGATAGCGGGACGACAGCGTGCGTGCAAGCCCCGCATAGCACCAGGCCAGACCGCCCGCCGGATGGATGCAAAAAACGGGCGATGCCTCGCCTCCTTCGCGCAGCGGCAGTACCACATCCAGCCCGCCGGCCGCAGCGCCCGCCAAATCGAGCGCATCAAGTGCCTCAATGGTCGGTGCTTCAAACAGCGTGGCAATGGTCAGACTTGATCCCAGCGCCTCGTTGAGACGTCGCATCAGCTGCAGCGCGTTCAGCGAATTGCCACCCAGATCGAAGAAGTTGTCCCGGATACCGACGCGCTCAAGGCCGAGGACTTCCGCAAATAGATCGGCCATGATCTGCTGACGGGGCGTCGCCGGTGCAACGCGTTCCTCACCGGCCTCCGGGGCCGGCAGGGCCCGACGATCGAGCTTGCCACTGGGGCTCAGCGGCAGCGCCTCAAGCATCATGATCGTCCCGGGAACCATATAGTCCGGCAGAGTACGAGCCAGATGGCGCTTGAGCGTATCCAGCTCAAGGGTCCGAGCATCCCGGGGCACGACATAGCCGACCAGCCGGGCACTGTTGCCGCTACCGTGAACGCTGACCACGGCGTGCGCCACCTCATCATGGGAGAGCATGACGGATTCGATCTCTCCCAGCTCCAGGCGCTGCCCACGCAGCTTGATCTGATGGTCGATGCGCCCCAGATATTCGAGCACGCCGTCAAAACGCCAGCGCGCCAGATCACCGGTGCGATAGAGCTTCGAGTCGGGCTCAAGCGTCGGACAGTCGATAAAGCGTTCGGCCGTCAGCGCCGGCTGGCCCAGATAGCCGCGTGCCAGATTGCGCCCGGCAATGTAGAGCTCGCCCGACATTCCCGGCGGCACCGGCTGCAAACCGGCATCAAGCACATGTAGATGGGTATTCCAGATCGGTGCGCCAATGGGCACACTGCTGCCTGTATCGCTGGCATCACACTGCCAGGCACTGACGTCTACCGCCGCCTCGGTCGGGCCATACAGATTGTGCAGGGCCACGCCGGGCAGACGGGTCAAAAAGCGCTTCTCCAGCTCGCGGGAGAGCGCCTCGCCGCTGACAAAGACCTGGCGCAGGGCGTGCAGGCGCTCAATGTCCCGATCACTCAATTCATCGAGCAGGATATCAAGCATCGAGGGCACAAAGTGCAGCGTGGTGATCGCCTCACCGATCATGGTGTCGATCAGATAGCGCGGGTCGCGGTGTCCGCCCTCCTTCGCCATGACCAGCGCTGCGCCGCTGACCATGGGCCAGAGGAATTCCCATACCGAGACATCGAACCCGTTGGGCGTTTTCTGCAGCACCCGGTCCTTTTCTCCCAGTGCATAGCGCCCCTGCATCCAGAGGATGCGGTTGACGATGGCGTGATGCTCGACCAGTACCCCCTTGGGCGTGCCGGTCGACCCGGAGGTGAACAGGATATAGGCGCCCAGTGCGACGTCACGCTGCCCTGCACTGCCGGGCAACAATGCCTGGGCCCCGGCACTGTCCGCCAGCGCCGGATTCACGACCGGAGTGCGGGCAAAGCGCTCGCGCTGCGACTCAAAGCTCAGGATCAGACGCGGTGCGGCGCGCGTGACGATATCGTCGAGGCGCGCATCCGGGTATTCCAGCGGCAGCGGCAGCCAGGCGGCCCCCACATGATGGATGGCCAGCAGCGCCACCTGCATTTCCAGCGAACGCGGCAGCGCCACACCCACTGCGTCACCCGGGCAGACGCCCTGCCCGGTCAGGGTATCGGCCAGCGCCTGAACCTGACGTCCCAGCGCCTGGTAATCCAGCGTCTGCCCTTGCGCCACCAGCGCCGGCGCATCCGGCGTTTCACTGACCTGACGCTCGAAAAGCGTGGCCATGTGTGTCTTTTCTACCGGGTGGTCGGTGGCATTAAAGCGTGCCAGCGCCTCACGATCCTCGGGAGTGGCCAGCATCAGCTCTTCCACCGGCGCTTCAGGTGCGGCCATGAAATTGACAAGCCACTGCGCCAGGCGCGCGAGATGCCACTCAAGCTCGGCCTTGTCATACAGTGCGGGGTTGCCATCGAGCGCCAGGCGCATGGCCTCGCTGTCACCGCCGAGATAGACCGAAAAGACCAGATCATCGACCGGGCCCGCCACGAGATGATGCCGGTATACCCGGCTTTGCGGCCACTGACCGCTTGAATCAAACGGCAGAACGTTGACGTGCATGCCCAGAAGCGGACGCCTGCCGGGACGGCGCCCCAGCTCCCGCAGCAGCCACTCGTGGCGGTAACGCTGATGACGGCGCAGGCTGGCCAGCGACTCGGCCGCCGACCGGCACCACTGCAGCGGCGTGGCACTGAAGTCGTTTTGCAGACGCAGCGGCAGCATATTGACCTGAGTCATGGGGGCACGCAGCGCTGCCCCCTGCATGCGCCCCATCATGGGCACGCCCAGCGTCACGTCACTGCGCTGACACATGCGTGCATACCAGGCCCCGCTGGCCGCCAGAATGGCTTCGGCAAGCCCCTGCTGCTGTGCCCGGCACTGTTCATGAAATTGCTGACTCTCATGATGACCCAGCGCCATCTCGCAGCGCAGTGCATGGGGCTGCGCCGGGGCAAACCGTCCCGACGGTGACACGGGTTCGGGATCATCGGCGAACAGTGCGTGCCAGTGAGCACGGTCCCTGGCAAGCGCCGCGCCGGCCAGATAGCCCTGCTCCTCCTCGATGACGCGATCAATGCTGCCATACCAGCCGGCTCTGGCGTTTTCTCCCTTGCCCAGCGCGATATAGTGCTCGGCGGCGCGCTGCTGTATCAGCCCATAGGCCCAGGCATCCGCCGCCACGTGGTGCATGTTGAGCCACCAGAGGATGTGGCCGTCTGCCAGGCGCCAGAGAGCCTGGCGATACAGCGGCCCTTTTTCCAGCGCAAAGGGGGCTTCCCGACGAGCGGCCATCTGATGCCATGCCAGCTCGCGGGCATAAGGATTATCGCGCAAATCGATGATCTCCGGCACGACGGCCCGGCCGGTGCCACTGCCCGCAGTCCTTGCCGGTCCGTTGTCAGTGGCCACAAAGCCCTCAAACAGCCCGTCGGCCTCGCTCACGGCCATCGACGCTGCCAGTGCCAGCCGGTCGATATCGATGGCACCCGTGAACTCAAGGCACTGTGCGGTGGAATATCCTCCCTGACAGGTACTGCTTTGCTGGCCGTACCAGATACCGGCCTGCGCGCCGCTGACGGGAAGAAAATCGGCCTGACTCATGAGATCACCATCTTCTGCAATACCACCCCTTTGCGGGTCTTGATGACAGTACACCGGTCGAAAGGAAAAACGCTTCCCGACCGCAATGCTGTAAACGGATAGACGCCTGAATTTAAATAATAATGGTTCTCATTTCAAATAAAGCGCCCGATATTTCTTTTCACCGACGTGAGCGCATACAAAACGGGACCGAATGTTGCCATCCGGTCCCGTTCGTTATCTGCTCAAAGCCTGCCGGGGCCTGATGCCTACTCGCGATTGAAGGTGGCCGGATCAATGGCCACACCCAGCGAGCGGCGATCGATCCAGCGCCCCGCCTTGGTTTCCTTGTAGCGAAATACAACGTAGTCGCCTATCGACACATCAAGCTGGGCTTCTTCAACCTGATAGGAGTAGACCTCACCGTTAACGGTCAGGGTGTGCCGGTAGAGATCCGGCATGCCCAGCCACTCCTTGAAGGGGCCCTCGGTTTCGACGCTTTCAAGCGTGCCACGTGCTTCCAGTTTGGGTTGACGACGTCCGCCGCGACGGTATCCAGCCGGCATGTTGACTCCTGTCAGGCTTATCAGGAAAAAGGAAATGGCGCCCGGGGCGCCGTATTTGATCGATCAGAACACGCACTCGGTGCGGTTTACTCTTCGTACTGGCCGTAACTGCCCGGCGCAAGATCCTCAAACCGAGTGTACCTGCCGATAAAGGCCATGTGCACAGTGCCGATGGGCCCGTTACGCTGCTTGCCGATAATCAGCTCGGCCAGCCCCTTGTTGTCGGGATTGTCCTTGTTGTAGACCTCGTCACGATAAACGAAGGCGATGACGTCAGCATCCTGCTCAATGGCGCCGGACTCGCGCAGATCCGACATGACCGGTCGCTTGTTGGGACGCTGCTCGAGCGAACGGTTAAGCTGCGACAGTGCCACGACCGGGCAGTTGAATTCCCGGGCCAGCCCCTTGAGCGCACGCGAAATTTCCGAAATTTCCGCGGTACGATTTTCCGACATGCCCGGCACCTGCATCAGCTGCAGATAGTCGATCATGATCATGCCGATACCGCCGGCATCTCGCGCGATACGCCGGCTTCGCGAGCGCATCTCATTGGGCGAGAGTGCCGCGGTATCATCCACGTAAAGCTTTTTGTCCTTGAGCAGATTGACCGCCGAGGTCAGCCGCGGCCAGTCCTCATCCTCGAGCTGTCCGTTACGCACCCGAGTCTGGTCGATGCGTCCCAGCGAGGAGATCATGCGCAGCATCAGCGACTCGGCCGGCATCTCCATCGAAAAAACCACGACCGCCTTGTCGCTGCTGACCACGGCGTGCTCGACCAGGTTCATGGCAAAGGTGGTCTTGCCCATCGAGGGGCGCCCCGCCACGATCACTAGATCGGAAGGCTGGAGGCCGGAGGTCATGTCATCCAGGTCGCGAAAACCGGTCGACAGCCCCGTCATCTGTCCCTTGAGATTGAACAGCTCATCGATGCGATCCACTGCCTTGCTCAGCAGATCGCTCATGCCGATGGCGCCACCGCTTTTGGGACGCGATTCCGATATCTGAAAGACCAGTCGCTCGGCTTCATTGACAAGCTCGTCGGCCGAACGCCCCTGAGGGTTAAAGGCCCCCTCGGCGATCTGGTTGGCGGCGGTAATCAGTTTTCGAAGCGCGGCACGCTCACGCACGATATCGGCGTAGGCGCGGATGTTACTGGCAGATGGCGTATTGCGGGCAAGCTCGGCCAGATAGGAGAGTCCGCCTACCCGATCGAGAAGGTCGTGGGACTCAAGCTCTTCGGAAAGCGTCACTACATCCAGAGGTCGGTTTTGTTCTGCCAGACGCCCCATGGCCTTGAAGACATCACGATGCTCGATACGGTAGAAGTCATCGCTGACCAGACGGTCGGCAATCTCATCCCAGGCCTGATTGTCCAGCATCAGACCACCCAGAACGGACTGCTCGGCTTCAAGCGAGTGCGGCGGCACCTTGAGCGCAGCGGTTTCCCGATCGTATTCGATCACTTCACTCATGACGACGATTAACCATATTACGACTTACCCGGGAGAGTGATTCAGCGCAGGGTCATAGCCTACGCCCGCAGGAAGAACATGTCATGATCTCTTCCGTGCGTGAGCAGTCATTAAAAAAAGGGGCACACAAGGTGCCCCTTCTCGTGGCATATCATCGATATGCACAGCGCCATCACGATGGCTTATTCAGCAACAACGACCACGCGAACGCTGGCGGTAACATCGGAGTGCAAACGCAGCTCGATGTCGTATTCGCCGGTCTGGCGAATCGGACCTGTCGGCATGCGCACTTCGCTGCGTGCCACATCGATACCGGCCTGAGCGATGGCATCAGCCAGATCGCGCGGACCGATGGAACCGAACAGCTTGCCTTCCTCGCCGGCGCGAGCGACGAGCGACAGCTCGATCTCGGACAGCTCTTCGGCGCGCCGCTCTGCTTCGGCCTGACGCTCTGCGGCGTTGGACTCGAGCTCGGCGCGACGTGTTTCGAAGGCTTCGACGTTGGCTTTGGTTGCCGGAACGGCCAGGCCGTAGGGCACCAGGTAGTTACGACCGTAACCCGGCTTGACGCTGACCTGGTCGCCCAGTTCTCCCAGCTTGCCGAGCTTGTCGAGCAGAATGACTTCCATCTCGTGGACCTCTTAACGTTGACTGCCGATCAGACGCGTGCGGAAATCCGCAAAAGTATCTATCAGCGCCAGCAGCAGCACTATCACTAACGTGGGCCAGGTGGTCAGCAGCAGTGCATAAAAGCCGACCAGCCAGAACCCTCTCATGGACTTTACACCTACCACACCGTGTACCAGGGCAATGCCCGCTACCAGTAGAGGCACCCAGGCCATCAATACAGCGCCTGGAAACGCACCCAGAATGCCGATCGCGGTCATGGCGACCACGCCGGCGAGCTCCAGCTTCGACAGGCGAAAGCCATGGAACTCCTCACGGAAACCACCAGGGTTATACAGACCGGCCTGCCAGCTGCGCGCCAGCGCAAGGCAGGCGGTCGCGGCCAGCATGACCATCAGCCCGGTAACGGCCGAGATCATCAACAGTGCCAGTCGTTCAACCGGCACACCCTGACTTGCGTACTGCCGAAGCAGTTCGTCAATTTCCGGTGCCTGAGCGCGGACTTCCTCTATTAGCTGCGAGGCATCAGGCGGCGCGAAGATCCCGATCTGGATCAACACGGCCACCACAACAGCCCCTGCCAGCAGGGTTTCACCCCAGCGAAATCGCTCTCGAAGGATAATGGCCATGGCTGTAACCAGCAGAATACTGGCCAGCGGAATGGCGTCCCCCTGCATCCACCACCAGCCTGCCGGCAGCGCAGCTGCCAGTACGACCGGTGACGCCGGGCCAAGACCGCGGCGTAGTGTCACCAGAGCACTGATGGCAGCAGAGAGCCAAAAAAGCCATGGAACCAGCGAGCCCAGCAGCGCCACGCCAATCGCGCGCGGCGTACTCTGCATTACCCAGCGAGCGAAACCCTGCATGGCGTAGGCAGCTTACTGGTGGCTGTCGGTATAGGGCAGCAGGGCCAGATAGCGAGCGCGCTTGATCGCGGTAGCCAGCTGACGCTGATAACGGGCACGCGTACCGGTAATACGGCTCGGGACGATCTTGCCGGTCTCGGTCACGTAGGCCTTCAGCGTGTCGAGGTCCTTGTAATCAATGTACTTCACGCCTTCAGCGGTGAAGCGGCAAAACTTGCGACGACGGAAAAAACGGGCCATGTCAGTCTCTCCAGTAGGTGGATTCAGGCCAGAGCATCAGCTCAGGAGGCAGCTTCGGTCGACTCATCAGAGCGTTCGCGCGGGCGATCGTCATCAGAATCAGAACGCTCGCGCGGGCGATCGTCATCGGAGCGTTCACGACGGCGTCCCTTTTCATCAGCCGCTTTCATCATCGGCGATGCTTCGGTGACGGCTTCAGTGCAACGCACGACCATATTGCGAATGATGGCATCGTTGAAACGGAAGATGTTTTCCAGTTCAGCCAGCGTTTCGCCGCTGCATTCAACGTTCATCAGAACGTAGTGAGCCTTGTGGATCTTGTTGATCGGGTAGGCCAGATGACGGCGGCCCCAGTCTTCAAGACGATGAACCGTGCCGCCGTTTTCAGTCACAAGCCCTGTATAGCGCTCGATCATGGCAGGCACCTGCTCGCTCTGGTCCGGGTGGACCATGACCACGATTTCGTAATGACGCATGGTGTCTCCTTTCGGTTTGACAGCTTCTCGATGACAGACACAGCCGCCATGGGAAGCAAGGAGTTGATAGAAGGGTATTTTTCGTTACAAGGGCAGGATCGAAGCCATTGTCTCGTGTCCTGCAAATGCATTCGGCGGCCGTAGCCGCCGCGAAACCGCACAATTGTAGGGAGATGGCCCGCCGCTTGCAAGCAAAAGGATCAGGACGTGCGCCGCTGGCGCACCGCTTCAAACAGACAGATGCCGGTGGCCACCGACACGTTGAGACTCGATACCTGACCGGCCATGGGCAGCTTGACCAGCTGATCACAGTGCTCGCGCGTCAGACGCCGCAACCCCTTGCCTTCGGCGCCCATGACCAGCGCGGTGGGCCCGCGCATATCGACATCGTGAACGAAGGCCTCGGCCTCTCCTGCAGCACCCAGCACCTGCATGCCGACGTCCTTGAGCTTTGCCAGAGCCCTTGCCAGGTTGGTGACCTGATAGACCGGTACGCTTTCCGCGCCGCCGCAGGAGATTTTGCGCACCGTGGCATTGAGTGGCGCCGAGCGGTCCCTGGCGACCATGACGCCGATCACGCCGGCCGCATCGGCCGAGCGCAGACAGGCGCCAAAATTGTGCACATCGGTCACCCCGTCGAGTACCAGCAGCAGCGGCGCCTGATCGGTTCGGGCCTCGAGCTGCCAGAAAAGAGAGGCTTCATTGTCGGCCACCAGCGGCTCACAAAAGGCGATAACGCCCTGATGCGCGCCTTCGGCAATCTGATCAAGCACCTCACGGGGCTGAAGCACAAGGCGCGCGCCCAGGCTGGCTGCCTGCTGCTGAATATCGGTCAGGCGCTTTTCCGCCTGACCTTCCTGTATCCAGAGCTCTGATGGCACCTGCTGGCGTGCCAGCAGGGTTTCAACGGCGTGTACGCCATGAACGGCATCCAGGCCGCGAGGCGCCGGAGATTTTACACTTGAACCGTCCCGACGCTTGCCGCGGTTCGTGTCACTCTGGCGCCTTTGCTCCTGCGGCCTGCCGCCGCCTTTTTTGCCGCCGCGCTGACTATCGCCCTTCATGACTTCTGACGACCCTTTTCAGCATCACGCTTGCCTTTTTCGCCACCGTTTTTGCTCTTGCCCTTTTCGGCGCTGCCCTTGCCTTTGGCGGCGCCGCTCTTGCGCTTGTCGGATTTGCCGTCTTCAGCGCTGGCTGACTTGTCGCTGCGCTTGCGAGGCTTTCGCGCCGCTGCGTCTTCTTCAGCCCTTAACGTATCCGTTGCCTTTGTCGCGCCGCTTTCAGCCCCTTTTTCTTCACGACGACGCAGACGCTCCTTCTTGCCCGGACGGGACTTGCGACGCTTTTTGCTCGGCGCTTCTGCTTCGGCAGGTGCTTCACTGTCACCGGTCGCTGCGTCACTGCCCGGCTTTCTTATGCGCCGGCGCGACTGGGGCTTGGCATCGGTCAGCATGAAGTCGATCTTGCGATCATCAAGGTCAACGCGCGCCACCTGAACAGTGACGCCATCGCCCAGGCGATAGGTGACGCCCGTGCGATCGCCCTTGAGCTGATGCCGCTCGGCTTCGAACTGGTAGTAGTCGGAAGGCAGGTTGGTGATATGCACCAGCCCTTCGACGAAGTGCTCATTGAGTCGCACAAACAGGCCAAACTGGGTCACCGAGGCGATGGCGCCCTCAAAAACGTCTCCCACCTTGTCGGCCATGAACTCACACTTGAGCCAGTCCTCGACATCGCGCGTGGCCTCATCGGCGCGCCGCTCGGTCATCGAGCAATGCTCGCCCATGGTGACCATCTGCTCGAAGCTGTACGGGCACCAGCGCTGCGGCTCGTTGTCGGCCGCCCCTTCCACACGCTCTACGTTGGTCGAGTCACGCTGACTGCGAATCACCGAGCGAATGGCGCGGTGTACCAGCAGATCGGGATAGCGACGAATCGGCGATGTGAAGTGAGCGTAGGCGGCGTAGGCCAGCCCGAAGTGGCCGTCATTTTGCGGCGAGTAGACGGCCTGGTTCATGCTGCGCAGCATGACCGTCTGGATGATATCGGCGTCCGGGCGGCCATTGATGACCTCACGCAGATTCTGGAAATCCTGCGGCGTGGACTTGCCCTTTTCGCCGCTGGCGCCCAGCGTCAGACCCAGCTCGCCGAGAAAGGCGCGCAGCGTGGCCAGCTTTTCGTCCGAGGGCGAGGCGTGAACGCGATAAAGTGCCGGCAGCTTGTGCTTTTCCAGAAAGCGTGCGGTCGCCACGTTGGCGGCCAGCATGCACTCCTCGATCAGCTTGTGGGCATCGTTGCGGGTGCGCGGCACGATGCGATCGATCTTGCGCTGGTCGTTGAAAACGATCTGCGTCTCGGTCGTTTCAAAGTCGATGGCACCGCGCACGGTACGCGCCTGACGCAGCGTTTTATAAAGCCCGTGCAGCGCTTCCAGCGGCTTGACGACGTGGGCGTACTCACTTCGTAGCGCCTGTCCTTCCTCGCTGTCGGCGTCTTCCAGCATGGTGCCGACCTTGTTGTAGGTCAGCCGCGCATGCGAGCGCATCACGCCTTCATAGAACTTGTAACGACTGATCTCACCGCGCTGCGAAATATTCATTTCGCAAACCATGCAGAGCCTGTCGACGTCCGGGTTGATCGAGCACAACCCGTTGGACAGAAGCTCCGGCAGCATCGGCACGACCTGGCCGGGGAAATAGACCGAGTTGCCCCGCTGCCAGGCTTCCTGATCCAGCGGCGAGTCGACCTCGACATAATGCGAAACGTCGGCGATGGCAACGATCAGCTTCCAGCCGCCGGATTTCGTCTTCCAGGCATAAACCGCGTCGTCAAAATCCTTGGCATCTTCACCGTCGATGGTGACCAGCGGCCAGTCACGAAGATCGACGCGGTGACGCTTGTCTTCCTCGAGCACCTCATCGCTCATGTCACGAATCTGATCGTGCACCTCGGAGGGAAACTCGGCCGGGATATCGTGTTCACGAATGGCGATATCGATTTCCATGCCGGGGTCCATGCGCTCACCCAGCACCTCGGTCACTTCCCCGATGGGCTGCTGACGCAGGCCGGGCTGCGTGGTAATGCGCACCTCGACCACCTGACCATCTTCGGCGCCGTTGGCTGACCCTTCCTCGATGATGATTTCATGAGCGATGCGGCTGTTTTCGGGCACGACCACGGCAATATCGCTGCCGCGCTTGCGGTAAAGCCCGATCAGGCTGGGCGTATTGCGTTCAAGGATTTCGTTGACGCCGGCCTCTTCACGCCCGCGTCGATCCTTGCCACTGACCCGAACGCGAACGCGGTCACCGTCAAAAAGACGACGCATCTGACGCGGCGGAATGACCAGATCCGGCTTTTGCTTGTCATCGCGCACAAAAAAGCCGATGCCGTCGCGGTGGCCGACGACGCGCCCATCCAGCAACAGCTCGGGGTCGATGATTTCGAAAGCGCCGCTTTTGTGGCGCAGGATCTGCCCGTCGCGCTCCATAGCAGACAGGCGTCGTCGAACCGCTTCCAGGCGGTCCTCATCCTTGATGCCCAGCCGCTGGCTGACCTCTTCATGGGTGATGGGCTTGCCGTGCTCGGTCAGAATCTGCAGCAGGTATTCACGACTGGGGACCGGATTGTCATATTGACTGGCCTCACGTTCCGCCTGCGGATCGTCGGCTGGCGTCCATTGACTCATAGATTGCTTCCCTGAAATGGTTGTCTTGTGATACCGGGCAAGATGGCGAGCAGCGGGCGCGGGATAATGTAATCTCTTTTCTTCATGACCTGGATTATAGCGGTCTCGACAGGACGACCCAAAACCCTTTATTGCCCCGAAAAGGTTGCAGGGTGTAAAAAATTGGCCTCTAACGATGCTCACCTCTTGCATCACTGAAAAAATTGCGTATTATTTCGGCCCACCTGCCCGGATGGCGGAATTGGTAGACGCGCTAGCTTCAGGTGCTAGTGACCGTATGGTCGTGGAGGTTCAAGTCCTCTTCCGGGCACCATCTCGAATCAGATATTATCGAGACGGTGAAAACTCAAGACAGAAAACCTGTCGATTTCAGGTAGTTGCAGTATCGGTTAATCAACGCCCGGATGGCGGAATTGGTAGACGCGCTAGCTTCAGGTGCTAGTGACCGTATGGTCGTGGAGGTTCAAGTCCTCTTCCGGGCACCAGTTGATTACCCATCGCTTTCATCACGGTCTTCGGACTGCTGACACCCTGCCCGGGTGGCGGAATTGGTAGACGCGCTAGCTTCAGGTGCTAGTGACCGTATGGTCGTGAAGGTTCAAGTCCTTTCCCGGGCACCATGTATTCCCCCTGCATTGTTTCCTCCTAGACTATTTCAGCCGGTCACGTTTGATCGCTGTTTCCCGCTACTGTTTCGATAACTTTTTGATCCTTCAGACGCACCGATATTTTCGGCAGCGCTGCACTTTTTGATATTGCCATGACACCGACACTGGTCGGCATCATGATATGAAAGGCTTCAATAGCGCGCAGGCTGGTTTGCTACACTTTCAAGCCCCCATCCCCGTGTATCCACGCCTGACTCCAGCAGCTCGCCCACGCCCTGTGGCAGCTCGCTGAAGAAATTAAAGCCCGTGCGCGCCTCGATTTCATTGACGCTGACAACAAAGCGATCAAGCGGCTCATCACCACGAACGTCCTGCGGCACGATAAAGGCAATCATTTTCGGCGGCGTATCGGCACTTCCCGGTGCGACAACGATTTTGTAAAAGGCATCCGGAATTTCGATCAACGATGACATACGCCTGATGTCGTCATCGAAGATGGGGCCGGTAGTGATCCAGACGGTGCCGAACCGAGCCGCAAAACGATCGATGACCACCTCCTCCAGCCGCTGCCACACGCGCCGGTTGAGATCAGGCCTTTGGGGCGAGATATTGCTCATCTGAAAGGTATCAAGCTGCGCCTGACGGCCGTGAACGGCGGCAATGGCGTAGTTGGGGGCCTGGTGACCACGGTCAAAGCCGCTACCGGTATAATCATCAGAGCTCACCGGCCAGAGGGTACGCCAGTCATCACTGAAAGACCCCGGACGTGCGCCGATGGCAGGGCGATCCACTCGGTCCAGCCGATAGACGGTCCAGAGCGGATTGGCGCGCAGATCCGACCAGCCGGTCAGAAAGCCATCATTGCGCAGCGTCCGATTGAGCGTTTTCCAGTCATACCAGGTTTGCGCCTGAGGCGTGCCCATCCAGCTCATCTGCTCCCAGTATGTACGCTCCTGGTAGTACCAGAGCCCGTAGAGCACCGCTGTTGTCATGAGTCCGGCACCACTCAGGCGCCTGAAACGCTTTAAAAATCCCGGGCGTCGCTGCGCCATATCCATTCCCTGACACTGTTTTTAAAATGACTGCACTGTCGAAAGACACCCTTTCAGGCGGCGGCGAGTATACCTCAGTCAATGACAGGCTGCTGATATGGCTTAAAAAAACGGGCCCCGGGGCCCGTTGCGCATGACGCGGTATTTGTTGTGGCGCCCGGCTATTCGGGAACCTGTGGCCAGCGATGGGTATCCACGATTTCGCCATCCTCGACCACTTCCAGCACGATGGGAAACCCCCATAGCTGATGTAAATGGTGCATGACCGGTGACAACGAATCGTCCAGCACTCGCCGCTGTGTTCGTTCATGTCGCAGTACCAGCGAGCGGTCGCCGTGAATCCTGGCGGCCCAGACCTGGATATCCGGCTCCCGATGCCCGAGGGAATACTGCAGTGACAGCGCCTCTCGAATTCGCTTGTAGCCGCGATCGTCATGAATGGCCGAAATTTCGACCATGTCGTCCTGATCGTCGTCGAGCAGCGCAAAAAGCTTCATGTCGCGCATCACTTTCGGCGATAGAAACTGCTGGATGAAGGACTCGTCCTTGAAGTTGTGCATCGCAAAATGGACCGTCTCGAGCCAGTCGCTGCCGGCCATCTCAGGAAACCACGCCCGGTCCTCCTCGGTCGACGCGGTGCAGATGCGCTGTATATCGCTGAACATGGCAAACCCCAGCGCATAAGGGTTGATGCCGTTATACCAGGGGCTGTCAAAGCCCGGCTGCGCCACTACGGCGGTGTGCGATTGAAGAAATTCCAGCATCACGCCTTCATCGATCAGCTTCTCATCGTAAAGACGATGCATGATGTTGTAGTGCCAGAAGGTGGCCCATCCTTCGTTCATGACCTGAGTCTGGCGCTGCGGATAGAAATACTGCGCGAGCTTTCGCACGATGCGCACGATCTCGCGCTGCCAGGGCTCCAGCAACGGCGCATTCTTTTCAATGAAATAGAGCAGGTTTTCCTGCGGCTCCGACGGGTAACGCGGGCGCTGATGCGCCCCTGCGACACCTCCCTGCCCGTTCGGGTCATCGGCGGCGCGCAGCTGCGGGATGGTGCTCCAGAGCGTATTGATCTGCTGCTGCAGATAGCCCTCACGCTCCTGCTGACGACGCGCTTCCTCTTCGGCCGAAATGGCAGACGGCCGCTTGTAGCGATCCACGCCCTGATTTTGCAGGGCGTGACAGGCATCGAGCAGCTGCTCGACCGCCTCGACACCGTGGCGCTCCTCGCACTCGCTGACATAGCGCCGGGCAAAGACCAGGTAATCCACGATGGCGGAAGCATCGGTCCAGGCACGGAAGAGATAGTTGCCCTTGAAAAACGAGTTATGGCCCTGGCAGGCGTGCGCCATGACCAGAATCTGCATCATCAGGGTATTTTCTTCCATCAAATAGGCGATGCAGGGGTCGGAATTGATCACCAGCTCGTAGGCCAGCCCCATCTGCCCGCGCCGGTAGGCCTGCTCAACGGACAGGAACTGCTTGCCGAACGACCAGTGACTGTAACCCACCGGCATGCCAATGCTGGAATAGGCATCCATCATCTGCTCGGAAGTGATTATCTCGATCTGGTTGGGATAGGTGTCCAGGCGAAATTCGCCGGCAATGCGGGCAATCTCTCGCTCGTAGTGTTCCAGATCACTAAAGGACCAGTCCGACCCCTGCCCCAGAAAGTCCTCGTCGTGGATCGGCTTGTAGGATGTGCTCATGAGCGCGCTTCCTGACCGCTCTGGCGGCGTTTGAAGAGTTCACGAAAGACCGGATAGATATCACCGGCCTGCACAATCTGGCGCATGGCAAACCGCTCCGGGTAGCTGTCCTGTACCCGCGTGTATTCCTCCCAGAGCGCCTGATGGGCATGGGGGGTAATCTCGACATAGGCGTAATACTGAAGCCTGGGCATCAGGGCATCCGAGAGGATCTGACGACACTGCACGGAATCGTCATCCCAGTTGTCACCATCGCTTGCCTGGGCCACATAGAGATTCCACTGGGACGGCGGATAGCGCGCCTCGATGACCTCATCGAGCAGATGCAGCGCACTGGACACGATGGTGCCGCCGGTTTCCCGCGAGTAAAAAAAGGCTTCCTCATCGACCTCACGCGCCGAAGTGTGATGGCGAATGAACACCAGTTCGACACGTTCATAATCGCGCTCGAGAAAGAGATACAACAGCAGAAAAAAGCGCTTGGCGATGTCCTTGTGGTTCTGGGTCATGGAACCCGAGACATCCATCACACAGAACATGACCGCCTTGTTGGAGGGCTGGGGCTGGTCGGTCAGATGGTTATAGCGAAGATCATAGGTATCGATGAAGGGCACGGCTTCCAGACGCCTTTCCAGCCGCTCGATCTCGTCTCTGAGCTCGCGAAGCCGGCCGGGGTGGCGCAGGACCGGATCCTTGCGCTCCTCCTCTTCAAGTGCCTTTTGTGCATCACACAGCGCTCGCCTGATCGGTGCGCGCATGGCGATGCGACGTGCCTGGGCCTCGCGCATCGAACGCACGATGTTCATGCGGGCAGGCACCCCCTGACGGGAAAGGCCGGCGCGTACGGGCCGGCGCTCTTCCATGTCGGCAATCTGCTTGCGCTCAAGGTGAGGCAGTTCCAGCCCGTCGAAAATAAAGCTTAAAAACTCGTCCCGGGAGAGCGTAAAGGCAAACTCGTCAACACCTTCACCCTGATTGGAAGCCGACCCTTCGCCACTGCCACCACCGCCCCCGCCGCCCCCGCCGCCATGGGGGCGACGCATTCGATCGCCTTCGGCGAACTCGCGGTTGCCGGGGCTGACCACGGTGCGTCGCCCGCCCTTTGCGTGGCGAAAGACGGGCTCGGAAATGTCCCGCCCCGGGATGCTGATTTTCTCGCCACGCTCCATGTCGGTAATCGAGCGTCGATTGACCGACTCCTCCACGGCGCGCTTGATATGCTTTTGATAGCGTTTCAAAAAGCGCTGTCGGTTGACGGCACTCTTGTGACGGGCGTTGCTGCGCCGATCGATGAAATAGCTCACGTCACCACCTCCTGCAGACCGATCCAACAGGCTGCCCTGCATCAGGGCGGGCATGGGCGCCGGAATGCCGGCGCCGGCCGCTTACTGGGACTTGCGCACGCGCAGATACCACTCCGAGAGCAGGCGCACCTGCTTTTCGGTGTAGCCCCGCGCGACCATGCGATCGACGAAGTCGTCATGTTTTCGCCGATCATCGTTGGAGGCCTTGGCATTGAACGAGATGACCGGCAAAAGCTCTTCGGTGTTGGCAAACATCTTGTGCTCGATCACCCCCTTGAGCTTTTCATAGGACTGCCAGCCCGGGTTGAGCCCGTCATTTTGCGCCCGGGCTCGCAGCACGAAGTTGACCACCTCATGGCGGAAATCCTTCGGATTGGAGATACCGGCCGGCTTTTCGATCTTTTCGAGCTCCTCATTGAGCGCCTGACGGTCCAGCAGCTCGCCGGTTTCCGGGTCACGAAACTCCTGATCCTGAATCCAGAAATCGGCGTAGGTCACGTAGCGGTCAAAAATGTTCTGACCGTACTCGCTGTAGGATTCCAGATAGGCGGTCTGAATCTCCTTGCCGATAAAATCGACATAGCGCGGCGCCAGGTACTCCTTGATAAAGCGCAGATAGCGATCATGCACCTCCCGCGGCAGCTGCTCCTGCTCCAGACGCTGCTCGAGCACATACAGCAGATGCACCGGATTGGCGGCCACTTCGCTGGAATCGAAATTGAATACCCGGGAGAGAATCTTGAAGGCGAAACGGGTCGATAGCCCCTCCATGCCCTCATCGACCCCGGCGGCGTCGCGATACTCCTGAATCGAGCGCGCGCGCGGGTCGGTATCCTTCAGGTTCTGCCCGTCATAGATGCGCATCTTGGAATAGACACTGGAGTTTTCCGGCTCCTTGAGCCGTGACAGCACCGAAAACTGCGCCAGCATCCGCAGCGTGTCCGGCGCACACGGGGCGTGTGACAACGAAGAGTGCTGTAAAAGCTTTTCGTAGATTTTCATCTCCTCGGAGACACGCAGCGAATAAGGCACCTTGACGATATAGACCCGGTCCAGAAAGGCTTCATTGTTGCGGTTGTTGCGAAACTGCTGCCACTCGCTTTCGTTGGAGTGCGCCAGAATCACGCCGTCAAAGGGGATGGCGCCCATGCCCTCGGTGGGGTTGTAGTTGCCTTCCTGGGTGGCGGTCAAAAGCGGGTGCAGCACCTTGATGGGCGCCTTGAACATCTCGACGAACTCCATCAGCCCCTGATTGGCTCGACAAAGCCCGCCGGAGAAGCTGTAGGCGTCCGGGTCATCCTGTGAAAAGAGTTCGAGCTTTCGGATATCGACCTTGCCGACCAGCGAAGAGATGTCCTGGTTGTTCTCATCGCCCGGCTCGGTCTTGGAAACCGCGATCTGATTGAGCCGTGAGGGATAGATCTTGACGACCCGAAAGCGGGAAATGTCGCCGCCATACTCACGCAGACGCTTGGCCGCCCAGGGCGACATGACACTGCGCATGTAGCGCCCGGGAATGCCGTAGTCACTTTCCAGCGTGTCGCCATCCTCCTCGGCACTGAAAAGCCCCAGTGGTGACTCGTGCACCGGCGAGTCCTTGATGGCGTAGAAGGGAATCTGCTCCATCAGCGCCTTGAGCCGCTCGGCAATCGAGGACTTGCCGCCCCCAACCGGCCCGAGCAGATAGAGAATCTGCTTGCGCTCTTCAAGGCCCTGCGCGGCATGGCGGAAATAGGCGACGATCTGCTCGATGGCGTCTTCCATGCCATGAAATTCGGCAAAGGCGGGATAACGACGGATCAGCTTGTTGGAGAAAATACGGGAAAGGCGAGGATTTTTGGCCGTATCGATGACTTCCGGCTCACCAATGGCCTTGAGCATCCGCTCGGAAGCGCTGGCATAGGCAGTGGGGTCCTTGCGACAGAGCTCAAGATACTCCTGAAGACTCATCTCTTCCTGGAGGGTGCGCTCAAAGCGATGCTGCACATGATCAAAAATGCTCATGAACTTCTCCCTGAGTGGCGACGGTGTGCCCTGCCGTACGCACGCTCGTCGTTTCCGTGAAAATCAATCAGTCAATGCGGCACTCCCGCTCATCGAAGCGTTCTCTCTTTTGTAGAAAGCACTATCAGGCGTTGAAATGAAGGTGGTCGGTCATGTCGGACCGCAAGGGCGCCGGCCGACACGTCTGGTTGGCTCAGAAGACGCGGCGTCAGGACGGCCGCGTCAATATCAGAAAAGATGCTTTATCAATATCACTGTTGATTGTGTTGTGCCAGTGCCTGACGAAGGTCGTCCACCAGCGCATCGATCAGTGCTTCAGACGTATTCCAGCTACACACGAAGCGAACACCGCCCTCGCCTATAAAGGTATAAAACGTCCATCCACATTCGCGCAAGTACTGTTGCGCCGAGACGGGCACCTCGAGAAAGACACTGTTGGCCTGCACCGGAAACATCACGTTGACGCCGGGAATGTCGTTGGTACCGCCTACCAGACGCTGCGCCATGGCATTGGCATGACGGGCATTGGCAAGCCAGACATCGTTTTCCAAAAGCCCCAGCCAGGGCGCACTGACAAAGCGCATCTTGGAGGCCAGCTGACCGGCCTGCTTGCAGCGATATTCGAAATCGCGCGCCAGCTCGTGGTCAAAAAAGACAATGGCTTCACCAAAGGCCAGGCCGTTTTTGGTGCCTGAAAAACACAGCACATCCACGCCCGCCTTCCAGGTCATTTCCGCTGGCGTCACGTTCAGTGAGGCACAGGCGTTGGCAAAGCGGGCGCCATCCATGTGGATCTTGAGATCGTGCTGATCCGCCACCTCACGAATGGCCTGGAGCTCATCGAGCGTGTAGAGCGTGCCCACTTCCGTGGCCTGAGTGATGGAGACCACTCTGGGGCGCGGGTAGTGAATATCGTTGCGCCGTGTCACAACGCGCGCGACCCCTTCGGGCGTCAGCTTTGCCATGGGCGTGTCCACCGGCAAAAGCTTTGACCCGTTGGAAAAGAATTCCGGGCCACCGCACTCGTCTGTCTCGATATGGGCCAGCTGATGACAGATGACACCGTGATAGGACTGGCAAAGGGAGGCCAGCGCCAGGGAGTTGGCAGCGGTCCCATTGAAGACAAAAAATATTTCGCAGTCGGTCTCGAAAAGCGCTCTGAAATGGCTTGAGGCACGCTCGGTCCACACATCGTTACCATAGGCCAGATCATCCTGCTCGTTGGCCTGAAGCAGATAGTGCATGGCCTCGGGGCAAATGCCCGACGTGTTGTCGCTGGCCAGAAAACGAGGGGACGCAATGGCAATATCGCTTTTGCCGACGGTACTGCTGAAACCGGGGGTCGTCATGTTGTGGTTATCCTGCAGCTTGTTATTGGCTTGCCCATCGAGGATCACTCGATCAAGGGCATGACAGATCAAGCATGCAGTGCGCAACAAGGACTGGCAAGCAGGTATCGACAGCGAGGCGCTACACCAATAACACGATATCAGACAGGCATGAAAAACATCACGCGGGAAAAACGTGCTGATACACAGGAAAGACTACAAGAGGAAAACAGCTATCAGGAAAGGGCAGTGCACGTTCAAGCAGATGGCGGACTGGACGGGACTTGAACCCGCGACCTCCGGCGTGACAGGCCGGCATTCTAACCAACTGAACTACCAGTCCGCATACAGCTTGCAACGTTAAATCATCTGGGGAAGATGATGGTGGGTGGTACTGGGCTCGAACCAGTGACCCCCAGCTTGTAAGGCTGGTGCTCTTCCAACTGAGCTAACCACCCGATAGTACGATTATTTCGATGGCGGACTGGACGGGACTTGAACCCGCGACCTCCGGCGTGACAGGCCGGCATTCTAACCAACTGAACTACCAGTCCAACGACTATCGAAATATTACTGCTGACCAGAGATATGGCGGACTGGACGGGACTTGAACCCGCGACCTCCGGCGTGACAGGCCGGCATTCTAACCAACTGAACTACCAGTCCGCAACCCTGATTACCGCAACATGACCTTATCAAAAATGATGGTGGGTGGTACTGGGCTCGAACCAGTGACCCCCAGCTTGTAAGGCTGGTGCTCTTCCAACTGAGCTAACCACCCGGGTCATGTGGCGCTGCATTCTACCAATCATTGCTGGAAAGTCAAACACTTCTGAGCAAAAAGCGATAAATTCATGACAGCGACGTATCAGCGTCACGCGCCATCAGGTTCACCGTATCGATGCGGTCACGCTTCATCAGGCGCTGCTTCTCTTCGAGCCCATGAAAATCAAACAGGTCACGGTCCGCCAGCTGAGAAGGCGCCACGTTGGTCAGTGCCTTGAACATGGTCTCGACGCGTCCAGGGTGCTTGCGCTCCCAGTCAGCGAGCATCTCCTTCACAACCTGGCGCTGCAGATTTTCCTGACTGCCACACAGATTGCACGGAATGATGGGAAAGGCCCTGGCTTCGGAATAACGCGCAATATCGGCTTCCGCGCAGTAGGCCATCGGCCGGATCACGATATTGTTGCCATCATCAGAGAGCAGCTTGGGCGGCATTGACTTGAGTGAACCACCAAAGAACATGTTGAGAAAAAGCGTTTCCAGCATGTCGTCGCGGTGATGGCCCAGGGCGATCTTGTTGGCCCCGATCTCTTCGGCAAAGCCGTAAAGTGTGCCGCGACGCAACCGCGAGCACAGCCCGCAAGTCGTTTTGCCCTCGGGCACCTTCTCTTTCACGATCGAGTAGGTATCGCGCTCCACGATGTGATACTCGACGCCCTGCTCGGCCAGATACGCCGGCAGCACATGCTCTGGAAAGCCGGGCTGTTTCTGGTCCATGTTGACGGCCACCAGTTCGAAATTCACCGGTGCATTGCGCTGAAGATTGCGCAGGATATCAAGCATGGTATAGGAGTCCTTGCCACCGGAAAGGCACACCATCACTCTATCGCCCTCATTGATCATGGCGTAGTCGATAATGGCGTTGCCGACATTGCGGCGCAGGCGCTTGTGAAGCTTGTCGAACTCCCGCTTGTCGGGGGTATTCACGGACTGATCAGGTTCTTGCATGGAGATGACTTCAGATTAATGCGACATTGGCGCTACTTTACCATCGCCGCCAGGCGCAGGCGAAGACCCGACAGTGTGTGCGGGGTTTGAGGGGGCGATAACGCATCGGTACACACCGGGTCGTTATCGGTATTTCAAGGCTGTCACCATGAAGCAGCCGTTACGCGGGTCAGGCAAGGATTTTCACGATGTTTCAGGGCTGGTTACTGCTCACCATCTCGCTTTTATACATTGCCACCCTCTTTGGCATTGCCTGGCGTGGCGACCAGCGGGCACGACGACTGGGGCCGGCAAAGCGCCGACCGCTGGTCTACAGCCTGGCGCTGGCGGTTTACTGCACTTCCTGGACCTTCTATGGCAGCGTCGGTCAGGTGGCCGATTCGGGTTTGCAGTATCTCAGCGTGTTTCTGGGCCCGATTCTCGCCTTTTTACTGTTCTGGCCGATCCTGACCAAGATGATTCGCGTCGCCAAGCGACAAAATATCACCTCGATCGCCGATTTTATTGCCTCACGCTACGGCAAGACCCAGGCGCTGGCCGCGCTGGCCAGCCTGGTCGCCCTGCTGGGCACCCTTCCCTATCTGGCTCTGCAGCTCAAGGCCATGGCGGCAAGCTTTATGGTGCTCACCGCCAACAACGACATCGTACGCTCCCCGATCCTCGGGGATACCGCGTTTTATGTCGCCGCTCTCATGGCCCTTTTTGCCATTTTGTTCGGCACACGCCACACCGATGCCACCGAACACCACGAGGGATTGATCCAGGCCATCGCCTTTGAATCGGTGGTCAAGCTGGGTGCCTTCGTGCTGCTGGGCGCCCTGATTACCTGGGGGGTATTTGACGGGCTGGGCGAACTCTCCAGCCGCGCGGTAAGTGATCTTTCCGCCGGCAGCCATTTCAGCAGCGCCAGTTTCGGGCAGGGGTTCTGGACACAGACACTACTAGCCATGCTGGCCGTGTTCTGCATACCGCGACAGTTCCACGTCACCGTGGTCGAAAATACCAGTACCGATGATACGGCCCGGGCCCGCTGGCTTTTCCCGCTTTATCTGGTGGCCGCCGGCTTTTTCGTGCTCCCGCTGGCCGTAGCAGCCATGACGCTGTTTGAAGGTCGCGGTCTGGACCCGGACACCTGGGTGCTGCATCTGGCCATGGTGGCCGACCAGCCCTGGCTTGTCATGATCACCTTCATCGGGGGCTTCGCCGCCGCCAGCGGCATGGTCATCATGGCCGCCGTGACGCTGTCGATCATGATCTCCAACGAAGTCGTTATCCCCTTGCTTTTACGCTTCAAGGGATTCGATGCCCGTCACGGTGACTATGCCCGGTGGGTACTGCGCATTCGCCGCCTGATTATCGTGCTGACGCTGGCGCTGGCGTATGGCTTTTACCAGCTCACCGCAGCGTCAAGCTCGCTGGCAAGCCTTGGGGTGCTGTCGCTGGCAGCCCTGGCCCAGCTGGCCCCGGCGCTGATCGGTGGCCTCTACTGGAAGCGGGGCAATCGCCTGGGGGTCAGTCTGGGGCTGGGGCTTGGTTTTCTGATCTGGGGCTACACCCTGCTGCTGCCCACGCTGGTACGCGCCGGGCTGTTCGCCTTCCCCATCGATACCGGCCCGATGGGGATCGAGCTGCTCAGCCCTTCCAATCTGCTCGGGCTATCGCTGAACGACCCCATCACCCAGGGCGTGCTGCTGTCGCTGGGCGTGAATCTGTTCTGCTATATCTTTTTCTCCCAGGTCACGCAGCAGCGCGTGGTCGAGCGCATTCAGGCCTCGCTGTTCGTCGACAGCGTGGCCTCTCATCAGACCCTGATCAATCGCCCCTGGGGCGGCACCACTTCGGTGAGCGATCTCAAGGCGCTGTCCCGACGCTTTCTCAACGAAGATCAGGTCGAGCGCGCCTTCAGCGATTACGGCTGGCGCCATCAGCAGCGCCTGGACCCGGGCATGCGTGCCTCGATCGATCTGATCGGCTTCACCGAGCGTCTGCTGGCCTCGGCCATTGGCGCCTCCTCGGCGCGTATCGTGGTGAACTCGGCGCTCTCCGGCCGGGACGTGTCGATCTCTGATGTGGTCTCCATTGTTGACGAGGCCTCGCAGGTGCTCGAGTTCAATCGATCGCTTTTGCAGGCCACCATCGAGAACATCAATCAGGGCGTCATGGTGGTGGATCACAAGCTGCGCATCGTGGTCTGGAACCAGCGCTATCTGGAGCTGTTTCGCTTCCCCGACCATCTGATCCATGTCGGCGAACCCATCGAGCGCATCTTTTTATACAACGCCGAGCACGGCGAATACGGTCCCGGCGACCCGAAAGAGCACGTGCGACTGCTGATGGACAACATTCGAAGCGGTCATGCACATCACTATCAGCGCTATCGACAGGATGATAGCGTGCTCGACATTCATGGCAACCCCATGGTGGGCGGCGGTTTTGTCTATACCTATCAGGATGTGACCGATCAAAAGCGCACCGAAGAGGCGCTGATCCGCTCGGAAAACAACATCCGTATCTATACCGACAACGTGCCGGCACTGATCGCCTATTTTGATCGCGACTGTCACTACCTCTTTACCAATCGCGCCTATGAAACCGCCATGGAAGTGGATCGTCTTCAGGCCATCGGCAAGCGCGCCGAAGAGGTCATGACGCCCGGCATGTGGCGCCTGCGCGCACCCTGGATGTCGCGTGCGCTCAACGGCGAGCGTGTTTCGTGGGAGCTCTCCCAGCCCGACCGTGAAGGCGGCACCCGCTATATGCTGGCCACCTACACGCCGCATTTTGGCGAGGGCGGTCGCGTGCTGGGCTTTTTCGCGCTCTATCAGGACATTACCGAGCGTCGGCTCGCCGAGATTGCACTCAAGGAGACCAACGAAAATCTGGAAGAGCGCGTTCGTGAACGTACCCACGAGCTTTCCGAGGTCAACAGCGCCCTGCGCCAGGAAAACCGGGTGCGCTCCGAAGCCGAGCTGGCGCTGCGTCAGGCCAAGCAGGTTGCCGAAACCGCCAACGCCTCGAAAACGCGCTTTCTGGCCGCGGCAAGCCACGACCTGCTTCAGCCGCTCAACGCTGCAAGACTGTTCACCTCGGCGCTCACCCAGCGCCTGGAAGAGAGCGAGCATCACGACACTCTGGTCCACATCGACAACTCGCTGCAGGCTGCAGAAGAGCTTCTGGGCACACTGCTGGACATCTCAAAGCTGGATGCCGGCGCCCTGACGCCCCGACGCCAGGTCTTTGCGCTCAATGAGATCCTGCGCCCGCTGTATGCCGAGTTTTCGGTCATGGCTCAGGATCGCGGGCTGGATCTGGACATGGTCGAAACGGGCGCCGTCATTGACAGCGACCCCCAGATGCTCAGACGCATCATCCAGAACTTCCTTTCCAACGCCCTGCGCTATACCCAGCACGGCCGGGCACTGCTGGGCTGTCGCCGCCGGGGCGAGCAGCTGTCGATCGAGGTCTGGGATACCGGCCCCGGTATTCCGGAGTCCCGCCAGGCCGAAATCTTTCAGGAGTTTCGTCGTCTGGATCAGAAATCGCGCCATCGCGAGAGTGAAAAGGGGCTGGGACTGGGGCTTTCCATCGCTGATCGCATGGCGCGCGTGCTGGATCACCCGATTACCATTCGCTCAAGAGAAGGCCATGGCACGGTGTTCGGGCTGACCGTGCCGCTCAAGCATGGCGCCACGCTCACCCGCGAGGAAACGCAGACGGCACAGAAAAGCGCCGGCAACCGTATCCGCGGCGCGCGCGTGATCTGTATCGACAACGAAACCATGACGCTGGAAGGCATGAAAGCCATGCTGGAAGGCTGGGAATGCGAGGTTTTCACGGCCACCTCGATCGGCGGCGCCCGCTCGGTGGTGCGCAACATGACCGGCGAACCCGATATCATTCTGGCCGACTACCATCTCGATAACGAGGTCACCGGATTGATGGCACTGGAGTCGCTCGCCGAGCGCTTTACCGGTGACGTCCCGGGTATCGTGATCACCGCCGATCGCACCGAAGAGGTCGCTGATCTGATTCGTCGCGCCGGCTATCATCTGCTCAACAAGCCGGTTCGTCCGGCAGCGCTAAGGGCGCTTTTGACCCGAACCCTTCAGGCCAATCGGCGTCTGCACTGACATGATGGCAGACACAAAAAATCCCGGTCCATGCCGGGATTTTTTAACGCCTGAACCTGACTTTAGTTCTCGACGCGTGATGGCTCTACTTCAAGCTTCTGGGCTGCGATGACGGCCTGAGTACGCGAGTGCACACCCAGCTTGCGCAAAATGGCCGTGACGTGCGCCTTGATGGTCGCCTCGGAAACATTGAGATCGTAGGCGATCTGCTTGTTCAAAAGCCCCTCTGTGAGCATGTTGAGCACGCGAAACTGCTGCGGCGTCAGTGAGGCGATGGCCGCGGCAAACTTGGCTTCCTCCTCGTCACCGTCTCCCAGGTAGTCGGCCATTTCCGGCGGGAGCCAGATTTCACCATCCAGAATCGCACTGATGCCTCCAGCGATCGTGTCCAGCGACGCCGACTTGGGAATGAAACCCGAGGCACCGTAATCAAGCGAGCGGCGAACCACCTGCGGCTCTTCACTGCCGGAGATAACCGCCACAGGGATGTCGGGCATTTGTCCCCGCAGCTGTATCAGGCCTGAAAAGCCGTGTGCTCCGGGCATACGCAGATCCAGAAGAATCAGGTCGGCGTCGGGATGACGCGTGACGACCTCGATGGTGGCTTCCATGGTATCGGCTTCAACAATCTCGGCATTGGCCGCTACCTGACGCAGGGACTGCGTCAGTGCCGCACGAAACAAGGGGTGATCGTCTGCCACGATAAACTTCTGGGCAAAGGCCATGCGGTTTCCTCCAGGATTCCCCGTATCATTCAGGACGGCCAGGCCCCGGTCAAAACGCGGTCAGCCACGTCATCAGCAGTGCAAGGCCACGCGTCGTCATGCCACCTGCCGATCAGACTAGTGTAACCAGCAATGTCGGCATGTTATCCCATGATTTTTTTATTTCCAAAATAAAACGTTGGCAACCGTTTTGCGGTGCCAACGTTCATTATGCGACAAGATGACGCGCTTGTCGTGATACAGAAGCAGATGAGCATATTCGCTAGTGGTTAACTCGCTCCCTGATCAGGGCTTCCACGACGTCAGGGTCTGACAGGGTGCTGATATCGCCCAGACCATCGACCTCATTGGCTGCGATCTTGCGAAGGATGCGACGCATGATCTTGCCCGAACGCGTCTTGGGCAATCCCGGCGCCCACTGGATGGCATCGAGTTTGGCGATCGCGCCGATATCCCGACGTACCACGTCATTGAGCTCCGTTCGCAACGCATCACTGGGCTCGGCGCCCTGCATCAAAGTGATATAGGCATAGATGCCCTGCCCCTTCATGTCATGAGGAAAGCCCACAATGGCGGCTTCGGCCACGGCCGGATGCGCTACCAGCGCCGATTCGATTTCCGCCGTTCCCATTCGATGGCCGGAAACGTTGAGCACGTCATCGATGCGACCGGTGATCCAGTAATCGCCGTCGGCATCACGATGCGCGCCGTCCCCGGTAAAGTAGGCGCCAGGGTGCGTGCTGAAGTAGGTTTCCTCAAAGCGCTCGTGGTTGCCCCAGATGGTGCGCGCCTGACCCGGCCAGCTGCCCTCGATCACGAGACTGCCCTCGCCCTCGCCTTCGATACGCTTGCCCTCGGCATCCATCAGGGCCGGGCGAATGCCGAAAAAGGGCCGCATGGCCGCGCCGGGCTTGACGCTTTCGACGTCGGTGAGCGGCGCCATCATGTGACCGCCGGTCTCGGTCTGCCACCAGGTATCCATGATGGGACAGCGCCCGTTACCGATAACCTGATGACTGAAATGCCAGGCCTGTGGATTAATGGGCTCGCCGACCGTGCCGATCAGGCGCAGTGAGTCACGCCGACTGCTGTCCATGACGTGATCACCGTGACCCATCATGGCGCGGATAGCCGTCGGTGACGTATAAAAAATCGTAATATTGTGCCGGTCGATCACTTCACCCACCCGGCCGTAATCCGGATAGCTCGGCACGCCTTCAAACATGACCGTGGTGGCTCCATTGGCCAGCGGGCCATACACCACATAGGAGTGGCCGGTGACCCAGCCCACATCGGCGGCACACCAGTAGACATCGTCCTCACGCAGATCAAAGATCTGCTCATGGGTCATGGCCGTATAGAGCAGATAGCCGCCCGTGGTATGCATCAACCCCTTGGGCGTACCGGTCGAGCCCGAGGTGTAGAGAATGAACAGCGGATCTTCGGCGCCCATCTCCTCGGGATCACACTCCATCGACTGCTCACGCATCATCGCGCAGGCATCGATATCGCGTGACTGCCAGTCGATGGGGTCCTCGCCACAGGGAACGACCAGCACGTGCTCGACGCAGTCGGTCCCCTTGATGGCCAGCGCCTCATCAACGTTTTTCTTGAGCGCTACCTGCTTGCCGCCGCGACGCGAGATATCGGCGGTAATCACCACGCGAGAGGCGCAGTCCGATATGCGCCCGGCCAGCGCCTCCGGAGAGAAGCCGCCAAATACCACCGAGTGCACGGCACCGATGCGGGCACATGCCAGCATGGCAATGGCCGCCTCGGGAATCATCGGCATGTACAGGGTAACGGTGTCCCCGCGCCCTACGCCGAGCGCTTTGAGCATGTTGGCAAACTGCCCCGTCTGGCAGTGCAGCTCGCGGTAGGTAATGATTCGCTGATGATCGGGGTTGTCGCCTTCCCAGATAATGGCCGGCTTGTCGCCGCGGCTGTCAAGATGACGATCAAGGCAGTTGACCGAGGCATTGAGCGTGCCGTCCTCGAACCACTTGATGCGGGAGTGATTGTCGCCGAAATGGCCGTCGAGCGTTTTTTCCGGCGTGCGCATCCAGTCAAGACGCTGCATCTCTTCGCGCCAGAAGGCTTCAGGAGATTCGATCGAATAACGATAGCGCTCGCGATAGTCCTGCTCGCTGATCGGACCAGGCAGCTTTTGTGCGGCACCTGCCATGTCCCGGGCAGTCTGGCTCATGTCGCCTCTCCTCGATCTGATGAGGCAAGGGCCCCATCATGGATAGTGTGACCCTTAGATTAGCGTTATGCAGGGGCTGACTGACCATTAGACCATGGTCACTGTTCGACCAATCTCCCTGTGTCCGGATCGGCGACGACGCCTTCAAGACGCAGCGTGTGGCCGCAGTGACGACAGCGATAGCGACTGCCTCGACGCTCGTTGTTATGGCGTCGACGGGTAAAATAGTGATGGCGACAGCCACAGGCGTAGCGATAGGGAGCAGGGCTGGCACGCGAGATATCAAAGCGATGGGTGACGTTGGGCGCTCGATCAAAGATGTCGGTCATGACCTGCTGCCACTGCACGCCATGCGGGCGCACCCGCCCGGGAAAGACATGATGAACGACCCAGTGGGCCATCTCGTGAGGCACGACTTCCGACAAAAAGGCCTCGGGCTGCTCACTGTAGAGCGTCATGTTAAAGCGCAGCCCGCCTCGACCGTAATGGGCCTGGCCGGCACTGCGCCCGCGCAGGTCACACCATACCCGGGGAGCAGGCAGATCGGGATAGTGGGCTCGCGCGCGACGCAGACATCCTGCCACGCAGGCTTCAAGCCGTGCCTGACTGGCCTCCCCCAAGGGAAAGTCATCGATGTCGCTGGCGGGAAAATCGGTCATGGATGGTAAACTGTCAGCTCTCAACCCGGCGGTTCGACTGCCGCGCAACGCGCCGCTTACTGTATGGATACTGCTCAATGAATGATATCACGGCCGATACGCCTCAACCGGTAGCGCTTCTGGAAGACGACCGCCTCGACGCGCTGTTCGAGTTTCTCGATTCCGAGCGCGTCAGCGAAGAAGCCCTCGATCTGTTCGGAGCGCACGGCCTGTTGACGGCGCTGGCCATCTCGACCGTATCTCATGACCGCGATGAGCGACATGCCCTGATCTTTGACACAACGCCCGAGTTTGACGGCGACCAGCAGCGTCAGGAGACACTCGACGCGCTGGACGCCCTGTTGAGCAACGCCGTCGATGCCTTTGAAAACGGCAACATCCCGGATCTGCCCTTCGATCTCGAATTCGAAGACAGTGGCGAAGACAACGAGGAACATCCCGTACGACTCTGGTGTGCCGGCTTCATGGAAGGCGTCTTTCTGGATGAGCAGGCCTGGTTCGGCGCGCAGGAGGAGACCGCCGCTGAGCTGCTGCTGCCCTTCATGACCCTGTCCGGACTCTTTGACGAAGAAGACCCGGAGCTTGCCGCACTCGGCCAACAGCCGAGCGAAGCAACGCGCCTGGCAGGCCAGCTGGCCGAGCTGACGCTGGATCTGTACCTGCTGCAGCGCGCCCCGGTCGAAAAGCCGGCGCCGTCAAAGGCCGGCAAGGGGACAAAGAACAAGTCCGGCGGCAACAACCGGGGCGGTCGGGGTCCGGGAAAGGGCCGGTAACAGGCGTTGAGGCAAAACGCCTTCAGCGCAGGCGGGTAATCAGGGCATCCATGACGCCATAGCCCCACTCACGCAGCCGCTGGCCTCGCGAGCGAGACGCCCAGTGGGCTGCGCTGATCTCATGGCACTGGTCAAAGCAATGCTCAAACAGCCCGCCCAGCTCGGTGGCGAAATCGGGATCATCGATCTCCTGGTTGGCCTCGAGATTCCACTGCAGGCTCCAGTGATCGAAGTTGCACGAACCGATGGTCGCCCAGCCGTCGCACAGGCTGAACTTGGCATGAATAAAGCGTGGCTGAAACTCGAAGATGCGCACCCCCGAGCGTAAAAGTCGGGCAAAAAAGCGCTGCCCGGCGTAGCGCACGCTGGGATGGTCATGATCGCGCGCCGCCAGCAGCAGCCGGACATCCACGCCACGACGTGCCGCTCTTCGCAGCTGGCGCCGCAGGGTTCGGGTGGGCACGAAATAGGGCGTACAGATCCATATCCGCTCACGGGCACTGCCAACCTGATGCTGTAGCGAACGGCGGATGGCCTGATAGCGATAGCCCTGCCCCCAGACCACGCGGCCGACCATGCTCCCCTCCCCGTGCGCCGTCTCCGACGTCGCCGCCGCGCTGCTCCGTCGCCGAGCCCCGGTTGCAAAATCGCGCGTCCGGCGCGAACGCCATACCCGATTGAATAATTGAATCCAGTCCTCGACGCAAGGCCCGGTAATACGCACGGCCACTTCGAACCATGAGCTGAGAAACTGATCGTTGACGCCAAAGCCGCCCGTGAAAGCGGTGTGACCGTCGATGACGACCAGCTTGCGGTGGTCGCGCGAAATGAAGCGCCCCACATGCCGGAGCGAGAGGACATTGAATTCACGCAGCGACACGCCTGCTCTCACCAGACGCTGCTTGCTCTCATCAGACAGCGACCACGAACCGCAGGCATCGATCAGAAGCCGCACGTCAACGCCGCGCGCGACAGCCCGTATCAGGGCTGCAAAAAACCGCTCGCCCATCTCGCCGTCCTCGACGAGATAGAGCTCGATCAGAATCGATGTGTGTGCATGGTCGATGGCCTCAAGCAGTGCGGGCACGAAACACTCCGCCGTCGGCAACAGGGCAAAATGGTTGCCGTCACGCCACTGCTCTCTCATGTTGCTTCCCCTGCCTTGCCCGGTGGGCCATGTCGATTCAGCCAGCGCTATACTATAGTGCCATGTCATCGGATCGGTGCAGATCTCCCTTTCAGGTTATCAGAACCTTCCGCGTCCCCGATTCAGCGAGCGAACAATGGCCATGTCTGAAACGTCTTCCCAGGGATTCTGGCAGCGACTGGGTTGTCGGCTGCTCGGTGGCTGGCTGCGCTTTCGCAGTGTCGACCCCGAACGTCCCGAATCCCTTGTTACCGACAGCACACGCCCGGTGATCTACGTGCTGCCGGTCTCGGCCCTTTCCGATCGCATGGCGCTGTCCATTTTCTGTCAGCGCTACAATATGCCCTCTCCGGAAGACAGCGTCTGTCTGGCCCATGGCCATCGCTTTCCCGCACGACTGGCCCTTTTCGACGCCGCCCATTATCGCCATCACCGGGGCCATGTGGACCGGTCGACCTCGCTGGATCATCTGATCACGGCACTGGAGCAGCATCCCGACAGCGACGTGGATCTCGTCCCGGTCACTCTTTTCTGGGGGCGCGCGCCACAGCGCGAACGCGTGGGCCTGCGCCATCTGCTGACCGCCGATGGCTGGTCGCTGGTAGGCCGTCTTCAGCGTCTGGCCGGCATGATCATCAATGGCCGCTCGCTCGAGATTCGCCTGGGTACGCCGGTATCGCTGCGCACGCTGATGGCGCACGGCGATGTGGATAAGCAGTTCAACCGCATTCGTATCACCCGCTTTCTACGACGCTACTTCCGCCGCGTGCGGCTGCAGGCCATCGGCCCGGACCTGTCCCATCGTCGTACGCTCATTCGGCGCGTACTGCGCCAGCCGGCCGTACGAAATGCCGCCCATCAAAGCGCCCAGCAACGGGGTGAATCGGATGACCGAGCCCTGCAGCGCGCCGAGCGCTACGGGTTCGAAATCGCCGCCAACATGTCCGCGCCGGTACTGCGGTTTCTCTACCAGGTGCTGGGACGACTGTGGAACCGGCTCTACGATGGCGTCGATGTCCACGGTATCGAGGATGTTGAAGCCCTGGCCGGGACGCACGAGCTGGTCTATGTACCCTGTCATCGCAGTCATATCGACTATCTGCTGCTCTCCTATGTGCTTTATCAACAGGGGCTGATGCCGCCGCACATCGCCGCCGGTCGCAACCTCGACATGCCCGTGATCGGTCCGATGCTGCGGCGTGCCGGCGCCTTTTTCATGCGCCGCAGCTTTCGGGGCAATCGGCTCTACGCCGCCGTGTTCAACGAATACCTTCACCAGCTGCTCTCCCAGGGTCATCCGGTCGAATATTTCATCGAGGGGGGACGCTCGCGCACCGGGCGCATGCTCTCGCCGCGCCCCGGTATGCTGTCGATGACCCTGCGCTCCCATGCCCGCGCGCCCAACCGCGAGCTGGCCTTCGTGCCGATCTATATCGGCTATGAAAAGGTTATCGAGTCCAACGCCTACATCCGCGAGCTGCGAACGGGCGAAAAACGCAAGGAAAGTCCGCTGGGGCTTTTGCGCGTACTGCGCCATCTGCGCCAGCCGTTCGGGCGTGTGCAGGTCAGTGTGGGAGAGCCCCTGGTGCTGGGCCGCTATCTGGATCAGCGCTTTCCCGACTGGCGTTCGCAAAAAGACGGCGCCGAGGCCGACTGGCTGCGTGAGGCAGTCCCGGACCTGAGTCAGGAGATTGCCACGCGCATCAATCACGCCGCCGCGCTGACGCCCATTTCAATGGTGGCCCTGACGATGCTGGCCACCCCCCACCGCACCATCGAGATCGATCTGCTGTTGCGCCAGCTCAAGACGCTGTACGCGCTGCAGGCGCAGCTGCCGGGCGGCAAACGCGTTCGCCTGCCAGAGCAGGGCCCCAACGAGTGGGTCGAGCGCAGCGAATATCTGGGCATGGTGAGCCGTATCGAGCACTCGCTGGGCGATCTGATCACGGTCAGTGACGAGCGTGCGCCGCTGTTGACCTGGTATCGCAACAACGTGTTGCACCTGTTTGCCCTTCATGCGCTGGTGGCCTTCGCCTTTCGCAACAACGCCCGCCTTGACTTCGAAACGCTCGACAGCCTGCTGGCCCCCATCTGGCCGGCACTGCGTCAGGAGTACTTCATCGAAGAGGACAACACGGCGTTCACCGAACATCTCAACGATGTGCTGGACGTTTTCGTGGCACTGGGCCTTTTAAAACAAAAGGGCGAATACTGGCAGCGCCCCGAGACGGGAGACGAGGCGCGTGAAAGGCTTTACCTGCTGGGCCGGGCGATTCAGCCGACGCTTGAACGCGGCTTTATCCTGTTCTCGACGCTGATGCACTATCCCAGTGGCACTATCAGTCGGGAAATGCTCGAAGACCAGAGTCAGCTGCTCGCAGAGCGGTTGACCCGCCTGCAGGGGCTCAACGCCCCGGAATTCTTTGACCGTCGTCTGTTTGCCGGGCTGCTGGACAGCCTGGAGCGCGACGGCTGGCTATGGCAATCACAGGAAAGGCTCAATTTCGATGCTCGCCTGCCCGAGGCGCTGCTTAAAAGCCGAACGCTTTTTGACCCGACCCTGCGCCATCGCCTGACGGAACTGACCGCCGGGCGGGCACACACCGAAGCCTCAGCGTGACGGCTTCAGCGAGCGGTGCACGTAGAGGTCGTAGCGGCTGTTTTTGGAGACGATGTCATGGCTGGGGGGCGGCCCTTCGATGGGTGGGGCGCCCTTGGGCCGCTTGACCACCACCCGATGCGTGGCGGTATCGAGCGCCTGAGTCAGAAGCTGCGCCGTGTCCACATCGTCTCCGACCAGACGACGGAAAAGGCGCATTTCCTTTTTCACCAGCGCCGACTTGTCCTGATGCGGGTACATGGGATCCAGATGAATGACCTGCGGGGTAACCCCCGAGGCGGCCACCAGTGCCGACAGCGTCTGGCTGCTGTCGCCCTGAGCAAACCGAAGCCGCTGCGTCAGCGGCTTCAATGCCTCGATGGCGCCGGCCCGCTCCAGCGCGTCCAGCAAAAGCGCGGCAACCACCGGGTGACGCTCGATCATCAACACCGGCGAGCCCAGCGATGCCAGTACCGCACTGTCGCGCCCAAGCCCTGCCGTGGCGTCAATGATCTCCGGTGACACGCCCTGCTTCAGCCCGCAGGCACGGGCGATGAGCTGACCACGCCCGCCACCGAACTGACGCCGGTGCGCCACGCCTCCACCGACCAGATCGGCACGTATCGGCGCCCCGAACTGCCGTCTGTCACCGCCAAGCTCCAGCCCATGCTCGCCGTAGCGCAGCCACAGATCGTCACCGCCCGGCGTTTCCACCACGACCAGCCCCAGCCGATCAGCCAGGGCACGGCTTTGGGCGTCATCACCCAGCACCACGGGCGGCGTGACAACATCCAACGGAGTCATGCCAGAAAGATAAACAGCATGACGCCCAGAATCATGCGATAGATGACAAAGGGCAGCATGCCGATACGATCCAGCGCGGCCAGAAAGAGCTTGATACAGGCAAGCGCTGACAAAAAGGACAGCACGACGCCGCCCAGTATGGGCAGCCAGTGCGTGTCGGCGCCGGTCTCGGCAAGTTCCACGGCCTTGAAGGTACCCGCCGCCAGAATCAGAGGAATCGACATCAAAAACGAAAAGCGCGCCGCCGTCTGACGGGTATAGCCCAGAAGCAACGCCGCCGTGATGGTAATGCCCGAGCGCGACGTGCCCGGAATCAGCGCCAGTGCCTGTGCCAGCCCCAGCAGCAACGCGTTTTTCAGCGTCATCTGCGACATGACAAGCTTTCTGATGCCCTTGACATCCGCCCACCACAGCAGCAGGCCAAAGATGATAGTGGTGGTGGCAATTACCAGCCCTGAACGAGCATAAACGCTGATGTAATCATCACCGAGAAAACCCAGAATCCCTGCCGGCAGAGTGGCAATGATGACCGCCCAGCCGATACGCCCTTCCTCATTGGGGCGCTGTTTGAAGACCTGCGCACACCAGCCCTGAATGATGGCGACGACATCCTTGCGAAAAGCGATGACAACGGCCAGAAGCGTACCGACATGAACGGCAACATCGAACGCCAGCCCCTGATCGGGCCAGCCAAACAGCTGTGATGGCAGAATCAAGTGCGCCGATGACGACACCGGCAAAAATTCGGAGATCCCCTGAATAAAGGAGAGCACCACCACATGTAACCAATCCATAGAAGGCATCCTTAACGCTTGCTGGAAACAACCTGATCACGCAGATAGATGGGAAGGGCCTGCTGAGGGCTGGTGATCAGCCCCGAGGCAAAATCAATGGCGGCCAGTTGTACGATGTCACGCGCCTCGGGCTCGCGACCTTCAAGCGTTGTACCCACACATTCTCGAACCTCGAACGACAGCCTGTCCCGAAGGGCCACGCCGCTGCCGATCATGGTGACCGACCCGGGCTGACACGATGGCAGCGCCAGCGCCTCGGGCGCCATGACGGCATCGGCCATCACAGTGTCCAGCTGCCCCTGCCCGCCCTGATACAGCGCGACATAGAGCTCTCCCAGACGCGCATCCAGCGCCGGCATGATCAAGCCGGCACCGTCACGCTGCCAGGCTCCCTGCGCCAGTGCCCGCAGTGTGGAAATGCCCAGCAGCGGACGTTCCAGACCGTAGGCAATCCCCTGGGCCACGCCTGCTGCAATGCGAATGCCGGTAAAGGCGCCGGGACCATGGCCGTAGGCGATCGCATCCAGCGCGCTTCGGGCAATCCCGGCTTCATCGAGCAGCGCATCGATCATGGGCATTAGACGGCGGGTATGACCACGCGGGGCATGCTCTACCCTGCTGATCACATTACCGTCCATCCAGAGGGCCACGGAGCAGGCAGAAGAAGAAGCATCAAGGGCCAGCAGGCTAGTCATGGTCTCGTTACGTCTGAGTCGAAAATGAGGCGGCATTATACGTGGGTATTAACACTCGTCCAAAACGCTTTTACTGCCGTCTTTCAAGGGCAACACATGACAACACAAATGACCGCGGCCCATGGAAGCAGCGCATCATGACACCGCCGTTAAAGAGACACCATGCGCGGTCAACCATTCCGCAACGTTTGGTAAAAACAGGCGTAACTGCACAGTTATAAAGAAAAATTCGGACACAAAAAAAACCGCATGCCCTGGGGCATGCGGTTTTTTCAAGCCTTGTCACGATGTCGCCTCAGGCGGTGAGCGCTTCAACGACTCGAGCGCGAATATCTTCGACACTGCCGACACCTTCGATCCGATGAAACGCCGGTGCCTGTTGCGGCGCCTGCTGCTGCAGCTTTTGATAATAGGCGATCAGCGGTTCAGTCTGGTCATGATAGACCTCCAGACGATGGCGCACAGTCTCTTCGCGATCATCTTCGCGCTGAATCAGCGCCTCGCCGGTTTCGTTGTCGATATCAACCGTCAATGGCGGATGGTTATCGATATGATAAACACGGCCCGAGCCCGGATGAACACGGCGCCCGGAAAGCCGGCTGATGATCTCTTCATCGGCCACGTGGATTTCAAGCACATGGTCCAGATCGATGCCGGCCTCCTTGAGCGCATCGGCCTGTACGATCGTTCGGGGGAAGCCATCAAACAAAAAGCCATTGGCGCAATCGGGTTGAGCGATACGCTCTCTGACCAGCTCAATGATCAGATCGTCGGAGACGAGTTGACCGGCGGACATGACCTCCTTGACCCTCTGGCCCAGTTCATTGCCTTCCTTGACGGCCGCCCGCAGCATATCGCCGGTCGAAATCTGGACGATATCGAAGCGTTCACAGATGAATCGGGCCTGCGTCCCCTTACCCGCACCAGGGGCGCCCAACAGGATCAAACGCATGAAAAACCGCTCCTCAATAAATGACTCATGATCAAAGCCGGCCCTACCGGACAACACTCATCGGCAAGCCGTTTGACAATAAAACGCAACAATAACGACAGGCGCCATCCGGGCACAAGCGAAGTCGGCGTCTCTGCGACATATTGACGACCTCGAGCGCCCGGGCGCCCACAAAAAAGGCGACCCCGAAGGGCCGCCTCGATACGTCGGCAGGGTTTACATGGTCAATCGACGTATGTCGGTCAAAATCGCTGCCAGATACGCCGTAAAGCGTGCCGCATCGGCACCGTTGACGGCGCGATGGTCGTAGGACAGCGACAGCGGACACATCAGCCTCGGCTTGAACTCCTGGCCATTCCACACCGGCTTCATCTGCGACTTCGATACGCCAAGAATGGCCACTTCAGGCGCGTTGACGATGGGGGTAAACGCCGTACCACCGATCGAGCCGAGACTCGAAATGGTAAAGCAGCCGCCCTGCATCTCCTCACGCTTGAGCTTGCCTTCCTGAGCGCGGCCGGCGAGGTCGATGACTTCCTTCGCCAGTTCGACAATGCCCTTTTGATCCACGTTGCGAATCACCGGCACCATCAGACCATTGGGTGTATCTACCGCCACGCCAATGTTGAAGTACTTTTTCTGGATCAGCTTGTCGCCATCCGGATGCAGCGACACGTTGAACTGCGGATACTTCGCCAGCGCATGCGCAGCCGCCTTGATCATGAACGGCAGCGGCGTAAGCTTCGCCCCCTGCTGAGCGGCCTCGTCCTTCATCGCCTTGCGGAAGTTCTCGAGCTCGGTGATGTCAGCCTCATCAAACTGGGTCACGTGCGGCACGTTGAGCCAGCTGCGATGCAGGTTGGTCGCCCCGGCCTTCATCAGGCGGCCCATGGGCTTTTCTTCGATCTCGCCGAACTGGCTGAAATCGATCGCCGGGATGGGCGGAATACCGGCACCCCCCTGCGCCTGCGCAGACGGCTGAGCGGATGCACCACCACCCTTTTTGCGATCGCTCATGACCTGCTTGACGAAGCCGTCCACGTCTTCTTTCAGCACGCGACCCTTCGGCCCGCTGGCCTTGACTTCGGCAAGTTCCACGCCCAGCTCACGCGCCATCAGACGCACGGCAGGACCGGCATGAACGCTGCTGCCGGAAGTGCTTTCGCCCTGATTGCGACGGGCCTCGGGGCCGGGTTCACCGCCGTAGTTGCCCTCGTCCTTTTTCGACTCGCTATTCGGCACGTCCTGCTTTTTGCGCTCTTTCGAGCCGCCACCGGATTTGCCTTTCGAATCGGACTTGTCACCGGAAGACTTGTCATCAGACGTCTTTTTGGCCGAGTCGTCAGACTTTTTCTTCGCATCCGACGTGTCACCGGAAGACTTTTTGGACGCGCTTTTCGCCTTGCTGCCGGCCACTTCGATATAGCCGATCAGATCGCCTTCGGAGACCGTATCGCCTTCCTTGACGCTGACTTCCACCACCTTGCCCTTGAAGGGGCTGGGGATGTCCATGGAGGCCTTGTCAGACTCCAGCGTGATCAGCGCGTCTTCCTCGTTGATCTCATCGCCTTCGCTGACCGAAACTTCGATGATCTCGACGTTGTCACTGCCGCCGATATCCGGTACGCGCAGCGCCTGACGACCGCCTTCGCTGTCGTCTTCTTCGTCTTCTTCGTCTTCTTCGCTTTCATCTGTGGCGTCGGCGTCTTCCTCATGATCGGCATTATCGCCGTCATTATCATCGGAAGTGTCGTCTTCATCGGCACCGTCGTCATCGCCTTCGCCGGCGATCTCCATTGTGCCAATCAGATCGCCCTCGGAGACGGTATCGCCTTCCTTGAGCTCCAGAGAGACCAGCTTGCCGCTGTAGGGGCTGGGCACATCCATCGAGGCCTTGTCGGACTCCAGCGTAATCAGCGCGTCTTCCTCACTGATGTCATCGCCTTCGCTGACCGCGATCTCGATGATTTCGACGTTTTCGCTGCCGCCAATATCCGGTACGCGTACTTCGACCGTACGCTTGCCACCCTTGCCCGAGGAGGACTTCTTCGGCTTGTCGTCTTCAGCGTCCGATTCGTCGGCCTCGGCCTCTTCCTCGAGATGCTCGGCGTTGCGGCTGTCCTTGACCGACGACTTGTCATCGTCGTTCTCGTCTGCCTCGCCATCGTCGTCTTCAGCGTCGCCGCTTTCTTCACCCTCGGCTTCAAGCTCGAGGATGTCGTCGCCTTCGGACACCTTGTCCCCTTCGCTGACCAGTACCTTCTTGACCTTGCCGGCCTTCGGTGCGGGGATGTCCATGCTGGCCTTGTCGGACTCCAGCACGATCATGGTGTCTTCGGCGTCGATCGTATCGCCGGCCTGGACCGAGATCTCGATGATCTCGACGCCCTCGCTGCCCCCGATGTCGGGTACCTTAATAATTTCACTACTCAAGGTCGCGCTCCTTATCACCTGGCCGTTGCCGGGGCCGGGCAAGCCTCTGGCTCACCCGGCGGCACTATTGTGAGACAGGCGCCTCAGCTCACCAGCGGATTGGGTTTGCCGGGGTCGATGTCGTATTTTTTCATCGCGTCACTGACGGTTTTGGCATCGATCTCGCCACGATTGGCCAGCGCGCGCAGCGCCAGTACGGTGACAAAATAGCGATCGACTTCGAAGAAACGACGCAGATGTTCACGCGTGTCCGAGCGGCCGAAACCATCGGTGCCCAGAACGTGGAAGTCGGTCGGTACCCACGCACGCACCTGATCAGCATAAAGCTTCATGTAGTCCGTGGAGGCGATGACCGGCCCGTCGCGCCCTTCCAGGCAGCTCGTGACCCAGGGCTTTTGCTGCTCGCCTTCAGGGTTGAGGAACTGCTGACGGTCATACTCCAGCGCTTCGCGACGCAGCTCGTTGAAGCTGGTCACGCTCCAGACATCGGCGGTCACGCCAAAGTCATCACGCAGGAGCTCGGCGGCCGCTTCCACTTCGCGCAGGATCGTACCGCTGCCCAGAAGCTGTACGCGCGGCTGCTTCTTGTCGCTCTCGCCTTCCTGAAGCAGATACATGCCGCGAACGATGCCTTCCTCGCTGCCTTCCGGCATTTCGGGATGGACATAGTTTTCGTTCATGACCGTCAGGTAATAGAAGCAGCTTTCGCGGTCCTGATACATGCGCTTGAGACCGTCCTGCATAATCACGGCCAGCTCGTGGCCATAGCAGGGGTCATAGGCGCGGCAGTTGGGGACCGTGGACATCAGGATATGGCTGTGCCCGTCCTGGTGCTGCAGACCTTCACCGTTGATGGTGGTTCGCCCGGCGGTACCGCCGACCATGAAACCACGGGCCTGCAGATCACCGGCTGCCCAGACCAGATCACCCACGCGCTGGTAGCCGAACATCGAGTAGTAGATGTAAAACGGCAACAGCGGGACGTGATGGTTGGCATAGGAGGTGGCCGCCGCAATCCAGGCGGCCATGGAGCCTGCCTCGTTGATGCCTTCCTCGAGAATCTGACCCTTTTGATCCTCGCGGTAGTACATGATCTGGCCGGTATCCATCGGCTCGTATTTCTGACCTTCGGCGGCGTAGATACCGATCTGGCGGAACATGCCTTCCATGCCGAACGTGCGCGCCTCATCGGGAATGATGGGCACCACCTGCTGACCGAACTGCTTGTTTTTTACCAAACCGTTGAGCACACGCACAAACGACATGGTCGTGGAGACTTCACGATCTCCCGAACCCTTGGTCTGGGACGAGAACATCTTGTCATCCAGCCCCGGAATCTCGATGGGCTCGAAATCGTTTTTACGCGCCGGCAGATAGCCGCCCAGCTGCTTGCGCCTTTGATGCAGATAGCGCATCTCTGGGCTGTCGTCATCGGGCTTGTAGTAGGGCATGCCTTCTTCAAGCTGCTTGTCGGAGACCGGGATACCGAAACGGTCGCGCATGACCTTGAGCGCGTCGTTTTCCATCGACTTGATCTGGTGGGCTTCCATGTCGGCCTCACCGCTGCCGCCGCCCATGCCGTAGCCCTTGACGGTATGCGCCAGAACGACGGTCGGCCGACCGTTGGCGTTGTTGGTCGCCTCATGGTAGGCCGCATACATCTTCTGCGGGTCATGACCACCGCGATTGAGGCGATAGATGTCCTCATCGGAGTAGTCCTTGACCATTTCGGTGGTTTCCGGGTACTTGCCGAAGAAGTTCTCGCGTGTATAGGCGCCGCCACGGGCCTTGAAGTTCTGATACTCGCCGTCGACCGCCTCATCCATGCGCTTTTGCATGATGCCCTTGCTGTCCTGCTCGAACAGCGGGTCCCACAGGCCACCCCAGACCACCTTGATGACGTTCCAGCCGGCACCACGGAACATGCCTTCCAGCTCGTCCATGATACGGCCGTTACCGCGGACCGGGCCGTCCAGACGCTGCAGGTTGCAGTTGATGACGAAAATCAGGTTGTCGAGCTTTTCACGGCTGGCCAGGTGCAGGGCACCCAGTGATTCCGGCTCGTCGCACTCGCCGTCGCCCAGAAAGGCCCAGACCTTGCGATCGCCCATGTCCGCCAGCCCACGCGCGTTCATGTACTTCATGACGTGCGCCTGATAGATGGCCTGAATCGGCCCCAGTCCCATCGACACGGTCGGGAACTGCCAGTAGTCCGGCATCAGGTAGGGGTGGGGATAGGAAGAGAGACCTTCAGCCACGGCTTCCTGACGAAAGGTATCCAGCTGTTCTTCGGTCAGACGCCCTTCGAGAAAGGAGCGGGCATAGATACCGGGCGTCACGTGGCCCTGTATGTAGACCAGATCGCCTTTTTGCTCATCGCTGTCGGCACGAAAGAAATGGTTGAAACCGACTTCATAAAGCACGGCGCAGGACATGTAGCTGGCCAGGTGGCCGCCCAGTCCCTTGTGCTTTTTGTTGGTGCGGATGACCTGCGCCACGCTGTTCCAGCGGATCGCGGAGCGAATCTTGCGCTCCATGAACATGTCGCCGGGCAGTTTGGCTTCGCGATGAACGGGGATGGTATTGCGGTGGGGCGTGTTCACGGAGAACGGCGGCAGCTTGCCATCACGGCGCAAGCGATCAGCCAGACGGCTCAGGATATATTGAGCACGATCCTCACCTTCACGATCCACTACCGATGTCAGGGCTTCCAACCACTCCCTTGTCTCGATCGGATCGTGATCTTCTCTTGCCTCCAGACTCATAGACGTCTCTCCGAATGAAGATAAGTTGTCAGCGGGCCCTTTTGGAGCCTCTGGCGCTTTTCAAGGCGGGATAGGCACCCGATGTTTACAGGGGCCATGGTTTCCGGATACGTCAAGCGATGGCATCGGACGTGCAGTCATCGGCGCGGATAGCCATAAGGACACTGCAACGGATTCCGACTCGTTAGCCATCAACGAAACAGGCAACACTCGAACATGGGCGCTCTGATTGGACGACGAAGATACCGCAAACATGAAGTCATGCCAATTAACCTCTCCGGACGCGCCGGCCGTGGCACAAGCCGCAGCGATGCTCCCGGGGAAAGTGCGCCCGTGCTTTTGCACCTGTCACGACAGACAGGCGGCAAATCCCAAGCCAGAATAGTCACCTCCCCGCGCGTGAGCCAGTGCCCTGTCAGGTACTTTGCCGGGCACGACGTTGTGTCATGAGCCTTGAAAGATACTGATGGTCAAAACTCGGCCCGGGATCGGTCTTTCGAAGCGGTGCTACCTGCTCGTGGGTCACCGTCTCGCCGGCATCAATATCGGGATAGTGGCCTTCCAGCGCTGTCAGCGCGTCTGCCAGGTGTTGATACTGTGCATGGGTGAAGGCGCGCCCGTCGCCTTCAAGTTCGATGCCGATGGTGAAGTCGTTGAGTGCCTGTCGACCCTGCCAGCGGGAGCGGCCGGCATGCCAGGCGCGCCGATTAAAGGGCACAAACTGAACGCAGCTGCCATCACGGCGAATCAACAGATGCGCCGAGACTCGAAGCCCGCGAATCGACTGGAAAAAGGGATGCGCGTCCCAGTCCAGTCGATTGGTGAAAAGTGCTTCGATATCATCGCCCCCGAAATGGCCCGGCGGCAGACTGATCGAATGCAACACGATCCGGGATATCTCATCGGCGGGGCGCACATCGGCGTTGGGCGAGACCACCTGTCGAGCGCTTGCCAGGCGATGATCAACGATCATGGCATTGTTCCCCTCAAGGCTGTCACGACGCAGGGCCATCAAACGCCCCGGGCAGAGGAGTGAGATACCCGAGCGGTATCACAGCGGGCATGAAACCCATGAAGGAACTGCGCCCGGTCGCGCTTTGACAACAGCCCGATCGGCACCAGGTGTGGCTTGCGCGCCTGGTGCAGGCGAAGCCTGATGCCGCTGCCGCCCACCTTTTCAACATCCGCTATATCGCAAAAATTCAGCGTCACCATGTGGGGCTTCCAGGCAGGCCCGCCGATATAGCGCACGCACTGTGCCTCCAGCCTGAGCACGGGAGACAGGCGCCGGCGCACGGCCAGGTTATTGCCGACCATCAACCCCCAGGCAATCAGCGCAAGGCCGATGGCCCCCACCGGCCAGTAGCGCCCCGTCTGCCAGGCATGCACCAGCAGGGTAATCCCCCCTGCCACCGAGAAGGCAAAGGCCACCCCCAAAAGCGTGGTATTGATTCTCTTTTCGGTGAAAAGCATCGGCGCACCAGAAGCGTCGCCGTTGAAATCCGTCATGATCGTTTATCCTTGCCTCAATGCCTGCACACTTGCACCGGGTCGGCGGTGTCGATGCCGATTGGACATCGCAACGGCGCCGTTGATCCCTGCCGCCGCGGCGCATCCGTCATGGCCATCGCGCAGGATGTCGTGGGCACGACCAGATGGCATAATCAAATCATGACAACACATGACACACCCTCTTCCGCCGGGCCCTCGATGACTCTGGATATCATCGGCACCATCGAAAGCTGCTACCCGGACAAGTTCGGTATTCCACGCCAGCCGGGACTGGCCCCCAGCGCCACGGCCACGCTCCGGTTCAACGCCCCGTTTGACCACCCCGACGGCGTCCGCGGGCTCGAGCAGTTCAGCCACCTGTGGATCAGCTTTGTATTCCACCAGAGCCCCGCGCGCTGGACATCGCTGGTGCGCCCACCGCGGCTGGGGGGCAATGCTCGAATTGGCGTTTTTGCTTCACGCTCGACCCATCGCCCCAACCGGCTGGGCCTGTCGCTGGTCGAGCTGGTCGGCATCGAATACGACCCCGCGCCGATTCTGATACTGCGCGGCCACGATCTGGTCGATGCCACACCGGTGGTGGATATCAAGCCCTACCTGCCCTGGGCGGACAGTGCGGAAAACGCCAGAGCCGGCTTTGCCCCCGAACCGCCGCCACGACTCGACGTTCGATTAAGCGACGAGTGTCAGCAGACGTTGAGCGCGCGTCCTGACGGGGAAAGCCTTGGCCTTCTGATCCGTGAAGTGCTGTCGCAGGACCCGCGCCCGGCCTATCGCCGACACAAGCGCGATGAGCGTGGCTATGGTGTGCGCCTTCATGACCTGGACGTCCAGTTTCATATCGAGACAGACGAACATCCCGGGGCCCATGAGAGCGTGATCGTGGTCGACAGACTCATCCGAATGACCTGACCGGCCGGCGACAACGCATTGTCGCCGACCCGTTTCGATCCTGGTCAGTCGATGGCCTGATCAAAATCGATACCGATGCGACGGCCGACCTCTTCATAGGCCTCGATCACACCGCCCAGCCCCTGACGGAAACGGTCCTTGTCCATCTTCTCGCGGGTATTGGCATCCCACAGACGACAGCCGTCGGGCGAAAACTCATCGCCCAGCATCACTTCACCGTGGAACAGGCCGAATTCGAGCTTGTAATCCACCAGCAGCAGATCACCCTTGAGAAAGAGTTTCTGCAGAATTTCATTGATCTGAAAGGTCAGCTCGCGCGCACGGACCAGATGTTCACGCCGCGCCCAGCCAAAGGTTTCGGCCAGCGACTCGTTGATCATCGGGTCGCCCTTCTCATCGTTTTTGAGAAAGAGCTCAAAGGTCGGTGGCTCAAGCGCGATGCCTTCTTCCACACCAAGACGACGACACAGCCCGCCCGCGGCGATGTTTCGCACCACGCACTCTACCGGCATCATGGTCAGGCGCTTGACCTCACACTCGGTGTCCGAGCGCAGACGCTCGAAATGCACCGGAATACCGGCCTCTTTCAAAGCGTTCATGATAAAGGCATTGAAGCGGTTGTTGACGCGCCCCTTGCGCTCGAGCTGCTCGACCTTCTTGCCGTCAAAGGCGCTGGTGTCGTCACGAAACTCAAGGATCAGATAATCGGGATTATCGGTTTCAAACACGGACTTGGCCTTGCCCGCATAAAGTTCCTGGCGTTTTTCCACGAAAGTCTCCGGCAGGGAATCACAGTGTGATGGGAAAGAAATGGGTTGAGGCCGGGCCTGTGTCACGGCCCGTCCGTCATGCTGGCGCCTTAGCTGACCGACTGCCAGTCAACGGTACGCTCCTGGCGTGCAATGACCAGGCGCGATTCATCATCGTCCAGCAGGGGCCTTATCGCATCGAAGGCAAGCTCGGGCAGATTATTCTTTTCCGACAGATGCGACGCAACCAGTCGCTGCAGCCGGTCGGTGCCAAGTGTTTGCAAAAGCGCGGCGGCCTGGCGATTGGACAGATGCCCCAGTCGGCCACTGACGCGACGCTTGAGACTCGGCGGATAGGGGCCGTTGGCCAGCATCCGTGCATCATGATTGCATTCGATAAAAAGCGCGTCGCACTGCTGATATCGCTTGATCACATGCGGTGTGACCATGCCCAGATCGGTGAGAAGCCCGAGACGACAGACGCCGGCCTGAATCACGTACTGCACCGGCTCGCGCGCATCGTGCGGCACGGTGACCGGCGTGATATCAAGATCACCGATGCTCCAGGTCTCCTCCGGCGTCACCAGAACGACATTAATGGCAGGATCAGGCTGGAGTGACAGCCAGCTTCCCACCGTCATGTAGATCGTCAGGCCAAACCGGCGCGCCAGGGCAAACACACCACGCACGTGATCGATATGCTCATGTGTCACAAGGATACCGGCCAGCGTGGCCGGATCCATGTGAAGTGTCTGCATGCGCCTGACGGCCTCGCGAATCCCAAAGCCGCAGTCCACCAGTATCGTGGTGTCGGCACTGCTGACCAGAGTGGCATTGCCGCGACTGCCGCTACCCAGCGATGCAAACTGCATCAGCGCAGAATCGAGGCCACACCATCAAGCAGGTCATGGGCCCTCTGCTGATCGACCGGATTACCGGCACTGTCGGTCACGCTGACGTAGGTGGCGTTGTCGGCAGGCGATACATGCAGCAGGTACTGCTGCGTTTCGTCGCTGCTGCCGCGGAAGGGAATCCAGCTGCCCTCGCCCTTGACCGTGTACGCCACGGTAAAGACACGCTCGCTGCGATTTTGATCAATCAAACGACGCTGGGGCGTCTCGTAGTTGTTCTCCAGCTGCCAGGCAAGCTCTGCCCAGGCCCGCGGGAAATCGAGTGCCAGCGCCAGACGCCAGTTGTCGTCGCGACTCTCCAGACGCACCCGGTCGTTGCGTGACAGGTTCTGGGCCACCAGCGACACACCGCTTTCCGGCGCGCTGGAGGAGAGATACTGACTGACCTGACTCAAGCAGGCATCAACGCTCGCACCGCCCTGCTGGCAATAGACATCCGTGGTGTTGTTACGAATGCCCTGGCGTACCGACAGCACGCCGCGGTCGGTCGTGATCTGCCCTGTATTGCCATCGATGTTTTGCACCTGATAGCCGTTGGCACGCACAAATTCCTGCAGCCGCGGCCAGACCGCGCCGGGGGCGGCGCTCACAACCAGCCAGCGACTGCCGTCGGCCTCGCGAGGCTCGACAAAGCGCGTTTCGCGGTCACTGGTGGACAGGGTCTGCGGGCGGGGCGGCTCGTAACCATCACGGCTTCTGATGAAATCGTTGGTGGCCTGTGGAACCGGCATGGCATCCTGGTAGCGCGTCTGGTCGCGCGACGCCGGAAGCTCCAGCGGTCGCGTCATTTCCGCATCAGCGTATTCGCTGTTGCGATCATGATAATAGCCGCTGCCACAGCCGCCCAGCGCGAGCAGCAGTGGCGTTACCATCATCCAGCGTGTCCTGCTCATTGATCCATCACTCCAGCCAGCTGCAGCGCCTCGGCTACGGTGGATTGGTATTTATCGGAAAGCCAGGTCAACGGCAGACGAATGCCGGTTTCCATCAGGCCAAGCTCGTGCAGTGCCCACTTGACCGGAATCGGATTGGCCTCGATACCCAGCACCGAATGCAGCGGCATCAGTCGCGTATTAATCTGGTGAGCGCGATCATAGTCGCCGCTCATCGCGGCGGTACAAAGCTCGTGCATGGCATGAGGCGCCACGTTGGCCGATACGGAGATGGCGCCGTGACCGCCTGCCAGCATGAACTCGCAGGCCGTCGGATCGTCTCCGGAGTAAAGCGCAAAGTCGCGGCCCTTGAGACGCTCGATCAGCTCCTCGGCGCGCTCGAGATTGCCGGTGGCATCCTTGAGCCCCACGATGTTGTCGATCGCCGCCAGGCGCTGCGTGGTCTCATTGTAGAGATCCACCCCGGTCCGGCTGGGCACGTTATACAGGATGACGGGCAGGTCGCAGGCGTTGGCCACGGCCTTGAAGTGCTGATACAGCCCTTCCTGTGTCGGACGGTTGTAATAGGGCGTGACCGACAGGCAATAATCGGCACCTACCTCCCGGGCATAGCGGGCAAGCTCCACGGCTTCGGCCGTGGCGTTGGCGCCGGTGCCTGCAATGACCGGCACCCGGCCGTTGACCGTTTCCACGACCGTTCGAATCACATCAAAGTGTTCGGCAACGCTCATGGTGGTGGGCTCACCAGTGGTGCCGGCCGCCACAATGGCATCGGTGCCATGCTCGAGATGCCAGCTTACAAGATGCCTCAGGGCGTCCCAGTCGATGGCCCCATCGGCTTTCATGGGCGTCGCCAGAGCGACCATGCTGCCAGTGATCATCCCGCCAACCTCTTCCTTTGAATTCATTTGAAAGCGGCCGCATTGCGGCCGCCAGCACAGACCGGCGCCGATATCGCCTGCCTTCAGGACGAAACACTCGGGGTCGGTCATTACGCTGACGATGGTACTCGGCGCACCCCATGCTGTACAGACACTGCCGGGCAGGAAAACGCCCCGTGCATCCGCGCGGCTGATTTCATCCCCGGTCTCGGTTATTGTCACCCGACACGCTCACAGGGCGTCGCCTGTATTCTCCGGCGCCGTAATGGCCGGCAAGCGGCGGCGCCTTTTCACCCTCAGGGAGAATGTTCATGACCCTCACCATCGGTACCCCCGCCCCGGACATCACACTAGACGCCACCAGCGATACGGCCTTCAATCCTGCTGCCTTCAAAGGCGAACAGGTCGTGGTGTATTTCTATCCAAAGGACGCCACGCCCGGCTGTACGACCGAGGGGCAGGACTTTCGCGATCGCATGGACGCGTTCGAAAAGGCAGGCACGCGCGTGTTTGGCGTCTCGCGTGACTCACTGCGAAAACATGAAAACTTCCGCCAGAAGCAGGGCTTTCCCTTTGAGCTGGTCAGCGACCCTGAAGAAACCCTGTGTCGCGCCTTTGATGTCATCAAGCTCAAAAAGCTTTATGGCAAGGAGCACGAAGGCATCGAGCGCAGCACGTTCCTGATCGACCGGGAGGGCAACATTGCTGCGCAGTGGCGCGGGGTCAAGGTGGCAGGTCATGTCGACGAGGTGCTGGCCATGGCCCAGACACTCAGCGCCGACCGGTAATGAATGACGGCCCTGTCACCGACAGGGCCGTGACGCCTCATTTGGCGGTGGCGGCACCTTCAGCAGCAGTAGCGCCCTCCTTTCGCAGCGCACTGGCCCCGCGCGGCCAGGCAAACATCAGCGACTTGATCAGCGTGGCCAGCGGAATGGCGAAAAAGATGCCCCAGAAGCCCCAGATGCCGCCAAAAAACAAAACGGCAAGAATGATCGCCACCGGATGCAGATTGACCACCTCTGAAAACAAAAGGGTCACCAGCACGTTGCCATCCAGCGCCTGGATAATGGCATAGGCCAGCAGGACGTAGACAAACTGCTCATCGAATCCGAAATGAAGACCGGCAGACGCCGCCACCGGCAGCGTGGCCGCCGCCGCACCGATGTAGGGCACCAGCACGGAAAGCCCCACCACGATCCCTAAAAGCACCGCATAGGGCAGGCCCAGTGCCCAGAAGGTGAAAAACGACACCACCCCGACAATCATGATCTCGATGAACTTGCCGCGAATGAAGTTGGCAATCTGGGTGTCCATTTCACACCACACCCGCGTCATCAGCTTGCGCTTTTTGGGTAGAAGCGACAGGAAAAAGCCGATCAGTCGCTCCCGGTCCTTGAGCATGAAAAAGACCAGAATCGGCACCAGTACCAGATAGATGATCACACTCAGCACTCCGGCCAGCGAACTCAGCGACAGGCTGACCACGCGTCGTCCCAGCTGGGTCGCCTCCTGGCTTGCCGTATTGATCAGATGCTGCACCTGATCAGGCGTGACGATACTGGGATAGCGGGCCTGAAGCTCATCGAGCAGCGCCTGACTGCGATACAACACGGCAGGCAGCCCCTGCACCAGGCGCGCGAACTGATCCCAGACCATCGGAAAGATGATCAGGGCAAAAAACAGCATCGCCCCGACAAACATCAAAAGCACCAGGCACACGGCCGGCAGCCGCGACAACCCCAGTCGCTCGAGCCAGCGCACCACGCCCTGCAGCAAAAAGGCAAAGACCAGCGCGGTCAGAAACGGGGCCAGCATGCCGCCGAAAAAGATGATGATGGCAAAGCCCAGCACCAGCAGCGCGCCCAGCGTCACCGCCTCCTCATCGGAGAGGTAGCGCTCGATGAAATGATTCCAGAGATTTCTGAAGGTCATTGGATTATTGACACCTTGAGGATAAACCGGCCGACGCAGACCTCAGCGCCCCTTGATCAGTACATAGTGGTAAACATCCGCCTCCTGACGGCGCCCTGCCAGTTCGTGGGCGCCGTGGGCGGCAAGACTTTCGAAATCACGCCATGATCCCGGGTCGGTGCAGATCACATGCAGATGCTGGCCGGCTTCCAGCGCGGCCAGCGCCTGGCGCGCCTTTAAAAGCGGCATCGGGCAGGCAAGCCCGGAAGCATCCAGCACCCTGTCGGCGCCACGCTCCAATTGCCGGATGTCCTCAATATTTTCCAACACCTCTGGCTCCCCTGCTGGTTGTAATCGGCACGATTTAAAGGCAACTTGATGCAACCGGCAACCTCTGCTGCCTGTGCCCGTCGGACAGCAGCGCTTTGGCCCTTTCATGTCTCAATGACCATCCGGTAAGCATGTCATGCCCAGGCATACGCGTTTTCGCTGCATTATTACAGCTGCCCTGCTGCTTGGCACGATGACCGTGCCCATGACAGCCCCGGCCAGCCAGCTTCCCACCCTGGGCGATGCCGCCGGGAACTACAGCAGCCAGGAAGAATTTCGCCTCGGGCGCGCCTGGCTTCGCGAGTTTCGCGGCCACGTCGGACAATGGCGTGACCCCATTACACAGAGCTACCTTGAATCGCTGGTGGCCCGGCTGTTGCCCAACAGTCAGCTTGGCGATGTCACCCCCATTGTCACCCTGGTCTCGAGCCGCACACTCAATGCTTTCGCCGTCCCGGGCGGCGTGATCGGCATCAATACCGGACTTTTTGCCTACGCCCCCGACCAGGACGCCTTCGCCTCGGTGCTGGCGCATGAAATGGGCCATCTGTCACAGCATCACTTTGCCCGCGAAATGGCGCGCAGCGAGCGCGCCCAGCTGCCCACCATGGCTGCCATGCTGGCCAGCATGGTCGTAGCGGCCGGCGGTGGCGGCAGCGTGGGTGTGGCCGCCATGGCCGGCACCCAGGCCGCTGCCATGCAAAGCCAGCTGAGCTACTCGCGCCGCTATGAACAGGAGGCTGATCGGGTGGGTCTTGAAGCCATGGCACGCTCCAACATGGACCCCATGGCCATGCCGCGCATGTTTGCCACCATGCAGCGGCTTTCAAGCATGCAGGGCAATACGCCGCCGGAATTTCTGCTGACCCACCCCATGACCGAGTCACGGCTGAGCAATACCACAAGCCTGGCCCAGCAATACCGCAGCGGCAACATCAGCGACCCGGGCCCGGAGTATGATCTGATCCGGGCGCGCGCCATGCTGGCGATGAACATGAGCGACCCCACCGCGGTGCGCACCCGCCTTGAGCAGGACAACGCCCACCCGATCGCCCTGCGCTATCTGGACGCGCTCAACGACAGCATCAACCAGCGCACCGACCAGGCACTGGCGGCCTTTGACCAGCTGGCACAGGAGGCGCCCGACGTTTTGATGCTGTCGGCCAGCGCCGCCGATGCGGCGCTGGATGCCGGCCGGCGCGAAGACGCCATTCGTCGCTGCGAGCGCATTCTGCGCCTGACGCCCGACTACTATCCGGCCCGGATCATCCAGGCCGAAGCGCAACTGGGCATCAACCCCTCGACGGCTTTTAGAAGCCTGCGCACTCTGGCCGACGCCCACGCCGAAGATCCGGATGTCTGGAACCTGCTCAGCGAAGCCGCCGGACGCAGCAATCGTAACGACTGGGGCCATCTGGCACTGGCCGAGCAGCTTCAGCTCAAAGGGGATATTGACGGCGGTCTGGAGCAGCTGGATCTGGCCGAGAAGGCGTCACAGCAAAATGGTGATTACACGCTGACCAGCCGTATTCGAGAGCGGCGCAAGGATTTCAACCAGTACCGGCAAACGCTCGAGAAATTTCGATAAACCGAGCAGGCCGGCTCTTGAGTGAAGGATGGACGCAAAAACGCCTCATCCCGGTTCAGGATGAGGCGTTTTCATAACTGGTGGGTCGTGTAGGATTCGAACCTACGACCAATTGGTTAAAAGCCAACTGCTCTACCACTGAGCTAACGACCCGGAAATCAGCCATCGAAGGTGAGGCTTGAAACAATGACAGGGCCTGTGGTGGGTCGTGTAGGATTCGAACCTACGACCAATTGGTTAAAAGCCAACTGCTCTACCACTGAGCTAACGACCCGACAATTCTGCCGACAATCACAAGCATGCCATTATTTCTGTCGAGATGGTGGGTCGTGTAGGATTCGAACCTACGACCAATTGGTTAAAAGCCAACTGCTCTACCACTGAGCTAACGACCCGCTCGACGGGCGCAAATACTACTTTGAAAGCATTCGCGATGCAAGCGCTATTGCACGCACCAGGCGTTAACGACGCCCACCGCCCTTTCGACCCTGGGGCGCACCCGCATTTCCCTTCTGCCCGCCGCCGCGACGCTCCTGAGCCTTGTCGCCACTGCCACTGCCGCGGCGCTCCTGGCCCCTGTCACCGGTGCTGGACGAGCGACGATTGCCGGCCGGCGCCGTGGAGCTCCAGTTTCCGCGGTCGCTGCGCTTTTCGTTGCGCTTTTCACGAGGCGTGATCGGACGCGCCTCCTCACGATCGCTGCGGCGCTGGCTGCCCTTTTCCTGTGTGGTTGTGGTGGAGCGCGCCGCTTCCGGCGATTTGACGCCGCGCACCGGACGACGCTTGTTCTTGTCGCGATTCCAGCGGTTTTTCTCATCAGGGGTCAGCGCCGGCACCTTGCGCTTTTCCAGTCCGGCAAGTTCGGAGAGATCATCCACTTCCTGCTGGTTCAGCTCGGTCCACTCGCCGGCGCGAGCGCGCTTGTCCAGAAACACGCTGCCGTAGCGCACGCGCTTGAGCCGGCTGACCGTCAACCCTTGGGATTCCCACAGCCTGCGCACTTCCCGGTTGCGTCCTTCCATGATGACCACATGGAACCAGGTGTTAATGCCTTCACCACCGAACTCCTGCACGTCGGTAAAGCGTGCCGGCCCGTCTTCAAGCATCACGCCCTCGACCATCGCCCGCACATGATCCATGGTGACCTCGCCCATGACGCGCACGGCGTATTCACGCTCGATTTCCATCGAGGGGTGCATCAGCCGATTGGCCAGCTCGCCATCGGTGGTAAAGAGCAGTAGACCGCTGGTATTAATATCGAGTCGGCCGATGGCAATCCAGCGCTCGCCGGACAGGCGCGGCAGGTGTTCGAACACCGTGCGACGGCCTTCCGGGTCACGGCGCGTGCAAAGCTCGCCTTCCGGTTTGTTGTACATGATGACGCGGCGCGAGGAGGCCTGACTCGACATCAGGGTAATCGGCCGATTATCAAAGGTGACCCGGGCCTCATCGGAGATGCGATCTCCCAGTTTGGCGGTCTCACCGTTGACATTGACACGCCCGGCGCCGATGGCGGCTTCCATCTCGCGTCGTGATCCCAGCCCGGCGCGGGCCAGTACTTTTTGCAGTTTTTCAGTATTCATCAGCGAAGTCTCAATCTTCTGGGTAACTGGTGTGTGTCGATCTCTCATCGAGCCCAGCATCCGGGCCGTCGCGGTCTGCGCTGTCGCGCACTCGCTCGGCCAGTCGTTGACCGATCTCATCAAGACTCGGACTCTGACGGGAAGGCGTCGGCGTCTCAATCGACGAGCGTTCGGATAGCGCCTGCTCACCGTCGGGCGAGTCGGCAGGCGCATCCGATGTATCGTTGCTGCCCTCATCGGCAGCGTTTTCGGTGGCGGTCGTGTCACTGGCGATCGTGTCGGTGGCAGTGCCATCATCACCGGGTGAGGCATTCTCCGTCTCGGTCGAAACGTCGGCGGCCTCCGCCGAGGCCGCGCTCTGCACCCCTGGCGTGAGCTGTTCCAGCCAGTCGACGGTTTCACCTTCCCTGACTGCACTCACCGGCGGCAGCTCATCCAGCGTGCGCAGCCCGAAATCATCCAGAAAGCCTCTGGTGGTGGCGTATACCGCCGGGCGCCCGGGCACATCACGATGCCCCACCACCCGCACCCAGCCACGCTCGACCAGGGTACGCATGATCGAGGCGCTGACCGAGACGCCACGCACCTCTTCGATATCGGCGCGCGTGACAGGCTGACGATAGGCGATCAGGGCCAGCGTCTCCAGCAGAGCGCGCGAGTAGCGCTGCGGACGCTCATCCCAGAGCCGGGAGACCCAGGGCGAGAGACCATCCCGCACGCGCAGCCGGAAGCCTGACGCCGTTTCCTCGAGTGCCAGCGCGCTCTGTCCAAGCCGCGCCTCCAGCGTTGTCAGCGCCTCTCGCAGCGTTCGACGGCCGGGTCGCTCGGTTTCGTCAAACACCGCTTCCAGGCGCTCCAGCGTCAGCGGCTCGCCGGCGGCCAGCAGCACGCCTTCAACAATCCGATCCAGCGGCGGCGTCATGCCCCACCTGCCGGTTCATCCGCTTCAAAGGGCTGCTCCTGCAGCGCGTCATCGTCGTCCTGCGACACCGTCTGCGCCCGAACATGGATGGGCGACAGCGGCGCGTTCTGTACGATCTCGATCAATCGCTCCTTGCTCAATTCAAGAATGGCCATAAAGGTCACCACGATGCCGGCCCTGCCCTCCTGCGGATCAAAAAGGTCCTCGAACGAGGTGAACTGCTCACCGTTGATGCGATCAAGAATGGCCATCATCCGCTCGCGGGTCGAGAGCACCTCCCGTGTAATCTGGTGCTCCTTTTTGAAATCGGCGCGCTGCATCAGATCCGACAGCGCCCCGAGAAGCTCCGAAAGCCCGACGTCCGGATGCTGCACGCGAGGCTCAAGCACTGGCAGCCCCGCTTCGGCCTGATACCAGTCACGCCCCTGGCGCGGCAGTTCATCGATGGCCTGAGCGGCCAGCTTGATCTGCTCATACTCCTGCAGGCGCCGCACCAGTGCCGCCGTCGGGTCCTCCTCGTCGTCTTCCTCGCTGGTCCGCGGTGGACGCGGCAGCAGCGTGCGCGATTTGATCTCGGCCAGCATCGCCGCCATCAGCAGATACTCGGCGGCCAGATCGATTCCGCTGACCTTCATGAGCTCCACGTATTCGATGTACTGGCGGGTCACGGCAGCCACATTGACGCCCAGAATGTCGAGATTCTGACGCCGGATCAGATACAACAGCAGATCCAGCGGGCCTTCAAAGGTTTCCAGAAAGACACGCAGCGCCTCCGGGGGGATATAAAGATCCTCCGGCATGTCATGCAAGGGCTCACCGCCGACCATGACGGCAGGTGCCGCCGCCTCGGCGGGCGGACTATGAAGATCACCGGACTGGGTCATGGCGTGCGACGTGAAGGCTCAAATGAAACGGGGCGTTGCGGTGAGTCTATCAGGCTGCCCCGCTTCAGGCACCCGCGTCCTGTTGCGCCCACCGTTCAGGCGTGGCGCGCGGTGCGCGCAAAACGGCGGTAGGCAAAGGGCTCGTCGCGGCCTGCTTCTTCCAGCGTCAGCGTCTGCACCTCGTCATGCCAGGGCGAATGCTGGCATATCGGATCCATCTGACGCGCATCACCGGTCATCATCAGCGCCTGGCAGCGGCAGCCGCCATGGTCAATGTCGCGGCGATCACAGCTCTGACACGTGTCGGGCAGAAAATCGGTGCCGCGAAAGGCATTGAAGGCCGGCGAGTCATACCAGATATCAGCCAGACCCCGCTCACGCACGTTCCAGAACTCGAGTCCCGGAATCGTCTGCGCGGCGTGGCACGGCAGGCCCAGCCCGGAGGGCGTGATGTTGATCGTCTGTTGTCCCCAGCCGTTCATGCAGGGCTTGGGGCCGTGGGCATAGTAGTCCGGCACCACCGAATCGATGGCAAGGCGCCCCTTGAGACGTATCTGAGCGGCCTCGACGGTTCTCAGTGCGGTCATGACCTCGCCACGCTTTGGCATGAGCGCCCCGCGGTTGCGCAGCGCCCAGCCGTAATACTGAGCGTGCGCCAGCTCAAGGCGCTCCGCCCCCAGCGCCAGGGCCAGCTCGATAAACTCATCAATCTGATGAATGTTGGCGCGATGGATCACCACGTTGATCGTCAACGGCAGCTCCAGCGCTCTCACCTCGCCGGCAAAGGCGCGCTTTTTATCAAACGCACCGCGCATGCCGGACACGCGGGTGGTGACCTCATCGTCGGCGCCCTGAAAGGAGAGCTGAACGTGATCCAGCCCGGCGGCCTCGAGTGCAGCCAGGCGCTCGGATGTGAGGCTCACCCCGGCCGTGATCAGGTTCGAATAGAGCCCTTCGCGGGCACAGGTCTCGACCAGCTCGACCAGATCCGGGCGGGCCGCCGGCTCGCCGCCGGAAAGATGCACCTGCAGTACGCCCAGTGTGGCCGCTTCCTGCAGCACCCGCTGCCAGCCGGCGGTATCAAGCTCGTCACTGCGACGCTCAAGCTCGACCGGGTTGGAACAGTAGGGGCACTGCAACGGGCAGCGATGGGTCAGCTCGGCCAGAAGCCCCATGGGTGGGGCGATGGCCTGCTCGGTACGTGTTTGCGTTGCGTCACTCATGTGGCTATCTCCAGCACACGCCGGTCGATCAGGGCATGAAACAGGGCCAGCACATCGTGACGGATCCGGCCCCGCTCGGCGTCATAATCGGCCACCAGCGTATCGACGATCTGTGCCACGCTTTGCCTGCCATCGACATTGACCATCACTGCATGCGCGATGGCATCAAGCTGGAAGATACGCTCCGGTGCCAGCAGCACCCAGCCGCCGCGCGCGGCATCCTCACGCATGCGCACGCCTCTGGGCAGGCGCACCACGGTGCTGTCATCGAGACCCTGATTCAAGGCGTGGCTCCGGTCACCAGACCGCTCTCGCCGTTCCAGGCGCCCGGTGGCCGGTGGCCTTCCACATAGGCATGCTGAAGCGCATCCAGCATCGTCCAGAGCACATCGCATTTGAAGATCAGCGCCTCAAGCACCGCCTGCTGCTGATCGGCGCGCCGGGCGTGCTCACGCACATAGGCCAGCGCCCGCTCGGCGTCGTGCGGTGCCTGGGTCAGACGCGGGCGAAAATAATCCAGCGTTTCCTCGGAGACAAAGTCGTAGTGCGCAAGCATCCCCGAGACGCGGGTGCCGATCACCTTTGGCGAGAACAGCTCGGTGAGTGACGAGGCGACCGCCTCCAGCAGGGTGCGATCGCGCACAAAATGGGTATAGGCCTCGACCGCAAATCGCGTGGTCGGCAGGATAAACCGGGTCGAGCGCACCATCTCGCGCTCGAGCCCCAGCCCGTCGGTGAGCTTCAGCCAGCGCTCGATACCGCCCTCACCGGGCGCTTCACCGTCATGATCGACCAGCCGGCTGCGCCATTCCCGCCGCCAGTCCGGGTCGTCAAGACGCGCCATCAAGGTGGCATCCTTGATGGGGATCATGGCCTGGTAGTAGTAGCGATTAAGCGCCCAGGCCCGCACCTGGCAGCGATTGAGCTCACCGTTTTGCAGCGCCAGCTGGAACGGATGGCGGTGGTGATAGCGCGCCTCGCCGATTTCCTGCAGACGCGCTTCCAGCGCCTCGGCGCTCATCGGCTCGGTCACGTCACTCAGATGCGTATCAAACGAACTCAAGGCGTGATCTCCATACCGTCAAAGGCGATCTCCCAACCGGCGTTTTCGGCCTCGCGCCGCTCGGCGCTGTCCTCAATCAAAACGGGGTTGGTGTTGTTGATATGAATAAAGATGCGCCGACCAATGCGGGCATCAGCCAGCGCCGCCATGCTGCCGTCAATCCCCGACATCGACATGTGGCCCATGCGCTGGCCCGTCTTTTGGCCGACGCCGGCACGCACCATTTCGTCATCGCGCCACAGGGTGCCGTCAAAAAGCAGCGCCGCGGCGCCTTCAAGCCGTTCGGCCAGACGGGGCGTGACGGTAGCGCAGCCGGGAATGTAGTAAAGCCGCTGGCCGTCGAGTTCGAACTCGACGCCCACGGTGGACTCGCCCTCGGCGCCGATCTCCACCTCGTCACCTTCCAGATAGAGCGCGGTCTTGCCGGGTACGGCAAACACGGTGACCGAAAGCCCGGGCAACAGCTCGATGCGGCTGTCGAGCGCCACGTCACGTCGCTCGACGCAGTCGGGCGCGAGCACGTTGAAAATCGGGTTGGCGCGCAGCACACCGTGAATTTCCGGCGTGGCGTACAGGCAAAACGGCGAGCGTTCGCGCAGGCTCAAAAGGCCCGCGACATGATCCACGTCACCATTGGTGACCAGAATCGACTGAATCGGGGTGTGGCGGTCGTCACGGCCGGGCTGAAGCGCCGGTTCACGCTGTAGCTGACCGAGTACCTCGGGCGCGCAGTTGATCAGCGCCCAGTGTTCGCCATCAACGGAGACGGCAATCGAGGACTGGGTGCGAGGGACAACACGCTGCGGTTCGGCGCGCGCCAGCCGACAGACGCTGCAGCGACAGTTCCATTGAGGCAGGCCGCCACCGGCGGCCGACCCCAGTACGCGAACGCGCAGGCGCCGCGCACCGTCAGCATCACTCTGCAATGTCGATTTCGATATCGGCAGGCAGGTAGACACTGGCTTCCATACCAGCACTGATTTCCTTGACTTCGGGGGCAGACCAGCTCATGACAGACTCCTTGATCGCGAATAAATCGCATCACAATGGGGGTAGCGTTGTCGAACGACAACGACGTTTATTCTAACAGAATAACAAGGCGTGATAACGCCCGGGTCAGTCGCCCTCGGCACTGTCGGCGCGCCGATAGCGCCCCTCGTAATCGAAAAGGCGCTCGCGCACCTGCCAGTACCGCCCGATCTTGCGCCCCACCACGAAATCCGGATGGCGCAGGCGCTGGCGCGAGTCGATCACTTCCCTGATCGTGGTCGGCTGCCAGTCGCTGCCCGGCGCACGCAGATGCTGCTTGAGCCAGGCATGGTAAAACGCGGTGCGCTGGGCGGGCGTTTCCAGGGCGTACCACTCCGAGAGCGTGGCGCCGTCCTCGTCCACGTAGGTGACCTTCAAACGGGCCAGGCCACGGCCGTTGGCGCTCTCCTCGAGCATCATGCCACTGACCCTGAGCACCCGGGCATCCTTGAGCTTAAGGGCATCGCGCAGCTTGTCGTCGGCATCGATCAGCTGCTCCTGGCAGTGTCGACAGCGTCGTGCCGCAATGTCGTTTTGCGCCCCGCACTGCTCGCAGACCTTGTAGCGAAAGCGAAAATCACACTGTACCTGCCGGCCCTGCTCGTCTTCGACCAGCCCCTGACAGCGCCGGCCAAAGTGCTCGATGACCAGCTCGCCGTCACGCTTGCCCCAGAAGATGTTGGCAAAGCCGCACTCCGGGCACTCGACCTGCACCGGCTCGCTGTCACTGTCCGGTCGCGGCGCGTCGATCTCGGGACCATAGAGCCCCCAGGGGTTGCCGGCATAGTCCAGCACCAGGCACTCGGTCTTGCCGGGCGACAGGCGTAGCCCGCGCCCGACGATCTGCTGATAGAGCCCGACCGATTCGGTCGGGCGCAAAATCGCGATCAGATCCACATGCGGGGCGTCAAAGCCGGTGGTCAGCACCGCGACGTTGATCAGATACCGGATCTCGCGCGCCTTGAAGGCCTCGATCAGAGTCTCACGCTCGCGACCGGGGGTGGTCCCGGTCACCAATGCCGCTTCTGTGTCGGGCAGATAGCCCATGATCTCTTCGGCGTGCGCCACGGTAGCGGCAAAGATCATCACCCCCTGACGGTCATGAGCGTGCGCCATGACGTCCTCGATGATCACCGGTGTAGCGCGATTGCCGCTGACCACCCGGTTGAGATCGGATTCGGCGTACTGACCGCCCGCGCGGGGCGAAAGCTGTGAAAAGTCATAGCGCGCTACGGCCGCATCGATGCGCCTGGGCTCGGCCAGATATCCCTGTTTGACCATGACGCGCAGGGGCTGCTCGAACACGCAGTCGCGGAAAAAGGTCGTTTCCGGTCCGCGTACCATGCCGTGATAGTGGCGGTGATAGATAAACCCCTGCCCCAGCCGATAGGGGGTTGCCGTCAGCCCCAGTACCTTGATATCCGGTCGGGCCGCCCGCAGATGATCAATCACGCGCTGGTAGCTGCCGGGCTGCTGACGACGCTTGCCCTGCGCACTGTCGTCTACCATGGGGGCCACGCGATGGCACTCGTCGATGACCAGCAGCGTGAACTGACCGTCATCAAACTCATCAAGGGCATTGATCACGGACTGCACCGAGCCGAAGACCACCTGACGCTGGCTGTCACGACGCCCGAGTCCGGCACTGAAGATATCGGCGCTGAGCCCGTAGGCTTCATACTTGGCGTGGTTTTGCGCCACCAGTTCACGCACGTGGGCCAGCACCAGCACACGTCCGCGGGCGATCCGGGCCAGTTCGGCAATCACGAGACTCTTGCCGCTGCCGGTGGGCAGCACCACGACCGCCGGGTCATGGCCCCGGCGAAAATGACCGACGACGCGCTCGACGGCCTCTTTTTGATAGGGGCGCAGCTGCGGGGGTGTCGTTAAAGACGCTGACATGTCCTTATACTGATCCTGTAATCCCTGGGTTGCGGGACTGGCTGAATGTTTAAAACCGTCACCTCTGGTGACCGAAGAGGACACAATGCAGGCCAACACACAGATCGAGCACTACATTGAAAGCCTGGGCGCCATGGACTTCCAGGTGGAAGCCATCGATACGCATGCCGCACGTATCACGCTCGAAAGCCTAGAGTTCGTGCTGGTCGTGGCCGAGGACGAGCCGGCCTTTTTTCAGCTGATGCTGCCCGGCATCTGGCAGGCCGATGCCGGCACCGACCGTGCCCAGCTGCTCGACATTGGCAATGACGTCATGAATGCCATCAAGGCGGCCAAGGTCGTTCTTCACGGTGAAGCCGTTCACGTTAGCGTAGAGCAGTTTGTAGAAGGCCCCGAACAGGGTGTGGCCCTGATCCCCGGGCTTCTGGAACTCCTGAGAAGCGCAGTGGCCGAATTTCACGAGCGCATGGGCATGGGCCCGGCGCCCAGAGTGCACTGACGCCGCGCCCGGAATCGCATCAATGTCGCAGGCCGCATGACCGTTGTCGAAACACTCAATAGCTGCAGGAGAATCATGATGAGCGCAACCAATGCCAATTTTGTCGTTCTGGCGGAATTTCGAATCAAGCAAGGCCAGCGCGATGCGTTTCTGGCGCTGGCCCACAACGACGCCAACGAGTCACTGGCCAACGAAAGCGGCTGCCATCAGTTCGATGTGCTGGTGCCGGAAGAAGATGGCAACATCGTCATCCTTCATGAGGTCTACACCGACCGCGCCGCCTTTGACAACCACATGGCAATGCCCCACTACAAGCCGTTCAAGGAAGGCACCGACCCGCTGCTGGAAGAAGCGCCGAACGTGCGCTTTTTAAGCCCGGCCGCGCGTCCGCAGAACTGATCGGCACGTCGTGACACATGAAAGGGCCTCTACAAGAGGCCCTTTTTTGTCAGCCCTGTCCGGCCCATCTCATGTGCAGGACAGGAAAGGGGTTCCCCTGCGAATCAGTAGGCGAGCGGCTCTCTACGACAAAACCCATTGCCTGATAAAACGCCAGCGCTGCCGGGTTCTGCTCGTTAACATCCACTTGCTGACGTTGTGAGGTCAGCGCCTGAAGCACCAGCGCTTTACCGACGCCATGCCCCTGCCAGTCAGGTGCCACAAAGAGCATCTCAATGGCGGCATCGGAGCACCCCATGAAACCGGCGAGACCACCATCCGATGCCATGACACCCCATAGCGTCACGACAGGCAGCCATTGGCGATGCACCTGCAGGCGTAGCGTGGCGATGTCCTGCTCGGACAGGAAATCATGAGAACCGCGCACGGCGTCTTCCCATATACGCATGATCTCGGCGTCACGATCCAGTCCGATGCAAATCACTGACGCCATGCAAGGCCTCCGTTCGACATTCGTCAGCAAGGAGCGTCTTCAGTAGCAGCGCCCCTGATGCGACATTAATCAGCGATGAAAGGGTTAGCCTACCCACTTTCTTGCATTGCGGAACATGCGCATCCAGCCGCCGGCCTCGCGCCACTCTTGCGGCTGCCACGAGTTGGTCACGGCGCGTGCCACGCGTTCGGGGTGCGGCATCATGATGGTCACACGGCCATCCTGAGTGGTCAGGCCGGTAATGCCGGCCGGCGAGCCGTTGGGATTGGCCGGATAGCCGGTGGTGACCTCCCCGAAGTTGTCCGCGTAGCGCAGCGCGATTGTGCCGCTGGCCTGAGCCTGACGCAGATGAGCGCTATCGCGGAACTGCGCCTGCCCTTCGCCATGCGCCACGGCAATCGGCATTCTTGAGCCTGCCATGTCGGCCAGAAACAGCGACGGTGTCGAGTCAACACGCACCATCGACACGCGCGCCTCGTACTGCTCGGAGAGGTTGCGCACAAAACGCGGCCAGTGATCGGCACCCGGAATCAGCGATTTCAGCTGAGACAGCATCTGACAGCCGTTGCACACACCAAGCGCGAAGGTGTCTTCACGCTCGAAAAAGTGCGCAAACTGTTCGCGACCGCGCTCGCTGAAGAGAATCGATTTCGCCCAGCCGCCGCCGGCACCCAGCACGTCCCCATAGGAGAAGCCGCCGCAGGCCGCCGCGCCCTGGAAATCGGCCAGATCCACGCGCCCTTCCAGAATGTCGGACATGTGAACGTCGATGGCTTCAAAGCCGGCGTTGGTGAAGTTCCACGCCATTTCCAGCTGACCGTTGACGCCCTGCTCGCGCAGGATCGCCACCCGGGGTGCGGCCCCCTGGTTAATAAAGGGCGCGGCCACGTCTTCGTCAACGTCGTAGCTCAGGGCAGCATGCAGCCCCGGATTGCGGATCTCGTCAAGCGAATCAAACTCCTGACGGGCGCACTCCGGGTTGTCACGACGTGCCTGCAGCTGATAGCTGGTTTCCGCCCAGGTGCGCAGTGCATGTACCCGCGTGGTCTCGATCAGCGCGGTGTCATAGAGCGTCACCGAGAAGCGATCATCCCCTGTCGGCGCACCGATGCGATGAACGCATTCATCAAGCCCCGCCTCCCTGAGCACGGCCAGCACGGTATCGAGCTCGTTTTGAGGCACCTGGATGACCGCGCCCGGCTCCTCGGCAAACAATGCCGCAGTGGCCTGATGGGCATCGCGCACCAGAGTGTCCAGCGAGGCTGCCAGACCGCAGTGGCCGGCAAAGGCCATCTCGGCAAGCGTTGCCAGCAGTCCGCCGTCGCTGCGGTCGTGATAGGCCAGCAGCCGGCCGTCACGATTGAGCTTCTGGACAGCGTTGAAAAAGCCGGCCAGATCCTCGGGTGCGTCCAGATCCGGTGCGTGCGCGCCCAGCTGACCATAGACCTGGGCCAGGGCCGAGCCGCCAAGCCGATTCTTGCCGCGGCCGAGATCGATCAGCAACAGCTCGGTCTTTTCACGGGGATCGAGCTGCGGTGTGAGGGTCTTTCGGGCATCGCTGACCGGGGCAAAGGCCGAGATGATCAGCGACAGCGGCGCCGTCACGGACTTGTCGCGCTCGCCGTCATGCCAGGCGGTGCGCATTGACATCGAATCCTTGCCGACCGGAATGGCAATGCCCAGCGCCGGGCAGAGTTCCATGCCCACAGCGTGGACCGCGTCATACAGGGCCTGATTTTCGCCCTCGTGATCGGCGGCACTCATCCAGTTGGCGGACAGCTTGATATCGCCAAGCGCCTCGATGGGCGCCGCGGCGATATTGGTGATCGCCTCGGTCACGGCCAGACGTGCCGACGCCGCCGGTGAAATCAGCGCCGTGGGGGTACGCTCGCCCATGGCCATCGCCTCACCGGCATGAGTGTCAAAGGCGGCCGTGGTCACCGCACAGTCCGCCACCGGCACCTGCCATGGGCCGACCATCTGATCGCGCACGCTCATGCCGCCCACGGTCCGGTCGCCAATCGTGATCAAAAAGCTTTTGGAGGCCACCGCCGGCAGCTGCAGCACACGATCCATGGCCTCGTTGAGGTCCAGATTGTCCAGCATCAGGGGCGGCTGGGTGGTCTCGCGGCGCTCGAAGCTGCGCTGCATTTTCGGCGGCTTGCCAAAGAGCACGCTCATGGGCAGATCAATGGGGCGGCTCTCAAAGTGCTCGTCCACCACCGTGATCTCGTGCGCCTCGGTCGCCTCACCGACCACGGCGAACGGACAGCGCTCACGGGCGCACAGCGACTCGAAATGCTCGATCGATGCCGGCGCCACGGCCAGCACGTAGCGCTCCTGTGCCTCGTTGCACCAGATCTCCAGCGGCGTCATGCCGGGTTCGGCGCTGGTCACCTCACGCAGGTTGAACAGTCCGCCACGACCGCCATCCTTGACCAGTTCCGGCAGCGCGTTGGACAGACCGCCGGCCCCCACGTCATGGATAAAGCTGATCGGGTTGTCTTCGCCCAGCGCGATACAGCGATCGATGACTTCCTGGGCGCGGCGCTCCATTTCGGCGTTATCGCGCTGCACCGAGGCAAAATCCAGCGCATCGCTGGTACTGCCGGAGGCCACCGATGAGGCCGCCCCGCCGCCCAGCCCGATCAGCATGGCCGGTCCACCCATGACGATCAGCTTCGCGCCAACGGCGATATCACCCTTGAGCACGTGTTCATCGCGCACGCTGCCATAGCCGCCGGCCAGCATGATGGGCTTGTGGTAGCCGCGCCGCTCGACGCCGGCCGGGCCGACCACATCATGCTCATAGGTACGGAAATAGCCGTTGAGCGCCGGGCGGCCGAACTCGTTGTTGAACGCCGCCGCGCCAATGGGCGCCTCGATCATGATGTCGAGTGCGCTCTTGATGCGCTCGGGCTTGCCGTAATCAAACGCCTCCCAGGGCTGCAACAGCTCGGGGATACGCAGGTTGGACACGGTAAAGCCGGTCAGGCCGGCCTTGGGCTTGCCGCCACGCCCGGTCGCGCCCTCGTCACGGATCTCGCCGCCGGCGCCGGTCGCCGCGCCCGGATAGGGGGCAATGGCCGTCGGGTGGTTGTGCGTTTCGACCTTCATCAGGATATGGATCGGCTCCTGATGGGTCACAAAGCGAAAGTCCCGGCTGTCGGCCAGAAAGCGCCCTGCGTCATGGCCACGAATGATGGCCGCGTTGTCGCTGTAGGCCGAAAGCACGTTGTCCGGCGAGCACTGGTGCGTATTGCGAATCATGCCGAACAGCGAGTGTTGTTGCGCCTGGCCGTCAATGCGCCAGTCGGCATTAAAGATCTTGTGGCGGCAATGCTCGGAGTTGGCCTGGGCAAACATCATCAGCTCGACATCGCTGGGGTTGCGCCCAAGGCCGGTGAAGGACTCGACCAGATAGTCGATTTCATCTTCGGCAAGGGCCAGACCCAGCGTGACGTTGGCTGCTACCAGCGCCTCGCGCCCGCCCTGCACAATGTCCACGTGGCTTTCCGGCGCCGGCTGATGGCGCTCAAAGAGCTTTACGGCATCGCTTGTGTCAAACAGCACGGTCTGCGTCATGCGATCAGCGAGCACCTGGCGAATCGCCTCGGCTTCCTCCCTTGAGGGCAGCGCGTCCGTCTCGACGAAATAGGCCACGCCCGCTTCGATGCGACGCACCTGGTGCAGCCCGCAGTTGTGGGCGATATCGGTGGCCTTGGAAGACCACGGCGAGACGGTGCCAAAGCGCGGCACCACCAGATACAGGGCACCGGTCGGTACCGAAGCGGTTGTCTGCTCGGCCTCCAGTAGCGCACAAAGACGCTCGAGCACCCGGGGCTCTGGCGTCCGTTCGACGTCCAGAAAGTAGCGGTGCATCGCCCGCACGTCTGTCACGCCCGGCATCGCCTCACGCAGGCGGGCAAGCAAACGGGCGTGACGAAAGGAAGAAAGGGCACTCTGGCCGTGCAGTTCGAGCATGACGAACGAAGCCTCTACTGACTGACAGGAAATGAGGTGTGGTGCGGGAACGCCATCGAAAGGATACAGCGGTCCCCGTATTGAAACAGCGCCAGGCGGCGAGGGCGCCATCATACTGGAAAGCGACTCATGAGGCGAAGGTCTACCACGCGAGACGGTTATGGTTCCGCGTCAGTCGAAAGACTGAGGCTATCGTGCAGGTAAGAGCCATCGACTAGCCGGGGGTGGTTACCATCGGTATCTTGAGGCCTCTTTCAAACGGCCGTTTCTTCCCATGTACAGGCATTTTTTACGCACAACCCGACAGATTGCAGGGCTTGCGGTGGCGCTTTTGCTGCTGCTGACGCCTGCCCGCGCGATCTCGACGTGGTCTGCCGAGCTGATGCCGATGACCTCTCCCACCACCCTGGCTGACATCCAGCGGCGTGATTTTCTCGAAATCACCACCCGCAATACGCCGGCCACCTTTTATGAAGGCCGCCAGGGACCGACCGGGTTCGAGTTCGAGCTCTTTCGCCGTTTTGCCGATGATCTGGGCGTGAGCCTTGCCGTGGAAAACGACCACCATATCGGCGATGTGCTCGAACAGGTGGCCGGCGGTCAGACCGACATCGGCGCGGCCGGTCTGGTACTGGACCGCCAGCGCCAGGATGTGACCTATTCACATCCGATCATGTCGATGCAGCCCATGGTGGCCTATCGACGCGGCGCGCAGGCGCCCAAAACGATCCAGGATCTGGACGGGCTGGATATCGGCACGGTGGCCGGTGCCGGTACCAGCCGGGTTCTGCGCGATCTGCAGAAAACGCATCCGACACTGACCTGGCGTGAAAGCCCCGATATCGAGACCACGGATCTGCTGGGCATGGTGGAAAGCGGAGAACTTGACGCTGCAGTGGTCTATGCTCACGAGTTCAAATTGAGCCGCCTGTTCTTTCCGGACGTGGCGAGCGCGCTGACCATCGGTGAGCCCGTCACTCTGGCGTGGGCCTTCCCGGCTCGCACTGACCCATCGCTGGTGGAGCGCGCCAATGCCTTTATTGATGGCATGCGACGCTCCGGTGATCTGGAGCGTCTGACACAGAAGTACTTTGGCCATGATGACTACCTTGAATATGTCGGCGCGCGGCGCTTTATCGGCCAGGCACAGGCGCATCTGGGCCAATGGATGAATGATTTCAAACAGGCCGCCGGCGAGACCGGCTTTGACTGGAAGCTTCTGGCAGCGGTGGGCTATCAGGAGTCCCACTGGCAACCCGACGCCGTCTCTCCAACCGGCGTCAAGGGACTGATGATGCTGACCCGTGATACGGCCCGCCACATGAATGTGTCTGACCGCAAGGACCCGCAGCAGAGCATCGACGGCGGCGCCCGCTATCTGCGCTATCTGCATGACCGCATTCCCGACACGGTCGCCGAGCCGGACCGGACCTGGATGACGCTGGCCGCCTATAACCTGGGGCTGGGCCATCTCTATGACGCGCGCCGACTGGCACGCCTTCAGGGCCATGACCCGGATGAGTGGGGTTCGATTAAACAGATGCTGCCGCTTTTGCAGGAGAGCAGCTGGTATAACCGCGTGGAACATGGCTTTGCGCGTGGTAATGTGGCCGCACTTTACGTGCGCAACATCAAGCGCTACGAAGAGATTCTGAACTGGGTGGAACGCAGCCAGCATCAGTTCTCATCGCTTTCGCGTGCCACGGCCAGTACAACGACCACCCCCGTCTTCGAGACCGTACCGCCTGCTCCATGAAAGCCCTTTTCGCCCGTCATGGTGACCTGCTGCTGACTCTGCTTGCCCTGCCCTGTGTCATGGCGGGATGGTGGCTGACGCGCTCGCTGGAACACCTGCTGCTGGCCATGGTGGGCATGGTCACGCTATCAAGGCTTGCGATGAACCTCGCCGGCCGGTGGCGCCCCTATCATCTGAAACCCTGCGCCATGGCGGTTTCCGCTGTCACACTACTACCGCTGCTGGCCCTGATGGGCTCCTTTGTGCTGCCGGACGGCATCATGGATTACGGCCAGTGGGCGATGCTGTTTGATCGCTGGCCTGACCGGGTGCCCTTTTACTCCCTGCGCCCGTCCATTTTGATCACCCTGGCGCTGGTGTTTTTATTGCTCCTGCCGCTGTTCCCCACGCGCCCGGGTGGCGTTGCCCCCATTTTACTGGCCATGGCGGGCATGCTGACCGCCATGCACCTGATCGAGCAGCACTGGTTTGTCTCGCTGCATGAGGTGTCGCTGTCGGCATCCACGCTGATGGCCATCGCACTGTTACTGGCCGCCGAAGTGGTCACACAGTGGCCCCAGCGTCGCCCGGGCGCCATCGGCGTCGCGCTGGCCGCCGCGATGGCCGTACTGCTGGTGCTGCTGGTGCTCTGGCACTACCACAACAGCCAGAACATTCGCGAGGTCAATCAGGTGGCGCGTACGCGCGTTGATGCCCTCAGCGAGCGGCTGGGCCAGGAGATCAGCGTCAGCGACCAGGCCATGCAGCGCTTTGCCATCAGCTGGGACAGCGCCGGTGAAGCTCCCTCAAGCCGTGCCTGGACCCATCGCGCGCAACACCTTGTCGATCATTTCGACTACATGCAGACCATCGCCTACATCCATCGCCAGGGGCCGCGCATCATGCACGCCTACCCCCGGCGGGCCAACCAGCCGCTGCTGGGCCACCATGTGCTTTCAAGCGAGGATGATGAAGCGCTGGCCGATGCGCTCGGCGGAAAGGCCGGCGCCACCGGCATGGTCAGTCTGACCAATGGTGGGCGCGGCGTGATCTTTTATCAGCCCATCCGTGATCTCAACAGCTCTGCCGTTCAGGGCGCGGCGGCCTTTGTGGTCGACCCGTCACGCCTTTTTGCAACCCTCGACGACGCCCGGGATAACCACAACTTTCGCATTCGGGTCCTGCATGAGGGCAATACCCTGTACAGCTCCGATGCCCCCGGCGCCCTGAGCATGCTGGAGCACTGCAACATTCTGCGACTGGGCCAGAGCAACTTCACACTCTGTGCCGAGGCAAGCTATGCCCGTCTTTTTGACGAGCGCTCCAAGCTGCCGGCCATCGTGCTGATCACCGGGCTGCTCTTTACCTGGATGATCTATCTGCTGATGTATTTTCATCACCGCCTGCGTCGGCGCCACAGCGGCGTCAAGGATGCCAACTATCGCCTGCGGGGCGAAGTGGAAAAGCGCATCGCCCTGCAACAGGAGGTGGAGTGGCTGGCACAGCATGACGAGCTGACCCGACTCCCCAACCGGCGCTATTTCAGCCAGTGGGTCGGAAAACTGGATGCCTCCCGGCCCAGGACACTGATCTTGCTGGATATCGATCACTTCAAGCAGATCAACGACCAGCTGGGCCATCCCACCGGCGATGACTATTTACAGCGCGTGGCGCTTCGCATGCAGGAAGTCGTCATCGCCCATGGCGGCATGCTGGCCCGCTTCGGCGGAGAAGAGTTTATTGCCTGTCTGCCCGGGATCACCCCTGAAAAGGCAGCAGAGGTTGGCGAGCAGCTGCGTCACGGCGTCGAGGCGCTGCACCTGGCAAGACACGACGCACGCTACCACGTCACCATCAGCGCCGGGCTGATCACGACCCGCCGCGCCAGCGATACCCTGTCGGATCTCATTCAGGCAGCCGACCAGGCGCTTTATCGAGCAAAGCTTGCCGGACGCAATCGCGTTGAAGTGGCCGGCGCGCTGGATTCGACATCATCCGGCACTCAAAACGACTGACGCCGCTGCGCAAAAAAGGTTTTCAAAAGCCGCCGGGCAGGCGCTGCCAGTACGCCCGAGACCACTTCAACGTCATGGTTGTGCCAGGGCTGGGCAAAAAGATTGGCCTTTGACTGCGCCATGCCGGTTCTGGGCTCCGGCGCCCCATAGACAACCCGCTTGATCCGGGCATGAATGATGGCCCCGGTACACATCAGGCAGGGTTCGACACTGACATACAGCGTGCACCCGGTCAGTCGATAGTTGCCGGAGCGCTGGCCGGCATCACGCAGCGCCTGCACTTCGGCATGCGCTGTCGGGTCATGCTGCCCGACCGGAGCGTTGAATCCCTCACCGATTACCTCACCTTCGGCGCTGACCACAACCGCTCCCACCGGCACTTCGCCGGCAGCCATCGCCAGATGAGCCTGATCCAGCGCCCGGTGCATATAGAATTCATCGCTGTGCATCAATCACTTCCGTCGGGTAATGGAGCTGCTGCCCGAATGGGCAATGCGTGATGATATAAAAAAACCGGCGCCCCAGGGGCGCCGGTTTGAACAGGACCGGAGAGCCGGCGTCAGATCAGGCCGCGCGGTCGCCTTTCATGGAGGCCATGTCGATCACGAAGCGATAGCGCACGTCGCCCTTTTGCATGCGATCCCAGGCCTCATTGATCTGATCGATGTTGATCATCTCGACATCACAGGTAATGCCATGCTCGGCGCAGAACTCCAGCACTTCCTGGGTCTCGGGCATGCCGCCGATGAGCGAGCCGGCCAGCACCCGGCGACGAAACACCAGATTGGCACCGCTGACAGCCGGGTCGATAGGCTCGAGCAGGCCGACCAGAATGTGCGTGCCGTCGGGCTTGAGCGCGTTGAGATAGGGGTTGATGTCATGCTGTACCGGAACGGTATCAAGCATGAAATCAAAGGTCTCGGTGATGGCAGCCATCTGCTCGTCATCGGTGGAAACCACCACATGATCGGCGCCCTGCTCCTTCGCCTCGGCCACCTTGGACTCGGAGCGGGTAAAGAGTGTGACCTCGGCGCCCAGCGCACTGGCAAGCTTCACACCCACGTGACCCAGACCGCCCATACCGATGACGCCCACCTTGTCGCCCGGCTTGACGCCGTAGTGCTTGAGCGGTGAATAGGTGGTGATCCCGGCACACAGCAGCGGTGCGGCGGACTTGAGGTCGATGCCCTCGGGCATGCGGACCACGAATCGCTCGCTGACCACGACCGAGTCGGAATATCCGCCCTGCGTCAGGGTATTGTCGTGCCGGTCAGGGCTGCCATAGGTCATGGTGAACCCTTCAGCGCAGTACTGCTCAAGACCGCTGTTACAGGAGTTGCACTGACGGCAGGAATCCACCATGCAGCCCACACCGACGATATCGCCGGCCTTGTAGGCCGTGACGTCATCGCCCACGGCGGTGACACGCCCCACGATCTCATGCCCCGGGACGACCGGGTAGGCGGCCATGCCCCAGTCATCACGGGCGAAGTGAAGGTCACTGTGGCAGACGCCGCAGTACATGATCTCGATGGCAACATCATCAGGACGCGGCGTGCGGCGCTCGAAATTCCAGGGCGCAAGCGGTGTTTCGGCGCTATGAGCGGCATAGCCTTTGGCGGGTGTCGACATGAATACGTCTCCTTGCGCGTGATGCGTCAAAATCGACGACCTGCGCTTGAGCAGGTCACGTTGAAGTGGCATCAGTGTGGGAGCGAAGCCGGCGGCGCGCCATACATGGTCCTGCTACGTACTTGCCTATTCCTGCAGAAAAAATCGTTACAAGGTATCGTTTTGGCGCTTTGTATGCACAATCCTGTTACCGTTGATCATCAACGCCGAACACCGCCACGAACCACGGATCGACACACCCCATGTCTGAAGCCCTCCTCCAGAACGCTTATGCTGGCTCTCATGCCCTTTATCAGCGCATGTGCGATCTGATAACGCCCTTGATCGATCGGGACGGCTACATTCCCACGGCCCTTGAAGGGGTGCAGCTGATGGCCCTTCACGGCAGCCATCAGCGCACGCCGCTGGTCTACGAGCCGGGACTGATCATCATCGCTCAGGGTGAAAAGGTGGGCTATCTGGGCGAGCGCGTCATTCACTATGGCGCCGGGCACTATCTGGTACAGGCCATGCCGGTGCCCTTTGAATGCGAGACGCAGGCCACACCGCAGGCGCCCCTGCTGGGGGTCTTTATCGGCATCGACATGATCATGCTGGGAGAACTGGCTCAGGTCATGCCGACCGCCACGGACAATGTCTCATCGCCCGATCCCATGGCAGCCGTCACGCTGCCGGATTCCATGGGCCATGGCGTCATGCACCTGCTGGAGTGTCTGCACGATGAGACGCTGTGCCGAGCACTGGGCCGGCAGCGCATTCGGGAGGTGTTGTTCGAGGCACTCAGGGGGCCACAGGGAGAATCACTGCGCCAGCTGTTGCAGCAGACCCAGTATGGGCGAATCGGCCATGCGCTGGAGACGCTGCATCGCGACTATGCCCAGCCGCTGGCCGTCGAAACGCTGGCCGAGAAGGTCAACATGAGCGCTTCGGCCTTTCATCATCACTTCAAGCGCTTTACCCATTTGTCGCCACTGCAGTATCAAAAGCGCATCCGGCTTTTGAAGGCCCGCGCCATGATCACGGCCAGAACCCACAACGTCAGCAGTGCCGCCGGCGCCGTGGGCTATCAGAGTGCCTCGCAGTTCAGTCGGGAATACAAGCGTTACTTTGGCAATCAGCCGGCAAGTGATCAGCACTCGCCTCGCGACCGGGCCGAATAAGCCCGCAAACGCTTACGTGGCCATTCGTACCAGATCCTTCTCCTTGCGACGCATGAAGGGGGCATTGATAAAGGCGCCGAACGGCAGAAAGGCCGCCAGAATCATGCGGGCGATATCCAGCCCGTTCCAGCCGCCCATGGACACCACTCGAAAGACCACCGACAGATAGAGCAAAAAGGCCACGCCATGGATGGGCCCCATGATGGAGACGGCAATCGGCAGACCGGCCACATGCTTGAGCGGTACGGCCACCACAATCAAAAGCAAAAGCGTTGTGCCTTCCAGTATGGACACCAGCCGCAGACGTTTCATTCGGGTATGTATCAGATCGGGGGTGTTCAATGGAGGCTCTCTTGAATCGGTGCAGATTGGAAAGAAATCATGGGACTACTTTAATGAACGAATGTGCCGCGGCGCTACCCGCCATCGAGACCGGGCGCTGCCCATCAATGCCCTGTCTCGATCGGCGATGTGGTTATTTCACGGCATAAACCATAAACGGCGTGGTCATGCACGACACCGTTGACGTTTTCGGCGCGCGTGATCACACCTTCAAGTGTGGCGCCCAGACGCTCGCAGACGGCCCGGCTTCGGGTGTTGCCTGTTGCTGCCGCGATCTGCACCTTTTCAAGGCCGTACTGCTCAAACGCCAGCCGGATCATCGCCTGACAGGCCAGCGTCATCAGCCCAAACCCCTGCCAGCGCTCCCCCTGCCAGTAGCCCAGGCTGGCCCGGCCGGTCGCCGGCACGATCTCGTTGAAACTCACTGTCCCCACCAGCCGGGGACGCCCCTGATGATAGTGGAGACCGCATACCAGACGCCTGCCGTCGGCGTAATCGTGCAGCGCCTGACGAATGAAGGCGGCACTATCGGCCGGTGAGTTCGTCTGGGCCACCCAGCCCAGCCACTGGCTCAGAAAGCGCCGGTTGTCGTCCACCAGCCGATAGAGTTCGGGCGCCATATGCGGGTGGAACAGCGACAGGGACAGCGTCTCGGTGATCGGATGACTGAACATGTACGACCTTTTCGGAAATCGTAAGCGGTGTGACCTTGTCTCCCACTATATGCGGGTAGACGCATAAAACCACCCGTGCGGCCATTTCGGGTTGGAGACAGCCCTGCGGCCAGCGATGGCCACACGATGGGTCATGACCCCAGGCCCCAGGAAAGGCTTCTCTTGCCGGCAATGTTGAAATATACCTTAATAAAGCAGACCGGTTCATGCGCAACCATCGATGTATTGACGCGATGAAATACTCTGTACTCATGGCATCGGTCACGGCGCCTCGACCATGGTCAGGCTTCAGCCCACCACCGTCCGGCCGATATGGTAGAACAGACAGCGCACGAACGGACGTGACGACCACGAAAGGGATCAGGGCATGAAGGGCATCATCTTCAACATGTTTAACGACATTGTGGTCAGTCGCTTCGATGAACAGCTCTGGGAAGAGATACTCGACGATGCCCGCGTCAGCGGCGCCTATTCATCGCTTGGCAACTATGACGACCATGACATGTTGTCGCTGGTAAGCGCTGCCAGTCACCGCACGGGCATGACACCACGGGAGTGTCTTCACTGGCTGGGCCGCGAAATGCTGCCGCGTCTTGGCGGCTTCTACCCGGGCATGCTCGAGCGCTTCAACACGACATTTGCCACGCTCAAGGCGCTCAATAATGTCATTCACCCCGAGGTGGTCAGATATCACCCCGATGCCATCGTCCCGGTCTTTCATTATCATGAGGTCTCCGACAACACCATGGTGATGGAGTATCGATCGGCGCGCGGCATCTGCAGCCTTGCTCACGGGCTGATGCAGGGCTGTGGTGACTACTTTGACGAATCCATCGAAATCGACCATATCCAGTGTCGCCACCGCGGTGATGATCACTGCCTTTTTCGTATCACGATCCGATGAAAAAACCGCTCTCGGAAAATCTTCCCGACACCATCGAGCGCCTGCAAAGGCAGCTCGCGCGTGAACGCAAGGCTCGTCATGATGCCGAGCACGTTGCCGAAACCAGCACGCGCCGCCTTTATCGCGAGCAGTTAAAGCTTCAGGCCATCTCGCAGGTTGCCACCCAGACGCACGGCAGCATGCGCCTGCGCCAGGCCACTCAGGAGGCCCTGAAGGCGCTTTTGAAGCACACGGTCTGGCGCTACTGTCGCGTCGTCTACAAGCCCTTTGACAACATCACGCCACCGGTGCGCGTGTCTGCCCTGTGTGAAGGTGAAAACCCGCTGACCCGCCCCGGCGACAGCCTGACCGCCTCGGCCCGGATGTGGCTGGAACAGGCCAGCCCGCTTGAGTTCATGGCCGATGAGCGCATCACTGCCGAGAAGCGCTGGCCGGAAAACATGCCACGGCGGTTTCTCTGCGGTATCGGCATCGGCGAGCAGTGCATGGGCGCGATGGAGCTTTTTTCCTATCTCGAGGATGACGACCCGGCCTTCAGCCAGGAGATGATACTGGCACTGGTGCGCGAGCTGGCCCATGTCTACAAGAGTGAACGCGATCGCCAGGCCATCGAGCGCATGGCCTGGCGTGACGTGCTCACCGGCGCCCTGAACCGGGCCGCGTTCTTTCGTGACCTTGAAACCATCACCATCGACACGCGACCGCTGGCGCTTTTATATATCGATCTGTCCGGGTTTGGAGAGATCAACGAGGAGCACGGCCACGAGATTGCCGATCGTTACCTGTTCGAGATTGCCCGACGTCTTGAAAGTGAGCCGCTGAGTCGCAGCGTGGCGCGCCTGGGCAGCGATGAGTTCGTGCTGCTGCTGCCCCTGATCGATGTCCGTCATGCCGACACCCTTGTCGAGGCGCTGCTGGCCGATCTCACCCAGCCTTTGATACTCGATCACTACCGTATCGATCCGGCCTTCAGCGCCGGCCTTGCCGTTTACCCCGACGATGCCAGCGATGGGCACGCCCTGTTCTACGCCGCTGACACCGCCCTGAGCCATGCTCGCGAACACGGCGGTACCAGTCTGCGCCGCTTTGACGCCGAGATTGCCGAGCAGCTCGAGCGACGCAAACAGCTCGCCCTGCGCGTGCGCCAGGCCGTTACCCGTCAGGAATTCGTGGCGTTCTTTCAGCCCATTGTCTCGAGTGACTACCGGATCGTGGGTGCGGAGGCGCTGCTGCGCTGGCAGGCCGCCGATGCGCCCGGCCCTGCCGAATTCATTCCTCTGCTGGAAGAACAGGGGCTCATCCGCGAAGTGGGCCGACAGATGCTGCATGACGTCATCCACACGGCCGCACGCTGGCGTCTTGAACAGCACACCTTTGAAAGCATCTCGATCAACGTCTCACCGATACAGCTGCGTGAAGAGGCCTTCGTCAATCATGTCGTCGATGCACTGAAAGACAGCGGCCTGCCGGCGAGCTGTCTGATTCTGGAAATCACGGAAAGCCTTTACATCAGCGCCGAAAAGGCAGTACTCGACCGTCTGGCCCGACTGAGAGCGATGGGCGTACGACTGGCGCTGGATGACTTCGGTACCGGCTACAGTGCGCTGAGCTACCTGCAGTGGATGCCGCTGGACATTCTCAAGATCGACAAGAGCTTTGTGCTCAAGCTTGCCGAGGCGCATTCCGGGCGGGATATCACGATCGTGCGGGCCATCATCCAGATTGCCCAGGCCTGCGGTCTTGATGTCACCGCCGAGGGTATCGAAACGGCCGAGGTCGCACACATCATGTGCGACCTCGGTGCGCACTGCCTGCAGGGGTACTACTTCAGCCGTCCGATCAGCGAGCGCGCCATGACCGAGCTTTTACACTCGAAAACGGCGCAGATCGCGCCACTCGGGCCCCTTACTGACTGATGTCCCGGTCCTCCTCGTCCTGCTCCTGCTCGCGACGTCGACGCTCCTGCTCTTCCTCGCGCACGTCCTCGATGACCTCGAGCAGGTCGCTGACATCCACGCTGGCACTGTCACGGTCGAAAATGCCGGTCAGCGGATGGTCGGGATGGAGTTCACCGGCTTCATAGAGTGACCAGATCTCAAGGCCATAGTCGGTATTCAAAAGCGACGGCGCGTAGCGCCCGAAGCTGCGACGCATGTTGTCGACATCACGCAGCAGCATGCGCGGCGCATTGTTGTTGCCGGCAGCGTCAACGGCCTGAGGTAGATCGATGATGACCGGGCCTTCACGTCCCACCAGCACATTGAACTCCGACAGGTCGCCATGGACCAGCCCGGCGCACAGCATGCGCGCCACATCCGTCACAATGCGGTGATGGTACTCGATCGCCTGTTCTTCACTGAGCTTGATGTCATCAAGACGCGGGGCGGGATCGCCTTCGTCATCAACGATCATCTCCATGAGCAGTACGCCGTCGACAAAACCGTGCGGCTCGGGCACGCGTACGCCGGCGTCAGACAGTCGGTACAGCGCCTCGACCTCGGCGTTGAGCCAGGCCGATTCCTGTTCGCGCTGGCCGTAGCGGGTCTTTTTGGACATGGCACGGGCCCGGCGGCTGTTGCGGACCTGGCGCCCCTCCTGATACTGAACAGCCTGCTTGAAACTGCGCTTGCTGGCTTCCTTGAAGATCTTGGCACAGCGCAGCTCACTGCCACAGCGCACCACGTAGACCTGAGCTTCCTTGCCGCTTTGAAGCTGAAACACGATGTCATCGATCAGCCCATCATCTACCAGTGGCTGCAATCGTTTGGGAATTTTCATGCGACCTCTTTGCTCGCTCCTGTCATGACAAGTCCAATATAGCGGTCATGATGACCCTATCGACACGCAACGTACATGATCCGTACCTGATATCGGAGGATCAGCGCGACACGCGCCGTGCCCGGAAGCTGCGCCCCTTGAGGCGTCCGTTATTCAGGTGCAGTAGTGCGGCATCCGCCACATCACGGTGTACCGCCACCCAGGCATTTCGATCCAGCACCCTGATTTTGCCCACCTGTGAGGCGTCGATACCGGCCTCCCCGGTCAGGGCCCCGACGATATCGCCCGGGCGAATCTTTTGCTTTTTGCCGGCATCGATCACAAGCGTCGCCATCGCCGGCTTGAAGGGCGAGCGCGTCAGCACGCTCGCATCCGGCAGCGCCTCAAGCGTTACCGGGCCATCCTGCTGCGTTTCATGAAGCGAGAGCCGCGCGCGTTCGCGCTCACCGACCAGACTATGAGCCGTGCCCTGCCCGCCGGCCCGCCCGGTGCGCCCGACCCGGTGGACATGCGTTTCCACGTCGTGGGCCAATTGATAGTTGAACACCGCATCCAGCGCTTCGACATCAAGCCCGCGGGCGGCCACATCGGTGGCGACCAGAATCGAGATGCTGCCGTTGGCCAAAAGAATCAGCGTTCGGTCGCGGTCGCGCTGCTCCATGTCACCGTGAAGCGCTGCGGCATCAAAACCGTGATCGTTGAGGGCATCGCTGACCGACTGCACCTCGCGCCGGGTATTACAAAACACCACGCTGGAGGTCGGGCGATACTTGAGCAGCAATCGTCTCAGCGCCTCAAGGCGCGCCGTATCGTTGTCGACGGCGTAAAAGTGCTGACGAATGCTGTGCTCATCGTGATCGGTATCCACCTCGACGGTCGTCGGGTCCTGCATCACCCGGGCGGCGACCGGCGCCAGCGACTCGCTCCAGGTGGCGCTGAACAGCAGCGTCTGACGACGACGGGGGGTGACCTCGATAATGGCATCGAGGGCGTCCTGAAAGCCCATGTCGAGCATGCGATCGGCTTCATCGAGCACCAGCACGGTCAAAGCGTCAAGGCTCAGCGAGCCACGGCGCAGATGATCCTCCACCCGCCCGGGCGTGCCCACGATGATATGCGCGCCGTGGGCCAGTGACTCTCGCTGGGGTCCGACCGGCACGCCGCCACACAGGGTCAGCACCTTGACGTTGTGAAGGCCGCGGGCCAGACGCCGGATCTCCTCGCCAACCTGATCGGCCAGCTCGCGCGTCGGGCACAGCACCAGCGTCTGGACGCAAAAGCGCTTGACGTCCAGACGCGCCAGAAGGCCCAGCCCGAAAGCGGCGGTCTTGCCAGAGCCGGTACGCCCGCGACCGATCACGTCCCGACCGGCCAGCATCAACGGCAGGCTTTCGGCCTGAATGGGCGTCATGGTGTGATAGCCAAGCGTTGCCAGATTCTCTGCCAGTGTCGGCGGCAGATCCAGCGCCGCGAAATCGGTCACGGCCTCCGAGGCATCGTTCGACATGAGGACAAATCCTTGTAGGCTGTAGTAAATGGACTGCCCGTCATGCAAGGCATTATGTGCAGGGCGCGCAGCATAACAGAGCCGATGCGCAATATCCGTGAGTCGGGTGCGTTCACGACCCGACGCGGGTCGTTTCAAATAACGCTGTTCGCTTCCGGCGCCGTTAACGTAAAATCGGCTTCATAATGGTAATCAAGGAACGGAATTCGATATGGGCAGGGCTTTCCAGAACCGCAAGGAATCCATGGCCAAAACGGCCGACGCCAAGACCAAGGTCTACAGCAAGTATGGGCGTGAAATCTATGTCTGCGCCAAGTCAGGCGGTACCGACCCGTCCGGCAATCTGACCCTGCGTGGTCTGATCGAGCGGGCCAAGAAGGATCAGGTGCCCTCACACGTCATCGACAAGGCGCTCGACAAGGCCAATGGCGCAGGCGGTGAGGATTTCTCGCCGGCACGCTATGAAGGCTTTGGCCCCGGCAACTGCATGGTGATCGTGGAGTGTCTGACCGACAACCCCAACCGCACCTTCGGCGATGTGCGCGGCGTCTTTACCAAGACGAAATCAAAGATCGGCACGCCCGGCAGCGTCAGCCACATGTTCGATCACAGCGCCATTCTTGCCTTCAAGGGCGAGGATGAAGACGCCACCCTCGAGGCGCTGATGGAAGCCGATGTTGACGTCAGCGACATCGAAAACGAGGACGGTCGCCTCACGGTCTTTGCCCCGCACACCGAATATGCCAAGGCCAAGCAGGCGCTTCTGGACACCTTCGGCGAACTCGATTTCGACACCGACGAGATCCAGTTCGTGCCACAGACCACCACCCCGGTCGAAGGGGAAGACGTCGCCCATCTCGAGAAGTTTCTGGGCATGCTCAACGACCTGGACGATGTACAAAACATCTATCACAACGCCGAGCTGCCCGAGAGCGCCTGACGCGCGCCGGCACTCACGAAAAAACCCACCGATCGGTGGGTTTTTTCATTTTCAAATGGCAGAAGCTATCGCTGGATGCCCGGCGTTAACGGCCGACCTTGGAAATTTTCGCCCCTTCAAGTGACACCCCACCCTGAATGCCCTGATTGTTCATGACAAAGGCAACAACTTCCTGATTGGCAGTGTTGTTGGTGATCTGACCGTTAGCACCGACATCGGCCACGGCAACCCCTGCATTGGCACCAATCGACCAGCCGTTATCGCTGCGCACACGATTGAGTGCACCCTCGCTCATCAGAAGATAAACGATCGCCTGGGACTGCGCGCCCGCCTGGAAACCGACCGAGCCACTGGTGGTGGTGTAGTAACCGGCATCAGACCCATCAATCAAAAGCTGCCCGTCGCCGTGGCTGGCGCCGAACACAAAGCTTGCGCCGAGCACACCCGGGAACACCAGCACTCCCTGCGCCTGCTGCACCAGACTGCGGGCCTGAGGCGCCGTGCGATACAGCCGGTCGAGCGTTTCCTGCACGCTCTGATCAAGCTCGGCGCGCTTGGCCACCTGGCTCTGGCGATCGGAGGGGCTGGTGGTAGTACAGGCCGACAGCGTGGTGGCGCCCAGTACAGCCGCCAGCACCAGGGCACTGGTACGGGTAAAGCGTGAAAAACGTGACATGACTGGCCTCCTTGCCTTGAACGAGGCACCGCTTCAAAAGCTTACGGTGACATTAAATAAGGTAACGCTACCGTTGAGTTATAGACCAGAAATGACGTTTCAGCCGGCGTGTCCGAAAAATACCCCTATAAAGGCGCTTTTCTCTTCTGATCGTCCTTGTCATTAAACGGTCACGATAAGGCGTCAGCCTGGTCAGGGCTGACGACGTGATTTTGGACTAGGAGATTCACCACCATGATGTTGACTGACAAATGTCTTGCGATAACAACCGCCATCCTCTTGATCTATGGCATGGTCTTCGCCGGTAACCCATCGCCTTCCGAAGATCATTCCGCGCTGATGCACAGTCAGACCCAGGGCGATATGGCCCACCATGCCGGCGCCAGGTCCTCGGCATCGATGTAACCCTGCGCCTGTGACCGGGGTGCAAGACGAAAATCTGATCCAGCCCTGATGTCAACCGATCGGGCCACGCGCCATCTCCAGCAGCGTGACCGCTACCCCCTGATAATACCCCTGACGCCGGCCCACGCCATGAAAGCGCAGGGATTGATACAACCTGATCACTGGTACATTGGAAGCCACCACCGCCAGTGTGACGCTCTCCCCCATTTGAGCGAGTGCCGCCGTCATCAATGCCCGCCCGACCCCCTTGCCGCGCACGGCAGGATCCACCAGCAGACCCACGATATGGCTTTCCCGCCAGTAGATAACGCCGACAGGCTCCGCGTCACCGATCATTAACAGCGCCTCGCAATCACTAAAAGCCTTCAAACGTGACTCATCAAAAGGTAACGGTATAACCGGAAACCGTTCGAACCCGTTCGGCTCGAAGCGAAACTCATCGCCCTTGGCGCTGAAATACAGCGCGGCAAGAGCGTGGAAATCCTCTCGTCGATAGCGACGAATATCAAAGTGCGTCATGGCCCCATCATGTCGCTCCCGGGGCATGGCACACAAGGCGTCATACTGCCCCTGAGGCCCTTGTCGCGTTATCATCGCGCCACATTTTCTGCCGGATCATTGTCATGCCGATTCTTCAAAGCATCGTCCATCACCTCGACAAGTCCGCCGACGACCAGAACGCGACACTCAGCGCCTCAAGCGCCCCCATGGCCGAATCAGCGGCGATGGAGAGCCTGCTCAACCATTTCAATGCGACCTTCAACGGCAAGACGCGAGGCTGGGGCCATTTCAACGATGGCGAAGCACAAAGCACCTTTGCCCACGCGCTGAGCGACTATCTGGCCGGCAACCGGGACTTTGTCGACTTTACCCGGCAAAGTGGTGAGGGCTTTCGCGCGCTGATCGATGAGCACCTTCCCACCGGCGGGCCGCTGCTGTTTGTCCATGCCCGTCAGGGCGAGGCCGAATTTCTGACCGTGGCGCTTTTGCACTATCGCGAAGGCTTTACGATTGACGAGCAGCTCAACGTCACCACGGCTCGCCTGCTCAATCTGAGCCAGATGACACTGGCGGTGCGCATCGACCTGACCCAGTGGCAGGCCGGTCAGTCAAAGCAATACATCGCCTTTACCCGCGACCGCGGCGGCAAAAAGCTCAGCGAGGATTTTCAGGCGCTGCTGGGCTGTGTGGAGGGCGTGGACTCGACCAGCGAAACCCGCACCCTGCTCAAGGCCTTCAGCGACTTTGTGGAAAGCGAGTCGATGGACGAAACGCAAAGCCGCGAGAAGACCGACGCGGTCATCGACTATGCCAGCGACCAGTCAAAAAACGGCGAGTCGATCACGCTCGAGGAATTCTCCAGTCTGGTAGATGACGAACGCCCGGACGCCTTTTACGACTACATCCGCAACAAGGATTACGACCTCTCCCCGGAGATCCCGCCGGACAAGCGCACCCTGCAGCAGTTTCGCCGCTTTACCGGCCGCGCCGGCGGCATGTCGATCAGCTTTGACTCGCACCTGCTGGGCGACAGCATCGAATACAACGAAGCCCAGGATCGGCTGATCATCAAAAAGGTGCCCGACAAGCTGAAAGCACAGCTTCTCGACAAATAAAGCTAGCGCTCGAACGACCCGGAGGCCGGCAGGATTTTGCGATGCGTCCCACGATGGCGCCGCTCATGCAGCGCCCGCACGGCCGCCACCAGTGCGGGCACCGGCCCTTCAACGACGACCCCGGGGGCGATCTCGCCGATCGACAGCATCTGCACGGGCGCGGCCGGCGCACCAAACTGCGCAAGCCACTTGCCCAGCTGGGCTGACGAGCTGATAAACACGATACGCCCCAGCCCCGCCCAGGCATGGGCGGCGGCACACATCGGACAGTGTTCACCGGAGGTATAGACCGTGGCCTCGGCGCGCGCCTCGGGTGTCATGTGAGCGGCCGCCCAGCGTGCCAGTACAAGTTCCGGATGTTCGGTGGCATCCCCCGTCACCACCCGATTGCGCGCCTCCTTGACCACCCGGCCACTGCCATCGACCAGCACACTGCCGAAGGGGTCGTCGCCGGCCCTGAGGGCCTCGCGCGCCAGTGCCACACAGCGCTCGAGATGCTTGCAAGCCTCTTCATCGATCATTTGATCCACTTCCTTCCCTGATATTGAGACGCAGCGAGCGGGCACAAAAAATGCCCCGTTCGTAACCTTCAGTAATGATTAAGTGACAAAGCCCGTCTATAGTGATGCCCCGAATCAGGGCGCCGTCGAGGTATACCGAACTATCTCGCATCAAGGATCGAGGAGATATGTCCGTGTCAGGACAAGGAAAACAGCCGCACCGCTCGGTCAAACGCTACGCGCTGCCCGTGTCGCTGGCCCTGCTGTCAGGCTGCGATACCGGCATGCCCGGCTTCATGAACCCGCAGGGCCCGATTGCCGAGGCGCAGCGGCACCACTTCTGGGTGGTCATCGCACTGGTCATGATCGTGGTCATCCCGGTCATCATACAGACACCGCTGATCCTGTGGCGCTATCGCTACCGCGGTCACGCCGTTTATCGCCCGAAATGGTACATGTCGCGCTGGCTGGACATCATCATGTGGGCGGTACCGGTGCTGGTGGTGGTCGTTTTGAGCGTGTATGTCTGGCGCCAGACCCACGAGCTTGACCCCTACCGCCCCATTGCCGGTGACCGGCCGCCGCTTGAAATCCAGGTGGTGGGCTACGACTGGAAATGGCTTTTCATCTATCCCGAACAGGGGATTGCCACGATGGGCCAGCTGGTCATCCCGGTGGACCGCCCAATCTCCTTTGAGCTGACTTCGGGTACGGTATTGCAGTCGTTTTTCATTCCAGCGCTGGGCAGTCAGATCGACGTCATGAACCGCATGGTGACCCGGCTGCATCTGAAGGCGGATCACCCGGGCCGCTTTGAAGGCAAGAACATGCAGTACAACGGCGAGGGCTTCCACCGCCAGCGCTTTATCACCCGCGCCGTCGATGACAAGGCCTTTGATGACTTTGTCCGGCGCACCCGCCAGCAGGGTCGAGCGCTGGATCAGAGCGCCTACGAGATCATCGCGCAAAAGGGAGACAATCGCGATGTGGCACGCGAGCTCGGGCTCGACACCCGCGACACCGACGCGGTCATTCGCTTTTCACCGGTGCCGCAGGGGCTTTTTCACATCATCATGAACGGCTCGCCCATCGACTGGTCGGCGCTTGACGTCCCGCCGCCGCAGCTCAGTGCCACTCGTACCAGCGTGCCCCCGACACCGCCGGATGAGACATCCTCTTCCCTTGATCCGAAATCGCCCTCTCATGAGCGCAAGGAGGCGCAGCCATGAGCGATGCAACCCACATGATATTCGGTCGCCTTGACTGGGACGCGCTGCCCTTCTGGCCCATGCTGGACGACCACTCTCCCATGACGCTGATCAACGGTGTCATCGCCACCGGCGCCGCCGGCATGGTCGTGATCGGCGCACTGGCGGCCGTTGTACTGGTCACCTGGCTGGGCAAATGGAAGTACCTGTGGTCCGAGTGGTTTACCAGCCCCGATCACAAAAAGATCGGCATCATGTTCATTGTGATTGCGCTGGCCATGCTGGCCCGCGCCATCATCGAGGCCGTGTTCATGCGCGCCCAGCAGGCAGTCGGGCTCGACAGCGGCTTTTTGACCGCCGAACACTTCGGGCAGCTTTTTACCACCCACGGCACCATCATGGTCTTTTTCATGGCGATGCCGTTTCTCACCGGCATCATCAACTATGTAATGCCGCTGCAGATCGGTGCGCGGGATCTCTCCTTTCCGGTGCTCAACCAGGTCAGTCTGGGCCTGACCGCGGCGGGTGCGGCGCTGGTGATGATCTCGCTGGTACTGGCGCCCTTCTCGATCGGCGGCTGGACCGGCTATCCGCCCTTTACCGAGCTTTCCTATAACCCCGGTGCCGGGGTGGACTACTGGATCTGGGCGGTGACGCTGTCGACCCTGTCCTCGACCCTGACCGGCATCAACTTCGCCGTGACCATCTTTAAAAAGCGCGCCCCGGGCATGACGCTTTTTCGCATGCCGCTGTTTACCTGGACGGCGCTTTGCACCGCGATTCTGATGATCTTTGGCATGCCGCCGCTGACCGTGGCCACCGGCCTTCTGGCGCTGGATCGCTATCTTGACTTTCACATGTTCACCACCGATCTGGGCGGCAACATGATGAACTACGTCAACCTGTTCTGGGCGTTTGGCCACCCCGAGGTCTACATCCTGATCCTGCCGCCCTTTGGCATCTTCTCCGAAGTCTTTGCCACCTTCTCCGGCAAGCGCATCTACGGCTATAAAATTCTGGTGATTGCGACCCTGTGCATTGCGGTGCTCTCGTTTACCGTCTGGCTGCATCACTTTTTCACCATGGGTCAGAGCGCGCACATCAACGCCGCCTTCGGCATTGCCACCATGCTGATCGGCATTCCTACCGGCGTTAAGGTCTATGACTGGATGCTGACCATGTATCGCGGGCGCATCCGGTTGTCGGTGCCCATGGTCTATGCCATCGGCTTTATCATGCTGTTTGTCCTTGGCGGCATGACCGGCATCATTCTCGCCACGCCCAGCGTGGACTATCAGGTACACAACTCGCTGTTTCTGGTGGCGCACTTTCACAACATGCTGATCCCGGGGCTGTTGTTCGGCATGCTCAGCGCCACCAACTTCTGGTTTCCCAAGGCCACCGGCTTTCGACTGGAAGAGCGCTGGGGCTATCGGGCGGCCTTTTGCTGGATTATCGGCTTCATGCTCGCCTTCTTTCCGCTCTACGTACTGGGCATGATGGGCATGCCGCGTCGCTCGGTGGCGTATTTCGAGCCACAGTACCTGCCCTGGATGATTACTGCCTTCATCGGCGCCCTGGTGATTCTGTGCGCGCTGTTGTGCCTTTTGATCCAGCTGTGGGTGAGCATTCGCGACCGTCACGCCAACAACGTCTTCGCCGGCGACCCCTGGGATGGCCGGACGCTGGAGTGGTCCACCGCCGCCCCGCCGCCGGAATACAACTTCCCGGTCATCCCCGAGATCTACAGCCTGGATGCCTTCATGACCGAAAAGGACCGCGGCCAGGGCTGGCAGGCGCCAAACCGGTATGACGATATCGAGATGCCGGCCAACAGCGCCCTGGGCGCGGTCATCGCCGCCACCAGCCTTGCCATGGCGTTTGGCCTGGTCTGGCATATGTGGTGGCTGGTGATTGGCGCAGGGCTTTTGACAATCGTCGCCGTGATCGCCCGCGGTTTTGTACGTCATACCAGACGCACCATCCCGGCCTGTGAGGTGCAGCGCACCCACGAGCACTGGCTTTCGCAGGTCAGGCAAACCACGCCCATCAAACGCTCACACGAGCAGTCCACTGCCAATCATGGCGTGCCCGTGCCACCCATCGAGGGCGCCGTACAATGAACTCGACCACGACGCACACCCCTGAAAGCAATCGTCGCCATCCGGGCCTCAACCTGGGGCCGGGCCACACTCAGGAAGAGGACACCCGCGAGGAGATGGTGTTCGGTTTCTGGGTGTTCATGATGAGTGATCTGATCATCTTCGGCCTTTTGTTCGCCACTTACATCACCATGCTGGGTGGCACGGCCGGTGGCCCCGGGCCAAAGGATCTTTTCGAGATACAAAGCGCCTTTATTCAGACCATGATCCTGCTGGCCAGCAGCTTTACCTTCGGCATGGCCTCTTTGGCGCTCAAATACCGCGAAGACCGGATGCGGCTGGTACTGTGGCTTCTGGTCACCCTGGCGCTGGGCATCGCGTTTTTGCTGTTCGAGCTCAAGGATTTTCATACCATGTTCGACAAGGGCGGCGTGCCCTCGCGCAGCGGCTATCTGTCGGCGTTTTTCTCGCTGGTGCCGCTGCACGGCCTGCACGTGACCGGCGCCTGTCTCTGGCTGGTGGCGCTGCTGGGTCAGATGGCCGTTCACGGTCTGGACGCGCCGGTAAAAACCGGTCTTCTGCGCCTGGCGATTCTCTGGCACTTTCTGGATATCGTCTGGATCGGCATCTTTTCACTGGTCTATCTCGGGGGGCTGTCATGAGCGCGCGCCAACTCAACGAGCGCCAGACCCGCGAGTGCCAAAGCGAGCAGCGCAGCTATCTGTGGGGGTTTGGCCTGGCACTGGTACTGACGCTGATCCCCTTTGGACTGGTCGCCTTCACCGATGTCGAGCGTCTGACGGTGTGGATCACGATCGGCCTCTGCGCACTGGTGCAGGTCGTCGTACACCTGCGCTTTTTCATGCACATCACGCTTGCCAGCAACAAGCGTGAGGACCTGCTGCTGATTCTTTTCACCGTGCTGATTCTGGTCATTCTGTGCGGCGGGACGCTGTGGATTTTGTTTGATCTCTACCAGCGCATGCTACCCAACATGATGCCCTGAAAAAGCGATCAAGCAGGTGCTGGACGCATCACGCCCCGCCGGGCAACCGGGCAGGGTGTGGAGGGCCTTTCAGAGGCGCCGGCTGCTTCTGAGCTGCACGTCGACTGTGATATCAAGCCGGGTAAGAGCCTCGGCCTTCGCCCGCCCTTCGGCGCTCGCCCGGTAAAGGTGCGGCGTCATCATCAGCAGGTCCGCAATCTCCTCGGCGCACTCCAGCGAGCGTTCGTAACGCACGGTCTCAACGCCATCTTCAAACGCAAAACCCGGCGCCGGTGCCTGACGCGCCTCGCGGGGCGGCTTGAGTGTCGGGTAGATGATTTCACGCAGTTCAATCAGATGGTCCGGCCCGGCCTCGACCTCCAGAAGCAATCCACCGGGTTTGAGCACACGGGCGAACTCGGCAGGCGTGGGGAAACCAAACATGCACAGCACCACATCCAGGCTCTGATCCGGCACGGGGAGTGCTGCATTACTGCCGACCACCCACTGCATGCGCCGGTCGCGGCCGGCAGCGGCCTGCACCGCCCACTTGGAGATATCCAGTCCCAGCAGTGACAGCCGGCGGGTAGATGCGACATCGGCCAGCGCGCGCAGGTAATAGCCCTCACCGCAGCCGGCATCAAGCACGGCCAGCGACTGATGCGCCGAACCATGGGAAAGCACGCATCGGCTGACGGCCTCGGCGACGCCCTGGTAGTGCCCGGCCTCCAGAAAACGCCGTCGCGCCGCGATCATGGCGCGGCTGTCGCCCGGGTCGCGGGAGCGCTTGTTCTGCACCGGTAGCAGGTTGACATGGCCCTGACGTGACACATCAAAACTGTGACCCTGCGGACAGCGCCAGCCACTTTCGGTACGCGACAGCGCCGCCCCGTCCAGCGGGCAGGTCAGCGACATCACAGGCGCAATCGTCATGACGGCTGATCCTGTGAGGGTGACCAGCGCGACAGACCAAACAGGGCCAGCTCCGGCAGGCGGCACTGTTGATCGAGCCAGAGCCCCAGCGCCTCGCCCAGCGCACTGGCAAACTTGAAGCCGTGACCGGAAAAGCCGCCGGCCACGATCAGGCCGGGCAGCGGCTCGTCGATCAGAAAGTGCTCATCGGGCGTGCGGATGTACTGACACACCGCGCCAAAGCGCAGCGCGCCAACACCGGGAAAGTAACGATCCACCACCTGCTGAAGCTCGCTCACGTCATCTTCCAACTCACCAAACCCGGGCATCGCCTCGCCGGGCGGCAGCGGCTGGCCGCTGTCGTGACGGCCCATCTTGAAACCGGCCCCGTCGATGTCGGGAAAGCCATAATAGACGGCGCCCCACGGCGTGGTCAGGCTGAAACCAGGAAAATTCGCCGTGTCATAGCGCGCATCACCGTCATACCAGGCAAAGGTCTTTCGCACCCGGGTGAGCGGCAACTCGATCCCCAGCCCCGCCATCAGCGGCGCGATGTGCTGACCGGCAGCAAGCAGCACGCGCTCGGCCACAAAGCGCCTCCCGTCGGCGCAGTGTGCCTCCCAGCCGCCCTGCTCACCGGCGTCAATGCGAATCACCTGCGCACCGGTGGCCAGCGAGACGTTCGGGCAGCGCTCAACGCGGGCGCGCCAGCACTTGAGAATGCGCTCGACATACAACACGCCGGCCTCAGACTCGAACCCCCCGTGCATGGTGTTATCCAGTGCCCAGCCGGGCCAGCGCCGGGCGAGCTGATCACCACTCAGGCTGTCGAGTGCCAGCCCGTACTGCCGGGCGCTGGCCGCGACCTGCTCAACGAAGGGCGCCCCGAGCGGGCCGACATTGACCACCCCGGTGGGCAGAAACAGCGTTTCGCCGCTTTCCACTTCGAGCTGTTTCCAGAGCTCGAGCGCGCGGCGGGCCAGCGGCACGTAGCTGCTGCCCTCGCCGTAGGCCTGACGCAGCAGCCGCGTCTCGCCGTGATGCGCGCCCTGATCATGCGGCGGACTAAAGGCATCCAGCAGCTGCACGCTGGCATCACTATGGTGAGCCAGCCAGTCGGCGGTGGCCAGACCCATGCTGCCGGCGCCGATGATCAGATAGTCGGTGGTCACGGTCGTCACAGCCGGGGCTCCATTTTATTGGACTCGGCGGGGCCGTTTTTCGCTTTTGACACCGCCTTGCGTTCCTTGCGCTCGCTGCGCGCGATCAGCGCCGTGCCAGCCAGATCCCCGGTGACGTTGAGCGCCGTACAGCCCATACCCACCAGCGCATCGATGGAGGTCAAAAGCGCCACGGTCTCGATCGGCAGGCCGACCTGTGAGAACACGGTCGCGATCATCACGATACCTGCCCCCGGTACACCCGCCGTGCCGATCGAGATCAGCGTCCCGATCAGCACGATCTGCGCCATGGTGGCAATATCCAGCGGCACGCCCATCACGTTGGCGGCAAACACCGCCGAGATGGCGATACGGATCGCCGCGCCGTCCATGTTGATGGTGGCACCCAGCGGCAGGCTGAAGCCGTACAGCGACTGCGGCAGCCCCATGCGACTGGCCGCATTGAGACTCAGCGGCAGCACGCCGGAGCTGCTCTGGGTGGCAAAGGCCGTCGCCATGGGCGTGCGGGCCTCACGAAAGAAATCGCGCAGACGCACACCAAAAAGCTTCATCAGTACGCAGTAGACCAGCAGATGCACGCCCAGCGCGATATAGAGCACCATCACCATGTCACCCAGCGACAGGATGGTTTCAAGCCCCTGCTGGCTGACCGTGTTGGCAACGATGGCGAACACGCCAATCGGCACCACGTGCAACACGCCCGCCATCACCTTCATAGTCACGGCGTTAAGCCCCTCCAGCAGACGATAGAGGTGATCGCCCATGTCGCGCTGGGCGCCACCGGTGCGCATGAACAGCAGCGCCAGGCCAAACACCACCGCGGTAAAGATAATGCCCAGCAGATTGGGTTCGGCAAACGCCGAGACGATGTTGCTGGGTACGATGTTCAACAATACCTGCACCAGTCCCGGATTTTCCGGCACGCTGACGCTGGCACTGGTGTCCAGCGTCAGGCCCTGCCCGGGATTAAAGAGTGTGGCCACCGCCAGCCCCACCATGATCGCCAGCGCCGTGGTCACCACATAATAGAGCAGCACCTTGCGCCCGATCCGCCCCATGCTGCCCACATCGGCCTGGTTGATGCCCACCATCAGGGTAAAGAGCACGATGGGCACGATCAGAAACTGCAAAAGGCGCAGCAGCAGATCGCCCAGTGGCGAAAGCCAGGTAACGTACTCGCCGCCAAACAGCCCGGCGACCACACCCAGCACCAGCGCCAGCGTTACGCGCAGGATCAGGGAAGCCTTGAGATAGGCGCGAAACAGGGTTTTCATCAGACATCCTTGAAGACGGGAAACAATCTTGACCACAGCGTCGACCACTCGCCGGGCGCGGCTGGACCGGCAGCCGCTTTGCTCTGCTGGGCGGGGATTATGCCATTAACGTACGGGCAAGAAAGTGCAGTAACCGTGCATGATAGTCATTTTCGGCCGCATCGCCGGGGATATGGTCCTCGCCTGCCATGTAGACCACCTCCGGCGTTCGTCCGTGCTGTCTGAGCCGAGCCTCCAGCCGGCGCGTCATGGCGACCGACCACATGGTATCCGCCGTACCATGGCTTAAAAAAAGATCGCCCTCATAACGCTCGATCTCGATTGGCGTGGTCGGCAGCAGCGACTCACTGCTGCCGCGCCATGTCCAGGCGCGCGACGCACCATCCCATGCCTGCCAGCCCGGGTCACCGCTGTCCCGAAAAACACGACCGTCGAAACCGCCACAGATGACATCCGGCGGCGCATGCACCGCCACGCAGTCAGGAAGACCTTTGACACCCTCTCTTGCCATCAACGAGGTTACCAGCAGCGCATGCTCGGCCCCTCTCGAGGCACCATAAAGCCCCACGCTCGGCCCGGCAAAGGGGAAACCCCGCAGCGCATGAAGGGCCGCCACGGTCCGATCCAGCGGCACCTCAATGATCTGACCGGCATTCCACGCGTTGCCGCCCACGGAGTAGCCCAGCGGAAAGGCCAGAAATCCATGAGCGGCCAGCATCACGGCCTGACGATGACTCCAGCCCGACCAGGCCCCTTCGGAGCCATGCAGCAACATGACGGCCGGAAACGGCCCATCGCCGGCCGGCCCGTAGGTGGTGCCCCAACCCGAAAGCGGGCGGCGAACAATGACAGGCTGCATGCTGTCTCCCTTTAAAGGCGCCTCGTACGTCCGGCACGCTGCTGCTTCCGAGCCGGCCCGACCAGCCAGCCCCTGCTAATAAGTGACGGGAAATACATCTCTGGCAGTGGCCTCAACATTCTGACTATCAAAATTCGATTATATTCAGCTTTTCGGTTATGCAGTGCGCATAACAAAAGCAACCGGCTCAGACAAAATGTCCTTCCTGACTCAGGGTTAATGGAGCAAGCAATGAAAAGCATAAAAAGAATGACCGTCATACAGAAACACTGGCGTCGCCCCTTCGTCACTATTGGCGCGTTTGCGTTTGTATTGTTGAGTACCCAGTCAAATGCTGAAGAACATGGAATAGATATTTTTAAACAGTGTGGTATGGAAGTTCAAACCACCGTGGACATGTCTTCATGTCTTGCGGTAATTGCCACATCTGCGGATGAAGAGCTCCAATATTACATTGAGACTGCTCAGAAGGACCTGGACGCGAGCTATCGCGAGTATTCCGACAGCATGGAAAAAATCGATCTATCGGAAGAAAACAGGCACTGGGAAGAATACGTCAGGCTTTATTGCGGGCATGTTTATCACTCTTTTGGCACGGGGACGTTAAGAGACCCCGCCGCAAGAATGTGTTTTATAGATCTAACCCGGCAAAGAACACACCGTATCTGGACAGACTTTTTGGCCCGCCCCCATGCCGACGAGCCTGTCCTTCCCGAACCCTCTACTGAACAGTTTGGGACTGTAGGTTAAACGTCCCGACCTAGATAATCGCCCGTCGAATCCGCGCCGAGACCCATTCGCTGATCACCACCGTGCCCAGAATCAGCAAAAGAATCATGGTGACCTGCGGCCAAGCCAGCACGTTGAGCGAGGCCTGTAGCTTGAGCCCGATGCCGCCGGCACCGACCAGCCCCAGGATCGTGCTTTCGCGAATATTGATGTCCCAGCGAAAGACCGAGATGGCGCAAAACGCCGGCAGCAGCTGCGGCATGTAGGCGTAGTTAAGCACCTGGGCGCGCCCGGCGCCGGTGGCGGCAATCGCCTCGATCTGGCGGGCGTCAGTCTCCTCGATCGCTTCATACAACAGCTTGGCCACAAAGCCGATCGAGCGCAGCGCAATCGCCACGATCCCGGCGAGCAGCCCGGGACCAATGACGGCAACCAGCAACAGCGCCCAGATCAGCGAGTTGATCGAGCGCGAGGTCACGATGATAAACAGCGCGATCGGGCGCACCAGCGTCACGCTCGGGGTGGTATTGCGCGCGGCCAGAAAGGCGACCGGCACGGCCATGATGACACCGCCCAGCGTGCCCAGCGTGGCGATATTGAGCGTGCCCCACAGCGGCGCCATCAGCTCGGGCAGATACCCCCAGCGCGGTGGCACCATACGGCTACCGATATCAGCCGCCTGCGCCGGGGCATCCAGCACGAACGCCCAGATGGTGTCTTGGGTCATCACCTGCCAGCACCAGACAAACAGCGCCACCAGCGCCAGCCAGCCGACCCAGAGCAGCAGCTTCGTGCGCGGCGTACGCCACTGCCACAGCTGCGAGTAGTGTTGTGGCTCGTTCATTGCACCCATTTCCTGACCAGACCCGAGGCGTACTCCGAGACCATCACGATGGCGATGATGATCAGCAAAATCGCGCCGGCGCTGTCGTATTCGTAGCGGTCGATTGCCGTGTTGAGCGTCGCGCCGATGCCGCCGGCGCCGACGATGCCGATCACCGCGCTTTCGCGAAAGTTGATATCGAGACGATAAAGCGAGAGCCCGATCAGACGCGGCAGCACCTGCGGCTCGACGGCGTAGTTGATCATCTGCCACCAGGAGGCGCCGGTGGCGCGTATGGCCTCAAGCTCCGCCGCCCTGGCCTCTTCGATGTCATCGGCCAGCAGCTTGGCCAGAAAGCCGATGGTGGCAAAGGCCAGCGTCAAAAAGCCGGCAAAGGGGCCAAAACCGAACATTGCCACCAGCAGGATGGCGATAATGATCTCCTGCAACGAGCGGCTGACCGCAATGATCGAGCGACACGCCAGATAAACGGGCCGCGGCGTCAGGTTGCGCGCCGCGCCGATGCCGATCGGGATCGAGATGGCAATGCCGACCACGGTCGAGGTCAGCGTCATGGTCAGGCTCTCGCTCAGCCCCTGCACAATATCGCGCTGACGGCTGACAAAATCCGGCTGTAGAAAGCCCATCACGAAGCGCTGCCCGCGCTCCAGGCCGATACTGACCCGCTGCCAGTCCACCTCCAGAGAGCCAACGGCCAGCACCAGGTACACCACGGCCGCGACAGCCAGCCCCCATCGCCAGCCCGGATGCTGGATGATCTGCGGCGGGCGCTTCCAGCGGCGCGGATAGTTCGAGACGCTCATGAGGCCAGCACTCGCGCCTCGGCGATGGTCGGTTCGGGTGGCGCGTCATCGGCTTCCGGCGCGGCCGGCTGCCAGTCTTCCTCGCCGTAGATGTGCGTCAGCATGGCCTCATCGAGCGCGGCCGGTGTGCCGTCAAAGACGACTTCCCCGGCGCGCAGGCCAATCAGGCGCTGCACGAACTGCTTCGCCAGCGGCACATCGTGGATGTTGACGATCGCCGGCAGGTGGCGCTCGGCGCAGATATCGGTGAGCAACCGCATGATCTGGCGGCTGGTGCGCGGATCAAGACTGGCGGTGGGCTCATCAATGAGCAAAAGTTCCGGCTCCTGAGCCAGCGCGCGGGCAATGCCAACGCGCTGGCGCTGGCCGCCGGAGAGCGCATCGGCGCGCTTGTTGGCGTGCGCCATCAGGCCCACGCGATCCAGCAGCGCCCAGGCGCGCTGAATGTCCTCGCCCGGAAAGCGACGCGTCCAGCTGCGCCAGAACGGCACATAGCCGAGCCGGCCGGAGAGCACGTTCTCCATGACGGTCAGGCGCTCGACCAGGGCGTACTCCTGAAAGATCATCCCGATGCGCCGACGCTGGGTGCGAAGCCCGGCCCCACCCAGTCGGGTGAGATCGATATCGCCCAGCAGCACCTGGCCGGCCGTGGGCTCGACCAGCCGGTTGATGCAGCGAATCAGCGTGGACTTGCCGGCCCCCGAGGGGCCGATCAGCCCCACGATCTCCCCGCCCGGCACGCTAAAGGACACCTCGTTTAAAGCGGTGTCACCGGTGCGATAGGTCTTGGACAGTCCCTTGAGAGTCAGCATGACGCGCCTCCGTGAGTGGCGGCCGGGCGCCCATCGCCCGGCCGGATGAGCAGTGCAACCGCCATCAGCCGCACTCGTAGCTCACGCCGTTGGCCTCATCGATGGTGCGAATCACTTCCCAGTCATCCTTGAAGTTGATCTCGACAAACTGCGATTCGCCACCGCTGCCGAACTCCTTCTCAAGCCCCGAGCCCTGCCAGTCGAAGGTCCTGAAGGCTTCCTGAATTTTTTCCTGCAGTTCGGGATCAAGATCATGGGCCACGCCATAGCCGGTGGTCGGGAACGTCTGGGAGGTATAAAGCGAGGTCATCTGATCGCTCTGGACGACGCCGCGTTCGACCATGCGATCGCGCACCGAGTTGGCGATCGCCGCGGCGGTATAGTCATGATTGACCACCCCCAGAATCGAGCTGTCGTGCGCCCCGGAGAACACCGTCTCGTAGTCGCGCCCGGCCTCAAGGCCGAACTCGGCCTTCAAAATCGCCGAGGGCGCCTTGAAACCCGAGTTGGAAGTCTCGGACGTAAAGGCCAGCTCATGGCCCTTGAGCCCCTCGACGTCGTCGATACCGGAGCCCGGCCAGGTGATGATTTCCATTTCATAGCCAAAGGCGCCGTCATCACCAGCCATCATGGCGAAGGGGCGAAAGCCGGCACAGGCCACCGCCAGCGGCGTGGTGCCGGTACTGAAGCCGGCGACATGCAGCCGTCCGGCGCGCATCGCCTCGATCTGTGCGGCGTTGGACTGCACCGGGAAGAACTGCACCCGCTTGCCGGTCACCTCGCTCATGTGATCGAGAAAGCCCGACCACACGTCGGCGTACATGGCCGGGTCCTCGACCGGGGTATAGGCAAAAATCAGGGTGCTCGGGTCGCGCCACTGCGATGAGTCAGTGGGCACATCCGCGACCATGTCGCCGTCACTGTCGCTGTAACGGCTGCTGAGCTGAAAGTCGGCCTGTGCTGTCTGTGCCAGCGGCAGGGCCAGCAAAAAGGCGGCCAGCGCGCTAAAGGAGGTCGTACGCATGAGAGTCGTTCCCGGGATTGTTCTGTAGAGATGACAATCCTGGGCAATGAATATGACAGCACGACGACAGCGGCGGCGGTTGTCCCGATCCCGCTGCCTCGATTACCCGGGGGCCAGTCGCTCGCCGAGCAGCCGGCCGTTTTCCAGACAGTCCCCCACCGCGATGCCGTCGCGCCAGTTGCCCACCAGCGAGAGTCCCGCGTGGCGCTCCAGCGCGCGGTCCAGCCGCTTGATCCGATCCAGATGACCGAGTTCATACTGCGGAATGGCCTGCGGCCAGCGGCTCACCTGCTGCCACACCGGATCACCGCGGATGCCCAGCAGATCGCGCAGGTCGTAGAGCACCTGCTGGACCTGCTCGGCGTCACTGCCCTCGGCGGCCTCGGGCTGACGCCGACCGCCGATGAAGGCGTTGATCAGGCAGTGCCCGTCGGGCGCTCGGCCTTCAAAGATCGTCGAGGAGAACAGCGCCCCCAGCGTGCGGCGCTTTTCGATGCTCGGGATCAGCACGCCGAAACCGTCGAGGGGATGCGTGATGTCCTCGCGACGAAAGCCCAGCGCCACCGCGTTGACCGGCGGATAGGCGATCTCTGCCAGCGGCGCCGTCAGCGCGGCATCCAGCGGTGCCAGCAGTTTGATCGCCACCGGCGCCGACACGGCCAGCACCAGTTCGCGGGTGCGCCAGATGCGCCCCTCGCTGTCGGTGACCGCCCAGCCCGCGTCTTCCCTTTCGATCGTGGCCACGTCACACCGACACACGATCTCGCCGCCGTGGGTCTCGACCTCCTCACCGAGCCGCTCGGCCAGCCGCCCCAGCCCCGCGGGGAAGCTCACCAGCTTGCCGCGCCACTCGGCAGGCATCTCGGGGGTGGCCCGGCGCGACTGCCAGAGCCGGGTCAGCCCGCCACGAATCAGCGAGCCGTAGTCGCGCTCAATCGCCACCAGCCGCGGCATGGCCGCCTGCGCCGAGAGCCTTTGCGGATCACCGGCATAGACACCCGAGACAAACGGGTCAACCATGCGATCCAGCACTCGCCGGCCCAGGCGGCGTTCGACGAAGCCGGCCAGGCTTTCCTCCGCGGCCTCGCTTTTTCTGACGAAGGGTTCGCGCACGATCTGCGACCAGCCCTCGCGCCCGATCAGAGGATTATTCAGGGCGCGCAGCGGATGAGTCGGCAGCGCCACCGGGTGGCCGTTCATCGCCACAAAGCGCTTTTGAGCCGAGGCGTTGGCCGATTGCGCCTCCCCGAGCAGATCCATCTCCTCGAGCAGTCGATACAGCGGCGGCTTCATGATCAGCGTGTTGGGGCCGATCTCGGTTTGCCACCGGCCATCGCTGCGGCTGCTGATATTGCCGCCCACGCGCGCTTCGCGCTCGAGCAGCGCCACCCGTTTGCCGCGCCGGGCCAGTACGCGCGCGCAGGCCAGCCCCGTCGCGCCGCCGCCGATCACGATCACGTCGTGGCAATCGTTTGTTACGCTGCCCTCTTCCATCGGTGCTTCCCCCTGCCTGGTTCATCCATTCTCTCGATGACAACAGCATACGCAGCGCCGACCTGTCGGGCGACAAATGCGGCGCGACACATCGCCATCACCGCACGCTTGCCGCCTTTTGGCATCAAAAAGCCCGGCACGGGGCCGGGCTTTTAAACGCTTGAGACGGTTCCTGATCAGTCGCTTTGACCGATTTTGTCCTGCGTTTTGGTGTCGAAGTCGCTGGCATCGTGGCGCTCGTGGAGCTGAGTCTTTGGCTCACCGAAGGTCCGGTTGACCATGCGACCGCGCTGCACCGCCGGGCGGGCGTCGATCGCGCGCGCCCAGCGCATCACGTGCTCATAGCTTTCCACCTGCAGAAACTGGGCGGCGTTGTACAGCCGGCCCAGCGCCAGCTGGCCGTACCAGGACCAGATGGCAATATCGGCAATAGTGTACTCATCGCCGGCCATGTACTGATTGTCCGCCAGGTGGCGGTTGAGCACGTCGAGCTGGCGCTTGCTCTCCATGGCGTAGCGGTCGATCGGATACTCGAGCTTTACCGGCGCATAGGCGTAGAAGTGGCCGAAGCCGCCGCCCAGAAACGGCGCACTGCCCATCTGCCAGAACAGCCAGTTCATGGTCTCGGTGCGCGCCACCAGCTCGCCGGGCAGCAGCGCGGAGAACTTCTCGGCCAGATAAAGCAGAATCGAGCCGGACTCGAATACCCGCGTGGGCGGCTCGGTGGTGTGATCGGCCAGTGCCGGGATCTTGGAGTTCGGGTTGATTTCGACAAAGCCGCTGCTGAACTGCTGGCCTTCACCGATATCGACCAGCCAGGCGTCGTATTCCGCGCCCTCGTGGCCCAGCGCCAGCAGCTCCTCGAGCATGATGGAGGCCTTGACGCCGTTGGGCGTGGCCAGCGAGTAGAGCTGAAACGGGTGCTTGCCGACCGACAGGGCCTGGTCATGGGTAGGCCCGGCCACCGGACGGTTGATGCTGGCAAACTTGCCGCCGCTTTCCTTCGGCTCCCAGACCCTGGGCGGTGTGTACTGCTGATCACTCATGTGTCGTGTCCCTGTTACTTGCATGTGGGTGCCCGGCACCCGGCGTCACGAGAAAAGATAGCGGGTTAACGAACAACCAGCGACCGCTGTGTTTATTCACTCGCCTCATGTCGAATCAGCCGCCCCGCCAGCACGCACATCGCCATGGCCATGACGCCGCACACGGCGATGGTCAGCGGCATCAGCGCCGGCCCCTGGGTGGCCAGACTGACCACATAGCCCACACAGGCCGCCAATAGATAGTGCAGCGTGCCCATTAGTGCCGAGGCCACGCCCGCCTGTCGACCGCCATGGTTCATGGTCAGCGCCGTCAGGTTGCCAAACACCAGCCCAAGCGCGCCGATTGCCAGCGCCAGCAGCGCCACATAGACCTCAAAAGTCCCCATACCGGCCATGACGGCCAAAGCCAGAAGCCCGCCGGCCAGTGCGTGAACGCCCAGCCCGATATAGGTGACGCGCGCCGGCGTCATGCCACGACCGGCGAGAACGTTGGCCAGCGTGCCGCCCAGAATCAGCCCGACCGAATTGGCGGCAAACAGGTAGCTGAAGTGGGTCGGCGTCATGCCGAAATGGTCGGTGAACACGAAGGCGGCTGCGCTGATGTAGGTAAAGAGCGAACCCAGCACGAAACCACCGGCGACCGTGTAGGCCATGAAGACCCGACGACGCGACTGGGTCAGATAGCCCTGCACCACGCCGCCCACGCTCAGCGCCACCCGACGCTCGGGCTCAAGGGATTCCGGAATGGTGGCCAGCGCCCACACCAGACCGACCCCGCCAAACACCGCCAGCACCCAGAAGATACCGCGCCAGCCGCCGTGCTCGAGCATGAACCCGCCCATCATCGGTGCCACGACCGGGGCGATCATCATCACCTGCATCAACAGCGAAAAGATTCTGGCCGAGCTTTTGACGTCGCAGAGATCGGCCACGATGGCACGCGGTGCGACCAGTCCAGCAGCGGCGCCGATGGCCTGGGCAAAGCGTGCGACCAGCAGCCACTCCAGCGTGGGCGCCATGGCCGCCGCGACCGACCCGGCCACAAAGATGACAAGACCCACCATCAGCGGCAGGCGACGCCCATAGCGCTCCAGCAGCGGGCCGTAAAGGCCCTGCCCCAGCGCCAGCCCCGCCAGAAAAACCGACAGGGTCTGCTGCACGCTGCCGGCAGAGACCCCGTAGTCCTGAGCAATCATCGGCATGCCGGGCAGATACATGTCGATGGCCATGGCATCGAGCGCGGTCAAAAGGGCCAGCAGTATCACCAGCGAAAGCCCGATGCTTCCCTGATGGACGTCAGCCCGAGCCGTCTGCTGAGTCATGGCGTTTCTCCCTTTTCAAGCCTTGCGATACTGTCACCCATGAGTCGCTCCAGGGCGTTGAGGCGCGCTTCAAAACGCGCCTGACCGATATAGATCAGGGCCACGTGCAGGCTGTCGACCATGCCCATCCAGGCATGCCCCATCACCTCGACATCGTCCTCGCGAAGTGGCGCCCCGACGTGGCAGCGCAGCGCAGTCGTAAAGTCCGCCAAAAGCTGCTGCATGTAGGCCTCATAGCCCTGCTGCAGCGTGTCAAAAAGCGAGTCGGGCGGAATATAGGAAGTGCGCAATAGAAAGCGAAAATGCTCGGAGTCGGCGTAGCGCGCCAGCAACGACGCGCAGTAGTGCTGTCCGGGCAGCACGTCATCACCGCGAGCGAAGCACTCGCTGGCAAAGCGCGCCTCCATTTCAAGCGCATCGTTAAAGACCGCCATGAACAGCGCATCCTTGTTTTTGACGTGCGAGTAGAGCGACGCCTTGCGAATTCCGGCGTCCGCGGCAATGCCGGACAGTGACGCCCCCTCGTAGCCATGCCGGGCGAACTGAACCACTGCGGCATCAAGCACCCGCCGCAGCGCCGGGGTCGTGGTGGATGACATTGTCGATACTCCTGAAAGTGACTGACCCGATAACGCTCGCCGCAAGGGAGCAAGCATTGGGCTGCGCATTCTAACGACTAATGCTACCGACCGGTAGGTAGCCTTGATCGTTTAAAAAAATGGCCCTGATGGGCCATTTCTATCGTTGATGACGTCAGCCGTTACCAGCTCAGCGTCTGTCCTTCAAAATCCACAAACCGCTGCTCGAGACGACCCAGCGCCCCTTCCAGAACGTCTGCCAATCCCGTCACGCTCTGCTCGACCGTTACCGGGGCATCAACGCCGCCCATATCGGTCTGTACCCAGCCAGGGTGCAGATTCAAGACCCCCACACCGGCAGGAATCGCCTCGTTAACGGCAAAGCCGCGAGTGAGGCTGTTGAGCGCTGCCTTGCTGGCCCGGTAGAGCTCGCGGTCGCCCGAGTCGTTAAGCGATACGCTGCCCATACGCGAGCTCACAAACCCGATCACGCCATGAGAGGCCATTGCCGGCAGCAGGGCGCGGGCCAGTCGCAGCGGCGCCATGGCGTTGAGATCAAAGAGCTCGCCGGTCTCTTTCTGACCTGCCTGCTCGGCGCGCTGATGATCCGGCCCCATGATGCCGGCCGAAATCACCAGCAGATTCAGCGCCTGCACGCCAAGCGATGCGGCAAGCTGTGCAGGCCGGGCGGCGTCTGCGAGATCCAGCTCGACGATCTCCAGCGCCGCATCATATTGCGTCTGCAGCTCTGCCAGCGCCTGCGGCATGCGGGCGCTGTCGCGTACCGTGGCCGTGACCTGCCAGCCCCGGGCCAGCAGCGCGTGTACCAGCCCCAGCCCGATGCCGCGAGAGGCACCAACGACCATGGCCCGGTGCGAGGCGTGTTCAACGGTTGCGGCTTTTATCATGTCATCTCCCTGCGGCTCGACGGTTCAGGACGTGTCCTGTTTAAAACGTGTACTTTTTAAAACATGGTGTTGTCGTTGGCGGATTCTTCCGGCACCGCCTGAATCACGTCCCAGTGCTCAACAATTTTACCGTCGTCGACGCGGAAGATATCCACCACGGCCTCGCCCTGATCCTCGTCACCGTTGGTCGAGTGAACATGCAGCCAGACCAGATCGCCATCGGCGGCGCTGCGCATGATTTCGCTTTTGTAGTCCGGATTTTCCTTGAAGTAACCCGAGAAGTAATCGACGAAGGGTGCCTTGCCGTCAGGCACCTCCGGGTTGTGCTGGATATAGTCGCCTGCCAGCACCTCGCCGCTTTTTTCGGTCTCATGCTCGTTGAAAAACTGGTTGTAGAAGTCCACCACCAGTTCCCGATTGGACTCTTCCTGATCCACGTCGCGCTCGGACTGAGCGAACGAGACCGCAGGCACGGCCAGCATCAGGGCGGTCGTGGCAACACCAAGGGATTTCAGTAGCGACATGCAGATAGCTCCGGTAGGGGTTGATTGATCAGTAGCCGACGGTAAAGCGCTGGCGCACATGAGCGGGGGTTTCCAGCTCATCGACCATCGCCACGGCGTAGTCTTCAAAGGAGATGCTGGAGCCGCCCTCATGGGTCAAAAGCTGATCCTGACCGAGTCGAAACTGCCCGGTACGCTCGCCGGCCACGAATTCGGCCGAGGGCGACAGGAAGGTCCACTCGAGATCTTCCACGCCGCGCAGAAAGTCCAGAAACTCGCCGCCGGCGCGCGCCTCGGGCTGGTAGGCATCGGGGAAGTCTGGCTGATCGATGAGTTTCTCACCAGGGGCCACTTCGAGGCTGCCGGCCCCGCCGACCACGAGATAGCGCAACACGCCGGCATCGCGTACGGCGCCGACCAGCGTTTTCACGTCATTGGTCTTGAAGTTCACCGCGCTGATGACAGCGTCATGCCCCTTGAGCAGCTCGGCCAGCGCCTTGCGATCATTGGCATCGCCCTGCCGGGCCGTCACTCCGGGCAACAGAGTGATTTTCTCCCTGTTGCGAGCGATGGCGGTAACCTGATGTCCGCGATCCGAAAGCTCTGCGAGAAGCCGCGAGCCGGCGTTACCCGATGCGCCAATCAATGCCACCTGTGCCATATGCCTCCTCCTTGAATGCCGGTATCATGGGCGGTCTAAAAGACAGACCGTGGATTCAACTTAAGTGAGTTCCGAAGCCGGCGCAAGACGTCACACGCACCTGACAGGGTCACATCCATGTGACCTGCCAGCGTCTGCCCCGGCCACCCAACCACCCGATCGATGGCGATATCATGACAACGATGCCCGACAGCGATGCGTTCGTTTTCGACCAGCCCTGCCCGATTCGTGATGTGCTTGATCGCATCGGCAATCAGTGGAGCCTTTTGATACTGGAGGCGCTGGCCCCCGAAACCCTGCGCTTCAATGCCCTGATGCGCGAGATCGGCGACATTTCAAAACAGATGCTTTCGCGCACGCTCAAACAGCTCGAGCAGGACGGCTTCATCACCCGCACGCTCTACCCCGAGGTGCCCCCGAAGGTGGAGTACGCCCTGACGGCGCTGGGGCGCTCGTTTCTTGAGCCCATGCAGCAGCTGGTGGCCTGGGCGGACGCGCACCACCGCACCATTGTGGAAGCCCGAAGCCACTACCGGACGAGCCTTGAGCAGCCTTGACGAGACACCGGCGCCGCGAATCAGCGCCGGGCATTTTTTTCAGACCGCTTTCGGCCCTTTTCCGTATGCCGCCTTCTGGAGGCCTTCTGGGCCTCCTCTTCATCGCCGCTACTGGAGCTTTCGCTGGCGTTTTTCCTGAAGCCTTTTTCGGCGTTTCTTTCAGCGTCGTTACTTACCGCTTTCGCGGCATTTTCCTCTTCATGCGCCCGGGCATCTTTTCCATCGCCATCACTTTCGGGGCTTTCTTCAGCGTTGTGTTTAAAGCCTTCTTCACTGTCGTCGTTGACATTGTTGTCGTCGCCATTCTCGGCGCCGTCTTCGTCATCACCGGCCTCGGGGCTTTCTTCCGCGTCCCTTTTAAAGCCTTCTTCACTGTCCCCCTGGGCGCCCTGCTCGCTGTCACTGTCCGGCGCTGCATCGCCGGTCTCCGGTGCATTGCCAAAGGCGACATCGTGGCGCCCGACTGCCATGACCTCTCTGGGCCACCACTCGGGATGGTGATCACGCACAAAGGCCAGCAGCCTTTCCCGGATCAGCATCTCTGCCGTCCAGCCGCTCATCGGGTCGGTGGTCATGAGATAACAGGCAACCGTTTGTGCCATGTCGGTCTGGCCGGTCACATAACACAGCAGCCTGTCGTGCTCGACGACACTATCGTCTTCTTTGGCAAACTCGATGAACTTCTCTCGGATACGGGCAATATCGGCGCTCAGATGAAGCTTCATTTCGAGACACCGGTACTCATGGGTACTTTGAGCCGACATGTTTTCAAACGGCTTTGAGGCAAAATAGGTCACCGGCACGATCAGGCGACGGTCGTTCCACACTCTCAAGCGGATAAACGTATAAAAGATGCCCTCGACGTAACACCACTGATCCTCAAACATCACCAGATCACCGATGCGTATGGGCTTGGCCAGCGACAGCTGAAACGACGACAGGATATTGCCCAGCACCGCCTGACCGGCGATACCCACCAGCACCGCCAGAACGCTGGCCGAGGCCATAATGGAAAGCCCCAGCGTCTCGAATATCTGCACCTGGCTGAGCACATAGACCGAGACGGTCGTGACCATGATCAAAATGATGATCCGGCGCAGCGCATAGAGGCTGGTGAGCAGCCGGCGCTCCTCCTTGGGGCTGGTGTCGTCAATTTCACCGACCAGGTGGTGCATCATGCGAACCATGAAGGTATCAAGCAGACGCAGCGCGATCGTGCCGATTGCCCAGCCCAGAACGATGATCAGAACCACTCGAAGCGTCGTTGTGATGATCGCCGAAAAGGACACCACATAATCCAGCAGTATCTGGGTGACCAGCGACATGACAATAAAGGCCAGAGGCCCTCTGATTCGACCGGTAAAAAAGCTTCGGTAGCCCTCGGGCAGTCGCCGGGCGACCCATCCCGCCAGGCTGTAGACGCACCACCCCAACAGCGCGATCAGTGGCAAAACAATCGGGATACCGATCCACTCCCAGGCCTTGAGCGTGCCAAAGGAGGTCTTGAGGCGTTCGGGAATATAATCCTCGAATTCGGAAGGGCCGTACTTGTCGTATAAAAGCGGGATAGAGGAGATGGTGTCGGGCATGATCAGCCAGACCGGATCCTGCCCCTCGACGCGATAGCGGGCCAGGCGAACATCATAGGTTTCGCCGTCAGCCTGAAAGGAGGTCAGCTCGATGTTACGACGCGTCTCTCCCGCCCGGGGGTTTTGTCCCGACGGGTCCTCGATGGCGGCGTCCTGACGTCCGGAAAGGCCTGACACCCTCAACCACTCTCCCCGGCGAAGCGCCACGGACAGCTCCCGAACCAGCTGCTCGCCTCTTGCCTGCTGCTCTTCAGGGCTTAACTCGGACAGATTGAGAACATGAGCGGCGGCCGCGTAATCCTCCTCGCGGGTCAGCTCCATGAGACTTCGAATCGCCTCGCGCGGCGTTGACCGCTGCACGCTGTCGGGCGCCTCGCCCAGCCCGCTATTGAGTGATTCAACCGAAAACCAGCGTCCATCCTCGCCGGCCCCCTCCTGTGCCTGTACCTGGAATGCGCACAGACCGGACAACACGAGCGCCATTGCTGCCAGCAGCCACACCCGCCATACATTATTTCCCTTCATACCTACCCTGAATTGTCTGGATGCAATAACGTCTCCTCATGCCGTTTCCTGTCGAGATGTCACCGGCGAGGCAAGGGCCCCGGACGATCAACGAGGCGAGGGCATCGTAATCTTCACCGCCGCGCTCGTCCTCCATCTGTGTTGACAAATCGAAGGGATTCAAAAAAAGGCAACCATCGGTACCCGCGTACCCAACCCATCAACGGATGGGACTACACTGGCCGTAACCCCTTTCACGGGGTACCTCCACGGGCCGGTCAATCACATTTCGGGAGAACGCGCATGGTCGATATCAAGGCCGCAGGACGCTATACGCTTGGCGCAGGCCAGGTAAACCGCATGGGCTATGGGGCCATGCAGCTGGCCGGTCCCGGCGTTTTCGGCCCGCCGAAGGATCCGGCCATGGCGCGCCGCGTCCTTCAGACCGCCGTTGAAGCCGGCGTTGATCATATCGACACCGCCGACTTCTATGGCCCACACGTGACCAATCAGCTGATTCGCGAGGCGCTGCACCCCTATCCGGATCAGCTGCACATCGTCACCAAGGTCAGCGCCCGGCGCGACGAGAACGGCGGCTGGCTGCCGGCGCTCTCGCCCGAGGAATTGACCCGCGCCGTCGAGGACAACCTGAAAAACCTCGGGCTCGACGCGCTGGATGTGGTGAATCTGCGCAGCATGATTGACGCCCACGGCCCGGCAGAGGGGTCGCTGGAAGGTCCCTGGACCACGCTGCTCGAGCTGAAGGCGCGCGGGCTGATCCGCCATCTGGGACTGAGCAACGTCACCGCCACCCAGGTACGCGAGGCTCAAAAAAGCGGCGAGGTGGCCTGCGTGCAGAACCAGTACAATCTGGCCCTGCGACACGATGATGCGCTGATCGACGAACTGGCCGCGCAGAACATCCCCTACGTGCCCTTCTTTCCACTGGGTGGCTTCACGCCCCTGCAGTCGGATGCCCTGGATGAAGTGGCCGCCCGCCTTGAGGCCACGCCAATGCAGGTGGCGCTGGCCTGGCTTTTGCAGCGCGCGCCCAATCTTTTGCTGATTCCGGGCACCTCATCACTCAAGCATCTGGAAGAGAACCTGGACGCCGCCAATCTGCTGCTGCCGCATTCAGAGCTGGCCGTGCTGGATCGTATCGGTGCCGATGAGACACGCGGTAGCGAATGATCAAAAGCGAGGCGGTGACGAACGACTGAACAGGCGGCCGGCTCAACGAGCCGGCATGTCCTGTCATACCCTCAAACGCTACACAATCACGATGCTCAGCACGATGTAGCGCAGCGCCTTGCCCAGGGTCACAAGCAACAAAAACCAGAGCAGATTAACCCGCAACACCCCGGCGATCAGCGTCAGCGGATCCCCGATGATCGGCACCCAGGCAAGCAGCAGCGACCAGCGTCCGTAGCGGCGAAAGCGCTGCTCGGCGCTGATCATGAGCCCCGGTTTCTGGCGCTTGAGCCAGCCCTGATTGGCCCAGTAGCCCATGGCGTAGTTCACCAGCGAGCCGAGCACATTGGCGACGGTGGCAATGATGATTAAAGACACGGGCGAACCGCCGCTCAGCAGCAGCGATGCCAGTACTACCTCTGACCCCATCGGCAACAGCGTGGCCGAGAAAAAGGCCGATACAAAAAGCCCGGTCTGACCGATATCCAGCAACAATCCCCCCATGACGTGATTTCACCTGCGCGAGCGTAACGGCCCGGCCTGCGTGGCCAACCGACATAATGTTAATCAGTGTTAGACGCCGCAACAAAAACGCTTAATACCTCTACACTCAAGAAGGCGTTGTTGATGTGTTGCGAATCGCTTTAGAGCCATGAGTCCATGGCGGTTGCCTGTCATGGCCAACGCCGCCGGGAGCTGTCGGACAAAACAAGGCCATGTACGGCGCGCTCACGGGCTGGATAAGGCAAGTCAATGATCGATACCCTCAAAAAACTCTGGTCACCCGGCACGTCAGGGAAGCCTCGCGGCGTGCGCCGACGGATCGCCCTGTGCAATCAGCTGGGGCTTTTTGGTACCGTCGCCACCGTGCCCTACCAGCTGTTTTATTACAGTTACGATTTTTCGGTCTATCAGGGGGTCTTTTTCGCCAATCTGATGTTCATGGCGGGGTATCTGTCGGTTCTGTCGCTCAATCATCGGCGCCGGCACAACACGGCAAGCACGGTGCTTTTGATCAACGCCTGCTGCCAGCTTGGGGTCGTGACCTGGTTTATCGGGACCGAAGCCGGGGTGAACCTGTTTTATTTTACCCTCGCCTCCATACTGGCCTTTCTGTACGAACGCCCCAGAGCGCGGATATATGCTGCCATCATGGCCTTGTTTGGCGGGCTCTATGTTGTTACGCACTTTCTGTTTACGGCAGACACCGCTGTCGCACCGCTGCCCTCCCCCTGGATCGATGCGATGTATGTCTTCAGCGTGGCAGGCGCGCTGATGCTTTCGGGTATCGTGTTGTATCTTTTTCGCCAGCAGATTGATCACGCCGAGGGCGAGCTGACGCTGAGCAATCGGTATCTGGAAACGCTCAGCAATACCGACCCGCTGACGGGCCTTGCCAACCGGCGGGCACTCGACGTGGCGCTGGAACGCGAATGGTCGCGCCTTGCCCGCCGTCAGCAGGCGCTGTCGGTCATCATGTTCGATGTCGACCACTTCAAGACCTTCAATGACCGCTACGGCCACTACGGCGGCGACCGATGCCTGCAACGTATTGCCCGGGCCGCGAAGGACGTCATCTCTCGGTCGCCGGATCTGCTGGTGCGCTACGGCGGCGAAGAGTTCGCCATTGTCCTGCCCGACACCGATGAAGCAGGGGCGCGACAGCTGGCGCAGCGGCTGTGTGCCACCGTTGAGGCCCTCAACATCTCCAATGAAGCACTGGGGGCGGGGGCGCGCGTCACCATCAGCGTTGGCGTCTCAAGCATCACGCACATCCTGCCCGATGCCCATGAGTACGGCGGCGCGCATCTTTTAAAGCGCGCCGATGAAGCGCTGTATCAGGCAAAATCCAGTGGCCGCAACCAGGTGGTATATCGTCCGTACGGCCACACCGGCCCTGTCGAGACCGGCGCCGAACACCTGGTTTCCGATGAAACGGACAGCCCGACGCCGCTGTCCTGATACCGCCCGTCAGCTCCCTTTTGCGCCACACGACAGTCCCGGCCTCGTTCACAAGGGGATGGCATTGTCTCCGGCAATCACGCACCCTTGAACGCTGTTTGTCCGCCAGAGCTTCCCTGATGAAATGCCTTGCCCGACGACCCGCCCGCACCGCTGCCATGACCCTTGCCCTGCTTTGTGCACCGGCGGAGGCCAGAGTGACCGGCTTCGATGTACTTTCCACCACTTCCTTGTACGACGGGCGCCACTTCGGTGAGGCCGGCAGCTATCAGCGCATCAAGGCAGTCGCGCATTTTGGCGTCGACCCCGACAGCGAGCACGTGGCCGGCATCGCGGGTATCGACAAGGCGCCGGTCAACGCCCGCGGCGAGGTGGAGTTCAGTGCCGAGGTCGTGATATTGCAGCCTGCCGGCCAGAGCTCGGGGACGCTGTTTTACGAAATCCCCAACCGGGGCCGCAACCTGAGCCTGGCGCTGTTGAACCGATCGTCCATCAGCGACCGGTTCAGCGTGGACGACCCGGGTGATGGCTTTCAGATGCATCAGGGCCATACGCTGGTCTGGGGCGGCTGGCAGACCGGGCTGGCGGATGATCTGCTGACCATGGACCTTCCCGTCCTTGAAGGCGTCACGGGCCCGTCGCGCGATGAGTTCATCTTCGATAATGCCGACACCATCAGCCGCGAATCGCTGAGCTACCCGGCCGCCAGTATGGCGCCGGATGCGGCCACCCTGACCGTGCGTCCGACGCCCCAGGCACCGCGCGAGACGCCTGAAGGCCTGTCGTTTCGCTATCTCGACGAGCAGAACGTTGAGATCACCCGACCCGAAGGGCTGGATGCCGGGGCCATCCACGAGCTCGTTTATCCGGCCAGAGGCGCGCTGCCCTCCGGTCTCGCGCTGGCGGCCACCCGCGATCTGGTGTCGTTTCTGCGCGGCAACCCGGGCCATGACGTGGCCCCGCCCACACACGATATCGATCACACCATCGGGCTGGGCATTTCCCAGTCGGGGCGGTTCCTGCGCGATCTCATCTATCAGGGTTTTAACGCCGATGAGCACGGCGCGCGCGTCTTCGATGGCGCCATGGTCCACATCGCGGGCTCACGCAAGACGTTTACCAATGCCCTGTTCGCCCAGCCCGGGCGCTTTTCACGCCAGCACGAGGACCACGACTTCCCGGGCGACCAGTTCCCCTTCACCTACGCCGAAACCACCGATGCGCTGACCGGGCGCCGTGACAGTCTTCTGGCCGCCTGCACGGCCTCAAACACCTGCCCCAGGCTGATGCACAGCGACACGTCCACCGAATTCTGGCAGGGCCGGGCCTCGCTGGTCTCCTCGACCCCGGCAGGCGAGCCGCTGACCATGCCCGACAGCGTGCGGCTGTATTTTCTCGCTGGTCTGCCACACCTCAATGCCTGGGGCGCAGTGTCGGATCACAAGGCGATGTGTCAGTACCCGACCAACCCGCTGAGCCCGGCGCCGGTCATGCGCGCGCTGAGCCGGGGCATGCAGGCCTGGATCAGCGAGGGCACCGAGCCGCCGGCCAGCGCCTATCCGGGGCTTGAGCCCGACACGCTGACAGCGCCCGAGGCCCTGACCCTGCCGCGCATCAGCGGTGCGACGCCATCACCGGTCGTCAACGAGCTGCACGTCATGGATCATGACACCATCCCGCCCACCGCCGGTGCGGCCTATCCGGTTCGGGTGCCCCGCGTCGATGCCGACGGCATTGCCAAAGGCGGCGTGCACCTGCCCTACGTGGCGGCGCCGCTGGGCAGCTATCAGGGCTGGAACCTGCGCGCGGCAGGCTTTGGCCAGGGGGATCTTTGCAGTCTCGATGGCAGCTATCTGCCTTTCCCGACCACTGCCACGCAGGCCGACAGCCGGGCGCCGGTGGGTGCGCGCTACGACAGTCGCAACGCCTATATCGAAGCCGTGCGTCAACACGCCGACCGCCTGGTAGAGCAGCGTCTGATGCTGCCAGGCGATGTCGGGTTTGTCGTGGAAGCGGCCCCGCCCTGGCCGCTCGACTGAAGGCACGAGGTGCCCGGCGTTGAACCGACGCCGGGCGCCGGGGCGTGTCTGTGCTTGAAAAGGCGCTACACTGTTAGACCGCTCGCCGGCCCATTCGCGGCGCCCCCCATACCCCGGATGCGGCCAGGCAGTTCCTCTTGCTTTTGAATCAACGATCACAACCGCGTCATGACCAACCGCTTTTTGATGGTATTTTCCAGGCCTGCACCCATGGCCGCCCATGAGTGATCGCCGGCTGTTCCGCTCGCTGAGTGTCTACAACTACCGTCTCTGGTTTGGCGGCGCACTGGTGTCCAATATCGGCACCTGGATGCAGCGCATCGCCCAGGACTGGCTGGTGCTGACCGTGCTCACCGCTCATGACGCCAGCGCCATGGGCCTGACCATGGCGCTGCAGTTCGGCCCGCAGCTTCTGCTGCTGCCGCTGTCGGGCTTTGCCGTGGACTATTTCGACCGGCGCCGCCTGATCATGCTCTCCCAGGCGCTGCAGGGGCTTTTGGCACTGGGGCTGGGCCTTTTGACGCTCACCGATACGGTGACACTCTGGCAGGTTTACCTCTTCGCGCTGGCGCTGGGGTGCGTGACGGCCTTTGACGCCCCGGCGCGGCAGGTGTTCGTCAACGACCTGGTTGGCGAAAAACTGCTGGCCAATGCGGTGGCGCTCAACTCTACCTCGTTCAACGCCGCCCGCATGGTCGGCCCGGCCATCGCCGGACTTTTGATTGCCGCGACAGGCACCGGCTGGCTGTTCATCGTCAATGCGCTCTCCTTTGCCGGCGTACTGGGCGCGCTGTGTCTTTTGCGCGTTGGTGATCTCCATGTTGCCGAGCGCGCCACGCGCGGCCCCGGCGGGCTGACCGAGGGCTTTCGCTACGTCAGGGGCCGCCCCGATCTGAGCGCGCTGCTGTTCATGCTTTTTTTGATCGGCACCTTTGGCTTTAATTTCCCGGTCTTTATCTCGACCATGTCGGTGAGCGTGTTTCACGGCGACTCGGATCAGTACGGGCTTTTGACCACCTGCCTGGCCGTGGGCTCGGTGACCGGGGCGCTGCTGGCCGCCCGGCGCGAGCAGCCGCGCATGGGGCTTTTGCTGGTGTCGTCGCTGTCGTTTGGCGTGTTCTGTACGCTGGCGGCACTGGCGCCCAGCGTGTGGCTTTTTGCCCTCGCGCTGATGCTGACCGGGCTGTCGGCCCTGACCTTCATGACGGCGTCCAATGCCACCATGCAGCTCACCACCGCCCCCGCCATGCGCGGGCGGGTAATGGCGCTGCGCACCGCGGTGACGATGGGCGGCACGCCGATCGGCGCCCCCATTGTGGGCGCGCTGGCCAATCACGCCGGCCCGCGCTGGGCCATGATGGTCGGCGCCGTGGCAGGGCTTTGTGCTGCCCTCGTGGCGCTTCGGGCTCGTTCGGCCGAGCGTCGCCGGGCAGCCGCCGATCCCAGCGAAAATCTCTAGCGCCTGCGCCCTTTTCAGGGCGCTGATTTCGCTTCTTTTCCCCTGATTTCAGGCGTATAGTGCGCTCGCTTTCGACCGCCCGGTCGAAGGACTGCTTTCGAAGGACTCGTCGGCTCTCCCGCCCGCCGACGCTTATCAGGATCAACACGCCTCATGTCACGCCAGCTGTTCTCGATGGCCCTTGCGCCACTGCTCGGACTTTTTATCTTTGGTATCGGTAACGCCTTCATGATGTCGCTGGTGACGGTGCGTCTGGACGCCGCCGGCGCCTCGGCCACCACGATCGGCTGGATCTCGTCGGCCTTTCACGCCGGCCTGGTCATCGGTGCCTTGTTCAGTGACCGCATCCTGCTGCGCATCGGCCACATCCGCGCCTACGCCTGCTTTGGCGCGCTGGTGGCGGTCACGGTGCTGGCTCAGGGGCTGTGGGTGAACGCCGAATTCTGGTTTGTCATGCGCTTTTTGTGTGGTTGGGCAACGCTTGGCGTCTATCTGGTGATCGAGAGCTGGCTTTTGAGTGCCTCGGACCCGAAGGTGCGCGGTCGCCTGCTGGCGCTTTACATGATTGCGCTCTACGGCGCCGGCGTGATTGGCCAGCTGCTGCTGGGCGTGGCGGATTTCGGGGGCGACTCGGCGGCCTTCATGATCATCGCCATATTGGCGGCGCTGTCCATTCTGCCGCTGGGGCTGATCCCGCGCGTCTCGCCGCTGGTGGAACATGCCGAGCCGCTGTCTCCCTGGCGGTTGATCACGGTCACCCCGACCGGCGTGGTGGGCTGCTTTGTGGCGGGGCTGGTGATCTCGGCGATTTACAGCCTGCTGCCCCTGTATCTACAGCGCATCGGGCTGGAGCTTGCCGAGGTCGGGCGCATGATGGCGATCGTGATTCTGGGCGCGATGCTGTTGCAGTATCCGATCGGGCGCTGGTCGGATCGCCATGACCGACAGATGGTGCTGATCATCACCAGTGCCGCGCTGGGGGCGCTCAGCTTTGGCGTGCTGTTCGCCGCAGACAATCCCATGGTAATGGCCGGCATGCTGTTTTTGATCGGCGGCAGCGCGTTTGTGCTGTATCCAGTGGCGATCAGCCACGCCTCCGACCGCGCCCCGGCCGGTGCGCTGGTGCGCATGAGCCAGGGGCTTTTGTTGATCAACGAACTGGGCGCGACGTTTAGCCCGCCGCTGATCACGCCGGTCATGGACCATCTGGGCGACACGGGGCTTTTTCTGGCGCTGGGCAGTCTGGCCAGTGCGCTGATGGTATTTCTGCTGTGGCGTCGCAGCCGGCGGCCGGCGCCGCTGCCCGTGGCGCCCTTTACCTCCAACACGCCCCACTCCGCGGTCGGCGCCGAGCTGGTCGTGACCGAGGCGCTGGTGCAGGGCGCGCTCGAGCACGAGCATCAGGAAGACCTGTCGCAGGTGGTGCCGGACGTGGCCACCGCGCACCCTGACCCGGCCAGCACCGACGGGCCGCGAACCGTCTGATCGCGACCAGCAAAAACGCCCTGCCGGCCCCGGTGTTTATCCGGTGCCGGCAGGGCGTGAGATCCGACCGGATCGTTCGCTGTGGTTAGAAGGTGGTGCTCAACGTGACGGTGCCGCTGCGCGGCTGACCGTAGATCGAGCCGGCGTAGAAGCCGTAACTGTCGTAGTAGCGCTTGTCGAACAGGTTATCCAGGTTGAGCGTCACGCTGGTATTGTCGGTGATGTCGTAGGAGGCCATGGCGTTCCAGATTGCATAGCCCGGCCACCTGGCGCGGGTGGAGCCGGTGCTGACGCCATCGGTGGGCCGCCCTGCCGGGCTCGAGATCGCATCGATGTTGCTCTGGGCGCGCACGCCACCGCCGAAGGTCCAGCGATCCAGCATGCCCGCGGGCTGATAGGTCGTTGAGAGCTTGAACAGGTGTGACGGGTCACTGCGGCCGTCGGAGTCGATGCTGCGAAAGTGCAGATAGGTGTAGCCACCGTAGACGTTCCAGTTCGGCGTGATCGCGCCGGCCACTTCCAGATCCACCCCTTCGGTCTCGTTGCCGGTGCCGGCCTTGTAGGCCTGACCGCCGGTCGGTGTCTCGTTGGCGCCGTCCAGCACGGCGGCGTTTTCCTGACGGGTACGGAACACGGCCGCAGAGGCGTTCAGCTGACCGTTAAACCACTCTCCCTTGATGCCGGCTTCGTAGCTGTCGCCCTCGAGTGGCTTGACCCGATCGCCGCTGCTGGTCTCGCGGGTCTGCGGCGTGAAGATGTTGGTGTAGCTGGCATAGAGCGAATAGTTGCGGGAGAGGTCATAAATCACGCCGGCATAGGGCGTGAAGACGCCGTTTTCCTGCTGGCTGCTGATGCGGTCGCCGTCAACACCGCGGCTTTCGGTCTTGTAGTAGCTGGCGCGGGCACCAAGAATCACCGACAGCGGCTCGGTGACGTTTAACCGCGTGGCGGCGTACACCCCGCGCAGGCGCGTCTTGTCGACGCTGGTGCGACCGGTTCTGGAGGCATCCAGGCTGAAATCGTCGTCGACGCCATTACGCCAGTCGGTGATGGCCAGCCCGTCGAGGCGGTACATGCAGTTTGCAGACGCAACGGAGGTCGTATCGCTCGACATCACGCAGTTCTGCTCGGGTGAGCGTTCACGCGTGCGGCTTTCGCTGTAGCCGAACATCACATCGTGCTGGCGGCCGAACAGATCATACCTGCCGCTCAGATCAAATCGGGCGGAGCGCTGACGGGTCTCGGGCATCTGGCGCAGGCCGTTGAGAACGGCGCCGCTGCCGTCCTGATTCCAGTAGCCGCCATAGTTGCCATCGCTGTCACGATTGACCTTGGCCACCGCCAGCTGATTGACGGCATCGATGTCGCTCTGGGCGATTCTGACATCAAGCTGCCAGTCGCGGTTGAACTGATGGGTCAGTGACGCGAACGTGGTGTTGGTCTTTGACTGCGCGTAACTCCAGTGCGGCGCCAGGTTGGTGCTGCGCGACAGATCGGTTTTTTCACCGTCGGCAAACCAGATCGGCACGTTGGCGCCCCACCCGGCCCCGCGGGTCTTGCGGTACTCATACTGATAGCCCGCGCCCAGCGTGGTGTCCTCGGTGGCATCGAACTCGAAGGTGGCCAGCGCCGCCCGATTGCGATTGGATTCGTTGTCGCGAAACGAGTCGCCCTCCTGCTGGGTGACCACAAACCGCGAGCGGATGCTGCCGTCTTCGGTCAGCGGCAGATTAAGATCCGCCCCGACGCGGGACTTGTCCCAGCGGCCATAGGAGACGTAGGCACTGCCGCCGAATTCCTTTTGCGGGCGCTTTCGCACCAGATCCACGGTGGCCGACGGGTCGCCCGTGCCGCCCAGCAGCCCGTTGGCGCCGCGCACAATATCAACGCGCTCGTACATGTCCATGCTCAGGGCGTTACCACCGCCGCTAAAGCCCGATCCGCCGGGAAACTGCAGCCCGTCCACCCGCCAGTTGTTGATGTCATAGCCGCGCGCCCGAAAGGAGGTGCGCACGCCGACTTCGGACTTGTTGGCAGTCACCCCGGGCGTGAGCTCCAGCGCGTCCTCGAGATCGACCACCCGCCGATCGTCCATTTGCTGGCGCGTGATACTGGTGACCGACTGCGGCGTCTCCCGGGGCGAGAGATTCAAGCCGGTGGCGCTGCGGGTTTCGGGCACCGTGTAACTGCTGGCAAAGCCGCTCTGGTAGCTGGCTGCCTCGATCGTCATGGGTGCCAGCTGAACGCTTGAGGCGTTTTGATTGTTATCGGAAGGCGGCTGCGCGTACACCGCCGTGCTGAGCAGGCAGCTGCCGAACGTGGCGGCAATGGCTCCGGCGAGCGGCTTCCCTGACCACTCGAAGGCGTTCCCGGATGCCTGTGAAGCGCGATTGTTCATGAATGACCCTTTACGAAAATAATAATGATTAGCATTTACCACTCTGGGGCCGACGATTATATTGGCGCCCTGGATCAGGAACCTTTTGCTCTGTGGGGCATATGTAATGGATTGTATTGGTGACGTGAGCGTCTTTGCCGCAGGCGACGAGCGCTGCGATGAAAGTCCGCGGGTGCTCGTGGTGGATGACGATGACGAAATTCGGGCGCTGATCACTGACTATCTCGCCGGCATGTGCTATCGCACCCGCTGTGCCGCCAGCGGCCGCGAGATGTGGGATCGACTGGATGACAGCGTGGATCTGGTGATTCTTGATCTGATGCTGCCGGGCGAGGACGGCCTGAGCCTGTGCCGCGCCCTGCGCCATCAAGGCAGCCTGCCGGTGATCATGATCAGCGCGCGCGGCGCCTGTGCCGAGCGCATCATCGGGCTCGAGCTCGGTGCGGATGACTACCTGTGCAAGCCCTTTGACCCACGCGAGCTGTTGGCCCGCATCCGCGCCGTGCTGCGCCGCCAAACCCCGGATCGCGAGCCCCCTGCTCAAGCGTGCGATGCCGACTGTCATTACAGTGAACGCCGCTTCGCCGGCTGGCGGCTGGACCTGCAGACCCGCCGCCTGCACGCCCCCGATGGCCGGCACTTTGATCTGACGCGCTCGGATTTCATGGTGCTCAAGACGCTCAGTGAGGCCCCCAACCGGATCGTCAACCGCAACGCGCTGAGCCATCAGGCCTTCGGGCGAGAGTACTATCCGGATGATCGTTCCATCGATGTCTGCATCAGCCGGCTGCGTCATGTGCTCGAGGACAACGCGCGCCGCCCGCGCTTTATTCGCACCGTTCGCAATGAGGGGTATCTGCTCGAACTGCCCGCCGCTGTCGCATGATGCGCACCGGGTTTGATGTGATGCGCGCCAGAGTGCGGCGCATGCAGACATGGCGCCCCCGGTGGTGGCCCGACTCGCTGTTCGCCCGACTGAGCGTGATTCTTGTGGTCACCGGTTTGTCGATCCAGCTGCTGTTCAGCAGCATCTGGTATGACGTGCGCTACAGCCAGGTGCTGGAAGAGCCGGCGCGGCTGGTGGTCTTTCGCACCGTGGAGGTCATCCAGCGACTCGGGGAGGCGCCGTCAAGCCCCCTGCCGGACACCGCCACCTTCCATGTCGAGCGGCGCGCGTCACCGCTGCCCGTTGCCTCGCGGCTGGACCCGGCTCAGAAGAACGTGGAGCGCCTTTTGCAGGACGCCCTGCACCGTGAGATGGGCGAGACCCTGCAGCTGTCGCTGCTTGATGTCAGTCTGCGCGACGACCGGGACCGCCTCAGCACCTGGGCCAGCCTGTTCGGCTTCTCCCGGGTGGTCGGACATTTCGATTTTCAGCTGCGCCTGGCCTCCGGGCAGTGGCTGCATGTCGAGGCGGTGCAGGCGCGGGGCTGGAACGGCCGGCCCGCCTGGCAGGTACTGGGCGACTACGCCATGCGCGTTTATCTGCTGCGCGCGCTGGCTCTGATGGCGGTGGCGCTGGTGGTGGCCCGCCTGATCACCCGACCGCTGAGACGTCTGGCACGCGCCGCCTCGGCGCTGGGCGAGGATATCCGGCGCCCGCCCCTGGCCGTCGAGGGGCCAAGGGAGATGCGCCGCGCCGCCGAAACGTTTAATGCCATGCAGCGCCAGCTGATTGATCTTATGGGCGAGCGCACCCAGCTGCTCTCGGCCGTCTCTCATGACCTGCGCACCCCGCTGACCCGCATGCGCCTTCGGGTCGAGGGCATCACCGATCCATCGCTGCGGGAGAAGCTGGTGGCCAACATCGATCAGATGGAAACGCTGATCGCCTCCCTGCTGGACTCCGCCGGCGACAGCACCGCGGCGAACCACACCCCGTTCGACCTGACCCACCTGATCAGCGAGGTCGTGGACGAGTTTGTCGAGACGGGCAGCGATGTGCGCTGCGACCCGGCCCCGATGACCCTGATCACCGGCCACGCGCCCAGCCTTCGCCGCGTGCTGCACAATCTGATCGACAACGCCCTGCGCCATGCCGGCAGCGCGCGCCTGACGCTGCATTCCGGCGACGACCGGGTCGAGGTGGCCATCCAGGATGATGGCCCCGGCATCGATGAGGCACACCTTGCCAGCATCATGCAGCCCTGGGTGCGCGGTGATATCTCGACACCCTCCGAGGAGATCGGCTACGGCCTGGGGCTGAGCATCGCACGCAGCATCGTGATGGCGCATCAGGGCCGGCTGAGTCTTGCCAACCGGGATGGCGGCGGCCTGCGCGTGGTGATGACCCTGCCGACCCGACAGGCGTAAGCGCTCGACAGGCCGGCACCTCTTCTGGCGCGCTACCTTTTGGCGCGACGTCTATTGCGCCGTATCGGGTGCTAAACCCGCAGAACGCCACGCGTCAGCTTTATTCAGAATAAATTCAGGTTCGAGCCAGGTCGAAAGTGCTTCCCTGGTGCGGCCATAAAACGGCTACGCTGTGATGGAACGCTCATGACAATAACGTGCCGCCGAGGCACAATTTTTCCTTAATGTTTTCAGGGGGTCCTCCGTGAACGCTGCTGTCGAACATACCTATCGAGGCGGATTGAATCCGCTGCACGGAGTGCTGCTTGCCGGCACCTTCGTGCTGTTTCTGGGTGCTGCGCTGAGCGACTACGCCTATATGGCAAGCTATGAGATCCAGTGGGCCACCTTTGCCTCCTGGCTGATTGCCGGGGCGCTCGTGTGTAACGGGCTGGCCTTTGTCTGCAGCATCATCGGGCTGTTTCGCGCGCTCGATCGCCGCCGCGGCCTCATCTATGTCGCGGTGCTGGTGGTGAGCTTTGTGCTTGGCTTTATCAACGCGCTGATCCATGCCATGGATGCCTGGGCGATCATGCCCACCGGCTTTATCCTGTCGATCATCGTGACGGTGCTGGCCCTGGTCGCTACCGGACTGGGTTTTTCAAACACTGGCGTGAAGGTAAAACAATGACATTTTCCAGACTCTGCCTGACCACGCCGCTGGCGATTGCGCTGATGGCTGCAGGCACCAGCGCTTCGGCGGCCAACCTTCAATACGGCCCCAACCCGGATCTCCCGGAACCGCAGCGCGGGCTGCTGCCGGACATGACGGTGCCTGAACAGGCCGATTGGAACGATGAAAAGCCGGTGGTGCCCGATGGCTACAGCATTACGGCGATTGCCACCGACCTGAAAATACCGCGTCAAACGCTGATGCTGCCCAACGGCGACATCCTGGTGGCCGAAGGCAGTGGCGGCAACGCCCCGAAGCTCAAACCCAAGGACTTTATCGCCGGCGTCATCAAGGCCAAGGGCAAGACTTCGGTGGAAAGCGGCAACCGGCTGACGCTGTTGCGCCCCAACGGCGACGGCAGCTATGAGCAGTCGGTCTTTGCCGACAACCTCAACGCCCCCTACGGACTGGCGCTGACCGATGCCGGCCTGTTTGTGGCCAATCAGGACGCGCTGGTGCGCTTTGACTACGAGGAGGGCCAGACCGAAGCCAGCGGCGCGCCCGAGGTCGTCGCGCAGCTGCCCGCCGAGATCAACCACCACTGGACCAAGGCGATGACCGCCAGCCCGGATGGCGAGTATCTCTACGTCGGCATCGGTTCCAACAGCAACATCACCGAGCGTGGCATGGAAGCCGAGGTCAACCGGGCCGAGGTGTGGGAGATCAACGCCGAGACCGGCGCGCATCGCCCCTACGCCACCGGGCTGCGCAACCCCACGGCGCTGACCTTCCAGCCGGATACCGACACGCTCTGGGCAGTGGTCAACGAGCGTGACGAGCTGGGCCCGGATCTGGTGCCGGACTACATGACCACGGTGCAGGACGGCGGCTTCTACGGCTGGCCCTACAGCTACTGGGGCCAGCACGTTGACCCGCGCGTGAAGCCGGAAAACCCGGAGAAGGTCGAATCCGCCATTTCGCCGGACTACAGCCTGGGCTCCCACGTGGCGCCGCTGGGCATCGCCTTTTCGACACCGCAGGTGGGTGGGGAATACAGCGACGGCGTCTTCGTCGGCCAGCACGGCAGCTGGAACCGCACCGACCCGGTGGGCTACAACGTGGTCTTCATTCCGTTTGAAAACGGCGAGCCTGCCGGCGACCCGGTGGACTTCGTCTCCGGCTTTCTCACCGATGATGGTCGCACCCGCGGTCGCCCGGTGGGCGTGACCGTCGCCCCGGATGGCGCCGTTATCGTCGCGGATGATCTGACCAACGCCGTATGGCGCGTCACCCGTGATGACGCCGGCGCACCGCAGCCGACAGCCGCCCCGGCCGGCAACGACGGCGCTGCCATGCCGGAAAGCGATTCCGCCGCGCCGGCAGAAAGCACCGACGCGCCGGATGAGCCGACCGTCACGCCGGATGACCGCGCCGACACGCCCGATGAGCAGACCGCCACACCGGACGACGACGCGGACACGCAGGACGATGCACCCGGCGGCGACCAGGAAGAGCCCGCTACCACGGCAACCTGATACCGCCGGTTTGCCTCTGCACTATCCGTACCCCGGGGGGCCACCTCCGGGGTATTTTTTTGATCGCCCGTTTCAGGTGATGACTCGTTTAAAGCGATGGCTCGTGTGAAGCGATGGCACGTTTCAAACGACGGTTACGACAGATTCGCTGCCTCGCCGCGCGCAATGTCCTGCTCGCTCAACACCACCACCTGTCGCGGCCACCAGTCAGGGTGTTCATCGCGAATGAACGCCATGAGCTTTTCGCGAACGCTGACCTCGGCCGACCAGCCGGAGAGCGGGTCCACGGTCATCAAAAAGAAGGTGATGGTCTGCGCCGCGGCGTTCTGGGCGGTCACGCTGCACAGCAGTTTGTGATGCTCGATGACGTTGTCCTCGGCCTGCGCAAACTCGAGAAACTTCTCGCGCAAGCACGCCACATCGGCGTTGAGGTGCAGCACCAGCTCGAGGCTTCGATACTCCATGGTGCTTTTGGCCGAGAGGTTTTCGAACGGCCGGGAGGCAAAGTAGGTGACCGGCACGATCAGACGGCGCTCGTTCCACACCCGCAGCAGAATGTAGGTGTAGAAGATGCTCTCGACATAGCACCACTGGCCTTCGAACATCACCAGATCACCGATGCGCAGCGGCTTGGCCAGCGAGAGCTGAAATGACGACAGAATGTTGCTCAGCACCGCCTGACCGGCAATACCCACCAGCACCGCCAGAACGCTTGCCGAGGCCAGAATCGACAGGCCCAGCGTCTCGAACAGACGCACCTGCCCGAGCACATAGATCGTGACCAGAATGACCATGATCAGGATGATGACGCGGCGCAGCGCATAGAGCGTGGTCAAAAGCTTGCGCTCATCCCGCGGCTTGGAGTCATCGATCTCGCCGGCCATGCGTCGGGTCATGTGCAGCATGAAGGTGTCGATCATGCGCAGCGCGATTACCCCGATGCCCCAGGCCATGACGATGGTCAGCGTCACTCGCAGGGTAGTGGCCACCACGGCCGAAAAGGAGACCACGAAGTCGATCAGGGTCTGCATGACCAGCGCCATGACGATCAGCGCCACCGGGCTTCGGATCTGGACCATGAAGATGCTCGGCGAGCCGGAAGGCAACAGCCGCGTCAGAAACGTCATCACCAGATGAACGCCCTTGCCGATCAGGGCGATCGCCAGCAGCACCAGCGGAATGGCGATCCACTCCCAGATTCTCAAAAGCCCGAAATTCTGCTTTAGCGGCCCCGGGATATAGACCTCGAAGCGCGACGGACCGTAGCGGTCATAAAGCGCCGGGATGGAGGCCACGCTCTCCGGTGTGATCAGCCAGACCGGCTCGTCATCACCGACCTGATAGCGCCCCAGGCGGATATCGTAGGCGTCATCTCCGGCCTCCAGCGAGGCCAGTTCGATATCCCGTCGCATCTGGCCCGCTCGCGGGTCCTTGCCGGAAATGTCCTCGATCACGGCGTCCGGGCGTGCCGAAAGCCTTGAGACATTGAGCCACTTGCCGCGTCGAAACACCTCGGCCAGCTGCTGGGCCAGCTCCGCGCCGCGCTCGCGCTGATCGGCCGGTGCCAGATCCGCCAGATTGAGAATATGCGCCGCGCCTTCGAAATCGCCGGTTTCGGTCAGATGCATGAAATGGCGCATGGTTTCACGCGGCGTTCGAAGGTTCGTTTTTTCGGCATCGCCATCAAGCCCGACGTTAAGGGCATCGATTTTGTACCAGCCCGCCTCCCCGCTGCCGCTGCCGCTGCCGCTGCCGCTCTCCTGCGCCTGGCACAGGCCGGACAACACCAGCACCGCTACCGCCACCGCCACCGCCCACAGCCGCCACCCTTTTATCATCATGCCTGCGTTACCGGGTTCGTGAATCGTCCATGAAAAATTCCGCCGGGGCATTGTATGCCGGGCAGCGCCAGCTTAGCGCGACTTGTCGCGCCGTACGCCAATACATATCAACAATATCCGGGCCGGGCACGGCGCGCCCGGATCGACCATGCTGAAGACACCGACGCCCCTTGATGCCCTCAAGGGCGAGACCCCACCAGGAGGCAGGCATGACCGATGCGACCGGACCGACACTAAAGGCCCTCTACGAGCAGGCAAAGCAGCGCGACATTGCCGGGCGCTCATCGATGAGCCGGGCGGAACTGGCTGCCGCGCTTAAGCGTGACGGCGCCGGGACTGTTGAACCCGGCGTGGGCGCTCGCTTTGAGACCTTTCGTCGGCTGGCCAACGCCGTGGCCGACGGCGGCTTCGTGCTGCGCCCGCGCGCCCTGACCGGGATCGATCGACGACTGCACGTGCGCCAGACCCTGCGCGAGGACCACCAGACCCGCATCGCCGATGGCACCGAGGAGACCGCGCTCAAGTTCGATCAGCTCTCGAATTCGCTGTTTTCCTTTTTCCGCGGTACGGCGCTTTTGTTCTATCGCGACATGGCCGGCGACGACGCCTGGATGCCGACCGTGCTGGCGCTGGGCGATGTCCACCCGGAGAATTTCGGCATCATGCCCAACGTCGACAACGTGCCCATCTTTTCGGTCAACGACTTCGACGAGGCCTACTACGCCCCCTTTACCTGGGATCTCAAGCGCGGCGCCACCGGCTTCATGATCGCCGCCGGAACCGAAGGCGAGCTCAAGCACAAACATCGGGTGAAGATCGTACGCCGGTTCATCGATGGCTATATCGACGCCATGCAGCGCCTGGCCCGCGAGGCCACCGAACAGGATGAGGAGATGCGTGTTGATAACGCCCCGAAGCTGATTCGAAAGCTGTTCAAGAGCGCCCATGAAAAGCGCTCCAAATGGCTCAGGGACGACTATCTCGACGAGACCGGCCGGCGCTTTCGCTCAAGCGACAAGCTGGTGCCGATCTCCTCGCGCCGTGACGAGTTCCAGCAGATCACCGACCGGCTGGTGACAGACAACCATATCGAAGTGCCGCCGCGTGCCCGGACATCCGATGGCACGGGCATGCGGGTGAAGGACGTCGCGATTCGCCGCGGCCAGGGCACCGCCTCGCTGGGGCTGGACCGCTACTACGTGCTGATCGAGGGGCCAAAGGGTGACGGCACTGCTGACCTGATCATCGAGTACAAGCAGGCCCGCCGTTCGGCGCTGACCGGACTGGTGCCACCCAACGGCCACGAGATGAACACCCGCGCCGAGCGCATCACCCACGCCCAGGCGGTGCATCTTGTGCGCGGCGACCGCTTTTACGGCCACGTCGAGTTTGACGGGCGAAGCTATCTATCGCGCGAACGTGCCCCGTTTCGCGACAGCATCGACCTGGAGGATCTCTCCAAAAGCGACTGGAAAGCGTACGCCCGCATCTGCGGTCAGGTGCTCGCCGGCGTGCACGCCCTGTCTGACGAGGCCGGCCGGGTGGATTACGACATCGAACCGGCCATTGTCGAGGCCATCGGCCCAAAGGCGCTTTTTACCGAGGACATGGTGATGTTTGCCGAAGAAGCCGCCGAGCGCGTGCGCCGCGATCATGAGATGTTTCAGGAAGATCACGCCCGCGGGGCCTTTACGCAGCTGGACCGGGTGTATCGATAAGTGACCAGAGGCAAAGACAGCGCGGCGGCCCCTGGCCGCCCTGCCATGTTGTTTTTCAATCTCTACTCGACCAGCTCGGTGGTGTTGGCGTTGAGATCGTCCGGGTCGACCACCGGCCAGCCATTGTCCCAGTCCATTTCCAGAATGCGCAGCTTCTGGAGACCGTCATCGGCGGCTTCATAGGCGTGAAACACCATAACGTCCCGGTCATCAAAGGTGTAGACCGCGTTGTGCCCCAGCCCGGGCCACGCATTAATACCTTCCAGCACCAGCGTGCCGCCGCCTTCCATCATCGGCACGCCCGCTCTATCCAAATAGGGCCCCTGCACGCTGTCACTGCGCCCCACCACCAGTCGGTAGGTGCTGTCCGCCCCGCGGCAGCAGAAACCAAATGAGGCGAACAGGTAGTAGTGGCCGTCCCTTTTGAAGATGAACGGCGCCTCGATGGCGTTTTCCTCGCTGTTCGGGCGCGTGGCGAGATCGAGGATCTCCACAGGCTGGGCGAGCCCTGTCATGGCCTCATCAAGCTGTACCAGCTTCAGCCCGCCCCAGAACGAGCCGAAGCTCATCCAGGGCATGCCGTTGTCATCCTCGATCACCGCCGGGTCGATGGCATTCCAGTTGTCCTGACCGGGTTCGGACTGCAGCACGAGGCCCTGATCCTGCCATTGATAGTTGTCGGCCTCGGGGTCGAGCGTCTCGTTGACGGTCACCCCGATGCCGGAGGTGTTCTGGCCGAACGCCGACACCGAGTAGTAGAGATAATAGCGGCCGTTTTTCTCGACGATGTCCGGCGCCCAGATATGCCCGTCAAACGCCGGCGCGACCGACGTCGCCCAGGGCGGATCATCCGGCTCACCGCTGAAAATGCGATCGGCATGGCGCCACTGTTTCAGGTTATCGGAGGAGTAGATATCGATACCCGGGCCGGTACTGAACACATAATACGTGCCGTCTTCGCGGGCCATGACGGGGTCATGCACTTCGACCTGGGCGGCGTGCACGGTGGAGAGCAGGCCGGCGCCGAGCAGCAGTGAGGTGGTAATGGGTATCAACCCTTTCATGGGCAATCTCTTTGGCTGGTGGCAGGAGCGCGAAGCGGGATCATCGCGGGCTCGACGCGGCGGGATAAGCGATGACCATGGGGCGATAACGCTGGCCTCCATCCGGCCGGCATTGGCGTTCAGGAAAACCGGATATAGCAATATCGCGATACAAGCGTTGCCGATGCGCCAGCGCAGGATCAATGCGCCATAAGTATTAACCGATGCTGATGAAACGAAGAAGGCGCCCCGGGTGAGGCGCCTTCTTTCGGTTCGTGGCGTGCAGTGCGCGATGGATAGCGGTGCGTTTATGGGCTCATCAGCAGGATGACGGCCGCCGCCAGCAGCAGCCCTGCCCCCACCAGTACCGCGCGAAAGATGCGAACATAACCCCCGACCACCACCATGCCCACCCCGACCACGATCAGGATCAACCCGACAATGAACGGCCAGTTGTTCAATAGTGTGTTCATGACAGCCTCCCGGCTCGTACCCAAACGCTTTGTTCAAGGATAGCCGCCATGGCGCCGGATACTTTAGGCATTCGTGACTACCGCGCCGGTGATGCCGAGATCACGCTCGCCCTTTTTCGACGCGCCGTGCGGGAAGTGGCCGCCAGGGACTACACACCGGCGCAGCTTGAAGCGTGGGCCGGCGGCATCGACCGGGCTCTCTGGGCCATAACGCTTGAGCGCCAGTCCACGTGGCTCGCCATGATCGATGACACGCCAGCGGGCTTTGCCAGCCTTAACGAGCACGGCCATCTCGATATGCTCTTTGTCAGCCCGGACCATCAGCGCCGCGGGGTGGCGAGTGCGCTTTTAAGCGTCGTCGAGCAGGCGGCCCAACGGCGTGGGATTAAGTGCGTGACCACCGAGGCCAGCCTGACCGGCCGGCCCTTCTTCAAGGCGCGGGGGTTTGATGTCGTGACGGCGCAGGAGATGAAGCGCCGTGGGGAGGTGTTGAAGAACTTCCGGATGGAGAAAGTGCTACACGACACCGGCGCCACTGCCTGACAGCCTTTCCAGCAGACGTGGCACGCCGGGCTGACCAAGGATCGAACATATGTCTGTATCAAGCACATAAAAGAGCCCATCAAAAGATGGGCCCTGGCGCGAAAACGATTTTTAATATCTCAATAAAGACTCAGGCAAACAGGAAGTCCTCGGGACCCATGGCATAGTTCAGCTCACCGATCGGCGAACCGGGGTCGTACTTCGGTACGCCGATAAGCGGAACGAGATGCATCCCGGTGTCCGTGTTGACCAGAAGCTCTTCACTGGGGTGCATATTGACGTCATTGTAATCGATCGGGTCACCATCTCTGCCGTTCACCTGTGACAGATCGAGCCGATCGACGCCCAGCTCAAAGTTGGTAATGGTGGCATCCTGCCAGGCGCCATCGCTGCCAAACACGAAACTGTCAGCGGTACCCTCGGTGCCGCTGGTCATCCCCGATACCTCGACATCCTCGAAGGGACCTGTCGGTGCCGGCGCCATGTCGGAGATATAGCCCTGACGATCCGCAAAGGAGTTCAGACCGCCGGCAAGATCCTCGATCTGCAGGACGAAATCGCTGTCATCCAGCCCCGCCGGCCCTCTGTCGCGGTAGAAATAGGTATCCTCGCCGTGGAGAACCGGCAGGATGGCATCACCGCTGTCCTGGGCGCCGGCCTGCGTCAGCGCCTCTTCAAGCGACAATGAGGCATCCGCAAAGACGGCATTGTCGAGATCGAGGTTATCGAAAGACGCCACCACATCGTCATCGATAAACAGGGTATCCGTACGGGGGTTGAAGCCGACCAGCGTATCGATCGCATGACCGTCATTGCCGAAACGCGAGCCATCCTCTGCCATGTTGATCACGTCGACACCGCCGTCCGCGCCGCCAAGAATGATGGTTTCCTGCACATCACTCGAGGCGGTGTATTCAAGCCCGCCTTCAAGCCCCGAGGCATCGACCTGCCCGACGGCAGCGGTATTATCTGCGCTGTTGTCCCATGCAACGCGACCGTTGCCGCTCAGATCAAGCGATTCGAGAGCGCTGCCCTGTACGGTCAGATCCAGCGTCTCACCGGAGCGGACCCCGCTGTCGTCGAATCGGGTATCCAGCTCAAACTCCGTGATGTCGTCGGGCAGAACAAGGGCTGTCTCCCCGCCGCCAAGAAACGCAAGTGATTGGGTCTTGTTGGAATTTGCCATGATGTCAGTCCCTTGAGTGATGCTATCCGGATGCCGCCGGTGTTTTATCGTTTCCGTGTCACCTGTCCGGCATCTTTTGGTGGGTCGTGGTATTAACCCAATTATTTAAAAAGAATTAACCAGAGCCAGCCTGGTACAAGCCACGCCCATCCACACGTTAAAAGCCGCTCAGGGAGACGAAAGTTGCAAACTCTCTAATGCAAGCCTGACTTGTTGCCCTTTCGAATCAGCGGTGCCGGATACTGACCGCATCGACTCAGGCCATCACCACCGTGACACCGGCAGCGGCCAGCGGCTCGATCAGGGCCGCTTCCGTACTCTTTTCCACGATGATAGTACTGGCCAGACTCAGCTCGCCGATCATGTACGGCGAGGCGGCATTGATCTTGTCGGAAGACGCCATCACCACCGTTTCGGCCGCATGCGCCGCCAGCGCCCGCTTCATGTAGGCCTCTTCCAGATCACCCGTGCTCAAACCGGCGGTGGCGTGCACCCCGGTCACCCCCATGAAATAGACATCGGCGCGAATGTGCGACAGCGCCTCCATGGCAGCCGTACCCACTGTGACGATGGAGTGCTTGAACAGCCGCCCGCCGATGATGATGACCTCGATGCCCGGATGATTGACCAGCTCGACGGCAATGCTCGGGCTGTGGGTGACCACCGTGGCGGTCAGATCCCGCGGCAGCTGCCGGGCCATCTCCACCGCCGTGGTGCCGCCATCCAGAATCAACACCTGACCGAGCGAGACCATTGCCGCCGCGGCCGCGGCAACGGCGCGCTTGGTGTCCGACTCGATGCTCTGGCGCTGGGCGAAATCCGCCACGGCCGGAGACGCCGGCAGCGCACCGCCATGCACACGTTGCAACAGCCCCTCAGCGGCCAGCTCGCGCAGGTCACGCCGAATCGTATCTTCCGAGACGCCAAAGCTTTCGCTCAGGGTTTTGGCGATCACCTGCCCTTCCCGCTTCAGGCGCGCCAGAATCTCGTTTTTCCTCTGATGGGTCAGCATGCGTTATTGGCTCTCTGCACGAATTATCTTGTTTTTGCACGAAACCGCACGATAGCATGCTTTCTCCTGCCATGCCGTGAGAAAACACATGCGCGCTACCGAGCCCCGGATAAACATTATCGAGACCAGAGTCCTGTCGGATGACTGGTACACGCTGAAAAAGACCACGTTTGATTATTTGCGGCGGGACAACACTTGGCAGCGCCAGAGCCGGGAAACCTATGACCGCGGCAACGGCGCGACCATTTTATTGTTCAATCGCGAGCGCCGCACGGTCGTGCTGACGCGCCAGTTTCGCTTCCCCGCCTTTGTGAACAACCATCACGGCATGCTGATCGAAACCGCGGCGGGCCTGCTGGATGACGCCTCGCCCGAGGCTCGCATTCGCGCCGAAGTCGAGGAAGAGACCGGCTATCGCATCCAGCACGTCGAGAAGGTGTTTGAAGCCTTCATGAGCCCGGGCTCGGTCACGGAAAAGCTCTATTTCTTCATCGCCGATTACGACGACAGCCTGAAAACCGGCAAGGGGGGCGGGCTTGAGGATGAAGGCGAGGATATCGAAGTGCTGGAACTGCCGCTGGAGGAAGCGCTGGAAATGATTCGCACCGGCGAGATTGTCGATGGCAAGACCATCATGCTATTGCAGCATGCGGCGCTGCGCGTGGCAACGGTGAGCGTGGCTTAAAGTTACTTATGCAATATTACTTGGCTCACTTCATGGGATGCGGTGAGTCAGCAAGCGTCGTGACTCATGAACAACAGCAACCTGCCTGCTATCTTCGTTTGCCGTTACACCGTTGATGACGCCGATGCCACGCTCGCACTCTTTCAGCGCGCCGTGATGGAAGTTGCCTAGAGAGATTATACGCTAGAGCAGATTGAAACCTAGGCCGGTAGCGTGTGGCCTTCGCTGGGATAGCCGGTATGGAGGTTAGCTGTGGGAATGGGCGTGATCGAACTTTGTGGCATCAATATCTGCGCGCTTGAAACTAACAAGGCAACAGGAGTGGCAACCTAAAAAATTTAATCTTTCTGTATATTATTAATATATAATTTTATACTATCTAATTCGATCAACATTTTTGATCGTTTTACGGTCCAATGCCAAAAAGAGGAAAAATGTCAACTTCAATTCTTGCACCGCTATTGCTCCCAAGGCGCTGGGAAGTATTGACGAATCGAGCTAAAGAAGCTGGCCTCGATCCTTCGGATTTAGTTGAACGAGTAGCTTCCGCCGAAAGCAGGGTTGACCAGCTCTTATCAAGAATACAATCAGGGTCTGGTGGTGTTTTCGAAATATTTCTTGGCAAATCCGGCTCTGGAAAAACGACCTTTGTCAAATCCTTACCCAAATTTTTCGAAAACATCCACATAACGTCAATACCTCCATCTGAAAACCTCGAAAATTTACCAGAAATAATAAAAAGTAAAAATCAAGAAGCGGCCGGAAAACATAAAATCGTATTAATCGAAAAAAGGGATAACCCTAGGAAAGAAGATATAGAAAAATCCAAAGAGAATTTTATTAGCTGGCTTGACTTTTTAAGAGAGGGTGAAGGCAACATCGTCATACTATGGACAATGACTGACATAAGTGCAGCAAAAGAAATATCTGAAATAGCTTGGAATGTTGGCAGGGACTCTATTTGCGCCCATGATACAAAAGGTGTTTTTAATTTTACCGGCATTGACAAACAAAAGTTTTACGACATCGCAGATAACACTGCGTTAAATCTTTCTGGCGATGGCTTAGAAGCTTATGGCTTATCACGTGAAATTGCTGCACCGTTAATCGACACATCTGAAACAATATCGGATTTTTACCAGCAAGTTATATCCGAGTCAGAAAAATCGACCACCCATTTTAAAAGCTTAATAAAGGAAAGAGGCCAGCCACGCCTATGGGTATTGCTCCACGGAGATGATAGATCGGCCATTGGCCATACTGTAGGCTCGCTTACTCAAGGAAGTCATTGGCAAGTTGATCTTTCTCGCATTCTTGACACGATCGATGATTCCAATAATACAGCTACTTATGCAAAAGAATGGCGTAAACGAAGATCAAACGCTGGTCAGCTTTTGAGAGCTCTCGATGCAAGAGTGTTTGCTGTTCCGCCCAACGTATCAGTCAATGCAGTACGCTGCTTCGGCGATACTATAGTTAAAAACGCGCTGGGAAATAAATCAGGGTCAAAAACAGCGGCAGCTAGCTCTTTGAGATCCACACCTGTATATAAAGAACTACTTATTGTATTAGGGAGAGAGGCATCTCCGTCTAAAGCATCAGGTAAAATATCTGATACTACTGTCAAAGAGTATCAAGCAATTCAAGCCCTTGCCCGAAATAACGATGAAAAATTAAATCAAGCTATTGGCAGACTGTTTGAATACACTCTCCGAGAGGATGGATTAAACTTTGAAGTTAGCATCGAAAAGAGGTCCAATCTAATATCTGGAATTCAAGCAGATATTGGTATTCGCGTAGGATCAGCCGAGTTCGTTTGTTTAGAACCTACATGGCGATCCAAGAATGGAGGCACTAGCGAACAAAATACTCTTTCAGAAGGGCATATTAAACCTTATCTTTTAGAGAAAGCTTTAAAATATATTACTGCCATGGACATGTAACCCTCAAGCCCTAGCGAAATAAGAATAAATATCTAGCAAATTTATTACATCATATAAAAACAACTATAAGCTTCATCTTTTATAGAATCAAAAGCCCGCCAATTGGCGGGTTTTTCCATTCAAGCAGGCAGCTCAAACCTCACTACCTCTCGATCGTCGCGGGCGGCTTGCTGCTCACATCATACGTCACGCGCGACACGCCACTGATCTCGTTGATGATGCGACCGGAGGTCTACTCCAGTAGCGCATATGGCAGGTGCGCCCAGCGGGCGGTCATGACGTCGATGGTTTCCACCCACGCGTGTGTGCAACCATCCATTACACAAGTGACAATTGCCCTTCCCCATCGCACACTCGCAGATCAACGGCTCGCTTGATAACAACAAGGAAAGCACCGTATGTCTCTGCATCTCTGGTTGGCGTTCTTTCTGGCCTATCTGTTGGTCACCCTGTCGCCGGGCCCCAATGTTCTATTGGTGATTCGCAACGGCCTACGCCACGGCGTGCCGGGCGTGTTGATCGCGCTGACCGGCAACCTAGCCGCCCAGCTCATTACAATTGCGCTGGTCGCGCTGGGCGTTGGTACGCTGCTCAGCACTCTCCCCATGGCGTTTACGGTGTTAAAGGTGATCGGTGCGGCATATCTAATGTTTCTCGGCTCAAGGCAGTTGCTGGCGTCATTCAGAAAGCGGCGCCCTGACGCGGCGGTAACCGTCGAGCCATCACGGCGGCACTCCTCCCTGTGGCTGGAGGCCTTTCTGGTCTCGATCAGCAACCCCAAAACCCTACTGTTTCTCTCTGCCTTCCTGCCGCAGTTCATTGACCATGCGCACGCTCTAACGGGGCAGTTCGCGATCATGTATCTAACGATTGCCGGCATCGTCATTACCGTGCACAGCGGCTATGTAGTGGGCGTTAAAAGGATCGGCCATTACTTCAGCGGTCAACGCTGGAAGGCACGGTTTAATCGCCTGACCGGGGTGCTGTTTATCGGCATGGGCCTACGCCTGCTCGGCAGCCGCGCATAAAAAAACCCGCCTCTCGGCGGGTTTTCTCATTCACTCAAGCAGCTACCACCTCACTCCCACTCGATCGTCGCGGGCGGCTTGCTGCTCACATCATATGTCACACGCGACACGCCGCTGATCTCATTGATGATGCGTCCGGAGACCTTCTCCAGCAGCTCATACGGCAGGTGCGCCCAGCGGGCGGTCATGAAGTCGATGGTTTCGACCGCGCGAATGGCGATAACCCATTCGTAGCGGCGGCCATCCCCCACCACGCCGACGGAGCGTACCGGCAGGAACACGGCGAAGGCCTGGCTGGTCTTGTGGTACCAGTCGAAGTTGTGCAGCTCTTCGATGAAGATGGCGTCCGCCTCGCGCAGGATGTCGGCGTATTCTTTCTTCACTTCACCGAGAATGCGCACGCCCAGGCCCGGCCCGGGGAACGGGTGGCGGTAGACCATGTCATACGGCAGGCCGAGTTCGAGGCCGAGCTTGCGCACTTCGTCCTTGAACAGTTCGCGCAGCGGTTCGACCAGCTTGAGCTTCATGGTCTCCGGCAGGCCGCCGACGTTGTGGTGCGACTTGATCACGTGCGCCTTGCCGGTTTTCGACGCCGCGGATTCGATCACATCCGGGTAGATGGTGCCCTGGGCGAGGAAGTCGACGCCGTCGATCTTCGCGGCTTCACGGTCGAACACGTCGATAAAGGTGTTGCCGATCAGTTTGCGCTTCTGCTCCGGGTCATCAACGCCTTTCAGGCGGCCGAGGAACTCGTCTTCGGCATCGACGCGGATGACGCGCACGCCCATGTGCTGGGAGAAGGTGTCCATCACCTGGGCGCCTTCATCCTTTCTTAGCAGGCCGTTGTCGACGAACACGCAGGTGAGCTGGTCGCCGATCGCCTTGTGCAGAAGTGCTGCCACCACGGAGGAATCCACCCCGCCGGAGAGGCCGAGCAGTACGTGACGGTCGCCGACCTGTTCGCGCACGCGCTCGGCGAGGTCTTCGATGATCTTGGCCGGGGTCCAGAGCCGTTCACAGCCGCAGATCTCGAGCACGAAGCGTTCGAGAATGCGCTGGCCCTGGGTGGTGTGGGTCACTTCCGGGTGGAACTGTACCGCGTAGAGACGCTTTTCAGCCCAGCTCATGGCGGCGATCGGGCAGCTCGGCGTGGAGGCGGTGATTTCGAATTCTTCAGGGACGCGGGCAACCTTGTCGCCGTGGCTCATCCACACATCCAGCAGGGCGTCGCCACGATCGCCGATGTGGTCCTTGATGCCGCCGAGCAGATCGTCTTCAGCGGAGACGCTGATCTGGGCGTAGCCGAATTCCCGCTTGTCCGAGCCTTCGGTGGCCCCGCCCATCTGGGCGGCCATGGTCTGCATGCCGTAGCAGATGCCGAACACCGGCAGCCCCATCTCGAAGACGCATTGCGGTGCGCGCGGGGAGTCCAGCTCGGCGACCGACTCCGGCCCGCCGGAGAGGATGATGCCGTTGGGGTTGTACTCGCGGATCTCTTCTTCGGTGATGTCGAAGGCGCGCACTTCCGAATAGACCCCGATCTCGCGCACGCGGCGGGCGATCAGCTGGGTGTACTGGGAGCCAAAATCGAGAATCAGGATCTTGTGGGCGTGAATGTCGGTCATGGGATCTCTCTACACAGCCGAGAACGGCGAGGATATAAACAGCGAGCGGGAAGCTTTCGCCTCCCGCTCTTGATACTGAACTGCCCGGCAGCCGGTGGACGTGCCCTGCCCGCGCATCGATCAATGAGAGTCATGATCCCACGCGGGCAGCGCATGCCATCAGCTCCGGTAGTTCGGCGCTTCTTTGGTGATCTGCACGTCGTGAACGTGCGATTCGGCAAAGCCTGCGCTGGTGATGCGAACGAATTCCGGCACGGTGCGCATGGTGTCGATATCGTGCGAGCCGGTGTAGCCCATCGAGGCGCGCAGGCCGCCCATCATCTGATGGACAATGGCGCTCATCAGGCCCTTGTAGGCCACACGACCTTCAATGCCTTCGGGTACGAGCTTCTCGACGCCTTCGTTCTTGTCCTGAAAGTAGCGATCCGACGAACCCTGGGTCTGGGACATCGCGCCCATCGAGCCCATGCCGCGGTAGGCCTTGTAGGTCCGGCCCTGATAGAGCTCGATCTCGCCCGGCGACTCTTCGGTGCCCGCCAGCAGGCTGCCGACCATGACGCAGTGGGCACCGGCAACGATCGCCTTGGCGATATCACCGGAGAAACGAATGCCGCCATCGGCGATCAGCGGAATGTCATAGGGCTTGAGCGCTTCGGCCACATCGGCAACGGCGGTGATCTGCGGCACGCCGACACCGGCGACGATGCGCGTGGTGCAGATCGAGCCCGGGCCAATGCCGACCTTGACGCCATCTGCGCCGGCTTCGGCCAGCGCCCTGGCCGCCGCGGCGGTGGCGATGTTGCCGCCGATGACCTGCAGCGACGGGAAGTGCTCCTTGACCCAGCGCACGCGATCGAGCACGCCGGCGCTGTGGCCGTGGGCGGTGTCGACGACGATCACGTCAACGCCGGCATCATGCAGGGCCTGAATACGCTCGCCGGTGTCTTCGCCGGTGCCGACCGCGGCGCCAACCAGCAGACGACCGTCCTCGTCCTTGGCGGCGTTCGGGTAGGTGCGCGCCTTTTCGATGTCGCGCACCGTGACCAGACCACGCAGGTGGAAGTCGTCGCTGACAATCAGGATCTTCTCGATGCGGTGTTCCTGAAGCTGGCGCTTGATGTCTTCCAGCGGCGTGCCTTCCTTCGCCGTAATCAGCTTCTCGCGCGGGGTCATGATCGCCTCGACGCTGTCGCTGTAGTTGGGCTGAAAGCGCATGTCGCGGCCGGTCACGATACCGATGAGCTCTTCACCCTTCACGACCGGAAAGCCGGAGTAGCCGTACTCTTCGGCCATGGCCAGAAGATCGGTGAGCTTGGCGTCGGGGCTGACCGTGACGGGGTCCTTCACGATCACGCTTTCGTGCTTTTTGACCTTGCGCACTTCAGCGGCCTGAGCGGCGATCGACATGCTCTTGTGCACGATACCGATGCCGCCTTCCTGCGCCATGGCAATCGCCAGGCGGGCTTCGGTCACGGTATCCATGGCGGAGGAGACAAGCGGAATATTGAGGACGAGGTTGCGGGTCAGGCGGGATTTCAGAGAGACGTTCTTCGGTAGAACATCGGAATAACCGGGAACGAGTAATACGTCGTCAAACGTAAGCGCTTCTTGAGCTATACGCAGCATAACTGGCGTCCACTGAGTGGGTTGTACAGGCGGCGGGGAATAATTAATCGAGCATTTTAACGCCTGCGGCCCGCCCATACAACGAACGCACCCACGGCGGCGCGCTATTGCTGCCATATACGCACTCTTTTTCAAGGCGCTGCCCGAGGTGGTCACGCCGGCAGACACCGCCGCACCACCGTGCCAGACTACTCAGGCCGGACTGCCCTGCCCCTGCTGGACCACGGGCTACTTCCGGACCATAAACCCTCGAATCGAATCACCCTGCAGGGAGCTGTCATGACCCCCGCCTCAAAAAGTGACGCCCTGAGCGTTTCCGATCTGAACCGCCGCGCACGCGGGGCGCTTGAAAACACCCTGGGCGAGGTGTGGGTCGAAGGCGAGCTCTCGCGCGTGTCGCGCCCGGCCTCGGGCCATCTCTACTTCACGCTCAAGGACGATCGCGCCCAGGTCAGCTGCGCGCTCTTTCGCAACCGCGCACGCTTTGTCGCCGCCCCCATGCGCGAAGGCGACAGCGTGCGCATTCGGGCGAAAGTCTCGATCTTTGAGCCGCGCGGCGACTATCAGCTGATCGTGGAGGCAGTGCAGGAGGCCGGCCGCGGCGCCCTGCTGGCCGCACTGGAGCGGTTGAAAACAAAACTCGAGGGCGAAGGCGTGTTCAACAATGCCCGCGAGCTGCCCTGCCCGCCGCAGCAGCTGGGCATTATTACCTCCGCCAGCGGCGCGGCCCTTCAGGACGTGCTGGCCGTGCTGCAGGCGCGCTGGCCGCTGCTCGAGGTGAGCGTTCTGCCGGTACCGGTGCAGGGGGATCAGGCGGCCCCGGCCATGATCCACGCGCTGGAAGCCGCCGCACGTGACGGCCGCTTCGATGCGCTGCTGATCACCCGCGGCGGCGGCAGTCTGGAGGATCTGTGGTGTTTCAACGATGAGCGTCTGGCGCGCGCCATTCAGGCAAGCCCGATTCCGGTGATGAGCGCGGTGGGCCACGAGATCGACACCACGCTGTCCGATCTGGCCGCCGACGCTCGCGCCCCGACGCCCTCGGCCGCCGCCGAACGGCTGGTGCCGGATCGCCGCGACATTCTGGAGCGGCTGTCGACCCTCACGCAGCGCCTGACCGGCGCCCAGCAGCGCCAGCTCGATCAGTGGAACCAGCGGCTGGATCACGCCGCCTCACGTCTTCGCCACCCCGGCGAGCGATTGAGCACGCAGCGCCAGCGGCTTGATGACCTTGAAGCGCGCCTGACGCGCGCGATGCGCTACCGGCTGGAACAATCCCGCCAGCGCCTGACAACCGATCAGGCGCGACTCCAGCAGACCTCGCCCGAGCGGGCGCTGCGTGACCATCGAGTGCGCCTCGAGGCGCTGGAACAGCGGCTGATGGCCGCCCCCGAACGGCGAATCAACGAACAGCGCCAGAAGCTGGAAGGCCTGATGCGCGAGCTCAACGCCGTCAGCCCGCTGGCCGTACTGGGCCGCGGCTACGCGATTCTGGAATCCTCAAACGGCGTGGTTCGCCGCTCACAGGACACTCAGCCGGGCGAGGTGCTGACGGCCCGTCTGGGCGAGGGCCGTCTGAAGGTGGAAGTGAAGCGGCGGCTGAAGCGCTGATCAAAGCGGCCCGTCGGCGTAGGCAGGCTTGAAGCTGTTGGGGTCAAGCTCGTGGCGGGAAAGCAGCTTGTAGAAATCGGTGCGATTGCGTCCGGCGATGCGTGCCGCCTGCGTGACGTTGCCCTCGGTAATCTTGAGCACCTTGACCAGATAGCCGTGTTCAAAACCGGCTCTCGCTGCGTTGAACGATGGCAGGGCGTTGTCTTCCGAGGCCAGTGCCTGGGCTACCAGCGCGTGCGCAATGATCGGCGCGGTAGACAGCGCCACACACTGCTCGACCACGTTGACGAGCTGGCGCACGTTGCCCGGCCAGGCATGGGAGGCCAGCAGGCTGATGGCCTCCTTTGAAAACCCCTTGACCGAGGGCTTGTGGCGATCGGCGGCCAGTTCCAGGTGATAGCGCGCCAGAATCGGAATGTCCTCGGGGCGCTCGTGCAGGGCCGGCAGGCGCAGGTTGACCACGTTGAGGCGGTAGAAAAGATCCTCGCGGAAGGTGCCCTCATTCATCGCCGCGTTGAGATCGCGGTGGGTGGCGGAAATAACGCGCACGTCCACATCGATACTCTGGGTGCTGCCCAGCGGTCGCACCTGACGCTCCTGAAGCACCCGCAGCAGCTTGACCTGCAGCGACAGGGGCATGTCGCCGATCTCATCGAGAAAGAGCGTACCGCCGTGGGCGGCCTGAAAGAGCCCTTCATGGGCGCTGACCGCGCCGGTGAAGGCCCCGCGGGCATGACCGAACAGCTCGCTTTCCAGCAGCTGCTCGGGCAGTGCGCCGCAGTTGATGGCGATAAAGGGGTGTTCGGCACGGGCGCTGGCGCGGTGCAGAGCGCGAGCCAGAAGCTCCTTGCCGGAGCCGGAGGGGCCGGAGAGCAGCACGCTGACATCGCTGCCGGCAACCTTGCCGGCCTGCTCGAGCACCTGTTCCATGACGGTACTGCGGGTGATGATGTCACGGCGCCAGGCCGGGTCTGCCCCGCCGCTGGCCGGCGAGGTCTGCATGAGCGCCTCGTCGACCAGTGCAAACAGCTCGGTGCGGTCGATGGGCTTGGTCAAAAAGCCGAACACTCCCTGACGGGTGGCGCTGACGGCTTCGGGGATGGAGCCATGCGCGGTCAGAATGATGACCGGCAACCCGGGATGGCGGGACTGAATCTCGCCAAACAGCGCCATGCCGTCCATGCCATCCATGCGCAGATCCGACAGCACCAGATCAGGGCGCTGCTGTTCGACCAGTGACAGCGCCTGTGGCCCGCTTTCAACGGTACTGACCCGATAGCCACGGCTTTCAAGACGCATGCCCAGAAGCCTCAAAAGGCTTGGATCATCGTCGACCAATAGCAGATGGGCAGTTTTCACGTGTCTCTCCTTGCACGACCGACGCGCGAGGAGCGCTCAGGGGGTCTGCCTGGCGTTCATGCTCTCCTCTATCGCGGTCAGGGCGTCCAGTTTCTTTTTCAGCTCGGCATTTTGCTGCTGCAGCGACTGAATCTGCTGACGCTGCCGGCTGTTACCCTGATGGCTGCGATTATGCTGTGCATCGAGTCTGGATTGAAGCCCGGACTGAAGTTCGGTGCGACGCTCCAGATCCCGCTGCCACTGCTCAAGCAGCGGCTGAATGCTTTCGGGCGCCTGCGGAGTATAGCGCTTGAACAGCGCAAGGCCTGTCGGCCAGTGCTCGGCATCCTCCTGGGAAAAGACCACCGCACGGGCCAGACCGCTCCGGGGCGTGTCGTCATCCATGTATTGAAGCACTTCATCGCGCCATTGCTGTGTGCCGGTCTGCGCAGTGCGACCAAAGGCAACCCACGTGGGCAGCAGGCATTCGTCATCCACCATGGTGGGGATACCGCGGGTAATGCACCCTTCCTCGGCGGCGCCGGGGACACGATCACCCCACATGGCGCACCCGCCCAGCAGCATGGTCGCCAGCAAAACGCTGCCTGCCATTAGATTGTGCTTCATTGTCATATCCTTGCCAGCGCCGCCTTTTCCCTTGCGGCCCGGGGTAAAGAGGGGTTGTCCTGTGAAGCCTCTTCCACGATCCAGGGAAGTACCAGTTCAAAGCAGACTTCACAGCCGTTGATCGAATCCTCGATCAGACTCAGCGTCCCGTGCTGGGCACGAGCGCTCTCGGCGGCCACCGACAGCCCGATGCCGGAGCCCTTGAGCGGCCCCTTGCGCTGCGAGCTGCCCTGATAGAAGGGCTCGAACAGATGATCGCGGTCACGGTCGTTGATCGCCTGACCGCTGTTGGCCACATCCAGGGTCAGATGATGCTGGTCGGCACTGGCCGAAATGTAGAGCCGGCCTTCATCGTCGCCGTAGGCAATGGCATTGGACACCAGATTGTCCAGAATTCGCGCGGTACGGGCGCGATCGGCCTGCCAGTACAGCGGGGCGCGACGCTCTTCCACGACCATGCCCTTTTGCTGCAGCGCCAGGCGGTGCTTTGAAAGCACCTCATGGATCACGCTTGCCACGTCAAAGCGCGTGACGTTAAGGCGGCGATTTTGCTGCAGCAGATTGTAATCCAGCAGCTGTTCGATCAATGTCTGGAGCTCCTGACCGCTTTCATCGATCAAAAGCACGATTTCGCGCTGGCGCTGGGTCATCTCACCCACCACGCCATCGGCCAGAAGCCCGGAGCCTTCACGGATACTGGCCAGCGGTGTCTTGAGCTCGTGGGACATGTGACGCAAAAACTGCTGCTTTTGTTCCTCGAGCTCGCGCAGACGCGCCGACAGCCACTCAAGGCGCTCCTCGAGATTGACCAGCTCCAGCGGGCCCTGGATCGGGCGCGTCTCTTCGGTATCGCCACTGCCCCCGATGCCGAGAATACGCTGCTCGAGCTGTCGAATCGGGCGAATGATACGCCAGGTGAAAAACAGGATCAGCACCAGGCTGAACGACACCAGCGCCAGTGTTGCCTGCCAAAGGCGTGTGGTGACCTGATCGGCCTGGGCGCGAATCTCGTCGATACGCGCATCGACCTGACGACGGGTCGCCTCGGCCAGCGCTTCCGTGGTGGAGGTAAACCGACTGAACTCGGACAGCTGGGCGCTCAGGCTCTCCTCGCCGGGCGCCGGCAGGGTTTCAAGCACGGTCAACTGCTGACGCAGCGACTGCATCAGGGGGCTGTCGCCCATGAAGGCGGCGTGTTCGTTGAGCAGGTCGCTATAGCGCGCGCGGCGTTCGCCATAGATTTCAAGCAGACTCTGATCATCAAGCACCGCGTACTGACGGGCGCTGCGCTCCATATCCGTTGACAGGTTGGTCAACTGACGGGCGCGACGTGTCTCGTCCACTGCCTCGCGAGCACTGACATCGGCCAGCTCCGAGAGCTGGGAAAAGCTTTGACCGGCGAGATGAATCAACACACCGATCGGCAGCATGACCAGCAAAAAGGCCGTCAATACCTGCTGAAGAAGGGATCGAGGACGCCATCGACGCTTTATTCGAGAAGCCATGAGGTGACAGTCTCCGACAGGCGAGCCGTTAAGAAAGAGTAGTCCGGAACGAGGGAGAGAATAACCGATAATCTCACCGTTCGATAACGTCCGTATACACTTTTCACTCATTTGGTTTCATTTATCCGACCGCAATAAAAAAAGAGCCGGCAGGGCCGGCTCTCAATATACGCAGGGAACTGAAGGGTAACATGGTGATACGACCCTGCCCGCCTGACCATGCAGGGCCGTGTCACCGTGGGCCTGGAGGGGCCCGAAGCCACGCTGTCGAGATTGACATTCAGGTTTTCGACAGCGCCTGTGGCTTCTTCGTGATCAAAAACGCCACCAGACGGCATTTTCGAAATTCTGCCCCGAAATGGCATCCGTGCCATGGCAATGTCTGCCTGACGCTTCCTTGCAGGGGGCCTTCGGCAGGTCGGCGTCACAAATGCCGGTCCTGAAAGCGACCATTCATGATCCACCGTCCTGCCATGCCTTACCTCTAGCCAGAGATATGCCATGATTTAATTTATGCTTTAAATACAACAACATGTAATTTTAAAAAGATCTGAAACATTCCATATCGGGTTGGAAGTGCCGCGATGAAGGCCGAAAACGTCGCCATGTGGCGACATGACCACCCTGCCAAACAAGCAAGCCATTGTTTTTTAAATCTTTTCCATTGTCTGCAGATGCCGACAAACCTTATGGACCTTGTCTCAAAAACGCGACGGTGACTTTTCGGCGAATCAGTTTCCGGCAGCCGGCACGCCCGCAGGGGCCAGCGTCTTGAGCAGCACTCTGGAGTTGCGCTGTGGATTGTAGTGCTCACGTCGTTTTTGCGGCAGCGCCTCAAGCCCTGCCGTGATGAAGCCTCGCTCGAGAAACCAGTGCAGCGTGTGCGTGGTCAGGGCAAACAGCGCGGTCAGCCCCTGCTCGCGGGCGCGCTGCTCGACGCCTTCCAGCAGCAGGTCGCCACGCTCGCCACCGCGGTAGCTGGTGTGAACCGCCACGCAGGCAAGCTCGGCACTGCCCGCCTCCGGATAAGGATGAAGCGCCGCGCAGCCGATCACCATGCCATCACGCTCGATGACCACATAGTCCTCGATCTCCTGCTCAAGGCGTTCGCGCGAGCGCGCCACCAGCATGCCGCGCTCCTCCAGCGGCTGCAAAAGCTCCAGAAGCCCGCCGATGTCGTCGAGGCGAGCGCTGCGCAGCTGCTCGTAGCGCTCGCGGGTAATCATGGTGCCGACCCCGTCACGGGTAAAAAGCTCCGCCAGCAGCGCATCGCGGTCCTGCCAGGAGACCAGATGGGTACGCCCGACCCCCTGACGCGCCGCGTCGCAGGCAATATGGACGTGCTCGGCAAGTTCACCATCTTCATGCTGATAGCCCAGCGTCTGCGCCTCCTGCAGGTTCGGCTGGCGCATCAGCCGCCCCTGGGCATTGTGCAGCCCGCCGGCACGGCCGACGATGATCAGCTTGTCGGCCTTGAGGGAGATGGCGGCGTGACGGGCGATATCGGCGGCGTCCAGATCAAAGACCTCACCGGTGCTGGAGTACCCCAGCGGTGGCAGCACCACCAGCGAGCGCTGATCCAGCAGGGTTTTAATGGCATCGCTGCGCACGCGACGCACCTCGCCTGCCCGTAGAAAGTCGACGCCCTCCCGGATGCCCAGCGGCTTGGCCATGACCAGATTGCCACTGATGGCATTGATCTCGACGCCATGCAGCGGCGTATTGGAAAGCCCCGGGGACAGCCTGGCCTCGATGGCCAGCCGCAGGGTCGAGACCTCTTGCTCGATCAGCGTCATGCAGGCTTCATCGACGACAAACCGGCCCTGGTGGCGCTTTGGCGTCAGCGCCGCTGCCTCGAGCGCCTGACGCACCTGGGCGCGCACGCCAAAGACCAGCACCAGCCGCACGCCCAGAATGTGCAGCAGCGCCAGATCCTGAATCAGCGGCGCGCGACGCTCGGGCGTCAACCCCTCTCCTTCGATCAGTACCACAAAGGTACGTCCCCGGTGGGCATCGATATAGGTCGATGAGTTTCGAAACCAGTCGGCAAAGGGAAATGAGATGTCCAAGGCGGCTCCAGGGTCAGGCAGGCATCAATGAGAACTCACGACGGTGAGATGCCCCCATCTTAAAGCAGCCGGCGCCGGGACGCAGGTTCGGGTGATGTCATCAAACACCGGACAAAAAAAGGCCGCCGTGATTCACGGCGGCCCTTGATGGCGAAGTCGGCAAAAACGGCTAGCCGAACATGCCCTTGAGCATGAAAAAGAAGATGATCGACAGTGCCGCACCGGCCGGCAGCGTGACCAGCCAGGAAATCACGATGGTGCCCAGCACGCGCAGGTTCAAGGCCCGCATGCCGCGCGCCAGACCCACGCCCAGTACCGCACCGACCAGCGTGTGCGTGGTCGAAATCGGCAGGCCCGTGCCGGAGGCGATGACCACCGTGGTCGCCGCGGCAAGCGTTGCGGCAAAGCCGCGCGACGGCGTCAGTTCGGTAATGCCGGTACCAACGGTGGCAATCACGCGGTGGCCGTAGGTCAAAAGACCAAAGACGATACCGCCGCCGCCGAGAATCAGAATCCACCAGGGCAGTGCCGCGTTACCGCCGATCTGCCCCTGAGTCTGTACGACGCTGACCACGGCGGCCAGCGGGCCCACGGCGTTGGCCACGTCGTTGGAGCCATGAGCGAACGCCATGGCGCAGGCGGTAAACATCATCAAAAGACCGAAGATGCGCTCCACGCCCGAGAAGCTGAAACGGTCATCCTTGCGCGGCTCGTGACCGATACGTCGCTCCAGAAGAATGCCCAGCAGCGTAATGATCGCGCCCACGCCCATGGCCCAGAGCAGTGCATCGGTGAAGGTGAGATCAAGACCCACATGACTCAGCCCCTTGAGCAGGGTCACCATCGCCACGATAAAACCGACCAGAAACATGTAGCCCGGTACATAGCGACGCGCCGCCGCCAGCGGGTCCTTGTTTTCAAAAATCAGCGTCTGAATCGAGCGGAACAGCAAAAAGGCGAGAATGCCCGCGATAAACGGCGAGGTCACCCAGCTCGACACGATCTGGCCCACCGCGCTCCACTGTACCGAGGCCGGCCCCAGACCCGCGACGGCAAAGCCGACAATGGCGCCCACGATGGAGTGCGTGGTGGACACCGGCCAGCCCTTTTTGGAGGCAATCATCAGCCAGATGGCCGCCGATAGAAGCGACGACAGCATGCCGTACACCAGATACTGCGGCGTTTCGTCTAACAGGGTGGGATCGATGATGCCATTGCGAATGGTGGAAGTGACTTCACCGCCGGCAAGCCAGGCCCCCAGAAATTCGAAGATGATGGCGATGACGATCGCCTGGCGAATGGTGATGGCCTTGGAGCCGACCGATGTGCCCATGGCGTTGGCCACATCGTTGGCGCCCACGCCCCAGGCCATGAAAAAACCGAAAACGCAGGCGAGAAGAATAAAGAGCTCGCCATGCTGTGCGATGATGGTCATAGGAAAATATCGTTATCCGAACTTCACTACCCGATGGTGACGTGCACCTATCGGGCCAAAAGGATTTGCAGGCGGCTGCCTACGCGTTCAGAGCGGTCGGAAACCTCACCGATCCAGTCAATGATCTGGTAAAGGAACATGACATCGATCGGCGGCAGCTCCTTTTCCAGCTCAAAAAGGCGGCGCCGGATCATGACCTGCTGATCGTCGGCCTGGTGTTCGAGTTCATGGAGCTTGCGGATCTGATCACCCAGAAGATCGGAGACATTGCGTCCAAAGCCCGACTCCAGCAGATCATCCAGTTCGGCCAGCGCCGAGCGGGCCTGATGGACCGTAGCGACTGCCGTATGCACGTATTCCTGAAAGATATCCTCCATCGCCTCGGGAATACGCATGCGACGACCCAGCATGATCCCGGCGATATCCTTGATCTTGTTGGCTATCTTGTCCTGTACACTGATCAGCTCGAGCAGGTCGGAGCGCGATACCGGCAGGAAAATGCTGTTGGGCAGGTTCATGCGGATATAGGTTTTCAGCTCATCGGCGTCATGCTCGCCTGCGCTGATGCGGTTGCGAATCTCGCCGGCACGCGTCCAGTCCTGCTCAAGCGTTGCCTGAAAAAAGATCGGCAACAGGTCGGCGCACTCGACGGTCTTGTCGATATGTTCAAGCAGCGGCTGAAACGGCGACCGGCCGAACAGTGCTGAAAAGGGATTGGATGACACCATGGTGATTTCACTGCAATGAAAAATGGCGCAACCAGTATATTTATCTGACCCCCCGGCGTCATGAAAATTTAACGTTTGGCCCCCGGATAGAGCGAATCAACACATGAATCCGAGCACGCAAAGCGACAATACCGTCACCAATGCATCAGCGTCCCCGCAGGAGGTGGAGCTCAAGATGGCGCTCGGTCGCGACAGCGTCGACGCCCTGATGGCCCATCCCCTGCTTGAGGGAACACCCCCCGAAACGCACCGTCTGGCCAACGTCTATTACGACACTCCGGAACTGGACCTTGAAGCGCATCGCGTGGCCCTGCGCCTGCGCGGTAACGGTGAGACCTTCGTGCAGACGGTCAAGACCGCCGGCGACGGCCACGGCGGGCTGCATACCCGGGGTGAATGGGAAACGCCGCGCGAGGAAGAAAGTCTGGACCTTGAGTGGCTGGCCGGTCTGGGCGTGACGCCCTTTGAAGACAGCAGGGTGTGCCAGGCGCTGGTCCCGGTCTATCGCACCGACTTTCAGCGCACTCAGTGGCTACTGGAACATGACGAAAGCTGGATCGAGCTGGCGCTGGATATCGGCGAGATCGTCGTGGGCGAGCGCCGGATTGGAATTCATGAAATCGAGCTCGAGCTCAAGGAGGGCCGGGAGACGGCGCTCTGGTCACTGGCCGAGCAGCTGGCCCATCACTGCGCTCTGCGCCCGGCCAACGCCAGCAAGGCGGCGCGCGCGGCCTCTCTACGCGAACAGCAGTGGCAGCTGCCGGCCTGCGCGCTCGACATGCCCGGGCAGTGCCTCGAGCGTGCCATTCTGGCGCTTGATGCCTTTCAGGACAGCCAGCAGCAGGCCTTTTTGTATGCCTCGCGTCAGGCATTGATTCACCTGACCCGCCATGATGACTTCGAGGTGGCCACCCTGGCCGGCCGGCTCGGTGAATCGCTGTCGCGTCCTGACTGGCTGAGCGTGCGCTCTGGCCAGCAGTGGCTGCTATTGATGCAGCGTCTGTACCGCTAGCAGGCAGGTGCCGGAGCAGTCACAGGGTGTCTCGGCCTGTCAGATCGATGCCGGCTGCAGTGATACGGGCAACAGCGTGGCATTGAGCCGACCCAGCACCTCCTGGGAGGCCATGGGCCGAGCGTAGATGAACCCCTGGATCTGCTCGGCGCCCATGTCACAGACCGTTTTGAGCGTGGCGCTCTCCTCGACGCCTTCCACGACCACGCGAAAGTCCAGACGGCGACACAGATCGATGACCGAGGTCATGACGTGGCGCTTGCGGGGCTCGCGCTCCAGATCCATCACAAAGCGGCGGTCGATCTTGATGCAGTCCAACGGCAGTTCGCACAGCTGGGACAGCGAGGAGTAACCGCTGCCGAAGTCATCCAGGGCGATGGAGATGCCATGCTCGCGCAGCCGCACCAGGTTACGCAGCGCCACGGCCGGCTCTGCCAGTACGGCCGACTCGGTGATTTCCAGGTTGACGCGCCGGGGATTGGCGCCGTGTTTGTGGATCAGCCTCATCATGTCATCGACCAGCATCGCGTCCTTGAGCTGGTGGCGGGATAGATTGATGTTGATCACGAAATCCCTGCCAAAGCGGGCGGTAAAGGCCGGGTCCACCAGAATGTGCAGCGCCTTGTCGATCAGCTGCTGACTGAGCTGGTGGATCAGTCCGGTGGATTCGGCGGCCTCGATAAACGCACTCGGCATGGCGATTTTTTCTTCGCCATCGCGCAGGCGCATCAGCGCCTCAAAGGCCACGACCCGCCCCCCTTCCCTGACGCTGACGATGGGCTGCAAAAAACACAGTACGCCATCGCAGGCAAGTGCTGAGCGAATCAGCTGCTCGCCGCGACTGGCCCGGCTGGCACGCGCCTGCAGCTCATCGCTGTAGTAATGGATGCCTCCCACGCCCGCACCGGAAGCATTATTGATGGTCAGACGCGCCTGCTTTCTCAGGGTCTCGACCCCGACACGGCAAGCGGCATTGAAGGGCACCACACCCACCACATGGGATAGCCATACGCGCCCTGTCGGGGTTTCCAGCGGCATGCCCAGCATCTGCTGAAGCGGCTGGAGGAAACGCTCGAGCGCCCCCTGACTTTCAAAGGAAGTGAGCAGCGCATAGCTAAAGCCTGGCAGCGCTACCAGCGTACCAGCGGGCAGCAGCTCCAGGAGCAGATCGGCAATGCGAGTCTCCAGCTCTCGGGTATTGTTGAAATGTTCGGATTCGCTGAGCAGCGTGGCATTGACCATGGTGATCTTGACCAGCGCGTGGTGTGTGCCCGGAGGCTGCGCCAGGGCGTCTTCCAGCAGCTGATCAAGCAGGTCGGAGTTGCCAAGCCCGGTGACCGGGTCGCGATAGCGCTCGTGGGTAATGTCGCTGAGCACGCCGGTCAGCCCCGACACGTGCTCATCTCCGGTGCCCACGATACGCAGACGAACGAAGCGCCACTGCCCCTGGCCGTCACACAGGCGGCATTCGATGCGCGACACCGCACGGGTGGTGGCCGCCTGATGGCACAGGGCGTGCACCCGCTCGCGATCCTCGGGATGCAGCCTCTCGCACCACTGCGTCAAAGACGATGCGGGCTCGCCGTGATACAGCGATTTCCAGCGTGATGACAGCGTCAGACCATCGCCCTGCGCCTGCCAGTGCCAGATGACATCATGGTCACACAGCAGCATGCGCTCGTAGCGGGACAGCGGGATATCGTTGGGTAGCGCAGGGGTCTGAAGCAGCTCGAACAGGGCGTTGCAGCACGTCGACAGATGCGCCAGTCTTTGCCCGTCGAGCGAGGTCGACTCTGCCGCCAGCTCATCGGCCAGATAGCGAATATCGTGACATAATGCCTGCACCGTACGACTCATGGCGCACCCCTAGAAGTTATTACAAATCGGTGACGAACCGTATCAGGCACTACCGCTTCCTTTCGGTGGGCGGCCCGAAACAGTGCCTGTGATAACGGTCAAGCGTATTGCTGTGTTTAACGGCGGGGGCTGCGTTTGCTGAAGCGTCATGGCATGATTTTTTGGCGCTGGCGCATGAGGCCGGACGCCATCTATCCCACAAGGACTTCGGAGCGCCGGTGAGCAGCGAATCCCATAAAAAACAGATGACGCTTCGAGATCGTATCTTTCAGATCATCTTTGAATCGGATACGCCGGCCGCCAAAGGCTTTGATATCGCCCTGATCATCATGATCGTGGCAAGTGTCGTCATCATCCTGCTCGATAGCGTCGTCAGTTTGAAGGCGCGCTATGGGGATGCCTTCATGATCGCCGAGTGGGTCTTTACGGTGATCTTCACGATCGAGTATGTGCTGCGCCTGTACTGTCTGGACCGCCCGGTGCGCTATGCCCGCAGCACCTATGGCATCATCGATCTTCTGAGCCTTTTGCCCTCCTGGCTGAGCCTGATATTCCCCGGCACCCAGGCGCTGCTGGTCATCCGGGTACTGCGCGTTATGCGGCTTTTTCGGGTACTGCGCCTGATGGAGTTTGTCGGTGAAGGCAACCTGCTGATGGAGGCGCTGGAGCGCAGCCGCCAGAAGATCCTGATGTTTTTGATGACGGTCATGTCGCTGGTCATCGTATTCGGGGCACTGGTTTATCTGATCGAGCCGGTCGAGGCCGGCTTTACCAGCATTCCCAAGTCCATCTACTGGGCGGTGGTGACGCTGACCACGGTGGGCTATGGGGATATTTCACCCATTACGCCGCTGGGGCAGTTCATCTCGGCGATGATGATGATTCTGGGCTATTCGATTCTGGCCGTGCCCACCGGCGTGTTCTCCGCCGAGGTCATGCGCTCGATTCAACGCAACCACTACTCCGACGAGGCCTGCCCGGGCTGTGGTCACGAAGGCCACGAGCGTGACGCCAAATACTGCCGGCGCTGTGGCACCTGGCTCAATGAAGAGGCCGATGATCCCAGACGCAAGGAGATCGATGACGAGATCGAAGAGCTGCAGCAGCAGCGCGACGCTCTTGATGAGGAAACTCGGCGACTGGAGCAGGAGCGCGACGGCACCGCCCCCTCCCACGACGGCACCGATGCGTCGGACAAACGCGATACCCCGGAGACAGGCGATGATTCGGAGGAAGGTGAGGGCTCAGATGAAGGCAATGGTTCGAATACAGACAATAGCTTGAATACAGACGATAGTTCGAATGCAGACGATGACTCGGACAAACGCAACAATCCGGATGCCAATGACCTTCCCCCGGATCAGCGATAGCCGTTGAACTGTCATCATCAAAAAAACCTGCAGGCCACCCTGCAGGTTTTTTTATGTACCCGATCGACTGGCAGGCATGCATCAGCCAAAGGCGCTGGTATCTCCCCGACCCTGACGAAGCACTTCAGGCGGCAGCGTTCGCATATCCAGGACTGTGGTCGGCTCCATCGGGCAGGCGCCGCCGTCGATGATGGCATCGAGCTGCGAACCAAAGCGGTCGCGAATCTCCTCGGCATCCGTCATGGGCAGCGTCTCGTCGGGCGCGATAAAGGTCACGCTCATCAGCGGCGCACCGGCTGTCTCCAGAATGTCGCGGGTGATGCGATGATCGGGCACGCGAATGCCGATGGTGCGGCGCTTGGGGTGCAGCAACAGCCTGGGCACCTCGTTGGTGGCGTCGAGAATGAAGGTGTAGGCGCCCGGCGTGTAGGCCTTGAGTACGCGAAAGATGGGACTGTCCATGCGGGCATAAGTGCCGATCTCATTGAGATCGGGAAACATCAGGGTGAAGTTGTGCTTGTCATCAAGGTTACGCAGTCGCTTGATGCGCTCCACGCCCTTTTTGTTGCCCGGCAGACAGCCCAGCGCGTAGCCGGAGTCGGTGGGATAGGCAATCACCCCGCCCTTTTCGAGAATCTCGCGCGTCTGGGTTAGAAGGCGCTTTTGCGGGGTTTCCGGGTGCAGGGAAAAGAACTGGCTCATGGAATGTCTCCTGAATCTGGCAAGAAATGGCGTTCACAAACCGTCAAAGGCGGGGGCCAGCCGCGGGTGCTGCCAGACGGGCGCAAGCTGGCTGCGTGGCACGCGGCTCAGGGTGCCCGGAGCCAGTGCCCCGCCCTGATAGTGAAAGTCACTGCCCAGCGAGGCGTAGAGCCCTCGTTTGACCAGAAGTGAGGCCAGATCGCGGCTTCGATCATCGTTTTGATAGCCGCTGATCAACTCGGCGCCTTCACCGCCAAGCGCTGTGAACTCATCCAGCAAAAGCCCCAGCCGCCGCCGGGTCAGCCCATAGCGCAGCGGATGCGCCACCACCGCCACGCCGCCGGCCAGGCGAACGCTTTCAAGCGTGTCTTCCAGTGTGGGCCAGTGCACCTTCACATCGCCAGTCTTTCCCGAGCCCAGGTAGCGCTTGAACGCACGGGCCATGTCGGGCACCAGCCCTGCCGCCACCAGCGCCCGGGCAAAGTCGGGTCGACCCAGCAGCCGCGCGCCTTCGCTTTGTTCACGCGCCCGCTCGAGCGCGTTTTCAAGGCCGACCTTCTCAAGTCTTGTGGCGATTTCCAGCGCCCGGTCATGACGGGCATGGGCGAGGCGCTCGAGCAGTGCGGTCATCGGCGGCTGCGCCTGACCGTGCCACAGCGCTACCACGTGAATGCCCACGCCCTGCCAGCGAGTGGACAGCTCGACACCGGGCACCAGCGTCATGCCCAGCGCCCGGGCCTGCCGTGATGCCGCCTCGACGCCATCGATGGTATCGTGATCGGTCAGCGCCGCGCATGACAGGCCGCGCTGATGACAAAGATCCATCAGCGCCTGCGGCGTGAGCCGGCCGTCAGAGGCGGTGGAATGCATGTGAAGGTCGATATGGCCGGCCTGCTCGAGCGTCATGCCGGGGTCAAAGGACGACGCCGCGCCGTCCCGGGATGACGATATAGTATCCTGCGCGCTCATTGGCCTCTCGGTAGCAGCAAAATCGGGTCTGCATGGTATAACGGCGTGGCCGCCCCGCGTGCGGTGACGACCCTGAATGCAGGCCATGTTGCGCCGGGTATCCCCAGGAATCAATGAACGCCCGTATTTCCGCCCCGGGCCTGCCCGCCGGCATCATTTCAGGAGTGTTGTGTATGAAAATGCTGATCGACTTTCTGCCGATCGCCATCTTCGTTCTGGTCTATCAGATGACCAAGGATATCGTGCTGGCCACCGCCGTTTTGATTCCGGCCACCATTGCGCAGGTGCTCTTTACCTGGTGGCGCTGGCGCAAGATCGAAAAAATGCATCTGGTCACGCTGGCGCTGGTCGTTGTGCTGGGCGGGGCCACCGTCATTCTGGGCGATGGCGACTTCATCAAGTGGAAGCCGACCGTGGTCAACTGGCTTTTTGCCGTGGCCTTTCTGCTCTCGCCGCTGTTTGGCGGCAAATCGCTGATCGAGCGGATGATGGAAAAGAACATGACCCTGCCCTCCCCGGTCTGGATGCGCCTGAATCTGGCCTGGGTGGCCTTCTTTCTGGCCATGGGGGCGGTCAACATCGCAGTGTTCACCCATTTCAGCGAGGAAGTCTGGGTCAACTTCAAGCTCTTTGGCATGATGGGCCTTACGTTTTTGTTCATCATTGTTCAGGGCGTCTATATCGCGCGTCATCTGCCCGATGATGACAAGACGATCAAGGGCACCAACCCCCACGGAAAGGAGAAGTAAGCATGCTCTACGCCATCATCGGAGAAGATGTGGATGAAAGCCTCAAGGCGCGCCAGAGCGTGCGCCCGGAGCATCTGGCACGCATCGAGGCGCTGCGTGACGAGGGGCGTCTGGTGCTGGCAGGCCCCTTTCCCGCCGTGGACGGCATTGATCCGGGCGAGGCCGGCTTCAGCGGCAGCCTGATCGTGGCCGAGTTCGACTCGCTGGAGCAGGCTCGCGCCTGGGCTGACGCCGATCCCTACGTCGCGGCAGGTGTTTATTCACAGGTCAGCGTCCGTCCGTTTAAAAAAGTGCTGCCCTGATTTTTAAAAGGCCCCTGTTCGCGGGGCTTGTACACGCTTATCCACAGCCTTGTTGTTATGCACACTCTGCGTGGATAAGCCTGTGACAACGTTGTGCGATCCCCGCGAACACATTGCGCAAAGCGTGATGGTGGCAGGCCTGCCAGAAATCGTTCAAAAATTGATCACCCCTGACGTTTCTTCGGTATTGTCCCTTGTCTTCCAATCCTTTCCGGCCCCCTTTCGCCCTGCAGCCGGCGCAGCTTCACTGGCGCGACGATAACGCCCCTGAAGCCGTCGACTACGGTGATGTCTATTTCTCGCGTGAAGACGGTCGACGCGAAACCGAGCATGTCTTTCTGGCCGGCAACCACCTTGCGAGTCGCTGGCACGACTGGCATCAGGCCCGCCCCTTTGTCATCGGCGAAACCGGCTTTGGCAGCGGTCTCAACGTGCTGTGTGCCGCCCACGACTTTCTGGCCCGGGCACCCGATGATACCCGCCTGCATGTCGTCTCCACCGAGCAGCACCCGTTCACGCGCGAGGACCTGACACGCGCCCTGCGCCACCATGAGGACTTCGCCGATCTTGTCCGCGCTCTGGTGGATCAGTGGCCCCCGGCCCTGCGCGGCATCCATCGTGTGGTGCTGCACGAGCGCATCACGCTGGATCTGCACTTCGGTGACGCCGCCGAGAGCCTTGAACAGCTGGAAGGCCGGGTGGACGCCTGGTTTCTGGATGGTTTTGCGCCGTCCAAAAATCCCGACATGTGGTCGGAGAGACTCTTTGCCGCGCTGGCCGGTGCCAGCCGCGAGGGCACAACGTTTGCCACCTTTACCTGTGCCGGCGTGGTCAAGCGCGGGCTGCGCCAGGCCGGTTTCGAGATCCGCAAGATGCCGGGGTTCGGCCGCAAGCGCGAAATGCTTGGCGGTCACATGCCCACACCGCCGCCAATGCATCCACGTCAGCAGACCCGGCGGCGCCTGACGCCCTGGCATATCGATGAGGCACCGCGTCCGGCCGGAGGTGACGATCATATCGCCGTGATCGGTGCCGGCATTGCCGGCACAAGCCTCGCCCACGCGCTGGCGCGGCGCGGACGACGCGTCACCCTGATTGACCCGAACCCGCCCGGCAGCGGCGCCTCGGGCAACCGTCAGGGCGCGCTCTATATTCGCCCGGCAGCCGAGGTCAACGACCAGAGCCGGTTCTATCTCGCCGCGCTTGAATACACCCAGCGCTTTTTGCATCGGATCGACCCCGAGCATGCGCTGTGGCACCCGACCGGCGTGCTGCAGCTGGCCACCAGCGACCGGGAAGCCGCGCGCCAGCGGCGCTGTCTCGAGCACTGGCAGCTGCCCGAGGGCGTGGTGCGTGGCGTGAGTCGTGACGAGGCCGGGCGGATTGCCGGCCAGACGCTGGCCGAGGGCGTAAGACACGGCCTGTACTATGCCGGTGCCGGCTGGGTGCGTCCGGACCGACTCTGCGCCCAGCTGGCCGATACGCCCGGTATCACGCCGCACCTGGCCGCGCTTGAGACGATCCATCAGGAAGACACGCGCCATGTGCTGACGCTCAGCGATGGCACCTGCCTGAAAGCCGATCATGTGGTACTGGCCTGCGCAGAAGGCGCCCGCAGGCTGTCGACATCAGAGTTTCTGCCGCTGCAGGCCGTGCGCGGTCAGGTCAGTCACTACCGGCTCGATGAGACGGCGCTGTCGCTGTCGCCGCGCTGCGTGGTGTGTGCCGGCGGCTATGCCCCTCCGGCGTGGGACGGCGTGCAGAGCCTGGGCGCCTCGTTTTCGCCCAACGATTGCGACCTGTCGCTGCGCGACGAGGACGACGCCTTCAATCTCGGCGAGCTGGATCGCACCCTGCCCGAGCTGGCGCGCGCCCTGCACAACGCACCGGCGCTGCCCTCGCGCAGCGGGCTTCGCTGCGCCAGCCCCGACAAGTCGCCCTATGCCGGGGGCGTGCCGCAGGTCGAGTACTGGCGAAAGGCCTACGCCGGCCTGGGTTTTGATGCTACTCGCGTGCCGGACGTGCCGGGGCGCTATCAAAAAGGGCTGTGGGTGTCGCTGGCCCACGGATCACGCGGGCTGGTCAGCGCCCCGCTGATCGCCGAGCTGCTGGCCTCGCGGATCTGTGAAGAGCCCCTGCCGCTGCCCGAGTCACTGGTGGATCACCTCAATCCGGGGCGGCGGTTGATTCGCGCCATCGTTCGTCGCGAGATGCCGGCTGACTAGCTGACGATGCGCTCCAGCGCTTCCCGGTCCAGACAGCGATAGGAAAACGAGGGCCGACCGACCTGGCCGTAGGCGAAGGATTCGGTCAAAAGCCCCAGGTTGGCGAGGTACTTGAGGTACTTGCGGATCGACACCCGGGACATGCCGGCCACCTCGGCCAGCCCTTCGGTGGAAAACTCGTCCTGCGACAGGGTCAGGATGGCCTCGCAGACCTGGGCCAGACTGTGGGCGGTCAGACCCTTGGGCAGGCCGTTGAGACGCCGGGGGGCGTTGCTGTCGGCCCGAAACAGGGTATCCAGCGTCTGCTGATCGACCTGGTCGCTGAGGATATCGAGCGCGTCGCGGCGCTGCCGGCAGGTTTCAAGCGCCTCGCGAAAGCGCTTGAACTCGAACGGTTTGACCAGAAAGTCGTTGATGCCCAGCCGTCGCGCCTCGCGTACCGTTTCGGTTTCCGAGGCCGCGGTGATCAAAATGATGTCGGTATCGATATCGCGCTCGCGCAGCCAGCCGGCGATCTCAAGGCCGCTGCGCTTGCCCAGATACACATCCAGCAGCACCACATCAACGCTTTCGCGCTCCAGCACCACCAGTGCGGTGGTGACGTCGCTGCAGCGCCCTATCAGCTGCATATCGCCGACCCTTGTGAGGTAGTCGACGTTGAGCTTCATGACCATCGGGTCATCTTCTACGATCAGTACTCTCATGCGTGGTTGCTCTTGAACCGTTTGAACCCGACCAGCCGGTATGTTCGGTCATTGATGTGTTCGCCCGCCCGCCGCGTCATCGTGCGCGCTGCCATTGGCAGGACGATAGGGATAGCTGACCTCGATCAGCGTGCCCTGTCCGGGCGAGGAGTAAAGTGACAGGGTGCCCTCCACGGCGTCGATCTGCTCGCGAACCAGAAAAAGGCCCAGCCCGCGCCGCTCGCCCTTGGTGGAGACGCCGTGCTCGAAGATGCGCGCCTGATGCTCGGGCTCGATACCGGCGCCGTTGTCCTGAATCTGCAGCGACAGCGTGCGTGACTCCAGCGCCATGTGGATGGCAACGCCCGGTTCCTCGCGGGCATCAAGCGCTTCAAAGGCATTTTCCAGAAGGTTGCCGATGATGCTGACCAGCGCATGCACCGTGGCGCCGTCGCTGGCCTGGGGAATCGGCGTCTCGGCCTCGACGCTCAGCGTGATGCCCTTCTCCCGGGCCTCGCTCTGCTTGCCGATCAAAAAGCCCGCCAGCACCGGCTCACGCACGCGCTCGACGATCGATTCCGACACGGCGTGGCGGTAGTCGACCAGCTCACGCAGATACTGTCTCAGCGCCGGCAGGTCCTCGAGCTGGGCCAGCCCCAGAATGACGTGCAGTTTGTTCTTGAACTCATGCGTGGTGGCTCTCAGCGCTTCGGCGTAGCGCCGCACGCCGGTAAGCTCTTCGGCCAGCGCCTGCATCTCGTGGCTGTCGCGAAAGGTCATCACCGCACCGACCAGTCGCCCATCGGCCATCATCGGCTGATAGTTGCCCAGAAAGGCCCGCCCGCCCAGATGCATGCGGCGATTGATCATCGCCCGGTCACCGAGCACCTGATGCTCGCTGTCGCTGCCGGGCAGCAGCACCTCGAGACGCTCTCCCAGCTCGATCCCGTGGGCCTTGAGATCGCCCAGCAACGAACGTGCCGCGGGGTTGATCAGCGTCACATGCGCCCGGGCATCCACGGCAATGACCCCTTCATGGATGGCGTCCAGCGTCACGCGGCGCTCGGCGACCAAACGAGCGATGTCATCGGGCTCCATACCCATCAGGCGTCGGCGGATGGTGCGTGCCAGCCACGCCGAGCCCAGCCCGCCGATGGCGAGAATGGCCAGAAAGAGAAACAGCAGCCGCTTGTGGGAGGCCGCGCGCAAGGGCTCCAGATGCGACAGCGTCACCCCTACCGACACGGCGCCGATGATGTCGCCGCTGTCATCGCGCACGGGCGCGAAACCACGAATGCTGGTGCCCAGCGTGCCCACCGCCAGCGAGGCGTAGCGCGCTCCGGCAAGCGCCGCCCCCTCATCGCCGCCGCGAAAATTATGGCCGATCCACTCTCGATTGGGGTGGGTCAGCCGAATGCCGCGGGCATTCATGATGACGATGAAATTGACGTTGAGCAGCTCGCGCAGCGTTTCCATGCGCTGCTCGATATCGGCCGCCGGTGACGGGGGTACGTCAAGCTGCAGCGCCTTGATTACCTCATCGCTGCGGGACAACGTGGTGGCCACGTTGACCACGCGGTCCTGCTGGACCCGCGTGATACTGCGCCAGAGCTGATCGCCAAACACGGTGTAGGCCACGATCAGCGACGCCATGATGGTGATAAAGGCCAGCAGCGCCGCCAGGGTGTTCAGGCGAATCGGCGATTTACGCGGCCAGGGATGTTCGTTCACGTCCGAAGACCTGTCCTGTCATGGGTTGCATCCTGTGCACAATCGAGCATTCTCTACCCTCCCGGGCCGAAACGCGATCCGGTGCTGTTGTTTCATCGCAACGGCAGGTGCGACCAAAGATGAATAAACCTTGGTGTTATTTCACAAGGCATCGCGCTGTGAGCGGACACGCCACGGTGTTTTCATTAGTTTCAAAAAGGTTTCTTTAATTCATAAAACTTGGTCATGGCCGGCGCGTCCGTAATCCTCGCACCGGTCTGTCAGGGAGGTGTGACGTCGATCACAAGGCTGCCCTGACACAGCAGACCCATTATCCCATCCGTTTTTCGATTTACATACAACAGGTCACTGCCATGTCACAGCCTGACACTGCGAGGGCAAGCAACCCCGCCGCCGCCGGAACGCCCCTTGCCTCCTGGCGTATCTTCGGTCTATCACTGCCCCTGTTTGCCATTGTTCTGGCCGTACTGATTGTGGCCATGATGCTGGACGCGCTGCCGACCGGCATGATCGGTGCCCTTGCGGCCATGATGGTCCTCGGGGAGCTTCTGGGGTTTGTCGGTGACCGGCTGCCCATCGTCAAAAGCTATCTGGGCGGCGGGGCCATTCTGGCCATCTTCGGCGCCGCGACGCTGGTCTATCTGGGCTGGCTGCCCGAAAGCGTCAGCGACAACGTCGCCTCGTTCATGCAGGGCGGCGGCTTTTTGAACTTCTACATTGCCGCTCTGATCACCGGCAGCATTCTGGGCATGGACTCGAAGGTGCTGGTCAAGGTCGGCACGCGCTTTGCCCTGCCGCTGTTGTGTTCGGTGCTCTTTGCCGCGCTGTTTGCCATGGGAGTGGGGCTGCTGCTGGGCTTTTCGCCCCAGGACGCTGTGGTCGTGATTACCCTGCCCATCATGGGTGGCGGCATGGGCGCCGGCGCCGTTCCGCTGAGTCAGATCTATGAGCAGCTTCTGGGCCAGCCGGCCAGCTACTACATCTCGATTCTGGTGCCGGCACTGGCACTGGGCAACGTTTTTGCCATCATCATTGCCGGGCTGCTCAACGGTCTGGGCAAACGCGTGCCGTCGCTGACCGGCAACGGCCAGATGATGCCTGGCGTTGAAATCAACGAAAGTGAAACCACGCCCGAGCTTGGCAAGCTGGGCATCGGTGTCATTGCCGCGCTGAGCTTTTATGTTGCCGGCGAGATTCTGGGCACCTTCATTCCGCTGCACCCCTACGCGCTGATGATCGTTCTGGTCGCGCTGGTCAAGATCAGCGGCCTGATGCCCGACAACGTCAGTGATTCGGCAGCGCAGTGGTTTCGCTTTGTGGCCAGAAACTGGACCTTTGCCCTGCTGTTCGGCATCGGCATCGCCTACACCGATCTGGGTCAGGTCATTGATGCCATCTCCATTACCTACGTGCTGATCGTTTTCGCCGTAGTGGCCGGTGCCGCCTTTGGCGCGGGTCTGGTGGGTCGTCTGGTGGGTTTCTATCCGATCGAATCCGCCATCACCGCCGGGCTTTGCATGGCCAACATGGGCGGCACCGGCGATGTGGCCGTTTTGTCGGCGGCCAATCGCATGCAGCTGATGCCGTTTGCCCAGATCTCGTCACGCCTGGGTGGCGCGCTGATCCTTCTGGTTTCAAGCATCCTGGTGCCGCTGCTCTTTACCTGACGCACGCGCGCGCTAAAAGGACAACGCCGCCCCACGGGGCGGCGTTTTTTATCCCTGACGCTATCTGACAGCGTTAATCGCCCTCTTCCTCGTCATCGGCGACCTGACGGCCAAAGGCGCGCCACTGCTCCAGCGTCATGACCTCGGTCAGCTCGGTCTGTAAATCGTGCACGATCAAGAGCTCACCGCGCTCGAGCTGGGCGCGCACCTCGCCGATCCAGCCGCGCTCGCCCTCGCCGGTATCGGTGGTGTCATAGCCCTGACGGGTGACAAACTCCGCCAGCAGCCGCTCAAGGGTATCGGCGGGCAGCATGCGCGAAGGCACTTCTATAAATCGTCCACTACTCATGAGGCACTCTCTGATGAATCGGGGGTTTCATGCTCGCCCAGAAAGGCCAGCAGGGCCGGCTCGTCCATGACCGTCACGCCCAGCTGACGGGCCTTTTCAAGCTTGCTGCCGGCGGCGTCGCCGGCCACCACGGCATGGGTTTTTTTCGAAACGCTGCCACTGACCTTCGCCCCGAGCGCCACCAGGCGCGCTTTTGCCTCATCACGCGTCAACGCTTCAAGGGCACCGGTCAGCACCCAGGTCTGGCCGGTCAACGGCTGTTCGCGCTCACCAAGCTCGACCTCTTCCCAGTCAACGCCGACCCGGATCAGATCCTCGATCGTCTCGCGATTGTGCGCCTCGGCAAAGAAGCTGTGGATATGGCTTGCCACTACGGGACCGATATCGGCGACCGCTTCCAGCGCCTCTTGTGAGGCGTCCATGACCCGATGCAGCTCACCGAAGTGCTGTGCCAGCGCATTGGCAGTGGCCTCGCCGACTTCCGGGATCCCGAGTGCGTAGATAAAGCGCGCCAGCGTGGTGTGTCGTGAGCGCTCAAGCGAGGCCACCAGATTGTCGGCCGATTTCTGTGCCATGCGCGGCAGCTCGGCCAGCCTTTCGGCCTCGAGACGAAACAGGTCGGCGGGCGTTTTCACCCACTCGCGCTCGACCAGTGCGTCGATCAGTTTGGTGCCCAGCCCGTCGATGTCCAACGCCCGACGGCTGGCAAAGTGCTTGAGCGCCTCCTTGCGCTGGGCCGGACAGAACAGGCCACCCGAGCAGCGGGCATCCACCTCGTCGCCGACGCGCTCGACGCTGGAGTCACACACCGGGCACTGCGCCGGCATCTCGATCACGCGCGCATCCTCGGGGCGGGCATCCTGAATCACGCTGACAATCTGCGGGATGACGTCGCCCGCCCGACGAACGATCACGGTGTCGTTGATGCGGGCATCAAGACGCTGGATCTCATCCATGTTGTGCAGCGTGGCGTTGGAGACGGTGACGCCGGCCACCTGGACGGGCTCCAGGCGGGCCACCGGGGTCAGCCGGCCGGTGCGGCCGACCTGGAAGGTGACATCGCGGATAACCGTGGTCTGCTCCTGAGCCGGGAACTTGAAGGCCATCGCCCAGCGTGGGGCGCGGGAGACAAAACCGAGCTCGCGCTGGGCGCGCAGGTCATCGACCTTGAGTACGGCGCCGTCGATGTCGTAATCAAGCCCCTCGCGACGCTTGCCCATCCGATCACAGAAATCGACCAGGCCATCGGCACCGGTGACCACATCGATCTCGGGGCTGGTGCGAAAGCCCAGTTCACGCAGCTCGCGCATCAACGCCGAGTGGCTCGGCTTTAAATAATCATCGTCAATGCGTGCCACCTGATAGGCGCAGAACTCCAGCGGCCGGGCCGCGGCAATGCCGGGGTCGAGCTGGCGCAGGCTGCCGGCGGCGGCGTTACGCGGGTTGGCAAAGACCTTGCTGCCCCGGGTGCGGGCCTCATCGTTGAGCTTTTCAAAGCCTGAATGGCTCATGTAGACCTCGCCGCGCACTTCCAGAAGCCCGGGTACATTCTCGCCGCGCAGCCTGAGCGGAATGGATCTGAGCGTGCGCAGATTGGCCGTAATCCCCTCACCGGTTCGCCCGTCGCCCCGGGTCGCGCCCTGCACCAGCACCCCGTTGTCATACACCAGCGACACCGCCAGCCCGTCGAGCTTGGGTTCACAGCAAAAAAGAACCGACTGCTCGTCGGTTTCCAGCCGCTCGGCCACGCGACGGGCAAAGGCGCGGACTTCCTGCTCATCGAAGGCGTTGTCCAGTGACAGCATGGCCACGGCGTGGCGCACCTCGGGAAAGCCCTCGGCGGGTGGCGCGCCGACACGCTGGGTGGGCGAATCCGCCGTTACCAGTTCCGGATGCTCGGCCTCGAGTTCCTGAAGCCTGCGCAGCAGGCGGTCGTATTCGACGTCAGGAATGCCCGGCGCATCCTCGACGTAGTAGCGGTAGTTGGCGTTTTCGAGCTGCGCACGAAGGGTACTGATTTCATCAGTGACCGGGGCAGCGCTTTTTCTGGCACACATGGCAGTGATTCGTTCCGTTTGACAGGGTCGCCGGGCGTGATGCGCGACGAGTGCAACATGGGGCAAGCTCGACAGGGCAGCGGCGCGCGGCAATACCCCTGAAATAGTCGGGGGGCCCGAAGGCCCCCCATGACACCGTCAGCCAGTCGCGGCGTTTTACTGCACCTGATGGCGGTGCAGCCGCCAGCGTCGCTCGAACTCGTGCACACGCTGACGGGCAAACTCGACGGTCTGGGCCGTCATGACGCTGTGGTTTTCGTCCTTGAGTTCGCCACCCAAATTGCGCACCAGCACCATGGCCGTTTCAAACATGGCTTCAAACGCCTCGCGCGAGGACTCGGCACTGGGCATCGGCATCAAAAAGGTCACGCCGGGCGTGGCGTCCTCTTCCATGACCTCCAGATCAAAGGTGCCGGGCTTGACGACGTTGACCATCGAAAACTGCAGCGGGCTCTCGCTGGATTCGGTCTCGAAGCGATGGAAGACACCGCGGTCATCCAGTCGCAGGCCGCAGGCGAGCACCAGCTGAAGCAGGTCGGGACCGTGAAAGCCGTTTTCATCGCGGGACATGACGCTGATGACCACAATCTCTTCGGCATCTGCCAGTGCGGTACGCGCTGATTCGCCTTCGATCATGCCGCGCGCCGCACGCTCGAGTACCGGATGACGTGACGCCCAGCGCGCGCTGTCAAACTGCTCACGCGACGGCGCCATCTCTTCAGGCTCGGGCTCGTGGCGCGAGGTGAGACCCTCATCACGATCGAACGCATCACGACCGAACTCGTCGCGATCGAATTCAGGCTCTGCCGGCGGCGGCTCACGCCGGTCGCGGCGGGCAAAGAGCGGGTCGTCATCGTCCAGGTCGTCGTCGCGATAGGCCGGACGTTCAGGCAGGGTCGGCGCCTTGTGGCGTGCCGGAGCGTCCTGACGGGCACTCTGACGCGGCTTGCGCTGGCTCTGACCAAACGGGAAGGCCGATTTCAGGCGCCGGGCAAATTCGTCACGGCGCCGGGGCGGCAGCTCGTCCATGGCGTCGTCCTCCTCCCGGGTCTGATCGAGAGGTTCCTCAACGTCACGCGAGTCGTCTCGTGCTTCGCGCGAGCGATACGCCGGCCGCTCATCATCGATGTCCTCGTCATGATCGCGGTCGATATCCCGATCCGGCGCCGTTTCCATGTCGGGCGCATCGAAGCGATCATCGAACTCGTGTTCGCCCCGGGAGACCACCCGGGCACCGCCGTTGGGCAGCTCCCAGTTCATGCGCTCCTCGCGCTCGATATCTTCCGGGTCACGTGCCGGGGCGCTGGTGTCGATATCGCGCGACAGATCCATGCGTAGACCCCGTCGCTGCCGCTGCAGGCGCCGTACACCGTCCACCAGAATAATGGCGACGAGAACCAGCCCCAGGATAATGAGCCACTCTCTCAATTCCATGTAATCATGCCTGTTGTTGGCACCATGCCAAACCCGGACATGGCGCGATCGCCTTTCGAATAAATGGACGAATGTCTTTCACGGCGTGAAAGTTGTCGTCCGATGACAGCAATATGACGTCAACGACGCATAGTGCGCAATCGCCCTTCGATTATATCCCTGCGAAAGTCCCCGCGGCCAGGCCCCGGCATTCAGGACCCGTCCAGCGTTTGCCGATGACATCACACCTGTGCAAGTTCGGCGGCCTCCTCCACGCCCACCGAGACCAGACGAGAAACGCCCGGTTCCTGCATGGTGACGCCCATCAGGCGGTCCGCTGCCTCCATGGCAATCTTGTTGTGTGTAATGTAGATAAACTGCACGTTTTGCGACATCTCGCGAACCAGTTTTGCGTAACGCCCCACGTTGGCGTCATCGAGAGGCGCATCCACCTCGTCGAGCATGCAAAAGGGTGCCGGATTGAGCTGGAAGATCGCAAACACCAGAGACAGCGCCGTCAGCGTCTTTTCTCCGCCTGAGAGTAGATGAATGGTGCTGTTTTTCTTTCCCGGCGGTGTGGCCATGATGGCGACCCCGGTTTCCAGCAGGTCCTCGCCGGTCATGGTCAGCCAGGCGGCCCCGCCGCCGAACACGCGCGGAAACAGCTCGCCCAGACGCTCGTTGACCTCTTCAAAGACCTGCTTGAAGCGCGTGCGCGTTTCCTGATCGATTTTTCTGATGGCCTGGTTCAGGGTATCCAGCGCCTCGGTCAGCTCGGCATGCTGACCCTGAAGATAGTCACGACGCTCAAGCTGCTGCTCATACTCTTCGATGGCCGCCAGGTTGATCGCCCCCAGCCGACGAATTTTCTCGCTGACCGACTCGAGCTCCTCCTGCCAGACCGATTCGGCGGCGCCGGCGGCCAGCCCTTCTTCAAGGGTTGCGCTGTCGTGACCGAGCTCGACGATCTGCTGCTCCTGGGCCTCGGCCTTGAGGCGCAGCGCCTGGACATCCATGCGCTCGGCTTCAAGCTGTTCACGCAGGGTTTCAAGCTCGCGCTCGTGTCCCTGGCGTTTTTGCTCCAGCTCTCGCATGGCGTTGCCAAGGGCAGTGGCCTCGTCGCGGCACTCGTTGAGCAGCTGCTCTTCACGCGTGCGCTGATGCAGTGACTCATCGAGGGATTCGCGCAGCATCTCGAGCGGTTCGAGCGCCTCTTCACGTTGCGCCTGCAGCATCTCGCGCTTCTCTTCAAGACGCGTGCGCTGATCCCCGGCACGGCTGCGCTGGCCCTCGATGCCCTGAAGCTCGGTGCTCAGCCGCTGCCGCTCGAGCTCCAGCGTATTGATGGTCTCACGCGCCGGCGCCAGCCGTGCGTTGACGGCCTCGCGCGCCTCGCGGGTTTCGCGACGCCTTTGCTCAAGCGCCTGGCGCCGGGCGTCGTTGTTTTCAACGGTTTCGAGTGCCTGGTCCCACTGCTCGCGCGCCTGTTCAAGGTTGAGCCGGTGCGTCTCGAGCTGCTCGGCCATGCCTGCAAGCTCTTCTTCCAGCTCGCTGTCGCGGCTGCGCAGATGCTCAAGCCGGGTGCCCAGCTGCGACTCTTCAAGCGCCAGCTTCTGACGCGTTTGCTGCTGTTGACGCTGATGGGCGTAAAGCGCCTCGAGAGCATCGCTGTTCTGGCTGCGCTGGTGGCGACACTCGGTAATCTGCGCCTCGTCATGGGCCATCTGCGTGTCCAGCTCGGCAAGCTCGACATCGATGCGGTCGCGACGCTGACGGTTGACCACGACACTGCCGGTCTGCTCATCGCCCATCTGACGATGGGCCCAGTGGCGGCCCAGCCAGAGCCCGGACGGGGCGATGACACTCTCTCCGGGCGACAGCTGTTTGCGCGTCTGCCAGGCGCTGTCATCGTCTTCGGCGGTTTTGATGCGTGCCAGCACATCACCGAGCGCCTCGGCCCCGGCAACGCAAGCCGCCAGCGAACCAGGCGGTGGCGAGGCAGCCGACGGGGTATCATCAACGAGCGTCAGCACGCCGCCTGACAGCGACTGCAGGGCCGGCAGCGCGCGCTGCCTGTCGGTGATTCGGGCCGAAAGCCAGGGTTTGAGCACCACATCTGCTGCTCCCTCCCAGCCGGCCTCGACCTGAAGGCGTTCGGCAAGCTGCGGCGCCTCATCCAGATCATGGGCGTCAAGGTGGGCATCAAGCGCCTCGTCACCGCTGTCCAGTGCGGCACGGATCAGTGCCTCAAGCGAGGCGCGCTCCCCCTGCAGGGCGCTGCGCCGGGCGTTATGATCATCGCGGGCCTCACCCAGTGACTGAAGTCGGGTCTCGAGGTCATCCAGTCCCTGTCTGAGTTCAAGCCGACGTGATTCCTGCGTCTCGATGTCGAGATCCATCTCCGTGAGCTGCTCGGCGGCCATCTCGCGCGCTTCAGTAAGCGCTGCCTGCTCGGGCAGCTCATCCCGCTGTTTCTGACGCTGAGCAATGCGCGCATTGAGGTCATTGATCACCCCCTCAAGACGCTGAACCTCGCTCTGGGCGCGCTCGGCGCCTCGGGTGGCGTGCTGATGCTGTTCGCTGAACGCCTCCCACGCCTCGAGCGCCGCCTGCTCGTGCTCACCGGCCTCTTCCAGATCGGCCTCGGCCATCTCGAATGCTTCGCGCGCGGCTTCAAGTTCGGGGGTCAATGCCTCAAGGCGTGCGATGATCTCCTGATAGCGCACGTCATCTTCCCCGGCCAGACGCGCCAGATCGGTCAGGTCCCGATCGATGGCGGCAATGTCGGCCTGGCTTTGCTGTTCGCGGGCCCGGCCACTTTCAAGCTGCTGCTCCAGACGGGCAATGGCCGCGCCGGTGTCATAGAAGGCGCGCTGGCGCGCATCCAGCGTCTCGGCCAGCGCGTCGTGCTGGCTGCGGGACTGTTCAAGGCGGTTTTCGCTTTCGCGCATGCCCAGCACGTTGCGCTCGACGCTGTTTTCCAGCTCGCGAACCCGGGTCTCGCGGGTACCCTGCTGCTCGCGAAGGGCCCGGGCACGGATGAGTGCCAGCTCGCCCTTGAGGCGATGCTCGCGCCCTTTCAGCTCGCGGTAGCGTCTGGCGGCCTCGGCCTGGCGCTTGAGTCGCTCGAGCTGCTTGTCGAGCTCCTCGCGCAGGTCATCAAGGCGTTCGAGATTTTCGGTGGTGCGGCGCATGCGATTTTCGGTTTCGCGGCGACGCTCCTTGTAGCGCGAGATGCCGGCGGCCTCTTCCAGCGTGGCGCGCAGCTCTTCCGGGCGCGCCTCGACCAGCCGCGAGATCATGCCCTGGCCGATGATGGCGTAGGAGCGCGGCCCGAGACCGGTGCCCAGGAAAAGATCGGCGATATCGCGACGGCGGCACTTCTGGCCGTTGAAAAAGTACTGGGACTGCCCGTCGCGGGTGACCAGACGGCGCACGGCGATCTCGGCGTACTGTGACCAGGCCCCGCCCAGCTTGCCTTCACGATTGTCAAAGGTGAGCTCGATCGAGGCCTGGCCGACCGGCTTGCGTCCGGTCGAGCCGTTGAAGATGACATCGGCCATCGACTCACCGCGCAGGTATTTGGCCGAGGATTCGCCCATCACCCAGCGCACGGCATCGATGACGTTGGACTTGCCACAGCCGTTGGGTCCGACGATGGCAGTCATGTCACTATCAAAGGGGACTGTCACCGGGTCGACAAAGGATTTGAATCCGACCAGTTTGATCGATGTCAGGCGCATTCCAGTGAAGGGCTCCGGGAACAGATCATTCAACGAATGCCGGGCGGCGACAAAAGGCGTCGCGGGCCTCGGGCAGCGCCGCGGCAAAGCGCGCCACTCTACTACGATTGGCGGTCTTTCTCCATGTCAACGGCGACCGCCATCGTAGGGTTTCGGTTACCCTGGCAGAGTCCCCCGTGACACTGTTTGCATACTTCCCCTTCAGGGTAATGGTCGTGTCACGCTATCCTTGTGATGACACATCCTGTATCGCCGGTCGTGTGTCAGCCCATCGGATACCCCTTCAGGGAGTTGCCTTATGTCAGCCCATACCGAGCCACGCTTTTTGCACCGCACCCCCAACATTCCGCTGGTCGAGGATGCCTGGGAGGAAATCGACGCCAGCGAGCTGGTCGAGGTGCCACTGCTCGGGACCGTCTCGGCCGGCATGCCGATGGAGGCCTGCGCCGATGATGAGACGGTACGCATCCCCTCGCGCATGGTGCGACGCAATACCTATGCCCTGCGGGTCCGGGGGGATTCGATGATCGACTGCAACATCCATGATGGCGACATCATCATTATCGAAAAGCTTGAATCCGCCGAAAATGGCGAAACGGCCGTGGTGCTGATCAACAACCAGGAAGTCACGCTCAAAAAGGTCTACATCGATAAATCGGGCGTGCGCCTGCAGCCGGCCAACACCACCATGCCGCCGATCTATCTGAAAAACGACGACATTCAGGTGCTGGGGCTGGTCATGGGCGTGGCCCGTCGTCCGGCAGGCACACCCGTTACTGCCGCCTGACATGCGCTACTCGATTCCCCGCCTTGAGCCTGCAGGCTTTCATGAAAAGAGCCTCGAGGTACAAAAAAGCCGCTTCATCGCGCGCGTGACGCATGCCGCAACGCCCGAGCAGGCCCAGCAATTGATCGAGCAGGCGCGCCTGGATCATCCCGACGCCTCGCATCACTGCTCGGCCTTTATTGCCGGGGCGCCGGGTGAGCAGAACGCCATCGGCTTTTCCGATGATGGCGAACCCGGCGGCACCGCCGGCCGCCCCATGTACCAGGTACTTGAGGGCAGCGGTCTCGGGCAGATCGGCGCCGTCATCATCCGCTACTTTGGCGGCACCAAACTGGGCACCGGCGGGCTGGTGCGCGCCTATTCGAAGGCGCTGCTTCAGGCCCTTGAAAGCCTTCCCACACAGGAATACGTCACGCGCCGACCGCTGTGGCTGACCACGGATTTTGCACTGGAACACGAGCTGCGCCGCTGGGCCGAGCTCAACGAGGCGCCCATCGATCAGGCGCTGCACGATGCCACTGGCGTGACGCTTGGCCTTGCCTGGCCGATGGATCGCACCCCCGATCTCGAGGGTCTCAACTCGCGCCTCAAGGGGCGTCTGGTCTGTCACGATGAAGCGCCCGGCTGTTTGACCTGAGCGCCGCCGGCAGACGCCCGCTGCAGGACCTGTCGTTTGATCGATAACAATCCCAAAAGGGAGCCTTCATGCATCACGCCTTTTCACACCAGAACCCCTACCCCTCCTGTCGCAGTGCCACCTATGCCCGCCACGGCATGGTCGCGGCCTCCCAGCCTCAGGCCGCTCAGGTCGGACGCGATATTCTCGCGCTCGGGGGCAATGCCGTGGACGCCGCCATCGCCACCGCCGCGGCGCTGACCGTGGTCGAGCCCACCGGCAACGGTATCGGCGGAGATGCCTTCGCGCTGGTCTGGATACAAAACGACGAGGGCGGCGGCCAGCTGCACGGTCTCAACGCCAGCGGCGTCGCCCCGAGCGCGCTGACCCGCGACGCCGTGCTTGATGCCGGTCACGAGCAGATGCCGCTTTATGGCTGGACGCCGGTCACGGTGCCCGGCACGCCGTCGGCCTGGGCGGCGCTGTCCGAGCGCTTTGGCAGGCTGGCCTTCGAGGATCTGCTGGCACCGGCGATCCGCCTGGCCCGTGAAGGTTTTCCGGTGTCGCCGGCGATCAGTGAACAGTGGCGCCGCGCCGAAAAGCGCTTTCGCCCGGTGTTTACCGATGCCGCCACGAAAGAGTGGTTTTCGCTGTTCACCCCCGAGGGCCGCGCCCCACGGCCCGGCGACATGTTTAAAAGCGAACGTCACGCCGAAACGCTTGAATCACTGGCACAAACGCGCTGCGAGAGCTTCTATCGTGGCGAACTGGCCGAGAAGATCGATGCCTTTTCGCGCGCCACCGGCGGCTATCTACGCGCGACCGATCTGGCGGCACATCAAATCGAGTGGGTGGACCCGATCAGCGTGAACTACCGCGGCGTGGACGTGTGGGAGATTCCGCCCAACGGTCAGGGCATCGTGGCGCTAATGGGGCTTAACATCATGGAAGGCTTTGATGATCTACACAGCCGGGACGACCTGAGCGTGCTGCACCGCCAGTGTGAGGCCATCAAGCTTGCCTACGCCGACGGCCATGCCTTCGTGACTCACGCCGAGCACATGACCACTCGTATCGAGGATCTGCTAAGCAAACGCTACGCCCAAAGCCGCCGCCAAAAGATTACCGACACGGCCATGGACCCGAGCCCGGGCGCGCCCCATGCCGGCGGGACGGTCTATCTGGCCACAGCCGACGGTGACGGCAACATGGTCTCGTTCATTCAGAGCAACTATCACAACTTCGGCTCGGGGGTCGTGGTGCCGGAAACCGGCATTGCGCTGCACAACCGCGGACACGGCTTCAGCCTCGAGGTTGATCATGTCAACGTGGTGGCGCCCAACAAGAAAACCTTTCACACCATTATTCCCGGCTTTTTGACCCGAAACGGCCAGGCGCTGGGGCCCTTTGGCGTCATGGGCGGGTTCATGCAGCCTCAGGGGCACATGCAGGTGGTCATGAATCTGCTCGATTTCGGTCTCAATCCACAGGCGGCGCTGGATGCCCCGCGCTGGCAGTGGACCGGCGCTCGCCGCATCGGCGTGGAGCACGGCTATCCGGTCCATCTGCTGCGCGAGATGGCGCTGCGCGGACACGAGATCGACTACGCCTTTGATCCGACAGGCTTCGGCCGGGGTCAGATCATCCTTCGCGACCCGGTCACCGGTATCCTGTGTGGCGGCACCGAGCCGCGCACCGATTCGGCCATCGCCGTGCTATAGCACCGCCATGACACACGCCCCGCGCCCCTGTCGCATCAACTTCAGGGACCGGGGTCCTGCCAGAATACGCGCACCGCTTGTCATTGCGGTCAACATGCCTATGATGGCGGCGCCAGTCACGACTACCCCGGATCCCCTGCCATGCCAGCCACGCCCCTGTTTTCTCTTGCAGCCGATACTTCGCCTCGAGCCGGCCTGATCGGTCTTGCGCCCATGGAGGGCGTCATTGATGCGTTAACGCGTGAGCTTTTGACCGAGCCGGGCGGCCTTGACTGGAGTGTCACCGAATTCGTGCGCATCACCGACGCCCGCCTGCCGCCCCGGGTCTTTCAGCGCATCTGCCCGGAGCTTGATACGGGCAGTCGAACCCCCGGCGGCATGCCGGTTCATCTGCAGCTGCTGGGCTCCCAGCCCGACAAGCTGGGCGAAAACGCCCGCGTGGCGGCGTCCCTGGGGGCACCGGTCATCGACATGAATTTTGGCTGTCCAGCGAAGACGGTCAATCGCCATGACGGTGGCGCAGCACTGTTGCGCTCGCCCGAGCGCGTCTATCGCGCCGTACAGGGCGTTCACGAGGCACTGGAGGGAACAGGCGTGCCGGTGACGGCCAAGCTGCGCCTGGGGTTCGAGGACAAGACGCTGGCACTTGAGTGCGCCCGCGCCGCCGAGGATGGCGGCGCTCAGCGTCTGGTGGTCCATGCCCGCACGCGTCGCGAGGGCTATCGCCCCCCGGCGCACTGGGAGTGGGTCGGACGCATTCGCGAGCAGGCCAATGTGCCGGTAGTGGTCAATGGCGACATCTGGACGCTGGAAGAGTACTGGCGAGCGCGGGAGGTGAGCGGCTGTCGCGACGTCATGCTGGGGCGGGCAGCGCTGGCCGACCCATGGCTTGCCAGACGCATTCGTCACTGGCAGCAAACGGGGGAGCGCCTGACGGCAACGCGCTGGCAGGACCGCAGCGCCTTTCTGGCCGCTTATGCCCGGCGTATTGATCCCGCCCTGCCCTCAAAGGTGGTGGTGTCGCTTTTAAAGCAGTGGCTCAACATCATGCGCCAGCACGATAGTGAAGCGGGCGAGCACTTTCAGCGGCTTCGTCGCATCACGGCGCTGGAGGACTTCATGACGGCGCTGCAGGAAGAGACGCCATCCTCGAAGATCGAGACAACAGCGCGCTGACAGGCTGCCCCTGCAGGAACATCGTCCGGAGCACGTCAGTTGCAGCAGCGCGCTGGCGTGTGGCACTGCCAGACTGACAAAAGGGCTAGAACGCAGAAAGCCCCGTCCTTTCGGACGGGGCTTTGGAATCTGGCGCGCCCGGGAGGATTCGAACCTCCGACCACCTGATTCGTAGTCAGGTACTCTATCCAGCTGAGCTACGGGCGCAGATAAAACAGTGTCTTGCATCTTCAGCTGATGGCGCGCCCGGGAGGATTCGAACCTCCGACCACCTGATTCGTAGTCAGGTACTCTATCCAGCTGAGCTACGGGCGCAACAAAAGTACTGCAGATTGAATGTTGTGTTCGCCTGTGAAGGCGGGCTTTCAACATTCGATACCGATGATGGCGGAGAGAGAGGGATTCGAACCCTCGATAGGGCTATAAACCCTATACTCCCTTAGCAGGGGAGCGCCTTCAGCCACTCGGCCATCTCTCCTCGATCGGTACGGCGCGCATATTACCGAGTTTAACCTTCCCTGTCCAGCCCCGAGTCAAAAAATCTTGTGATTCAATACATTCGGCTGAACACCAGCGCTGACACGCGCGCTATTAGACCGGGTCGTTCTCGCTGTCGCCCTTTTCATGCTGGATGCGCTGGTAGATCTCTTCACGATGCACGGAGACATCTCTGGGCGCGTTGACCCCCAGGCGGACCTGATTGCCCTTGACGCCGAGCACGGTCACGGTAATTTCATCGCCGACCATGAGTGTCTCACCCACGCGGCGAGTCAGGATGAGCATTGCGACCTCCTTTTCATTGCTGCTTCCCTATACATATATGCATATAGATCGTGCACCGGACCAAATTAAGCGGGGCATTATGCGATAAGCCGAACCATGATCCAACCTATGTTATCCCGACCGCTCATCTTTTCCGGTACACGATCACTGGTTCAGTGTGGCAGAAAGCCCTGCAAGCACCACCCTGGGACCGGGTATTGGCGAGTTTTTTTAGCGCTCCTCGCTTACATCTTCCCTGTCAAGGCCAAAAGCGGTGTGCAGCGAGCGCACAGCAAGCTCAAGAAACTTCTCGTCAATCACAACGGATATCTTGATCTCTGACGTTGATACCATGCGAATATTGATGCCTTCGTCGGCCAGCACCCGGAACATGCGAGTGGCGACGCCTGCATGAGAACGCATCCCTACCCCGACCAGCGACACCTTGGCGATCTTGTCATCACCGCGTACTTCGCCGCCGCCCAGTGACGGAATCACCTGCTCCTGCAAAATGCGCTGGGTCTGGCGAAAATCGTTTTTCGCCACCGTAAAGGTAAAGTCAGTGTAGCCGCCCGTAGGTGCGACATTCTGAACAATCATGTCGACTTCGATGTTGGCGTCCGAAATCGGTCCCAGAATGCGTGAGGCAACGCCGGGGACATCAGGGGTACTGACAACGGTCAGCTTGGCTTCGTTGTTGTTGAAGGCGATCCCCGAGATCAGTGGTTCTTCCATGTTGGCAATCTCTTCATCATCTGCAGTAATCAGGGTTCCCGGCCCTTCCTGGAAGGAGGACAGAACACGCAGCGGGACGTTGTACTTGCCGGCAAACTCCACGGCACGAATCTGAAGTACCTTGGAGCCCAGGCTGGCCATCTCCAGCATTTCCTCGACCGTAATGCTTTCAAGCCGACGCGCCTTGGCGCAAACGCGGGGGTCAGTGGTATAGACACCATCGACATCGGTATAGATCTGGCACTCGTCGGCCTTGAGGGCCGCTGCCAGCGCCACGCCGGTCGTGTCGGAGCCGCCGCGACCCAGGGTGGTGATGTTGCCTTCACTGTCAACGCCCTGAAAGCCTGCCACGACCACGACCTGGCCTTCGTCAAGATCGGCGCGCAACTCATCGGTTTCGATGCGTTGAATGCGAGCGCGGGTATGTGCACTGTCGGTACGAATGCCGATCTGAGCGCCGGTATAGGAGGTCGCCTTGACCCCCAGCTGGTGCAGCGCCATGGCCAGCAGCGAAATCGTGACCTGCTCGCCGGTCGACACCAGCATGTCCATTTCACGCGGCGTGGGCTCTTCATTGATCTGTGAGGCCAGCTCGATCAGGCGGTTGGTTTCACCGCTCATGGCCGAGACCACTACCACGATCTGGTGGCCCTGATCACGAAATCCCTTGACCTTCTCGGCCACCGCCTTGATGCGCTCGACGCTACCTACCGAGGTACCGCCAAATTTTTGTACATAAAGCGCCATGGATGCTCCCTTTGATTAATGTATTGGACCATCATCCCTTGAGTGTGTCGGCGACCCACTGACGCGCTGCCTGCAACGCATTGTCCACGCCACTGACATCGCTGCCGCCGGCCTGGGCCATATCGGCGCGACCGCCCCCGCGACCGCCCACCATGGGCGCGATGGCGCTGACGAGACTGCCGGCACTGAGTCGATCCACCAGATCCTTTGTGACACCCGCAATCAGGTTGACCTTGTCATCACCGGCCACTGCTAGCACGACCACGCCGGAACCGAGCCGGTTTTTCATCTGATCCATGACGCCCCGCAGCTCCTTTGCGCCCACGCCTTCGAGCTGACGGGTCAGCACACGGACACCATCGATCTCCTCGGCCGCTTCCAGCAGGTCGTTGCCGGCCTGGCTGGCCAGTTTGGCGCGGTTGCGCTCAAGCTCGCGCTCGAGTTCACGATTGCGCTCCAAAAGCGTGCCCACGCGCGATTCGAGCTGATCGGGACGGGCGCGCACCTGATCGGCCAGGCGCGTGACCAGTGACTGCTGATCACGAAACCAGCGCAGCGCCGTGTGCCCGGAGATGGCCTCGATTCGACGCACCCCTGCCGCCACGCCGGTTTCGCTGACCAGCCGAACCGGTCCGATATCACCGGTGCGCATGACATGGGTACCGCCGCAGAGCTCGATGGAGAAATCATCGCTGCCCATGGTCAGCACGCGCACACTCTCACCATACTTGGCCTCAAACAGGGCCTGAGCGCCGAGCTTTCGCGCCTCATCCAGCGTCATCAGCTGTGTGGTCACCGGCGTGTTGGCCATGACCTCATCATTGACCATCGCCTCGACGCGCTCGAGCTCGTCCGGCGTCATGGCCTCGTTGTGGCTGAAGTCAAAGCGTAGCCGCTCATCGCCCACCTGTGAGCCCTTCTGCTGCACATGGGTGCCCAGCACCCGCCGCAGCGCCTCGTGCAGCAGGTGGGTGGCCGAGTGGTTACGCATGATGGCATGACGGGTCGGCACCTCAACGTGGGCCTCTACCGCGGCCTGCGCCGGCATGACGCCTTCGCTGACCTCCCCCAGATGCACAAAGTGCTGACCGCGCTTTTGGGTATCGCGCACGTTGAACACGACGCCCGGTAGCGTCAGGGTGCCGCGATCGCCGATCTGGCCGCCGGACTCGGCGTAAAAGGGCGTCTCATCCAGCACCACGGCGCCGCTCTGGCCGGCCTCGAGCTGCTCGACCTGCTCACCCTGATCGTTGAGCAGCGTCAGTATCTGTCCGCTGGATGTCAGACGCTCGCGCCCGACAAACTCGGTGGCGCCGTCCAGATCGATATCGGCTTCGATACGCGCGCCGAACTGACTGGCAGCACGGGCACGCTCACGCTGCGCCTCAAGCTCGCGCTGAAAGCCGGCCTCATCGAGGGCGATATCGCGTTCACGGGCAATGTCGGCGGTCAGGTCGTAGGGAAAGCCGTAGGTGTCGTACAGCTTGAAGATGGTCTCGCCGTCCAGCTCGTTCGACTCAAGTCCGGCCAGCGCCTCTTCGAGCAGGCGCATGCCGTTGTCCAGCGTCCGGGCGAACTGCTCCTCCTCTTTCAGCAGCACCCTTTCGATCTGCTCACGACGCGCGTGCAGTTCGGGGTAGGCCTCGCCCATTTCCTCATCCAGGGCCGCGACCAGGCGATGGAAAAATGACTCACGCACGCCCAGCTTGTGGCCGTGACGCACGGCGCGACGAATAATGCGACGCAGGACATAGCCGCGCCCCTCGTTGGAAGGCATGACACCATCCACGATCAAAAACGCACACGAGCGGATGTGATCGGCAATGACGCGCAGCGACGGCTGGTGGATGTCGTTCTGGCCGGTAATCTCTGCGGCAGAGGCCAGCAGGCGCTTGAAAAGATCGATCTCGTAGTTGGAGTGCACGCCCTGCATGACGGCCGCAATACGCTCAAGCCCCATGCCGGTATCGATGGAGGGACTGGGCAGCGGCGTCATGGTGCCCTGAGCGTCGCGGTCATACTGCATAAAGACCAGGTTCCAGATCTCGATATAGCGGTCGCCGTCCTCATCCGGGCTTCCCGGCGGGCCACCAAACACCTCCGGGCCGTGGTCGAAAAAGATCTCCGAACTCGGCCCGCACGGGCCGGTCTCGCCCATCTGCCAGAAGTTGTCTTCATCAAGTCTTGAGAAGCGATCGGCGCTGACGCCCACGTCGTTGAGCCAGATATCAGCGGCTTCATCATCGCTGACATGCACCGTCACCCAGAGCTTCTCGGCAGGCAGCCCCAGATTGACGGTCAGGAACTGCCAGGCGTAATGAATGGCGTCACGCTTGAAATAGTCGCCAAAACTGAAGTTGCCCAGCATTTCGAACAGGGTGTGGTGGCGCGCGGTGTAACCGACATTGTCGAGATCGTTGTGCTTGCCGCCGGCCCTGACACAGCGCTGAGCTGATGTTGCCCGCACATAGGGCCTGGGATCACGTCCCAGAAAGACATCCTTGAAAGGCACCATACCGGCATTGGTGAAAAGCAGCGTGGGGTCGTTGTCAGGCACCAGAGAACTGGAAGGCACCTGGGTATGGCCGTGCTGTTCAAAAAAATTCAGAAATGCTTGTCGTATGTCGGCGCTTTTCATGGGCTTCCCGTAAACGATGGGTCAGGTCATTTAAAATGAGGCAACGAGCGATGCATCGGGTAACGCCACAAAGGCGTTACCGGTCGTCAACATGCGCCTCGAGGGGTGACCCTCATGATCTTTTGGTCTCACCTGTCAGCGCGCCGTAGCGTGCATCCGCTCGGTGAGACGAATTTTGGCGGCTTAATGTATCAGTATGTCGCATCCGGGTGCGACACTCCGCATACGCTCCATTTTGCCTCATACCGGGCGTGACCGCTAAATCGACACGTCACGACGACCAGGCCGTTCGCAGGGCGCTACTGCACTGCTGGCCGTTAAAACCCCTTGAGGCCAGAAAACGCTGGCGTTTGGCACGTGCTTTCATGTCATCTCCGGGCCCGTCAAAGCGTCGCTGGAGCGCCTCAATGGCAAGCGCGGTCCAGTCGGCGTCACTTTCTTCCAGCGCATGGGCAATCATCTCGCGTTCGATCCCCCGACCCGAAAGCTCGGCGCTGATCTTGCGCGGGCCCTGCAGTCGCGCGATGCGCGAGCGCACAAAATGTTCGACAAATCGAGCATCGGACTGAAAGCCGTCCGCGGCGAGACGATCCAGAAGCGCCGTGACTTCCTCGGGGGAATGCTCATGGCGCAGCAGCCGCTCCTCGAGCTCGCTGCGGGTATATTCGCGCCGGGCCAGCAGTGCAATGGCCTCTTCATAAGGCGTTCTTTGTGACATCACTGCCCTCCCTGTGCGTATCATTCGTTGAAACAAAAAGGGGGCACGCTGCGTTGAGCGTGCCCCCTTTCCATACTACCGCCAGATAATGTCGGCCTACAGCAGCTCGTCGCCGCTGGCCTCAGCATCCGCCGGCGCTTCGGCGTCTTCTGCCTTCTCTTCTTCCTTCGTTTTCGGTGTGCTCAGAAGCTGGCCGCGAATGGCGTCCTCGATTTCCTGCATCACCGCAGGGTTGTCTTCAAGATACTGCGCGGCGTTGGCCTTGCCCTGCCCGATCTTGTTGCCCTTGTAGCTGTACCAGGCGCCGGCCTTGTTAACCAGGCTGCACTGGACGCCAAGATCGACTACTTCACCGGCATGGTAGATGCCCTTGCCGTACATGATCTGAAACTCGGCCTGACGAAACGGCGGGGCGACCTTATTTTTGACGACCTTGACGCGGGTTTCGTTGCCCACGGCCTCATCGCCCTGCTTGACCGAACCGGTACGACGGATGTCCAGACGCACGCTTGAGTAGAACTTGAGCGCGTTACCACCGGTGGTCGTTTCGGGATTGCCGAACATGACACCGATTTTCATGCGGATCTGGTTGACGAACATCACCATGCAGTTGGCATTTTTGATGTGTCCGGTCACCTTGCGCAGCGCCTGTGACATCAGACGCGCCTGAAGGCCGACATGGGAATCGCCCATCTCGCCTTCGATTTCGGCACGCGGCGTCAGCGCGGCGACCGAATCGACCACGATAACATCCACACCGCCGGAGCGAACCAGCATGTCGCAGATCTCGAGCGCCTGTTCGCCGGTATCGGGCTGGGAGACCAGCATGTCATCAAGATTGACGCCCAGCTTTTCGGCGTAGGCCGGGTCGAGGGCGTGTTCGGCATCGATAAAGGCGCAGGTCTTGCCCTGCTTTTGCGCCTGAGCGATGACGGACAGGGTAATGGTGGTTTTACCCGAGGCCTCGGGCCCGAAAATTTCAACGATACGCCCATAGGGCAGACCGCCTATGCCAAGGGCGATGTCCAGTCCGAGCGAGCCGGTAGAAACGGCGGGCAGCGCCACGCGAGGGGTATCCCCCATGCGCATGACGGCCCCCTTGCCGAACTGGCGCTCGATCTGGGACAGCGCTGCATTAAGCGCCTTGGAGCGGTTGTCATCCTGTGCCATGTTGGCCCTCCTGTCGGGTCAGCCTGACGCTGACACGTCACTAAGCTGTATGCTTATCCAGTATTTTAAACCAAAAAGATGGTCTGTCACATCCCCATGGCAACTTATTTCATCACATGTCCATGAAGGCCGCATGACCCTGCATCAGTCAAAGGGGTTCTCTTCAAGACGCTCGATCAGCCCCTTCAGGGCCAGGGCGACGGCTTCGCGACGCACATCGAGGCGCTCGCCGTTGAGGCGATAACACTGTGCCTGGCTCTGGGTGGCATTGCCCCAGGCAAGCCACACGGTGCCGACCGGCTTGTCCGGTGTACCGCCACCGGGCCCTGCCACGCCGCTGATCGCCACGCCCAGATCCGCACCGCTGTCGCGACAGGCCCCGCGCACCATTTCATGGACCACGGTTTCGCTGACCGCGCCGAAAAGCTCGAGCGACACCGACGACACCCCCAATAGACGCTGCTTGGCGCTGTTGGCGTAGGTGACATAGCCGGTCTCGAAGCATGCCGAGCTGCCGGCCACATCGGTAATGGCACGGGCCACCCCGCCGCCGGTACAGGACTCGGCGGTGGTCAGCACCACGCGCTGACGCTCACAGAGAAGGCACAGCCGGCTGGCCAGCTCCTGGATGCCTGATGCTGTTGCCATGACAACTCCCGCCGATCACATCGATTTCAGATGGCCACATGGTACTCGATCACTGCAGGCCATGGGTACGTCATGCCATATACCATCCCATCTCCTGCAGCCATGCAGGGTCCACTGTCTGCACTATAGCAATACAGGCGAGGCAACGGATCATGATAATCTCACCGTCTTTACACCTCACACGTCATTGGACAGGGTCAATTTCACGTGGCAGGCAAGACCGAGTCCCAACCAACGCCCATGATGGCGCAGTATTTTCGTATCAAGCGCGAGCACCCCAACGTGCTGCTGTTTTATCGCATGGGAGATTTCTACGAACTCTTTCATGACGACGCCAAACGCGCCGCCTCACTTCTGGACATTACGCTGACCGCCCGCGGCACCTCCAACGGTGCCCCCATCCCGATGGCGGGCGTGCCCTATCACAGCGCCGAAGGCTATCTGGCCCGACTGGTGCGCATGGGCGAATCGGTGGCCATCTGTGAGCAGATCGGCGACCCGGCGACCGCCAAGGGCCCGGTCGAGCGCCGCGTCGTGCGCATCGTCACCCCCGGCACCCTCCATGATGAGGCGCTGCTCGATGAGCGCCGCGATAATCTCGTGGCCGCACTGCATGGCGACAACGACCACTGGGGTCTGGCCTGGCTCGAGCTTTCCAGCGGGCGCTTCAGCGTGCTGGAGGTCGAAGGCGAAGGGGACATGCTCGCCGAGCTGCACCGGCTTGATCCGGCCGAGCTTCTGGTCATGGAGAGCCTGCCCCTGCCTGCACGTCTTGAAGAGCGTCCCGGCCTGCAGCGTCAGAGCGATTGGCACTTCGATCTGGAAACGTCGCGACGTCTGCTGTGTGACCAGCTTCAGGTACAAAATCTGTCGGGATTTGGCTGCGACCACATGACCCGGGCACTGACCGCCGCCGGCGTGCTGATCGACTATGTTCGCGACACCCAGCGTACGGCGCTGCCGCACATCACCGCCATTGGCGTTGAAAACCGCGACGACTCGGTGGTCATCGATGCCGCCAGTCGGCGCAACCTGGAAATCGATCGCAACATGGCTGGAGGCCAGGACAACACGCTGGCCTCGGTGCTCGACACCACCGCCACCCCCATGGGCGCCCGCCTGCTGAGACGCTGGCTCAATCGCCCCCTGCGCGATCGCGACCAGATCAACGCTCGCCAACAGGGCGTGACGCTTCTGGGCGAAGAAGACCACGTCGACTATTTCAACGACATCCTGCGCGGCATCGGCGATATCGAGCGCATCCTGGCCCGCGTGGCCCTGCTCAGCGCTCGCCCGCGCGACCTGGCCCGACTTCGCGATGCTCTCAACGCTCTGCCGGCTCTGGCCGAGCGGCTGGACGCCATCGCACCGGGCAGCGCGCTGGATGATTTATCGCGTCACATCGTGGCCTACCCGGTGCTCTCAAACACGCTGACCCGGGCGCTGATCGACAGCCCACCGGTCGTGATCCGCGACGGCGGCGTGATTCGTGACGGCTTCGACGAGGAACTCGACGAGTATCGATCGCTGCAGGAAAACGCCGGCGACTATCTGGTCCAGCTGGAGACCCGCGAGCGCGAGCGCACCGGCCTTTCCGGGCTCAAGGTGGGCTACAATCGCGTCCACGGCTATTACATCGAGATCCCGCGCGCTCAGGCGCGCGAAGTGCCGGCGGACTACATCCGCCGCCAGACGCTCAAAAACGCCGAGCGCTTTATCATCCCCGAGCTCAAGACGTTCGAAGACAAGGCGCTGTCGGCGCGTACCCGGGCGCTGGCGCGGGAAAAGCTTTTGTATGACGGCCTGCTCGAGGCGCTCAATGACGAGCTCACGGCGCTGACTCGCACCGCGCAGGCGCTGGCAACGCTTGATGTGCTCCACGCCTTTGCCGAGCGGGCACAGACGCTGTCGCTGGCCTGCCCCGTTTTACGCGAGGCGCCCGGCATGACCATTCGTGACGGCCGCCACCCGGTGGTCGAACACGTGTCGAGCCACCCGTTCGTACCCAACGACCTGCACTTTGATGACGCCACCCGCATGCTGGTGATTACCGGGCCCAACATGGGCGGTAAATCAACCTTCATGCGCCAGAATGCGCTGATTGCCCTGCTGGCCCATACCGGCTGCTTTGTACCGGCCGCCAGCGCCGAGATCGGCCCGATCGATCGCATCTTCACCCGCATAGGCTCCTCGGATGATCTGGCCGGCGGACGCTCGACCTTCATGGTCGAAATGACCGAAACCGCCAGCATCCTGCATAACGCCACCGATCACAGCCTGGTGCTGATGGACGAGATCGGCCGCGGCACCAGTACCTTCGATGGCTTGTCGCTGGCCTGGGCGGCGGCCGAGCACCTGACCGGCACGCGCGCCTTTACGCTGTTTGCCACGCACTACTTCGAGATGACCGCACTGCCCGAGCAGTCCGAGGGCGTGGCCAACGTGCATCTCAATGCCACCGAACACAATGACGGCATCGTGTTCATGCACCGGGTCGAGCCGGGCCCCGCCAGCCAGAGCTACGGCCTGCAGGTGGCCCAGCTGGCAGGCGTGCCCCGCGCCGTGATTGCGCGCGCGCGGGAAAAGCTTTTGATGCTGGAGACTCAGGACAGCGAGCGCCCGAGTACGCCTCCTCAACCAGCAGCATCACAGACAGCGCCGCAGCAGGATGATCTGTTTGCAAGCGCCCCGCACCCGATGATCGAGGCTCTGGCACAGCTGGATCTGGACACCCTGTCACCGCGCCAGGCGCAGGAATGGCTGTATCAGTGGCGCGATAAAATACGCTAATGGCGTAACAACCCGGCCCGGCAGGATACTTTAGCTCATAAGCGGCTTGTCCCCGGGCAGGCGCGCCTTCTAGAATAAGGCCCCTTTCGTGGGCCGCCCCACACCCCTTTTCAACACGGCCTGTCCCTGCACGGGCCGTGACCGCCTGCTACCCTGGAGTTCGTGACATGACCTTTGTCGTCACCGAGAACTGCATTCAATGTAAATACACGGACTGCGTGGAAGTCTGCCCGGTCGACTGCTTCTATGAAGGCCCCAACTTTCTCGTCATTCATCCGGATGAATGCATCGACTGCGCCCTGTGTGAACCGGAGTGCCCGGCCGAGGCCATCTTTTCGGAAGACGAGCTGCCGGAAGGTCAGGAAAAGTTCATCGAGATCAATGCCGACCTGGCCGAACAGTGGCCCAATATCAATGAACGTACCGACCCACCGGCCGATGCCGATGAGTGGAATGGCGTACCCAACAAGATTGAAAAACTGACGCGCTGATCCTTTTTATCGGGGCAGGCCCCTGTCCCGATTGTTCACGCTTTCTTCTCGATACGATCTCCTTTCCGACGTCAGTTCCCGCAATCTGCACGATTTTTGCGCATAAAAAAGGCGGCCCCGATGGGGCCGCCCTTGCATCCTGCGTCCTTGAGCCTGTCCGTTGGCTCTCTATCCATTGGCGTCATCCATGCGGAGAAATCGAATCCATTCGATACCCAGCGCGCCATCAGTCAATATCGTCGTTAATGTCCTGAGCAGCGCCATCCATTGGCCACCGTCAGATGAAGGCTCGATCAGCTGTGCTGATCAATAAAAGAATTTTTGAAAAAGAGTTAATCAGGTAAAAATAGCGGCTGCAGAGCCATTCTTGATCGAGAATGCTTTGCAGATCAAATGTTTATAAGGGAAGGTAGCTTCAGACCCGAATCCGGATCGCTTCGAATGCACTCATGGTGGGTTCTGCACCCCTCTCCGGTCAAGCCAATCGTCCAGGATTCGTCGAATATACAGGGCGTGCATAAAAAATCCGACTGCACGTGGCAGCCGGATTAAATTTAGTGATTCAGATCAAGGTAATCAGGATTGACCCTTCACTTCGGCAAGCCCCTTGTAGGGTGCCTTGCCGGCCAGCTGATCTTCGATCACCAGCAAACGGTTGTACTTGGCGACGCGGTCACTGCGCGACAGCGAGCCTGTCTTGATCTGTCCGGCGCAGGTGCCGACCGCCAGATCCGCAATGGTCGTGTCTTCGGTTTCACCGCTGCGATGCGAGATAACCGCCGTGTAGCCGGCATCGCGCGCCATCCTGATGGCATCAAGGGTCTCGGTCAGCGAGCCGATCTGATTGAACTTGATCAGAATCGAGTTACCTACGCCCTTGTCGATGCCTTCCTGGAAGATACGCGTGTTGGTCACGAACAGGTCATCGCCGACCAGCTGTACACGATCGCCCAGCTTGTCGGTCAGCGCCTTCCAGCCGTCCCAGTCGGACTCGTCCAGACCGTCCTCAATGGACACGATCGGGTACTGATCGACCAGATCGGCCAGATAGTCGGCAAAGCTTTCGCTGGTGAAGGTCTTGTTTTCACCGGAAAGCGTGTACTGACCGTCCTTGTAGAATTCGGAGGCCGCGCAGTCGAGGGCCAGCGTCACATCGGTGCCAAGCTTGTAGCCGGCATCGCTGACCGCCTGCTTGATCGATCCCAGCGCGTCGGCATTGGATTCCAGATTTGGCGCAAAACCACCTTCATCACCCACTGCGGTAGACTGGCCGCGACCGGACAGCACCTTTTTGAGCGCATGGAAGATTTCCGCGCCCATCCGCAGGCCTTCGGCGAAGCTTTTGGCGCCGACCGGCTGAATCATGAACTCCTGAATATCGATGTTGTTATCGGCGTGCTCGCCGCCGTTCATGATATTCATCATCGGCAGCGGCATGCTGTACTCACCCGGCGTGCCATAGAGCTCGGCAATGTGGGCGTAAAGCGGCATGCCCTTTTCGGTCGCTGCCGCGCGCGCTGCCGCCAGCGACACGGCGAGAATGGCGTTGGCGCCCAGATTGCCCTTGTTGTCGGTACCATCCAGATCCAGCATGGCCTGATCGAGCGCGCGCTGATCATTGGCATCCATGCCCTTGAGACGATCGCGGATTACCGTATTAACGGCGTCCACGGCCTTTGTAACACCCTTGCCCAGATAGCGTGACTTGTCGCCATCGCGCAGCTCCAGCGCCTCGCGCGAGCCGGTCGAGGCGCCGGAGGGCGCGTAGGCCTGTTCGCTGATACCACCGGTCAGCGTGACCGTGGCCATGACGGTGGGGTTACCGCGCGAATCAAGCACTTCGAGTCCATGAATATCAACAATCTCGGCCATCTAAAGCATCCTCACTGGTTAATCCTTCGCCCCGTACCTGACGGGTCGAACGCAAACAAACATGTTATGAAAGCATAGAAAGCGACCCGTTTGCCTGCCATGCCAACGTGTTCACGATATCGTTAGACTAAAGTCAAAGCCATTACCGATCTGATACGCGCTGCCCATAAAAAACGCCGGTCATTGCGACCGGCGTTTTGAGACTAGCGTATGTCGATGGGATCGAAATGCTTGACCACCCCATCGAGCATTTTAAGCTGCTCCAGAAAGGGCACCAGACGATCCAGCGGCAGCGCACAGGGGCCATCACAGCGCGCGTTGTCCGGGTCCGGATGCGCCTCGACAAAAAGCCCTGCGATACCCGTGGCAACGCCGGCACGGGCAAGCTCGACGACCTGCTGGCGACGACCGCCGGCACTGTCGGCGCGTCCGCCCGGCTGCTGCAGCGAATGGGTGACATCGAAAAGAACCGGGTAGCCGGTCTTTTTCATCTCGCCAAAGCCCAGCATGTCCACGACCAGGTTGTTGTAGCCAAAGCTCGAACCGCGCTCGCACAGGATCAGCCGATCATTGCCGGCCTCCTCGAACTTGGTGATGATATGTCGCATCTCGTGCGGTGCGATGAACTGCGGCTTTTTGATATTGACCACCGCGCCCGTATTGGCCATCGCCACCACAAGGTCCGTCTGACGGGCCAGAAACGCCGGCAGCTGGATGACGTCGCAGACATCGGCCACGGCACGCGCCTGCCCCGGCTCGTGAACGTCGGTCAGTATCGGCACGTTAAAGCGGCGTTTGATCTCATCAAGGATCTTGAGACCTTCATCGAGACCCGGCCCGCGATAGGAGTGGATCGAGCTGCGGTTGGCCTTGTCAAAGCTTGCCTTGAACACATAGGGAATGCCCAGGGCTTTGGTGGCTTCAACCCAGGCATTGGCCACCTCGATGGCCATGTCCCGTGATTCCAGCACGTTCATGCCGCCAAAAAGTGTCAGCGGCTGCTGGTTGCCGGTGGCGATGTCGCCGATGGCGACGGTCCTTTGCGCTGAAGTGTCAGTGCCTGTCATCGTCACGCTCCTGCTGGTCGCGCGTGCCGGCCTTGTGCGTACGCGTGGCGCGATGCGTCAGCGCGGCGTTGACAAAGCCGGTGAACAGCGGGTGTCCATCGCGCGGGGTCGAGGTGAATTCCGGGTGGAACTGACAGGCAACATACCAGGGATGATCCGGCAGTTCGACCATCTCGACCAGCGACTGATCCACACTGCGCCCGGAAAAGACCATGCCGGCGGCTTCCAGGTCGGCCACGAACTGATCGTTGATCTCATAGCGATGGCGATGACGCTCGACGATGGTCTCGCTGCCATAGATCTCGCGCGCCTTCGAGCCTTCGGTCAGCACGCAGCTCTGACCGCCCAGACGCATGGTGCCCCCCAGATCCGAGGTCTCGTCACGGGTTTCGATGCGTCCTTCCGGCGTGATCCATTCGGTAATCAGCCCCACCACCGGATGACGGGTGTCGTGGGTGAACTCGGTGGAGTTGGCATCGCGCCAGCCGGCCTTGTTGCGGGCAAACTCGATGACCGCCACCTGCATGCCCAGACAGATTCCCAGATAGGGGATGCCGTGTTCGCGGGCATAGCGTGCCGTGGCAATCTTGCCTTCCACGCCGCGCGAGCCGAAGCCGCCGGGCACCAGGATCGCATCCTTGCCTTCGAGACGCTCGACGCCTTCACGCTCGATGGTCTCGGAGTCGACGTAGTCGATATTGACCTTTACGCGGGTCTGGATGCCGGCGTGCATCAGCGATTCATTGAGCGACTTGTAGGCGTCCAGAAGCTCCATGTATTTGCCGACCATCGCAATATTGATGGTCTTGAGCGGATTGAGCTTGGCATCGAGCACCTTCACCCATTCGCCCAGATCGGCAGGAGGCGGATCAAGACGCAGCTTGTCGCACACGATGTCGTCAAGCTCATGGTCGTGGAGCATCAGCGGGATGCGATAGATGGTGTCGGCATCCTGCATCGGGATAACGGCGCGCTCGTCGACGTTGGTAAACAGCGCGATCTTGCGACGCTCGCTGGCTTCAAGCTCGACCTCGCTGCGACACAGCAAAATGTCCGGCTGAATACCGATGGAGCGCAGCTCCTTGACGCTGTGCTGGGTCGGCTTGGTCTTGGTCTCGCCGGCGGTCTTGATATAAGGCACCAGCGTCAGGTGCATGAACAGCGCATGGCTTGAGCCGACTTCGCTGCGCAGCTGACGAATGGCTTCCAGAAACGGCAGCGATTCGATGTCACCCACGGTGCCGCCGATCTCGACCATCGCCACGTCATAGCCTTCCGCGCCGGCCTTCACGCGACGCTTGATCTCATCGGTAATATGCGGAATGACCTGAACGGTACCGCCCAGATAATCACCCCGACGCTCCTTTTTGAGCACGTGCTCGTAGACGCGACCGGTGGTGAAATTGTTGGCCTGGGTCATGCGCGAGCGAATAAAGCGCTCGTAGTGGCCCAGATCAAGGTCGGTCTCGGCCCCATCTTCGGTAACAAAGACTTCACCGTGCTGGAAGGGGCTCATGGTGCCCGGATCGACGTTGATATAGGGGTCGAGCTTGAGAATCGTGACCTTCAGGCCACGGGCTTCCAGAATAGCGGCCAGAGAAGCTGCAGCGATGCCTTTACCAAGAGAAGACACAACGCCACCGGTCACGAAAATATATCGCGTCGTCATGGGGAACCTGTTAATGCTGAGCGAAGGCCGGCCAGAAAGGCGGGCCAGGATGGGAGATCAGTTTACGCGAAAGCGTCGGCGCGCTCAATTTGCATTGTCGGCCCGAAGCCGGATCAGCGGGGATGACGCCCTTTTAATGGACTTGGTCACGATATAGGTGAAGTAGCGGTGAATGCCGAGCTCCTCCATCAGCCAGCGATCGATCAGGCGCTGATACTGATCGATGCTTTCGGCCTCGATCAGCACCAGATAGTCCACACCGCCGCCCACGGCCACGCATTCACTGACCTGCGGCGTCTCGCGCATGGTGCGCTCGAAACGCTCGGACACGCTCATGCTGTGGTTTTCCAGCTCGATCTGCACCCATACCGAGGTCAGTGCCACCCTGACCCGGTCGCTGATGCGGGCACTGTAGCCCTCGATGATACCGGCGCGCTCCAGACGTCTGACGCGCTCCCAGCAGGGGCTGACCGACAGATTGATCGCCTCGGCCAGCCGCGATTTGGTAATGCGGCCATCCCGGGACAGGATGTCGAGAATGCGTAAATCATATTGATCAAGCTTCATCGGCCCCCCGGATCGGACAAGTGCAGGAGACGACAGGCTCGCAACCGATGGCCGGCTGCTATCCCTGCACATCGATAGCCACCAGCGCCTTGTTCAGCGCTCAAGCGTTTCGACCAGTTCCCCGATGACCACCAGGGTATCGCCCATCTCGACGCGGGCCGGAAAGCGCCGCGCCAGTACCAGGCCGTCACGGCTGGCACGATACGCCACGGGCTCGGCGCCGGTACGCGTGATGTCCCAGATGCGGGCAACCACCTCGCCTTCGCGTACCAGCCCGCCCAGCGCACAGGTCATCTCCAGAAGCCCGGCATGTTCGCTTTGTACGTAACAGGAGGCGTCCGGCATCTCGACATACTGCTGACGCGGCGGACGCTGGACCTCGCCTTCGGTAATGCCGGCAAAGATCAAAAAGTTGCGCACGCCCCGCTCGCTGATCTCGATACTGGCCGGCGTTGACGTCCCGCCACCGCCCAGCTCGGTGGTCACCAATACCTTGCCCTGGCTTTCCACCACCGTGTCGTAAAGCGCCGCGGCATCCAGCTCATACATCATGATGGCCGTCGAAGCACCAAAGTCGATCGCGCCCTTGAGGCTTTGGCGCTCAAGGTCGAGATCATCAAGGCGGTGGGCGGCAGCAAACGGCAGGATATCCAGCGTGCGCCCGCCCGAGTGCAGATCCAGCGCGATGTCGCACATCGGCACCAGCACCCGGGTGAAATAGTCGGCAATCTGTTTGGTCGGTCCGCCGTCCGGATCGCCCGGAAAGCTGCGGTTGAGGTTGCCGCGATCCATCGGCGACGTGCGACGCCCGGCCTGCGCGGCCGGCTGATTCATCATCGGCACGATGATCACACGGCCTGTGACCTCTTCCGCCGTCAGGCGCCGGGCCAGTTTCAAAAGCGCCGTGATGCCCTCGTACTCATCGCCATGGTTGCCCCCGGTCAGAAGTGCCGTGGGCCCGTCGCCGTTTTTGACCACGGTAACCGGGATCATGACCGCCCCCCAGGCGGACTCGTCATGGGAAACCGGCAGTTTGAGAAAGCCGTGCTGGACACCGTCGGCATCAAAATCGACGGTCGCGGAGATGGGACTTGGACGCATGAGCAGTGCTACTCCCTGTAGTGAACCGCGCCCGGCGCCCCGAGTTTTTTGGGGACACCGGCAAAAGGCGCGCTATTTGACGAAGAGCTGGCGGGGGAAGTTGCAGAAGGTTTCCACCCCGGTCTCGGTGATCAGGATCGACTCGGTGATCTCGAGACCCCAGTCGTCCATCCACATGCCCGGCATGAAATGAAAGGTCATGCCGGGTTCCAGTACGGTCTCATCGCTCGGGCGCAGGCTCATGGTGCGCTCGCCCCAGTCGGGCGGATAGCTCAGACCGATGGGATAACCACAGCGGGCGCCGCCCCGGTCAAAGCCCCACTTGTCCATCGCCGACCCGAGCGCCATGGCCAGATCACAGCAGCGATTGCCGGGCTTTGCGACCTCAAGCCCGTTTTCGATGCCCTCCAGCAGCGCCGACTCGCCGCGCAAAAAGTCGCGGGTCGGACGACCCAGAAACACCGTGCGCGACAGCGGTGCGTGATAGCGCTTGTAGACGCCGGCGATCTCGAAAAAGGTGCCCTCGCCGCTTTTAAACGGCGCGTCATCCCAGGTCAGGTGTGGAGCCGCTGCATCCTTGCCGGTCGGCAAAAGCGGCACGATGGCCGGATAGTCACCGCCATGGCCCTCGACCCCTTCAACGCCGGCGCGATAGATTTCGGCCACCAGCCGGCTCTTGGGCAGACCGGGCTCGACCATATCCAGAATGCGCGCGTGCATTTCATCCACGATGCGCCCGGCCACGCGCATGTATTCGATTTCGGTGGGGGATTTGATCGCCCGGCACCAGTTGACCAGGGCGTTGGCATCGACCAGCGTCGCCTCGGGCAGGTTCGCCAGCAGACTGGTATAGGCCTTCGCCGAGAAGTAGTAGTTGTCCATCTCGACGCCGATGCGTCCGCGGTGCCACTGCCACTGCGGCAGGATCGACCGGGACAGATACTCCATCGGGTGCATGTCGGGATTTTGAACGTAGTAGTCCGGATACCAGGTCACATGGGTATCGGGATTCATCCAGCAGGTGCGTATCGCGCCATTGCTGTCCTGGCGACGGCCGTACCAGACCGGGTCATCGTCAAGGCTGATCAAAACGCACTGGTGAACGTAGAACGACCAGCCGTCATAGCCGGTCAGCCACGCCATGTTGGACGGGTCATACACGATCAGAATATCCAGCTCGGCGCGCGCCATTGCCGCTCTCACCCGGGCCAGACGCTGAGCGTACTCTTCGCGCGTAAAGGGAAGTGCAATGTCAGTCATTGGCGCTCGCTTTTCCCGGTTCGATGACCAGGCATTTGTTGTATTCAACGACATTCCAGAGACAAGCATGGTGCAGGAAGACCGCGACTGCCATGTGCTCAACCCTGCCTTCAGGTCAGTCTGGCCCTGTCCAGGCGTTCGGGTCAAAAGCTGTCCGCCCCGCCATGACAGGATCAGACAATAATCAATTTGAATTAAAGTGCCCTCATGGACAGGTCGATATGGCGTCAAGACTCGTATTCACCGTTGCCCTGTTTCCATAACGCCCTGAGTTGCAGGTGATCAGGACGCCTTTTTGAGAGATCGACCTCACATGAGCGATACCAGCAGCACCGTCAGCAGAGAAGACTATTTCCGCGCTGCCATCGACCGCGCCCAGGCCGTTATCGAGTTCACCCCGGAGGGCATCATTATCGATGCCAACGAGAACTTTCTGACCACAGTGGGCTACAGCCTCGAAGAAATAAAAGGCAAGCATCACCGCATCTTCTGTGATCCCGAAGAGATTGCCTCTCCCGAATACCGCGCCTTCTGGCAAAAGCTCGGACGTGGCGAATTCGATGCCGGCGAATACCGCCGCATCGGCAGAAACGGCCGTGAAATCTGGCTGCAGGCGACTTATAACCCCATTTTCGATGACAGCGGCGCGCCCGTACGGGTCGTCAAGTTTGCCTCTGACATTACCGACCAGAAGCAGCGTGACGCCGAGTTCGAAGGCAAGGTCGATGCCATCAGCCGCGCCCAGGCCGTCATTGAGTTCGACCTGCAGGGCAACATCCTGTCGGCCAACGACAACTTTTTGGCCGCCGTGGGCTATCGGGCCAACGAGATCATCGGTGAACACCACCGCATGTTCTGTGATGAAGCCCATACCCGCTCGGTGGAATACCGGGAATTCTGGAAAAATCTGGCACGCGGTGAATTCGCCCAGGGCGAGTACAAGCGTTTTCGCAAGGATGGCAGCGAGATCTGGTTGCATGCGACCTATAACCCGATCATGGATGCGGCCGGGCGCCCCTATCGCATCGTCAAGTTCGCCACCGACATTACGGACCGCAAGCTGGCCAACGCCGAGTTCGAGGGCAAGGTCAACGCGATCAGTCGCGCGCAGGCCGTGATCGAGTTCGATCTGCAGGGCCATATCCTGTCGGCCAACGACAACTTCCTGGCAGCAGTGGGTTACCGGGCCAGCGAGATCACCGGTGAGCATCACCGCATTTTCTGCGAGCCGGAGTACGCCCAGAGCGAGGAGTACCGCCGCTTCTGGGAAGAGCTGGGGCGTGGCAAGTTCATGAGCGGTGAGTTCAGCCGGATCACACGCGATGGCAAGGAGCTCTGGCTACAGGCCTCCTATAACCCCATATTCGACATGAACGGGGCCCCCTTCAAGGTGGTCAAGTTTGCCACCGACATTACGGCCAGAAAGCGCGAAGGCGTCGAGCTCGAAGGCCGTCTCAGGGCCATCGACCGCGCCCAGGCCGTCATCGAGTTCGATCTCAAGGGCAACATTCTTACCGCCAACCGCAACTTCCTGCATACCATGGGCTACACCCTGGATGAAATTCAGGGCCAGCATCACCGCGTGTTCTGCGACAACGACTATGTCATGAGCACCGACTATCGCGACTTCTGGCAAAAGCTCAGCAACGGCGAATTCTTCAGCGGCCGCTTCGGACGGCTGGGCAAGTTCGGTCGCCGCGTCTGGATACAGGGCACCTATAACCCGATCTTTGATGCCAGGGGCAACCCCTGCAAGATCATCAAGTTCGCCACCGACATCACCGACCAGGTCAAGCTCGAGGAGAGCATCAAGGATCAGGCCTCATCGATGAGTTCAAGCATTACCGGCCTTAACGCATCGATCAACGCCATTGCCGAAAACGCCCAGCTCACGCAGCAGCTGGCGCACTTCACCCAGGAAGAGGCGCAGCGCGGCAGCAATATGCTGATTCGCTCGACCGAGGTCATGGACGCCATCCGCAAGGCTTCCGAGGATGTCGATGCCATCGTCAAGGTGATCGGCGAAATCGCCAATCAGACCAACCTTTTGGCCTTTAACGCCGCCATCGAGGCTGCCCGCGCCGGCGAACACGGTCTTGGGTTTTCGGTGGTGGCCGATGAAGTCAGGAAACTGGCCGAAAAGTCTTCTGACGCCACGCGCCAGATCAATCGGTTGCTGGGCGAATCCAGTCGCCGCATCGAGGAAGGCAACGTCGTCTCGCGCGACGCCCGGACCTCCTTTGACAAGATCGTGGAGGGCATCGAAAAAACCAGCACGTCGGTGGATGAAATCACCCACGCCACGCGCGCGCAGCTCGAAACCGCCGAGCACGTCGAACAGTCGATTCTGGCCCTGAATGCGGCCACATCACCCCATGAAACAAAAGGTGTTATCACCACGACATCTCAAAAGAGCGCCTGACATGACTGAACTTGCCACAAGTGCCAGTACCTACGGCGTGCTGGGCATCGGCAGCAGCAACGTCGCCCTGCCCGTTGGTGCGTTAAGAGAGGTGGCCGATCTCACGCATGCGTTGACACCAGCGCCCATGGCACCGCCCTGGTCGCTGGGCGCGTTCATGCTGCGCGAGGAGATGATCCCGGTCATCGATCTGGCACGGCTGTTGCGACTTGATGAGAGCACCGGCGCACGAGGCGCCGGGGATCGCGTGGCCGTGGTGCACTGGCAATCCGGCGTGGTCGGTCTGCGCGTGGACGCCATTCACGGCATTACCACCGTATCCGATGAGCATCTTCAGCCGCTGGAAGACAACCATGCAGCGCCTCTGACCCCGGCGGCCTTCAACACCCGTGTGGGCGGCGAAAATCGGCTGGTCTATGTCCTTGAGCTTGGTGCCCTGCTGGCACTGGAAGGCGTTACCCGATCGGTGGCCGCCAACGATACGGACGTGCACGACACCGCGCCCTCACAGGTATCGGATAACGGACATGTTTTTTCCGAGCGCCATCGGGCCCTCATGATCGAGTGCCTGGGCGTTTATCTCAGCCTGCCCGCCTCGATGGTGCATGAAATCCAGCCGCTGGAGTCGCTGGATGCACCGGTGCTTGAGGTCGAGGGGTTCATGGGCACTACGCAGCTGCGAGACAGCCGCATGGCCGTTTTTTGCCCTCTGATTCTGGCCCGGCTGGAGAAAAAGTGTACCGCCCGTGCCGCCCTGATGGTCGTGGTGGCCGTCAGGGGGCAGCTGCTGGGGCTGGCCGCCAGCCGCGTTCTGCGCATGATCGATCACGACCCGGCGGCGCTGATGCCGCTGGCCGATAATCACGCGAGCGCTCGGGCCACGGTTGCGGGCATGATCAAACATCCCGAACTGGGTGAATCGCTTTTGCTTGATGCGGCCCGCTTTGCCGGCGATCAGGACATCCTCACCATTGCAGCCATGTATGCGGGCAGGGAAAACGAAAGAGCCACGGAAAGCGTGGTCTATCGCCGCTTCGCCTTTGTCCACTTCGAGGCCTTTGGCGAGTACGTCACCCCGCTTGAGCAGCTCGATGAAGTCATCGCCATGCCCGAAGACTTCACACCCAGCACCAACCCCCGGGAAGGCTGGGAAGGCACGCTGTTGCATCGCGACCACGCCGTTTCCCTGATCGATCTGCGCAGTCTTTTGAACACGCCTCACGACACGCCGGCCACGGACGTATTGATCGTGGCCTGTGGCGAGTATCGGGTCGGCTTCATGATCGATAACGCCCGCCATATCGAATACATCGATGCCCCGGCCAGCAGCCTGATCATTCGCTGGCGCGGCGAGCAGGAAATCGGCACACCGCCCATCGAGCAGTGCAAGCGTTTGATCGTGGTGGGCACAGGGGCCAGCAAGAAGGTCTTGTCGGTGCTGTGTCTGGAAACGCTGGCGGCGCTGCTGGTCGATATCAACGCCTCTCACCAGTGCGCCATGATCGACTCGGCCCTGCCTGCGCGATCCGCCTGAGACCCGGGTGGTGTCATTTCGAGAGGTGGTGACACGGCGGTTACTGAGATGGTGACCCGGCGGTTACTAAAGTCTTTGGCAATAACACCCTGCTCTGGGATCATGAGGCCCATCTATCGCGTGCCGGAATGTCATCATGATCAGGACCTACAGCCTTGAGCAGCAGACCATTCACGAACTGGCCGACGACGCGCTCGACGAGCGTTTGTCGCAGGCCACGTGGATCGATGCTCAGGAACCCAGCGACAGTGAACGTCAGGCCCTGGCCCCCTTTCTGGCCGAAGAGCTGCCCGGCAGCACCGAGGTCGAAGAGATCGAATCCTCGGCGCGCTATTTTGCCGACGCCGACGGTCTCCACGTTCACTCCCTGTTTCTGACCCGCAATGAAGGCAAGCATCAAAACACCACGGTGGCCTTCATTTTACAGCCTCAGCGGCTTTTGAGCCTGCGCGAGGAGGATCTGGCCGATTTCCGGCTGCTGCGTCTGCGTGCCCGTCGCGGCCAGATCGAGGCCGGCTCCCCCCAGGAGCTGATGGTGACCATCTTCGAGCAGAAGGTGGAAAACCTGGCCGACAGCGTCGAGGACATGCACCGCGACCTCGAACAGGTCAGCCATCAGGTGCTGGAAGTCGAGGACTCCGATCTCGAGGACGCCATCGATCGTCTGGCCAAGGTCGAGGACAGCGTCGGCAAGATCCGCCTGTGTCTGATGGACACCCAGCGCTCGCTGCATTTTCTGCTGCGCCACCTGCGTCGCCACCCGGAGCTCCAGGAGCAGGCCCGCGAGGTGCTTCAGGATGTGGACGCCCTGATGTCGCATAACACCTTCCTGTCCGACAAGGTCAACTTCCTGATGGACACGACCCAGGGCTTTATCAACATCCAGCAAAACCAGATCATCAAGATCTTTTCGATCGCCTCGGTCATGTTTTTGCCGCCCACCATGATCGCCAGCATCTATGGCATGAACTTTGATGTCATGCCGGAGCTCCACTGGCCGCTGGGCTATCCCTTTGCCATCCTTGTCATGTTCATATCCGGCCTGACGCCCTTTTTGTACTTCAAGCATCGCGGCTGGCTCTAGGCCGCCAGCATCTGCCGCCCCTGTCCACTCGCTCAAGGTGAAGGCGATATGCGCATTCTGATTCACGCCCCCGAGGCGCCACGCTGGCAGGAGACGCTGAGACGCGAACTGCGCCCGACCCTGCCCAACGCCAGCATCGTGACCACACAGGAAGCCGGCGAAGGCCCGGCCGATATCCTGGTGGTCTGGAAGCCGCCGGCCTCGCTGCTGGCGTGTCAGGATGCCTCCCTCAAGGCAATTTTCAATGCCGGCGCCGGGGTGGATGCCCTCCTGAGTCTGCCCGGACTGCCCGACGTGCCTATCGTGCGCCTGCGCGATGCCGGCATGGGCGCGTTGATGGCCGACTATGCGCTCTATGGCATCCTGCACTTCTATCGGGACATGGACCGCTACCGTCAACAGCAGCTGGAACATCACTGGCAGGAACAGCCGCTGGATGATCGCAGCGCCTGGCGCGTGGGCATCGTGGGGCTGGGAACGCTCGGACAGGCCTGTGCACAGCGAATACGTGCTCAGGGATTCGAGGTGCAGGGCTGGAGTCGCTCCGAGAAACATATTGAGGGGATCAAGACCCATCATGGCGATACCGGATTGACCACCCTTTTGAACACCTCACGGGTCATTGTCAGTCTGCTGCCGGATACGCCCGAGACGCGCTGGCTGCTTGACGAGCAGCGTCTTGCCCAACTGCCCGAAGGGGCCGTGGTCATCAATGCCGGACGCGGCACCACGCTGGACCCGGATGCCCTGCTCGGCCTCATCGAGCGCGGCCATCTGCGTGGCGCCATGCTGGACGTTTTCCCCGACGAGCCCCTGCCGGCACAGCACCCTCTCTGGCAGGACCCGCGGGTCATCGTGACCCCGCACGTGGCCGCGCCCACCGACGTGAGTGCAGGGGCCCGACAGTTTGCCGCCGACATTCTTGCCCTGACGCGCGGTGACTCCCTCGACACCGTCGACCCCGCCACGGGGTACTGACTCCCTGGCCCGGCCCGGTGTGCCCTGCCATTAACCGACAGGAGACGTCATGCCTCGCGCTTTTCTGGTGATGACCGCCCTTTTGCTGTCCGCCCCGATTCAGGCTCAGGAGATTCAGCCCTTCGAGGCCCGCTACCATCTCACCATGGACGGCTGGCCCAACGCCGACATGACCCATCAGCTCGAGCGCGATGACAACGGTTGGCGCACGACCATGCACGCCTCGATCAAGATCGCCACCGGCTATGAATACAGCCGTTTTAGATGGCATGACGATATCGGGGCCGCCCCCTGGAGCTTTTACAGCCGCTACCGCTTGTTCGGCTTTGGCGATACCTACCGGCTCGATGAACAGCAGCTCTCCAGGCTGCCCGACCGTCAGGCGGCGCTGTTTACCCTCAGCCGGCAGGCGTTTGATGCGCCCTCGTGTCGCGGGCGCCGCGCCGACCCCTGCACGTTTGAATATATTGATCACAAGGAGCGCGAACGCGACATGGCCTGGCGGGTCATCGACGACCCGGAAATGCCGGTACCCCAGGGACGCTGGCAGACGCGCCACGTTGAAGCATGGGACACGGACAAGCCCGACCGGCGCATGCATTTCTACTTCACGTCGCGCTATCCGGGTCTTCTCGTGCAGACGGACTATTTTCGCGATGGCAAACTGAGCGCGCGGCTGCAGCTCACGGGGCTGGAGACGCCATAGGCCACGCTGATGGGCCCGGGCGCTCATCAGACAACAACATCCAACACTGATACCACGGAGGGAACATGCTGGAACCCCATCTGACACTGACCATGGCACTGGGAGAAGGGCCCCACTGGGACGGCCATCAGCAGCGTCTTCACTGGACCGACATTCTGGGCGGCGAGCTGCATCAGCTTGACCCCGACAACAATGAGCACCGGGTCTTTCGCTTTGACGAGCCGCTGGCCTATGCCGTGCCCGACGAGCAGGGCGGCTACCTGGCGGCCTTTCGCTCGGGCCTGTGGCATCTCGATGACCAGGGACAGAAACAGCGCCAGCTCGTTGAAGGCCCGCAAAACCCGGACATCAGCTGGTGCAACGATGGCCACTGCGATGCCCACGGTCGGCTGTGGATCGGCACCAAAAACGCCGAGGAAGCCCATCCCACAGGAGCACTTTTCAGCTATCACGGCGACGTGCGTGAGCATATCAACGGCGTGACCATTTCCAACGGCATCGCCATCAGCCCGGATAACCGCTGGCTCTATTTCAGCGACACGCCCACCCATCATATCTACCGCTATCCGCTGGATATCGATGCAGGGACACTGGGCAAGCCAGAGCTCTTCGCCGACACCCGAGCACTGGCGCTGCCGGGCTCACCGGACGGTGCCGCCATCGATGAGGCCGGCCACTACTGGGTCGCCATGTATGGCGGTGGCGTCGTGGTACATTTCGATGATCACGGCAAGGTTGTGGAAACCCTGCCGCTGCTGGCACCCAACCCGACCAAGGTCACCTTTGGCGACAGCGATCTTAAAACGCTTTATGTCACCTGTGCCCGCCAGGGACTGGAACAGACCACACTGGATCAGTATCCCGATGCCGGCTCGCTTTTCTCTACGCGCGTGACGACACCGGGTCTGCCCGGCCATCGCTATCGAGACACCGGTGGCGACACGACCTGAGCTGCGCCCTGCCCCCGATGCGGTTCTGGCGTATCGGGGGCGCGGTCCGTGATATGTTTTATCCTGATGCTGCCGCCCTCGAGAATCGAATGAAAGACACCGCCTTCCACGACACGCACCACGTGGCCGATCAGCTGATCAAGGAAATCCTTGACGGGCGCTATCAGCCGGGCGATTTCATTCCCAAGGAGCTGGAGATCTGTCGGCAGTCGGGGCTGAGCCGTAACGTGGTCCGTCGCCATCTGGGCGCACTGGTCAACGGCGGCATCATCGAGCGTATCTCCGGCTACGGCTCACGGGTGCGCGAATTCTCGCAGTGGCACATTCTCGACCCTGCCGTCACGGACTGGATCACCCGTTTTGGCGGGCCGCATCTGGAGATCCAGCGCGAGATTTTAAGCTTTCGCCTGACGGTCGAGCCCTGGGTGGCCATGATGGCTGCCACCAGCGCCACCGCCCGGGATCTGGTCGCCATCGAGGAAGCCTTCGAGGGCATGCAGCGCCATCATCTCGATGAGGACACCACACGTCACGACCACTGTGACGTCTCCTTTCACGTCGCCCTCTATTACGCTACTCACAATATCGTCTGGTCCCAGCTCTCCCACGTGCTGCGCCCCTCCATTCATCTGCTGGTATCGCAGAGCAACACACGCACGCTTGACCCCGGTCACAGCCTCGAAAGCCATCGGCGCCTGATGGATGCCGTTCGCATGCGCCGCGGCGATGAGGCTTATCACGCCGCGACCGCCGTACTCGAAGACACCGCACATGCGTTGAACATGGACATCACACCGGCCCCCATGCCCGCGCACCTGCCTGTAAGCGCAACTTCTGTCAGCTGACCCCGTACGTTGTAAAGCACATCCCCCGCTCCCGCCCCGATAGCCTCTCTGACCTGTTGAGACTCTCCTCAAGAGCCTGGACCAAGGTCGAAACGGCCAAAGTCTATGTTGAGCATTTACGGTAAATGTCCAACATACAAAGCCTGTTGTTGATCTTAATATCTGCCATGTACGCCGTCACACTTCCGGGGTAGCTCATGAAATCTTCCATGACCGCGGCATCGAACGAACCACGCCATCACGCTGCGCGTCCGTCAATGTCGACCGTCTACATGATCGGCGGCGTTGCGGCGCTGGCCGGTCTGCTCTTTGGCATGGACATCGGCGTCATCTCCGGCGCCCTGCCCTTTATCGAACACGATTTCGGCGTCAGCGACCGCCAGCAGGAGATCATTGTCAGCGTCATGATGCTGGGCGCCGCGCTGGGTGCCTGCGCCAGCGGTACCCTGTCACGCAGAATGGGTCGCAAGCTCACGCTGACCGTCAGCGGGGTGGTCTTTGTGGTGGGGGCACTGCTCTCGGCGCTGGCAACGTCGCCGGAGATGCTGATATTGGCCCGACTGGTGCTGGGTGTGGCCGTGGGCATTTCCTCTTATGTGGCGCCCATCTATCTTTCCGAGATCGCGCCGGAGCACATCCGCGGTCGGCTGATTTCCTTTTATCAGCTGATGATCATGGGCGGTATTCTGCTGGCCTATCTGACCAATACGCTGTTCAGCTACTCGGGCAACTGGCGCGGCATGCTGGGCATCATTGCCATCCCCGGCATACTCCTGCTGATCGGCATGTTCTTTTTGCCGCGCAGCCCGCGCTGGCTGGCAAGCTGTGGCCGCTTTGACGAGGCCCGCAGCGTCCTGATGCGCCTGCGCGGTGGTGACAGCTCAGGCGTTGACGAAGAAATGGCGCGCATTCGCAATAACCTGAAGGTGGGGGATTCGGGCTGGACGCTTTTCAAGCGCAATGCCAACTTTCGCCGCTCGACCGGCCTGGGCGTCACGCTGCAGTTCATGCAGCAGTTCACCGGCGCCAACGTCATTTTGTATTACGCGCCGCGCATTCTGGAGATGGCCGGCTTTGACAGCCCCAGCGAGCAGCTCTGGGGGACGGTCGTAATCGGCCTTGTCATGACGCTGGCAACCCTGATTGCCGTGGGTCTGGTCGACCGCGCCGGGCGCAAGCCGCTGCTCTATACCGGCTTTACCATCATGGGGCTTTGCATGCTGGCCCTGGGCGCGCTGTTCGAATACGGACTCGAGGGGGCGACCACCCAGTATCTGGCGCTCGCCCTTCTGGGCACGTTCGTGGTCAGCTACGCCATGTCGGCTGCCCCCATGGTCTGGATTCTGTGCTCCGAGATCCAGCCGCTCAAGGGGCGCGACTTCGGTGTGGCCTGCTCCACGGTGACCAACTGGGTGGCCAACATGATCATCGGGGCCACCTTCCTGACGCTGATCAACGTGCTGGGCAACGCGATCACCTTCTGGCTTTATGCCGCACTGAACTTCGCCTTTATCGCAGTGACGCTGCTGCTGGTGCCCGAGACGCGCGGCGTGGCGCTTGAAAAAATCGAACAGTCGCTGATGGCAGGCAAACGGCTTCGCAACATTGGCCAACCGATACGCAAATAGAACCCTGACCCTGCCTGCCCGGTACCGGGCAGGCGTTCTATACTGCCCTGCAACCGCTACGACGACACGCCCTACTCAACCGATCATGGAGTGATTCATGCCCTTGCACTGCGAAAGCGACCAACCCGGTCAGCACGATGACGGCACTCCCTTTGAGCGCTTCAGACTGCGCAACAGTGCCGGCATGCAGGTGGACATCCTCGATTACGGCGCGACCCTGCAGGCTCTCAGGGTGCCCGATCGGGAGACCGGTGAGCCGGTCAATCTGGTGCTGGGCTTTAGTGATCCAGCGCAGTATCTCCAGTCTCACCCCTACTTCGGCGCGGTGGTCGGGCGCTATGCCAACCGCCTTGAAAAGGCACGCTTTGAACTTGACGGTCAGACGTTTCAGATTCCGCCCAACGAGGGGGATAACGCCCTGCACGGCGGGCCGAGAGGGCTGAGCTTTCAGCGCTTTGAAGGCGTGCTGTTTGAAGAGGCCGACCTGGTCGGCGTTACCCTGAGCCTTCGCTCGCCCGACGGCGACATGGGCTTTCCGGGAGATCTGGACGTAACGGTCCACTACAGTCTTGATGAGGCCAACCGGCTCACCATCGACTACGAGGCGCAGAGTTCGAAACCAACCGTTGTCAGCCTGACCAACCACGCCTATTTCAATCTGCGCGGCCGGGGCGACGTGCGCGATCACTGCCTCGAGTGCGCCGCCGGCCACTACCTGGTACTTGATGAGGCCTCGATTCCGACCGGCACGATTGCGCCGGTCGCGGAGACCCCCTATGACTTTCTAACGTCCGCCACGCCGCGCGAACGCGAGCAGGTGCCCAACGAGCAGCTCGCTCGGGCCGGCGGTCATGACGTGGCGCTGGTGCTGGATAAAACCCCGCAGGGAAAGCCCCATGCCACGCTTACCGAACCACACAGCGGCCGGCACCTGGATGTGTTTACCGATCAGCCCTCGCTGCAGCTCTATACCGGCATCGGTCTGGATGGCACCCTGAGTGACCATGAAGGCCATGCGATCAAGGCCTTCGGCGGCCTGGCGCTGGAGGCGCAGCAGTTTCCCGATGCCCCCAATCACGGCCATTTCCCCTCGACCCGGCTTGACCCGGGCGAGCGCTATCGCCAGCACACCTGCTATCAGTTGACGTTTTAACCCCGGGTCGGGCGGCCGTACAGACTGCCCGACCCTTCCGGAAAGAGATCGAGTCATGACCACCATTGCCATTGCCGGTTTCGGCAAGATCGCCAGGGACCAGCATCTGCCGGCCCTGCGCGACAACCACGAGTTTGATCTGATCGCCATTGCCAGTCGCAATGCCACGCTTGAAGGCGTCGACAACCATCAGGATCTCGATACGCTGCTGTCGGCCCATCCAGACGTTGAGGCCGTGGCGCTGTGTACGCCGCCGCAGGTTCGCTACGGCCAGGCCGTGGCCGCCATCGAGGCCGGCAAGCATGTCCTGCTGGAAAAGCCGCCGGGCGTGAGTCTCAGCGAGGTCGAGGACCTGGTGCGCCGCGCCGAACACAAGGGGGTCACGCTCTACGCCACCTGGCATGCCCGCGAGGCCGCCGGTGTTGAAAAAGCGCGCGAATGGCTGTCAACGCGCCGCGTCACCGGCGTGAACATCCAGTGGCGTGAGGATGTGCGCCAGTGGCACCCGGGCCAGCAGTGGGTATGGGAGCCGGGCGGCCTGGGCGTCTTTGATCCCGGCATCAACGCGCTGTCGATCGCCACGCATGTGCTGCCCGAAGCCTTTTTCCTGCGTGAGGCAACGCTTGAAGTGCCGGAGAACTGTCAGTCACCGATCGGGGCGACGCTTGAGTTCACCGATGTTCATGACACGCCCATCCACGCCGATTTCGACTGGCGCCAGACCGGTCCGCAGACCTGGCAGATCACGGTCGAGACCGATGATGGCACGCTGGTACTCGACGAGGGCGGCAGCCAGCTGACCATCAACGGCGAGCGCGTGGTGGACGGTGAGGATGTGGAATACGCAGGGCTTTATCGACGCTTTGCCGAGCTGATCCGCAGCGGTCGCAGCGATGTGGACGTAGCACCCTTTCGCCACGTGGCAGACGCCTTCCTGCTGGGGAGGCGCCAGAGCGTCGAGGCCTTTATCGAGTAGCGTCCCGCCATGACAAGGGCCCCGACATAACAAAGGCCCCGGGTGCACATCTGCACCCGGGGCCTCTTTGCATGCCTTGATCACAACGAATGCGGATCAAGCAGCTCGCCTGTCAACAAACGCAACTAGTCGAGCGCTTCGAGCTCGTTGACACACTGATCGATGACGTTATCAAACGACTTCGAGATATCGATGCTGATCGCCTCATCACTGCCGGGCGGCTGCAGGGTGTCAAACTGGGTCTGCAGCATCTCCGGCGAGAAGAAGTGCTGGCGCTCCTGCATGCGCTGCAAAATGGTGTCGTAGCTGCCGTCCAGAAAGAGAATGACCAGATCGGGGTCGCCCTGACGCAGGATGTCGCGATAGGACTTCTTGAGACCGGAGCAGCCGATCATGACGCTCTTGTTGTCCTTGCGGTGCTGCGCATACAGGTTCGCCAGCGCCTCCAGCCAGCCCTGACGGTCTTCATCCGTCAGCGAAACCCCCTTGGTCATCTTTTCGATGTTTTCCGGCGGATGATACTTGTCACCGTCGATATACTCACATCCTGTCCTGTCGGCCACTTCTTCGCCGATGGTCGACTTGCCGGATCCGGAGACCCCCATGATCAGAATGCGTCGTGATTGCCGATGACGCTGATCGAATTGTTTTACCATGCCGGGTCTCTCTCATTGCGGGGTAAGGGCGTCACTGCGCGCGTTATCGCAACATTCTTGCAAAGGCATCAGAGGGTTACAACCGAACCATTGTCCCGGGACGACTTTCGCATACAAGACCTTGGTCTAATATTTGCGGCAATAACGCTCTTCTCTCCTGCTCGTCAAACAACGCCCCACTGCTTGTTAGCGCGCGCTAACATGATGTTTTTAATCATGACGGGCCCACCATGTGGCCTGCCCGGTGTTGAAGGATTTGATGCCACCCCGCCAACAGGAATGCTTGTTCGATGCTGATGCAGCCATGACATCATCAGATATTTTTCAGCGCCTCGGCACGCCTGACCGCGCTGTTGTTTCGACCGTTACTGGCGATCATTTTGATAGCCCAGCCGGTCGGCCACGCCCTGAAAGGCTTTCAGATCCTTTTCTCCAAAAAAGCACAGCGTGACCGTCAGCTCACTGCGCGGCAGCACCTCGCTCATCACACCCAGTACCACCTCACAGGCCTGATCGAACGGATAGCCATAGACGCCGGTTGAAATCGCCGGAAAGGCAACGGTATGCAGCCCCTGCTCACGTGCCAGCGACAGCGACCCTTGATAGCAGTTTGCCAGCAGATGCGACTTGTCGATCGTTTTGGCATACACCGGCCCCACGGTGTGAATGACGTAGTGCGCCGCCAGGTTGAACCCCGGCGTCAGCGCCACCTCACCATCCGGCAGACCGTCCGGCCATTGATCCCGACGCAGGGCCTCGCAGGCCCTTTTGAGCTCGGGCCCGGCAGCGCGATGGATGGCGCCATCCACGCCGCCGCCGCCCATCAGCGAGTGATTCGCTGCATTAACGATGGCATCCACCTCAAGTGTGGTGATATCGCCCTGCATTGCCTGCAGCCTGCCGCCCATCCAGCTCATGGCCGTTGTCATGACATCTCCCGTGAAATCTTCCGTGAAACCCAACGTCATTATGGCTGATTGACGGTCGATACCGAACAACACCTGCCCCCCTGCCATGGTCCAAGGTCTGTTGAAGGTCGTGTTGAAAGGATGTACGTTGATTGAACGACCAATCAATAAAAATTCTGGATCAGCGCCCTCGTGGTCCCGGGAACGGGTGGGGCCACGAGGGCGACGTTCATGAATCACTCATCATCGTATCGGCCACGAGGAGACTCCTTCGATGAGCGTCAAACCCATTGATACGCCCGAGCAGCACCAGGATGGCCTCAACCCGATCGTCTTTTACGGCTCGGCGCTGTGTATTGTGGTGTTCTCCCTGTGGGGAATGTTGTTCACCGACACCGCCAATACCGTTATTTTTGCCGCCCTTGAATGGATCAGTAACACCTTTGGCTGGTACTACTTTCTGGCCGCGACCATCTATCTGGGCTTTGTGATCTTCGTCGCCGCCTCTCGATTCGGCAATATCCGGCTGGGGCCTGAACACTCGCGCCCCGAGTTCAGCCTGGGCTCCTGGGCGGCGATGCTCTTTGCCGCCGGTATCGGCATTGATCTGTTGTTTTTCTGCGTGGCCGAACCCGTCACCCAGTTTCTGGCCCCGCCGGTCGGCGAGGGCGGCACGCTGGAAGCCGCCCGTCAGGCCACGGTCTGGGGCATGTTTCACTACGGCATCACCGGCTGGGGCATGTACGCCCTGATGGGCATGGCCCTGGCCTATTTCAGCTATCGCTATAATCTGCCGCTGACCATTCGCAGCGCGCTCTACCCGCTGTTCGGACGGCGCATAGAGGGCCCCATCGGCCACACGGTCGATATCGCCGCGGTCATCGGTACGGTATTCGGCATTGCCACCAGCCTCGGGATCGGGGTGGTCCAGCTCAACTACGGGCTGACCTATCTGTTCGACCTGCCCCAGAACCTGTTCGTTCAGGGCGCTCTGATTGCGCTGTCGGTCATTCTGGCCACCGTATCGGTCGTCTCCGGGGTCGACCGCGGTATCCGTCGCATCTCCGAGTTCAACGTCCTTCTGGCCGTGGTGCTGCTGCTTTATGTATTGATCGCCGGCGACACCGTCTTTTTGCTCAACGCCCTGGTGCTCAACGTCGGCGACTACGTCAACCGCTTCATGGGCATGACGCTTGACACCTTTGCCTTTGATCGCCCCACCGACTGGCTTAACACCTGGACGCTTTTTTTCTGGGCCTGGTGGGTGGCCTGGGCGCCGTTTGTCGGCCTTTTTCTGGCGCGCATCTCGCGCGGGCGCACCATTCGCGAGTTCGTGATCGGCACCCTGACCATCCCCTTCATCTTTACCCTGATGTGGATCTCGATTTTCGGCAACAGTGCGATCGAGAGCATTCTGGGTGGCGCCACCGAGTTCGGTCGGATCGCCATGGAAAGTCCCGAACAATCCATTTATGGACTGCTCGAGCAGTACCCGGGCGTGCTCTGGACCGCCTCGCTGGCGACCCTGCTGGGCATGTTGTTCTACGTCACCTCGGCCGACTCCGGTGCGCTGGTACTGGGCAACTTCACCTCGCGTCTTTCCAGCGTGCACCATGACGCCCCCATCTGGCTGCGTATCTTCTGGTCGATCACGATCGGGCTGCTGACCCTGGCGCTTTTGATGGCCGGCGGCGTATCGGCACTGCAGGGCATGGTGGTCATCATGGGGCTGCCCTTTTCGTTTGTGATCTTTTTTGTCATGGCCGGGCTTTATCGCTCGTTCAAAAGTGAAGCCTTCAAGGAAGACAGCCATCGCGCCAGCCTGGCCGGGCGCCTGTCGAGCCGCACCCATACCAGCGAGCGCGGTACGCGACACTGGCGCCAGCGCCTCAAGCGCGCCATGTACTTTCCCGGTCGACGCCAGGCGCGCGCCTTCATCAACATGACCGCACGCCCGGCCATGGAGGAAGTGGCGCGTGAGCTGTCAGAGCAGGGCCTCAAAGCCGAAGTCATCAAGGCAGAAGGCGAAGAGCTGCATCTGGAGCTGAACGTGGCACTCGATCACGAGCAGAACTTTACCTACCAGATCTGGCCGCGCGCCTTTCCCATGCCATCCTTTGCCCGCCGGGCCAGCGAGACCCGGTCACGCTACTATCGCCTCGAGCCCTATCTGCTCGAAGGCAGCCAGGGCTACAACCTGATCGGCTTCAGCCGCGATCAGCTCATCAACGACATCCTGGATCAATACGAACGCCATCTGCAGTTTTTGCACATGAGCCGTGAAGACCCCGGCCACAGCGCCAATATCCCGGATGACCCGACCCTGCCGCCCGCCCCCTGAAAACATCACGCCAAGGCAAAAGGGCCGCCCTCAATGGGCGGCCCTTTTTATTCACATATTTACCGACATCACACGCCCATCGACATGAGCACAGGCTTTCTCAGTGCGCCGGCTGCCGACGCAGCCGCGGGCTCAGCCACTCGCCGACCACGACAAACAGCGCCAGCGCCAAAAGCCCCCAGGGCCACTGCGTGGCCACATCCAGCGTCATGATGCCGAGCGCATCGATAAAAATCACAACGATGGCCAGCGGGCAGACGTAGCGAACCATGAAAAGCCACAGGGCATGGCCGGCACCTGGAAGGCTCAGCTCGTCACGCAGCACATGATCCTTGAGCGCAAACCCGGCCAGCAGTGCCAGCCCGAGACCGCCCAGCGGCATCAAAAAGCGGGAAGTAAGATAGTCCAGCCAGTCAAAGAAGGTGCGACCGCCCAGCGTCCAGTCGGCGCCCAGATTGAACGACAGCATGGCCAGCGTACTGACCAGCCACAGGACCACCCCGGTGCCCCAGGCGGCCCGGTTACGGGCAAGGCCATGGCTCTCCACCAGCCAGGCGATCGTGGCCTCGATCATCGAGATCGCCGAGGTCAGCGCCGCCATGGTCAGCATCACGAAAAAGACGATCTCCAGCAGCATGCCCATCGGCATCTGCGCAAAGGCCAGCGGCAGGCTCATGAAGATCAGCCCCGGGCCGCCGGCCGGGTCCATGCCGTTGGCAAAGATGATCGGGAAGATGGCAAGCCCTGCCATCAGGGCCACCAGGGTGTCACAGACCGCCACGGTAAGGGTCGTGCGGGCAATGGATTTTCCCGCCGGCAGGTAGGCGCCGTACGCCATGATGGCACCTGCCGCCAGCGACAGGGTAAAGAAGGCGTGGCCCATCGCCGCCAGCAGCCCCTCGCCGGAGAGCTGGCCGAACTCAAAGCCAAACAGGAAATCGACCGCCTGACCAAAGCCGCCGGAGAACACGCCAAAGCCGATCAGAATGGCCAGCATGACCACCATGCCCGGCATCATCCAGCGCACGCTGCGCTCGATGCCTTCCTGCACGCCCTTGCCCACGATCAGCATGGTGATCAGGGTCACCAGCGTGCTCCAGAAGCCGAGATTGAGCGGGTTGGCATTGTTGTCTTCAAAGATCGCCGCCATGCCCTCGACGCTGTCGGCATTGAGCCCGCCGGTAACGGCCTTCCAGAGATAGGACAGCGACCAGCCGGCCACCACCACATAAAAGCTCAGGATCATGAAGCCGCAGATCATCGACATCCAGCCAAGCGCCGTCCAGCCTGATGCCCCGCCGGACTCGGCCACCACCCGCTTGACCGCCTCGACCGGGCTGCCGCGCCCGCGCCGTCCAAAGGCAATTTCGGCCATCATCAAGGGCACCCCGATGGCCGCGATGCACAGCAGATAGACCAGCACAAAGGCGCCGCCGCCGTACTCCCCGGTCATGTAGGGAAATTTCCAGATATTGCCAAGCCCTACGGCAGAGCCGGTTGCCGCCAGTACGAACCCCCAGCGCCCTGCCCAGAGCACACCGCCGGTGCCATTGTTTGTTGTCATGCGTGTTCCCTGTCTGTTGTCGGCCTTGCGCGGCCCTCTTGTCGATCAGGGGCGCATTGTAATGGCCTAGCCCCCCTTTTGGCCCGAAACACCCGTGATTTTCCATCGCCGGCCACAAAAAAGGGCCCCAATGGGGCCCTCGGATAACGCGCGCCTCATGTTTCGGCGCAGTCCATGGCTCAGGCAGAGGCCCCTTCCGGCACCTCGAGCTTTTGCTGCGCCGGTTTGAGCAGCGCATAGGCCACACCGATAATGAGCGAGCCCACGGCAATCGAGAGCAGATAGAGCAGCGCCTGATTGACGGCGCCCGGAATCAGCAGCACGAACAGCCCACCGTGCGGCGCCATCAGCTTGATCTGGAAGTACATCGACAGCGCGCCGGTAATGGCCCCGCCCACGATCGAGATCGGAATGACGCGCAGCGGGTCCTTGGCGGCAAAGGGGATCGCGCCTTCACTGATAAAGCAAAGCCCCAGCACAAACGCCGCCTTGCCGCCGTCACGCTCGGTCTCGGCAAACTTCGAGCGCGCCAGAAAGCTTGCGATCCCCATGCCGATCGCCGGCACCATACCCGCCGCCATGATCGCCGCCATCGGCGCGTAGGTCTGGGTCGACAAAAGCCCGACGCCAAAGGTGTAGGCCGCCTTGTTGATCGGCCCGCCCAGATCCACACACATCATCGCGCCCAGCAAAAGCCCGAGCAGCACGGCGTTGGTCGAGCCCATGTTATTGAGAAAATCGGTCAGCGCCGAGAGCATGCCGGCCACCGGCGTGCCGACCAGATAGATCATCACCAGTCCGGTCACCAGACTCGCCAGCAGCGGGATCACCAGAATCGGCTTGAGCGATTCGACACTGGCCGGCAGCTTCAGCTTCTGCGCGATCAGTTTCGCGGTATAGCCGGCCAGAAAACCGGCGATGATGCCGCCGATAAAGCCGGCCCCCAGGGTGCTTGCCAGCATGCCGCCGATCATGCCCGGCGCGATGCCGGGTCGGTCGGCAATCGAGTAGGCGATATAGCCCGCCAGCACCGGCACCATCAGGGCAAAGGCCGTACCACCGCCGATCTGCATCAGCGCCGCGGCAAGCGTGCCCTCCTCCTGGAAGGCCTCGATGCCGAAGACGAATGACAGTGCGATACACAAACCGCCGGCCACCACCATGGGCAGCATGAAGGACACGCCGGTCAGCAGGTGCTTGTAGACGCCGCGCTCTTTCATGCTCTTTTTGCGCTCGCCACCGGCCGGGGCACTGCCCGCACTTTCCACCGCGGCGCCCGCCAGCGCGTCATTGATGGTCTGCTGGGATTTTTTCAGCGCCGTACCGGTCGAGGTGCGATAGACCGGCTTGCCGGCAAAACGCTCGTCATCGACTTCGATATCACAGGCCAGCAGTACGATATCGGCCGCCGCGATCTCGTCATCGGTAAGCTGATTCTGCGCACCGACCGAGCCCTGGGTTTCAACCTTGATCTCGTGGCCCAGCTTGCGCCCGGCCTCGGCCAGCGCTTCAGCGGCCATGAAGGTATGCGCCACGCCCGTCGGACAGGCCGTTACCGCCACAATGCGCTTGACCCTGTCGCTTTCGACAGCCTTTGGAACGTCGACCGCCGCTGCCGGCGCGTCATCGCTGCCCTGCCAGGGCGTTGCCTGTTCGCAGGCGCGGGACAAAAACCCGTCCGGGTCCGGCAGTGCGGCTTCCAGGCGCTCGCGATAGAGCGGCTTGCCGGTAAAGCGTGACAGCGTTACCGGTCGGCTGGCGGCCACGACCACCAGATCGGCCGCTTTAATCTGCTCATCGCTGAGCGTGGCCGGGTCAAACTGGCCCTGCATTTCGACCGCCGTGTGCCAGCCCAGCCGATGCGCGGCCTGCTCGAGCCGGCGCGCCGCCAGATAGGTCGTCGCCGTGCCGCTGGGGCAGGCCGTGACGATAACAATATTCATGCAAACCACTCCTGTGCCAGTGCCAACCACTGGTCGCCATGCTGACCGCGCCTGTCATCAGCAGGCAGCTCAAAAGAAATCAAGGGCGTGATCATGTCAGCACCTCGATGGAGACCGCCTCGCACAAGGCGGCAAAGTCCTCAACATCCGAGCGCCCCACGCCAATCCGGCGCACGGCATCGGCCGAAAGCGCCGTGGCAAAGCGCAGCGTCTTTTCGTGCGACCAGTCTTCAAGCACGCCGTGCAGCGTACCGGCCAAAAGCGTGTCGCCGGCACACACGGTGCTGACGACCTCTACCCGCGGCGGACGAGCGCGTAACGCGCCGCCGTCAAACAGCCACACCACCCCCTCGGCGCCCAGCGACAGCAGGACGTTTTCAATGCCACCGCGCTGCAGTTCACGGGCGGCCGCCATAAGCGCCGCTTCGTCCGGCAGTGGCCGACCAACACACTCGGCCAGCTCATGCTCATTGGGTTTGATCAAAGCGGGACGCGCGCGCGCGCCCTGCATCAGCGCCTCGCCGCTGCTGTCCAGCCACACCGGTAACCCCTGCGTTCTGAGCCGCCCGATAAGGGCCGCCAGCCACTGGGGCGCCACACCCGGCGGCAGGCTACCGGAGATCACCACGGCATGAAGGTTGTCCGCCCCGGCCTCGATATCATCAAGCAGCTGTGTCATGGCCGCTTCATCCACCGGCGCACCGGCGCCGTTGATATCGGTCACCCGACCGTCGGCCTCGGAGAGTTTGACGTTGACGCGGGTGTCGCCGGCCACTCGAATGAAGCGATCCTCCACACCCCATTCATGAAAGGCCCGTTCGAACGGCGCCTGATTGCCTCGCCCCAGAAAGCCGCCGGCCACCACCTGATGATCATGGCGGGCCAGAACGTGGGCCACGTTGTTGCCCTTGCCGGCCGGTGTCAGCGAACTCTCCTGCGAACGGTTAACGCAGCCCGGTGACAGGGCCGTCAGACGAATGGAGAGATCCAGCGCCGGATTGAGCGTAAGCGTCAGTACCCGGCTCATGTCAGCGACTCCAGCATGGCGCGCACCTCGGCGGCCGTCGGGCAGGCCAGCGCGCGCAGCGCCAGCGCCCGGCTGTCTTCCAGACTCAGGCTGCGGATGCGCTGCTTGACCAGCGGAATCTGGCGGCTGGACACCGACAGCTCATCCACGCCCAGCCCCATCAGCACGCCGATCGCCTGCGGGTCGCTGCCCAGCTCGCCGCACACGCCCACCCAGCGACCTTTGGCGTGAGCCGCGTCAACGGTCATCTGGATCAGGCGCAGCACCGCCGGATGCAGGCCGTCGGCCTGCGCCGACAGGCGGGAGTGGCCACGGTCGATCGCCAAGGTGTACTGGGTCAGATCATTGGTGCCGATCGAGAAGAAATCGACATGCTCGGCCAGACTCGGCGCCAGCAGTGCACAGGAAGGTATCTCGATCATCACCCCCAGCTGCACATCGGGTGCCTGAACCTCGGCCTGCACACGATCAAAAATGGCCTTGCCAGCGTGAAACTCTTCCACATCCTTGACCATCGGGAACATGACGCGCAGCGGACGATTCTTAGCGGCGGTCAGAAGGGCGCGAATCTGGGTTTCGAGGACTTCCGGTCGCGTCAGCGCCAGGCGAATGCCGCGCAGCCCCAGAAAGGGGTTGTCTTCTGCCGGGACCGGCCAGTAGTCCAGCGGCTTGTCACCGCCGACATCCAGCGTGCGCGCGACCAGCGCCCGGTCCTTGCCCAAAGCGTCGAAGGCCTGGGCGTACTCGGCGATCTGGGTGTTCAGATCCGGCGCCTGCGGATGCGCCATAAAAACAAATTCGGTGCGCAAAAGCCCGACCGCCTCGGCGCCGCGCTCGACGGCGTCTGCCGCATGCGCGGTATTGCCGAGATTCGCGGCGACCTCGACGCGATGGCCGTCCAGCGTCACGGCCGGGTCAAAACGCACCTCAAAGGCGTCACGCTCAAGGATCTCGCGCTCGCGAATGGAGAGCTCGGTGCGGGCACGACGCGCCGGGTCGGGCGAAGGAATGACGCGGCCGCGCTCGCCGTCAAGAATCATGTCGATGCCGTTTTCCAGCGCCATGATGGTTTCCCCGGCCCCCACGACGGCAGGGATGCCCAGCGCGCGGGCCAGAATGGCGCTGTGGGAGGTGGCGCCGCCGCGGGCGGTCAGGATGCCGCGCACCCGCGAGGTATCAAGACGTGCCACATCGGAAGGCCCGACATCGTCGGTCACCAGAATATAGGGGTGGGTCGGCGGATCAGGCATTTTCACGCCGCAGAGATTGCCCAGCACGCGCCGGCCGACATCGCGCAGATCCGCGGCGCGCTCGGCCAGCAGGCGATCGGCCAGCGCTTCCTGGGCGCGGGCGGCCACATCGATGGCGCGCCACCAGCCGCCCTCGGCGCTTTTGCCTTCGTTGATCGCTTCATAGGCGGCCTCGCGAAGCTCGGGGTCGCCCAGCATCTCTTCATGCATGGAGAGAATTTCGGCGACTTCGCCGCCGGCGGCACGGATCATCTCCTCGAGCTGCTGCTCGGCCTCAACAATCGCCTCGCCCAGGCGCGTCTTTTGCAGCGCACGGCCAGAGGCGGTCTCCTCATAATGAAACTCCGGCGGGCGCATCACGAATACAGGGGCAATCGCCATGCCGGGCGAGGCCGGCACGGCGGTCAGCGGCGTATCCGCTGGCGGTGCTACCACCGGGTCACGCGGGGTCTGACGATTGCGCGACGGGCGCGCATCGCTGGTATCCCCCAGCGGTGTGACTTCCTCGCCCAGCCCGCCGCGCAGTGCTTCGGCCATGGTATCGACGGCTTCACGGGCGCCCTCGCCCTCGGCGGAAAAGATCAGCATCTGACCGCGGCGCGCGCCCAGTCCGATCACCTTGGTCAGACTGGCCGCCGAGACCGCCTCATTGCCGCCTTCGGCCAGCCGGACACGCACCGGCATCTTCTGGGCGCGAGCGATCTGCACCAGCTGTTTGGCCGGTCGGGCGTGTAGACCGTGGGCGTTGCGCACCCGGACACGAACGGTTTCGGCGCTGGCCGACTCGCCGGAAAGCCGCGCAAGCAGCGCATCGCGCCCCAGACGCGCCAGCTCCTCGCCCTTGCCCTCTTCCAGCACGGTGACCAGCCGGTCGAGCAGCACATCGTGAGCGTTGCCGCTTTCGGCCAGACAGAAGATACCGGCCACGCCGTCAATGTGGGCCTGCGGCAGGGCCAGGCCCAGCGCCGGCTGGGTCACACCCGTGGCGCTGCGCACCAGCCAGAGCTGCTGGCCCAACGAGATGGCCTGCTGGGCAACGATGTCGCCCACGAAACGACGATCCACACAGCCCAGTTGCTCAAGGCGAGCCGCGGCGGCCGTTGTCAGCTCCAGCGCCGAGCGCGCCGGTACCCCCTGGATGATGGTGTCGCCGTCCAGACGGGCCGTGACCGGCGCTTTTGACAAAAGACGCACCACTTCCTCGGCATCGCCGGCACGGGCCAGCCTGTCTGCCACACCCTCACGGTCGAGCACGTGGGTGAGCTGGCGCAGAATGTCGAGGTGCTCATCGCTTTGCGCGGCGATGGTGATGATCAGGTGGACCCGATTGCCGTCATGCCACTCGACACCGTCGGGGAACTGTAGAAGGCGCACGCCGGTGGCCAGCACATGCTCACGGCTTTTCTGGGTACCGTGGGGAATAACGATGCCGTTGCCCAGCCAGGTCGAGGCCTGCTCTTCGCGCTCGAACAGCGCATCGCGATAGCCTTCGCGGGCAAGCCCGCCTTCCATGAGCGCCCGGCCGGCCTGATTGAGCGCATCACGCCAGTCGCTGGCGTGCTGATCGAGCAAAACGGCATCACTTTTCAGCGTGAGCATGGCGTATTGATCCTTGTAAGTGGCAAATCTGCGCGGTCGGCGCCATCGGATGAGGCATCTCGAGCGCAGAACGGCATGAAACAGGTCATGACAGCATGGCTGAATCGTGTCACCTTTTCCTTGCCGTAATGCTGAAAGAGAACGAGCGGTGAATCAAGCACCAATGGTATGGACCTACGTCGTATCGACAGCCCCACGCCTTTCATATCGGGAAACAACACCATGACGCTTGCAGAGATTGCGCGCCTGGCCGGCGTATCACGGACCACGGCAAGCTATGTCATCAACGGCAAATCCCGCCAGCACCGCATCAGCGAGGCGACGGTCAAGCGCGTCATGGCGGTGATCGAGGAGCACGGCTATCGGGTGGATGCTCAGGCGGCTGCCCTGCGCCGCGGGGTCAGCCGGACGCTGGGCTTTGTACTGCCGGACCTTGAAAACACCAGCTATGCGCGGCTGGCCAAGCTTCTGGAACAGGGCGCGCGGCGGGCGGGCTATCAGCTGTTGATGGTCAGCTCCAACGATGACCCGGACACCGAGCGCGAACTGCTCAGCGCCCTGCAGGCCCGCCGCTGTGACGCCTTGATCGTGGCCTCGAGCCTGCCGCCGGGAGAGGCCTGCTATCAGCGCCTGATCAGCGCCGGGATGCCGGTGGTGGCCGTTGACCGGGCGCTTGATGACACACTGATGCCCTGCATCATCAGTGAAAACCGCCGAACTGCCATGACCCTGACCACCTCGGTGCTCTCACCCGAGGTGGAAGAAGTGCTCTGGCTCGATGCCCTGCCCGGGCTTGCCAACACCGTGGAGCGGCGTGACGGTTTCAATGCCGCGATAGCGACCCACGGCGGGCAGACAGCACGCGCGCACTGTCTCTCGGGCGAGCGCTATGACCGGGAGACCGGCATGGCGCTGATGCGCGAGCATCTCGAGCGTCACGACATGCCCCGGGCACTGGTCACGGCGTCTTATACCCTGCTGGAGGGCGCGCTGGATGTTTTGCTGACAAGATATTCGATGGCGGCGCTACAGGCGCGCGGTCTGCAGATGGCCACCTTTGGCAACGACCGGCTGCTGGATTTTCTGCCACTGCGGGTCAATTCAATGCAGCAGGATCACGAGCGCATCGCAGCACTGGCCCTGGCCAGCGTGCTGGAGGCCCTCGAGGGCCGGCTTGTGCCCGGCATCATCAATGTCGAACGCACCCTGATTCGCCGCAGCTGACACGCCCGGACAGACCGGGCGCGTGGAATGATAACGGGATCAGGCGATGGCCTGACCCTGGTACTCATAGACGCCATACTGCCAGTGCGCCCGGCCCGGCCTTTTGGGCCCCTGCCAGCCCCGTGCGAGCAGCTCGCGCGCCAGCAGATGATTGATCATGCCATGCCCGACAAACAGCACCGAGCAGTGCTCGCGGGCCAGCTCGACCAGTTTGCTGGCCGCAGCGTCGGCGCGGCTGAAAACCGCCCGTCGTCCCTCGGCGTTGCCGTGATAGCCCATCAGCCACAGCGCACGAAAGGCGACCAGCCAGAAGGTGGTCGGCAGTGACGGCGTCGGCCAGCGTCCGCTGCCGTGAGGCAGATCAATCTCGCGCATCAGGGGATCGCTGTAGACAATGTTGCCCGCCTCCAGGCGCAGCGCCGATTCAAGCGACCTTGGCAGGTCGCTGCAGGCCACGGCGGCGCACTCCCGGGCCACGGACAACGCGCGATCACAGCGCGTGACTTCATCAAGGCCCGCCAGCTGATAGCGGGCCACCCAGTCTCTGAAATCAGCAGCGGCCATCTTTTCGTCAAAACGCACCCGCGGCGCCCCATGCCGCATCAGGATGATCTTCATGCCCTGCTGCTCCACACCAAACTTGATTGACATTAATTCTAGTCGGCTGAGTATAGACGCGGCCACTCACATTCAGGCTCGCGCAAAATCGCTCTTTTTCATGACCGGCGCAGGTCGGGTGCCGGCATCAGGGGCCGATAACAGCGCAACGCCCGGCGCTTGCCGGGCGTTGCTGTCATCCACAGGCTTTAAAGGGGTTCAGTCTGACGAGCGATCTTCATCGCTGTCATCGGCCGTGGCCGCCTCTTCAGTGGCGTCACCGCTCTCGCTCTCGGCGTCACTCAACGTTTCACCGCCGGATTGCTGCTGATCCCCGGCATCATCCGGTGCCTTTTCCGGTACGCCTTCCTGCCACTGATCCCAGTCGGTCACGATGGCGGCAATCAGCGGATAGCCGGCACGCACCATGTTGGTCAGCGCCGGCGTATAGCCCCCCTGTTTGGCATAGCCGGTCAGGCCATCGGCCTCGGAGAGCCCTTCGTAGGGGCGATTGAAGCTGGCCCCGGCGCGTACCACGGCGGTGCGCTCGCGCTGCAGTCGCCCGGCTTCATCGGCGCGCTTGAGCGCGGTCAAAATGGCGTTGTCTTCCTGCTGGCCGGTGCAGATGCGGGCCTCATCGCCGGCCACCTGCTCGCCCAGCTGCGCGGCGCGGTCGGCAAGGCGGTTGCCATACCACCAGGTATCGCTTGAGACGCTGTCACACTGCACAACGGCAGGCGCTTCATTGGCCGGGGCGTTATCGTAGTGCGCGCGATAGGCCGCCGCGCTGTCGCTGTCGGCAAGTGCCACGTTCTGTGACAGCTCAACGGCGCGATCCACCAGTGCATCGTCCAGATGATAGAACTCGGTGCCGTATTCCTGATGCGGGTTCTGGGTGGGGGTGTGGGTATTGATGCTCAGATAGCCCGTGGTCCAGTCCTCGGGAATGTCGCGGGCATCAAGCTCCCACTGAATGCCGAAATCCACCAGATAGCGCGGCCAGGTGGGGGAGCCCAGCGTGCCCTGCTGCGGGTCGATACTGCCAACGCCTGAAATCAGAAACCAGCTCTCGGTCAGGTCAAATTTCGGCGAAAAGGCCAGCGTGGAAATGGAAGTGGCGGCATTGGCATAGCCCTTGCCGGTGGTCATCAAACAGACATTGTCATCGTTACAGCTGACGCTGCCAAACGAGCCGTGCAGCCCGGGCACGCTGATGTCCTGTGTCGGGGCCAGCTTCTCGGCCCAGGCTCGGCGCTCGGGACCGAACGTGGTGATGACCATGGCCCTGACGTGGCGCGGCCCCTTATCGGCAACCGGGGCCTCATCGGCGCTGTCGCCCGCATCCCGGTTGGATGCGCTGTCGGCGCTGTCATTGCCGGATGACGCGTTATCTCCAGCCTGTGCTTCGGCCTTTTGCGTCGCACTGGCAGCCGTTGTGTTCTGATCGTTTTGTTCATCGGCCAGCGCCGACAGAGACAGCGGCAGGGTCAACACGGTGGCTGCCAGCAAACGGGGATAACTCATGACATAACCTGCTGTTTCATCGAGATAGCCGTGATCATCTCATATCCGCGCGCCCGGCAATATGCTGTCCGCACAGATACGGCGTCGAACCGGGCAGCGGTCGGATGACGACATTTACGCCTAATTTAATTAAAATTAATTAACATGGTTTACCCTTTTCGCTTTTTGCGATCGTGACGTCATGGCAATCGAGCTGCCACACGCGGCAGCGATCGCCGGGCATATCATAAAGTTTGCACCCTCAGCGCCGTTAAAAAGAGGGATTTTCGAGTACAAACTCTCCTTTTTAAAGCGCTGTTTGATCGCATCAGCCGGAACTGTCGATGCCCTACCTTAATTCGCTGCGCAACCGATTCATCGTGACGCTTTCGATCATGCTGGTGCTGGTCATGGGCATACTGGTGTTTATTCTCCATCAGCTGATGATTCCCAACCTGATCAGCGAAGAACACCAGAGCGCCCATGTTCACGCCAACGCGCTGCAAAGGAGTATCGACAACAACGCGCGCATGATCGCTGACATGGCGTATCAATGGGCGAGCTGGGGCAGTACCCGGGACTTCATGGAAGGCCGCCTGCCGGACTTTCCGCAGACCCATATCACCCCGGCCGTCTTTGCCGAACAAGGCGCCGACATGATGCTGATCACCAACGCCAACGATGGCGTGACCTGGGTGGCCGGGCGCAACCCGATCACCGGCGCCTTTACCTCCTGCGCTACTCCGACAGGCGAGTGTCAGTGGACCCTTGAGCAGGTACGCCAGATCCAGAGGCAGTTGCCCGTCACCGACACGACGGCGCGCATTGGCGTCAGCCCGGAATTTGCCCTGCTGAGTACCTGGCCCATCGCGCATCGGGCCAGCACGCTGTCGTCCGGCAAGCTGACCCTGGTGCGCTTTCTGCCCGGCCAGTGGCAGCCCGACCCGACCAGCGTGGCCTCGACCCTGACCCTTTCTGCCGCTCGCCAGCGCCTGGAGGTTGATCAACCGAGCGTTGAGATTGACTCGGTCAATGACGACAGTCTGCGCCTGACCCTGTTGCGCGACAGCGCCACGCCCGGCTATCAGGTCATGATGACCACCCGTCTTGATCGCGATGGCCTGCGCGACGGCATCGAGCGCTTCACCCTGACCATGCTGGGCGCGCTGACACTGCTGCTGGCGCTAATGATGATCATGCTGTGGGTGTTTCGCGCCATGGTGCTGCGCCCGATTACCGAGCTCTCCCGCTATGCCAGCGCCCTGCGCCAGTCACCCGGCGAGCATCTGGACTCTCCACCGCCCTGGTTGCAGGCCCGCTGTGACGAACTGGGGATCATGGCGCGGGAGTTTCAAACGCTGATTCAGGAGCTTAACGAGCGCAATGCGCATCTCAAGGCGCTGACCAACCGTGATGCCCTGACGGGGCTGGGCAATCGGCGACTGCTGGATCGTCAGCTGCCGCGCATCCTCTCCCTGACGCATCGCCTTGAGCGCCCGGTGGCGCTGATCATGATCGATGTCGACCACTTCAAGCTCTACAACGACTTTTACGGCCATCCGGAGGGCGATCAGTGTTTAAAGACCATCGCCGAGACGCTTGGCGATATCTTCCAGCGCGAGTCGGATCTTGTGGCGCGAATCGGCGGCGAGGAGTTCGTGATCGTGCTGCCCGATTTCGATCTTGACCGCGCCATGGACATTGCCCGTGGCGTTTGTACCGCCATGGAGGCGCAGTGCCTGCCTCACGAGCCCTCGCCCACCCACAAGTACGTCACCATCAGCGCCGGTGTGGCCATCTCCTCGCCCGAACATCCGCTGTCGGGCGAGGTACTGATCAAACAGGCCGACGAGGCGCTCTATCAGATCAAGAAAAGCAGTCGTAACGCCGTAGGCTGCGCTGCCCCCTCCTGATTCAGCCGCGCATGGCGATAAACGTCCAGAGCAGCGTGGCGCCCGCCAGTGCCGTGATTTCCTGCGGGTCGTAGGGCGGCGAGACTTCCACCACATCCATGCCGATCAGGTTGAAGCCGCGCAGGGCCTCCAGAAGCTCCAGCGCCTTCATGGTCGTGATGCCGCCGATTTCGGGCGTACCGGTCCCCGGCGCATGGGCCGGGTCCAGCACATCGATGTCAAAGGTGATATAGATCGGTGATTCGCCCATGCGCTCGCGCACCTTTTGCGCCAGGGTTTCCCCATCGAGTCGCATCAGATCCCGTGAGCTCAGCCACTGCCCGCCCTGCTCGGCCAGCCAGTCCCGCGTGGATGGCTCGACCGGCGAGCGAAGCCCCAGGCTCAGGGTACGCTCCGGCGCCACCAGCCCCTCATCGATGGCATTGCGCAAAAAGGTGCCATGGCCAATGTCATCGCCAAAATGGCTGACCCAGGTATCACAGTGGGCGTCGAAATGGATCAGCGACAGCGGCTGCCCCTGAAGGCGACGCTGCGCGCGCAAAACGCCAAGGGTTGTCATGTGATCACCGCCGGCACACAACAGCGTCTGATTGGGCGAGCGCTCACAGGCCGCCATAACGCCGGCCTCGATGCGTCGCAGCGCATCGTGCTGTCCCACCTGCATGATATCGAGATCCCCCAGGTCGCTGACCAAAGCGCAGGGGTCGGTCTCGAACGCCGGGTGGCGGCCGTCGGTCAGCATCATGCTGGCCCGACGCAGGGCGTTGGGCGCCATGCGTGCGCCCGGTCGAAAGGTGACCGAGCAGTCATAGGGCAGCCCCAGAAAGGCAAAGGGCCGCGCGCTGTCCTGCGGCGCTTTCAAGAAGGTGGCGATACCCTGATACGGCAGACCAAACATGACATTCCCCTGTTTTGGCATACAACGCACAAAAAGTGATGGCGAAACAACGCATCCCGAGCCTCGCTTCCTGACGGATCAACGGCCACGGATGACACATCATCGCGCTGGTTTCAGAGTAGTCAGTACACTCGAAAAGTCCCGATCTATCCGGCCAGACTGACGCTTCGAATCAGTGCCACCACCGCAAGCCCCGGCTTGAGCCCGAGCGCGTCGGCCGCCTCCAGGGTAATGCGCGACTGAAGCATCTGCTCACCGAGGGTCAGCGTCACTTCAAGCGTGCCCGCACGACCCGGCGTCAATGACACAACAACCGCATCGAGCTGATTGCGAAAGCTGCTGTCACGGTGATGCGACAGCGCAATGGCCACATCCCGGCGTCGCACGCGAACGCGAACAAGATCTCCCTCCGGGCAGTCCAGCAGCAGCAGCGTCAGACACTGTCCATCGGCGAGCGCCACGCGGGTGGCGTGATAGTGATGATCATGGGCGCGTATCCGGCCCTGCAGCAGCGAACTGGCCTCGAAACCGCCCAGCCAGGGCGCCATCTCGCCCCGCGTTAGCAGGGTCTGCATCGAATCGCTGGCGATGACCTGCCCCCGATCAAGCACCACGAGCTGTTCGGCCACCGCCATGAGTTCTTCCGGGTCGTGGCTGACAAACAGGATCGGCAGATCGATTTCGCGGGTCAGGCGCACGATGTAGTCCAGAAGCTCCTGCTTGCGCGCCCCGTCCAGCCCGGTCAGGGGCTCATCCATGAGCAGCATGTCCGGCTCGGCCAGCAGCGCCCGACCGATCGCCACCCGCCGCGCCTCGCCACCGGAGAGCGCGCCGGGCATGCGCTCGAGCAGCGCCTCTATCCCCAAAAGCTCAACCACCCGATCAAAGGCCACGCCGCGGGTGATCCGCCGCGCATAGGTCAGGTTGCTGCGCACCCGGTAGTGCGGGAAGAGCCGCGCTTCCTGAAAGACCACGCCCAGCCGCCGCTGATGAGGCGGCACGAACGTGCGCCGCGTCGTATCCACAAAGGTTCGACCGTTGAGCGCAATACGCCCGCTGTCCGGGCGATCGAGCCCGGCCAGCATGCGCAAAAGTGTCGTTTTGCCGCTGCCCGAGTGGCCGAAAAGCGCCGTCACGCCCTGGCCGGGGGCGGTGATATCGACATCAACGTCAAAGTCGCCCTGACGGTGTTTGATACACAGCTCAAGCATGGCGGCCACCCCGCAGTGTCGGTGTCATGGCGATCCCCTGTCCCGACCGGCCATGCGCCGCCGGGTACGTCGCGCCAGCCACTCCGAGGCGACCAGCGAGATCATGGCCACCACGATCGAGATCACGCACAGCCGCGCTGCGGCATCTTCCATGCCGGGGGTCTGGATCAGCGAGTACAGCGCCAGCGGCAGCGTACGGGTCTCACCGGGGATGTTGGAGGCAAAGGTGATGGTGGCGCCAAATTCCGACAGCGCCCGGGCAAAGGCCAGCACGCCGCCGGTGACCAGCCCCGGCATCGCCAGCGGCAGGGTAATGGTGAAAAAGACCCGCAGCCGTGAAGCGCCCAGCGTTCTAGCGGCTGCCTCAAGGCGCGGGTCCACCGCTTCCAGCGACAGCCTGACGGCGCGCACCAGCAGCGGAAAGGCCATGACGCCGCCTGCCAGCGCCGCGCCCTGCCAGGTAAAGGGCAGCGACAGCCCGAGATGATCATAAAGCCAGCCGCCCACGACACCGCGGCGTCCCATGACCACCAGCAGCAGATAACCCACTACCACCGGTGGCAACACCAGCGGTAGATGAACCATGCCATCAAGCAATGACTTGCCGACAAACTCGTGGCGGGCCAGCAGCCACGCCATGGCAATGCCGGGGACCATGATGATCAAAAGCGCCGTACCGGCGACCTGCAGACTGATCTGCAGGGCTTCGATTTCAAGCGGTGTCAGCACATCGATGCCCTCGTATCGGCGCGAGTCGGGCGTCGATCAGCTCGCCTCATTCGATTCGCTGACCTCAAACCCGTACTGCTTGAAGGTACTGGCCGCCTTGTCGCTGCCCAGCCACTGCAGAAACGCACGGGCCTGCGGACTCGGTTCCTTGCCGATCAGTGCGGCCGGATAGGTAATCGGGTCATGGCTGTTGGCCGGGAAAAGCCCCAGTTGATGCACGTGCTCGCCCGCCATGGCATCGGTGGCATAAACCACGCCCAGCGGCGTCTCGCCACGCTCGACCAGCGCCAGTGCGCCGCGCACGTCACTGGCGCGGGCCAGGCGAGGCTCGAGTGTCTGCCACTGCCCCTGATGCGCCAGGGCCTGCTGCGTATAGATACCGGCCGGCACGTGCGCCGGGTCCCCTACCGCGATGCGATCTCCCTTGTCGAGATAGTGTGCCAGCAGATGGTCGCTGTCCGGCGTGAAGTCGTCGATACCGCTGTCATCTGCCGTGATCAGCGCCAGGCGGTTGTTGAGCAGATCGCGTCGCTCATGAACCGGTTCCCCCTGGTCTTCCAGCCAGTCCATCCATTTTTCGTTGGCGGAGAGATAAACATCCGCCGGTGCGCCCTGGGCGATCTGACGTGCCAGCGTCGAGGAAGAGGCATACACCGGCACGATATCCACATCGTGGTTCTGCTCGTACTGCTCGATCAGAGTGTTCATGACATCGGTCAGTGAGGCGGCTGCCTGAACATCGATACGCTCTGCCGCACTGGCGACATTGCAGGATAAAAGAGTGGCAGCCGCCAGGGTAACGAAGGGCCTGAGCATGAAAAATCATCTTCCTTGAAAGGGTGAGTGCAGTGGCAACGCGAAAGGCGCCAACCGATGTGCTTATATTTGCACATCGAGAAACGTGGCTCAAACACATCCGCATCAAAGCGGTTTCAACCGTCGGTTATCCGAATGAATTGCCAGGCGATACAGCGTCAGTCGGCGTCATCACCAAGCGGTGCCAGCGTGCTCATCAGATCGCCAAAATGTGTGTCCACCGCACTTCGGGTCTGCTGCTCGACGCGGCGGTAGCGCGCGATGACGTCAAGACCCAGCGGCGTCAGTCGGGCCCCGCCATGATCAGCGCCTCCCTTGCTGGAAAGCACCAGCGGCTGACTGAAGGCCTCGTTAAGCGCATCGATCAGATGGCGCGTCTTGCGATAGCTGATGTGAGTACGCCTGGCGGCGGCCGAAATGGATCCGGTTTCGCTGACGGCTTCCAGCAGATCAATCTTGCCCGGCCCGAGAACCAGACCGTTGTCGAACACAAGGCGCAGCCTGGTGTTCGGACAGGACGCGTCAATGGCCATGACGAAAACACCTTTTCGGGGTCGATAGGGACGCTGTTATAACACGCACGATGGCTGTTAAAGGCCGTGTTCCCGCATGGATCGGCGAACCCGCCAATCGATTTCAGCTCACATTAAGAAAATATTTTTCATTATTATCAAAAACATGACGGTAAATATTAACGTGAATCAAGGGTAACAGGCCGTTGAATATTTGTATTCCTTCACAAGCCCTACCAGGCTTTTTGTCAGCAGGCAAGAGCGCCTGTTGAGATAGACACCAAGGACAGGAGAGACATCATGAAAGCGACATGGCTTGCACCCTTCGTACTGGCACTGGCAGCAACTCCGGCACTGGCCAACGACATGGACACCGACACTGACACCGATAACGGTCAGATGCAGGATGGCCAGATGCAGCAGGGCACCACCTCCGGTGGCATGGGTAATGCCGATGCCGACAACAACGGCATGACGCGTCAAAACAATGACATGGACACAGACAGCGATCTGGACATGGATACTGACACCGACAACGACGATATGGATCTGGATACCGATACGGACACCGATACGGATTCCTGATCAATCGGTCGCTGATCGACAGGGGCGCAACACTCGGTGTTGCGCCCCTTGTTGTGTTTATAACCTGCCCGACTCCACCGTCCTGCCTTTTTTGACGCTAAAGACCCCTTTGCCTGCTCAGGCACCTTCCTTCCTGTGATCTATATTGTGTCTACCGGCTGCAAGACGACAGCCCGCATTCGATATCGCAGTATCCGGGGACCCCGTTCAGCGCGTTTTGAACACGCTAAATGGTGAACCCGATCACAGGAGAAACAGCATGAAAGCAGTATGGATCGCTCCCTTTATTCTGGCGCTTGCCGCCACGCCGGCACTGGCCGTTGATACGAGCAGCAACGTTCAACAGCAGAGCCACACTCAGGAAAACGTCTCGCCCAACGCCATCAATCCCGGTCAGGGCAAACAGCCCGACGGCTACAGCGACGGTGCCGGCAACCAGCAGCATACCGATGACTTCGGCGCCCCCAGCGTCGCTGACTCTGAAGGCGATACCGATATCAGCGGCGATGCGAACAGCGATACCGACGCCAATACCGATAACGATACCGGCACGGCCAACGGTACCAGCGCCGACAGCGCCGACAGCGCCGACAGCGCCGACAGCGGTGGAAGCGTAGACAGCGGTGGCAGTGTGAACAGCGGCGGGAGCGCCGATAGCGACACGGATACCGACAGCTAGGCGATGTCGAAGGCAGCGCGCCCTGCAATGACGACAAATCATGCCGGATCGCGGCCTGCCCGGAAGACGGCCTGAACACAAAGCGGCCTCCCATTCGGGAGGCCGTTTCAATGCAGACTTCAGCTCATGAGAGCCGCCACTCGTGACACCATCAGGGTTTGATATGGATCACGCTGTCGGGCTTGTCGGTCTGATGGTTATCGTCCAGCGCCTGCTTGAGTGATACATAGGCCCCGGAAGTCCCCGAGATTGCCGCCAGACTGTTGGGCATCAGGGGCGTCTCAACGGTATCCAGCAGCTTGTGGCTTTCCCGGTCATAAACGGTCACCGTTTGCGCCTTGCGGTTGGTGACGTACAGGCGATCCCCTTCCAGCATCAGCGCCAGCGCCCCTTCACCGCTTTCCAGCGTGTCCGTCACTCTGCCGTTTTGTGTATCCAGCACCGTGACATTGCCGCTGTCGGCATTGGTGACGTAGAGCTGATGCTGCTCACTGTCAAGTGCCAGATTCAGCGGCCCCTTGCCGCCGGTAGGCCACTGCTCGACGATCTCATGGCTGTCCATGTCGACCGCGCGCACGGCGTTGTCCTTCATGGTGGAGACATAGATGCGCCGGCCGTCGTGATCCACGGCCAGGCCCGTCGCCCAGGTGCCAAACCCTTCCACAGTGTCGGTCAGGGTAAGGTGGTCACCATCGATGATCCACAGCACGCTCTTGTCGCCCACCCCGGTCACATAAAGGGTATTGGTCTGCTCATCGACGCTGAGCTGGCGCGGATTGGGCCCGAAGACATCGTCCTCTTTGGCCTGAGCCTTTTCCGCCTCGGTGGCCAGTGCCAGATGCCGGGTCGTGTTGTCTTCCAGATTGATGGCCGTGACGCTCTTGTCCAGCGTGTGGCCGACAAACAGGGTATGGGTCTTCTCGTTCAACGCCAGACCGAAGGGCTTTTGATCCAGTGCAATGGTGTCTTCGACTTCCAGCGTCTGGGCATCCAGCCGATAGATGCGGCCGCCCTCTCCCTCGCCGTAGTTGTCGCTGGCGCCTTCACCGAAACCACCGGTGGCGGCAACATAGATCGACTGCTGCGACGGGCTGAACACCAGCTCGTAAAGCCCCTTGGCAATGTCCTTTTGCGCCACGATGTGATCCGAGGCGTCCTGCTGCTGTGCTGCCTGCTGCTGAGTCGGCTGCTCACCGGCCACCGCCCAGGGCGCCGACAGGGTGACAAGCCCCAGCGCAATGAGCGCCCCCTGCAGGACACGAACGCGACGAGAAGATGTTGTTGGCATGAGCAATTCCCACAATAAAAGACGGTGTTGAACGTGCCTCGAAGACTAGCACATGAATGAAAATGATTCTCAAGAATCACGGTCAGGTCACAAGGCCTGGAGCGGGCCCCGCCATCGGAGCAGATCGTGCCGGCCCCGCTGGTGACGGGGCCGGCAGACCCCATCAGGGCTGAATCAGCGAGACCGAGTTGCCACGCGGGTCGTCAGCAGATTCTCGCGAGGCGCGATTGGTCACGAAGACATCGTGACTGTCGGGGTCGATGGCAATGCTGTTGGGATGCGGGCCGGTCTCAAGCGTTGCGACCACTTCAAGGCTTTCGGCGTCCAGCACGCTGACCGTTCCGGCACCGCGATTGGTGACATAGATACGCCCGGCGGCGTCATCAAGACCGATATCCAGTGCCCCGTCGCCGGTGCTCACCCGGTGCAGGGACTCCCCGCTCTGTGCATCCAGCACTTCCAGCTCACCGCTTTTCTGACCGGTCACCAGCAGGCGCTGATGGCGCGAATCAAACACGATATTGATGGCCCCCTCGACGCTCAGATCATAAGTCCTGGCCACCTCGCCGCTGTCGGTATCGATGGCCGCGACCCGGTTCTCGCCCAGAAGCGTCACAAAGATGCGCTGATGCTCGTGGTCCAGTGCCAGCCCGGCAGGCTGGGCACCCACGTTCTCGAACGTGTCGGCAAGCGTCATGTCCTCGCCGTTGACCACCCACACCACGCCCTCGTCTGCCACGCCGGTCACATAGATCAGATTGCGCTTTTCATCCACGGCCGCCAGACGCGGCTGCGGTGGGCGCTTGTTCCCTTCGCGGGCGGCGTCATCCACCAGTGTCAGGGTCTTGAGGGTCTCGCCGCTTTTGGCATCCAGTGCGGTGAGCGTACCGCCGCGGGTATTGACCATGTACAGCACGTCGCGCTGCTGATCGAGGGCCAGCCCATGAATCTGTTCGGTCAGCGCGATGCGCTCGACAACCTCCAGCGTGGAAGCGTCCAGCCGGTAGAGATAGCTTTGTGCGCTTTCGTCCCGGCCGCCGGCGTCGGCCACTAGCACCTGGCGGGTGTCGGGGTCGAATACCAGCTCATAGAGACTGCCGCCCAGCTGCACGTTTTTAGCGATGTGAACGCCGGACTGTGCCTGAGTACTACCGTTTTGTTCTGCCATCACCGGATTGAACACGCCGACACCCAGCATGACGACCAGTGCACCTGCTGCCACTGCGACAGCCCCCTGTCGTGAAACCGCTCTCTTGCCCATGATCCTTCCTGTTCCCCTGAGACGTTGAAATCTGCTACCGGTACCGAACGGTGCCCGGCCTTCGGCTTTTATAAAACTTAACTCAATGATATTTAAGCAAAGTCAAAAGACTTTACTCGCAAATGATAATAATTAACATTATATTTCGTAACAACGCGCCGACAACAAAAACCTCTGACGGCGCCAAAAACCATGACCGGTCCAACCAGCTCTCCACGATCGGCACGACATAACAGGGAACAATTCAAGGGATGTCACGTTCAACGTCAGGCCACACCACAACATTTGCCATTGCGCTGGCGATTACCGCCCCCATGCTTCATGTAACCCCGGTCCTTGCTGGCGCGCAGTCTTTAAACGATACGCGCCAGCAGCTTGAAAGCGAGGCCACCACGGCCGATGCCCCGGCACCGGCCCTTACCGCCGATACCACCGATGACATGGAAGAGATGGTGGTGCTGGGAACCGCTGAACAGACGCTCAAACAGGCACCGGGCGTATCCATCATTACCAGCGAAGACATCGAAAAGCGCCCGCCGACCAACGACCTCTCCGACATCATCCGCCGCATGCCGGGGGTCAACCTCACCGGCAACAGCGCGTCGGGCCAGCGCGGCAACAACCGCCAGATCGACATTCGCGGCATGGGCCCGGAAAACACCCTGGTGCTGATCGATGGCAAGCCGGTCAGCTCGCGCAACTCGGTGCGCTACGGCTGGCGCGGCGAGCGCGACTCGCGAGGCGATACCAACTGGGTCCCGCCGGAAATGGTGGAGCGCATCGAAGTACTGCGCGGCCCGGCCGCCGCACGCTACGGCTCGGGTGCGGCCGGCGGCGTGGTCAATATCATCACCAAACGCGCCACCGAACAGTGGATGGGCTCGGTCACAACCTTTACCAGCACCCCGACCAGCAGCGAGGAAGGCGCCACTCGGCGGGCCAACTTCAACCTGGCCGGCCCCCTGACAGAGGATGTGAGCCTGCGCCTCTACGGCAGCGCCAACAAGACCGAGGCCGACGATGCCGATATCAACGCCGATGCGCTCAATGATGACGTGATCAATAACTCGGCAGGTCGTGAAGGCGTGCGCAACCGCGACATCAACGCGGTGCTCTCCTGGCAGGCCACCGATGCGCAGCTGCTCGATCTCGAGATGGGCTATTCGCGCCAGGGCAACATCTATACCGGCGACTCGCAGAACAACCAGCGCACCGACCTGACCGAGGGTCTGGCCAACGGCGGCGCCGAAACCAACCGCCTCTATCGCCAGAACGTTGCCCTGACCCACACCGGCGCCTGGGACGACATGGATACCCGCGTGAGCGCGCAGTACGAGCGCACGCGCAATACCCGGCTCAACGAAGGCACTGCCGGGCGATTTGAGGGCACCATCGGCGGTGGCGATGAACAGGCCGACTACGCCAGCAGCGAATTCAACTCCTATCGCGCCAGCGCCGAGGCGGATTACTACACCAGCCGGATGTTTGAGCAGGTCATTACCTTCGGCGGCGAGTGGAACCGGGACACGCTGGAAGACCCCAGCAATACCAATCAGAGCTTCGGCGAGACCGGCGACCTGGCAGGTTTTGCCCCCAGCGGCAGCGACAGGACCAGCGCCGAGCTCAGCGGCGTCTATATCGAGGACAACATCGAGCTGCGCCCGGGCACCCTCGTCACCCCCGGGCTGCGGTTTGATCATCACAGCGAGGCCGGCAGCAACTGGAGCCCGAGCCTGAACGCCTCTCAGGAACTTGGTGACCGCATCACGCTCAAGGCCGGCGTGGCCCGCGCCTTCAAGGCGCCCAATCTCTACCAGACCAATCCGGACTATCTGCTCTATTCGCGCGGCAACGGCTGTCCGGTCGGCTCGCAGAACTCCTGCTATCTGGTCGGCAACGAGGATCTCGACGCCGAAACCAGCATCAACAAGGAGATCGGCATCGAATACCGCGACAGGGATCTGGTGGCGGGGCTGACCTATTTTCGAAACGACTATAAGGACAAGATCGTCTCCGGGCTGAACCCGGTCGCCGTGACCGGTGGCGGTACGGATGTGCTGCAGTGGCGCAACGCCGAGCGCGCCGTGGTACAGGGCCTGGAAGGCAACCTGCAGATTCCGCTGACCGATAGCCTTTTGTGGAGCAACAACGTCACGTACATGATCGAGTCCGAAGACAGGAAAACAGGCGATCCGCTGTCCATCATCCCGGAGTTCACGCTCAATTCGACGCTGGACTGGACGCTGAGCGAGCGGCTCAATACCCAGCTCTACTGGACCGCCTACGGCAAGCAGGAAGCGCCCTCGCAGCCCAACTCGCGCACTCAGGCAGACAGCGGCGTCAACGATGACAGCCTCTCGCCCTACAGCGTCGTGGGCTTTAACGTGGGCTACACCTTCAACGACCATCTGCGCGGCAGCTTTGGCGTCAACAACGTGTTCAACAAGCGTCTCTATCGCGAGGGCAACAGCAGCAGTGCCGGCGCTGCGACCTACAACGAACCGGGACGCGCCATCTATTCATCGCTGACCGCGTCGTTTTGATTCTCGCGCCCTTCCCGGAGAAAATGACGACCGCGCCCTCGGAGCAAATGCCCGGTGGCGCGGTCACAGGGATACCATGAATTGTTGCGAGACCACATGACACAGCTTCCTGCCTGCGATGGCACCCGACGTCGCGTGCTCAAGGGCGCGACACACACGGCCCTGCTGGCCCTTCTCCCCGGCGCCCTCTGGTCACTTCCGGCGTCCGCGCGCCCGGGCCCCGACTTCAACGAGCCGCTGCCGCCCGGCATTGTCGAGAAAGGCTCGAAGGTGTATGACTTTCGGGTGCATCGACTTACCAGCGCCGACGGCCAGCGCCACTACCGCATCACTGTCGCTGTCCCCAGAAAGGCGCCTCCTGAAGCCGGCTACACGCCGATCTATCTGCTTGATGGCAATGCCGCACTGGCGGAACTCGATGAGCAGGACCTGAAAGCCATGGACGACGCCGAGCCAGCGGTGCTGATCGCGCTGGGCTATGACACGGACGCGCGCTTTGACGTCGAAGCGCGTCAATGGGACTACACCCCGAAGCGGTCGGATCAGGCGCCAATCGTCAATGACCGCCACCCCGAACGCCGCGGCGGTGGGGCCGATGATTTCATCGGCCTGCTCAATGACACCCTCATGGCGGAGGCCGAACGCGACCTTCCCATCAACACGTCAAATCGCGCGATCTGGGGACACTCCTTTGGCGGGTTGTTTGTCATGCATGCGCTGTTCACCCGCCCGGCCCTGTTTGATCACTGGTATGTGGCAAGCCCCACGCTTCACTGGAACGGCTATCAGGTCCTGGAGGAAGCGGGCCGGTTTCAATGGCCGCCGGACCGGCACGGCAGCGTGCTGTTAATGCGCGGCGATGCCGAACTCAACCGCCGCGGCCCCTACGCCAACGGCGGCAGCGATAAGCAAGTCAACGATCAGCTGGCGGCGCTGGCGCACCGGATGGACAGCGCGCCCGGACTTGACGCACGTTTTGAAGTGCTCGAGGGCCTGGACCACGGCGCGACACTCGAGCGTTCGCTCAAACTGGCGCTTTCGGACATCAGTGGTGCCACGCTGTCATGACCGGCCCGCGGGGCCGGTCATTCAGGATCAGTCAGCGTGTTTGGCGGCCGGCTTGCGCAGCGTCAGGGAGAGCAGGACGATAGCCAACACACAGGCGGCCAGCAGCAGCATGAAACCGCCATCCCAGCCGTAATGGTCCACCGTGTAGCCCACCATGGCGCTGGCCGCGACCGAGCCACCGAGATAGCCAAAAAGCCCTGTAAACCCGGCCGCGGTCCCGGCGGCCTTTTTGGGCACCAGCTCAAGGGCGTGCAGCCCGATCAGCATGACGGGTCCGTAGATCAAAAAGCCGATGGCGATCAGACACAGCATATCGATGGTCGGGTTGCCGGGCGGATTGAGCCAGTAAAGGGCGGTAAACACCGTCACCAGCGCCATGAAGCAGATGCCGGTCGCCCCGCGGTTGCCACGAAACAGCTTGTCGGAGAGCCAACCGCACAACAGCGTGCCCGGGATGCCCGCCCACTCATAGAGAAAGTAGGCCCACGAAGACTTGTCGACCGTGAAGTGCTTGACCTCCTGCAGATAGGTCGGTGCCCAGTCGAGCACGCCGTAGCGCAGCAGATAGACGAAGACGTTGGCGAGTGCGATAAACCACAAAAGGCGATTTTTCAGCACGTGCTCAACAAAGATTTCGCGAGCGGAAAACTCGCGCTCGTGGCTTTCATCGTAGCCTTCCGGATAGTCATTCTTGTACTTTTCGATCGGCGGCAGACCGCAGGTCTGCGGCGTATCGCGCATGGTCAAAAGCGCAAAGACGGCTACGCCCACCGCCACGGCCGCCGGCACATAAAAAGCCGAGCGCCAGTCGTTGAACCAGGCCATGCCCAGTATGAACAAGGGCCCGATCAGACCGCCGCCCACGTTATGCGCCACGTTCCAGACCGATACGATGCTGCCGCGCTCGCTTTTTGACCACCAGTGCACCATGGTACGCCCGCACGGCGGCCAGCCCATGCCCTGTACCCAGCCGTTGAGAAACAACAGCACAAACATGATGGCAATGCTGGAGGTCGCCCACTCCGAAAAACCGAACAAAAACATGATCAGCGCCGAGCATAAAAGCCCTGCCGGCAGGAAATAACGTGGATTGGAGCGGTCCGATACCGCCCCCATCAAAAACTTGGAAATACCGTAGGCAATCGATACGCCCGCCAGCGCCAGTCCCAGATCTCCGCGGGAGTAGCCCTGCTCCACCAGACTCGGAATGGCCAGGGTAAAGTTCTTTCGTACCAGATAGTAACCGGCATAGCCGATGAAGATGCCGGCAAAGATCTGCCAGCGAAGACGCTTGTAAGTGCCATCGATATCCGCTTCGGGAAGCGACTTACCGGGACGCCCGGCCTTGAAGATGGAGAACATGAATGCCTCGACATAGGTGACTGAAATCACGCGGCAGTGTCGCCCTGCCGTTACCCAGGGATCTGACGACTGTCATCGCGATGTCATCAAAATGTCACATTCAGGCCTGCGCCCCCATCGAGACCTTGGTCGGGGTGACAGCGCCGGCGTTTTCCTGACCACTCTTTGCCTCGTGGCGCAGCAGCCGCAACCCGTTGAGCACCACCAGGACGCTGGCGCCCACGTCGGCAAATACGGCCATCCACAGGGTTCCCATTCCTGCCACGGTGAGGGCGAGAAACACCGCCTTGATGCCCAGCGCCAGCGCGATGTTCTGCATCAGGATGCGGTGGGTCGCCCGCGACAAGCGGATGAAGGCCGCTACCTTGCGCAGATCGTCATCCATGAGCGCCACGTCGGCCGTTTCGATCGCGCTGTCGGTGCCCATGGCGCCCATGGCAAAGCCGATATCGGCGCGCGCCAGTGCCGGGGCATCGTTGATGCCGTCACCGATCATGGCCACACGCCCCTGCCCTGACAGCGCCTCGAGGTGCGAGAGCTTGTCCTGCGGCATCAGCGCGCTTTCAATGCGATCGATGCCGACACTGCGCCCGATGGCGTCGGCAGCATGGGGGTTGTCTCCAGTCAGCATCAGGGTGCGAACGCCCAGACGGTGCAGCTCGTTCACCGCGTCGCGGCTGGTGGCCCTGAGCGTATCGGCCACGGCGTAAAAGGCGAGTGCTCGGGTCTCATCCATCAGCACCACCACCGTGCGCCCTTCACGCTCAAGGGTCTCGAGCCGTGCCTGAAGCGCCTCGTTCAGACAGCCGCGCTCACGCACCAGCGCCTGATGGCCCAGCCAGTAGCGCCGGCCCTCGCTGAGACCGGTGATGCCTCGCCCCGGCAGCGCTTCGATGGCCTCAAAGGGCGCGGGCACCGTACCCTCGGCCTCCCCGGCACGGGCCAGTGCCATGGACACCGGGTGATCCGAGCGCTGGGCAAGGCCGAGCACCAGCGACGCCGTTGGTGACGCCTGCGCGCCGTCGAGCACCACGGCATGGGTCTGCTGCGGCCGGCCATGGGTCAGCGTGCCGGTCTTGTCCAGCGCGACCCAGCCCAGCCGGCGCCCCTCTTCCAGATAGACCCCGCCCTTGATCAGGATGCCGCGGCGGGCCGCGTTGGCCAGCCCTGTCACCACGGTCACCGGCGTGGAGATCACCAGCGCACAGGGGCAGGCGATGACCAGAAGCACCAGCGCCCGGTAGATCCAGTCGAGCCAGCCGCCGCCAACCAGCAGCGGCGGCAGTACCGCCAGCAGCGCCGCCATCGCAACCACCGCAGGCGTGTAGATGCGCGCGAAGCGATAAATGAAACGCTGCGTGGGTGCCCGTTCGCTCTGCGCCTGCTCGACGGCACTGATAATGCGCGCCAGCGTCGAGTCATCGGCCGCACTGGTGACCCGACACTCGAGCTCGCCGGCGTCCACGATGGTCCCGGCGTAAACACTCTCTCCCGGCGCCTTGTCGACCGGCATGCTCTCGCCGGTGATCGGTGCCTGATTGACGCTGGAGGTGCCGGACACTACCTCGCCATCCAGCCCGATACGCTCCCCGGGGCGTACCCGAATCAGCGCCCCCACCGCGATATCCGCCACCGGCCTTTCTTCCCAGCGGCCATCGTCCAGGCGCACGGTGGCGACCTCGGGGGCCAGCTTCATCAGATCCTCAATGGCATGTCGGGCCCGGGCCAGCGAGCGCGCCTCGATACGCTCGGCCAGATTGAACAGCACCATGACCATGGCCGCTTCGGGCCAGTGACCGATCAGCAGCGCCCCGGTCACAGCAATGCTCATCAGCGCATTGATATTGAGATTGCCATGCCGCACGGCCATCCAGCCCTTGCGCCAGGTGTTCAGTCCGCAGCCGGCAATGGCGGCCAGTGCCAGCGCCGCCGCAAGCCATACCGGCCCTGCCATCCACTGCACCGCCTCGGAGGCAAACGCGGCAACACCGCTCATGATCAGCGGCGTCCAGGGGGCGGGCGTCTCTTCTGCCCGGCCGAGCCTGCCGCGCTCGTCGGCAAGCTCCGGCACAAACCCCAGCGCACGAATATCGGCCAGAATAGCCTCCAGCGCCCGAGGGTCGTGCACCACGGTCAACACCCGCTGCAACAGGTTGAACTCCAGGCATTCAACGTCTTCTCGCGCGGATAGCCGCTTGCGGATCATCTGCTCCTCGACCGGACAACACATCTGCGCAATGCGCATGCTGGTGCGCAGCTGATCGCCCTCGCGCACGCTGCCGGTGAGGGAGTCATCATCAGGCGGCACCCGGGTGTCATCAGCGCCACAGCAGCCGGTAGTGGCGCTGGAGGCTGCCGGGTCACTCGACGCGCCGCAGCAGGAGGACGGTGTTTGAGGTTCACAGCAGGGCTGCGTTTGAGATTCGCCGCAGGCGGATGGCGGCCGGGGGGTGCAGCACGGCGAATACTCGCCCGTCGATGCACTGCTGTTGTCGGGCGTAAAGACAGAAACGCTGCCCGATGACTTCTCACTGTGATGTGCCACGCGCGCTCCTTTTAACTTCGGGATGGCCCGCAGGCCTGGAGAGTCACCAGTCAAAACCCTATAGTGACTATAAGGTCAAGAACTACCGAGCAGCGCACGCCACCCAGGGGAGCAGGCCATGAAGATTGGAGAACTGGCAAAAGAGACCGGCTGCAGCAGCCAGACCATCCGCTTTTACGAACGCGAGGGGCTGCTGCCGGCCCCGAGCCGCAGCGAGAGCAACTACCGCCATTACGGCCCGGTGCATCTCAAGCGACTGAGCTTTATCCGCAACTGCCGGGCGCTGGCCATGAGCCATGCCGAAATCCATGCGCTGCTGGCGCTGATGGATGACCCGCGAGGTGACTGTCAGGCCATCAACGCGTTGCTCGATGAGCACATCCATCACGTCGAGGTGCGCCTTGCGGAGCTTTCCCAGCTTCACGGTCAGCTAAAGAATCTGCGGGAGAAGTGCGGCCATGCCAGCCCCGTCGGGGACTGCGGCATCGTGCACGGTCTGGAAGAGATGGCGCGAGAGGAAGAGCCCGGCAGCAGCACGCATCTGGGCTAGCCGGGCCATTGCAGGGCTTACGTGCGCGGCAGCGTCACGCCGCGCTGGCCCATGTACTTGCCGCCGCGGTCCTTGTAGGAGGTATCGCACACCTCATCGGACTCGAAAAAGAGCATCTGCGCCACGCCCTCGTTGGCATAGATCCGGGCCGGCAGATTGGTGGTGTTGGAAAACTCGAGCGTGACGTGGCCTTCCCACTCCGGCTCCAGCGGCGTGACGTTGACGATGATGCCGCAGCGCGCGTAGGTCGACTTGCCAAGGCAAACGGTCAATACGTTACGAGGGATGCGGAAATACTCCACCGTGCGCGCCAGCGCGAAGGAGTTGGGCGGGATCACGCAGGCATCGCCTTTCACGTCCACAAAGCTTTTCTCGTCGAAATACTTGGGATCGACGGTGGCCGAGTGGATGTTGGTGAACACCTTGAACTCATCGGAGCAGCGCACGTCGTAGCCGTAGCTTGACGTCCCGTAGGAGATGACACGCTGATCACCGGCATGACGGACCTGATCGTACTCGAACGGCTCGATCATGCCGTGTTCCTGCGCCATGCGGCGAATCCATTTGTCTGCCTTGATGCTCACGAGGGTGTCCTGTCGCAATGCCTGAGATAGAAAAGATAAAACCGGGATGGTGGCGCGGCATTAACGTGGCCGATGGCCGTACTGAATGCCGCGAAAAACGGCCATGATACCGATGCACCCGGCCGGGCTAAAGCCTTCAAGGCGCCAGCCCGACCGGGTGATGCGTGACAGGCCGGGTTGATCAGTCGCCGAAGCTGATCGACGGGCCGCTTTCACGCGTTTTGGCGCCAAGCTGCTCATCGATGCGGGCGCTGATCGCCATGAACGAGCGCGCAGCGTCGCTTTCGGGGTCGGCGACCACGGTCGGGCGACCGCCATCGACCTGCTCGCGAATGCTCATGGTCAGCGGCAGCCGACCCAACACTTCGGTGTCGTACTGCGCGGCAATGCGGGCACCGCCGCCTTCGCCGAAGACCGCCTCTTCATGGCCGCAGTTCGAGCACACGTGGGTGCTCATGTTCTCGACCACGCCCAGCACCGGCACGTTGACCTTGCGAAACATCTCGATGCCCTTGCGCGCATCCAGCAGCGCAATGTCCTGCGGCGTGGTAACGATCACCGAGCCCGATACCGGCACCTGCTGTGACAGCGTGAGCTGGATGTCACCGGTGCCCGGCGGCATATCGATAAAGAGATAATCAAGCTCGCCCCAGCCGGTCTGGGTCAGAAGCTGCTGGAAGGCGCCGGCGACCATCGGTCCGCGCCACACCATGGCGGTTTCGGTATCGACCAGCACCGCCATTGACATCATTTTCAGCCCGTGCGCCTCGATCGGCTTCATGGTCTTGTCATCGACCATGGTGGGGCGGGTGCCGGGCTCGATGCCCAGCATCTGCGCCTGGCTGGGGCCGTAAATGTCGGCGTCCAGAAGGCCCACGCGATGACCCTGAGCGGCCATGGCCAGCGCCAGGTTGACGGTGACGGTGGACTTGCCCACACCGCCCTTGCCGGAGGCGACGGCCACTACATGTTTGACTGTTTCGAGCACTGCTTGTCTCCTGTCCGTTCCCTGCCGACACCGCCTGCTGCATCGGCGATGTCATGATCGAGCGACAGTATAAACCCTCACCCGCCGACAATCCCAGGTGAAACACTCGGATATGCCGGCATCGCCCTTCATTGCGGGGCCCTCTTTCGTCTTAGTGATCCACCCGGCCCCGCATGGCCTTTTTCTGGCCGCGCTGTTTCTTGCCTTCGAGCCGGCGCTTTTTCGACCCGAGCGTCGGCCTTGTCGCCTTGCGCGGCCGGGCTGTGTAGATCACCGACTTGATCAGCGCACGAAGGCGCATCAACGCCTCCTGGCGATTGAGCTCCTGGGTGCGATGGGACTGCGCCTTGATGATGATCAATCCGCTTGAGGTAATGCGGTGATCGCTGAGCGAGAGCAGCCGGTCCTTGTACTCCTGCGCAAGACTGCTTTGCTGTATGTCCATGCGCAGATGAATGGCCGAGGCCACCTTGTTGACGTTCTGACCGCCGGCACCCTGGGCGCGAATGGCGCGAAGCTCAAACTCGCTGTCATCGATGGTGATGTGACGTGATATCTGCATGAAATCCTGTTTCCGGACCCGAAGGTCTTTTGATACGTCTCCCGGATCATCGGGAGTATTTGCGGGATGTCTTAAGTGCGCCTGAGGCCGGACGTCACAGGCGAGTCTGCTCTCTATACTCCCATGACACCTTGCGCCAATAACAGCACACCCGTTGTCATGGAAGTTCAAAGCCGTATGGATGCACTCTGTCGCACCACCCTATTGTCCATTTTGAAACCGAGCCGTCCTTATCCAGTGGCGCTCATGACCGCCCTGCTACTGCTTGCCCCCCTGCCGGCGCAGGTCACGGCGCAGTCGCTGGATGAACATGTCGATGCCCGCCCCCGGGCCGAATGGCCCGGGCGCCTCACCGCCGACATCGAGCGCATCAATGCCGCCTACCCGGGCGAAATCGGCGTGGTCGTGCATGATCTTAACGATGGCAGCCGCTTCTCCTTTCACGGTGAACAAACGTGGTATCTGGCCTCGATGGTCAAGGTGCCGGTGGCCCTGGCGCTGATGGACGAGGTCGATGCCGGCCGGCTCCATCTTGATGACACCATGACCCTTGAGCGCAGCGACTATGTGGACGGCGCCGGTGAAACCAACTGGCACGCGGCGGGCGAACAGCTAAGCCTGCGCTGGCTGCTCGAGCAGATGATCACCCGCAGCGACAATACCGCCACTGACATGCTGATTCGCCGCGTCGGGGCCGAGCGCGTCAATGAGCATCTGGCTGAACTGGTGCCGGAAGGCTTCGAGCGCATCACAACGCTTGCCGATGTGCGTCGCTACGCTTACAGCGAGTTTCACCCCAACGCCATGGCACTCGACGGCCTCGAGTTCGTTGATATTCGCAAGGCCCGCGAAGAAAAGGCCCGTCTGGCAGCGATCAGCCGTTTCATTGGCGTACCGGTCAGCGATTTTCGCGCCCGCGATTTAAGCGAGGCGTTTGAAGGCTACTACGCCACCGGCCTCAACAGCGCCCGGCTTGACGCCATGGACCGGCTGCTCACACGCCTGGCACGCGGCGAGACGCTGTCGCCCGAAAGCACCGATGCGCTGATAAGCGTCATGGCACGCACCCGCACGGGCACCAACCGTCTGCGAGCGAGCTGGCCCGACACGGTGACCTTTGCCCACAAGACCGGCACCCAGCGCGGGCGCTTTTGCGACGGCGGCATCGCCATCCATGACAGGGACGACGGCCCGCAACACGTGGCGGTAGTGGCCTGCACCCGCGGCTCGCTGTCGCTGGCGCGCTCGGAACAGGCGCTCAAGGAGGTGGGTCAGGCCATCCAGCAGTCCGGCGTCTTTCGCTGATATCACGTCCGGATCGGGCCCGGACGTCAATCATCCACCATGAACAATGAGAACAAACATGACACGCTTTCTATCGACCCGAATCGGGTCACTGGTGACGGCCGGTCTGCTGCTGTCCGGCGCCCCTGTTCAGGCGGATGACACGCGCGCCGATGACGACTGGGTGCAGCGTCTGGACGAGCGCGTCACAGCGCTTGATAACGAGGCCGAAGGCACGCTGGGCGTGCATGTTCACCGCCTTGCTGACGATACTCGACTCGACCACCGGGGCGACCGGCTCTGGTATCTCTCCTCGGCGGTCAAGGTGCCCGTCGCCATCGCACTGCTTCAGCAGGTCGAGGACGGCGAACGCTCACTGGATGACGAGCTCACGCTTGAAGCCTCCCAGCGCATCGACGGCGCCGGCGACCTACTCTGGGTCGACCCCGGCCAAGCCTACAGCCTCTCCAATCTGCTCGAGCGCATGCTGATCGACAGCGACAACGTCGCCACCGACATGCTGATCGAAGCCATCGGCGTGGACGCGCTCAACGACCGTCTCCAGCGCATGACGCGACAGGGCTTTTTCGGCAGCAGCGACTTTGAGCCGATGACCACGCTGGCCGAGGTGCGTTATGGGGTGTACGGCGAGATTCACCCGGAGGCCCGTGAACTTGACCGCGACCAGCTCATTGAAATCGCCTCGGCCCCGATCGGCGATGAGCGCGTGGCAGCACTCACGCGCGCGCTCGAGGTCGAACGCGACACGCTCGAGACTGATGACATGACCACTGCCTACGCGCGCTACTACGACACGCGCGTCAACAGTGCCACGCTCAGCGGTTACGCCGACCTGCTGGCCGCGCTGGTCCGCGGCGATCTGATCAACGACGAGCACCGTGCGCTGCTGTTCGACAATCTCAAGATCGACACCTACGACAGCTACCGACTGGAAGCCGGCCTGCCCCGGGACGTGAGCTTTATCCAGAAAACCGGCACCCAGCATAAACGCGCCTGTCATATGGGCGTGATTCGTCCCGATGCCCCGGATGAGGCGATCGTGGTTGCCGCCTGTATCGAAGGCATGGACGAGGGCGCGCCCGCCGAGGCGCTGTTCGAACGCCTTGGTGAGGCCATCACGGAGACTCTGCTCTCCCCGGGCAACGATGGAGAGGATAGCGCCGCCTGAGCCGGCTCACTCTTCTACCGGCTCTGCGCGCTCGTAAAGCCCGCGGCCACGCAGCCAGTGATCCAGCAGCATGGTCCAGCTGTCGAGTGCTGCATCGCCCATGCCCAGCCCCGTACCGTGCGGCCCGTTGCCGAAGAGATGCATCTCGGCCGGGACATGGGCATTGACCAGTGCGGTGTAGAGATCGATGCTGCCCTGCGGCGGCACCAGCTCATCGTTGGTGGTCTGATAGATAAAGGTCGGCGGCGTGTCATGCGTGACCTGGCGCTCGGGACGATAGCGCGCCCGCCAGTTTTGATCACACTCGTCCAGCCCCATCAGCGTGCAATAATCGATCCGGCTGTCCGGGTCACTGAACATCACCAGCGCCGGATAGCCCAGCACCAGAAAATCGGGCTGGCTGCGCTGGCGCGACACCGGGTCCTCGGCGTCAGCGTCGCCCTGATCAAAGCGCGTACCGGCCAGCGCTGCCAGATGCCCGCCGGCCGAGAAACCGGCCATGCCGACCCGGTCGGGGTCGATACTGAAGTCCGCAGCGTGGGCTCGCACCCAGCGCATCGCGCGCTGGGCGTCCTCCAGCGGGACCGGCATCGGATAGTCCGGCCCCAGCCGATACTTGAGCACGAACGCCACCACGCCTCGGGTATTGAACCAGTTGGCGATCTGTCGCCCCTCGGTGTTGTCGGACAGCACCTGATAGGCACCGCCCGGGGCAATGATGACCGCCGTGCCGTTGGGCTGCTGACCGGGCGGGTAGATGGTCAGGGTGGGCTGATCACGAAAGCCCTCGCCCCGGGCATCCGGCACTTCGCCGTCCCAGAGCGACACCGTATGCTGTTCCAGATAGCCGTTATAGGCCTGCGGCGGCAGCTGCTGAGTGTCGGGAACGTCGTCCCGGGCGGTGACCGACGAGGTTTTTACGGCCACCAGCATGCACAGACAGGCCAATACGCCCGAACGAGAGGATAAAATTGACAACACGCAATGTCCTGATGGCCAATGGCAGGAAGGGGTCAAACAAGGGGCAAAAGCATACTACGCCAGACCCAGCGCCTGCTGTACTTCAAGCTTTTGCATAATGAAGTCGGCATGGTCGACGTATAACAGCTCGGCCATCTTGCGCACGCGCGCCTCTTCCAGCGGGTCCAGCGCACCATCGGCGTAGGCCACGCGCCACAACCGACCGATCAACGCGACCCGCTGCGGATAGTCATATTCGTCCCGGATCAGGCGCACGAACTGGTAGTGATCCACCGAGTCCTCCACTTCCTGATGCGCCATGTCGACCAGCGTTTCCACGGCGCTGTCATCCAGGTCGAACCGGCGACGCAGCATGTCACGCAGGGTCTGCTGCTCGACTGCCTTCATTTCGCCGTCAGCGCGCATGACCTCGCACATCAGCGCAGCCACCGCCAGCTCAAGGGTCATCTCATGGTCCTGCTCACCCGGCGCGCGGCCGCTCATGCGCTCGAAAAACTCGTTGATGGTATCCAGCATGCAATTGTCTCCTGACAAACGAAGGGCGGTCTGTGGTTATGCCACACCCTTATGGACAAGGTACAGCCGCGCCTGACTCGCGAGTCGATTCGACGCTGGAGGATCAGGCAAGGAACAGACAGTAATGGCCACGGCAGCGAGGCCATTAGCGCGCTATGCTTTTGGTCGTTCCGTCATACCAAAGGAGGTTATTGTGTCGAACACCATTAAAACCGTGAATCCGGCCACCGGCCAGACGATCCGTGAGTTCGAAACCATCTCCGATGACCAGCTGCAGCAAAAGATCGAGCAGACGCATCAGGCCTATCTCGACTGGAAGCAGCGCTCGCTTGAAGAGCGCGGCAAGCTGGTGCGCCGGGTCGGCGAGCTGCTGGTCGAGCACAAGGATCGCCTGTCGAGCCTGATGACCCAGGAGATGGGCAAGCCGATCAGCCAGGCCCCGCCCGAGATCGATCTGTGCAAGAGCATCTGCGACTACAGCGCCGACAACGCCGCAAGCGTTCTGGCCGATGAAAATCGTGACCTGCCGGGCGGCCGCGCCGTTGTGACCCATCAGCCGATCGGCATCATCTTCGGCATCCAGCCGTGGAATTTCCCCTTCTATCAGGTCGTGCGCTACACCATTGCCAACCTGATGGCGGGTAACGCCGTGCTGCTCAAGCACGCGCCCAATGTCTGGGGCTGCGCCGAGGCGCTCGAAGAGATCTTCCGTGAAGCCGGCATGCCCGACAACGTCTTCACCGTGCTCTACATTCGCGACGAGCAGGCAAGCCAGGTCACCGAGCACCGTCTGGTACGCGGCGTGACGTTTACCGGCAGCGCCGCCACCGGCCGCAAGGTTGCCGCGGCCGCCAGCGAACAGCTCAAAAAGACCGTGCTGGAGCTGGGCAGCAACGACGCCTATCTGGTGCTTGAAGACGCCGACATCGACAAGGCGGTGGAGACCTGCGTCACCGGGCGCATCACCAACAACGGCCAGACCTGCGTTGCCGCCAAGCGTTTCGTGGTGGTCGATGCCGTCTATGAGCAGTTCCGCGACGCCTTCGTTGAAAGAATGAAGCAGGTCGAATTCGGTGACCCGACCGATGAAAACACCCAGCTCGGTCCGCTGGCCCGCAAGGATCTGCGTGACGAGCTCCACAGGCAGGTCGAGGAATCCGTCGAGAAGGGGGCCGTGTGCCTGACCGGCGGCGAGATTCCGGACGTGGACGGCTTTTTCTACCCCTCCACCGTGCTGGACAACGTCACGCCCGGCATGCCGGCCTATGACGGCGAGCTGTTCGGCCCGGTCGCGTCACTGATCCGTGCCCGCGATGAAGAAGATGCGCTGCGCATCGCCAATGACTCGGTCTACGGCCTGGGCGGCGGTATCTTCTCCGAAGACGAAGAGCGTGCGGTCCGTCTGGCCCGCGATCATTTCGATACCGGCATGGTCTGCGTCAACGGCTACTACATTGCTCAGCCCAACCTGCCCTTTGGCGGCGTGAAGGAAAGCGGCTACGGCCGCGAGCACGGCGGCTATGGCATGCTCGAATTCGTCAACACCAAGTCACTGATGATCGGGCAGTCATGAGATCGTGACCGCAGCGATGCATCACTTGTGGTGAGCGGGTCTGCGGCCCCTGAGCCATGAGCGATGCAGCAAAAACAAATGCCCCGGGGGTGTCTCGCCCCCGGGGCATTTTCATGCAGCACTGCCTGCCTGCAAGCGCCTGTCGATCGCGGTTTAACGCAGTCCCAGGAAGGAAAGAACGAAAAGCACTACAACCACCAGACCGATAATATAAATGATATTGCGCATGTCTTGCCCCTTGCTTCGTTATGAATGCAGGCCGCTCCGTTTCATGGACCGACCGTTAACGCGTTCCTGCGTTGGCATCAGATTAGTTCAGAGCGAGACGGTGAGCCAGGACCCGTTGCATTCGTGATCACATTCGCGTCGGACCACGGCGCTGCGCCCCGCCCCCACGCTACCAGGCCAGCCAGATCGTGTGACGCGCCCCTTTCCCCGGACGATGCGCGCGCACCATGTGCTCTTCAACGCAAAGCCCGGCGCGCTTGAGTCGCTCGCTAAACCCCGGGTCCATGCCGGCCGACCAGACCGCCAGCACGCCGTCAGGACGCAGTGCCCGCTGAATGGCCTCAAGTCCGCGCGCGCTGTACAAACGGTCATTTTCCCGTTGGGTCAGCCCCTCGGGGCCGTTGTCCACATCGAGCATGATGGCGTCAAAGGCGCCGGAGCTGCGCGCCAGCACGTCGGCCACATCATCAACGATGATCTCGCAGCGCGGATCACGAATCGGATAGCCGGCCGCCGCACCCAGCGGCCCGCGATTCCACTCGACCACGCCGGGCACGAGCTCGGCGACCACCACCTCGGCCTCGGCGCCCAGCCCTGCCAGCGCCGCCGCCAAGGTAAAGCCCATGCCCAGCCCGCCGACCAGCACCCGCACGTTGGGGTGTTCGAGCACCCGCGCGCAGGCCAGCTCGGCGAGGGCATCCTCGGAGCCGTGAAGGCGCGTGTTCATCAGCTCACCGGGCTTGCCGGCGATTCGGATCGAAAACTCGTCGTTGCGCTGTAAAAGCCGCAGCTGACCGCCGCCGGGGATATCGGCAGTGTCTATCTCACACAGCTTGGCCATGAAATACCTGTCGAAAAAAGAGAAAACGATGCCTGATGACAACGCCCCTTACAGGGCATCGGCATCCGTCATGGGGGCATCGACAAGCCCATAGAGCGCCCGCTCTTCACGGCACTGGTAGCTGCCTTCCTCGAAGTCGCGACAGACCTGCGGGCGGCGCGGGTGAATGCTGCACAGCATGGTGTCGCGGTCCACCGCCGCACACCAGCCCTCTTCGTCCTGGCGCATCACTACGCCGCCCCACTCATCCTCCTCGATCAGACCATGAGGTACCCCGCGGGCCAGATCATCGTCGTCGAGCATCACCAGAAGCCGGCAGCAGCAAGCCTCGCAGTTGAAGCAGCTGACGCCTTCAGGGGGATCAATGTTATCAAGCTGGATATCACCGGACATGCCGCACAGCCATCAGTCAGTATGGGCCGGCCATTGTACACACCCGAAGCCGCAGCGGCGGTGGCATTTACGACACGGTATTGCGCCGTTTTCCGAGCGGCTGCGTGGACCATAAAATGCAGGCAATCAGCAGCACCTGCAGCGGCAGTCGAAACAGCAGCAGTAGTTCGGGCACATGGGGGAAGTCATCGGCGTGCCACCACATGTAGACATTGGCCGGCGTCACGCACACGGTCAGAGCTACCAGACCGAGCCCGGCAGCGCGACGATAGCGGGGCAGTAAAATGCCGATCGCCCCGGCAAGCTCGAAGGCCCCGGTAATCAGTACCGCCGGCGTTTTCAACGGCAATGAGGGCGGGATGATCGAGGCAAACGCCGCCGGCCAGACAAAATGGGCAATGCCGCCGAAAAAAAACCAGGTGAAGACAATGGCAAGGGCGATGCGCTGCGCTCGGGTCATGGACATGCGGTGATCCCCGTAAGTGTCAGCCACGTATCGTGACAGCGCAGACACCCCGGGTCACCATCTGGCGCGAATCCCTGATGATCAATGCTACAATCGGCCATCGATTTCACCCTCTTCACCCCGTCCGGCGCTGCATGGCCCGGCCTCGGGTTTTGTCACGGGAACAGCCCTTTCATGTCGACCCCTACCACGTCAGATAACGCCACACGCCAGATTCTGGTCACCAGCGCCCTGCCCTATGCCAACGGCTCGATTCATCTGGGTCACCTGCTTGAGCATATCCAGACCGATATCTGGGTGCGTTTTCAAAAAAGCCGCGGCCACGAGTGTTACTACGTCTGCGCCGATGATGCCCACGGCACATCAATTATGCTACGCGCCGAGCAGGAAGGTATTACTTCGGAACAATTGATTCACAAATCCAGTGAAGAACATCAAGCCGATTTCGCCCGCTTCGGCATCAGTTACGACAACTACTATTCGACCCACTCGGAAGAGAACCGCGTCCACAGCGAGCGCATCTATCGCGCCCTGCGCGATGGCGGCTTTATCGCCACGCGCGACGTCGAGCAGATGTATGACCCCGAGCGCGGCATGTTTCTGGCCGACCGCTTCGTCAAGGGCACCTGCCCCAAGTGCCATACCGAAGATCAGTACGGCGACAACTGCGAAGCCTGTGGTGCGACCTATACCCCGGCCGAACTGCTCAATCCGGTCTCGGCGGTCTCCGGGGCCACGCCGGTGGTCAAAAGCTCGACCCATTACTTCTTCGAGCTGCCCAAATTCGAGCCGTTCTTGAAGGAGTGGACGCGTTCGGAACGCCTGCAGCCGCAGATCTCCAACAAGCTGCAGGAGTGGTTCGAGGCCGGGCTCAACGACTGGGACATCTCCCGCGATGCGCCCTATTTCGGCTTTGAAATTCCCGACGCGCCGGGCAAGTACTTCTATGTCTGGGTCGATGCGCCGATCGGCTACATGGCGAGCTTCCAGCAGCTCTGCGAGCGTGAAGGCATCGACTTTGATCGCTTCTGGAAAAAGGACAGTGACGCCGAGCTTTACCACTTCATCGGCAAGGACATCGTCTATTTCCACGCGCTGTTCTGGCCGGCGATGCTGGAAGGCGCCAACCTTCGCACGCCCACCGGGGTCAACTGCCACGGTTTCGTGACCGTCAACGGCGCCAAGATGTCGAAGTCCCGCGGCACCTTCATCAAGGCCGAAACCTATGAGCAGTTTTTAAACCCCGAGTATCTGCGCTATTACTTCGCATCGCGTTTAACGGGCGGCCTTGATGATCTTGACCTCAACTTCGAGGACTTCGCCGCCCGCGTGAACGCAGATCTGGTCGGCAAGGTGGTCAACATCGCCAGCCGCTGCGCCGGTTTCGTGAAAAAATCCGGCGGCCGCCTGTCCGCAACCTGCGCCGAACCCGAGCTGGTGCAGCGCTTCATTGACGAAGGCGAAGCCATCGCAGCCGATTTTGAAGCGCGTGAATTCGCCCGCGCGGTGCGTCGCATCATGGCACTGGCCGATGACGCCAACGGCTACATCGCTGAAAAGGCCCCCTGGGCGCTGGCGAAGGAAGAAGGTCGCGAGCAGGAGGTGCTGGATATCTGTTCGGTGGGCATCAACCTATTCCGCCAGCTGGTGGTCTATCTCGCCCCGATCGTGCCGCGGCTTGCCGAGGGTGCCCGCACCTTCCTCAACCTCGAGACGCTGAACTGGGCCAGCCGCACCGCCGTGCTGCTTGACCACCCGATCGAGAAGTTCAAACCGCTGATGACGCGCGTCGAGAGCGATAAAATCGATCAGATGATCGAGGCCTCAAAGGAAGATCTCGCCGTCGAGAAAAAGCTCAAGGACGACGCAAAGGCCGCCCAGGGTGAGGCGACCGCCGCACCGGGCGCCGGCACGGCTGAAGCGCCGGCTGCCGACATCGAGCCCATCGCCCCGGAAATCACCATCGATGACTTTGCGAAGGTCGACCTGCGCATCGCCCGCATCGAGCAGGCCGAGTATGTCGAAGGGGCCAAAAAACTGTTGAAACTGACGCTCGATATCGGCAGCGAAACCCGCACGGTCTTTTCCGGCATTCGTGCCCAGTACGCCCCCGAGGCGCTGACGGGTCGGCTGACCGTCATGATCGCCAATCTGGCGCCGCGCAAGATGCGCTTTGGCCTGTCAGAAGGCATGGTGCTTGCCGCCGGAGATGACGACGGAATCTATCTGCTCTCCCCCGACAGCGGTGCAACGCCGGGCAGCCGCGTGAGCTGATCACGCCACCCTGTCACACCCGACGCCAGCCTCTCCGGGGGCTGGCGTTTTTCGTTGTACGCCTCATGCATCACATCTTCATAAATCATGAGGTGCGCCGATATAGCCGTACTCTTACAAGCGTTGTCCGGTCATTTTCCCGGTGGCGCCAGGTGGTATGGATACCCGACGCCATGCATTCACTACGATTTCGCTTTTTTCTGTCTCTTGTGCTGGTGGCGTGTGTCGCCCTGCTGGCGCTGTGGGGTATCGCCCATTTTCTGGTCTACCCCGATCTGTTGGAGCGTGAAGACGACTACGTGGCCCGCGAGATGGGACGGGTCGAGAGCGCCTGGCAAAACGATCTGAACAGACTCGGTGGTGAAACGCGCGACTGGGCCAGCTGGGACGATGCCTACGAGTTCATGCAGGGCAGGCGACCCGGTTTTGCCGAAAAGAATTTCAGTCAGGAAATGTTCGAGGACATGGAGCATCTGATGATGGTCTTCATGCGCCCGGATGGCACACCGGTGTGGATGGCCGGCTACAACCGCGACACGGATCAGTACGGCACCTGTCATTCGGCCACCGAGCGCTGTCGCTGGATGTCACCGACCCTTACCGTCATTCAGGAGCACGTGCGCCATCAGGCTCCGGAGCTGGATAAATGGCTTTTAAGCGTGCCGGCACCGGCCATGATCGCCACCAGCCCCATCGTGCCGACCGAGCGTGGCAAGGCCCCGCCGTTGGGCTGGCTGGCCGTGGTACGCAGCATGGATCGTGACTGGTTTGAATCCACGCGCGATCAGACCGGCGTCGATGTGTCCATCGACCCCATCCTGCATCCGGACCTGGTCGTCAAACCGCCACCCGTTATTCGCATCAGCGACGACCAGCTGCTGGCGATTCGATGGCTTGATGCCGCGCCGGGGGACAACAAGCTCTCCCTGCAGGCCACCCTGCCGCGACGCGACTTTGTGGCCAATGCCGCCTCGTTCGATTTCGCCATGCTCTGGACCATCGGGGTTTTGTTCGCCGCAGTCGTCGTCATTCTGGGGCTGCTGGAGCTTATCGTGCTGGCCCCCACCCGACGGCTCGCCCACTTTACCCGGGAGCAGCGCCGGGAAGATTCGTTTTCCGACAGCCTGCCGGTCAGTCTGATTGCTCGACGCGACGAACTCGGTAGCCTGGCGCGTGAATTCCAGCATCTTTTGATGCATCAGAAAGCACGTACCGACTCGCTGGAGCAGCTGAGCCATCGCGACCATCTCACCGGATTGCTCAATCGGCGCTATCTGGACGAGTACCTGGTTCAGTCTCTGACAAATGCTCACCAGAACCATCACGCCGTCGGGCTGATCATTATCGATATCGACTATTTCAAGACCTATAACGACTGCTACGGTCATCCGGAAGGCGACCACTGCCTGACGCGAGTGGCCCGCATTCTCGATCGGGTTGTGGATGATCAGGGCATCGTGGCGCGCGCCGGCGGCGAAGAGTTCATCGTGGTGCTGCCCGATGTGACGCGCAAGCGGACCTGGCGCATGGCCGAGCAACTGCGTCTGGCCGTGGCCGGTCTGGCCCTGCAGCACGAGCCCTCACCGGTGGCCGACCACGTCACGATCAGCGCCGGCATGGCGATCAGCCTGCCTCAGGCACCCTGTCAGCCGGCCGAGCTGATGCGCCTGGCCGATGAAAGCCTCTACCGTGCCAAACAGGCGGGCCGCAATCAGGTGGGCGCACGCATCAGAGAGCCCTGGTACCAGCCCCAAACCCTCTAGACGCTCGCCCGGGCAGCAGCGCAGCGATTGAAGCGCCGGGTTCGAAGCAGGGAGGCATTGCGGGTATAATCGCTGTAACTTCAACGATTACCACTTCCGGGCCCGTCGACCATCTGCATGAGCGCCTCTGCCAGCATTACCGTCACCGATATTGATCATTTGCTGCCCCAGACCCAGTGCGGCAAGTGCGGCCATCCCGGCTGTCGCCCCTACGCCGAAGCCATTGTCGAGGGCGAGGCCATCAACCGCTGCCCACCAGGCGGCGAGACGACCGTCGCAGAACTTGCCGAACTGCTGGCGCGCCCTGTCATACCATTGGAGGTAGACGCCGAATCGCCAAAGGCCGCGATCATTCGCGAAGACGAATGCATCGGCTGCACCAAGTGCATTCAGGCCTGCCCGGTGGATGCCATCCTTGGCGCGTCAAAGCAGATGCATACGGTGATCGAGGCGGAATGTACCGGCTGTGAACTCTGTGTGGCGCCCTGTCCGGTGGATTGCATCGATATCGTGGCGCATCCGGGCTGGCAGGCTACCCGTGACGAGCGCGAGCAAAAGGACTGGCTGGCGCGACGCGCCGAGCTGGGTCGCCAACGCTTTGAAAACCGCAACGCCCGCCTCGAGCGCCAGCGCCAGGAGAAGGAAGCACGCCGTCGCGAGCGCATGCAGGCCCGCCGCCAATCGCGCGATGAGGTGCAGGAGCAGACAGCGCCCGTCCCCTCCACCAGCGCACCGGCCACCCCGAAGCCCACCGGCAATGCCCGGGCCAGAAAGGCAGCCATCAGCGCCACCGTGCGCCGGCTGGAAAAACGCCTGAGCGTCGACCCCGCGAACCAGGAAGATCAAAACGCCCTTGAGCAGGCCCGCCAGCAGCTGGCCGATCTTCAAGCGCAGGGTGAGACAGGCGCTGCCTCGCCCGGCCGGGACACTGCCCCATCGAGCACGCTCAACTCCCTGCGCATCGCTCGCTCGGCGGCAAAACAGCGCCTGGCGCTGGCCAACCGCCAGCTGGCTCATGCCAGACGCCAGCGCGGCCCGGAAGAGATTGACGCGGCGCAGGCCCTAGTCGCGCGCGCCGAGAAAACCTGGCAGGACGCCTGTCAGGCGCTGGACAACGCCGAACGTCACTGAATACGCCACCGCCCCCTTTCCTTACCTGTCGATCAGCCTGATGAACAACGAAAAACGTCGCGAAATCTTTCGCCGCCTGCGCGAGGCCACGCCCGAGCCCACCACCGAGCTTGCCTGGTCGTCACCCTTTGAGCTGCTGGTGGCGGTGGCGCTGTCGGCCCAGTCCACCGATGTGGGCGTCAACAAGGCCACCGCGCGGCTCTTTCCCGTTGCCAATACGCCGCAGGCCATCGTCGATCTCGGCCTTGAAGGTGTGAAGGACCACATCAAAACGCTCGGGCTTTATAACAACAAGGCCAAAAATCTGGTAGCGATGTGCGAGCTGTTGCTGCGTGATCACGACGGCGAGGTGCCTCGCACCCGCGAAGGGCTCGAAGCGCTGCCCGGCGTCGGCCGCAAGACCGCCAACGTCATTTTGAACACCGCCTTTGGCGAATCCACCATTGCGGTGGATACCCATATCTTTCGCGTTTCCAACCGCACCAATCTGGCGCCCGGCAAGAATGTCGATCAGGTCGAGCAGAAGCTTTTGAAGGTGGTACCGCGGGATTACAAAAGAGATGCCCATCACTGGTTGATCCTGCACGGACGCTACACCTGCATCGCGCGAAAACCGCGCTGTGGCAGCTGCGTGATCGAGGACCTGTGTGAGTATCGGGACAAGACCGAACCGGTATAAACCATGACCGTCAGCGCCCGGGGCGGGCGCTGACGGTCTCATCGAGTATCAGCTGTCGCTTTGCTGCCAGACATCGGGCAGGTTGGGGCTGTCCGTGATCAAAAGATTGGGATCGCGTTCGTAGTCCGACTCGATGCTGACCATCTCGCCGGTGGCGGCCGATTCATAGATGGCGCGAATGATGCGAACGTCCTGCATCCCTTCCTCGCCCGAGGCGTGCGGCGCGGTATCGTCCTGAACACACCGGGACAGGTGATCCATTTCGGCGGCAAACTGGTCGATCTCCTGAATGGACGGCTCGATGCGCTGGTTGCCATCATCCACGATCAGCCAGTGGTTGTAGTAGTTAGACAGCGGCGCCATGCGCAGCCAGGCCTTCGTGCCGAACACGCTGGCTTCATTGTTTTTCGGCGTGGAGTAGGACGAGGTGCAGTTGGCCACGGCGCCGTTCGGAAAGATCAGCTGAAAGGCGACATTGTCCTCGACCTGGGCAAAGCGCGGGTCATCCTCACGGCTGTGAATGCGCGCAAAGACCTGCGTCGGCTCTTCGCCAAGCAGATAGCGCGAGGCGTTGAGGGCATAGATGCCAATGTCATACAGCGAGCCGCCGCCGGCCAATGCCTTGTTGAGACGCCACTGTGCCGAGGGTTCTTCCGGGTCAAGTGACACCCCGGTATTGACGCTCAGCAGATTGACGTCCCCCACCATGCCGTCGCGAATGGCCTTGATGGCCGCCAGGTTGTGCGGCTCGAACTGCTCGCGATAGGCGATCATCAGCTTGCGGTCGTTGTCGCGACAGGCCTCGATCATGCGCTGACACGCCTCGACCGAGGGCGCCATCGGCTTTTCACACAATACGTGCTTGCCGGCCTGCGCCGCGCGAACGGTAAACTCCTCGTGCAGCGCGTTGGGCAAAATGATGTAGACGATATCGATGTCATCGTTGTCGCTGATCTCATCGAAGTTGTCGTAGCTGTAGATGCCGGAATCGGCCACGCCGTATTGCTGTGCTACCTGACGCGCCTTGTCGGCGTTGCCGCTGACAACGCCTGCCAGCCGGGAGTGCGTGCTGTTGCCAAAGGCCGGCAGAATCTGGTTGAGCGCAAAATCGCCAAGACCGACCACCGCCCAGCCCAGACGCTCATCGGGGGCAACGGGATCATACTGCTCGAGATCCGGCATTGGACGCCCCGTGGCCGAAGCGGGTACCGAGCTGACGCCTTCCGGCGCCGTGGCGCCGTTGCCGAAATCGAACTCCTGTCCGTTTGACGCCTGACGGCCACCGCTGCGGGCGCTGCCCTCGCCGCTGGCCGCCGCATGGGCAAAGGCGGGCCCCAGGGCACCGGCTGCCAGCAGCGCACCGCTGGAGCCCTGCAGGAAACGACGACGGTTGATGCTGAAGGTGGCTTCTTCATCACGATCGACGTGATGCTGGTCCTGCTCGCTCATAACACACTCCCTGTATCCATGACGGTTAACGCGGGCAGTGGCTCAGGTGTAATGTCCGCTGCCCCTGACAGGATAGACAGACCAACGAAATGCTCGCCTCGCCGCGCTTCAGGGGCAGTTAATCTACGCCCTTCCCGGGTGACCGGCCCAGCGCGTCGGCGTAGCGCCCGGCCATCTGCGGCCAGGTCCAGGCACCGATATCAGGCGGTTTCGGACGCGTGCCGGGCGCTGTCAGCCACTGCTCGAGACGGGCAGTCAGCGCCTCGCGGCTGCCGTCATAGCGATACTCGGGCGCGTAGTATTCGGGAAAGCACAGCCGCGCCGGCACCAGCGGCACGCAGCCATGCTGCACCGCCTCCATCACGGCCAGGCCCTGGAATTCATGCCAGGCGCTCGAGACCGCGATGCCGCCCCGACCCAACTCCTCAAGATAGCGCGAGCGTGTCTGGTGCCCCCAGCAGGTAATGTGGCGCGCCAGACGCGTCCAGGCCTGCTCGAACACCTCGGGGGTCTTTCGAAAGACCTGGCCCATCACCACCAGCTCAAACTCGAAGCCTCGGTCGGAGAGCGTTTCAAGCGCGCCAAAGAAATCCTCCGGGTTCTTGTCGTATTCCCAGCGGTGATTCCAGACAATGCGTGCCGGCGCGTCCTGCCCGGCCGATAAAGTGTTATCGAGCGGCCACAGCGGCACCGGCAAAATCTCCGAGCGCGCCCTGAGCGTCTCCAGACGCATCGGCGCCACCCGCTCGGGCATCCTTTTCAAAAATGCGGCCACGCCTTCAAAAAAGCTGTCCCGATTCCACTGACTGTTGAACAGCACGTGATCGGCGGCCAGCGCGCTGTAAAGATTGACCATCAGCGGCTCGATACGCGGCGTCTGATTCCGCCCCAGCGGATAGGCGAACTGGTTTTCGTGGAAATAGACAACACGACGGGCCCGCCCCAGGTGCGGATATAAACCGACAAGCGTGGCGAGATCGACCAGCGAGGTGGCCACAATCAGATCAAAGGACTGCGACAGCGTCTCGTCATGCTCGCTCATGAAGCTCAGCGGGTTGCCGCGCACGCGCCACTGAAAGTGGCGCGGCGCCAGCTCGATGGCCGTCCAGTCGATGGCGTCCAGATGGGCCATCAGACCGCGCGCCCAGTAGCGGTGGCTGTCGGCGGCATAGGCCGATAGCAAAAGCGCCTTCATGGCCGGCGTACCGGCAGTGACAGTAAAGACATGACAACAGGGCCCTCAGAAAGCAAAGGGCCCCATTGTAGAGTGCCGCGCGTCTGGTGTGGTCAGCCCGGCGGCACAGGTCTAGATATTGAACTCGATGCCGTCGTCCGACAGCGCCTGCCAGGCCGCAGCACAGGTAAAAAACACCCGCGGGCGATGATCGCTCATAAACGCCGTATGACGCAGCTGATCGCGCACCGGTCCTCGCAGCTCGGCCAGATGCAGCGCGATCCCCTGCGCTGCCAGACGCTCATCCAGGCCTTCCAGGGCGTGAAGCGCGGCGCCATCGATATGAGTCACGCTGCTGAGCACCAGCACCATGTCGGTCACCTGATCACGCTCGGAGAGATGCTCGTTGATCCAGCGCTCCAGCGCGCCCATGTTGGCAAAATGCAGGTTGGCATCCGGGCGCACCAGCATCAGATGCGGCAGGCGCTCGACGTCAAAGCGCTCGCAGTTGCGAAAGCCGCCGTCGGGCAGCTGGCCGATCTCGGCAATATGCGGTCGGCTCGTGCGCGCCAGCAGCAGCGCCAGCGCAATGCCCACACCCGCTAAAAGCCCCTGCATGACCCCCAGCAGCAGGACACCGGCAAAGGCGGCAAGCCAGGCCAGGCCGTCACCGCGTGAATAGCGCCAGGCCCGCCACAAGGGGCCCGGATCGACCAGCGGGATGGCCGCCTGAATGACGATCGCGGCCAGCACGGCCTGCGGCAGCGGCGCAAACAGCGATGTGGCAAACAGCAATACCACCATCAGCGCCAGCGCGGCATAAAGCGATGACAGCGGTGTTTTCGAGCCGGCCTGGTCGTTGACCACCGCGCGCCCCAGCCCGCTGGTGACCGGAAAACCGCGGGTCAGGGCCGCCAGCAGATTGGACGCGCCCAGCACCCAGAGTTCGCGCTGCGGATAGAGCCGCTCGCGGTGTTTGGCCGCCAGCGTCTGGGCCACCGAAATGGCGCTGACGTAGTTGATCAGCGCGATCCCGAGCGCCGGCAGCCACAGCGCGTCCACGCCTGTCAGGGTAAGGGTTGGCAGCGCCGGCAGCGGCAGCCCGGCGGGAATCTGCCCGACCCGGGCCAGCGTGCCGGGCCACAGCGGTACCAGCAAAAGTGCCAGAATTAAAACGATCAGCGGGCCGGTCTTGCCCAGCACCGTGGCCGTCGCCTCCGGCAGACCCAGGCGCTCGAGCAGCGGTGACAGCCCTCGACGCATCAACAGCAGCAGTACCATGGCACTGCCGCCAAACAGCGCTGCCCCCGGCGCGATATCGCCCAGTGAGTGGGCCAGCGTCAGCAAGCGGTCGACGGCGTTGCCGGTTGCGTCGCCGATCCCGAGCAGGTCGCCGGTCTGCGAGAGCACGATCATCAGCGCCGACGCCGTGGTAAAGCCCTGCATGACGCTGGGACTGACGAAATCGATCAGACGCCCCAGCCGGCAGGCATGAATCAACAGTAGCCAGCCGCCGACCAGCGCCGCCAGAAGCGCTGCGTGTCCGACGTAATCAGATAACGGTATATCGGCATCGCGCAGTGTCTCTCCCACCAGCAGCGAGGTCAGCGCCATGGGCCCCATCGCGATGACGCGACTGGTGCCGAAAAGCGCATACAGCACCAGCGGCGCCAGTGCCGTATAAAGCCCGGCCTGCGCCGGCAGGCCGGCAAGGGTGGCATAGGCCATGCCCTGGGGGACCAGCAACGCGGCGGTGATCAGCCCGGCAATCAGATCGCTGACGCGATCCGCTGTCGAAAGCCGGCGCCAGCGCGAGAGAGCCGGCAACAGCATGGGTCTACCGGTATCGGACATGCGTCCTGTGACTCCTTTGCAGCAGTGCCATCGGGTTCAGGCCGGGCGGTGCGGGTCTTCAAAGAGCCGCTCGCCCTGCTCATCGATGTAGCGTTCGGCCTTGGTACGGGTCATGTCGATACAGCTGTCGATATCGGCCAGCACATCGGAGCGTTCAAAGCGCAGCTCCTCCGGTTCGCCGCTGTCGCGTGTCCGACGAATCAGGCCGCTGACGCGATACTGCCCACCCGCTGGCGCCGGTGTGATGACGATCTCGCAGCCCTTGTATTCCACGGTATCGGCCACCTGAGGCGAGGATTTGTCAGCGCCGGGGGCACTACCCTGCCCTCGCAGGGCCTCGAACAGTCTTTTCAGCATGAACCGCTCCTGATGGTTCTGGTGTCGGCACGCAGGCTGTGCGGTCTGCGCGCGCCCTTGCTTGAGTCTGACACAAAAGGGGCCGCTGAAAAGCGGCCCCTTCGTGATACAGCGCATGCCTCATCAGTCGTCAAGACGACCCTTTTTCGCGGCAATGCGCAGGCGCAGAGCGTTGAGCTTGATAAAGCCCTCGGCATCCTTTTGGTCATAGGCGCCGGCATCGTCTTCAAAGGTGGCAATCGAGGCGTCAAACAGCGAGTCTTCCGACTCACGGCCGACCACGATGACGTTGCCCTTGTAGAGCTTGAGACGCACCACGCCGTTGACGCTGCCCTGGGACTGATCGATGGCGGCCTGAAGCATCTTGCGCTCCGGGCTCCACCAGTAGCCGTTGTAGATCAGCTCGGCGTATTTGGGCATCAGCTCGTCTTTCAGGTGCGCGGATTCACGGTCCAGCGTGATCGATTCGATCGCGCGGTGGGCGCGCAGGATGATGGTGCCGCCCGGGGTTTCGTAGCAGCCGCGCGATTTCATGCCGACGTAGCGGTTTTCAACGATATCCAGACGCCCGACGCCGTTTTCACCGCCAACCCGGTTCAGCCAGGAGAGCACGTCGTGCGGCTTCATGGTCTGACCGTCGATGGCCACGATGTCGCCATGCTCGAAGGTCAGGTCGATGTAGGTGGCCTGATCGGGTGCGGCTTCGGGACTGACGCTCCAGCGCCACATCTCTTCTTCGGCTTCGGTCCAGGGGTCTTCCAGCACGCCGCCTTCATAGGAGATGTGCAGCAGGTTGGCGTCCATCGAATAGGGAGATTTTTTCTTGTTCTTGGCGTAGTCGACCGGGATGTCGTGCTCTTCGCAGTAGTTCATCAGCTTTTCGCGGGAGTTGAGATCCCACTCGCGCCACGGGGCGATGACTCTGACGTTGGGCTTGAGCGCGTAGGCGCCCAGTTCGAAGCGCACCTGGTCGTTGCCCTTGCCGGTGGCACCATGGGAGATGGCATCCGCCCCGGTTTCGTTGGCGATCTCGATCAGGCGACGCGCGATCAGCGGGCGGGCGATCGAGGTGCCCAGCAGGTATTCGCCTTCGTAGATGGTGTTGGCACGAAACATCGGGAAGACGTAGTCCCGCACAAAGGTTTCACGCAGGTCTTCGATGTAAATTTCCTTCACACCCAGCGCCTGTGCCTTGGCACGTGCAGGCTCGACCTCTTCTCCCTGACCCAGGTCAGCCGTGAAGGTCACGACCTCGCAGTCGTAGGTTTCCTTGAGCCACTTGACGATCACGGAGGTATCAAGTCCCCCGGAGTAGGCCAGGACAACCTTTTTTACATCGGACATACCGGCTCCTTAAGGCGTAGTCATGCTTTGAGTGTATCGTGAGTATATCGTCACCGGAACGCGGCGAATACCGCGTCACGTGCGATGGATGGGATTGCCGGCAAGCACAATGCTACACTGCGCCCCTGCAAACCGAATTCATCTTTCGACCAGAAGGCTTCCTGTGCCGGTCACCATATCTGCGGGCCCTGCCCGGTCATACGCATCCCCGATTCCCATGACGTTTTCTGCTGTCTGCGACAGGAGAACATGGCGATGAACGATATTGTCCCGAAACTCATGTCCGGTCGCTTTCGCGGCTTCATGCCCGTGGTGGTGGACCTGGAAACCGGTGGTTTCAACGCGCGCACCGATGCCCTGCTTGAAATCGCGGCCGTCACGCTGACCATGGACGAACAGGGGCATCTGCTGCCCTATGAGACCGTGTCGTTTCATATCGAGCCGTTCGAGGGCGCCAACGTCGAGCAGTCCGCGCTCGATTTTACCGGCATCCGTCTGGACAGCCCGCTGCGTCAGAATGCGGCGCTCAAGGAAAAGGAAGCGCTCGAGGAGATCTTTCGTCCGGTGCGCAAGGCGCTCAAGTCCCATCAGTGCAACCGCGCCATTCTGGTCGGTCACAATGCCGCCTTCGACCACGGCTTTCTCAATGCCGCCGTCGAACGCGCCGGCATCAAGCGCAACCCTTTCCATCCGTTTTCAAGCTTTGATACCGCAACGCTTTCGGGGCTGGTTTACGGGCAGACCGTGCTGGCCCGGGCCTGTCGCGCCGCGGGCATCCCCTTTGACAGCCAGGAAGCACATTCGGCGCGCTATGATACCGAGCGTACTGCCGAGCTTTTCTGCGCCATCGTCAATCGCTTCAAGGATCTGGGCGGCTGGGATCTGGCGCTGCGCGAGCAGAGCATGGACGGCGACTAAGCGCTGCTCTACTGCTGTCGGCATTAAAAAACCCGCCTCCATGGAGGCGGGTTTTTAACGTTCGGAACCGGTCACCTGATGCACGACCCGGTGGTCATCGGGATCAGGCGTTGTCGCCTTCCTGCGGGGCCGCGTTGGCGGTCGCGTCCTTGATCATCGGCGCCAGCTCACCGTTTTGATACATCTCGACGATGATGTCACAGCCGCCGACCAGCTCACCGTTGATCCACAGCTGCGGGAAGGTGGGCCAGTTGGCGTATTTGGGCAGCTCGGCGCGAATGTCCGGGTTGTCCAGAATGTTGACGAAGGCAAAGCGCTCGCCGCAGCCCATCAGCGCCTGTACGGCCTGAGCAGAGAAGCCGCACTGCGGCATCTGCGGTGAGCCCTTCATGTAAAGCAAAATGGTGTTTTCGTTGATCTGTTGCTTGATGGTATCGAGTGTTTCGCTCATGTTCGGTCTCCAAAAGGGGGCTTCAAGCGCCCATGAATGTTCTGGCCTCAGTGTACGCCGACATGGGGGCTAAATCAGCCCGGATCAAGGCGTGGCGATCACATGAAGTTGCGCGCTTAAAAGGCTCTGGTTAGGATGGCCAGGGATGACGGGGTACACCAGTGCCCGTTTTCCGCCATTGACCATGGCAATATTTCAAAGCGCCGCCAGCTCTCGTGCGGCGCTTTTTCGTTGGTTTTTCCGGTACATGGGCAGCATCAATACCAGAGGGTACGTCCCGTTTCGAGCGCCGCGTCGTGTGGCGCCTGGCGACGTGTCAATCATTGTGACGTTATGCACACACAGGAGCATCGAGACATGGCCCTTCGCCACTTTCTTACCCTGATGGATCTTTCCCCTCAGGAACTGGCCTATCTCATCGATCGATCGATCACCATCAAGCGTGAACTGGCCGACAACGGCCCGGTCTATACGCCGTTGAAAAATCGAACGCTGGCCATGATTTTCGAAAAATCCTCGACCCGTACTCGCGTCTCCTTCGAGACCGGCATGACACAGTTTGGCGGTCATGCGCTGTTTCTGTCACCGCGCGACAGTCAGCTGGGACGCGGCGAACCGGTCGGCGATACCGCGCGCGTGCTCTCCGAGATGGTCGATGCGGTGATGATCCGAACCTTCTCGCATGACAGCATCGAGTCGTTTGCCGATGCCAGCTCCATCCCGGTCATCAATGCGCTGTCCGATGACTATCATCCCTGCCAGCTGCTGGCCGATGTACAGACCTGGACCGAGTGTCGCGGCCCGGTGAAAGGCAAAACGGCCGTCTGGGTGGGCGATGGCAACAACATGTGCCACTCCTGGATCAACGCCGCCCGCCAGTTCGATTTCAATCTGCGCATTGCCTGCCCGGAAGGCTTTGAGCCCGATCAGGATATTCTTGAAGCCGCCGGCTCGCGCGTCGAAATCTTCAACGACCCGCAAGCCGCCATCGAAGGCGCCCACCTGATCACGACCGACGTCTGGGCCTCCATGGGCCAGGAAGAGGAACAGGCAGCGCGCATGCAAGCGTTCAGCGGCTTTCAGGTCAACGAGGCGATGCTCGATGCCGCCGATGACGAGGTCATGTTCCTGCACTGTCTGCCGGCGCATCGCGGTGAAGAGGTCAGCGAAACCCTGCTGGACGATCCGCGCGCCTTTGTCTGGCAGGAAGCCGGCAATCGACTGCACGCCCAGAAAGCCCTGCTTGAGTTTCTGATGGTCGGTCGAGTGAGTTGAATCGAAGTTTCGACGTCATCGCATGGGCGATGACGTCGAAAGGTTACTGCGCGTCGTGCTCATCGATGCCCTCGTCTTTTGTGACAATCTCGCTGGTCATCGACACTTTCATGCTTTCCCACAGCCGGTGCACGGCGTCCCGATCAGTGTTCATGCGCCGTCGCAGCTGTTCGTAATCCGTCAATAGCGTAATCAGATCCTGATTGGTACGGATGTCCTCGATCCCCTCCGGCGCCGGCAGGGGCTGTGTCAGATAGCGGGGCATGGGCGGCGGTGGCACCATCACCGGCGTCGTCTGCGGCGGCGAGCTGGCGCAGCCACTGATGTACCCCGTCAGGCACAGCGTGATCAGCCCATTTCTTTGATGTCTGGTCATCGTTGATTATCCTTTCCAGCTGTTGTCGTTTGCCGGCCAGCGCCTGCTGATTTGCCTCGAGCTGCTGCTCACGACCGGCGCTTACCTCTGCCAGATGTTCGGCGTGCGCCTGCCAGGCACGCGCGACCAGCTGCTGGCGCTGCGCCAGCTCGTGCGCACTGCGGGCATCCTCCTGAGCACTGGACAGCGCCTGACGCCACTGATCGAGGCGCTGGGTAAAGCCCCAGAGTCCGCCCGCCAGCAGCCCCAGAGCCACCAGAGCGATCAAAAGCCGGGCAGGCACCTTGCCAAGACCCGCCAAAAGCAGGTTCCACATGAACATCTCCTTTCTGAGCATGTTGGTGTGATACAACCCGTCCGGATAATAATTATCCTTCATGGGTAATTATTGCGCCAAATGACGTCGCAATCAAGTTAAAAACTGTACGTATAACCAGTATTCAATGAATGACCAACGCCTTGGACCAACCAGTGAGATGACGAGATGACGACAGGAGATGAACTGGTCGTGGCGCTTGAAGCGCTGCCGGACAGCGCCGATGTCGGCACGCTGTTTCACCTGCGACTTGTGCAGGACAACGGAGCGTATGCAAGGTGTGCGCTGCTGATCAGGGAAATCGGCCCTGTGGAGGCCCTTTGCGAGGTACTTGCCGTTCACGCTGCAGAAGCCGACGGGCAATAACCTGATACGCCCGGGAGGGCCTGAATCGAGAAGGATTAAAGCCGCTGTATCCGGTGCCGATAAGACAGCCATACGGGCAGTCTGTGCTGTCCGACCAGGATGGCTATCAGGAGCGATTTATGCTTGCCACCGGAACGAAGGCATGGATTCCCATTGAATTGATGCCGCCGGATCTCAAGCCCGGCGATGAGTACCACATGATGTCGAGCGTCGTGTCACGAACAACGGCCAGCGGCAACGACATCCATGACTATTACCGGGTCAGAATCACCGGTCTTGTGCCCGAGGCGGCAGAATGCGTGGTACTCGAGACGCTGTCGCCCGAGGCCGCCGAAGCCGTCGTCGGCTAAGGCGCCACCCGCTGCAGGTGCAGCGGTGATCCACTCGATGCAGGAGAACGTCCATGGATATGAGCGTTAACAGCATGGTCAGTGCCTCGATGGCGCTGCAGCAGCACCAGCTCACCAGTGACGTACAGACCAGCGTTTTGAAAAAATCGCTGGATGGTCAGGCCGAGCAGATGACGCAGCTGATGTCATCGGTCGCCACGGCGCCGCAGCTGGCGACCGAAGGCATGGTGGGAACACGCATCAACACCACCGCCTGACAGCGGCTTTTGCCGCACTCTGGCCATAACGTAAAGGCGCCACCCTCGCGGGTGGCGCCTTTAATACATGACGGTTGATCATCGCTCAGTCGGCCGGCGCGTCAAGCAGCGTCACCGCCAGGCGCACGAAGTCCACCGAGGAGAGGATGCCGACAAGGTGACCCTCGGCGTCCAGCACCGGCATGGCCCCCTGACGGTGCGCAAGCAGCTGCCGACCGGCCTCGGCAAGGGGCGTGTCGAGTGACAGCGTGAGTATGTCCTTTGAGGTGACATCCGCCAAAGGGATTCGCGCCAGATGATGGGCCAGACGCTTTGCGCCGAAGGTATCGGTAATGCGCAGCGCCTCTTTCAAGACCACTTTCTGATTGAGCAGTCCCGCCAGCCGCCCCTGTTCATCCAGTACCGGGAGGTGACGTACCCGGTGTTCCCGCATCAGCTCGTTACCGTCGTGAAGCGTCTGCTCAAGACGCAGGGTCACGATATCCCGACTCATGATGTCGGCGATCGACGCCTGTGTGCTACTGCTCATGTTGTGCTGTCCCGCATCAGGTTCGTACTTCGGCAACGCAATACCGAAGACAATTATCCCCTATCATCTCACCGATGGCCTCAGGGCCTCGCTGATCGAGGTGCCGTCACGGAAAGAGACACGGCAGGCGACGGATACGCACGCCTGCCGGCTCTCCCCTGTCTTTCTTATCGGCAGCGAACGGCCAACACACAGGGGACTGGCCGACAAATACCAGACAACGCTGATCGAAGGTAATGGGGAGCGCGCGCAAGCGTCCACATGACGGGGCTGACCCAGCGCTTGCCGGATCAGGTATCAAACGCTTTTGCGGGATCGAACAAAACGGTCGGACACAAAAAAGCCGCTTCAGCGAGGTGCTGCAAGCGGCTTTTTTGAGGATGTTGTTGGTGGAGCCTAGCGGGATCGAACCGCTGACCTCAACACTGCCAGTGTTGCGCTCTCCCAGCTGAGCTAAGGCCCCGAACCGGTGCGTAATATACGACGCCTCTCTTTTTTCGTCAAGCGCCTTTTCCTCTCAAGGCGAAATACTGGCCCGAAAACGCGAAAAGCCCCCACTCTTGCCACCGGATGGCGCGGACACGGGCGGGGATGGCCTGGGGATGAGCACGGCCTTTTCGGCGTTATCTGTTAAAATGAGGTCACTATCACTTGCGGAGGCCATCATGAACGATGAGGTGATCACGGCGTTCGATCCACGCCAGTTTTTAAAAACGGTCACCGAATCACCGGGCGTCTATCGCATGCTCGATGAACACGAGAATGTCCTTTATGTCGGCAAGGCCAAGCGACTCAAGGCGCGACTGTCGAGCTATTTCCGTAATACGGGGCTCAACGCCAAGACCCAGGCGCTGGTCAGCCGCATTCGCGATATTCAGGTGACCGTTACCCGCAGCGAAACCGAGGCACTGCTGCTGGAGCAGACGCTGATCAAACAGCAGCGACCGCCCTATAATATCCTGCTGCGCGACGACAAGTCCTACCCCTATATCTTTGCCAGCGACCGACACCCCTACCCGGCGCTGGAACTGCGGCGCGTGCGTCAAAAGCGCGGCGATGGTCGCTATTTCGGCCCGTTCACCAGCTCCGGCGCCGTACGCGAAAGCCTGTCGCTGATGCAAAAGATCTTTCGCATCCGCAACTGCGAAGACTCGGTGTTTGCCCATCGAAGCCGGCCCTGCCTGCAGTATCAGATCGATCGCTGCACGGCACCGTGCGTGGACTATATCAGCCAGGAAGACTATCAGCGCGACCTGAACCACGCGCTGATGTGCATGGAAGGCAAAAGCGATCAGGTCACGAAAAAACTCTACGCCGACATGGAGACGGCCGCGCAGGCACTCCAGTTCGAGCAGGCCGCCTTTTTGCGTGATCAGGTCCAGCAGCTGCGCCGCCTGCAGAGTCAGCAGTCGGTGGACACCGCCGGTGGCGACGCCGATGTCTTTGCCCTGGCCGAACGGCCGGGCGGGCTGTGCGTCAGCGTGTTGATCATCCGCCAGGGGCGAGTGCTCGGCTCGCGCCATCACATGCCCGACAACGGTCTGGACCTTGCTCCCGAAGCGCTGCTGAGCAGCTTTGTCAGCCAGTACTATCTGGGTCAGAGCAATGAAATGCCGGCCGAGGTGCTGACCTCACACCCTCTGGAGGATCAGGAGGTCCTGCAGGAAGCGCTTTCCGAGCACGCCGACAGACGGCTGCGCATCGCCCACCAGGTGCGCGGCCACCGCGCCCAGTGGCTGGAGCTGGCCCGTACCAACGCCGATCAGCATCTGGCCACCAAGCTGGCCAGCCGTCAGCAGCTCAATGCCCGCTTCAAGGCGCTGGCCCAGGCACTCGACCTGGAAGAGACGCCTCAGCGGCTGGAGTGCTTTGATATCAGTCACAGCAGCGGCGAAGCCACGGTCGCCTCCTGCGTGGTATTCGACCAGAGCGGCCCGATCAAGTCGGACTATCGCCGTTTCAATATTGATGGCGTGGCCGCCGGTGACGACTACGCTGCCATGCGCCAGGCCCTGACGCGGCGCTACAAGCGCATCCAGAGCGGTGATGTGGCAAGGCCTGACATCCTGATCGTCGACGGCGGCAAGGGCCAGCTCAACATGGCTCGCGAGGTGTTCGAGGAACAGGGTGTTTTCGACATTGTGCTGCTGGGGGTGGCCAAGGGCACCACGCGAAAGCCGGGGCTCGAGACGCTTTTTATCGACACCGTCGAGCGCAGCCTGACGCTGGAAAGCACCTCCGGCGCCCTGCACCTGATCCAGCACATTCGCGATGAAGCCCACCGCTTTGCCATCACCGGACATCGTCAACAGCGTGACAAGGCGCGACGCTCGTCTACCCTTCAGGAGATTCCCGGCATCGGCCCCAAAAGACGCCGGGAGCTGCTGCGCCATTTTGGCGGTCTGCAGGGCATTCGCAACGCCTCCCGAGACGATCTCGCCCGCGTTCCCGGCATCAATGCACAACTTGCTACACAGATTCATCAGGCACTGCATGGCTGACGGCGCGAACAGGCGTTAGAATCCAGCACTCTTGCAGGTATGTTTCACCCCCGGTCAGGACCCGATAGTGCCATGAGCATCCCCAATATCTTGACGCTGACAAGAATCGTACTCATACCGCTTCTGGTCATCGTGTTCTACCTGACGACCGGCTCAAGCAATCTGCTGGCCGCCTTGTTGTTTACCATCGCCTCCATCACCGACTGGTTCGATGGATACCTGGCGCGCCGCTGGAACCAGAGCACGCCCTTTGGCGCCTTTCTGGACCCGGTCGCCGACAAGCTGATGGTCGCCGTTGCTCTGGGCGTTTTGATCGAGTTCTACAGCGACTGGATTCTCACGCTGCCGGCGCTTGTGATCATCGGTCGCGAGATTGTCATCTCGGCACTGCGCGAGTGGATGGCAGAACTTGGCAAGCGTGCCAGTGTTTCGGTTTCAAGCATCGGCAAGTACAAGACCGCCTTTCAGATGATCTCGATCATTTTGCTGCTCGGTTTTGCGCCAGGAACGCTTCTGGCACAGGCAGGCTTTTTGCTGCTGTATCTGGCTGCCATCCTGACGCTGTGGTCGATGTACAAGTATCTGCGCGCCGCCTGGCCGGAACTGACACGCTCGATGTGAGCGTAAGCTGTGGTTCGGGTGCGATTTTTACCGGGTTTCGTTTGACACCTTTATGTCACATCGGTATATTTCGCACCCGTTGAGCGGGAATAGCTCAGTGGTAGAGCATCGCCTTGCCAAGGCGAGGGTCGGGAGTTCGAATCTCCTTTCCCGCTCCATCCCTTACGGGATCAACGGACAGGTCAACGAACAACAACGCTTCGTTTTCCGAACCGTTTTGAGGCTGGATGGCAGAGTGGTTATGCAGCGGACTGCAACTCCGTGTACGCCGGTTCGATTCCGACTCCAGCCTCCATCTCCCTTCTGCCTGACTCTCGGCCGCCTTTAGATGGCCTCAAGCAGATTAGCCGTCGACTCCTCGCCCGGATGGCGGAACAGGTAGACGCAAGGGACTTAAAATCCCTCGACCGCAAGGTCGTGCCGGTTCGATTCCGGCTCCGGGCACCAAACCTTTCAGCAAGACCTTCTCCTGCTCCCTGTTTTCTTTCAGGCCCTATCTGTCTGATATCCCCTGTTGGTTTTACAGCTTTTGCTTTATTTCGATGCATCCATCTCAACGCCCAAAATTGGCGCGGATAACGTACATCTGTCCTTTTAACCGTTTGCCTCGATTAACTATTCGGCTGATATAGAGAATTTCGAGCAGCCCGAAATGCCGTGTGCTTGACTGACATGACACTTCGCATTTCGGAGAATGCCCGATGGCAACCAGTACCTATCACCTGAGCTGCGACTGCGGCGACGTCAAAATTATCGCGCGCGGCGAACCCGAAGTATCGCTTTACTGCCACTGCGGTAGCTGTCGAGCGCTGTACGGCACGGTCATGCTGGCAGCAACTGTCTGGAGTGACGACAAGGTAGAACTACCGGGTTCGGATCGAGTCATCGACTACAAGATGAGCGACCGTGACATGCGCCGCTTTGTCTGCAAAAACTGCGGCGTGACGGTCTATGGCCGACACAGCCCTGGCATGCCCGTCATTCCTCACTCAATGTTTCGCAAGGCTAATGGCGGCGAACTGCCGGCCGAACTCGCCCCCACCATGCATCTCTTTTACCGCGACCGCGTTCTGGATGTGGCAGACGATCTGCCCAGGTCCGAAGGCGGTGAGCTGATAGGCATGTAACCCTTTCCACCGGGCAAGACGGTGGTCCCGGCGACAGATTACTTCCTTCCTCTATCTTATCGTGCTGATAAAAAGCATATGGCATCGACAACACCGTGTATCGATGCCAATGCGGATGGGCCGATGGCCACATTTGCTGCACGCCGCGCCGCGATCCTTTCGTCTTTTTCAAACCGTTCGCTGTCGCTATTAGACACAGGTCCAGGCCCTGAGCGTGATAGCAGCAATTGACAGCCTGCCCGGCCCGGGCATAGTTTCATTGCGTGACGTTGTGTCATGACGTTACCCCCATGAGGCCGACCCACTGCCGGTCTCATGGCGACAACCGGCCTACCCGACCGGTCCAAACCAACAATATACAAAAGACGTGCTCATGACTCAGACAATCCCTCGCCGGCTGATGCTGGCAGGTGGCCTGCTACTGGCGGCCACCGGTACGGCCCATGCCAAGACCCTGGTCTACTGCTCGGAAGCCAGCCCCGAAGGCTTCAACCCGCAGCACTACACGGCCGGGACGACCTTCGATGCTTCCTCGCGCACCATCTACAACCGACTGGTCGAATTCGAGTCGGGCACGACCGAGATCAAGCCGGCGCTGGCCGAGTCGTGGGAGGTCTCCGATGACGGCAGGACCTACACCTTCCACCTGCGTCAGGGCGTCAAATTCCAGACCACGGATTACTTTACGCCATCGCGCGAATTCAACGCCGATGACGTGCTCTACTCGTTCAACCGCCAGCTCCAGGACGATCACCCCTGGCACGGGGTCGGCAGCGGCTATGAGTATTTCGAAGGCATGGGCATGCCGGATCTGATCGAGCGTGTCGAAAAGGTCGATGATCACACTGTACGCTTTCACCTGAGCCGCGCCTCGGCCCCTTTCCTGTCTGACATGGCGATGGATTTTGCCTCGATCCTCTCGGGCGAGTACGCCGACCAGCTGATGGAAGAGGGCCACCCCGAGCGCATGAACCAGCAGCCGCTGGGCACCGGGCCGTTCGTCTTTGCCGGCTTTCAGCGTGACGCCTATATCCGCTACCAGGCGCACCCGGAGTACTGGGATGGCAAATCGCCGCTGGACCGGCTGGTCTTTTCGATTACCCCCGACGCCTCGGTGCGCTTTCAGAAGCTGCAGGCCAACGAATGCCAGGTCATGGTCTTCCCCAACCCGGCCGATCTGGAAGCGATGCGCAACGACCCCAACATCAACCTGGAGTCGGCCGAAGGGCTGAATGTGGGTTATCTCTCCTTTCAGACCGAGAAACCGCCGTTTGATGACCCGCGTGTTCGCCGCGCGCTCTCCATGGCCGTGGATCGCGATGCGATCATCGAGTCGGTGTATCAGGGCGCCGGCGAGAAGGCCAGAAACCCGATCCCGCCGACGCTCTGGGGCTATGACGACAACGTCGAAGAGATCCCGTATGACCCGGAACAGGCCAGAAAGCTGCTGGCCGAGGCCGGCGCCGAGAATTTGAGCACCCAGCTGTGGGCCATGCCGGTGCAGCGCCCCTACAACCCCAACGCACGGCGCATGGCGGAAATCATCCAGTCCGACTGGCGTGAGATTGGCGTCAACGCCGAGATCGTCTCCTACGAGTGGGGCGAGTATCTGCGTCGCGCCAGCGAGGGCGAGGCCATGACCGGCCTGTTCGGCTGGACCGGCGACAACGGCGACCCGGACAACTTCCTCAATACGCTGTTGTCGTGTAATGCCGCGCGCGATGGCTCCAACTACGCCAAGTGGTGCAACCAGGAGTACGACGACATTATCCGTCAGGCGGCCACCGCCACCGACCAGGACGAGCGCTCGGATCTGTACGTGCAGGCGCAGGAGATCTTCCGTGATCAGATGCCCTGGCTGCCGATCGCCCACTCGATTGTCTACGACCCGGTCCGCAGCAACGTCACCGGCTATGAGGTGCAGCCGACCGGCTCGCACATCTTCTATGGCGTAGATATCGAGGAGTAGCGCCTCTGGCGTAGGATATGGCCCCGCTCATTCGAGCGGGGTTTTTCATGTCTTTCGGACAGGTGCCATGACACGACCCACCCCTGAACTCTCCGAGCTGCGCCCGCTGGGCAATGGCTCGCGCACCGTGGCGCTCATTGCCCCGGCCGGCGCCGTCTCGCCCGAGCGCATCGACACCACCTGCGCCCTGCTCACGGCCATGGGCTATACCCCGCGCCTCATGGACCACGCCCGCGCGCGGCATCGCTATCTGGCCGGCACCGTCGAACAGCGCCTTGAAGACTTTCACGCCGCCTTCAATCTGGCAGACGTGGCCGCCGTGTGGTGCCTGCGCGGCGGCTACGGCTGTGCCCAGCTCATCGATCACATCGACTGGGACGCGCTTCCCGACGTGCCGCTTCTGGGCTACTCCGATATCAGCGTGCTGCTGAGCGCGTTTCATGCTCGCGGCCGCTGTGCCCATCACACCCCGGTGGCCACGGAGCTTACCCTGCTCGAGCAGGCTGCAGGGGCCGCGCACAAGGCACGCGCCGAGGCCATGGCCAGCATCGCACCGCTGCTGGCAGGCGACGGCGGCCACATGTGTGCAACGCATGTGGCCGGCCCCACGGCCCCCGTAGAGGGCGTACTCATCGGCGGCAATCTCACAACGCTGGCAAGCGTTGCCGGCACCCCGGCGGCATTGCACGTGCCGCCGGGCGCGATTTTGATGCTCGAAGACGTGGGCGAGCGGCTCTATCGCCTGGAGCGCAGCCTGTGTCAGCTGCTGGACAGCATCGAGCCGGCCTGGCTGAGCGCGGTGTGTATGGGCAGCTTTACCGGCTGCGATTCTGGTGACGGCAGTATCGAGGCGGTCTTTCAGGAGTGGCTGGCGCCGCTGAATATCGCACTCTATCACCGATTGCCCTTCGGTCACGGCGAGCACAACCAGGCCTGGCCGGTTGGTCGAACGGCGCGGCTGACAAGTGCCGGGCTGGACTGGCGCTCGGCATCTAGCTGACAAACACCTGCGACTGTCCATGCGCCATTACGGGCATGGACAGGGTGATCGCAATCCCCTAGGGTCTATCACTTACTGCATCGCTGCTTACAAGGCATCCGCGCTGCAGCAACAATAACAAGTACGGACACCTGACCATGACGCATCATCTCTCGACCCGTCGTCTCCAAAAGACCCGCCTGATCCGCCGCGCCACGTCTGCGGCCCGCCTGTCCCAATCGGACACCGGCTGACCCACATCCCGAGCTTCAAGCATGAAGTCGGCACGCCCTGACGCGTCGCCGTCATTCATTGCCTGCCCATCCCTGCTGACGACCCTGCTTTCGGCCCACAGGCCGTGCCGGCGTGGCGTTGACAGGTACGGATCACTCGTTCGCGGCGGCGGAAATCACCCATGTTGAGCTTTGTCTTTCGTAAACTTCTGATGCTGATCCCCACTCTGCTGGGTATCACGCTGGTCACTTTCACCCTGGTCCATCTGATTCCCGGCGATCCGGTCGCCATCATGGCCGGTGAGCGCGGTATCTCGGCCGAGCGCCACGCTCAGGTGATGGCCGAACTGGGCCTTGACCGGCCACTCTGGGAGCAATACCTGAGCTTTCTGGGCAATCTGGCTCAGGGCGATCTGGGCCATTCGCTGATCAGCAGCAACCCGGTACTCGATGAGTTTCTGTCGCTCTTTCCGGCAACGCTCGAGCTTGGCTTTTGCGCCATGCTGCTGGCCGTATCGCTGGGGATTCCGCTGGGCGTCATTGCCGGTATCAAGCGCGGCTCGATCATCGACCACACCGTGATGGGCACCTCGCTGACCGGCTATTCGATGCCGATTTTCTGGTGGGGCCTTCTTTTGATCATCTTCTTTTCGGGAATTCTGGGCTGGACGCCGGTCTCGGGGCGGCTGTCATCAAGCTACTGGATCGAGACGCCGACCGGTTTCATGCTGATCGACACGCTGCTGTCCGGCGAGCCGGGGGCCTTCACGGATGCCCTGCGGCATTTGATCCTGCCTACGATCGTTTTGGCCACCATTCCGCTGGCCGTGATTGCCCGCATGACGCGCTCGTCGATTCTCGAAGTACTGGGTGAGGACTACATCCGCACCGCTCGTGCCAAGGGACTCTCGCCCTGGCGCATCATCGCCATTCACGCGCTGCGCAACGCCATGATTCCGGTCACCACGGTGATCGGGCTGCAGATCGGGCTGCTCTTTTCCGGCGCCATTCTCACCGAAACCATCTTCTCCTGGCCCGGCATCGGCAAGTGGCTGATCGATGCCGTCGGACGGCGTGACTACCCCTCGCTTCAGGGCGGCATCCTGCTGATTGCCCTGATCGTCATGGTGGTCAATCTGATCGTTGATCTGCTCTACGGGCTGATCAACCCCCGCATTCGCAACAGTCGCTGAGCCCGGAGGCCACACATGACACAGGTTACCCCTCAGCCCCCGGCCGCCGTGCCAGAGATCGATGAAGCCACGACGACCGAAAGCGCACCCAAACGGCCCTCGCCGCTGCGTGACGTCTGGCGCAGCTTTCGCCGCAACCGCGCCGCACTGGTCGGCATGGTCATTATCGCGCTGATCGTATTGATCGCGTTTCTGGCGGATGTGGTCGCGCCCTATTCACCGGTCGCCCAGTTTCGCGACAGTGTGCTCACCCCGCCCTTCTGGCAGGACGGCGGTACGTGGCGATTCATTCTCGGCACCGACGATCTGGGCCGCGACATTCTCAGCCGCCTGATCCATGGCGCCAGGCTTTCGATGACCATCGGCGTCATCGTGGTCTCACTGTCGCTGGGCATTGGCGTGCTGCTGGGGCTTCTGGCCGGCTTTCTGCGCGGCTGGGTCGATACCGTCATCATGCGATTGATGGACATCATGCTGTCGATCCCGAGCCTTTTGCTGGCCGTGGTCGTGGTCGCGGTACTCGGCCCGGGGCTTTTCAACGCCATGCTGGCGATTGCGGTGGTCTATCTGCCCCACTACGTGCGCCTGACGCGCAGTTCGGTGATTACCGAGCGCGAGCGGGAATACGTCATGGCTTCACGACTGGCCGGCGCCGGCATGTTTCGGCTGATGTTCATTACCATTTTGCCCAACTGCCTGGCCCCGCTGATCGTGCAGGCCACGCTCAGCTTCTCCAACGCCGTGCTTGATGCCGCCGCGCTGGGTTTTCTGGGTCTGGGCGCCCAGCCGCCCACGCCGGAATGGGGCAGCATGCTGGCCGATGCGCGCCAGTATGTGCTGCAGGCCTGGTGGGTGGTGACCTTCCCGGGGCTGGCGGTACTGATCACGGTGCTGGCGTTCAACATCATGGGTGACGGCCTGCGTGATGCCCTCGACCCGCGCCTGAAGCGCTGAAGGCGGCGGCAGAGGCCGCCCGGACACGACAACAACGACAAACGTCGATCATTGCAAAACAGGAGAGCGCCATGGCGCTTCTGGACATTGAACAGCTCAGCGTGTCCTTCGACACGGATGAGGGGACCTTCCCGGCGGTATCAGATCTGAGCCTGTCGCTTGAAGAGGGCGAAGTGCTCGGTATCGTCGGCGAATCCGGCTCCGGCAAGAGCGTGACCATGCTGGCGATGATGGGCCTTCTGCCCTTTAACGCCCGGGTCGAGGCCAGTCGCTTTCACTTTGCCGGCCACGACATGCAGACGTTGAGCGACCGCGCCCGGCGGCGCCTGACCGGCAACGACATCGCCATGATCTTTCAGGAGCCGAGCACCAGTCTCAACCCGAGCTTTACCATTGGCTTTCAGCTGCTGGAAGCCATCAAGGCCCATGAAGGGGGCGGTCGCCGCCAGCGCCGTGAACGCGCCATCGAGCTGCTCGACCAGGTCGGCATCCCGGCGCCGGGCAAGCGCCTCAATGACTACCCCCACCAGCTCTCGGGCGGCATGAACCAGCGCGTGATGATTGCCATGGCGATTGCCTGCAATCCGCGGCTTCTGATTGCCGATGAGCCCACCACGGCGCTGGATGTGACCATCCAGGCGCAGATTCTGGATCTGTTGCTGCGCCTTCAACAAGAGCGCGGCATGGGCATGATCCTGATCACCCATGACATGGGCGTGGTGGCCGGCGCCGCCAAACGTGTCGCTGTCATGTACGCCGGGCAGCTGATGGAAACCGGCGCCAGTCATGACGTCTTTCGCGAGCCCGCCCATCCCTATACCGGGGCGCTGCTCAACGCTCTGCCGGAGCGCCATCCCGGCACCGCACGCCTGCCGACCATCCCCGGGGTGGTACCGGGCATTGGTGACCGCCCGCAGGGCTGTCTCTTTCACCCGCGCTGCGCTCATGCCCAACAAGACTGCCGCGCCAGCCGTCCGTCGCTGGAAACGCGGCATGCCGAAACCGGGCTGGGTACACGTCACGTGCGCTGCTACCACCCACTCAATGAAGAGGTTCTGGAGATCGCCCCATGAGCAGACCCGACCTACTCGAGGCGCCCCTGATGGAGGCGCGCGATCTCGTTCAGACCTACCAGGTACGCCAGGGGTTTCTGCGCCGCGCCGAACTCCACGCCGTTCGCGGGGTAAGCTTCACGCTGCATGCCGGAGAGACGCTGGCCGTGGTGGGAGAATCCGGCTGCGGCAAGTCAACGCTTGCCCGCATGCTGACCCTGGTGGAACCGCCCTCATCAGGCGATCTTCTGGTGGGCGGGCGCGACGCCGCCAGCCCGGACCGACAGACCCTGGCCGCGCTGCGCCGTGACGTGCAGATGGTGTTTCAAAACCCCTACGGCTCGCTCAACCCGCGCAAGCGCATCGGTACCATTCTGGAAGAGCCGCTGGTCATCAACACTAAAACGCCGGCCGATGAGCGCCAGCGCATGGCGCGCGACATGCTGGCCCGTGTCGGGCTGCGCCCGGAACACTATGACCGCTACCCGCACATGTTCTCCGGCGGCCAGCGTCAGCGCATTGCCGTGGCCCGCGCCCTGATGCTGCGCCCCCGGGTACTGGTGCTCGATGAGCCGGTCTCGGCACTCGATGTCTCGGTGCAGGCGCAGGTGCTCAATCTGCTCAATGATCTGCAAGAGGAGTTCGGCCTGGCGTATCTGTTCATCTCGCACGATCTGAGCGTGGTGCGACACGTGGCCGACAATGTCATGGTGATGTATCTGGGCCGGCCGGTGGAGGTCGGCTCGCGCGAGGCGCTGTTTACGACGCCGCGCCATCCCTATACGCAGGCGCTGCTCTCGTCGACCCCGTCGGTCAATCCCGACGAGCGCCGCACCCGGATCGCGCTCAGCGGTGAACTGCCCTCGCCGCTGTCCCCCCCGTCAGGCTGCGCCTTTCATCGCCGATGCCCGCATGCCCGTGCCGAGTGCGCCGACAAGCGCCCGGAACTTCGCGAGGTCGAAGGCGCCCGGGTGGCCTGCCACCTTGCCGAGGAGCTCATGGACAAGCGCGTGATCAGCGCGGCCTGATCCCTATCGGGGCGGTGCCGGGCCGCCCCGATTGGCCGTAAAAGAGGATTATTCCTCGAGTTTTCGGATTCTTCGACGATAAGATAGGCATACTCACTTATCCAGCCCGGCGCCCCATGGCACGCATACGCTTTCGCGACCCCTACTTCAACTATCGTTACCGTCACTATCTCTACACGCTGCGCGCGACCATCGCGCTTGGCGTCACCTTTTTCATCATTTCGCTTTTCAACATTCCCCACAGCATCTGGGCGCCGGTCAGCACGCTCATGGTCATGGGCAACCTGCCCCATGTCGGTGGCGTGCTCGACAAGGGCGGCCAGCGCTTGATCGGTACTGCGCTGGGCGGACTTCTGGGCATCGCTTTGCTGCTGATTCCGTCGGCCCCGCCCGGCACCATTCAGGTGCTGACCCTGGCCGCCATCGCCGTGGCCCTGCACGCCACCTTTACCTCGCGCTACGGTTACAGCGTTTTGATGTTCGGCATTACGATTTTGATGGTGACCGGCGATGGCAACGAGGATCTGACCATTGCGCTGTGGCGTGCCTTTGACGTGCTGCTGGGCACCAGCATCGGCATTGCGGTGACGATCATCGTGCTGCCCCAGAAGGCCACGGATCTGTTTCGCTTCATGCTGGCCGACAATCTCGACCGTCTGGCAAGCCTTTACTACGCCCATACGCTGGCCACCGAAGCCGACCACGACCAGGCACTCGAGGAGATGAAAAAGACCACTTCGCAGCTGATCAAACAGCGCGCTCTGGTCGATGCCGTGCACAAGGAGGGCAGACTGCGACGCGGCGAGCTCAACAGTCTGCTCTCGCTGGAGCGTCGCATGATCTCGACCGTCGAGCTGCTGCTGGAAACCCACTGGGATACCCGCAACGGGCACGACATCATCGAAAGTCTTGAGGGGCTGCGCGATGAGCAGCAGCAGCTGGCGCGGTCGCTGTCGATGCTGGCGCATCAGGTGCGCACCGGTCAGGAGATCGATCTCGACATTGCCGCGCTCGATCTGCAGCGCTACGTCAATCGGGCCTTCTCCGGGCGTTCTTCATCGGGCCGCGCCCTGTTCAGCCCGAGCGGCTATCTCTGGCTCAACCGCGAGCTGGCTCGACAGGCCCGCGCACTGGTGGGCTATCTGGGCAACATTCAGCGCCTGCCAAGCTCAAGACTCAGAAAGCGAGCCAGTCGGCACCATCTGGTGGGCGGGCGGCGTTTGAGCGACGAGCGCCCCGACGGCGCTCAGTCCTGAGAAGGTTCGCGGGGAGGCGCCTCGCCTGTGGCAGTGGCCAACAGCGCCAGGCGCAGCCGACGAAACTGCTCGGGCGACAGCATGTCGTACCAGAGCGCGTAACGCCGACGCTCGATAACGACTTCACACACCAGCGGCCCCACCCGTGGGGCCCTGAGTGTCACGCCCTGCCACTGCCCCTGACGATACTGCTCCCACTGACCGCCGTTGGTGGTGCGAAGTGCAGACGGCACCCGCCCCGCCTGTTGCCACCCCAACGCTCCCAGCACGACAAGCGCCATCCCGGCCCAGAGCAATGAGAGCCAGAGCGCGCATGCCAGCGCAATGGCGCCAGCCAGCAGACAATAGAGGCCGAAGGCGGTTCTAGAGCGGACGAACGTCGCTTGTATGGGTGCTTTCGGCATAATCCACGATCTGCATGATAATGGGCGCAAGTGTCTGATCATCGGGAATTTCACGGCGCATCAGCCACAGGAAAAGATCCTGGTCTTCCTGAGCGATCAGCGCCTGATAGGCGTACTGATCTTCATCGCTGAGCCCGTCGAAGCAGTTCTCGAAAAAGGGCACCAGCATCAGATCCAGCTCCCACATACCACGACGGGAATGCCAGTAAAGGCGCTTGCGCGCTGTGGCATCAAAGGCTTTTGGTTCACTCACATTGATCTCCTGTCAGATGGCGATGACCCATGCGCCATTATACGCAGCCGGCGCGCCACGCCCATGTTTGTCTGAAACTTTGACAGCCACCCCCGGCATTAATTTTGGGTGGTATGTAGTGCGTTGTTTTATCTCACATTAGCGGCTATGCTGAAAACAAACAAAAAGCCCTTGAAGGCTCCCGACAGGACGGATGGAGAACCCCCGATGACGAAGTCCGAATTGATCGAACAGATTGCCGCGCAACAGTCAGAATTGTCCGTCAAGGAGGTAGAGTCGGCGGTTCGCCTGATTCTTGACGATATTACCGACACGCTGGCCAACGGCGGTCGTGTCGAAATACGCGGATTTGGCAGCTTTTCCCTGCACTATCGTGAGCCGCGTACCGGTCGCAATCCCAAAACGGGTGATCCCGTCAGCCTCAGCGGCAAGCACGTGCCCCATTTCAAGCCCGGCAAGGAGCTGCGCGAGCAGGTCAACGCCAGCCGCGAACAGGGCTTTTAAGCGTCTCTCGTCTCACCACTGTGTTATCACGACTCCTGTTTCATGACGCGTGCGGGCAAGCGCCGTAAACATCGCTGCACGCTACTGCCGGTGTTACACTGTTTTCAATTGGACAGGGAAAATCAGGGATCTGCTATGCGCTGGCTCAAGGGCGTGGTACTTGCTGTTGTCACACTGATCGTTCTACTGCTGGGCATGCTGTTTGCCGTGCGCAACCAGCAGACCGTACCGCTGGACGTCATCTGGGCGGAACTGCCGCCTGCCTCACTGTCGCTGTGGCTGCTGTCGACGCTGGTCGCCGGTGTTGTGCTGGGCATGGTCGCCATGTCAGGGCTTTACCTGCGCCTTCGCACCAACCTCATGCGCACCCGTCACGACAATCAGCAACAGCGCAAGGAGCTTGATCGCCTGCGCGTTCAGGAGTTCAAGGAAGCCCCCTGAATGCCGGATCCCGTGCTGCTCCTTATTCTCGTTGCGGCAATCGGCATCGGCTGGTGGCTGGGCCGCATGGAGCGAAAGCACTACCGCTATCGCCATCGAACGCTATCCGGCCAGCACCTGTCACGCGACTATTTTGTCGGGCTGAACTTTTTGCTCAACGAGCAGCCCGACCGTGCCATCGAGACCTTCGTTCAGGCGCTTGAAGTCAACGGCGATACCATCGATACCCACATTGCGCTGGGCAATCTCTTTCGCATGCGTGGCGAGGCCGACCGGGCCGTCAGGATTCACCAGAACCTGCTGGCACGCCCCGTACTGACCACCGACCAGAGTGAACAGGTGCAGCTCGAGCTGGCACGCGATTTCATGCGTCTTGGCGTTTTCGATCGCGCCGAGCGGCTACTGGCCGGACTGGTTCGTCAGTGTGAAAACGAGCAGACCGCCACGGCGTCCAAGCGGCTGATGGTGGATCTCTACGAGCGGGAAAAGGACTGGCAGGCGGCGCTGGATGTCGCGCTGCCCCAGCTGGTGCGACAGGACGAGCCGCTCAGGCGCGCCGCGGCCCACTGGCACTGCGAGCTGGCCGAACAGGCCATCGAGGAAGGCAGCCCCGGCCCCGCCCGCAAGCATCTCAAGCAGGCGCTCTCCATTGATACGGCCTGCGTGCGGGCCAACTGGCTTTTTGCCGATATCGAGCACCGTGCCGGCAGCTATCGCAACGAAATTCGCGCGCTGCGTCGCATTCGCGATCAGGACAGCGACATGGTGCCCATCACCCTGGCCCCCATCCAGCGCGCCTTTGATCTGCTCGACGATGAAGAGGGGCTGATCGAATTTCTGTCCGACCAGCTGGAAAAGGCGCCCTATGTCTCCTTCGTGCTGCTGCTGGCCGAGCGGCTGCGCGCGCGTGACGGGATCGAGCCCGCTACCCGCCTGGTCAGCGAACAGCTTCAGCACAACCCGAGCCTGCGCGGGATCGACTATCTGATGGACCTCTATCTCAAGGAGGTTCCGGAGCACGAGCTTGACCATCTACGCCTGCTCAAGCGCCACACCGAGCAGCTCATGGCCCAGCGTGCGCGCTACCGCTGCAAAAGCTGCGGCTTTCAGGGCGAGCAGCTCTACTGGCACTGCCCCAGCTGCCGTCAGTGGGGCGCCATCAAGCCGATCACGGGTCTGGAAGGCGAGTAGCGCCTCTGGCTACTTTCTGGTTGCAAGCTCCTGCTCGATCGCGGCAAGCGCGACCATCGGATCGTCGGCGCGTGTTACCGGCCGCCCCACCACCAGATGCGTACTGCCGGCCTGCATGGCCTCAAGTGGTGTCATGACCCGATTTTGATCATCGCGCTGAGCAAACGCTGGTCGAATGCCCGGCGTCACCCGCAAAAACGCATCGCCACACTGCGCGGCCACATCGCCGGCTTCATGGGCCGAACACACCACGCCACTCATACCGCTGTCGCGCGCCAGCCCGGCCAGATACAGCGCCTGCTCACCGGCCGTGCGCGTCACCCCGGTTTCAAAAAGCGCCGCATCGTTCATGCTGGTCAGCACCGTGACGGCGATCAGATGCGTGTTCAGCGCGTGCTGATCAAGCACGTCCCGCGCCACCTGCATCATCGCCCGACCACCCGAGGCATGAACGTTGACCATCCATACGCCGTGATCGGCGGCGGCATGCACGGCGGCAGCCACCGTATTGGGAATATCGTGAAACTTCAGATCCAGAAAGACATCGAAGCCGCGCGCATGCAGCGTCTTCAGTGTCTGCGGGCCACTGCGGACAAAAAGCTCCTTGCCTACCTTGAGCCGACAGCGTTGCGGGTCAAGCTGGTCTACCAGCGGCAGCGCCGCCTCAAGACTGGCGTGATCGAGGGCGATGATCAGTGGGGAAGACATGCAGGCTCCTGTAGTTCGAGGCGCCAGTATAAGGGCTGTGCACCAACAGCGGGATAGTCCTGCCTCATCGGGGCATCGAAAACCAATATATAATTAATATCTAAAAGAGCGTTCACACCTGCCGATACCCTGAAGGTAACCTTATCAACAGGAGAAACCGGCATGACCCGTAAACTGATCGCAACGTTTCTGACCACCGCAGCACTCGCCCTTTCCGCACCGCTGATGGCCGAGCCGCAGGACATCAACATCAATACCGCAACGGCTGCCGAGCTGACCGCCCTGCCGGGCATCGGCGAGAAAAAGGCCGAGGCCATCGTTGCCGACCGTGACAATCACGGCGCCTATGAAAGTGCCGACGATCTGAGCCGCGTCAGTGGTATCGGCACGGCCACCGTCGAGCGACTGCGCGACAGCGTCGAGCTCTGATCGACCATCCGGGCGGCAGCCTCCCGGCGGCCGCCCTGCCTATCGCATGGCACCCCTGCCTGCCCGACTTTTGTCCCCTGTCGCCATCCGGGCATATACCTCTTGCACCTGACATGCCAGTATCCTGTGCTATCGACGGCTGCCGTGCCTGCCCCCATGAGAGTGCAGAGCGATGGCGGCATCCTTGTGAACATACTGAACGCGAGAGTGCGAAGACATCATGCCCCTGCTGTTACCCATCGGCTTCTTTTTACTGCTGGATCTGATCTCGATTTTCGTGCTGGGCAAGCTGATCGGCGCCTGGGTATTGCTGGTCATCGTGCTGGCGGCCGCGCTGGGCATGCACCTGATCCGTCGCGAGGGACTCGACTCGTTTCGCCAGGCCCAGCAAAAGATGGCCACCGGCGGCGTGGCAAGCCTTGAGCTCAAGCGCGGCGCCGCCATGATCATGGCCGGCGTACTGCTGATCATGCCGGGCATTCTCACCGACGTCATCGCCATGTTCTGTTTGATGCCCTTCTCCCGAAGCGCGCTTCTGGGACGTTTCATGCGTAGCAATGTCAACGTGCATCGCTATCATCCCCGCCATGACAAAAGCGGTGACACCTACACCCAGCCCGAGCGCGACACCTCGGCGAATCAGTCATCGCAAACCCGCGTGATAGAAGGCGAAATCGTCGATGACCAGAGGGATCGGCGCGAGTAAAAAAATTGCCCGGCCCCCTTGAAACGCCACCACAAGACCTCATTAATCTGCTACGTCGTGATATCGACCCAAATACTCCGGTGACGCCGGAAACCGGGGGCGCCAGCGCCGCGGCCTGATCGTCCCCAGCAGTTCATGTAACCAATCAGGGAGAACGTGAGAAATGAACATCCGTCCTTTGCACGATCGCGTTGTCGTTCGTCGCGTGGAAGAAGAACAAAAGACCTCCGGTGGCATCGTTCTGCCCGGCAACGCGCAGGAAAAGCCGACCCGCGGTGAAATCCTCGCAGTTGGCAAGGGCCGCATCCTTGATAGCGGTGAAACGCGCCCGCTCGACGTCCAGGTCGGCGACAAGGTGATTTTCAAGGATGGCTTTGGCGTTGAGAAGGAAAAGATCAACGGTGAAGAAGTTCTGATCATGAGCGAGTCCGACATTCTCGGCGTGCTCGAAGGCTGATACCTCTTTTACGTCTACGTCATTTTTTACACGAACATAGAATCGAGGAATTACCGTAATGTCCGCCAAGCAGATCAAGTTCTCCGATGATGCCCGCAAGCGCATGGCGCGCGGCGTCAACGTTCTTGCCGATACCGTCAAGACAACGCTGGGTCCGAAGGGCCGCAACGTTGTTCTGGAAAAATCCTTCGGTGCACCGACTGTCACCAAGGACGGCGTTTCCGTCGCCAAGGAAATCGAGCTGAAGGACAGGTTCGAGAACATGGGCGCGCAGATGGTCAAGGAAGTTGCCTCCAAGACTTCCGATGTGGCCGGTGACGGCACCACCACTGCCACCGTTCTGGCACAGGCCATCGTCAACGAAGGCCTCAAGGGCGTGACCGCCGGCATGAACCCGATGGACCTCAAGCGTGGCATCGACATCGCCATCGCCAAGGCCGTCGAGGAAATCCGCAGCATGGCCGTGCCGTGCACCGATTCCCGCGCCATCGCCCAGGTCGGTACCATCTCGGCCAACGGCGACGCCACCATCGGTCAGATCATCTCTGATGCCATGGCCAAGGTCGGCAAGGAAGGCGTCATCACCGTTGACGAAGGTCGCGGCTTTGAAGACGAGCTTGAAGTCGTTGAAGGCATGCAGTTTGACCGCGGCTACCTGTCGCCCTACTTCGTGACCAACAACGAAACCATGTCGGTCGAGCTGGAAGACCCCTACATCCTGCTGGTCGACAAGAAGATCTCCAACATCCGCGAGCTGCTGCCGACGCTGGAAAGCGTGGCCAAGGCCGGCAAGCCGCTGGTGATCATCGCTGAAGACATCGAAGGCGAAGCGCTGGCGACACTGGTCGTCAACAACATGCGCGGCATCGTCAAGGTGGCGGCTGCCAAGGCGCCCGGTTTCGGCGATCGTCGCAAGGCCATGCTGCAGGATATCGCCATCCTGACCGGCGGCACCGTGATCTCTGAAGAAGTCGGTCTGAACCTTGAGCAGACCACGCTGGATCACCTGGGCAGCGCGCGTCGCATCACCATGTCCAAGGAAAATACCACCGTCATCGACGGCAACGGCGTTGAATCCGACATCGAGTCCCGCGTCAGCCAGATCCGTACCCAGATCGAGGACACCTCCTCCGATTACGATCGCGAGAAGCTTCAGGAGCGTGTTGCCAAGCTGGCCGGCGGCGTTGCCGTGATCCGCGTCGGTGCGGCCACCGAAGTGGAAATGAAAGAGAAGAAGGCACGCGTTGAAGACGCGCTACACTCGACTCGCGCCGCTGTCGAAGAAGGCGTGGTACCCGGTGGCGGTACAGCCCTGGTTCGTGCCTCGGCTCGCCTGCGCGACATGAAGGGCGAAAACGAAGACCAGACGCACGGCATTCAGCTGACCATCCGCGCACTGGAAGCCCCGCTGCGTCAGATCGTCACCAATGCCGGTGAAGAAGCCTCCGTTATCCTCAACCGCGTCCGTGACGGCGAAGGCAACTTCGGCTACAACGCGCAGACCGGCGAGTATGGCGACCTGTTCGAAATGGGTGTTCTCGACCCGGCCAAGGTATCGCGCTCTGCCCTTCAGTCTGCCGGTTCCGTTGGCGGTTTGATCATCACGACCGAAGCCATGGTCGCCGATGACCCGGAAGAGAAGGAAGCTGCCGGTGGCGGTGACATGGGCGGCATGGGTGGTATGGGCGGCATGATGTAATCATCCCCCGAAGCCCGGCTCCCCGAGCCACTTCGAAAGCCCCGCATCATGCGGGGCTTTTTCATGTCTATCTTTCTTCATGTCCATGATAGGCTTTGTGCACTTATCCATGACCTTCGTATGTGCCCGCTATCATGACAATTTCCATCCGTGTCGCCGTCCCCGATGACGCCCCCGACATCGTGCGCTTTATTACCGAACTGGCCATCTATGAGCGTGCCGAGCACGAGATGAAGGCGGATGAATCGATGATTCGCGCAACGCTTTTCGGTGACCGTCCGCATGCCTATGCCCTGATGGCGCTGCAGGATGATCAGCCGGTCGGCGTTGCCGTCTATTTCTTCAACTATTCGACCTGGCTGGGCCACCGCGGCCTCTACGTTGAGGATGTGTTCGTGACCTCAAGCGCCAGAGGCCGGGGCGCCGGACGGGCCCTGATGCAGGCACTCGCTCGCATCGCCGTGGACAATCACTGCCCACGCTTTGACTGGCAGGTGCTGGACTGGAATCAGCCGGCGATCGATTTTTATGACGCCATCGGCGCGCAGCCCCGCAAGGAGTGGCTCTCCTATCGGCTCGAGGGCGACGCTCTGAAAGCGTTTGCGAACCCGGGAGCATCCCACCATGACTGAACCGCGCTCGGCACTGGATAATGTTCGCATCGTGCTGGTGCAGACATGGCATCCGGGCAACATCGGCGCAGCGGCGCGTGCGATGCGCACTATGGGGCTTGAACGGCTGGTGCTGGTCAATCCACGCCGGTTTCCGGACGAGGAAGCCACCCGCATGGCCGCCGGTGGCGAGGCGCTGCTGGAACAGGCTCGTGTGGTGGAAAGTCTCGAAGAGGCCGTCGCCGACTGTGGCGCCGTGGTGGGCCTGTCTGCCCGCCTGCGTAATCTGGCCCTGCCGCAGTTCGAGGAAGGCGACGAGATGGCCCGTGAGCTGATGGCGCTGGCAGAAAACATGCCGGTCGCGTTGGTGTTTGGCCGCGAACGCTCGGGCCTGACCAATGAAGAGATCGCCTACTGCACCCATCAGCTGAGCCTGCCGGCCAACCCGGACTATCCGATCCTCAATCTCTCTCAGGCCGTCCAGGTCTGCGCTCACGAGCTGTATCGCGCCTTTCGACATCGCCAGCCGGTTCAGGGGGATGCTGCCAGACAGGAGAGCAGCCGCCAAAAGGACCTGCCACCAAGTCGTGAGCAGATGCAGCATTTTCAGCAGTCGCTGGCCACGGCACTGGAAGACGCCGGTTTTCTCAACCAGCCTCATGCCCAGACGCTGGAACGGCTGCAGAACTTCTATCAGCGCTCTTCCCCCACCCGCAAGGAGCTGTCACTTCTTCAGGGGGCGCTTCGAGCGCTGACCAAACCTTGCAATGACACATGAAAAGGGCCCCGAATCGGGGCCCTTTTTATTGCCGTATCGCCCGGATCAGCGTGATCCCGCACGTGGGGCCTGACGGGCCAGCCCGCCGAACAGATCCAGCATGCGTTCGTGCCACTGCGCCACCGGGTCGTCGGACTTGAGCAGCGCGCCGTCATGGACCACATACGCCAGCATGAACATCCCGAATACCAGGTAGTCGGCACCCGCCGGATGATCGCCATCAATGAAGGGCGAGCTTTCAAGCTGGGCACGCAGCGGCGGCAGCGCCTTTTCCAGCATCTCAAGGCCCTGATCGGTGTCCTGAAACTCTTCCAGGGTCATGCCAAAGCGCGCTTCCCGGCTTTCCCGGAAGTACGCCTGATCCTTTGGATTGATGATCGAAAACACATCCACAATGGCGATTTTCATCAGCGCCGGGGCCAGTGTCGTCTCCGACCAGTGCTTGATAAAACGGGCCCGCGAGCGCGCCATGTCATCACCGAACAGCGCAGGTCCGGGGTATTTCTGATCCAGCCAGGTCATGATGTCGAAGCTGTCGGTGACGACTTCGTCATCCTCATCCACGATGACCGGTACCTTTCCCTGACCGGAAAAGGCAATGTCCTGAGTGTCGGTGAAATGCCAGGGCCGGGTTTCCAGCGTCAGCCCCTTGTGGCGCATGGCCAGCGCCGCGCGCCAGCAAAATGGAGAAAATCGCAGCGCCGTATCTTCACCACAAAGATCGTACATGATGCGTGCCATGCTTCCTCCTTATCCGTTGCGTGATCGACAGCCGCGCTGTCGCAGTACACCCCACTATAGCAGTCAGGGCGCACTGCACAGACGTTACGTCTTCAGACAGCGCTGCCCGCCGGACTCAGAGGATCATAGCGGCGATCCAGCCAAAGGCCATCAGCGGCAGGTTGTAGTGCACAAAGGTGGGTATCACCGAGTCGCGAATATGATCGTGCTGACCGTCGGCGGCCAGCCCCGAGGTCGGCCCCAGGGTGGAGTCCGAGGCCGGCGAGCCGGCATCACCCAGCGCCGCGGCCGTACCCACCAGCGCCACCGTCGCCATGGGTGAAAAACCAAAGCTCAGCGCCAGCGGCACGTACAGCGAGGCGATGATCGGAATGGTCGAAAACGACGAGCCGATCCCCATGGTGATAAAAAGCCCGACCAGCAGCATGATCAGCGCGGCCAGCGCCTGGCTGCTGCCAAAGGCGTGCGCGCTTTGCACCAGATCATCGATCTGACCGGTCGCCTGCATGACGCTGGCAAAGCCGGCCGCCGTGATCATGATAAAGCCGATGGTCGCCATCAAGCGCATGCCTTCGGTGAACACGCCGTCCTGTTCGCGCCAGCGAAACACGCCGCTGACCGAGAGCACCACAAAGCCTGCCAGCGCGCCCAGCACCATCGAATCCAGCCACAGCTGCACGGTGAGCGTGGCGGCAATCGAGACCACCAGCGCCCCCCACTGCCAGGGCCGGAGACGGGCACGAGCCTCGCTTTTGCCGTCGGTACCACTTTCGGGTGCAACGGCATCTGCCTGATGGGCCACGGCCCGCTCCTCATAGAGGCGCGGCCCGCGATAGCTGACAAAGACCGCCACCAAAAGGCCCACCAACATGCCCGAAATGGGCAGTGCCATGGCCATCGGCACCTGGCCGGCGGTAATCTCCAGCCCCGCGGCCTCACCGGCCGAATTGATATTGGCCAGCAAAATATCGTTGAGAAAGATGGCGCCAAAGCCCACCGGCAACAGCATATAGGGCGCGGTGATCCCGAAGGTGATCACGCAGGCCACCAGCCGGCGATCGAGCTTCAAGCGGTTGAATACCGGCAGCAGCGGAATCACCACGATCGGGATAAAGGCAATATGCACCGGCACCAGATTCTGCGAACACACCGCCGCTGCCAGCAGGGCCACGATCAGCAGCATCTTCAGCGTTGTCGGCCGCGTCCGCTCGCCGTCAAGGGCATTGATAAAGCGCCGCGCCACCCCTTCGGTGATCCCCGAGCGGGCAAGGGCCACGGCAAAGGCGCCCAGCGCGGCATAGGACAGCGCAATACCGGCGCCATCGCCGATACCGTCATTGAAGGCGTCGAGCACCTCATGGATGGACAGACCGCTATAGAGACCGCCACACAGCGCAGCCACGATCAAGGCCGCCACGACCGGCACGCGCGAAAGGCTCAGACCGACCATGACAAGAATGGAGATGACAATGGCATTCATTGACGCAGCAACCGCAGGCAGAGAGTGGAATCCGACCCCAGCAGGCCGGAGAGCGTTTTGTGGCCCTTCAAAAGGGCGCGCGCACTCTATCACAATCGCCTGTCCCACAGCCGCCCCGGGTCGTGCATCCACCCTGACAGGATCGCTTTCAGGTACTTCTGCCACCCCATGCTAGAATGGCGGCTACCGTGACCGACGTTTTCTGGAGCAAGGATCGCCATGTCGATCGAAGACCTGCATCTCAATCTGCGCAATCTTGAAGTCGAGGATTACGCCAAACTCAAGGTGCTGATGGATGTTGTCTACAACGACATCGGCGGCGCCTGGGAAAAGCACACCATCGATCGCCTGATCGCCGAATTTCCCGACGGCCAGATCGTGATCGAGGATGAAGACCGCATCGTCGGTGTCGCCCTGACCGTACTGGTCGACTATGAAACCTTCTCCAACCCGCACAAATACGATGATCTGATCGGCAATCGCGAGATCATTCTCAACAACGCCAAGGGCGACGCCCTGTACGGTCTGGACGTTTTGATCGACCCGGCCTACCGCGGCTATCGCCTGGGCCGGCGCCTGTATGAAGCGCGCAAGGACCTGTGTCGCTCCATGAATCTGCGCGCCATCCTGGCCGGCGGGCGCATTCCCAACTACTTCGAGCACGCCGCCGAGCTCTCGCCGACCCAGTACATCGATCAGGTCTCGCGCAAGGAGATTTACGACCCGATTCTCTCCTTTCAGCTGGCCAACGACTTTCTGGTCAAGCGCCTGTTGAAAAAGTACCTGCCCGAAGACGAGCGCTCGCAGGGCTATGCCACGCTGCTTGAGTGGAACAACATCCTTTATGAGCCGGTCGCGCGCGTGCTGGAATCGCGCAAGACCCAGGTACGGGTGGGCGCCGTTCAGTGGCAGATGCGCGAGTTCGCCTCGGTCGAGCAGGTCCTGCAGCAGGTCGAGTTCTACGTTGACGCCATCGCCGATTACCAGAGCGATTTCGCCGTCTTCCCCGAGCTTTTCAACACCCCGCTGATGGGGCTGACCGACCAGTCCGACCAGATCAAGGCCATTCACTTTCTGGCCGGCTTTACCGAGCGCTTCAAGACCGAAATCTCGCGCATGGCGGTGTCCTACAACATCAACATCATTGCCGGGTCGATGATGGAAGAAGACAGCGAAGGCAAGCTTTATAACGTCTCCTATCTCTGTCATCGCGATGGCAACATCGAACGCCAGGCCAAGCTGCACATCACCCCGCAGGAGCGCCGTGACTGGGTGGTCGAAGGCGGCGACGAGCTGCGCGTGTTCGAGACCGATGCCGGAAGGGTCGGCATCCTGATCTGCTATGACGTCGAGTTCCCGGAGCTGCCGCGGCTGCTGGCCGAACAGGAAATGGACATTTTGTTCGTGCCGTTCTGGACCGACACCAAAAACAGCTACCTGCGCGTGCGTCACTGCAGCCAGGCCCGCGCGATCGAAAACGAGTGCTACGTGGTTGCCTGTGGCAGCGTCGGCAACGTGCCCTCGATCGAAAATCTCGATATCCAGTACGCCCAGTCCTCGGTCTTTTCGCCGTCGGACTTTGCCTTTCCGCATGACGCCGTCATGTCCGAGACCACGCCCAACACCGAGATGGTCATGTTCTCCGATCTCGACCTGACCCGTCTGCGCGTGGTCAGAAGCGAGGGGTCGGTGACCAACCTCAAGGACCGACGCAAGGACCTTTTTGATCTGCGCTGGCGCGACTGGTCGTGGAAGTCGGGCGCCAATCCGGATTCCTATTGATACGAACGGTTGTACAACAACCGTTGTCTTTACCCGCCACTGTTCTAAGCTTTTGCAAGGATCGACAGGCCTGCTCGTCGATCCCCCCATCAGCAGGAGGCGATGATGAAAAAAGCATTAATGACCGGTGCCACCCTGGCCCTCACCACCCTGTGGCTCGGCGGCTGTGCCGGCGGCCCGGACTGGGAAAAGCCGGATGGCACCACACAGCAGCTGCATTCCGATCAGGCCGACTGCCAGGTCATGGAAAACAAGGCCGACAACGATCAGACCTATGATGACTGCATGAAGGGTCGCGGCTGGTCACCCACCTGATGTCTGTGTGATAGGCAGACCATCGCTGTATCGGGCCTCCCTGTCGGGAGGCCCTTTTTCATGGGCGCTGTACGCCGGGGCTGATGCCTCTCGGGGCTCGGGTGCCGGGCAAGGCATTCCTCTTCTATCATCACAACATCAATGAGCTGTCCGCGAGGGAATCATGGGCTGGTGGCAGGAACAGAAATGGCAGCGATGGCAGGCGCGTCACCCGCTGCCGGAGACCGCGTGGCGCAACGTCTGCACCACCCTGCCGCTGCTGTCCGGACTATCGGAGGCCCTGCTGGCACGCCTGGGGGTACGCAGCTGGCGCGTGCTGTTCGAACTGCGACTGTCGCTGCCCCGAGGCGTCGAGTGGTCTGTCGAGGCGCACCTTGCGATGGCAGCACAGGTCGCGCTGATGAGCCTTGGCTGGTCGGATCGCCGGGCACTCGAGGCGCTGGGGGACACGCGCGAGATCATCGTGGTGCCCGGTGCCTTTCGTCGCCATGTTCAGGAACTCGATGATTTCGGGGTCATGCACGAATTTGACGACGAGCGCGCCGGCGAGACGTCACAGGGCGGACCGGTCGTGCTGTCGCTGGAGGATATCGAGCGCTGCGGCGACTGGCAGGGTTTCAACGTCATCATCCACGAGTTTGCCCATAAACTCGACATGACCGGCAACATGGCCGTCGACGGCCAGCCCGCTCTGCCGGCGCATATCGACTCAAGAGCGTGGTATGACACCTTCATGCATGCCTGGGATGCCCTGCAGGCCACGCTCGAGCGCGGTGAAGTGCCGGCCATCGACGACTACGCGGCCACCCATCCGAGCGAGTTCTTTGCCGTGTGCTGCGAATACTTTTTCAGCGCCCCGGACCTGCTCGAAAACACCTGGCCCGACCTCTACGCCCTGCTGGTACGCTACTTCGACCAGAACCCGCTGGAACGCCTCCACGCCCTGAAATCCGATCACGACGACGTCGCCAAGCCTTCGAGCTGACCCGAACCGTTAACGGGACAGCGGATGTTGCTCGAACCACGCCCTGAGATGATCAATCATGCTGCGAAGCCGGGGAGTAACCTGGTCGCGATGGGCATACACACAGTAGAGCCCGAGCACCTCGTGGTCGTAGTCCGGCATGACGCGCACCAGCGCACCGCTGGCCAGCGCCTCATGAAGCAGAAAGTCGGGCTGTAGCGTGATGCCCATACCGGCAATGGCCATGTCCCGCAGCACTTCCCCGCTGTTGGCCGTCACGCCGGCCTGGGGCGTACCGCTGTGGTGGTTGGCACCCCGTTTGAAATGCCAGCGCTGACCGTGACGGGCGTAGCGATAGTGAAGCCCCTGATGCGATGACAGCTCCCAGGGATGCTGCGGTGCGCCCGCGCGCGCCAGATAGTCGGGGGAGGCACAAAGCGTTAGATGAACGTCACCGATGCGGCGCGCCACCAGGCTGGAATCCTCCAGCGCACCGATGCGAAGCGCCATGTCAAAGCCCTCCTCGACCAGGTCCACCTGGCGGTCGCTGAGCACCAGCTCCAGCGTCACGGCGGGGAAATCCCTGCGATAGCGGGCCAGAATCGGCCCCAGATAGCGAATGCCAAAGGCATGCGGCGCGCTGATACGAAGCCGGCCGGTCGGCAGGGCCTGATCGTTTTGCAGTTCACCTTCAAGCGTTGCCAGCTCGCGCACGATGGTTTCCCCGCGCGCGAGCACCTCCCGCCCGGCATCCGTCAGGCTCAACCGTCGGGTGGTGCGGTTGATCAGCCGCGCCCCGAAGCGCTGCTCCAGAAAGGCCACATGCTTGCTGACCGAGGCGCGCGACATCGACAAACGCTCGGCGGCACCGATAAAGGCGCCCTGCTGCGCCACCTCCATAAAGACCCTGAGGGCTGCTACCGTATCCATGATTGTTTCCGGATTGAAAACCAATACTCTCTGATTAGCATGTTTATCCTGCACGAGGAAGCAATCAAACTGCGCGCATTCAAACATTTCGGAGAATGCGCTCATGCAAACCACCTCTAGTGCCGAGGCTTCTGCCAGCACCGGCATCGCAGGTCACGATATTGCCACCCTGCTGCTGCGGCTGGCGCTGGGCACCATGTTCATCGCTCACGGCCTGACCAAACTGCTGGTCTGGACTCTGGCAGGCACCGGGGCGTTTTTCGCCTCGATCGGGCTGCCGGCCTGGATGGCATGGCCCATCACCGGACTCGAGCTGGTCGGCGGGGCGCTCTTGATTCTGGGCGTTCGGGTCCGCTGGGTGGCGCTGATTCTGGCTTTTGAACTGATTGGCGCCAGCGTGCCGCATCTGGCCAACGGCTGGATGTTCACGGCACCTGATGGCGGCTGGGAGTATCCCGTCTTTCTCGCTGTCACGGCACTGGCGCTGAGCCTGCTCGACGGCGGCCGGCTGACCCTGTCTCACCTTGTCAAACAGCGCTGATCCTTCCCCTCTGCAGGAGTTTTCGACATGGCACAGGTGCTGTTCATCTCCCACGGCTCCCCCATGGAAGCCCTGGACCAGGCAGAGAGCGCCAGTGCCTGGCGCGCCCTGGCCGGCCACCTCGAGCGACCGGCACGCATCGTGGTGGTATCGGCGCACTGGTCGGGCTTTCCCGTTCGCCTGACAGGCAGCCAGCAGCCGGCAACGATTCACGACTTTGGCGGCTTCCCCGAGCCGCTGTACGCACTTGAATACCCCGCTCCCGGCGATCCTCGACTGGCGCGGGATGTGGCCTGCACTCTGAGTGCTGCCGGCCTGCAGGCCTGTGTCGACCCCGAGCGGGGGCTGGATCACGGCATGTGGGTGCCGCTGCGCCATCTTTACCCGGACGCCGACATTCCCGTGGTGGGGGTGTCCATCAGCGTTCGCCATGACACCGACTGGCACTACCGGATGGGCCGAGAGCTGGCGCAGAGTCTCGACGACGATACCCTGTTGATCTGTTCGGGCAGCATTACCCATAACCTGAGCGATACACGCGGTGATCGACACGACGTTGCCGGCTACGTGGACGCCTTTCAGACCTGGATCAGCCAGCACATGGCCTCACGCGATGATGCCACGATGCTGGACTATCGCCGCCGAGCGCCGCACGCCGAACGCGCCCATCCAGGCGATGAGCATCTGCTGCCCCTGTTCGTGGCCCTGGGTGCCGGCGACAGCCGCGCGCCACAGCGCTTTAACGCCATCGTCTTGCATCAGGCGCTGGCCATGGATGCCTATCTGTTCGAGCGCGCCAGCGCCGTTCAGGCCCCGGCCGGGTCTCACCGAATTCGTTCGCTGGTCAGCGTCGGTCGCTGATATTTGCCGGGCAGGCCCTACATCATCTGCGCGGCCTGGCGGGCCAGCCACTGCCATAAAAGCCCCGCGCTCTGGTGCAGCGTGCGTCCTTCCGGGCGCACCAGCCAGAACCCTTCATGGGTAGGCAGGGTCATTTCAAAGGGGATTACCAGGCTGTCGTCATGGGCTTCGATCAGGCTGCGATGCGCCAGCGCCACTCCGCAGCCGCAGGCGGCCAGACGCAGCGTCATGATCTGCGTATCGCACACCAGTCGACGCACATGAGCGCTTAGATGCCCAACGCCGGCGGCCTCGAGCCAGCCGGTCCAGCCGGCGCAAAACCCGGTGGCGTGCAACAGGGTCTGCCCGGCCAGATCCTCTGGCGTGGCAAGCCCTGCCGCCACCTGCGGGGCACAGATCGGCGTCATCGCCTCACTGCCCAGCGACTGCATCTGAACGTTTGGCCAGTCTCCCCGGCCGTATCGAATCTCGATATCAGCATCGCCGATACCAAACTGCTGGGACCAGACCGCCGTCACCACCCGCAGCTCGATGTCCGGGTGGGCCTTGTGAAAGGCGGCAAGCTGTGGCGCCAGCCAGTACTGCTGAACACCCGGCGTGGCGCGCACGATTACGGGGGCGTGGCTTGCCGGGCCGAAGACTTCTGCCGTGCCCATCGACAGACGCGAGAAGGCTTCCTGCAGGCTGGGCAGCCAGGCCCGGGCGGCATCGGTCAGGGAAATACGATGCGGATGACGGATAAACAGCGCCTGCCCCAGCCGGTCCTCGAGCAATCGAATGCGCTGGCTGATCGCCGATTGCGACACGCCAAGCTCTGTCCCGGCAGCGGTAAAACTAAGATGGCGGGCCGAGGCTTCAAAGGCCTGCATCCAGGCAAGCGGGGGTAGACGGGTCACGACATTCTCCATCATTTGATCGGCGCCTCGGAGGAGGCGTCCATGGTAGCAGCCCATCAGCCGGTCGCGTCCTGCCCGGGCAGCACCGACAACTGTGCCGATTGCACCATTCCGGCACCGCCCTGCCACACAAACCTGACATCCTGATGACAGCATCGGTTGATGCGCCTGCCCGGCCTGACTAGACTCGTGGCCCTTATCGGCTGCGGACGACGTTGTCATGACCAGGCGTGTGTGGCTTGTCATTGTTTTGATCATGTTCATGGTGGCACTGGGCGGCTTCTGGCAGTGGCTTGCCATGGGGGATGCCATCACGCCTGAAAAGCTTGAGCAGTGGCTGGGCGAGACCATGCGACTGCGCGAGTCATGGTGGGCGCCACCGGCGCTGATGCTCACCTACATGATCGGCAGTCTGATCATGTTCCCGCTGACCATTCTGGTCGGGGCCACCGGGCTGATCTTCGGCCCCTGGTGGGGGCTTTTCTACGCGCTGTTGGGCACCATGGTGGCCTCCACGGCCACCTGGATGCTGGGTCGGCTACTGGGGCGGGAGCTTTTAACGCGCTACGGCGGGGATCGCATCCATCGTCTGGCCGACAGCGTCTCGCGTCACGGCATTCGCACCATGATCGTTTTCAACCTGCTGCCGCTGGCGCCCTTTACCTTCACCAACATGATCGCCGGCGCCTGCCGAATGCCCTATGTCGTCTACATGATCGGCTCGGTTATCGGCATTGTGCCGGGGCTGGCGGCGGTGACGGTGGCGGGCAGCCGACTCGGCGAGCTGATTCGATCACGCAGCCTGGACGATCTTGCCTGGCTGGTCGCGGCGGTGGTGGGCGTGGTCGCACTGGGGCTTTTCTTTCGATGGGTCTCGCGGCACCGGCAGCGCATATAAACGCGACCGGTACCGTGAACTCAGGACTTGTCGCCGCGGGTGGCGTGCGACACGTTGCTTTCAAGATCGTCTCTGAGCTGCATCAGGGTGACCTCACCCGGGGTAATCGAGGTGCCGGCCTCGGGAGGCAGGTTGTGCCCACGGGTCAGCGGCGACAGACTGCCCTCGACCAGCGGTACCCGCTGCCCGGTAGGCGGCGCCGGGCGCATGCGCGGCGCCACTCGCTTTGAGCCTCCGAAAACGCGGCGCAGCACCGTGCCGCGATGGCACAAGAGATTCCACTCCGCTTCAAGACGCCCCCGTGCCTGCTCCCAGGTCGTTTGCGCGCTGTCAGACTGCGACGCCTGCGCCCGGTGAGTCGCCAATAGCCCCTGATAGACCGCCAGACACTGATCGGCGCAGCGGCAGGTATCAAAGTCTTTTGCCGTGGCAATCGCCCCCTCCCGCAGGCTCTGGCAGTACGTCGAGTCCGCAAGCCTTCCCAGCGCACTGGCAAACGCCTGCTCATCCTGCTCCGGGAGCAGCAGCCCGTTGCGTTCGTGAGAGAGCACCTCGCGCACGCCGGTGGCATCAAGTGCCACGACCGGCAGTCCGGCCGCCATCGCCTCGACCACCACCATGCCCTGGGTCTCGCTAAAGGAGGCAAAGGCAAAGCTGTCCATGGCGTGATAGGCATCGATCAGCGATTGCTCCTTGAGCACGCCGGTCAGATGCACCCGCTCGCCCACGCCCATCTGATGGGCCTGGGTCAGTATCGCATCACGCTCGTCACCGTCGCCGACCACCATGAAGTGCATGTCGGGATGGTCCTTCAGCGCCCGGCAGACGCTGCGGGTAAGAAACGGCAGGTTTTTCTCCTGCGCCAGCCGCCCGACATGGCCGACCACATGGGCCTGCTTGTCGATACCAAAATATGTGCGCCAGTGATCACGATCGCCCCGGGCAAAGCGTTCGATATCCACACCGCTGGGCACCACTTCCAGCGGCGTCTGCACCCCGCGCTCACCCAGGATGGTGCGAATGCTTTCGCTGGGCGCGATGACGGTATCGCAGAGCTCTGAATAGCCGTTGGACAGCGCCAGCGCAAAGCGCTGCATCACCGGCGAGTTGCCCGGCACATAATGGGTGTAGTGCTCATAGAGCGTGTGGTGGGTAAACACCAGCGGCAGCCCGCGCCCCTGAGCGACGCGCACCGCCGTATCCCCCAGTAAAAAGGGGTGATTGGAGTGTACGATATCGGGCGCAAACGCCCGGATGGCATCATCGAGCGAGCCGGGAATCGTGACCGGCAGGGAAAAGTCGCTGCCGTTGAAACGCTGCATGGCAGGCACACGGATGACATCGGTCTCCGATTCGGGCTGGCCGTTGAGCGTGGGCGCCACGACCAGCACCCGGTGACCGGATGCCCTGAAACATTCGACGAATCGCTGTACGGATTCGCTGACACCCCCCACGATCGGGCTATAGGTGTTGGTGAACATCAAAATGTTCAAGCCATTCCTCCTGGTGCTGGCCTGCAAAAGGGCCGACAGCTGCACCTGACAAACCTGATTGCGCAAACGTGTCGAAGGACTCGACACCATGCGCGCATTATAGCCGACGAAGTCTATCAGAGCTGCACGGGGGCGGGCATTCCGAAGCGCCGGGAACTACACTGCAGGCGGCATCGCTGACAGCGGATAATATGGATTATAAAACACGATGCCCGGCACCCTGACTGCCGCGATAACGACCTGACATGCCGACCGTTTGACTGAGGAGTCACCCCATGAGCACCATTTTTGAAGAGATCCGCAAGGACCACGACACCCAGCGCACGCTGCTGGATCTGCTGGTCAAGACCCACGGTGACAGCGACGGCCGCGAGGAGCTTTTCGAGCGTGTCAAAAAAGCCCTGCAAACGCATGAAACCGCCGAAGAGCGCTATTTCTACAGCCCGCTGATGGAATATGACACCGGCGTTGAAAAATCCCGCCACGGCATCGCCGAACATCACGAGATGGATGAAGTCATCGAGCAGATGGAAAGCACCGACTTCAGCTCGCCGGCCTGGCTTGGCTATGCCAAAAAGCTCCAGGACATGGCGCTGCATCACTTTGAAGATGAAGAGCAGCAGTTTTTCATCTCTGCCGGTCAGAAGTTTGAAGACGACGAAAAAACGCGTCTGGGCCGGGAATACCGCAGCGAGATGGAGCGCCTGAACAGCTGATTTCTTTGGGTGTCGGCCACCGGCCGACGCCCGTTATTCAGCCCGGTATCGAGGTCATGGCAGGGGCGGCAGCCGCTCGGCCAGCCCTTCTGTCATGGCCTCGATGAACCGGGCGATTCGTTCGGGAACAAAGCGCTGCTGGCGATGGATCGCCGTAAAATCCATGCGCGGGGTCTCGAATCCCGGCAACAGTCTTTCAAGCGAGCCCTGCGCCAGCGGCTTCTGGACCTGCCACCAGGAGCGATAGATCACACCGTGGCCGGCCATGGCCCAGCGCGTCACGCTCTCCCCGTCGTTGCTGCTCATCGTGCCGCTGACCCGTACGCGGCGCTCCTGTCCGTCCCTGATAAAGCGCCAGTCATCAAAGCCCGCCTCGCGCTCGCGTACCACCAGACAGTTGTGATCGGCCAGCGCCTCTGGCGTTGCCGGTCGACCGGCGCGCGCCAGATACGCCGGGGAGGCACAGGCAATGCGACGACTCGCCAAAAGCCGTCTGGCCCGCAGCCGGGAGTCCGGTGGCGGCCCCACAATAATGGCGATATCCAGATCGTGGGCCAGCAGATCACGCGGATAGTCGCTTAAATCCAGCAACACCTCGACATCCGGATGCTCGCGGGTGAACTGCTCGATCAATGGCGCCACGTGCGCCCGCCCGAACCCGAAGGTGGCGTTGACCCGCAGCTGGCCGGACAGCGCGTGGCGCTGGGCGCCCAGTGACGCCTCCAGCTCATCGAGCTCCTGTAAAAGCGAGGCGCCCCGCTGCAGGTAGTGTTCGCCTTCTCCGGTCAGAGCGAGCCGCCGCGTGGTGCGGCGCATCAACTGCACCCCGAGTCGCTTTTCCAGACCGGCCAGGCGCTTGCTCACCGCTGACAACGACAGCCCCAGCGCCTGCGCGGCCTGCGTCATCGACGCATGCCGGGCCAATACCTGAAAAAAGTGCAGATCGCTGATGGCCTTAATGACTGCCCCCTGTCGATTATCGACTTTTATTCAATAATCAATTGCATGATGGCCTGATTATAAACCTCAAACGATCCTCTAGAGTAATCACCATGAGCCACCCGGCGCAGGAGCCTGCCATGCTCGAGAGATTCAAGGTCTTTGATCTGGACGTGAACGGCGTCACGCTCCACGGACGTGCCGGCGGTAGCGGCCCGCCCCTGCTGCTGCTGCATGGCCATCCGCAAACGCATGTCATCTGGCACCGGGTCGCCCCGGAACTGGCGGATCATTGTCACGTCGTCATGGTGGATCTGCGCGGCTACGGCCACTCATCAAAGCCGCCGGGCGATGACGAACACGTCACCTACAGCAAACGTGTCATGGCCGAAGACATGGTGGCACTGATGAACGCACTGGGGTTTGAGCGCTTCGCGGTGCTGACCCATGACCGCGGGGCCCGCGTGGCGCATCGGCTCTGTCTGGACCACCCGGAGCGTATCGAGCGCGCCATGTTTCTCGACATTGCCCCGACACTGGACATGTACGAGCGCACCGACCGCGCCTTTGCCAGCGCCTATTTCCACTGGTTTTTGCTGATTCAGCCGGCCCCGCTGCCCGAGCAGCTGATCGAGGGCAACCCGCGCGCCTGGATCGACGGTGTGATGGGCAATCGCCACGCGGGGCTGATCCCCTTTGCCCCCGAGGCGCTGGACGCTTATCGCGCGGCGATGGCACTGCCTGGCACGGCGCACGCCATGTGCGAGGACTACCGCGCGGCCAGCACCATCGATCTCGAGCATGACCGCATCGACCGCGACCTGGATCATCGTATCGCCTGTCCGCTCCGGGTGCTGTGGGGTGAGCACGGCGTAATCGAAAAACTGTTCGACCCGATGGCGCTGTGGCAGGCGTGTGCCAGTGATGTCAGCGGTCGCGCCCTGCCCTGCGGTCACTATCTGCCCGAAGAGTGTCCCGACGAGATCATCGACGAGGCGCTGGCCTTTTTTAACGCCCCTCGAGGCGCCGCCTGATCACCACAGGCTGAACATTACAAGGAGAGTCTCATGAGCCACAACATTGCAGTCATCCCCGGCGACGGCATCGGCAATGAAGTCATGCCCGAAGGCGTTCGCGCTCTGGAAGCCGCCGCACAACGCTTTGATCTGGATCTGAAGTTTACCGATTTCGACTTTGCCAGCTGCGACTATTTTGATCGCCACGGCCAAATGATGCCCGATGACTGGCGCGACCGGCTCGGCGGCATGGATGCGATCTTTTTCGGCGCCGTCGGCATGCCCGAGCGCGTGCCGGATCACATTTCGCTGTGGGGGTCGCTTCTGCAGTTTCGTCGCGCCTTTGACCAGTACGTCAATCTGCGCCCGTGCAAGCTGATGCCCGGCATCAAGAGCCCGCTGGCAGGCCGCGCGCCCGGTGATATCGATTTCTATGTGGTGCGTGAAAATACCGAAGGCGAGTATTCAAGCGTCGGCGGCAGAATGTTTGAAGGCACCGACCGCGAGGTAGTGATTCAGGATACGGTCATGACGCGCACCGGCATTGATCGCGTACTGAAATTTGCCTTTGAGCTGGCCATGACCCGGCCGCGCAAAAAGCTCACCTCGGCGACCAAGTCCAACGGCATCTCGATCACCATGCCCTACTGGGACGAGCGCGTGGTGGAGATGGCCAAAGGCTACCCGGACATCAATGTCGACAAGTTCCATATCGACATTCTCACCGCCAACTTCGTGCTGCATCCGGACTGGTTTGACGTGGTCGTGGCCAGCAACCTTTTCGGCGATATCCTCTCTGATCTGGGCCCGGCCTGTACCGGCACCATCGGTGTGGCCCCTTCGGCCAACATCAACCCGGAAGGCCTTTTCCCGAGCCTTTTCGAGCCCGTCCACGGCAGCGCCCCGGATATCTTCGGCAAAGGGATTGCCAACCCGATCGGTCAGATCTGGTCGGCGGCGATGATGCTCGAGCATCTGGGCCATCAGGCGGCCGGCAAGGCAATGGTGGATGCCATCGAGCGCGTGCTGGCGGCAGGCCCGGAGAATGCCCCGCTCACACCGGATCTGGGCGGCCGCGGCACCACCAGCGAACTGGGCGAGGCCATTGCCGAGGCAATCAAGGCCGGCTGATGGAGAATCGTCGCGGCGGCTCGATTGCCGCATAACACAGCGCCACTGCTGCCATAAAAAAGGGCCGCATCACCATCGTGATGCGGCCCCTTCGCTGTCAGGCACAATCTCATGGATCAGATATTAAAGCGGACCACCGACTGATACAGGCGTCCGGACTGCTCTTCCAGCGACGAGGCAGCCGCTGCGGCCTCCTCGACCAGCGCCGCGTTTTGCTGCGTTACCTGATCCATCTGGCTGACGGCCTGGTTGACCTGCTCGATACCGCTGGTCTGTTCCTTGGAGGCCGCGGCGATCTCGGCCATCAGGTCGTTGACCCGGCGCGAGCTCTGGGTAATGGTCGCCATGGTGGCATCGGCTTCATCCACCAGTGTGGTGCCGCTGGCCACCTGCGCTACCGAACGCCCGATCAGGCCCTTGATGTCGCTGGCAGCCGTCGCCGAGCGGCTGGCGAGCTGGCGAACCTCTCCGGCCACCACCGCAAAGCCGCGACCCTGTTCACCGGCACGCGCGGCCTCGACGGCCGCATTGAGGGCCAGCAGATTGGTCTGGAAAGCAATGCTGTCGATCATGGTGATGATTTCACTGATCTTGCTGGAGCTTTCGCGAATCTCGCCCATGGTTGCCACGACGCGCTGGATCACTTCACGGCCGCCGTCCATTTCACTGGAGGCCGTCTGGGACAGCCGCGTGGCCTGAGCGGCGTTGTCGGCATTCTGGCGCACGGTAGCGGTCAGCTCTTCCATGCTGGCGGCCGTCTGCTCCAGCGAGGCGGCCTGCTGCTCGGTACGCGCTGACAGGTCATTGTTACCGGCAGCGATTTCACGTGCGCCCACGTCGATCGACTCGCTGGCCTGACGAATGCTGGCGATGGTGCCGGCAAGCTCGGCGCGCATATGCTCGATGTGATAAAGAAGACTGGTCCTGTCATCGCCACGCAGGTCAAGTCGAGTCCCCAGTCGACCCGCCGAGATTTCACGCACACACTCGATGGCATAGGCCGGCTCGCCGCCCAGGCCGCGGTAGATGCTGCGAGTCACCAGCAAAAACGCCACGGTCAGCGCCGCACCGACAGCCACGAGCAGTCCAAGGTACTGCAAAAGCTTGCCCAGAAAGGCGCTCTGGATATCATCGGTATAGACGCCCGCCGCCAGGTTGATCTGCCAGGGCGCAAAACGCTCGACATAGCCCAGCTTGGGCAACAGATCACTGCCGTTGGCATCGCGGGAGTCGTAGTTCACAAATCCGCTGCCACTGGCCAGCGCCTTTTTCAACAGCTCGCCATAGACGGCCACGCCGTTGGGATCGGTATAACCGGACATGTCTTCACCCTTCTCGCGACGCGGGTGATACAGCACGTGGGCACGGTCATCAAAGGCAAAGATATAGTTCTGGCGATCATCACCAAAGCGCATGCCACTCAGCGCATCAATGGCGCGACGCTGCGCTTCGTCCTGACTGAACTCACCGGCACTGGCGCGCTCCTGGTATTTTTCAAGCAGGGTTTCGGCAATCCCGACGGTCGCTTCCAGACCGCGTTCACGCTCGTCAAACATCATGCTGCGCGCATTCCAGGCCATGCTGGTGACCAGCACCAGCAGCCCGACCCACATCAGGGCCAGAATGGCGAACATCTTCTTTCTCAGCGTCCAGCTGCCAAGACTGAATCCGGCGCGATGACGCTGCGTGGTTTTCGCATTGTGGTGAGAAGCCGTGGACTCCCCCTGTGTCATTTCCGTCCAGCCTGCCTGCGACGCCATGTTCATTCTCCTGCGGGGCCTGTGCCCATAACCTGCACCGTAGTGGCGCGACTCATGCACAACATCGGCTGACAGGGGCTAGACTTGAGGTGGCATCAATATATGCCACATCCATTTTACCGGCGGGAGCACGACATGCCTGACATGGCCGATCTGAAAGGGTTACTGGGAAGTCTGGCAAGCGCCATGGGCGGCGAGACGGGCATTCCGAAAGGGTGCCGAGCAGTTGAAGGATTTGAGCTCGAGCGCTATCTGGGCCTGTGGCATGAAATCGCCCGTCTGGATCACAGCTTCGAGCGCGGCCTTGAGCAGGTCACTGCGCACTACGCGATGCGTGACGACGGCGGCGTGGCGGTCACCAACCGCGGCTTCAACCCGGATGACAACGAATGGGATGAGGCCGAAGGCAAGGCGTACTTCGAAGAGGGGCCGGAGATCGGCCGTCTGCGCGTGGCCTTTTTCGGCCCGTTTTACGCCGGCTACAACATCCTCTGGCTTGATGATGATTACGAACACGCCGTCGTGGCCGGCCCCAATCATCACTATCTCTGGCTGCTGGCGCGCACCCCTGACGTGGACCCGGCCATGCTGGATCGAATGGATCAGATCGCTCGGGACAACGGCTTCGATACGCAGGCGCTGATGAGGGTCTCGCACTCGGCGTCGTAAACCGTTTTGCGACGCCCCGGCACGCTCAATCGGCGCCGATGCCGGCCCGGAAGACGCGCCAGACGCTGGCCAGCCGCTGGTCGAACGTCTGGCGATCATAAAGAAAGCTCTCGCTGAAAAGCCCGTCGATGACGCAGTAGGTCATCGCGATGAAATCGGCCCTAAAAAGATCCTCGCGCAGCACCCCCTGCGCAATGCCCTCCTGGAAGGCGCGTTCCAGCAACACATCGATGGCGGTTTCGCTGTCCCGGCTGATCTGCTTGAGCGATGTGGCAAGCGAGGGCGGCGGAAACAGCAAAAAGCGCTTGTAGAACACACCCTTGCCCGAATCAAAGATGAAGTCGCTACAGGCGTGCAATAGCGCCTGGAGGCGACGGTCGACCCTTTCCTCACCGGCAAGACTGTGCTCGATGACCTCGAGCATCTGCGCCTCGACCTCTTCCACCAGAATCAGAAAGAGCGCTTCCTTGCTGGCGAAGTGGCTGTACAGCGAGGGCGTTCGAATGCCCACCTCCCGCGCGATGGCCGACAGCGGCGTGGCCTCGTAGCCCTGCTCGGCGAAGAGTCTGAGACCGGCTTGCCTGATACGCGTTTCGGTATTGATGACGGTGCCCCTTTAAGTGATGTGTCCGGGGATTGAAGTGATGTTTCCGGGGTTGCCGCAGCGTGCGGACAGGACTAGACTAACTAACGATCGTTAGCTTAACAACCCTGCACGCTATTTTCCCGCAGAAGAGAGGTTTTCATGGCATCAAAATGGTGGTTGATGCTGCCGGCCACGATGTGTGAGATCGGCTGGGCGCTGGGCGCCAAGTACGCGCAGGGGCCTGTCGAGTGGCTGGCCACCCTGGCGCTGGTGACCCTGAGCCTGGGACTGGCCACCTGGATGGCCCGTACCCTGCCGACCACCACGGTCTATACCGTGTTTGTGGGTCTGGGCGCCATGGGCACCGTACTGGTGGACATCGCCTTTCTGGGCGCGCCGTTCAACGTGCTGACGGTGATATTGATCCTGACCCTGCTGGCCGGCGTGGTCGGTCTCAAACTCTACTCGTCCAATGACAAGGAGGCCTCATGTACTGGCTCGCACTGATCGTTTCAGGGCTTTTTGAAGTGGTCGGCGTGACCGGTATCGAGAAGTTCAACCGCGGCTCACGCCGACAGGGCCTGGCCATGCTGGTCATCGGCTTCGGGCTGTCGCTGGGGTTTATCTCGTTTGCCATGCGCGAGATCAGCCTGGGGATCGCCTACGCCGTTTTCACCGCCATCGGTACGGTCGCCAGTGCCCTTCTGGGCATGCTCTTCTGGGGCGAGTCGAAAAGCCCGATCCGCGTGGGCTTCATCGCGCTGATCATCGCCTCGGTGGTCGGGCTCAAGCTGGCCTCCGGCAGTTAGTGGCGAAGCCCGTCGTTACTTTTCCTCCCGCGCCCAGGCCAGCAGCGGCCGGGTGCGGGCATGCATGTCCAGCCGCGCCTTGAGCCGCACCATGTTCCAGTAGTGGCCGTTGAGCGTGCGTGACAGCAGCATGGTATCGGCCGGCGGCTGCAGGCGATCCATCGCCGACCAGACCCGCGGGCTGATTTCACGCAGGCGGTAGTGAATGCGCGCGTCGCTGAAGTCCTGCTCGCCGGGTTCAAACAGCGGCTGCATGGCGGCAGCCGATTCACGATACAGCGCCAGCGGCGCGCCCTCCCCCTGGCGTCCGCCCATCGAGCGCAGCGCCTCATCCATGCCCATCGGGTCATCTTCGATCGCCGCGCCCAGCAGCTGCATCATCGAGCGAAGCCGCGCCTCGGGAATGTCGATCACCGCGCCCAGATCGTAGACGATCAGCCGCCCTTCCTCGTCGGTGGCGAAGTTGCCGGCGTGCGGGTCGGCATGCAGCTCGCGATGGGTAAAGAGCTCCTCGGTGAGCCAGTCGCCCAGATTGGCCGACAGCCTTTGTCGTACCGTGTCATCCAGCGATTCGGCCTCGCGCATGGGGATGCCCGGCAGATAGCGCATGGCCAGCACCCGATCACCGGAGTACGCCGCCAGCGGCTCGGGAAAGCGCAGACCATCGTTGTCGGCGTAGCGCGCGCGGTAACGGGTCAGCGCGTCGAACTCGGCGCGATAGTCGAGCTCCTTGCGCAGACTGTCGGCAAACTCGTCAAACATGGCGTCAAGACGGGCCTGGGGTACCTTCATCCAGCGCATCAGACGCATCATGCGCCGTACCTGCACCAGATCCTGCTCGAGCACGCGCTCCAGGCCCGGATACTGCACCTTGAGCACCAGCGTTTCGCCGTCATGGGTGGTGGCGCGGTGCACCTGACCCATGGAGGCGCTGGCAAAGGGCGTGGTCTCGATATCGGCAAAGGCGGCGTCAAGGTCGCCAAACTCATCGACCAGGGTGCGGCGAATGTCCTCCCACGGCATGGGGCGGGCCTGGCGCTGCAACCGGGCCAGCTGCTCGGCCAGGGCCGGGGGCAGCAGGTCGTCCCACTGCGCCATGATCTGGGCCAGCTTCATGGCCGGGCCCTTGAGCTCTGACAGCTCGTTGAAAAGCTGCTCGCCGAGCGCCTCCCAGCCGGCGTCACGCCCCATGCGCGAGCGCAACAGGGCGCCGCCGGTGCGCGCGCCCATGCCCAGCATCCTGCGCGTTCTGCCTCGCTCTCTCATCAGCGTGACTCCTTTCAGGCGTTCGTGGTGACGTGACATCACGCCGTGTTTGACTGTCCGGGCTACATCCAGCGCTCATCGGCGGTAAAACAGACCGTGAACCAGCGGTTGTGCGGTGCAATATCCAGCGCCGCACCAATGTGTGTGCGTATCTCATCCAGACTCGCCACGCCTTCACGCGCGGCAAACTCCGGCGTGGTCAGAATGTGGATCTCGATGAAGTGTCCGCGTCCGGTACGTGCTACATGACTGTAGTAGTGTCTGACCCCTTCGCGCTGCATGACTTCCGCCATGACCTCGTGCACCTGCCGGTCCAGCTCGCGCGGCGCCATCAACAGCACCTCCTTCATCGCCCGGATCACGATACCGACGGGCACGGGCAGAAAGCACAGGGTCAAAACGGCCAGCAGCACCACATCCACATAGGGCGTGTAGATGGCCCAGGCCGTGCGCTCGATGACAAGCGACAGTGCAAACGCCACGATCAGCGTCGAGGTGATCAATCCGGCCATCAGCCAGCTCTGGGCATCGATGCGAATGAAGACCGAATCGATACGGGCGTTGACGCGCCGCTCCATGCGATACATGGCAAAACAGATCACGGTCACCACCACGGCATAGCCCAGCGCCGGGCCAAAATCGAGCGCATGACCGCCCTTGATGATGCCCTGTACGGCGTTGAGAAAGGCGTAGAGACATAAAAGCGTCAGAATGGCGCCGTTAAGCGCCGCCACCAGGGGCTCCAGATGCCAGAATCCGTGCTGGAATCGATCACTGCTCTCCCGCACGGCCAGACGTGCCACGAAAAGCGACAGCGCCGACATGACCGAGTCGATGGCCGAGAACATGCCATCGAACAAAATGGACTCCGACCCCGACAAAAGACCAAAACCGATCCCCAGAATCGAGACACAAAGCGTTGCTGCAATCGAGCGTTTAAGAGTCTGCTGCTCCAGCCGGGCATCCATGGTCATTCTCCGAAATAGTCCCTGTCGCCATTGATGTCTGGCATGACGGCTGAGCCTTTGGCTTACACTACACGATGCAGACCACAAAAGACGGGGAGCGGACATGTCGCTGAGCGATTACTTTGCGGATTTCATCGCCGCCGATGAGCTGACAGCGTGGTCCGACAGCGCTGCACTGCCAGGCGTTGCGGTCACCGAACATGCTCCGGGCGTTCTGGCCCTGGTGCCCGAGGCGCTCGAACCCGGCGTGGAGGCCACCATTATCTCCGCCGGCATTCACGGCAACGAGACCGCCCCGATCGAGCTGTTCGGCGAACTTTTGGCCGCACTCGATGCCGGGCAGCTGCGCGTGGGGGCGCCCACCCTGCTGATCATGGGCAACCGCCGCGCCATCGCCGGAGGGCAGCGCTACATCGACACCAATCTAAATCGGCTCTTTCGACGTGACACGCTCCTGCGTGACGACGACCGCTTCGAGTGTCAGCGCGCACTCGAGCTGATGCAGGCCGTGGACCGTTTCATGACAGACATCACCGGGGCCGTGCTGCATCTGGACATGCATACTGCCCTCCGCGACAGCCGCTACCCGCGCTTTGCCATTGAGCCCTTCAGCGACACGCCCACGCCGGATAACCTCTGGCAGCACCTGGCCGGGGCCGGCATTCAGGCCGGGCTCTCCCAGCATCAGCACAGCTGGACCTTTTCCCACTACACGCGCCATTACCATGGTGCCCAGGGCTTCACGCTGGAGCTGGGGCGAGTGGCGCCCTTCGGCGGCAACGACCTCGAATCGCTCGCACCGATGCTCGATTTGCTGCGCGCGCGACTCGCCGGGGCCGGCGCTCGTCCGCCGGACAACGCATCGCTCGTCCGCTTTGACGTCATCGATGAAATCATGCGCGAAAGCGATGACTTCCGCCTGTGTTTTGCCGAGGACATCGCCAACTTTACCGAATTCGCCCCGGGCAGCTCTCTGGCAGTCGATGGCGCACGCGGTGAGTGGGTCGTCAAAGAGTCGCCGGTGCATGTCGTGTTCCCCAATGCCCGGGTTGAACGCGGGGCACGCGCCCTGCTGCTGGCCCGGCCCGTGGTGCAAACGCCGCCCGGCGCCGGATGATCCCATCAAACGGGCGCGCGCCGGTCGGGCCTGTTAACATGCGCCGCCAAACACCTCGGGTCGCTACACACAACGGCCTGTCGCATGATTTCACACCACAAGTGACAACCTTCAGGAGAGTGCCTTGGCCGACGCCTCCATTCCGCTGATCGTCAGCGATATCCACAAACGCTTTGGCGACAATGAAGTCCTCAAGGGCATCTCGCTGGAAGCCAGAAAGGGCGATGTCATCACCCTCATTGGTGCCTCCGGTTCGGGCAAGAGCACCTTTTTGCGCTGCATGAACCTGCTCGAGCGCCCGGACAGCGGCGAAATTGCCGTCCACGGCGAGCCGATCAGCTTTCGCCAGACCCGCCATGGGCGCGAACCGGCCGACCGAGCCCAGCTCGAGCGTATCCGCACGCGACTGTCGATGGTTTTTCAGAGCTTCAACCTCTGGGCCCACATGACGCTGATCGCCAACGTCATCGAGGCGCCCATCCACGTGCGCGGTGTTCCAAAGGCCCGCGCCCGGGAACAGGGCATGGCGCTTCTGGAACGGGTCGGCCTGGCCGACCGGGCCCATTATTACCCGGCCCAGCTCTCGGGCGGCCAGCAGCAGCGCGGCGCCATCGCGCGTGCACTGGCCATGGAACCGGAAGTCATGCTCTTTGACGAACCCACCTCGGCGCTCGACCCCGAGCTGGTCGGCGATGTGCTCAAGGTCATGCGTGAGCTGGCCGACGAAGGCCGCACCATGATCGTGGTCACCCACGAGATGGACTTTGCCCGCGACGTCTCCAACCAGGTGGTCTATCTCCACCAGGGCATGGTCGAGGAGCAGGGCAACCCGGCGGAGGTGCTGACCAATCCGCGTTCGCCGCGCCTGCGCCAGTTCCTCGCCCCGCGCGGACGTTAACCCCAGGGAGACTGCCATGATCGATTTTCAGGGCTATGGCCCCCGTCTTCTCGAGGGCGCCCTGCTGACCCTTGAACTGGCCGTGCTGTCGCTGTTGCTGGCGGTCGTGCTGGGGCTTTTGACCGCCAGCGCCCGCCTGTCGCGGCTGGCCGTTTTGCGTCTGCCGGCGATTGTCTACACCGTCATCATTCGCGGCGTGCCCGACCTGGTGCTGATGATGCTGCTGTTTTACGGCGCCCAGATCGGCATCAATGCGATCACCGACATGATCTACGACCGCTGGGGCTGGGACATCTTCATCAACGTTGACCCCTTTGTGGCCGGCGTCATCACCATCGGACTGATCTTTGGCGCCTACATGGCCGAAACCTTTCGCGGCGCCTTTCTGGCGGTTGATCAGGGTCAGGTTGAGGCGGCCGAGTCCTTTGGCATGAGCAGCTGGCTGCTGTTTCGCCGCATCCGCTTTCCGCTGATGATGCGCCACGCCCTGCCGGGGCTTGGCAACAACTGGATGGTGCTTTTGAAAACGACCGCGCTGGTGTCGATCATCGGACTGTCCGACATGGTGCGCGTGGCGGCAGAAGCCACGCGGGCGACCCACCAGACCTTTTTGTTCATGATTCCGGTGGCGCTGGGCTATCTCGCCATCACGTCCGTGTCGGAAATCGTGATGCAGTGGCTCAAAAAGCGCTATAACGCCGGATTCGAGGAGACGCCGTAATGCAGGAACTGCTGCAGTCCCTCGCCCCATGGCTCAGTGACAACGCCATCTTTACCCCATCGACGCTGGCCCAGTACTGGGACGGCTTCGTCAATACCGTCCAGCTGGTCTTTATCTCGCTGGTGCTCGGCCTGTTTCTGGCCGTGCCGCTTTCGATCGGCCGCGCCAGCCCGAGCCGGATTCTCAGCAGGAGCATCTGGGTCTACACCTGGGTGTTTCGCGGCACGCCGCTTTTGATCCAGCTCTATATTGCCTACTACGGCCTGGCCTTTATTCCGGGCGTGCAGGGCAGCATTGTCTGGCCACTGATCAAGGACCCGCTCTATCCGGCGCTGCTGGCGTTTTTGCTCAACACGGCCGCCTACACCACCGAGATCTTTTATGGCGCCATCAAGGCCATGCCGCGGGGCGAGCTGGAAGCCGCGCGCGCCTACGGCATGTCACCCATGCTGGCCTATCGCCGCATCATCCTGCCCAGCGCCCTGCGCCGTGCCCTGCCGGCCTACGGCAATGAAGTCATCTTCATGCTGCATGCCAGCGCGATCGCAAGTGTTGTGACCATTGCCGATCTCACCGGGGTGGCCTACAACATCTACTCGCGCTACTACGCGCCCTTTTCGGCGTTCATTTTCGTGGCGCTGTGCTACATGGTGCTCAGCTTTTCGATTCAGGGCGTTTTCAGACTGCTGGAAAAACGGATGCTGGCGCACCTCAGACCCCGCTGAGACGCTAAAGTATCACCATGACCGCTCCTTACATGCTGTTACAGCGCTTGCATCCACCGGGGTGGTCATGGTGATAATCCAGCGTTGCCCCGCGACGCCGGGCGGTCCTTTAAAAAGAGAGACAATGATGAAAAGACTACTGACGGTTTCACTGCTGGGGGCAGCCATCGCTGCCGGCTCGGCGCAGGCACGCGATTACGATACGGTCCGCATCGGTGTGGATATTCCCTACGTTCCCATGGAGTACCGCACGCCGTCCGGCGAGCTGGCAGGCTTTGATATCGAGCTGGGCAACGCCCTGTGCGAGCAGGCAGGCCTTGAGTGCAACTGGGTGGAACAGGGCTGGGACGGCATCATTCCCGGGCTCATGTCGCGCAAGTTCGACGCCATCATGTCTTCGATGACCATCAACGACGAGCGTCGCCAGCAGGTGCTGTTCTCCGACCCCTACCTGGTACCGCCGTCTGCGTGGTTTGCGCCCACCTCAACGGATCTGGCAGGCGTTGACTCCAGTGATCTCAAGGACAAGAGCATCGGCGTTCAGCGCGGCACCGTGCAGGACAACTACGTGACCGATGAGCTGGGCGATGTGGCCAATATCCAGCGCTATGCCAGCGCCGATGACGTCGCCGTGGATATGGAAACCGGCCGTCTGGATATCGCCTTTCTGGACTACCCCACCGGTCAGGCCGCGCTGCTCAAGGGCGGCGAGTACAAGACCCTGGGCGAGATGATGACCGAGCCGAAAGAGTACTTTGGTGACGGCTTCGGCATTGCCTTTCGCCAGCGCGATGAGGCGCTTGCCGACAAGTTCAACGAGGCACTTGCCACGCTGAAGTCCAACGGCACCTATGACGAGATTCACGACAAATACTTCAACGAAGACGGCACCAACGCCCCGCAGCCGGATCAGGAGTAACCTGCGCCCCGCGGCCATCGTGTCATCGTGTGTTGAACGAAAAAGGCCCCGTCGGTGACGGGGCCTTTTTTATGTGACTTTACAGCATGTTGTTCTGCCGATCAGACCGCGCCGGCAAGCGTTGCGCCTTGTGCACCGGGCTCTGCCGGTTCATCGACGGCAAAGATGCCGCCCGACAGCCGGCGCACTCGCTTGATGAACAGCGCCAGCGCCACGGCCGTCCCCAGTGCCGCCACGATATAGGCCACGCTCAACGGCAGGCCGAAGCCGATCGGTGCCCAGGCGATGTAGGTAAACGTCGCCATGGTCATGAACAGCGCCGGCAAAAGCGTCAGCCAGTAGGGCTTTTTGGCCAGAATCAGATACATCGTGGCGACCCAGAGCGCGATGACCGCCGTGGTCTGATTGGCCCACGAAAAGTAGCGCCACAGCAGCGTGAAGTCCATGTGCGTCAGGCCGTAGGAGATCACAAACAGCGGTGCGGCGACCATGATGCGTTTGGCGATCGGGCGCTGCCCGATGTGGAGATAGTCGGCAATGATCATGCGCGCACTGCGAAACGCCGTATCGCCCGAGGTGATCGGCAGCACGATCACGCCCAGCACCGCCAGCGTACCGCCCACGGCGCCCAGCAGATTGACCGAGACACTCTGCACCACGGCTGCCGGCCCGCCCTGCGCCAGCACCTGGGAGAGGTTACTGTCACCGTGGAACAGGCTCATGGCCGCCGCCGCCCAGATCATGGCGATCACGCCTTCGGTAATCATCATGCCGTAGAAGATCTTGCGACCGTTGTTCTCATTGCCGGTGGTGCGCGAAATGATCGGCGTTTGCGTGGCATGAAAGCCCGACAGCGCCCCGCAGGAGATGGTCAGAAACAGCAGCGGGAAGATCGGCGCGCCTTCCGGATGCATGTTGGAGAAATTGAGCTCCGGAATCGGGGCGCCGCGCACGATCATCATGAGGCCGATACCGGCGGCGCTGAACACCAAAAGCGCCCCGAACCACGGATAAATTCGCCCGATCACCTTGTCGATGGGCAACAGCGTGGCCAGTAGGTAGTAGGCAAAGATCGCCAGCGTAATGACGGTCAGCGACACCGGCAGCATGTTGGCCAAAAGCGTCGCCGGCGCGGTCACGAACACGGTGGCGACCAGCAGCAACAGCAGCAGCGCGAAGAAGTTGACCACATGCTTCATCACCCGGCCCAGAAACTTGCCGGCCAGCTGCGGCAGGTGCGCGCCGTGGTTGCGAATCGAGATCATGCCGGTGAGATAGTCGTGCACGGCGCCGGCAAAGATGCAGCCCACCACGATCCAGATAAAGGCCACCGGCCCATACAGCGCCCCCAGAATCGGCCCGAAGATCGGCCCGACGCCGGCGATATTCAAAAGCTGAATCAGCGCGTTGCGCTTGGTGCCCATGGGCAGATAGTCGACGTCATCGCGCAGCGTGTGTGCCGGTGTGGGACGGCGGTGATTGGATTCGAAAACGCGTTCCACAAACTTGCCGTAGGTAAAATACCCCACTACCAGCAGCACAATCCCTGCCAGAAAGGTCACCATATCGATATGCTCCTTGACCCTTGCGCACGCGACATCCCGGATCGATCCGATCCGGTGAGTGCGGCCACGGTCGCCTGTGAGGTTTTTGTAACCCGCAGAGCTTATTCACACGTCGTAGACGCCAACAGATGGACCTTGGTTTTATAGACCAAGGTCGCAGTCAGTAAGCGTCAGTCGTTCTGGTCTGGCATAACGCGAACATCAACAGAGGGACCCTGGTGCGGTCGACCAGGGTCGCCGTCAGGCAGCGCTGATATCGTGATGGCTAAAGCGGGGTTCAGCCGGCGGGCGCGACCAGCACACGACGCAGCCAGGCACCGCATTCGTCGATGGCCTGGTCGGCCTGAACGTGCTGGCCGAGCCGGCGAATAAAGGCGTGAATCATGCCGTAGTAGTGGCTGTGACGTGTGAGCACGCCCTGCTCGGCCAGAAGTGCGGCGTAGTGCGCGCCCTCGTCACAGACCGGATCGAACTCGGCTGTCATGACCAGCGCCGGCGGCAGGTCGGCCAGATCACGACGCGCCAGCAGCCCATTGAAGGGGTGGGCGCGCGCCGCCTCATCCGGCAGGTACTGCTCGATATACCAGTCACGCGCCTCGCGGGTGAAGCCGTAGCCGCTGGCATTGCGCGCCAGCGAGTCGACCCCCTCGCGCTGCAGATCCAGCATGGGATAGAGCAGACACTGCCCGCGCAGCGCCGGGCCGCCTTCATCGCGTACCCGCAGGGCCGTCAGCGCCGCCAGCAGCCCGCCGGCGCTGTCACCGGCCAGTGCCAGTCGCTCGCCGTCACCACCGAAGTTGCCGGCATGACGCCCGATATAGCGCACGGCCGCCAGCGCATCGTCCGGTGCGGCCGGAAAGGGGTGCTCGGGGGCGAGGCGATAATCGACAAAGGCGACGATGGTTTTTGAAGCGCGACACAGCGCGCGACAGATCACGTCATAGGTGGCAAGCGAGCCGGTCACGAACCCGCCGCCATGGAAAAACACCGTCACCGGTCGCGGTCCGCTCGAGCCATGCACGATGGGATAATAAAGCCGCAGCGTCATGGCCCCGGCAGGGCCTGGAATGGCCAGATCCCGGATCTCCGCGACCGGATACGCCAGCGGCGGGCGCTGCATTTTCAGGTTGGCCTGATCGGCGATGGCGCGACGCTGGGCAACACTCATGGCGCTGACATCCGGCGCCCTGTCGGCCGCTTCCTGCAGCCAGCGTCCAAACTGCGAATCCAGTGGCATATTCCCCTCCCGTGACGTGGCGACAAGCCCTCAGCGTAACCTGAATGGAGCTGCGCGTCGCGATGACGCACAATGGATGGCTGGTTCACCCCTGTCATGATCGTGAACACGACTTCATTTCCGTCAACGGTTGCTCATGAACACACGCGCGCTTGCCCCCGTCCCCGCCCTGGTTGCTGCTCTTTTGCTGATCGGCTGTGACCGCGTCCCCGAGCTCGAACTGGCTCAGGGTGAAGCGCAGGGCACCACCTATCACGTCAAATGGTGGGCCGAGGATGCCCCGGCCCATGATGACATCGAAGCAGATCTGGCCGGCGTTCTGACACGGATCGATGAGGAAATCTCGACCTATCGCGACGACTCCTGGATTTCACGCTTCAACGCCAGCCGCAGCACCGACTGGCAGGATGCCCCGCCGGACGTCATTCACCTGCTGCGTATTGCCCGACAGGTCCATGCGCGCTCGAATGGCTGCTATGACCCGACGGTCGCCCCGCTGTTTGCCCTGTGGGGCTTTCAGAATCAGAATTTCAGGGTGCCGTCAGAACATGAGATTGGCGAGGTGATGGCCCATACGGGCCTTGAACATCTCGAGATCGATGCCGATCAGCAGCGCATTCGCAAGACGGTCCCTGAGCTTTCCATCGATCTCTCCTCGATGGGCGAAGGCCACAGCGTGGATCGTATCGCCGAGATGCTGGAGTCCCACGGCATCGACAACTATCTGGCCGAGCTGGGCGGTGACATGCGCATTCGCGGCGCCAAACCCGACGACGCGCCCTGGCGCGTGGGCATCGAGGCCCCGGCCCCCGGCGAGCGCCGCGCCGGCAATATTGTCACCGTCAACGACCCTGAGGGGCTCTCGCTCAATACCTCCGGTACCTATCGCCGCTACTTCGACGATAGCGGCCACGCCTATGGCCACATCATCGACCCGCGCAGCGGCACACCCGCCACGCATGATCTGGTATCGGCCACCGTCTTTGGCACCGAGGCCGCCGTCAGCGATGCCTGGGCCACCACCATGCTGTGCCTGGGGCGCGAGGAAGGCACTCTGGTGGCCGACAGGGAGGGGCTGCCGGTCTATCTCATCGAACGCCACGGGGGCAACGACTTTACCGACAGCCGCACGACCGCTCTCAAGGAGAGCCAACAACTCACGCTGGAATAGGCACCAGGGCCAATCCATGGGTAACGCAAACGCCGCATCGCGTTACCCATCGATAACCGGATCGCCATCGCACTGTCATGAGGCCTGCCAATACTCAAGCGGTGTTCTTCTGCCCCACCACCGCCAGGAGCTCCCATGACCGCCTCGACCCCGGATATCCGCGTTGCCACCTACAACGCCGCGCTCAACCGTGACAGCGCCGGCGCGCTGCATGACGACCTGATCAGCGGCGACGCTCAGGCGCGTGATATCGCCGCTGTCATCCAGCAGTCCCGCCCGGACGTGCTGTTGATCAACGAGTTCGATTACGACCCCGCGGCGGCCGAGCTCTTTCGCGAGCACTACCTGGGCACGTCTCAGGGTGACGCGCCGGGCATTGATTACCCCTACATCTTCAGTGCCCCGGTCAACACCGGTGTCACCTCGGGCGTGGATCTGGACGGCAGCGGCGAGGCGGTGACCACGCCCGGCGCACCGGGTTACGCCGATGACGCACTGGGGTTCGGTCAGTTTCCCGGCCAGTACGGCATGCTGGTGCTGTCACGCTACCCGCTTGAGAGTGATGACATCCGCACCTTTGGTGACTTTCTCTGGAAGGACATGCCGGGCGCGCGACTGCCGGACAACCCGGAGACCGCTGACACGGGCGACTACTACTCGGACGCCGCGCTGGACGTGCTGCCGCTCTCCTCCAAGAGCCACTGGGACATCCCGGTCAACGTCGACGGCGAGATCCTGCACCTGCTTGCCTCCCACCCCACCCCGCCCAGCTTTGACGGCCCCGAGAATCGCAACGGCCTGCGCAACGCCGACGAGATCCGCCTGTGGGCCGACTACGTCACGCCCGGCAAGGGTGACTATCTCGTGGATGATCAGGGCCGCAGCGGTGGCCTGGAGGCCAGCGCACGCTTCGTGATTGCCGGCGATCAGAACGTCGACCCGCTGGATGGCGACAGCCTGCCGGGCGCGGCCCAGCAGCTGCTGGGGCACCCCTTGATTGCCGCCGGTCTCACACCGGACAGTGAGGGCGGCGTGGTTGCCGCACTTGAACAGGGCGGCGCGAATACCACCCACCGCGGCGACCCGCGCTTTGATACCGCCGACTTCAACGACGAGGCCCCCGGCAACCTGCGTGTGGATTACGTACTGCCATCGGACCAGGGCCTGACCCGGCTGGATGGCGGCGTGTTCTGGCCGGTTGAGGATGATACCGGAAGCGAGCGCGTGGAGGCCTCCGATCACCGGCTGGTGTGGGCCGATCTCGCCATTGATGACAATGACACGCAGGTACAGGACATCGAGTTCATCGGCCAGACCGCCTTTGACAGCGGCACCGAATTTCAGAACACCACCCTGGGCGGGCTGTCGGGGCTGACCCGCGATCCGGTCAGCGGCGAATATCTGGCGATCTCCGATGATCGCAGCGAGTACAACGATGCCCGCTTTTACAGCCTGCGCATCGATCTGGACGACGGCGCGCTCAACGACGGCGATGTGCGCCTGACCGATGTCACCACCCTGCGCCAGCCCGGCGGTGCCCCCTGGGCGGCCGGCGAGATCGATCCCGAAGCGATCGCCATCACGGCGGACGGCACGCTCTATATCGCCTCCGAAGGCGACAGCAACCAGCGCATCGACCCCTTCGTCAATCTGTTTGCCCGCGACGGCGAGCAGATCGATGCCATCGAACTGCCGAAGATTCTGAGCCCCGATGGTGACGGCAGCTGGGGGGTTCGCAACAACCTGGCGCTGGAAAGCGTGACCCTGACGCCCGACGGAGAGCACCTGTTTACCGCCACCGAAAACGCCCTGGCCCAGGACGGCCCGGCCGCAGCGCTGGATACCGGCAGCCCGTCGCGCATCCTGAGCTTTGATCCCGACACTGGTGAGGCACTGGGACAGTATCTCTATCCGGTCGAGCCCACGCCGCAGGCGCCTGTCGAGGGAGATGGGTTCTCGACGAACGGGCTGGTGGAGATGCTGGCCCTTGATGAGCACCACTTGCTGACGCTGGAGCGCGGCTTTGCCGAAGGCGCCGGCAACGATATTCGCCTCTACGAGATCGATCTCTCACGGGCCACCAACATCAGCCATCTCGACAGCCTCGAAGACGCTACCGGCACGGTGCGTCCGGTCCAGAAAACGCTGCTGACCAGTCTCAACGACTACGGGTTCGAGCCGGACAACGTCGAAGGCATGACGTTTGGCCCGGCACTGGCCGATGGCCGCCAGAGCCTGATTTTGACCTCGGATGACAACTTCAGCGACACCCAGAGCACTCAGTTCATTGCGCTGGCGTTTGATGAAGCGGGCGCTGACGAACCCGCCCCGCCGGCATTCGACGAGGCGTTCAGCCTGCTGCCAGCAGCCCTCCACCCCGCCACCATCATGGCCTCGCTGATGGGCGATATTGCCGCACTGCCCGGCGGGGCTCAGGCCATGGGAATGTTGGGTGATCAGGCATCTGCTGTCCTTTCAGGCATCGCCGACAGCAGCGACTGGCCAATGCCGGCCTGAATACAGCCTCTTTTTGCCATGCTGGTGTGGCTCAATGGCCATGACGGGCGCGTTCACCTCTCCCGTCATTGTCGAGACCATTTCATCCGGAGAACGCATCTCATGCTGGAGACCATCACGATTGGCGGGATGACGCTTGAATTTTACGAAAGTCACGCAACCACCGAGGGGAAGCTTGATCTTTTTCGCATGACGGTACTGCCCGGCGCTCGCATGCCGGTCGCGCACTATCACGACCGCTGGGACGAAACCATTCTGGGTCTGGAGGGCAGGCTTACTCTGCGCGTGGCGGGCAACGATATCGATATTGCCCCCGATGACTCCCTGTTCATTCCTCGTGGGGCAGTCCACAGCTTTCACAACGCTTTCGATGAACCGGCGCGCTGTCTGTGCATGCTCACACCCGGCGCCCTGGGGCCGGACTACTTTCGTGAGCTGGCAGCGCTGGTCGCCACGGGCACCCCCGACCCTGACGATATGGAAGCGATCATGCGCCGCTACGGACTGATACCGGTGCCCGAAAACAACGCTTCGAATTGAATGAAGACGCCGTGGCTACCGATCTGACGCAAACGACAGCCCCGCCCCCTGACGCATGAAGTTGACGATCCAGCGCGCCATGAGGTGATCATCGACCGGGGCATAATGCGAGGCCATACCCTCGCGGCGGCGCCGATCCGGCAGTTTCTCGCTCTTGTCTGCCATCAGGTCCGCGCTGCACGCCTTCGAAAACTCCGGATGGCCCTGAACGCTCATGAGACGCGGGCCGTACTGCAACAGGTAATACGGGCAGAACGGGCTTTCGGCCAGCACCTCGGCGCCTTCGGGCAGCACCAGTACCTGATCCTGATGGCTCACGATCAGATCCAGCCCTTCCTGCCAGGGCGTCATCCAGGGTTTGCGCCCCACCACGGTATTAAACGACACCCCCACGCCCCAGCCGCGATCGCTCTTGCCGGCGTGACCGCCGAGTGCCTGGGCCATCGCCTGATGACCAAAGCAGATGCCGACCACCGTTCGGTGGGCGGCGTGAAGACGGCGGATCAGTTCAAGCAATGACGCGATCCACGCATGATTTTCGTACACGCCGGCCTTGCTGCCGGAGATCAGCCAGGCATCCACGCCGTCAAAATTCGTGGGCACTTCCCCGTCGTGGACCCGCCAGGTCACGAACTCGAGAGTGGGGTCCACCGCCTGTAAAAGCCCCGCGTACAGGGCCGGATAGTTGCCATGCACGCGGGCCACATGCGGGGCCAGATCATCACACTGCAGCAGACCGACTTTCATGCGCGCGCTCATCCCTTCTCGTCGTTGAACCCTGTCATTTCAGCGTCGCCTCGGCGCTGGCAATGGCGTCGAACTCCTCCTCCGGGGCCTGCGCCACCAGCCGCTTACGGCTGTAAAACCCGAACCAGGCCAGCATGATGGCGTAGAAAAGCCCCGCCCAGAGCGCGGCCTGCAGGCTGACCACAAACGTCGAGATAAAGGCGATGACCGCAAGCCCCAGCGCCACCCCCGAGGTCCAGCGCCCGCCCGGCGTTTTATAGGGCCGCTCAAGGTCGGGTTCGCGAACGCGCAGAAGCCAGTGCGACAGCGTCATCATGGCATAGGAGATGGTGGCGCCGAACACCGCCATAGTAATCATCAGATCGCCCTGCCCGGTCAGCGACAGCAAAAATCCGATCACCCCGGGCACCACCAGCGCCAGCACCGGTGCCCCGCGACGGCTGGTGATCGACAGTATGCGGGGAATATAGCCGGCACGCGAAAGCGCAAAGACCTGACGCGAGTAGCCGAAGATGATCGAGAAAAACGAGGCGATCAGGCCGAACAGCCCGATCACGTTCACAAAGCCCGCCGCCCAGCTGCCGGGGCCATACACCGCAGCCAACGCGTCCACCAGCGGCGCTGCCGAGGTGCTCATGGCGCTGGCACCGGCCCCGCCGGGCGCCAGCAGCAGCATGCAAAAGGCAAACACCAGCAGTATAGCCATGGCCGCGATAATACCGCGCGGCATATCGCGCCCCGGGTGGCGGGACTCTTCCGCGGCAAGCGGCACACCCTCGACCGCCAGAAAGAGCCACATGGCAAAGGGAATCGCGCCCCAGATGCCCATGTAGCCGTTGGGCAGAAAGGCAGAGGCCCCCACCGCATCGCCGGGGGCAATATCGAAAAGCCGGGCGCTGTCGAAATGCGGCAGCATGCCAGCGATAAAGACAAGAATTGCGACCACGGCCAGCGCCGTGACGCCCATCATGATGCGAAGCGCCTCCCCCGCGCCCCACAGATGCAGGCCCACAAAGGCGATATAGAAAACCGCATAGACCAGCGGCCCATCAAGGTCGATCAGGGAGTTGACGTAGCCGCCGATGAAAATCGCAATCGCCGCCGGGGCGATGGCGTACTCCAGCAAAATGGCGGTGCCGGTGATATAGCCGCCCCAGGGGCCCATGGCGCGGCGGGCGAAACTATAGCCGCCGCCGGCGGTGGGCAGGGACGAGGAGAGTTCCGCCAGCGAGAGCACCATGGCGGTATACATGAGGGCCATCAAAACGGTGGCGATCAGCATGCCGCCAAAGCCACCCACCCCGATGCCCAGATTCCAGCCGGCAAAATCGCCGGAGATCACATAGGAGACCCCAAGCGTTGCCAGCAGCACCCAGCCGGCGGCACCCTTTTTGAGCTGGCGCTTGTCCAGATAGTCCTGCGCCACGGCGTCGTGACGAACGCCGCTGTCCTGCTTCGTATCCTGTGTCATGACGACACCTCGCGATTGTTGTTATTGGTCGCGTTGTAACGGGTCGCCTGCAGACGATCCCGTATCCCGGGCAGGCCTCAAACCTGTCCGGAACGTTCTGTCATCATGCCCTGTTCCGGCGCCGGGATCGAGAAGCCGGCGCCCTGGTGGTGATTTACTCCTGCGGCTGATCCTCATGCTTGGCGATCCAGCGTTCGAGCAGCTCGATTTCACGCTGCTGGGCATCGATCACTTCACGGGCCAGCGCACGCATCTGCTCGTCGCTGCCGTGCTCAAGCTCGATGCGCGCCATGTCGACCGCGCCGCGGTGGTGGGCCAGCATGCCGCGGGCAAAGTCCATATCGACATTGCCGCTGGGGTCGATCGCCATGTCGTGATGCATGCGCTGATTGGCATCACTAAAGGCCTGCGCCGCCTGGCCGGCGTCACCGTCTTTTGAGACGTGGGTTTCGTGTGAGGCCGGTGCATCCGCCAGTGCCGTCGTGGACAGCAACAAAAGTCCGATGATTGAAATGACGCGATATGACATTGAGAACCTCCCTTTTCTCTTTGATCACCGTGCACGCTATTTACGCCACGATCTGATGGCGACGCGGCAGGTCCGGCCCGCGCTGCTGGCAGGTGTGCGCCGCCGCACGCATGGCAAACTCGGCCATCTCGCGGCGCTGCTCCGGCGTCAACCGCCCCGGCCCCTCGGGCGTGGCCAGCCCCTTTTCATCAAGCCATGCCAGCAGTGCGGCCATGAAGCTGTCGCCGGCGCCCACGGCGTCCACCACGCTGATCGCCTCGGGCGTGAATGATTCGCTTCCCTCTTTCGTGAACACTGTCACGCCCTCGCCGCCGCGGGTCATGATCACCATCGGGCAGCGATCACTGAGCCAGCCGCGGATCACCGCCTCAAAGTCCTTGTCCGGGTAGAGAGCCTCAAGATCCTCGTCGCTGATCTTGATCAGATGGGCATGGCCGGCGAAGGTGTCGATACGCTCGCGCCAGCGCGCCACGTCGGGCTCGACCTTGAGGCGAATATTGGGGTCCAGCGAGATCAGGCAGCGGTCACGCTCACGAGCGACCAGCGTCTCCAGCGTGTCACTGGTGGGCGAGACCGCCAGCGCGTAGGAGCCCACATGGATGGCATGCACCGCATCAAGAGTGGATGGCAGATGCGTCGTCTCCAGCATGCGATCGGCGCCGCACTGGTTGTAGAAGACGTAGCGCGGCGAGCCGTGCTCATCGAGGGTGACCATGGCAAGGGTGGTGGCGCTGCCGGGTATCTCGACCATCAGGTCGGTATTGACCGATTCACTGGCAAGCACGGCGCGCAGACGCTCGCCCAGCGCATCCGGGGCCAGGCCTGTGAGAAATGCCGATGAACGCTCAAGGCGCGACAGCCCGATGGCCACATTCATGGGTGAGCCGCCGGCCACCGCCGTAAACGACAGGGATGACGCGTCCGGGGCCACCTGCCCTGCGTCGGAAAAGAAATCAAAAAGGGCCTCGCCGCAGACCAGAAACATCGACTTGCTCCAGAAATTCATAAAGGCACCAGCTTAACGCACCCGTGACCGGGCGTCGTGGCCGCCGGATTGTCGACGGCACTGCCCCGGTCATGCGATCAGCGCTGATCCTCGCCGGCCACTCTGATCTGCAGCTTGACGTCGGTGGGCCGCGCTTCCACGGCACGATCAAAGGCCGCCACGCTCTGCTCGAAATCAAAGGTCTCAACGATCAGCGGCTTGAGATCGACCTTGCCGGAGGCGATCAGCTCGATGGCGCGGTCATAGACGTTGGCGTAGCGAAAGACCGTCTCGATGCGCACTTCCTTCGTCTGGGCCACTACCACATCCAGGCTGACCTTCTCGACCGGCATGCCGACCAGCACCAGCGCTCCGCCCGGGCGCACGCAGCCCAGGGCATCGTCATACACGCGCGGGCTGCCGCTGGCCTCAAACACCACATCGGCCCCCCAGCCTTCGCCGGTCAGCTCGGCGACACGCTCGGTGAGCGAGTCGTGGGCCACGTTGACGGGGATCAGCCCCTTGTAGCCGGCGGCGATGGCAAGCTTGTCATCGACCACATCAGAAATCACCACCCGGCTGGCGCCGGAGGCGAGTGCGGCCAGCGCCACCATCAGCCCGATCGGGCCGCAGCCGGTCACCACGCAGGTATCACCCGGCTGAAGCCCTGCCTTGACCACCGCCTGCACACCCACCGCGAACGGCTCGACCATGGCGCCTTCGGCAAAGGAGACGCTGTCCGGCAGCTTGAAGGTGAACGCCGCCGGATGGATGACCTCGGGTGTGAGACAGCCGTGGATTGGCGGGGTGGCCCAGAAGCGCACCGCGGGGTCGACGTTATACATCCCCAGCTTCGAGGCTTTTGATGTCGGGTCGGGAAGGCCCGGCTCCATGCAGACCCGGTCACCGGGGGCAAGCGTGGTGACATTGGCGCCCACTGCCGTCACGGTACCCGAGCCCTCGTGGCCCAGCACCATCGGTTCCTCAACCACGAAGGGGCCGATGCGCCCGTGGGTGTAGTAGTGGATATCGCTGCCGCAGATGCCCACGGTGTGCATACTGATGCGCACGTCATCCGGGCCAACCTCATCAGGCAGTTCGATCTCGCGCAGTGCCAGCTCGTTTTGACGCTCCAGTACCAGTGCTGTCGCCTTCATGTCATGACCTCCCTGTCGTTGTAATGGACTGCCCTGCAGTGTCAGCGTTAGCGGGCGCTGGCGCGCTACCACCATGGTCTTATAACGCTGGCCTTATTCCGCCATGCCTTCCCGCTGAAAAGGATAGATCGACCCCAGTTTCAGCAGGCCGGTGAGTTCTTCCAGCGCGGTGAGCGATTCGTGTGCCAGCTGCGGATCGGCAAGATCCTCAAGCGCCAGGCGGTCACGATAGTGACGCTCGACCCAGGCGGTGAGATCCCGGTACAGATCGTCATCGAGCATGACCCGCCCGCTCATGGCCTGACGCTCGGCCTCAGCAAGCACCACCCGCAGACGCAGACAGGCCGGGCCGCCGCCGTTGCGCATGCTCTGCTTGACGTCGCGCACTACCACCTCACTGATCGGGTTGTTGCCACCCAGCAGCAGGCTCTGAATCGTCATCCATACCGCTTCGTCGGCCTCGCACTCCCCCGGTACCACCAGCGTCATGCTGCCATCACTCTGACTCAGCAGCTGGGAGTTGAAGAGATAGCTCGCCACCGCCGTTTCCAGCGACACGGCCTCCTCGGGCACCCGGATGGGAATCAGCGGCTGGCCGTCAGCGCGCGCCGCCAGCCGGTCGCGCAGCGCTTCCAGTACGGCGCGTTCATCAAAAAAGGCGCGCTCGTGATAGAGCAGCACCGGACCGTTGCCGACGCAGATCACATCGTTATGAAACACGCCCGCGTCGATGGCGGCCGGGTGCTGCTGGGCAAACACGGTCTGCTGATCGCTCAGACCGTGCTGGCGTGCCAGCGCCCGACATGCGCGAAGCGTCTGGCGCGGGTGATGATGTTTTGGCGCCGCCAGGGTGTCCGGCGCCGGATCACCGTGGACGAACAGATGCACGCCCGGCCCCCCATGATCGGCGCACAGCCTCGTATGGTTGGCCGCGCCCTCATCGGAAAACCAGGGCGTGGCAGGCAGTGCCGGATGGTGGGCAAAGTGGTGCTCATCACGAAAGATCGCCTTCAGCGTTCGCGCGGTCTGAGCGGATTCGATCGAGCGGTGCAGCGCCGACTGCAGATTGGCCGACGTGACATGCACGCGCGAATCCAGCGTGTCGCGCGAAGGCGTGACGGTGGCAGCGTTGGCCGTCCACATCGCCGCCGCTGAGCAGGCCGCGTATAAAAGCTCCGGGGATTCGCTGCCCACCCGCGGCAGCACCTCCTCCGGCGCGCCGCGATAGCCGAGCTGATGCAACAACCGCATGTCGGGGCGCTGCTGCGGTGGCAGTACCGCCTGGGGAAAGCCGGCATCAAGTGATGCCTTCATCTTTTCAAGCCCCTGCAGCGCCGCCTCGCGCGGGTTGGAGACCAGCCCGGCATGGCGCTTCGAGGCCAGATTGCCGCGGGCCAGGCCGCCATGGTTGTGCGTCGGCCCGACGAGGCCGTCAAAATTGATCTCGAGTGCGTCACTCATGTTGCCTCCCCCTCATGTCACCTGCTCGCCATCAAACCCGTCCAGCGTGATGCCCGGCGGCAGCTGATCGGGCAGCACCAGCGTATCGCTTTCCATCGAGGCGACCGGCCAGGCGCAGTAGTCCGCCGCATACCAGGCGCCGGGGCGATGATTGCCGCTGGCGCCCACGCCGCCAAAGGGCGCATCGCTGGCGGCACCGGTAGTCTGGCGGTTCCAGTTGACCACCCCGGCCCGAATGCGCAGCACGAAGTCTTCCCAGACCCGGGCAGTGCCGCCGAGCAGCCCGGCGGCCAGCCCAAAGCGGGTGTTATTGGCCTCGGCAATCGCATTTTCCCAATCAGGATAACGGTATACCTTTAGCAGAGGTCCGAAATACTCCTCGTCCGGTACCTCGAGTCCGGTCACATCGATCAGTCCCGGCGAGACCAGGCTGGTGCCTTCCTTCAAAAGCGTCATGCGCGACAGCACGCGCGCGCCCATCGATTCAAGCTGCTGCTGGGCATCGATCATCTTCTGCGCCGCCGCCGGCGAAACCAGGCCGCTGTAAAACGGCTCCTGCTCACCAAAACCGTCGAGTCCGTCAAACTGCGGCCCCACCACCAGGGTGGACAGCGTCCGGCGCAGGGCCTCGATTAGTCGATCACCCTGTGCACCCTCGGGCACCAGCAGGCGCCGGGCACAGGTGCAGCGCTGCCCGCCGGAGACATAGGCCGATTGAACGATGGTCAGCACCGTTGCCTCGAGATCCTGGGGCACGTCATGCACCAGCAGCGGGTTATTGCCGCCCAGCTCCAGTGCCAGCATCGTATCCAACCGCCCGCCCATGCCCTCGTGCAGCCGCCGGCCGGTGCCCTCGCTGCCGGTAAAGAGCAGCCCGTCGATCCCGCGGTGACCGGCCAGCGCCTGGCCGGTCTCGACCCCACCCTGCACCAGATTGATCACGCCCGGCGGCAGCCCGGCCTCCTGCCAGCAGGCAAGCACCAGATCGGCCGTGGCCGGGGTCAGCTCGCTGGGCTTGAACACCACCGTATTGCCGGCCAGAAGCGCCGGCACGATATGGCCGTTGGGCAGGTGGCCCGGGAAGTTATAGGGTCCGAAGACCGCCATCACGCCATGCGGGCGGTGACGAACCACGGCGCGCACGCCGGCGTTGTCCCGCGTCCGCGTGGGCGTGCGTTCGTGCCAGGCGGCAATGGAAATGGCGATCTTGCCGATCATGGCCTGCACTTCGGTGCCGGCCTCCCAGCGCGGCTTGCCGGTCTCCCGGGCGATGGTATCGGCCAGTGCGTTGCGGTGATGCTCCAGACGCTCGCGAAAGGCTTCCAGCAGCGCGATGCGCGTCTCGATCGGCGTTCGCGCCCAGTCGGGAAAGGCCTGGCGGGCGGCGGCAATGGCGTGATCCACCTGAGCGGCGCTGGCGCTTTGACCCTGCCACAGTTGCTCACCGCTGACCGGGTCGTGCTTGTCAAACGCTGCCCCCTCGCCCGGCGTCCACTGTCCGCCCACCAACAGCTGCTGTGTGATCTCGATACTCATCTCGTCCTCCATGAACATGGTGCGCTCAGGTGGCCAGCAGCCTGAGCGTGTCCCCTTCCTCAACGTTCAGGCGCTGCGCCTCCTCCGGGGTCAGGGCGATCTCGCCCGCCTGCGGACCCCGCCCGACCCAGCCGGCGCGAAAATCGAGCGCCGCGCCGGTGGTGGCCGCCAGCCAGCCGGGCCGCTCGTCGTGTTCGAGTTCGGTTTCGATAACAACCCGAGCCGTGTGGCTGTCGCGAATCGAGCGCACATCATCAATGTAGGCTTCCACGGTCGGGCCGCCGTCGAAGATATCGATATAGCCCTCAAAGCGCAGTCCGTCCCGGTTGAGCATTGCCAGCGCCGGACGGGTCCGGGTATGGACCTGCCCGATGCACTCGCGCGCCGCCGGTGGCAGAAAGGAGGTGCAGATCGGGTGGCGCGGCATCATCTCGCCGATAAAGCCCTTCTCGCCCATGCCGGTGAGGTGGTCGGCGCGCTGAAACTCGATGGGCAGAAACTTCTGGCCCAGCGCCTCCCAGAACGGGCTTTTGCCGTCGTCGTCAAAGCGTCCGCGCATCTCGGCCAGCACCCGCGCCGGGAAACGCTCGCGAAAGCCGGCCATGAACAACCAGCGCGCCCGCGACAACAGTGTGCCGTTGCGCATCAAACGCTGCGCCTCACCGCGCCAGCCCTCGCGCAGATACAGCGAGCACACCTCGGCAGAGCCGGTGTGATCGGAGCACAAAAAGAGTGTATCCAGCGTGCGGTGCAGCTCCAGATGGCTGGAGGAATGCGCCAGCTGACCGATGCGGTAGTGATAAAACGGCGCCTCGAGCCCGACGCGCGCCTCGATGGCGCAGCAGCCGGCCAGTCGCTCGTCGCTGTCCGCAGGCTGGCTGTCGTCTTCCAGAACAAAGAAGTAGAGCGCCGCCCCGGGGGATGTCGCGGACGGGTCAGGGACAAGCTCAAAGCTCTCGCGGGCGTGGGCGATCTTGTCGATCAGAAAGTCGCGACTGTTGGGCAGCGAGGTAAACCCCGGCCCGGTCTCGACGGCAATCGCCTGCAGGGCATCGATGTCGCCGGCCTCAATGGGACGGATCAGCATGACAGGCCCTCCGTATCACCGGCCCGGGTGAAGGGAATGACCAGCACAGGTTCGTCGACGGCCACCGACAGGGATCGGGCACAGGCGTCATCCAGCACGCACTGGCCGCGCTCGTTGATGTGTCGGGTCACGACCCGGGCCCTGAAATTTCCCGAGCGCTGACTGGCAATCAGCAGCGCCTCGGAACACGCCCCGTCGTCCGGCGTGTCACCGACCTGGACGGTCAGCCACTGCCCCCGGGGCAGATGATCGCGCGCGGCCTCCAGCAGCGGGCCGCCATCAAGCAGATCGACGTGGCGCGACAGGGCAAACCCTTGCTGCTGCCAGGCGCGCAGCGCATTGGCGTGATTGTCCCCGACCCGTCCGATCGCCTCGCGCGTTGGGTCATCGAGCAGCGGCAGATAGAGCGGAAACGGCGGCATGACCTCGCCGATGAAACTTCTCGAGCCCAGGCTGGCCGCCCGATGAATTTCGTCAAAATCCCGTGAGAAAAAATGGCGCCCCACACCGTCCCAGAACGGCGTGCGCCCGGCTTCGCGATAGCCGGACAGCGCCACGAACAGCGTCGATGCAAAGCGCTCCGGGAACCGGGCGATCAGGGCCAGACGTGCCGCGCGCAGCAGACGTCGGGCGCTGTCGGCCAGATCATGATCGGTGGTGGCCAGCGCACACAGCAGTGAGGCGTGCGACATCTCGTGCGAGATGGACAGAATATCCACCTCGCGACGCACATCGAGCTGCTGGGAGGCGTGGATCAGCGTCTCCCGGCGGTAGGTGTAATAGGCGTCGCGACCGCCTGCCAGCGCCCTGATCGTGGCCGTGGCGATCACCTCGCCTTCATCGGTCTCCACCACCAGCACATACTGCTCATCGCCGGGACGATCCACGCTGTGCGCCAGCGCCGCCTCGCTTGCGGCCAGCCGCGCTTCCAGCCGATCGCGATCGGCCGGCAGATTGGTCAGCGCCGGCCGGGCCGCCTCGGCCATGGCCATGATGGCGTCGATGTCGGCGGTCGTGGCACTGCGTGCAATCAGTGACATGCCAGCGTCTCCGTCAGTCGTTGGCCACGACCCGTGCCAGCGCACGATCGAGACAGGCCATGCCTTCGTCAATGACCTCCGGCTCGATGACCAGCGACGGCGCAAAACGCAGCACGTTGGGGCCGGCCACCAGCATCATCAGCCCCTCTTCAGTGGCCGCGGCCAGCACTTCGCGTCCGCGCTCGCCAAAGGAGGGCTTGAACTCCGCACCCAGCAGCAGCCCCATCCCACGGATATCGCTGAAGCAGCCGTATTTCTCGTTGAGCCTTTCCAGATGCTCGCGGAAACGCTGTGAGCGCGTCTCGACGCCCTCGAGCACCTCGGGCGAGCCGATGGTTTCCACTGCGGCGAGCGCCACCGCCGCGCCCAGCGGATTGCCGCCATAGGTCGAACCATGGGTGCCGACCACGAACACGCGCGCGATCTCATCGGTGGTCAGCATCGCACCGATCGGGAAACCGCCGCCCAGTGCCTTGGCCGAGGTCAGGATGTCGGGCGTGACGTTGTAGTTCATGTAGGCGTAGAACCGGCCGCTGCGGCCGACACCGCACTGCACTTCATCGAAGATCAAAAGCGATTTGTGATCGTCACACAGCTTGCGCAGGCCCTCGAGGAATTCGGGCGTGGCCGGGGTCACGCCACCCTCGCCCTGCATCGGCTCGACGATGACCGCGCAGGTGTCGTCGTTGATCAGCTCGCGCGCGCTTTCCAGATCGTTGTAGGTGCCGTGCACAATGCCGCCGGGCACCGGACCAAAGCCCTGGGAGTATTTGGGCTGGCCGCCGACGCTGACGGTAAAGAAGGTGCGGCCGTGAAAGGACTGGCGAAAGGAGACGATGCGGTGCTTGTGTTCGCCCGCCGTGTCATGGCCATAGCGCCGCGCCAGCTTGAGCGCGGCCTCATTGGCCTCGGCGCCCGAGGAGCACAAAAACACCTTGTCGGCGAAGGTCTTCTCGACCAGCGTGCGCGCCAGCTTCAGCGCCGGCTCGTTGGTGTAGACGTTGGAGAGGTGCCAGACCTTCTCGCTTTGCGCCTTCAGCGCTGCCATCAGCGCCGGATGGCAGTGTCCCAGCGCGTTGACGGCAATGCCGCCGGCAAAGTCGATGTACTCGCGACCCTCCTGGTCCCACAGGCGGCTCCCCTCGCCGCGCACCGGCATCACCTTCTGGGGTGAGTAATTGGGCAGCATGTACTGATCAAAGGCTTCGCGGGTGGGGGTCCAGCTCATGACGGGTCTCCATTGACAAATACATCAGGCGACAGGGAAGTCGCTGACAGACGTATCAGTATACGCAGAGGAGACCGGCAAAAGGCAGGGGGTGAAGCATGATCGATAACGCCTTCGCAGCGTCGGGCATCAGGGTCGGTTCATGACGCCGCCTCGCACGCGTGTCTGCCAGTCCTCCCAGCGGCTCAGCCGATTGGCATTGCCTACCGGCGCCTCCTGGCCCGAAGCGGTCGAGGTCCAGAGACTGCTGGCATTGAAGCTGTAGATGGGAATCAGGTCCCGACGGGACGCGGCAGGCGAAATGCGTTTGTCGATGTTGTCCAGGATCACCGGCATCTGCTGCGGCTGTGCCGCCCAGGAGAGCACCATGTGAAACTGGTCATAGGGCACATACTTGACGTAGTGAAGGCGCATCTGGTCATCGGGCACCCCCAGCTCGCGCAGGGTCAGATACTTGGCCAGGGCAAACTCCTCGCAGTCGCCTCGCCCGACCCCCAGAAACTCGACCGGCGTGGCCCAGTAGTCCTCGACATGCCAGACGTCGACATCATCCACAAAATCCAGCTGGTTGAAGAAATCGTTGACCCCGGCCAGCTGTACGGCCACCGGCTGGCCCCTGAGCCGTGTGATCAGCGCCTGCCAGCGCTCCACCCGGGCAAGACCGGTGCTGCCGTACTGTCCGACGATGGCGCCGGCCGGCGGAATGGCCGAGCCTGTCAGCATACCGGCCGAGGCCGGCAGGACAATCACCAGCAGTACGGTTGCTCCCCACCGGTACCATCGCCCCATCATCGGCAGACATTCCCTGTCAGATCATGCTTGTTTATCGTCCGGCGCATGCATTAATGAACCCCCGGATTCAGTGCTACCGCCGGGGCCAGATAGCCCTGATAGCCGTCCGCGCCGATCTCGGTGACGCGTGCGCGCTGCGCCTCGGACTCGACACGGGTCACAATCACCAGCACTTCAAGCTGATGCGCCGCCATGCACAGGCTGTGCAGAAATTCGTTGTCGACATCGTCACGCACGAAAAAGGTCTGATCGATCTTGACGTAATCCGGGCGCAGCCTGCCCAGCACGGGCAGCGAATTCAGATCGCGGGCAAAGCGGTCGACGCCGGCACGCGCGCCAAGCGTGGCGGCCTTTCTGAACAGGCGCTGCACATTCTGACCGTGGCGCAAAACGCTCTCTTCGGTGACCTCGATATCCAGCTGACGCGCCAGCGACGGGTGCGCTTTAAGCCACTCGATCAGGGCATCGACCTCAACGTCGCTACCGATGAGATCCGCTGTCAGATTCAGCGCCAGGCGATAATCGATGTCGTGCCCGTGACGGCTCAGCCAGTCCAGCACGTAGCGGTCCATCTGCGCGCCGATGCCAAAATGACGGGCGATCGGTAAAAAGGTCGAGGCCAGATGCAGCTCATCGCCTTCCTTCAGACGCATGAAAAGCTCCCGGTGCAGCTCCTGACCGTCGTTGAGCAGCACGGGTTGCGCCACGAAAACGGCCTGATGATTGGCCAGCGCGCGATCGATGACCGTGCGCCACTCGCCGCGGCTGCGTTCGTTGTGGCGGGACTCACGCGGCGAGGTATACCAGCGCTGATCGGACTCGATCGCCTCACGCAGGGCGCTGTCGGCCTTGGAGAGCATCGGCACCCGCTGAAGACCCGGCTCGCGCAGCACGATACCGGCACGGGCGTGATGGGCGCGCTCCTCGTCGAGCGGGTTAACATCGACGATGTCATCGATCCGGTCGAGCAGGGTCAGCACCAGCTCCTCGCGATGGGCGTCGCTGGCATCCGGCACGATCAGGGCAAACTCTTCGGCCGAAAGCCGGGCCGCCTGAATGGGGGTGCCCTGCACGCTCATCCCGGTCAGATAGTCGCCGATGGCGCGAATGGCGTTGTCGCGCTCCTCGAAGCCGTCGCGACGGTAGATCTCGCCGAGATGGTCGATACGCAGAATCATCAGCGAGCCGCCTTCGGGGGCGGCCAGCCACTCATCCAGAATGCGGGTCAGATAGGAGCGATTGCCAAGGCCTGAAACGGCGTCACGCTCGGCCATGCGCTGCAGACGAATAACCTGCGCGGTCTGTGCCTCAAACTGATCGCTGAGCCGCGCGCTGAGATGATTGACGGCCTGAGTGATGCCCTTGAGCTCCCGGACGCGGGTAGACTCGATGGGGCCGGCATAGCCTTCAATCTGCAGGGCCTCGATGTAGCTGGAAAGTCGATGCAGCGGCGTCAGAAGCCGTCGAAAGCCAAGCGCGCAGACGGCCAGCGTCAGCGCCATGCCCACCGCCAGCCACAGCAACAGATTCAGCCCCAGCGCCCAGAGCTGGTCGTAGGGCAGTGTGTTGTCCGCCTCGAGCATGATGGTCCCCAGCGGCGACCAGCCGCCGGAAATCTCACGCTGAGTGGCAAGCTGCGGCAGGGACACCAGCGACTGGAACCAGCCAGGCGCTCGCGTCGTGCCCGGATTTCGCACCACCAGCGGCTCGTCGAGCCCGACCGCCTCGAGTCTGAGCGTATTGACAAAGCTGCCATCCGAGGTGGCCTTCAAAAGTGTTTCGGCGCTGGTCCAGTCGCCCTCCTCGATGAACTGCGCCAGCGTCAGACTCAGCCCCTGGGTCATGTTGGTCGTTTCCAGACGCTGACTGTCGAGCAGCGACTGGCGGGCGTGCTGCACGTTGATGGCAAAAATACCGATCGAAAAGAGCAGCAACAGCCCGGCCACGCCGGAGACGAGACGATGGAAAAGACTCATGATTCGCCTCCTGGCGCCGGACTGCCGGCCCCGAGCAGTTGATTGCCGTCGACGTTGCTCTGGTCGATACGAATCTGGAGGGTGTCAAGCAGATTGCCGGTCACGGCCAGCAGGCGATAGCGCGCGCGCGTCAGGGCAAAGCGCGCCTGCACCTGATCCTGCTGGGCGCTGTAAAGTTCGGTTTCGCTGTCCAGCACGTCCAGCAGGGTGCGCCGGCCGATATCAAACTGCTTGCGGTAGTTGACCCGGGTCTGTTCGCTGGCGCTGACGTGTCGCTCCAGATAAGGCAGCTGGCTGGTCACGTAATCGCGGGCGTTCCAGGCCAGGCGCAGCTCGTCGCGCACCTCACGCAGGGCCCGGTCGCTGTCATACTGCACGGCTTCCAGCGAGTGGTGTCGGGCGCGCAGCTCGGCCGCATCACTCCCCCCGCGATAGAGATTCCAAGACATCACAAGCTCGGCATTCCAGTCGTTGGCGCGACTGCCTTCAAAGTCGTAGTCCCGGCTTGTCAGTCGACTGGCCTGAAAGCGCAGCTCTGGCAGGAAGTTGCTGCGCTCGGCACCCACTTCATGACCGGCCGCCGTCACCGAATGGCGCGCTGCCACCAGAATGGGGTTGTTTTCATTGGCCATGGCCAGTGCCTGCTCGAGTTCGGCGGGCACGGGGGCAAGATCCACCGCGTCCGGCGGTGTCAGGTCCCGGGGTGATTCTCCGACCAGACGCAAAAAAGAGGAGATGGCATCCTCGTGATTGTTGTAGGCCGCAATCAGGCTGGACTGTGAGCGAGCCAGACGGCCGTCGACCTGGCTTGCATCGGTGGCCGTGCCGGCGCCGAGCTCGCTGCGGCGACGAATGTCGGCGGCAATGCGCTGATGGGTGTCGACGTTGCGCTCGGCCAGCGCCACGAGTCGCTGCGTCTGCAACACGTCCAGATAGGTCTCGATCGTGGCCAGTCCGACCCGGTTGGCCGCTGCCGCGACTTCCCAGCGCTGATAGTCGATCTGGCTGTCGGCGTTGCGAACGCGCTCAAGCGTGCGATTGTTGTCCCAGATCAGCTGCGAGAGCGTGATGGAGCCTCGGCGGTAGTTGTGCGCATCGCTTGAGCGGTCGATGCCGTTGACCTCGCTTTCGTTTTGCCCCCGGCCGGCACGGGCTTCCAGATCCACCGACGGCAGCCAGGCGCCCCGCTGCGCCCGGGCGCTGTCCCTGAACTGTTCATAGCGCGCGACTTCCGTGCGCGTTATGGGGTTTTCCATGATGGCCTGCGTCACGGCTTCATCAAGCGACTGCGCCTGCGCCGCCCCTGCCAGTGAGAGCACATACAGCCCGGCCCACCACTTTTTCATCATGACCCCCTGATCGCTTTTTTCATTGTTTGCGCAAGCGCCATCACCGCTCACGCAGGGCACCCTGCTGTGCTCTCAATATCGGCTTGAGCAGATACTGCAAAATGGTCTGATCGCCCGTGATGACATCGACGCTGGCCTGCATGCCGGGGATGATGGTCATCGGATTATGCTCGCCGCCCAGATGGTTCTGATCGGTCACCACGGTGACCTCGTAGAAGCTGTTGCCCTTCTCGTCCTGCACCGTGTCAGGGCTGATACGCTGCACCACCCCCCTGAGCCCGCCGTAGATGGTGAAGTCATAGGCCGAGAGCTTGACCGTGGCCGGCTGGCCCGGATGAATGAAGCCGATATCGCGCGGTGGAATGCGCACATCGATCTGTAGCTGATCCTCGATGGGCACGATCTCCATCAAGCTCGCACCCGGCTCGATGACGCCACCGATGGTGTTGACGTTGATGGTGCGTATGCTGCCCTGAACCGGCGAGGTCACCAGCGTTCTGTCCAGCCGGTCCTGCAGGCTGGCCCGCCCCTGCTGCTGGCTTTCCAGGCGACCGCGGGCCTCGCTCAGGGCATCGGCGCTGCGCACCCGAAACTGGGCGGCCACGTCACGGCGCCGGCTGATGGCTTCCTGCAGCTCGGACTGTTTGGACGGAATGGACAGCCGCGCGGATTCAAGCTCCCCGCGCAGGTCGTTGACCTGACGCTGCTGCTCCAGCAGATCCACCCGCGAGACCACCCCTTCCTGGACCAGCGGCGTGGTAATCGCCAGCTGCTGACTGGCCAGTTGATGGCTGCGCGACAGGCTGGCCACCCGGGCGCGAATCTCGCTGAGTTCCTGGCTGCGCTGGGCAATCTGATCCCGCGACTGATCCAGCTGCGAGTGCAGGCCATTGATGCGATCGCGATAGCTTTCGGTCGCCGTGGCGGCCAGGTCCGGATTGGCTGATCGAAACGCCTCGTTAAACTCGGGCGGCTGCAGAGTGATCACGACCTGATCCTGCCAGCCGTCGGCCTCGGTATTGATGACCACCGAGGCAAGCTCGGCCTGGTACTGGGCAATGATCGATTGCAGTCCGGCAAGCGTCGACTCCCGCTCGGCCAGATCGGAGCTTGCCCGGGTCGGATCGATTCGGGCAAGCCTTTGACCGGGCTCGACAATATCGCCCTGACGCACGTAGAGCTCGCGCACGATGCCGCCTTCCAGATTCTGAATGGTCTGCAGCCGGGTCGAGGGCACGACCTGACCGGTGCCCCGGGTGACGATCTCGACGTGCGCCGTCGCCGCCCAGGCGACAAAGGCAGCCAGCACCGCCAGCAGCACCCACAAAAGGATGCGCGAGCGCCAGGGTGTGGCCAGCAGCATGGCGGCACTGGCATCGTCGGCCAGCTCGAGTTCATGACTGCCCGGGCGCGGCCAGCGCCCTTTTCTAGCCCGTTGTGCCATGACGCACCTCCGCATCCGCGCCGGCGGCACCCGGCCCCGGTCCGGCGCCCGGGGCATGGACCCTGCCTTCATTGAGTGCCTTGAGCACGCTTGCCTTGGGCCCATCGGCAATAATGCGGCCCTTGTCGAGCACGATCAGACGATCAACGACTTCCAGCATCGAACTCTTGTGGGTGACCAGCACCACGCTCTGATTGCGTGGCATCTCCATCAGCACGCGCCGCAGCCGGGCCTCGGCGCGGTTGTCCAGGTGCGCGCCGGGCTCGTCGAGCAGCAACAGCGGGGCATGGGTCAAAAGTGCCCGGGCCATCAACACCGACTGGCGCTGACCGCTGGACAGCAGCCGGCCGCCCTCGCCGACCTGACGGTCCAGCCCGTCAGGGTCGTGGCGGGTAAATTCGGCGACGCCTGCCACATCAGCGGCGCGCTGGATGGCCTCGTCACTGGCGTGAGGCTGACCCAGGGTGATGTTGTCGCGAATGGTGCCGAAAAAGAGTGCGCTGTCCTGACCGGCGTGACCGATATGACGCCGGACATCAGCGGGATGGAGCTGATTGATATCCAGCCCGTCGATGCGCAGGCTGCCGCTGGTGGCGCGGTAGAGCCCGGTCATCATGCGCTGGAGTGTGCTTTTACCGGCGCCCATGCGCCCGATAATGCCGACCCGCTCGCCGGGCTCGATGATCAGGGAGATGTCATGCAGGATTTCGGGGGACTCGGGTGAGTATTGAAAGCCGACGTGATCGAACTCGATGCGCATGTTGAGCCGGTCACGGTGGACATAGTTTTTGCCCTCTTCCACTTCCTCGGGCATCTTCATGATCTGATCGATGGCCGCCATGGCACTGCGGGTCTGGCTAAAGCGCGTGATCAAAAGCGCCATCTGCGCCAGCGGTTGCAGTGCCCGCCCGGTCAGCATGACAGCGGCGATCAGCGCCCCCATGGAGAGCTGCGCATCGCCGATCAAATAGACGCCGTAAATGACCAGCGCCACGGTGGCCAGCTGGTTGACGCTCATGGTGAGCGAGGAGACCGAGGTAGAAAGGTTGCGGCTTTTAACGCCCCATTTGGAGATTTCGCCGACGGCGCGCTCGTAGCGACGCTGGGTTTCGCCCTGGGCATTGGCCAGCTTGAGGCTTTCAAGCCCCGCCACGCTTTCGACCAGTCGCGCATGCTTTTCGGTGGCCAGCCGCGAGCCCAGCTCGATCGAGCGCTTCATCGGCCACTGAATCAGGATGCTGTAGCCGATCAGAATCACCAGCGCGATGATGGGCACCCACACCAGCGGGCCGCCGACAATCCAGACCACCAGCAAAAAGAAGATGGCAAAGGGCATGTCGACCACAGTGGTCATGGTCATGGAGGTGAAAAAATCGCGAACCGAGTCGAACTCCTGCAGATTCTTGACGAAAGCGCCGACCGAGACGGGCCGCGCCTCCATGCGCAGGTTCATGACCTTGGCAAAAATCTTTGAGGAGAGCAGTACCTCCGATTTGCGCCCGGCCGTATCCAGAAAAAAGGCGCGCACCTGACGCACCAGAAGATCAAAGGCCACGATGATGCCCATGCCGCTGGCCAGCACCCAGAGGGTACTGAACGCCATATTGGGCACCACCTTGTCATAGACATTCATGGTGAAAAGGGGCGCGGCCAGCGCAAACAGATTGATCAGAAGCGAGGCAATCAGGACATCGCGATAGATCGGTGTAGAAAGCTTCAGCGTCGACCAGAACCAGTGCCCTTCGGCCAGTTTCATGGTTTCCGGCGCGCGTTCGTCAAAGCGGTGTTCGCGGCGGATATAGACAATCTGGCCGGTGGCCTCTTCACACAGGCTATCCATGAGGATCTCCTGGGTGCCATCGGCTTCGGGCAGATAGATGGTGGCATGCTGTCGGTCGCTGTCACGCGAGAGCATGATCGCGGCCCGACGGCCCTTCAGGATCACGATACACGGCAGCAGAATATCGGCGACGCGGTCGGGGCGCTGGCTGACCAGTTTGGCAGAAAGCCCCGCACGACCGGCCGCGCGCGGCAGAAGCGACAGCGTCAGCCGCCCGTCATCGAGTGGCAGACCGGCGCTGATGACCTCGCCCGACCGCGGCGCGCCGTGGTAGCGGGAGAGAAAGACCAGCGACTGCAAAAGCGGGTCGCTCTCCTTCCCGGCAATGGGTTCCGGACGAAGTGGTGTGGGTTCCTCTGCCAAGCTACTGCCCCTTTTCTGATTCATCCTGATGTACAGGGCTGCCCGTCTGGATGGCGCGACAGGGGCATTTCCCGATCCATGCCCGGCCCTATTGTGCGGCGCTTGTCCGTCGCCCCCTGCCGGGAACAACGATGGTTTATGGGCCTATTTCGGACGTCACAGCGCAGGGCACCGCAACGCCTGCACCCTAGCCATCCAGGTTGGTCTTGAGATTGCCGTTGTCCAGCAGCGCCTTGATGATCTCCGTGTCGGAATTGCCCAGCGTGGTCATATCCACCCCGCTGAAGACGATCTTCTGGGTCACGCCGCCCCCGGGACCGTCGGTCTTGATCTCGAGCGTCGAACTGTTGCTGCCCGCCGTGCCCGGCGCCCCGCTCGCCTCGCCTCGGACGAAGTGCAGGTACTGGGAGGCCAGGCTGGCATCCCGGGCATTGCTGCCGCTGCCGCCGAGATCGAGCAGATCCGATAGATCGAGGACATCGCCCCCGCTGCCACGGGTGAAGTCGGTGACCCGGTCAATGGCCGGATTGATGCTCGTGCCCTGGTCACCGCGCATCCAGGCAAAGGTATCGCTGCCTTCGCCGCCGGTCAGAATGTCGTTGCCGGTGCCGCCTACCAGCCAGTCGTTGCCGAGCCCGCCTTCAAGACGATCGTTGCCGGCACCGCCATAAAGACGATCATTGCCCGCACCGCCGCGCAGCGTGTCATCGCCGCCATAGCCGAACAGGATGTCGTTACCGTCACCACCGGTGAGGATGTCGCCGCTCCCGGTACCCATCATCAGATCCGCCCCGGCCGTACCGTTGATGGCAGAGGTCACGTTGATAGAGGTGCCACTGCCCGTACTATTGCTGAGCGTAACCATGTGGTTTTCACTGTGCTGCCCACTGCCGTCGACCGTAGCGAAGGTGAAGCCGTCCGCTTTGGGTCCAGCATCCCCCGAAGCCAACAGGCCTGTACCCAACAGCGAGTTTTTCTGATCGGCCGGGTTATAGGTCAGCGTGGTGGGGTCAAACACCTTGCCGGTTAGCACATCACTGGCCGTAATTGCCGTGGCGCCTGAATAGAGCACGCCGTTGACGGGCATCGAGGTAATCACCACGCCCAGCTTTGTACCGCTTTCCACATCGTGGAAATTGCCCAGCCGCGGGAAGTCGATGTACACCACATCATTGGTGATGCTGGTAGCAGTCAGTGCCACGGTGAAGTTTGACGCCGTTGGCGCGTAATTATGCGTACTGCCCGTGACATGCACGGCAAGCGTTGCCGTGGCGGTACCGCCCTTGCCGTCGCTAATGGTGTAGCTGAAGGTGTCATCGGCCGTTTTTCCGCCCAGCAGACTACGGCTGGTAGGCCGCCCGGGATCAAGCGTGTAGGCGTAGCTGCCGTCGGCGGACAGCGTCAGCGTGCCGTAGACCCCATGAATGATCACGTTGCTGCCGACCGTCACGGCGGCCATGCTTCCGGCAATGCTGTTGCTCACGCCGGTCACGACCAGCTTGTCACCGATATCGACATCACTGTCATTGGCCAGCACATTACCCGTCGCCGTCGGCGTTCCTTCGGTACTCAACCCAACATTGCCCGCCGTACCATACAACACCCCACTGCCCAGAGCCGTCAGCGCGGTCGGCGCCCCCAGCGTCAGGGTATCCACGTTCATGGGGGTGGCCTTGTTGTCAGTGGTAATGATCAACAGGTTGCCATTGGCATCCTCGCCCAGCCCATAGACCGGGTGTGGCATGGTCGCTACCAGCTTTGTCGTCGCGCTACCACTGGTTGTCCTGATCGTGCCGTCAGCGTTGATGGCGATTTCATAGACACGACCGGTCTGGTCGGAACCATAAAGATGGCCACCGACATACTTTAAATCGCCGCCCGAGTTGTAATTGACGGTGGCGAGCTGTGTAACGGCAAGCGTCACCGGGTTGATCTGATAAAGTGCGCCGTTGTTGGCATTGGCTGCCAGCAGCTGTCCGCTGGGCATCATTGTCAGCGCATTGAGAGCCGTCGTACCGGCCAGCGTACCCAGCGACGTCGCAACGCCAGTACTGACATTGATGCTATAGAGCGCCGTGGCATTGGAAGCTGTAGAGAAGTTGATGCCGTAAAGCCTTCCTGGCGTAGTGCTCTGGGCGATATCACCGAATACCGGCGCGGCACCGCCACTACTGTTGGTCATGGTGAGGCTGGTCTGGCTGCCCGTGGTCAGATTCCAGGTTTCCAGTACCCCGGTGTGGGTCGAGAGATAGACAACCTTCTGCTCGCCCTGGCCGCTGACATAGGCGTGGTCGGCCATCGCCACCGGGGCGTCATTAACGCCCGTGATGGTGACGGAGATCGTCTGTTTTGAACCGTCGGCAGCAGTGACCGTGAAGGTCTCCACCTTCGTGGCACCAGCGCCGAGCGACTGTACCCTTGCGTTATCCACGCTGTAGGTCCATTTGCCGCTGGCATCGATGGCCAGAGAACCCAGCGTGCTGCCTACCGGCGCACCAACACCGGCCTGAAAGGCCACCGGCTGATTGGCGCCATCCAGTACCACGAGGGTGTTGCTGCTGGTCAGCGTACTGCCCGTATCTTCTGTCACCGCACCGGTTGGGCTCGACGCCGGGAAGACCAGCACGTTCTGTGTCACGGTGGTACTCGCCGTACCGCCATTAACGCCCACTGCCGTTGCGGTGTAGAGCGTCGCAATGGTGCCGGTGTAGCCGGCCGGCGGCATCAGACGCAGGGTATCCAGCGACCAGCCGGTCAATGACACCTGCTGTGTCGCACTGGTAATCGCGACACTGTTGCCGGCGGCATCACTCAGCACTGACCCTGCCGGCAGATTGGCAATGCTCAGCTTCAGCGTTTCTGCCGGCCCGATCGTGTCCGTCAGGGCTGCCGTGGGTGTTCCAAGCTCGATGCGGGTGCCGGTGACGCCCTGATCTTCCTTCACTGCGTAGTAGCGATAGCCGCTGCTGTCGGTCTGCTGCGGCGTAAAGGGCAATGTAGCGTTTGAAACCGCGCCAATACTGGGGAAAAGCGCGAAATTGGTGTTGTTAAGCGTTTTGGCCGCGCCACCATCCACCGAGACCGTCATGGCAAGGTTACCGGCCCCGGTATAGTTGGTCATGTAGACCCCGACCGGATAGTAGCCGCTGACTGTGGGCGTGATGGTGGCGGTGTTGTAGGTGCCCCATGAGTTGAAGTTTTTACCCAGCAGCGTCTGATCACCCACCGTGAACAGCAACGTGTCGTCAGAGTTGCCGGTAAAGCGGTAGCTGTGCCCCGCCTCCAGGTACATTACCCCCTTGACGCTATAGGCATCACCGGCGCCGACGGTGTAGTTGATGCCGCCGCTGACGGTGCCCTGCGTGGTCGGCGTTCTGTCCGCCATGAGCGTGGGCAGACTCGCCGCCGTGTTCCACGCCGTGGTGTTGGCGACCTGCTGATAAAAGGTGACTTCCAGCCCCAGACTATTGGCGAGCGCGCCGGTCTCGATCGCCGTTAGCGAATGCTCGACCACGTTGATGATCGGCCGGTCCACGACACCGGTAATGGTCACCGTCAGCGTGCTGATAGCCGTACCGCCCTGGCCGTCGCTGACGGTATATTGCACCGAGGAGGTCTTGCTTGCCCCCTCGGTCAGACTCTGGAAAGCCTGCCCCGGGTCAAAGCTGTAGCTGCCATCATTATTGATCACGAAGGTGCCGCCGCCGTTACCGGCCACGGCAGCCCCGACGCCTGTGCCAAGCCCATTAACGGCTGCCACATTCAGTATGGTACCGGCATCAACATCGGTGTCGTTGGCCAGTACACCGTTGGCGGCATTGACGACCAGACGGGTATCTTCGTCGGTGGTGCCGGTATCGGGGCGCGCGACCGGGGCGTCATTGGCACCAGTAATGGTCACCGTAAGCGTGGTGGTTGCACTGGCACCATGATTGTCGCTGACGGTGTAACTGACGGTGCTGGTCGCGGTCTGACCGACTGCCAGTCGGTTGAAATCCGACCCCGGGTTGAAGCTATAGCTGCCATCGCCATTGAGCACAAAAACGCCACCATGGCTGCCTGCCACAGCGCTGCCTAGGCCCGACGTACTGCCGTTGACCTGGGTGACGCGCAGCGTGTCACCGCTGTCGACATCGCGATCATTGGCCAGCACGCCATCGGCCGCGCTGACCACCAGGGGGGTCTTTTCACCCGTAATGGCTATATCGGCAACCGCTATCGGCGCATCGTTGACGCCTTTGACCGTGACCGTCAGCGTTGCGGTACTGGCGTTGCCCTGATCATCGCTGACCGTGTAGCTGACCTGCGTGGTCGCTGTCTGGCCATCCGGCAGATAGTCAAAGGCACTGCCCGGCCGGAACTGATAGCTGCCATCAGCTGCCAACACGAACTGACCACCGTTGGAGCCTGTCACCACCTGCCCGACGCCACCGGTTTCACCATTGATGGCCACCACGCGAAGCGTCTTATCATCACTGTCACGATCGGTATCGTTGGCGAGCACGCCACGAGCGGCATCAACGCTTAGCGTGACGCTCTGCTGCGTATTCCCCGTATCGGCTTGTGCATCCGGTGGCAGGACATCTATCCGGTAATCGCGCGAGGTCGTGGCATTGCCGACATTACCCGCGGCATCAGCGTGCGAGACGGACGCGCTGATCCTGTCGACGCCTGCATTGGTCAACACGCTACCGGGGACTGCAACGCTGAACGTACCGTTCTGACCCACAACTGTTGAGTAGTTCTGACCGCCGACCGAGACAGTGACCGTATCACCGGGCGCGGCATCACCGCCGGCACGACCGGTGATGGCAACATCCTGCGCCGCTTCCGCAGCGTTGATGACATCATCGCCCGCGACGGTATTCAGTGAAATCGTTACGACCGGGATGACCGTATCAACGGCATAGCTCGCCGCGATGTTCGCCGAACCCACATTACCGGCCGCGTCCGTGTGACTGACCTCGGCATGGATTGCATCGCTCGAGGCCAGCTGGCTGCCGGGCACGCTGATCGAGAAGGTGCCGTCACCGTTTACCGCACCGGTATACGTCTGCTGACCCACCGTCAGGGTAACGAGGTCACCCGCGGCAAACTCGCCGCTGACCGAGCCGGTCACCGGAATGGTCTGGTTCGCCTCGTCGGCGTTAACGATGTTGTCGCCGGCAATGGTGTCGAGCTGGACCGCAAGAACCGGTGGTGTGGTATCCACCGCGTAGTCACGGCCGGTCTCGGCACTGCCGATATTGCCAGCGGTATCAGTATGACTGACCGAAGCTGCCACACTATTGACACCAGCAGCAGCGAGAACTGAGCCGGGCACGGCGACGCTGAACGCGCCGTTCTGACCCACCACCGTGGTGTAGCTTTGGTTGCCAACCGAGACGGTGACGGTATCACCGGATGCGGCGTCACCGCCGGCACGACCGGTAATGGCAACATCCTGCGCCGCTTCCGCGGCGTTGATAATGTCATCACCGGCGATCGTGTCCAGCGAAATCGTCACGACCGGAATATCGGTATCAACGGCGTAGCTGGCCGCGGTATTCGCCGAACCCACGTTGCCCGCCGCATCGGTGTGGCTGACGTCAGCGCGGATCGAATCGCTCGAGGCCAGCTGACTGCCCGGCACGTTGATCGAGAAGGTGCCGTCACCGTTTACCGCACCGGTATACGTCTGCTGACCCACCGCCAGGGTGACGATATCGCCCGCGGCAAACTCACCGCTGACCGAACCCATCACCGGAATGGTCTGATTCGCCTCGTCGGCGTTGACGATGCTGTCGCCGGCGATGGTGTCGAGCTGGATCGAAAGAACCGGCGGCGTGGTATCTACCGCGTAATCACGAGTGGTCTCGGCACTGCCAACATTGCCGGCGGCATCGGTATGGGTCACGGATGCCGAAACGCTATTGGCACCGGCAGCAGCGAGGATCGAGCCCGGTACCGCGACGCTGAACGTACCGTTCTGACCGACGGTCGCCGTATAGCTCTGATTGCCGACGTTGACCGTGACGGTATCACCGGGGGCGGCGTCGCCAGCGGCGCGACCGGTGATGGTCACATCCTGCGCCGCTTCCGCCGCGTTGATGATGTCATCGCCGGCAATGGTATCAAGGCTGATGGTCACCACCGGGATGTCGGTGTCGACCGCGTAATTCGCGGCCGTATTGGCCGATCCGGTATTGCCCGCTGCGTCGGTATGGCTGACGTCAGCGCGGATCGAATCACTCGAGGCCAACTGGCTGCCGGGGACATTAATGCTGAACGTGCCGTCACCGTTCACGGCACCGGTGTACGTCTGCTCACCCACCGCCAGGGTGACGATATCGCCCGCGGCAAACTCACCACTGACCGAACCCGTCACCGGAATGGTCTGATTCGCCTCGTCGGCGTTGACGATGTTGTCGCCGGCAACGGTATCCAGCGTGATCGAGAGCGCCGGCGGCGTGGTATCCACCGCATAATCACGGCTGGTCTCGGCACTTCCGATATTGCCCGCGGCATCGGTATGCGAAACAGAGGCAGTGATCGAGCCCGCACCGGCATTTGCCAGCACGCTGCCCGGCACCGCGATGCTGAACGCGCCGTTCTGCCCCACAACCGTTGAGTAGCTCTGACCACCCACCGAGATGGTGACACTATCACCGGGTGCGGCATCACCACCGGCACGACCGGTGATGGCCACATCCTGCGCCGCTTCCGCCGCGTTAATGACATCATCACCCGCGATCGTGTCCAGCGAGATCGTAACGACCGGAATATCGGTATCAACGGCGTAGCTTGCCGCTGTGTTCGCCGAGCCCACGTTGCCCGCGGCATCGGTGTGGCTGACCTCGGCACGGATTGAATCGCTCGAGGCCAGCTGGCTGCCGGGCACGTTGATCGAGAAAGTGCCGTCAGCATTTACTGCGCCGCTGTACGTTTGCTGTCCCGCCGTCAGGATAACGAGGTCACCCGCGACAAACTCGCCCGTGACCGAACCGGTCACAGGAATATCGCGACCCGCTTCCTCGGCGTTGACGATGTTGTCGCCGGCGATGGTGTCGAGTGCGATTGAAAGAACAGGTGGAGTGGTATCCACCGCGTAGTCACGAGCGGTCTCGGCGCTGCCGATGTTGCCGGCCGCATCGGTGTGCGAAACGGCGGCACTGATCGAATCGGCACCAGCGGTTGCCAGCACGCTACCCGGCACTGCAACGCTGAACGCGCCGTTCTGGCCGACGGTCGTTGAGTAGCTCTGACCGCCGACCGAGACGGTGACCGTATCACCGGGCACAGCATCGCCGCCGGCACGGCCGGTGATGGTCACATCCTGCGCCGCTTCCGCCGCGTTGATGACGTCGTCACCGGCGATGATATCGAGACTGATGGTGACGACCGGAATGTCGGTATCAACCGCGTAGCTGACTGCGGTGTTGGCTGAACCTATATTACCGGCCGCGTCCGTGTGACTGACCTCGGCACGAATTGAATCGCTTTGCGCCAGCTGGCTACCGGGGACATTAATGCTGAACGTACCGTCGCCGTTCACCGCGCCGGTGTAGCTCTGATCACCGATCGTCAGGGTCACAGTGTCGCCTGCCGCAAACTCGCCGCTGACCGAACCGGTCACCGGGATGGTCTGGTTCGCTTCCTCGGCATTGACAATGTTGTCGCCGGCAATGGTGTCGAGTGCGATCGAAAGCACCGGCGGCATAGTATCGACGGCGTAGTCGCGACTGGTCTCGGCACTGCCGGTGTTGCCGGCGGCATCCGTGTGACTGACCGACGCCGAGACGCTGTTGGCACCGGCAGCAGCCAAGATTGAGCCCGGCACGGCGACACTGAACGCGCCGTTCTGGCCCACAATCGTTAAGTAGTTCTGACCGCCGATCGAAATGGTCACCGTATCGCCGGGTGCAGCGTCACCACCAACGCGACCAGTGAGAGTCACATCCTCTGCGGCTTCCGCGGCATTGATGACGTCATCGCCCGCAATGGTATCGAGGCTGATGGTGACAACCGGAATGTCGGTATCAACCGCGTAGCTGGCAGCGGTGTTCGCCGAACCCACGTTACCGGCTGCGTCGGTGTGACTGACGTCGGCGCGAATCGAGTCACTCTGCGCCAGCTGACTACCCGGCACGTTAATCGAGAAGGTGCCGTCGGCGTTGACGGCACCGGTGTAGCTTTGATCACCAATCGTCAGGGTGACGATGTCGCCGGCCGCAGACTCGCCAGTGACGGAACCGGTCACCGGGATATCGCGACCTGCTTCTTCAGCGTTGACGATGTTGTCGCCGGCAATTGTATCGAGCTGAATGGAAAGGACCGGCGGCGTGGTATCGACGGCGTAGTCGCGAGCTGTCTCGGCGCTGCCAGTATTCCCTGCAACGTCCGTGTGACTGACCGACGCCGAGACGCTGTTGGCACCGGCAACAGCGAGAATCGAGCCTGGCACGGCCACACTGAAAGCGCCGTTCTGACCCACAACCGTTGAGTAGTTCTGGCCACCGACCGAGACAGTCACCGTATCACCGGCCACAGCATCACCACCGGCGCGACCGGTGATGGTCACATCCTGCGCCGCTTCCGCCGCGTTGATGACGTCATCGCCGGCGATCGTATCCAGCGAGATCGTGACCGCCGGAATGGTCGTATCGACACCGTAGCTCACTGCGGTGTTGGCCGAGCCAGTATTACCGGCCGCGTCCGTGTGACTGACCTCGGCACGAATCGAATCGCTCGAGGCCAGCTGGCTGCCGGGCACGTTGATCGAGAAGGTACCGTCGGCGTTGACGGCACCGGTGTAGCTTTGATCACCAATCGTCAGGGTGACGATGTCGCCGGCCGCAAACTCGCCAGTGACGGAACCGGTCACCGGGATATCGCGACCTGCTTCTTCAGCGTTGACGATGTTGTCGCCGGCGATGGTATCGAGCGTGATCGCAAGAACCGGCGGCGTGGTATCCACCGCGTAGTCGCGAGCTGTCTCGGCGCTTCCGACATTGCCGGCGGCATCGGTGTGCGAAACGACAGCATTGATCGAGCCGGCGCCAGCGGTTGCCAGCACGCTGCCCGGCACGGCGACGCTAAACGCGCCGTTCTGACCGACGGTCGCCGTATAGCTCTGATTGCCGACGTTGACCGTGACGGTATCACCGGGAGCGGCGTCGCCACCGGCACGACCGGTGATGGTCACATCCTGCGCCGCTTCCGCGGCGTTGATGACGTCATCGCCCGCGATCGTATCGAGGCTGATGGTGACGACCGGAATGTCGGTATCAACCGCGTAGCTGGCCGCGGTGTTCGCCGAGCCCACATTGCCCGCCGCGTCGGTATGACTAACGTCGGCACGAATCGAATCACTCTGTGCCAGCTGAGCGCCGGGCACATTGATCGAGAAGGTGCCATCACCGTTTACCGAGCCGGTGTACGTCTGCTCGCCGACCGTCAGGGTGACAATATCACCTGCAGCAAACTCGCCGCTGACCGAACCGGTGACCGGAATGGCCTGGTTGGCTTCATCGGCGTTGACGATATTGTCGCCGGCAATGGTGTCGAGCTGGATTGCAAGAACCGGCGGGATTGTATCGACACTATAGTCGCGAGCGGTCTCGGCGCTTCCGACGTTGCCGGCGGCATCGGTATGCGAAACAGAGGCAGTGATCGAATCGGCACCAGCGGTAGCCAGCGCGCTGCCCGGCACGTCCACGCTGAACGCGCCGTTCTGGCCGACAGTCGTTGAGTAGCTCTGCCCACCGATCGATACGGTGACCGTATCACCGAGCGCGGCGTCACCGCCGGCACGACCGGTAATGGCCACATCCTGCGCGGCTTCCGCCGCGTTGATGACGTCATCGCCAGCGATGGTATCGAGACTGATCGTCACAATGGGAATGGTTGTGTCGACGCTGTAGCTGACTGCGGTATTGGCCGAGCCGGTATTGCCCGCCGCGTCGGTATGACTAACGTCGGCACGAATCGAATCGCTCTGCGTCAGCTGAGCGCCGGGCACATTGATCGAGAAGGTGCCATCACCGTTTACCGAGCCGGTGTACGTCTGCTCGCCCACCGTCAGGGTGACGAGGTCACCCGCGGCAAACTCGCCGCTGACCGAACCGGTGACCGGAATGGTCTGGTTGGCTTCATCGGCGTTGACGATATTGTCGCCGGCAATGGTGTCGAGCTGGATGGCAAGAACCGGCGGCGTGGTATCGACCGCGTAGTCGCGGATAGTTTCAGCGCTGCCAGTATTCCCCGCAGCGTCAGTGTGACTTACGGATGCCGCGACACTATTGGCACCGGCAGCAGCCAAAACCGACCCCGGTACCGCAACGCTGAACGCACCGTTCTGACCAAGGGTCGCCGTATAGCTCTGGTTACCCACGCTGACCGTGACAGTATCGCCGGGCACCGCGTCGCCGCCGGCGCGACCGGTGATAGCCACATCATCTGCGGCTTCCGCTGCGTTGATGACGTCATCGCCAGCAATGGTATCGAGGCTGATGGTCACCACAGGGATAGCGGTGTCGACCGCGTAATTCGCAGCAGTGTTAGCGCTGCCGGTATTGCCCGCCACGTCGGTATGACTGACCTCAGCGCGGATCGAGTCGCTCAAGGCCAGCTGACTGCCCGGCACGTTGATTGAGAAGCTGCCGTCGGCATTCACTGCGCCGGTATACGTCTGCTGACCGACCGTCAGGGTCACTAGGTCACCGGCAGCGTATTCACCAGAAACCGTGCCGGTCACCGGGATATCGCGACCGGACTCCTCGGCGTTGACGATATTGTCGCCGGCAATGGTGTCGAGCTGGATGGCAAGTTCCGGCGGCGTGGTATCCACCGCGTAGTCGCGAGCTGTCTCGGCGCTTCCGACATTGCCAGCGGCATCCGTATGACTGACCGACGCCGAGACACTGTTGGCGCCAGCGGCAGCCAAAATCGAGCCCGGCACGGCCACACTGAACGCACCGTTCTGACCGACCACCGTGGTGTAGTTCTGGCCACTGATCGAGACGGTGACCGTATCACCGAGCGCGGCGTCACCGCCGGCGCGACCGGTGATGGTCACATTCTCGGCGGCTTCGGCCGCGTTGATGACGTCATCGCCGGCAATGGTATCGAGGCTGATGGTGACGACCGGAATATCGGTATCAACGGCGTAGCTGGCCGCGATGTTGGCCGAGCCGGTATTGCCCGCCGCATCGGTATGGCTGACCTCGGCACGGATCGCGTCATTTTGTGCCAGCTGGCTGCCGGGCACGCTGATCGAGAAGGTGCCGTCACCGTTTACCGGGCCGGTGTACGTCTGTTGGCCTAACTTAAGGGTAACGATGTCGCCGACAGCGTATTCACCAGAAACCGAGCCGGTCACCGGGATATCGCGACCGGCCTCATCGGCGTTGACGATGTTGTCGCCGGCAATGGTGTCGAGCTGAATGGTAAGCACCGGCGGCGTGGTATCCACCGCGTAATCGCGGGCGGTCTCGGCGCTGCCGATGTTGCCGGCCGCGTCCGTGTGACTGACCGACGCCGAGACACTGTTGGCACCGGCAGCAGCGAGAATCGAGCCCGGCACTGCAACGCTGAACGCGCCGTTCTGACCGACAGTGGTCGTATAGCTCTGGTTACCCACGCTGACCGTGACGGTATCGCCGGAAACGGCATCACCACCGGCACGACCGGTAATGGTGATGTCCTGCGCCGCTTCCGCCGCGTTAATGACATCATCACCCGCGATCGTGTCCAGCGAGATCGTAACGACCGGAATATCGGTATCAACGGCGTAGCTTGCCGCTGTGTTCGCCGAGCCCACGTTGCCCGCGGCATCGGTGTGGCTGACCTCGGCACGGATCGCGTCATTTTGTGCCAGCTGACCGCCGGGCACGTTGATCGAGAAGCTGCCGTCGGCATTCACCGCGCCGGTGTAGGTCTGCTCACCCACCGTCAGGGTAACGAGGTCACCCGCGGCGAACTCGCCGCTGACCGAACCCGTCACCGGAATGGTCTGATTCGCCTCGTCGGCGTTGACGATGTTGTCGCCGGCAATGGTGTCGAGCTGGATGGCAAGAACCGGCGGCGTGGTATCCACCGCGTAGCCGCGGATAGTTTCGGCGCTGCCGACATTGCCGGCGGCATCGGTATGCGAAACAGAGGCAGTGATCGAACCCGCATCAGCTGTTGCCAGCGCACTACCAGGAACGGCGACGCTGAACGTGCCGTTCTGACCAACGGTCGCCGTATAGCTCTGGTTACCCACGCTGACCGTGACAGTGTCGCCGGGCACCGCATCGCCGCCGGCGCGACCGGTGATAGCCACATCATCTGCGGCTTCCGCCGCGTTGATGACGTCATCGCCAGCGATGGTATCGAGACTGATCGTCACAATGGGAATGGTTGTGTCGACGCTGTAGCTGACTGCGGTATTGGCCGAGCCGGTATTGCCCGCCGCGTCGGTATGGCTAACTTCAAGGCTAATCGAATTATTCTGCGCCAGCTGAGCACCGGGCACGTTAATCGAGAAGGTGCCGTCACCGTTTACCGCGCCGGTGTAGGTCTGCTCACCCACCGTCAGGGTAACGATGTCACCGGCTGCGAACTCACCGCTGATGGAGCCCGTTACCGGGATGGTCTGGTTGGACTCATCGGCATTGACAATGTTGTCGCCGGCAATGGTGTCCAGCGTGATCGAAAGCACCGGCGGCGTGGTATCGACGGCGTAGTCGCGGCTGGTCTCGGCACTGCCGATATTGCCAGCGATATCAGTATGACTGACCGAAGCTGCCACACTATTGACACCGGCAGCAGCGAGAACTGAGCCGGGCACGGCGACGCTGAACGCGCCGTTCTGACCGACCACCGTGGTGTAGTTCTGGCCAGCGATTGAGACGGTGACCGCATCACCAGGCGCAGCATCGCCACCGGCACGACCGCTGATGGTCACATTCTGTGCGGCTTCCGCGGCGTTGATAACGTCGTCACCGGCGATCGTGTCGAGACTGATCGTCACAATGGGAATGGTTGTGTCGACGCTGTAGCTGACTACGGTATTGGCCGAGCCGGTATTGCCCGCCGCGTCGGTATGGCTAACTTCAAGGCTAATCGAATTATTCTGCGCCAGCTGAGCACCGGGCACGTTAATCGAGAAGGTGCCATCGGCATTCACCGCACCGGTGTACGTTTGCTGCCCCACTGTCACCGTCACGATATCGCCCGCGGCAAACTCGCCAGTGACGGAACCGGTCACCGGGATATCGCGACCTGCTTCTTCAGCGTTGACGATGTTGTCGCCAGCAATGGTATCAAGCTGGATGGCCAGCGCCGGCGGAGTGGTGTCGACAGCGTAGTCGCGAGCGGTCTCGGCACTGCAGACGTTGCCGGCCACATCCGTATGACTGACTGACGCCGAGACACTGTTGGCACCAGTCACAGCCAGCAACGAGCCTGGCACCGCAACGCTGAACGCGCCGTTCTGGCCGACGGTCGTTGAGTAGCTCTGACCGCCGACCGAGACGGTGACCGTATCACCGGGCACAGCATCGCCGCCGGCACGGCCGGTGATGGTCACATCCTGTGCGGCTTCCGCGGCGTTGATGATGTCATCGCCGGCAATGGTATCGAGGCTGATGGTCACCACAGGGATAGCGGTGTCGACCGCGTAATTCGCAGCAGTGTTCGCGCTGCCGGTATTGCCCGCCGCGTCGGTGTGGCTGACATCAGCGCGGATCGAATCACTCTGGACCAGCTGACCGCCGGGCACGTTGATCGAGAAGGTGCCGTCGGCACTCACCGCACCGGTGTAGTTCTGCTCGCCGATTGTCAGGGTAACGGGATCACCCGCGGCAAACTCACCACTGACCGAACCCGTCACCGGAATGGTCTGATTCGCCTCATCGGCGTTAACGATGTTGTCGCCGGCAATGGTATTCAGCGCGATCGACAGGACCGGCGGTGTGGTATCGACGCTATAGTCGCGAGCGGTCTCGGCGCTGCCGATATTGCCGGCGGCATCGGTGTGCGAAACGACAGCATTGATCGAGCCGGCGCCAGCGGTTGCCAGCACACTACCCGGCACGGCGACGCTAAACGCGCCGTTCTGACCGACGGTCGCCGTATAGCTCTGATTGCCGACGTTGACCGTGACGGTATCACCGGAGGCGGCGTCGCCACCGGCACGACCGGTGACGGCCACATCCTGCGCCGCTTCCGCGGCGTTGATGACGTCATCGCCGGCGATAGTATCGAGGCTGATGGTGACGACCGGAATGTCGGTATCAACCGCGTAGCTGGCCGCGGTGTTCGCCGAGCCCACATTGCCCGCCGTGTCGGTATGGCTAACTTCCAGGCTAATCGAATTATTCTGCGCCAGCTGAGCACCGGGCACGTTAATCGAGAAGGTGCCGTCACCGTTTACCGCGCCGGTGTACGTCTGCTCGCCGACCGTCAAGGTGACAATATCACCTGCGGCAAACTCGCCGCTGACCGAGCCGGTCACCGGAATAGTCTGGTTGGCTTCATCGGCGTTGACGATATTGTCGCCGGCAATGGTATTCAGCGCGATCGAAAGGACCGGCGGTGTGGTATCGACGCTATAGTCGCGAGCGGTCTCGGCACTGCCAACGTTGCCGGCGGCATCCATGTGGCTGACCGAGGCAGAGACACTGTTGGCACCGGCAGCAGCGAGAATCGAGCCTGGCACGGCCACACTGAAAGCGCCGTTCTGACCCACAACCGTTGAGTAGTTCTGGCCACCGACCGAGACAGTCACCGTATCACCGGCCACAGCATCACCACCGGCGCGACCGGTGATGGTCACATCCTGCGCCGCTTCCGCCGCGTTGATGACGTCATCGCCGGCGATCGTATCCAGCGAGATCGTGACCGCCGGAATGGTCGTATCGACACCGTAGCTCACTGCGGTGTTGGCCGAGCCGGTATTGCCCGCTGCGTCGGTATGGCTGACGTCAGCGCGGATCGAATCACTCTGGACCAGCTGACCGCCGGGCACGTTGATCGAGAAGCTGCCGTCGGCATTCACCACGCCGGTGTAGGTCTGCTCACCCACCGTCAGGGTAACGAGGTCACCCGCGGCGAACTCACCGCTGACCGAACCGGTCACAGGAATGGTCTGGTTGGCCTCGTCGGCGTTGACGATGTTGTCGCCAGCGATGGTATCCAGCGTGATCGCAAGCGCCGGCGGCGTGGTATCCACCGCGTAGTCGCGAGCTGTCTCGGCGCTTCCGACATTGCCAGCGGCATCCGTATGACTGACCGAAGCCGAGACACTGTTGGCGCCAGCCACAGCCAGCACCGAACCTGGTACTGCGACACTGAACGCGCCGCTCTGACCGACAGTGGCCGTATAACTCTGGTTGCCGACGCTGACCGTGACAGTATCGCCGGGCACCGCATCGCCGCCGGCACGACCGGTAATGGTGATGTCCTGCGCCGCTTCCGCGGCATTGATGACGTCATCGCCCGCGATCGTATCAAGACTGATGGTGACAGCAGGGATAGTTGTGTCGACTGAATAGCTGGCCGCGGTGTTCGCCGAGCCCACGTTACCGGCCGCGTCCGTGTGACTGACCTCAGCACGAATCGAATCGCTCTGTGCCAGCTGACTGCCGGGGACATTAATGCTGAACGTGCCATCGGCGTTGATCGCGCCGGTATAGATCTGGTCACCGACCGTCAGGGTGACGGTGTCGTCCACGACAAACTCGCCCGTGACCGAGCCGGTCACCGGGATAGTCTGGTTGGCCTCGTCGGCATTGACGATGTTGTCGCCGGCGATGGTGTCGAGTGCGATTGAAAGAACGGGCGGCGTGGTATCGACGGCGTAGTCGCGAGCCGTCTCGGCACTGCCGGTATTTCCTGCGATGTCAGTGTGACTGACCGACGCCGAGACGCTGTTGGCACCGGCAGCAGCGAGAATCGAGCCCGGCACTGCAACGCTGAACGCGCCGTTCTGACCGACAGTGGTCGTATAGCTCTGGTTACCCACGCTGACCGTGACGGTATCGCCGGAAACGGCATCACCACCGGCACGACCGGTAATGGTGATGTCCTGCGCCGCTTCCGCCGCGTTAATGACATCATCACCCGCGATCGTGTCCAGCGAGATCGTAACGACCGGAATATCGGTATCAACGGCGTAGCTTGCCGCTGTGTTCGCCGAGCCCACGTTGCCCGCGGCATCGGTGTGGCTGACCTCGGCACGGATCGCGTCATTTTGTGCCAGCTGACCGCCGGGCACGTTGATCGAGAAGCTGCCGTCGGCATTCACCGCGCCGGTGTAGGTCTGCTCACCCACCGTCAGGGTGACGATGTCGCCGGCCGCAAACTCGCCAGTGACGGAACCGGTCACCGGGATATCGCGACCGGCCTCTTCAGCATTGACGATGTTGTCGCCGGCGATGGTATCCAGCTGGATGGCAAGTTCCGGCGGCGTGGTGTCGACGCCATAATCGCGTGACGTGGCGGCGCTGCCGATGTTGCCGGCCGCGCCCGTGTGACTGACAGAAGCGGAAACACTGTTGGCGCCAGCGATAGTCAGCAACGAGCCCGGCACTGCGACGCTGAACGCGCCGTTCTGACCAACGGTCGCCGTATAGCTCTGGTTACCCACGCTGACCGTGACAGTGTCACCGGCTACCGCATCACCACCGGCACGACCGGTGATGGCAACATCCTGCGCCGCTTCCGCGGCGTTGATGACGTCATCACCGGCGATCGTGTCGAGACTAATGGTGACGACCGGAATGTCGGTATCAACGGCGTAGCTGACCGCGGTGTTCGCCGAGCCGGTGTTGCCCGCCGCGTCGGTGTGGCTGACGTCGGCGCGAATCGAGTCACTCTGTGCCAGCTGAACGCCGGGCACGTTAATGCTGAAAGTACCGTCGGCGTTCACGGCACCGGTGTACGTCTGCTGACCGACCGTCAGGGTCACTAGGTCACCGGCAGCGTATTCACCAGAGACCGTGCCGGTCACCGGAATATCGCGACCCGCGTCTTCAGCATTGACGATGTTGTCGCCAGCAACGGTATCCAGCGTGATCGCAAGCGCCGGCGGCGTAGTGTCGACGGCGTAGTCGCGGCTGGTCTCGGCGCTGCCGGTATTCCCCGCAGCGTCAGTGTGACTGACCGAAGCCGCCACGTTATTGGCACCAGAAGTAGCCAAAATTGAACCGGGCACCGCGACGCTGAACGCGCCGTTCTGACCCACAACCGTTGAGTAGTTCTGGCCACCGATCGAGACGGCCACCGTATCGCCGGGTGCAGCGTCACCGCCGGCGCGACCGGTGATGGCCACATTCTGTGCGGCTTCCGCGGCGTTGATGATGTCATCGCCGGCGATCGTGTTGAGACTGATCGTCACGATGGGAATGGTTGTGTCGACGCTGTAGCTGACTGCGGTATTGGCCGAGCCGGTATTGCCCGCCGCGTCGGTATGACTGACGTCGGCGCGAATCGAGTCACTCTGCGCCAGCTGACTACCCGGCACGTTAATCGAGAAGGTGCCGTCGGCATTTACCGCACCGGTGTACGTTTGCTGACCCACTGTCACCGTCACGATATCGCCCGCGGCAAACTCGCCGCTGACCGAACCGGTCACGGGTATATCGCGACCTGCTTCTTCAGCGTTGACGATGTTGTCGCCGGCAATTGTATCGAGCTGAATAGTCAGCTCTGGCGGCGTCGTATCGACCGCGTAGTCGCGGATAGTTTCAGCGCTGCCAGTATTCCCCGCAGCGTCAGTGTGACTTACGGATGCCGCGACACTGCTGGCACCGGCAGCAGCGAGGATCGAGCCTGGCATGGCGACACTAAACACGCCGTTCTGACCCACAACTGTGGTGTAACTCTGCCCGCCAACCGAGACGGTCACCGTATCGCCGGGTGCAGCATCGCCCCCGGCACGACCGGTGATAGCCACATCATCTGCGGCTTCCGCGGCGTTAATGACGTCATCGCTAGCGATGGTATCGAGGCTGATGGTCACCACCGGGATGTCAGTATCAACCGCGTAATTCGCGGCAGTGTTGGCCGAGCCGGTATTACCCGCCACATCGGTGTGACTGACCCCGGCACGAATCGAATCGCTCTGCGCCAGCTGGCTACCAGGCACGTTGATGCTAAAAGTACCGTCACCGTTCACCGCGCCGGTGTAGGTCTGCTGCCCTACCGCCAGGGTGACGATGTCACCCGCTGCAAACTCACCCGAAACCGTGCCGGTCACCGGAATGGCCTGGTTGGCTTCATCGGCGTTAACGATGTTGTCGCCGGCGATGGTGTCGAGCTGAATAGTCAGCTCTGGCGGCGTCGTATCGACGGCGTAGTCGCGAGCCGTCTCGGCACTGCTTGTGTTGCCGGCCGCATCGGTGTGCGAAACGGAGGCCGAAACACTGCTGGCACCAGCGGCTGCGAGAATCGAGCCCGGTACCGCAACGCTGAACGCGCCGTTCTGACCGACCACTGTGGTGTAGTTCTGGCCAGCGATCGAGACGGTGACCGTATCACCGGGGGCGGCGTCGCCACCGGCACGACCGGTGATGGTCACAACCTGCGCGGCTTCCGCCACATTGATGACGTCATCGCCGGCAATCGTATCCAGTGAGATCGTGACCACCGGAATGGTTGTGTCGACCGCGTAATTTGCAGCAGTGTTCGCGCTGCCGGTATTGCCCGCCGCGTCGGTATGACTGACCTCAGCGCGGATCTCGTCATTCCGGGCCAACTGGCTGCCCGGCACGCTGATCGAGAAGGTGCCGTCGGCATTTACAGCACCGGCGTAGCTCTGATCACCGATCGTCAGGGTCACAGTGTCGCCTGCCGCAAATTCGCCACTGACCGAACCGGTCACCGGAATGGCCTGGTTGGCTTCATCGGCGTTGACGATGTTGTCGCCGGCAATGGTGTCGAGCGTGATCGAGAGCACCGGCGGCGTGGTATCGACGGCGTAGTCGCGAGCGGTTTCGGCGCTGCCGATGTTGCCGGCGGCATCGGTGTGCGAAACAGAGGCAGTGATCGAACCCGCACCAGCTGTTGCCAGCGCGCTGCCCGGCACCGCGACGCTGAACGCGCCGCTCTGACCGACGGTCGCCGTATAGCTCTGATTGCCGACGTTTACCGTGACGGTATCGCCGGGGGCGGCATCGCCACCGGCACGACCGGTAATGGTGATGTCCTGCGCCGCTTCCGCCGCGTTGATGACGTCGTCACCGGCGATCGTGTCCAGCGAGATCGTCACGATGGGAATGGTTGTGTCGACGCTGTAGCTGACTGCGGTGTTGGCCGAGCCGGCATTGCCCGCCGCATCGGTGTGGCTGACCTCGGCGCGGATGGCCTCATTTTGCGCCAACTGGCTGCCGGGCACGTTGATCGAGAAGGCGCCGTCGGCATTCACCGCACCGGTGTAGCTCTGCTGACCCACCGTCAGCGTAACAATGTCGCCTACGGCGAACTCGCCGCTGACCGAACCCGTCACCGGGATGGTCTGGTTCGCTTCCTCGGCGTTGACAATGTTGTCGCCGGCAGTGGTGTCGAGTGCAATCGAGAGCACCGGCGGCGTGGTGTCGACGGCGTAGTCGCGAGAGGTTTCGGCACTGCCGACGTTACCAGCGGCATCAACATGACTGACCGAAGCCGCCACGTTATTAGCACCAGCAGCAGCCAGTACCGCACCCGGCACCGCAACGCTGAACGCGCCGTTCTGACCTACAACGGTTGAGTAGTTCTGCTCACCCACCAAGATAGTCACCGTGTCGCCGGGCGCGGCATCGCCACCGGCACGACCGGTGACGGTCACGTCCTGCGCCGCTTCCGCAGCGTTGATGACGTCATTACCCGCGATCGTATCCAGCGATATCGTAACGACCGGAATGTTGGTATCAACCGAGTAGCTGGCCGCGGTATTCGCCGAACCGGTATTGCCCGCCGCATCGGTATGACTGACCTCAGCGCGGATCTCGTCATTTCGGGCCAGCTGAGCGCCGGGCACACTGATGCTGAACGTGCCGTCGCCGTTCACCGTGCCGGCGTAGCTCTGATCACCGATCGTCAGGGTCACAGTGTCGCCTGCCGCAAATTCGCCACTGACCGAACCGGTCACCGGAATGGCCTGACTGGCCTCATCGGCGTTGACGATGTTGTCGCCGGCAATGGTGTCGAGCTGAATAGTCAGCTCTGGCGGCGTCGTATCGACGGCGTAGTCGCGAGCCGTCTCGGCACTGCCGGTATTTCCTGCGATGTCAGTGTGACTGACCGACGCCGAGACGCTGTTGGCACCGGCAGCAGCGAGAATCGAGCCCGGCACGGCCACACTGAACGCACCGTTCTGACCGACCACCGTGGTGTAGTTCTGGCCACTGATCGAGACGGTGACCGTATCACCGAGCGCGGCGTCACCGCCGGCGCGACCGGTGATGGTCACATTCTCGGCGGCTTCGGCCGCGTTGATGACGTCATCGCCGGCAATGGTATCGAGGCTGATGGTGACGACCGGAATATCGGTATCAACGGCGTAGCTGGCCGCGATGTTGGCCGAGCCGGTATTGCCCGCCGCATCGGTATGGCTAACTTCAAGGCTAATCGAATTATTCTGCGCCAGCTGAGCACCGGGCACGTTAATCGAGAAGGTGCCGTCACCGTTTACCGCGCCGGTGTAGGTCTGCTCACCCACCGTCAGGGTAACGATGTCACCGGCTGCGAACTCACCGCTGATGGAGCCCGTTACCGGGATGGTCTGGTTGGCCTCGTCGGCATTGACGATATTGTCACCGGCGATGGTGTCGAGCTGGATGGCAAGAACCGGCGGCGTGGTATCCACCGCGTAGCCGCGGATAGTTTCGGCGCTGCCGACATTGCCGGCGGCATCGGTATGCGAAACGGCGGCACTGACCGAGCCCGCACCAGCTGTTGCCAGCACGCTGCCCGGCACCGCGATGCTGAACGCGCCGCTCTGCCCCACAACCGTTGAATAGCTCTGCCCACCGACCGAGACGGTGACCGTATCACCGGGCGCGGCATCACCGCCGGCACGACCGGTAATGGCCACATCCTGCGCCGCTTCCGCGGCGTTGATGACGTCATCACCGGCGATCGTATCGAGGCTGATGGTGACAACCGGAATGTCGGTATCAACCGCGTAGCTGGCCGCGGTGTTCGCCGAGCCGGTGTTGCCCGCCGCGTCGGTGTGGCTGACGTCAGCAAGAATCGAATCACTCTGTGCCAGCTGAGCGCCGGGCACGCTGATCGAGAAGGTACCGTCGGCACTTACAGCACCGGTGTACGTCTGCTCACCCACCGTCAGGATAACGAGATCACCCGCGGCAAATTCGCCACTGACCGAACCGGTCACCGGAATATCGCGACCCGCTTCCTCGGCGTTGACGATGTTGTCGCCGGCAATGGTGTCAAGCGTGATCGAGAGCACCGGCGGCGTGGTATCGACCGCGTAGGCGCGGCTGGTCTCGGCACTGCCAACGTTGCCGGCGGCATCCATGTGGCTGACCGAGGCAGAGACACTGTTGGCACCGGCAGCAGCGAGAATCGAGCCTGGCACGGCGACACTGAACGCGCCGTTCTGGCCCACAACCGTTAAGTAGTTCTGCCCCCCGATCGAGACGGTCACCGTATCACCGGCCACGGCATCGCCGCCGGCACGACCGGTGATAGCCACATCCTGCGCGGCTTCCGCAGCGTTAATGACGTCGTCACCCGCGATGGTATCCAGCGAGATCGTGACAACGGGCAGATCGGTGCTGACCGAATAATTGACGGCGGTATTGGCCGAACCCACATTGCCCGCGGCATCGGTGTGGCTGACGTCAGCGCGGATCGCATCATTCCGGGTCAGCTGACTCCCGGGCACGTTGATCGAGAAGCTGCCGTCGGCATTCACCACGCCGGTGTAGGTCTGCTCACCCACCGTCAGGGTAACGAGGTCACCCGCGGCGAACTCACCGCTGACCGAACCGGTCACAGGAATGGTCTGGTTGGCCTCGTCGGCGTTGACGATATTGTCGCCGGCGATGGTGTCGAGCTGGATCGAAAGGACCGGCGGCGTGGTATCGACGGCGTAGTCGCGAGCGGTCTCGGCACTGCCGGTGTTACCGGCCGCATCGGTATGGGTCACGGATGCCGAAGCGCTATTGGCACCGGCAGCAGCGAGGATCGAGCCCGGCACGGCCACAATAAACGCGCCGCTCTGCCCCACAACCGTTGAATAGCTCTGCCCACCGACCGAGACGGTGACCGTATCACCGGGCGCGGCATCACCGCCGGCACGACCGGTAATGGCCACATCCTGCGCCGCTTCCGCGGCGTTGATGACGTCATCGCCGGCGATAGTATCGAGGCTGATGGTGACAGCAGGGATAGTTGTGTCGACTGAATAGCTGACCGCGGTGTTCGCCGAGCCCACATTGCCCGCCGCGTCGGTATGACTAACGTCGGCGCGAATCGAATCGCTCTGCGCCAGCTGAGCGCCGGGCACATTAATGCTGAACGTACCGTCGCCGTTCACCGCGCCGGTGTACGTCTGCTCGCCGACCGTCAGGGTGACAATATCGCCTGCGGCAAACTCGCCGCTTACCGAACCGGTTACCGGAATGGTCTGACTGGCCTCATCGGCATTGACGATGTTGTCGCCGGCAATGGTGTCGAGCTGGATGGAAAGGACCGGCGGGATTGTATCGACACTATAGTCGCGAGCGGTCTCGGCGCTTCCGACGTTGCCGGCGGCATCGGTATGCGAAACAGAGGCAGTGATCGAATCGGCACCAGCGGTTGCCAGCGCGCTGCCCGGCACGGCCACGCTGAACGCGCCGTTCTGGCCGACAGTCGTTGAGTAGCTCTGCCCACCGATCGATACGGTGACCGTATCACCGAGCGCGGCGTCACCGCCGGCACGACCGGTAATGGCCACATCCTGCGCGGCTTCCGCAGCGTTAATGACGTCGTCACCCGCGATGGTATTTAGCGAGATCGTGACAACGGGCAGATCGGTGCTGACCGAATAATTGACGGCGGTATTGGCCGAGCCGGTATTGCCCGCCGCGTCGGTATGGCTGACCCCGGCGCGGATCGAATCGCTCGAGGCCAACTGGCTGCCGGGTACGTTAATCGAGAAAGTACCGTCGCCGTTTACCGCGCCGGTGTAGCTCTGCTCACCCACCGTCAGAGTGACGAGGTCACCGGCATCGTATTCACCAGAAACCGTGCCGGTCACCGGGATATCGCGACCGGACTCCTCGGCGTTGACGATGTTGTCGCCGGCAATGGTGTCGAGCTGGATTGCAAGAACCGGCGGCGTGGTATCGACCGCGTAGTCGCGAGCGGTCTCGGCACTGCCGATGTTGCCAGCGGCATCGGTGTGCGAAACAGAGGCAGTAATCGAACCCGCACCAGCTGTTGCCAGCGCGCTGCCCGGCACTGCAACGCTGAACGCGCCGTTCTGACCAACGGTCGCCGTATAGCTCTGATTGCCGACGTTGACCGTGACGGTATCACCGGGGGCGGCGTCGCCACCGGCGCGACCGGTGATGGCCACATCCTGCGCCGCTTCCGCCGCGTTGATGACGTCATCGCCGGCGATGGTATCCAACGAGATCGTTACCACGGGGATGGTCGTGTCGACGCTGTAGCTGACTGCGGTGTTCGCCGAGCCCATGTTGCCTGCGGCGTCGGTATGACTAACGTCGGCACGAATTGAATCGCTCTGCGCCAGCTGAGCGCCGGGCACGTTGATGCTGAAACTACCATCACCGTTTACCGCACCGGTATACGTCTGATTGCCGATAGTCAGATTGAGGATATCGCCCGCGGCAAATTCACCGCCGACCGAGCCGGTCACCGGGATATCGCGACCCGCTTCCTCGGCGTTGACGATGTTGTCGCCGGCAATGGTGTCGAGCTGAATGGTGAGTGCCGGTATCGTGATGTCGACGGCGTAGTCGCGACTGATAGTGGCACTGCCGACGTTACCTGCAGCGTCACGATGGGTAACGGCTGCTGTCACCGTTTCTGCCTGCGCCAGTACCGAACCGGGAAGCGTGACCGAGAACGTACCGTCCGCAATGACGATCGTCTTGTAGCTCTGCGACCCAATCGAGATGGTGACAGAATCGCCCTGGGCCACATCGCCGCTGGTCGCTCCCGTTAGCGTTACCTCCCCGCCGGCCTCGTTGGCATTGAGCACGTCATCACCGGCAATGGTATCCAGCGAAATCGAGACGACCGGTGCTTCCAGCCGGGTTGTATAGCCATGTGTCGTCGTCGCGGTGCTGACACCGCCGGCATGGATGTGACTGATGGTGGCAATAACGGTATCGCTGCCGACCAGAATGTCTCCGGGCACAATGATACTAAAGGACAGGGCGTCATCCACGGCGGTCATATAGGCATAATCGCCAATGGTGACGGTAACCATGTCACCTGCTGCAGCATCACCGCCAGCGATGCCACCGACAAGGATACTGCTGCGTGCCTCATCGGCATTAACGATGTCGTCTTCCGTGACGGTGTTCAGGGCAATCGTGACGACAGGCGTGGCTCTGCTGTCATCCCCAACCGGGGCTACCGGCTCGCCAGAAGCGTCATTATTGACTGGATCGCCGCCGCCGGTGTTCGGATCGGTCGGAGTCGTGGTGCTGCCGCCGGTATTCGGGTCCGACGGTGTAGTCGTATCGCCGCCGGTATTCGGGGCAGTCGGAGTCGTGGTGCCGCCGCCGTTGGTCGGATCGGTCGGTGTGGTCGTGCCGTCACCGGCGTTCGGGTCGGTCGGAGTCGTGGTGCTGCCGCCGGTATTCGGGTCCGTCGGAGTCGTGGTGCCGCCGCCGTTGGTCGGGTCGGTCGGTGTGGTCGTACCGCCGCCGTTGGTCGGATCGGTCGGTGTGGTCGTGCCGTCACCGGTGTTCGGGTCGGTCGGAGTCGTGGTGCTGCCGCCGGCATTCGGGTCCGTCGGTGTGGTCGTACCGCCACCGGTGTTCGGGGCAGTCGGAGTCGTGGTGCCGCCGCCGTTGGTCGGATCGGTCGGTGTGGTCGTGCCGTCACCGGTATTCGGGTCCGTCGGTGTGGTCGTACCGCCGCCGTTGGTCGGGTCGGTCGGAGTCGTGGTGCTGCCGCCGGCATTCGGGTCCGTCGGTGTGATCGTACCGCCGCCGGTGTTCGGGTCCGTCGGTGTGGTCGTACCGCCGCCGGCATTCGGGTCCGTCGGTGTGATCGTACCGCCGCCGGTGTTCGGGTCCGTCGGTGTGATCGTACCGCCGCCGGTGTTCGGGTCCGTCGGTGTGGTCGTACCGCCGCCGTTGGTCGGATCGGTCGGGGGGGGCGTGTCGCCGCCGTTGGCCGGTGGCGTAGCGGTATCATCGGCATCGGCGCTATCGGCAAACCCCGAGAACGTCGACGCGGGGGCGACGCCTGCCTCGTCGAAAGCGGCGCTATAGCGGTACTCGGTCTGTTGCTCTCGGCCGCTGCGATTGATGTCGAAAGGCTGTGAGAAACCGCCACTGCCTGAAAGACTGCCACCGCCGGCGTTTTGGGAAGCACCGGCGGCCGGCGCCTGCTGTACCTCTGTCGGATCCTGCCCGGCGGCGATGGCGGCCTGTAGTGCCGCGATTTCGGGATCAACCTCTGCAGGCTGCTGTGCAAAGACCAGTTCCACAACATCGTCTGTGCTGACCAATGTGGCGGGCTGGCCAGCATTGAGGCTTAACACGGTGCCATCGGCCAGTATGACCCGGCCACCGTCGGCCGCCATCAATACCGCATTTTCCGGTAACGCCATTCCCTGAACCACCGCCTTGCGTGGGTCCAGAAGCAGCACTACGCCATCAACACGCGCAACCGTATAAGCAGCCATAACGTCCGTCCCCTATCCCGCCGTGATGCTGAAATGGTTCAGCCCAGGCGAATATACAGTGCTTGTCGCTTTTTTCTAATTACCGAATAGCGATCGTTTCTCATGCCAATTCGAGAATAAAGCAAATTAACTAATCTTGTTTTCTCGTTAAGGACTAATACAAATAAGAAACATCTAAAAATACAGCTTTTGGGGCGGCAATGAAAAGAGGGGCAATCGGACAGAAAAAAGGCAGCCCGGAAGGACTGCCTGAAAGGAGACAGGCGGCAGGTCAGTTCGCTGATTCCATCCCATCAATAAAGCGGTTGGAACGTTCGATGGAGGCCTGCATCTCACGCCTGAGCGTGGCGATCTGTGTTTCAAGCTGGCTGACTTCGCCCTTGAGCGCACCGATCGCTCGCGCGTTGAGGTTATGCTTGAGAAACAATACGTTGTCATGCATGGCCGTCAGCACAGGAGGCATGGTGTCTTCGGCGCGATGCATGGCATCGAGCATGTCACTGTAGCGCTGGCGTGTCTGCTCGAGCTCACGCTCGCTCTGACGACGGTATGATTCGTTCTGATATTGATCCAGCTCGCCTTCCCACTCCCGGAAAAGCGCCTGTGCCACACTTTCAATGGCATCAATGCGCTGACTGACGCGATCGGCCGCCGCCTGACTGCGCGCGTAATCAGACTCAAGCGCCGCATGGGCCCGGGATAGTTCACTTTCGGGCACCGTCACCACGCTTTGATAGCGCTCGAGCGCCGAGGAGAACTGTTCATCGGCGTCCTGCTGTGCATCACGCGCGGCAATGACGCGGTCCGACAGGATATCGCGTTTGTGAACCCCGGCCTGCTCCATGACGTCATAGTAGGCACTCTGACAGCCGGACAGCAGCAGGGCCCCACACAAAACGGCCCCGGGTGCCCACGTCGCCCAACGGGCGTGTCGTAATCGCGCCATGATCGTCCTCAGAGCTGTACCACGTCGAAATCGACCTTCGGATTGACGTCGGCGTCATAGTCGACATCATCACGGTCAAAGCCGAACAGTTTGAGAAACTCGTGCTTGTAGCCGGCATAGTCGGTCAGCTCAAAGACGTTATCGCTGGTGACCTGCGGCCACAGCGCCTTGCATTCATCCTGAACGTCATCACGCAGTTCACGATCGTCCAGACGCATGCGACCGGCGTCATCCAGTGCCGGCGGCTGGTTGACCGTCAGATGCTCGTGGAACAGACGGTTGAGCTGATCGATCGTGCCTTCATGCAGGTTTTTTTCCTTCATGATGCGATAGGCCATCGAGATATACAGCGGCATGACCGGAATGGCAGCACTGGCCTGGGTAACCACGGACTTGAGCACGGCAACGTTGGCATGCCCACCCTTTTCGCTCAGACGTGTATCAAGCGCTTTCGCGGCGCGGTCCAGATCTTCCTTGGCCCTGCCCAGCGAGCCGTGCCAGTAGATCGGCCAGGTGATCTCGGTGCCTATATAGCTGAATGCCACCGTGCTGGCGCCTTCGGCCAGCACGCCGGCCTGATCGAGCGCATCGATCCAGAGCTCCCAGTCCTCACCGCCCATGACGCGAATGGTGTTATCGATCTCTTCCTGTGAGGCGGGTTCAACCGAGGCCTCGATAATCTGGTCCTTGTTGGTATCCAGCGCCGTGGCCCGGTAGGTTTCACCGATCGGCTTGAGGGCCGATTTAACCACTTCGCCGCTGTCGGGCAGCTTGCGTACCGGCGAGGCTAGTGAGTACACGACCAGATCGATCTGTCCGCCCATCTCGTTTTTGATCATGTCGATGGCCTGATCACGCGTTGCATGCGCGAAGGCATCCCCGTTGATCGACCGGCTGTAGAGGCCTTCAGCGCTTGCCAGCCTGTCGAAGGCAGCCGCGTTGTACCAGCCTGCCGAGCCCGGACGGGTTTCGGTGCCCGGCTTTTCATAAAACACGCCCAGCGTATCGGCGCCACATCCGAAGGCGGCGGTAATACGCGCGGACAGGCCATAGCCTGTGGAGGCCCCGATGACCAGCACCCTTTTGGGACCACCCTCGATGGCGCCACGCGAACGCGTGATCTCGATCTGCTCGCGCACATTCTGCTCGCAGCCGACCGGATGGGTTGTCGTACAGATGAAACCACGAACCTTGGGATGGATAACCACACTCACCTCTTCTTGCCGAAAATATGGACGGATGGCATTTCAGCAGATGAAATACCCTCCGAAGAATGCTGTGCCAAAGATGGCCGGGCGTCAGGACGCCAGGCGATGCTCAAAATTGAGTCATGACGGCCTGGCGCGTATTTTACCGGGTACGGACGCAGGTGTCCGCACAAGCCGGGGCCAATGTCCCTCAACCGCTTCAATATTGCAGGGTGAAAACGGTGTCATCGTCTCATGACAACATGAATGACCCCCAGCGTCTGCTCGATCATCGTCGTGACCTCTGGATGGCGCTGGCCCCGCTGTGGCTGGACCGTGAGCCGGGCGAGCGCGATTACGCGCACATGGCGGATGTCATCGAACAGTATGATTTCACAACCGGCGAGCTCGAGCGCATCTATCGTGTCGAGATGTCACCGGTACTGGCGCGCCACCAGGTCTCGCTGGCCGGCGAATGGCGAGCGTTCGATGAAGACCGACTGCTTCGTCAGCTGACCTTTCATGTCTGGAAGCTCACTCGCTGGCGCCGGGGGTTCTGGATGCTGTTCTCCGGTCTGACCACCATGATGACGCGCCACCGCTACAACATGCTCATGGATGTCGTCCTCACTCGACGCAGCGCCACACCGGATGAATAAAACGCGTGCATGAAAAAGGGGGCATCCACTGGATGCCCCCTTTTGCTGTTGCAACGAATCCGGATCAGCGATCCACGTCGTTGCCACCATCGCCTTCGTCGTTATCCTCATCAGGCAGCTTTTCGTTCTCCCGCAGGCGAGAGCGCTCTGCCTGCCCGGCAGACACGGTTTTCGCTCTGTCGCCTTTTGAAGGCGTCTGGCCCGCAGCACCAGCCTGACCTTCCTCCACCACGTACTCGTCCAGAACATGAACGTTGGCCGGCGGTGCGCCACCGTTTTTGTCCTGACCGAAGTAGAGCGTGGTATGTGGATACGGGATCTCGATACCGGCCGCATCGAAATGCTTTTTGACCAGGCGGTTGAACGCACGCCCGACGCCCCACTGCGTGCCGGGTTTGGTCTTGATCATGATGCGGATATTGACCGAGCTGTCGCCCAGCGACACTACGCCCGGCACGGCCATGTCATCGATGATGTTGACCGCCTGGTCCGGGTTATCGCGCAGTTCATCAAAGGCCTGATGGAGATGATGGATGGCATCGTCCACATTCTCGCGATAGGCAATACCGTACTCACCAACGTGGTAGGCAAAGTCACGCATGTAGTTGGAGACCGTATCCACAGAGGAGAAGGGAATCACGTGGTAGGTCCCATCCAGTGCCCGCAACCCTACCGATCGAATGGTGATCTTCTCCGCCGTACCGGTCAGACCGGCAACGCCCACGACATCGCCGGTATTCATGGCATTTTCAAGCTGAATGAACACGCCGGTAATGATGTCCTGCACCAGCTTCTGGGCACCAAAACCGATCGCCAGACCGATGACACCGGCACCAGCAATCAACGGCCCGATATTGATACCGATCTGGGACAGCACGATCAGTAGCGTCATGGTCACGATCAGGATCAGGATCGCATTGCGAAACAGCGACAGCAGCGTCTGCTCGCGGGGGCTTGGCGCGGATGCTGCACTCAGACGATGCTCGATAAAGCTGGCAACCACTGTCCAGATCAGCGTGGCGATGGACAGAATAATCGCCACATGAACGATCATGCCGATGGTTTCAGCGCCGCTTTCAGACGTCAGCCAGCCCGGCAGATCAAAGGCACGCCAGGCATCCAGCACCGTCAGCACCACAAAGATGCCCAGCAGGATGCGCAGTCCTCTGAGTGCCTTGGGCACGTAGGAATTGACGCGTGCCTCCAGCATCGGCAGGCGCTCGCGCAGATTCTCGGAAAGATGAATGCGTCGCGCCAGGGCGATCGTGAGAACCGAGGAGATCAGGATACCGATGCCGATTGCCAGCAACGTCTGCACGGTAGCATGCGCCATGAACGGCAGCGCCTGGGCCGGCTGAACCTGGCTGACCACCAGAAGCACAGTGAAGTAGGCCAGCGCGAACAGATGCCAGGTGCGTCCCAGCATACGCAGCAGCGTGCTGAAAAACGCAAAGCTGATCTCGTCTGCCCGGCCGTTGAGATTGTCACGCAGCGTGATGCGGTTTTTCAGCACGACCCGCACGGCATAGATGTACACGCCGATCATGATGATCAGGCTGATCATCTGCCCGGCGGCCGGCGACAGCATGACATTGATCATGGGCACGGCCACCATCAGACCGTAGCCGGTAATACCCACCACGCGCGCCAGCCAGCGGTTCCAGTAGGAGGCGGTTTCGCTGGACATTCTAAAAAGACGCAGCGAATCATAGCGTGTGGAAAAAACCATTCTGATCAATGCCTTGACGATCTCGACGATGACAAAGGCATTGATAAACAGCGATTCGGCGCGACCGATCTCGCCGCTCTCACCGGCAAAGAAAAGACTGACCACATAGCCCACGGCACCGGCCAGCACAATCACGATGACATCGATTAAAAGTGCGCCGACGACGGCTCCCCAGCGCCTGAGCAGGGCACCGGCGGCCTGCTTTTGCTCTCTTTCGTCGAGTGCCTGCTGTACATCCTCACCCTCACTCACCTCGATCGGTGGTGCCGAGGAAGGTGCCGGCTGTCTGGCCACCCAGGTATCGATGCGGCGGTAAACGCGTGCCACCAGCGCCCGGAAGGCATAAAAGGCAACCACCGTCGAGACCACGGCAATACCAAAGGCCAGCAGAATACTGCCCCAGAGTGACCAGGGCAGCCCGAGTCCTTCACCGTCGCCGGCACTGCGAAAGGCCGCGATGGCATCGGTCACATCCTCGGCAACGCCCTGAGCAAAATTTTGCGTCATTTCCGCGATGCGCCCGCCCAGAGACTGCTCCTGAGCCGGAACACCGGCAGAGGCTTCGCCGTTAACGGACGCTTCAGAAGGCGCTTCTCCCTGCGCAATACCGCGCAGCTGCGAGATCATTTCATTACGTGTCTGCTCATTTTCAAGCAGATCCGCCAGCGCCGCATAAGAGGGTTGCTCGGAGGCCTGCGAGGATGCCTCCGGTGTTTGGGGCTCTGCCATTGCAGCTACCGAGAAGGTGCCCAGCAAAAGCACCATCAGGGGCAGCCGAAGCCAGTAAAACAGCTTCTTTAAAGCCACATGTATTCTCCATGGTCGGATCAGGTTGATGCCATCGGGTTCGAAAACCCCTTTGCGGCGCACAAGCTTTCATAACCTGGTACAAAAGGCCAGTGCTTTCAAAACGCTGACAAGAGTCTATCGTCCTGGCATGTCTGCGACCAGCACCGCCTGGCGCTGGCCCGCCAAGCGCGCCGTGCTGATCAGGGACCGTCACCCGTGATGCATGCGCCCCCGACAGCGGGCATCATGGTCGCTCCAGTTGTTACCCTGGCTTTCCGATGAAACTGCGCCACATCGAAGTTTTCCACGCTCTGATCAGCTGCAACAGCGTTAGCGCGGCTGCCCGTCGCCTCAACGTCTCTCAGCCGAACGTGACGCGAACGCTTGCTCACGCCGAAACGACGCTGGGCGTTCGCCTGTTCGAGCGTCATCCGCGCGGACTGACGCCGACGCCGGAGGCGCTACGGCTGTGGCCGGCCATCGAGGCGGCCGTCAAACAGCTTGATGTGGTGGACCAGCTGGGCCGCCAGCTGCGTCATGGCGTCGACCAGCATCTGCGTCTGGGGGCATCCCACGCGCCCGGACATCTGGTCATGCCGGGGGCATTGATCGCCCTTCAACGAGTGCTGCCGGCGCTGGAAATCGAGCTGGTCACCTCGCACTTTTCCACTCTGTGCGAGGAGCTTTTGGCCCACCGGCTGGATATGGCGCTGGCGTTTGAGCAGCCGGCACCCGAAGGCATCGAGTGCGAGCACCTGATGCGCGCGCCCATGCAGGCACTGCTGCCGGCGCAAATGCCGGCACCCGCCTGTGTGACACTTGAGTGGCTCAATGCCCATGATTTGATCCTGATGCCGGAAGAGGACCCGCTGGGCGCCCTGCTGAATCAGGCACTCGAGGCCGAAGGGCTGATGCCAACGGCACGTTTGCGGGTCAAGACCTATAGCGTGATTGCCGAACTGGTCATCGCCGGCGGCGGAACAGGCATCGTCGACCCCTTTACCGCCGAGCGCTACCGAGACCGGCTACAGGTCCTGCCCCTTGCCCCGGCGCTTGACATGAACGTGGCGCTTTTAAAGGCGCGACACGTTCCTCAGCCCCACTGCGCGCATCAACTGCGCACCCTGCTGATCGAGCAGCTCGCCATCCATGCACGACGCTGGCAAAGTGCCTGAAAGGCTGTGGCATACGTTTTTGTTATACCGAGGCGACAAAACAGCATTCGAAGCTATGGCGTTTTTCGTCGACACTGCATGAATGCCCAAGCCATTCGTTCGGAGTTCCTGATGACGACCCAGCCTTACCGCCCTGCCGAGATCGTTTCACCCTATCTGCTGTTTCTTGGGGATATCGAAGACAGTGTCTCGGCCAAGATGGCCCGCGCCGTGGTCATCTGGCGCCCCGAGAAGGCCGTGGGTCAGCTGCGCATGACCGAGCAGACAGCAAGCGTCGGCATCGAGGACCTGAGCATTGAAGAGGCCGTGGCCCGCGGCGCGCGCACGCTGGTGATCGGCGTGGCCAACTCCGGCGGCAAGCTGCCGCCACACTGGCGCGACATTATCTGCCGGGCCATCGAACATGGCATGGATGTCGCCAGCGGCATGCATCAGCGCCTTGATGCCATCGAAGGCGTGGCCGAACTAGCGCAACAATATGGCGTGACGCTGCACGACATTCGTCACAGTCACCCGCCGCTGGAGGTGGGCACGGGCGAACCCCGCAGAGGCAAGCGCGTGTTGACCGTGGGCACCGACTGTTCGCTGGGCAAGATGTTCAGCTCGCTGGCGCTTCAGCGCGGCCTTGAAAACGCCGGTTTCAGAGCGCGCTTTCGGGCAACCGGCCAGTGCGGCGTGCTGGTTGCAGGAGAAGGTGTGGCCATCGACGCCGTCATTGCCGATTTCATCTCGGGCGCCGTGGAGTGGCTGAGTCCGGCCGGTGCAGACGATCAATGGGATATCATCGAAGGTCAGGGCTCGCTGTTTCACCCGGCCTACGCCGGTGTCAGCCTGGGCCTGTTACACGGCGCCCAGCCCGACTATATCGTCATGTGTCATGAGTTGGGGCGTGCTCATATGCGTCATCTCCCCAATCGGCCAATGCCGGAGATGGCCGCCTGCGTTGAGGCCAACCTGGCGGCCGCGCGCGTTACCAACCCGGCGGTGCAGCTTGCCGGATTTTCCGTCAATACCTCGCAGGTTGATGAAGCAACCGCCCGACGTGAGCTTGACGCTCTGAGCCAACAGTTCGGCGTCCCGGCCACCGACCCCGTTCGCTTTGGTGTCGAGCCGCTGGTGGCCGCCTTTACGACAGGAACCGCATAATGCGTACGCTCAAGCGCTATACCCAGACCTGGCAGCTGGATCGCCCGTTCGTGATCGCTCGGGGGGCCAGCACCTCGATTGAAGTTATCCGCGTTGAAATCCATCAGGATGGCTATGTTGGTACGGGCGAGAGCAAGCCGACGCCGCGCTATGGGCATAGTGCAGAGTCGGTCATGGAAGAGATCGATGAGGTATCGCTTGCCATCGAACAGGGCATCGACCGCAGGGCACTGCTTGAGCGCCTGCCGGCCGGGCCGGCGCGCAATGCGCTGGACTGCGCCCTGTGGTCACTGGAGTGTGCGATGGAAGGCACCACGCCGACAGCGCGCCTGGGCCCGCCGATCGGTCGTGAAATCGTCACGGCTCACACCATTTCCATCGCCACACCGGAAGAGATGGCCGAGGCGGCCCGTCAGGAGCTAACGCAAGGGGCCAGGCTTTTAAAGATCAAGCTCAACGATGAGCAGGTGGTCGAGCGCGTACGCGCCGTCAGGGAGGCGGCGCCTGACGTGCGCCTCATCATCGATGCCAACGAGGCGTGGTCAGCAGACAACGTGGAAAGCTACTGTCAGGCACTGGCGCGGCTTGATGTCGAGATGATCGAGCAGCCCCTGCCGGCCGGCGAGGATGCCATTCTGGCCGACTTTGCCCATCCGGTACCGCTGTGCGCCGATGAAAGCTGCCACACCCGAAAGGATGTCGCCCTGCTGAGCGACCGCTATGAGATGATCAACATCAAGCTCGACAAGAGCGGTGGCCTGACGGAGGCTCTGGCGATGGTCGATGCCGCACATGAACACGATATGGCGATCATGGTCGGCTGCATGCTGGGCACGTCCATGGCCATGCGTGCGGCGCTGCCGGTCGCTGCCCACGCTGCCATTGTCGATCTGGATGGTCCGATCTGGCTGTCCGAAGATGACAGACCGGCGCTGGACTACCGCAACGGCTGGGTAAGGGAAACGCGCGACACCTGAGCCACGAAAACACCTTGAAAGGCCTGCCGGCAGGCCTTTTTTTATCGAACCACCCCCTTGCTTGCAAGCGACCTGAGCACCTGGTGTGAGTCGGGCGTGGCATCGTCGAGCGCCAGCGCCTCCTCCAGCGTCAGCCATTCGATGCCCGCAACCTCACTTGCCTGAAGCCTGATGGGCTCGTTGCGATAGCGCGCCAGAAACACGCTGCCGAAGGCATTCATGCCCTCTTCAAAATGGAGCGTCAGACAAGGGGTCAGCGTCAGCGTCAGCCCAAGCTCTTCTTGAAGTTCCCGTCGTGCTGCGCATGCCATGGACTCGCCGGCATCGACCACCCCGCCGGCGCAGAGATCATGATAGCCCGGAAAAATATCCTTCCATGGGGTACGACGCTGCACGCACACTCTGTCATGACAGTCGAGCACCAGAATGTAGACAGCACGATGCCACATCCGCAGACGGCGCATATCACATCGGCGAGCGCTTCCCACGGGTCGATTAAAGGCATTCACGATCTGAACACGTACGCGTGAGGATCCCATGACAGCGCTCTCCGACGATAAAGCGGACAATCCTACGCCTGCCCGTTCCATATTCGAAGTCCGTCATATCCCTGAAACGCAGAAGCCACGCATAAAAAAGGCTTCGATCAACGAAGCCAGCCAGAAGCCATCAATGGGGGTCTATCACGATAGAAAAAGTGAGGGGTACCGGGACGCACGTCATTTGGCAGATGTTCATCAAGATGGTATCAGGCGCCTTCCTTGGCACTGGAACCACTTTCCTTCCTGGAAAATCCTGCGACCTGACTGGACGAAAGCTTCCATGCTCTCTGTCTGCGTCCCTGCAGTACAACGATGGTAACATCGGTAAAACTGTTGTCCATATTATTTGGCCTTAAATGCTTTTTTTATTTTTAAAACTCGAAAAAACCGGCTAAAACCTTCATTCCTTTGCAGTAGTTGTACAATCCATGACGGCAATGTTTCGCTAACATGAAGGCCAGGTTAAGTGTTTTGATCTGAACTACGCTTGGATACAGTGTCCAATCACGCAGCGCAGACCGTGGAAATCACCGGCAGGCGCTGCATGAACCGGACAGAGACCACCGCTTTCAGCCACACATGCTGACCAGACCCGGCTCAGTATTGACCTGAAGCAAGCCTGACCACGTCAACGGAGGACACAAGATGGGCATTTTTTCATCCAGCGATAGCCGAGCCACTCGTCGACTCAAGGATTATGAAAAGGAGCTGAACAAGCGAGGCGCACGTGCTCTGGCACGTTATGAAGACGAGCTTGATTCAGCGGGTGACAAGGTACGCAATCGCCTCAAGGGCGCCGGCGATCAGATCGGCCATCGCTGGCATCAGGCGCGTGATCGGGTAGAAGATGAGGGGCAGCGCGCCTGGGAGCTGACCGAAGAAGGGGCACGTGATCTTGACCGTCACGTCCATGAAAATGCCTGGAGCTACATTGGTGCAGGCGCCGCCATTGGACTGGTCGCCGGTCTTTTGCTGGGTCGTCGCTTCTGAATCGTTGCGCTGTTCATACGCCCGTACCCTTTGGTGCGGGCGTTTTAGTATCTGCCCTTTCCATACGGGGCGCCCTTTTAACCCGGAAGAGCGCATAAGGGCAGTTCGCCGCTGACACGCCGCGTCAGTCTTGTACTTTCATGTCACCTGATGACAGTGACATGACACGGATAAAAGGAGGCCACCAATGTATCACACGATTCTCGTTGCGCTGGATGGATCCGGAAATGCCACCAAGGCACTTGATATTGCTGCCCATCTGGCGCGTGCCAACGCCGCCCGACTCTATCTTTTGCACGTTCCCGTCATCGTTGAAGAAAGCGACAACGCCCTTCAGATCTCGCAGTCCTCGCGCGACGATGCGGCCATGCAGCTGATTCAGACCGCGCTTGAGGCCATCGACACATCGGACCTTGAAACCAGCATTCTTGTTCGTCAGGGCCAGCCCGCTGAAGTGATCGAGCGTGAAGCGCACCGGCTGGACGCCGATGCGATCGTCATGGGCTACAAGGGGCTTGACAGAACATCGGACGTGGCAGGCGGCAGCGTTTCTCGCGCCGTCAACCATCGCGCTGCCTGTCGCGTCATCACGGTCAGATAGTGACGCGCTACCTGCAGGCCCCCGAGTGTAATGCCTGACAGCGCGAATACTGCGGCGCCCTGATCAGTGCCGAGTGCGCTTTTCCTCGCGCCAGCGCCGCAGTATTTTCCAGAGCACCATGGCCAGCAGCGGGAAAAAGACAAGCGTCAGAATCGCGCCTGACGTAATAAAGAAAAAGTGCAGTACGCCCTCGCTCATGGGTGCTCCCGTTCAGGCCTGACAAGACATGACCTGGATCCCCGTCCGGCCACATGAATGCCGACATTCTAGGGGCTTTCAGGGCCCGTTGCACTTGCCTGCGAAGAGTGGTCTTTCATTTCAAAAAACACATGACCGACTCGAAAGCCGGCCATGTCGATTGGCAGGACACCCTACGACTGACTAATCACGGGCAACACTGACATTACCGATTCGTTCCTCTGATCGGGCAGGCGCTTTGCGAGCGAGCAGAGCATTGGCGGTAAACAGCATTGAGAACAGCGAGCTGCGATTGTTCATGACCGCTGCCAACGAACTGATGGCCAGCACCGCCAGAAAATAAACCGGAAAGACCATGTCCGGGTCACCGTGTACAACCCGGGTGAGGAGGACAGGCGCCACCCAGGTGACCGGAAAGTGCACAAGAAACAGCACCAGCGAGTTGCGGCCAAACCACTCAAACGGACGCATTACCGGTGCGGCCCACTTGAAGGTGACCACTCGCAGCAGCACCAGCGTCATGGCCAGTGCCAGCACCATGGAAATGGGCTGATAGGCACCGCCGGTGGCGACCGTGCCGTGATAGGCCATGACATACCAGCTCACAAGCCCGGCCAGTGCCAGCCCGGCCAGCCAGCTGGTGCGCTCGATGAAGTGCTTGAACGCTTCGAGATGATAGCCCAGCACACCGCCCAGGATAAAAAACGGCAGGTGGAACATGAAGCGGTCAAACTCGGTATCCTTCAAAACCAGATAAAGCGCCAGCGACCCCAGAATGGAGACGCTCCAGTGCAATCTGAGCACGAAAAAGGAAATAACGTAATAAAAGAAGATGTAATAGATAAACCATAAATAGGTCATCGGCTCGAAAAACAGCGAGTGCCAGAATTCAACCACTGGCTTGCCATTGAAATGGGCCCTGTAGATAAAAAGGCCATAGCAGATGATTGACCAGATAACGTAGGGATAAAGAATACCCGACAGCTTGCCCTTGAAGTAGCGGCCTGCCCCCTTGCGCATCGACCCCGCCACCAGAAGCCCTGAAAGCAGCATCAGCGCCGGCATTCTAAAGGGTGAAAAATAGCCGTTGATCTGAGTAAAGATGGGATCGAGGTCCTCGAACTTGAGCGACATCGAATCGGCACTGTGAAGATAAACCACCATGGTAATGGCAAGCCCCCTGAGGGCATCCATCCACCTTATACGACCCCTCGCTGGAGCCTTGGAAACATTTGCGCTGGCCATTACCGGACCCTCTGACAGATGACACTGGCAGAGGAATCTAATGTAATAAAAGAAAGTAAATTATGCCGATTTGCCAGTTTCGGGCCGTGTTAACGTCTGTGTACTAAAAATAAAACATTAGTGACAGCCGACCCTACATTTAAGTACTGAAAGTTCTTGTTTTCGGCAATTTAAAACATGGAAAAGCCAGGCCTTGATACGCGATATAGTATTAGCTTTTTAATACGCCAGGGATTCATCAAGCCCGCTGCCGCGCTCCGGATTTCTGCCCGACGCCTCCTGACGCGACAACTCAGACATCAAAGGCTTTCGGCCGCATCCGAAGATAGCCTTCTCTGAAATCGGCAAACTCTTCCAGTCGACCGATATCCGGAATGCTGATCCGGTGACGGTCGCGATAGACCAGCGACTGCTCGCGCAGGATAGAAAACACCCGGCTGACGTGAACCGGCGTCAATCCCATCAGATCCGCCAGCATCTGCTGAGACAGCGGCAGCCTGAACTCATTGAGACCGCCTTCATTGGTTCGGGAAAGGCGACTGCGCGTTTCACACAGAAAATGAGCCAGCTTGCTCTGCGCATTCCGGCGCCCCAGGTTGACCATGCGCTCGACCAGCATGGATTGCTGAATGCCCGAGATGGAAAAAAAGGTGCTGGTCAACCGGCCGGATTTTTCGAAAACGTTGTCCAGATGGCAGTGTGGAAAGCGGCAAAACGTGCAGTCGGTAATGGCCTCGATGGTCGATTGATGGACATCGATGGCATATTCGCGAAGACCGATGACATCGCCGGGCATGAAGATATCCAGAATCATCCTGCTGCCATCTTCCAGCAGATAGCTGCTATAGGCCCAGCCCTGGCTCAGCACGGCCAGTTCTTCGGCGGGCTCGCCTTCACGCCACAGGAAATCACCGTTTTTGAGCTGTTCGGGAGATCTTTCAAGCGTACTCAAAAGTTCGACTTCCGACTCGGAGAGATCGGTAAAATGCTGAAAATGCCGAACCATACAGCTTTGTTGGGACACCCGGGCTCCCTCCATGTCGTGAGCGATTGAAACAGATACAATCGACTAGAATACACGCCCTGCGGGGAGAGGTGGCAAGCAAAGAAACGAAAAGCGGGGAATGCGACAGAAGCAACAACAAAAGGAGGGAGTGGTACCGGTGGTCGGACTCGAACCGACACGGAGGATTAGTCCGGCGGATTTTGAATCCGCTGCGTCTACCAATTTCGCCACACCGGCAGTGTTGCGCGAGGCGTATTATACGAGTCGTGGCCAACACGTCAATGACGCCGACCGCTACCATCCGCTATCATGCCACCCCTTTTACAAAACCGACCCTGATAACCGATGCAGCGCGCCGACTTTCATTTTGACCTGCCCGATGAGCTGATTGCCCGTTACCCCAGCGACCAGCGCAGCGACTGTCGTTTGCTGTGCGTCGATGGCAATAGCGGCGATCTTGAACACACCCGCTTTCCGGCACTTCTTGAGCATCTGGCGCCGGGCGATCTGGTGGTGTTCAACGACACTCGCGTCATTCCCGCGCGCCTTTTCGGCCACAAGGAAAGTGGCGGACGCGTGGAGATGCTGCTGGAACGCCCGCTGGATGCCCATCGCGGCCTGGCCCACCTGCGCGCCAGCAAGGCCCCCAGAATCGGCACCCGCATTGTCTTCGAAGGCGATATCCACGCTGTGGTGGAAGGCCGACGCGACGCCCTGTTCGAGCTGCGCTTTGAGGGCGACACGCCGCTGGTCGCGCTTCTTGAAGCGCACGGCCACATGCCGCTGCCGCCCTATATCGAGCGCGAAGACGAGCACACCGATCGCGAGCGCTACCAGACCGTTTATGCGCGCCACGATGGCGCGGTTGCCGCCCCTACCGCCGGCCTCCACTTCGATGAAGCACTGCTTGAGGCGATGGAAAGCCGGGGCATCGAGAAGGCGTTTGTCACGCTGCACGTGGGCGCCGGCACCTTTCAGCCCGTCCGGGTCGACAATATCCTCGAGCATCACATGCACAGTGAATGGATCGAGGTCAGTGAGGCGACGGCAGCACAGGTACGCGCCGCTCAAAACCGAGGCAATCGAGTGATTGCCGTGGGCACGACCAGCGTGCGCTGTCTGGAAAGCGCCTGTCGACACAGCACCAGCGAGACAATCGAGGCCTTCAGCGGCGACACCGATATTTTTATCTATCCCGGCTATCAATGGCAGTGCGTGGACGCGCTGGTCACCAACTTCCATCTGCCGGAATCCACGCTTTTGATGCTGGTGGCTTCTTTTGCAGGCCATGACCACATCATGCGGGCCTACCAGGCCGCGGTTGATGAACGCTACGCCTTTTTTAGCTACGGCGACGCCATGTATCTCACCCGGCAGCGCGGCTGATTGCACGTCATGACGCCCCTTGTATTGATGATTTTCAGGTACCGACAGGATCTTTCATGAGACAGGACTGCTTCATGCGCTTTGAGCGCATGGCAACCGATGGTCGCGCCCGCCGTGGGCGTTTGACCTTCCCACGCGGCAGCGTTGAAACCCCCGCCTTCATGCCGGTAGGCACCTATGGCACCGTCAAGGGCATGACACCAAAGGATGTTGAGGCCACCGGTGCCGACATCATTCTGGGCAACACCTTTCACCTCTGGCTGCGACCGGGCACCGAGGTGATCGAGGCCCACGGCGATCTTCACGATTTTGCGCAGTGGCACAAGCCGATCCTGACCGATTCAGGCGGTTTTCAGGTCTTTTCGCTGGGCGACATGCGCAAGATCACCGAGGCCGGCGTTCACTTTCGCTCACCGGTCGACGGCGCCAAAATCTTCATGGGCCCGGAAGAGTCGATGGCAGTGCAACGTTCGCTGGGCTCCGACGTCGTCATGATCTTTGACGAGTGCACCCCCTATCCGGCCACGTTCGAGGAAGCCCGGACCTCGATGGAGCTGTCGCTTCGTTGGGCGCAGCGCTCACTGGACGCCCATGGCGACTCCCCTGCTGCGCTGTTTGGCATCATCCAGGGCGGCATGCATCGGGAACTGCGCGAACGCTCGCTGGAAGGGCTGGAACGGATCGGCTTTGACGGTCTGGCCATCGGTGGGCTGTCGGTCGGCGAGCCCAAGGAAGAGATGATCAAGGTGCTTGATTATCTGCCGGGGCTGATGCCGGACGACAAGCCGCGCTATCTGATGGGCGTGGGCAAGCCCGAAGACCTGGTCGAAGGCGTGCGTCGCGGCGTCGACATGTTCGACTGCGTCATGCCGACCCGCAACGCCCGCAACGGCCATCTGTTTACCTTTGACGGCGTCATTCGCATTCGCAACGCCACCCACCGCCACGACACCCGTCCGCTGGAGGAAGGCTGCGACTGCTACACCTGTCAGAACTTTTCACGCAGCTATCTGCACCACCTGGACCGCTGCGGTGAAATGCTGGGTGCACAGCTCAATACCATCCATAATCTGCGACATTATCAGCAGCTGATGAGCGGTTTGCGCGGGGCTATCGAAGCGGGTACATTGGCGGACTTCGTGGCAGCGTTCTATGCGCGCCGGGGCCAGTCGGTCCCGCCACTTGAGGCGTAAACGGCTTATAACAGAGCACCACTGAACAAGATCATTCCTAGAGGAAACCTCATGCTCGAGTACCTGATTCCGGCAGCCATGGCAGAAGGAGGCGCCGGCAGTGCCGGTGGCGCAGGTGCCATCGGTCAGATCGTCATGCTGGTCGGCTTTGTACTGATTTTCTACTTCCTGCTCTGGCGTCCGCAGTCCAAGCGTGCCAAGGCACACAAGAAGCTGATGTCCGAGCTTTCCAGAGGCGATGAAGTCGCCATTAGCGGTGGCCTGATGGGGCGTCTGACCAAGGTCGGTGACGAATTCATCTCCCTGGAAATCGCCGAAGGTACTGAAGTCAACGTTCAGAAAAGCTCGGTTATCAGCGTACTGCCCAAGGGCACACTGAAATCGATCTGAACCCAGTAACGGCAGGCGAGCGTCGCTTTCGTATCGGCGGGGCCATTACCTGCTCGCGACGTGTTGGACACAACATGTCGTCTTTTACCCGGGGCTCGTTCAGTGGTGATTGAACCATTGGCCGGGCCCTGTGGTCATTGATACGACCCCAAAAGCGCTCTTTGAGCCACCAGCCAATCAGGACAGGGCCACGATGCTCAATCGTTATCCCCTCTGGAAGTATCTGCTGATACTCCTCGTGTTTATTGTGGGCGTTCTTTATGCACTGCCCAATCTGTACCCCAAGGACCCGGCCATCCAGATCAGCGCGGCCAACAGCAGTACAAGCGTCGGCAACGGCGAGATGGATCGTGTCGATCAGATACTCCAGCAGGCAGGCATCGCCATCAAGTCACGAGAGCTTGACGACGGTACCGCCTTGATACGACTGGAGAACAGCTCGCAGCAGTCCGCCGCTCGCGATGTGGTCAGCCAGTCGCTGGGACAGGGCTACACCGTCGCGCTCAACCTGGCCGACTCGACGCCGCAGTGGCTGCAGAGCATCGGCGCCAAACCCATGAATCTGGGGCTTGATCTGCGCGGCGGCGTGCACTTTTTGCTGGAAGTGGACATGGATGCAGCCATCGATCAGCGTCTGGATGTCAACGCCAGCGCCATGCGCGAGGCACTGCGCAGCGAAGGCATTCGCTATCGCAACAATACCACCGGCGATAACGAAATCCGCTTCACCTTTGCCAACGCAGAAGATCGCAGCCAGGCGCGAGCCCTGCTCAGCCGGCAGTACAACGAGTTCACCCTGGCCAACAATGACGACGCAGGCCCGGTGCTCGAGATGACGCTGACCGACCAGGCCATCAGCGACATTCAGGACTACGCCGTTAATCAGAACCTCACAACGCTGCGCAACCGCGTCAACGAGCTGGGCGTGTCCGAGCCGCTGGTGCAGCGTCAGGGCCCCAACCGTATCGTGGTGGAGCTGCCGGGCGTGCAGGATACCGCCGAGGCCAAGCGCATCGTGGGGGCAACGGCCAACCTCGAGTTCCGCCTGGAAGCCAGCGACAGCACCAGCGCCGATCAGCAGCAGGCGTTTGATTTCCGTAACGACAGCGGTCGTCGAGCCGCGCTCGAGCGTGATGTCATTATCACCGGTGATCGCGTCTCCAGCGCCAGCACCTCCTTTGATGACAGCGGTCGCCCCCAGGTCAACATCAATCTTGATGGCCCGGGCGGCAGCCACATGAACCGCGCCACGCGCGCCAATATCGGGCGCAACATGGCCGTGCTTTTCATCGAACACAAGACCCGTACGCGCACCGTCACGCGCGATGGTGAACAAATCGAGGAGCGCGTGCCCTACACCGAGCGCGGCATCATCAGTCTGGCCACCATCCAGAGCGCGCTGGGCAATCAGTTCCGCATCACCGGTCTGGATTCACCAACCGAGGCACGCGAACTGTCGCTGCTGTTGCGTTCGGGCTCGCTGGCCGCACCCATTTACTTCGCGCAGGAGCGCACGATCGGGCCAAGCCTGGGTCAGCAGAACATTGATCGCGGCGTCATGTCGGTCATCGTGGGCCTGATTCTGGTGCTGGCGTTCATGATCGTGCGCTACAAGGGCTTTGGTCTGATCGCCAATCTGGCCCTGACGGTCAACCTGACGCTTCTGATCGCGGCCATGTCGGTACTGGGCGCCACCCTGACCCTGCCGGGCATTGCCGGTATCGTTTTGACACTTGGCATGGCGGTAGACGCCAACGTGCTGGTGTTTGAGCGCATACGCGAGGAGATGCGGGGTCGCTCCATACAGCAGGCCATTCATACCGGCTATGAGCGCGCCTTTACCGCCATTCTGGATGCCAACATCACCACCCTGCTGGTGGCGGTCATCCTGTTCTCGATCGGTACCGGTCCCGTGAAGGGCTTTGCGGTCACGCTGTCGCTGGGCATTCTGACCTCGGTATTTACCGCTGTCATGGTGAGCCGTGCCCTTACCAACCTTGTCGTAGGCGGCAAGTCGCTCAAGAAGCTGTGGATCTGAGGAGGCCGGCAAATGACGCAAATTGATTTCATGGGCAAGCGCAAGGCTGCCTACATCATCTCCATCCTGTTAACGGTCATCGCCCTCGGGGCGCTGGCCGTCAAGGGCCTGAGTTTGGGTCTTGATTTCACCGGCGGCACCCAGGTCGAGGTGAGCTACGCGCAGGCCCCCTCTCTGGACGAGGTTCGTGACGAACTCGGCGAGGCAGGCTTTGGCAATTACTCGGTGCAGACCTTTGGCGCCGATACCGACGTACTGGTGCGTCTGCAGCAGACCTTCGATGAAGGCATCGGCCAGCAGGTTCTCGGTGCCCTGCGCGCCCAGGGCGAGCAGGTCGATCTGGTTCGTGCCGAATATGTCGGCGCCCAGGTCGGCGACCAGCTTCGCGACCAGAGCGGGCTGGGCATGCTGATCGCCCTTGGCGTGGTGGCGCTCTATGTGGCCTTTCGCTTTCAGTACAAGTTTGCCCTTGGTGCCCTGATCTCGCTGGGTCATGACGTGGTGATCCTGCTGGGCTTTTTTGCCCTGCTCGGTCTCGACTTCGATCTGACGGTGCTGGCCGCGGTACTGGCAGTCATCGGTTACTCGCTCAACGACACCATCATCGTTTATGACCGCATCCGCGAGAATATTCGACGCTCCCAGTCCAACGATCTGGTCAGGATCTTCAACGACGCCATCAACCAGACCCTGTCGCGAACGCTGTCGACCTCGGGCACGACCCTGCTGGTGCTGCTGGCGCTGTTTTTCCTGGGCGGCGACATGATCCATAACTTCGCGCTGGCCCTGATTGTGGGCGTGGTGCTGGGGACGTTCTCCTCCATCTACGTGGCGGCGGCCATGCTGCTGCTGGTCAGGCTGGAGCGAGAGGATCTGATCCCGGCCAAACGCGAAAATGCCGCCGATGATGAAACCCCGTAACGCTGCTTTCGCGTTCTCAAGCTGAAACGCACGATAAAAAAGGGCCCGCCTCATGGAGGCGGGCCCTTTTTGGTATCAACCACAGGCGTTTTTGCTGACAGACGTTACAGGTTCGCCAGACCGGCGCTGCCCATGGTCTGTACCAGCTGCTTGAAAAGGCGTGGCGAGGCGGCCATGAGCGCCCCTTCCACCTTGATCTGCGGCGTCCCCTGCGGCGTACCGGACAGTGCACCACACTCCTTGAGCACCAGGCTGACGATGTGCATGTCCTGCTCATCGAGTCCCAAAATAAAGGCGGCATCAACATGGCCGGCACACAGCGACAGCATATCCAGCAGCGGGCAACCCGATGCGCGCAGCATATCGACACGTGCGCCCAGCTGAGTGGTCAGAATCTGCCAGGTCGAGAAGTAGCGCTCGCGCATAAAGCTTTCGGGCAGGCCCAGTGCGATACGGCTGCCTTCAATGCTGGTGCGCGTGGGCACGCGCATGCGGCGACCGTTGTAGTGGGCACCGCGACCGCGGCTGACCAGATATTCTTCATCGGTAAAGGGAGAGATGATGACGGCATGTTCGGGACGGCCCTTGTAGAGGCAGACCATCGACAGCGCACAGCCCGAGGTGCCGGACGCCAGGTTGGCGTAGCCGTGGAAGATTTCGATCTTCCAGTGGTAATCACGTCCTTCGCCACGGCCGTCGTTCCAGCCGATGTAGCGCCCTGACATGCCGTGTTCCGGGTAGCCCTTGCCAAACTGGGCGGCAATCAGGGTTTCAGCGCGCTGGGCCGTTTCGCTGAGCAGCGTATCAAGCGTGTTGTCTTCACGGGCAATATCAAGTCGGTCGCGAACGCGAACGAACTGTTCCTGGGCGCCACGCAGCGCGCGCAGGGCAAACTGGACCATTGGATGCATGATCAATCCTCGAACCGAGTGCTGTTAAAGAGCGAAGGCGGGTCAGTAGCTGACAGAGTCAAACGCCGCCGGTGCGACATGGCCTCGGGCCATCACACCGGCGACGCGATAAATGAGTGATCTGAAAAAGCGGACTGTCCGGAAAAGTGGCCGACGATGCTAGCAGAGACGCCACAAACGCGCCAGCGCTCAATCAGGGCAGGCGGGGGGCGCACCGTGATAGAATCATGCCCTCTACTGCCCAACGGCCCACGTTTTCTGTATCACGGCGATTTTCATGCTAGAGCGCATTCGTATTGTTCTGATCGGCACCAGTCATCCCGGTAATATCGGCGCCGCCGCGCGCGCCATGAAAACCATGGGGCTTGAGCAGCTCTCGCTGGTCGCACCGCGCTGCGACGGCATCACGCCCGAGGCCATTGCCAGAGCCTCGGGCGCCGATGACATCCTTGAGCGGGCCACGCTGCACGACACGCTGGAACCGGCGCTCACCGACTGCCGGTGGGTGGTCGGCGCCAGCGCGCGCTCGCGCCATCTGCCCTGGCCGCTGTGCTCACCGCGGGAATTCTCCGCCCGCCTGCCCGGCGAGATGCAGGACAACAAAAGCACGGTGGCCCTGGTCTTTGGCCGAGAGGACAAGGGACTGACCAACGATGAGCTTCAGCGCTGCCATACCCATGTTCACATTCCGACATCGAGCGATTACAGCTCGCTCAATCTGGCCGCAGCCGTCCAGGTGCTGGCCTATGAATGTCGCCAGGCCTTCCTTGCCACACAGACAGGCCCGTCAGACGCCCTGCCCGGCTCGGCCTATCCCTTTGGCGTGGAGTGGGACAATCCGCTGGCCAACCACGCCGACACCGAGCGCTTTTTTGAACACCTTGAGCGCACCCTGATCGATATCGGCTTTCACGACCCCGGCAACCCGCGCCAGCTGATGGCGCGCCTGCGCCGTCTTTACATGAGAAGCCGGATGGATGTGATGGAACTCAACATGCTGCGCGGCATTCTGACGCGGGTGGATCGTCTGCAAAACAGTGCTACCAGGCCGACGGATCAGGATGAGGGCTCACACTGAGTCGTCCGACCCGCTGCGGCTGCCCTCTGCAATTGTTGACCGGATCGCTCGGGATTATCATAATCAACGATTACTGTCATGCTGCGGAATCTGGATCATGCGTCTGACGACCAAAGGCCGCTACGCCGTTACAGCCATTCTTGATCTGGCCCTGCACGGCGATGGCTCGCCCATCAGCCTGGCCGATATCTCGACACGTCAGGACATTTCGCTGTCCTATCTCGAGCAGCTTTTTGCCAGGCTGCGTCGTCAGGGGCTTGTCACCAGCGTTCGCGGCCCGGGCGGCGGCTATCTTCTGGCCAGAGCGCCCAGGGATATTTCCGTGGCCAGCGTTATCGATGCGGTCAACGAGTCCATTGATGCCACCCGCTGTCAGGGTACGGGCGACTGCCAACAGGGTACGACCTGTCTGACGCACCATCTCTGGAGCGATCTGTCCGATGCCATACATGATTTTCTCGAGCGTATTACGCTCGAGGAACTGATCCATCGTCACGATGTTCAGCGCATCGCCTGCCGACAGCAGGACAGCGCCAATCAGATTGCCGTGCTGCCGGTGGCTTATACGTCATAACGTTATTGTGCGTCGTGTTGATGGTCATGACGCTGAATAAAGGAAAGCATCATGAGCACCATGCCTCTCTACCTTGACTACGCGGCCACAACCCCGGTCGACCCGCGTGTTGCCGAGGTCATGGCACGTCATCTGACGCTGGAGGGCACCTTTGCCAATCCGGCGTCACGCAGCCACATGTCGGGCTGGCTGGCCGAGCAGGCCGTCGAGACCGGCCGTCGCCAGGTCAGTGACCTGATCGGTGCCGACCCGCGCGAGATTGTCTGGACCTCGGGGGCAACCGAGGCCGATAACCTGGCACTGATCGGTTACATGCGCGCTCATCAGGCCCGCGGTCGACATCTGATCACCTCGAGCATCGAACACAAGGCCGTGCTCGACAGTGCCGCAGCGCTGGAACGTGAAGGCTTTGAAGTGACGTATCTTGCGCCTCGCACCGATGGCACGATATCGCCCGAAGCCCTGCAGCAGGCACTGCGTCCGGACACGATTCTGGTCTCACTGATGGCGGTCAACAACGAGCTGGGCAGCATCAATGATCTGCAGGCGCTGGGTACCGTTGCGGCAGAACATGGCGCTGCCTTTCATGTCGATGCCGCTCAGGCCGCCGGTCGAATCCCCCTGGACATGAGCACCCTGCCCGTCGACATGCTGTCGCTGTCGGCACACAAGGTCTACGGTCCCAAGGGTATCGGCGCGCTTTATGTCCGTCGCGGCACCCGGATCGAGGCGCTGATTCACGGCGGCGGTCATGAGCGCGGCATGCGCTCCGGCACGCTGCCAACGCATCAGATTGCCGGCATGGGCAAGGCCTTTGCCCTGGCGCAGGACGAGCAGGCAAGCGACAACGCCCATCTTGAACAGCTTGGTCAACGCTTTTGCCGGGGCCTTCGTGGTCTTGAGGGCACCTGGATCAATGCCGAAGGCGGCGCGCACGTGCCCAATATCATCAATGTCGGCTTTGAAGGCATTGATGGCGAGGCGCTGATCATGGCGCTGCGAGGGCTTGCGGTGTCCACGGGCTCGGCCTGCAACTCGGCAAGCGTGGACCCCTCCTACGTACTGACCGGCATCGGCGTACCTCGGGAGCGGGCACTGGCCTCGATTCGATTCAGTTTTGGCCGTTTCAGCCAGACCGAGGAGATCGATCAGGCTCTTGAATCAATTTCGAACGCTCTGGAAAACCTGCGCACGCGCCAGAGCGCCTGAACACTTTTATTCTTTCGCGCACTCGATGCGCATCACCGGGGAGGACAACATCATGGCCCGGATCTCGATTTCCGAAGCCGCCGCTCACCAGATTCGCCACGTCCTCGAAGAGCGTGGCAGCGGCGAAGGACTGCGCGTGGCGGTCAAGCCCAGCGGCTGCTCGGGCTACAGCTATGTGCTCGATTATGCCGATCGCATCGATGCCGATGATCAGGTGTTTGAAGATCACGGTGTCAGGGTCATTGTCGATAATGAGGCGCTGTCCGTGCTCGACGGCACCGAAGTGGATTATGTCAGCGAAGGGCTCAACCGCTTCTTTCGTTTCAACAATCCCAACGTCCGTGACGAGTGCGGCTGCGGTGAGAGCTTCAGCGTCTGACCCGACGCTTGCACTCTGGATGCATGTTGCGCCAGCGACAGCTATAATGGCGCGATTTTTGCCGGAGCCGGCAGCTGTTATAGCAGCTGCCGGCTCTGTGCTATCGTGAATCACGAATATTTTTGAACTCATCAGTCTGTCAGGAGCCCTTAACATGGCCCAGGAACGCACTCTCTCCATCATCAAGCCGGACGCCGTTGCCAAAAATGCCGTCGGCGACATCATCTCTCGTTTCGAGAAGGCCGGTCTGCAGGTCGTGGCCTGCAAGATGGTCAGCCTGTCACAGGGAAAAGCCGAGGGCTTTTACGCCGAGCACAGCGAGCGCCCCTTCTTCAAGGATCTGGTCTCCTTCATGACCTCCGGGCCGGTCGTTGTTCAGGTGCTGGAAGGTGACAACGCCATCGCCAAAAATCGCGAGCTGATGGGCGCCACTGACCCGAAAAAGGCCGAAGCCGGCACCATCCGCGCCGATTTCGCTACCTCCATCGACGCCAACGCCGTTCATGGCTCCGATGCACCGGAATCTGCCCAGCGCGAAGTCTCCTATTTCTTCTCTGATGAAGAGATCTGCCCGCGCGGCTGATTGACTGCCGCGTTCGGCCGCCATCTGCCTGCCGGGCAGGTGGCGGCCTTCTTTCTACTACGATACCAGCGAGCTCACTGCCATGACACAGACTGCCACGACGACGCCCGTCAATCTTCTGGGTCTTTCACGCAGCCAGATGGAACAATTTTTCATCGATCAGGGCGAGAAGAAATTTCGCGCCGCCCAGGTCATGAAGTGGATCCATCATGAGGGTGTCGATGATTTCTCGCAGATGACCAATATTTCAAAGGCCCTGCGTGACAAGCTTGCACGCGTGGCCGAAATTCGGGGCCCGAAAGTGGTCTACGAAGGCAAATCCAGCGATGGCACGCAGAAATGGGTGCTGGAAGTAGAAGACGGCAGCTTCGTGGAAACCGTTCTGATTCCGTCCGAAAACAACAGCCGGCGCACGCTGTGCGTCTCCTCCCAGGTCGGCTGCTCCCTGGACTGCAGTTTCTGCTCGACCGGCAAGCAGGGGTTTCAGCGCAACCTGACCGCCGCCGAAGTCATCGGCCAGCTCTGGGTGGCTCAGGCCAGCGCCGGCGGGCGAATGGGCCATGATGACGGCCGTCGCGCCGTGACCAACGTGGTCATGATGGGCATGGGCGAGCCGCTTTTGAACTATGACAATGTCGTCCCCGCCATGCACCTGATGCTTGATGACAACGGCTATGGCCTGTCCAAGCGCCGTGTAACGCTTTCCACCTCGGGCGTGGTGCCCATGATCGAGAAGCTGGGCGATGAAATCGATGTGGCGCTGGCCATTTCCCTGCATGCCGCCAACGACGAACTGCGCAACACCCTGGTACCGCTTAATCGCAAATACAACATTGCAACGCTTCTGGACTCTTGCCGGCGCTATCTGACCAAAAGCGATGGTACCCGCCATATCACCATCGAATACACCCTGATCAAGGACGTCAACGATCAGCGTGAACATGCCGAGCAGCTGGTTGAAGTACTGGGTGATCTGCCCTGCAAGATCAACCTGATCCCCTTTAATCCTTTCCCGCATGCCGGCTACGAAAAGCCGTCGCGCAATCAGGTCATGCGCTTTCAGACATGGCTTTACGAGCTGGGCCACAATGCCCCGGTGCGCACCACCCGCGGTGACGACATCGATGCGGCGTGCGGTCAGCTGGTCGGTCGCGTCAAGGACCGTACCAAACGTGCCGAACGCTATATCAAGGCGGTTCAGCTCGACGCGTCATGACGACAGCGTCAGACCCTGTCGGTTATCGGCTTGACTTGACGCAGTACCGGCGCTTTGATGGTCAACGCTTTCGCTAATATTTGACAGATTCGGGCATGTTCATCACGTCAGGAAGTCGATGATTCACTTGCGCTGTACCCTCAGGACATTGCTGGTTATAACGGCCCTGCTGACCGTTACAACGCTTTCAGGCTGTGCCAGCCAGGGCAGCAGCATCGCCTCGTTCGAGGAATCGCCGAGTACGGCCTATACCCAGCTGGGCATGGCCTATCTGCAGCGCGACGATCTCGAGCGCGCCCAGCAGGCTTTCAACCGTGCCATCGACATCTCCGCCAACGACCCCGAAGCTCTGCAGGGGCTGGCGTTGATCTATCAACGCCAGGGCGAGACAGCCAGCGCCGATCAATATTTTCAGCGTGCCCTGAGCGCACGCACCCCCTTTACCCAGGCGCGCAATAATTACGCGGCGTTTCTATTCAGCCAGAATCGCATCCCCCAGGCGTGTGAACAGCTCGAACAGGCCACCTCTGACTTGCGCTACGAGCGCCGCGCCCAGCTTTTTGCCAACCTGGGCCAGTGTCGTGACCGCCTGGGCGATCATGTCGCCGCGCTTGCCTCCTATGAGCGTGCGATTCAGCTTGATGAGCGCCTGCCGCGCGCCTGGCTGGGACTGGCCCGGGCACAATATCAACGCCAGCAGCGTGACGCCGCCCGCGTGTCGCTCGAACGCTATGTCCGGCTTGCAGGTGCCGATGACGAAAGCACGCAGCTGTCTCGAAGACTCGATGGCGAGGCGCTGCATGATGGATAGGGCCTTCATGCGTCAAACGCCGGGAAAGGAACATTTCGTGCCACGACCGAACAAGGAATTTTCTGCATGAGCGAACAGCCCGCCTCTTCCGCCGGAGAACCGAGTGCCGGTGACATGCTGCGCGAAGAGCGCGAACGCCAGCGTCTGCATCTGGAAGACGCCGCCGAGCAGCTGAATCTGCGTCCGTCGCTGGTCGCCGACATGGAACGTGACAACTTTGAGCAGATTCCGATTCCGACCTATCGTCGGGGCTATCTGCGCGCCTACGCTCGCCTGCTGGGCATCGACGATCGAGCCATCGTTGCCGCCTATGACCGGGTTCATGGCCGAAGCGATCTGGATGAGCGCCGCGTCGCCCCCATCAGCAGCATCAAGCCCCCCTCACGCATGGGGGCCATCGCATTTCGGGTGGCAACCCTGGCCGTTGTGGTCATACTGGCCGTCATGACCCTGCTATGGTGGGAGGGGCGTGAGAGCGCGCCGGGCTATGGCGACGACACCACCATGTCGGAACCAAATGTGGCGCAACAGGACAGCGCCGATGATCGCGATCTGCCGCCGGCGCCTGAACCGACGAGCGCTGCTGATAACACATCAGGTGACGGCTCGGGTAACATGACCGCCAGTGGCCCGGTGGATACGGCACTCGCCACCCGGGTTGCCGAAGGTGGTGGTGACACCACTCCCGAGCCCGGCACGCTTCAGGTCGACACGCCCGAAGGCCGCAACGGGGCGACCGGCGGGCTGGTCGACACCGGCAGCGACGAGGAGCCGGGGGTCGATCCGGCAATCAGCGGTCGCAACATGCAGATGAGTTTTGGCAGCGAGTCATGGGTGGATGTTCGTGATGCCAACGGCACCACCGTACTGCGCGGTTTGCAGCAAAGTGGCACCACCGCCACGATCGAAGGCGTGCCGCCCTTTCGCCTGACGGTGGGCAATGCCGATCAGGTCACCATTGATTACAGAGGCGAACGCGTTGACATGTCCCAACACGTCGGCAGCAGCAACGTTGCCCGTTTTACCCTGGGGGAGTGATTTATCATGATTAGCCAGTCCCCGATCGTACGGCGCAAGTCGCGCCAGATTTACGTCGGCAATGTACCCGTGGGCGGCGATGCCCCCATTTCCGTACAGAGCATGACCAATACCAATACGCTGGACGTCGACGCCACCGTTGAACAGATCGAGCGTATTGCCGCCGCCGGTGGTGACATTGTCCGTGTGTCCGTCCCGGACATGGACTGCGCCGAGGCGTTCGGCAGGATCAAGCAGCGCACCTCGGTGCCGCTGGTCACCGATATCCATTTCGATTACCGCATCGCTCTGCGCGTGGCCGAACTCGGCGCCGACTGCCTGCGCATCAACCCGGGCAACATTGGCCGGGAAGACCGCGTCAAGGCTGTGGTCAACGCCGCTCGCGACAACGGCATTCCGATCCGCATCGGCGTCAATGCCGGCTCGCTGGAAAAGGATCTGCAGCAAAAGTACGGCGAGCCCACGCCGGCCGCACTGGTCGAATCCGCCATGCGCCATATCGACTACCTCGACCGACTCGACTTCCACGACTTCAAGGTCAGCGTCAAGGCCTCGGACGTTTTCATGGCGGTCGCCGCCTACCGCGATCTGGCCGGACGTATCGAGCAACCGCTGCACCTGGGAATCACCGAAGCGGGCGGGCTGCGCTCGGGCACGGTCAAGTCCTCGATCGGCCTCGGTATGCTCTTGATGGACGGTATCGGCGACACCATTCGCGTATCGCTGGCCGCCGACCCGGTCGAGGAGATCAAGGTCGGCTTTGACATGCTCAAGAGCCTGAAGCTGCGCGCCAAGGGGATCAACTTTATCGCCTGCCCGAGCTGTTCACGCCAGAACTTTGATGTTATCGGCACCATGAACGCCCTGGAAGAGCGCCTTGAAGACATCATGACGCCGTTGAACGTCTCGGTCATCGGCTGTGTGGTCAACGGACCGGGCGAAGCGAAGGAAACCGATGTCGGTCTGACCGGCGGCAGCCCCGCCAACCTGATCTACATCGATGGCAAACCGGCCCAGAAGCTGCGCAATGACCATCTTGTCGACGATCTCGAAAAACTGATTCGGGAACGCGTGGCGCGCAAGGAAGCCGAAGAGCAGGATGTCATCACCCGCGCCTGAGGCCCGGGCGCCCTTTTTTGAAATGCAGCGATAAACGATCAATGTCCAGTAAATTACAGGCCATCCGAGGCATGAATGACCTGCTGCCCGAGCGCTCGCCGCTCTGGCAGTACTTCGAGCAGCACGTGCGCCAGCTCATGGCGCAGTACGGCTATCTGGAGATGCGCACGCCGGTGCTCGAACAGACGGCGCTTTTCAAGCGCTCCATTGGCGAAGTGACCGACATCGTCGAAAAGGAGATGTACACCTTTGACGATCGCAACGGTGACAGCCTCTCCCTGCGCCCGGAAGGCACGGCCTCCGTCGTGCGAGCCGCCATCGAAAACGGGCTGCTGCACAACCAGACCCAAAGGCTCTGGTATGCCGGCCCCATGTTTCGTCACGAGCGCCCCCAGAAGGGCCGCTATCGTCAGTTCCATCAGGTGGGCGTGGAAGTCTTTGGTCTTGAAGGCCCGGACATCGATGTCGAAGTGATCGCCCTGTCTGCCCGCCTCTGGCAGGCGCTGGGTCTGATCGATCACGTGCAGCTCGAAATCAACTCGCTGGGCTCGCTCGAGGCACGTCATGCCTATCGCGCCACGCTGATCGACTATTTCAACGCGCATCTGGAGCAGCTCGACGAGGATGCCCGCCGCCGTCTGGACAGCAATCCGCTGCGCATTCTCGACAGCAAAAATCCCGATATGCAGGCCCTGATCGAGTCGGCGCCGAAGCTCATCGATCACCTTGACGAGGCTTCCGTTGCCCACTTCGAAGGTCTGAAGCAGCGTCTTGATGCGCTGGGTATCGAGTATGTGATCAACACGCGGCTGGTGCGCGGGCTGGACTACTACAGCCGGACGGTCTTTGAGTGGACCACCACGGCGCTGGGCAGCCAGGGCACCGTCTGTGCCGGTGGACGCTATGATGGTCTGGTCGAGCAGCTGGGCGGCAAGCCAACGCCGGCCGTCGGCTTTGCCATGGGCGTTGAGCGCCTGATCCTGCTGCTGGAAACCCTTGATCTGGTACCCGAAGCCGCCGAAGACATCCTCGACGTCTACCTGACGGGTCAGGGCGAAGGTGTCGACACGCAGCTGCTGGTGCTGGGTGAAACCCTGCGCGGCCGCTTGCCCGGCCTGCGTGTCCAGGTACACTGCGGCGGTGGCAGCTTCAAGAGCCAGCTCAAAAAGGCTGACAAGAGCCGTGCCCGCTTTGCCGTCATGCTGGGCGAAGAGGAACTGGCAGCCGGTACGGCGACGCTCAAGGATCTGCGCGGTGAAACGCCCCAGCAGTCGCTGGATATCGCCTCGCTGGTCGATCGCCTTTCACGCTGGATCGACGAGCGCCCGGCGAACAGCGGCCTGTCGACCCGGCTTTAGCGTTTTCTCGACTACCCGGCAGAGACTGTCATGAGATCGAACCTACAGGAGTGCCGCACGTGGCGGATCAGTTGAATATTAACGAAGAAGACGATCAGCTGGCAGCTGCCAAACGCTTCTGGCACAACTACGCCAAGCCGATTCTGGGCGGGATCATCATCGCGGGCGCCGGTCTGTTTGCCTGGCACTGGTGGCAGGACCATCAGCAGGCGCAGTCCGAGGCTGCCTCGCTCCAGTACCAGCAGCTGATCCAGCTGACCTCCCGGGACAGCCTTGATGACAGCGGCCGCCAGGCCGCACAGAGCATCATTGATGCCATTCGTGATCAGCACGGCGGCACCCTGTATGCCGATCTGGCCGGCATGATCCAGGCCCGTCTGGCCGTGGACGGCAATGACCTGCCGGCGGCCGAGCAGGCACTTGACGCGGTACGCCAGAGCAGCGATCGCGACGAGATCCGAGCGATGTCGGGTCTGGAGCTGGCCCGCGTACAGCTGGGTCAGGACAACGCCGAACAGGCGCTTGGTACGCTCGAAGGCCTGCAGCTGCCCGAGGCCATGGCCGCGCGCGGCGCCGACATCCGCGGTGATGTCCAGCTGGCGCTGGGCAATACCGACGAGGCGCGCAGTGCCTGGCAGGACGCCGTCAATCTGGCGCGCGAGAACGACCAGGAGCTCTCCGGCATACAACTCAAACTCGATGATCTGGCGCCTCAGGAGGCTTCATGAGCACGCTTGAAAACGGCTCTTCTTCACGCACGGGCATCAAGCGACTCGCGCTGATGGCCAAACCGCTGGGCGCCCTGCTGTGCGCCACCTCACTGGTGGTGCTGGCTGGCTGTTCGGGCAACGTGCAGACCGGCACCCAGCCCCGCGAGCTGACCAGTATCGATCAAAGCGTCAACGTGAACGGGCTCTGGTCACGGGGCATCGGCTCGCTGACCCGTGCCCGCTACCCGATCTCGCCGGCCATTTCGGGCGACACGATCTATGCCAGCGATGCCGAAGGCAACGTCAAGGCCATCAATCGCGACAACGGACAGATCGAATGGGAAAAGCGGCTGGACACGCCTATCTCCAGCGGCCTGACAGCGGACAGCGGACAGCTCTTTGCCGGTACCCGCAATGGCGAGGTCGTCGTCCTTGACGAGGACAACGGCGAGATCGTCTGGCGCTCGCGAGTGTCCAGCGAAGTGATCGCCCCGCCGCAGCTCAACAGCGGCCAGGTCGTGGTCCAGAGTGTGGATGGCACGCTCACCTCGCTTGATCGCTTTACCGGCGATCAGCAGTGGCTCTACGCCTCCTCCCAGCCGGCCCTGACCCTGCGCGGCACCGGCGCGCCACGCACCATTGATCCGGTTTCGTTTGCCGGGTTTGCCAACGGCCGTCTGGCCGCCTTCGACAATCGCAGCGGCCAGCAGCTGTGGGATCTGCGCGTCGCTGTCCCCCAGGGGCGTACCGAAGTCGAGCAGCTGGTGGATCTTGACGGCCAGCCGGTGCTGACCCAGGACGGTCGTTTGTTCGTGACCAGCTACAACGGCCGCGTCATGGCACTCGATGCCCGTAACGGCCAGCCGCTGTGGGACCGCGAGCAATCCAGCTATCACACCCCGGTGCTGGTCGGCGACTACCTCTTCACGGTCACGGCCGACAGCCACATCATGGCGCTTGATGCCAACAACGGCCGCGTCATCTGGAACCAGGACGCCCTGGAAGGCCGATCCCTGAGCGCCCCGGTATTTGTTGATAACAAGCTGGTGGTCGGCGACTATCAGGGCTATCTGCACATCATCAACGCCCAGAGCGGTGAGCAGGAAGGCCGCACCCGTCCGGGCGGCGACGGCATCAGCATTACGCCGCTGACCGACGGCGAGCATGTCTTCGTGCTGACCAACGACGGCGAGCTCATTGCCTACGCCCTCACGGAGATGGGCAGCCGGTAAGCCGGTCTCGAGCGGTACTCCCAGCGCGGGCCTTCCGGTATCAAACCGGAAGGCCCGTTCATTTATCACTCGCCCTGACACGGCGTGTCACACATTTCGAATACCCATGCCTTTCGGGTTAGAATGCCTCGATCCGGACGGACGGTATCAGCGCTGTCCTTCGTTAAACCGACAGCCCGCTCCCTCTATTGTGCAGGACCCTCATGAATCCCGTTATCGCACTCGTCGGCCGACCCAACGTCGGCAAATCCACGCTGTTCAATCGCCTCACGCGCTCGCGTGATGCCATTGTGGCAGACTTCCCCGGCCTGACCCGCGACCGCCACTACGGCAATGGTCAGCTGGGCGAAAAGCCCTACACGGTCATCGATACCGGCGGTATCAGTGGTGACGAGATGGGGATCGATGCGGCCATGGCCGAACAGTCGCTGCTGGCCATCGATGAAGCCGATATCGTCTTTTTCATGGTGGACGCCCGTGCCGGGATCATGCCGGCCGATGAGGCCATCGCCAACCATCTGCGCGTCAACCAGAAAAAGACCTGGCTTGTGGTCAACAAAAGTGACGGCCTGCAGGAAGAGATCGCCACCGCCGATTTCTGGGCGCTGGGACTGGGCGACCCCCATGCCATTGCCGCCGCCCACGGACGCAACGTTACTACCCTGATCGAACACGTTCTCGAGCCCTTCCCCGAGGTAGCCGAAGAGACCCACCCGGACCTGGTCGCCAACGGCATCCGAATCGGCGTGGTCGGCCGCCCCAACGTGGGCAAGTCCACCCTGGTCAATCGGCTGCTGGGCGAGGAGCGCGTCGTGGTCTTTGACGAGGCTGGCACCACGCGCGATGCCATTGAAATCCCCTTCGAGCGCCGCGGCCAGCCCTATGTGCTGATCGACACGGCCGGCGTGCGGCGGCGCAAGAACATCAGTCTGGCCGCCGAGAAATTTTCGATCATCAAGACGCTGGATGCCATCAAGGAGTGCAACGTGGCCATCGTGGTGCTCGATGCACGCACCGGGCTGGTCGAGCAGGATCTCCATCTGCTGGATTATGTGCTGACCACCGGACGGGCACTGGTGCTGGCCGTCAACAAGTGGGACGGCCTCGAGCAGGAAGCCCGCGACAAGATGCGCGCCGACATCAAAAGACGTCTGGGGTTTGCCGACTACGCCGATCTGCACTTCATCTCGGCGCTGCACGGCACCGCCGTGGGAGACCTTTATCCCTCCATCGAGCGCGCCTTCGCCTCGGCCACGGCACGCTGGTCCACCAACCGATTGACGACGCTTTTGCAGGACGCGGTCAGCGAGCATCAGCCGCCTCTGGTCAACGGTCGTCGCATCAAGCTGCGCATGGCACACCAGGGCGGCGCCAATCCGCCATTGATCGTGGTCCACGGCAATCAGACCAATTCGTTGCCCGACGCCTACAAGCGTTTTTTGATCAATACCTTTCGCAAGGTACTCAAGGTCAAGGGCACGCCGATTCGCTTCGAGTTCCGCTCCGGCGACAACCCCTATGACAAAAACAGCGGCGACAGCGACCGTGAGAAGGCCAAGGCGCGCCAGCTTGCCCGCACGAAGGAAGCTCGCAAGAACCGACGCTAAAAGTCTGTCAAACTCATGATTAAAAGACCTGGTATGACTTTGACGTCAATCCAGGTCAGACTTGCATCAGAAGGCGTTCATTCAACGCCCGATGGATGGGAGTCCGTGATGAGACAGGGCAAGCCTCGATACCGACCGACACTGCTGATGGCCGTCATCCTGTCCCTGGCCGGCTGTATCGCCCTGCCGCAGGCAAGCTTCATGCTGGGCCGGCTGGCGCTGCAGTCGATGGGCGTGGAGAACGTGCGCATCGGCCGCTGGGCGGTCCCCGTGGATGCGCTGACGCTGGAACCCACGGCGCTGGCCCGGGCCGGGCTTGATATGGCCGGCATGCCGGTCAGCCTCGATCTGCCGCTGTCTCTGACCCCACCGGACGCCGCACCCGATGTGACACTGGCAGGCTACGCCTGGCGACTTGTGGTGCCAGGCGCCGAGCCGGTCACTGGCGACGTGAACGAACCCGTAGCACTGCGCGGCGGCGAGCCGGCTACCCTGCGTCTACCTATCGAGCTGTTCCCCGACACGCCTGAACGCGAAGGCCCTGCCTACGACCAACAACTGCTGGCACTGGCACAGCGTCTGGCCGGTCGTCAGCAGCTGCCAGCGGGCAGTACGCTTTCCCTGACACCCCGTCTGGATGGCCAGATGGCACAGCTGATTCCGGCCCCGACCATCACACTGGACATCGGCGATGGCGGCACACAGGACAGCGCCGCAACGCTTCCCACACTGCCTGACCGCGCCACACCTGCAGACGACACAGCGCCGGCATCACCCGCCCCGACCGCCAGAGACCGTGACACCCTGCAGCCATGAAAAAACCGGCGCCAGAGCGCCGGTTTCCATGTTATCCAAAGATGTTATTCGATCTACCCAAAGGTGTTATTCGATCGCGCTCAGGGTGCCCTCTCCCACCACCTCACCATCGGAAAGCCACTCGATACGGTTATCCCCTGTCATGCGGACCTGATAACAGGTGGTCTCGCCGCTGCCGTAGTCAAGACACATTCGATCATTTTCGATCGTGGATTGACCGGTATAGTCTTCCCCCTCAATGGTGCCATCAACGCGATAGGCTTCACTGTATTGACTGCCGTCGGCCATGGCGCCGGTCACACGATGGCCCAGAATGTTGTCGCGAATGGCACTGCCGGAAAGACGTTCGCCCTGCTCGCTGCTCCTGGATTGCTGCTCGCTGTGGCTGTCGGAGGCGCCGGCCAGCACCGGCCCCGCCGCCATGCCGGTCAGCAGCAACATTCCCATAACCGCTTTTGTCATTGTTCTCATCGAATCACGCTCCATTGATCAAAGCATTCAGTGTGGCATCAACGACCGAACATGCTGACTCGGGACACGCCACTTTCAGCCCTGCTTTAGTCGACCCCGGCGTCCCCGAGGGTATTGTCGCGCCCGGTCCAGGCGATGGCGAACTGCCAGGCCGCGCGGCCACTGCGCACGCCCCGGGTCAGCGCAAACCGGCGCGCCTCGGCGTCTGCCGCCTCATCGAACGTGCCCCCCAGATGCGCGACCCAGTGGGCGCAGGTCTCAAGGTAGGTATCCTGATCAAAGGGATAGAACGACAGCCACAGCCCGAACCGGTCGGAGAGTGAAATCTTCTCCTCGACGGCGTCACCATGGTGAATTTCGCCGCCCACGACCTGCGTATTAGTGTTGTCGGCCATGCTCTCCGGCAGTAGATGGCGCCGGTTGGAGGTGGCATAAAGCAGCACATTGTCCGGCGGTCCGGTCAGGGTGCCATCCAGCACGCTCTTGAGTGCCTTGTAGGCGTCATCGCTGCCTTCAAAGGAGAGATCGTCACAGTAGACGACAAAGCGATAGTCGCTGCCCCTGAGCGTTTGCACCAGAGTGGGCAGCCCCACCAGATCGTGGCGGTCGACCTGAATCAGGCGCAGGCCCTCACCGGCCAGATCGTTGATCAGCGCCCGGATCAGCGAGGACTTGCCGGTCCCGCGGGCGCCCCACAGCAGCGCATGGTTGGCCGGCCGTCCGCGCAGAAAGGTGCGGGTGTTCTCGACCAGCGCCGTTTTCTGACTCTCGATGCCGATCAGCTCGGCCACGCTGACGCTATCGCGCGGCGCCACCGGCGTCAGCCGTCCGCCCAGCGCATGGCGCTGCCAGAGGGCGGCCACATCGCGCGACCAGTCGATGGGGGCCTGCTCGGGCGGTAACAGCGGTTCCAGTCGGTCCAGCAGGTTCAGAAGGCGTGTGCTCAACGGCTCATTCATTCAGGGCTCCGCATCGGGTTATGCTGTCATGTGACAATGATCCCGCTATCCTGCCGTGCCCTCCTGGCGCGCGTCCAGTCGGGTCCATCGACCATTTACAGGAGTGTTGCCGTTCATGATGCGCAAGACCATGCTGAGCGCACTGGCTCTGAGCCTTGGCCTGAGTGCCTGCACCACCTCGCCGCTGGGACGCTCTCAGCTGTCGCTGTTTGACAGCAGCGAGATCGACCAGCAGGGCCAGCAGGCCTTCGAGGAGTATCGCCAGAATCACAAACAGGCCACCGGCCGTGATGGCCGCTATGTCACCTGCATTGCCGATGCCATCATCGACACGCTGCCCGAGGGCCAGGGACCGTCGAAATGGACCGTTGGGGTCTACCAGGATGAGGAACCCAACGCCTTTGCCCTGCCCGGCGGCTACGTCGTGATCAATACGGGGTTGATGAAGGTGGCAAAGGATCAGGACCAGATCGCCACGGTCGTTGGTCACGAGATGGCCCACGTGCTGGCCAACCATGCCAACGAGCGCACCTCGACCCAGTCCTTGACCAGTACCGGACTGGGCGTGGTGCAATCCGTGACGGGCAACAACGCGCTGGCCCAGCTTCTGGGTGCCGGCGCCCAGTACGGCGTGCTGCTGCCCTACTCACGTCGTCAGGAGAGCGAGGCCGACCTGTTGGGTCTGGATCTGATGGCACGCGCCGGCTTTGACCCGCAGGCCAGTATCGCGCTGTGGCAGAATATGGCCAGCGCCGGCGGCGGTCAGCCCCCGGAGTGGGCCTCGACCCACCCCAACAGCGGCGAGCGCAGCGAGGCCCTCAAGGGCCGCATGCAAAGCGCGCTCAAGCTCTCGGAGCAGGCACGCGCGGCCGGCCATACCCCCAGCTGTGGCAACGTCAGCTCCTGAGCACTGCCGGGCCGGTCAGCGAAGATCGGCCCGCAGCGCGTCCAGCACGGGCGTGGTATCAGGGCGCGTACCGCGCCACTGATACCAGGATTCGGCCGCCTGGCCGACCAGCATGCCCAGCCCGTCCACACAGTGCACCCCGAAGGCCTGCGCCCACTCGAGAAAGACGGTGGGGGCAGCGCCGTACATCATGTCGTAGGCCAGCGCCCCCTCGTTGAACAGCGTCTCCGGCAGCGGCGGCAGCGCACCGGCCAGGCTGGCACTGGTGGCATTGATGACCAGATCAAAGCGGCCATCGATCGCTTCAAAACCGCAGCCGCATACCCTGCCCCGGGCATTAAACAGCTCGGCCAGTGCCGTGGCCTTTTCCACCGTTCGATTGGCAATGACCAGCTCGGCCGGCCCGGTTTCAAGCAGCGGGTCGATGACCCCGCGCACCGCCCCACCGGCCCCCAGCACCAGAATGCGCGCGCCCGCAAGCGGTGCCCCGAGCCGCTCAAGATCCAGCAGCAGCCCGGCGCCGTCGGTATTGTCCCCAACGACCGTGTTGTCTTCGGTCACGATCAGCGTATTGACCGCGCCGGCGAGTCTGGCGCGCTCGCTCAGCCGGTCGGCCAGCGCCGCGGCTTCCTGCTTGAAGGGCACGGTGACGTTGGCGCCCAGACCGCCCTCGGCCATGAAGGCCCGCCAGCACCCCGGGAAATCGTCAACCGGTGCCAGGCGGGCCTCATAGCACACCGGATCCCCCAGCTGCGCGGCGAAGCCGGCATGGATCATGGGCGATTTCGAATGCGCCACGGGATGGCCAAAGACAGCGTAAAGCGGCGACTCACTCATGCCGGATCGCCCTCCTCGAGCCACTCACGCGCATGCAGATAGTGCGTATACAGTTCGGCCTCGGGAGAGCCCTCCTCGGGCTGATACTGATAGGCCCAGTGGGCCACCGGCGGCATCGACATCAGAATCGACTCGGTGCGCCCGCCGCTTTGCAGCCCGAACAGCGTGCCGCGGTCGTAGACCAGATTGAACTCGACATAGCGGCCGCGCCGGTAGTTCTGGAAGTTGCGCTCCCGCTCGCCATAAGGGGTTTCGCGGCGCTTGTCGACGATCGGCACATAGGCCGGCACGAAGGATTCGGCCACCGCCTGCTGAAAGGCAAAGCTCTGCTCAAAGCCCTCTTCGTTGACGTCATCAAAGAACAGACCGCCCACACCGCGGGTTTCATCGCGGTGCTTGAGATAGAAATACTCGTCGCACCAGCGCTTGTAGCGGGCGTAGATATCATCGCCGAAAGGGGCGCAGGCATCATGGACGGTGCGGTGCCAGTGCACCACATCCTCAAACACCGGATAGTAGGGTGTCAGATCGATGCCGCCGCCGAACCACCAGACCGGGTCTTCCCCTTCCTTTTCGGCGATAAAAAAGCGCACGTTGCCGTGGGTGGTGGGCAAATGCGGGTTATGCGGGTGCAACACCCAGGAGACGCCAACGGCATGAAAGCTGCGCCCGGCCAGCTCCGGGCGCGCGGCGGAGGCCGACGGCGGCAGGTTCTCACCAAAAACGTGGGAGAAATTGACGCCGCCCTTTTCAAACACGGCGCCATCGGTGATCACCCGCGAGCGACCGCCGCCGCCGTCTTCGCGCGTCCAGGCATCTTCCACGAAATCAGCGTGGCCATCGGCGCGGGCCAGCGCCTGACAGAGCCGATCCTGAAAGTCCAGCAGGTAGTGTTTCACCCTTTCGAGATAGGCATGTGACACGGTGTCTCTCCAGCAGGGTCATGGCGATCGTTTCAAGCCATGACGGGCAGTGTATGGCGGGGACAGGGCTAGTCGCGCAGCACATCATCGGTGAGCAGATCGCGGATCTCGCTGGGTCGCGTCCGACCGCCCAGCGGGCCGTCCACGATCAGGACACGGGTCCCGAAGACGCTTTTGATCTCCGAGGCAGAGCGACACGGCGCCTCGGTGGCCCGGTTGGCCGAGCTCGATACCAGCGGCCCGCCGAAGGCGTCACACAGCGCCCCGACCAGCGGGTGGTCGCTGACCCGCAGGGCCACGCTCGCATGCTCGCCGCGCACCAGCGGATGCGCGCGGCCATTGTCCGGTACCAGCCAGCTCACGGGTCCCGGCCAGCTGGCCTCGAGCCGAGCGTGTTGCGCGTCATCAAGACCGGCAAGCCAGGGGGCAAACTGCTCGATGCGAGAGGCAATCAAAATCAGCCCCTTGGCGGGATCACGTGCCTTGAGGGCTACGAGACGCTCAAGGGCTGCGGTGTTGTCGGGATCACAGCCCAGCCCCCAGACGGCCTCCGTCGGGTATGCCACGACACCGCCGGCCTGCAGATGCATGGCGGCGTCCTTCAAAAGCTGAGGTTGAACAGGAGAAGCGTTGACGTGTAAAGACATGCTGCGTGAATACCATTGCCCCAATCAGGTGGGCAGTGTATCTCATGCCAGCCTGCGGACCCAGCCGCCGGCGACCTGCGCCGCCCAGCCATCAAGCTCCAGCATGAGAAGCCGCGACTGCAGCGCGGTGATCGAGTCGCCGGTGCGCTCGACAAGCGCATCGACCGGAACGGGGGTATCGTCAAGCCACTGCCAGAGCGGGTCCTCGGGGCTTTTTTCCAACGGTGGCGCAACGGTGGCAGCAATGGATGGAATAGCATCAGGCGCGCCAGGTTCGGGGGCCGCGGGAGCGAGCGTCGCGCCACACCACTGCCGCTCGGGGAGCTCCTGAACAATGTCCTCCAGACAGGTGACCAGCCGGGCGCCTTCACGAATCAGCCACAGGCAGCCGCGCGCCTGCGGGTTATGCAGCGACCCTGGCAGGGCAAACACCTCCCGGTTCTGTTCCATGGCAAGCCTGGCGCTGACCAGCGAGCCGCTGGCCATGGCCGCCTCGACCACCAGCACGCCCAGTGACAGTCCCGTAATAATGCGATTGCGCCGCGGAAAGTGCTGCGGATGGGCCCTTGTTCCGAGCGGATGTTCGGACAGGAGCAGCCCGCCACCCGCCAGCAGCTGCTGACGCAGGCGAGCATGCGTGCGCGGGTAGAGCACATCGACGCCACAGCCCAGAACGGCGATGGTCGCACCTCGCGCCTCCAGCGCGCCGTGATGGGCGCAGCCATCCACCCCCAGTGCCAGCCCGCTGACAACACCATAGCCGGCGGCCGCCATGTCACGCGCCAGTCGCCAGGCGTTGTCCTGCCCCTCGCGGGTGGGCCGTCGCGTGCCCACGACCGCCAGCGCCGGAGGCGATAACGCCTCGAGCCTCCCCCAGGCCCACAGTACCGGCGGTGGGTCCGGCAGCTCCTCCAGCATGGCCGGCCAGGCCGGATGACACGGCGTCAGCAGGTGATGCTGCTCATCGTGTTCAAGCCACGCCATGGCCGCCTCGACCCGGTCGTGCAACGCGCCCTGTCCGGGCATTTGAAGATAGTAACGCAGCATCTGTGCAGCCTCTTCGGGCAGCCGGGCAAGCCACCCCTCGGGCCAGACAGGGGCAGCCTGTCTGAGTGCCATGAGACGCCGCGCGCCCACCCGTGGCAGCATCGACAGCGCCAGCCACTGGCGAGGCGTGTCGGGTTGCGTGGTCTCAGTCATCACCGATTGCCTCCACGCGATCTCCCGTGGCCATGGGCAGCCCGGCGCGCGTTACCAGCGCCAGGCTTGCCTGCTCAAACGTGCGAACGACCAGCAGCTCTCCGAGCACGCCACCGTCAAGCGCCAGCGACTCATGGGTCACCGGATCGGTCACGCTTTCGGCCTCGCCCTGTACGCGCAGACGCATGCCGGGTATGACCCGGTGGCGACCCAGATCGATCACCACGATATCGCGCAGCCCCACCATGTGCCCGGCACCGGGACGGTCAATAATGCGTCCCTGCGTGCCGGCGGGGGCCGCCCGGGGCACCAGCTGCGCCGGGGGCACCCAGCCATCGAGCGCCATGAGATGCGCTCCGGCACTCACCTCCCGCGGGCTTTTTTCAACGGTGAGCGTCGACAATGGCGACCCCGAGCGCTCAAGACGCACCACCCCCTGACGGATCATGACCTGTCCCAGCGCCCGGCCCTGGTCATCTTTAAGCAGTGCCCCCGGGGTATAGAGGCCAAACCGCTGACCCGGACGCCCCTGAACGTGGCGCGCCAGCACCTGATCGCCGGCGCCACTGAGCAGACGCCCCTCGCTGCCGCTGACCACGTAGGCCGCTGGCGCAACGGCTTGTGACTCGACAATGCGATAGTCCATCAGTGCCTGCGACCAGGCCGAGATATTGACGGGCTCGCCCGGCTGATCCAGCGGCAAAAAGCGCAGCCGGGGCGACAGGGTCGTGACGTTGTCCGGCGCGCCGGCCGGTGACGCATCCACCCTGCCGGAGGAGACGACAGCGACCGCCGCCATGACCACCGTCAGCGCCACAAGCCCTGCTCCCTGCCGAACGCCGCGGCACCTGTTCCCTGTCCCTTGCCGTTTCATGTCATCTTCGCTCTGCTGTCGGTTCCGTTGCCAACGCCTGCGCACTACAATGGGCGCCATACGGAGTGAATCCATTCATGCATTTACGGCCGCCATCCCGACCTTCTTGACCCATAGTGACCCTCGAATCGCTCGGATGGCGACCCCACAACAGATACGAACATGGCTCTACTGACGATTCTTGAATATCCCGATGAACGCCTGCGAACCCGTGCCGAGCCCGTAACCGAGGTCGATGACGAGGTGCGTCGCCTGATCGATGACATGTTTGAAACCATGTATGACGCCCCGGGCATCGGCCTTGCCGCCACGCAGGTCGACGTGCATCGCCGCGTGATCGTGATGGATGTCAGCGAAGAGAAAAACCAGCCGCTGGCGCTGGTCAATCCGGAAGTGACCCTGCTGGGCGAGGAACGCGAACCGCTGCAGGAAGGCTGCCTGTCGATTCCGGAATACTACGCCGAAGTGCCCCGTGCCCTGCGGGTGCATCTCAAGGCGCAGGATCGCAACGGCAAGTCCTATGAGCTGGAAGCCGATGGCCTGCTCGCTCACTGCATCCAGCATGAAGCGGACCATCTGGAAGGCGTGCTGTTTGTCGACTATCTGTCGCCGCTCAAGCGCGATCGGGTCAAAAAGAAGATGCTCAAGCGCCAGAAAACGACCTCCTGAGCCCCTTTGCCGCTCGTCGCTGACGGCCCGTTCCCTTTATCAGCGCCCCCTGCAGGGGCGCTGACGTCTTTCAGGACCATGCCATGCCCAGCCCCCTTCGCATTGCCTTTGCCGGCACGCCGGAGTTTGCCGCCGAACATCTTCGTGCCCTGCTCGAAAGCCATCACGAGATCTGCTGTGTCTACACCCAGCCCGACCGCCCGGCCGGGCGCGGCCGTCGCCTGACGCCCTCCCCGGTCAAGGCACTGGCACTGGAACACGACCTTGCCGTGCATCAGCCCGAAAAATTGAAAACGCCGGACACCCACGCGCCGTTGATCGAGGCCGACATCGACGTGCTGGTCGTGGTCGCCTATGGCCTGATTCTGCCGCGCGCCGTGCTGGATATCCCGCGACGCGGCGCCATCAACGTTCACGCCTCCCTGCTGCCGCGCTGGCGCGGGGCGGCGCCGATCCACCGCGCCATCGAGGCCGGCGATCGCGACAGCGGCGTGACCCTCATGGCCATGGATGAAGGCCTTGATACCGGCGACATGCTGCTGACGGTCCACACGCCCATCGATGACACCACCACGGCCGCCACGCTGCATGACCGCCTCGCCGGCATTGGCGCCACGGCCCTGATCGAGGCGCTTGATCGACTCAGTGACGATCAGCTGCCGGCCACGCCCCAGCCCGAAGACGGCGTGACGTATGCGGCCAAGCTGAGCAAGGCCGAGGCCCGGCTCGACTTCAGCCAGAGCGCCACCGCCCTTTCGCAGCGCGTTCGGGCGTTCAACCCCTTTCCGGTCGCCTGGACCACCCTCCATGGCGAGACGCTGCGACTCTGGCATGCCCAGGCGCGTGACGCGCGGGAGGGCGAATCCGATGCCTTGGCCGGTCAGCTGCTGGACGCCGAGGCAGATGCCCTGTGTGTGGCCTGCGGCGAGGGTGTGCTGCGCATCACCCATGCCCAATTGCCGGGCGGCAAAATGCTGCCGGCCCATGAATTGCTCAATAGCCGGCGCGACCAGTTTGCCGCCGGTACACTGCTGGGAACCGATCAATGAGTCGTCAACGTACTCAAAAACCAAAACATCCCATGGGCGTGCGGGCCCATGCCGCGCAGAACCTGGCCCCCGTCCTGAGCCAGCAGGGGTCGCTGTCCGGCGAGATCCCCGAGGGGATTGCCGCGCGGGATCAGGGTCTCTACCGGGCGCTGTGCTTTGGTGTGTGTCGCGCCCTGCCCCAGCTTGAAGCCGTGGCGGCAAAACTTCTGAAATCGCCTTTCAAACAGCGCGATCAGGACATTCATGCCCTGCTGCTGGTCGGGCTGTATCAGCTTTTTCACATGCGCATCCCCACCCACGCTGCCGTGGGCGAAACCGCCGGCGGCGCGCGCGAGCTCAACAAGGAGTGGGCCACCCGGGTCATCAACGGCTGCCTGCGCCGCGCCGATCGCGAACGTGACACGCTGCTGGCAGAGGTCGAAAAAACGCCTGCTGCCGCCCACTGGCATCCGCAGTGGCTGCTGACCCGGCTGGAGAAAGCCTGGCCCGATCAGTGGCGCGAGATTACGGCGGCCAACAACATGCCCGGCCCCATGACGCTGCGCGTCAATCGAGCCCATCAGTCGCGTGCAGACTGGCTTGAGCGCCTGGAAGGGGCCGGTCTGGCCGCACGCGCGTGTGCGTTCAGTGATGACGGTCTGACGCTTGAGACGCCCTGTGATGTCGAACAGCTGCCGGGGTTTCAGGACGGTGACGTCAGCGTTCAGGACGAGGCGGCCCAGCTGGCCGCTGCGCTGCTGCTGAAGGATCTTGACGGGCGTGCAACACCACTGCGCCTGCTTGATGCCTGCAGCGCGCCGGGCGGCAAGAGCGCCCACCTGCTGGAGTGCGCCCCCGACAGCGCCGTGACCGCGCTGGACAGCGATGCTCACCGCCTTGAGCGCGTGCGCGAGACGCTGGCTCGCCTGAAGCTTTCGGCCACTCTTGAAGCCGCGGATGCAACCACGAATGACTGGTGGGACGGGACACCCTTTGATGGCATTTTGCTGGACGCCCCCTGTTCCGGCACCGGCGTCATTCGCCGTCATCCCGACATCAAGGCGCTGCGCCGGGACGAGGACATTGCCGAACTGGCCGCGCTGCAGGCGCGCCTGCTGGAGGCCCAGTGGCAGCGTCTGGCGCCCGGCGGGCGGCTGCTTTATGCCACCTGCTCGGTGCTGCCGGAGGAAAACGCCGAGCAGATTGCAGCGTTTCTGGGCCGCACGCCGGATGCGCGCGCATGCCCGATCACGGCCGACTGGGGCCAGAGCGCCGGTGAAGGCCGCCAGCTGATGCCGACACCCGACGGCCATGACGGCTTTTTCTACGCGCTGCTTGAAAAGTCCACCGCCTGATAAAATGCCCCGACCGGCGCCGGCAACAAGCTTTCACATGCCGGCGCTTGTCAGATGAGCAGGCGCCTTCGATACTAAAGGCCATCCTGACTGCCGGACACCTGACACCCCATGGCCTACTCACATCGCGATACCGACATGCCCGGGGCAAGACCGCCGGTTGAACAGTGCGCGCTGATCGTGGTGGACATGCAGGTTGATTTCATGCCCGGCGGCGCGCTGCCATGCGCCCGCGGCCATGAAATCGTCGAGGGGATACAGGCTGCCATGCGCAGCGGCGAGTACGGCCACATCGTGGCCACTCAGGACTGGCATCCGGCCGGCCATATCTCCTTTGCCAGCAGCCATGGCAACCATCAGCCTTTTGATACGATCGAGCTGTATGGTGAAGAGCAGACGCTCTGGCCGGATCACTGCGTTCGTGCCACTGCCGGGGCCGTACTGGACACACGACTCGACTGGTCGCTGGCCGATGTCATCATCCGCAAGGGCAGCGACCCGCGCGTGGACAGCTACAGCGCCTTTCGTGACAACCCGGGGCCCAGAGGTACAAGGCCGTCCACCGGACTTGCCGGCTGGCTGCAGGAGCGAGGCGTGACCGAGGTATCCGTTTGCGGGCTGGCCCGCGAGGTCTGTGTGCTCTGGACCGCCGAAGATGCCCACAGCGCAGGATTCAATACCCGATTTCTCTGGCCGCTGAGTCGTCCGGTGTCCTTTGACTCCGACACCGCGACATATCGTCGGCTGGAACACAGCGGTATCGCGATCGTCGATACCACATCAATGGACCCCCCTGACGCCTGACGCACAGGGGCCACGTTAAAGGAAAAACACCATGAGCGATCATGTCTACAAGTCCGTCGAACTGACCGGCTCTTCCGAGACCAGCATCGAGGAAGCCGTGCAAAATGCCCTGACCAAGGCCAGCCAGTCCATCGAGAACATGCAGTGGTTCCAGGTCACCGAGACCCGCGGCAACATCGAAAACGGCACCGTGGCCCACTGGCAGGTCAGCATCAAGGTCGGCTTCACTCTCGAGTGATGCCCGCGCGGCAGCCAGCTTCTGGCTGCCGCTTTTACGTTTTTGTCAGCCCCCTTCTCACCCTTCCCCTGGTCGCCGTTTGGTGCCAACATTCCCCGCCATTGATCTTGCCTCATCACCTTTCGGACCCTCGTCATGAAAATCATCATTCTGGGCGCCGGCCAGGTAGGCGGTACGCTGGCCGAGCATCTGGCGCATGAAGACAACGACATCACCGTGGTGGATGTTGACAGCGTTCGCCTGCGTGATCTGAGCACGCGTCTGGATCTAAGGACCGTGCAGGGCGTGTGCTCCTACCCGATCACCCTGAAAGAGGCCGGGGCCGAGGACGCCGACATGCTGATTGCGGTGACCAACTCCGATGAAGTCAACATGATGGCCTGTCAGGTGGCCCATACGCTTTTCAGCACGCCGACCAAGATTGCCCGGGTGCGCGCGACCCAGTATCTGACCAGCAAGGGGCTTTTTTCTCAGGACGCCATCCCGATCGATGTACTGATCAGCCCCGAGCAGGTGGTGACCAACCACATCCGTCGTCTGATCGAATATCCCGGTGCCCTGCAGGTGCTGGATTTCGCCAACGGTCTGGCGCAGCTGGTGGCGGTCAAGGCCTACTATGGCGGCCCGCTGGTGGGGCAGGAGCTGGCATTTCTGCGCCGCCACATGCCCAACGTCGATACCCGAGTAGCGGCCATCTATCGGCGCAACCGGCCGATCATGCCGCGCGGCAATACCGTGATCGAGGCTGATGACGAGGTGTTTTTCATCGCCGCGCGCAAGGACATTCGCACCGTCATGGGCGAGCTCCGGCGCGTCGACCGCGGCTTTCGCCGGGTGATGATCGGCGGCGGCGGCAACATCGGCGAGCGACTGGCCGAAACGCTCGAGCAGGACTATCAGGTCAAGATTCTCGAGCAGAATCTGGAGCGCTGCACCCAGCTCTCCGAAAATCTGAAACGCACTGTGGTGCTGCACGGCAGCGCCACCAGCAAGCGGCTGCTGCTCGAAGAAAACATCGAGGAGTGCGACATCTTCTGCGCGCTGACCAACGATGACGAGGTCAACGTCATGTCCTCGATGCTGGCCAAGCGTCTGGGCGCCAAAAAGGTGCTGACCCTGATCAACAATCCAGCCTATGTGGACCTGGTGCAGGGCGGCGAGATCGATATCGCCATCTCGCCGCAGCAGGCGACCATCGGCGGGCTATTGACCCACGTGCGCCGCGGCGACATCGTCAACGTCCACTCCCTGCGCCGCGGGGCGGCCGAGGCGATCGAGGCGATTGCCCACGGCGATTCGCGCTCATCGCGCGTGGTCGGGCGCACCATCGGCGACGTCAAGCTGCCCGAAGGCGTCAGCATCGGCGCCATCGTACGCGGGCGGGATGTCATGATTGCCCATCGCGACATCACCATTCAGACCGATGACCACGTCATCCTCTTTGTGGTCGACAAGCGCCGGCTCAAGGAGGTCGAGCGCCTTTTCCAGGTGGGGCTGAGCTTTTTCTAGCCGCCATCTGCCGGGGCTATCGCCGGGCCTTTCGCCGCTGCCACCATCGGCGGGCCAGCCACACATAGGGCGGCAGGTTGATCAAAAGCGCTCCCAGGCCCAGCCACAGCTGGATTGTTGGCGTCAGGCCGGCCGGGTAGATCACCCCCAATAGATAGTGCTCGATGAAGCCGCCTTCAAACCCCGCCTGGCCGGCGTACCGACGCAGCAGGTTCTCAAGCGGAGTCAGCGGACAGCGCCAGCCGTTGAGCTCCAGCGCCACGGCCCAGGCCAGCGCCGGTAGATGCAGCCAGGCAAGTTTCGGGCGCCACAGCACCATCAGCGCCCCGAGTATCACCCAGAGGATAAAGGCCAGATGCACGATCAACACCGCATCGGCCGCCAGTCGATAAATCATGGCTCACCTCCCGTCGAACGTCGTCGTGGATCCCGTCAGGTTTGATGCAGCGGCCATTCAGCATCGATTTTTGTTCATTGGCCAGGCTTCGGCGATAATGCAGCCTCCCGCATCGGCACCACCAGGTGTCGCCCCTTATTGATGCCAGCCTGTGAGCCACCATGCCCAACCAAGGACAGGGTCCGCGCGACACCCTCGATCTCGGTGATCATCACCTGACCCTCGTGGGCACCGCCCACGTCTCCCGTGACAGTGCCGACGAGGTACGCGAGCTGATTCAATCCGGCGAGTTCGACGCTGTGGCCATTGAGCTGTGCGCGTCGCGTCATCAGAGTCTGGTCGACCCCGACGCCATCGCCCGGCTCGATCTCTTTCAGGTGCTGCGCCAGGGCAAGGCCGGCATGGTCGCGGCAAGTCTGGCGCTGAGCGCCTTTCAGCAGCGCGTGGCCGAGCAGTCCGGGATCGAGCCGGGCGCCGACATGAAAGCCGCCGTCGAGGCGGCGCAACACGCCGGTCTGCCGCTTTATCTGATCGACCGCGAGATCGGCGTGACCCTCAAGCGCGTCTATCGCAATGTGCCATGGTATCGGCGCATGACGCTTGTATCGGGCCTTATCGGCAGTGTGCTGTCACGTCAGAAGGTCTCGAGCGAGGAGATCGAGCGGCTCAAGGAAGGCGATGTGCTGGAGTCCACCTTCACCGAATTTGCCCAGCACTCCCGCCATCTTTATACGCCGCTGATCGAGGAGCGCGACCGGTACATGGCGCTCAAGCTTGTCGAGACGCTGCCCGAAGGCGGTACCCGACGCGTGCTGGTGGTGATCGGCGCCGGCCACCTCAAGGGCATGAGCGCCCACCTGCGCCAGCTGAACGCCGAGACACCGACGCCGAGTGCCGTCACTGACGAGCGTCAGACCCTGGATACCCTCGCGCCCTCGGGCCGGCTTTTGAAGCTGCTGCCCTGGCTGGTCGTGGCGCTGGTGGTAGCAGGCTTTGCCGTAGGGTTCAGCCGCGACACGGGGCTTGGCTGGTCGCTGGTCGTCGAATGGGTACTGATCAACTCGACGCTTTCCGCGCTGGGGGCACTGATTGCGCTGGGCCATCCGCTGACCATTCTGGCAGCGTTTGTGGCCGCGCCGCTGACCTCGCTCAATCCCACCATCGGCGTGGGTTTTGTCACGGCTGGTGTCGAGCTCTACATGCGAAAGCCCACGGTGGGCGATTTCTCCACCCTGCGCCACGACGTGAGCCACTGGCGCGGCTGGTGGCGCAATCGGGTGGCCCGCACGCTGCTCGTCTTTCTGCTGTCCACGGCAGGCTCTGCCGCGGCCACCTGGATTGCCGGGCTGCGCATTGCCGGCCAGCTCTTTGGCTGATTCAGGACGACATGACAAAAAAAGCGCCGTGACGGTGTCACGGCGCTCGACGGCCTGATCAAACGTTTCAGATCTCAGGTCAGCACGTCGTACTCGCGCACTTCCATCTGCTCGATGGCGTTTTCAAGCGTCTGCGCCATGTGCTTGTAGTGCTCGGTGGCAATATGGGCATCAAGCGCGGCGCGATCACGCCACTGTTCGACCATGATAAAGCGCGACGGCTGCTGGCTGTCGCGCGTCAGGGTATAGAGCAGGCAGCCGTCGTCGGCTCTGGACGGCTCGACAATTTTGGTCAGCTCGGTCTCGACGAGGGCTTCCTCACCCGATTTGGCATCAATGGTGGCCAGAATTCCCAGTGTCATATCGCCTCTCCTGTCATGAACATGCGCTCCAAGGATAGTCGGCTCAGCTCGCGTGTGCGCGCCGCTTTTCCAGCAGTCGCTGTGCAGCACCGGATTCGTGGGGCGTGCCCGCATCGCGCCGGGCCGCGGCGTACTGTTCGTTGAACACCGTGAAATAATCATCCAGCACCTGCGCGCCCTCCTCGTCGCCGGCCTGCTGCAGCAGTTCAACGGCAACTTCTGCCGTGCACAGATGCTCGGGGCTGGCCGGCTTTCTCAACCGGTAGCGGGTCAGGCGCTCGGTGCGCAGGGCCACGATCGGCAGCTCGGCGAGATAGTCGCTGCGGCGAAACATGCGCCGTGCCTGACGCCAGGTGCCATCGAGCAGAATAAACACCGGAATGCGCGATGTGTCGCAGGCACGATCCATATCCACTACCCGGTGACGGTAATCTTCCTGATCGTCGGGAAAAACCAGGCAAGGCGCAAAACGCGGGTCTGCCAGCGCGGCCAGAAGCGTCGGGTCCGGCTCGGTGCGCGACCACTCGAACACTCGGGTATCAGCGATGCAGTCACCGATCAACCGACCGGTGTTGGTCGGCTTGTAGTGCTCGATACGATGGGTGATCAGCCAGAACTGCGCCCGCGTTGCCACCTGAAGCCGATAGGCACAGATGCAGTGCAGCCCCGGCATGCGGCACTGCTCGCAGCGTTTGACCAGGCTGCCGCGCGCATTGAACGGTTTGCGCGGCGCCTGCGGGTCATGGCCCTGACTCATGAGGCGTTCTGCGCCTTATCCGTGGCAGCCGTTGGACGTCTTTTCCAGTAGCCGGCCAGAATCGAGCCGGAGATGTTGTGCCATACCGAAAAGAGCGCGCCGGGCAGCGCCGCGGCGGCCGGGAAGAAGTTGGTCGCCAGCGATACGGCAAGCCCCGAGTTCTGCATGCCGACCTCGATGGCCACGGCCCGACAGTCGCGCGCGTTCAACCCCGCCAGACGCGACAGCCAGAACCCGCCGATCAGCCCGCAGGCGTTATGCAACACAACGGCCAGTGCAATCACCGGCCCCAGGCTTGCCAGGCGCCCGGCGTTAAGCGCCACCACGATGGCGATGATCATCACGATGGCCGCCATGGCCACGGTCGCCAGCGCTGGCTCGATACGCCGGATCGTGCCGGCCAGAAAGTGATTGACCAGACTGCCCAGCGCAATCGGCACGATCACGAGTTTGGCGATGCTTAACAGCATGCCGCCCACCGGGACATCGATGCTGGCGCCCATCCAGATCCAGACCAGCAGCGGCGTCATCACGATCGACAACAGTGTGGAGATCAGCGTCATGCTGATGGACAGCGCCACGTTGCCCCCGGCAAGCCAGGTCATGACGTTGGAGGCTGTGCCGCCCGAGGTGGCGCCAACCAGCATCATGCCCACGGCAAGCTCCGGCGAAAGCCCCAGTAGACGCGAGATGCCAAAGGCGGCTGCCGGCATCAGAAGGTATTGCAGGGCAATCCCGATCATCACGGCGCGCGGGGCGCGGGCCACGCGCGCGAAGTCATGGCGTGACAGCGTCAGCCCCATGGTGAACATGATCAGCGCCAGTAGCGGCGGCACCCAGTCCTTCAACGAGACCAGGGAATCGGGAAACAGGGCGGCCAGCAGGGCCGCGCCCAGCGCCCACAGCGGAAAGAATCGATTGATCTGCTCAAACATGGAAGTGTCTATTCGGTAGCAATAACGAAATGCGTTTCCCGGCGATGGGAAACGCTCGAAAATCGCGCGGCGTCGTAGGGCTCGATCAGAGTCTCAGGACGACAGCAGCGCGTCAGGATCGGGCTTGAGCAGACGGCCATGTTGTGACCAGAAATCGCGCAGGCGGGAGACCCCTTCAGTGGCGCTGGTGGCCAGCGGCACCACGCCTCGTACGGCCAGCTCGCGCGCCCCGGGATCAACTAGTACGCGCGGGGCCTCGATCGGCGCCTCATCCATCAGCATCGAGGCCGGGGTGACCGCCAGCGATGTGCCCACGATCAGCAAGAGATCGGCCTCTGCCACGATATCGCAGGCGGTGGCATACAGCGGGACATTTTCCCCAAACCAGACCACGTGCGGGCGCAACTGGGCACCGTCGTCACAGCAGTCGCCCATTTCGATGGTCTCGTCCTCACCGAGGCGATAAACCAGTCTGGGGTTGCGGCTGGAGCGCGCCTTTAAAAGCTCGCCGTGCAGGTGCAGCACATCGCGGGAGCCGGCACGCTCGTGCAGATCGTCAATATTCTGGGTAATGATGCTGACCCGAAAGTGCGTCTCGAGCTCGGCCAGCGCCAGATGAGCGGCATTGGGCCGGGCCGCGCGCACCTGAGCGCGGCGCTCGTTGTAAAAGCGCAGCACGGTGTTCGGGTCACGTGCCCAGCCCTCGGGCGTTGCCACATCCTCGACGTGATGGTTCTCCCAGAGGCCATCGCCATCGCGAAAGGTCTTGATACCGCTTTCGGCGCTGATACCGGCACCGGTGAGAACGACCAGGTGAGCCATGTGCTTTCCCTCATGAAGATATGCCCGCAGCAGTGCCACCGATACGGCCTCGGTCAGGGCGCTGCCAATGGCGCCGCGATTTTAACAGAGTCCTTTCATCGCGCCATCCCGGCCCTGTACATCGGGCCATGCAATTGCCGACAATAGCGACTGATGCCCGGCCACGACAGTTCAATGACCACGCCCATACCCGTGATTTATCGCGACGACCACCTGGTGGTCGTCCACAAGCCCTCCGGCGCTCTGGTCCACCGCAGCGCGCTGGACCGGCACGCGCCGGTGGTCATGCTGCAGGCCCTGCGCAACCAGCTGGGCCAGCACGTCTACCCGGTTCACCGGCTGGACCGCCCGACCTCGGGCGCGTTGCTCTTTGCTCTGACGCCCGAGATGGCGACCGCCCTGGGCCACCAGTTCCAGCACCAGCAGGTACAAAAGCGCTATCTGGCCGTCGTGCGCGGCATCGGCCCCGAAGCGGCCACCTATGACTGGGCGCTGCGCGAGGAGGACGGCAAGCGCCCCAAGGCCGAAATGCCGGCCATGGACGCGCTGACCCATGTCAGGCGCCTGGACAGCGTGGAGCTGCCGGTCGCCATCGACCGCTACCCGACCAGCCGCTATTCCCTGATGTCGGTGACCCCCACCACCGGGCGGCGCCATCAGATCCGTCGTCACCTGAGCCGGGGCGGCTATCCCATTATTGGCGATGCCCGGCATGGCAAGGGCATTCACAACCGCTTTTTTCGCGACAACTTCGACGCCGGGCGCCTGCTGCTGGCGGCCGTCACGCTCGAGTTTTACCATCCGGCCTGCGAGCAAAGACTCAGGGCAAGTGCCGCCGTGGAAGCGGACATGGCTGCGCTGATGGATCGATTCGGCTGGGCCGGTCACTGCCCCGTCAATCAAATACAGTGGCAGGACATGCCCGACACGCCTGACAGGAGAGACGCCGCATCATGAGCGATTCAGCCAGCGCCGAGAGTCTGAACGCCGCCCGGCACGAGGCCGATTTCGCGGCCCGCTTTGACGGCATGCGCCGTCTTTATGGCCATACGGGCATCGAGCGCCTGCGTCGTGCCCACGTGGTGGTCATCGGAATCGGCGGCGTGGGCAGCTGGAGCGTCGAGGCGCTGGCGCGCTCGGGGTTTGAGCGCATCAGCCTGATCGACCTTGACGATGTCTGCACGACCAACATCAACCGCCAGCTCCACGCCCTTGATGGCACCATCGGCCGCCCGAAGGTCGAGGTCATGGCCGAGCGCTGCCGACTGATCAACCCATGGGTACAGGTCGAGCCCATTTCGGGCTTTATCACGCCGGATAATATCGAGCGCATGCTGCCCCACGATACCGACCACGTGATCGATGCCATCGACCACGTGGGCGCCAAGTGTGCGCTGATCCATTACTGCAAGCGCCGAAAGATCGGTCTGACCGTGACCGGCGGTGCCGGCGGCCTGACCGACCCGACCCGCATCGTGACCGCCGATCTGACCCGCACCGAGCATGACCCGCTGCTTGCAAAGGTACGCAGCCGGCTGCGACGCGACTACGGCTTCAGCCGTAATCCCAAGCGCCGGTTTTCAGTGGCCTGCGTCTTTTCCCCCGAACAGCGGCGCTACCCGGACGGCGCCGGTGAGGTATGCAATACGAAACCGGGCGACGGTGACGCCCTGAGACTGGGCTGCAGCGCCGGCTATGGTTCTGCCACCTTCGTCACCGGTGCCTTCGGCTTTGCCGCCGTCGGGCACGCCATTGAGCGTGTCATTCGAACCGGCCTCGATACCGGCCACGTCGATGACGATGCCGAACCTGCCACTCAGGAGCCTGCATGAAACGAGAACACGAACACGCCGTCACACCCGGCGTCTATCGACACTACAAGGGCAGCGACTACGAAGTGCTGGGGGTAGCGCATCACAGCGAGACCGAAGAGGCGCTGGTGGTGTATCGCGCGCTTTACGGTGAATTCGGTCTCTGGGTCAGACCGCTTGCCATGTTTCGCGAAAACGTCGAGATCGACGGGGAACCGGTGGCGCGCTTTTCACTGGTCCGGCCCTTCTAGCGCTCTTGAGCGACACTCGGGGCTTTCAAGCCCTCAAACGTCAGCGGGCCGCCCGAAGGCGGCCCGCTGTCGTGCGTGCGCAAAACCATCGATTCAGGTCGCGGTTTCGCCCTCTTCGCGCTCGTTGGCCGGGCGCATCTGACGCTGCTTGTAGTTTTCCAGCCCGACCTGCTCGAGCAGGTGCAGCTCGGTCTCGATGATGTCGATGTGTTCTTCTTCTTCGGCCAGGATCTTTTTGAGCATCTCGCTGGTGGGATAATCGGCCACGGACTCGCAGTGGCGAATGGCCTTGATCAGGTCATCGCGACCTTCATGCTCGATGCGCAGATCACACTCCAGCATTTCCTGAACGTGCTCGCCGATGTGCAGCTTGCCCAGATCCTGCAGGTTGGGCAGACCGTCGAGAAACAGAATGCGCTCGATGAGGATATCGGCATGCTGCATCTCTTCGATCGATTCCTTGTATTCCCAGTCGTTCAGGGCATGCAGACCCCAGTTGCGATACATGCGGGCATGCAGGAAATACTGGTTGATGGCAACAAGCTCATTGCCAAGGATTTTGTTGAGGTGCTCGATAACCTGAGGATCGCCTTTCATGTGTTTCTCCGCCATCAGTGGTCATGGCGGTCGCCGAAACCTGCGTCCGCCTGTGGAGGCAGTATCCATCAAACGCGCAGGGATTTCGACTGGAAAAACACAAAAAAAGGCTCAATGAGAGCCATTATCACAAGATAATTCAAACAGTTAGCAATCAGGATTGCTGCAACCCCTGCCTGGGCGGACCTGTCATCGCGCGGCGTAGGCCAGCTCATCAAAGTGGCGGGCCGGAATGTGCTGCGTCATGTGGCGACTCAAAAGGGCCTCGTCGACAATCTCCTGAGCAAGACAGGCGCACTTGCCACACTGGGTGGCACACTGCGTTGCCCGGGAAACGTCTTCCCAGCTCGCCGCGCCCAGCGCCACCGCCTGCTTTAACTGCCCGTCCGTGACCTTCTTGCACATGCATACAAACATGGTGACCCCCACCGCAAAGAGAATACAAATGATTCTCATAAGAGATTGCATCGGTGCAATATGCGAAACATTTTCATTCGCGTCAATCTCTAAAGTGGTGAGGCCATAAAAAAGGAGCGACCGAAGTCGCTCCCTGATAGATAAAGATCGTATTCAGTACAGACCGGCCGGGCTGTCGCTATAGGAAATCAACTGGCACTTGATCTGCTGATAGTTGCCCAGCACCGCCAGATGGGTCTCGCGACCGATCCCGGATTTCTTGTAGCCCCCGAAGGCGGCATGCGCCGGATACTGGTGATAGCAGTTGGTCCACACGCGGCCGGCCTGAATGGCACGCCCCATGCGATAGGCGCGATTCATGTCACGCGTCCAGACGCCGGCACCCAGACCGAATTCGGTGTCGTTGGCAATCGCCAGGGCCTCTTCTTCGGTTTTAAAGGTCGTCACCGACAGCGTGGGGCCGAAAATCTCCTCCTGAAAGATGCGCATGTCGTTGCGCCCCTTGAAGATCGTGGGCTGCACGTAAAAGCCGTTTTCGTAATCGCTTTCGACCGAGGCTCGCTCGCCGCCCAGCAGCAGCTCGGCGCCCTCGTCACGCCCGATCTCCATGTAAGAGAGGATCTTGTCGAACTGCTCCTTCGAGACCTGGGCCCCCATCTCGGTGTCGGTATCCAGCGGGTTGCCCGACTTCAGTCGTTTGGCACGTTCCACGGCGCGCGAGATCAGCGTGTCATAGACGGATTCATGAATCAGCGCTCGTGACGGGCAGGTGCAGACCTCGCCCTGGTTGAGAAACGTCATCATCAGCCCTTCGACGCACTTGTCGATATAGGCATCACCGTGATCGAGTACGTCCTCGAAATAGATGTTGGGCGATTTGCCGCCCAGCTCCAGCGTGGCCGGAATGATGCGCTCGGCCGCCCGGGACATGATGTGACTGCCCACCGGCGTGGAGCCGGTAAAGGCGATTTTCTGAATGCCCGGATGGGTCGCCAGCGCCTCCCCGGCCTCCTCGCCGATGCCCTGGACCACGTTCAAAACGCCCGGCGGCAGCAGATCACCAATCAGCTCCATCAGTACGCAGATGGAGGCCGGCGTCTGTTCGGCAGGCTTCAACACGCTACAGTTACCGGCCACCAGCGCCGGGGCCAGCTTCCAGCCGGCCATCAGCAGCGGGAAATTCCAGGGGATGATCTGCCCCACCACGCCATAGGGCTCGTGGTAGTGATAGGCCACCGTCTCGCTGTCGATTTCGCTGATGCCGCCCTCCTGGGCGCGAATGCAGCCGGCAAAGTAGCGAAAATGATCCACGAGCAGGGGCAGATCGGCCGCCAGACATTCCCGGATCGGCTTGCCGTTGTCCCAGGTTTCGGCCACGGCGAGCATCTCGAGGTTGTCCTCGATGCGATCGGCGATTTTAAGCAGGACACCGGCACGCTCGGCAGGTGATGTGGCGGCCCAGCCGGGCGCGGCCTTCTGTGCGGCCTTCACGGCGCGGTCGATATCCTCGCGCCCCGATCGCGGCACCTGACAGAACACCTCGCCGGTGACCGGCGTCACGTTGTCCATATAGCGGCCATCGTGCGGGGCGCACCACTCACCACCGATAAAATTGCCATAGCGGTCGCGAAAGTGTACGAGGGCGTCTGAACTGCCGGGTCTGGCGTATTGCATCTGTCACCTCCAGAGAATCAGGGTAGCGGTCGAAGGATGTGTTCTGCTCTTTCACTCTGGCACTGTGACAACAGCGCAACAAACGGCTATTGGTCCAACACGTCGGGTGGACGCAAAACGCCCCGAAGCGCTTGCTTCAGGGCGTATAGACAATGCCGGAGACTGGCGGCGGGTCAGCCGGCGCGGCGCAGCAGCCAGAAGCCAAGGCCATAACACACGGCCATGGGCACTAAAATGGCCCAGATGGGCGAAAACCCGAAGATGGTCGCCGCCGGTCCCAGCAGGTCCTGAACATACTTGAAGACCAGCCCGACGACCGTGCCGTAAAACACCCGCGTGCCTGCCGCGACGCTTCTCAGCGGCCCGAAAATGAACGAGGCCGCAATGATCACCAGCGAGGCCAGCGTCAGCGGCAGCAGCACCTTCTGCCAGAAATAGAGCCAGGTATCGGTGGCGCTGATGCCCTGCTCGTTGAGATAGCGCCCGTAGCGCCAGAGATCCTCGATCGACTGGCTGTCGCGATCGGTGATGATCAACCGCAAAAGCTCTGGATCCAGCGAGGTGTCCCACTCGAGCCGGTCGAAATGCGCCGACTCCGTGGCATCCTCATGGATCAGGGTGCGATCCACGTCCTCCAGCGTCCACTCATCGCCCTCCAGGACCGCCCGCGAGGCGTGGGTTGCCTCTACCAGCCGGTCGTCGTCATAGCGAAAGCGGTTGACGTCCAGCAGTGTATTGTCCGAGCGAATCGAGCCGAAGCGGTAATAGCTTTCGCCTTCACGCTGCCAGCCGCCGCGACGGGAGATGGCGTTGCCCTCCTGCAGCTCGGTACGCCAGGCCTGGCCAAACATTTCGGTGCGGGGCGCGGCAAACTCGCCCATGGCCATGATCACCAGCACCACCACCACCAGCGGCTTCATGACCCCGAGCAGAATGCGCCACAGAGAAAAGCCGGCCGAGCGCATGACCGTCAGCTCGTTGCTGGAAGCCATCGCTCCGAGCCCCACCAGCGAGCCGATCAGCACGCTGACCGGCGCATACTGGTAAAAGCGCCAGGGCAGGCGAATGACGCCATACATCAGAACCTGCAGGGTGCCGTAGTTGCCCTCGGTATCGCCCAGGTCATTGATGAAGCTGATAGTAAAATCGAGCCCCAGAATGATGAGGTGCACGATCAGCATGCCCATGAGAACGTTGCGCGCGATGTAGCGATCAAGCTGATTGAACATCATCGCGTCCCTCCATGGCGGCTGCTTCGATACAAAAGCCAGGCCCCGATCAGGGCAAAGACCACGTGGATGGGCCACAAACCGATACCGGCTGCAAGACTGCCGCTGCTCACGGCGTCCTGTGCGGCCAGCAACAGACTCATGTAGGCCACATACAAAATGATGGCCGGCATCATCTTGGCAAAGCGCCCCTGGCGCGGATTGGCCCGCGACAACGGCAACGCGATCAGGGTCAGGATCGGCACCATCAATGCCAGCGAGATCCGCCACTGAAGCGCCGCGCGCGCCTCGTCACTGTCATCGCCCAGAAGGCGCCAGGTGGGCTGAAGCTCGACATCGTCGACATCCATCTGTGCCGTACCGTTTTCCAGTCGGGCGGCGTAGGTCTTAAACACCAGACGCTCGGCGACCGGGCTGCCGGGCCTGACGTTTTCACGAGTGCCATCGGAGAGCACCAGAAAACGGCTTTCGCTGTCCGGATCGGTGGTTTGATAGCCACTCTCGCCCCGGGTCAGGACGTCCACTCGTTGGCCCTGCTCGTTGCGGGTCTGCTCGGCAATAAAGACGTTTTCCATCCGGCTGCTGCCCTGCTCGACGCGCTCGGCATAGATGGTGCGATCGCCAAGCTTTTGAAAGCGCCCGGGCGTGAGCGCGCTGAAATCGGCCCGCTCCTGCTGCTCGGTCAGCGTTCTTTCGTTCTGGATCAGCCCGGCCGGCGTCAGCCACAAACTGCAGGCGCCGACCACACAGGCCATTAAAAGCGCCGGCCAGCACGAGGCGCCCAGAATGCGGGAAGGACTGACACCGCAGGCTGCCAGCACGGTCATTTCGCTGTTGAGATAGAGCTGCCCGTAGGCCAGCAAAATGCCCAGAAAAAAGGCCAGCGGCAAAATCAGCTGGAGGAAGCTGGGCAGATGAAACAGCATCAGGCTGCCCAGAAGGCTGGCCGGGAAGTCCCCTTCAGCGACATCGCTGAAATAACGAATGAACCGATTGCCCATGATGACCAGCAACAAAATGCCGGTCACGGCACTCATCGTGGTCAGTATTTCACGAATCAAGTAGCGAAAAACGATCAAGCGCAGACTCCCTCATACATCAATATCGAGCGATCGTTTCCGATGCATCTTCTGCAAGGCAACGCCTGACCATGCAATGGCGCAGGGGTTTGCGTACACTGAAGGCCTGTTCGGACCCACCTGTTCAACGCGTCGATCAGCCGTTTACCGTACTCGACGACGTGTCTGTTCAAAACAGCCATTATCACTAATACCCACCGTATTGTCTTGGGGAGACACCATGGAATTTCCCGTGCTCACCGCCAACCCGGCCCGCTGTGAAACCGACTGCATTATTGTGCCGGTGTTCAAGGACGGTGATTTGCCCCCCGCCAGCGAGCGCCTGGACGACGCCAGCGAGCGTCTGATCACACAGCTCATGGAACGGGGCGACTTCGACCCGGTGACCGCCAGCACGCAGCTGGTCCCCTTTGCCCCCGGTCTGAACACTGCCCGCCTTTTGCTGGTGGGCTGCGGTGAAACCAGAGCGTTCAATGAAGGTGCCTTTCGAAAGGTGCTCGACGCCGCCTTTGGCGTGCTTTTGTCCCTGCCGGTTGAAAATGCCGCCATCGCCATGCTGGACCGGGAAAACGGACCGCAGGACGTCGTCTGGAAGGCGCGCATGATTGCCGAGGCCACCCTGCGCGCCACCTACCGCTTTGACACCTTCAAATCGAAAAAGCGCCCGCCGATTGCACTGACCCGGCTGTCACTGATGGTCAGCGATGCCGGTGACGCCGCCGGTGCCGAGGCGGGTGCCCGCATCGGGGCCGGTATCGGTGCCGGCATCAATCTGGCCCGGGAGCTGGGCAATCTGCCGGGCAATGTCTGCACGCCGCGCTATCTGGCCGACGAGGCCGAAAAGCTCGGCTCACAAGGTGATCTCAAGGTCACCATTCATGACGAAAAGGCGCTCGAGACCATGGGCGCCGGTGCCATTCTGGCCGTGGGCCAAGGCAGCGACGAGCCCTCGCGTCTGATCGTGATGGAGTATCAGGGCGCCGACGACCCCGAGGAAGCGCCCCACGTACTGGTTGGCAAGGGCATCACCTTTGACAGCGGCGGCATCTCGATCAAGGGCGGCGCCAACATGGACGAGATGAAGTTCGACATGGGCGGCGCCGCCAGCGTCATGGGTACCATGAAGGCCCTTATCGAGCTGAAGCCGAAGATCAACGTGGTCGCCATTATCGCCTCGGCCGAAAACATGCCGGACGCCAGAGCCTTCAAGCCCGGTGACATCATCACCACGCTCAAGGGGCTGACCGTCGAGGTGCTCAACACCGACGCCGAAGGCCGGCTGGTGCTGTGCGACGCCCTGACCTATGCCGAGCGCTACAAGCCCGCCTCGGTGGTGGATATCGCCACCCTGACCGGCGCCTGTATCGTGGCCCTGGGCCATCAGACCACGGCGCTGCTGGCCAACGATGACACCCTGGCGCAGCAGCTTCTGACGGCGGGCACCACCGCCTGGGATCGCGCCTGGCAACTGCCGCTGTGGGACGACTATCAAAGCCAGCTCGATTCCGAATACGCCGATTTGTCCAATCTTGGTGGCCGACCGGCCGGCACCATTACCGCAGCCTGTTTTCTGTCGCGCTTTGCCGAAGGCTACGCCTGGGCGCATCTGGATGTCGCCGGCACCGCCTGGGATGGCAAAAAGGGCGGCACCGGTCGACCGGTCGGGCTTTTGAGCGAATACCTGCTCTCACGTGCGAACGACTGATCGTGTCCAGAGTGCCCTGCGCCCGTCGCCTCGCGGCGGGCTTTATTGGCGCAGGGCGCCTGTGTCATTCTTGATACCCTGTTTCTGACGTTTCCCTTAATCATCTGTCGGACCAGCGTTATCGGATACGCCGTTGCCGATGATCGACAGCGATGTGTACTTCTCGCCTGGCCACCGTACGAACGGAGAATCCGAATCGTGTCTTCCTCTCAAGGCCTTGAGCTTCGCCCCACGACTACGCCCACCGACGCCGGTCAGCGTGACGAGATCCTGAAAAACCCCGGTTTCGGCCGCTATTTCACCGACCACATGGTGCACGTGCGCTGGACCCATGCCGACGGCTGGGGCGGTGGTGAGGTACGCCCCTATGGACCGCTGACGCTGGACCCGGCCGCGTCGGTTTTGCATTACGCCCAGGAGATCTTTGAAGGGGTCAAGGCCTATCGCCACGCCGACGGCTCGGTCTGGACCTTCCGGCCGGAGAAGAACGCGGCCCGTTTTCAGGCCTCGGCACGCCGTCTGGCCCTGCCGGAACTCGATGCCGACACTTTCATTGCCTCACTCAAGGCGCTGGTCAGCCAGGACGTCGACTGGGTGCCCACGCCCGCCTCTGAGGCCGAGGAATCCAGTCTCTATCTGCGCCCCTTCATGATTGCCAGCGAGAAGTTTCTGGGCGTGCGTCCGTCAAAAGAGGTCGACTACTACGTGATCGCCTCGCCGGCGGCGGCGTACTTCAAGGGCGGCGTCAAGCCGGTCTCGATCTGGCTCTCCTCGAACTACAACCGCGCCGCGCCCGGCGGCACCGGCTTTGCCAAGTGCGGCGGCAACTACGCCGCATCGCTTGCCGCCCAGAAGGAAGCCGAAGCCCACGGCTGCGACCAGGTGGCGTTTCTGGACGCCGTCGAGAACAAGTGGGTCGAGGAGCTTGGCGGCATGAACCTGTTTTTCGTGTTCAAGGACGGGCGCATCGTGACCCCGGCCCTGACCGGCACCATTCTTGAAGGCGTTACTCGCGACTCGGTCCTGCAGCTGGCCGCCGATGCCGGGCTCAAGCCCGAGGAGCGTGCCATCAGCATCGAGGAGTGGCGCGACGGCATTCATTCCGGCGAGATCACCGAAGTGTTCGCCTGTGGTACCGCCGCCGTCATCACGCCCATCGGTGAGCTGGTCAGCGACAATGACCGTCTGAGCTGCAGCAGCGGCAATGGCGGCGAGGTCGGCAAGTCGATCCGCAAGCAGCTGCTCGATATTCAGTACGGTCGCGTTGAAGACCGTCATGGCTGGCTGACCCGTCTGGCCTGAGCCGTTTGACGCCGCCTGCGGGCGGCGTTTTTGCATTAACGCCTGCCCTACCCTACAGGAGAGCTTCAATGAGCAACGTCATGATCGTGACCGGCGGCAGCCGTGGTATCGGTGCCGCTACTGCCCGTCTGGCCGCCGCCCGCGGCTATCAGGTGGCCGTCAACTACGTCAGCAACCGTGACGCCGCCGACCAGGTCGTCAACGACATTACCGCAGCCGGTGGCCGGGCCGTGGCGGTACAGGCCGACATGGCCGTGGAAGCTGATATCGTGGCGCTTTTCGAGACGGTTGATCACGAGCTGGGCCCGGTGAACGTGCTGGTCAACAATGCCGGCATCATCGACCAGATCTCGCGTGTAGAGGAGATGAGCTTTGAGCGTGTGGACCGCATGATGCGCGTCAACGTGACCGGTCCGTTCATCTGCGCGCGCGAGGCGATCAAACGCATGTCGACCCGTCACGGCGGCAAGGGCGGCGCCATCATCAATATCTCTTCGGCAGCGGCCCATCGCGGCGGCTCGGGAGAATACGTGGACTATGCCGCTTCCAAGGGCGCGATCGACACCTTTACCGAAGGCCTTGCCAAGGAGCTGGCGGGTGAAGGCATTCGTGTCAACGGCGTGCGGCCGGGCGTGGTCAACACAGAGATTCATGCCAGCGGCGGCAACCCGGACAAGCCGGAAAAATCGAGCAAGAGTATCCCCATGGGGCGTGCCGGCAATGCCGACGAGATCGCCAACGGCATCCTGTGGCTGGCCAGCGACGAGGCCTCCTTTACGACCGGGGCGCGTCTGGACATCGACGGCGGCGTCTGAGCATGACCCGCATCGATTTCTATGTGCTCACGGCCACGACCCTTGAGGCCCGATTCGACTTTGCCTGTCGGCTGGCCGAGACCATTTACCGCAAGGGCTATCGGCTGCACGTGCATCTCGAAGATGAAGCCATGGCCCGCGAGTTTGATGATCGGCTGTGGATCTTTCGCCGGGACGCCTTCGTGCCGCACGTGCTCATCGATGATCAGAGCCTGCCGCCGGCGCCGGTCACGCTGGGATGGGAGGCCCCGCCCGACCCGGGCATCGAGGCACTTTTGAATCTCAATGCGGCCATCCCGGCCTGGTTTTCGCGTTTCGAGCGTGTTGCCGAAATCATCAATCAGCATCAGGAAGTGCTCAGCGCCAAGCGTGAGTGCTGGCAGACCTACAAAAGTCGTGGCTATGAGGTGAAGGCGCACCACATCAACAGTTGATGACGACAGGTGCCGTCTCATGACAAGGGGGCCGGCGATTGCCGGCCCCTCTTTATTGTGCCTGTTCCAGACGGTCTGAACTGGCAGCGTCTCAGTGCTGATGCTCTACCCTGAAGCGGCGCGTGAATTCACGAAGCTCCTGCGCGCGCCCTTCAAGCTCTCCGGCTGCAGCGGCGGTCTGCTCCACCAGCGCGGCGTTGTGCTGGGTAGACTGATCCATCTGACTGACGGCCTGATTGATCTGTTCAATGCCACTGCTCTGCTCGCGGGCACCGGCGGCAATTTCACTGAGCAGGTCGTTCATGCGCTGAATGCGCGTATCGACATCGCTCATGCGCTCACTGGCCGACTGCACCCTCAGGGCGCCCTCTTCCACCTGCTGTCCCGAGGTGTTGATCAGCGTCTTGATATCCTGCGCCGCCGAGGCCGAGCGGTTGGCCAGCTGGCGCACTTCACCGGCGACCACGGCAAATCCGCGCCCTTCCTCACCGGCGCGGGCAGCCTCGACCGAGGCGTTGAGCGCCAGCAGATTGGTCTGGAACGCGATACTGTCGATCAGCGAGACGATATCGCCAATTTTCGTTGAGCCTTCGGTAATCGCGGCCATCGACTGGACGGCCTCGTCGATGGCCTGCTGGCCTTCCCGCGAGGTATCACGCGCCTGCTGGGCCAGTTGTCGTGCCTGATCGGCACTTTCGGCACTCTGGCGTACGCTGGCGGTCATCTGCTCCATGCTCGATGAGGTCTCCTCAAGCGCGGCAGCCTGCTGTTCGGTACGCGACGAGAGCTCCTGATTGCCCGAGGCGATTTCACCGGCGCCCTGGTCGACCGACAGGGTGGTGGTCTGAATGGCCCGTACTGAATCCGCCAGTGCATCGCGCATGCTGCCAATATTGGCCAGCAGACTGGTGCGGTCTCCGTCACGCAGCGTCACGGGGGCGGTCAGATCACCATCGGCAATCTGTCGGACCACGCCTGCGGCATACGCCGGCTCGCCACCCAGACGACGCAGCACGCGCTGCATGCCCCACCAGAACATGGCCGTGAGTAGCGCACCCGCGATCAGTACCACCAGTGCCGATTCCATCAGGTTTTCCAGCACGGTGGCGTTGACATCCCCCATGAACACGCCGCTGGCCAGATAAATATCCCAGGGCTGATATTGGGAGACAAAGGCCCTGACGCGAGGCTGCGCCTCGGCGCCGCGCGCAAAGTTGGAGCGGTATTCGGTAAAGCCCTGTCCGTTGGCGCGGCCTTCAGTGACCAGATCCTGAAACAGCGCCCGCCCGGCAGGGTCGGTCACGCTGGAGACATCCTGGCCGTAGGGGCGTTTGGGGTGGGCCATGATCTGCAGATTGCCGTTGACGACGTAGACATAGTTGTCGCCCCCATCAAAGCGAAGATCACGCAGTTCATCAAAGGCCTGCTGCCGGGCGGCGCTTTCTGTCAGCTCGCCGCGTTCGACCCGTGCCTGATAGTGCTGCACCAGACTTTCTGCCATGTCCACGGCACTGGTGAGGCGCGCCTCACGCTCGGCGTACATGACGCCGCGGTTTTGCCAGGCATTGACCATGAGCATGCCCACTAGGATCAGCCACATGATGGCCATGCCAACCATCATCTGACGACGCAGGGTCATGCCCTGCGGCTGGCCCGGTACTCCCGTCAGCGCCTGATTTCCGGCAGGGTCTGTCTGCTTTCGAAGCCCCGAAAGAAGGTTTGAGCGTGATGTCCCTGTTACCTGCATATCTGCATACTCACTTGAATACCTGCCAAAGAAAGGAGCGATCTCACCGGGTACCGCCACCTCATCATGTTTTTAGACTTTAGTATTATCCGGTGGCGCATTATCGGCATTGTTCAACAATTCTTTAACCGCACCATGCCATGACGGCAGCCCCCCGGCGGCGCTATAATTGGCGCCATTTTTCGCAGACTCGCGCGGGCACTGAATCTTCGCGAGCACTTCACAGTTTCAAACCGAGCCGGTCCATGGAAAAAACCTATCAGCCTGAATCGATCGAACGCGCCTGGTATCAGCACTGGGAATCCAGAGGCTATTTCGCGCCCTCCGGTCAGGGCTCGCCCTACACCATCATGATCCCGCCGCCCAATGTGACCGGCAGTCTTCACATGGGCCATGCCTTTCAGGACACGCTGATGGATACCCTGATCCGCTATCAGCGCATGAAGGGGCACAACACGCTGTGGCAGATCGGCACCGACCACGCCGGTATCGCCACGCAGATGCTGGTCGAGCGCAAGCTGCAGCACGAAACCGGTCAGTCGCGTCACGACCTGGGCCGCGAGTCGTTCACCGACAAGGTATGGGAGTGGAAAAACGAGTCCGGCGGCCACATCACCCGTCAGCTGCGGCGCATGGGCACCAGCGTTGACTGGAGCCGCGAGCGTTTCACCATGGACGACGGGTTTTCCAACGCCGTGCGCGAAGCCTTTGTGCGCTTGCATGACGAAGGACTGATCTATCGCGGCAAGCGGCTGGTCAACTGGGATCCGACGCTGGGCACGGCGATCTCGGATCTGGAAGTGGAAAACCGCGACCAGCAGGGCCAGTTCTGGCACTTTCGCTACCCGCTGGCCGAGGGCGTGACCACAAGCGAAGGGCTGGACCATCTGGTGGTCGCCACCACGCGTCCGGAGACGCTTTTGGGCGACACCTGCGTGGCGGTCAACCCGAATGATGCGCGCTACGCCTCGCTGGTCGGCAAATACGTCACCCTGCCGCTGGTGGGCCGGCGCATTCCGGTGATTGCCGACGAACACGCCGACATGGACAAGGGCTCGGGCTGTGTGAAGATCACCCCGGCGCACGACTTCAACGACTATGGCGTGGGCCGACGCCACGACAGTGCCCTGATCAACGTTTTCACCCAAAGCGCCTGCATCCGGGACGCCGCCGAAGTCTTCAACATGGACGGCACCCCGCGTGATGACATCGACACCGCCCTGCCCACGGCGTATCAGGGCCTGAACCGCTTTGAGGCGCGCGAGAAGATCGTGGCCGACATGGACGCGCAGGGTCTGCTGGCAAAGGTCGAAACCGTGACCAACACCCTGCCCCATGGCGACCGCTCCGGTGATGTGATCGAGCCGCTTCTGACCGATCAGTGGTTCGTGGCCGTGGAGACGCTGGCCAAACCTGCCATCAACGCAGTGGAAAACGGCGATATTCGTTTCGTGCCCAAAAGCTACGAGAACATGTACTTCTCGTGGATGCGCGATTTGCAGGACTGGTGTATTTCCCGCCAGCTCTGGTGGGGCCATCGCATTCCGGCCTGGTATGACGAGACGGGCAGGTTTTATGTGGCGCGCAGCGAAGAAGAGGTGCGTGAAAAGTACGCGCTCTCCCCGGACACGATCCTGATTCAGGACGACGACGTGCTCGACACCTGGTTCAGCTCGGGGCTTTGGACCTTTGGCACGCTGGGCTGGCCTGAAAAGACGCCGGAACTGGAAACCTTCCATCCGACCAGCACGCTGGTCACCGGCTTTGACATCATTTTCTTCTGGGTTGCCCGGATGATCATGATGACGCTCAAGTTCACCGGCCAGGTCCCGTTCAAAACGGTCTATGTTCACGGCCTTGTGCGTGACGGCCAGGGCCAGAAGATGTCCAAGTCCAAGGGCAATGTGCTCGACCCGATCGACCTGATCGACGGCATTGATCTGGACACGCTGCTGGAAAAGCGCACCGGCGCCATGATGCAGCCGCAGAAGGCAAAGGCGATTGCCAAGGCCACGCGGGCGGAATTCCCCGAGGGGATCGAGTCCAACGGTACCGATGCGCTGCGCTACACCTTCCTGTCGCTGGCCAGCACCGGACGGGACGTCAAATTCGACTCGGGTCGTCTGGAAGGCTATCGCAACTTCTGCAACAAGCTCTGGAACGCGGCGCGCTACGTGCTGATGAATACCGAGGGCGAGGACTGCGGCCCGGACGGCGAAGTCGCGCTGTCGCTGGCAGACCGCTGGATCGTCTCGCGCCTTCAGCAGGTCGAGACTCAGGTCACCAAAGCGCTGGAGGAGTTCCGCTTCGACCACGCCTCCCAGGCGCTGTATGACTTTGTCTGGAACGAGTACTGCGACTGGTATCTGGAGCTTTCCAAGCCGGTACTGTGGGACAGCGAGGCCACGCTTGAAGCGCGCCGCGGTACGCGTCGAACGCTGGTGCGCGTGCTTGAGGCCATTTTGCGTCTCGCCCATCCGATGATGCCGTTTATCACCGAAGAGATCTGGCAGAAGGTGTCACTGCTGGCGGGTGTGGATATCGAGCAACAGGGCAGTTCCATCATGGTTCAACCCTGGCCGCAGGCGGATGAATCGCTTGTCGATAACGCCGCCATCGCCGACATCGAATGGGTCAAATCGGTGATCGTTGCCATTCGCAACATTCGCGCCGAGCTCAATATTGCACCCGGCAAGCCGCTGGACGTTTTGCTGACGCACGGCGAAGAGACCGACCGCCAGCGCCTTAAAGACAATGCGCTGTTTCTGAGCAAGCTGGCACGTCTGGAGAGCATGCACTTTGTGGCGCCCGAAGAGGTCCCGGCCGCAAGCGTTCAGCGTGTCGGCGCCATGGAAGTCCATGTGCCCATGGCCGGTCATATCGACCGCGACGCCGAGCTTGCCCGCATCGACCGCGATATCGACAAGCAGGACAAGCTCATCGATGGCGTCGAGAAAAAGCTCGCCAATGACAGCTTCATGAGCAAGGCACCCGCCGCCGTGGTTGACAAGGAGCGTGGCAAGCTCGAACAGGCCCGCGCCACCCGCGACACGCTGATGACGCAGCGGCGTACCATCGAAACCCTGTAACCCTTCCCCTCGAGACAGGGTTCTCTACAGCAGGCCTCCGGGCCTGCTGTTTTTGTGTCTGCCCCCAGTATGTCCCATGCAATAGTCTCTATTTTACGAGTCGATTAAGGCGGGTGACTTTTTATTAAAACAACATTAAATTACAATGAACACTGTTTTATAACCGACCCGTGCCTGCCATGAACTTCCGCCGAATTCTTTTCTACAATCTGCTGGGTGTGGCGCTGGTCACGTCCTGGTGGCTGCCCCAGTTTCTGGTCTGGTCATCCGTGGATGACGCCATCTTCTGGTTTTTCAATCAGTTCATCACGGCTGACTACCCGACCTGGACCAGCCTTCTCGCGGCACTGAATACGCGCGCCTTCGACAAGGCGATGTTCGTGCTGCTGGTAGTGATGCTCTATATCGCCATGAAGCGCGACCCTCAGGGCAGCTGGCTCAAATGGGGGGCAATCGGGTTTGTGATGACGGTCACGGCCCTGATTTTTCAGGACATCATCCACAACGTCATGACCTACAAGCACGCCAGCCCGACGGCGATACTCGACAACGTCAACCTTTTGTCCGAGCTGACCACGCTGCCGGCCAAGGACAGTGCCTCCAGCAGTTTCCCCAGCGATCACGGACTGATGGCCATGATTTTTGCTGCCTTCATGTGGCGCTTTGCCGACCGTCTGATCGCATGGACCGCCACAGCGCTGGTCGTGCTGGTCTGTGCGCCTCGCATCATGGTGGGCGCTCACTGGGTCAGCGATGTGTCTGTCGGGGCGCTGTCGATTGCCCTGATTTCCCTGCCCTGGCTGCTGTGTACCCCGGTGGTATCCGGCGCCGTTCACGGCCTGATGCAATTTTTAAAACGACTTACAACACGCTCGGGGCAGCAGCACCGGGGTATTCATCACGATTGACCGGTGTTTCGGGCTATTTTAGGAAGGGGCGTCATGAACTTGAATCTCAAACGTATCATCTACTGCAATCTGGCCGGGCTTGCCCTGTTTGCAAGCTGGCTGTGGCTGTCGGTCTGGTCGTTGATCGACGACCGGATCTTCTGGTTTTTCAACCAGTTTATTACCAGTGATCATCCGGTCTGGGTCAACTTTCTGGCCATGGTCAATACCCGCTATTTTGATGCGGCGTCCTTTTTCGTTTTGCTGGCCATCTTTGCCTGGGCCATCTCGCTTGACCCGCGCACCGGGCGCTTCTGGCGCTGGCTGGGTGTGGGGCTGACCATGCTGGTTGTGGCCGGACTGCTGGCGCTGGCGACCAACAAGATGACCTATGGTCATCCAAGCCCGACGCTGAGTTTTGACAACGTCAATTTCCTGACCGATGTGGTCTCGTTTGATACCAAGGATTCCGATAGAAACAGCTTCCCCGGCGATCACGGCCTGATGCTGATGGTCTTCACGGCGTTCATTTTTCGCTTTGGCGACCATCGACCGGCCATTGTGAGCGCCATCATGATTGCGGTACTCAGCGCACCGCGTGTCATGGCGGGGGCTCACTGGCTGCAGGATGTCTATATGGGGTCACTGGCCATTGCGCTGGTCGTGTTGCCATGGGTGCTGTGTACGCCCATCGCGCCGAGCTGCGTCGAAGCCATGGAGCGCATGGCGCAGCGCCTGAATCTGCCCGGCGCCCGTCGTACACATTAAGCAGTCGGTGATCATGCCAGAACGCAACAGGGGGCACCCGATCGGGTGCCCCCTGTTGTCATCCAGACGCCGGTACTTTCTACCAGCTGCCGGTGTTTTCCATTGACGCCCAGGGCTCCTGTGAAGCCTTTGCGTCGCCCTTTTGCAGCAGCTCGATGGAGATGCCGTCGGGTGATTTAACAAACGCCATGTGACCGTCGCGCGGCGGACGGTTGATGGTCACGCCGTTGTCCATCAGATGCTGGCAGGTGGCATAGATGTCATCGACGCGATAGGCCAGATGGCCGAAGTTGCGCGCCCCGGTGGTCAGTTCTTCCGGGTCCCAGTTCCAGGTCAGCTCCAGCTCCGGCGCTTGCTGCTCGCTGGAGGAGGCTTCATCGTCGTTGGCGGCCAGAAAGATCAGCGTAAAACGCCCCTTCTCGCTCTCCTTGCGACGCACTTCCTTCATGCCCAGCAGATCGCAGTAAAATTTCAGGGACTGATCGATATCGGTGATACGGACCATGGTATGTAGATATTGCACGATAGACTCCTCGAGGTCGTATGACGCGCGCGTTGAGCACGCATGACACATTGGCTGCCACGTTCGGCCAACGTGTGCAATCTGGTGAATGCCTTGAAACGATGTCACTGTAATGCCGGCTAACAGGTCGTTTTTCAAGTCAGCTCTGGCACATGGGGAACATCATGTCGTTTTTTAACAATGAACATCTGGGCAAGCTGATCCTTCGACTCGCCCTTGGCATCACCCTGCTGCTACACGGCATCGCCAAGATTGGCGCACCGGACGTGCTCGAAAGCATCGGTGAACACCTTGAACACCTGAGCCTGCCCGCACCGCTGGCCTTTGGCGTGTTTGCCGGCGAGCTGATGGCACCGCTGATGATCCTTGCCGGCTGGCGCTGCCGGGTAGGTGGCGCGCTGGCCGCCGTCAACATGGTGTTTGCCATCGCCTTGATGCGCATGAGTGCGATCTGGTCGCTGGGTGACACCGGGGGCTGGCACCTTGAGACCGAAGTGCTGATGCTGGGTGCGTCGCTGGCACTGATGTTTTGCGGCAGCGGTCGCATGGCCATTCGCCCCGATTAGCCGGGGCGAAGGCCCCGATCAAAGCGTTAGATTGTCGGGCCTGACGTCCAGCTGCTCCAAGCGCTGCGCCAGCAGCCCCGGAAACCGGCTGTACCAGGTCTGATTCAGCGGTGACGGGTGAGGCAGCGGATAAAGCGTAAAGGTCTGCGACTGTCCCTGGTCGTCTTCCAGCGTGACGTCAATACTGCTTTCAAAGCGATCCTCGCGCTTCCAGAACGCTTCCAGCCGGTCGCGCTCGGGCTTTGGCCGGTCGATGCCGAACCATAAAAAGGCTTCGCGCCCCAGCGTGATCAGCGAGCGGCCTTCCCAGCGCGAGATCAAAAGCTCGTTCATCAGGCCATGAAAGTGGCGCTTGACCTTCATCGACCACGCCTTGTTGCCCACCGGCTTGTAAGGCACGGTATTGATCCAGAAAAAATGTTCTCCCACGGCGCGGGAGGCTTCGAAATCCGGCATTTTTTCGCCGTAAAGCTGCTCATGCAGCGCCTTTCTCACCAGCTGGCCGCCGGCGCCAATGAAGGGCTCGCCATGACGGACTTCATCACGGCCGGGGTCGCGACCGAAAAAACCGACGCGCAGATTACGCTGGCCCAGTCCGATGATAGGGTCCAGCGGGTCGCGCTCGAAGCGCTTGTAGACCTCGACATCGATACCGTCGGTCTCGGCCGCCAGCGTTCTGAACGCCTGCTGCTGACGCTCGTTCAGGGACATGTGTGCCACTCCTTGTTACTCTTTGATCACCCGGCCCCTTTCTGGCCGTACTGGTATCAGTTGTGATGGTACAAGCATAGCTGCCATGGCCTGATGCGATATCCACCCGGGAGCGGGAGTGACACAAAAACAATGGATTCCTTGACACAGGCCTGCCTTGGCGGCGCGCTGGGCGGTGCCGTACTGGGACGGCGGCTGGGCCGCAAGTCGATTGTGCTGGGTGCCGTGGCCGCTACCCTGCCGGATCTGGACAGCTTCATCGATTTCGGCAGCGCTGTGGCCGACTACACCTATCACCGCAGCGTGTCGCACTCGATGTTTGTCCTGTCAGCACTGGCCGGGCTTTTAACCCTTGTTTGTGCGCGCCTGCCGGCGACAAGAACCATCCCCACCGTGTCATGGTTCTGGTTCTGGTGGCTTTGTCTGGTGACACACCCGATTCTGGACGCCTTCACGACCTACGGCACCCAGCTGCTGTGGCCCATCGCCTCACCGCCGGTGGCCTGGAAGACCATTTTCATCATCGACCCGCTCTACACCCTGCCCATGCTGATCGCCATTATCGTGGCACTGATCAGAGGCGCCAGGGGGCGGGCCGTCGTTATCGGGCTGGCCATTTCAACGATGTATCTGGGCTTTAGTGTGGCCGCCAAGGCCATGGTCATGGCGCAGGTTCAGCCGGAACTGGTGCAGCGCGGGCTGGATGATCGCCCGGTCATGGTACAGCCCATGCCGCTGACCACCCTGGTCTGGCGCGTAACGGTGATCGACGATGATCGCCAGCTGGAGGGCCTGGTCAGCGTGTTTGACAAGCGAGGCACGCTGGCCCTGGATAGCTTCAGCCGCCCCATGGCAGCCCACGACACGCTTGTCGACAGCTGGGCGGGCCAGCGTCTGGGCTGGTTTTCAGCGCCGTACTGGCGCAGCGAAGAGCGTGACGACACTCTGGTCGTGACCGATCTGCGCATGGGCCAGCCCGGCGCCTACTCCTTTGCCTTTGTCATCGCCGAGCGCGATGATAACGGCCAATGGCAGCCGGTCACATCGCGCTCGGCACAGACGGCCCGCCCTGATACCAGCCTGCTGCCGGCGCTTTTCAGTCGGATTACGAACCCCGATGCGCTGTGTCCGTCGGATTTTGGCGGCCGCGACCGGCTGCTGCCGGACGCTCAGTGCCGCCCCGTTGAGCAGAGCGGTCCGTAGGGTATGCCCATTTCAATGATTCATTTTTCAGATCAGTCATGAGAGAGAAGTCTTAATGATCGAGTTCCGGCACCTGCGCACCCTGCTGGCGCTGCGCGATACCGGGTCGCTGGTCGAAGCCGCCGAGCGCGTGCATTTGACCCAGTCGGCGCTGTCTCATCAGCTCAAGGATCTGGAGGATCGACTGGGCTGTCCGCTTTTTCTGCGCAAGACACGCCCGGTGCAGTTCACGCGTGCCGGCCAGCGACTTCTGGGGCTGGCCGAGCAGGTTCTGCCCCAGATTCGCAACGCCGAACGTGATATTGCCCGCATGGCCGGCGGTGAACAGGGTCGTCTGCACATGGCCATCGAATGCCACAGCTGTTTTCAATGGCTCATGCCGACCATCGATCACTTTCGTGATCACTGGCCCGAGGTAGAGGTGGACATTCCGGCCGGCCAGCACTTCGACCCCCTGCCGGCGCTGGCACGTGAACAGCTCGACCTGGTCATAACGGCTGATCCGCAGCCCCTGCCACGCATTCACTATGAACCGCTTTTTCGCTACGAAAGCCTGCTGGCCGTGGCCCGCCAGCATGCGCTGGCCGACAAGCGCTACGTGGTGCCGGAGGATCTGGTGGACCAGATTCTGATCACCTATCCGGTAGAGCATTCCAAGCTGGATGTCTTTAGCCGGTTTCTGGAACCTGCCGGCATCCACCCGCGCGAAACACGCACGGCCGAGTTGACCATGATGATGATGCAGCTGGTGGCCAGCGAGCGCGGGGTTTGCGCCCTGCCCAACTGGGCGCTGACCGAATATCTGGAAAGGGATTACGTGAGAGCCTGCTCGCTGGGCAAGGAAGGCGTCTGGGGGACGCTCTATGCCGCCGTTCGGCTCGATCAGATGAGTCAGGTGTGGATGAGCGATTTCCTGCGCACGGCGCGCGAGACCTCTTTTTCCGTGCTCAACGGCATTCGCCCGGCCGGCTGACCGGGCTCAGGCGTACTCTTCTGTTGTCTCGTAATGGCGTGGCAGGGAAAGGATAAACTGCGCGCCACCCAGCTCGGGGGCGGTATCAACGCTGATACGCCCGTGGTGCCACTGCACGATACGGGCAACGATGGCCAGCCCCAGGCCGTAGCCCCCGACGCCGGGCTGCTGCCGGGTACGGCTATCATCGATACGCGCGAAGGGCTTGAAGATTCGCTCGCGCTCCTCGGCAGCAACGCCTGCGCCGTCGTCCTCGACGCTGAGATAGACCATGCGCTCATCGCCCAGCAGGCGCACATGGACCCGGCTTCCGGCATGCGCACAGGCGTTGGAAACCAGATTCTGCAGTGCACGCTGGAGATAGCGTGCATCAGCATGTACATGGAGGTCCTGACCGCCGGTGACTTCAAGCGTTAGCTGCGGATGCAGCGGCGTCAGCGTCTCGATGACGCGGTCGGCAATATCGCGCACCTCAAGGCTGACCGGCTCCAGCGGCAAAAGCCCATCGGTGGCGCCATCCAGACGGGCATAGGTCAGGATTTCATCGATGAGCCGGTCGATGGATTCAATATCGTCATCCACCCCTTTCAGCAATCGCCTGATGCCGGGCGATTCACTCATGTCATCGACCATCTGCAGCGCAAAGCGCACCCGCGCCACAGGCGTTCGAAACTCGTGCGATACCGCGCGCATCAGATCCTGCTGGGATGAGAGAACCGCCTGCACCTGATCGGCCATGGTGTTGAAGGCCAGTCCCAGCTGAGTCAGGTACTCCCCTTCCTGGATGGTGACGCGTGCGTTGTAGTCTCCGGCCGTAAAGTTTGCCGTGGTCTGCTCAAGCTTGGTCAGGCGTTTTTCCACGCTGCGCATGATGAGATAGATGGCCGTGCCCAGCATGGTCAGCATCAGGGCCATGACCATGGCGATGGTCAGGATCGGCAGCGACTCGAAAGGCGACAGTGGCCCGACCATGATCCAGCGACCGCCCGAAAACTGGGCGTAGAAGCCAAGGCTTGAGCGCTCGGCCACCACGTTGATCACCACATGGCCGGCATTAAGCTGCGTCAGCTGACTGTTGGAAAGCCCCGGCGGCGTGCCGCTACCCATGCCCATCGGCAGCGAGATGCGACTGCGCAGTTCCTGAAAGCGGGCTTCGCGCTCGTCATCCGGCGAAAGCTCCAGCCACTGGCGCAGCAGAGACACCAGCTGCAGGGGCTGCTGTTCGGAAAGACCGGTAAAGTGGGCCACCAGAATGGAGTCATCTTCGCCGGGCAGACGCTGATACAGCTGCCAGCCGATCTCGCCCTGCGCCTGACGGGCAAGCACATCACCGCGCGTCAGGCGACGGCGGTCCATAAAGCCCAGCATCAGCGTTTCGGAATCCGACAGTGCCAGACGAATGCCCAGCTCATCTTCGTAGGCGCTCAGCCAGGCATCGCGAGAGCTTTCCGGCTGGCTGGCCACCAGAGACGTCAAAAGCGCCATCGGCCCGCTGGCCAGGCGCTGGCGATAGTGGTCCTCGCGCCAGTCGTCGATCAGCCATGACGCCACCACGCCCAGCCAGAAAATGGCCATGAGCGATAAAAACAGCGTCAGATAAAGGCGACGAAAACCGCCATGGGCAGACAGCGGCCGGTGAGGAGGTGGTGTCAGGCCATCCGGCCCGCCGGAGCGGGCGTGCCATGAGGCCAGAGAGGGAAAACGTGACGGCATCGTCTATCCTTTGCACACGGTTCTTGACAGTAGACGAAGCCGCCCTTCATGAAACGGAGTCAGTCGATAACCGACTCAGATCTCTCGAACGAACAGATAGCCCTTGCTGCGTACGGTCTTGATACGCTGAGGCTGATGCGGGTCATCACCGATCTTGGGTCGAATACGTGACACTCGCACGTCAATCGAACGATCCTGACCATCATAGCGAATGCCTCGCAGCGCCGAGAATATCTCTTCGCGGGTCAGCACCCGACCGGCATGTGAGGCCAAAAGCCAGAGCAGGTCGAATTCGGCACTGGTCAGATCGATGCGCTCGCCGTTGAGCCACGCCTCTCGGGTCGATGAGTCTACCACCAGGTCACGAAACTCGAGACGAGTCTCTTCCTGCTCGGCAGTTTCGGTACCGTCGGCCCGACGCAGCAGCGCCCTCATACGGGCCAGCAGTACCCGCGGCGGCACCGGTTTGGGGACGTAATCATCGGCGCCCATTTCAAGCCCCAGCACCTGATCCATGTCATCGGTACGGGCTGTCAGCATCAAAATGGGGCCGGGGTACTGGTGACGTACCCGGCGACAGATGGACAGGCCATCCTCTCCCGGCAGCATCAGGTCAAGAATGACCAGGTCCGGTCGCAGGGAAAGAATGCGCTCCACGCCGTTGGTGCCGTCGTGTTCAACGCTGACCCTGAAACCGTTGCCTTCAAGATACTCACGCGTCAACGCGGCCAGTCGTTCATCATCTTCGATGATAAGAATGTGTTCGTTGGCGGTTGTAATGTTATCCAAGGCTCGTCCGTCCGATCATTGATAAAGAAGCTTCCGTGCCGTCACCGGTCTACTGCACAGGCAGTGCCCGAGCATGCGGCAGGCAGACAGCGATAAATGTGACCTTCAAATCCAACGGTCGTTCAACTTTGGCAACATTGTGCCACTGTTACACGAACGTGCCCATACAGAACGACCGTATTTGCACACGATTCTCATCATCAGGCTCTGATCGGCATGAATTTCATTTCTCCCTTTTCCGTTTGAGCTGAAATATTCGCGACAAAAAATCGCAGGCCTCCAGAAATTTTCATATACCTCTCGCCACCTCAGTGATCACAAGGCCTGTGGCGAGGTAAGCACACTTTATCCACAGTTTGTACGCTCAATTTGAGTTGTTTTTTACTATTGAGGCTATCCACCAGACACACTATATTGTGTCCACTCGAACGACAGACACACCATGTAGTGTTTTGCAGCAAAAACACCCATCGCGTGTCAATACCCCGCACGATCCAATTTTTGATCCCGTTATTGCCCGTTTTTCCTTGTGCGAATGGCGGGATAGAACGCTTTTGACCTTACGGCAGGAAGGTAACGTTATGGAAACCTCGCATACAGAGCGTGATACCTCATCAACCCTTGATGATGTTCACACGCGCAAGACCGATCAGCAGCTGCGCGTTATCAAGCGTACCGGTGATACCGCCACCTTTGATGCGAGCAAGGTCTCCGTGGCCATGAGCAAGGCCTTTCTCGCCGTGGAAGGTGACAACGCCGCCGGGTCCTCGCGCATTCGTGAGCAGGTCGAGCAGCTGACCGAGTCCATCATGGACACCTTTGCGCGTCGCATGCCGGAAGGCGGCACTCTTCATATCGAGGACATCCAGGACCAGGTCGAGCTTGCCCTGATGCGCTCGGGCGAACACAAGGTGGCTCGTGCCTATGTGCTGTATCGCGAAGAGCACGCTCGTGCCCGCGCCGCACAGCACCAGGGCATCGAGAAGCCTCACCCCACCATCAATGTGACCCAGCCCGACGGCAGCCGCCGGCCGCTGGACCTGGCACGCATCGAGACGCTGATCACCGAGGCCTGTGCCGGTCTCGACAACGTCGAAGTACGTCGCATCATGGATGAGTCGCTGCGCAACCTTTACGACGGCGTCACCCCCGACGGCGTGGCCACGGCGCTGATGATGACCGCGCGCATGCTGGTCGAGAAGGAACCCAACTACACCTTCGTTACCGCGCGTCTTTTGCAGGACAATCTGCGTCGCGAAGCCCTCTCCTTTCTCGAAGTTGCCGAAGAAGCCACCTTTGGTGACATGGCCACGCTCTACAAGCCGGCCTTCCAGAGCTACATCAAGCGCGGTATCGAATTCGAACAGCTCGACCCGGTACTGGCCGAGTTCGATCTCGACCGCCTGGGCGACGCCCTGAGCCATGAGCGTGACAATCAGTTCACCTATCTGGGTCTGCAGACGCTTTACGATCGTTACTTCCTGCACCGTGACGGCGTTCGCTACGAACTGCCGCAGGTCATGTTCATGCGTGTGGCCATGGGCCTGTCGCTGAACGAGCAGGATCGTGAAGCGCGCGCCATCGAGTTCTACGAGCTGCTGTCGAGCTTTGACTACATGACCTCGACACCTACGCTGTTCAATGCCGGTACCGTGCGCAGCCAGCTGTCTTCGTGCTACCTGACGACCGTGCCGGATAACCTTGAAGGCATCTACGGCGCCATCCGCGACAACGCCATGCTCTCCAAGTGGGCCGGCGGTCTGGGCAACGACTGGACGCCGGTGCGCGCGCTGGGCTCCTATATCAAGGGCACCAACGGCAAGTCGCAGGGCGTTGTGCCCTTCCTCAAGGTCGTCAATGACACGGCCGTGGCAGTTAACCAGGGCGGCAAGCGCAAGGGCGCGGTCTGCTCGTACCTGGAAACCTGGCATATGGACGTCGAGGAGTTCCTCGAACTTCGCAAGAACACCGGTGATGATCGCCGCCGGACGCATGACATGAACACGGCCAACTGGGTGCCGGATCTGTTCATGAAGCGCGTCAGCGAAGAGAAGGAGTGGACGCTGTTTTCACCGGCGACCTGCCCTGACCTGCACGACCTTTATGGCGCGGCCTTTGAAAAGCGCTACGAAGAGTACGAGGCGATGACGCATACCGGCGAGATCACGCTGTTCAAGCGTGTGCAGGCCAAGGATCTGTGGCGCAAGATGCTGTCGATGCTGTTTGAAACAGGCCACCCCTGGATCACCTTCAAGGATCCCTGCAACCTGCGCAGCCCGCAGCGTCATGCCGGTGTCGTGCACTCCTCCAACCTGTGCACCGAGATCACGCTCAACACCAGCGCCGACGAGATCGCCGTGTGCAACCTGGGCTCGATCAATCTGGCCGCGCACGTGGTCAACGGCCAGCTGGACAGTGAAAAGCTCAAGCGCTCGGTCAAGACCGCCGTACGCATGCTCGATAATGTCATCGACATCAACTATTACGCCGTGCCGCAGGCCAAGCGCTCCAACTTCCGTCATCGCCCGGTCGGGCTGGGCCTGATGGGCTTTCAGGACGCGCTGTACAAGCATGGCATCGCCTACGCCTCCGATGACGCGGTGACCTTTGCCGATCACTCCATGGAGCTGATCAGCTATCACGCCATCGAAGCGTCCAGCGATCTGGCCGCCGAACGCGGTCGCTACGAGTCCTATGAAGGCTCCCTCTGGAGCCAGGGCGTTCTGCCCATCGACTCGATTCGCGATTTGCAGCGTGAACGTGGCGAACAGTATGTGCAGATGGATACGTCCACCACTCAGGACTGGGATCGCGTTCGTGACAAGGTCCGTCGTCAGGGCATGCGTAACTCCAACGTCATGGCGATCGCGCCCACCGCCACCATTTCCAATATCTGTGGCGTGACGCAGTCGATCGAGCCGACGTATCAGAACCTGTATGTGAAGTCGAACCTGTCGGGCGAGTTCACCGTGGTCAACTCGCACATGGTGCATGCACTCAAGGAGCGCGGGCTGTGGGATGAGGTGATGATCAATGACCTCAAATACTATGATGGCTCGCTCCAGCCGATCGACCGCATTCCGGACGATCTCAAGCAGCGCTATGCCACGGCGTTCGAGATCGAGCCGCGCTGGATTGTCGAGGCCGCCTCGCGTCGTCAGAAGTGGATCGATCAGGCGCAGTCACTAAACCTCTATATCAGCGGTGTCTCCGGTCGCAAGCTGGACACGACCTATCGCATGGCGTGGCAGCTGGGTCTGAAAACAACCTACTACCTCCGTGCGCAGGCCTCCACACGCCTTGAGAAATCCACGCTCAAGGGCACCGATGGCAAGCTCAACGGCGTCAAGCCCAATGCGCCGGCGCCGCAGCCGACGCCTTCTGCGGCACCGGAAGCCTCGCAGGCAACCCAGCAGCCGCTGGGCTCGGCACCGCCGCTGGCCTGCTCGCTCGATGATCCGGACTGCGAAGCCTGCCAGTAATTTGATAGTCACGACGGTGGTCTCACGAGACCGCCGTCTACCGTATTCAAGACCATCTTCAATCGTTGAAAACGCTGGATGATGGCAAGGGAGACAACGATGCAAGAGACAAACCTGTTTGCCGACGATAACGATCAGGTCGATACCAGCGGTCTGGGTGAAATTCAGGTCGGCGCATCACGCATTGATGCCAGCGAAAAGGCGATGATCAATGCTCAGAGCGACGTCAACCAGCTGCTGCCGTTGAAGTACAACTGGGCATGGGAAAAGTATCTTTCCGGCTGCAACAATCACTGGATGCCGACCGAAGTCTCCATGCAGGGCGATATCGCCACATGGCGAGCGCCGGTCAACAGCTCGCAAGGGCTGACCGAAGACGAAGTGTTGATGCTCAAGCGCAATCTGGGCTTTTTTGCCACCGCCGAGTCGCTGGTCGCCAACAACATCGTGCTGGCCGTCTATCGCAACATTACCAACCCGGAATGCCGCCAGTACCTGCTGCGCCAGGCCTTTGAAGAAGCCATCCATACTCATACCTTCCAGTACATTTGCACGTCGCTGGGGCTGGATGAGGGTGAGCTCTTCAACATGTATCGGGAAATTCCCTCGATCACCGACAAGGACACCTGGGCGCTCAAGTACACCCAGGCGCTGGAAGACCCGAGTTTCACGACCGGCACCGTCGAGCGCGACAAGGCCTTTTTGCGCGCGCTGGTGGCCTTCTATGTCGTATTTGAAGGCATGTGGTTCTACACCGGTTTTGCTCAGATTCTGGCACTGGGTCGTCGCAACAAGATGGTGGGGATCGCCGAGCAGTATCAGTACATTCTGCGCGATGAATCCATACACCTGAACTTCGGCATCGACTGCATCAACCAGATCAAGATCGAAAACCCGCATCTGTGGGACGAGGCCTTTCAGCAGGAAGTGCGCGGTATGCTGATGGAAGCCTACCAGCTGGAAGTGGCCTACGGTCGTGAAACCATGCCGCGCGGTATTCTCGGCCTGAACGCCGAGCTTACCGAGCAGTACATGCAGTTCATCACCAATCGCCGCAGCGAACAGATTGGTCTGGGGCTGCTCTTTGACGACGTGGAAAACCCCTTCCCCTGGATGTCGGAGCTGATCGACCTGCCCAAGGAGAAAAACTTCTTCGAAACGCGGGTCACCGAGTATCAGACAGGTGGCGCTCTGTCCTGGGACTAAGCAGCAAAATTCGGGTCTGTAATCCATACAGGCCTGCCAGAAAAGCCCTGCATTGTGCAGGGCTTTTTTTTACTCGCCCTTAATACGTCAAGCGTTTCAGTACAGTCTTTACAGGATTGGCCGATAATGACTTGATTCAGCTATCTTCCATTAAACGTCTACAAGGAGAGAGATATGCACAAGGGTATTCTGGCAATGACCGCCGTTGTAGCACTGGCGTTTCTGACCGCCTGCAGCAGCCCTACAGGGCGCAGCGCGGCTCAGGGGGCCGGCATAGGCGGTGCCACAGGCGCCGCAGCGGGCGCCGTAACGGGCGGAAGTGCCGGTACGGGGGCAATCATAGGTGGTGCAGCAGGGGCTGCAGCAGGCGCAGCCAGCGAACAGTAACGCCACCATAATTCAGCAGCATCATAAAAAAGCCTCCTGACAGTCGTCAGGAGGCTTTTTCACTTCTCTACCCTGGCAAGAAGGGATAGATCAGTTGCTGTGCTCTTCAGCGCTATCGCTGATGGAGTCACCGGCATCTTCCATGGCTTCGCCAGTGGAGTCAGCAGCGTCGCTGGTAGCATCACCGATGGAGTCAGCCGCATCGTTCGCGGAATCGCCAGCATCATCGGCCGCGTTGTCCATCTGTGCGCCGGTTTCTTCAGCAGGACCGTCATCATTGTCACAACCGGCTACTGCAAATGTCATCATGGCAGCCAGCAAAATACCCAGTGTCTTTTTCATCGTCAGCTCTCCCTTGCCTACTGTCTGTGTTCGTTGATTCAACAATATGCCCATTACCCTGGGCACTGCCTATCCATTGTGGTGCAAAAGACGCCGTAACACCAAGCCTCTTTGTTCAGGAAGGGATTGATTTTCCCAAACAATATTCGATATTGGCCATTAATCGGCACCGAGGCGGAGATGACGGCACTGGTGGCGGCGCTGGCGACCGCGCCCTGAGGGGCCCTGTCCGGCGGTCACGTCAGTGACCGCCGGCAGGGGCCATGCCGGCGTCGGCGAGCGCCCATAAAAGAACCCCGGTCCTGTTAAGGACCGGGGTTCGGAAGGGGTGCCTGACGATGACCTACTCTCACATGGGGAGACCCCACACTACCATCGGCGCGGAGCCGTTTCACTACCGAGTTCGGGAAGGGATCGGGTGGTGCCGGCACGCTATGGTCGTCAGGCAATTCTGCAGACCGGCTGCCCTTTGGGCAGCGGGTCAAAATCGGGATCATGCTGATCGATACATCAACGTATTCGTGTGATGCGAACCACTTGGGTGTTATATGGTCAAGCCTCACGGGCAATTAGTACGCGTCAGCTCAATGCATTGCTGCACTTACACACCGCGCCTATCGACCTCGTCGTCTTCGAGGGCCCTTCAGGGAGCTCGAGGCTCCAGGGAAGTTTCATCTTGAAGGGGGCTTCCCGCTTAGATGCCTTCAGCGGTTATCCCGTCCGCACATAGCTACCCGGCGGTGCCATTGGCATGACAACCGGTACACCAGCGGTGCGTCCACTCCGGTCCTCTCGTACTAGGAGCAGCACTTCTCAAACTTCCGACGCCCACGGCAGATAGGGACCGAACTGTCTCACGACGTTCTAAACCCAGCTCGCGTACCACTTTAAATGGCGAACAGCCATACCCTTGGGACCGACTTCAGCCCCAGGATGTGATGAGCCGACATCGAGGTGCCAAACACCGCCGTCGATATGAACTCTTGGGCGGTATCAGCCTGTTATCCCCGGAGTACCTTTTATCCGTTGAGCGATGGCCCTTCCATACAGAACCACCGGATCACTAGAACCTGCTTTCGCACCTGCTCGACATGTCCGTCTCGCAGTCAAGCACCCTTATGCTCTTGCACTCATTGCACGATTTCCAACCGTGCTGAGGGTACCTTAGTGCTCCTCCGTTACTCTTTGGGAGGAGACCGCCCCAGTCAAACTACCCACCACACACTGTCCTCACACCGGATCACGGTGCGGAGTTAGAACGCCGATGATACCAGGCTGGTATTTCAAGGTTGGCTCCACCCCGACTGGCGTCGGGGTTTCAAAGCCTCCCAGCTATCCTACACAAGTAACATCAGCGTCCAGTGTGAAGCTATAGTAAAGGTTCACGGGGTCTTTCCGTCTAGCCGCGGGTACACTGCATCTTCACAGCGATTTCAATTTCACTGAGTCTCGGGTGGAGACAGCGTGGCCATCATTACGCCATTCGTGCAGGTCGGAACTTACCCGACAAGGAATTTCGCTACCTTAGGACCGTTATAGTTACGGCCGCCGTTTACCGGGGCTTCGATCAAGAGCTTCGCCTTGCGGCTAACACCATCAATTAACCTTCCGGCACCGGGCAGGCGTCACACCCTATACGTCCGCTTACGCGTTGGCAGAGTGCTGTGTTTTTAATAAACAGTTGCAGCCACCTGGTCTCTTCGGCCGGTCAGAGCTCAAGGAGCAAGTCCCGTCACCCTGGCCGGCGCACCTTCTCCCGAAGTTACGGTGCCATTTTGCCTAGTTCCTTCACCCGAGTTCTCTCATACGCCTTGGTATTCTCTACCTGACCACCTGTGTCGGTTTGGGGTACGATCGCATGTTATCTGAAGCTTAGAGGCTTTTCCCGGAAGCGTGGCATCAGTGACTTCCAGACCGTGGTCTGTTCGTCTCGCGTCTCGGCTTGTAGAGGACCGGATTTGCCTGATCCTCAGGCCTACTCGCTTTCACCGGGGCAACCAGCGCCCGGCTCACCTAGCCTTCTTCGTCCCCCCATCGCAATAACATCCGGTACGGGAATATTGACCCGTTTCCCATCGACTACGCCTTTCGGCCTCGCCTTAGGGGTCGACTCACCCTGCTCCGATTGTCGTCGAACAGGAACCCTTGGTCTTCCGGCGGGGCGGGTTTTCACCGCCCTTGTCGTTACTCATGTCAGCATTCGCACTTGTGATACCTCCAGCAGACCTCACGATCCACCTTCGCAGGCTTACACAACGCTCCTCTACCGCGCATCCATAAGGATGCACCCGCAGCTTCGGTACCCGGTTTGAGCCCCGTTACATCTTCCGCGCAGGCCGACTCGACCAGTGAGCTATTACGCTTTCTTTAAAGGATGGCTGCTTCTAAGCCAACCTCCTGGCTGTCTGTGCCTTCCCACATCGTTTCCCACTTAACCGGGATTTTGGGACCTTGGCTGGCGGTCTGGGTTGTTTCCCTTTTCACAACGGACGTTAGCACCCGCTGTGTGTCTCCCACGCTGTACTCACCGGTATTCGGAGTTTGCCTCGGGTTGGTAAGCCGGGATGGCCCCCTAGCCGAAACAGTGCTCTACCCCCGGTGGTAATACGTGAGGCGCTACCTAAATAGCTTTCGAGGAGAACCAGCTATCTCCGAGCTTGATTAGCCTTTCACTCCGATCCACAGCTCATCTCAGCATTTTTCAACATACTTGAGTTCGGACCTCCAGTCAGTGTTACCTGACCTTCATCCTGGCCATGGATAGATCGCCCGGTTTCGGGTCTATTCCCAGCAACTAATTCGCCCATTTAAGACTCGGTTTCCCTGCGCCTCCCCTATTCGGTTAAGCTCGCTACTGAAAATAAGTCGCTGACCCATTATACAAAAGGTACGCAGTCACAGAACAAGTCTGCTCCCACTGCTTGTACGCACACGGTTTCAGGATCTATTTCACTCCCCTCGCCGGGGTTCTTTTCGCCTTTCCCTCACGGTACTGGTTCACTATCGGTCAGTCAGGAGTATTTAGCCTTGGAGGATGGTCCCCCCATGTTCAGTCAGGGTTTCACGTGCCCCGACCTACTCGATTTCACAATGCTCGGATTTCGGCTACGGGACTATCACCCGCTATGGTCAGACTTCCCAGACTGTTTGCCTATCGGTTGCACTGCTTAAGGGCTGGTCCCCGTTCGCTCGCCGCTACTGGGGGAATCTCAATTGATGTCTTTTCCTCGGGGTACTTAGATGTTTCAGTTCTCCCGGTTCGCCTTCATGAGTTATGTATTGGCTCATGAATACTTACCTGATGGTAAGTGGGTTTCCCCATTCGGAAATCGCCGGGTCGCAGGTCATTTGCCACCTCACCGACGCTTATCGCAGGCTGTCACGTCCTTCATCGCCTCTGACTGCCTAGGCATCCACCGTGTGCGCTTAATCGCTTGACCATATAACCCCAAGGGGTCCGGTTTCACGATCACACGACATTTGCTGGAATACGTACGACATTACGTATCACAGCAAACTTATACGTTGTCTGCCGGCCGGGTCACGACACCCTTCCGAAGAAGGGGTGTTCACCGACCGACAGGTCAGCATGATCCACATTGTTAAAGAGCGTACTGTCAAAAAGACAGTCAGAAATCATGTCGATGATCTGTCATCATCATGACTTTTGACTGTGGTTTCATCAGTATCAGCGAGACTGTTTGTATGCACCGAGCCGGTATGGTGGAGCCTAGCGGGATCGAACCGCTGACCTCCTGCGTGCAAGGCAGGCGCTCTCCCAGCTGAGCTAAGGCCCCGACAGGTTGGTGGGTCTGGGCAGACTTGAACTGCCGACCTCACCCTTATCAGGGGTGCGCTCTAACCAACTGAGCTACAGACCCAAGCAGTCTTCGCTCTATCCGATCAGGCAATTTGTGTGGACGCGCTGGTTCGCGTGAGCACTTTAGTCGTTTAAGGAGGTGATCCAGCCGCAGGTTCCCCTACGGCTACCTTGTTACGACTTCACCCCAGTCATGAACCACACCGTGGTGATCGCTCTCCCGAAGGTTAAGCTAACCACTTCTGGTGCAGTCCACTCCCATGGTGTGACGGGCGGTGTGTACAAGGCCCGGGAACGTATTCACCGTGGCATTCTGATCCACGATTACTAGCGATTCCGACTTCACGGAGTCGAGTTGCAGACTCCGATCCGGACTGAGGCCGGCTTTATGGGATTGGCTTCACGTCGCCGCTTCGCAACCCTTTGTACCGGCCATTGTAGCACGTGTGTAGCCCTGCTCGTAAGGGCCATGATGACTTGACGTCGTCCCCACCTTCCTCCGGTTTGTCACCGGCAGTCTCCCTGAAGTTCCCGGCCGGACCGCTGGCAAAAAGGGATAGGGGTTGCGCTCGTTACGGGACTTAACCCAACATTTCACAACACGAGCTGACGACAGCCATGCAGCACCTGTCTCTGCGTTCCCGAAGGCACTCTCCCATCTCTGGGAGATTCGCAGGATGTCAAGAGCAGGTAAGGTTCTTCGCGTTGCATCGAATTAAACCACATGCTCCACCGCTTGTGCGGGCCCCCGTCAATTCATTTGAGTTTTAGCCTTGCGGCCGTACTCCCCAGGCGGTCGACTTATTGCGTTAACTGCGCCACCAAACCCTCAAGGGGTCCAACGGCTGGTCGACATCGTTTACGGCGTGGACTACCAGGGTATCTAATCCTGTTTGCTACCCACGCTTTCGCGCCTCAGCGTCAGTGTCAGTCCAGAAGGCCGCCTTCGCCACTGGTATTCCTCCCGATCTCTACGCATTTCACCGCTACACCGGGAATTCCACCTTCCTCTCCTGCACTCTAGCCTGCCAGTTCCGAATGCCGTTCCCGGGTTGAGCCCGGGGCTTTCACATCCGGCTTGGCAAGCCGCCTACGCGCCCTTTACGCCCAGTAATTCCGATTAACGCTTGCACCCTCCGTATTACCGCGGCTGCTGGCACGGAGTTAGCCGGTGCTTCTTCTGTGGGTGATGTCCTTCATGGTGGTTATTAACCACCATGCCTTCTTCCCCACTGAAAGTGCTTTACAACCCGAAGGCCTTCTTCACACACGCGGCATGGCTGGATCAGGGTTTCCCCCATTGTCCAATATTCCCCACTGCTGCCTCCCGTAGGAGTCCGGGCCGTGTCTCAGTCCCGGTGTGGCTGATCATCCTCTCAGACCAGCTACGGATCGTTGCCTTGGTGAGCCGTTACCTCACCAACAAGCTAATCCGACATGGGCTCATCCGATAGCGCAAGGTCCGAAGATCCCCTGCTTTCTCCCGTAGGACGTATGCGGTATTAGCTCGGGTTTCCCCGAGTTATCCCCCACTACCGGGCAGATACCCATGCATTACTCACCCGTCCGCCGCTCGTCAGCGGGTAGCAAGCTACCCCTGTTACCGCTCGACTTGCATGTGTTAGGCCTGCCGCCAGCGTTCAATCTGAGCCATGATCAAACTCTTCAGTTTATTTTGAAGCTTTGAGATTCGTTTCGAAGCCTGCCGAAGCAGTCATCGAGGTGAATCAATCCGGGCTCGAGGTCAAACTAGTACTCTTGACGAGTGTTCGTCTGCTCGATTATCTATGTGACTGGTGTCACACGAGCCAGACGCCCACACAAATTGCCTGATCGACTTGTTAAAGAGCGTCTCGAAGATGTTGCCTCAGTCGCCGTGGCGGCTGCTTCGAGAGAGTGGGCATTTTACAGCCCTGAATCGAAAAGTCAACCTCTTTTTTTCGATCCGGAAGTCAGCGGCTGGATTTGAAATCCTGATTGAGCGACCAAAACCCCAGTCAAAACAATCACCTGCTTAACTTCCCCGCCGCCTCGTCGCCGTGTGCTCCGTGGCAGCGGATGCGTACTTTATAGATCAGACCGGGACCACGCAACCCCTGATTTTAAAAAAGCGGCTACTTTCTTTCATCGGATGTTTCGGATGCTGGCGAAGGGCCCGCCACCGTTGACTCATCAGTATTACCTGATTTTTCTTCCTTTTCTGCTTCGGCTTCTTCCATCTCTTCTTCGGTCGTTGCGATACCGCTGGTGATGGGTTTTGCATGACCGGTGCGACGCAGAATCGCCAGTATCGGACCGGAAGCGGCGTAGCTGCCAAACAGCAACAGCAGCATGATGGCCGGCTCCAGCGAGATAAGAACAAAAGCCAGCACGATGGCCAGCAGTGCCACAAAGGGAACGGGACTTTTCAGATCCACTTCCTTGAAGCTGTAGTAGCGAATGTTGCTGACCATCAGAATGCCTACTGCCGCGACAATAATGGCCATGAGTACCTTGAAACCAAAAGCGGTGGCTTCAAAGCTGTGAAAGGTCCAGACGAACCCTGCTACCACGGCTGCAGCCGACGGGCTGGGCAACCCGATGAACCACTTCTTGTCGGTACTGCCGATCTGCACATTAAAACGCGCCAGACGCAGCGCCGCCCCCGCCACATAGATAAAGGCAGCTATCCAGCCGAGGTTGCCGACATCCTGAAGAATCCAGGCAAAGGCCACGATGGCAGGCGCCACACCAAAAGAGAGCATATCAGCCAGGCTGTCGTATTCTTCGCCAAAGGCGCTTTGCGTATTGGTCATGCGAGCGACCCGACCATCAAAGCCATCGAGCACCATGGAGACAAAGATGGCGATGGCCGCCGAACCGAAATTGCCATTGAGTGCTGCCACGACAGAGAAAAAGCCCGAAAACAGGGCAGCCGTGGTAAAGAGATTGGGCAGTAGATAGATGCCGCGCCGGCGTATGCGCTCACCGTCTTGCACGATGTCTTCAACCACTTCCGTATCATCCTTGAACTCGGAGAAGGGATCGCGGGGCGGTCGGTTGTTTGGTGGGGGCGTCTGCGTCATGACAACAATGTCCTTTGAAAAGATACGACCATCAAAGCATAGAAGACGACCAGGTGTTAACACGGAGAGGCAATGGAAAGTTTAAGAAACCTCATGACACAGTTCCCCCATGCCGGCCGTCTTGAATGGTTGAGCCGACGCCCCCGGCGTCACGGTGACGTCAATGTCATGGATGCCCTGACGCTGATCGAGGGTCAGGGTATCGAAGGCGATCATTACAGCGCCCGGGGCGGCAAGCGTGAAGTCACGCTTTTTCAGGCCGAGCATCTGTCGGTCGTTGCGGCCTTTTGCAGCCTGACTGATCTCTCCCCCGAACAACTCAGACGCAACCTGCTGGTGTCGGGGCTCAATCTACTGGCCTGTCGACAGCAACAGCTTATGATCGGCAGTGATGTCCTTATCGAGATCACCGGCCCCTGCGCGCCCTGTAGCCGCATGGAAAAGGCACTGGGCCCGGGAGGCTATAACGCTTTGCGTGGCCATGGCGGCATGACAGCCCGCATCTTACGAGGCGGCATCATTTATCGCGGCGACCGCGTTGCGGTAGCCCCCGCGACCAACAGCGCCGTGCAGGGTCAGCTTTTTCAGGAAAATTGAACGGCAGACACAAAAAAACGGATGCGACATATCACATCCGTTTTCTCGAGATCTTTCAGCTGTCCCGATGGGTTTTCAAATCAGTTTTTCGACTTGTCGACCATCTTGTTGGCAGCAATCCAGGGCATCATGCCACGCAGTCTGGTGCCCACTTCCTCGATCTGGTGCTCGGCACCGCGGCGACGCTTGGCCTTGAGGGTCGGGAAGCCAGCCTGGTGGTCCAGAATGAAGTCCTTGGCAAAGGTACCTTCCTGGATATCCTTGAGGACCTGGCGCATGGCGTTTTTGGTCTCTTCGTTCACGATCTTCGGACCGGTGACGTAATCACCATACTCGGCCGTATTGGAGATCGAGTAACGCATATCGGCCATGCCACCTTCATACATCAGGTCGACGATCAGCTTGAGCTCATGCAGACACTCGAAGTAGGCCATTTCCGGGGCGTAGCCTGCTTCCACCAGCGTTTCGAAACCAGCCTGTACCAGCGCAGTCGCACCGCCACACAGAACAGCCTGTTCACCGAAGAGATCGGTTTCGGTCTCTTCCTGGAAGGTGGTGTGGATGATGCCGGCACGGCCGCCACCGTTGGCGCTGGCGTAGGAAAGCGCCAGTTCACGTGCCTTGCCGGACTTGTCCTGATAGACCGCGATCAGGCTGGGCACACCGCCGCCCTGGGTATAGGTCTGGCGAACGGTATGACCGGGCGCTTTCGGAGCGATCATGATGACGTCCAGATCTTCGCGCGGCTCAATCTGCTGGTAATGCACGTTGAAGCCGTGTGCAAAGGCCAGCGCAGCACCTTCTTTCAGATTGGGCTCGACGTCGCGATAATAGATCTGCTTTTGATGCTCATCGGGTGCCAGAAACATGACGATGTCGGCACCGGAAACCGCATCGGCGACTTCAGCGACCTTAAGACCTGATCCTTCTGCCTTCTGCCAGGAACCGGAGCCCTTGCGCAGCGCGACCGTCACATCAACGCCGGATTCCTTGAGGTTGTTGGCGTGCGCATGGCCCTGCGAGCCGTAGCCCAGAATAGTGACCTTCTTGCCCTGAATGAGAGAGAGATCGCAATCCTTGTCGTAATAAACCTGCATTACCTTCACCTTTTAATGGACGGCAGCGCCATCGGTTGACATAAACATTGTATAAACCCGGGTGTCAGAGGCTCAGCACCTTGTCACCACGTGCAATCCCGGAGACGCCGGTACGCGCCACTTCCAGCACACCCAGCGGCGTTACCGCCTGCAGGAAGGCATCCATCTTGGTGGCGTCACCGGTAATCTGCACGGTATAAACGCTTGGCGTGACATCCACGATCTGGGCACGAAAGATATCTGCCGTGCGCTTGACCTCATCGCGGGCACTTCCCTGCGCCTTGACCTTGACCAGCATCAGTTCTCGCTCGATGTGCGCCCCTTCGGTCAGATCCACCAGCTTGACCACATCGATCAAACGATTGAGGTGCTTGGTGATCTGCTCGATGATGCGCTCATCGCCATGGGTTGTTACCGTCAGACGCGACAGTGTCGGATCATCGGTCGGGGCAACGTTGAGCGTTTCGATATTAAAGTTGCGCTGGGAAAAGAGCCCGACCACACGTGACAGCGCGCCCGGCTCATTTTCAAGCAGCATCGATATGATATGGCGCATCAGGTTCGCTCCGTCTTCGACAGCAGCATGTCACACATGGCCCCCTGCGGAACCTGCATCGGGTAGACGTGCTCGCGCGGATCGACATGAATGTCGAGAAACACCAGCTCATCCTTCGAGCGAAAGGCCTCTTCCAGCGCCGGCTCAAGCTCCTCGGCCGTATTGACCGTAATGGCCTTGAAACCATAGGCGCCAATCAGCTTTTCAAAGTCAGGCAGGGACTCCATATAGGAGTGCGCGTGACGGGACTTGTAATTCAGATCCTGCCACTGGCGAACCATGCCCAGCGAAGCATTGTTGAGATTGACGATCTTGACCGGAATACCGAACTGCTTACAGGTCGACAGCTCCTGCATCATCATCTGAAAGCTGCCCTCCCCCGTGAAGAGCACGACATGCTCGTCGGGATAGCTGAGCTTGATGCCCATGGCGGCCGGCAAACCGTAGCCCATCGTTCCCAGACCGCTTGACGAGATCCAGCGATTGGGCTGATTGAACCGGTAATACTGGGCGGCAAACATCTGGTGCTGGCCGACATCGGTCACCACATAGGCATCACCATGAGTCGCACGATGCACGGCCTCAACCACCTGCTGAGGCTTGAGCGGCTCACCCGCGGCGGCCGGCTCGTAGAGCTTGCCGCGACGTTCATCACGCCAGGCGTTGATGGTTTCCCACCACTCATCAAGCGGCTCCTGCGACTCTGCACGCTGACCGATCTGATTGAGCATCTCGTTGAGCACGTGATCGGCGGCCCCGACAATGGGCACATCGGCATGCACGGTCTTGGAGATGGAGCTGGGATCAACGTCGATGTGCACGATGCGGGCATCGGGGCAGAACCGATTGACGTTGTTGGTCACGCGGTCATCAAATCGCACGCCCACGCCCAGCACCAGATCACTGTTGTGCATGGCCATGTTGGACTCGTAGGAGCCATGCATGCCCGGCCAACCCAGCGACTGCGGATCGTTTTGCGGAAAGGCCCCAAGGCCCATCAGGGAGGTGATCACCGGGATATTGAGCCGATGCGCCAGCGCCGTCAGTGCCTCGGAGGCACGACCGGTAATGACGCCACCCCCGGCAAAGATGACGGGACGCCGGGCGCTCATCATCAGATCGACCGCCTTGCGAATCTGACCGGTATGCCCGCGTGAGACGGGATTGTATGAGCGAAGTTTCACCTTGCGCGGATAGACGTACTCATAGCGCTCGGTCGGCGCGGTCATGTCCTTGGGTATGTCGACCACCACCGGCCCCGGCCGCCCTGAAGAGGCGATATAAAAGGCCTTTTTGAGCACGGTGGGTATGTCGGAAGGATGACGGATCGAAAAACTGTGCTTCACTATCGGCCGTGTGACCCCGACAATGTCGGTTTCCTGAAAGGCATCCTCGCCAATCAGATGGCTGGCCACCTGACCGCACAGCACGACCATCGGTATGGAATCCATATAGGCCGTCGCAATCCCCGTAACCGCATTGGTCGCACCGGGGCCCGACGTGACCAGCACGACGCCGGGCCTGCCGGACGCACGGGCATAGCCGTCAGCCATATGGGTAGCTGCCTGTTCGTGGCGAACAAGAATATGTTTGACATCATCCTGGCGGAAAAGCGCATCATAGATGTGTAGCGCTGCACCGCCCGGGTAGCCGTAGATATATTCAACGCCCTCATCCTTGAGGAAGCGGGCGATCATATCGGCTCCGGAAAGCAATTCCACGTTTGAGTTCCCCTATAAGGTCTCGAGTGCGTTCACGATGCGATGCACATCGGCGTTCGAGGACGGCTGTGCCGCCTGCCGCGGCCCGGGGCCAGCGACACCTGATGCTGCAGACTGATGATGGGTTGCAGCGAGGACCTGCTCAATCTCATGTCGGGTCGACATATAGGGGCGTTGATCAGGCAGGAGGTTGGCCCGCCTGTTCAGGTCCTTGGGCAGGCAGGCAGTCGCCGCGCGACTGTCCTCCATGACCCCGGGGATCGCCCGGGAATTCATGCCTGCGATCAGGAACCTTCAAGACTCTATCAGTGATGCGCCGGTGTCAACTCATGCATGCGCATTTATAGCGCCCAGCCCGTAAAAAGGGGCTGCATATTGCACGATATCGGTGCATGGAAGCACAACAGTTTCGATTAGTCTCTGCCGTTATCGTGTGTACCAGGGGAAAGACGTCGGGATGAACTATTCTGCGTTAACGCCGGTCATCATGAAGGGATGCCTGTGCGTCGCAGGCGTTTCGAAAACTGTCAGGACAACGTCATCTTCACCCTGCCAGTCACGATCGGGCAGAAACGCAATTTATTGTTTCAGGGATTTGCCATGACCATGACCGCTGCCGCATCGACCTCTTCGATGCCGGACACGCCGGAGGTCGCAGAACTTCCGCCATTGCCAGAGCACCTTTGGGGCATGCTGTTTCATGATGTTCAGAGTCGCGGTCTGTTCGATGACAGCAAGACCTTTGTCGACATGATTCCGACCCAGTCGGTCGAAGAAATCATGGCCGACTACGCCCGGCTCTGTGATCGCTATTCAAACTGTAGCGATGTGCCCTGCGTCAGCAATGACGCGCTGCGCGAATTTGTCGAGGCACGTTTTGAACGCATTGAAACCCAGGCCAACGTTGAACCGCCCGAGCGTCAGGGCACCGTTCGCGATCATATTGACGCGCTCTGGAACGTGCTGACGCGACAGCCGCGGCCCCGCTACAACCCCAACTCTTCCCGTCTGCCGCTGCCCCACGCCTATGTGGTTCCGGGCGGTCGCTTCAACGAGATCTATTACTGGGACAGCTACTTCACCATGCTGGGCCTGTATGAAAGCGGTCGTATCGACCTGATGCGTGACATGGTCAACAACGCCGCCTTTTTGATCAACGCCTATGGGCATGTCCCCAACGGCAATCGTACCTACTATCTATCACGCTCCCAGCCACCCTTTTTCTGCGGCATGGTCGGCCAGCTCGCCCAGTACGACGGGGAAGGGGTTTATGCGCATTATCTGCCCCAGATGGAGCGTGAATATGTCTACTGGATGGATGGCGTCGAGGCACTCCACAACTGCGAGGCCTACCGACGCAGCGTCAAGCTTCATGAAGGCACGCTGCTCAATCGCCACTGGGACGATCTAAACACGCCACGCGAAGAATCCTTTCGTGAAGACATGGAAACGGCCGATCGCACCACGCGCAACCATATCGAGGTGTGGCGCAACATTCGTGCCGGCGCCGAAAGCGGCTGGGATTTCAGCTCGCGCTGGCTGACCGACCCCCATGACCTGGCCACCATTCGAACCGTGGACATTCTGCCGCTGGACCTGAACTGCCTGCTGTATCACATGGAGTCCACGCTTGCCTCAACGCATCGAAGGCTCGGGCACTATCAGCGCGCCGACCTGTTCCAGAGTGCGGCCAATTCGCGACTGGACGCGCTGCGTCGACTTTTCTGGTCGCAGGAAGAAAAGCGTTTTGGAGACTACCTCTGGCATGACGACGCGCTGACCGACAGCGTTAACGCCTCCATCGTCTTTACACTCTATTTTGGTGTGGCGACCGAGGAGCAGGCAGGACACGTGGCCCATACGCTGGAAAACCAGCTGCTCCAGCCCGGCGGCCTGGTGACCTCCACCATCGATACCACGGAACAGTGGGATGCCCCCAACGGCTGGGCACCGCTTCAGTGGATGGCCATCAAGGGACTCAAGCGCTACGGTTACGAGCAGCTGGCCGACACCATCGCCAAACGCTGGATGCACAACAACTTCTACCGCTTCGAGAAGGAGCACAAGCTGCTGGAGAAGTACAACGTCATGGACATCGACGGTGCACCGGACGGCGGCGAATACCCCTCCCAGGACGGCTTTGGGTGGACCAACGGCGTTTTACGCGCCCTGCTGGCCATCTATCCGGACGCCACGCTGGACAATACGGCGCCCTGAAAAAAGCAGGGGTCGCATGATAAAAAAAGGGCGGCTACCCCGGGTAGCCGCCCTTTTATCGTCTGGCGTCAGTATCGGCTCATGTCACATCCCGGGCTCAAGGACCAGCTCACTGTCGCGAACATCAATGCGAACGGTATCACTCGGCGCGTAGCGTCCGGCCAGCAGCGCCTGTGCCAGCGGATTTTCGATGCGGTTCTGGATCGCGCGACGCAGCGGCCGCGCGCCATAAACCGGGTCGAAGCCGGCTTGAGCCAGCTGCGTCATGGCCGCCTCGCTGATGGAAAGCGAGACATCGCGGTCGGCCAGACGCCGGCGCAGCTGATCAAGCTGGATATTGGCAATCGCCTGAATCTGCGCCTGCCCCAGCGCATGGAACACCACCACTTCATCGATGCGATTGATCAACTCGGGGCGAAAGTGTGAGGACACTTCGTCCATGACCGCCGCCCGCATACGCTCATAGCCGGCATCATCCTGCTCGCTGGCATAATTCTGGATAACGCTGGAGCCCAGATTCGAGGTCATCACGATCACGGTATTGCGAAAATCCACCGTACGCCCCTGCCCGTCGGTCAGCCGACCGTCTTCCAGCACCTGCAACAGGATATTGAAGACATCCGGATGGGCCTTTTCCACTTCATCAAGCAGCAGCACCGAATAGGGCTTGCGCCGCACGGCCTCGGTCAGATAGCCGCCCTGCTCATAGCCGACATAGCCCGGAGGCGCCCCGATCAAACGGGCCACGGAGTGCTTTTCCATGAACTCCGACATGTCGATGCGCACCATCGCTTCCTGGGTATCGAACAAAAATCCGGCCAGCGATTTGCAAAGCTCGGTCTTGCCCACCCCGGTCGGCCCCAGAAACAAAAAGGAGCCGTTGGGACGGTTGGGATCACTGATGCCGGCCCGCGAACGGCGTACCGCATTGGAGACAGCGGTAACGGCCTCATCCTGACCGATCACGCGCTCATGCAGCGCCTCTTCCATGCGCAGCAGCTTGTCACGCTCGCCCTCGAGCATTTTCGACACCGGAATGCCGGTCCAGCGCGAAACAACCTCGGCGATCTCCTCTTCGGTCACGATCGAGCGAAGCAGCTTCAACGGCGTGCTTTCGGCTTCACCGGCCTCGCTGATTTTACGCTCAAGCTCCGGAATCAGACCGTACTGGATTTCCGACATGCGCCCCAGATCGCCCTGACGACGCGCCGCCTCCAGATCGGTACGCGCCTGCTCAAGCTCGGCCTTGTACTGCGCCGCGCCCTGCAGACTGGCCTTTTCGGCCTTCCAGACCTCTTCAAGATCGGCGAATTCACGCGACATTGACTCGATCTGCCCTTCCAGCAGCTCAAGGCGTTTGCGGGTGGCCTCGTCCGTTTCCTTTTTGAGCGCTTCCCGCTCGATCTTGAGCTGAATCAGCCGACGCTCGAGCCGATCCATCTCCTCGGGCTTGGAGTCCATCTCCATACGAATGCGTGAAGCCGCCTCATCGATCAGATCGATCGCCTTGTCCGGCAACTGGCGGTCGGTGATATAGCGCGTCGATAGACGCGCCGCGGCAATAATCGCCGGGTCGGTGATATCGACGCCGTGATGGACCTCGTAGCGCTCCTTGAGCCCGCGCAGAATGGCGATGGTGTCCTCCTCGGAAGGCTCATCGACCAGTACCTTCTGGAAGCGGCGCTCAAGCGCGGCGTCCTTTTCGATGTCCTGACGATACTCGTCAAGCGTGGTCGCCCCCACGCAGTGCAGCTCACCGCGGGCCAGGGCCGGCTTGAGCATGTTGCCGGCATCCATCGAGCCTTCGGTCTTGCCGGCCCCCACCATAGTGTGGAGCTCGTCAATGAAGAGAATGACGCGCCCCTCCTCCTTTGCCAGCTCGTTGAGCACGGCCTTGAGGCGCTCTTCAAAATCGCCGCGGTACTTGGCACCCGCCAGCAGCGCCCCGAGATCCAGCGACAGCACCCGCTTGTCCTTGAGACTCTCGGGCACCTCGCCGTTGACGATGCGCTGGGCCAGCCCCTCGACGATGGCGGTTTTGCCCACACCGGGCTCACCGATCAGCACCGGGTTGTTCTTGGTCCGACGCTGCAGGACCTGGATGGTGCGACGAATTTCATCATCGCGACCGATGACCGGGTCCAGCTTGCCGCTGATCGCTCGCTCGGTCAGATCCGTGGTGTATTTGTCCAGCGCCTCACGCTTTTCTTCGGCTTCGGCATCATTGACGCTGTCACCGCCGCGCAGCGCATCGATGGCACGACGCACACCCTGCTCGGAAAGACCGGCACCGCTCAGAGCGCGGCTGATGCTTGATTTCGACTGCAGCGCGGCCAGCAACACCAGTTCAGTGGCGATAAATTGATCACCGCGTTTTTGCGCTTCGCGGTCGGCCAGATTAAAAAGCTGGCCCAGCTCCTGGCCCATGGTGACGTTGCCATCGAACTGACTGACCGTTGGCAGGTCATCCACGTGTTTGACCAGCGCGTCGCGTACGCGTCCCGGGTCGCCGCCGGCTTTCTGGATCAATCCCTTGAAGCCGGAGTCACGACTGTCGAGCAGCGACAGCAGCACATGACCCGGCTGGAGCTGATTCTGGCCCCGCCCGGCTGCCAGCGACTGGGCATCGGCCAGTGCCGTCTGCAGCTTGCTGGTAAGTTTATCGATTCGCATGGTGTGTCCTCTCATCCGGCGCCCTGTCCGGTCATGGCCGCACAGCGGCAGACCCGGCATTTCAAGGCGCGTTTATCAGCATCTTGCCAACAAAGATGGGGGCGGCAGGAGGGGTTTCAAGCAGACCGGCAAAAATATTATGTTAAATACAGAGGCATTGGCCGGCGCACCGGCAGCGCGCTAGCGAAGCCAGATCACGCTGCTCATGCGCCCGGTCAGGCCGTTGTCACGACGATGGGAGTAAAAGCGTGAATCGGAGGCCGTGCAGAAGTGGCCGCCACTGATATCGGTCACGCCCAGTGCTTCCAGACGCAGACGCGCCAGACGATAGAGATCACACATGAAGTGACCCAGCCGATAGGGGCTTGCCTCAAAGGCAATGGCGGCTTCGGGATGGACATTGACGAAAGCGTCATGCACCTCGCGCCCCACTTCATACTGCATATTGGAGATCGCGGGGCCCAGCCAGGCCATGACCTCTTCCGGGGCGCAGCCAAACGCCGCCACGCTCGCCTCCAGCACACCACCGGCAAGCCCTCGCCAGCCGGCATGGGCTGCGGCCACCCGGGTACCTCGCCGGTCACAAAACAGCACCGGCAGGCAGTCGGCGGTCTGGACCACGCAGGCATACTGCTGATCGCGCGCGATGGCGGCATCGGCCTGCGGCGGCGGGGTCTGATAGGACTGCTGTACCCGCGCGCCATGCACCTGATCAAGCCACAAAAGTGGCCGATGATCCCCGATCCTTGCCCCCAGCAGCTGACGCAGCCAGGCCACCGTTTCCGGATCATCGCCCACGTGGGACGCCGCATTGAAGGCCGCGTAGGGCCCCTGGCTGGGACCGGTTTCCCGGGTGGTCACGAAGGCACCGACCGATCCGGGTGCCACCCAGTCCGGCACGATCAGCGTAGGTTGATCACGGCTGTCCTGAGTCATGTATCCGCCTGATCGTCGCGCAGGATATCGAGCAGCATGAACATGTCATCGGGCAGTTCCATGCCAAATTCGACGGTTTCAAGGCTTGCCGGGTGCGTAAACGCCAGTCGGCGCGCATGCAGGGCCTGACGTGAAAAGTGACGCAGCGTCTCCTTGAGCGCCTCGCCGGCGCCGGCCGGCAGCTTGAGCCGCCCGCCATAGACCGGGTCGCCGACCAGCGGGAACCGCTGATGCGCCATATGCACGCGAATCTGGTGGGTACGTCCGGTTTCCAGCCGGCAGCGGATGTGAGTGTGACCGCGAAAGCGCTCGACCACCCGGTAATGCGTTACGGCCGGCTTGCCGCCGTGGGCCACGACCGCCTGACGTTTGCGATCCGCCGGGTGCCGGCCGATGGGCGCATCCACCTTGCCGCCTGCGATCATGGCGCCAATGACAATGGCGTCGTATTCGCGCTTGACCCGGCGCGCCTGCAGCTGCTCGACCAGAGAGGTCTGCGCCGCCAGCGTTTTGGCGACCACCATCAACCCGCTGGTGTCCTTGTCCAGACGATGAACGATGCCGGCGCGCGGCAGGGTCGCAAGCTCGGGGGCGTGATGCAGCAGCGCGTTGAGCAGCGTACCGCTGTAGTTGCCCGCTGCCGGATGCACCACCAGTCCGACCGGCTTGTTGAGCACCAGCACGTCATCATCTTCATGCACGATATCCAGCGCGATCGCCTCGGCCTCCCAGACCGGGTTTTCTTCCAGCACGGCATTGAGTATCAGCGTGGCGCCCGACATGACAGGGGTGCGCGGGCGCAGCTGCTGGCCGTCCACGGTCAGAGCGCCCTCCTTGATCCAGCTTTTGAGGCGCTCGCGGGAAAACTCGTCAAAGAGTTCGGCGGCCGCCTGATCCAGACGCAGACCGGTCATGGCGTCGGGGACAATGCGTGTTTGTTCGATGGTCTGTGACATGCAATTCTCTGCAGGAGCATGGGCCGAGCATTTCGCCACGGCTTTACAATGCTTTATAGTGCGGGTGCTTCGGGACCGGGAACAGGCAGCGCGTCATTCGCGTAATGCGCTGCCGGTCCGTATAGTAGGCCCCACACACTTCATTCAGTAGCTGTTGGGCGGATTCTATCATGCCGCCACGGTTTGTTTGAGACGAGGACGACAATGCGCGCCATTTCCCTGAGCGCCCTTGCGCTGGCTGCCGTCATGCTGGCCGGTTGCGCCAGCAGCCAGAGCCAGGAGCAGGATAACGAGCTCACCGAGCAGCAGCTTTATCAAAACATTCAGCAGGCGCTCGACAATGGCCGCTACTCCGCTGCCGTCACTCAGCTTGAAACGCTTGATAACCGCTTTCCGTTCGGTGAATACGCCCAGCAGGCGCAGCTCGAACTGATCTACGGCTACTATCAGGTCAGCAACTGGGAAGCCTCCCGCGCCGCGGCCAGTCGCTTTATCCGGCTTCACCCCGACCATCCGCAGGTCGATTACGCCTATTACATGCGTGGCATGGCGGCCTGGGAGTCAGGACGCTTCAGCCTGGAAAGTCTGGATCTGATCGATATTTCCAAGCGTGACTTGGGCGCCACGCGAGATGCCTACGTTGACTTCGGCGAAGTTGTTCGCCGCTTCCCCGACAGTGCCTACGCCCCCGATGCCCGACAGCGCATCATCTTTTTGCGCAATGTTCTGGCCCGTCACGAGCTTCAGATCGGCGACTTCTATCTGCGCAAGCAGGCCTATCTGGCCGCCGTCAATCGTGGCCGCTGGGTGCTTGAGCACTATCCGCAGACCCCTGCCACGCGTGACGCGCTGGCCGTCATGGTGGAAGGTTACATGGGTCTGGACATGCAAAAGGAAGCCCGTCAGGCACTGGCCGAGCTGATCCACAACGACCCGGACAATGCCCGTCTGCGGGGTGACACCTTCAATCCGCGCTATTTGCGCGGCTCGCTTCGCCTCGAAGACAGCTGATTCGTTAGTTCGAATGCCGCTGTCAACAAACGCCCCGCCGTCCTCCGGCGGGGCGTTTTCGATGGCAGACCGGGCGAAACGCTTTTGCCCTCATGATATTCTTTTGCCCTTGGACGCCGCGGTAGCGCCGCGAGCATGGCGCAGAACCGCATCCCCCTGTTTTCGTTCAGACAGGGCCTGTGGTCTGCCTTCAGCCTCTCAGGAGTCAGGATTCATTCATGGCCCGACTGATTATTGTGGCTGCCCTGCTATGGCTGGGGTGGCTTTTCTATCGACGCCTGAAGCGTCAGCGCAGGCCGCATCCGCCGACCCCGGCTTCCGGAGAAGCGATGGTACGCTGCGCCTACTGTCATGTTCATGTGTCACGTCATGATGCGCTGGAAGACCCTCACGTCAACGAGGTGTCGCGCCATCTCCCGGGCGACAGACACTGGTTCTGCTGTCAGGACCATCAGGCACGCTTTATCAGTAACGGACCGCAGCCGCGTCGCCGCTCACCCTGAGCGAAACACGGTGTAGGGCGCAGGATCCACCGGCGGCGGCGTGCCCGCCATATGCGCGCACAGCAGATCCGCCGTGGCCGGTGACAACACCACCCCGTTACCGCCATGCCCGGCGTTGACGTAAAGCCCTTCAATGTCGCCCACGGCGCCAACGAAGGGGATGCTGTCCGGCGAGCCCGGCCGCAACCCCGCCCAGTGATGCGTTACCTCAACGTTTTCAAGCGCCGGCAGCATCTCCAGTGCCTTCGCATGAATCTGCGCGTAGCCCTGCTCGGTGGTGGCGCGATCAAAGCCGACGTCCTCAAAGGTACTGCCGGCCAGGATGTGGTGATCACGTCGGGGAATCAGGTAAAAGCCGTTCATCAGCATGACCCCCTGAAGCAGCGCGCGCCCGGCTTCAAACAGCAGCATCTGTCCGCGAACGGGCTTGATGGGCAACTGAACGTGACGTGCCAGGAGTTCACGTGTCCAGGGCCCGCCCGCCATGACGACCCGTGGCGCCAGATGCCTGCCCTGCGGCCCTGCCACGCCCTCGATCCGATCCTTGGCGGTCAGCAGGGCAGTGACTTCAAAGTGCTCTACAAGCGTGGCGCGCGGATGGTTCACCAGCCACTGTCGCAGTGCCTGACCCAGTCGAGGCGTTCTGATACTGCCATGGGCAGGCATCCAGAAGGCGGGGTCAAGGGATGGCGTCACCCACCGGCCCAGCTGCTCATGCGCCCGGGCTGAGGAAAGCGACAACAGCATGTCATCATGATGCATCGACCATGCCCGGGCCCGTGCGCCGTCCTCGACCCTGACATGCATGATGCCGTGAGCCGTATACTGCGGATCGATCCCGGTGGTAGCCGCCAGCATGCCGGCAAGATCAGGCCATTGCGGCGCTGCCAGTGCATCAAGGCGCGCAATGGCCTCGCCGTAGCGCCAGGGATACAGCGGCACCAGAATGCCCCCGCCGGCCCAGGACGCCTCCCGCGCACACTGCCCGCGCTCCACGAGCGTAACCCGAAAGCCCTGTTGTATCAGCTTCAAGGCGCTCATCATGCCATTGATGCCGCCGCCGACCACGATTGCGTCGCTTGCGTTCACATGCCCCCTTATTGCGTGTTTCCTGCGCATCCACCTTCCAGTGCCAATCCTTTATCAGCCATTGCTAAATATCGGTTCCATCATGCCGTTAAACGCAGCAGGCCCACCCGAAAGGATAGAGTCTTGCGTTCTCAGCAGGGAATCACGCTTTTGGACACCATGATGGCCATGGCCTTTATGACGCTGATGATCGGCTGGGGTATCCCCTGGACGCAACAGTGGTATGCCAGTCGCGCGCTGGACGCCCAGATGCGTGATGTACAGGGGCTGATACAGCAGGCGCAGATGGCCAGTCTGGATCATGGCAGGTCCTGGAAGCTGTGCGGCAGCCACGATGGGAAACGCTGTGATGGCCGATGGCACTATCTGCTGGTGGTGGACGCCAAAGGGCATGTCCGCTATCGCAACCGAAGCCATGACGCCGTGACCCTGCGCTGGCAGGGGCTGTCACAGGCGCTCGTTTTCCATCCCCGGCTTTCAAGCAGCATGCTCAACGGCACCTTCTATCTCTGCCATGCCCGAAAGACAAGGCGACTGATCATCAACCGTCTCGGGCGCCTGCGCTTTCAGACGACCGATGCCGGGGATGGCTGCTAAGACGCGTCCTACTCGAGCCAGAGCCGCTCAAGTGGCATCGGCCGATGCATGTAATAGCCCTGCGCGTAATCGATGCCCATCCTGACAAGCCTGTCCGCACTGGCGCTGTCTTCGATAAACTCGGCCACGGTCAGTGCGCCCAGCCGATGAGCGATCTGATTGATGGCATCAACGATCACCTGATCGAGGGCATTGTCATTAACGTGGCGAATGAACCCACCATCGATCTTGATGATATCGACCACAAAGTTGCGCAAATAGCTGAAAGAGCTCAGTCCACTGCCGAAGTCATCCAGTGCCACACGGCATCCTGCCTCGCGCAGCGCATCGATCACCTCACGCGCCAGATCCAGATGATTCATGAGCGCCGTTTCCGTGATCTCGAATATCAACGCCCGGGGTGAAAGCGGCGACCGGGCCAGGATTTCCATCAGCCAGGGCAGAAACCCTGCATCGTTGAGGGAATTGGCCGAAAGGTTGATGCTCAGTGAACGGCCGCTGAGCACCTGCTTTAACTGCTCGCCATCGTGAATCAGGGCACGCTCGATCACCCAGCGATCTACAAAGGCCATGATGCCGTAGCGTTCGGCCACCGGAATGAATGCCCCCGGCGCCACGATCTCGCCTTCCCGACCCAGCATTCGGACCAGTATTTCCAGGTAGTCACTGCCCTCACCCTGTAGCGGCACGATACGCTGGCAAAACAGGACAAAGCGATCATGTTCAATGGCTTCACGCAGCCCGGCCGCCATGAAGATATCGCGATGATACTGCTCGATATCCTCCTGTCCCGGATGATAAATGGTTGCCCGGTTACGACCGTACTGTCGGGAGGTATAGCAGGCGACATTGACGCGGCTGATCACGGTACTGAAATTATCGGCGCTGCCGTCCACGGGGATCAGCCCTCCACTGACACTGACATCATGAACTCGGCCATCCCATGAAAACCGCAGAGCGCCGATGGCCTCGATCACCTTTTCGACCCATACGGCAGCGGTGTCGATGTCGCGCCCCTGCAGCAAAAGCCCGAATTCGTCGCCGCCCAGGCGGGCGGACACGTCACCGGCACCAAGATGTTGCTCGATCAGGCGCGCCACCTCGATCAACAGGGCATCGCCTGCCAGATGGCCGGCTGAATCGTTGATGATCCTGAAATGATCCAGATTCAAAACGACCAGAATGGCCGGTATCTCGGCGCCGCGCCGAATGACATCCTCGACTTCCTGCTCGAAACGCCGGCGGTTATACAGCCCGGTCAGCGCGTCATGACTGGCCGTAAAGCTCAGGTGACGCTGAAGTTCACGCGCCCGGGACATATCCTGAAAGACCAGAATGGCACCCATGGCCCTGCCACCGGCGGTGCATACCGGTGCCGCCGTCGCCTTGACCTCGAGTGTCTGGCGATTTTTGTTGATCAACACCGAGTCATCACCGGTCATGCAGACTTCATTACGCGACAGACAGGTATCGATCAGCTCGAACGACTGCGGGGTCATGTCCACCCCCTGCAGATGAAACACCTCCTGCAGCTGACACATTCTGGCCTGTTCGAAGGTCCAGCCGGTAATCTCTTCCGCCACAGGGTTCATGAACACGACGCTGCCAGCCATGTCGGTGGCAATGACCCCATCCCCGATCGAGTTGAGCGTCACCTGCAGGCGTTCCTTTTCTTCCTGCAGATCCCGGGCCAGCTGTTCACGCTCGAATTCGGCCTGACGGGCGGCGTGAATATCGATCAGCGTCCCGATCATCTGCAGTGGCCGGCCCTGTTCGTCAAACTGCATGACCTTGCCACGCGACTGATACCAGCGATAGCCGCCATCCTTTTGACGTACACGATATTCCGCCACATACAGCGGCACCCGCCCTGCCAGATGTGACTCGAGTGCCTGCTCCACGAGCGCCACGTCATCGGGATGGGTTTTCTCGCGCCAGTAGGCCATCGAGCAGACAGAAAGCCCGCTTTCTCCGAGCAAACGACGCGCCTCCAGAGACGCCTTGATCTGGCGGTGTACCAGATCGATCTCCCAGACGCCCTGCCCGCTGCCTTCCAGGGCCGACTTCCACCGCTGCTCGCTTTGCAACAGCTGCGCCTGCTCGCGTCGCAATCCATGCAGCGCCGTGGACAGAAGCAGCGCCGGCAGGACCGTCAGGGCGATGGCAATATAGTGGAACATGCTGAACTCAAGCATTTTCCATCGCTGGCAAAGATACATCAGCACGGCCAGCGAGATGACGCTGACCACGTTGAGCAAAGCGCTTCGAAAAAAATCAAACAGCAGCGCCCCCAGCAGGAGTGCAACGATACTCCAGACCATTTCATTGGGGAAAAACCATACGATGACGATATTGGCCGAAACGGTCAGCAGCAGCATGGCATTGAAAGAGGTAGCAATGCCCTGGCCAAGCAGCAACCGCCAGCGGCTGATGGCACTGCTGAGCGTTACGGGCAGCATGACGAGCATTCCCAGACATCCGGAGATATAGCGCCCCCACCACAGCTGGAAAACCCCCGAGTCCTGCCAGGGCTCCGTCAGCGCCAGCATCACCGAGCCGATCAGCGGTATTAAAAAGGCGCTGACCAGCAGGGCACTCAGAAACGACGGGATACTGGCCATGCTCGACGTGTTCCCATGGCGCCAGCGAAGCCAGAGAGCACCGATCAGGATTTCAACGATGTTGATGATGGTATAGCGGGGGATGCCGTGGGGGGCGTGGCAGATGGCGTGGGCCAGCAGATCAGCCAGTGCAATACCAGCCAGCGGTATCAGCCAGTCACGCGGGTGCAAACGCACCAGCGCCCCGATGGCCAGAGGTGCCGCAAGCCATGGTGCCACCACCGCCGCATCAAAATGCGACAGCTGCATGCCCGCCAGGGCCAGCACCAGGTAGGCCAGCATGAACAGCAGCAGTCGTAGCCAGCGGGCCATGCGCCGGGTATCGCTGCTCCCGAAGATCTGCTCGTAAATTCCCAGCATCCGTTCCCTGCACCCGGCCCTTGTGGGCCATTGTTATGTTGTGACGTGACGCGTCACTGTGGTGGCATGCCGTGTCTGTTACGGCTACTGCTGATACCACCACAGCGGTGCCGTCACCAGACATTCGCGAAAGGCGCCGTCCTCGGCATCGTACTGACCACAGCGCTCGCCGTCGTCCGTACCTGCCGCCTTTTTATCGTGTTCAAGCACTGACGCCACCTGGCGGGCCCTGTCACTATCGAGAACGCGAGTGCGCAACCCTTCAATCAAAAGGGCAGGCGTTTCCTGTAGATAGCGGCCCATATCCGTGCTTCTGACCGTCGCTGATTGCTGCTCATGCTGATGCCCGTTGTCGCGCCAGACCGGCAGGGAAAAGCCGTACAGGCGCGAGATGCCGCGGACCGCCATACACATGTTGTCAGGGACTTCAGGGGAATAAGTCGTAAAAAGCGTATTGCCGGCGATGGTTGAGGCATCAGACAACACCTTCATGCCTTCGGGCAGCATTAATCGCCACCCATGGAAGGCTTTCATGTTCAAAAATCCCTGACGATCCACCGGAGCGCCGAGTGTATAGGACGTCCCCTGCACCGGCGACTCAATTAGGTCATTATTGTTGAGCATGGCAGGCCTGCTGCCGCCATGAGAACCATCAAGCCATTGGCTGACTTCAAGAATATAAAAGGCGTCCCGGCTGTCACTGCGCAGCGGATTGGCGCGATCGCCGCTGCCCAGCATCAAAAGATCCACGGGCTTTTGATCCAGGTAGGTTCGCACCAGGCTGGCGCGGTTGAAAAAACGTCGATCAACGCCCTGCTGATCATGACGCCCGAGCGCTGCCACCTGATGAAGCTGCCAGTCTGCCGGCGTTCTTTTTTTATTCCTGCCGTCATCGCCCAGACGCAGATCAGCAAACCAGACATTGCCGCCGGTATCCCCGAAAAAGGCGCCATCCACCGTCCCGTCAAAGTCTCGATCCACCGGCGTGACGGTGGCCGGCACGCTGTCGGCCGGCCCTTTCAGTGACGCGATAACGTTGCCATCGCGCGCATCGATGACCGCCATGCCCGCACCGAATCGAGCCGGGCCTCGATCGGCCGTGATGTCATAACCCATGCCGACCAGAAAGACAGCGCGCCCGTCGGTCAGCGTTACCGCCACCGGGGTGGACCAGCTTTGCCCCCAGTCGGGTTCCAGGGCACGCCAGGCCAGCTTCGGCTCGTCCGGGTCGATAACGTTCAGGCCGTAATAGCCGCGGCCACCACGACCGAAGCCAAACGCCAGTACCGCCTTTTCAAGGGTTAAATGACGCTTGCCCGCGGCATCGAGTCTTGTGCCATGGGCAAGCCAGGCGCCCGGCGAGCCATCCACACCGTAATGCGTCGACTGGGATCGATACGCCTGACCGCCCTCCTTTTTGGGCCAGGGATAGTCGGGGCGGGTATTGAGCATGCGATACACGGCCATGCCTGCCGTCTCGCGCGGCCAGAAGGCCCATCGCTCGGCCCCATTGGTGTCGTCGATGGCATGCAGCAGCCCTTCGTTGGTGCCCACGAAAATGCGAATGCGCTGGTTGCCTGCCGAGCAGCCCGACTGTGCATCAGCGCAGCCATAGTTAATGGCCAGCGGCTGCGAATGCACGATGTCGCCCATCACCCATGGCCGGATATCGGTCTCGCTGTCATTGGTGACATCGAGCCCATAGACCCAGTCCGCCAGCTGACGCGGGCTGTAGCCGGCCTGATTGAGTACGGTCATAGCGCGATCATCGATGCCATCGGTATCAAGACCCTGCTGAGGGCGGGGCCTGGCCAGCGGCCTGAAGCTGCCACTTCTGCCGATATCGGTATAAATTTTCCGGCCGGAACTCACCTGCTCCCGAATACGCGCGCCGGCGCCGCCCTGCTCCACGCTGTCCGGTGCGGCAATCTCGGCCGTCCCCTGGCTCCAGAGATCCCTTTTGACGGGGTTGCTGGGCTGGCTGGTATCCACGGCAAATTTTTTCAGATTGCCGGTCCAGGGCACATAGCCTCGCGGCAGAAAGGCCGGCGAATAGACCTGTCCCAGATTTTCGGTCCCTTCAACATTGGTGGCCATGGTGAAGCGCTGCGCCTGGATTTCGTTTTCGATGATGCTGCCCAGTATCCGGCTGAAGGCCAGATCCAGACCGTCGCGATCATTGGCCTCGTAATAGCCCTGCGAGATGCCCGGCGGGGGCTGGGCGGCGTCCTCAAGAAGACGCTGCTTCGTGGTAAAGCCAATGGTGAAGGTGTAGGCATGCTGGGTGCCCTCAAGCCCGGGCGCCAGATCCTTTTCGGCCATGAAGTGCGTCAGCAGGGGGAGACAGTTTTCCTGTCGCAGCACACGCGTAACATCCAGCGGATCCACCGCGTCATAAAGCCCGCAGGTTTTGCCCGTCAGTGCTCGTATATCGGCGTTGGCGCTGGTATCCCATTGCGGCATTCCGTCGGTCATATAGATGACATAGACATTTTCACAGGGCCGCAGCGGACGATGATAACGTCCGTTACCCTCTTCGGCCCTGCGATCCCGTGGCGGTGTTGCACCGCCGCTGTCACTGCCATACACCACGGGCTGGCCGGAAATATAGCGATATACCTCGGCCATGGTTTCGCACAGGGGGGTGGACGTATTGGCTTGAAGATCGCCAATGATATTCAAAAGCTCCAGACGCTCGGTGCCGCTCTGGCGAGGCGCACTGGTGAAGGCCTGCACAACGCGCCCGCCGTTATAGCGCTCCTGAGCCCGGCAATTGCCGCCGAACCAGTTGCACTGGATGGTGGCACTGTTGTCGTTGAAGACGCTCAGGGAAAAGTTGATACCGGGGTGCTTGCTGACCAGACCGGTGATGATGTCCCTGGTAACCTGAAGGCGTGACTGACGGCTGCTACCCACCATCTCCTTCATGCTCGCCGAGGTATCGATGATCAGCATGACCTGTGGCTGTCCGCCGCCGCCACTGGCCTGATAGGCCGGCAGATAGATGTCCACATCGTCGGCACGCGCGAGACACGACGCCGCAAGACTCGCCATCAGCACGATCAGCGCCAGGAAATACCGCCATGGCCTGCAAACGTCACTATTCACTGCGTGCCTCCCGTACTCAGCGTCACCACACCCTGGTAGACGCCCTGCCCCTGATCGAAAGCGTCGTCAAAGTCTTCCGGCACGGCGCGCAGATTGAAATAACGATAGTGTTTGAGCGCCTGGTTACCGGGGGCGGCAAGACTTGTGGCATAGCGACGCTCCAGCTGCTCGCGCACCGCGCTTGAAAGTCCGGCCTGGCCATCGTCCAGACACAGTCGCTGCACGCTCAGCTGCGTGTCGGCCTCAGGAACCGAAGCGTTTTCACTGCATGGCTGCGTCAGATAGGCCGGCATGAGCGCATCAAGCCGGGCCAGTTGCGTGTCGATCTGTCCATCCTGCTGTTGAAAGCGCTGCACGCCGGTCTCGGCAAAATGGGCAAGGCGAGTATCGAGAAGGCCTCGTTGAGCCAGCGATACGGCCAGCAGCGTCATGGCGGCCAGCAGAATCAGCCCGATGACCAGCGTAAAGCCTTCCTGGCGGCGATCAGAGACCATATGCCCCCCTGAGACGGGCGTTGCGAAGCGTTGCCGTGGTGACGAACAGGCGTCGCTGATAGTGGTCGGCCTCGAAGGTGATCGTGCGTCCGGCGATCAGAAACTCACGCGCCGGCATCGGCTGCGCCATCTTCTCGCTACGCATCACGATATAGAGTCGGGCAGCCACGACCCGGTCCCAGTCCGCAATCTGCCACTGAGCCACGGACTGACTGTCATAAAAGCGATTGGCGCTGCCGTCACCGGTGTCGTCACGACCCCACTCCACTTCCAGAGCCTCGATATGGCGCACGATTTCGCTGCTGTTGGGGCGACCCGATGCGCTGCGCTGATTGACGTAGAGTGCCGGCACGCGCTCGCCGCTGTAGTCGTCATCCACCATGCGCAGGTAGTAGATACTGTCACGGTAGTGCCAGTCGCCCTGACAGGGCTGCTTCAGGGTGAGTTGTCGAGGGGGAGCAGAGTGCGCATCAAGTGTCAGGCAGGCCCCATTACCGTGGTCGGCATAGCGCACGGCTACCACGGCAGACGGGCGTGACGCGCTGCTGTCAGGCGTGATTGCCCCTTGCGGCACAAGGCCAAGCGCTTTGGCCCGAGCGGCATCGCCGCCCCAGACGGGCAGAGCACACGCAACCTCGACGGCCCTGCTCATATCGCGACAGCCATCATCATCACGCTGAGGTGACATGATCTCGCCCCAGAAGCCGGTACGCCGAAGCTCCTCGCCCAGCAGCTGGGTGGCCATGCGCCCGCGAACCTGCAGGTCCGCCATGGCGTGCTGCTGGTGAAAGCTGCGGGCGGTCTGCATGTAGAGCACGATCACGGCAGAAAGCACCAGCAGCCCGAGCGCCATGGCAATCATCATTTCAAGCAGGGTAACGCCTCGCTGGGCATGCTCGGGAGAGGAGATGGGCGTCATCAGCCGCGAACCGGATGGTAGCGACTGCTGGCAGTAACGCTTTGCCGCGCACTGGTGATATCGGCGCTGCCACAGGTCGGCTCGTTTGTGTCATTGCCCCGGCCGCTGCCGCGCCAGACCAGCGTCACGGTGACGTCGAAACGCTGCGCCTGCGGTGTCATGGCAATGCAGGCATGGGCCTGCGGCAGACCATCAAGGCGGCGATGCTCGCCCTGGGCCTGCATGATCTGGTGTTCCCAATCGGCAAGATCAAAACGCGCCAGTGCCTGAGCGTCGCAGTTCGCCTGCCGACAATTGCTGCCTCCCTGCTGCTGGTTATCACCGATGGGCGCATGGGCACGTGCGCCCACGTTATAGACGGCCATCGCATCAAAGTGGGCATTGGCACGCACCCGCTCCAGCATGTCATTGACCAGCAAAGTGGCACGACCGCGCTGCAGCGCCTGCTCATTGGCCTGCTGGGCATGCAGCACCAGGCCCATGACACCCATGGCGCCAAGGCTCAGCACCACCATGGCGACCAGTACTTCCAGCAGGCTAAAGCCTCGCTGTGTGGAGGGAATACAGGTGTGAGACATCATGTCGAATCCGGGCGCTGAACAGCGCTCCTATCGGCATGAGAGGGTCATAACTTGAGATGGCAGACAGGCTGCTTCACCGCGAACGGGTGAAGCAGGCAGAAGAAAACGGGTGTATCAGGAGCGCCGCCGCGCCGCCAGCTCCCGCTTCAATCGGTTGATGGGCCGGGTTACCAGAAAGCCGAAAGAGACGGCACCCTCCCTGGTTTCCACAGCGTGGTGCATGCGGTGCGCCTGAATGCGTTTTTTCCAGAAGCGCTGCTGTCGATTGAACGGCACCGGAAAGCGTCGATGTACCAGCCCGTCATGAAACATGAAATAGACCAGTCCGTAGGCGGCGATGCCCAGTCCCAGTGCCAGCTCAAAGGGATGGCCGTTGAGCCCTCTGTAGATCAATACAACGGAGGGCAGCGCAAAGAAGACAGCGAACAGGTCGTTGAGTTCGAAAAGTCCGTGACGCTCGCTGTGATGCGAGCGATGCCAGCACCACAGAAAGCCGTGCATGATATAGCGATGCGTAAACCAGGCGATGAACTCCATGCCGGCAAACGCCAGCACAAACAGCACGACCCAGAGCAGCAGATCTCCCATACAGGCCTCCCAGGTGTTTCTAGGCGCTGACGATCACCTTCTCGCGCAGCTCTTTCGGCATCGAGAAGGTAATGGTCTCCTCACGCCCTTCAAGCTCTTCCGGCTCATGACCGCCCAGCGCCTTGAGACGGTCAATCACGCCCTTGACCAGCACTTCGGGAGCACTGGCACCGGCGGTGACGCCAACGATGCGGCAATCCTTGAACCACTCGCCCTGCATCGACTCGGCATCATCGATCAGCCATGCTGGCGTACCCATCCGCTCGGCAAGCTCCGCCAGACGATTGGAGTTCGAACTGTTGGCACTACCGACGACCAGCAGCACATCGCACTGCTCGGCCAGCTCGCGTACGGCGTCCTGGCGATTTTGCGTGGCATAGCAGATGTCGTCCTTGCGCGGTCCCTGAATGGCCGGGAAGGTTTCGCGCAGCGCATCGATGACCCTTGAGGTGTCATCCATCGACAGCGTGGTCTGGGTCACAAACGAAAGATTTTCGGGATCCCGGACCGTCAGCGCACGCGCATCTGCCTCGTCTTCCACGAGATAGATGGCCCCGCCATAGCTGTCGTCATAGCGTCCCATGGTCCCTTCGACTTCCGGATGCCCGGCGTGGCCGATCAGAATGCACTCACGCCCGCGTCTGGCGTAGCGCAGCACTTCCATATGAACCTTGGTCACCAGCGGACAGGTCGCATCAAAGATGCGCAGCCCGCGGCGCTCGGCTTCCTGCTGTACGGCGCGCGAGACGCCATGCGCCGAAAAGATGACGATATTGTCGTCGGGAATCTCGTCAAGTTCCTCGACGAAGATGGCGCCGCGCTCGCGCAATGTTTCCACCACATAGCGGTTATGAACCACTTCATGGCGAACATAGATCGGCGCACCGAAGACATCGAGTGCCCGGTTGACGATATCGATGGCGCGATCAACGCCTGCGCAGAAACCACGTGGATTGGCCAGCCTGATCTGCATGGGCCACCTCGCTGTTGGATAATGGTATCAGTGTCGCACATCAGGCCCCTGATGGGCGAACGGCGACGGGGCCGACCGGCCCCATCGTGAAATGCACTCAGTGAGTGGTGGCCGGCGTAACGGCCAGCACTTCCACCTCGAAGCTCAGCGTGCGCCCGGCCAGCGGATGATTGAAATCCACCTCGACCTGACGCTCATCCACCGATTTGATAACGCCGGGCAATTCACCGCCGCCGGTCGGGTCGGCAAAGGACATGACCACGCCCTCCTCCAGCGCGTCCTGATCCTCAAAATCGGCGCGCTTGAGCATCTGCACGTTCTGAGGGTTCCAGGGGCCGAAGGCATGCTCCGGCGCCACATCCACCAGGCGTGTCTCGCCGACCCGCATGCCTCTGATCGGCTTTTCAAACCCGGGCGGCAGATTGCCGTCACCGAAAACGAACTCGGCCTGACGCTTGCCGCGGGTCGTATCCACCTCGGTGCCATCTTCCAGGCGCAGGGTGAAATGGATGGCGATCGTCATATTATCGTCGGCCGCAAGACCTGCGTCATTGCCGTGTTGATCGCAGGATTTATCCGTCATGATGGCGCTCCGGCTGTGAAGTATCTTCTTTGTCACGCTTGAACGAGGCGATAATGATACCCACCGCGCCCAGCGTGATGGCCGTATCGGCCAGGTTAAAGGCCGGGTAGTACCAGCCCTGCCAGTGAAAGGATAGAAAATCCACCACATAGCCGTGAACCAGGCGGTCAAACAGATTGCCAATGGCCCCGCCGATGATCAGCGTGATCGACACCTGATTGAGCCGGTCATGGCGATCCAGCCGGGCCAGCCAGATGCTCAGCGCAATAACGGCGCCCACGGCGATCAGGGCAAAAAACCAGCGCTGCCAGCCCGCGTGCTCGGACAAAAAGCTGAACGCCGCCCCGGTGTTGTGCAAAAGCGTCAGATTGAAAAACGGCAGCACCTCGACCGGGCGTGCATAGGCAAGCGCCATGCTGGCCCATGCCTTGGTGCCCAGATCCAGTACGATGACGGCCAGCGACAGCCACCACCAGCGCAGCGTATAGCGTGCGTGCGCGTATTGCCCTTTAGGCATAGCGGCGTACCTCACCGGGGCCATCCGGCAGATTGGCAATCGAGCGTGCCGACAGCGTCGGATAATCCGGATCGGCGCCCACGTCGGCGCGACGCTCCCAGCTGCGCTCATCCTTGTCAAAATCGCTCAGGCGGATGTCCACTTTCAGACCGTCAAGCTCGGTGGCCCGGGCCTCGCTACCCTCACCCAGCGGCGCCAGCGTGGCCTCGGAGGTGATCAGCACAAAGCGCAGCTCATCCTCGAAACGTGACAGCAGCGCATGGCGCTCGTCATCCACGTACAGGGTGACCTCGCTGTCCAGCGCGCCCTTGATAACGCCTTCATTGCGCGCATCCTCGAGCTGCTTGTTGACCGCCTGCTTGACCTCGATCACACGATCCCAGAACGCACGCCCCATGGTGGCGTCTTCCGGCAGCGTGGTCAGCCCCTCATACCAGGTCTCCAGCAGCACGCTGTCGCCGCGCTCGCCGGGGATATGCTCAAAGATCTCTTCGGCGGTAAACGACAGAATCGGTGCAATCCAGCGCGACAGCGCCTCGATCACGTGATAGAGCGCGCTCTGACAGCTGCGGCGCGCCAGCGAATCGGCCTGAGTGGTGTACTGGCGATCCTTGATGATATCCAGGTAAAAGCCGCCCAGATCGCGGGCGCAGAAATCATGCACCTGTTGATAGACGTCGCGGAAACGGTACTCCTCATACGCCGTTTGAATGCGCGCCTGCAACAGGGCAGTACGATCGATGACCCAGCGATCCAGCGCGATCATGTCCTCAAAGGCCACCATGTCACGCGTCGGGTCGAAACCGTTCAGGTTGCTCAGCAAAAAGCGCGAGGTGTTGCGAATCCGGCGATAGACGTCGGCGGTTCGCTTGAGGATCTCGTCAGACACCGCCATCTCGCCCGAGTAGTCGGTCGAGGACACCCACAGGCGCAAAATGTCGGCGCCCAGCTTGTCCATGACGGCCTGCGGCGCGACCACGTTACCCAGCGATTTTGACTGCTTGCGCCCCTGGGCATCGACCGTGAAGCCGTGGGTCAGAAGCTGGCGATACGGCGCATGGCCATCGATGGCCGAGCCGGTCAGAAGCGAGGAGTGGAACCAGCCACGGTGCTGATCCGAGCCTTCAAGATAAAGATCGGCCAGCGGGCCGTTTTCATGGCCTTGGGGATGCGAACCGCGCAGTACATGACGGTGAGTAGTGCCGGAGTCAAACCAGACATCCAGGGTGTCCATCACCTTGTCATAGTCGCCGGCATCCGCTCCCAGCAGCGTTTCAGGGTCGAGGCCGAACCAGGCATCGATCCCCTCTTTTTCCACACGCTGGGCCACTTCTTCCATGAGCTCGACGGTACGCGGATGCAGCTCACCGGTCTGCTTGTGCAGGAAAAACGGGATCGGTACGCCCCAGTTGCGCTGACGCGAGATGCACCAGTCCGGACGATTGGCGATCATGCTGTGAAGCCGTGCCTTGCCCCAGGCCGGTGTGAACTGCGTGGCCTCAACACCTTCAAGCGCCCGCTCGCGAAGCGTTTTGCCATCCCGGCCCTGAATGTCCATGCCCACAAACCACTGCGCCGTGGCGCGATAGATCACGGGAGACTTGTGGCGCCAGCAGTGCATATAGCTGTGGGTGATGGGCTTGTGTGCCATCAGCGCGCCCACTTCCTCGAGCTTTTCGATGATGTGCGGGTTGGCTTTCCAGATCATCTGACCGCCAAAAAAGGACAGGTCATCGATGTAGACGCCGTTGCCCTGCACCGGGTTGAGCATTTCGTCAAAGCTCATCCCGTGGGCGCGGCAGGTATTGAAGTCGTCCACACCGTAGGACGGCGCCGAATGCACGATGCCGGTACTGCCGATTTCGGATTCGACGTAGTCGGCCAGATAGACCGGCGACAGGCGGTCATAAAAGGGATGACGGAAGTTGATCCGATCCAGCGCCTGGCCCGCTGTCGTTGCAACCACTTCACCGCTCAGGCCGAAACGTTCCAGAGAGCTTTCGACCAACTCTTCGGCCAGCATCAGCAGCCGCTCGCCGGTATCCACCAGCGCATAGGTGAAGTCCGGATGCACGTTGAGCGCCTGGTTGGCCGGGATGGTCCAGGGCGTGGTGGTCCAGATTACTGCCGCGGCCGGTTTGGCCAGCGTGTCGAGCCCAAAGGCCTCGGCGAGTCTGTCGGCGTCCTCTACCGGGAAGGCGACATCGATGGCATCGGACTGCTTGTCCTGATACTCCACTTCGGCTTCGGCCAGTGCCGAACCACAGTCAAAGCACCAGTTGACCGGCTTGAGCCCCTTGAAGACGAACCCCGCCTCGACCATGTCGGCCAGCGCCCGGATTTCGCCGGCTTCGTTGACGTAGTCCATGGTGCGATAAGGGTGATCCCAGTCGCCGATCACGCCCAGGCGTACAAAATCGGCCAGTTGGGTCTCGATCTGGGCAGCGGCGTATTCACGACACAGCGCGCGCGCCTTCGCCGGCTCCATGTGCTTGCCATGGGTGGTTTCCACGCGGTGCTCGATGGGCAGCCCGTGACAGTCCCAGCCCGGCACATAGGGCGCATCAAAGCCTGACAGATTCTTCGACTTGACGATGATGTCCTTCAGGATCTTGTTGAGCGCATGGCCGATGTGGATGCTGCCGTTGGCATAGGGCGGGCCATCATGCAGCACGAACAGAGGCGCCCCGGCACGCGCGTCACGCAGGCGCTGGTACAGATTCATGTCCTGCCACTGCGAGACCCGGCCCGGCTCCTGCTTGGGCAGCATGCCACGCATGGGGAAGTCGGTATGGGGCAGATTCAACGTATGCTTGTAGTCGCTCATAACCTGATGGTCAGCCGTCACTGTTCATGTTTGCTGCGTTCCGCCGCCAGTGGCGCCGAGGCCATGGGATAGCGGCAGGAAGGCAATGATGCATCCACCCCTTCTGCATCGGGCAAGGCGCCCGCGGCGTCAGCAGCATGCTGCTGGAAAGCGTGTTGCTGGAAATAGTCGCGCGCCTGGTCGATATCCAGATGAATGCGGCGCTTGAGTTCATCGATGGAAGCAAAGGTTTCTTCGCCGCGCAGTCTGGCGCACGGCATGACAACCAGACGCTGTCCGTAAAGGGACTCATCAAAGTCAAAAAGGTGCACTTCCAGAACCGGCCGATCCGCGCCGACCGTGGGTCGCCAGCCGATATTGAGTACCCCCGGCACTTCACGACCGTCCTCGAGCCGGGTCATCGCTGCCAGCACGCCGCGCAACACCAGCGGGCCCGGTACCAGCGGCAGATTGGCCGTGGGCACGCCGATCGTGCGGCCCAGCTGGCGATCCTTGACCACACGCCCTTCCAGACTGAAGGGCCGTCCCAAAAGCTGCTCGGCCTGCTCGAAGTTGCCCGATGCCAGCAGGGTACGCACCCGGGTACTGGAAACCCGCTCGCCGCCGATCTGAAAGGTCCGCGTGTGCTCGACCGAAAAGCCGACCTGTTCACCGACTGTCCTGAGTAGATCAAAATCGCCGGCACGATCACAGCCGAAACGGAAATCGTCGCCCACCACCAGGTGGCGAACGCCCAGCCCCTGAATCAGGACACGATCGACAAACTCGTGTGCCGAAAGCTCGCGCAGGCGGCGGTTAAACGGCAGGCACAGCACCCGATCGGCGCCATAGCGGCCCAGCAGGCGCACCTTGTCGCTGAGTCGCGTCAGCCGGGGCGGGGCCTGATCACCGGCGAAATACTCGCGCGGCTGGGGCTCAAATACCACGACCACAGCCGGCAGGTCATGCTGGCGGGCATGCGACTTTAACTGATCCAGAATGGCCTGATGGCCAAGATGGACCCCATCAAAATTGCCGATGGTGACAACACTGCCCCGATGCCGGGGGCGTAGATTATGTAACCCTCTGATCAGTTCCATGCCCACTGCTGCCCGCCGTGATAAACCTTCGATTATAGCGCTGTACACCGCCAACGGACAGACATCAGCCCCGCAGTTTGAAATGACGTACGCGCACCCCGGCAAGCCCCAGCCAGGTAAAATACACGGCCATGGCGGCAATGATCAGGCCCATCAGCATGGCAAGGCGCTGCTCGATCCCCCATGAGAGCCACTGATGCCAGTCGGGGGTGAACCACCAGAGCCCACCGGTGAGCAGCACACAGCCCACCAGAAGCTGCAGGGAAAGTCGGCCCCAGCCGGGCTGAAAATGCAAAACGTCGCGCTTTAACAGACCGCGCCCCAGAAGGATCGCATTGAGCCAGGCCGACATCGCCGTGGCCAGCGCCAGCCCGGCATGGGCAAGCGGCCACATCAACATCAGGTTAAAGGCCATGTTGGCGACCATGGCAATGATGCCGATCTTGACCGGCGTTTTCGTATCCTGACGCGCGTAGTAGCCAGGCGCCAGCACCTTGATCAGCATGAAGGCTACCAGCCCGAGGGCATAGGCCCGCAGGCTTTGGGAGGCCATGACGATATCGTGATCGGTCATCGCCCCGTAATGAAAGAGTGTGATCAAAAGCGGCTCGGCCAGCACGATCAATGCCAGCGCTGCCGGTAGCCCGATCAGCAGCACCGCACGAATGCCCCAGTCGATCATGCGAGCAAAACGATGTGGATCATCGCTGGCGTGCTGACGCGACAGGGCCGGCAGGATCACGGTGCCGATCGCGATGCCAAACACCCCGAGCGGTAGTTCCACCAGACGGTCTGAATAATAAAGCCAGGAGACGCTGCCGCCGACCAGTATCGAGGCCAGCACGGTGTCGAGCAGCAGATTGATCTGTGACACCGACACCCCGAACATGGCCGGCCCCATCAGGCGCAGAATGCGGCGAACACCGGTGTGGCGAAAGTTGGGACGCAGCCGCGGCAACAGCCCCAGACGCATCAGAAACGGAATCTGAAACAAAAGCTGCGCAACGCCTGCAATCAACACGCCCCACGCCAGCGCCATGACCGGAACCTCCAGCAGCGGCGCAAGCCACAACGCCGCTCCGATCATCGACAGGTTCAAAAGCACCGGCGTAAAGGCCGGCACGGCAAAGCGGCCGTAGCTGTTAAGCACGCTGCCTGAAAAGGCCGTCAGCGAAATCAAAAGCAGATAGGGAAAGGTCAGGCGCAGCATCTCGGCGGTCAGCGCCAGCTTGCCGTGACCGTCGTCATGAAAGCCGGGCGCAAAGACCCAGACCAGCCAGGGCGAGCAGAGCACCGCCAGCACCGTAATGCCCAGCAGTACCACGGCAAGCGTGCCGGCCGTGGCATCCAGAAGCTCTCTGACCTCCCTGCGCTCGCGCTGGGAGGCGTACTCTGACAGCACCGGCACGAAGGCCTGATTGAAGGCGCCTTCTGCAAACAGGCGGCGCAGAAAGTTGGGAATTCTGAAGGCAATGAAAAAGGCATCGGCCCCGCTGCCGGCGCCAAAGAACGTGGCCACCACCACATCGCGCGCCAGCCCCAGCACTCGTGACAGCATCGTCATGACGCCCACGACCATGCCCGAACGCAGTAATCCGGCGCCCTTTGACCTGCTTGCTTCAGCACTCACGAGATGCCATCTCCCATCCTGAAAGGGGGCACATGATGCCCCGTGTCATCCATCGCCACACGGCCTGAATACGCAAAAAAACCGGCCGAAGCCGGTTTTTTTGCAGATGCTGCTGTCTACAACAGGACGTTGCCCTGTTATCAGGCAGCCAGCGCCTTGATACGCGCATTCAGACGGCTCTTGGTACGAGCGGCGCGATTCTTGTCGTAGGCGCTCTTGTCAGCAATGCGGTCGATTACACGCTGAGCAACACGGAACTCGGCCATGGCGGCGCTGTGATCGCCGGTGCTGATCGCTTTGATGACACGCTTGATGTGCGTGCGCACCATGGAACGCTGGCTGGCATTTTTCTGGCGGCGGCGCTCTGACTGGACGGCGCGCTTGCGAGCCTGACGGGTATTGGCCATCGTCTACTCCCTGGAGTGTTGACGTTGATGAATTTTGATAAAAGCGCCTCTTGGGTGGGCACCTTCACAAGAGAGGCGGCATTCTAGCAGCGCCCATAAGGCAATACCAGCCCCGGATCAGGGGTCGCGAAGAATCACCATGTTGTCACGATGAATGAGCTCAGGCGCCTCGATATAGCCCAGATGCGCCACGATGTCATGGGTCGGCACGCCCAGAATCCGCCCGGTGTCCTGGGCATCGTAATTGGCCAGTCCCTTGGCAACCGGCTCGCCCTCGCCATCGACACACAACACCATGTCACCGCGGCGAAAACTGCCCTCGACCGCCGTGACACCCACCGGCAAAAGGCTGGAGCCACGCTGACACACGCGTGCCACGGCGCCCTGATCCAGCGTCAATGTACCGCGCACCTGCAACTGCCCGGCCAGCCAGCGCTTGCGCGCCGTCATCGGCGCATGCTCGGGCACCAGCAGCGTACCGATGTTCTCGCCATCAAGCAGACGCGACAACACCTGCGGCTGGCGACCGCTGGCAATCAGCGTCAGCGCCCCGGAGCGCGCGGCAAGCCGGGCCGCACGAATCTTGGTGGCCATGCCACCCCGTCCCAGCTTGCCACCATCGCCGGCCACGGCCACCCAGCGCGGGTCGTCCGCCTTGCCCTCGCTGATCAGCTGTGCATCGGCATCCTTGCGGGGATCGGCATTATAAAGCCCCTCCTGATCGGTCAGGATGATCAGGGCATCGGCCTCCAGCAGATTGACCACCAGCGCGCCCAGGGTGTCGTTGTCACCAAAGCGAATCTCGTCGGTCACGACCGTGTCGTTTTCGTTGACGATCGCCACCACGTTTAGATCGATCAGGGTGCGCAGGGCCGAGCGGGCATTAAGGTAGCGCTTGCGGTTGGACAGATCATCGTGCGTCAAAAGGATCTGCGCGGTACGAATGTCATAGCGGGCGAAATGATCCTCATAGCTGCGCACCAGACCGGTCTGCCCCACGGCGGCGGCGGCCTGCAGATCATGCAGTGCACTCGGTCGCACCTGCCAGCCCAGCCGAACCATGCCCTCGGCCACGGCGCCTGAGGAAACCAGCACCACCTCGACACCGCGTCGATGCAGCTCGGCAAGCTGATCCACCCAGGCGCCGATGGCCGTTTCATCCAGCCCGCGCCCGTCGTTGGTCAAAAGCGCACTGCCGATCTTGACCACCACACGACGCAGCCGTGTGACCTGACTGCGACTGCCCGCTACCGCCTGCTCCATCATCGTGCTCTCCGGATCCAGTCTTATGCCCGGCAGGACTCAGGGCTTGTATTCCACTTCGACATCGAAATCATCATCGTCGAAGTCATCGTCATCACCGCTGTCGACATCGCGACGCTGGCGCCCGGCCATGAAGGCCAGACGCGCCTCGGTGCGTGCCACGGCCTCGGCTTCCATTCGCTCGCGAATGGCCCGCGTGTGCGCGGCGAAATCTTCATCGTCCTGCTCAAGCCGGCGCTGCTCGACAAGCCAGCGATGTACGGCCTGCACCAGCTCATCCGTACCCTGCCCGGCAATGGCAGAGATGCGAAAGATCGGACCGTCCCAGTTCAGCCGCTCGACGATGCGCTCGAGCATGGCTTCGCGCGCGTCATCATCGACCAGGTCGCACTTGTTGAGCACCAGCCAGCGCGGGCTTTCGGCCAGCGTCGGCGAATACTGCTCAAGCTCGTGAATGATCTTTTCGGCCGACTCGACCGGATCGCTTTCATCAAAGGGCGCCACATCGATGACGTGCAGCAACAGGCGCGTGCGGGTCAGGTGCTTGAGAAAGCGAAGCCCGAGCCCGGCACCGTCGGCGGCGCCCTCGATCAGCCCCGGCACATCGGCCATGACAAAGTGTTCGTGCAGCCCCAGCTTCACGACACCGAGATTGGGCACCAGCGTTGTAAACGGATAGTCCGCCACCTTGGGACGCGCGGCCGACACGGAGCGGATCAGTGTCGATTTGCCGGCATTGGGCATACCCAGCAGACCGACGTCGGCCATCAGCTTGAGCTCAAGGCGCAGCTCACGACGCTCGCCCTCGCCCGAAGGCACGCTCTGACGCGGCGTACGGTTGGTCGAGGACTTGAAATGTACGTTGCCCAGACCACGACGCCCGCCCTGCGCTACTCGGAGCTCCTGGCCCACGGCGGTGATGTCGCCGATGACCTCGAGGGTTTCGACATCGATCACGGTCGTGCCGACCGGGACCTGTACGAACAGGTCCTCGCCCTTGCGGCCGTTCATCTGACTGCCGCGGCCGGGCTGGCCGTTGGGCGCCTTGTGAAAGCGCTGAAACTTGAAATCGATCAGCGTATTGAGCGACTCATCACCGACCAGAATGACGCTGCCGCCGTGACCGCCATCACCACCGTCCGGCCCGCCGCGCGGTACGTACTTTTCACGGCGAAAGCTGACGCAGCCACTGCCCCCGTTACCGGCGGCCACCGTGATCGAGGCTTCATCGACGAACTGCATGCCACTACTCCCGGCGACTCGTCGCCCTGTATACAAAAACCGATTATCGAAAAATAAAGGACTGTCGTTCAGGCAAATGCCGATGGCGAGCGTATAACGCCCGGCATGCCACAACCGCCCGTGAGTCTGATGTACCAATAGACCCACATGATAAAAAAAAGCCCCGCCTGAGCGGGGCTTTTTAAGCAGTCAGCGGTCTCAGGCGGAGACGATGCTGACGTGCTTGCGCTTTTTCGGACCCTTGGTCTCGAACTTCACCTGACCGTCGCGAAGTGCGAACAGGGTAAAGTCACGACCGACGCCGACGCCTGTACCAGCGTGGAAACGAGTGCCACGCTGACGAACAATGATGCTGCCGGCAGAGGCTTCCTGACCACCGAAGAGCTTGACGCCGAGACGTTTGGACTCGGAATCGCGACCGTTACGGGTACTACCTGCGGCCTTCTTGTGAGCCATGAGTATGACCTCCTGAAAATGCGGAAAACGCTTACGCAGTAATTCCGGTGATTTTGACTTCAGTGTACCACTGACGGTGGCCCTGACGCTTCATGCTGTGCTTGCGGCGACGGAACTTGAGGATATGAACCTTCTCGCCGCGGCCGTGAGAGACGACCTCTGCCTTGACAACAGCGCCTGACACCAGCGGTGCACCGATCTTGACGTCGTCACCGCCGACCATCAGCACCTGATCGAAATCAATGCTGTCACCAGTGGCCACATCCAGTTTTTCCAGCTTGAGGCGCTGGCCTTCCTGGACGCGATACTGCTTGCCGCCGCTCTTGATTACTGCGTACATGGAATTCTCCAATTGACTCATCCGGTTGGCTGCTTCATCGACCTGTGGCAAGTGGCCCAAAAGCCTCGTCAATCAATGAGGTCGAGCCATCTTACAGGGAGCACGATGAGTTAAGGGCGCGAATTATAACCGCGTGCGCGGGGCAACTCAAGGCCCGGCATGATGCATCTTGACGCCCATGAAGGGGTTACCTAGCATACCGGGCATCCATGTCGCTTCGACGCCCAAAGGGCCTTCGAGAAGACTGCCCGGCAAACCCAAGCACCCTGTTGTCCTGCCGGCCCGGGCCCATGCCTGCAGGGACTAGAAGCCCGAGGTTCACTGTGAACAGCCAAGTCGTTTCACCCAGCGTCTCCAGGACCCATGAACCCGTCATGGAAGACTTCGCAGCTGTTGACCGCACCATCCGCGCGCAGCTTGCCTCCCACGTTCCCCTGATCGAAACGATCGGCAACTACATCATTGAAAGCGGTGGCAAGCGCGTGCGGCCGCTGCTGGCCCTGCTATCGGCCAGAGCGCTGGGTTATGAAGGCCACCAGCACATTACGCTGGCCGCCCTGATCGAGTTCATGCACACCTCGACGCTTTTGCATGACGATGTGGTCGATGAGTCCCACCTGCGACGCGGTCGTGCCACGGCCAACGACACCTGGGGCAACGCCCCCTCGGTGCTGGTCGGTGATTTTCTCTACTCACGCTCGTTTGAAATGATGGTCGAGGTCGGCTCGATGCCGATCATGGCCGTTTTGTCCAACGCCACCTCCATCATTGCCGAAGGTGAAGTCCTGCAGCTGACCAATATCGGCAACGCCGACATCGATGAAGCCGCCTACTTCGACACCATTCAGGGCAAGACGGCCATGCTGTTCGAGGCCGCCTCCCATACCGGCGCCATGGTGGCCGAGGGCAGCGAGGCCCAGATCGAGGCGCTCAAGCTTTATGGGCGCTATCTGGGGCTTGCCTTTCAGCTTATCGACGATCTGCTGGACTATCAGGGCAACGCCACCGAAATGGGCAAGAACGTGGGCGATGATCTGGCCGAGGGCAAGCCGACCCTGCCCCTGATTCGTGCCATGGCCGTGGGCAGTCCGGCGCAGGCCAGCGTGGTGCGCCGGGCCATCGGCGAAGGCGGTCTGTCCTACCTCGACGAAGTACTGACCATCGTGCGCGATACCGGTGCGCTGGAGTACACCCGATCGCGTGCCCATGAGATGGTGGATCGCGCGCTTGAGCAGCTCACGCTGCTGCCGCCCTCCCCCTATCGCGAAAGCCTGGAACTGCTGGTGCGCCAGGCCGTGGATCGTCATGCCTGACAGGGGCTTGCATTCACGAAAACACGCAGTATAATGCGCACCGTCATGACGAACTCGTGACACTCGGAATATAGCTCAGCTTGGTAGAGCGCTGCCTTCGGGAGGCAGAGGTCGTAGGTTCGAATCCTGCTATTCCGACCAAGTATTCAAGGCGCCTGTCTTCACCGACAGGCGCTTTTTTTATGCCCGGATATCGGCCTGCTCCAGCCGAGCGCCTGGACACCGGGGGCTGGCGATCTCCCTGCGAGGCGCTATGCTGGCCCCATCGATATTCATGACTGGAGGTCCCATGAACGATAGCCTGCTTCCCGATCAGCAGCCTGCCAATGTTCACCACCTGCGCGTCGGCGAGATCGTTGTTTCGACGCTGATGGATGCGTACATGCAGGGGTCGCTGGAGCTGATTCAGCACCTCGACGCCTCACGCGCACAAGCGCTTCACGAGCAGAGCCTGCGCGCCACTCCGCCGCGTATCACGCTTAACGCCTATCTGCTGCACATCGGCGATCAGCGCGTGCTGGTGGATACCGGCTTCGGTGCCCTGGCCGATGAAGAAGGCGCCCGCCTGTCGCAGGGGCTGGCCGATATCGGCGTACTGCCTGAGGCCATCGATATCGTACTGGTCACGCATCTGCATCCGGACCATATCGGCGGGCTGATAACGTCAGATGATCAACCGGCGTTTGCCAATGCGCGTATTCTGGTGCCGGGCGAGGAGCTGGATTTCTGGCAGCAGCAGGCACCGGCTGAAGCCTCCGACATGTTTTCCCAGCAGTTTGACGTGGCCCACCGCGTGCTCGAGGTCAATCGTGACCGGATCGAGCGCATCGATAATGACCGGATCATGGATGGCGTGACCCGCGTGGCGCTGCCGGGGCATACGCCCGGCCACAGCGGCTATCTGATCGAATCCGCCGGCGAGCGGCTGCTGCTGTGGGGCGATATCGTGCATTTGCCGCATATTCAGTTGCCCGAGCCCGACGCCGGGGTGCTTTTCGACGTTGACGGCGAACAGGCCGTGGAGACGCGTCGTGAGATTCTCGCGCGCGTTGCCGAAGAAAAACTCATGGTGGCCGGTCACCATCTGGACTTCCCCGGCATCGGCCATATCGTGAAAGACACGCAGGGCTATCGCTTCCTGCCCCATGTATGGTCGCCCACGCTCTGATGGGCGCCACACGCCCCGGTCATGGCCGGGGCGTGCTCATCAATTTCTTTCAAGCGCCCCCTGCAACGGCGCTTTTGTGACACCTGCCAGCTCACGGCCCACATGGGCTGCAAAGTCGATCAGCTGACACCGGTCGCGATAACTCATCCTGCGCGGCGTGTGATCGATAATACAGACCGCACCGAGCGGCTCTCGCTGCGGCGAATGAATCACGGCACCGGCATAAAACCGCAGCGCCATCTCGCCGGTGACCAGCGGGCTGTCGCGAAAACGCTCATCCCGGATGGCATCCTCGACCACCATGATGCGTGACGCCCTGATCGCCTGACTGCAGAAGGTCACCTCGCGAGGCACCGCCTCGATGCCTTCCAGACCGACTTCCGATTTAAACCAGACCCGGGAATCATCCACCAGCGAAATCATCGAAATCGGCACGTCAAAATCACGGCTCAAAAGCCGCGTAATGACGTCAAAACGCTCCTCGCGCGGTGTGTCCAGCACGCCAAGCTCTTTCAGTACGGCCAGCCGCCTTTCTTCCTGTTCCCGTTTCCAACGCCTGTATCCATCCGGCACGTCAACGCTCCTTCAGAGCAGCGCCCCCGGCCTTCAGCCCTCCGGCGCTCTGTTATCGTCACCCCACACCCTGTGGCGTCTCTATCGACCGGACCGGACGTAACTGAATCCCGCCGCGAGAATTTCAGGACACGTTCAGGCCTGTCCCTGACCGGCATCCAGCGATTGAAGGCTTGCATCGACATAGAGCCTGCGCAGGGCGCCTGCGACAGCCCCTGGCCGGCCCTCGCCCACGACGCGTTGATCGATCGACACCACCGGATATAACAGCGAGGTCGCCGAGGTGACGAAAGCCTCCCGGGCGTTTTGCGCCTCCTTGATGGTAAAGCCGCGCTCTTCGACCTTCATGTCGTTTTGACGGGCAAGCTGCATGATCGCCCGACGCGTAATGCCGTGCAGAAGCGAGCGCGACAGTTCACGGGTGATCAGCGTGTTGTCGTGATCGACGATCCAGGCGTTGCTGGAGGACGCCTCGGTCACCAGCCCCGACTCCACCAGCCAGGCATCATCGGCACCGCGTTTTTTGGCCTCCATCTTGGCCATGGATGGATACAAAAGCTGAACGGTCTTGATGTCACGGCGTCCCCAGCGCATGTCCGGCAGGGAAATGACGTTGAGGCCCCGCTCGGCCAGCGGGCTGTCGATGATCGCCTTTTGCTGGGTAAACGCCACCAGCGTGACCGGCGTGGACGCCTCGGGATAGGCAAAGTCCCGATCCGCGACGCCACGGGTGACCTGCAGATAGACCAGCCCTTCCTCGAGCGCGTTCTTGTCGATGAGCTGGCGGTGAATGTCGCGCAGAGCGTTGTCGTTGAGCGCGAGATGCATGTTCAGCTCGTTGAGCGAACGGTGCAGACGCGCCACGTGCCCCTCGAAATCCACCAGCCGGCCGTTGAGTACGGCCGTGACTTCGTAGATGCCGTCGGCAAACAGAAAGCCGCGATCAAATACCGAGACGCTGGCTTCACTTTCCGGCACGTACCGGCCGTTGACGTAGACTGTTCGAGACATGAGCCCTTCCGCTGTACGTTGTCCTGCGCCATGGGTTCGCAGGTGTTGCATCGTTGTCAGGCCATTGCCACGACCCGGTCTTCTGATCATATCAGTGCCGTCGAGGCGCTGCGCGATGAGACGCCGCACCCGCCGCTTTCCCGGCGATCAACGGAACCGGCCCGAACAGGTGCAACCGATGAGGCGGATGCGTAAAATACGCGCCGCGGCCCACCCGGGCCTGTATTCATTCCCCCTGGTCCGCCCCTTGCGAGGGCGACTGCCTGGAGAAACGCATGACACGTCCTGATACACCCGATGAGGGCCCCATCGTGGTGGCTGCCCTCTACAAGTTTGTCTCCCTGCCTGATTATGAGGCCCTTCGTGAACCGCTGCTCGGCGCCATGCGCGACCGTGACGTCAAGGGCACGCTACTGCTGGCCGAGGAAGGCATCAACGGCACCGTCTCGGGCACACGAGACAGCATCGACGCGCTGCTGGACTGGCTCAAGGGCGACCCGCGGCTTGCCGATCTCGAGCACAAGGAGTCCCGGGCGCAGGCGCAGCCGTTTTACCGCACCAAGGTCAAGCTCAAGCGCGAAATCGTGACCCTGGGCGTGGAGGGCGTGGACCCCAACCATCGCGTGGGCACCTATGTTGAGCCCGAGCAGTGGAACGATCTGATCAGCGACCCGGAAGTGCTCCTGATCGACACGCGCAACGACTACGAGGTCGAGATCGGCACGTTTGAAGGCGCCGTGGACCCGAAGACCCGATCGTTTCGCGAGTTTCCCGAGTATGTGCAGGCGCATTACGATCCGGCAAAACACAAAAAGGTTGCCATGTTCTGCACCGGCGGCATTCGCTGTGAGAAGGCGTCCAGCTACATGCTGGCGCAGGGATTCGAGGAGGTGTATCACCTCAAGGGCGGTATTCTGAAATATCTGGAAACGGTACCCGAGCAGGATTCACGCTGGCGCGGCGACTGCTTCGTGTTTGATAACCGGGTCACCGTGCGTCATGACCTGAGCGAGGGCGAGTTCGATCAGTGCCACGCCTGCCGGCGCCCCATTTCTGCCGAGGATCAGCGCTCCCCCTGCTACGAGCCGGGCATCAGCTGCCCGCACTGCTGGGACAATCTGCCCGAGAAAACCCGCGCCGGTGCCCGCGAACGCCAGCGCCAGATCAAGCTGGCAAAAGCGCGCGGAGAAGCCCATCCCATCGGACGTGACCCGCGTACCAATCAGAACAGCTGATCGCGCTCAGGCAAGTCTTCGCTCGACCGCCCACTTTCGGGCGGTCACGCTGCAGGCCGACGTCAGCCTGCCCCTCTCCCGCAACACCCTTTCTGTTTGATCTTTCCTCGCGCGAGGCGATAAGCCCCATGTCGTGCGTACCGCCTCGCCCCTGAGGAGCCTGCAATCCGGGTTCGACCTTAAATTAAAATAATATTAAGATTAACGTTAGCAGGTTAACTTTTCTGTCGTATCTGGCTTTTCCCTTCTTGTCACTGACCTGCGCAATGCAGCCCCGGTATCAGGTGTTTCATGGTATTTCGTCATTCCTTTTCGTCTCGACAGGCGCCCTCTGTCGAAACCTCAACGTCAGATGACCGGGAGCAAGGCCTCGCCACCGCCGGTGAAGGGCCCATCGATACCCCGGGCACCGCCGCCAACGAGGCCTGGCGTGACGCCGGTCCATCTCGTGCGCCTGATACGGCCGAACAGGAAGTAACCCTTCAGCAGGCCGGCGGCCTGCTCAAGGCCGACGTGATACTGACCGCCCATCGCGGTGAAACCGTCGTATGCAAGGATTACAGGCGCTGGCAGCACACGGCTCTGGCACCGCTGGCGCGCTATCTGATGAAGCGCGAGGCGCGCATGCTCAGACATCTCCGCGACTGGGCACACGCACCGGATTTCAAGGGATTTGCCGGTCGCTACGCTTTTTACATGTCAGCCGTTGACGGGATGGACCTCGGCGAGGCCTACCGACGCAGCGTCGCGGTACGCTACGGCGAGATCCAGCGCATGATGGGCGAACTGCATCGCTTTGATGTCACCCATAACGACCTTCGCTGGACCAACATCCTGGTCCGCTACGATGGTCGTCTCGTTTTGATCGATTTTGCCTCGGCCTTTCATGCCACACCGCGCAGCCCCCTGCGACCCGTCATGAACCGGCTGCGCCGCAGCGACATGGCCGGCACCCTCAAGTTCAAGCGTCGGCTGACCGGGCGGGCGCTGACGCCTACCGAGCAGCGCCTGAAGGCCACTCCCCGCTGGCTGTCGCTGCTGCGACGGGGCTGGAAACATCAGGTACTGCCGCGCCTCAAGGGACGCTGAGTGGGCGCAGGCACTCAATGATCGGCTGGCGTTTGTATACTGTCGGCGGCATCGTCTTCGGGCCCAAGGTAGCGCTGCCACAGGGCGCGAACCGCCTCGCGGTGCACCTCGAATCCGTCTTCCGGTACCAGTGAGCCGGAACGGGTGAGTGCGGCCCGATGGCTGGCATCGCGATAGGCAAGCCAGGCCCTGCGCAGCTGCTCGGCGCCTTCAAACGGCAGATGGCCGGACGACTCCAGCGTCTCCAGAATGCGCATGTTGTCGGTGTAGGTCAGAAGCGCCTTCTCCCGATGCCCCATGGCCAGCACCGCAAACTGATTCATGAACTCGATATCGACCATGCCGCCCGGGTCCTGCTTGAGATGAAACCAGCCGGCGCTGCGGGATTGCGCGCTGCTGCCCAGGTGCTGTCGCATCTTCTCGCGCATGGCCACCACTTCGCGCTTGAGCGTGGCCACATCGGACTCGCTGGAAAGCGTCTCGCGGCGAATGTCGTCAAAGCGTTTGGCCAGTATCCGGCTGCCGGCCACGGCGCGGGCGCGCACCAGTGCCTGATGCTCCCATACCCACGCTTCGCGCCGCTGGTAGTCGGCAAAGGCCTCCAGCGACGACACCAAAAGCCCCGAATTGCCCGACGGGCGCAGGCGCATATCCACCTCATAGAGCACGCCGGCCGGCGTCGTGGTCGTCAGCATGTGGATGATGCGCTGGCCCATGCGCGCGTAAAACACCGGGTTGTCGAGACTGCGCGGCCCGTTGGTACTACCGCGCGGGTCGGCGTCGTGCAAAAAGACCAGATCCAGATCGGATCCGTAGCCCAGCTCGATCCCCCCCAGCTTGCCGTAGCCCACCACCAGAAAATCGATCTCCTCGGCGCCGGCGTGGCTGCCGTCGCGCCTTCGGGGATAGCCGTAGCGCGCCGTCAGACCCTGCCAGGCCAGCTGCACCACGGCCTCGAGCACCACCTCGGCAATCATGGTCAGATGATCGCTGACCACCATCAGCGGGCGCGCTCCGGCCACATCGGCCGCTGCCACGTTGAGCACGCGCGCATGACGAAACAGTCGCAGCGCCTCGAGCTGGCTCTCCTCGTCACCGGGCGGCAGTCGCGACAGGGTCTGACGCAGCTCGTCTTCGAGTTCGCTGCGCTCGGGCGGCGTGTAGAGGTTGCGCGGGTCGAGCAGCTCATCGAGCAGCACCGGGTAGCGCGCCAGCTGTTCGCTGATCCAGGCGCTGGCACTGCACAACCGCACAAACTGCGTCAGCGCATCGGGATTTTCCTTGAGCAGCGACAGATAGGCCGTACGGCGCAGTACGGCCTCCACCAGCGCCAGCACGCGCTCCAGCGTGATATCCGGGGTTTCCGTGGTGGCCACGTTGGACAACAGCACCGGCATCAAAGCTTCCAGACGCTCAAAGCCGATGCGCTGCATGCCGGTTACGGCGCGTCCGTGGCGCAGCTTGAGCAGACGCTCGCGCGCCCGCGACGGGTCGCGAAAGCCGGCCTCGGACAGCAAAGCGATGGCGGCCTCATCGTCAAAGGCTTCCTGCCACAGCGCCCGCCACTCCTCCAGCGCGCCGGCCTCGATCAGCTCATGATCTTCCTCTTCCGGCGGGGCGATGACCTCATCGAAACGCTCGCGCACTCGGCGCCGTACCTCGTCAAGATTCGCCACCAGCCCTTCCCAGTGCTCATGACCCATGGCGAAGGCAATCCGGGCCCGGGGAAGGTCCTCGTCGGGCAGCGACTGGGTCTGGCGGTCTTCCAGCCCCTGCAGGGCATGTTCAAGGTCGCGCAGGAAAACGTAGTCGGCCTGCAGGGCGCGCACGTCATGGCGTGACATGATTTCAAGGCGCTCAAGCTCGGCCAGCGCCCGCTTGAGCGAGGGCGTTTGCAGCTCGGTCACGCGCCCGCCGCGAATCAGCTGAAAGGCCTGCACCACGAACTCCACTTCCCGGATGCCGCCGGCGCCCAGCTTGATATCGTCCTCGCGCCCGCGCCGTCTGACCTCACGGTTGATCAACGCCTTCATCTCGCGCAGCGATTCGATCGCGCCAAAGTCGATGTACTTGCGATAGACAAAGGGTCTGAGATCCCCCAGAAGGCGCTGACCCGCCTCGAGATCACCGGCCACCGGGCGCGCCTTGAGCATGGCGTAGCGCTCCCACTCGCGCCCCTGGCTCTGGTAATAGGAGAGCATACTGGCAAAGCTGCCGGTCAGCGGCCCGCCATCCCCCAGGGGTCGCAGACGCATGTCCACGCGAAAGACAAAGCCGTCTGCCGTGATGGCATCGAGAGCAGAGATGACCTTCTGGCCCAGCCGGGTGAAGTACTCCTGATGCTCCAGGGTGCGCTCCCCGCCCTGTGTCTGACCCTTTTCGGGGTAGGCAAAGATCAGATCAATGTCGGAGGAGAGATTGAGCTCGCCGGCCCCCAGCTTGCCCATGCCGAGGATCACCATGCGCTGAGGCCGTCCTTCGCTGTCCGGTGACGGCGCACCGTAGCGCGCGGCCATCGCCCCTTCGTGCCAGCGCAGGGCCGCCTCCATGCAGACCTCGGCCAGTCGCGACACGGCGGCCGCGATTGCCCAGGCATCGGCATGGTCGTTACGGTCGCGCCAGATGATCGCCACCATGCGCTCACGTCGAAACCGGCGCAGCACCTGCTGCATGGCCGCCTCGGTGGCCGCCCCTTCAAGCGCGCTGTCAAGCCAGTGCTCGAGCGTCTCTCGCCCAGGCGCGGCGACCAGCTCTTCATGCGAGAGCAGGCGATCAAGCATGACGCCATCATGGGAAAGGGCCCGGGCCACAAAATCGCTGGCGGTAACGGTCGTGACCAGTTCACGCAGGCGCTCTTCGCCCAGACGCGCCAGCAGCGCCTCATCAAACGTCTCGAGGGTACGACGTGCCTGGGACTGCAGTGCTTCAGGCAGGCCCGTCAGGGCGGCTTGCAGTGACATGGAAGGGCCTCTCTTTGATCCGTTGCCTGTCAGCATAACGAAGATTGCAGTCCGAGCCATCACCCCGCATGCTTGTCATGTCTGTCCGGGACACGAAACGCGCTGTCTCGCGATCACTGGATGATCAAGGAGTTGCCATGGCTGAGGTTATTCCCTTCAACGGACACTACCGACACGACCATCGTGAGCCGCACGGCTGCTTCGATGCGCACCTGCATATCATCGACCCCCGCTTTGCGCTGATCGACAATCAGGGCTATCGCCCCGAGCCCTTCACCGTCGAGGATTACCGCAAGGCCACCCGCGGGCTGGCCATCCGTGGCGGTGCCATTGTCTCGGGCTCCTTTCAGGGCACCGACCAGAATTATCTGCTCGCAGCGCTGGAAACGCTGGGCGGAGATTTCGTGGGCGTGACCCAGCTGCCCGACGAGACCAGCGATGAGCGCCTGCTCGAGCTCGACGAAGCCGGTGTCCGGGCCATCCGGTTCAATCTCAGGCGGGGTATCGAAACGGACATCGCCGCCATGATCCGCCAGGCCCGACGCGTTTTCGACGTGGTCGGCTGGCACTGCGAGATCTATGCCGATGCCCACGATCTTGCCCCGCATCTGACCCTGCTGCGCGCCCTGCCCTCGATGGTCATAGATCACCTGGGGCTGTCGCAGGAGGGGCTGCCCACCCTGCTGGCACTGGTTGAGGCGGGCGCACGCGTCAAGGCCACAGGTTTCGGGCGCGTCTCGCTGGACGTGCCGGCAACGCTTGCCGCCATCGCCGATATCAACCCCCATGCCCTGCTGTTTGGCACCGATCTACCGGGCACGCGCGCGCCGCGTCCTTTCAACGAAGGCGATATCGAGCTTTTGCACAACACCCTGGGCGATACCAACGCCATGCTGGCTCTGCATGACAATGCCGTGGCCCTTTATCGACCACGCGGCAGCGACAGCGTGGCCTGATACGTCATAATCGCGCCACCGCCAATGATCCTTTTGTTCGCTGCTGGAGCCTGACCACCTTGCTCGCCGATCGTCTGCCTGCCTCTTCCCTTTTTCGCTGGACACTGCTGTTAAGCGCCTGTGGCCTGGCAAGCCTTTTACTGCAGCTGGTGCACATGCCGGCCGGCGCCCTGATCGGGCCCATGGCGGTGTCTGTCGTCTTTGGCGTCACCGTTGGCGGGCTGAAACTGCCGCGGGTGCTGTTCAAGTCGGGTCAGGGGGTGATTGGGCTGCTGATTGCCCAGGCGATGACGCTGACGGTGCTCTCCACCATCGCCGAAAGCTGGCCGGCGATGGTTCTGGCCACCGTGGTCACGCTGGTGCTGAGCACCGTGGTGGGGATTTTGCTGGTGCGCTACGGCGGCCTGCCCGGCACCACCGCCGCCTGGGGCACCACGCCGGGCGCGGCGGCGGCAATGGTGGCCATGTCGGAACAGGCCAACGCCGACCCACGCATCGTTGCCACCATGCAGTATGTGCGCGTGCTCTGCGTGATCATGGCCGGCGCCCTGGTCAGCCATTTTCTGGGCGTCTCGGGACAGTCCCACGGGCCGTCTCATACCATGACGTGGGATCTGCACGGTCTGCTCTCGCTTGCGGTCTCGATCGCGCTGATTGCCGTGGGCATCGTCGTCTGTGATCGCCTGCTGCCGGCCGGCGCCCTGCTGGGCCCGATGCTGCTGGGCACCGTGGTACAGGTTTCGGGCGTCATCGATATCGAACTGCCGCTGCCGCTGCTGGAGGCGGCCTACGCCTGCATTGGCATTTACGTCGGACTGCGTTTTGACCGACAGACCGTGCGCAGCGTCATGCATGCCTTCAAGTGGATGCTGCTGGCCTCCATTATGCTGATTGCCTTCTGTGCGCTGTCGGCGCTGATGCTGGTGCCGATGATGCACAGCGACTTTCTGACGCTCTATCTGGCCACCAGCCCCGGCGGTCTGGATTCGATGACCATCATCGCACTCGACACCCACGCCGATGTGGCCATCGTTGCCGCCCTGCAGGCACTGCGCCTTTTCACCGTGGTGCTCATCGGCCCCTCCATGGCGCGCTTTATTGCCCGCTTTGCCCGGGAAGGTTCGGGTCAGCCACACTGAAGCATCCGCCGGCCATTCAAGGTCGGTATGGCACCACCCCTTTTACCGATATCGGAGCCTTTCATGACAACGCATATTGTGGCCGGCTGTCTGCTGGATAACGCTGGCAGGCTTTTGGTGGTCAAAAGCGCAGGCCAGTCCCTTTTTACACTGCCGGGGGGCGCGCCTTCCGCACAACATGGCGAAACACCGCTGGGGACTCTGTCGCGCTGCTGTGCGCCCTGTCTGGGGCAGGGGCTCGAGGACGAACAGTGCATCATGCTCGGGCGCTTTCGCAGCCGCCAGGACGACACGCAGATCGATGCCGATGTATTTATCATCGAAAATTTTGAAGGGGACGCCACCCCCGGTGGCGAAATCGAGACGTTGCACTGGATGGCACTCGATGACGACACGCTCTCGCTGGCCCCGCTGCTCAGCGACGAGGTTCTGCCGGCGCTGAGACAGCGCCTTGACTGACATGACCGATACCAATCCCAAAGCGACAGGGCGTCGCCCGCCGCAGCGCCATGTGGCGCTGGCCCTGCTCAGCGCCCGCGACGAGGTGCTGCTGATACGCCAGGCGCCTCAGAGCCGCTACGGCCTGCCCGAAAGCACCGTCGACCATGATGCGGACGACGACACCCTGACACACGCCGTGGCAGCGCTGCAGGCCGCCGTGCTCGCCGACGGTTCAAAGATGCCGGAAAGCGCCTGGCTGGGACGCTTCGCCGCCCCCGATGAAAATGGCCGGCTCGACATGCTGGAAGTTTACCTGGCCCGCCTGGGTGAGGCCCGGCTGCAGTCGGATGTCGACTTCGAGCGTGCCTGGGCGCCGCTTTTGTCACCGCCGCCGGACAACATGATCGACCCGGCCATCGAGCTGCAGGTCATGCCGGCGCTGGCGCTTTTGATCGACCCGCAAGCGCCCACCTCGCGCTGACACACCGCTGGCCCTGACCGGCATGCAGTGTTATAGCTGTGACGTGACTTCCAACAATCGACAAAAGGGTCATGTCATGGACAGGATTGAAATGCACCACACCCTAATGGCCGCCCGGGCGCGTCAGAAGATGAGCTGGGACGATCTGGGCGAGGCCGTGGGCCGCTCGCCGGTCTGGGTCGCCTCCGTGTGCTACGGCATGAACAGCGCCCCACCCGACATCGCTCAACAAATCGCCAGCGCTCTGGGGCTTGAAGATGACGCGCTCATCGAAGCGCTCAAGGCCTACCCGACCAAGACCTGGGATGGCGCCATCCCGCAGGACCCGCTGATCTATCGCCTCTACGAAGTGGTCGGCGTTTACGGGCCGACGCTCAAGGACATCATTCAGGAAAAGTTTGGTGACGGCATCATGAGCGCCATCGACTTTTCGATGGACGTCGAGCGAGAGGAAGACCCGAAGGGCGATCGCGTCAAAATCACCATGAACGGCAAGTTTTTACCCTACAAGAGCTGGTAGTCGCTGACCGGTTCAGGCCGCGTCGATGTCCGGCGCGGTCAGTGCTCGGTCGGGCGCGTGTCGTCGCTCCGTGACATCAGCCACTGTCGGAACAGGCGGGCCGCCGGCGTGCCCTGATACTGTCCCGGCGTCAGCAGCGACAGTCGCCCACGGCTTTCAATGCGGGTATCGAGGGCGCTGACCAGTAGCCCCTCCCGCAGTTCGTGCGCCAAAAGGCGCGTCCAGCCCAGCGTCACTCCCTGACCGGCAAGCGTTGCGTTCATCAGGAGCTGGTAGCTGTTGGCGGACAGCGTGCGCGCCGGTGTCTGCCACGTCTCCCCCAGCGTCTCGCACCAGCACTGCCAGGTCAGCCAGTCATGGTAATGATCCTCGACCACCATCAGCACATGACGTGACAGCAGTGTCTCGACGCTGTCGGGTCGGCCCTCGCGGGCCAGATAGGCCGGCGAGCAGAGCACGGCGACCGCCTCGTGATCAAAAATCGCCTGCGCTGTCATGCCGGGCGGGTCGATTTCGTCGGGCAGGTGGTAGTAGATGCCCAGGTCGCACTCGCCCGGCTCCAGTCGATTGGGATCCTCGATGATCAGCATGCGGATGCTGATGTCCGGATGGCGGGCCTGAAAGTCGCTCAGCTGGCGCGACAGCCAGAAGGAGGCGATGGTGGGCGATGAGGCGATGGTCAGGCTCTGCTCGTTCGGGCGACGGCGAATCTCGGCGCTGGCCTCGCCCAGCTCGCGTAAAAGGCGCTGAACGAGCCGGTAATAGCGCTCGCCGGTTTCGGTCAGAGCCAGCCCGGTCTGCTGTCGTTCGAAAAGCGGCTGCTCCAGATCGCTCTCGAGCCGCTGAATCTGGCGACTCACGGCGCTCTGGGTCAGGGCCAGCTCGTGGGTGGCCCGGGTGATACTGGCAAGGCGTGCCGCCGCCTCGAAGGCACGCAGACAGTTCAGGGGCGGCAACGCATGACGTGCAGACATGAAAAACACTCCTGCCGGCCGGGGCGGGCCAGCATAGCATGCCCGCCCCGGTCGACAGGACACCGTCAGATCGCCGTACGCGCGATGGTGTGCGCCCACTGGCGCTCGCTGACGACCCGATCCCCCTCACGCGCCACCTGTGAAGCGTCAAGATAAAAGTTCGTCTCGTCGCAGCGAAGCTCATAGCGGCTTTCGACCTCGACCGAAAACTGCCCCGCCCCCTCATTGCGACTCGCCCGGTAGGTCCACTGGATCTCGGCACGCGTTTTCGTGGCATCCGTGGGGTGGCTGGTATAGATCTCACGCGCGCGCTGATCGACTCTCAATCCGTGATCGACAAAGCGCACGTCGCCCATGTCATCTTCTACCATCACGGTGACTTCGCCGCTGCCCACATCCTCACTGATCGTGCGCTTTGGCGCCCCGGGGCGCAGCGTTTCCAGCCGGCAGGGCGTGGCTGCCTCGGGCGGTTCGAACGGCATATCGATATGGGCCGCCCTGGACACCGGCAGCTCCAGACGCGGCGTACCGGCCAAAAGGGTCAGATCCGAGCGCCTTTTCGGCGACCAGACCAGTGGAAAGCTGGCACTTGATAGCGCCACGCGCAGTCGATGGCCTTTCGGCAGGCGATAGCCGATCAGATCCATCGCCAGGCGAATCTGCAGGGGCGCCCCCGGCACGGGCAGCTCGATCACACCCGGATCGTTACGCAGGTTGAGATTGAGCGTGCCATAGGTGATCAGCGCGCTTTCGCCTTCGGGCGAGACGTCACACAGGCGCACATTGAGCTGGCCACCGTCGGTGTCACTGGCCAGTGACACCTCAATGGTCGGTTGGCCCAGCAGTTCAAGCCCCGCCGCCCACGGCTCGGAGTCAAAGGTCAGCGCCAGGCCGTCATCGCGGCGCTGGTCGGGCGGAAAATCGGCGCCGTACCAGAGCCCGATGTATTCGCCCTGCAGCGACCCGGCCGTCAGCGGCGAGGTAATTCGCCGTGATTCGCTCAGTTCCCCGCGCGCCACCAGCCCATGATCGCCCAGCATCAGCGTGGTCGTCTCGACCTCATCATCGGGTGCCGGCCAGCCATGCGTGCGCACCCACTGCCCCGGGCGCACGTCATACTTTGGCGCCGGCGGCAGGCCGTCCTGCAGATAGAAGGTGCACTCGGGTTCCTCCATGATCCCGGTGTCGATATCCTTCAACCAGTAGTCCCACCAGCGCAGCGCCTCCTGCAGAAAACCGATGGCCGGGTCGGGAATCGCAAAGTGCGGGTACTTGTGAATCCAGGGGCCCACCAGCGCCTTTTTGGGACAGGTGAGCTGCTCCATCATCCGCGGGATCGCGTTCATATAGGCATCGCCCCAGCCGCTGATGGTATAGACCGCCGCCTCGATATCGCCGTAGTTTTCACACACCGAGCCGTGGCGCCAGTAGTCATCACGGTGCTGGTGGGCAAGCCAGGTTTGCGCCAGCAGCGGCATGTTCTCAAGCCGGTTGAGCCACATCTCGCGCCAGCGCTCGCCTACCAGCTGCGGGTCGGGCACGGCGGCCGAAAAGCTCAGCATGGTCGCCGCCCAGCCGAGATTTTCCAGCAGCATGTTGCCGCCCTTGTAGTGGATATCATCGGCGTAGCGGTCATCGGTGGAGCACAGCGTGATGATCGCCTTGAGCGGCTCGGGGCGCAGCGCGGCCAGCTGCAGTCCGTTAAAGCCGCCCCACGAGATGCCCATCATGCCGAGTTTGCCGGTACACCAGGGCTGCGATGCGATCCAGTCGATCACCTCAAGCCCGTCGGCCTGCTCCTGCGGGGCATATTCATCCTGCATCAGCCCATCGGATTCGCCGTTGCCGCGCATGTCGACCCGCACGCAGGCGTAGCCGTGCCCGGCCAGATACGGATGCGTCAGCTCATCGCGCACTGCCGTGCCGTCGCGCTTGCGATAGGGCAGATATTCCAGGATCGCCGGCACCGGATGCTGCTCGGCGTCTTCCGGCAGCCAGATGCGCGCGGCCAGCCGGGTGCCGTCGGAAAGCGTGATCCAGGTATTGTCGATATGTCGCACGCGGTGAGGAAAGTCATCCCTGATGTTCATTGTCTTGCGGCCCGTTCGGTCGTGGAGGGGGGTTCAGTCGTCGTGGCGTGGCGGTCCGTGGTGTCGCCACTCATGCTGCCCGACGACGCATGTTCCGACGGCCCGTTATCCGAGAGCACGTTTTCCGACAGCACGTTTTCCGAGAGATAATCGGCCGTCTGCTCGAAAAGCGGCGGCTCATTGATTCGCGAGGGATCACCGATCCAGCGCCAGATCGAGACGCTGGCCAGCAGAATCATCAGCATCGCCGGCAGCCCGCCCAGGTTGGAGAGCATTTTCACCCCCTCGATGCCGACGAAGCTGGTCATGACCCAGGAGACGGTGCCGATGATCACGCCCCACACCACCTTCATGGGCAAAGAGCTGGTCATGTCGGAATCGGCGGTCAGCCCACGAGTGCACAGATTACCGATGGCATCGGTATTGGAATCCGCCGCCGTTACGTAGGAGATAAAGGCGATGAACAGCAAAAGCGGTACGGTAATGGCGGCCAGAGGCAGCTCGCCAAAGAAGCTGTAAAGCACCTGTTCGATACCTGCGTTGTTGAGCAGGGCATAGAGCTTCGAGTCGTCGGCCATGTCCAGATGCAGCGCACTGGTCGAGAAGATGATGATCCAGGCCATCGCACACAGCGCCGGCAGGATCAGATTGATGTTGAGAAATTCGCGCACCGTATAGCCGCGCGAGATGCGTCCCAGAAACAGCGAGGTCACCGGCGCCCAGGCGAACCACACCGCCCAGTAGAAGATGCTCCACGACTGCGCCCAGGTGTCCTCTGCCGCCGTGCCGGTATAAAGACTTTGTACGAAAAAGCCGTCCAGATAGGTGCCGATCGACTCCACCCCCAGCCCCAGCATGTAGAGCGTCGGGCCGGTAATCAGCACAAAAACGGCAACCACCAGCAACAAGAACGCGTTGAGCGAGGAAAGTCTGGCGATACCGCGCTGCAGGCCGGTGGCCGCCGAGATCACGAAGGTGGTCACGATCAGCGCGGTCACGATACCCAGCTTCCAGGGGCTGGTCTCTCCACCGATGTAGCCGTTGAGTCCGCCGGTAATGGTCAGCGTGCCGGTGCCCAGCGATGAGGCCATGCCGGCCACCAGCGCATAGAGCGCCACGGCATCGATCAGCCCGCCGACGCGGCGCACGCGCGCCCGACCAAACAGCGGCTCGAAAAAACTGGCGATCGAGAAGCGCTGGCGGCGGTTGTAAAACACCAGCGCAAAAACCAGGGCCGGTACGGCGTAAATGGCGTAGGGGGTAAACGTCCAGTGCAGGAACATGCTGGAGATGGCAAAGCGGGCGGCCTCAGGGGATTCAGGCGGGATGCCAAGCCCCGGCGCCGGGCCGTGGAAGTGATACAAAGGCTCGGACGTGGTCCAGAAAAGGATGCCAACCGCCAGCGTGGTGCACAGCGTGATCGAAAACCAGCGCAGCTTTGACAGCAATGGCGTGGCCTTCTCCCCGCCAATGCGGATACGGCCCAGTGGCGAGACATAGATAATGATGCCCAGCACCAGCAGATAGAAGCTGCCCAGGCTGAAAAGCCACGAAAAGTGACTCAAAACGAATGTGTTGAGCGCACCGGCCACGCTGACAAAGCCCTCCAGATTGACAAAGCTTGTGACAACGGCGGCCAGCAGCACCAGAAACACGGGCCAGAAAACCCATGGTCGAATGGAATGTGTCATCGCGGTTTTCCCGTAATTTATCGTTATGTGTCCTGCATGACGCAAACATCTCGAGGGCATGACGGCGTTATCGCCGACCCTCATACCACAAGGGAATACCTGATCCATCCAAAGCCTTTCAGCCAGGCCTTGCAATCAATAAATGGGTATACGGGCATGACCTGTGGACATGACGGATCATTAACCTGTCAGAAACCGCCCACAAAAAACGGCCCGAAGCGAATCGCTTCGGGCCGTCATGGCGAAGATGGGCAGGGCCGCCGCGGGTCAGGTCAAACGCACCACCAGCAGGCTGCCCCAGACCAGAAAGGCAAACAGGACGCAGAGAAAAACGGCAGCCGAGCCAAGGTCCTTGGCACGCCCGGAGAGCTCGTGGTGCTCAACGCCGATGCGGTCCACCACGGTTTCCACGGCAGAGTTGAGCAGCTCCACTGCCATGACCAGCACCGCACTGCCCATCAGCAACAGCCATTCGATCAACGACTGCCCCAGCCAGAAGGTGGCCGGCAGCAGCACCACGGTCACGATCAGCTCCTGGCGAAAGGCCGCCTCATTGTGCCAGGCCGCCGACAGCCCTTTCCAGGAGTAGCGCGTGGAATGAAATAGCCGCTTGATACCGGTATGCGCGGGCTTCATGCAGAAGGTTCCTGTCCATGGATCACAGGTGTCGCAGGCAACCTGCCATCTTTAAGGGGAAGGAGGCATCCTACCAAAGCAGTGCACTGCGGGGCCACGACCGGCGCCGGCCCGGGCATGAAAAGATGCCGCCCGGCAGCGGCATGGCGTCTGCCCGACCTGTCGGAGGGCTGACAGCCGGGCGGACATGAGGTCAGTGGCCGGCGATCATGGCATCGATATCGCTGGCCACCGCCTCAAGGGTGGTGGTCCAGTTGATATAGGGCGTGGGGGCCAGACCATTGACCATGACCGTAAAGGCGCCCCAGCGCCCGGATTGCGTTCGAAAATAGCCCGCCACGGCGCGTACCGGTACCGGTTCGTTGAGGGTACCGGTCTTGATCATCACGTTTTGCTGAAAGCGCTGGCTGCCGCGGCGAACAAAGTTCATCGGGCCGTTGACCGGCGTCTGCATGCCGGCCACAAAGACCGGAAAGAGCGCCGGCTGATGGTACATGTGATCAAGCAGCGCCGTGACACCGCGGGCGCTGGTCTGACTTTCCGGCGTCAGACCGCTGCCGGAGCGCATATCGACCGGACCATGACCGGGGATGCCGGTGGCAAAGGCGTTCAGGGCGGCGCCGGCACTCTGCATGGTGGGGGTACCACTGACCAGATTCAGCGCCAGAACGTCGGCCATGAAGTTGTTGGAGTAGTTGAGCATGCGCAGCAGCAGCTCCTGCAGCGGCTTGCCCTCGACCGCTGACAGCACCTGCGCTGTTGTCGCGGGGCGACTCGAGGTGGCAGCAAAACCGCCCGTCACCGCAATGCCGGCATCGCTCATCAGCGACTCGAGCGTTTTGAGCGCCTGGCCGGCCGGGTCGGCGCTGGAGCGATACACGCTGCTGGGCGCGCTGCCCAGCCGGATCTGCCCGGAGACCACCATGGTGTCTTCGCCATTGACGGTCGTGCGCTCGGCGCTGATGCCGGTATTGCCCTGCGACACGGTGGTTACCCGGTTATCCACTCGCGTCAGCGGCGTGGGGCCGGCGCAGCTGCTGACCCGGGCCGGCACCCCCTCGGCCTCACCCGGCATCACGCGCAGACACCAGGTGGCAAAATCCACCGCCGTGGACGTGAGCTGAGCATCGAAGGCATGGCGGGTGCGCGTGCGGGCGTCACACCGATCCGTGGTCACGCAGCTTACCGGGCCGAAGCGCCACTGGCTGGCCAGCACCCGACCGTCGATACGACGGATACCCCGGCTTGCCAGCCCCTGGACCAGCAGCCAGTAGTCTTCGCTGGTCATGCCCGGGTCACCGCCGCCATCAAGGATCAGATCACCCTTGAGCACGCCATCCACGATGGCACCGCTGCTGCGAAGCTCGGTGGTAAAGCGCTTTTGCGGCCCCCACTGGGTCAACGCCGCCGCGGCCGTATAAAGCTTGGATACCGACGCCGGTGTCATCTGCCGGTCGGGGGCGATACTACCCAGTGACTCACCGCTGTCCAGAAGGCGGGCCTGGGCACCGACGACAAATCCCTTGTCCGTCAGCGCCTGGGTGGCAGGAAAACCATCGGCATGCGCTCCGGGGGTTACCACCGACCCGGTGATCAATAGCATCAGGAAAAGCAACAGACAGGACAAAAGGCGTAAGACACTGAAATGACTTTCGCCTACGGCGCTAAACCTTACAGGCATGAAAAATTCCCTGTTTCATGGGCATCTTGTTTAAGCCTCAGAGTAATGGGCATGCCTGTGCCGTGGCAATGCGATACGCCGGCATCCACGGTGTTTTTAAATATTTATTGCGCGTTCATCTTCGAAAAGAACTGCAGGACCACCACACCCGCCACGATAAGCGCGATACCCAGAAGCGCCGGCGCGTCGGGTCGCTCGCCAAAGACGACCATGGCCACCAGCAGCGTCAGCACCATGCCAAGACCGGCCCAGATGGCGTAGGCCACCCCCACGGGCATGCTCTTGAGCACCATCGACAGCAGATAAAACGCCAGCGCATAGCCCACCACCGTGATCAGGCTGGGGCCCGGCCGGGTAAAGGTGTTGGAGGCCTTGAGGGCGTTGGTGGCAATAACTTCGGCACAAATGGCGAGTATCAAATAGAGATAGGTCAGCCAGGGCATGACGTCTTCCTTCCATGGTGGGTCGCGGCGGGGTTCAAGCGTAGTCGATATCCATGGAAGTCAACGCACACTCGAGCTGCCACAGGGCATGCCCGCTGTCGAAGTACTTGCGCTCGAAGGCGCTGATGAAATCGCTTTCCGGCGTCAGCGACAGCGCCTCCACAGGCGGCTTCTGGCCCGTGGCCAGATTGATGGCGCAGGCGAACTCATCGACGTAGACCTGCCAGTTGCTGCGAAGGGTCAGCACGCCGCCCAGTGCCACCATCACCGGGAACACCGGATGGGCATGCCAGCGTCTTTTGAGCTGCGACGCCTTGGGATAGGGGTTGGGATAGAGCACGAAATGGCGTACCGGCTGCCAGCCGGCCAGATGCGCCAGACGCCAGAAATCGACCAGATCGGCCCGCACCCGCAGGGCATTATCGGGAAAGGCGCCCAGTGTCCGGTCGTGGTTTCGCGACAGCCGGTCGGCGCTTCGGTCGATGCCCAGCACGCAGGCCCGGGGGTAACACCGGGCCAGCTGTCGGGTCGAGTGGCCCGTGCCACAGCCGGCGTCCAGAATCAGCGGCCCGCCGTGGGCCTGATAGAACTGCTGCGCCGTGTCAAAGGCGGCCCGGGTGTGCTCGGCGATGGGTCGCTGCCACTGATGGTCGAGCGCGCGCTGAACATGAAAGGTCAGGTCAGGATGCAGACCCGATTGCGTAGAGTGTACCGGTGTGGAGTTGGCGAACATGGTAACGTTTAACAATAATGATGGAACTTTATTGGCACCGCACGGCGCCAACCCCTGATGTCAACGGATCAAGACCCCCATGCAGGCATGGCTTCAGCAGCTTCTGGACACGCACGGCTACACGGCCATTACCCTGCTGACAATGCTCATCAATGCCTTTCCGCCCCTGCCGGCCGAGTCGACGCTCCCCGTTCTTGCCCACATCATGTCCTCCGGCGCCATGACGCCGGCGCCGGCCATCGTGGCCGCTACTCTGGGGCTGGTACTGGGAACGCTGCCGCTTTATATACTGGGGCGCTGGCTCGACGAGCGTCAGTGCATGCGCTTTCTGGCCCGCCACGGACACTGGCTGGCCCTTGCACCACAGGATATCGAGCGCTCGAGCCGGCGCTTCGGGCGTTACGGTGCGCTGGTTGTCCTGTTCGGACGCCTGATTCCGGGTATGCGGTCGCTGGTATCGATACCGGCGGGCTTTCACCGCATGCCGCTTTTGCCCTACCTGTTCTACACCACGCTGGGTTCCTGCCTGTGGGCGTGCTGTCTGGTCGGCGGCAGCCACTGGCTTTTACAGCATACGGCGCTTTCGGGCAGCCTGTGGGTGGTTCTGGTAGTGCTGCTGGCCGTCATCGTGCTTTATGTGGTGCGTCTATGGCGCCACCACCGGCGCACCACCAACCGGTGACCGGGCGATCGAGGCAGACACTGCCCCGCGCCTGTGCCCTCGACACTCTACCACCCTGACATGACAACTCGTTGACCGGCCGACATGACGTCCTGCCCGGGGCGATGCTATCATGACTGCCCTGTTTTGGCGGAGCCATCACGGCATGTGATGGAGACAAATCGCCATCCTTTCAGCGACGCGGTCGCCATGGCTTTATCGCTTCCTTATAGGCATCAACACGAGGGTTTCGGCTTGTCACAGTTACCGGTGATCGTCGGCATGGGCGGTATCAATCCCGCTGGCAGAACGTCCGGTCATCAGTCCTTTTACCGGACCGTGATCGATGCGCTGCCTGAAAAGACCCGACACTACACCCTCTCGGGACTGGCCCGTCTGATGGGACAGCACCTGCCGGACGAGACGGATGATCATGGTAACGCCCCTGACGATGCCACCCTGGCCGCACGCCACGAATCCTACATCCTTCGTCATACCCTGATTCGGCGTATCGAGGACGAGCGCTTTGCCGATGCCGGTATCCCGGCCAATCGCCAGGCCAGCCTGACGCTGGATGCCCCGCTGACGGTCAGCCTCAGTCGTCGCCAGGTGCCCGAGAATCCGCCGGCACACTGGCAGATCGAGGCGATCAATGAGCGTCACGTCAGCGTGACCATTCCTGCCGGCGAATTTGACGTCCTGCTGCCGGAGCGGCGCGACGCGCTGGTCAAGAGTGCCGGCCAGCTGCCGACCGGATTTGATCCGGCCGGTTTCTATCGCAGCGTGCACCACCCGCGCGCCCTGTCGATGACCATCTTTGCCGCCTCCGACTGCCTGGGCCAGAGCGGGTTTGAATGGGACAGCCTGAGCCAGAAGCTCGATCCCGATCAGATCGCCGTGTATGCCGGCAACTCGATCGGCCAGCTTGATGCCCAGGGCTGGGGCGGCCTTTTGAACAGCTTCGTAACCGGCCAGCGCACCACATCCAAGCAGATGCCGCTGGGCTATGGGCAGATGCCGGCCGATTTCCTTAACGCTTATGTGCTGGGCAGCGTGGGCGCCACCGGTGCAATGCAGGGCGCCTGCGCGACCTTTTTGTACAATCTGCGCCTGGGCGTGGACGACATTCGCATGGGTCGGCGCCGAATGGTCATGGTCGGCACCGCCGATGCCCCCATCACGCCGGAAATCGTTGAAGGCTTTCGCGTCATGAGCGCACTGGCCGATGATGCCAGCGTCAAGGCGCTCGACGCTCTGGAGCTTTTGACCGACGAAGACTATCAGCGCGTGTGCCGCCCCTTTGCGCGCAACTGCGGTTTTACCATCGCCGAGTCCGCCCAGTTTGTCATGCTCATGGATGACAGTCTGGCGCTTGAACTGGGGGCCGATATCCTGGGCGCCGTGCCGGAAGTCTTCATCAATGCCGACGGCTACAAGCGCTCCATTTCAGCGCCCGGCATCGGCAACTACATCACGCTTGGCAAAAGCGTGGCGCTGGCCAGCAGCATTCTGGGTGAAAGGGCCGTGCGGGAACGCAGCTATATTCATTCCCACGGCACCAGCACCCCCAAAAATCGAATTACTGAATCCCATGTGCTCGACAGCGTGGCGCGCGCCAACGGTATCGAGCACTGGCCGGTGGCCGCCGTCAAGGCCTACCTGGGCCACTCCCAGGGCAGCGCCGCCGGCGATCAGCTGATGAGTGCGCTGGGCAGTTTCAAAACCGGCCTGCTGCCGGGTATTTTTACCCTCGATGCCGTGGCCGACGACGTTCATGGCGAGCGTCTGGATATCTTTCGCGACCATCGCGAGTTTCGCGCCGATGTCAGCTTCATCAACGCCAAGGGCTTTGGCGGCAACAACGCCACGGCGCCGCTGCTGTCACCGGAAGTGACAGAACGGCTTTTGACCCAGCGCCACGGCGAAGCGGCCATGACCCAGTGGCGTCGCCGCCGCGAGCAGATACGCGAGTGTCAGGCGCGCTTCGAGGCGCAGGCGCATCGGGGCGAGTTTTCACCCATTTACCGCTTCGGTGAGGGCGTGCTCGAAGGCCCTGAACTCGAGGTCAGCGCCCGCGACATTCGCATCCCCGGCTATCACAAACCGGTCTCGCTGGAGGTTGACAATCCCTTCGGCACGCTCGATTAATGCATCAACGGGGGCGACTGTGCCGGTCCGGCAGCAACGTTTGTCGCCCGGAAGACTTTACAGTAACCTCCCGACGCCGTCGGCAGCCCGGACGCGTATCATCGAAAGCCCTGACCGGCGTCACACTGCCGGCATGTCGGGGATTGATGGAGCCTGTACATGAACATTGTGGTCTACCCCGGAACGTTTGATCCGATCACCAACGGGCATACCGATCTGATCGAACGCGCCGCCTCGATGTTTGATCGCGTCATCGTGGCCATCGCGCAGAGTCCGCGCAAGCAGCCGGCGTTGTCACTTGATGAGCGGGTGGCACTGGCCCGGGAAATCCTGGGCCATCTCGACAATATCGAAGTGGTTGGGTTCAGCTGCCTTTTGACCCAGCTGGTGGACCGGGTGGGCGCCCGCATCATTTTGCGCGGTCTGCGCGCCGTCTCCGATTTCGAATACGAGCTGCAGCTGGCCAACATGAATCGGGCGCTGGCACCTCACGTGGAAAGCCTTTTTTTGACGCCCGAAGTCGAAAATTCCTATATTTCATCCACTATCGTGCGTGAAATTGCCCGCCTTGGCGGTGACGTTTCAACGATGGTGCATCCCCGCATCGCCCGGGCGCTGGAAGAACACTTTCGCAGCGACTGATACGGCGAACGGCCCAGGGCCGGCGGATGACAGCCGTGCAGCGCTCACCTGCAGCGCGCGCGAACCAGGAGGTTACCATGTCCCTGATGATCACCGATGAGTGCATCAACTGCGACGTTTGCGAGCCGGAATGTCCCAATAACGCCATTTCACCGGGCGAAGAGATCTACGTGATCGACCCGGGGCTATGTACCGAGTGTGTCGGCCATTTTGACGAACCGCAGTGTCAGCAGGTCTGTCCGGTCGACTGCATTCCACTCGACCCCGAGCGCGAGGAGTCACAAGAGCAGCTGATGGAAAAATACGAGCGCATCACGGCCGTTGAAAGCTGATCATTAAAGACTTTCGACGAATTTGAAAAAAGGGGGCAGCCTTCAGGCTGCCCCCTTTTCATGATCGATTAGAGAATATGCCAGTCGAAGGGCTGCCCTGAAAGGCCCTCATTGCGGGGGCACTGTCATGTCTTGAGCATCGATCACACTGATTCTGATATCTGCATCCTGCGAGCGTACTGACGCCACACTATCGGTGTGGCAGGCTCGCGTCGTACCCATTGGTCGGTAGCCACATGTCCCAGTCTCGATCCCCTGCCTTTTTGCCGCGCCTTCACGACGTCTGGCGGCTTTCATGGCCCATCATCATCTCCAATGCCAGCGTGCCGTTGCTGGGACTGGTGGATACCGCCGTCATCGGTCACCTGCCCCACGCCCGCTATCTGGCGGCCGTCACCCTTGGCAGCACGCTGTTCAGCTTTCTGTTCTGGGGGTTTGGCTTTCTGCGCATGGGTACCACCGGGCTGACCTCTCAGGCCGCCGGGCGAGGCGAGGATCAACGCGTTCGCGACCTGCTCGGGCAGTCGTTGCTGATCGGTGTGATCATCGGCCTGGCCCTGGTGGCGCTGTCAGCACCGCTGATCGATATCGGCCTGCGACTTTTGCAGCCCGACAGCGAGGCGACCGCACAGCTGGCCGCCGACTACGCGCATGTTCGTATCTTTTCCGCGCCGGCAGTGTTGATGAACTACGCCATCATCGGCTGGTTTCTGGGGCGTCAGAATGCCCGCGTCACCCTGCTTTTGATGCTGGTGACCAACAGCATCAACATCGTGCTCGATATCGTGCTCGTGGTCGGGCTCGACATGAACGTCAAGGGCGTGGCCACCGCATCGCTGGTCGGCGACTACACGGCGCTGGCGGTCGGGCTGTGGCTGGTGCGGCGCGCGCTGAAAACGCTGGGGGGGCGGTTTGATGCCACGCCACTCAAGCGCATCACGGCCTATGGCGAGCTTTTCCGGGTCAATCGCCATCTGTTTATCCGCACCCTGTGCCTTTTGTTCGCCATGGCCTTTTTTACCTCCCAGGGCGCGCAGCTGGGCGATCAGACGCTGGCTGCCAATGCCATTTTGATGCAGCTGGTCATGATGGTCTCCTACGGCCTGGACGGATTTGCCAACGCCGCTGAAGCCCTGACCGGGCGAGCCGCCGGGCGACGAGACTGGCGCGAGTTCGCTGCGTCGGTACGAGCCTGTGCGGTATTTTCGCTGTTGACGGCGGGGCTGGCGGCGCTGGCCTTTGCGATTGGCGGCCCCTGGCTGATTGCGCGTCTGACCGGTATCGAGGCCGTTCGCCATCTGGCCGGCGACTATCTGCCATGGCTGGTTGTCATGCCGATGATCGCGGTGTGGAGCTATCTTCTCGACGGGGTGTTCATCGGCACCACGCAGACCCGGGCCATGCGCGACACCATCATCGCCGCCCTGCTGGTCTACCTGCCGGTCTGGTGGCTGACCCAGCCACTGGGCAATCACGGCCTCTGGCTTGCCTTTACCACCTTTACGCTGGTGCGCTCGCTGGGGCTTGGCATGATCTATCTGGCAAGACGTCGAGGGCAATGGTCTGACCGGGGCGACACGAATCGTTTCAATGAATAGACCCCAGGAAAGCGCGATTTTCTTGAATTAACACTTTATACCTACTGGCCTAATATGCAGCCTGCACCTCTAAACGCCGGATGGTGGGATGGCAACGCTCAAGACAGCTCTTAAACATCTTCTGACTGGCCCGCTGGGCAGCCTCTTCTGGGCCCTGCTCGGGCTCATGGTGGCTCTTGCCGTGCTGCCGGGCCAGCAGGTGTTTGGCCTGCAGGAGAGCTACCTGGGCTTTCACTCCCTGGTCGAGCTGACCTGCGTGATGGTGGCCGTGCTCTCCGCCCTTGCCATTTTTAACAGCTACCGAACGCTTTCGACCCAGTATCTGTGCGTGGGCAGCCTGCTGGCACTGTCAGCCGTTATGGACAGTCTGCACCTGCTGTCCATGCCCGGCATGGCCGATCTCTTCTCGCCCAACACGCTCGACAAGGCGATCTATTTCTGGCTTCTGGCCCGACTGAGCGCGATCAGCGCCCTGCTGCTGCTGTCACTTTCTCACCTGTCGGATCAGCCTGCCCGCTTTCCGCGCCTCATACTGATATCGTTTCTGGCAGCAGGCGTTGTGGCCCTGGTGGCCGTTTTCGGCTACCTGCAGCAATTGCCGACGCTCTATATCCCGGGCCGGGGTCTGACACCGCTCAAGATCTCACTTGAATGGGGGCTGGCCGGCATGAGCGTGCTTGCCGGTATCATCCTGCTGCGCTCCTCACGCCTGCGCCAGCGACGTGACCGGGAGATGCTGACGCTGGCGGCCTGGGTCACGGCGCTGGCCGAGATCTGCTTTACGCTGTATGGCTCGGCCAACGATGAATTCAATATTCTCGGGCATGTCTACAAGGCCGTATCCTACGTTTTGATCTTTCGCGCGCTCTTTTTGAGTCATCTGCGCTATCCGTGGAAAGCACTGACCGAAACCCGAACCACGCTGACGCATCAGGAGCAGCGCTGGAACCTGGCCCTGACAGGCTCAGATACGGGCGTGTGGGACATGAATCTCGTCACCGATGAACTGTTTGCGTCCGCCCAGTTTCATCAGATTCTGGGCTATCGCAACGGTGCGCTGCCGCGCGATGCCCAGTCCTGGCGCGAGCGCCTGTTTCATCCGGATGATCTCGAGCATGTGATGGCAAGCTTTGACGAGCATGTGGCCGGTCGCAACGCCCACTGGCGCTGCGAATACCGGTTTCTCGATGCCAGTAACAAGTGGCGCTGGCTGCAGGCCAACGGCCAGATCATGGCCTTTGATGAAGACAAACGCCCGACCCGGATCGTGGGGACGGTCATCGATATTCAGACGCGCCGTGAGCAGGAACAGCGCCTGGCGGAAACCCGCCGGCGTCTGCAGACCCTGTTTGATACCACGCCAACCGGCATGCTGGTGATCGACCATCTGGGCGTGGTGCACCAGCACAACCCCATGCTGGAGCAGCTGCTGGCGCCACACGAGATCGTTATCGGTGAGGAAAACATCTGGCGGTGGGTCAGCAACGACCATGACGCGCAGGCTCTGCAGCACTGGCAGGCATGGCAGGGGCAGGACGCCACCCAGCGCCGCGAATCGACCTGGCACCGCGAGCTGCGCATGGACCTTTATGGCCATGGACGGGCCGGGCAACCGCTATGGGCGGAGTGGGTCATTGCGCCACTGCCGGAGGAAAACCTTTATCTGTTGCTGATCGAGGACATCAGCGCCCGCAAGCAGGCCACCGAGCTTTTGCTGGAAAATGCCGGGCTCTATCGCAGCACCTTTGAAAGTGGCAATGCCATCAAGCTGCTGCTGGACCCGGAAAACGGCGAGATCGTCGATGCCAACGCGGCCGCCAGCGACTACTACGGTCATTCGCTGGACACGCTCAAGACGATGACCATGCAGGACATCTCGTTGACGCCGCTGATCACCCGTCAGCAGCGCGCTCACCAGACGCTGGCACAGCACGAGGGGCATTTCGAGACGCGCCATCGCCTGGCCGAAGGCGCCATACGCGATGTCGAAGTGTTTGTGGCCCCCGTGGTAATCGGCGGTAGAACGCTGATCTACGAGATGGTCCATGACATCACGGCGCGCAAGGAGGCCGAACAGGGGCTGGTGCTGCTCAACCAGCGCCTGTCGCGCGACGGTCTGTATCGACAGCATCTCAACCAGTTGAGCACGTATCTGTTCGAGCTTGACGACATTAACGGGGTCGTACCGCTGCTAAAAGCGTATCTGCCCCGGTGCTTTCCCGACACCAGTGGCGAACTGGCCCTGCGCATCGAGGAGCTGGATCAGGCGCACTGCATCACCTGGGGCAGCCCACTGGCTGCGCAGCCGGCCTTTGAATATCGCCAGCGTCTGACCACGGCCACCGGCGCACTGGGACGCATGACCCTGCAGGCGGTCCCGCTGGATGACGAGGACCGCCAGCGTCTCGAGCGCATGACCGATGAGACCGCCCGCATCCTGACGCTGACGCTGATCAATCTGCGCCTGCGCAGCCAGTTGACCAATCACGCCTACCGCGACGCCCTGACCGGGCTGTACAACCGGCGCTATCTCAACGAGACGCTGCCTGAACTGCTTGCCGGCTGCAGCGACGAGGCCCCGGTATCGCTGGCCCTGCTCGATCTGGATCACTTCAAGCGGCTCAACGATACCTGGGGGCACGACGCTGGTGACCAGGTGCTGGTGGCGCTGGGCGAGATTCTGACCCAGCGGCTGCGCGCCACGGACATCTCGTGTCGCTACGGCGGCGAGGAGTTCATCGTGGTGCTGCCGGGGGCCAACGCCGGCATTGCCATGATGCGCCTCAACGAGGTGCTCGAGCAGTTCGGTCGATGGTCCATGACCATCGGAGATGATCGAATCGAGCATCTCACGTTCTCGGCCGGGCTGATCGAGGCGCGTTGCCAGAGCCGCGACATGAGCACCCTGATCGAGATGGCCGACCAGGCGCTTTATAGCGCCAAGCATGCCGGTCGCGGGCGTGTGCATCAGGTCGAGCAGGCACTGCCACTGACCTGACCCGCAGAAAATGGCCCAGCGGGCCGGCATCAAAGACCTCTCTTTGGTCGTAGAAAGCATTGCCATAAACCGGCGTCAGCCCGGTAACCGAACGGCCCGACAGGTGAAAAAGCCGGCGCTGATATAACGATGCCACGTTGGTCGCATTGCCTGACCTGATCGATTCGATCATTTTTTCTCTCGTTTTAATCATCACATCTGCACCTTGCAGATATTTGTCATGATCAGCGGGAGACATGCCCATGCGTTTGCTTGCCACGGTACAAAAGGTCCCAGGCGGTCTGATGGTGGTGCCGCTGATTCTTGGCGCAACGCTCAATACCATCGACCAGCTTCATCTGCCCTGGATTACGGCGGTATTGCAGTGGCTGGGGGCCGGCCAGACAGACAGCGGCAATTATGAATTTCTGCGCATCGGCGGTTTTTCCCAGGAGCTTTTCAAGGACGGCGCTCTGGTTCTGATCGCGCTGTTTCTGTTCTGCTCGGGCAGCCAGATGAACCTGCGTGTGGGTGGCAAGGCGCTCAAAAAAGGGCTGTTGCTGGTCAGCGCCAAGTATCTGACCGGTCTTGCCGTGGGGCTGGCGCTGGGGTTCATGTTTGACCCCATCAATGGCCTGCTGGGCCTTTCCACGGTGGCCATCATCGCCGCCATGACCAACGGCAACGGCGGCATGTATGCCGCACTCACCAGCCAGTACGGCAACCGCTCCGATACCGGCGCCGTGGCGATTCTCTCGCTCAACGATGGCCCCTTCTTCACGCTCATGTCGCTGGGGCTTTTAGGCTCGCAGTTCCCCATGATTGCCTTTATTGCCGTGCTGCTGCCCATCGCGCTGGGCATGCTGCTGGGCAATCTGGATGAAGACATTCGAGCCTTTCTCAAACCCGGCGAGATTCTGCCGGTGCCCTTTTTTGCCTTTGCCCTTGGCGCCAACATGAACCTGGCCGTGTTTTTCAATCCGCAGGTCGTGGGCGCTGGCCTCTTGCTGGGCGTGATGACCACGGTGCTGACCGGTGGCGCCGGCATCCTGATCTTCAGAGCCTTTCGTGAACGCAGCGTGATCGCTCCGGTTTCTGAGGCCACAACGGCCGGTAACGCAGCCGGCACCCCGGCGGCCATCGCCGCGGCCGCCGCCGTTGCGGCAAGCTCCGGGATGATGAGTGCGGCAGAAGCACAGAGCTATCAGGACCTGGTCAACGTGGCGACCTCCCAGATTTCGATTGCCACCCTGACCACGGCGATTCTCGGCCCGGCGGCCGTGATCATCATCGACCGCTGGCAGCGCCGACGCGGTATCGATGGCACACTCGAAGACGAGCCGGCACGAACAGCCGACAGGGTGGATGCCTCTTCCGGCCCCGGCGCGTAAGCTACGCTGACAACCCTTATGCCATGACATCCGTTATAGCCTGTGCCGGCCGATGTGCCGGCACGACGTCGGGAGCGCACATGAAAACCTCACTGTTGTATGGCCGGGGCGAGCTGGCACTCGACGTGCCGGATAACGCCTTTATCGTGACACCGCCGGCGCAGCCGGCCCTTGAGTCACCGCAGCAGGCCGTTCGAGACGCCCTTGATGCCCCCATCGACACGCCGCCCCTGCGTCAGATGGTGCAGGCCACGGACCGGGTGGCGATCGTGATCAGCGACATCACCCGCCCCACGCCCAATCACGTGCTGGTGCCGCTTCTGATCGAGGCACTCAATCACGTACCGCACGAGCAGTTCGTCATCATCAACGGCACCGGTACCCACCGTGATCAGACCGAAGAGGAACTGCGCACCATGCTGGGTGACTGGGTGGTGGATCACATCGAGATCATCAACAACCACTGCGACAACTACGACGAACTGGTCAACGTCGGCGACAACAGCTTCGGCTGTCCGTCCTGGCTCAACAGGCGCTATGTCGAGGCCGATTTTCGCATCGTCACCGGCTTTATCGAGCCGCACTTCTTTGCCGGCTTCTCCGGTGGCCCCAAGGGCATCATGCCCGGCATCGCCGGCCTTGAGACCATTCTAACCTTCCACAATGCCCGCATGATCGGCGACCCGCGCTCGACCTGGGGCAACATGGTAGACAACCCGCTGCAGGCCATGACGCGCGAGATCAACGCGCTGTGCCCGCCGCACTTCATGCTCAACGTCACGCTCAATCGCGACAAGGCGATCACGAAGGTGTTTGCCGGCGACATGGCCCAGGCACACCGGCAGGGCTGCGAGCACGAACTCAAGCACGCCATGGTGCGCTGCGATGAGCGCTTTGATGTCGTGATCACGGGCAACTCCGGCTATCCGCTGGACCAGAACCTGTATCAGGCCGTCAAGGGCATGAGCGCGGCGCACAAGATTGTCCGCGAAGGCGGCACCATCCTCATGGCCGCCGAGTGCTCGGACGGCCTGCCCGACCACGGCCGCTTTGCCGAAATACTCGGCATGGCCGACTCGCCCCAAAAGCTTCTGGAGATGATCGAAAACCCGGACTTCAGCATGCTCGATCAGTGGCAGGTGCAAAAACAGGCCGTCATCCAGTGCTGGGCGGATGTCATGCTCTACTCCACGCTCACTGACGATCAGGCGCGCCTTGCCATGATGACGCCGGTCCATGATCTTGAGGAGACGCTTGCGACCCTCAAGGCGCGTTATGGCGAGAACATGCGCGTGGCCGTCATGCCGCTGGGGCCGCTGACGGTGCCCTATGTGGATGACAACGCCGCAGATGACGACAACGCCTGAACGTCAGGAGAGTGACATGAGCGATCAGCTGATTGCCCGCCAGGCGGTCAATGCCGCCCCCCGATCCGGCCCCGAACTTGAACACGCGGTCAGCGACGGCCGGGCGCTGGATCAAAAGCTTGAAACGCTGCGCGCCATGCTGCGCGAGATGGGCGACGTCGTGGTGGCCTTCTCCGGCGGGGTGGACAGCACCTTTTTGCTGGCCGTGGCGCTGGAGACCCTGGGCACGGATCGGGTACTGGCGGTGACGGCAGATTCCGAGTCCTACCCCTTTGAGGAGCTCGACGCTGCGCGAGCCCTGGCCGAGCAGCTGGGCGCGCCGCACCGGGTGATCGAAACCTCCGAGATCGCCATCCCCGGCTACGCCGACAACGACGCCCAGCGCTGCTACTACTGCAAGACGGGGCTGTTTACCCATCTGGCGCCCGTCATGGTCGAGGCCGGCTTTCACAACATCGTCTTCGGCCTGATTGCCGATGACGACGGCGAACACCGCCCGGGGACCGTGGCGGCGCGTGAGCACGGCGTGCGCGGTCCGCTGCATGAAGCCGGTCTCTACAAGGCCGAGATTCGCGAGCTCTCCCAGGCGATGGGCCTGCCGACCTGGAACAAGCCTTCGCTGGCGTGTCTCTCTTCCCGGGTGGCCTACGGCGAGCGCATTACGCTTGAAAAGCTTGAGCGCATTGCCGAGGCCGAGCGACGCATACGCCGCCTTGGTGTGACGCAGCTGCGCGTGCGTCATCACGGCGAACTGGCACGCATCGAAGTCACGCCCGAGGAGATGCCGCTGCTGCTGGCCCATCACGACTGGGTGGTCGAGACGCTGACCGAGCTGGGTTATGCCTGGGTGACGCTGGATCTGGCCGGCTATCGCAGCGGCAGCATGAACCGGCTGCTGCGTCATGAGGAGGACACACTGCATGGCTGAACGGCCCCCCGAGCCCATTTCCGATCTGGGGTTTGCCCGCGTCGATCATGACCGCGAAGCGCGCAACGGCGTGCCGGAAGTGGTCTTTGGCGAAGGCAAGCGCGCCGAACAGATCAGTGCCATCGTGGCACGGCTGCTCGCGCGCCATCAGCGCGCGCTGGTCACCCGCGTCGATGAAGAACGCGCCGAAGCCGTCCTGCGTGATCACCCCGAGGGCCACTATGACCCGGTCAGCCGCCTGCTGCACTGGGGCCGGGCACCGCAGTCGCTGCCCGGCAGCGCGGCGGTGGTCTGCGCCGGCACCTCCGATCTGCCGGTCGCCGAAGAAGCCGCGCAGACGCTTGAATGGCTGGGCGTTCACGCCCCGCGTCTGAGTGATGTGGGTGTGGCCGGCATCGACCGGCTGCTGGCGCATCGCCAGGCGCTGGCCCGCGCCGATGTCCTGATCGTGGTGGCCGGTATGGAAGGCGCCCTGCCCAGCGTTGTGACCGGGCTGGTCAACAGTCCCGTCATCGCGGTGCCGACCTCGGTGGGCTATGGCGCCAGTCTGCAGGGCGTGACGGCGCTTCTGGGCATGCTCTCGGCCTGCGCCACCGGCATGAGCGTGGTCAATATCGACAACGGCTTTGGCGCGGCCTGGCAGGCGGCCGGCATCCTGCGGCTGGCCGCGCGCGGCGTGCAGGACACGCCCCTTCACTTTGACTCGCCACAGGACACGTCCGGATCATGACCACGCTGCACATTGACTGCACCTTCGGCATCGCCGGCGACATGCTGCTGGCTGCGTTGATCGATCTGGGCGCCGATCAGGCCTTTATCGATCGCGAGCTGCGCCGCCTGCCCATCGATGACTTCCGGCTTTCCAGCGAACGCGTGGAGCGCTGCGGCATCAGTGCGCGGCGGCTGTCGATCCAGCTGGACGGCGACCCGTCTCCTCACCATCAGCCTCATCACGAACATCATCACAGTGGGCATCATCATGGTCATGGCAACCACGACCACAACCACGACCACGACCACGACCACGACCACGACCACGACCACGACCACGACCACGACCACGACCACGACCACGACCATCATCAGGGTGGCGCGGCGCACCACCACCCGCACCGCCCGGCCGGCGAGATTCTCGACATGCTGGCGCACGCCACGCTGCCCGACCGGGTACGCATACGCGCCACGGCGCTGTTTACCGCCATTGCCGAGGCCGAGGGGCGCATTCACGGCATCGACCCGAAGGACGTGCACCTGCACGAGGTCGGCGCAATGGATTCGATCATCGACATCATCGGTGTCTGCCTGGCGCTCGAAAACCTGGGGGTGGATCACATCACCGCCTGCCCGGTCCCGGTCGGCCACGGCGTGGTCTCCATGGCCCATGGACGCTTTCCGATTCCGGCCCCGGCCGCGCTGGAACTTTTAAAGGGCGTGCCGCTGTCCGACTTCGATGCGCCTGGTGAGCTGACCACGCCCACCGGTGCGGCCTTTCTGGGAGTACTGGTGTCCCGCTTTGGCACCCTGCCGGCACAGGCACCGACGCAGATCGGCTATGGCGCCGGCCATCGCAATCCGGCGCATCCCAACGTGCTGCGGACCGTCCTGTTTGATCACGCCACGGACGCGCCTTCGGGTCACGACAATGATCAGACATCCACCCGGGAACAGATCACCGTCCTGTCATGTCAGGTCGATGACGCCACCGGGGAACAGCTCGGTCATGCATTGACGCTTTTGATGGACGCCGGGGCGCTGGATGTCTTTCACACGCCGGTTACCATGAAAAAGTCCCGCCCCGGGGTGCTGGTGACCGTACTGGCCCGGATGGAAGATGCCGACCGGCTGGAAGGGCTGCTGCTGATCCATACGCCCACCTTTGGCGTGCGACGCCAGACCTGTCAGCGCCGTATTCTCGAGCGCCATATCGAGACGCTGACGACGCCGCTGGGCGAAGTACGCATTAAGGTCGGCCTGCTGGAGGGCACCGTTTTGCGCCAAACGCCGGAGTACGAAGACCTGCGCCGTCTGGCGCTCGCCCATGACCTGTCGCTGAGCCAGACCCTCGAGCACGTTCAGGCGGCCCTGCGCGCGTCAGACTGAGCCCCGGCGTGTCACACCCTGAGCCATCAGGGTGACAACGACTCCCGACGGGCGGCGACGATGCCTGCCCCGCCGGGCGGTGATCGTTATTATCTTTTCGATCACGCCCACCGACCGGCCACCTCTGAAAATTTATCCTTTTATTTTCATCAGCATGTATAAAATTTAGACCTTTGACGCACGACATAACGCTTGCCCTTTATTATCGTTTCGATCATTTTATCTTTTTAAAACTATCGAAACGATCAAAAAGGCCATGAGGTCACTGCCATGCCCCGCCCTGCCAATGCCTCAAACAGCCCCTGTCATCGCACCAGGCTGTTGATTCTGGCCGATGACCTGACCGGCACCGCCGACTCGGCCGTGACCTGCAGCAGCGCCGGACTGACCACGCAGGTTCTTTTAAATGCCACCGCCGAGGCCCCGGCCGACGTCATCGCCATCGATACCGATTCCCGGAGCTGTGCGCCGGCGCAGGCGGCACGGCGCAATCGCGACTGTCTTGAGCACTGGCAGGGTCGGCATGAGTCTCTCTACAAGAAGATGGACTCGACCCTGCGCGGCAACGTGGCCGCCGAACTTGCCGCACTGATCCCGCTGGCCGGCATGGCCATCGTGGCGCCGGCCTTTCCGGCCACCAGTCGCACGACGCGTCAGGGTCGCCAGTATCTCGATGACCGGCCGGTCGAAGCCTGCGAGGTATGGACCAATGAGGGGATGACCGGCCGGGCCGATCTGGTCGCCATGCTGAAACAGGCCGGCCTTGAGACCACGCTTTTAACGCTTGATGACCTGCACCAGCCGCCCGAGGCCGTTACGCAGCGTCTGGCGAGCTGGCAGCACGAGGGCGTTCAGGCCGTGGTCTGCGACGCACTGACCGGAGACGATCTTGCCCGCATCGCACACGCCTCGGCGCCGCTTTCCAGCGTGTTCTGGGCCGGCTCGGCAGGGCTTGGCGAGGCGCTGCCCGAAGCGCTTGGTTTGCTGCCCACCAAGACAGCCACCTACTCACCGGCGACAGCTCATTCGACCGGGCCGACCCTGATCGTGGTCGGCAGCATGAGCGGTGTGTCCCACCGTCAGGCCGATGCCCTCCAGGCCCTTGCCGGAGCCTCGCTTGAAACCGTATCGCTGGAAGCCGCCCTGCTGCGCACCACGGCTTCAGACAGTGAGCACGACGCCCTTCGAGCACGCATCGAAAAGGCACTGCGTTCAGGTCGTGACGTGCTGGTGCGACTGGTGCAGGGCGAGGATCGCAACACGCAGGAGGCATCGCAGCTCAGCGACCGGCTTGGCGAGCTGCTGGCCCCCCTGCTGTCTCACGTATCGCGCCTGATCGCCACGGGCGGCGCCACGGCTCGCGCCATTTTGACCGCCGCCGACATCGTCGAGCTCACGCTTCTGGATGCCCCGGATATCGGCATGGCGCGCATGACAGGCCCTGCGCCACGCTCGCTTGAAGTCATCACCAAGGCCGGCGGGTTCGGCGATTCAGACGCGCTGGCCCGCCTGTGGCATGCCGGTCGCCCAGGCCCCACCCAACACGGCCCTTTCACACTATCAGGAACTTCCTCCATGACAGACCGCCCCGTTATCGGCATTACCATGGGCGACGCCGCCGGCGTTGGCCCGGAAATCATCGTCAAGAGCCTGGCGCATGACTCGGTGCACCAGCAGTGTCGGGCGCTGGTGATCGGTGACGCGCGCCGCCTGCGCGACGCCGCGGCGCGTCTGGGCAGTCCGGTAACGATTGTTGCCATTGAAAGCCCGGATCAGGCCCGCTTCGAGCCCGGGATCATCGACTGCATCGATCTGGCCCTGATCCCGGAAGATCTGCCCTATGGCGAGATCTCCGCCGTGGCGGGTGATGCGGCCTATCAGTATATCGCCCGCACGGTCACCCTGACCCAGCAGGGCCAGCTTGATGCCATCTGTACGGCGCCGCTCAACAAGGCGGCCCTGCATGCCGGGGGACATGTCTTTCCCGGGCACACCGAGCTGCTGGCCCATCTGACCGGCACCGAGGAGGTGTCGATGATGCTGGTGACGCCCAAAATGAAGGTGATCCACGTCACCACTCATTTAGGGATTATCGATGCCATCGCCCGTATCGAGCCGGGCCTGGTGCAGCGCACCATCGAGCGCGCTCACGAGACGCTGGCCCGCGCCGGTATCGACAACCCGCGCATCGCGGTGTGTGGCATCAATCCGCACGCCGGCGAAAACGGCCTGTTCGGTTACGGCGAAGAAGAAGAGAAGATCATGCCGGCCATCGAGGTTTTGCGCGCGCGCGGCTGGAACGTGGAGGGCCCGCTGCCGGCGGATACGCTCTTTTTCCGCGCCGGGCGCGGTGATTTCGACTGCGTGGTCGCCATGTATCACGATCAGGGTCACGGCCCGGTCAAGGTGATGGGGCTTGAAGCCGGCGTCAACGTCACGGTCGGCCTGCCGGTCGTGCGCACCTCGGTGGACCACGGCACGGCGTTTGATATCGCAGGCCGGGGGATGGCCGATGAGCGCAGCATGCTGGAGGCGCTGCGCCAGGCGGTCGAGCTTGCCGACCGGCATGATGGCAACGTGGGCTGAACCGGATCCACCGATAACGATTTTTCAATGCTCAGGAGAGACACATGGCGATCATCGGTTTTGCAGGACTCGGACTCATGGGCGCCGGCATCGCCGGCAACATTTTAAAGGCAGGATATGCGCTCAGGGTACTGGCGCATCGTAACCGTCAACCCATCGACGACCTTGTCGCCCGGGGCGCCGAGGAGGTCACCAGCGCGGCGGCGCTGGGCAGTGAATGCGATATCGTTTTTCTCTGCGTGACCGGGGCGCCGCAGGTTCGGGCACTGATCGAAGGTGATGAGGGTATCCGCGCCGGCGCCCAAAGCGCCGACCGTCAGGGCCTGGTGATTGTTGACTGCTCGACTTCCGAGCCGACCGTGACCCGCGAGCTTGCCGCCTCGCTGAGCGAAGACGGCATCACGCTGATGGATGCCCCGCTCGGCGGCACGCCTACCCAGGCCGAGGCCGGCGAGCTTCAGGCCATCGTCGGAGGGGATGCGTCAACGCTGGAGGCCATTCGCCCGGTGCTGGACACCTGGACCACGAAGATTTTGCATGTCGGCCCGGTCGGCGCCGGCCACACCATGAAGCTGCTCAACAATTTCCTCGCCATGGGCTATGGCGCCATCTTCACCGAGGCGCTGACCATTGGTGCCAGGGCCGGTATTACGCCGCAGACGTTTGATAGCGTCATTCGTGGCTCACGCATGGACAGCGGCTTTTATCGCACCTTTTTCCAGTACGTGCTGGAGCGCGACCGCGATGCCCATCGATTCACGCTGGCCAATGCCCACAAGGATACCCGCTATCTGGCCTCACTGGCCGAAGAAATGAACGTGGACGCCGGCGTTGCCAGAGCCGTTCGGGATCTCTATGCCAGCGCAGAAGACCAGGGGGATGGCGAGAAATTCGTACCAGAGCTTTCCGATATCTTTGCCGCCCGCCATCAGGTCTTTTTGAACCAGGCGCCGGACACGGCCGGAAACTGATATCGTCACGGCGTGATGTCTGTCTCACCAAGGAGTCGCAATGAAGGTTGCCCGCCGCCGCGAGGCCATGCTCAATGCCGTGCTGTCCGGCATGACCGATGTAGAGACCCTGTGTGCCCACTTTGGCGTCTCGGAAGCGACCGTGCGGCGCGATCTGGGGGCGCTGGCCGAAGAGGGGCTGATCGTGCGCACCTATGGCGGCGCCGCCCACATCGGCACCCGCGAGCCGGAGCTGACGCTGGAACAGCGCCAGTCCTGCCACGAGCAGATCAAGACACGCCTGGCGGCGCTGGCCCTTGAGCAGATCAGGGATCATGACACGCTGCTGCTCGATGGCGGCACTACCACGGCCGCGCTGGCCGACGTGCTGCACCAACGCCAGGGGCTGCACGTCATTACCAATAACCTGGCCGCCCTGTCGGCCCTCAAACGTCTCCCCGAGGGCCGGGTGACCGTACTGGGCGGTGAGGTGCGCCTGTCCAGCATGACCACCATGGGCCCTGCGGCCCAGGCCATGCTGGCGCGGCTGTCGGTCGACCGGGTGTTCATGAGCGCCGACGGAGTAGCCGCCGATCTGGGGCTTTGCGAGGCCAGCCCGGAGCAGGCCTGGCTCAAGGAGCTGATGATCGCTCGCAGCGCCAGATGCTATGTCATGGCCGATCATACCAAGCTGGGGCGAACCAGCCAGCAGCACTGGACGCCGCTGCCGGCGCAGTGGACGCTGATCACCGATGCCAGTGATGAGCGCGCCCTGACTCCCTTTCGACAGCACAACGTCTGCGTGCTTACCCTGAACGCGTCATCGAGTGAGTAGCGTCGATGCCGGCGCACAACGAAAAGGCCCCGCTTGATCGCGGGGCCCGGGGTTAACGTTCGGGGGTAAAGCTCGGCGGGTCGCTGGCGGGAAAGCTTTCCTCCATCGCCTCATCCACCCCGCCGATATCGCTATCGATGGCCGGATCGCTGTTCAGGATTTCCGCTTTCTCATCGACGATCAGCTCATCGCTGACGTTGACCATATCGACCGGCACCCAGACATGCTTGCCGTGCTCGTCGGCCAGTCTGAGGTAGCCGTCCTCTTCGGTCTCGACCCGGCCCAGCAGCTGGCCCCGGGTGTCGTGTACCTCACGTCCCTGCTCGATTGTCATGGATGCGTCTCCCGCACTCTGGAACATGAATGGCGATTGCCCTCACTGGTCCTTTCAAGCCTGGCACCGCTGAAGGTAACGAAAGCGGCAATATTGTTGATTTATATCGACCGATGCGCACAGGACTCGCGATTACGGTACCAGGATACTGCTCGGGTACACTTTCTTGCGTGGCGTTACCATCGAGAGATGGCCTTCATGTCCCCGGTTAAATTCCGGACCACGCTGAAGGCATATCCTGAGCCCTTCACCGCCCTTGAGAACTTCGACACAACGCCTGGACGTCGATCGCAACGAGGTGCGTCTGGCGGCGGCACGCCATGCACTTTCACGCATCAGCCATTATCATGGCCGGTGTTTATACAATAACGCTGACACCTGACCGGAATGTTATCGATACCGATTTCTGGCTACGCTGTCAGCAGTACCACATTCACTGCACGCAGGATGATGATCGCTTATGACCACCCAGCAGCAGATTATTGACGCCCTCGATATCGGCGCGCATTTCGATGCGCAACAGGAAGTGGAACGACGCATCGATTTTCTGGTCAAGTCTCTTGAAGACACCGGCACCCGGGCTCTGGTGCTGGGCATCAGCGGCGGCGTGGACTCCACCACGACCGGACGTCTGTGCCAGCTCGCCGTGGAGCGCATGCGTGAACGCGGCGGCCACGCCACGTTTTATGCCATGCGCCTGCCCTATGGCGAACAGCACGACGAAGACGACGCCCAGGCCGCCATCAACTATATCCGGGCAGATGAGCAGCTGGATGTGAACATCAAGCCTTCGGCGGATGGCATGCTCGAAGGTCTCGAAAAAGGCGGGCTTGATTTCAACGACGCGCATCAGCGTGATTTCGTTCACGGCAACATCAAGGCACGTGCCCGCATGATCGCGCAGTATGCCGTGGCCGGCCGACACAACGCTCTGGTAGTGGGCACCGATCACGGCGCCGAGGCGGTCATGGGCTTTTTCACCAAGCACGGAGACGGTGCCTGCGACATTACCCCGCTGGCCGGGCTTAACAAGCGCCGCGTACGCGCTTTGCTCAGCGTGCTTGAGGGACCCGAGACACTGGTCAACAAGGTGCCGACCGCGGATCTGGAATCGCTCTCTCCCGGGCGCACCGACGAAGAGGCCCTCGGGGTCACCTACGATCAGATCGATGACTTTCTTGAAGGCAAAAGGATCGATGATGACGCGGCGCAGCGCATCATCAGCACCTATGAACGCACGGCGCACAAGCGGGAGCTGCCGGGCGCGCCGTAAGCCTTTTTGATTCTGAAATCCCGATGCCGACAACCTGTTTGAGCGCCCGCGACTTGACGCGGAGCGCTCAAGCATCTGAGATAGCCTCTCACGCAAGGAGGCACACATGCATCAAGAGGATTCCCCATCAGGCGATCGCAGCCAGCGCGACCGCTACCCGCCCGCCAACAGCTGGGCCGATCAGCCACGTGGTGAGGCGCCCGAGGAAGACAAGTCCCCACGCCCCCGAAGCGTACCGCGCTGGCGAGAACAGCTCTATCTGGTCTGGGATCTGGTCATCATGGTCCTGGTCTCGGCCAGTCTGCTTTTGATCCTCTTTGACACGCTCTATCTGACCGGGCCCTTTCGCGCCATGCTCTCGGCCATCTCACCGTCTCTTGAGCAGGGCGGCGCCTGGCTGCACGACAATTTCGAGGCCATCGATCTGTGGTTTGTCGCCATCTTTGTACTGGATGTACTGGGCGGCTGGGCCTTTGCCATCTGGGACAGGCGCTATCACCGCTGGTTTTTCTATCCGTTCGTCCACTGGTACGACGTGCTCGGCTGCATCCCGGTCGGCGGTCTGCGCATGCTGCGTGTGCTGCGTGTCATCGGGCTTTTGATTCGACTTCAGCGTACCCGCCTGATCGATATTCGCACCTGGGGCATCTATCGCTTTTTCTACAAGTACTACGAAATCGTGCTCGAGGAGCTCTCCGATCGCATCATCGTGCGGATGCTCACCGATGTGCAGGAAGGCTTTCTGTCGAAGGGCAATCTGTCCCAGCGCGTGACCGACGAGGTGTTGCTGCCTCGCAAGCAGCAGCTCATTGATGACGTTTCTCACCGCGTTCAGCGCGTGCTGGGAGAAAGCTACGCCCATCATCGCGACGACATCAACGACTGGGTCAGCGGATTGATTCATCGCGCCGTGACGGAAAACCCCACCATTCGCAGCCTTCAGCGCCTGCCGATGGGCGCCCAGGTGGTCGAGGCCATGGATGGAGCGATGGCCGATGTGACAAGCCGTCTGATCCGTGAGGCGGTAATCGGCATCCGCTCGCCGGACTTCAAGGCATTGATCGAGGAGCTGGCCAATCGCACCATCGATCGCAGCGTGCCCGCCAGCACCAGCGATTATCAGGCGCTTGAGCAGGTGCTGGTCGAGGTGCTCGACGTGCTCAAAAGCGAAGTGAAGGTGCAGCGCTGGAAGGAGCGCTACTACTAGCAGGGGAGATGGCTGGCGAGAAAACGACTGCGACGGCGCTACGTCGCCGTCGTTGCCTCGCGGCGACGCCAGTACAAAAGCGGGATCCCGAGTGCCACAATCGTCACCCCGATTACGCCGCCCGGCCCGGCGTTGACGAGACTGGCATACACCAGCCCCGCGCATACCAAACAAAACGCCACGGGCGTGACCGGATAGAGCGGCACGCGAAAGGCCCGCACCCCGCCATCCCCTTCCCGCTGGCGCAGTATCAAAAGCGACAGGCCCACCAGCAGCAGAAAGCCCCAGAACACCGGCGCCGTGTAGTCCACCATGGCCTCGAAGCCGTCGCGATGCAGATCTCCCAGCGCCACCAGTACCATCGACAAAATGCCCTGCACCACCAGCGCATTGGCCGGATTGTCACCGCGCTGACTCCACATGCCCAGACGTCTTAGCGGCGGCAGATCGCGCCCCAGCGCATAGTAGACGCGCGCGCCGGTAAACAGCGTGGCATTGAGCGTGGAGAGCGTGGCAGCAATGACGATCACCGTCATGGCCAGCGCCCCGCTATCGCCCAGAATGACCTGCATCATGCTTGACGCCACGGCGTCACTGTCTCGCAGCCCTTCAAGCCCTAAAACGCCCAGATAGCTCAGATTGATCAGGGTGTACAAAACGATCAGCAGCAGGGAACCGATCACCAGCACGCGAGCCATGTCACGTCGGGGGTAGCGCATGTCGGCCGAGAGATAGGCGGCCTCGTTCCAGCCACCGTAGGTGATCAGGACAAACACCATGGCCATGCCCAGTGCCGAAAGACCGTCTCCCAGCGGGGCGCTGCTTTGCTGGGACAGGGTATGGCCTTCCATGCTGCCAAGGCCCAGCACGATCACCCCCAGCATCAGTGCGACGGTGACTAGGGTAAAAAGCCGCTGGGTCAAACGCCCCTGATGGGTACCGATCACGTTGATCAACGTAAAGACCAGAATCGAAAGGCCGGCATAAAGCGCCGGGCCGTGCTCGCCCAGCGAGAAAAGCGTGCTGGCGTAGTCGCCGAACACAAACGCCACGGCGGCGATGCCGCCGGTCTGAATGACGGTGCCGCGCGCCCAGCCAAAAAGTATCGCCACCCGCTGGCCCAGCGCGCGGGAGAGGAAATGATATTCGCCGCCGGCATCGGGATAGCGTGACGCAAGCTCTGCGTAGCACAGCGCGCCCATCAGCATCACCACGCCGCCGGCCAGCCATACCCCCAGAAAGGCCCAGCTGCTGTCAACGTGGCCGGCGACCAGCGGCGGCGTGCGAAATATCCCGACGCCGATCACCACGCCCATCATGATGGCAACGGCGTCGGGTACGCCCAGATAGCGACGCACGCCGGTCGCGGCGCTTGCGCTCATGGAGAATCAGGATTCACGGCTGGCCTGCCAGTCCGCATCCACCGGCTCTCCCGGACCTTCCAGCGCCTCGATCGGCTCGACGGCCTCGATGCGATCCTGCGTGACGCGTCCGTAAAAGCGCTGATGGTGCTCGCCGTCGGCCAGAGTAAAGGCGATCCGGTCACCCAGCAGCCGCGCATTGCCCACGGTCACTGCCTGCTCACCGCGCTGTGCGGTGCCGCGAACTTCCTGATAGCGCTGCGACAGCGTCAGGGTGATGAAGGTGTCGCCCTGCATCATCTGCCACTCACCTTCGACCCGGGCCGGCACGTGCCAGAGATAGACGGTGCGCCCGTCGATGGTGCGCTGCTCATCAGAGGGCCAGTCCCCCATGTCGAAAGCGTGTGAAACCACCCGCGTGCCCGGTGCCATGTCGGCAAGAATTCTGGGACGCAGCTGCTGATTGATGGTCGGCAGCAGATACAGGGTCAGGACATCGGCATCGGCGATGGGCGTGTCAAAAAGATCCTCCTGGCGAAATTCGACCCGGTCGGTCACGCCTTCACGCTCGGCGTTCTCGTTGGCCTCACTGATACGCTCGGGGTCGATATCCACGCCCAGTACCTCGGCGCCCCGCTGTGCGGCGGCAATGGCGATGCGCCCGTCACCGGAGCCCAGATCGATCACGCGGTCGCCCTCGCTGACCTCGCCCATCTCCATCATGCCTTCCACCACCGGTTGCGGCGTGGGGACATAGGGCACATCAAGCTCGATACTGGCCGCCGTTTCGACGTTATCGGCCGCCTGCTGCTGCGCCTGGACCACCGCTGCCAGACCCAGCGTGGTCAGCAGCAGCCCGGTGCCAATCACGGTGTGAACGGCGTGTTTTTTGTACTTGTCAAAAGGCTTGAAGGACATGACTGACGGACTCCTTTGCAATCCGGGGTAAGGGCGTTCGTGATGCGCCCGTTTATCCTGCGTTGAAAACCAGGGCCCTGCCACTGCCTTCAATAAGGTTTCAGCAAGGCGGGGCGTCCCGTGGGTCGAGACTCGGTCATGACATCCTTTAGCGGGAGGCGTGATCGGGGCGGGTCGCCATTTTCCCCAGCGTATCGTCACGCCGGATCAGGCCGTGCCAGACTACGGCCAGCAGCACATGTCCGGCTATCAGCACGCCCAGCGTCCAGGCCATCCAGACATGCCAGCGAGCGGTCAGCTCCGCCAGCCCCGACATTTCGCGACCGCCGCTCATGAGCTGCGCGCCGAACACCTCCAGCGGCTTGCCGGAGGCCCAGTTCATGGTCAGGCCCAGAAGCGGTACCACAATCATGAGCAGATACAGAAGAAGCTGACCGAAGGCGACCAGCATCTCGGCACCGCGGTCATGGGGCGGACGGTTGGAAAGGTTGTAGAGCCCCCACGTCGAGCGCAGGGCCACCAGCAGCATCAAAACGAAACCGATGCTTTTGTGGCTGCCCACCATAAAGGAGACCCAGGGCATGCGACCGACCAGGTTGGCTGCAATCATGCCCGCGAACTGCCACAGCAGCAGTGCCGCCATCAGCCAGTGAAAAAGACGGCTGATCCGCCCATAATATTCACGAGTATCCCGCCAGGCGATGGAAGGCACGAAAGGCTCCTTGAAGCGTGGGCCACGCGACACGCGCGACAGTCAGACCTACATTAGTGCAGCGGGCTTGTCTGGTGCTGAAAAATGCCTGCGAAAGCATTCGCCCTTGCGTGCCGTCAATATGTATTACCATGGCGCCTGCCATTTCACCGGGAACATGATGAATCATTTCTCAGCCCTTCTTTTTCGTCGCTCCGGCGCTGCCCTGCCGGGCGTGATACTGACCTGCCTTCTGCTGAGTGCCTGCGGTGCCCCCGGCATGGCGCCGGCCGAGCTGAGCCTGCGCGAGCACGCCCCGCTGGCCGGGCTCGAACACGGCCGGGACACGGCCGGCCACTGGCCGGATACCCGGTGGTGGCATGACTTTAATGACCCACAGCTCAATGCCCTGATCGAGCGCGCCATGCGCGAGGCGCCATCGCTGGACAGCGCTCGCGCCCGCTTTGACGCCGCCTCTCGTCAGCTCGAGGGCCGTCAGGCCGATACAAGCGCGCAGATTGAAGGCAGCGCGCGGGCCAACCAGAGCATCAGCCACACCGACCTTGAATACCCGGCGCTCGGGCTGCCCGGTTTCGAGACCGACAGCACCGGCGCCAGCCAGCGCAGCAATGTGGGGCTGGCCACCCTCTCGTTTGACTGGGAGTTTGACTGGTGGGGCAAAAAGCGCGCCGCCATCGAGGCTGCCATGGATCAGCGCCACGCCGCACGGCTTGAGCAGGCCGCGGCCGCCAGCGCCCTGCAGGCAGGTATCACCCGCGCCTACATGGACTGGCAGCTGCGCCAGGCTCAGCTGTCGAGCCTGGCGACGCTGCTGGCCTCGAGCCGCGATAGTGTACGGATTACCGCCCTGCGCGTTGAACGCGATATCGAAAACCCGGCACGGCTGGATCAGGCCCGCGAACAGATCTCGAGTCTTGAGCAGCAGCGCGCGCAGATCGAGGGTGCCGCCCGGCTGGACCAGGTGCAGCTGGCCGCCCTGATGGGCGTGTCGCCGGATCAGCTCGATGACCTGACACCCGCACCGCTGCCGCATCTGGACACCACCCTGCCACAGGAGGCCGGGCTCGAGCTGATCGCGCGGCGCCCGGACATCATGGCCAGCCGCTGGCAGGTCGAGGCCGGCATGCGTGGTATCGACCAGGCACGTGCCGACTACTATCCCAACGTCAGCCTGTCGGCACTGGCAGGCTTTTTGCGCGTGCACCCGCTGGGCAGCGGTCGCAACGAAGATGTCGCGGTGGCCTCGTTCGGCCCGGCGGTCACGCTGCCCATTTTCGAAGGCGGCCGGCTCGATGCGCGCTATAACGCCAGCCGCGCACAGCTTGAAAGTGCCATTGCCGACTACAACCAGCGCGTCGTGGACGCCGCCCAGGACGTGGCGCGCCAGACCGTCACCATGGATCAGATCGAGGCGCAGCGTGCCGCACAGACGCAGGCGCTCCAAAGCTTTCAGCATCGCCTCGAGCTTGCCCGCCAGCGCGACGCGCGTGGGGTCGAGGACCCGCGCGCCCTGATCGAGGCGCAGCAGGGGCTGGTCCGGGAGCAAATGAACCGCCTGGCGCTCGATGGCGAGCTGCTCGATACCCGAATACAGCTGATTCATGCTCTGGGCGGCGGTTATCATGGCCGCGTACCCGAGCGTGATGCGCGCTATCTAACGAGTGGAAGTACAACCGATGGCCACTGAGACCGATCACACGGCCGACGCCGGTCAACCGCCCGTTGAAGGCGACCATCCCGAGGCGCCGGTGTCGCACAAAAAGCGCAACATCATTTTGCTCGCCATCGCCCTGGTGTTCGTGCTCGCCGGCATCGGCTGGTATCTGCTGGATGCGCTGGTGCTCAGCACCCGGGTCATTACCGATGATGCCTATGTGCAGGGCGATCAGGTCAACGTCTCCGCACAGATCAACGCCACCGTGACCGCCATCAACGTCGAGGACACCGAGCCGGTCAAGCGTGGGCAGGTGCTGATCACGCTCGACGACAGCGACACCCGCAATGCCCTTGATCAGGCCGCCGGGCAGCTGGCACAGGCCGTGCGTCAATATCGCCGGCAGCAGGCGCAGGCCGTTCAGCTTGATGCCGCCACGGTCACCGCGCAGGCGCAGTTCGAACGTGCCCGCGACGAGTATCAACGCCGCAAGCCCCTGCTGGCGCAGCGCGCCGCTTCAAAGGAAGAGGTCGACAGCGCCCGGCGCCAGTTCAATGCCGCCCAGGCACAGCTCGATCAGGCCCGGGCGCAGGCCCGTGCGGCGCACGCGCTGATCGACGGCAACGATCTGTGGCACGACCCGGGCGTTTTGCAGGCACGCGCCGCCTATCGCAATGCCTGGCTTGCCCAGCAAAGAACGCAGGTGATCGCGCCGGTCGACGGTCGTGTGGCCAGCCGACAGGTGCAGCTCGGTCAGAGCGTGCAGGCCGGTCAGCCGCTGCTAACGGTCGTGCCGCTCCATGATCTCTGGGTGGATGCCAATTTCAAGGAGACCCAGCTGGGGCGGGTGCGCATCGGCCAGGCCGCGAGTGTGACCACCGATTTCTACGGCTCGGACGTGGTCTATCACGGCCACGTGGCCGGGCTGTCGGCGGGCACCGGGGCGGCGTTTTCCCTGCTGCCGGCCCAGAACGCCACCGGCAACTGGATCAAGGTGGTCCAGCGCGTACCGGTGCGTATCACCCTCGACGGCGACACGCTCGAGTCCCATCCGCTGCGGGTGGGGCTTTCCACCTACACCCGGATCGAGCTGAATGATGACGCCGATGGCCCCATGCTGGCAGAGGCGCCCCGAGTGCGACCGCCGCAGCATACCGAGGTGTTTGACGCGCGACAGCGCCAGGCCGATGACGCGGCCCGCATCATCATTGGCGACAACGCCGGTGAGCTGCTCACCGACGCTGACGACCGCGCCACGCCATGAGCGAGGCGGCCACCGCATCCCCCGCGCAGGAAGCGCTGCCGCCGCTGCGCGGTATCAAGCTGGTACTGCTGACGCTGGCCATGGGACTTGCCACCTTCATGGAGGTGCTCGACATCTCCATCGTCAACGTCTCGGTACATACCATCGCCGGTGACATGGGGGTGAGTACCAGCGAAGGCACCTGGGCGATCAGCGCCTACGCGCTCTCCAGCGCCATTGCCCAGCCCCTGACCGGCTGGCTGGCGCGCCGTTTTGGCGAGGTGCGCCTTTTCTGCACCTCCATCTCGCTTTTTATCGTGTTCTCGGCGCTGTGCGGGCTGGCCAACAGCATGATCATGCTGGTGGTCTTTCGCTTGCTGCAGGGCGCGGTCTCCGGGCCGCTGGTGCCGCTGACCCAGACGCTTTTGTTAAAGAACTATCCGTCGGAAAAACGCAGCATGGCCATCGGACTGTGGGCGATGACGGTGGTGGTCGCCCCCATCTGTGGCCCGATTCTGGGCGGCTGGCTGACCGACAACTACTCCTGGCCGTGGATTTTTTACATCAATATTCCGGTCGGCCTTCTCTCGCTGGTGTTAAGCCTTTGGCTTTTGCGCGGACGCGAATCGAAAACCACCCGCGTGCCGGTGGATGTCATCGGCCTGGGGCTTTTGATCGTGGGCGTGGGGGCGCTGCAGTTCATGCTCGACAACGGCAACGACCACGACTGGTTTGCCTCCCCCATGATCGTGACGCTGGGCATTGTGGCGCTGGTCGGCATTACCTTTCTGATTGCCTGGGTGCTGATGCACCGCCGCCCGGTGGTCAATCTGCGCCTGTTCGGCCAGCGCAACTTCGCCATCGGGACGCTGTGTCTGTCGCTGGGCATGTTTGCCTTTTTCGGCAATACCGTCATCACCCCCAACTGGGTGCAGCAGGTGATGGGCTATAACGCCACCTGGGCGGGGCTTGCCGTGGCGCCCATCGGTATCCTGGCGCTGTTTGCCTCGCCGCTGGTCGGACGCTTTCAAAACCATTTTGACCTGCGCGTGCTGGTCACCGTGGGCTTTGGCATCTTTGCCTTCTGCTCGTTCTGGGCGGCAGGCTTTAACAGCCAGATTGCGTTTGGTGAGCTGGCCATGCCCCGCTTCGTGATGGGCGCCGGCGTGGCGTTCTTTTTCGTTCCTATCAATCAGATCATTTTTGCCGGACTCAGAGACGATCAGATTGCCGACGCCTCCGGACTTTCCAATTTCTGCCGAACGCTGGCCACCAGTATCTCCACGGCGGTGTCGGTGACGCTTTATGACCATCGAAGCATCTACCATCATGCGCGCCTGACCGAGTCGGTCGTGCCCGGCAGCCCGGCCACCGAACACTATCTGGATCAGCTCGGCACGCTGGGCCTGCAGGACCAGCGCGCCTGGATGATGATCAACGAGGTCGTCAACGCTCAGGCCGCTACCATGGCGTTCAACGATGTCATCTGGATTTTTGGCATTATTTTCATTATCACCACGGCCCTGATCTGGCTGGCGCGCCCGCCCTTCCCCGCCGGCGGCCCGATGCACTGAGTTTATCGAGTCTTTTCTCACTATCCATTAAGCACCAATTAAGCTCGTGTGCCAGACTACCCTGACCGACTATCCTTGGTGCTGACGCTGTCTGAAATCCCCTCCCTGCCAGTCAAAAGCGACGCTTTCGGCAAGTTCTGTCTGCCTGACTGTCACGGTATCGTCAGCGCCGTCTGTCATCTTTCAACCGTATTGGCACGGAGGCCATCATGGTGAAAAAGCATACCGCGCACGAGAGTAACGACCGGGTTTACGGCAGTCAGGACGAGGGCACCTCGCCCGGCGGCGGCTGGCTGGCCATCCGGGCCGTCGAGGAGCACATGTTCCGCCAGCAAGTGCCGTTTATCGGCAACCGATTGATGCTGTCGATGAACAAGCACAACGGCTTCAAGTGCCCCAGCTGCGCCTGGCCCGACCCGGTCAAACCGGCCATGGCCGAGTTCTGTGAAAACGGCGCCAAGGCCGTGGCCTGGGAGGCCACCCGCAAGCGCGTTCGCCCGGAATTTTTCGAACGCCACACCGTCACCGAGCTTTCGGGCTGGAGTGACCACGAACTGGAAAGTCAGGGGCGTTTGACCCACCCGATGCGCTACAACGCCGAAACCGACAGGTACGAAGCGGTCAGCTGGGATGACGCCTTTCGCGAGATCGGCGAAGAACTCAAGGCCCAAAAGGACCGCTGGCGAGTACAGCTGTATACCTCGGGCCATGCGCCCAACGAATCGGCGTTCATGTATCAGCTGTTCGGTCGCATGTACGGCATCAACAACTTCCCTGACTGCTCCAACATGTGTCACGAGACCACCACGGTCTCGCTGCCCGACAGTCTGGGCGTGGGCAAGGCCACAACCACGCTGGACGATTTCGATCACACTGACGCGGTCTTTATCTTCGGTCAAAACACCGGCACCAACAGCCCGCGCATGATGGGCAATCTGCACGAGCTGGTGGGCCGCGGCGGCGCCGTGGTGACCTTCAACCCGCTGCGCGAGAAGGCACTGGTGCGCTTTGCCAACCCGCAAAGCCCGAAGGACATGCTAAAGCCTGCCGGCACGACCATCAGCTCGCAGTACCATCAGGTGCGCATCGGCGGCGACATTGCCGCCATTCAGGGCATGTGCAAGGTGGTGATCGAGGCCGACGACCGGGCACAGGCCAGCGGCGACAAGCAGGTTCTGGATCACGAATTCATCGAGGCCCATACCCACGGCCTGGAGGCCTTCGCCGATCACTGTCGCGCGCTGGACTGGGAACGCATCGAGCGCCATTCGGGGCTGACCCGGGCGGCGATCGAACAGGCCGCCGAGGTCTACATGACCGCCGAGCGTGTCATCTGCTGCTGGGGCATGGGCATTACCCAGCAGACGCACGGCGGTGACGGCGTACAGCAGATCGTCAATCTGCTGCTTTTGCGCGGCAATATCGGCCGGCGCGGTGCCGGGGCCTGTCCGGTACGGGGGCACTCCAACGTGCAGGGCGATCGCACCGTTGGCATCTACCAAAAGCCGGGCGAAGAATTTCTAAGCCAACTCGACCAGGTGTTCGACATCGAGTCACCGCGCCAGCACGGCGCTGATGTGGCCCAGTGCTGTGAATCCATTCTGGACGGTGGCGTGGATACCTTTATCGGACTGGGCGGCAACTTCTTTCGCGCCATTCCCGATATCGATCGGGTCGCCGAGAAGACGCTCAATACGCTGAAAATGACCGTGCAGATTTCGACCAAGCTCAACCGCAGCCATCTGATCCACGGCAAGAAGGCCTTTATCCTGCCGTGTCTGGCCCGTACCGAGAAGGACATCCAGGCCGGCGTGCTGCAGACCGTCACCCTTGAAGACGGCATGAGCAATGTCAACGCCTCGACCGGCCAGATCGAGCCGGCCTCGCCCCATCTCAAATCCGAGGTGGCGATCATCGCCGGTATCGCCCGTGCCACGCTGCCCCCGCATACGAAGGTCGACTGGGAGTGGCTCAGCGAGGACTATGCGCGCATTCGCGATCGCATCGAGGCGGTCTTTCCGGACATGTTCAAGGACTACAACGCTCGCGTGGGTACCCCCGGCGGGTTTCATCTCTACAACGCCGCGCGCGAGCGGGTCTGGGAAACCGACAGCGGTCGCGCCAACTTCCTCTTTCCCGGCGACACGCTTGATACCGGCATGACCTCGCCGCAGGCCGACTACTTTCAGCTGATCACCACCCGAGGGCATGACCAGTTCAACACAACGGTGTACTCGCTGGATGACCGCTATCGCGACGTGTACGGCACGCGCATGGTAGTCATGATGAACCCGGCCGATATCAAAAGGCTCGGCCTTGAAGAAGGCAACATGATCGAGTTTCGCGCCGTGGCAGAAGACGGCATCGCACGCCACGCGGCCGGCTTTCGCGTCATGCCCTATGACGTGCCCGAAGGTTGCGCGGCGGCCTATTACCCCGAAACCAACGGGCTGATACCGATCGCCAACCGTGACGAGCGCAGCCATACGATTGCGGCCAAGTCGGTGCCGGTGACCATTCATCTGATGGATACCGAACAGGTCCAGCGCCAGACCGGGCTGCTGGCCACCGCCTGATCGCATCCGCTCCAGCACTGCTTATCAGGGCCCTGCCACCCGCGTGGCAGGGCCCTGTTACGTTACATTGCCAAAGGCTTAAGGATGGCCCTGACGGGTTGTGCCACACTGTCTGCATTCTTCTCATGGGCCACCAGATCACGGAGACGATGCCATGATGACCGTCTACGGCGACTATCGTTCGGGCAACTGCTACAAGGTCAGACTCACCCTGGCACTGCTGGAAATCGGTCATCGCTGGTTCGATGTCGATTTTTTGACCGGCGAGACCCGAAGCGACGACTTTGCCACCCGCAATCCCGCGCGCCGCATTCCCATGCTGGAGCGCCACGATGGGCGCACGCTGGTGGAATCCAACGCCATTCTCTATTACCTGGCCTGCAACAGTGCCTTGGTGCCCGACGATGAATTCGACCGGGCCCGGATGCTGCAGTGGATGTTTTTCGAGCAGCATCGCCATGAGCCCTCACTATCGGTGGCCCGTCTGATTCACTGGTATCAGGGGGATCCGAGCGAGCGACTCGAGGAGCTGGTCGCACGTCAGGAAAATGCGCGTCAGGCGCTGGATATCATGGAACAGACGCTGAGCATGCAGCCCTTTCTGGCCGGCGATACGCTCTCGCTTGCCGATATCGCCCTGTTTGCCCATACCCATATTGCCGACCAGGCCGGCCTTTTGCTGCTCGACTGGCCGCATGTGGTGCACTGGTGCGGGCGCATCGAGGAGATCCCGGGCTTTGTCTCGATGCAGGACATCCCTGATGAAAACGCACGCGCCCTGACGATGTAGCGTCTTCAGGCACATGACTTTTCGAATAACCCACCCTCAAGCCACAGCGATGCCGGACGATAACGATACAAGACCACAGGTGAATGCTAATAAAAGCCACCGGCATCGCGGTTATTCAAGGCCATAGCGCAGACGTTATTTCAACGATACCAAGACACCATGAGCGAAGACTCCAACGACAGCGCCGGCGTACTGTTTGCCCGTCAACCCATCTATGACCGCCAGCTGCAGCTTGCCGGTTATGAGCTGCTGTTTCGCCCCTATGGCGGCGGCCCGATCGTGGCCGCCGATTTTGATGGCAATCGCGCCACCAGTCAGGTCCTGATCAACGCCTTTACGGCCTCCGATATCGACGAGGTGTGCGACAGCCAGCCTGCCTATGTCAATTTCACCGCCGACAGCCTGACGCGGGACATCCCCTTCGACTCCCGGGCCCTGATCATCGAGATTCTCGAAGATGTCACCGACACGCCCGAGGTCATCGAGGCGCTGACGCGCCTGCGTGAGCAAGGCCATGTCATGGCGCTGGATGACTACACGCTCGAGGATGCCAGCCATCCGCTGCTGCCCTTTACCGATATCGTCAAGCTCGACTACCCCGCCTATACCGCCGAGGCACTTACCCACGCCGTGATGGCGCTGAAGGCACGCTATCCCGACCTTCAGCTGCTGGCTGAGAAGATCGAGACAAAGCAGGACTATCGAATCGCCATGGAGGCAGGCTGCACGCTGTTTCAGGGCTATTTTCTGGCGCGGCCGGAGCCGGTCTATGGTCGGGTCATGCCGGTCAATCGTCTCAACACCCTGAGACTTCTGGCCGAGCTCAACGCCGCCGATATCTCCATGCGCGACATGGCAGAAACCGTCCAGCGCGACCCCTTTTTAAGCGTTCGTCTGCTGCGCATGGCCAACTCCGCCTTTGCCCAGCAAAGCCGCCCGGTCACTTCCCTGCACGGCGCGGTCATGGCGCTGGGACTGTCGCGTATTCGAAGCCTGGCAAGTCTTCTGGTGCTGTCGCGCTTTGATGACAAGCCGCACGCCCTGCAGCAGCTGGCCATGATGCTGGGTCACTTCTGCCATCAGCTGGCCAGTCATCTCCCCGGTCAGACCAGCGAGATGGGCTTTACCGTGGGCCTGTTCTCGTGTCTTGACAGCTTCATGGATCAGCCACTGGAAGAGATCCTGGCAAGCATTCCCGTCCATCCGGATATCGAAGCCGCCCTGATGCATCATACCGGGCCGCTGGGCCTGATCCTGCAAACGGCCATCGACTATCAAAAGGCCCGGTGGGAGATCATCGACTGGCCTCGCCTGGCGCAGCTGGGACTGTCCACCGAGCAGATTACCGACGCCTACCAGCAGGCCCTTGCGCGGGCCAATCGGGACAAGTAACGCCTGTCGGAAAAATCGTTCAGAGCGGTGAATCCTGTCGCCGATGCAGTGTCCTATACTCCCCGTCCTGATTCAGGCAGGCATGGACCGCCCATCGCACGACAGGACACGTTGTATGCTCATCTCCGTACAGGCGCTTCGCGCCCTGGCCGCCTGGCTTGTGGTCTTTCACCACGTCATGCAGGTCTTTTTTGGCTTTGATACCGATAATCCGGCCGGCCATCTGCTTTCAACCCGAGGGCAGATGGGTGTGGATATCTTTTTTGTGATCAGCGGCTTTGTCATCTACATCACCACGGCCGACCGTTCGATGAAGACCCTGCGCTTTTTGTGGCAGCGCGCGGCGCGTATCGTGCCGGTCTACTGGTTCTATACCGCCGTAACGGCCGCCATTCTCTTGTTTGCCGGTGAGCTGATGCCGGAATACGGGCTGGACCTGCCCTCGTTGATCATGGGGCTTTTCTTTATTCCCAATGAAAATCCGGCAGGCTTTGGCGACTACCCCATACTGCCGGTGGGCTGGACGCTCAATTTCGAGATGATGTTTTATCTCGTCTTTGCCCTTTCCTTTCTACTGCCGCCGCGCGTGAGACTGTGGGCCGTACTGGCCATGATCATGGTGCTCAATCTCACCCTGTCCCATCTGGACATGGTCAGCAGCTTCTACGCCGACCCCATCATTTACGAATTTCTGCTGGGTCTGGGCGTGGGCATGCTCTATCGCCATGGCTGGCTGTCGGCGGCTGACAGCCGCTGGCCCTGGGTTGCCGTGGCGCTGGGGAGTGTGGCGCTCATGCTCTGCTTTACCGATCAGAGTTCATGGCGACTTCTGGTGTGGGGGCTGCCGGCGGCGCTGCTCGTCATCGCCATGATTCGTCTTGAACCGGTGTTTACCGGCTGCGGCGTTCTCAAGCAGATGGGTGATCAGTCCTATTCCGTCTATCTGGCTCATATCATCGTGCTGTGGCTGGCCAACGCCCTGCTCCACGAGCACTGGGGCCTGCCGATCTGGCTGACGCTGGCGATCAGCATGGTGCTCATTGCCGCGCTGTCCAGAGCAAGCTTCGAGCTGCTGGAAAAACAGCTCGCCGCCCGGCTCAAGCCGCCGCGTCGGGCCCCGGCGGCGGCGTGATACGCGACTAGCCGCAGCCAAACGACTGGATCACGCCCTGCTCATTGACGCGAATGTTCAGCCGGTCCTCGTGATAGTCCATCGTGTGCATGGTATCCGGGGCCAGCACGCGAAACTGGCGCGCCTGGCTCTGATCCACGATGTGCTGGCGCACGTTCTGATCCAGCCTGGCCCCGGTCAACGCCTTGAGACGATCCGCGCCACAGGCCTTTTGCGCCTCGTCCGGAGCGGCATCGTTGGCGGCAACCGCGTCAGTGTCTGCCGGCGAGGTCGCGGCATCATCGCTGCCCCCACCAAACCAGGCACAGCCGCCCAGTCCCAGAAAGGCCGTCATGGCCAGCGCCGTCAATACAGCGTTTCTCATGGTGTTCTCCGATCAGAAATGGCGGGGGGCTGCCCGGGCAGTTTCAACGGCGCCATGGCGGGCAGTGCAAGCAGATCATCATCGGCGACGTCCTGCATAAATGCCAGCCCCAGCCGATAGAGTGCCGCCTCCTGACGCTCGCCGCCCAGAAGCGAGACGTTGATCGGCACCCCGGCGCGAGTGGTGCCCATCGGCAGCGTCAGCTCGGGAAAGCCGGTGGCAGAGGCGATGTAGCCCAGCGCAAACGGCTCGCCGGCCGTGCACTCGTAGTCATCGTGCTCGCCGCCTTCCAGCGGCGGCGCCGGGCAGGCCTCGGTGGGAAAGATCAGGGCATCAAGCTCGTTGTCTGCCATGAACTGTGCCAGATGCTCGCGAAGCTCGGGGATACGTCGCGACACCACCTCCAGATAGCCGGGCGAGCCTTCCCGGCGCTCGCTGAGGCGATACTGCATGCCCCGAATCCGGCGCGGCGTCACCGGCGGATTGTCGCCGGCATGCTGATTGAGCGCCTCGCAGCGCTCGATGATCTCCTTGAGCGTGTGCGGCTGCCCCTCACCGAACTGGCGCAGATAGCGCTCAAGCTGGGGCTGGAACTCCGCTTCGTGTACCGGGCCCACCGCACCGGGCCAGAGATCGAGGTAGTGCGACGCCAGCGTGACCTGTACGGGCATGATGCCCAGCGCCCTGAAACGCTCAAGCACCCGGGCAAAGCGCGCCTCGATCTGGCGATTGCCCGCCTCGCGATGCTCGATCACCCCCACGCGCAGCCCTTCCAGCGGTGTGGACGTCGCCGGCACCGACAGGGACTCGATGTGCTCCAGCGGCGCGCGGTCGTTGAACCAGGTGGCTTCATCATCGTCATCGCGGCCGGCCATGGCGGCCAGCACCCAGGCGTTGCCCTGCACGGTGCGCGTCATGGGGGCCGGCGTGTCAAAGGACATCGCCAGCGGAATAATGCCGTCACGGCTGACCCGGCCCAGCGCCGGGCGCATCGCCACAAGCCCCGTGGCATGGGCCGGTCCGCGCACGGAGCCTTCGGTATCGGTGCCGATGGCAAAGGGGGCAAACCCGGCCGCCACGGCGGCGGCCGAGCCGCTGCTCGAGCCCAGCACGCTGCGATCGAGCCGCCACGGGTTGCGGGTAATGCCGCCGCGGGAGCTGTAGCCGGTATCCCCGTAGCTGGCAGCAAATTCGGTCATGTTGGTCTTGCCCAGCAAAATCGCCCCGGCCTGCTCCAGCTGCTGGACCACGTGGGCGCTGTCTTCGGGATAGGCGTGCGAAAGCACCATGGAGCCCCCCGAGGTGGGCAGCCCCATGACATCGATGTTGTCCTTGACCACAAAGGGGATGCCGTAGAGCGGCCCGTGACCGCCCTCGTCGCGGTGACGGTCAAGCTCGCGGGCCCGAGCGATGGCGCCGGGGGCCAGATCCAGAATGGCGTTGATGGTGGGGCCCTGATCATCCAGTGCGCCGATACGGGCCAGATAAAAGCGGGTCAGCTGCTCGGAAGTCACCTCACCGCGATCGAGCATGCCGCGCAGCTCGGGAAGGCTTCGCTGCTCAAGCTGCAGGGATCGATTACCGGGTGCGGCGTCAGCGCCGCCTGCGGCGCTCAATGATGACACCAGCGCCAGCCCCATCAGCATGCCGGATACCGCGCGCCACCGAAGACGCCGGCCGAAGCCGAGCCGAAACATCATGTGCTCCCCACGTGCTGGACACGTCCTGTTCAGGAAGCCCGCATCGTGCCCCCTGAAGCCGCCGGCATCAAGCCGGGAAGATCGATTGATGCCGACCGCCTGCAAGACGGCACATGCCGGCCCGGGCGTCAGGCTTCAAACATTCGCCGCATCAGTGATCAGCGAAAGCCGGAGACCGGGGCCGGCCCCGCGGCGCGAAGTGGTCTCGACCAGACCCTGCGCCTCGAGAGAAGACGCCGCACGCCGCACCAGCGCATGCGCCATATCCAGCTCGCGGGAGAGCCGGCCACTGTCCTGGTGCCCTTTCCCGACGGCCTCGCCGGCCTCCAGACGCTCGAGCAGCAGCGCCTCCAGGCCATCAAGGTCCGGGTGGCGCTGCAGCCAGCGTTCAAGGCGCGACAGCTGCTCAGGGGTCAGTTGCTCGAGGTCCATCAGGCCAGCCGCTGACTCTTTTCAAGACGAACGGCCACCGACTTGGAGTTGGGCGTGTTGCTCTTGATGCCGACGCTGTCCAGTGGAATCAGCGGATTGGTCTCGGGATAGTAGGCCGCCGCGCAGCCGTGGGGCGTGTCGTACTCCACCACGCGAAAGCCGTCGGCACGGCGCTCGATCCCGTCATCGGACGCGCCGATCAGATTGACCCAGTCGTTTTTGACCAGTCCCAGACGGTGGATGTCATGAGCGCTTAGAAAGATCACCCGGCGCGTGCCTTCCACGCCCCGGTAGCGGTCGTTGTAGCCATAGATTGTGGTGTTGTACTGATCGTGGCTGCGCAGGGTCTGCAGGGTCAGCCAGCCCTCGCGCCGGGCGAGTTTTTGATGCAGTACCGCCTCGGGCAGCGGCTCGTTTGAGAACCTGGCAAAACCGGTGTCGGTGGGAAACTCGCGCCGCGCGCCGGGGTTGCCCAGCCAGAAGCCACGCTCCTGGCGCACGCGGGTGTTGAAATCTTCAAAGCCCGGCAGGACGCCTTCGACGTGGTCACGGATGCGGTCGTAATCGGCGTTCAATGCCTCCCAGTCCACTACGTCACTGCCCAGCAGCGCCTGGGCAATGCCGGTGAGAATGGCGATTTCCGAGCGCAGCTCTTTGGAGGCCGGCTTGTGAATCCCGGCGGAGCCGTGAACCATACTCATCGAGTCTTCCACGGTAATCAGCTGCGCCTTGCCATCGGCGCGGCGGTCCACCTCAACGCGACCAATGACCGGCAGAATCAGCGCATCACGCCCGGTGACCAGGTGGCTGCGGTTGAGCTTGGTGCTCATGTGGACCGTCAGATCACAGCGTTCCAGTGCCGCCTCACAGACGGGGGTATCGGAGGTCGCCCGGGCGAAATTACCGCCCAAGCCGATAAAGACGCGACACTGGCCGTCGCGCATGGCGCGAATGGCCGAGACCGTGTCATGGCCATGCTCGCGCGGCATCGCCACGCCATAGAAAGCTTCCAGCGCGTCCAGAAACGCCTCGTCAGGCTTTTCATAGATGCCCATGGTGCGATCGCCCTGCACGTTGGAGTGTCCGCGCACCGGGCAGGTGCCCGCACCGGGCTTGCCGATGTTGCCCCTGAGCAGCAGGAAATTGATGATCTCGCGTACCGTGGCGACCGAATGCTCGTGCTGGGTGATGCCCATCGCCCAGGCACAGATGGTGGCATTGGACCGGATATAGACCTCGGCGGCCTCGGTGATCTCTTCGCGACTCAGCCCCGACTGCGCCTCGATCGCCGCCCAGGGCGTGGCCTCGACCACGGCGCGCCACGCCTCGATCCCATCGGTATGCTGCGCGATGAAGTCACGATCGAGCACGTTGCCGTTTCGGTCGTCGCGCTCGAACACGATTTTGGCCATGCCGCGAATGGCGGCCATATCCCCGCCCAGGGCCGGACAGAGATAGAGCGAACTGATACGACCGCTGCCGCCGGTGGCCATTTCCAGCTTGCGCTGCGGGTCGGCAAAGCGCTCCAGCCCGCGCTCCTTGAGCGTGTTGAACGCCACGATCTGACAGCCGTGATCGGCCGCCTCTCGCAGGGTGCCCAGCATGCGCGGGTGGTTGGTACCCGGGTTCTGGCCGAAGGTGAAAATCGCTTCCGCCTTCTCGAAATCCTCCAGCAGCACGCTGCCCTTGCCGGTACCCAATGCCTCGGAAAGCCCGGTGCCGCTGGCCTCATGGCACATGTTGGAGCAGTCCGGCAGGTTATTGGTGCCGTACAAACGCGCCAGCAGCTGAAAGACCCAGGCCGACTCGTTGCACGCCTTGCCCGAGGTATAGAAAAGCGCCTGGTCGGGATGATCCAGCGCTTTGAGACGATCGGCCACCAGCTGACAGGCATCCGCCCAGGAGATCGACTCGTAGTGGTCGGTCTCAGGGTTATAGCGCATCGGCGAGGTCAGACGCCCCTGATCCTCCAGGCGATAGTCGTCCCAGGTTTTCATCTCGCTGACCGACCAGCGCCTGAAAAAGCGCGGCGTGACCCGCTTGGCGGTGGTCTCCCAAGTGATCGCCTTGACGCCGTTTTCGCAGAACTCGAACGACGAGGCGTGTTCGGGGTCGCCCCAGGCACAGCCCGGGCAGTCAAAGCCGTCGGGCTGATTGAGCTTTAAAAGCGCCCGCACGTTGGACAGCGGCGCACGGCTGTGACGCAGATGCCGACCAACGGAGATCAGCGCGCCCCAGCCGGCGGCCGGGTGGGTATATTCGAAAATGCGTTCCCTGGATTGGGTCACGGAAAACTCTTTATGTCAGACGGTTGGAGCAGACAGGTCACACAAGAACATCGATACAGGTCGCTCAGGGCGAGCAGACGCCGCATCAGCCACTGCTGAGCAGGGTCAGACGCCGGCCTCGATGACAGCAGATCAGATTCAGCGCGCACAGGCGGGCGATATCGACCGCCAGCGTTGAGGGATGAGACAGCGTGGCCAGCGTCGGAATGCCGGCGCGTACCGCCTTTTGCACCAGCTCCAGGCTGCAGCGGCTCGACAGCAGTACCATCGACAGGGGGCGGCCCTCGACCAGCGAGGCACCGATCAGCTTGTCGAGTGCGTTGTGCCGGCCGATATCGACCCCGGTGCCAAGCCGCTGACCGTCACCATCAAAGCCCAGCGCCATGTGAAGCCCGGGCTGGCCTTCACTCGAGAGCTGCTCGAGCGCCCTTTCAAGCTGTGCCGGCGGCGGCGGGGTACTGGCGGGCAGACGCTGCAGCCCTTCCATCATCTGCGCTTCCTCGGCACTGCCACAGCGCCCGCAGCTTGACGAGGCCGAGGTCACGCGGCGGCGTTCGCCGCCCAGGCGTTCAATGTGCGCCGCCACGTTCAGACGCACCCGCACGCCATGGCGCAATCGATCGGTGGTGATCTCGCTGACCTGAGAGGCGCGGGTGATCATGCCTTCGCTGAAGGCAAAGCCGATGGCCCAGTGCTCCAGCGCCTCGGGCGTGGCCAGCACGGAGGCATAGGCGGTCTCGTTGAAGGACAGCGTGATCGGCAGCTCCGGCGGCCCGTTGAGCTGCTCGCCGGGGGTTTTGGTAGCGTCCTCGTACTCGGAAAGCGACATGGCAATACGACTCCTCTGGCAGACGATCATGACAATGAATGCGATGCCCGCAACGGGACATCGTCCTGCATGGCGCTGCACGGGATGGCGAGTGGGGGTAGTTTAACGCCGCGCTCGCGGCGCGCTCCAATGGAGCCGCGACATGAATTGATCGATGGCGTCTATCAAATCCGTCAACGTCATCAAATTCTTGAGCATCATCAATCGACGAGGCGTCTGCAGGAGGCGCTCAGGGCTCGCGCAGCCACTCCAGAAGCGCCCGAAGCCGGCGCGAGGGCGGCGCCCCGGCGCGCCACAAAAGCCCCACCGGCGGGTCCTCCTCGGTGGCCGGCAGCAGGCGGTGTATCAGCCCCGGCGGGTATCCGGCGGCGGGTTTGTGCTGCTCCACGATGCCGACACCGGCGCCCTGCTCGACCAGCCGCTCAAGCGATGCCATGGATTCGGTCTCCAGCGCCGGCGAAAGCGTTACGCCCTCGCGGCGGGCATGAATGTCCACCCGATGGCGCTGCTGCATGTCCGGTGTCAGAAGACACAGTGGAAAGGCACCAATATCGGCCCAGACGGGCCTGTCCGGCAGCGTAAAGCGGTCCGCGCGCGCCAGCAGCGCATAGCGCTCGATATAGAGCCGCCGCGCCACGAAGGGCTCGGCGGCCGGGACATCGAGATAGCCCACCGCCACGTCGATATCGCCCTCCATCAGCGACTGCATCAGCGGCAGGGTTGCGCGCTCCATCAGCCGCAGCGACAGGCCCGGGTACTGCTCGCGCAGCGGCACGATCCAGCGGCTGACGGCGCCGAGCGCCGAGGGAATGAGCCCCAGGCGCAACGAACCGCTGGGTGGGCTTTTAGGGTCGAGTTCGGCGTTGAGCTCATCGAGCGAGGCGAGAATGCGCCGGGCGTGGCTCAGCACGTGCTCGCCTTCAGGGGTCAGCCCCTCAAAGCGGTGGCCGCGAATGATCAGCGCACAGCCCAGCTCCTCTTCCAGCTGCTTGAGCCGCGCCGAAAGGGTGGGCTGGGTGACATTACAGGCCGTGGCGGCGCGCCCGAAATGGCGCTCGCGGGCCAGCGCCACCAGAAAACCGAGCTGTCGATGATCCATGCCGGGTCAGCGCGGCGCGCGACGCGCATCGATCCAGTCTCGCGCCTGCGCCAGACTCTCCAGTCGGGCCGTGGCGCGACTGGTGTCCTGACCGCACGAATAGGCGTTGGGGATGACGATCACATCGATGCCGGCGGCGCAGGCGGCGTCCACACCGTGACGAGTGTCTTCGATGGCCACAGCCTGGTCGGCCTCGATGCCGCACAGGCCCAGCGCCTTCAGATAGCAGTCCGGATGGGGCTTGGAGTGCGTGACGTCGTTGCGGGTCACGACGTGGTCAAAAAATCCGGCAAGATCGTAATGCTCGATGGTCGGGGCGATCTCCTCGCGACCGCTGCCGGTCACCAGCGCCGTGGCCAGGCCACGGGCCCGACACCACTCGAGGATCTCGAGGGCGTGATCCATCAGCGCGATCGGATTTTCGGTAAAACTTGCCACGGTGCGCTCGACCTTGCGATCGACCAGCGCCTGCGGCGAGATATCGAGCCCGCGGGTGCGAATCAGCCGCTCGACCTCCTGGGTGACCGGGGTCCCCGAGCTTTCCCGCTTATACTCTTCATCATCAATATGGGCCCCCATCTCACCGAGAATCTCGTTCCATACCCGGTGATGGGCGCTCTCGGAATCGGCCAGCGTGCCGTCAAAATCAAACAATACGACGCGATACTTCCCGGATGGCTGCATGCAGAGACTTCCCGTGGCGGTGGCAATGATCGACATGGTCCAGCAACAGGCGCATTCAGGCAACTACACGCCCCGGTTTCATTGCTAGAATCATTCTCATTCACACATGAATGCCTGACCTGCAAGGTGTCGGCCATCCCGGAGGTAACCCGTCATGTTTGACGCCCTGTTCAACGAGCGACTGGCGCGTTTTGGTACGGCCCTGACCTGTCGGGGTGCGGGCGTGGAAGGGGCCATGCCCGTGCGCCGCCTGCTGGAGCAGGACGTGCTGGAAGAGGTTCTGACACGCTTTAGCGACCATCACGGCCCCCGGGAGCGCCGCGCGATCGCCACGCAGTGGTCAAAGCACTACCTGAGTCAGCTGATCATTCCCGTCACGGTGATCGAACTCTGTCGGGATGTTCATCTGCCGACCGGTCTGGAGGAGATGGGGGTGGTGCTCGCAGATGACGGCACACCCGAACGGTTCGTGCTGCCGCATGAAGGGACCATCAGCCTGGACAACGGCTGCGTGCGCTTTTGTCCGCTGATCGCGCGCCATCTCACACCGCTGATCGACGCGCTCGCCCGACGGGTGCATTTCTCGCCTCGCGTGCTGTGGAGCAATGCTGCGGTCTACTTCGAGTTTGCGGTCAATGAGCTGGCACGCCAGGGGCTGGCGAGCACTTTCGAGATCGAGGGCGCACGCGCCATGATGGCGCAGCGTCAGCTGCCGGACCGCCAGCGCAACCCGTTCTACCGCCCGGTGGACTATATCGACGTGGTCGACGACAGCGGCGAGGTCGAGCCGTGGCGCTGTCGCCGAATGTGCTGCCTGCGCTATCTCGATGACTCGCTGGGGCTGTGCGGCAACTGCCCGCGGCTCAAGACCACCCGCCCCGATGAACACTCGGCTCAGGCCTGAGCGTTGTCCTGCTCGCCGGTGTCCTCGGTGGCCTCACGACGAGCGAGGCTGGCCTCACGGCGCGTGTGCAGCTCGTCTTCATACATCTGCTCCATGACATGCAGCATGCCGCCGAGAATCCACCAGACCCCGAAGATGGCCAGCAAAAAGGCGATGGCCGCCACAAAGGCGTTCTGGAAGATGGCATACAGCGCGGCGGCTGCCAGACAGAAGGCATAGCCGCCCACGGCGCGACGCAGTGACCTGTCCAGCTGCTGCCAGAAGCCGTTCTGACTGTAGCCCACGCCCCGACGCCAGAGAATGTCGGTCAGCACGTGAAAGGCAATGGCCGCCGAGATCAGAAGCAGCGCGAAGCTCACGATCTGAAACACGCCAAAGGCAGGACTGGTAATCACGGCAAAAAGCCACAGAATCGGCAGCGATACCACTGCCCACATCACGATCGCTCGCTTGCGCAACGTCTGGTTATTCATGGTCCTCATGTCCTGTCTGGTCGATGATGCAGTGGCCGTCACTGCCTTGTCCGAAGGTCGTCGATGGTTGTGACATCGGCGCCGTTGGGTTGGTTCATTGCTGTGTGCGTGCCCTTCGAAAGGCACCCCTGACGAACGAACAGGGCCACAGTGTGCCCTGAATGGCTCGCGCTCACCTTGCCGTTATGCTGATTGCGGCCCCTGCGGCGACCAGTCGATCGGACCGGGGTCGTCTTCCAGATCAAACATCGCTTCGCCGCTCAAGTGGTTGAGAATCACCGCCGAGCGCCAGGCCATCAGCGACAGCTGCGGCTCGGCGATGCCGTAGCGGGTGCGTCCGGCATTAACGGCATAGATGCGACTGTCGCCGCCACCCTGCCAGTCGAGCAGGAAATGACGCCCCATGCTCGGCTCGCCGTGCGCGTCCAGCCCGATCCGGTCGGCCAGCGGCGCCATGCACTCGGGCAGACTCGATTCAAAACCGGTGGCAAAAATCACCACGTCCGCCTCAAAGTGTTCAAGCACCCCGGTGGTGCCGTGTCGGGCCTGCAGAGCAAAGCCCTGTGCGACACGGATCATGTCGACCGCCTCGCGATGGGGCAGCAGATGCGCCCAGCGCGGCTCGTGCATCACATCAAAGCGGTGATAGAGCGTCTGATAGATTTCGGTCAGCGCCGCGGGCGTAATGCCGTCGCTGGCATATTTCTGCGCGCTGACCTCGCGCCGGCGCACCTCGTCTTCCAGTCCGGCAAACTGCGAGGTATAGCCGGGCGTGAAGTATTCGTTGGTAAACGCCGTCTCATCCAGCGGCTGGAAGTTGCGCCGGCGCGAGAGCCAGTGCAGCGATCTGGGCGGTCCCCAGTGACCGCGCAAGGCATTGATAAAGATATCCGCCCCGCTCTGGCCGCCGCCGACAATCACCACACGCTGGTGGGTAAAATCCCGCGCGCGCCAGGCAATCGATTCGGCGTGCAGACAGCGCTCGCCCTGATGCTCGCGGGCAAAGACCGGCAGCCAGGGCAACTTGCCGCTGCCCAGACACAGATGCCGCGCGCAAAAGTCCCGGGTATCGGTCCTGAGCCGAAAATGCGCGCCGTCGTGATCGATTTCACGCACGCTGTGGTCCAGCCAGACGTTGTCGAGCCCCTCGGCGGCCCAGCGCAGATAGTCGGAAAACTCCGCCCGCGAGACCGTGGAAAGCTCGGCGTTCAGGAAGCGATAAAAGCGCCGGTGCTGAACCAGATAGTTGAGAAACGACCAGCGGCTGGTCGGATCGACCGCGGTGACCAGATCCTTTAAAAAGCCGGTCTGCAGATGCGTGTCCGGCAGCATCATGCCTTCATGCCAGGCGTAGCGCTTTTGGCGATCAAAAAACCGCGTGGACAGCCGGGGCAGACGGTCGGCGGCCAGTGCGGCAATGCTTAAATTGAACGGACCGGCGCCGATGCCGGCCAGGTCCAGAAGCTCGGGGGTATCAGCCATGTTGGGCAATATCTCGGATAGCTGGGTTCTGTCTGAAAAGTCGACGAGCGACGTCCAGACAAGGCAAAAATTGGCGAAAGAGCGGAGTTTACGCGGTGTAAATGAGCATCTTGAGTCAATTTTTAACGCCGTATGGTCGAGCGCAGGCACTTTTGAGACGAAGCCTACGCTCCCTGACGGGCCAGCGCCGCCTCGCCGTGGCGGCGCAGCGAATCCTCATCACTCAGGCAGTAATAGAGCGGGTTATCGATCAAATGATCCATGTCCGGCAGCATGCGCGCCGCCGAGTGGTCATTGGCATGCAGAAACTTTGAGCGGTTAAGCCCCAGGCGCAGGATACGCGGCTTGAACAGACTAAACATGTCAAAGCGGGCCTGCAGTGTTTCGTGACGCGCCATGTAGTCTCTCAACGCCGCGGCGCAGAGCTGATAAAAGCGCGTCTCGCTCACACCCGCCTGCTCGGCCAGAGGCGCGACAAAGCGCAAAAGCGTTACGAAATGGCCGGTCTGCAGGTCGTGAATCAGCTTTTCCGGCCCCAGGCGCACGGTGACATCAACCAGCTCACGCGGCAGGTCATGCGCCTCGGGAAGGTCTTCGTCGACCAGGCGCAGATCGCCCTGAAAGTCCTTGAGCGCCAGACGGTGCGGCACGCCATCGCGCAAAATCAGGGTCAGGTTCTGCCCGTGGGCGATGATAATGACCCCGAACCGGCAGATCAGATGATACATCGGGATCAGCGTGGCCTCGAACATGGCGGAAAGCCACTGCTCGGCATCGATGCCGGAGGCCTCGATGTAGGCGGCAAGCCAGGCCCGACCGTGGCCGTCGCACTGCATCAGCTCCGACATCAAAAGGGCGTGCTCATTGTCGCCCACCCGCGGGGCCAGCCCTTCACGCCAGATCACGCCGCACAGCTCGCGAAAGCGATACGGCGCGTCATCCAGCCGGCCGTACTGGTGGTGCTCGACCACGGCAGACGCCGGCTCGGCCAGCACCTCGAGCCCGGCGCGCGCGAGCTCGTCATCATCGCCGGCGCGCGCCTGCAGCCAGTGGGAAGCGGCCGGGCCTGCCAGCATGTACTGCCCCGGGATGCCGCGATAGCTTGAGGTGTTCATGATGGTGATCGGCAGCTTGAGATCAAAGCGCCCCGGCCGGCTGGCGTTGGTCAGCGTGCGCAGCGACTGCTGGGCCACGAAGTGATCGCCGAAGGCGCCCAGCCAGGCCATGTCGCCGCGGCCTATATCGCCCACGTGCAGCATGGAAAGCATGCGCGCCCACTGCCAGGGGTGGACCGGCATCAGCGCATAGGCCTCGGCCCGCTCGCCCAGCACCGCACACTTGCCATCACGCGCCGCCAGCAGGGCACGCTTGTCCTCCTCTTCCAGCACACTATCGAGCAGCGTGGCCTCATCGATGGCCATGCGGCTGCTCTTGAGCCGCTCGCGGCGCACCATCAGCCATTCGACCTGAAACGGACGGGCATACTCCGGGGCGTAGCGCATAAGCGACTCAACGCCCCAGCCGCGCCGTCCCTTGTTGAACAAAAATTTCGGATGCCCGTCCAGCACGGCCTGACGCTGAGGCTCGGCAAGGCCGATCGCTTCATCGGCGCCCAGGCGCTGATGGACCTCGATGAGATAGCAGTCACCGCGCAGGGTGTTGAAAAGATCCTCGAGATGCTCGGCGAGCTGCGCGTCGTTCATGCCCATGCCGGGGGCAAGTGCCAGCAGAAACTCGGCCGCCTCCGGCGTCTCGCCCGCGCCTGTCGGGCCGGCAAGGCTTTCGGCATCGATCAGCAGCTGGCCCCACAGATTGGTCCGGGCCCGGAAGTGCCAGCGCCCGCAGGCGTGACTCCCCGTCGAGGTGCTGCGCTCATCCGGGGCGAGTGCATCGATATCGAGCCGCCAGCCCTTGTTATCGCTCTCGGTTTTTCCATCGGCCTCGGGCAACAGCACCTGTTCATAGGCCAGCTCGCTGATCATCCTGGCGATCAGCGCCCGGTTGGCACGCGCCCAGTGGCGACGAATGGCCTCGTCAGGGTCGATGGCGGCAAGCTGTGGCGGCAGTATCGACTTACCGGTGTCCGGCAGCATCACATCACCTGTCCAAAGAAGTGGTGGCGCGTGCCCATGACCAGCATGGCGCGCTTGTCGGGCAGATCGAATTCGCGCTGGCTGAAAAGCCCCAGCCGCTCGAGATGGCGAAAGATGCGCTCGTTGCCGGCATCGGGTTCCAGCACGACGCGCTCGGTGCGCGGTTCGCTCAGATACGCGTAGTGCTGCAGCGCGGTCAGCCAGCCATCCACGAAGTGCGCGCCGCGAAATGCCTCTTCGCCGACCAGCACATGCAGGCCGCGATCAAAGGCCTGCCAGTCGTAGTACTCGCCCAGCACGTCTTCGGGGGCCCAATAGAGCTCGAAGTAACCAAACGCCTCGCCGTCCAGCTCGGCAATCAATGACAGGCGGTGAGGCTCGGCCAGCCGCTGGTCCAGCCAGTCGCTGAATTCATCACGCGGCTTGTCCTGCTGCCAGAAGCGCGCCACACGTTCCTGCTGCATCCACTGGTGCACGCGCTCAAGATCGCGCTCGTGTTCGCAGGCCCGCAGAGTGAGACGGCTTTCCAGCCGCGGATCGAGGCGTTCATAGACCACGCCCCGGGGCGCTGGCGGACGCTTTGGCAGGCCGCGCTCGATGTCAAAGGGCTGGGCGGCGTAGTCGGACACAAGCCACTGCCACGGCCGCTGATAGAAGCTCTCGCGCAGTACCCTTGGGGCGCCCAGCGCCTGGCACAGCGGGTACCAGTGCGGGTCGGCGCGCCAGGCGTCGTCAAGTATCAGCAGGCGACATTCGGGGTGGGTCGCGAAATGGTGATCGATGGCTTCCAGAAGTGTTCGCGCCGGTGAAGACATCAGCGTTTCGCTGGCCGACAGATCGTCATGGCTGGACATGGTGATTTCTCGCGGTGTCAGGATCATGGTTCAGGGCGTGGGTGTCTCGATTAGCAGCGGGTTGGGCATGTCCAGATAGATCGTTGCCGGATCATCCAGAGTCGATTCGTTGATGCCGGCCAGATAGCAAAAGAAGTTGCCCTTGACCTCAAGCGTTGTCGACGTCAGCAGGTGATCGAGCAGCGTGGTGTCGCCGTCACGGCACTGCTCGCGCAGCGTCTCCAGATGCGCTCGCAGATGCGCCACCAGTTCGTGTTCATCGATACATCGCGCCTCGCTCAGCGCCGCCGTCACCGAAAGGGTCGAATTGACAAGGACATAGTAGGGGAAATAGCGCTTGAGCCTCTCAACCGTGATGCGATGGTCCCGACTGACGATCTCTTTCGGATGGCGGGCCAGAAAATGGTCCGTGACGCCGCTGCCCTGGCAGTCGCGATAGTCCACCCCCACGGGCCGTTCGCCCTCAAGACGCACCACGATGTTTTGCTGATGGGCCAGCAGCACAATGCCCTCCTCGACCACCAGCCGAATCAGCGGTGAGAGTACCCGTTCGCAGAAGGCGTCAAACCACACAAGCGCCGCCTCGCGCTCGCTGATCCCGTCAAGCGCGGCCAGACGCCGAATGCCGTTGGCCAGCAGCGTCTGCCCGGCCTCCCCCAGCGGCTGGGTCAGCGTGGCGAGTACCACGCTGGCGGCATCCGGGCCTGCAATATGGTTTTCGCGCAACAGCGCCAGGCTCGCCTCGTCGATATTACCGTCATCGGTTTTCCAGCCCAGCCAGGCCGGCTCCTGCATCAGGTGAAAGTGCTCACGGATGGCCGGGCTTACCTTCGGCCACCAGCGGTCCAGACGCAGCCCGCGCATCACCTCATCACCGTGCAGTACCCGCAGCGAGTTGGTCAGCCGCGCCGACAGCGAGCCCTTGACCATCCAGTCGGTCTGCGCGCAGTAAAGCGAGCGATGTGAAGAGGTCGGGTACCAGCGCCGGGCAACGCCGTGATCGTCACTCTCTTCGCCCAGCACGATCAGTTCCTCATTTGCGATCATGGCGGCGATATCCTCGCGCTTTTGCAGAAAGCGCGCCTGCCAGGGGTGCATGGGCAGCGCACTAAACCCTGCCGGCAGCCGCGCAGCCAGCGTCTCGGGCAGCAGGTCATGCATCAGCGCCGCCGCGGCGCGCTCGCGGCTGGAATCCCCCACCGCCCGCGTCGGCGACACGCCCCACCAGACAAGCCCGAAGCTCGCCCGGTGCTCCGGGGTATAGTCCCGCGCCTGTTCGGCATCAAAAGGGGCCTGCGACTTGGGCGCCGGGTGAAAGTCGTGCCCGACCAGCAGGCCCTGCTCGGCGTCGAGAAAGCCGACCGGGCCTTCGATGAGATGGTCCAGATCATCGCGCCCGGCAAGGGCCGCTGCAATGGTGTTACGACTGCCCATCACGCTGTTGAAAAACGTCTCGCGCCGCGCCTCATCAAGCGTGCCGACCAGCGGATGCTCGCAAAGCCAGGGGCTTGCCAGCAGCGCGTCAACGCCGTGTTCAAAAGAGATCGCTTCAATCGTGTGCGGCGTGGCCCGCATCATGGGCAGCTCGATTCGACAGCGCCCCGACAGGCTTCGATGTGTCAGGCGAAGGCGCAGGCAGACGTCACGCTCGCGCGTCAGCGGCATGACGGCAATGTCGTCATCGCCCTGGCGTTCCAGCCACCAGTGCGAGGTTTCGCGCAGCAGCGCGTTGAAAAGGCTAGTCGCCGCCAGTCGATCGGCCCATTGGGTGCTGGCGTCGGGCACCGGCTGGCGAGGAAAGTCCTGCATCGAGCACTCCTGTCATGGATGACGTTGGCCGGCATGTTTCGGCGTGGAGGCAAGCATAGTCGATCACGCAGGCGCCTGCGCCGGGGTCAAAACGCCGGTGGAGGGCATCATCCTGCCAGTACAAATGATTTTGATAATGTTTCTCATTTGGGCTAGAGTGACGCTTTGTTACCGCACCGGCTCAAGCCTTTCGGTGCCCGTCCACTGACAACGCGACTTGTCAGGAGTCAACGTGAATCAGCCACTGCCTTCCCGGTTATCCCCTGCCCTGGCCCCCTGGGGGCTGCTTGAAGGACTCAAACCGGGCGACGCCTTTTTCTCTTCACCGGCGATAACCCTGCTCGGGCGAGGCCTTGCCCATCAGTCCCGGACCCCGGATGCCCGGGCGCAGACGCTGGATGACGCTGCCCGCGCGCTGTTTGATACGGCCCGGCAACACGGGCATGCCGATCCTGTCATCATGGGGTTGATCCCGTTTGATCACGCTGACAGTGCCCGCCTTTTCGTCTTTGAAGAGCTGCTGCGCGCCGCACCCGACACGTCCGGGCAGCGTCCAACCGGCGCCCCGCTGGAGACCCGGGCCCATTCGATCACGCCGGAGCCCTCGCCCGAACACTACTGTCACGCCGTGGACCACGCCCTGACGCTTTTCGACACCACCGCGCTCGACAAGGTGGTGCTGGCCCGGTCGCTGCGCGTGCAGACGCAGGCCCCGGTGGATGCCCGCGCCCTTTTAAAGCGCCTTTTGAGCATCAATCCGCAGGGCTATAATTTCGCCCTGCCCACCGGCGAGAATGAAAGTCTTGTCGGCGCCAGCCCCGAGCTTTTGATTCGCCGCGAAGGCAATCGCGTCATTGCCAATCCGCTGGCCGGCTCCATTCCCCGCCACGATGACGCCGCCGAAGATCAGCGTCGCGCCGACGGGCTTCGCGTCTCCGACAAGGACCTTCGCGAACATGCGCTGGTGGTGGAGGCCATCGTTGCTGCCCTGCGCCCGCTGTGCCAAACGCTGGACATCCCGGAAGGCCCGGAGGTGATCGCCACCGATCGCATGTGGCATCTGTCCACCACGCTTGAAGGGGAGCTTGCCGACCCGGGTCTGACCTCGCTGGGCGTGGCGGCCGCGCTGCACCCCACGCCCGCCGTATGCGGCGCGCCCTGGCAGGATGCCCATCAGGCGATCAAATCACTGGAAGGTTTCGAGCGCGGCTATTTCACCGGGCTGGTCGGCTGGTGTGATGAAACCGGCGACGGCGAGTGGGCCATTGCCATCCGCTGCGCCGAACTCGCCCCCCACCACGTGCGCGTGTTTGCCGGCGCCGGGGTCGTGCCGGGCTCGAACCCGCAAAGCGAGCTGGAAGAAACGGCGGCCAAGATGCGGACCATGCTCGATGCCATGGGCCTTGATTACGAAGACACTGCCACGAACACGACTGCCTGATCATGACTGACCCGATAACAGCGCCCATCCGGCGCGCCACGCTTGACGAGATCATCACCCGCTGCCCGGACTACCCGGTCGAACGCCAGCGTCTGTATCGCGACCACGGCTGCTGGATCGATGAAACCTTCGGCGCCATGCTGCGCCGTCTGGCCTTCGAGCACGGCTCGCGTGAAGCGCTGGCCGATGGGGAGCTGCGCCTGAGCTACGCCGAGCTGGATCAACGCGTGGACAGCCTCGCCCGTGGCCTTGTGCGCTCGGGCATCGAGCGCGGCGACCGGGTGGTCATTCAGCTGCCCAACCGCCACGAGTTCGTGGTGGCCTGCTTCGCCCTCTTTCGCCTCGGTGCGCTGCCGGTATTTGCCCTGCCGGCGCATCGTCGCTTTGAGGTCGAGCACTTCTGTCGCGCCGCCACGGCACGCGCGCTGATCATCTGCGACCGTGACGGCGGCTTTGATTATCGCGCCATGGCCCGTGAGGTCCGCGAGACGGTGCCGACGCTTGAGCAGGTCATCGTCTGTGGCGAGGCCGAGGAATTTACCGCCTTTGACAGCCTTTATGAGCATGAAGGCGAGCCGGTCGAGGATGTCCCGAGTGCCCACGATCTGGCCTTTTTCCAGCTCTCCGGCGGCACCACCGGCGTGCCCAAGCTGATCCCGCGGCGTCATGACGACTATCACTACAGCCTGCGCGAGAGCAATCGCGCCTGCGGCGTTACGCCTGAAGCGGTCTATCTGGTGGCGCTGCCGATCGCGCACAATTTTCCCATGAGCTCGCCGGGCTTTCTGGGCGTGCTGCTTGGCGGCGGTCGGCTGGTGATTGCACCGCGCCCCAGTCCGGACGAGTGCTTTGCCCTGATCGAGCGCGAGCGCGTCACCATGACCTCGCTGGTGCCGCCGCTGGCGATGCTCTGGCTCGACAGCGCCGCCCACACCAGAGCGGATCTATCGAGTCTCGACATTTTTCAGGTGGGCGGGGCCAAGCTGGTCAGCGAGGCGGCCCGCCGCGTGGCGCCCGCGCTGGGCTGTCGACTGCAGCAGGTCTTTGGCATGGCCGAGGGGCTGGTCAACTACACCGGCCTTGATGACCCGATCGAGCTGATCAACACCACTCAGGGCCAGCCGATGTCACCGTTTGATGAGGTGCTGGTGGTCGATGACGACGATCAGCCGGTGCCACCGGGCGGCGTGGGTCACCTGATTACGCGCGGGCCCTATACCATTCCCGGTTATTTTGTCGCGCCGACCGGTGATGATGAGCCGGAAGACGCCCATAACCAGCGCGCCTTCACCCGAGAGGGCTTTTATCGCACCGGCGATCGCGTCCAGATGACACCGGATGGCTATCTGATTGTCGAAGGCCGTGACAAGGACCAGATCAACCGCGGCGGCGAGAAGGTGGCGGCCGAGGAGGTCGAAAACCAGCTGCTCGCCCATGACAACGTTCATGATGTGGCGGTTGTTGCCATGCCGGACCCCTATCTGGGCGAGCGGGTCTGCGCTTTTGTGGTAGCGCGCGGTGAGACACCCAAACCGATGGTGCTGGCACGCTTTCTGCGCGACCGAGGCCTTGCCAACTACAAGGTGCCCGAGCGATTCGAGTTTCTTGAGGCCTTCCCTCAGACCGGGGTGGGCAAGATCAGCAAGAAGGCGCTGCGCCAGACGCTCAAGGCGCACTGGTTTGCAGCCGATGCACCCGCTGGCGAGTGACGCCTGCCCGCGGCGCTGAACGATTACAGGAGAGGTATCATGGCCATTCCCGCCATCGCGAGCTACTTACTGCCCACCGCGGCCGAGCTGCCCGACAATCGGGTCAGCTGGCAGGTCGACCCGGCACGCGCGGTACTACTGATCCACGACATGCAGCGCTATTTCCTGGCGAAATATGACGTGAGCGCCGCCCCCATCCCGGAGGTAATCCGTCATCTGGCCGCGCTGATCAAGGCCGCCCGCGCGGCGGGCGTGCCGGTGGTGTATACCGCGCAGCCGACCGATCAGCCCGATGATGATCGCGCCCTGCTCAACGACTTCTGGGGACCGGGCCTGCCGGCCCACCCGGAGCAGTATCCGGTCGTCGACGAGCTGGCCCCGCAGGACGGCGATGTGGTGTTGACCAAGTGGCGCTACAGCGCCTTTCAGCGCAGCGACCTGCGCGAGCGCATGCGTGGCTGGGGTCGCGACCAGCTCATTATCGGCGGGGTGTATGCCCACATCGGCTGCATGGCCACGGCGCTGGAAGGCTTCATGCAGGACGTGCAGTGCTTCATGCTCACCGACGGCGTGGCGGATTTCTCGCGCGCCCGTCACGACATGGCCCTTGAGTACGTCGCCGGACGCTGCGGCGTGGTGGCCACCAGCGCGCACGCCCTTGAGGCGCTCGAGTCCGCACAAAACGATCAGCACAGCGCTGGCGCCATGACGCAGGCCGCGCTGACCCAGCGGGTGGCCACGCTGGCCGGCGTCAGTGCCGAAGAGATTCCGGCCGATGACAACCTGCTTTTCTACGGGCTGGATTCGATGCGCATGATGACGTTTGTCGAGGAGCTGCGCCGGGAAGGCTTTGATGTCAGCTTCATGGATCTGGTCGAAGCACCGACCATTATCGACTGGGTCGCACTGCTCAACCGTCAGGGAGTCAGCGCATGAGTGTCGCCGAAATGATCACCGGCCAGGCAGCTCAGACTGCCCCGCCCCCGAAGGGCAAGAAACGCCCGCCGATGCTTCTGGAAGTGGTGCGCCGCGAGGTCATCACCGAGCACATGATCCGTATCGTGCTCGGCGGCGAGGCGCTGGAAGGCTTTCCCGTCCATCGCGGCGGCGGTCACATCAAGGTCTTTCTGCCGCTGGAACATCAAAACGCGCCGGTGTTGCCGCAGCTGACCGAGGCCGGCGTGGTCTGGCCCGCTGCGGAAGAGAAGCCGATTACCCGCACCTACAGCGTGCGCCATTTCGACGTCGAGCGTCGCGAGCTGAGCGTGGATTTTGTCGCCCACGGCGATGAAGGCCCGGCCTCGCGCTGGGCACTGGCCGCAAAACCCGGTGACATGATCGGCATCAGTGGCCCCGGCGGCCCCGACCCGCTGCTGCCGCCGGCCGACTGGTCGCTGATTGCCGGGGACATGACCGCCCTGCCCGCCATCGGCGCGCTGCTGGAAGCCATGAGCGATGAGGCCCGCGGCGTGGTACTGATCGAGGTGGATCACGAGAGTGAGCGTCAGACGCTGCGCCACCCGTCGGGCATCGAGGTGCACTGGCTCTATCGCGGCGACATCCCGTCGTGTCTGTCCACGCTGCAGATCGATGCGGTGCGCGCCATGGACTTTCCCGAGGCCGGCAGCGTCTCGGCCTGGGTCGGCGGGGAGAACTCGGCGGTGCTCTCCCTGCGCGAGCATCTGATGGGCGTTCGCGGCCTGAGCAAGCGCCAGCTCTACGCGGTGCCCTATTGGCGCCACTGCTGGAACGAGGAGCGCTATCACCAGGAGCGTCATCGCATCATGGATGAACTCAAATGAGCGGCGAGTTCGAAGGCGAACGAATCGTCATCACCGGGGCGGCCCGCGGGATCGGCGCCACGCTGGCGCGCGACCTTCTCGAGGAAGGCGCCAGCGTGGCCCTGCTCGACAGCCTGACCGACGCGCTGTCGAGTACAGCGGCGCAGCTGAGCCACGAGTTCGGTGCCGGGCGGGTCAGCGCCCATGCAGTGGATGTCGGTGACTCGAGCGCCGTGGATGCCGCCATCGCCGATATCGAGACTCAAGCCCCCATCACGCGCCTGGCCCATGTGGCGGGCGTCCTGCAGATGGGGCGTATTACGGAGCTGACCGACGCGCAGTGGCTGCACGCCTTTAACGTCAACACCACCGGCGTGTTCAACGTCACCCGCGCCGTGGCACGACGGATGGCCGAGCGTGACAACGGTGCCATCGTGGTGGTGGGCTCCAACGCCGCGGATACCCCGCGTCAGGCGATGGGCGCCTACTGCGCCTCCAAGGCCGCCACCCATCAGCTGGTGCGCTGTCTGGGGCTGGAAATGGCCGAGCACGGGGTGCGCTGCAACATCGTTTCCCCCGGGTCCACCGACACCGACATGCAGCGCGGCATGTGGTCGGATGACAGCGGGCGCGACAACGTGATCCGCGGCTCGCTGGAGGGCTGGAAGCTGGGCATTCCGCTTAAGCGCATTGCCGAACCCGAAGACGTCAGCGAGGCGATCCGCTTTCTGCTCAGTGATCGGGCGCGCCACATCACCCTGCACGACATGCGCATCGACGGCGGCGCCACCCTGGGCATTCGCTGAAGCGTTGAAGTCTTTCGATGAGCATTAAAAAACCCGGCCAGGCGCCGGGTTTTTTAATGCAGTCCACGTCAGGAAAGCGGCGCCGACAGAGCCGGCGCCGGATTGATCAGAAGTCATAGCGCAGTGAGGCCACAACGCTTGCCGGCGCGCCATACATGTTGAAGGTGTTCAGCCCGCCCACACGCTCGTAGTACTTCCTGTCGAGAATGTTGTTGAAGTTGAGCTGGCCCGACAGACTCTGGGTGAAGTCATAGCCGACCATGGCATCCACCACCGCGTAGCCCGGTGCGTCCACACCCTGCGTTGAGCTGAAGCCATCCATCGCCGTGACGCCGCCGCCGATGCGAAAGCCGTCCAGCGCCCCGCCTTCAAAGCCGTACTGGGTCCAGAGGTTGACCATGTTGCGCGGCATCAGCAGAAACAGACCGTCATTTTGCGGCGTCGAGTCGCGCTTGATCTCGGTGTCCATGTAGGTGTAGCCGGCAATGATGTCCCACTGATCGGTAATGCTGCCGGTCAGCTCGGCCTCGGCGCCCTGAATGCGGGTCTTGCCCAGCGCCACGACATCGGCGGTATCGCCGCTGGCGCTGTTGGCGCCGCGATTTTTGTCATACATCCGAAAGGCGGTCAGGCGCGCATTGAGATCGCCGTTGAAGTAGCTGCCCTTGACGCCCACTTCGTACTGCTCGCCCTTGCGCGGCTTGAGCAGCTCGTTGTCGGCATTGGTAGCGCTTTGCGGATTGAAGACCTGCGAATAGCTGGCATAGAGCGAATGGTTGGCATCCAGGTCGTAGACCAGCCCGCCGTAGGGCGTGAAACGCGAGCTGTCGCTGCGCGAGTCAGAGGTGCTGGCATCGAGTTCATCGACGCTGGCGCGCTGGCGATAGTTGCTGACCCGGCCACCGGCGATCAGCGCCAGATCCTGGATCGGACGGAACGTCAGCTTGGAGTAGAGCCCGTACTCTTCAAGCGTGGTGCGCTCGTCGTTGTAGTTGTTGGTCCCCGGTGCGCCGGCACGGGCATCGCTCAACACATCGGTATAAGGCACGCTGCCAGGTGAAAAATCACTGACATTAACGCCCTGAAAGCCGGGCAGAGCGCCGTAGCGGCCCTGCTCCTGCTCGGACTCGTAGCGCTTGTAGTCGGTGCCCACGACAAATTCACTGGTATTGCCCAGCGCCTCGAAGGGCTGGCTGTAGCTGGCATCCAGCGCCACCGACTGCTCATCGGCCTTGCCGCCCAGTCCCATCAGCGTGGCGTTGCCGTTGTCGTCCACCCCGGCCGCCGGGCCGCCGGCGCCGAAGGCGTAGTTGTAGTCGGCGTTGCGATTGGAGTAGCGGCCGGCCAGGCGACCATAGCCACCGTTGTCAAAGCGGTGCGTCAGCTCGGCAATCCAGTCGTTGGACTGGCTGGTAAAGCTGTTCCAGTCGGCCCCGAAAAGCTTCGAGCGACGGTATTCGCGCAGGCTGCCATCCTGATTGGCGGGCAGGCCGTTGTTGACGGTGATGTCCTTGCTCTGACGCAAAAACGCCAGCCCCAGGGTAGTGTCCTCGTCCAGGTCAAAATCCAGCGCGCCGTAGAAGTTGTTGCGCTCGTTGTCGTTGTGATCGACAAAGCCGTCGGTGTCGCTATTGTCGATCACCAGACGGCCGCGCACGCTGCCATCGGCGTTGATCGGCCCGGAAAGATCGGTTTCCAGATAGCGCTGATCCCAGCTGCCATAGCGCCCGGTAACGTGGCCCTGAAAGTCGTAGGTCGGGCGCTTGCGCACCAGATTGACGATACCGCCCAGCTCGCTGGTGCTGTTGAAAAGCCCGGAAGGCCCGCGCATGATTTCGACCCGGTCAAAGGGCGACAGCGACGGCACCGACCCGGTAATGCTCGACATCGGCGAGGGCAGGCCATCGATATTGTATTCGTCGTACTCAAAGCCGCGGGAATAGATCGACGAGCGGCCGTCGTCGTTGGAGAGCACGCGAACGCCCGGCGTGCGTTTGGCCATCTGGTCAAGGGTGTCGAAGTTCTGGTCCTCGATCGCCTCGCGGGTCACCACGCTGATCGACTGCGGAATGTCACGCAGCGCGGCCGGCGTTTTGGTGCCGACAGTGGCAGCATCCACGCCGTAGCCGCCGGTCTGCTCGGAGGGGAGCATGTCGTAAAGCCGATTGCCTTCCACGGTAATGGTATCAAGGCGCGAGTCGTCGCCGCCGGAAGCCGTGGCAGTGGTCGTGGTGACCGTCGTGGTCTGGGCCGCATCACCGCCCTGCTGCTCGGCGGCCCAGACGCCGCCTGCCACCGGCAGCAATACCGCCCCGGCCAGCAGCGAGGTCAAATAACGTACTTCCCCTGCGCCGGGACAGAATTTCCCCGTTCGACTCATGACTGTTCCCCTGACTGTTATGGATCACTACCGCGTTTTTGATTGGCGCTGAAGGCCGCGCTCAGGCACGTGACGGCATAAACCGAGCGACGTCACAGTAAGTTTAATGATAAGGATTATCAAGTGTATATTCATATCATTTGAACTTGAGCGAATAATCGTTGTCACTGCGCGCGCAGTGTCCACTTGAAAAGGCATGAGAGAGGGTGCAGACATCGAAACGAAAGCCGCCCGGTCGACAGCAGGGCGCTGGCAACAAGGACCGGTCAACAGTGTGCCGGTAGAACGCTGGACAAGAAAACAGGAGAGACACAAGGGGGGGAAGCAGGGAAGCGACGGGCAGGCGGCATGGCGCCCCTGCCCGGAAAGACACTATCAGTCAGCCGCGTCCTGGATGGACTCACCGCCGGCCGAGATGTCTTCACCTGCGCCACCTACCGTGTTGCAGGCAGACAGTGCCGCAGCGGAAAAGAGGGCAATCAGCATCATGCTCATCCATTTTTTCATGTAACAACTCCTTGTTGATGGGAATACAGGGCATGCGATGGTTTGACCTACGGGTTATGACATCGCACCTGGAGTCTGGCATTTTTTGAACCGGTTTGCATTTCCCCGGGCCATCGCCTCCAATGCAACGCTTGATACCGCCTCTCGCCCCCTGTCCATGGAGCTTTGCCATGACCTTTGCGCTGCATGAAAGACTGGCCGCCGACACCATCGCCGTTGCCACACTCGAGCTTTGCGAGCTGCGACTGATGAACGATGCCCGCTTTGTGTGGGCACTTTTGATCCCGCAGCGGGACAACGTTCGCGAAAGTTTTGAGCTGCCCAATCACGAGCGCGCGCGGCTATGGCAGGAGGTCGATCTGTTAAGCGAATTCATGCAGCGCCATACCGGGGCCGAGAAGATGAATATCGGCGCGCTGGGCAACATGGTGCCCCAGCTGCATGTGCATGTGATCGCGCGCTCAAGAGAGGATGCGACCTGGCCGGGACCGGTCTGGGGTGCAGGTCAGGCGCAGCCGCTGGAGAAAGATGCTCGACAGGCACGCCTGACGCTGCTGCAGCGCTTTGTAGACGAGATCAAGGGCACCTGAATCACAGCACGTGAAGCCGGGCCGCCTAAACACAACCGCTCAGGGCGTCACGACAGCGGGGCGTGACAGTGGCCCTTCCCCGAGGCGCTCGGCAATGGAAGTGGCCAGCCGATCAAAGTCCGCCACGCCCAGTGCCGCTCTGCCGCGCCAGCCCCGAAGCTGCAGTTCACTGCCGCGCGAGGCGTTGACCACATGCGCCTCGACCCGCCACTCCGGACGTGCGGCGTAGCTCGCGCGGATATCGCCCAGGGCGTGATCACCATAGACAATCACGAAGCCGCGCTCGGCAAGCGATGCCATGGTGGCCTGCATGACCCGGTCGGACGAGGCATTGAAATGCTCAATGCGCTCGGGCGGAGGCAGCGAGGCCGTGGTGGCACAGCCGGTCACGAGCCCCAGCAGCACTGCCAGCACAAGGCCACGCACCGCTTGATGCGCGGTGTGAGGGTGTCCCGGTCTCATAGCGAGGCTCCCGAGCGCACAAGCGCCTGTTCAATGGCGGCATGGGTCTGCCGGCAAAAGGGTTCCGGCGACGCCGGCCGGGCATCCATGACAAAACCATCCGGTGACACGATCATGACGCTTCGCACGGCCAGATAGCGCTGATCATCATCGGCACTGACCGATACCCGCTCAAGACTGTAGGGGTCGGATCGAAAGACACCGAAGGGGTCGCCGAAGCCGCTGCCCACCATGACCCCGCCACGATGCCCGCCAAACCATCCCATGCTGCTGCGCCATTGGCGCGTGGCCCCAAGCCCGGGCTGGCGCCGGAGACGCTCGGCGCTGACCAGCCCCAGCTCGACATCACTGGCACGAATCTCGTAGCCCTGCCCTTCCAGCGCGCTGGCAATGGCACGAATCTGTGCCAGTCGCGTGCCCTCATGAGCGGCGTAACAGGCCTCCGGCTGAGGTTGATCACTGATGCCCAGCGGCTGTGTCGAAGGCAGCGCACTACAGCCTGTCAGCACAAGACCCGGCAGAACCATTTTCACGAGCAATCGAATGGATGACATGGCACGCATCCCCGGTGAAATATCCCTGACACCCGCGGGTGGTCCCATGGGAAAAGGCGCCCAACCGCTGCCCTTGTTCCTTAGACAGTAGAGCGAATATGAAAGGCCCGCAATGTCTGCGTGACGCGGGTCTACAGGGCAGGCGAGGAAGGCATGCAGGGCGCGCCCACCCGTGACCACCGCCGGATACCCGATAGCCATCAACCCTGTGCCACAGCGGTCGCCGAATGCCGACGAAGCCTGGCCGTCACGAAATTATAAGTTATTATTATTGGTCCAACTATAAAACAGGGACAAAAGCTTATGGCTGATGACGCCAATCCACCGACAGTTGCCAAACTGAACCCACCGGTTTTCTATACCTCTGCGGGCATCATTGTTGCCTTTATTCTGTTTGCCGTCGTGGCACCCGAGCTTGCCGGTCAGGCCTTTGGTCAGGCCCAGGGCTGGGTTATCGACACCTTTGGCTGGTTTTATCTGCTCGCCATGGGGGTCTATCTCATCTTCGCGCTTTATCTGGCCATGTCCCGACACGGCCGGATTCGACTGGGGCCGGATCACAGTGAACCCGAGTACAGCTACCGCTCGTGGTTTGCGATGCTTTTTGCCGCCGGCATGGGCATCGGGATCATGTATTACGGGGTCGCCGAGCCTGTCACACACTACATGAGCCCGCCAAATGGCGAGGGCAGCAACCCGGCGGCGGCCAAGGAGGCCATGGAGATCACCTTCTTTCACTGGGGGCTCCACCCCTGGGGGGTGTATGCCGTGGTAGCGCTGGCGCTGGCCTATTTCAGCTTTCGCCATGGCCTGCCGCTGCGCCTGAGTTCGGCGCTCTATCCTCTGATCGGCAAGCGTATTCACGGCCCGATCGGCTACGCCGTCGATATCTTCGCCGTCTTTGGCACCATGTTTGGTCTGGCCACCTCGCTGGGGCTGGGCGTCATGCAGATCAGCTCGGGGCTCAATTTCCTGTTTGGCTTTCCCGACACGCTGGTCAGCCAGATCATCCTGATTGCCGCCATTACGGCCGCGGCGACCTGCTCGGTATCGCTGGGCCTTGATGGCGGGGTCAAGCGGCTGTCGGAAATGAATCTGTGGCTGGTGTTTGCCCTTTTGCTGTTTGTGATCGTGATGGGCCCCACGCTTTTCAGCTTCCAGTCGCTGGCCCAGAACGTGGGTTCCTATTTCTCCGGCGTTGTGGATCGCACCTTCAATATCTATGCCTATCTTGGCAATGAAGACACCAACGACTGGCTGGGCAACTGGACGCTGTTCTACTGGGGCTGGTGGATCGCCTGGTCGCCCTTTGTCGGCATGTTCGTGGCACGTGTCTCGCGCGGGCGCCGCATTCGCGAATTCGTGATGGGCGTTTTGTTTGTGCCGGCCGGTTTCAACTTCATCTGGATGACCTTTTTCGGCGACGGCGCCATCCACATGATCGCCACCGAGGGGCTGAGCCAGCTGTCGGACGCCGTCGAAGAGAGCAGCTCGATTGCCCTGTTCGAATTTTTGAACCTGCTGCCGCTGTCGGTGGTGACCTCCACTATCGCCGTGCTGCTTGTGGCGACTTTCTTTGTGACCTCGGCAGACTCGGGCTCGCTGGTGATGGACCTTTTGACCTCAAAGGACGGTGACGAATCCCCCGTTCTACAGCGCATCTTCTGGGCGGTCAGCGCTGGCGTGTCGGCCGTCGCACTTTTGATGGCCGGCGGTCTCGAGGCCCTTCAGGCCGCCTCGCTGCTCGCGGCGCTGCCCTTTTCGATCATTTTGATGGTCATCTGCTACGGACTGCTCAAGGCGCTCAGGGTCGAGGCGCTCAAACAGGACAGCCTGCAGCATCTGATGAACACCCCCGGCAATGTCTCACGCGTGGCCGCCGGCAATACGCCCGGCAGGACCGACTACTGGCAGACGCGCCTGCAGACGCTGGTGACCTCACCGCGTCGCCAGCAGGTCTCGACGTTTCTGCACGACACCGTCGAAGTGGCGATGAAGGAGGTCGGCGAAGAGTTCAAAAAACAGTCGCTTGATATCAGAATCACCGATGAAGACGACCGCTGCTATCTCCATGTCGATCACGGCGAGGAAAACGACTTCGTTTATGGCGTGCGCATTCGCCGCTACGCCGCGCCCTCCTTTGCCATGAGCGGCATGCGCAGCAAGGGCAGCTCGAAGGACAACAACGACTACCGCGCCGAGGTCTTTTTGCGCGAAGGCGGACAAAAATACAACATCATGGGCTACTCGAAGCAGCAGGTGATTGGTGACATTCTCGACCAGTACGAGAAGCATCTGCATTTCCTGCACATCATGCGCTGATCGCGATCACCGCATGTCAGGCCCGCACGCCAGTGCGGGCCTTTTTTATGCCGGCACACCGGGCGCCATTGGCCGCCGTGATGCCTGCCGGGCTATGCTCAGGGTTCAAAGCCCCTGCCGGAGAGTCTGCATGCACATCCTGATCGCCCCCGACAGTTTCAAGGACGCCCTGGCCGCCACAGACGCCGCCAACGCCATTGCCGAGGGCGTGCGTCAGGCCGCGCCCGATGCCGAGCGGACCCTGTGCCCTTTGGGCGATGGCGGCGAAGGCACGCTGGAAGCACTGCTGGTCGCCAGCAACGCCGAGGCGCGAAGCCTTGAGGTTCATGACGCCCTGAACCGGCCGCGCACGGCGCAGTGGGGCTGGATTGCCGACCGGCGCACCGCCATTGTCGAGCTCGCCGAGGCCAGCGGACTGCAGCACCTGACCACCGAGGAGCGTGACGCCCTGCACACCACCACCCGTGGCGTGGGCGAGCTGATTCATGCCGCGCTTGAGGAAGGCGCCGAGCATCTGATCCTGACGCTGGGCGGCAGCGCCACCAACGATGGCGGCACCGGCATGATGAGCGCACTCGGCGTGCGCTTTCTGGACAAGAGTGACCGGGTACTTGCCCCCGGCGGCGCGGCGCTGGCCGACCTTGCGCGTATCGATTGTTCCGGCATCGATTCGCGTCTTGAAGGGCTGACGGTCGAGGCCGCCGTGGATGTGAACAATCCGCTGTGCGGCGACCAGGGGGCCAGCGCGATTTTCGGCCCGCAAAAGGGGGCCACCAAAGCGCAGGTCAACCAGCTTGATCAAGCACTGGCACGGCTTGCCGAGGTCACCGCCAACGCCACCGGCCAGGATCATCGCGACAGCGCCGGGGCCGGGGCCGCCGGCGGCATGGGCTTTGCGGCACTGGCCTTTTTAAGCGCCACCCTGCGCCCGGGCATTGAACTTGTGATGGAGCAGGTGGGCTTTGACCAGGCGCTTGAGCGTGCTGATCTGGTGATTACCGGCGAAGGTCGACTCGACGGTCAGAGCCTCTCCGGCAAGACGCCCATTGGCGTCTCACGCGCCGCGCATCGTCAGGGGGTGCCGTGTGTGGTACTGGCCGGCAAGCTGGACAGCGGCTGGGAGAAGGCCCTCGAGGAAGGCGTAACCGCCGCGTTCGCCCTCGCCGATGGCCCGATGGCACTGGAAGAAGCCCTTGAGCGGACGCCGGAACTCTTGAGCGCGCGCAGCGCCTCGATCGTCAGGCTGTTCCGTCACGGGCGCTGAGCACGCGCTCTTTGGCCGGTTCACTCCTCGTCAAAGCGCAGCGTTCCGGGTGTGTCGGTTGATGCCGCAAACGGCGCATCCTGCCCGCCTTGCTGCTGCGCTTCCTGCGCCTCTCGCCCGCTCTGGGCGCTTTCCCTGACGCTTTCCGGCCAGGTCTTGCGGTTGCGCACCCCCAGCGCGTTGAGCCGCCCGGCCTGGGCGATCAGGCTGCCCTGCCCGTCACGCAGACGGTTCATCGCCTGGCGGTGGCTGTTGGTGGCGCGCTCAAGCTGGGTGCCCACCTCCTCCATGCTGGTGACAAAGCCGTGGCACTTGTCCAGCAGCTTCTCGGCGCGTGCCACGATTTCCCGGGCGCTGTCGTTCTGGCGCTCCAGCCGCCAGAGACCGGCCACCGTGCGCAGGCTGGCCAGCAGCGTGGAGGGCGTGACCAGCACGACGTGGCGGTCAAAGGCCTCATGGAAGAGGCGGTCATCGTGTTCGAACACGGCAGCAAAGGCGGGCTCGATGGGCATGAACAAAAACACCATGTCCGGGGCGTTGAGACCGGGCAGGCGCGCATAGCCCTTGTCGGAGAGCGTCTCGATGTGACTGCGCACCGAGCGCAGATGCCGGCGCATGGCCTGCTCGCGGGCCGCGTCGCTGTCGGCGGCCACCACCTCACCCCAGGCGGTGAGCGACACCTTGGCATCGATGATCAAATGGCGCGATTCGGGCAGATAAATCACGGCGTCCGGGCGTGACCGCCCCTGGTCGTGGGTCAGGACCACCTCGCGTTCGTACTCGATGCCCTGTCTAAGCCCGGAACGCTCCAGCACCCGCTCGAGAATCAGCTCGCCCCAGTTGCCCTGCGATTTGCTGTCGCCCTTGAGCGCCCGGGTCAGGTTGCTGGCGTCCTCGCTCATTTGCCGGTTGAGCCCGGCGAGATAATCCAGCTGGGTGGTGAGCTGGGTACGACTGTGCTGCTGCTCGCCGTGCAGGGTTTCAAGACGGGCGCGAAACTGCTCGATCTGTTCGCGCACCGGCATCATCAAAGCGCTGACGCTCTCCTGGCTATGGCGGGAGAACTGCTGCTGGCGTTCATCAAAGATGCGACCGGCCAGACGTTCGAACTCATGGGTCAGCTCCTGGCGTGCGCTGCCCAGAAGGCTCAGGCGCTCCTCGAAGTGGGCCGTGTCGCGCTGCTTTTCGGTCTCCAGGCGCGCGTAACGCTCGCGGTAATCCAGCAGCGAATCGCTGACCTCCGCCAGGCGCTGCTCGCGCTGCGACAGCTGCGCTCGAAGCTCCTGGGTGTGGGTCTGCTCGCGCTCAAGCAGCGCGTCACGCTCGGCCAGCATGCGCTCGGTGTCACCCACCTGCTCGCGCAGGCGCTCCAGGTCTTCTTCAAGCGTGGCGATCAGCGCGTTTCGACCGTGGCCACGCCACCACAGGGCGATGGCCGCAGCGCCGGCCAGGGTCATCACCACCAACGAAATCAGCAGGGCACTATTCATGACAGGGGCGCTTCCGAACGGGACAGGGCAGACAAAACGATGGGTCAGCTTAACCGAGCCCCGACACTGCTGCATCCGTGGCAGCGCGACTGGATTAGCAGGTACTGCATGCACGATGGCAGGGGGGCGTCTACGCTTGAGTGACGATTTTCATAGCGGCCTAATCATGATGTCGCACGGTTTCAGATATTCGAGCCTCAAGGAGGTAGCTTTCGATGGAAACGATCCAACTCCCCAACAGTGATCTCAAGCCCTCGCGCATTGCGCTGGGCACCTGGGCCATCGGTGGCTGGAAGTGGGGCGGTACCGACGAAAAGCAGTCGATTGCGACCGTCCAGAGCGCCATCGATCGCGGCATTACCTGCATCGACACCGCCGCCGTTTACGGCTTTGGCGAGTCCGAGCGCCTGGTCGGCAAGGCGTTGAAGGAAGGCGGCATTCGTGACAAGGCGGTGCTGGCCACCAAGTGCGGCCTGAACTGGAACGATGACGGCCCGTACCGTGATGCCAGCCGCGGGCGCATCGAGCAGGAGATCAACGACAGTCTCAAGCGGCTGCAGACCGACTACATCGATCTGTATCAGCTGCACTGGCCGGACCCGACCGTTGACGTCGAGGAAGCCGCCACGGTGCTCAAGGAATTAAGGCAAAGCGGCAAGATTCGGGCCGTGGGTGTATCGAACTTCTCGATCGAGCAGATGCGCGCGTTCGAAGAGATCTGCCCGCTGTCCACCATGCAGCCGCCCTATAACCTGTTCGAACGCGACATCGAAAACGACATCCTGCCGGCCATTCGTGAGGACGGTGTGGGCACCCTGACGTACGGCGCGCTGTGCCGCGGCCTGCTCTCCGGCAAGATGGATCGCAACACCACCTTCGGCGGTGACGACCTGCGCAACAGCGACCCCAAGTTTCAGTCGCCGCGCTTTGAGCAGTACATCAGCGCCGTCGAAAAGCTCGACGCCTACGCCCGCGAGCACTACGACAAGCGCGTGCTGCATCTGGCCCTGCGCTGGCTGCTCGACCAGCCGGGCGTCTCGGTGGCCCTGTGGGGCGCCCGCCGCCCGGACCAGCTCGACCCCGCCAATGAAGTGATGGGCTGGTCGCTCAACGATCAGGCCATGCACGACATCGATGCCATCCTCACGGAATGCATCACCGACCCGGTCGGGCCGGAGTTCATGGCGCCGCCGACGAGGAACGAGGCGTAAGGCGACATGACGGTGTTGCTGGAAAGGATGGCGCTGCCGACGAAAAGCGAGGCGTAAGGCGACATGACGGCGTTGCTGAAAAGGATGGCGCCGCCGACGAAAAACGAGGCGTAAGGCGACATGACGGTGTTGCTGAAAAGGATGGCGCCGCCGACGAAAAGCGAGGCACAAGGCGACATGACGGTGTCGCTGGAAAGGATGGCGTCGCCGACGAGGAACGAGGCGCCACATGCTCGGTCTGCCACGTACCTTGATCCATGACAGTAAATGCGTCATCGCCGCGTCATGGCAGTGAACTACCCTTGAAATGCACTCCTTTCGGCCATAGGTCGAAGGGAGGCACACATCGAAACCACCAAAGGATTGGGGGAGCAACATGAGTCAGGATTTAATGGGCGTTCGCGTCGCGATCATGGCCACCGACGGCTTTGAAGAGTCCGAGCTTGCCGTACCGCAGACCATGCTGGCCGCTGAAGGCATCGAAGTTCATATCGTCGCACCCGAACGCGGCACCATTCGCGCATGGGCCGAAACCCAGTGGGGCGAAGACTATCCCGTCGACAAAAGCCTTGATGAAGTCAGCTCGCATGATTATCAGGCGCTGGTACTGCCGGGCGGCGTGCTCAACCCCGACAACCTGCGTACCAATGAAAAGGCGCTGACCTTCGCGCGCGGCTTTTTCGAGGAAGGCAAGCCGGTCGGTGCCATCTGCCACGCGGCATGGACCCTGATCAATGCCGGCGTCGTCGACGGTCGCCGCATGACCTCGGTGCCCGCGCTGCGCAAGGATCTGGAAAACGCCGGTGCAAAATGGGAAGACAGCGAAGTCGTCTGCGACAGCGCCTTTGTCACCAGCCGTTTGCCGAAGGATCTGGACGCCTTCTGCAGCAAGCTGATCGAAGAGATTCATGAAGGGCGTCATAAAAAGCAGCACGCGTAAGGCGTTCTCCCCGACCCATTATTCAATGTCAAAGACAAGGAGTGTTCCGACATGAGCGAACTTAAAGGTACAAAGGTCGCCATTCTGGCCACCGACGGTTTTGAAGAATCCGAGCTTTCCTCGCCCAAAAAGGCGCTGGAAGCACAAAGCATCGAAGTGCACGTGGTGTCGCTCAAAAAGCATGGCATCAAGGCCTGGGCGGAAACCGACTGGGGTGATGAGTATCCGGTCGACAAGGTTCTTGAGGAAGTCAGCGCCGATGACTACGACGCGCTGATGCTGCCGGGCGGTCATTTCAATCCGGACACGCTGCGTACCGATGAAAAGGCGCTAAGCTTTGTGCGCGATTTCTTCAAGGCCGGCAAGCCGGTCGGCGCCATCTGCCACGCGCCCTGGATTCTGATCAACGCCGAAGTGGTCGACGGTCGTCGCCTGACGTCGGTACCCACCATCGCCCAGGATCTGAAAAACGCAGGCGCCCAGTGGGAAGACAGCGAAGTCGTCTGTGACAGCGCGCTGGTCACCAGCCGCACGCCGAAGGATCTCCACGCTTTCAACAACAAGCTGATTGAAGAGATCAAGGAAGGGCGTCACAAAAAGCAGCACGCCTGATCCTGCAACATCACGTGCCAAGTGCACGGGCTGTGAGCATCCGCCGGCACCTCAAACGAGGTGCCGGTTTTTGTTCGCCCCCATGGTGAACCCCTTGTATCGATTCAGACCGTGATCACACCGGGTACCATAACGTTTGATCATGTCGGTACGGATGCAACCATTTCTCTCGGCCCCCATCAAAAAAACAGGAACAACGTGACAGGACGTCATTGATGCATATCGTGTTATTGGCCTTATCACTGATTCTGGTCGCTGCCGGCAGCGGCATACTGGCACGGTTCATGCCGCGTATTCCCCTGCCCATTTTACAGATCGTGATCGGCGCCCTGCTTGCCTGGTTGAATACGCCTCTGGATATCAACCTGGAACCCGAAACCTTCATGCTGCTGTTTGTGCCGCCGCTTTTGTTTGCCGATGCCTGGCAGTTCCCCCAGCGCGAGCTGACCTCGCTGCGCCATCCCATCATTGCTCTGGCCGTGGGGCTGGTGCTCTTTACCGTGGTCGGGGCGGGCTTTTTGATCCACTGGCTGTTGCCCAACCTGCCGCTGGCGGTGTGCTTTGCCCTGGCCGCCATCCTGTCGCCGACCGATGCCGTGGCAGTGTCGGCCATCTCCGGCAAGCTGGGTGTCCCGCCACGGCTGATGCACATTCTCGAGGGCGAGTCGCTGATGAACGATGCATCAGCGCTGGTCTCGCTCAAGTTTGCCGTGGCCGCGGCCATGACGGGCGCCTTCTCGTTTGGCCAGGTCAGCCTGCAGTTTGCCCTGATCACCTTTATCGGCATCTCGGTCGGCATCGGGCTTGCGTTTGTCTTCTCGACCATTCGACGCAAACTGATCGACCGGCGCGGCACCGAGTCCTCGACCGAAATTTTGCTGGTCATGCTGATGATTCCCTTTGCCGCCTACCTGATTGCCGAGCACCTGGAAGGCTCGGGAATTCTGGCCGCCGTCTCGGCCGGCGTTACCATCAATCGCACCGAGCTCAAGCGCTACGCCCAGACCCGCACCCGCATGCAGATGAACCATTTCTGGGAAATTCTGACCTTTTTGCTCAATGCGATGGTCTTTTTGCTGCTGGGGCTGCAGCTGCCGGACATCATCGGCGGGGCCATTCAGGTTTCGCTCAATGATGTGCGCAGCTTCACGCTGGCAGAGCTTGCCTTTTATGTGGTCGTGATTTCGCTGGCACTGATGCTGCTGCGTCTTTTCTGGATCATGGGCGCGATCTATCTGTCCCGATTCTCGTCACGCCGGCGCCGCTCGGCGCACGTACCGATGTCCAGTGGCGTCATGGCAGTGGGCACGATAGCCGGCATCCGCGGCACCATCACGCTTGCCGCGGCGCTGTCGCTACCGCTGACCCTGCCCGGCGGCGAGCCCTTTCCGGGTCGGGAGCTTGTAATCTTTCTGGCCACCGGCGTGATTCTCTTTACGCTACTGGTGGGCAGCATTGCTCTGCCCCTGCTTTTACGACGCATGGACAAGCCCGACGACAGCTGGCGCGATGAAGAGGCCCGTTCGGCGCGCCACGCTGCGGCCCTGTCAGCCATCGAGGCCATCGAGGGCTGGTATCACGACGCGCAGGAGCACCACGACTCGGAGCTTGAACGCTCGGTACTGACCGAGTCGAGCGCGCGCATGATCAGCTACTACCGCAACCTGATGACCATCAACGACAAGCGCTCAAGCTCAGAGCGTCACGAGCATGATCAGCATTTCTCCCGCGAGATGCGCCTGACGGCCATACGCGCCGAGCGACGCGAATACTATCGCCTGCGCTCGATTCACCAGATCGATGACGACACGCTGCGCCGGCTGGTGCGCGAACTGGATCTGGTCGAGATGGCGCTGACCTCACGAACGAAACGCTGAGCGAGTCGACAGCGTCGGGCAGGACGATACTGGTGATATCCGCCTGCCCCTTGTTATAAAGAAGCAGGCGGGTATTGTCGGTGATGCGCTTTTCACGACAAGGACATGCTCTTTACAACAAGGACAAAATCCAATGAGCCGAATCTCATCTTCACGCAGCGATGATCAGCCCTCGAGTGCGCTGCTGCGGACGTTGCTGCTGCTTGATCGCGGGCTGGGTCTGATCGAACGCACCATCGTTGCCGGCAGCATTCTTGCCATGGCGTTTTTGATGAGTGCCCACGTCGTGGGCAACATTGCCTTTGGTCAGGGCATCGCCGGTACTTATGAAATTACCGAGATGCTGATCGTGATCATTACCTTTGTCGGCGTGGGCTACGCCGCCCGTCACGCCCGCCACATCAGCATGTCGGCCATCTACGAACAGCTCGGCGGTCAGCCCCGCAAGGTACTGCTGATGCTGATCTGTCTTGGAACGGCCGCGCTGATGTTCTATTTCAGCTACAAATCCATCGAGTACGTCATCACCCTCCATGACCGTGGCCGTACCAGTGCCTCACTGCAGATGCCGCTGTGGATCATTTATCTCGCTCTGCCCATCGGGTTTGCGCTGGCCGGTATTCAGTATGTGCTGACCCTCGTCCGCAACCTGACAAGTCCCGGCATCTGGCGCTCTCTCACGGAACAGGAGGGCTACAGCGACGCGCCGCCAACGGGCAGTGCGGCCGAAGACGCCAGCACGTCAGGCGACCGGTAATCGTGGCGATACCATTGATGACGATGGATCAATTATAACAACAAGAGGAGAGATATCATGCTGATGGGGCTTGGCGTGCTCATGCTCGTGCTGCTGTTGCTGGGGTTTCCCATGATGGTCCCCCTGGCGGCCGGCACGCTGTATATGATGTTTACCGGAATGACCTTTTTTGGCCCGGACCAGGCGGTCAGCTGGATGATCAATGGCGTTGGCAGCTGGGTGCTGGCCGCCGTTCCAATGTTCATCTTTGCCGCCGACATTCTGACCAAAGGGCATACCGCCAATCGATTGCTGGATGTGGTGGACGCCTTTACCCGCCACCTGCGTGGCGGTCTGCCCATTACCACCGCCGCCTCCTGCGCACTGTTTGGCGCCGTTTCAGGCTCGACCCAGGCGACCGTGGTGGCCATGGGCGGGCCGATGCGCCCTCGCCTGCTTAAAAAGGGATATTCCGATTCCTTTACGCTGGCCCTGATCATCAACGCCAGCGATGTCGCCCTGCTGATTCCACCCAGCATCGGTTTCATTATCTATGGCGTGGCGATGCAGACCTCGATCGGCGATCTCTTTCTGGCCGGTATTCTGCCCGGCTTTCTGATCATGGTGATGTTTTCGCTCTACTGCTGGATCGACTCTCGCCTGAAGGGCATCGAGCCGGACCCGAAGGCCTCATGGCGCGAGCGCAGGCGCGCCCTTCGCCGGGTGATTCTGCCGCTGGGCTTTCCGATTCTGGTGGTCGGCGGTATCTATGGGGGCTTTTTCAGTGCCGTCGAGGCCTCGGCGGTGGCCGTCGCCTATGCCCTGCTGCTGGAGGTGGTGATCTACCGTCAGGTTAAAATTCGCGATCTCGGCAGTCTGGCGCTCTCGACCGGCATGATTACTGCCGTGGTCTTTGTGCTGGTGGCGATCGGCGCGGCCTTTTCCCAGGCCCTGGCCACGGCCGGCGTGCCGCAGCAGATTCTTGCACCGCTGATCGAGGGCATCGGCGACAACCAGTTTCTGGCACTGCTTCTGATTGCCGTGGCCTTTTTCATCGGCTGCATGTTTGTCGACCCCATCGTGGTCATCCTGATCCTGGTGCCCATCTTCAAGCCGCTGGTGCAGTCAACCGGGCTGGACCCGGTGCATGTCGGGGTTATCGTGACCCTGCAGGCGGCCATCGGCTCGGCCACGCCGCCCTTCGGCTGCGACATCTTTACGGCCATTGCCGTTTTTCGACGCCCCTATATGGAGGTCATCCGGGGCACGCCACCCTTTATTCTCATTTTGCTGCTGGCCACGCTGATTCTGATTGTCTTTCCGCAGATTTCGCTGCTGCTGCCGTCGCTGGGCGGGGACTGAGCGCCGATCACACGCGATACTGTCCTGAACTGGCATAAAAAAATGCCGGGCAACTGCTGACCGCAGCGAATAAAAAACGCCCGCAGGTGTTGCCTGCGGGCGTTTTTATACCATCAGGGGTTTAGCAGATCAGGACGCCTGATCGCTGTCATCCCTGTCACTGGAGCCGGATTGGCTCTGATCGACCTGTTTGAGCAGGATATCCAGAGCCTGCTGACCCCGCTCACCGACCATGTCGACATAGACCTGACGGACCGGCCGGGCGAGTTCGCGAAAGCGACTGCGCTCTTGTTCATCCAGATGGATGATATTGATGTCGCTGTTGTCCTGAATGGTCTCAAGGCGCTCGGCGTTGAACTGCGTCTGGATGTCGTGCCCCTTTTGCACCATTTCCTTGAGCGTGGACTGCAGCACCGCCTGTTGATCGTCGGGCAGCGCTTCGTACCACTCCTCATTGGCGATCAGATTGCCGATGAACTGCGCCTGCTCGGCGAAGACCATGTAATCCTGCACCTCATAAAAGCCCATGTTTTCGTGGGCAAAGACCGGCTGGATGTTGCCCTCGGCCTGGCCCTGCTGGAGCGCGCTGTAAAGCTCGCCGTAGGCAATGGTAATGGGCGCGGCGCCATAGGCCTGATAGGTGGCGCGCAGCAGGCTGTTGTCCATGACGCGAATCTGCAGGCCCTTCATGTCCTCGGGGGTGCGAATTTCCTTGTTGGCAGTCCACACCTGGAAGCCTTCCGGAACGGCCGCCAGCGGTACCAGCCCACGACTGCGAAACGACTGCTGCCATGCCTCGCTTTGCATGAACGCATCGGAGTTGAGGATCTCCGCCGTTTCCAGCTGATCGTTGGGCATGACGTAGTTGAGACTCATCAACTGACTTTCCGGCACCGTGCCCCCCAGAAAGCCCGACCCGAAGGAGATGGGAATGGCGCCACTCTGGAGCGCGTCATACAGGGCCGAATAGTTGGAGCCCCAGACGCCGTAGGGGAGAATCTGGACAGTAATATCACCATCGCTGTTTTGTTCGATCAGATCCTTGAAGGCCTCTGCATAAGCGTACTGGACGCTGCCTTCGGTTTCCTCAAGGCCAAAGCGCCATGTGTCGGCGAGCGCAGAAGATGCTGCCCCCATCATCGAAAGGGCGAACACTCCGGTCATGACATTACGAATCTGCATACGGATACCTTTAATAGTTGTTTATCCGACTTCAGAAAAGGACAGGCGGCATCCCCCTGTCAAACCGTGTAACAGGACGCGATGCCGTTCTGCCGAAGGAAACTCACTGTATCACAGCTTCTGGCTCCCTTTTGTCGACCGCCAGGCCCCGAGCGACGGCCATTTATGCGCTGGCGCGGGGGCCGGGTCCGATCGAGAGGGCGCTGATTTCACAAACACGCTGAGCTCATCAATGTACCGGCAGCGCCTTGCTGTCGGCACGCCCCTGCCTGCGGAAATACGGTATGCTGCCTTGCGCCTCGTCTACCGTGACGACGCCTTTCCACTCCATTCGATAGCCTGAAGCCATGGATGCCGTCTTTCTCGTACTGATTCTGCTGCTGGTGGCCTCTGCCACCGGTGTCGCTGCCCGTTTTCTGCCGGCACTGCCCACCCCCCTGGTGCAGATCGCCTTTGGGGCGCTGCTGGCCCTGCCGGGCATCGATCTGAACGTGGAGCTTGAACCCGAGCTCTTTTTGCTGGTGTTTATCGCCCCGCTGCTCTTTGCCGATGCCAGACGTTTCCCCCAGCGTGAGTTCATGGTGCTTCGCGGGCCGATACTGGCGCTGGCGCTGGGCCTGGTGCTCTTTACCGTGCTGGGCGTGGGCACCTTCATCCACTGGCTGTTGCCGGCGCTGCCGCTGCCGGTGTGCTTTGCGCTTGCTGCCATTCTCTCCCCCACCGATGCCGTGGCCGTATCGGCCATCTCGGGTCGACTGCCGGTGCCGCCGCGTTTGATGCGCATTCTGGAAGGCGAGTCGTTGATGAACGATGCCTCGGGCCTGGTGGCCTTCAAGTTTGCCGTGGCCGCGGCCCTGACCGGCACCTTCTCGGTGGTGGATGCCACGCTTGGCTTTTTCATCATCTCGATTGGCGGGCTGTTGGTGGGGGCAGCGGTCGCGTTTTTGTTCAACGTGATCCGCACGCGCCTGATCGAGCGCCATCTGGGCGAAGGCTCGACCATCCAGATTCTGCTGTTGCTGCTGCTGTTGCCCTTTGCCGCCTACCTGCTGGCCGAGCACTTTGGCATGTCCGGGGTGCTGGCCGCGGTGGCGGCCGGCATGGTCATCAACCGCACGGATCTAAAGCGCGAAAGCCAGATCAACATGCGCATGCAGACCAAAAGCGTCTGGGAGATGCTGGAATTTACCCTCAACGCGCTGGTCTTTTTGCTGCTGGGCTTTCAACTGCCGGATATTGTCGGCGGGGCGCTGGATCACTCGCTGCATGATGTGGGCGACCACGAGTTCCTGCGGCTTCTGGGCTATGTGGCCGTTATCTCGACCGCGCTGTTGCTGTCCCGGTTTGTCTGGGTATTGAGTGCCACCTGGCTTCAGCGCCTTTTTTCAAAAGAGCGCCGGGCCGCCATCTCGATGCGCGTCATGCTGGCGGCAACGCTTGCCGGCATTCGCGGCACCATTACGCTTGCCGCCGCGCTGTCGCTGCCGCAGCTGATGAATGACGGCACACCCTTCCCGGCCCGCGAGCTTTTGATCTTTCTGGCCACCGGCGTGATCATGTTCACCCTGATTACCGGCAGCATCGGGCTGCCGCTGGTGCTGAAAAATCTTGATCTGCCCCGAGACACCCACGAGTTTGAGGAGGAGCGTCGCGCCCGGATTGCCGCCGCCGAGGCCGCCATTCGATGCATCGAGGACTTTCACCATCAGCGCGCGGGAACCTTTACCCACGAGCACCACAGTGAAGAGTTCATCATTGCCTTCAACGACATCAGCTCTCAGCTGATGACGTGGTATCGCCAGCGCCTGGAGCTGGGGGACAACACCATCCCCACACCGAGACTCGAAGCCATTCGCGCGCTGGAACGGGAAACCCGCGTGGAAGCGCTGCGCGCCGAGCGCCGGGAGTACTACCGCCTGCGCGGCAAGCACCACATCAACGATGACGTGCTGCGCAAGCTGGTGCGGGAGGTGGATCTGGCCGAAACCGCGCTGACCGGTGACACCGGCCATGCCCATCACTGAGCGCTGATTGACCTGCCGCCCGAACGAGGCGGCGTGTCATGCACAAAGGCATCCACATCATCGAGCACCGGCCCCAGCCAGCGCAGCGGCCAGGCCAGTGCTGCGATCAGCGTCACGTGACTGGTGCGATCAGCGTACGCCTCAGACACCGCGACCCCGTGTGTGCGCAGCGCTTGCGCCATGCCGGCGGTATTGCGAATCGGATTCACCGTGGTGTCGCGATGCGAGGCCATCAAAAGCGCCGGTGGCGAGCGGTCGCTGACATGCTCGATGGGCTGGGTATCGCTTGAGGTGTTCGGCCAGTCAAAGACGGGACGGGCATCCTCGTTGGTAATCGGCAGAAAATCGTAGGGCCCGGCAAGACCGATCCAGCCGTCCAGAATATCGGGTGACAGCGACTGCGCGGCCAGAAAGCGCGAATCCAGCGCCACCATGGCGGCGTTATAGGCCCCGGCGCTGTGGCCCATGACGAAAAGCCGCTGCGGATCGCCGCCATAACGATCGATATGGCGATAAGTCCAGGCCAGCGCCTGCGCCGTGTCTTCGACAAAGCCCGGGTAGCGCACCTGCGGATAGAGCCGGTAGTCCGCCACGACCGTCACTATCCCGCGCGAGGCCAGCGCTCGACCGACAAAGCGATAGTCCTCGCGCGCGCCCTCCCGCCAGGTGCCGCCGTAGAAAAACACCACCACCGGCGCCTGGCCCTCGGCATCCTTTGGCTGATAGATATCCAGGCGCTGGCGCGGTCGCTCCCCGTAGGCGATCGCCTCAAAGCGCTGTGTATGGCCGCCGGGTGTCAGCGTATTGATGACATCCACGCCCGAACAGCCCACCAGTACCGGCAACAATAGCAGCATCAGCCACCATCGCCACCCCTGTCGATATTGACCCTGTGATGTCAAAATTCTCTGGCCACCTCATAAAAGCGCTGTAGCGTCGGCATGGAGGCCGGGCGGGTCCGCCGGGACACCACGACAAACAGCGGCAGATTGAGCAAAAGCCCCCAGAAGCCGGCATGCACGCCCAGCGGATTGGGCCAGATGACGGTCAGGGCAAACGTCACCGCAAACCCCGCCAGAAGCCCCGCCATCACGCCGCTGCGGGTGGCCCCGAACCAGAAGAACATGCCGATAAACGCCGGCAGCACCTGGGCGGCAAAGCCCAGACCGACCAGCAAAATCATTACCAGATTGCCAGGCTCGCTGATCGCCAGCACTGCCACCAGTGCCAGCACGGGAAAGAGCATCCAGCGTGCCAGCCGCGCGGTGAAAGCATCATCAAGACGCAGCGCCGGCTGCACGACATCACGCGTGACCGACAGCGCCACCGAGTGGATAAAGGGCTCGCACGAAGACATCGCCGCCGCCAGCGTACCCGCGCCCAGAAGCCCGGTCAGCCACACCGGCATGGTCTGCATCGCCATTTCAAGTGCCACCGTATCGGCGCGTGACAGGGTCGGCAGCGTAAAAATGCCGATAAAGCCGACCACCACCATGGGCAGAATGACCACGTAATAGGTCGGCAGCCAGGTCGCGCTGCGGCGGATCGTCTCGCGTGAGCGCGCGCTCATCCACTGCGTCCAGACCGGCGGCAGAAAGGAGAGCATCGACACGATGATCGACGTGGTCCAGAAAGCAAAACTCATGTTGCCGCTGGCCCCCGGCAGGGTCATGAACTCGGGGCGTTCGGCGGCCAGACGTTCAAAGAGCGCATCGGTCATCCAGCCGCCCGTAAAGTCATGCACCGCCCAGATGCCCACCAGCCAGGCCACGAACAGCATGAGCCCGCCCTGAAAGGCGTTGGTCATGCCGATCGCCCGCTGACCGCTGATATAGAGATAGGTCCCCATCACGCCCAGCACCAGCAGCACGCCGGCCCAGACCGGGATGAGACCGCCGCTCATGACGCCCAGAATGTAGGCCGCCCCCATGGTCTGCAATACGGCGTAGGCCAGCGTACCGATGGCCATGACCAGCGCCGACAGGGCGCCCAGCGCCGTGCTCTCGAAGCGATCGCGAATGGCACTGCCCTGAGTCACATGGCCAAAACGCGCGCCCAGCGTCCACACCTTCGGGCCGAAATACCAGGCCACCACGGCCAGATAGGAGAGATAGATCACGACATAAAAGACCGCCACACCGCGCGAGAAGGCCCAGCCCGGCGCGCCCATGAAGGTGTAGGCGCTGACGCTGCCGGCGCCGATCAGCAGATAAAGCACCAGGCCGTTCATGCTGCGCCCGGCCACGCCCCACTGCTCGAGCGCCGTCATGGCATGACCGCGCCGAGCGCGGATGCCAAGCCACAGCGCCAGTGCTATATAGAGAAGGGTCAACCCCAGGGGCGTCATGCCTGTCATGGCTCCCGAAGCTCCTCCGAGGGCTGATAATGGGCAGACCGGCGTTCGCCGTGCCCGCCTGACAGCAGCCGGTTGGCCAGCGCCATCAGCGCGACACTGGCGAACACGATGACATAGCTCCACAGCGCCATCAGCGGCAGCCCGGCGGCCACCACGGCTCGGTTGAAAAGCATGATGACCGGCCAGCAGCCGGCAGCCAGCAACAGCGCGAAGGCGGCCAGCAGCCAGCGCGCGCGACGACTGCGGGGCATGATGACCCGACGACGCAACTTTTCGGCGCCCGGGCCGATATCATTGTCAGCCATATCCTGTCCTGATGTGACGCCCCTTGATGCGGGCAGTGTCAAGCGTAAAAGAGGCGAAGGATAACAGTGTGATGCGACAGCATGTAACAATCATCACTTTGATCACATCTTTACCCTCACACCAGGGTATGCTTGCACCCTATAACCATTATGTGCCGATGTTTTCATTCGTACCGACGCCCTCCCGGGACAGGTAGCATGATCAACGCGACAGGAGTTTCCATGCGACACGCATTCAGGCCAACGCTCACCACGCTGGCACTGGCCACCCTGATGGCAGGATGCGCCAGTTCCGGGTCTTCATCCTCGAATTATTACGCCACGGCGCTGACCAACATCAGCGGCGCGAAGGTCAATCTGACCGGCAATCGTCTTGACGCCTGGGTGGGCTGCAACCACTTGAGCGCCAACGCCCGACAGGACGCTGCCACGCTGGAGGTCGGCGAGATCGCCTCGAGCGCCATGGCCTGCCAGCCTTCGGATGACCGCCGCGAACAGGTGCTTGCCGAATTTCTCAAGCGCGGGCCCAAGCTCGACAAGACCGGCGACATGTGGCTTCTGCGCGACAACGTTCACGCCGTGGTCGTTCACACCAATACCGACCCGCAGCTGACACACGCAAGCTTTGGCCCGAATCCGGCCGGGCGTAGCCCTGATGCCAGCGACAGCGAAAGCGCCCTGGCCATGAATCGCGCCATCGAGCGTGAAACCCGTGAACAGGCGACGGCCCGGCCGGCAAGCCGTGCGCAGGCACAGCCGGCCGCCGTCACCCCTGCTGCCTCGGCGCCGGCACCGCAACAGCCTGCGCCCGAGCCGGTCGCCGAGCACCCGAAACTTCAGTTCTACAGCCAGGTGGATGCCGGCGCGCCGATCACCCACGCCCGATCACGGGCCGTGGCACAGGCGCCGACAAGCGCACCGATCAATACCGCCGCCGAGCGCACGCCCATCGGTCTGGACAGCCAGATCCATACCGGCGACACGGTGGCCCCGGCACCGGCGCGCACGATGGCTCAGGCGCCTGCCGTCGAGCCGGTCAACACCGCCGCCGAACGTGCGCCCATCGGTCTGGACAGTCAGATTCGTACCGGCGACACGGTGGCCCCGGCACCGGTTCGTACCGTGGCTCAGGCCCCTGCCGTCACGCCGATCAACACCGCCGCCGAACGCGCCCCGATCGGTCTGGGTGATGAGATCCGTACCGGTGACACACTCGCGCCGGCACCGGTTCGCGCCGTCGCTCAGGCGCCGACTGTCGAGCCGATCAACACCGCCTCCGAGCGCGCCCCGATCGGTCTGGGTGATGAGATCCGTACCGGCGACGTCGTCGCGACTGCCGCACCGGCCTCAGCCCGACAGACCCCGGTACAGGTAGAGCAGCAGGCGCCGGCGCAGATCGCCCAGAGCCGCCCGGCCCCGCGTGGCGCGACCACCACGGCCCTGCCTGCGCGCGACGCCGTTCAGGCCACCCGCCTGTCGCAGGAAGAAACACAGGTATTTGCCCAGCAGTCACCGCGTCTGGATCTGTGGCAGCAGATGGGTGCCGACAGCTGGCAGCTGGCACCCCAGCACACGCCGCAGGAAAGCGCGCCCTGGCAGCCGGCCGTTGAAACCTCGCGTCACGCCTGGTTTGCCAGCCTGCTCAAGGGCGACACCACGGACAACCTGCCCGACATGACCGTCACGGCCCCGCGTGAAATACGCTCCTACGCGGTCCGTGAAAGCAATCAGTGGGTGCTGTACTCGGGGGAACCGATCGACCAGTCGCAGGAGAAGGTCCTGTCCGACGAGCAGCATCAGAAAAAGGCCGCGCCCGAGCTGACCGATCGCGACGCCATCAGCGACAAGAGCGTCATCACGACCTCGCGTCTGGATGAAAGCGCGCTGGAGCGTGGCGTTCGTGCCACCACCTCGCGTGCCCTGACCTGGCTGAGCACGCGCTTTCAGGCCTGATCGCCATATCTGATCTGCTTCTCGACATCCGGCCGACAGTCTCTACACTGTCGGCCGGTCTTGTTTTATCGCGACCACTTCCCTTATCGGCACCCCGCTTGTCTGCATGACGTTGATCAGCGCACTACCCAAGGCTTGACCCATGACCACCGATTTCATCTGCCCCTGCTGCAGCGGAAACCATTACGACCACTGTTGCGGCCCGCTTCACCGGGGAGAGCAGACTGCCGCCACGCCCGAAGCCCTCATGCGCTCGCGCTACAGCGCCTTTGCCATGGGCGGGCTGGGCGAGTATCTGTTCAACACATGGGCGGACAACGCGCCAGGGCGCCCGCCACAGGACGCTCCCATGCTCAACGTGCGCACCGTGGACTGGCAGCGCCTTGAGATCGTTCAGACACGTACCCACGGCGCTCAGGGCATGGTGGAGTTTCGGGCGTGGTATCTGGAGGACGGCGCCGAGCACATTCTTCACGAGCGCTCGCATTTTCGACGCAGCGCCGGGCGCTGGCGCTATGTCGACGGCGTCATCGACCCGCCTGCCATGGCCCGCGCCGGGCGCAACGACCCCTGCCCCTGTGGCAGCGGCAAAAAGTACAAGAAGTGCTGTGCCGGCCAATAAAGGCTGGTAAATGCCTCCATTGTTTCCCAGACTTCAGGGTTCACCCTGACAATCCGGAGTTGGCTTGGACCATCCCAGCGGCAATACCCAGCGTCTTGTGACCATTGCTGCCCGATGCGGCTACACCGCCAAGGGCATGATCTACATCACCATCGGCTGGCTGTCGATGATGGCCGTACTGGGCATGGGCGGGCGCAACGGGGGCTCCTCGGAAGCCGTCAGAGAGCTGGCCACTCAACCCTTTGGCAGCGTTCTTATTACCCTGCTGGCGATCGGGCTGTTCGGCTATACCGCCTGGCGTCTGGTACAGGCCATCATTGATGCCGAAAGAAAGGGGCGTGACTGGAAGGGCATTCTGACCCGGCTGGGCTATGCGCTCAGCGGCCTGATCTATGCCGGCATCGCCATCAACTGTATCGAGCTTTTGATTGATGGCGGCGGCAGCAGCTCCAGCGATACCAGCAGCCAGACCCGGACCGTCATGGCCCATCCGGGCGGGATCGTTGCGATCTTTCTGGTCGGGCTCGGCTTTCTGGGCGTGGGCCTGCGCCAGATCTGGCGCGGCTGGCACCACAGCTATGAAAAGAACTGGCATTTAAACGAGATGAGCCGCACACAGCGCCTCATCGCCGCCAACGTCTCACGCATCGGTCTGACCGCGCGCGGCATCGTCTTCATGATCGTGGCGCTTTTTTTGTGTCTGTCGGCCATCAACACCAACCCCGACGATGCCCGCGGGCTGGGGGGCGCGCTGGGCGCCGTCGCCGAACAGCCTTTCGGCCCCTGGCTTCTGGGGCTGGTGGCCCTGGGGTTGATTGCCTACGGCGGTTACTGCCTGGTCAACGCCCGCTTTCGTGACGTGAACGCCTGAAGCGCGGGTCGCCAGAGGCCGGCCCCAACCGGGCGCTAGAGGCCCTGAAAGACCTCCGCAACCAGCCGGACGTTGAGCACCAGAATCAGCAGGGCGATGGCCCAGGTCAGCGTCTTGATCTTCCAGCCGATGGCCATCTCCCCCATCCAGTCGCGTCGCGAGACAAAGCGGATCAGCGGGATGATGGCAAACGGCAGCTGCAGCGACAGCACCACCTGACTGAGGATCAAAAGCCTTCCCACGCTCTGATCGCCGTAGACTTGGGTGACATACAGCACCGGCACGATCGCAAGCCCCCGGGTGATCAGGCGTCGGACCCAGGCCTTCATGCGAAGGCGTAAAAACCCCTCCATCACGATCTGACCGGCAAGCGTTGCCGTCACGGTTGAATTGAGCCCGGAAGCCAGAAGCGCCACGCCAAACAGCGTGGCGGCGATACCGGCGCCCAGCAGCGGACTCAAAAGGCCATAGGCCTCCTCGATCTCCACCACCGTCTGCCCGGCGCTGTGAAAGACCGCCGCGGCCAGAATCAGGATGCCGGCATTGACGAACAGCGCCAGCGACAGGGAGATCGTACTGTCGAGGGTGGCAAAGCGCAGCGCCTCGCGCTTGCCGCGGGTGTTTTGCTCAAAGTCTCGCGTTTTGACCAGCGCCGAGTGCAGATACAGGTTATGCGGCATGACCGTGGCCCCGATGATGCCGATGGCGATATAGAGCATCTGCGGATTGGTCACAATCGCTGGGTCGGGGCTTAAAAAGCCGTCGGCAATGCCGGCAAGGGAAGGCTGCGCCAGTGCCAGCTCCACCACGAAGCAGGCGAAAATCATCGCCATCAGCGACATGACAAAGGCTTCCAGCCAGCGAAATCCGCGGCGCATCAGCATCAGCAGCACCACCGTATCCACGATGGTGATCGCCGCCCCCAGCCCCAGCGGAATACCGAACAGCAGCTTGAGCGCCACGGCGGTGCCGATGACTTCGGCCAGATCGGTGGCGATGATCGCCAGCTCACACAGCGCCCAGAGCGCCACGTTGACCGGCCTGGAGTAGTGCTCGCGACAGCTCTGCGCCAGATCGCGCCCACTGGCAATCCCCAGCCGCGCGCACAGCGACTGCAAAAGCACCGCCATCAGGTTGGAAAGCAGGATCACGCATAAAAGCGTGTAGCCAAAGCGCGACCCGCCCTCCAGCGAGGTCGCCCAGTTGCCCGGATCGATATAGCCCACCGAGACCATGGCGCCCGGCCCGAGAAAGGCCAGAAAGCGTCGAAAGGCACTACCGCCGCGGGGGACGCTGACGCTGCCGGGTACAATATCGGTGCCCACCGGCGAGCGCGGTCGTCTGGATGTCGTGCTCATGAGGAACCTTCGTTGAAGCAAACCTTAAGAACACTAGGGTAATACAATTATACCGAGGTTAAAAAGAGCCAATCAGGTCATTCCGCCAGACAGGGCCTGGCAAGACTCGCGGCTCAATGACGCGTTCGTTTCAGCGTCTCGATCCAGGCCGACAGACGTGCAAAATGACTGCCCTGCCAATAGACATGGCAGCATTTGCTGCATTTGTAGAAATCGTCATAGTACTGCAGGGTGCGTGCCTCCAGACGATGGGCCACCGAGGCCTTGTCCACCTTCATCAGGGAGGCGTTGCAGCGCGCACACCTCCTGAACGCGGCGATCTCATCGTGCAGCCCAAAACGCTGGCAGACCTCGTCAACCTGTTGGGTGGGGTCGGTGTCGCGCACGAAATAGCCGTGCACGATCTGGCGGCGATATAAAAGGCGTCGGTCGCGGGTGAGCAGGATGCGATGCTGAGCCGCCGAGGTGTCCGCCAGCTCTTCATCGGTAAAATCGTTGCGCCAGCACACGTCAAAGCCCAAAAGGCGCAGATAGCGCGCCAGCCGGCCCAGATGCACGTCCAGCACAAAGCGTGCCGGGCGGGTCCGCGGCGGCTGCAGGGCGTGTTCGGCCACGCCCGTGGCCGGCGCCGGCCAGGCGCGGATCAAACAGTCATCATTGTCCAGCGGCTCGATCAGCGTCTCGAACGCCGCCGGATGATCGTTGAGGGTCAGCGCCGCCACTTCCGTGTGCGGCACACCGAAAGACTCCACCAGATCCTTGAGTGACGTGCGCCTTGGCGTGCGTTGCGTGGCCGGTTGCCCGCGCCCGGAAGGCGGCAGGAAATCGTCGAGGCAGCCGTGAAAAAATACCTGTACACCCATGGCCATGGAACCCGACGTTCAAGAGATTGAACGCCCAAGTGTGGTGGCCGGCAGCACAAATGTCACAGGGTCGAACAGTCTTTATGACGGTCTTGTTGTAACACTTCGTTTTACAGGCATGCATGCCGACAGAAAACGTAGCGCCACACCGGTTGAGGTAACACGCCGTCAATGTCCGTCAACATAGCGCTCGCGCAGGTGGCGTCGATAGTACTCGGGGTCGAGCGCCTCGCCGGTGGCGCGCTGTATCAGCTCGGACGTCTCCGTGAGACTGCCCTGCTGCCAGACATGGGTTTTCAACCACTCAAGCAGCAGACCCGGGTCGCCGTCGGCAATGCGCGCGTCAAGCTGCGGTTCGGCGCGGCGCGCGGCCGCCATCAGCTGAGCGGCCAGCATGGCACCCAGGCTGTAGGTGGGGAAATAGCCAAACGAGCCGTCGGTCCAGTGGATATCCTGCAGACAGCCGTCACGGTAGTTGCCGCGGGTATCCAGCCCCAGAAGGCGCTGCATGCCCTCGTCCCAGCGCTCGGGAATGTCTTCGACCTCGATCTCGCCTTCAATCAGGGCGCGCTCGATATCAAAACGCAGGAGAATATGGGCCGGGTAGCTCACCTCATCGGCATCGACCCGGATCAGACCCGGCTCAACCTGCTGGGCCAGATGAATCAGATTCTCCACTTCGAACGCCGGCTGGTCGCCAAGGCTCTCCACCAGCCACGGCTGCAGCGTGCGAATAAAGGGCGCACTGCGCCCGAGCTGCATCTCGAGACTGAGACTCTGGGATTCATGCACGGCCATCGAGCGGGCGCGTCCGGCCGGCTGCGCGCGCCACGCCAGCGGCAGGTTCTGTTCGTAGCGGGCGTGGCCGGTCTCGTGAATGATGCCCATCAGCGCCGTCAGGCACTCATCACTGCGATAGCGGGTGGTCAGCCGTACGTCATCCGGCACGCCGCCGCAGAAGGGATGCAGACTCACATCAAGCCGGCCATGGTCGAAATCAAATCCCAGCCACGCCATGACGCGCTCACCAAGGCGGCGCTGATCGTCTTCACCAAAGGGCCCCTGGGGCATGACGGGCTCGCGGCCGCGCTGACACTCGACGGCCTCGATCAAAAGCCCCGGCAGCCACTGACGCATATCGTCGAAGATGGTCTCCAGCGCCTTGAGCGTGAGCCCCGGCTCAAACTTCCGCAACAGCGCCTCGTAGCGGCCACAGCCCAGCGCCTCGGCGCGAATGCGGGCCTCCTCGCGGGACAGGCGCACCACCTCCCGGAAAGTGGGCAGAAAGCCCTGCCAGTCATTGTTGGGTCGACAGGTACGCCAGACGCTTTCACAGCGGGCACCGGCCAGCGACTGCGCCTCGACCAGTTCGGCCGGCATGACGGTGGCGTCTCGCACCTCGCGTCGCATTTCGCGCAGATTGGCCTGCTGCTCGGGCTCAAGCGTTGACGGGTCAATGTCATCCAGCAGCCGGCGGACCTCGGGCGAGGTCAGCGTGTCATGCATTAACACGCTCAGCTCCGCCATGGCCTCGGCGCGAGCCTCACTGCCGCCCTCGGGCATCATGGTGAGCTGATCCCAGCCGGCCATGGCGCCCAGATGCGCGTAGCGATGCAGGCGGGTAAAACGCGCCTCGAGCTGCTGATAGGACATACCGGTCATGAAGGGCTCCATCAATGGTCAGGTGTCGGTCGAAATCAGGGAAAAGCCGTCGCGGGGAAAGTGAAGGCGGACCGGGCCGAGCGTGCGACCTTCAAACGTGGCCTCGCGCTCGAGTGTGAGCGTCTCACGACCGACCTGCACCAGCCGACCGTGAACGCTGTCCACGCCATAGTCCGAGGCGTGAATGGCCACTGCCTCGCCAACGGCCACGCCGAGGCTGTCATCATGCTCGCCGGTGAGCGGCTGCCAGTGGTCACAGGCCGTAGCGACATCATGCGCCTGCGCTTCGCTCATCTCACGGCGCCGGCCATGGCCGAAGGCCTGGAGCCGTGCAAACCAGGCCATCAGGTGAGGATAGCCCGCCAAAAGCCCGCGCACGCCCGGGTTGTTGTTCACATACCAGACCGGGTGGCACAGCGAAAAGTCGGCAAGCGTGGGACTTTCGCCGAGCACAAACGGCTGATGGGCCAGCTGCGCCTCGAGCGTGTCAAGCGTTGGCCCCCAGACGGCGCGGGAGAACGAGTCATCGGGGCGCGAAACGCTGCCGCCGCTGAACAGCTCGGCACGATCTGACTGAAAGCGTGCCAGAGCGTCTTCACCGAGCTGCTCAGCAAGCGCGGCGCGCCCTTCGGGGCGAAAATGGATCGGAATGGCGGCCAGAAAGAGACGATCGCCCAGCTCTTCCAGCGCCCGCACGCTTGCCGCCTGCGAGGGTGGCGAAAGCGTCGAAGCCTCCGACAGGTGCTCGATGACGCGTCCGATCAGCGCGGTATCACAGTAGATGTCACGCCCCAGCTGCAGCGCCGGCGTCTTGCGATAGCCCCCGGTCAGCGCCGTGAAATGGGGCTTGGGCATGACCCGCGGAATGCGCACCGAGCCCCATTCGAAATCGCAATAGCCCAGCAGCAGGCGAATCTTTTCGGAAAACGGCGAAGCGTCAAAGTGGTGAAGCAGAGGAAGCGTCATGGGCACTCCTGACAGCATTTCAGCGATTGATACAACGGATCGACATCAAGATGATCATGGATAAAGCGCCGAACCGAGTCATGCGCGATGCCAAGCTGCACCTCGATGCCTGCACGACGCATCATTTCGATACCACGCCCCTGATTGAGCGGGTGCGGGTCGATCAGCGCCACATAAACGCGGCGAATACCACTGTCGATAAGCGCCTGCGCGCAGGAAGGCGTGCGTCCGTGGAAGGCACAGGGTTCAAGCGTGACATAAGCCTCCAGCCCGACAGCCGTAGCGAGCTGGGACAGGGCATGCGCCTCGGCATGGTATTGCCCGGGAGGCTGTGTATATCCACGGGCAACAATAGTGCCATCGTCCACCAGCACGCAGCCGACAGGTGGATTGGGCTGGCAGTGTGGCAGGGCCATGCGTGACACGGCCAGCGCCTGGCGCATCAAAAAAGCAGCCTTGTTAGAAGTCTTCATCGACCAGCACCTTTTAATGGGGCCAACAGCACTGACCTGTGCTGTCAGCCTGGAGCGGATGACCTACATCGAGGCAAACGCCGCCACATCAAAGGATTCGGCCGGGTCGTGCTGTTCACGCCAGGTCACCAGCTCGGCAATCGAGACCATGGGGTAGTCGCGCTCGCGGGCGAAGGCTTCCAGTGCCTCGCCGCGCATCATGGTGCCGTCATCGTTCATCAGCTCGCAGAGCACACCGGTCGCGCCATGGCCCGACAGACGCACCAGATCGATCGTCGCCTCGGTATGACCGCGACGCTCAATCACGCCGCCGTCGCGAGCGCGCAGGGGGAAGATGTGGCCGGGACGGACCAGATCATCGGCCCGGGCGTCGTCGGCGACCGCGGCACGCACGGTGACGGTGCGGTCATACGCGCTGACGCCAGTGGTGACGCCCTCTCTGGCTTCGATGGTGACGGTAAAGCCGGTCGAGTAGGGGCTTTCGTTGTTGACCACCATCGGCGGCAGTTCCAGCCGGTCGGCGTGCTCGCCGGTCAGGCACAGGCACACGATGCCGCTGCCAAAGCGAATCATCTGCGCCATCTGACGCTCGTCAAGCGTGGTGGCAGCAAAGATCAGATCGCCTTCGTTTTCGCGGTCGGGGTCGTCGGTGACCACCACACCGTGGCCACGCGCCAGACTGTCGAGCGCCAGCCGCACACGCGCCTGCGCGCTGTCAGAGGGGGAACCATCGTTTTCGATATCAAAAAACATGAGACTGCTCCAGGATCGCCTTTCAAAGGCAAGGGACAAGGAACAGGGCAAGACAGGAGTGCTTGTACAACACGTACAGCGACGCCGCGACGCCATGGTGGCAATCGGGCGTCGATCCTCTCCCATCCGGACTATCACCGTCGGCATCGGAGTCTCACCGATTCCTGCGCATCAAACGCTCGCGGGCTTGTTCAATCTCCGGTCAGAGACCGGTTTTGACATCACCGCCGGTGGGGACTTTCACCCCGCCCTGAGGATCCGATTCGCCGTGCGAATCACGCTCAGACTAGCCTGACGCACGGCCATGGGCAATCCCTGAACCCGGGCCCGGGTAACAAAAGATCGTATTGGCGCAGCCGCCCATATCCGTCAGGCTGACGGTCTTATCGAAAACAAGGAGAAGGTGCATGTCCCGCTGGCTTCAACAGTTTTCGCGCTCGCTGTGTACCGGTCTTTTGATGGCCGGCGCCGGCAGTGCCATGGCCGCCGGGGGCGATGCCCCCGCCGTGGTGGCGCAAACGCCCGGTTTTTCCGACCTGGTCGATGACGATGCCGACATTCAGCGGCTTTATGATGGTGGCAAGTGGAGCGAAGGCCCCCTGGCGCTGCCGGATGGCAGCGTGATCTGGAGCGATATCAAAAACAATCGCGTGATGATCTGGCGCGAGGGGGAAGAGGTTCGCGAGTGGCTCAGACCGGCCCAGTTCCACAACGGCCATGCGCTGGACCATGAAGGGCGGGTCGTGGCCGCCTCGCACGGCAAGCGGGCAGTGGAAAGACAAAACGAGGATGGTCAGTGGGACGTACTGGTTGACCTGGACGGTGAGAACAAGCTCAACAGCCCCAACGACCTGGTTGTGGACGCCCGCGGGCGCATCTGGTTTACCGACCCGACCTTTGGCATTGATGAGCCCGAGGAGGGCTACGGCGGGCGCTCGGTCACCGGCGGCGAATATGTCTATCGCTTCGACCCGAACAGCAATGAGCTGACGCGGCTGTCCACGCCGGCGGTCAGGACCCCCAACGGGCTGGCCTTCTCACCCGGCGAGAGGACGCTCTATATTGCCGACTCGGAACTCGGCCACGACCGGGACGATGACAGCCTCAACCACCATATCGTCGCCTACGACGTCAGTGATGACGATACGCTGTCCAACGAGCGGGTGTTTGCCGAGGTCTCGCCGGGCGTACCCGATGGCATCAAGGTCGATGAAGCGGGCAACGTCTGGACCAGCAGCGACAGCGGCCTGCAGGTGTTCAGCCCCGAGGGTGAGCGACTCGGCCGCGTCGACCTGCCCGAGCGCACCGCCAATCTGGCCTTTGCCGAGCATGACGGTCAGCACTATCTCTTTGTGACCGCCACCAGCAGCCTCTATCGCGTGCCGGTCAATATTGGCGAGGCCGACTCACGACGCGACTGACTCGTCCGTTCGCGCCCGCACACCGGCCGCAGATGCTGCCGGTGTATGGGTCGCCGCCGCATTCGCCCCCTCCTCGCTCGGCGCCGTTTCGATCATCCCCATCAACGCCTGCCCGACCTGCGTTTCCAGCGTATCCAGCCAGGCGTAGCGCTTGCGATACATGCTGCGCTTTTTGGAGGCGATCACCTCCACGGGCCGGCGACGCTGAGCGGCGGGCAGCACGATCCAGCCCGGAGAGGCCGCCTCGCCGCCGTGCTCGATGATCAGCGCGTCCAGATCAAAACCGCGCTGGCGCGCGCCGTTGGGACGGGCGCGATAGACATGGTGGTCATTGTCCACACACCAGATGTTCTCCATGCCCAGGGTGCGGGCGAGCATCTGCGTGAGCTCGACCATCAGCGACTGCGGACGCAGACCGAAATGATCACGCGTGAACTGTCGGTTCCAGTCCGACTGCTGACGCGAGCCCTGCACGGTGCCCAGACACAGCGCCGGACGCCCCTGCTCGTCGCGCATAAACGAAAGCGCTGCACTGTAGAGACGCTTTTTGGGCGGCCGGATGATCATCAGCATCATCTCGCCTTCCTTGTCGTGCGCGCCGCGATAGCCCAGATAGATGCCGGCCGTTTCACCACCCACCACGCACTCTCCCAGCCACACGCCCGGGCGCTGCGTAATACGGGCGCTGATTTCCTCACCGAGCAGGTGTCTTTGCAGCTGGTAGTGCAACAGCAGATGGCGCAGTCGCTCGATGTGGCCGTAGCGAATCGAGATATAGGGTCGAAACGGCTTGTTGAGCAGGTTGGCGCGATTGTTCACTGCCCTTTCAAGCAGCGGATTGAGTGACACGCCCATCAGCAGGGAGCGATGCACGCTTCGATGCAGCGCGGCGCGCATGAACATCTTGTAGCGCATCTTCCACTCTCGCCGCTTCGGGTAGACGTGGCGAGCGGCATGCCAGGATGAAAGGCGCTCCCAATGACAGGAGGAAGTAACGTGATTCATGGCAGGTAACTCGATACATGGCAGCGGGGCAGACCCACTTGAGCGCCCACCGTCACCAGGGGAAATGTTAAGGATATCTTAAAGGACCTTTAACTTCGATGGCAAACAGCGTTCGCTATCATCCTCATACCCCTTTGACGATCGATCCACCGCCCCTCCTGCAGGCGCCGTCATGCATACGAACCGCGCCGTGTGGCAATGAGTGGATGGGGTCTTCGACGCGCCCATGTTAGGATTGACATCGCCCCGTCGGAATGCTGATGCACCATGACCCAGGAACACGCCCCTCTTAAACGCGGCTGGACCACCGGCTGCTGCGCAACCGCAGCGGCCCGGGCGGCCTATGCAGCGCTTTTAAGCGGCGAATTTCCGGATCCGGTCACCATTACGCTCCCCAGGGGGCAAACGCCGGCCTTTGCGCTCGCCGTGCATGAGCGCGGCGATGGCTGGGCCATGGCCGGTGTCATCAAGGACGCCGGCGATGACCCGGACGCCACGCACGGCGTGCTGGTGCGCGCCACGGTTCGACCGCTGAAGGCCGGCTCCGGCCTGGTGTTCAAGGCCGGACCCGGTGTGGGCACGGTGACCCGTCCGGGCCTGCCCATTCTGCCCGGAGAGCCTGCGATCAATCCGGTGCCCCGGCACATGATTCGTCAGGCCCTGGAAGCGGTGGCGCATGAGACACCCGGCCATCACCAGGTGGATCTGGAAGTCACCATCGCCATCGACGAGGGTGAGCGCATCGCGCAGAAAACGCTCAATGGCCGACTGGGCATTGTCGGTGGTCTTTCGATACTGGGCACCACCGGCGTAGTGATCCCCTTTTCCTGCTCGGCGTGGATTCACTCCATTCACCGGGGCATCGACGTCGCCCGCGCCCGCGGCCTGCCTCATGTGGCAGGCTCGACCGGCTCGACGTCGGAGTCGGCGGTACAGGCGCACTATGGCCTGGACGAAAGCGCGCTGATCGAGATGGGGGATTTTGTCGGCGGCATGCTCAAGTACCTGCGCAAGCATCCGGTAGAGCAGGTCACCATTGCCGGTGGCATCGCCAAGATGGCCAAGCTGGGTCAGGGCATGCTGGATGTGCACTCCCGACGCGGCGCCATTGATCTGGAGCGCCTGGCACGCCTGGCACGAGAGGCCGGCGGCGATACGGCGCTGTCTGACCGCATTGTCGGGGCCAACTCGGGTCTTGAGGCCTTTGAGCTTGCCGGTGACGCCGGCATCCGTCTGGGTGATCGACTGGCTGAAAGTGCTTTGGCGCGTGCAGCGCAGGTCATCCGCCACAGCGGTATCGAACTGGATGTCATGGTGTTTGACCGCCAGGGCCTCTGTGTCGGCCAAAGCGCTGCGCGCACCTGCTAGAGCACCGTTGACCGCAGCACGAAAGGCGTATCCCACTGATGTTTGCAGGCGTTCATTGCAAATTTCATCGACGAAAAACGCCCAGAGTTATGAGGTTTGTTTAACAGCGTCTACCCTCCTGACCGACGCTACAAAAAATACCCGGGGCAGACCCGGCTTGACATTCATTCAGCCCGTTTCGTCCCGCGACGTTACCCGGCGACAATGATGGAGAACGACATTGACGCAAGAATCGGAAAATGAAAAGAAGAACAAGGATGAAGAAAGCGACGCCGGTGAGGGGATACCGGCGCCGACGGGTGAATCCAACCTGATCGATACCGACTATGTCATCGGTCAGGACAACTTCCAGGGCCGCATGCTGTTCAATGTGGATCTGCACGGCAAGGTGTTTGGCATCTCGTCGCTGCTGGTGCTGGCGTTTGTGGTACTGACGCTGACCATGCAGGCGCAGATGGAGCCGCTTTTCAACGGCATGCGTGACTGGCTGACCGCCAATCTCTCCTGGTTTTTCATGCTCTCGACCGCCATTTTTGTCGTTCTGGCCATCGGTCTGATTTTCAGTCCGCTGGGCAGGGTCCGACTGGGCGGCGCCGAGGCCAAGCCGGACCATACTTATATCAGCTGGTTTGCGATGCTGTTTGCCGCCGGCATGGGTATCGGGCTGATGTTTTACGGGGTCTCCGAGCCGATCTCGCACTACACGGCGGCGATGGACGGCACCACGATCGAAAACGGCATACGTACCGACGGTGCGCCGCTGGGCGGTGCCGCAGGCGATGAAACCGCGGCACGCCAGCTCGGCATGGCCTCCACCATGCTGCACTGGGGACTTCACCCCTGGGCGATCTATGCCATGGTGGCCCTGTCGCTGGCGCTGTTCTCCTTTAACAAGGGGCTGCCGCTGACCATGCGCTCGATTTTCTATCCGATTCTCGGAGAGCGCGTGTGGGGCTGGCCCGGCCACGTCGTGGATATTCTGGCGGTCTTTTCCACGCTCTTTGGTCTTGCCACCTCGCTGGGTCTGGGGGCGCAGCAGGCCGCAGCCGGTCTGAACTATCTGTTTGATATCCCCGACACCGATACCACGCGGGTGCTGTTGATCGTGGCGATCACGGCGGTGACCCTGTGTTCGGTGGCGGCTGGCGTCAATGCCGGACTCAAGCACCTCTCCGAGCTCAACATGGGCCTGGCGTTCGCGCTGTTGCTGTTTATCCTGTTCACCGGTCCGACGCTGGATCTGGTCATCGGGTTTTTCAACAATCTCTGGGCCTACGTGACCTACCTGCCGGCGCTGTCGATGCCGTTCGGGCGTGAAGACGTTGACTACAGCCAGTCCTGGTCGGCGTTTTACTGGGCATGGTGGATCAGCTGGTCGCCGTTTGTGGGCATGTTCATCGCGCGCGTCAGCCGCGGGCGTACCGTGCGCGAGTTCCTGATCGCCGTACTGCTGGTACCCACCATCGTCTGCGTGCTGTGGATGACGGTCTTTGGCGGTGCGGCCATCTTCCAGGTCGATTCCGGCATGCAGGGCATTTCCGAAGCGGCGCTGGAGCTCAAGCTCTTTGTCATGCTGGGCAATCTGCCCTGGTCGACGGTCACCTCCCTGGTCGCTCTGCTGCTGATCATGGTGTTCTTTATTACCTCGGCCGACTCCGGCTCGCTGGTCATTGACACCATCACCGCCGGCGGCAAGATCGATGCGCCGACCTCTCAGCGCCTGTTCTGGGCACTGATCAGCGGTGTGATCGCCATTGCCCTGCTGCTGGGCGGCGGTCTGGGCGCCCTGCAGGCGATGGTCATCTCGACCGGTCTGCCGTTTGCCATCGTGCTATTGATCGGCTGCTTCGGCGTCATCAAGGGGCTGATGTCGGAACCCCGGGCAAAATAATCCTGCCGGGCAGGACAGTACGGCGCCCGGCGTCGTACTGAATTGAAGGATGTGCATGACGGGGCGGCCATAAGGTCGCCCCGTTTTTTTGTGCCCCGTGCCTGCCGGCAACGTCGCAGCCGGGCCCCGGGCGGGCCGACAGGGCGTCTTGTGACCCTGCCTGCACCCCGTCAAACAAGGCCCTGCGGGCAGACGTCAAGGGGCCGAAATGTCCCCTTTTTCCTATGGATTTCAGTACCCGATGTGATAAAACGTAACTCGCTGGTGATCGAGCCCGAAGGCAGATTCATGTCGTCAAACGGGGACAAATGGTGCTCAACCGACCTCGACGACCCTATTGGCGCCATGCCATGCCCGGGCTCTTCAGCATCAGTTCATTCAGCCATACCCTTTACTGTACTGTGGAGATTCACTGCTCAACCTGCCAGCGCCTATAAAGCTGTAATGGAGAAAAAAATTGAGTCAGACACCCGGAAACAACGACAACGACAGGGATCAGACCAGCGAGGGCATCCCCGCCCCCAGCGGCAAGGCCAATCTGATTGATACGGACTACGTCATCGGTCAGGACAACATCCAGACCAATCGATTCGGTTTCAATGTCGACCTGCACGGCAAGGTCTTTACGATCTCCTCACTGGTCATTTTGCTGTTCGTGATTATCACGCTTGCACTGCCTGGGCAGATGGGGCCGGTTTTCAACGGCGCAAAAAGTTTTCTGACCGACCATCTCAGCTGGCTGTTTCTGCTGGCTGCCAATATTTTTGTCATCCTCGCGGTGGCGCTTATCTTTACCCCGCTAAGCCGAGTCCGCATCGGCGGCATGCACGCCAAGCCGGATTTCAGCTACGCCGGCTGGTTCGCCATGCTGTTCGCCGCCGGCATGGGCATCGGACTGATGTTCTATGGCGTCTCGGAGCCGATCACCCATTACGGCACGTCCATTACCGGTGACTCCTGGGCGCCGCTGGGTGGCGCCGCAGGCAATCAGGATCAGGCACAGTCTCTTGCGATGGCCGCCACGATCTTCCACTGGGGCCTGCACCCCTGGGGTATTTACGCCATCGTGGCGCTGTCGCTGGCGCTTTTTTCCTATAACAAGGGCCTGCCGCTGACCATGCGCTCGATCTTCTACCCGATTCTGGGTGAGCGCATCTGGGGCTGGCCGGGCCATATCATCGATATTCTGGCGGTGTTTGCGACGCTGTTTGGTCTGGCAACCTCGCTGGGGCTGGGCGCTTCCCAGGCCTCTGCCGGTCTGAACTACCTGTTCGGCACGCCCAATACCGATGTCACCATGGTCATCCTGATCATCGGCATCAGTCTGGTGGCGCTGGCCTCGGTCATGCTGGGGGTCGACAAGGGCGTACAGCGACTGTCGCAGATCAACATGGTACTGGCCTTCGTGCTGCTGCTGTTTGTCATCATTGTCGGCCCGACGATGCTTATCGCCACCGGCTTTGTGGAAAACATGGGGTCGTATCTCAAGAACCTGCCGGCGCTGTCGATGCCCTTCGGGCGTGACGACACTGACTTTGTGCACGGCTGGACAGCCTTTTACTGGGCATGGTGGATCTCCTGGTCCCCGTTTGTGGGCATGTTCATCGCGCGCGTCAGCCGCGGCCGTACCGTACGAGAGTTTTTGATCGCCGTGCTGCTCGTGCCGACCGTGGTCTCTGTGCTCTGGATGACCGCCTTTGGTGATACCGCCATCAGCCAGCTGACCAACGGGTTTGAAGGTGTCAAGGACGCAGCGCTTGAGCTTCAGCTGTTTACCATGCTTGGCCAGCTGCCGCTGACATCGATCACCTCCTTTATCGGCATCGTGCTGGTCATGGTGTTCTTTATCACTTCCTCGGACTCCGGTTCGCTGGTTATCGACTCCATCACGGCCGGCGGCAAGGTCGATGCGCCCAAGCCGCAGCGCATGTTCTGGGCCCTGATCGAAGGCGCCATCGCCATTGCGCTGCTGCTCGGCGGCGGCCTGACGGCGCTGCAGGCGGCGGTCATTGCTACCGGCCTGCCCTTTACCATCGTGCTGCTGGCGGCGTGTTACGCCATCATCCAGGGGCTGCGCTCGGAGCCGCGCTACTGACAGGTAAAACCACCCGCGCATGACGCGCATAAAAAAAGGCGGCCTGCGGGCCGCCTTTTTCATGGGCAGAACATTTATTCCCAGAGCGCGCCGACAGGCGTATCCGGCTCGTAGTGCCGAGCGATCTGCGCCTGCAAAAGCTCGGCCGTGGCCAGGGCATCGATCAGGGCATGGTGGGCCTGATAGGGCGGCAAATTGTAGCGTTCCCGGCTGGGATGCAGGCGCAGTGACACCGGACGTCGACCAAGCAGGCGCTGAAACCAGGACAGTCGGCGGTGCTGGAAGGCCTCGATCGCCATGGTGTCGATCAGCGGAAACAGCAGCGACTCCTTGAGGTAGTGTCGGGCGGCCGCATCAAGAAACTCGCGCTCGATCCGGGTGTAGTGCACCACCACCATTCGACCGGCGAGCTGCTCGAGCACCTCGCCGATAACCTCGTCAAAGCCCGGCGCATCGGCCAGATCGCTATGGGTAAGACGGTGATACACCACCGAACGACTGCTGAGCGAGCGCTGCGGCGACACAACCCAGTAACGGCTCTGGGCCACCGGAATACGCCCCAGCGTAAAGGGCTGCACGCCGATACTGACGATGCTGTCACGCGCCGGGTCAAGACCGGTGGTCTCGATATCCAGCGCCACCATCGGCACCTCGCTGATCGGCGTCTGCGGGTCCAGCGTGCCGGCGCCAAAATAGTGGGCCAGCCGATCATCACGCGCGGCGTTTTGCCGATCTGCCAGATAGGCGGGCCATTCGGACACCAGCCGTCCGCGCCGATGCCACTGCCAGCGTCGGTAGTGCTTTTGCAGTCGCTGCGGCCAGTCACGCATCAGCGTCCCCTTCCCCGGCTCGACGTGGAGGGCAGCGGATAGCGGAATTTCAGGAATTTCTGCGCATGGCTGAGCACTTCAAAGGCATCCTTGAGGTTATGACGCTCATGGCTTTCAACGTTGTCCGGCCTCAGCCGGTTATCCGGCGCCTCGTTGCTTTCAATCGCCAGCGCCTGATGGCGAATGCGCACCATCGAAATGAACTCGAAGGCGTAGCGCAGCCGGTCGTTGACCCCTTCAGGCAGCAGCCGCGTTTCGGCAATGTCTTTCAGGCGATCGATGGTGTTGTTGGAACTGGAGCCACAGGCCAGCGCGTGCACGCGCACCAGATCGACCAGCGGCGCCGTGCCGCGGCGTTTGAGATCGATGGCATCCTTGTGCTGGCCGTCCTTTTCCAGAATGAAGGTCCGGAAAAGCCCCAGCGGCGGTGTGCGATTGAGCGCGTTGCGTGACATCGCTGCCAGAAAGAAAGGATGCTGAGGTGCCAGTTTGCTGATCAGGGTCTGCAGACTCTCGAGCATGTTGAGCTCGCCATGGACATAGCCTAGATCGAAGAAAATCGAGCTATGGAGCAGTGCCTCCGGGTCCGGATTTTCGATCCAGTCGCGGAAGTAGCCCTGCCAGACCGACAGCGGCTGGCGCCAGCGCTGGTTGGTGGCCATCACGTCGCCCTTGCACAGGGGATAGCTGCAGGCCGCCAGCCCGTCGCTGACAAAGCGGGCCAGCGACTGGAAATACTCGTCGTGTTCTTCGGGCACGAAGCTGTCATCCAGGATCATGGCGTGGTCCTGGTCGGCAAAGACCGTCTGCTCATCGCGCGCGCACGACCCCAGCACCATAAAGCAATAAGGAATCGGCGGTGGCCCCAGCTCCGCCTCGCCCAGCTCCAGAAGCTTGCGAATGAAGCTTCGACAGATCGTGGCCATGGTCCGGCCGATCATCTGGGCATCGGCGCCCTCATCCACCAGCCGTGCAAAGGCCAGCGGCACGTCACCGCTCAGGCGCACCAGCCCGGCAAGCCCTGCCTGGTTGAAGATCGAGCTGACCAGATAGAGGCTGCTGCGGGTCTCGTAGCGCATCACATCACTGAGCTCGAGCACGCCGATCGGTCGACGCCGATACAAAACGGGCAGGTGCTGGATGTTGTGATTGAGCATGGTCATGGTGGCATCATAAATCGAGGCATCCGATGGCGCCGTGATCAGGCTGGTGGACATCACCTCGCCCACCGGCGTCTCGCCGCTGAGGTTTTCCGCAAGCGCCCGGACGCAGCAGTCGCGGTCGGTCAAAAGCCCGGCCAGACGACGCACCTTGCCCTCCTGAGTGGTGAAATGACGCGGCCCGTTGGCCTCCTCGCCCTCGTCACTGAGCACCAGCACGGAGGTCACGTTGTCCTCGCGCATGCGTCGGGCCACCTCACCCACCGGGGTATTGATATCCACCATGGTGGGCTTGCGCCGGATCAGACGCCGCACCCGGGTGCTGCTCATCTGGTTGTCGCTGCGCTGCTGATCGATCGTGGCCTTGAGCCGGTCGCCGCCGGTTTCGACAAAGTCGGCAAAGTCGTCGTTTTCCGCGCGCAGCGAATCGAAAAGCTCCGCGGGCACGAAATAGATCAGCGTGTCCTCGATGGCGCGCACCGGAAAGCGCACCCGGCGGTTACGCATAAGATCCGAATAGCCAAAGATGTCGCCTTCCACCAGCCGGTCGAAGAGCTGACCACTGCGTCTTGAGACCTCGACGGCACCGCTGCGCACGTAGCACAGCTCGTTGACCTCCTGATCCAGCGCCAGAATGTCGGTACCGGCCTGGAAGTAGCTGATCTCGACCCGGGTGGCGATCTGGTCCAGCAACTCGTCACCGAGGTATTCAAAGGGCGCGAACTGCGCCATGTGCTGGCGAATTTCCAGCTGCTCGATATCCATGTCCCTGCTGCTCCCTGTCATGCGTTGCCCCATGTCGCCATGGCGACCGGCGGCCCTTGATGTCACTGCCCCGTGAAGCGTTTGTGCCGCCCTGTCAGACGGCGACGTCTTCGCACCCCGGACTTCTCTTTGGTCGAATCAAGACTAAAGTGCTCTGCTCTTTTGCCCTGCTTCCGGGCAAGTATTAGTGGCCATGCACATAAAAACGGTAATCCACCGGGATAACAAGGATGAGCCATGAGTAGACCGACGCACAACGATACCCAGTGGCGCGACATTCAGCGCAATGCCAGCTTCCGGGAACTGGTGCAAAAACGCTCCCGTTTTGCCATGACGCTCTCCATTATCATGCTGAGCCTCTACATGGCCTTTATCCTGTTGATCGCCTTTGCGCCCGGCGTGCTGGGCACGCCGCTTGCCCGCGGCATGACCACGACCTGGGGCATTTTGATCGGCCTGGGTCTGATCGTGGTGGCCATCGTACTGACCGGCCTCTATGTGCGTCGTGCCAATGGCGAGTTCGATCGCCTCAATGCCCGGGTGCTTGAGGAGATCGGTCAATGATTGTCGTGTCTTTCAAGCTCGCGCTGGTGACAGCGCTCGGTCTTTTGATCGCGACCCCTGCCGTGGCCGATGCCCTGACCGGCCCCGTGACGCAGCAGGGCCTTAATGTGCCGGCGATCATCATGTTCCTGATCTTTGTGGGCATCACGCTTTATATCACCTGGTGGGCGTCAAAGAAGAGTCAGTCGGCATCGGACTACTACGCCGCCGGTGGCAATATTACCGGTTTCCAGAACGGTCTGGCGATTTCGGGCGACTTCATGTCGGCGGCCTCCTTTCTGGGCATTTCGGCGCTGGTGTTCACCTCGGGCTATGACGGTCTGATCTACTCGATGGGCTTTCTGGTCGGCTGGCCAATGATCATGTTTCTGATCGCCGAGCGCCTGCGCAATCTGGGGCGCTACACCTTTGCCGACGTGGCCTCGTTTCGCCTGAGCAAGCGTCCGGTACGCATCCTTTCCGCCTTTGGGTCGCTGGCCGTGGTGGCGCTTTATCTGATTGCCCAGATGGTGGGCGCCGGCAAACTGATTCAGCTGCTGTTTGGTCTTAACTACCACATTGCCGTGGTGGTGGTCGGGGCGCTGATGGTCTGTTACGTGCTCTTTGGCGGCATGCTGGCCACCACCTGGGTACAGATGATCAAGGCCGCCATCCTGCTCTTTGGTGCCAGCTTCATGGCGCTGATGGTGCTGATGCACGTGAATTTCAGTCTCGAGGGGCTGTTCAACGAGGCGGTGGCCGTACATGCCAACGGGGCCTCGATCATGAGTCCGGGCGGGCTGGTCAAGGACCCCATTTCGGCGATCTCGCTGGGGCTGGCGCTGATGTTTGGCACCGCGGGGCTGCCTCACATCCTGATGCGCTTTTTCACCGTCAGCAACGCCAAGGAGGCGCGCAAGAGCGTGTTCGTGGCGACCGGCTTCATCGGCTATTTCTACATTCTGACCTTTATCATCGGCTTTGGCGCCATCATTCTGGTGAGTACCAACCCGGCCTTTCAGGACAGCACCGGGGCGATCATCGGCGGCACCAACATGGTGGCGGTACACCTGGCCAACGCCGTGGGTGGCAGCATTTTCCTGGGCTTTATCTCGGCGGTGGCCTTTGCCACCATCCTGGCGGTCGTTGCGGGTCTGGCACTGGCCGGGGCCTCGGCCATCTCGCATGACCTGTACGCCGGCGTCATCATGAAAGACAACGCCGATGAGAAAAAGGAAGTGCGCATCTCCAAGATCTCCGTACTGGTGCTGGGGGTGGTCGCCATCGTGCTGGGGATCGCCTTCGAGAGTCAGAATGTGGCCTTCATGGTGGGTCTGGCCTTCTCGATCGCGGCGAGCTGCAACTTCCCGGTGCTGCTGCTTTCCATGTACTGGCGCCGGCTGACCACGCGCGGTGCGGTCATCGGCGGCGGTCTGGGGCTGATCACGGCCATCGTGCTGATGATTCTGGGCCCGACCATCTGGGTGCAGGTGCTGGGCCATGACAGCCCCATCTACCCCTATGACTACCCGGCGCTGTTCTCGATGGCGGTCGCCTTTATCGGTATCTGGCTGTTCTCGGTCACCGACAACTCCGCCTCTGCCACCCGCGAACGCGATCTGTTCGATGCCCAGTTCGTCCGCTCCCAGACCGGCATCGGTGCCTCCGGCAGCGTCGCCCACTAATCACTTTACCGCCTCTCTCCTTCGCCCTGCCTCGAGCAGGGCTTTTTTTTGGCCGTACCAGGCCAGTGTCTGCGCCCGTCATCTCTCGAGCCGTCTAAAGTTTACCGAAGACGGGCCGCTATCCATATAACACAATGTTACAAACCCCGGGAGTTGCCAGCAGATCATGGCGTCACGTCATCAACGTTACTGGCAGCTGACAGGGCTGGCCGGGCTTTTGATCCTCGGTGCGCCAGCCGTATCGGCCGACACGGGACGCCCCGGGCTCACGCAGGGCGACTGGCTCATTCGAGCGGGGGTCGCACGCATTACGACGCTTGATATGAAAGCGAGCGTTCCCGGCATTGGCGGCGACGTCGAAACACCCGATGTTGTCTCGCCGACGCTGGATCTCAGCTATTTCCTGACCGACCGCTGGGCCCTTCAGCTCACGGGCGGCGTTTCCTCTACCCCCTATCGGCTCGTGGACTCGGCCCTGGGTGATTTCGACATCGCAACGATCAAAACGGCCGCCCTGGCGCTGATGGTGCAGCAGTATCGCTTTCGTCCGGGCGCCTCGCTCAGCCCCTACGTCGGCGCAGGCATGCTCTGGTCCCGAACCCTGGAGGTCAAACCGGCCGATAACATTCCCGACTTTCAGGTCGAGTCGATCAGAAGCCCCCTTCTGGGCGCCGGGCTTGATTACCACCTTGGCGGGCACTGGTTCGCCAACGCCGCCGTGCAATACATCCGGGTGCCGGCCTATCATTTCGACAGTGAAGGGTTCAGTGCAGAAGTTGATACGAGCACGCTCATCACGGGTCTGGCTCTGGGGTATCGACTCTAGCCCGCCCCACGCCGCCGCATCCGAGCGAGGTAGTGCCAGACCATGCCCTTCAATCCCGAGACCCTGTATCTGGCCAGTGGCGTCAGCCGATGCACCTTTCTGGTGATCTTTCTGGCCACGGTGTTCAGCCAGCCCGACGAGCGCTGCCTGCGGCACTGGCTTGTGGCGCTGGCCGCCTCGGCGGCAGGGTCGCTTTGCATGGCCCTGAGCCCGAGCTATCCGATCGCCCCGCTGCCTCTATGGCTTGTGACCACCACACTCTTTTTCGCCAGCCTGACGTTGTCATGGAGCGGCCTCAGAATCTTTTATCAGCGCCGCGTCAACGCAGGCGCTCTGGTACTGATCAGCGTGACCCCCGCCGTATTGCTGTCGGCTCTGTCATGGCTGAACGCGCCGGAGGCGATAAAGCTGTCCACGGTATTTTTCATGACCTCAGTCATGACGGCGCTGGCCGTGGCCGAAATTTTCAGGCCGCCCCGAAAGCGGATTCTGTCGCAGTACGTGGTGGCGCTGGCCTTTGGCGTCTACTTCCTTGCCCTGTTTATTCCCCTTGTCATGCTGATCACGGGGGCGATGAGTGTGGAGATGATGGTCAGCGGTCAGGCCGCCATCATGGCCGACCAGGTCCTTTGCATTCTGATCTATTTCGGCTTTATCGCCATGACCGGCGAGCGCTCCAGCATTGAATTAAAACGCCTGTCGGAAACCGACCAGCTGACGGGCCTGGCCAACCGACGCGCTGTGCAGGGCATTTTGAAACAGCAAAACGCCCACTGGGGCGGACCGATCTCAAGCGTGATCATTATCGACCTGGACCATTTCAAGTCGGTCAACGACCGTTTGGGTCACGACGCCGGAGACAGCGTCCTGAAGGATTTCTCCCGGCATCTGAGGGCCATCACGCGCCAACAGGACATGCCCGTGCGCTGGGGCGGCGAGGAGTTTCTGCTGTTGCTGCCCGACACCCGCCTCGAGGAGGCCGCCGTCATGGCCGAACGCCTGCGCCATCGCGTGGCAACAACGCCCTTTTTGTCGGGACAGCACACGCTCAACGTCACCATCAGCCTTGGCGTGGCGGAAAGGGCATCGGCCGATAAGAATGATTTCGCCTCGATGCTTCAAAACGCCGATGAGGCGCTTTACAGAGCCAAGCATGAAGGGCGTAACCGGGTCTGTCGGTACGACGCGGCTCTGGGTACGCCCCTGTCAAACGAGGCCTGATCACCCGGTATTGCTGAATTCGACAACAGGTCCTGTGTAACGGGCACACCTTTTGCATGGAAAGGGGGCATGCCCATTTGCCAGGAGCCCCGACCATGAAAACGATGACCACTCACGAAAGCGCTGCTGCCCGGGCACCGGCGTCGCTCGGTATCATGGAGCGCCTGCGCGCGCTGGGGCCGGGCGCCATGGTGGCCGCCTGCATTCTCGGCCCCGGCTCGATCACCACGCTGTCGGTGGCCGGCGCCGAGTATGGCTTTGCGCTGCTGTGGGCGGTCATGGCCGCCTCAGTAGTGGCCTTTTGCTTTCAGCGCCCGGTGATTCGCTTCACCCTGGCCACCGGTATGTCGGCCATGGAAGGCATTCGCCAGCGCATGGGCCGAAAATGGGCCATCACACTCTACGTTGCACTACTTTTGGGCGCCGTGGCCTTTCAGGCCGGCAACTTCACCGGCGCCGCCCTGGCACTCAACTATCTTTTGCCCTCGATCCCGATTCTGGCCTGGGTGGGCATACTGGCCCTGTCGGCACTGCTGATGTGCTGGGTCGGCATCTATCGTCTGCTGGAAAACGTCAATCGCGTCATCATTGCCCTGATCGTGCTGTCGTTTGTGCTGACGCTGGCACTGGCCGGCCCGAACCCGAACGAGGTCGCCGCCACCGGTTTCTCCTTTCGAGTCCCCGAGGGCAACTACTGGCTGATTCTCGCCCTGATCGCCACCACGCTGCCGCCCAATACCGTGATGGGGCTGTCGGCCTTCATCAAGCGCAAGTATGAAGGCGACACCACCACCCCCATGGACAAGCGTCTGGCCCTGTCCCGCTTTGATCACACCACCAATGTGATCATCACCGGTGTGGTCATGGTCGCCATTTTGCTGTGTTCGGCGGCGGCCATTCACCCGCTGGGCACCGGGGTCTCGGGCGCGGCCGACATGGCCGGTCAGCTCACTCCGGTGCTGGGCCAGTATGCCGGCGTTTTGTTCTCGCTCGGCCTGTGGGCGGCCGGCTTCTCGTCGGGACTTTTCAATATCGCCGTGCAGCCGCCGCTGCTGGGCGAGGCGACCGGGCGCAACGAAAGTGCCCGCAGCCCGCGCAATCGAGGGGTCATGCTGCTGGCCGCGCTGGCGCCGGTGGTCATCGTGGCGCTTTATGGCAGCACGCCCATCGAGCTGATCCTGACGGCGCAGGCGATCAACGGGCTGCTGCTGCCGGCGATCGTGGGCTCGATCTGGGTGCTGTGCAATCAGCAAACGCTGCTGGGCACGCTTGCCAACACGTTCAAACAGAACCTGGTCTACGGGCTGGTCATGCTGATTGTCTGTCTGCTGGCGCTGCGGGTATTTCTGGGTATGCTGGGCGTGATCTGATCATCGCCCGGAGAGAGTTACCATGCGCTATCGGCTTCATATCGCCAACAAGAACTACTCGTCATGGTCGATGCGCCCCTGGGTGCTGATGGGCGCCCTCGGGATCGACTTCGAGGAGGTGTTAACGCCGTTTGAATATGGCGCACGCCAGCCGGCCTTTGACGCCTTCTCGCCGACCGGCAAGGTGCCCTGCCTGGTCGATGGCGCATTGACGGTGTGGGATTCGCTGGCGATCTGCGAGTATCTGGCCGAAACCACGCCGGCCGTCTGGCCGCAGGATCCCATGGCGCGCGCCTTTGCCCGCTGCGCAGCCGCCGAGATGCACTCGGGCTTTGCTGCCCTGCGCGATGAGTGTTCGATGAACTGCGGTTTGACCATCGAGGTCGGCACGCCGAGCGAGGCGCTCACGCGCGATCTTGAGCGCCTCGACTTGCTCTGGTGTTCGGGGCTTGAGCGTTTTGGCGGCCCCTGGCTGGCAGGTGACGCCTTCACCGCGGTGGATGCCTTTTATGCCCCGGTGGCGGTGCGCCTCAAAAACTATCAGCTCCCCCTGGGCGAGGGCGCCATGGCTTACGTCGAGCGGCTGCTCGCTCACCCGGCCGTTGCCGAATGGGTCGAGGCCGGCACGCAGGAGCCCTGGCGAGAAGCCTTTCACGAAGAAGACTGCATTCGCGGACGGCGCGTCATCGAAGACCGTCGCCCGCCGATCGAGGCCTGAGCCTGAACCTGATAAGGCCTAGCGCAGCGTTTCGCCGTCCTGGCGCAGCATCCGGTTGCGCCAGGCGTTCACATGCCCCACGAACTCGTGGCCGCGGTGCACATGAGAGAGCGTGATGGGGTCGGTATCGGTGAAGCGGTTATCGACGTTGACCGGGTAGGCTTTCGTCGCCCAGCGCACAAAGCCCGTGCCGTAGCTGGCCTGTCGCACGTCGCGCCAGTTGGTGCCGACAATGCCGCGCCGCCACGGCAGAATGCCGCGATAGCACCAGACCCCGTCCTGATCGGTATAAAGCCGCACGCGGCGAATATAAAAAAGCCGATAGATCGACAGCCCCAGCGCACAGAGCGCAAACGCGATGCCGGCGTAGAAAAGAATCTGCGCGGTGATGGGCGCCATCGTGATCCAGCGTGGCGAGAGCATCAGCGCAACGCTGATGGCGATGCCCACCACGCCCTTGAGCGCGGCATCCAGATAGGCCACCCAGGAGAGCCGATGTTCGCGAAAGGCATAAAGCGCCTCACTATCGGCGCCCCTGTCGGGCAGGTCATTTTGCATGTTGTCTCCTCATCCCCTCTCAAACCCTGACGCGTCATCGCCCTCGTGACGAAAGCGACGGCAGTAGCCTGTCTCATACAGCGCGCTGTCGCGAAAATCGCTGTCGGCCAGCGCCGGGCCGACCAGAATCAGCGCGCTGCGCTCGATCGGGTCCAGCGCCAGGCGCTCGACGATATCGCGCAACCTGCCCTGAACCACTCGCTCTTCCGGCCAGCTGGCGCGATACACCACCGCCACCGGGCATGTGTCGCCGTAAAAAGGGGTCAGGCGCGTGACGATCTCGTCCAGACGATGAATCGCCAGATGGATGGCCAGCGTCGCGCCGGTCTCGGCAAAGGTTTCCAGCTGCTCGCGCTCGGGCATTTTCGAGGCGCGCCCGGAAAGGCGAGTCAGCACCACGCTCTGCGCAATTTCCGGCACCGTCAGCTCGCGCTCGATCAGGGCCGCGGCCGCCGAAAAGGCCGGCACGCCGGGGGTGAGGGTGTAGTCGATACCGTGGTGTTTCAAACGTCTGAGCTGCTCGGCCAGCGCGCTATAAACCGAGAGATCGCCCGAATGGAGCCGGGCCACCTCCTCACCGCTCTGGTAGGCGCGCACGTATTCCGCCTCGATCGCGTCGAGATCCAGCGGCGCCGTGTTCACCAGACGCGCCCCGGGTGGACAGTGCTCCAGCAGCTCGGTGGCCACCGTCGAGCCGGCATAAAGACACACCGGGCAGCGCGCCAGCAGGCGCTGGCCGCGCACGGTGATCAGATCGGCCGCCCCGGGGCCGGCGCCGATGAAGTGGACCGTCATGACACCCCCTGAAAGTCCAGCGGCTTGGTCCAGACCCACTGGGTGATGGTGCGCGCCGGTGTCCAGCCGATCATGCCGCCCAGCGGCGCGGTCTGCTCAAGACTCAGGCGTATCATCTCGCCGCCCAGCAGGCGGTGACACTCGCCGAGTGCCAGCTCGCTTTCCAGCGTCACCGCGTTGGCCACCAGCCGGCCGCCGGGGGCGAGGGCGTCAAAGCAGCGCGCCATCAGCGCCATGTTGCTCACCCCGCCCCCCACGAAGATGGCCTGCGGCGTGGCCAGCCCCGACAGCGCCTCGGGCGCCTCGCCCGGAGTAATCTCGAGACGCGGCACGCCCAGCGTTTCGGCGTTGCGGCGAATGCGCTGACAGCGCGTTTCGTCGCGCTCGATCGCCACCGCCTCCAGCGAGTCATCCAGCAGCAGCCATTCGATACCAATTGACCCGGAACCGGCACCGATATCCCACAGCCGCTCCCCCGGGCGCGGTGACAAACGCGCCAGCGTCATGGCGCGAATATCGCGCCGGGTGATCTGGCCGTCGTGTTCAAAGAGCACATCGCTGCGCCCGGGGGCCAGACCGGCCACGGCGCCCTCGCCATGCTGCACGATCTCGAGCGCCACCACGTTGAGCGCATCGAATTCGCGCGCCTCGCGCGCCAGCGACTGCGCCGTGAAACGCTCGATGCGCTCACGCGGCCCGCCCATCGCCTCCAGCACGGTCATGCGGCTCTCGCCCATGTTGCGCTCGTTGAGCATGCCGGCCATCAGACCCGGTGCGTCCCCATCGCTGGTCAGCGCCACGATGCGCACGCCGTGGTGCAGGTGACCGTTAAGGCGGCTCATGGCCCGTCCGTGCAGCGACAAAAGGCGGCTTTTCTGCAACGGCCAGCCAAGGCGGGCGCAGGCCAGCGAAAAGGCCGACGGCGCCGGGAAGACCTCCATTTCATTGGCCGGCACATATTCCGAAAGCGTCGAACCGATGCCGTAATGAAAGGGATCACCCGAGGCCAGCACACACACCCGCTGGCCGCGCAGTGCCAGCAGCTGATCGATACCCTCGCTGAGCGGCGAGGGCCAGGCGATCGGCGTGCCCTGAATCAGCGTGGCGGTCAGCGCCAGATGCCGCGAGCCGCCAAAGACCACCGAGGCCTGGCTGATCGCCTCACGCGCCTTGTCACACAGCTCCTCGGCGCCGGACTCCTGGATACCCACGATGGCAAGCCAGGGCGCACGGCCATCAATCTCCTCGGTCGACGGCGCGTCAATGGGGGCATCACTGGGGCTCATGCATCTCTCTCCTGTTATATTGCGCCACCCGTCAAGACATCCATCGGGTGTACAGTGACCGGGGCGTGTTCATCATCACTGATTACGGCATCGACAGGCCATGTGTTCAATCGTTTCCCATCATAAACATCTCCTGCTGCTGGGCGGTACGCTTGAAGCCCGCCGGATTGCAGCACATTTGGCCACCCTGCCGGGTCTCTCGGTCACCCTGTCGCTGGCCGGACGCACGCGCACCCCCATCGACAACGGCGTGGCCACCCGCATTGGCGGCTTTGGCGGCGTGGCCGGGCTGGTGGCCTGGCTCGGGGCGCATGATATCGATGCCATCATCGTGGCCACCCACCCCTTTGCCGCACAGATGGCGCACAACGCCTGCGAAGCTGCCCGCCGGACCGGTCTGCCCATCGTGCGCATCAACCGCCCCGGCTGGCAGCGTGCCCCCGGAGACCGCTGGATTGAATGCGACACCACCGAGCAGGCGGTCACCCTGCTGGGCGCCATACCACGGCGGGTACTGCTCACCTTCGGCCGCGAGCAGGCCGCGTCGTTTGAAACCGCGCCCATGCACCACTACGTGATCCGAAGCATCGACCCCATCGACCCACCGCTGGCCCTGCCCCATGTGGACAACCTGATCGCCCGCGGCCCTTTCACGCTGGACGCGGAGCGTCGTCTGCTGCGCGAGAAGGCCATCGACGTGCTGGTCACCAAGCACAGCGGCGGCGAGGCGACACGCCCCAAACTGGAAGCCGCCCGTGAACTGGGGATAGAGGTCATCATGATGCGCCGTCCGGCCATGCCGAACATACCTGTTGTGGAGGGTCTGGATGACGCGGGCATGACGCGGCTGGTCGAGTGGGTATCAGCCCTGTGAGCCGGCGGCCTCGGGGTCGCAACCGGGAGCAAAGCGCGGCGTGTAGATCAGCGACGACTGCCCGGGCCGCTCGACCCGGCGCGTCTCCTCACTGCCGATGATGACCAGGGTTGCCATGTCGGCCTGATCGGCGCGGGCCTGATCGAGTGTGGTGGTCGTGATCTGCTCATCGGCTCGGCCGGCGGCGCGGGCGAAAATCACCAGCGTGTCGGGGGAAAGCACCTCGCGCAACTTCTCCAGCGCCACGCCCAGCTGCCAGGGGCGCGCCTTCGAGATCGGGTTGTAAAAGGCCATGACCAGCCCGGCGCCGGCGCAGGCCAGCAGCCGGCGCTCGATCAGCGGCCAGGGCTTTAGATTGTCGGACAGCGAAATGGCGGCGAAGTCATGGCCCAGCGGCGCGCCACAGGCCGCGGCTGCCGCCAGCATGGCGCTCACACCTGGCACGATCTCAAGGCTCAGTTCACGCCACGCCCCGGGGCCGCGCTCGATCTGTTCACACACCGCCGAGGCCATGGCAAACACGCCCGGATCGCCGCCGGAGAGCATCGCCACGCACTCACCCCGGGCGGCCAGGGTGAGCGCCTCACGGGCGCGGGCGCCCTCCTCGCGGTTGTCCGATACCACCCGGCGCGGATCATCCACGGCCACCACCCGATCCACGTAGGGGCCGTAGCCGTAGAACCAGTCGGCACACGCCAGCGCCTCGAGTGCCTGCGCGGTCAGATAGATGGCCTCACCCGGCCCCAGTCCGATCACGATCAGCCGGCCGCTCATGAGGTGACCTGCGCATCCAGGGTGACCGGATGAGCACACTCGGCCCAGCCGGGCACCAGCACGATCGAGAAATACGGCGCCGGACGGTCATCGCGGTCGATGAGTTTCATGATGTGCTCGCCCGCCATGGTGGCGCGCTCGACATAGACTGCACGCTCCAGAAGGCCCACCCGCTCCAGGGCGGTGCGGATATGCGGCAGGTTGCGCCCCACCTTCATGATCACGGCGGCCTCGCAGCGCGTCAGCCGATCCACCAGCGCGTTTTCATCCAGCGTGCCCGGCAGGATGGTGAGCACGTCATCGCCCTGACAGATCGGTACGCCGGCGCTCGACCAGCCGCCGGCCATGCCGGTCACGCCCGGGATGACCTCGACCTGGAAGCGGTCTTTCAAGCGCACGTGAAGATGCATCCAGGAGCCGAAAAAGAGCGGGTCCCCTTCCGAGAGCACCGCCACGCTGCGCCCGGCCGCCAGCTCGACGGCCAGTCGCTCGGCGCTGTCGGCATAAAATTCGGCAATGGCGCTGCGATAGCCTTCGGAGTGGCGATGCAGCTCGGTGGTGACCGGGTAATACAGCGCCAGCTCCGGCTGGCCTTCGCGCAGATGCGCACTGATGACGCGGCGGGCATTGCTCTGGTTGCCGGCCTTGGCAAACCAGGCCACCACGTCGGCCTCGGCCAGCACGCGCGCGGCCTTGAGGGTCAAAAGCTCCGGGTCACCGGGACCGGTACCCACACCGTACAGGCGCCCACAGGCGGGAGAGACACCACCGGAGGCGGTAGAACATTCGGGAGTCGATCGCATCAGAGTCGGTCGCTTGCCAGCGCATTGATGGTGGCCGAGGCAATGGCGCTGCCGCCCATGCGCCCGCGCACCGTAATGAAGGGAATGTCGAGACCGGCATCGATCAGGGCCTGCTTGGACTCCACCGCGCCGACAAAGCCCACCGGCACGCCGATGATCGCCGCCGGACGCGGCGCACCCTGATGGAGCAGGTCGAGCAGATGAAAGAGTGCGGTCGGCGCGTTGCCGATGACCACCACCCCGCCGTCGAGCTGATTGCCCCACAGCTCGATGGCCGCCGCCGTACGGGTGTTGCCAATGCGTTTGGCAAGATCAAACGTGCGCGCGTCGTGCAGGGTGCAGACCACGTTGTTGTCGGCCGGCAGCCGCGCTCGCGTTACGCCCCGCTCGACCATGCCGGCATCGCACAGAATCGGCGCGCCCTGAAAAATCGCCTCGCGGGCCCGCATGATATCGCCCCCGCCAAAGACAATCTGCCCGGCCAGCTCGACCACGCCGCAGGCATGAATCATGCGCACGGCCACCTCGGCTTCCAGCGTCGAAAAGCGCGCCAGATCCGCTTCTGATCGGATGATGGCAAACGACTGACGATAGATGGCCTGGCCGTCATGTTCATAGTCATGCAGGGAACGCTGGGCAGGTACGTCATGCGTGCCATGGCGGTCGGTCATGGGCTCCCTCATTGTCGGAGTGGGTATCGGGGCAGTCAGGTGCGCCATTCTACCCTGGCGCCGCCTCAGCGTCCGCCCCTGACACGTCGCCATCGCAACCGCTGCCCGCACGCAGCAGTGCCACGATGCGCGCCTCGCCGATATCGGCCAGTGTCGAGGCATCCAGCGCCGGGGCATGGCCTTCATGGCCCAGCGTGTGCACCAGGTGCTCAAACGCCGCGGTCAGACCCGCAGCGTCGCCGGCAATCAACCGGGGCACGCCACGCGGATTGCCCTGAAAGACCAGCCCGATACCGTGGGCCATGCCGACCAGGGTGAAGGTGCAGACGTCAAGACTGGCGCAGCCCTTGGCGCAGCCGGACAGATGCAGCCGCACCGAATCATCAAACCACTGCGACCAGCGCTCGCTCAGCGCCCGGGCCGTGTCGTGCGTGGCCATGAAGGCGCTGGCACAGCCCGGCGCGCCGGTACAGGCCACGATCGAAAGGCGCGGGTCATCGTCTGCCGCGATCAGACCGGCCTCGCGCGCGGCCCGGATGATGGCGTCGATATCGGCGTGCTCGCGACATGTCAGGCGCCAGTGACGCCCGGGGGCGGCGGCAAAGCCCAAAGCGCCACAGCGCTGCGCCTCGCGTGTAAAGCGCAAAAGCTTCAGCGCCGGCAGCTGCCCGAACGGCCAGACCAGGTCCAGCACGTCGCGCTGGCGCCGGGCACCGGCGTCCGGGCCCTGATACACCCCGCTGCGCGGCGGCGGCGCGCCGGGGCGACAGCCGAGCAGATCGCAAAGCGTATAAATCGAAACATGGACGAGCAGATGCTGGCCGCGCGCCATCGCCCCGAGCGCATCGATCTCGCTTAAAATTCCCAGCACGGCGCTGGCAAGCTTGGAGGCCACCATCCAGCCCAGCCAGGTGGCGCTGCCGTGATCGCCGGCCACGCCGATCCAGCCGCCGCGGTCGCCGTCCAGGCGCACGTAAACGTCGCCGGAGAGTCCGGCAAGCCCGGCCCAGCCGCCGGCATCGATGACCACGGCGCACTTGGGGGCCAGCCCGCTCGGCGCGCCGGTCAGGATCTGACCGCGCAACCGGCGCGCCAGGGCGCGCGTGGGCGCATCGATGGCTTCATCGACGTCCATCAGCGCATCGATCGACACCGCCGGAGTGGCGCTTTCCAGCCAGTGGCGCGACAGACGACGCATCAGATAGTCCGAAAGCCCCCGGTGGCCGCCCTCGGCCAGCCCGCGCAGCTGTAGATTGCCGCGCCGGGTCACCTCGATCAGCCCGTTGCCGAAGCGCTCGGCGGCCTCGCACAGCGTGATGACCTCATCGGCCTCGAGCGGTGCGATCAGCGGCGGCAGACGCGACAGCCAGCCATCGCCCGTTTCCATGGGCGTGGCCAGCGACGGGCAGGCGCCTCGCGCCCTTTTCCAGCCGGGCGTTTGCATCGCATTGAAGTCGTGCGGTTCAGGCAACATGAGCGTTCAACCACGCAGTCAGGAAAAAATCGGACCGGTCGGGACGGCGAAACCCGCCGACCTCGTCCATGATGGGTGGTCATGCTATCGCACCCCTTGCAAGGAGGCTCAATGACCGCAGTACCCGCGCCGGCGCCGTTGCCCAGACACTTCTACAACCGCCCCACGCTGGAGGTCGCGCGTGACCTGCTGGGCTGTCATCTCATCGTTGATGACGGCGAAGAGCGCCTGATCGGCCGGATTACCGAAACCGAAGGCTATCTGGGCCTTCGCGACACCGCCTGTCACTCCTCCCACGGGCGCACCCAGCGCACCGAGGTGATGTTCGGCCCGGCAGGCTATGCCTACGTCTACATCATCTACGGCATTTACGACATGCTCAATCTGGTGACCGAGGTCGAGGACGACCCGTGTGCCGTATTGATCCGCGCCATCGAGCCGATTCAGGGCGAAGAGACCATGATCGCGCGGCGCAACGGCAAGCAGGGCCGCGAGATGCTCAACGGCCCCGGCAAGCTGACCCGCGCCATGGGCATCACCAAAACGGCCTTCAATCGGCTCGATCTGTGCAGCGGCCAGAATCTGTGGATCGAGCCGGGCACACCGATCGATGACGATGACGTCATCCGAAGCCCGCGCATCGGCATCGACTACGCCGAGCCCGAGCATCGCGACGCCCCCTGGCGGCTGCGCATTGCCACGCCGCAGCTGCGTCGTCAGCTCGAAAAAAAGGCACGCCGGAAGAATACCGCCGAAGAGTAATCCCGGCATGGCGCGGTTCATGCCCTGCCAGGCTAGAATGAAGGCAGCGCACAACGACTCCCGGGAGGGACCGTCATGACACCGTTACTGGCAGGACTTGTCGCAGGGTTTATCGCATCAACGCTGAGTCTTGAAGCCCTGGCCGACGATCAGGGGCCGATACGCTCGCATTTTTCTCAGGATCGATCGCACTTTTCGCAGGGTCAATCGCAGTTTCGCCAGGGGAGCGGCGGCGTTGAACGCCACTGGCACCGCACTAATCGCCCCGGCTTCGACAATCGACCCGGTTTTGGCAACCGGCCGGGCCTTGATAACCGTCCCGGCCCCGGCAACCGTCCCGGCTTTGATGGACGACCCGGTTTCGACAACCGCCCCGGCTTTGACAATCGACCCGGCTTTGACGGGCGCCCCGGCCCTGATGGTCAGTGGGGCTACGACGGCCGGCCGGGCTTTGGCTGGCACCGGCCACAGCCCATCGACCCGGACGAGCGCCTGCGGCGTCAGTACGAGCGTCTCTACGACATCGAGCGACGCCAGTTTGATCAAACGCGCCGGGAGACCATCTACGGTGCCGCGCCGGACCGGTTCTACCGTGACAATCGCTGGCAGAACGCTCCCTACCCGGCCCCGGGCAACTATCGCCCGCCATCGACCGGCTATCCGCTGCCGCCGCATGGCTATCCGTTACCGGGCCAGTCGCGCCCGCCCGCCTTCAATAGCGACCCGGGCCGGGGCGCGGATCTCTACTCGGATCCGCGCAGCCCGGCACCCGCCACGCCCTACAGCCGTTAGGCCGGGGTCGGCGCCTAGAGGTCGAAGAGGTTTTCGAGCTGTCGTCGCAGCGCCGCGCCCCAGCCGTTCTCGTTCGGCTCGTGACCGGGGGCATCGACATAGATGGTAGCCGTCTGGCCGGCAGAGAGCACCAGATCCCCGGGCACCTCATCGAGTCGGATACGAACGGGAATGCGCTGGGACAGGCGCACCCAGTCAAAGGACGGATTGACCGCGGCCAGCCCGCCGGACTCCCCGGTCAGGCTGTTGTCCACGATGCCGCGCGCGATCGAATTCACGTGGCCGTGGAGCTCCCGGTCGCGCCCCAGCAGGCGCACCCGCGCCGGGTCGCCGGGGTGAATGCCGCCAAGCTTGGTCTCCTCGAAATAGCCCAGCGCGTAGAAGCTGTGCTGGTCCACCAGCGTCATGGCCCGGGAGCCGGCGCTGACGTACTGACCCGGGCGCAGCTGCTGGTTGGTTACGTAGCCATCCACCGGCGAGCGCACCGTTGAGCGCTCCAGATCCAGCTTTGCCGCCCGCACGGCCACCTCGGCGTTTTGCACGGCCGCCTCGGCCGAGCGGTATTCAAAGCGGGCGTTGTCGCGCGCCTCCTGCGAGACATAGTTGTTGAGCCGATCACGCCGGCTGCTGGTCGCTTTCGCCTCGTCGCGCTGCTCCTTGAAGCGCGACAGATCCGCCTGCGCCTGATCCAGTGCCAGCTGATAGCGCGCCTGGTCGATGGTAAAGAGCACCTCGCCCTTGTCGACCAGGTCGTTGTCATGCACCTCGAGCGTATCCACCAGCCCCGAAACATCCACCCCGACCTGGACGATATCGGCGCGAATGCGGCCATCGCGCGTCCAGGGGTCATGCATGTAGTGATGCCAGATCCACCAGGCGGCCAGCAGTGCCGCCACCACCAGCAAAAGCGTCGCCACGATACGCAGAGTGCGCCCTGCCAGGGCCGACACGCCATTCATACCCGACTCCTTGTCCGTCATGTTTGTCCTCCCGCCGGCAGAGCGCCGCTGAGTATCAGCACCGCCCACAACAGCAGCGTAAAAATGGCGATGTCGGCCAGTACCGGCTGCCATAAAAACCGGTACAGCCCGAAATGCGACATCACGCGGCGCACGCCCCAGAACAGCAAAAGCGCCACCAGCACCGGCACAAACAGCGGCGGCGTCAGAAACCCCAGAAACGACCACTCATCGAGCATCCATGGCTCCTTGTTCGTCATCGACGTCGACCAGCGCATCACGGGCCTGCACCTCGGCGCCGGGAAGGTCGCGCAGCAGATGCGAGAGCATCTCGAATTCGCCGATCAGCGCCGTGGGCAGCGGCTCGATAGCGTACAAAGAGGCCGCCCGCGCCTCGCTGTCGGCGGCCAGACGCTGCCAGGCCCGCTCATCGCGTCCGGCCCAGGGCAGCTGCCGACCCAGCTCAAACACCCAGCGCTCGATATCGCGCCGGTAAGGGCCGCTGTCACGGGCCAGTCGCCGCAGCCGCCACAGGCACATGGCGAGTGCGTGCAGATCCACTGCTTCACGCAGCATCAGTTCACCGCTGCCCAGCGCCAGCAACCGGCCCAGCCGGTCATACAGCCGGCTTTCGATCCAGGCTCTTGAGGGCAGCCGCCGCGCCCGGGTCACGCGCTCAAGCCCGCGCCAGTAGGCGGTCACCAGGGTTTCCAGGCGCTCCCCGGGCGTGCGCTGGCGAAACAGCGAATAGGTCACCATGGTCACGATAGTGCCCAGAATCGAGGCCAGCCCGCCGTTAATGAACTGGGTGGGGTGAAACTCATAGGTCCGGTGCAGGTTCAAAAGCGTCATCAGGGTCACTGCCCCGGCAAGCCCGATCGCCGAGTAGCGCATGTGCGGCGTCATCAGCGTGCCGATCACCACCGGCACCGCAATGCTCAGCGCCAGAAGCGGAAATCCGGTAATGGCGGGAAAGACCACGTAGGAAAACACGCAGCCGATGATGACCGCCCAGATCGTGCCGGTCAGAAACTGTCGCACCACCGCCGCCGGGTTGGGCGCCTTGGCAAAGAGCACGATAAACACGCCCAGCAGCATCATGGAGAGATAGCCCGACGGCCAGCCGCTATGAATCCAGAAAAGCCCCAACAGTTCAAAGGCAATAAACACGCGAAAGGCGTTGTAGCGCGCCACGGCGTACTCCGGATGCCAGGTGCGCCGGGGGCGGCACCCGGTCAGGCGCACCAGTCGCGCATGCTGGTGGTGCTGCATGGCAAGGCTCAGCGACCGGCCGTGGTGCAAAAGCCCCAGCACTTCACTCAGGCGCTCACGCACCAGCGCGGCCCGCACCTGCGTCACCCGTGCCTCGGCCGTGACCAGCGCGTCGATGTCGGGCAGTACCGGCTGCTCGGGCAGCTCGCTGCCCTGCTCCAGCGCGTCCAGAAAGGGCAGCGCCGGGTCGCGCAGGGCCGTCATGATGGCGTCTGCATCCTCGCAGTGCGACAGCCGGTCGACCGCCTCCTCGAGCTCGCGCAGCCCGGTCATCAGCGCCAGGCTGTCGCCGGCAAAACGGTCCAGCGCCGGCAGCAGCCGACGAAAGCGGCGAAACTCGAAGCGCGCCAGCGAATGCTGCGCCTCGAACTGCTGATGCTTGCCCATCAGCGTGCGCAGCCGGGCGTCAAGCTCGGCACGCGTTCGCCTCTCTACCAGCGCCACGCGCACCTCACCGGCGGCGCCACCGGTCAGACCGTCCAGCGTGGTCGGCAGGGCGTGGCTGCCAAAGCGCGGCTTGATCAGCACATGCATTAAAAAGCCGGCCCCGATGCCCAGCGCCGTCTCCGTGGTGCGGGCCAGTGCCAGATCAAAGATGTTGTCCACGCCGGTACCGATGGCGGTCAGCGAGACCAGCGTTGCGGTATAGCCGCTGAGCATCATGATGTAGCTGGCCGGCTCATCGTTTAAAAGCATCACGCAGAAGGTACAAAAGGCCAGCCAGCCGCCGGCGGCCAGCAAATAGAGCATCGGCTGCTGAGCGAATAGCGCGATCAGCAACACGCCCATCAGCGCGCCCAGAAAGGTGCCGATCAGCCGGCCGATACAGCGATGAATGATGATGCCCAGCGGTGGCGTGCCGCCTGAAAACATGACCGGCTGGAGCGTGACGATCATGACGGCCAGAATCGCCCAGGCCGGCTGGGCCAGATCCAGACGCAGCGCCGCAAAAAGCGCCAGCCACACGGCCAGCACGGTGCGCAGCGCCAGCACCCAGTGGTCACCGGTAATACTCGAGACAATTCTCATCAGACAGGATCAGCATCGTAAACGACGCATGCCGCCTGGCAGGCATAAAAGCCCACAGACGGACGGCGACAGGCGCAAGGGAAATATCGTAAGGGTGCAAAGTATTTCATTAACGCTGACCTGACGTCTACCTTAACCCCGCCCCGGTCATGACGGCCTGGTGCCAAACACGCTCATCCTGCACAAGCGTCAAGCCCAGATGGGTGCGTGCCGCGCGCACCAGCCCTTCCACCGCCAGATGATCGGAGGCCACCAGCAGCACGGTTGGCGCCATGCCGGCGCGGTGCAATGAGCGCAGCGCCTCGGCCAGCTTCGGCGCACTGCCGGCGTCGAGATGGTTTAACAAAAGCACCCACCAGGCAGAGGCCGGCACAGTCTCTAACAGCGGCGCGGACAGCGCGACCGGCCGGGGCTGCCAGCGTGACACCCCCTCGGGCAGGGCCAGACGCTGCGACAGCCGCTCAATGCCCGGGCCCGTCTCGCCCCACACCATGACTACCAGCTCGGTCGGCGCCCCGTCCGCATCGTTTTTCGAGGCGTGCGCCTGCGACCACTGGCGCAGGCCGCTGGCCTGATCACCCGACATGGCGGTGCCCGTTATCGTCGAGCGCCATCACGCGCGCGCCTCACGGGCATCCATCAGCGCATCACGCGCGGTAAAGGCCTGCAGCAGGGCTTCCAGCAGCACGGTGCCGGTACGTCGCCGCGCACCGCCGGAGAGATTGAACAGCTGGGCACGTACGTCCATCGCCCAGTCCTCACCGCACAGCTCCAGCCGGGTCGCCAGCGCCGCCAGCCCCGAGGCCAGCTGCAGCCGGGTCTCGCGGTCACTGCGCGCCACGCCACTCTCCTCCAGCCGACGCATCGCCTGGCGGGTCAGCGCTTCAAGGCCCTCCAGCGCCACGGCCCGGGCCAGGCGCGAGGCCACATCACGGCCGGTCACGGCGTTGGAGAGCCAGTAGCGCTGCGCCAGCACGCGGTTGTCATCGACATCGTGAAGACGCGCAAACCACACCAGCACTTCCACCGGCGCGCCACTGCCGCGGGTGTCATACAGCGCCGGCAGACAGGAGAGCACCATGTTGACCGGCCGGGCACGCCAGCGACACTGGCGCTGATCGATCTCCTCGGCAAGACCGGCCAGATCGACCAGCCGCTGGCGCTCGCCCTGATGGCGAACCCGGCGCGCGGCGGTGGCCGCCGCCATCCATAGCTGCCGGTCGGCGGCCAGGCGGTGCATCTCCGCCACCGCCGGGGGCGTGGCCATCAGATGCCAGGCGCTTTTATGGGTCTCTCGCGCCCAGGCCATGCGCGCGGCTTCCGAGGTCGGCAGGCGGTGGCGCAGCCAGGTCTGCGGCAGCGGCAGGCCGTGATCGTCCAGCGACACCAGCGGCATGGCCCAGTCCTGCTGGCGCGAACCGTTCTCCTTCGACCACCACAGGGCGTGCTCCTCGCTGGCCGCCACCGTCAGCGGCGTGCGCGCCGCCATATGGGCGGCAAAGCTTTCCCCGGGGGCATTGCTCACACCGTGGGCCCAGAGCTGCTCCAGAAGCGGGGTGCCCGGCGCCCGGCGGGCCAGAGTGTCGAACATGGCGTGCAGCGAGCGGCCATGGCTGACGACATCGCGCGACAGGGCATGGGCCTTTGACTGACGCGTCTGCCCGGCCATCTCGGCAAGGGTTGCCGCGTCATAGCCAAACGGCGAGGCGCTATCGACCGACAGCGCCTCACTGACCAGCGCGGCCACGTCCACCGCGACCAGATCCTCCGGCACCCGCTGGCCGTTGGCGACAAAGAGCACCTGCAGCCGATGACGAGCCAGAATGTCCAGCACGGTCGCCGGCCGGGCGGATTCATCCAGCTTGGTAATAATGCAGCCGCGGATCGGCGTGCCGGCCTGAGCGGCGGCCTGCTGATAGGCCGCCACCACCTGCTCAAGCGTATCGCCGTGGCTGGCCGCGTCCAGCACCAGCAGGGTCGCAATGGACACACCCGCCTCGCCCAGCCGGGCCACTTCGGTGGCCAGACGCGGATCGCGCTGACTCATGCCCAGGGTGTCGATCAGAATCGTGCGTTTCGGCGTGGCCTTTTGCATCTGAAGCAGCGCCCGGCGCGGTGTCATGAGACGCGCCAGCAGCGCGCCCAGATCGCCGTCGCCTTCCAGCGCGTGCACCTCCACGCCCAGCAGGCGCGCGTAGATGCGCAGCTGCTCCTGGGCGCCGATACGGTAGCTGTCGGTGGTGATCAGCGCCGCGTCGCGGTTGCCGTGGGCCATCACGTAGCGCGAGGCGAGCTTGGCGGTGGTGGTGGTCTTGCCCACCCCGGTCGGGCCGATCAGCGCCATCACGCCGCCCTCGGCGAGCAGATCCGAGTCGGTGTCCATGATTTCGAGTCGGGCGGCCAGCTGACGGCTGATCCAGCCGTTAAGCGCCTCATCGATGTCGGCCTCACTGGTATCGGCAAACTCGGCCGGCAGCAGCGCGATCAGCTCGCGCACCAGCGTCTGGCTGAACCCCACGCCGATCATGCGCTGACGCAGACGACTCGCCGGCGTGGCTTTTTCTTCCTCGACGGGCGCCGCCGCAAGCCGGGTATTGAGCAGATCGCGCATGGCGGAAAGCTCGGTCATCATCTGCGCGCTGAAGGCCTGCATCTGCTCGGGGGCGGCCGCCGGCATCGCCTGCGCGGTCGGCTCGGGCTCGGGTACAGGCTCGGAAGAAGCCGTTTGATGCGGGGCCGGCGCTTGTGGCGCGGCCGGATGGCCGGTCAGGCTTTCCTGGTCGGCATCGAGCATCGCCACGATCTCGACACCGCCTTCCACCTGGCGGTTGGAGAGAATGAGCGCGTCATCGCCCAGCGACTCGCGCACCTGACGTATGGCGTCACGTGCGTTGGTGCCGATAAAACGGTGTACCCCCATGCCTGGCTCTCCTGATGAACGGCAATGGTGCAGGCGCAGGGGCGTATCAACCTGTCGCCTTCATGTCATGGCGCCAAGGGTGCCACGCGCGCGCCGTCATCAATGGGCAGGAATGAATGCGAATTCATGCCTTATTCGCGTTTCACCCTAAAGTTTTCATCGCCGCTGCCGAGCGCCTGGCGCAGCGATCCCCTACACTGGCGCCACTTCAACGTCCAATATTGATCTCAAGGTATCGCCTTTCATGTCCCGTGATGTCACGGCCCCGGATGCACCCCGCCCCCGCCAGCTGGTGTTCTACACCCTGGTATTGATGGCCTTTCTGGCCGCCTCCGGCGTGCCGACGCCGATTTATCCGCTCTATCAGGCGAGCTGGCACTTTTCGCCGTTCATGCTCACCCTGGTGTTTGCCAGCTATCTGTTTGCGCTACTGGTGACGCTGTTGTTCACCGGCGCGCTATCGGACTATCTCGGCCGCCGCCCGGTCATTGTCACCGGCCTTGTGGTCGAGCTGGCCTCGATGCTCTGCTTTCTTGTGGCCACCGATCTGAGCTGGCTGTTTGCCGCGCGCATCCTGCAGGGCGTGGCCACCGGCATCGTGACCAGTGCGCTGAGTGCCGCACTGATGGACAGCGACCACCAGCGCGGCCCGGTCATGGCAAGCGTCGCGCCCATGATCGGCATGGGGCTGGGCGCTCTGGGCGCCAGCGTGCTGGTCGCCGGCGCCCCCTGGCCGCTGCGGCTGGTGTATGTCGTGATGATCGCGATTTTTGTCTGGCAGGTGCTGGGGATTGGCCACATGACGGAGAGCGTGACGCGCCGCCCCGGAGCGCTGGCCTCGATGACGCCCCGCGCCCGGATCCCGGCCACGGTGCTGCCCACCTTTGTACGCACCATGCCGGCCAACGTGGCGGCCTGGGCGCTGGGCGGCTTCAGCCTGTCGCTGGGCCCGGCGCTGGCCGAGCAGGTCGCCGGGTTTCACAGCGCGCTGATGGGCGGGCTTTTGGCCTGCATCCTGTCGGTCATGGGCGGCATCAGCGTCTGGCGCTTTCGCCGCTTCACCACCCGTACCATTTTGCTGCTTTCCAGCACCCTGCTGCCCGCCGGGCTGGTGCTGGTGCTGATCAGCGTCTATCTGCCAAGCCTGGCGCTGTTGATCACCGGTTACGCCGTGGCAGGCCTTGGCTTCGGCTCGGGCTTTATGGGCGCGCTGCGCGCGGTCATGCCGCTGGCGCCGGCCGGTGAGCGCTCGTCACTGATGGCGGTGTTCTACGTGGTGAGCTATCTCTCCGCCAGCCTGCCGGCGCTGGCCGCCGGCATGGCCACCCAGCGATTCGGTCTGGAAGCCACGATTTATGTCTACGGCGTTTTCGTGATGCTGCTCTCGCTGAGCGTGCTGGTCAGCGTACTGCGACGCCCGGTGGCGGCGGACCCGGCGTCGTAACCCGGGCCGCTGCCCCCTCGGCCCTCAGCGCTCGCTGGCGCCGAGCATCGAGGGCCACTGCGCCACCTCGTCTTCAAAGGCCACCAGATCCTGCTCGAGCTGCCACTGCAGCCGGGCACGATCGCTTGCCTCGATCAGGCGGGCGCAGTCACCCTCGGGCGTATTTTCAAGCGCGACGTCCTGACAGGCCTCCACCTGCGTATCCCCCACGTTACCGTCCGCCCACAGGCTCTCGCCGGCCAGAAAACTGTACTCGAGGCTGTTGCGCGCCATCTGCTTGAGCGCCGGGTAGTCCAGGCCGTGCTCGGTCACGCCGCGCTCGTACTCGCGGGTCAGATCGATGCGCGACACGCCCTGATCATCGGTGGCCAGCACCAGAGGCACACCCGCGTCGCGATAGAGATTGAGCGGGTGATCGGCGCCGCGCACGCCGAGGATCACGTCGTTGCTGGTCAGGTTGATCTCCACCACCACGTCCTGCTCGGCCATATTCTGCAAAAGCTGCGGCGCGCCCTGCTCGTGGGCGATCGACACGCCGTGGCCGATGCGCCGGGCACCCCCGACCTCGACGGCCTTGCGGATGTGATCGCGCAGTTCAAACGGCGGCACCAGCCCGAGCGTCAGCTCGCCGGCATGCAGCGCCCGTGGCACCTCGGGGTAGTGGTTTGAGAGAAAGGCCAGCATCTGCATGTGGCGGTCGTAGTCTGCAAGCGCCACCGGGTGGTCCTCCGGGGCGACGATATTGACGCCCACATAGCGCGGGTCGGCATCGGCCAGGGCAAAGGCCATCATCAGCTCGCCAAATACCGCCATCGGCGCCTGGGTGCGCACGGCAAAGCCCTGCAGGCGCACCGTGACGTCACAGCCCGGCGCGGCTTCTTCGCGGTCACAGCCCAGCCGCGTGGCGGCCTCATTAAACATGCCATCGACTTCCTCGCGGGCCTCATGAAGATGCGATTCAAGCGCCGGCGACAGCGCCTTGAAGGCCGCGTCCAGATCATTGATGTCGAGATCACGCGACTGCGCCATGGCGCCGAAGGCGTGCAGCGCCCCTGGGTTGGACATGGTCTCCAGATAGCGCTGATGATCCAGTGCCGCCAGTCGTTGCGAGGCGCTCAAAAGCGCCCCGGGCGAGCCGGCCGCTACCGGAGCGAAGCGGTCAAAGGTGGCGAAGAAGTGATCATGGCCCTCGATGGGCGGCGTGCCGGGGCCGGTGGGCGTATTGCGCATCGACAGCGCATTCAAGAGATCGGCGTAGAGCACGCTGTCACGCTGTGCCAGGCCCTCGGCGGGCACCAGCGCGTCGTCGTCACACGGCGGCGGCGCGATCGCCGAGCCATCGGCGTGCACGCAAAGCCCCGTCTTTCCGGCCTCTTCCAGCAGGGTTTCCGGCCAGGGCGCACCCCACAGGTGATGGTGGATGTCACCACCCTTGGGCATGCGCTGCAAAAACATGCGCAGTTCGGGCGGCCGGTCACGAATGTCGGCCAGATGGTCGGCGGTGCGGCGCTCATCGGCCTGGGCCGGTGTCGCCATCAGCAGCGCCCCGGCGCCCAGCGTTGCAAGCATCGCCAGCCGGCGATGACAGGAGAGAAGATCGGTCAGCATGCGGTGCCCTTTTGTCGTTATTGAGGGTGATCCCAAGGCCGTTTCGGCGGCCGATGTGCTGTCTATATTAGCGAGGCCGTTTGAAGCTGTCGTGCTGCCTATCCTGTCGCGGGCATAAAAAAGAGGGCCCGAAGGCCCCCTTTGATCGACGGGTGCGTGACGTCTCAGCGCTGCGCCAGGTCCTCGACCATGGCCCGCAGCACGCCGTAGAAGTTTTCCACCGCGTTAAGCTCCACGCGCTCATCCGGGGTATGGGCGCCGCGGATGGTGGGGCCGAACGAGATCATCTGCATCCCCGGGTTTTTCGAGCCGATCAGGCCGCATTCGAGCCCGGCGTGAATGACCCGAACCTCGGGCGCCTCTCCGGTAACGCGCTCATGAACGCGCTCAAAGCGCGCCAGCAGCTCGGATTCCGGCTCGGGCGTCCAGCCCGGGTAGCCTTCGTTGATCACGGGTTCGAAACCGGTCAGGCGCATCAGGGTGGCGATGCGCGCCACCAGCTCGTCGCGAGTGGAATCGCGCAGCGAGCGCACCATCAGCTGGATCGAGAAGGTGGCGTCCTTGAGCCGCACGACACCCTGATTATTGGAGGTCTCGACCACGCCCGGCGCCGAGCGGCTCATGCCGGCCACGCCGTAGGGCAGACCGTGCATCAGCCCCATGATCCGGTAGCTGTCTTCACTGGACAGGGCGCGATCGGCAGAGGCCGACTCGACGCTGACGGTCACACCGTCATCAAGCCCTGCCAGCTCTTCGCGATAAATCGCCTGGTAGCGCTCGATCTGCGCCATCACCGCTTCACGATGCTGGCTCGGAAAGGCCACCGTGGCGCTCGCTTCGCGCGTGATGGCATTGCCCATGGTGCCGCCGTCATAGTCGACCAGCCGCAGCCCCTGCTCACAGAGACGGTGCAGCAGACGCGACAGCAGCCGGTTGGCGTTGCCCAGCCCCTGATGGATATCGAGCCCCGAATGGCCGCCCCTGAGACCGTGCACGCTAATGGTCAGGGTCTCCATGGGCTCATCAAGCGGGGCCTCCGGCAGGGTGGCCTTCGTGCGTACCGACGCGCCGCCGGCACAGCCGATGTAGACCTGACCTTCGTCTTCGGAGTCCAGATTCAGCAGATATTTTCCCTTGAGCCAGCCCTTTTTCAGGTTGATGGCGCCGACCAGCGAGGCTTCCTCCTCGACGGTCATCAGCGCTTCGAGCGGGCCGTGGGTGAGGCCTTCCTCTTCCAGAATCGCCAGCGCGGCGCAGGCGCCCACGCCGTTGTCAGCGCCAAGCGTGGTGCCGCGGGCGTAGAGCCAGCCGTCGCGGATCTCGGTGTCGATCGAATCGCGATCAAAGTCGTGGGTCACGCCGGGGGCGGCCTGGGAGACCATATCCAGATGGCCCTGCAACACCACGCCGGGGCGGTCTTCATGGCCGGGGGTGGCGGCCTTGCGAATCAGCAGATTGCCGGCCTCGTCACGTTCGTGTTCAAACCCCTTCTCGGTGGCCCAGGCTTCCAGCCGTTTGGCCAGCGCCTCTTCCCTGCCCGACGGGCGCGGCACCTCGCAGAAGGTGCGAAAGTGGCGCCACAGGTTTGTGGGTTCCAGTGTGTCCAGATGTTCGTTCACGCAGACTCTCCCTGTGCGTCATGACTCGTTGGCTGATCTCAAGAATACGCCATTCAACGCCTCGCTTCAGCCCGACGGCCTGTGCGGCTTACGAAGGCAGCGCCTGGAGCAGCGCGCGCGCCTGCCGTCGCACCCAGTCCATCGCCTGCGCCTGGCCGGTTAGCCCCTCGCGCTCGGCCAGCCAGGCCAGCGAGCGCCCCTGCCACAGCAGGCCACACAGGGTGATCAGCTCGGAGGACGGGGCGGCCTCGCCCCTGTCATGAAGCGCCTGATGCACCCGCCAGGCCAGCGCCTGCCGGCTTGGCACCAGCGGTGCCTGCCCCAGCGCCAGCCGCTCAAGCTGCGCCCGGGCCGCCGCCAGGCAGGCCGGAGGGCGCACGGCCTGATCCCGCAGCGTTTGCGCTACCACCGCCGGCGACAGCGTTGAAAGTTCAAAAGCCAGCAGCCCCGGCAGCTGCGTCGCCATGTGGTTATCGAGAAGACGCTGCAGCGTCGTGCCGCGCTCGTTGAGCGCCCGGCTCATCATCACCGGGTGCTCGCCGGTGGAGGTCTCCGGGTGCAGCCCCAGGCGCACACAGGAAAGCCCGCAACGCTGCCAGAAGGCCATCAGCCCCGGCTCGGCGCCCAGGCTCGCCCCTAAAAGCGCCCTGTCATCCGCGCGCGCGCCATCACACACCTGCTCGACCAGCCGCCGGCCCAGCCCCTGGCGCTGTCGCTCGGGCACCACCGCCAGTCGCATGATACGGCGCAGCCGGTGGGTGGCCGCCTCGACCACCCCGGCGTGCAACGCCAGCGACTGCGCCATCAGATGGCCGCGCGGGCGGCGCTCGCCGCGGGCAATGCGCTCGGCAAGCGCCTCGTCAAAGCCGCCTTCCTCCACCGTGACCGCCACCGCCAGCAGCCGGCCCTCGCCCGCGATCGATGTGCTCTCCAGCGTTTCGATGCCGATACCGGGCCCGTCCAGCAGCATGCGTAGATCTGCCGGCGACGTGCGGTAGTGCGCCTGCACCAGCAGCGCGAACAGCGCCTCGAGCCGCAGCTCGTCCCGGGCCAGCGCGTCCCGGTCAAGGCAATGGTGATACGCGTTTTCGAAAGTACCCTCACTGCTCGGCGGCTCGGCGGCCAGCGCCAGCAGCCGCGCCACGCAGTACTCCAGCGGGTCGTCGGCACCCCAGCGCACGGGCGTGTCCAGCGTGAGCGCCTTCCACTGCGGCGTGTCCCGGTCCAGCCGGGCGCGAAAGCGCAGGGCAAAGCCACGGCCGCTGCCCTCGTAGCCGTGTACGGTGGTGGCAAACACCACGCGGGGGAAGTGGCGCAGCGCCTCATGCAGCAGGGCCGCCGGCAGGGCCGCGGCCTCATCGATGAGCAGCACGCTGCCATCGCCACCCCAGGCCTCAAGGTTGTCGACCAGCCGGTCAGGGGCCACGAAACAGACCTCGCGCCCCTGCCAGACAAAGCGCTGATCCTTTAGCACACCATCCGGCAGCAGCGCGGCGAGACGCTCGAACACCGGCGCCACGCCTGGAAACCGCGGAGCGGTGATCAGGATGCGCGTGTCGCCCTGCATCAGCCGGCGCGCCGCGCCGATGCCCAGTGCTGCACTCTTGCCGCGACCGCGATCGGCGGTAAGCACCAGCGGGCGTCGCCGGCGCAGGCGTGTCATGGCCGCCACCGCCCGGGCCTGGTCCGGACTCAGGCAGTCACCATCCTCGACCGGCACCGGGGCTGTAGGCGAGGTCACCTCAGCGGTCGGCAGGGTGAGCGGCTGCCCCACGGCCCAGCGCGCCACTCGGCCGTCCGCCTCGACCAGACGCGCCAGCCGGGCGAGATAGCGCGAAGAAAGCATCGATCCGTCAAACGGATGATCGGCCAGGCGAGCGTAGTCACCGTCCGGCGCCTGCCCCCAGTCATCAGGCGTGAGCAGAATCAAAAGCCCGCCGGCGCGCACGGTGCCGGCCAGCGCGCCGAAGGCGTCCGGGTCGAAGCCGTTGAAGGCATCAAACACCACCGCGCCCTGCTCGGTCCCCAGTCGGGTGCGGGCCTGCTTCATCGCCAGAGGCTCGGCCGGTGTTTCAATATCATCACCGTCCGGCGCGCCCACCCACAGCACATCGGTGAGCGCCAGCGCCCCGAGCACGTCACCGGCGCGCGCGCGCACCGCCTGCGCCGGGCCGGCAAGCCACAAAATACCTCGGTGTCGAAGCGTTTTCAGGGTCTGGCGCCACTGATGCAGCGCCGTCAACGCGTCGTCGGACACGACCACCTCACAGGCAGGAATCAAGACATAACGGTCAAGCATGCCGGATATGTCACTTCGGTGCGACCCGGCCTCTCGCCACGGGCAATCATTGCCTTTTCGCGTGCCCCGGGCGCAGTATTGCGCCGCCATTCATCCTCTGGAACAGCGGCCTTGCTCGATTTTCTTGTGCATCTGGATCAGCACCTCATGACCCTGGTCGCTGACCATGGCGTGTGGGTGTATGCCATGGTGTTTGCGGTCATCTTCTGTGAGACCGGGCTGATCGTCATGCCCTTTCTGCCCGGCGACTCGCTGTTGTTCATTACCGGCGCCATCGCCGGCAGCGGTCATCTAAGCGTCTGGATGGCCGGCAGCGCGATCGCCACCGCCGCCATTGCGGGAGACAACCTCAACTACTGGATCGGGCGACGCTACGGCACCCGGCTTTTCAACGAGCGTTCGCGCTGGCTGCGTCGGGAGCACCTGGCACAAACCGAAGCCTTTTACGTCCGCCACGGCGGCAAAATGGTGATGCTGGCGCGCTTCGTGCCGTTTGTGCGCACCTTTGCCCCCTTCGTGGCCGGCATCGGCCACATGCCCTGGCCGGTGTTTGCCGGCTTCAGCGTGTTGGGCGCCCTGCTCTGGACCGGCGTGGTGGTCTCTCTGGGCTATTTTCTGGGCAACGTGCCGTTTCTGCGCGACCATCTGGAAGTGATCATCCTGGGCGTGGCCGGCGTCATGATTCTGCCGGTGATTCATCGCCTGCTGCGCCGCCGGCGGACCTGAACCTTAATGCGCCACGCTATATTCTCCGAAACGCTTTAGAACACACGCCCAGCGTCGATAATGCCATTCAGGCCCGCTTTTTTGCGGATCAGGCACAGGGAGAGACGCCATGCAGCGCCGACCGTTCCGGCCCGCCATACCGGGCTATTTTCTGGCATGCCTTGTCAGCGCCGTGGCGCTTGCCGGGCCGCCTCAGACAGCCAGCGCCAGCGAGTCGGTGATCCTTGATCACCGCCGCCCCAACCTGGATCATCATCGCCCGCCGCACCGCTACCCGCCCTTTGGCATCCGCGACCCGCAGCGCTTTGACCCCGTCCGCGATGTGGACGTCGGCGTGATCCTCCCGCCCGAACAGCTGGAGCACTGGCGCAGCAACTACGTGCCCGACAACTACCGGCTCAACGGCTACGACGGCGTCAGCCAGGGGGAGGCCAACGTCTGCCGCCACAGTGACGGCTCGCGCAGCTATTCAAGTTCCGGCATGACCTGTGAAGACGGTGACGCCAACCCACCGGGCGGGCGCACCTGGTCGACACAGTAGCGCCGCCTGCTGCCCGGCCAATCATGGCGTCATGTGCCATCAGCTTCATGCCGGCCCCGGGGCCGCGCTGAGCGTTTGATGGCCACACCACCCAGGCGGCAAACACAAGCGATGGCGTATGGCCGGCATGGCGGTGCTAGAATGCGCCGTTTCGCGCACGCCCATCGAGATTTTCCGGGCGCCCGCGCGGCGCCTGCGCATCACACATCCCGGCCTACAAGAGTGCCCCATGTCCGCCAGCTCCGATCGTCGCTCCTCCCGAGCATCACTGCCCCGCCCGGGGCTGATTACGCAGATCCTCATCGGCATCGTCGCCGGCACGCTGCTGGCACTCTGGGCGCCAGGCGTCGCGCAGTCCTTTGCCCTGCTCGGTAATCTTTTCATCAACGCATTGAAGGCGATCGCGCCGATTCTGGTCTTCGTGCTGGTAATGGCAGCGATCGCCGCCCATCAGCGCGGTCGGCCGACGCAGGTTCATGGTGTACTCGGGCTCTATCTGGTCGGCACCCTGGTGGCCGCGCTGGTGGCAGTCGTGGCAAGCTTTGCCTTCCCGACGACGCTTGCCATCGACGCCCCGCCCGCCGACGGCGCGCCGCCCTCGGACATCCTCGAGGTGCTGCGCAATCTTGCCCTCAGCGCCGTCGACAATCCGGTCAACGCGCTGGTAGAGGCCAACTTTATCGGCATTCTCGCCTGGGCGGTGGGCCTGGGCCTGCTGCTGCGCAAGGCGGGCGACACCACCCGCAACGCGCTGGGGGATCTGTCGGATGCGGTATCGGGGCTGGTGCGCTTTATTATCCGTTTCGCCCCGCTGGGCATTTTCGGTCTGGTGGCCAACACGCTCGCCGAGACGGGCCTCGGGGAGCTTGCCAACTACGCTCACCTGCTCGGCGTGCTGCTCGGCTGCATGGCGTTCGTGGCGCTGGTGACCAACCCGCTGATCGTGTTCGCCCATACCCGCCAGAACCCCTATCCGCTGGTTTTCGCCTGCCTGCGCGGCAGCGCCATCACCGCCTTTTTCACCCGCAGCAGCGCGGCCAACATCCCCGTCAATCTGGCCCTGTGCGAGCGACTGGAGCTGCATCGCGACACCTACTCGGTGTCGATTCCGCTGGGCGCGACGATCAACATGTCCGGCGCGGCGATCACCATCACCGTGATGACACTGGCCGCGACCAACACGCTGGGTCTGGGCGTTGATTTCCTGACGGCGTTTCTGCTCTGCGTAGTCTCGGCGCTGGCGGCCTGCGGCGTTTCCGGCGTGGCCGGCGGCTCGCTGCTGCTGATTCCGATGGCGGCAAGCCTGTTCGGCATCTCCGCCGACGTCGCGATGCAGATTGTCGCCGTTGGCTTTGTCATCAGCGTGCTGCAGGACTCCACGGAGACCGCGCTCAACTCCTCGACCGACGTGCTTTTCACCGCCGCGGCCTGTCGCTCCCCGGGGGCCAAACGGCGCCTGGGCGAAGAGACCCGCAACGAGACGGCCTGACACCAGGGCCCGGGCGGCGCCGAGTCAGAAGCCGGAAGGCGCACCAGCGCACTTCCGGACTCTGGGCATCGATCGCATCAGGTCCTTTCAGGCTGCCCGGGCGGCAGCTCTGCCCTCCTGAATTCAGCCTTCCGCCTCATGGCGGTCTCACTCCGGTGTCGGGCTACACTGGTAGCCTGACTTCCTTCGGGTGAGATAACGCCATGCAGACGCTTCTTCCACCGATCGGCTTTGGCCTTGACGAGCTCAGTGATGACCAGGTCGCCGAACTGATCCCCGCCGCCTGGCATGCCGGATTTCGCGCCTTTGACACCGCTCAGCTGTACGGCAATGAGGCCGCGCTGGGACAGGCCGTTCAATCGCTTGGCGTCACGCGTGACGAGATATTCATTACCACCAAGGTGATGAATCGCCATTTCACCGAAGAGCGCTTTCTCGCCTCGATCACGGAAAGCCTTGATCGGTTGCAGCTCGAGTACGTGGATCTGCTGCTGGTGCACTGGCCCGGCCATGGCATGTCGATCGAGCGACAGATCGAGCTGTTGAACGAGGCACGCGACCGGGGCTGGACACGTCACATCGGGGTGAGCAACTACAACAGCGAGCAGCTGGCACGAGCCGTGGCGACCAGCCCGGCCCCCATCGCCACCAATCAGGTCGAGATTCACCCTTACCTTGATCAGTCTGTATTGCGCGCCCGCGCCCATGCGCTGGGCGTGCCGCTCACGGGCTTTTTCGTCATGGCGATGGGCGAGGTCGTCGGGGATGAAACGCTGGCCGACATTGGCCGGCGCCACGGCAAGAGTGCCGCTCAGGTAGCGCTTCGCTGGGTACATCAGCTGGGCGATATCGCCCTGACGCGCAGTACCCGGCCCGAGCGCATTCCCGGCAATATCGATATCTTCGATTTTAAGCTTTCAGCCGAGGACATGCAGCAAATCCAGGCACTGGCCCGCCCCGGCAGTCGTCTTGTCAGCCCGGACAATCTGGCGCCGCGCTGGGACTGACAAGGCAGGGGGAACGAGGCTGGCTCAACGTAAAACCCCCGGCACCAAAGGCGCCGGGGGTCGTTTTACATCATCTTGCCTGAGCGGTGCGATCAGACGTCGAAGCGGTCGTGCATCATCACCTTGTTCCAGGCGGCGGCGAAGTCACGGACGAGCTTTTCGTGACCGCCCTTTTGCGCGTAGAACTCGCTGAGCTGGCGCAGCTGGGAGTTGGCGCCAAAGATCAGGTCGCAGCGGGTGGCCTTGAAGCGGGTCTGGCCGCTGGCGCGATCGTTGAGCGTGAACTCCAGCCCCTGCTCGTCGATCTTTTTCCACTCGAACTCGGGAGAGGTCAGGTTGACGAAAAAGTCGTTGGTCAGCGTGCCCGGACGGTCGGTGAACACGCCGTGCTGGCGATGCGCGCCGTGGGCGTTGACATCAAGCACACGCAGGCCACCGACAAGTGCGGTCCACTCCGGCGCGGAGAGGCCCAGCAGCGCGGCGCGGTCGAGAAAGATCTGCTCCGGCGAGACGTTGTACTCGATGTCGCTGCGGTGGAAGTTGCGGAAACCGTCGGAGACCGGCTCGAGCCAGCGAAAGGTCTGCTCGTCGGTCTGCTCGGCGGTGGCGTCATTGCGCCCCGGTGTGAAGGGCACTTCGATACTGACGCCGGCATCCCTGGCTGCTTTTTCAACCGCAGCGCAGCCGCCCAGTACGATCAGGTCGGCCAGCGAGACCTTCTTGTTGCCGCTCTGGGCGCCGTCGAAGTCACGCTTGATGCCCTCCAGTACGCTGAGTACTTTCGAAAGATCGTCCGGGTTGTTGACCGGCCAGTCCTTCATGGGCGCCAGGCGAATGCGGGCGCCGTCGGCACCGCCGCGCTTGTCGGAGGTACGAAAGGTCGAGGCCGCACCCCAGGCCACGGCGGTCAGCTGAGAGACGCTGACGTCGGCGCCGAGAATCCTGTTTTTGAGATCGGCGATGTCGCCTGCGTTGACCAGCTCAAACTCGACAGCAGGGATCGGGTCCTGCCACAGAAACTCTTCCTGCGGGACTTCCGGACCGAGATAGCGCGCCCGCGGGCCCATGTCGCGGTGGGTGAGCTTGTACCACGCTTTCGAGAAGGCGTCGGTGAAGTAGTCGAAATCGTTGAGGAACTTCTCGCAGATGGCGCGATAGGACGGGTCGACCTTCAGCGCGATGTCGGAGGTCATCATCATCAGCGGATGATCGACGCCGTCAAGGTGTGCATCCGGCGTGCGCGGGGCGTTCTTGTCGACCGGCGTCCACTGCAGCGACCCGGCGGGGCTTCGGGTCTGCTCCCACTCGAAGTTGAACAGGTTTTCCAGATAGCTGTTGTCCCACTGGGTCGGGTCCTGTGTCCAGGAGCCTTCGATCCCGTTGGTCATGGTGTCTTCGGCGTTGCCCTTGCCGCGCGGGTTGTGCCAGCCCAGGCCCTGGGCTTCCATCGGCGCGCCTTCCGGAGCAAAGCCGATCTGGTCCGGCGGGGTCATGCCGTGCGACTTGCCAAAGGCGTGACCGCCGGCAATCAGGGCCACGGTCTCTTCGTCGTTCATCGCCATGCGACCGAAGGTAATGCGGATATCGGCGGCGGAATCTTCCGGGACACCCTTTTTGGCCGAGCCTTCCGGGTCAACGTAGATCAGGTTGGCGTTCGAGGCTGCCAGCGGCGCTTCAAGATCGTAGTTGTCGTCGCCGGCTTCACCGGTCCAGCGCAGGTCGCGATTGACCATTTGATCCGGGTGACCTTCAAACGGACCGTGGGGCGCGTCCTCGATCTTCTTGCCGTACCAGGATTCCGGGCCCCAGTAGGTGAGGTTGTCCGGCTCCCAGGCATCGATGCGCCCGCCGGCGAAACCGAAGGTCGGGAAGTTCATGATTTCCAGCGAACAGTTGCCGGTCAGCACGATCAGGTCCGCCCAGGAGATGGCGTCGCCGTACTTCTGCTTGATCGGCCACAAAAGGCGGCGGGATTTATCGACGTTGCCGTTGTCCCACCAGCTGTTGATCGGAGCGAAGCGCTGCATGGCTTCTCCGGCCCCGCCGCGCCCGTCGGCAATGCGGTAGGTGCCGGCGGAGTGCCACGCCATGCGAATCATCTGCGGGCCGTAGTTGCCGTAATCCGACGGCCACCAGTCCTGCGATGAGGTCAAAAGCGCCTTGATCTCTTTTTTGATCTCGGCCAGATCGAGCCGGCTGAAGGCCCGGGCGTAGTCAAAGTCGTCGTCGTGGGGGTTGGCCTCACGCGGGTTCTGGTGCAGCAGCTCGACCTTGAGGCGGTTGGGCCACCAGTGGTCCGTGGTCGGCTCGGAGCCGGCGACACCGCCCACCGAATCGCCAGCGAAAGGGCATTTGCCGGTGATTTTGATCTCTTCGCTCATGCTGTCCGTCCTTTCCTTGTTGATTCGACTTGCGCTACAGCCTTGCTGGCACGCCATGATCATGGCCAATCGATGTGACGCGGGCATTATTATCTGCGGCAGAGCCCTGCAGCCTGAATATAAACATAGGTTAACCCTGACAGGATGTGGGCCTTTTACGATGAGTTCTGCCTAACACGCCCTTTGGCGCAATTTATTGTGCGCTTTCATGCAGCAACGATTACGGCCTGCATGCGTTCGGAAGGCGCCGGCTCGGGCCTGCCCTGTCGGAATTTCCGGCACAGGCGATCTCAATTTAATTGGTGTTTCGCCGATAGCATGGCCAGAAACGCGACACTGCGTCGTGCCTTCCTATCCGCTGAGCAGGCCTTTTCGATGGACAGTTCCGAGCCGGACACAGCATCGCAGATCGAGGTCCGTGATACCGAGCATATCGCCGGCGTCGTGGACGCCTTGAGCTACTACACCCATGCGCTGTCGATCAGCGTGGGGACATCGTCGGCCGTGTATCCGGTCACGCTCCATCGCATCGATCAAAAGCGTCAGACCCTGTCACTGTCGCTGCTGGATGCCCAGAGTATCGAGGCCGGCGAGCTGGTGAACCAGCCGCTGACGCTCAGGGCCGAGGAGGACACGCAGGCGCTGCGCTTTGAACAGCTTGTTGCCCTTGAGGTTGTGCGCGAGGAGGATCGGCTCAGAATCGAATGTTCGCTGCCGAAGGTGTTGCATACCACCTCCAAGCGCAACGACCGACGCGTCACGCTGCTCAATGCCATGCGAGCCGGACTGAGTATCAGCCTGTACGAAAACGAAGCGCCCATCACCGGGCGGCTGCGCAACCTCTCGATAGGCGGGGCCCTGCTGGAAGTGGCGCTGGCCAACAGCGCACCGCTCAGGGTGGATGAGTTCATCGCCCAACTGGTGATCTCGTTTCCCAACGGCGAGACCTTCAGCACGATGGCCCACATTCGCCACGTGAACCCGGCCGGGCGGTCGCGGTTTGCCGCCATCGGCGTGAGCTTTATCAATACCGACCCGGCCCACGAGCAGCGCCTGACCTATCTGGTCAACGAGACCGAACGGGAGGTGGTCTATCGCAACGGGGAAGGCGGTCGCATGAGCTTTCCCTCGCCGCTTTATTCTTCCAACGAGCCGGGCTATCAGCGTAACGCGAAGCGAGTTCATAAGAAGTCCGAAGAGACGCCCATGGTGGCGGCCCTGCTCGAGGTCACCCGTCAGCTGCATATCTTTTTACTGGCGCTGCAAAATCGCCGCACGCCGCCCTCAAGGTGCGTGTTCCACAGTGCCGACATTCTGCTGCGCCTGCTGGAAAAGCATCGCCAGAACCTGTTTTACGCCCTGCACTGTCTCAACGATGAGCCGGCCTGGGTCCAGCACTCGCTGAACGTGGCCGTCCGGCTGGGGGATCTGGTGTTGAGCGAGCCCGAATACGCTCACAAGGCACGTGAAGTGGTGGTGGCCGCCCTATTGCACGACATGGGCAAGATGATGCTGGTCGACGACAGCCTGCCCTCGATCGAGGGTCAGCTCGCCCCCCGCCAGCGTGACCATCTTCGAAGCCACGTGGCCGTCCTGCTGGAGGCGCTCGAGGACACCGACTGGCTGACGCCGATCATGCGTGATGAGGTGATCGAGTGCATCAACGAACGCCTGGACGGCAGCGGCTACCCGAAGGAACTCAAGGGGGAGGCGCTCTCGGCGATCGCACGCATGGCGGGGGTGGTCGACACCGTGGATGCCATGATGCGCACCCGCGGTGACCGGCCGGGCAAGACGGCCATCGAGGCCTACCGCTATCTCTATCACCGCCCGGAGTGCTTCGACAAGTACTGGGTGACGCGCTACATCCAGCGCCACGGCTTCTACCCGATCGGCAGTCTGGTGAAGTTTTCCGGCGGCTATCTGGCCTGGGTCATGGAGCTTGATGGCAGCGGTCAGCCCCAGCGCGTGCGCGTGGTGCGAAGCCTCAGCCGTGAAGGGCGCACCATGAACGATATCCTCAGCCGTGTCGATTTTGCCCAGCTGGGCACGCTGGAGGCGCTGATGCGCCCCGAAGGCTTTGGCCTGGTACCCTACTGAGGCTGTCCGCCCCGCTCGAGCGGCACCGGCGGCGTCAGGGGCTGGGCGAGGAAGCGATCGCGCAGCCAGCTGCCGGCCACCCCCAGCCCGCGATTGGCATGCCAGCCCAGCTCCAGTGCCACCCAGCGCTCCAGTGCCGGCGCGGTGAGCGTAACCAGTGACGGGCGAGCAGGTGAGGCCGCGATCACGTGATCGGACATCAGCGTCCAGCCAACGCCGTGCTTGACCAGCTCCAGCATCACGAAATGGCTTTCCACCCACCACACATCCGAGCCGATACGCTCGGCCAGACGCGAGCCGGGCTGGCCGCGCGTGGCGACAATCAGCTGGCGATGCTGTCGCAGCGCCTCCGGCGTCACATCCGTTTCACCGGCCAGCGGATGGGACCGGGCGCACACCAGCCGCAGCGGCACGCGCCCGAGCGGGCGGGTCTCAAGCGCCGGGAACAGGGGCTGGGGTCGACAGATCACGCCCAGGTCGGCCTGCCCGGATTCCAGCATGCGCCCGACATCTTCCAGCAGCGGGAAGTGCATCTCGACTTCCACGCTCGGATACTGCCGAGCGAAATCCTGCATCAAAGCGCCGATCAGGTGCTCGGGGTAGAATTCATCGATGGCCAGGCTCAGCCGCGGCTCGATATGGGCTTCCAGCCGGCGCGCCACGCCCAGAAAGCGCTCGCGCCGGGCCAGCACGCCTCTCGCCTCTTCCACCATGCGCATGCCGCTTTCGGTGAGCACCGGCAATCGAGCGCTGCGATCAAACAGCGCCAGGCCCAGATCCAGCTCCAGGTTGGCCACATGGGTGCTGACCAGCGACTGCGCCTTGCCAAGGCGCCGGGCGGCGGCCGAAAAGGAGCCGGTCTCGGCAGTCGCGACCAGCGCATTGAGCTGTTCAAGCGTCGGTGTCATTCAAAAGCTCTACAGGACAAAAAAGCGTTCACGATAGATCCATCTGTCAAACAGATGGATTCCAACTTGGGTTGGGCACTTTCATGAATGATAGTGCGCCACAACATTTCCCGGAAGCTCGACACCATGCGCACTACCCTTGATCGCATTCGCCACACGCTGATGTTTGAAATCGTCGGCCTTTTGATCGTCATCCCGCTGGGCCATCTGCTTTTTTCGCTGGACACGACCCATATGGGCATGGTCGGCATCATCAGTGCCGTGGTCGCCACAATCTGGAACTACGTCTACAACCTGGGGGTGGATCACGCCCTCAAGCGCCTGCGCGGGCATGTGCACAAGACCGTGATCATGCGCATGGTTCATGCCATCTGCTTTGAGCTGGGCCTGATCTGCGTATTGCTGCCGCTGATCGCGCTCTATCTGGGCCAGACGCTGGTTCAGGCCGCCCCGCTGGTCACCTCGCTGGCACTGTTTTATGTGGTGTATGCCTTTGTTTTCAACTGGATCTACGACGTGGTCTTCCCGATTCCGGACAGTGCCGGGCGCGCTGAGACGCCGACGACGCCAACCTGAGCCGTCGCCAGCGGTTGGCGCCGGACAGGGATGATTGACGAAAATGTTATAAAGTAACAATATTGGGCATCGGCGCCAACCGCCCACTGTTTCCTTCAGGCAATGACATGTCCTATCTCGACACTCCATCGACGCTTGCACGACGCATTCCCGTGACTCTTCTGACCGGGTTTCTGGGCAGCGGCAAGACCACCCTGCTCAACCATCTCGTACAGCAGCCCGCCATGTCGCGCGCGCTGGTCATCATCAACGAGTTCGGCGAGATCGGGCTGGATCACGAGCTTTTTTCCGCCAGCACCGACGGCGAACAGATCGAGCTGAGCAACGGCTGTATCTGCTGCTCGATTCGCACCGACCTGGCCCGTACGCTCCGGGACGCGGTATGGCGCTTTTCCCGCGAGGGGCAGCGCCAGTTCGACCGTCTGATCATCGAGACCACGGGGCTGGCCGACCCGGCGCCCATCGTCCATACCCTGATGACCGAGGCAAAAGTCGCGCGCCACTACGCCCTTGATGGCATTGTCACCGTCATGGACGCCGCCAGCGGCAGCACAACGCTGGATCGCCACGAGGAAGCGCTGCGTCAGGCCGCCATGGCGGATATGTTGCTGATCACCAAGCAGGACGTGGCCGGTGAGGATCAGCTCAACGCGCTGCGCCAGCGACTGGCGGTGATCAACCCGGGTGCCACCCAGCAGCTGCTCGATCACGGCCATATCGAGGCCGATGCCCTGCTGGGCCTGGGACCGGAGGACATGGAAGCGCGCAGCGACGACATTAAGCGCTGGCTGGGCCAGGCCGCAGAACAGGACCCGGCGGCGCATTCGCCCACGCTCTCTCCGGGTGCGATGTTTGCCCGGGTCGACAGCGCCGAGGTGCACGCCGGCATGACGCCTGCCGCGCCCGTCCCCGACCTCAACCGCCACGACGACCACATCCGCGCGCACTGCTTCGTGTTCGAGCGACCCATTAAAGCCGCGCGGCTGGAGGCGTGGCTGTCGCTGATCACCAGTCTCATGGGCCACGACATGCTGCGCATCAAGGGCATGCTCGATATCGAGGGCCGTGACCGACCGCTGGTGATTCACGGGGTGCAGCATCTGTTTCATCCGCCGGTCGAGCTTGAAGCGTGGCCGGGCGGCGTGCGCTTGTCACGGCTGGTGTTCATTACCCGCGACATTCCGCGCGAAACCCTGGCCACCACCCTGGAAGACTTTCTCGACGCCTGAGGCAACCATCACCGACAGGCCCGCCAGATACCGCGTGACGGGCCTGCTCGAATGTCAGTCCTGCCTGTTAACGTTACGATATATCATTGCGAGACAACGCCATGACCACACCAGTTTCAGACACCCGGCTTCCGGTCACAATCCTTTCCGGCTTTCTGGGCGCAGGCAAGACCACCCTGCTCAACCGGCTTCTGGCCAACCGTGAGGGCCGCCGGGTGGCGGTGATCGTCAACGACATGTCGGAGGTCAATATCGATGCCGATCTGGTTCGCGGCGGTGACAGCCACCTGTCGCACACCGAAGAGCGCCTGGTGGAGATGACCAATGGCTGCATTTGCTGCACCCTGCGCGGCGATCTGATCGAGGAAGTCAGCCGCCTGGCACGCGAGGGCCGCTTTGACGCGTTGGTGATCGAATCCACCGGCATTTCGGAGCCGCTGCCGGTAGCGGCCACCTTCGAGTTTCGCGACGAGGCCGGCTTTTCACTTTCCGATGTGGCCCGGATTGACGCCATGATCACGGTGGTCGACGCCGCCAGCCTGCTCAGGGACTACGCCTCGACCGAGTTTCTCAAGGACCGCGGCGAGATCAACGGCGAGGCGGATGCCCGCACGCTGGTGGATCTGATGGTCGATCAGATCGAATTCGCCGATCGCATCATCCTCAACAAGATCAGTGACACAGCGCCTGCCACGCAGATCGCGGTGCGCGAGATCCTCCAAAGTCTCAACGCCGGCGCCGATGTCATAGAAACCGACTACGCCGAGGTGGCCATCGAAGCGCTGCTCGATACCCGGCTTTATGACCCCGAGCTCTCGCGCCAGCACCCGCTGTGGTATCGCGAACTCAACGAGTTCGACAGCCACGTGCCGGAGACCGAAGAGTACGGCATCAAAAGCTTCGTGTTCCGCGCCCGGCGCCCCTTTGATCCGCAGCGTCTGGATGATTTCATCAAGGACGGCGACTGCTGGGCGGGCGTGGTGCGTGCCAAGGGGCTGTTCTGGCTCGCCACCCGTCCGGATCATGTGGTCGTGATGAGCCAGGCCGGTGCCTTTATTCGCACCGAGCGCTACGGCTACTGGTGGGCCGGCATGCCGAAATCACGCTGGCCGGATGACCCGCAGTGGCGCGACGCCATGGCAAGCTACTGGGACGCGCAGTACGGCGACCGCCGCAACGAGCTGATCTTTATCGGTCAGCACATGGACGAGCACGCCATCCGCTCGGCGCTGGAGAACTGCCTGATCGACCTGCCGCTCGACAGGCCGATGTCTGAAGCCACCGCCGGGCTGCGCGACCCCTTCCCCGCCTGGGCCTGAGACGCCCTGCCTTGCTCGCACACGTAGCACCGCTCGTGTGCGGGCGGGCAGATCAGCCGTGGCCGGGCGGGAGGGTACCGAACCAGGCCACCAGCGCGACCACGCCGAGCAGCACGGCGATTTCCACCATGGACACTCGCCGCAACAAGGACAGCGCACCTGCATCCCGGGAAAGCCGGGGCACCAGCCGATAGCGATTGAACACGGCCATCATGATCAAAAGCCCCACCAGCGCCACCTTGAGCCACAGCGCGCGCTGATAGAGCACGTCACCCTCGAGCGGCAGCGCGCCGACCACCAGCCAGGTGTTCATGATGCCTGTCAGCACAACCCCCGCCACCGCCAGATGCCCGACGCTGGAAAAGCGGACCAGCGCCCGGATAGCCGCCGGGCGCATCGAAGGCTCTCTCAACTGCCCCAGCAGCAGTACCACCGGCGCCAGCGCCCCCAGCCAGAAGCCGCCGGTAAGCAGATGGCCCCAGTCGTTGAGGCGATGCAGCATGCCGACCGCACCGTCGTGCATGGCGGTATGCCCCGAAACGGTGAGCGTGGCCAGCATCAGCGCCGAGGCCACGCCAACGCCCGCCGGGTTCCGCAGTACCGGCACGATAAGCACCGCGCCCAGTGCCACCATGGCGGCCATCTGCCAGCCCCAGGCGCTGCCCACGACCGTGCGAGTGGCAACCAGGGTGAGCATGTGGCTCTCCAGCGCATCCCCCCAGCCGCCGCCGATCGAGGCGGTCAGCGTCGGCAGCGCCGCCAGAGTAGCAAGCCCGGCCAGTATCGATGCTCCAGCGCCCCACGGGCGCAGCCGCTGCCAGAGCAGTTCGCGCAGCGCCTGATCGTTGATCAGCAGCAGACAGGCACTCCCGCCCCAGAGCAGCAGTGCGGTCACGTTAAAGACAAGCCGACCGGCCAGCAGCGCCGTGGCCGGCTCGATCACGGCGAAACGTCGAAGCGGTACTGTCCCTGCGTCTTGTGGCCATCGACCGAGAGCACGTGCCAGTGAACATCATAGCTGCCGCGCTCCAGCGACTCCCCGATCGGGACCACCAGCGTCCGGCCGCCATCCTGAAGCCGGGCCTCATCGAGGGTGACCGAATCGCCGCTGGTGCCCACAACGTCAATCTCGCTGAAGGCCAGCTCAAGGCCTTCGCTGAAGGTCAGGCGGATCTCGTGCGGGTCAGAAACGCTCGCCTTTTCACCGGGCGTAGCGTCCTTGAGGTGGGCATGGGCCAGCGCCTGAGTGCTGCCCAGCAGTGCGGCCAGAAACAGGGGGGCCATCCAGCGCAGAGCGGTTTTCATCATTGTCTCCAGTCACGGGCCTGCCAGGCAGGCTGAAATGAACGGGCAGTCGCCGCGCGGCTGCCCTTGCAGGCCCATTGTCGCTGCAATGCCCGGCCGGGCAAAGTGACCGGCTGCCTCAGTAGTAGTCATCCAGCGAGGCGTTGACGTTGAGTTCGGCAAGACTTGCCGTGTTGGGCATGTCGAGCGCCATCGCCACCAGCCGGGCCAGGTCCTTGGGTTGCGTCATCTGCTCGGGCGGGATATTGCCGACCGACTCGCCCATATCGGTGGCCACCAGCCCCGGACACAGCGCCGTGGCGCGCACGCCGTCCTCCCAGCCCTCCTTGCGTAGCGCGTGCGACAGCGCAAGGGCGGCAAACTTGCTCATCGAGTAGAGCCCGGAGCGCGCGCTCTTGACCCGATGGCCGGACAGCGACACCACTGACACCACGCGCCCGGCGCCCGTGACCTTCAGATGCGGCCAGGCCGCGCGGGCCAGTCGCAGCGGCGCCTTGACGTTGATGTCGAAAATCGCGTCGATATCGGCGTCCTCGGCCTCGATCACCGTTTTGGGGATCATGATGCCGGCGTTGTTGATCAACGCATCCAGACGCCCGAAGCGCGCCACCGTGGCATCCACCCAGGCCTGGTCGAAGGCATCGGTGGCCGCATCGTAGGGATGCACCAGCACCTGCTCGCCGGTCAGCGTCGGGTCGATCTCGTCGGGCCGGCGCACGCCCAGACTCAGCTGCCAGCCATTTTGCTTGAGATGCCGGGCAATCGCGGCACCGATGCCGCGATTGGCCCCCGATATCATCGCCACGCGGGGCGACTGGTTTTCGTCATTCATCGATGGGCACTCCGGCATCAGACGTTTTGTTTGGCCACATGGCGGGCAATCGCGCCGGGCGTGGTCCACCAGACGCCCTCGGCCTCGCGATGACCGGCCAGATCACCAAGCACCTTGCGCAGCAGCCGCAGCCGGAAGGGCTGACCGGTCAGCCAGGGGTGCAGGGCAATGCCCATGACCAGCGGCTGGTGGCGAGACTGCTCGAGCAGTTCGAAAAACTGATCGCGCATCATGGTGGCAAACTCGTTCATGCTGACCCGATGCGTCGAGATGGTCGGAATGTCGTTGAGCTCCTGCGGATAGGGAATCGACAGCAGGCTGCCGTGACGGGTGCGCATGGCTGTAGGGCGGTCATCGTGTGACCAGTTGAGCGTGTAGGCAAACCCGGCCTCCTGCAAAAGATCCGGGGTGCGCTCGCTTTCCGAAATCCAGGGCGAGAGCCAGCCCTCGGGCGCCTTGCCGAAGTGGTTCGCCAGACGCTCACGACAGCGATGGATCAGCGCGGCTTCATCACTGAGCGAGAGCTGCCCCTGGCGCTCGGCGTTGGTATGGCCGTGGCCGATCAGCTCGTCGCCGCGGGCCATGAAGGCCTCCAGCAGCTCGGGGCAGTGATCAAGAATCGAGGTATTGGCGATCACACCGGCCGGCAGCGACAGTGCCTCGAGCATCTCCAGAAAGCGCCATGCCCCCACCCGGTTGCCGTATTCGCGCCAGGCGTAGTTGAGCACATCCGGCTCGCCTTCCGGTGCCGGCGGCGCAATGCCCGGGCCGCGCCCCTCGCCAAAGGCGAAATGTTCCAGATTGACGCCCACATAGACGGCCAGACGCGTATCGCCGGGCCAGCGAAAGTCGTCGCGGTCGGTGATCGGGCGATAGGCAAAGCGCTCGTGATGGCGCAGGTTGTTCAGTGTCATGCAACGCTCCTGTCGATGAAAATGGCCCCACGGCGCGACGGCCCGGCCCCTGCTCGAACATTAAAAAGCCGGCGCCCTGTCGGGCGCCGGCACGGCAAGGAGAGCGGACACCTCAGGCCGATTGCACGGCCGGAATGTTGTCCATCAGCTTCTCCTTGAAGATCGGCAGGTCCCGGACGCGCTTGCCGGTGGCGTGATACACCGCGTTGGCCACCGCCGCGGCCATGCCGGTAATCCCGATTTCGCCGATCCCGCGGGCACCGAATTCGTTGAATTCGAGATCAGGATAGTCGAGCAGAATCACATCGACCTCCGGCGGCTGATCGGCATGCACCGGCACCACGTACTCGGCATAGTCGTTGTTCACCGGCCGGGCGTTACGCGCGTCATATTCGGTGGCCTCGAAATGCGCCATGCCAAGGCCCATGACGATCGCCCCCTCGACCTGGTTGCGCGCCGTCATCGAGTTGATCACGCGTCCGACATCGATGGCGCTGACCACGCGGGCAACGCGCAGACTCGAGATACCCGGGTCCCAGCGCACCTCGACAAAGTGTGCGCCAAACGAGCGATAGGAGTAGCGATCATCGGCGCCCTGGGTGTGGGCGTGGCCGTCGGCGCTGGCCAGCTTCTGGCCCTTGAGCACGTCGACGTAGTTCACGCGTTGCCCGTTGTGCGTGAGCTGACCGTCCTCGAATTCGAGGCTGTCGCTGTCGGCATCGGCAAAATCGCCCTTGTCGCTGGTGGCGTAGCCCTTGAGCTCCTCGATCGCCTCGCGCGTGGCGGCGGCCACCGCCGGCAGCGTGGTGGCCGTGACCCAGGAGCCCCCGGAGACCGGGCCTTCCGGATAGCTGGTATCCCCCAGTCGCACGGTAATTTTCTCCAACGGCAGGCCGGTGAGATCGCTGACTGCCTGGGCAATAATGGTGTAGGTGCCGGTGCCGATGTCCTGGGTGGCACAGGTGACATAGGCCGTGCCGTCAGCGCGCAGCGACACTCGCGCCTCGCACTCGCGCTTGATCGCCTCCCAGTTGCACGCCGCCATGCCGTAGCCGACGATCTCGTGACCGTCTCGCATCGAGCCGACTTCCGGGTTGCGATCATGCCAGCCGAATTTCTCGGCGGCCTTTTCCGTGGCCTCGCGAATGTGGTTGCTGGAAAAGTCCAGATCCTGGCTTTCGTCCCGGTCGGCGTAGTTGTTCATGCGAAACTCGAGCGGATCGACCCCGGCGGCATGCGCCATCTCATCGATCGCCGACTCCAGAGCAAACAGCCCCGGTGCCGCGCCCGGGGCGCGCATCGAGGTGGGCGTGCCGCGATTGACCTGCGTGGTCTCGTGGCTGACCGTCAGGTTCGGGCACGAATAGAGGCTTTTGGTCACGCTGCCGCAGGTTTCGACGTACTGGTCGGTAAACGAGGTCGTGTTGATCGATTCGTGACGCAGCGACACCAGCCGGCCGTTGTTGTCGGTCGCCAGGCGCAGACGCTGGCGCGTCTCCGGGCGATGGCCGGTGGTGGTAAACATCTGCTGGCGCGGCACCACCAGCTGCACCGGGCGGCCGGTTTCGCGCGCTGCGGCAGACGCTGCCACCGCGTGCGGCCACATCCAGAGCTTGGCGCCAAAGCCCGAGCCGATAAACGGCGATTCGACCCGGACGTACCCCTGGGGGATGCCGAAGATTTTCGCCAGCGCGTTGCGCTGCTGTACCACCCCCTGGGAGGACTCATAAATGGTCAGGCGATCGCCCTCCCAGCTCGCCACGGAGGCGTGCATCTCCATCGGGTTGTGGGTTTCGACCGGTGTGGTGTAGGTCACATCGATGCTGTGGGCGGCGCCGTCGAAGTTTGCCGGTGCGTCACCCCGCTCGTGATTGCCGCTGCCGGATGTCGTGCCGTGGGCCTTCACACCCTGATCCAGATTGGCGATGGCGTCATCGCGTTGGTAGCTCACACCTACCTTGCGCGCCGCGGCGCGGGCGTTTTCAAAGGTGTCGGCCACCACCAGCGCCACGAACTGGCCCTCGTAGTGGACCTGATTGTCCTCGAACGGCAGGCGGGTCTCCTCGACCTTGTTGCCCTGGGCCATGGAGGCCGGCGAGCGATGCAGATCGGGGAAATGATCGTGATGAAAGATATCGATCACCCCGGGGGACTGTCGCGCTGCGTCCAGGTCCAGCCCCGTGACACTGCCGCGGGCGATGGTGCTGAATACCCCGTAGCCATAGGCCATGTTGTCGGGATGATGATCGGCGGCGTAGAGCGCGGTGCCGGTCACCTTGCGCTGGCCGTCGATACGCTTCGGACCGGCGCCAATAATGCTGTCACTCATGACGTGCTCCTGTCTGGTCGCGCCTTCAGGCGGTCAGGGTGGTGAGATTGCGCACGATGGCCTGTCGGCCCAGCGGAATCTTGAAGGCGTTGTGGGCGTAAGGCGTGGCGCCCTGCATGGCGATTTCGGCGGAGCGCTCAAAGCTTGCCTCGCCGAGGGTCTGCCCCTTGAGTGCGGCTTCGGCCTCGAAAGCGCGCCAGGGTTTGGTCCCCACGCCCCCCAGGGCTACGCGGGCTTCCACGATGGTGTCGCCGTCCAGGCGAACGATCACGGCGCTCGAGGCGAGTGCAAACTGATAGGAGGCGCGATCACGCAGCTTGAGATAGCTCGAGCGGCCGTTTTCAAGCGGTGCGTTCAGCGTCACGTGGGTGATCAGCTCGCCGGGTTTGAGATCATGTTCGCGCTCGGGGGTGTCGCCGGGCAGCAGGTGGAAGTCGAGAAAGTCGATATCGCGCTGGCCCTCGGGGCCTTCGACGGTGACCGTGGCACCGATCGCGGCCATCGCCACGCACATGTCCGACGGATGAGTGGCGATGCAGTGCTCGCTGGTGCCCAGCACGGCGTGCACCGAGCGATTGTGGCCTTCGATAGCCGCACAGCCCGAGCCCGGCTCGCGCTTGTTGCAGTTCGACACGCCATCGCGGAAATACGGGCAGCGCACGCGCTGCATGACGTTGCCGGCGGTGGTGGCCTTGTTGCGCAGCTGCGTGGTGGCCCCGGACAGCAGCGCCTCGCTGAGCACGGCGTAGTCCCGCGTAATTCGCTCATCGCGGGCCAGCGCGGTGTTGGTCACCAGCGCGCCGATGCGCACTCGCCCGTCGTCAAGCGTCTCGATCCTTTTAAGATCAAGCCGGTTGATGTCGACCACCTGCTCCGGGCGCATGATGTCGATCTTGACCAGATCCAGCAGCGTGGTGCCGCCGGCCAGATAGGCCGCCTGCTCGTTCGCGCCGTGGGCCGACACCGCCTGGCGGGGGCTGTCGGCGCGTGCATAGTCGAATTCGCGCATCAGCTCGCTCCCTCCATTCTGCCGCGGGCATCCTGCACGGCAGCCAGAATGTTTTTATAGGCGCCGCAGCGACAGATATTGCCGCTCATCGCCTCACGGATTGATGCATCATCACTGCCGATGTTGTCATCGTTGAGAATGGCGACGGCACTCATGATCTGCCCCGAGGTGCAGTAGCCACACTGGTAGGCATCATGTTCCCAGAAGGCGGCCTGCACCGGATGCAGCTCATCACCGCTTGCAAGCCCTTCGATGGTGGTGATCTCGTCACCATCGTGAGAGACGGCCAGCGACAGGCAGGAATTGACCGCCGTGTCGTTGACCAGCAGCGTACAGGCGCCGCACTGGCCCTGGTCGCAGCCCTTTTTGGTGCCGGTCAGCTCCAGACGGTCGCGCAATACATCAAGCAGTACCGCATTGGGCTTGACGTTCAGGGTGTGCTCGACCCCGTTGACGGTCAGCCGGACCTGCTGCTCGCCCTCGGCGGGGGCGCCGTCATCGCGTGGCTCGACGGGCTCGCTCTGCGCCTGGCTGGCCTGGGCAATCTGCGCCCAGGCCGGCGCCGTGGCGGCCGCCAGGCTGGAAGCGCCCATGGTCTTGAGAAAACGTCGTCTGGAAGGTGAACGGGCATCAAAGGTTTCAACGCCCGATCCATCACCCTTGCGGTGATCACTCATGTGTCACTCCTCATTGCATCAGGGCACGCAGGTGCTTTCACGCCCTGTGTCATCACGGTCGGTGTGGGTATCGACGGTGCCAGCCGCCGATGATGGCGCCTTGAGGCGCTCTGAAATCGTGGGGAATAGTAGTCACTGCCGGGCAACTCGTTTGCCGGCAAACGATTCAAGCCTGGACCGGGGTCGGGGGAATTGCCAGTCCATCACGGCCGTTTTCAGCGCTTTTAAAGGAATGTGTCAAACGCCTTCAAACAGCACCAACCAAAAGGGCCGGCCTTCATATGAAGACCGGCCCTGGCGCATCAAAAAAACGGGTCCGAAATCAGGCGGACAGCAGCTTTTCGATCGAGATCGGCATATCGCGCATGCGCTTGCCGGTGGCGTTATAGACCGCATTGGAAATGGCAGCCGCCACACCCGTCAGGCCGATCTCACCCACACCACGTGCGCCGAACGCGTTGTGGTGATAGTCGGGATAGTCGAGCAGCTCGACATCAACATCCGGCATATCGGCATTTACCGGCACGATGTAGTCCGCCAGATTGTTGTTGTAGGGATAGCCGTTGTGATCGAACTCGGACTGTTCGAACATGCCCATGCCCATGCCCATGACAATGCCGCCCTCGACCTGGTTGCGCGCCGTCATCGGGTTGATGGCGCGACCGATATCGATGGTCGAGACCACGCGCGCGACGCGCAGGCGCGAGATGCCCGGATCCCAGCGGATTTCAACGAACACGGCACCGAAGGAGCGGAAGCTGTACTGGTTCTGCTCGTCACCTGGCTGGGCAGAAGCCTCGGCGTCGACCAGCCCCAGCTGGTTGTCCTTGAGCAGCTGGGTGACTTCGACGCTGCGATCGCCCTGTACCAGCCTGCCACCCTGAAACTCGATGTTCTCGGGATCGACGTTTTCGAATACACCGCCTTCAGCCGTCGCCAGCGACTTGAGCTGCGACAGCGCCTCGTCAAAGGCCGCCGAGACCGCGGGCAGCACGGTAGACGTGGCAAAGGAGCCACCCGAGAGCGGACCGGAGGGCAGCGAGGAATCGCCCAGCCGCACATCGATCATCTCGATGGGCACACCGGTCAGCTCGCTGGCCGTTTGCGCAACGATGGTGTAGGTACCGGTGCCGATATCCTGTGTACCGCAGGCCACCAGCAGTGAGCCATCAGAGCGGAAACCAAAGCGCGCACTGCAGTGCTGGCGCATCGCCTCCCAGCTCTGGGTCGCCATACCGTAGCCGATGATCTCGTCACCATCCGTCATCGCACCGGGCGTGGCGTTGCGCTTGTCCCAGCCAAAGCGTTTGGCCGCGTTGTCCCAGCACTCCTGAAGGTGATTACTCGACCAGGGCAGGCCGGAAGCCGGATCCTTGTCGGCAAAGTTTTTCTTTCGCAGCGCCAGCGGGTCCATCTCGAGCTTGACTGCCAGCTCGTCCAGCGCGGTTTCCAGTGCGAAATTGCCGGAAGACTCGCCGGGAGCACGCATGGGGCACGGCGGGCACTTGTTGACGTCGATCAGCCGGTTGGTGACGGCCACGTTGTCGCAGTTATACATCTTGGGCGTGGCGCCGCTGACGGTATCGTCATGCTTGCCGGCCGGCGAGCTTTCGTTGCAGCCATCGTGATGGATGGACAACAGTTTGCCGCTGTCGTCGGCCCCGATGCGAATGCGCTGCAGCGAGGTCGGGCGATAGCCGGTGGCCAGATATTCCTGCTGACGCGACAGCACCGTCTTGACCGGGCGTCCCAGCCGACGAGCCGCCACGGCCGTCATGATGGCGTGCGGCCACATGAAGAGCTTGCCGCCAAAGCCGGAGCCGATAAAGTGCGAGATGACCGTCACTTTCTCGGGCGGGATGCCAAATATTTTCGACAGCGCGTTGCGCTGAAAGACCACGCCCTGAGAGGACTCATAAATGGTCAGCATGTCGTTTTCCCACTGCGCAACGGAGGCGTGCATCTCCATGACGCTGTGGTTTTCCTGGGCAATCGAGTAGCGCTGATCGATCGAAACGGCCGCGCCTTTCAGGGCGCTGTCGGCATCGCCCAGCGAAGAGGCGTCTCCCGGCTGCTCTTCGCCGGGCAGCTCGCCCTCGCCGCGATCCAGCGCCTTGATATCGGTCAGGAAATCATCATCGTGCTCATAGTTGGCCTTGACCTTCAGTGCCGCTGCGCGAGCGTGATTGAAGGTGTCAGCGACCACCAGCGCAATATATTGCCCCTGATAGTGAATCTCGTTGTCTTCAAACGGCAGGCGCGGTTCGCTGGTCAGGTTTTCTTCGGCGAAGCTGTTGGGCGAACGGCTGAGCTTGTCGAAGTTGTCGTGATGGAAGATATCCAGCACGCCCGGCATGTTGAGTGCCTCGTCGAGTTCCAGCGACACCAGCCGGCCCTTGGTGATCGTGCTGGTGACCGGATAGCCGTAGGTCTGGTTGGGCAGATTACGGTCGGCGGTGTAGTCGGCGCCGCCGGTGAGCTTGAGCGTGCCGTCAATGCGCGGCTTTTCAGCGCTCAGATTATGTTCGCGGGTCTTTCCGGTATCGGTGGTCATGTGATCTCTCCGTGATCAGGCGCGGGCGGCGGCGGTGGCGTCTCTGAGCGCACGCACAACAGCCTGCTTGCCCAGCGTGATCTTGTAGCCGTTGTGGCTGTAGGCCACGGCATCGGCAAAGGCCGCCTCGGCCGCACGCTCGAAGCTTTCCTGCGTGGCCGGCTGCCCCTTGAGGGCGGCTTCGGCGGCCGTGGCGCGCCAGGGTTTGGTCGCCACCCCGCCGAGTGCAACGCGTACCTCGCTGACGGTGTCGCCATCCAGATTGACAATCGCTGCACAGGAAGCCAGCGCAAACTCGTAGGAGGCGCGATCGCGCAGCTTGAGGTAGTGCTGACCGCCACCGCGCGGGGCATCCAGAATCACGTGGGTAATCAGCTCGCCCGGTTTCAGGTCATGCTCGCGCTCGGGGGTGTCCCCCGGCAGCAGGTGATAGTCTTCAAAGGCCACTTCACGCTGGCCGTCGGGGCCTTCCAGCACCAGTGTGGCGCCGGCGGCGACCATGCCGACACACATGTCGGAAGGATGCGTGGCGATACACTGCTCGCTGGTGCCCAGCACGGCGTGGTTGCGGTTGATGCCGTCAATGGCCGAACAGCCCGTGCCCGGCTCACGCTTGTTGCACGGCATGGCCGGATCGCGGAAATAGGGGCAGCGGGTGCGCTGCATGACGTTGCCGCCGGTGGAGGCCATGTTGCGAAGGCCGGTCGAGGCCCCCGACAGCAGCGCCTCGCTGAGTACCGGATAGTCGCGCAGCACGATCTCGTGTTTGGCAAGCTCGGTATTGGAGACCAGCGCGCCTACCTTGAGGCGACCGTCATCGAGCGTCTCGATACGCTTGAGCGGCAGCCGGGTGACATCCACCACCTTTTCGGGCTGCATGACGTCAAGCTTGACCAGATCCAGCAGCGTGGTGCCGCCGGCGATGAAGGCCTGACCCTCATGGACGCTGCGATGGCTGACGGCCTGATCGATGGCCTCGACGCTTTCAAGTTCAAACTGACGCATCTTGCTCCCCTCCCCGCATCTTGCCGCGGGCACTTTGTACCGCATCGAGAATGTTTTTGTAGGCACCGCAGCGGCAGATGTTGCCGCTGAGCGCTTCGCGCAGCGAGGTCTCGTCACCATCGATGCTGTCATCGCTGATGACGGCCGCCGCGGTCATCATCTGACCGGCCGTGCAGTAGCCGCACTGGTAGGCATCGTGGGCCAGAAAGGCTTCCTGCACCGGATGATGGCCCTGCTCGAAGCCGGCACTTTCGGCCAGTCCTTCGATGGTGACGATTTCGGCGCCTTCCTGCATGCAGGCCAGCATCAGGCAGCTGTTGACGCTGCGCCCGTTGACGTGAACGGTGCACGCGCCGCACTGGCCGTGATCACAGCCCTTCTTGGTGCCGAAAAGGCCCAGTTCCTCACGCAGCACATCCAGCAGCACGGCATTGGGTGCCACCTGCAGATCGTGCTGCTGCCCGTTGACGGTCAGGGTGATGCGGCGGGTATCGGATGTCTTGCCGGAAGCGGCACTGGGGCGTTCGGCGATTTCAGCCTGGGCGCCGGGCGTACAGAACCCCACGCCCGTCGAATAACGGATAACAGGTGCCATGAGTCAGGTCCTCATCTGTAGTCTTGTACGGTCTCGTATCGGTCGCGATCGCTTCAGTGCCCGGCATGGCGGACGCTGAGTCACGTTTTATTGGTATCGGATCGATGCTTCATGTTCGTGACCAACATCCGTGGATGGCGGTCGTGGCGCCATGATGCGTTGCCATGGGCCTTATAACTTGCTGTCAGGAGATTATAAGGTAGGTAACGAATTTGCCCTCATCAACCCGGCATTGCGGGAAGCCGCAAGGGCCGCGTCTACCGCTACCATGCTCAAACGCTGAAATTCGTGCCAGAGACCAACGATCTATTCATCATCGCCGGTCTTAAATATACAATCGCGCATGTATGCATTATTGTGCGCTCGCCTGCGTGAAACGCCCTGTCCGCGCGGCAATGCTCCCTTTACGACAGGTTTAACGTCGAGACGACGTCCATGAGAAAGACCAAGGAAGAAGCGGAACTGACGCGTCAGTCGCTGATGAATGCCGCCGAGCATCTTTTTATCGAGAAAGGCCTCAGCCGCACCACGCACAACGATATCGCAACGCGTGCCGGCGTCACTCGCGGCGCGCTGAACTGGCATTTCCCGGAAGGCAAGACCAGCATTCTGGCAGCCCTTCTGGAGCGCAAGCGCCAGATGACCGAACGCCTGGCCGCTCATCTGGCGCAGTGCGAGCAGCTCGCTCACGCCCCCGTTACCATCATGCGCCTGACGCTGGTGCAGGACCTTGAGTCACTGTCACGCGACAGCCGGCTTCAACGCATTTTGATGCTGACCTCGTCACGCAACGAGTTCATCGGCGAGTTTGCCTGGGTCAACGACCAGCTGGACCTGCACATGCAGGAGTGTCGCGACATGATCAGCCAGACGCTGCAGCGCGGCGTGGATTGCGGTGAGATTGCCCTGCGCAACGACCTGACCCCGGCCATGGCAGCCTCGATGCTGCTGTCATGTATCAAGGGCGTGGTGACCGACTGGCTGTTGAAACAAACGCCTTTCGAACTGGCCAACGACAGTGAAAGGGTCGTCAGCACCCTGCTTGAAAGCATCGTGATCTGGCATCATGGCCCTGTTTCCTGACAGGGCTTTATCACACTCCGGCAATACCCTCTTTTCCTTTATTTCAGAAATTTTACATCGATTTTTCATTATAAATACTGCCCGTCTTTTTCGACGCCAGAGCGCATGACGGCGCAGTTTCTGGCGTTTGAAACCTGCCCCCACTTCGTTATTAACCTGCATCATCTTTAAGCCATTCATAACAAATATTTACGCCACTTCCTGAATTTATAATCCTTCAATTTCCTTGACGTACGGCCCTTCCAATCTACTGTTTCAGTGTGGATGTCGAACGGGACGTGAAAAGATCCGGCACGCTTCGGCACTTACTAACTCAGGTTAATTTATTGGCTTCAGGGTGCACATCATGAACGACACGGATGACCGTTTCATGCATGGCGATAACCGCCAGCAAAACAATACCAGCACCGGCAATGACGGCTCACAGGGCAGCGACAAGGCACAGCAGAACAGGGAGCAGGCGCAGCAAAAGGCTCGCGAAACGGCCGATCAGGCACGTGAAGAAGCCCTGCGTCGGGCCGACAGCCAGAAGGGATTTGTGGCCGACTATATCTCGAACTTCTCCGAAGCCGTGCGCAGCATGGCCATGCAGTTCAAGGATCAGGACCAGGTGTCGCTTGCCGATTACACCTATCGCCTGGCGGATAGAACCGACACCCTGGCCGACCATCTGCGTGATGAAAAAAGCGAATCGCTTTTGAAAGAGGTGCAGGACTTTTCCCGTCGCGAGCCGGCACTGTTTATCGGTGGCATGGTCGCGGGCGGCTTTTTGCTGTCGCGTTTTCTGAAAAGCTCCAATCGCTGATGACGCCCCTGCTGCAAACCGTCTGACAGGCATTTCATCTTTAGTGTTCGAATCAACAGGGAGCGTTTGATCATGACACAACCTTCAGGTCACAAGGACCCCAGCATCGACGAGCGCCGACACGCCGACCAAAGCGGTGACGAGCCGCGCGGCATGGTGGGGATGCTCTCCTCGCTGCTCAACGATGTCACTTCGCTGGTACGCCAGGAGATCGCACTCGGCAAGGCCGAGATGCAGCAAAACATCAAGCGCGCCGGTGCCGCCATCGGCGCCATGGTCGTGGCAGGCGCTGTCCTCAATGCCGGACTTCTGGTGCTGCTGGCCGCTGCTGTCATTGGCCTGGGTCAGGTCATCGATCTGTGGCTGTCGGCCCTGATCGTGGGTGCAATTGTCGCCATCATCGGCATGAGCATGATGAAAAAGGCCCGCGACACGCTGAGCACCCAGGCCATGACGCCGGATCGTACCGTCGACAGCCTGCAGCGTGATCAGTCCATGCTCAAGGAGCATGCCGGAAGCCACAAGGAAGAGGAGAACAAGCAATGAGCGATCACGACCAGAATCAGGACCAGCAGGACACACGCAGTCCCGAAGAGATCGAGGCGGACATCAACAAGACCCGCTCTCATCTGGATGACACGCTCAGCGATTTCCAGGAGCGCTTTTCGTCTGATCACATGATGAGCAGCGCCATGGAATACGTCAAAAGCGATTCCGCCCGGGATTACTTCTCCAACCTGGGGCGTTCGGTACGTGACAACCCGATGCCGGCTGCCCTGATCGGCGTGGGCATCGGCTGGCTGATCTACTCCAGCAACTCATCAAACTCGGGTCATGGCGATGTGCCGAGTCGCTTCAACGACAAGCGCCAGAAAAAGGCCCGTCATGCGGCCGCGCAAACGCAGCCGCAGACCCACGAATATGACGAGATCTACGACGAGCCGCTCTTTGATGAGCCGCTTTACAGCGAAGGTGACTCCATCGATCAACACCGTCAGGGACGCACCTCAAGCGGCAGCGATGACAGCCTGCGCCAGCGCGCCGGTGACGCTCTGCACGGCGCCGGTGACAAGGCGCGCAGCATGAAGGACGGGGCCGGCGAACGGGCACACAACATGAAAAGCGGTGCTGGAGACAGGATGCAGCGCATGAAACAGGGTTCCAGCGATCGCCTTCACGATGCGTCTTCCAAAGCACGTGAAACCGGTTCATGGCTGAGCGACCTGGCGCACGACAATCCGGTTGCGACCGGCGCACTCGGCCTGGCGGCCGGCGCCCTGCTGGGTTCGCTTCTGCCCACCTCGCGTGCCGAACAGCGCGCCATGGGCGACACCCGTGACCAGCTGGTCGATCGTGCCAGCGAAATGGGCTCGGAGCAGATGGAGCGTGCCAGCGAAAAAGCGCAGGAGGCCACCGAAAAGCATAGTGGCGATGACAACGATTCGGGCGATCGCACCGCGTCGTCTTCGGACAGCCGCGGTCAGTCGTCTTCGGACAGCAGCAATACCGAGCCGCGCTTTGGCAGTACCACTTCCACGGATCATGTACCGGGCAACACCCGCCCCGGCAGCTGATACGCTGATGTGACGCACAAAAAACGACGCCCTCGGGCGTCGTTTTTTTTGGTCCATAGCGGGCGTGCTAGAACAGCACGAAAACGACCCAGGCCATCGCAAAGCCCAGCACGGATTCCAGCGTCTGCTGGGTGGTCCAGACCTTGAGCGTGGTTTTGACATCCATGCCCATGAGCCGCCCGACCAGCCAGAAGCCGGAGTCGTTGACGTGGCTGGCAAACACCGAGCCGGCGGCCGTGGCCAGCGTGATGGCCACCACCTGCATGGTCGAGAAATCGCCGGCTTCCACGGCCGGCGCCATCAACCCTGCCGCGGTGACCAGCGCCACGGTGGCCGAGCCCTGGGCCACGCGCATCAGTACCGCCACCACATAGGCGGCCATGATGACCGACAGGCCCAGGTTTTCCAGCGAGCCCGACAGCGCATCGCCAATGCCCGAGGCGCGCAGTACGCCGCCGAACATGCCACCGGCACCGGTAATCAGTACCACCGAGCAGATCGGCCCCAGTGCCGAATCCAGCACCTTCTCAAGCGCCGTACCCGACTTGCCGCGGCGACCGCCCAGCACCCACAGCGCGACCAGCACCGAGATCAAAAGCGCGATCGGCGTCTCGCCCAGTGCCGAACAGAGCTTGAACCAGCCGGCATCGCTGTCGACCATGCCGGCCGCGCGCAGAAAATCCAGCCCGGTGTTCATGAAAATCAGTGCCATCGGCAGCAGCAGCATGGCAAGCACCGCCCCGATCGACGGCGGATTGGTCACCTCCTCCTCGTTGCTGTCGCCGAACATGCCGCCGGCCACCTGCTCGAGCGTAATGCGCGAGGCGGCAAACCGGCTCCACAGATAGCCCGACAGATACCACAGCGGAAAGGCGATCAGCACCCCGGTCAGCATCACCAGGCCCAGATTGGCGCCGTACAGTTCAGACGCCGCCACCGGCCCGGGGTGGGGCGGTACGAACACGTGCATGACCGAAAAGGCCGCCGCGGCCGGCAGTGCAAAGGGGATGATCGGGCCGTTGAGACGTTTGGCGATGGCAAAGATGACCGGCAGCATCACGATCAGGCCGGCATCCATGAAAATCGGAAACCCCATCAGCAGTGACGCCACGCCAAGGGCAAAGGGGGCGCGCTTTTCACCAAAGATTGCGATCATGCGATCGGCCAGCACCTTGGCGCCGCCGGAGGACTCCACCAGCTTGCCCAGCATCGCCCCCAGCCCGATCAGAAGGGCCACCGAGCCCAGCGTGCTGCCGAAATTGTTCACAAGCGTCGGCACGATCCGATCAACGGGAATACCGGCGGCAAAGGCGGTTAGCAGACTGACGAGAATCAGGGTGACAAAGGCATGCACCCTGAACTTGATCACCATGAGCAAAAGGACTGCGATCGCACCGGCCGCGATCCCCAGCAGTGGCCCTGCCGACATGGTCTGACTCCAGTTTTCCATCCTCTCTCCCTGATGGCTGCCCCGGGCGTTGCTCGGGTGTTGTTCGATATTTTAATGATCCGGGCATCAACGCATGTCTCGGCCCTTCAACCGGCAAAAAGTCTAGGGACACAAACGGCCACTGCCAAACCCTTTCGCGTATTTGATTGATTCAACATGGCTTTCACGCAAAAGCCCCGGCAGATGCCGGGGCTTTTCAACGGGTGGCGCACCAGGGCGCGCGTATTTTTATACGAACCCGACCACCTCATGCGGCACGTAGGGTGCCTCGAGCTGCTCGACTTCGGCCTCACTCAGCGTGATCTCGAGCGCCCCCAGGGCCTGATCCATGTGATGGGACTTGCTGGCCCCCACAATCGGCGCCGTAATCCCCGGCTTTTGCAAAAGCCAGGCCAGTGCCACCTGAGCCGGCGACACACCGCGTGCGCCGGCGACCTCATGAAGCGCCTCGATCACCGGGGTGTCGCGCTCAAGGCCGAGATTCCAGGCCCGCATCTGCTCATCGCTTTTGGCGCGGGTGGTCTGTCCTTCACCGTTCACGGCCTTGCTGCCGGCCAGAATGCCGCGCGCCAGCGGACTCCAGGGAATCACGCCCACGCCCTGATCGATGCACTGCGGAATCATCTCGCGCTCTTCCTCGCGATAGATGAGATTAACCATCGGCTGCATGGTGGAAAATTTTGTCCAACCGTTTTTCTCCGCCACGTGCTGGGCTTTGGCAAACTGCCAGGCGTGCATGCTGGAGGCCCCGATATAGCGCGCCTTGCCGGATTTCACGACCTCGTGCAGCGCCTCCATCGTCTCCTCGATGGGGGTGTCGTAGTCCCAGCGATGGGTCTGATAGAGATCGACGTAGTCCATGCCCAGTCGCGTGAGCGAGGCGTCGATGGCGTGATGGATGTGCTTGCGCGACAGCCCCTGCTCGTTGGGCGTTTTGTTGCCGGTGGGGTTATAGACCTTGGTGGCCAGCACCACCTCTTCACGGCGAGCAAAGTCTCTCAGCGCGCGCCCCACGACCTCTTCCGAGGCGCCGTCGGAGTACATGTCGGCGGTATCGAAAAAGTTGATGCCGGCATTGAGCGCCTGCTCGATAAAGGGTCGGCTCTGCTTATCGTCCAGCACCCAGTCGCGCCACTGCGGCGTGCCATAGGTCATGGTGCCCAGACAAAGCGGCGAGACCCTGAGGCCGGTACGGCCCAGATTGCGATAGTCCATGACGTGCCCTCCTCGATGGAATGGCGACCGACTCATCCGATCACCATGTAAATAGCCGGCTAACAGCATGGCAAGGATTGCGCATCCGGCAAGCTATCGATGCCATTGGCGGGGGATATAGGCAAGGGGCATAAAAAAGCGGAGAAGCGCCGGGCGCTTCTCCGCTGTCAGGATACAGACCCGGCACCTCAGGATTGCGCCAGCACCTCAGGGTTGAGAATGTTGCGCGGGTTTCTGCCGGCGATGACATCGATGGCGTTTTGCGCCGTGCGCGTCTTGAGCTCGGCGTAGGACTCCTCGGTGTAAAACCCGGCATGCGGGGTGAGAATGACCCGCTCGAATCGAGTCAGCGGATGATCGACGGCCAGCGGCTCCTCTTCGAGCACGTCAAGCCCGGCCCCGAAGATCTGCCCAGCCCCGAGCGCCTCGACCAGCGCATCGGTATCCACCACGCCGCCGCGCGCGATGTTGATCAAAATGGCGTCACGACGCATCGCGGCAAGCGCACCGGCATCGATCAGGTGATGCGTCTGCTCGATCAGCGGCAGGTGCAACGACACCACCTGTGATGTGGCCAGCAGCGCCTCAAGCGACACCACCGCCCAGCCATCATCCGTGGTGTCTCCGGGGGTCAGGCGCGGATCAGTGAGCACCACCTCAAAGCCCAGCCCAGCCGCCTTGCGCGCCGTGGCCATGCCGATGGCGCCGGCACCGATCACGCCAAAGCGCCGACCGCGCAGCTGAAAGATCGGCTGCGCCGGCCCCAGCGCCGGCTGCCCCTGACGCAGGCGCCGATCAAGGCCGGTCACATCGCGCAGCACGGCAAGCGAGAGCATGATCGCATGATCAGAGACCGCCTCGGTGCCATAGTCCGGCACGTTGCACACTGCCACACCGTGGCGGGTGGCCGCCTCGACATCGACTGTATCCACCCCGACGCCGTAGCGCGACACCACGCGCAGCTCAGGCAGCGCCGAAAGCACCTCATCGGTGATCCGGCCGTACTGCACGATCAGCCCCTGAGCATCAGCCGCGTTGTGGATGATGCCCTCGGGCGTGACGTCCTGACACAGCGTCAGGCGACCGCCGGCGGCCTCGACACACTCGCGCTCGATCTCGACGCTTTCGTGATCACAATCGGTAATGACAATGTGCATCTCACCCTCCTGCGCGGCCTGCATCCGTCAGTGCGTGTCAGTCCTGCGGCCAGAGGCGCACCAGCACCTTGCCGGAGACCTGGGCATCCTTCGCCGTGGCAAAGGCCTCGATGGCCTGATCGGCCGGCACTTCATGGGTAATGACCTGATCAAAGCGCTCATCGCGGGCCAGCAGCTCGATGGCCTCGTCCACTTCCTGATTGAACCGGAAGCAGCCGCGCAGCTGGATTTCCTTGGAGATCAGCATGGCCAGTTCCAGCGGCTGGGCGCCGGCGCCCATCATGCCGATCTGAGCGATGATGCCTGCCCGACGCACGGCGCGAATGGCGGTATCGATCGAGGCCGGCACGCCGGAGCATTCCAGCGCCACGTCAAAGGCTTCAGCGTCAGGGGTCTGCTCGCCGATGCGAATGGTGTGATGCACGCCGAGTCCGCGGGCGCGCTCGAGCGGGCCTTCAAACACGTCGGTGGCGGTGACTTCACGGGCACCCTTGGCAAGCGCTGCCGCCGCGGTCAAAAGCCCGATCGGCCCGGCGCCGCAGACCAGCACCCGCTTGCCTTCCACACCGCCGGCCACGTTAATGCCGTGCAGGGCCACGGCCAGCGGCTCGGTCAGCGCGGCGCGCTTGAGCGAGAGCCCTTCGGGTAAAACGCGAATCATGCCGCGCGTGACCACCAGGTATTCGCTCATGCCACCCTGGGTATGAGGCGTCGTGGACGCCGAGCCCAGATAGGCGCCCTTTGGCCACAGATGCGGCAGCTCTTCAAGGCCCGGCTGGCTTTCGCCAAAGGTCGCCGGATGGAAGGTCACCGGGGTGCCCGGGGCCAGTTCGCCGGCGGGGTCGAAATCGACGGTACCGGAGAGCTCATGCCCCGGAATCAGCGGCTCGCGCACGACAAAGGCGCCATTGGCTCCTTCGTGATAGTAGTGCAGATCGGAGCCACAGATACCGCCCCAGGCAATGCGTATCCGCACCTGGCCGTCCTGCGGCTCGGGGGTGGCCCACTCCTGCTCGCGCAGGTCCTGTTTGCCATGAATGACCAGTGCTTTCATCGTCATGCTCCGTTGCAGGCACAAAATAGGGATACACAGACAGCACAGGGGCCTTTCGGCCCCTGTCGGGAAGACTCAGACCACCGAGGTCATGCCGCCATCCACAAAGATGTTCTGCCCCGAGACAAAGCTCGAGGCATCCGAGCACAGATACAACAGCGTGCCGACCAGCTCCTGAACGTTGCCCCACCGCTGGGCCGGCGTGCGATTTTCGACCCAGCTGTTAAAGGCTTCGTCCTGCCACAGCGCCGTATTCATGTCGGTCTTGAAATAGCCCGGCGAGATGCAGTTGACCTGGATATTAAAGCGCGCCAGATCCGCCGCCATACCCTTGGTCAGCATCACCACACCGCCCTTGGAGGCCGAATAGGGCGCAATGGTCTGACGCGCCAGCATTGACTGGACCGAGCCGATATTGACGATCTTGCCGTTGCCGCGCTCGGCCATGTGGCGCGCCAGCGCGTTGGCCACATAAAACGTGCTGGACAGATTGGTGGCAATCACCGCATCCCAGTCGCTGGGCTCGAACTCGGCAAACGGCGCACGGCGCTGGAGACCGGCGTTGTTGACCAGAATCTCCGGCACGCCGTGAGTCTCGATCAGCTCGGTCAGCGCCGTTTTGACGTCGTCACTGCGGGTGACATCAAAGGTCACGCCGAACGCCTCGGCGCCGGTGGCATCAGCAATGGCACGCACGGCCTGATTGACGGTGTCTTCACTGCGCCCGTGAATGATGACGCGGGCGCCCTGCTCGGCAAGCCCCTGGGCCAGCGCATGGCCCAGACCCCGTGAGGAGCCGGTAATCAGCGCCAGTTTTCCCTTGATGTCGAACGGGTTAACCGCCATGGAAACTTCCTTTAAAAAATAATGAACATGATATAGGCAAGAACGAAGCCGACCACGGACTCGATGGTCTGCTGAACGGTCCAGGTCTTGAGCGTGGTGCGCACGTCCATGCCCAGCAAACGCCCGACCAGCCAGAAGCCCGAGTCGTTGACATGGCCGGCAAACACCGAGCCTGCCGCCGTTGCCAGCGTCACCGCAATGACCTGCATGGTGCTGTAATCGCCCATCGCCACGGCAGGTGCCATGAGACCGGCAGCCGTGACCAGCGCCACGGTGGCCGAGCCCTGGGCCAGACGCATCGCTACCGCCACCACATAGGCGGCCACGATCACCGGCAGGCCCAGATCGCCCAGTGAATCCGCCAGCGCATCACCGATACCCGAGGCGCGCAGCACGCCGCCGAACATGCCGCCGGCACCGGTGATCAGCACCACCGAGCAGATCGGGCCCAGCGAGCTTTCCAGAATCTTTTCAATCGCACTGCCGTTTTCACCGCGACGCGTGCCCAGCACGATGGTGGCCACCAGCACCGAGATCAACAGCGCAATCGGCGTGCTGCCCAGCGTTGACAGGATCTGAAACCAGGTCTGATCGGGGTCGGCCATACCGGCGGCACGCAGGAAATCAAGACCCGTATTCATGAAGATCAGTACCAGCGGCAGCAGCAGCATGGCAATGACCGTGCCAACCGTCGGCGGGTTTTTGATCTCGTCATCGTCGGCCTTGCCAAAGAAACTTTCGGCCAGCTGGAAGCTGTAGTGCTTCGCGCAGAACTTGCCCCACAGATAGCCGGAGAGATACCACATGGGCAAAACGATCACGAGACCGGCCAGCATCAAAACACCCAGATTGGCGCCGTAAAGCTCGGCGGCCGTTACCGGGCCGGGGTGTGGCGGCACGAACACGTGCATGACGGAAAACGCCGCTGCCGTGGGAATGGCGTACAAAAGGATCGGCCCGCCCAGGCGACGCGCCACGGCAAAGACGATCGGCAGCATCACGATCAAACCGGCGTCAAAAAAGATCGGAAAGCCCATTAAAAGCGAGGCCATGCCGAGTGCCAGCGGCGCGCGCTTTTCGCCGAACAGCTCGATCATGCGATCGGCCAGGACCCGGGCACCGCCGGAGTTTTCAACCAGCCGGCCCAGCATGGCGCCAAGGCCGACCAGCAGCGCCACCGCCCCCAGGGTCTTGCCGAAGTTGTTGACCAGCGTCGGCACGATCTGATTGACCGGAATGCCGGTGGCAAAGGCCGTGATCAGACTCACCAGAATCAGGGCCAGAAAGGCGTGCAGCTTGAAGCGAATGACCAGTACCAGCAGCGCCGCGATGGCTGCCGCGGCAATCCCCAGCAGGGGGCCGGCCGTCATTGTCTGTGTCCAACCATCCATTGTTATATCCCCTTGAACGAACCCCTGCCGATAACGAGCGTTACGGCCCGAGGCATCTTACAGGAGGGGACACCCCCCGGAATCAGACCTAAGTCTATAGACCAGAGGATAATGTCACAGCGGCACAGACCGATCGCCTGTCAGCGTTGCAGGGCGTCGAAAAGCTCCTCGCCCAGCGTCGGGCACCAGCGACCTACCACAGCGGCGATGCCGACCCCCAGAAGGGTCAGAAGCGGCGGCCCCCACTCAAGCGTCGCTGCCGAAGAAACGTAGAGGTATAAAAAGAAAAGCATCATGACCGCCCCGCCGATCAGGGCGCCGGAGCGACGACCGGCAATGAAGATCGAGGCCAGCACGCCCAGCGCCGGGATGGCCACCGACAAAATGCTGATTCTTGTCGCCTGTTGTCCGGTGACGGCGTACTCGTTGACCAGCCGCATTCCGACCTGCCACAGCAGCATATAGATCGCGACCGGGGCGACCATGGCGCCGCTGAGTCGTCCCATGAACCCCAGTGCGGCACCGGGGTCCTGATTGTTGCCGTGATGACCGGCCATGACTGCCTCGCTTGAAGGATAAAGGGGAAAGGCCGTCATTAGACCATCACCACCCGGACACGTTAAGTCTGCCAGGCAGCTGTCTGCTGCCGGTCATGCGCTTTGATACGACAGCGCCGCCCCGGACAGGGGCGGCGCAACGGGGCCGGCATGACCCTGCGGATCAGCGTCGGGCGATGATTTCCTGCCATTTGGCCGGGCCCAGCGTATGGACGCTGTCGCCGCGGGTATCCACCGCCACCGTGACCGGCATGTCCTTGACGTCAAACTCGTAGATCGCCTCCATGCCGAGATCCTCAAAGGCCAGCACCTTCGAGCCCTTGATCGCCTGGGCGACCAGGTAGGCCGCACCGCCGACGGCCATCAGATAGGCCGCGCCGTTGTCGCGAATCGCCTCGATCGCGCTCGGCCCGCGCTCGGACTTGCCCACCATGCCCAGAAGACCGGTCTCTTCAAGGATAGTGCGGGTGAACTTGTCCATGCGCGTGGCGGTGGTCGGGCCGGCCGGTCCCACGACCTCCCCTTCCATCGGATCAACCGGGCCGACGTAGTAGATAAAGCGGCCCTTGAGATCGACCGGCAGCGGCTCGCCCTTCGAGATCATGTCGACCATGCGTTTGTGCGCCGCATCGCGTCCGGTCAACAGCTTGCCGGAGAGCAACAGCGTGTCGCCCGGCGACCAGGTGGCGACCTCTTCCGGCGTGATAGCGTCGAGATTGACGCGCTTGACGCCCTCGCCCGCTTCCCAGGCAATCTCCGGCCAGTCATCGATTTGCGGTACCGGCAGACTCGCCGGGCCGCTGCCGTCGAGATGAAAGTGCACATGTCGGGTGGCCGCACAGTTAGGAATGATCGCCACCGGCTTGTTGGCCGCATGGGTCGGGCAGTCCTTGACCTTGATGTCGAGCACCGTGGTCAGCCCGCCCAGCCCCTGGGCGCCGATGCCGAGGCGATTGACCTTGTCAAAGAGCTCCAGGCGCAGCTCTTCGGGCCGGTTGGACGCCCCGCGCGCCTGCAGGTCCTGGATGTCGATCGGGTCGAGCAGCGACTCCTTGGCCATTTTCATCGCCTGCTCGGCGGTGCCGCCAATGCCGATGCCCAGCATGCCCGGCGGGCACCAGCCGGCACCCATCTTCGGGATCTGCTCGAGCACCCAGTCCACCACGCTGTCGGACGGATTGAGCATGGCAAACTTCGATTTCGCCTCGCTGCCGCCGCCCTTGGCGGCCACGTGAATCTCGACCTGATCGCCGGGGACCAGCCGGTGGTGGATGATCGCCGGCGTGTTGTCCTTCGTGTTGCGACGCGCGCCGTCCGGGTCTTCCAGAATCGAGGCGCGCAGGATGTTGTCCGGGTGGTTATAGGCCCGACGCACGCCTTCGTTGATCATGTCATCCAGGCTCATGTCGGCGTCCCACTGCACCTGCATGCCCACATTGACGAACACGGTGACAATCCCGGTGTCCTGACAGATGGGGCGATGGCCGGTGGCACACATGCGCGAGTTGATCAGGATCTGGGCGATGGCATCACGCGCCGCGGGATTTTCCTCGCGCTGATACGCCTGATGCATGGCGTCAATGAAATCCTTCGGGTGGTAATAGGAGATGTACTGCAGCGCATCGGTGACGCTGTCGATCAGGTCATTCTGGCGAATCACGGTCATGACTTGTTTTTCCTGTTCCTTTCGATTCTCAAGCGACGCACGGCTGGGCACGTCATCCGGTCGAAGTGAGCCCCTCGGCGCTGTGCATCATACGCCTGCCACTCAGCCGGCACCATCAATGACCCCGCCCTGTCACGCGCTCCACCAGGCCACGGCTTACCCGCTGAAACAAAACCAAACACTTAACCCAAATTTAAAATTTGCAAAGATTTTAAGCATGGCTTAAGTGTAGTGGGAGCCTTTCAGAACAGTGTTCGGAAAGACGGTGCAGCGTAGACCCGGCCATCACGCATGACCGGTCTGTTTTCCTCTGGTTCAAAGGACAGGATTTCACGATGAAGCATCTGACGCGACGCAGCTTTGTAGCTGCCGGCATGTTCAGCACCGTGGCGGTCGCCTCCGGCGCCTATGCCCAGACCGTTCCCAAACCGCAGCGACGCGACGGTGTCGGCGGTGACGACCCCGGCCCTCGCAACACGACCATCGATCGTGACAACCCCACCCTGATGAACCCGCCGGACACCGACAGCGGCACCCTGCCCAACCTGCGCTTCCCCTTTGGTGATGCCCACGTGCGCCAGGAAAGCGGCGGCTGGACCCGCCAGGTCACCAAGCGCGAACTGCCGGTCTCCACCACCATCGCCGGGGTCGACATGCGACTCAACGAAGGCGGCATTCGCGAGCTGCACTGGCACAAGGAAGCCGAGTGGGCCTACATGACCTACGGCAAGGCGCGCATTACGGCGGTGGACGCCGAGGGCAACTACTTCGTCGATGACGTCGAAACCGGTGATCTGTGGTACTTCCCGCCGGGCATCCCGCACTCGATCCAGGGGCTGGGGCCGGATGGCTGCGAGTTTCTGCTCGCCTTTGACGACGGCGGCTTTGATGAAAACTCGACCTTTTTGCTCAGCGACTGGTTCAAGCACATTCCCAAAGAGGTGCTGGCCAAGAACTTCGGCATCGATCCCTCCCATCCTGGCGACACCCCTGACCCGAGCGAGGAGTACATCTTCGCCAACCAGACACCGGGCTCGCTGGACAGCGTCAGGCCAAAGGGCGCCGATGAGGTGCCCGAGCCCTTCAGCCACCGGATGCTCAAGCAGGAACCGATCAAAACACCCGGCGGCACGGTGCGTATCACCGATTCCTCCACCTTCAAGGTGTCGAAAACCATCGCCGCGGCGCTGGTCGAGCTGGAGCCGGGCGGACTGCGCGAACTGCACTGGCATCCCAACAACGACGAGTGGCAGTACTACTTGAGCGGCACCGGTCGCATGGGCGTGTTTGCCGGTGCCGGCGAGGCGCGTACCTATGACGTTCACGAAGGCGACGTCGGCTATATCCCGTTTGCCATGGGCCACTACATCGAAAATACCGGCGACACCACGATGCGCTTTCTGGAACTGTTCAAAAGCGATCACTACGCCGACATTTCGCTGAACCAGTGGCTGGCGCTGACCCCACCCGAGCTGGTCAAGGCGCATCTGGGTCTGGATGACACCTTCATGGATTCGCTGAAACAGCAGAAATCCCCGGTCATCTCAAAGGATGGCGGCAGAAAATCCTGACGTCTGATGAAAGCACTAACGCACACCGGGGCGCAGGGCCCCGGTGTGTTGTATTGCAACGACGCATCGAGTGACTACATCCCCAGCAGCTCGGGCAGCCCCAGCGAGATAAAGGGCACGTAGGTAATCAGCAACAGGAAACTGACCAGCAGCAACAGCCACGGACTTGAGGCCCGAATCACGGCGGTCAGCGGCTGGCCGGTCACGGCCGAGGCCACGAACAGGTTGAGCCCGGTGGGCGGCGTGAGCATACCGATCTCCATGTTGACCACCATGATGATGCCCAGATGGACCGGGTCGATGCCCAGCTGCATGGCAATCGGGAACAGAATCGGCGCCAGAATCAAAATGATCGCCGAAGGCTCCATGAAACTGCCGGCCACCAGCAGGATGATATTGACCACCAGCAAAAACGCGATCGGCGAGAACTGTTGATCGACCACCCAGGCCGTGATCGCCTGTGGAATCTGCTCGGTCGTGAGCACGTGGGCAAAGAGCATGGCGTTGGCGATGATGAACATCAGCACGATGCTCAGCTTTGCCGCCTCCAGTACTACCTTCGGACACTCGCGCCAGCTGATGTCGCGATAGACCACCAGCGCCACAAAGGCGGCATACACCGCCGCCACCGCGGCCGCTTCGGTGGGCGTGAACATGCCGGTATAGATGCCGCCCAGAATGATCACGATCAGCATCAGGCCCCAGAAGGACTTGCGGGCCAGTATCAGCGTCTCTTTCAGGGGCACCCGCGGCAGGGCCGGCATCTTTTTGATGCGCGCGATGATGTAGATGGCAATCATCAGCAAAAGCCCCAGCATCAGACCGGGCACCACCCCTGCCATGAACAGCTTGCCCACCGAGGTCTCGGTGGCCGCGCCGTAAACCACCATCACGATCGACGGCGGAATCAGAATGCCCAGCGTCCCGGCGTTGCAGACAATGCCGGTGGCAAACGACTGGGTATAGCCCGAGCGCACCATGCCGGCGATGACCACTGACCCCACCGCGGCGACGGTTGCCGGAGACGAGCCGGAAAGAGCGGCAAACAGTACGCAGGCCATGACCGAGGCGATCGGCAGCCCGCCGCGAAAATGGCCCACGCAGGCGTTGGCAAAGTCGATCAATCGACGGGCCACGCCACCGCTGGTCATGAAGGCACCGGAGAGCAAAAAAAACGGAATGGCCAGCAGCGTGTAGTGCTCCGAGGTCTCAAAAAGCTTGATGGCCAATGAGCGGACCGAGTCCTGACTGAACAGCAAAATCGTCAGAGCGCCCGACAGTCCCAGCGACACCGCGATCGGCACGCTCAAAAACAGCAGCACAAACAGGGCCACAAACAAAAAGGCGATGGTCATGAGCGTGACTCCTTCGGCGTGTCCGAATGAACATCGCTGGCCAGCTTGAGCGCATCGGCGGCCTCATCCGCCATCTGCAGACCGTTTTGCTCACCGCGCAGGGTCAAAACGAACGCCTCCACCAGCCGGGCAATCACCAGGGCGAAGCCAAGCGGTACGATCATCGCAATATGCCATTGCATGACATGAAACTCGTCGAGATCCTCGGCCCCGAGTCCCGCCCCGTGCAGCGCCGAGACCCAGTCGTAGCTCGACACCATCATGAGCACGGCGTAGCCCAGCACGATCAGCAGCACGAATATCGAGCAGGCACGGCGCAGCGGCGCGCTGAAGGTGCGCACCAGCAGATCGACCCCGATATGGGCGCCGGTACGAATGCCGTAGGAAATCCCCAAAAAGATCAGCCAGCCAAAGCAGGCGCGCGTCAGCGCCGAGCTCCAGGTCATCGCCTGGGCGGTATCAAGCAGCACATCGCCGATGGCAAACAGCGGGCCTTCCAGCGCCGGGAACGCATCGGCGCCGGCGTAAAAGACCACATAGAGGTTATTGAACATCACGTAGACAAACGTGATCAGCGTCATGGCCGTTAAAAAGAGGGCCACCAGGCCCTCCTCAAAATGGTTCCAGAGATTGAGTACAGTCTTCATTGCCATGACTCCCGAGGCGGCACCGTATCAGCCTGCACTGTTGGCGGTTTCGGCAGCCTTGATCAGGTCGGCACCGATCTGACCTTCAAACTTCTGCCATACCGGGCGCAGCGCCTCGCGCCAGTCTTCACGCTGCTCGGGCGTGAGTTCGATGATCTCGGTGGTGCCGGCATCGATGATGGCCTGACGGTCGCGGTCGTTGATGGCACGCGCCTGATCGTTGACCTCGGTAGTGACTTCCTCAACGATGCCGGTCAGCTCGGTGCGCACGTCTTCGGGCAGGCCGTTCCAGAATTTGGCGTTGGTGATCAGCATGTAGTCCAGCACGCCGTGGTTGGACTCGGTGATGTAGTCCTGCACCTCATAGAACTTCTGGCTGTAGATGTTGGACCAGGGGTTCTCGGCGCCGTTGACGACCCCGGTCTGCAGGCCCTGATACACCTCGGCAAAGCTCATCTTGCGCGGAACGGCCCTGAGCTCCTTGAACTGTTCATCAAGCACGTTGGAAGCCTGAACGCGGAACTTGAGACCGCGCGCGTCCTTTGGCTCATGCAGCGCCTTGTTGGCAGAGAGCTGCTTCATGCCGTTGTGCCAGTAGCCCAGCCCGAGAATGCCCTTGTCTTCCATCGAGTTGAGCAGCTTTTTGCCTTCATCACTTGCCTGAAAGCGGTCAACGGCGGTCAGATCATCAAAGAGAAACGGCAGGTCAAAGATCTGAATGGCTTCGTTGTACTTGTCGAACTTGGCCAATGAGGGCGCCAGCATCTGCACATCGCCCAGCAGCAGGGCTTCCATCTCCTTGCCATCACCGTAAAGCGACGAGTTCGGGTAGACCTCGACCTTGACGCGATCGCCCAGACGCTCGGCGACCAGCTTTTGAAACATCAGCGCGCCCTGCCCCTTGGGCGTGCTGTCGGCTACCACGTGGGAGAACTTGATTACGATCGGCGCATCGGCGGCCATGGCATGGCTGCCAAGCGTGAGCATGCAGGTCGCGCCAAAAAGACCCAGTGAACGACCGAGTGGGATATGAAACATGGTGAGTTCTCCGCAACAGACCGGGAAGGGGCCGGGCCTGGTGGGATCGAATGCCCGGCATGAATGCATATACGGCCGTTTGCGGAGAAAACGTATTAGACCTTGGTGTCGAGTCGCCTGGAACCTCGGCTCGCGGTGAGCAAAACCCATAAAAGCGGGCGAATCAGCCAGCGCCAGGCCAGATTAATCAGCCATAGAAACGGCAGCGCGATCGCAAACCACAGCAGAAACTGCCCCAGCTTCACCGGCCAGCCGAGCCACTGCGCCAGGTTGGCGCCCAGACCGTTAATCAACGACGGGTGACGCACCACGATCCAGGTCGTGGCGCCGACGGCGGCCAGCTTTGCCGGCCGCGACAGCCGGGTGAAGCGAAGGCCGGCCGGTACCAGTGCCCGTGAGCTTCTAAGCTCGCCGCTGGCGCCCGCCGCCGCCCGGCTCTCAAGCGCCCCGGCCCGCATCGCGCGACCGGCGCGCAGCCACTTGATGGCACCCGCCATCATCACGACATCGACGCCCGCCCAGGCAATATCGGCCGGCCCCACGGTTTCCGGCCCCTGTACGGTGCGCTCCAGATCGCGCAGGCCGCCGGTAAAGAAATCCCCCACGCCCGCGACCAGTCGCTCGCCCTGCAGCCAGTGCACCCGGCTTTGCTCATCCACCACGAACTGATCGAGAAAGCCGTAGCCCTCCGCCTGTAAAAAGGCGACGCCATAAAGACCGCGCTGATACGGCGTCAGGCCGCGCGCTTCATCCGTCGTTGAATCGGTGGCGTCACTGTCGGCTTCGTCGTCGCTCCACCAGCCGGCAATCGCCCCGCGCGCCTCGCGGTAGCGCTGCGTCGCCCAGTGGCGCGCGGTCAGAGTCGGCACCTCGTTGTCATGAAACCAGGCCACCGGCAGTACGGCGTCGGGGCCAAAGCGGGAAAGGATCTGTTGGAAGCCGGGCTCGAAGCCGTATTCGGTCAGCACCTCGCGGGCGGTATCGCCGTGACGCGAAAGCGCCAGCGCGCCGTTGTACACCAGCGCCTGATCATCCGCCCAGGCGAGAAACAGCGTATTAAGCGCCTCGGACTCCTCACCCAGCGAACGCGCCACCGTGTCCGGCAGGGCATCCGAGGCAGAAGCGCGCAGAAATCGCGATTCGAAAGGCGTTACCGTCGCGGCGGCAGAGAGTGCACCGGCGGCCAGTACGGCCGTCAGCACAAGGACAATAAATCGGGTCATGAAAGGGCTCATCGGGTGTGGATAACACAGCCACCCAGTATGGCATTTTCATCTTCAGCAGGCGCTAGTGGCCGGTCCTTGTCTCCTAGAAACGATAATCCAGCGTTGCGGTGACCTGTCGCTCATCGCCGAAATAGCAGTAACTCTCGTTGAAGCAGCCCGTGACATATTTTTTGTCAAACAAATTGGTGGCATTCAGCTTGAGCGTGGCGCCATCCAGCTCGTTGGAGATTTCGCCCAGATCAACGCTTACGAAGGCATCGGCCAGCGTGTAGTCACCGGTTTTGCGCGTATTTTGAGCATCGGCGTAGCTGCCCTTGACGTAGCGACCACCAACGCCGCCGCGAATGCCGTGCGTAAAGTCGTACTGCATCCAGAGCGATGCCGTCTGTTCGGGCGAGAGCACCGGGGTCTTGCCGGATTCGATATTGACGCCGTCCTGACTGATGCTGTCGCGATATTCAATATCGTTGTAGCTGTAGCCGGCGATCATGTTGAGCCGATCGGTGAGCGCTGCGTTGGCGGACAGCTCAACGCCGCGCGAGCGGATGTCGCCAGCGCTGATATAGGCCACCGGGCTGACGCTGGTGCGCTGCTGGACGTTTTGTTGGGTCAGGTCATAAAAGGCGAGCTGATAGAGATCGCGTGTCCCGGGCGGCTGATACTTGATGCCGATTTCATGCTGCTGACTTTTCACCGGGTCGGGTACGGCGCCATCCACCGAGGAGTCAGCGCTGGGATTGAAAGCCTCGCTGTAGGCGTAGTAGGGCGCGATGCCTGAATCGAAGCGATACAGCAGCGACGCACTGCCCGAAAACGCCTTGTCGCTGCGGCTGTCGGTGGCGCCACCGAGATGGGAGTGATATTCGCGATCCAGAAAGTCCTGACGTCCGCCGAGCGTCAGGTGCCAGCGGTCCCAGCGCATCTGATCCTGCAGGTAGATCCCGCCCTGCTGCACTCTGCGGGTATCGTCCGTGACGCCAAAGGGCGCCCTGGTCAGCGCACTGCCGGAATAATCGGGGTTGAACGGATCCAGCGGCCTGACGCCGGTCTCCTGGGTTGTTGATGTAGAAGAAAATTTGACGTCATTTTTACGACGCTGAAAGTCAACGCCTGCCAGCAGCGTATGTTCTACCTCTCCCGTCATGAGCTCGTACTGCAGATTGTTGTCCGTCGAGAAGGCCTGCAGGTCTTCATCCGAGCCGGAGTAATATCGCGCCAGTTCCGCACCGTTGCCCGTGAAACCAGCCTGATAGACCTGCCCCACTTCCACATCCATGTTGGTGTAGCGAGCGCGCGAGTTGAACGTCAGATTATCGCTAAAGCGGTGCTGCAGCTGATAGGAGAAGATGCGCTGGTTGCGCCTGAACACGTCGTTGGCCGGGTCAGCGTCCGACCAGGAAGAATCAACCGTGCCGCCAAAGCGCGCGCCGCTGACGCTCAGATCATAGGGCACCGCACCGTGATAGTCGCCGGCCGGGTCATGCTGCAGGTAGGCCTGCAGGGTGAGATCGGTGTCTTCGTCCGGGTAGAGCGTCAGCTGCGGCATGAGCGCATAGCGCTCGCGTTTGGCAACATCGAACTGGGTATCGGAGCGACTTCCCAGCGCCGTGAAGCGATAGGCGCCCAGGTCCGGATCGCTCAGAGGGCCGGTCACGTCGATACCGGCCCCGTAGGTGTCGAAGCTGCCGCCATAAAGCCGGAAGAGCCCCTGCTGCTCCGACTGCGGTTTTTTGGTGGTCAGCGACACCATGCCGCCCGGCATGGTTCGGCCATACAGTGCGGACGCCGGCCCCTTGACCACGTCGACGCGCTCCAGAAAGAACGGGTCGATCTGCATCGCCGAGTAGGCGCCGGGGTCCGACTGCAGCCGCAGCCCATCGAGGAAGGTGTTGTCCACATCACCACCGTGGAAGCCGCGCAGCGAGACCACGTCCGAACGTTTGGACGCACCCGCCAGCCCGGTAAAGGCACCCGGCGTATAGAGCAGCGCATCGTTGATATTGGTAATGCCCTGGTCGTCGAGCTGCTGGCGCGTCACCACGTTGATCGTGCGCGCGGTTTCGGCCAGCGGTGTGGCGGTTTTGGTACCGGCATCGCTGGCCTGCGCCGTATACCCCTGTGTCGGACCGTCGACATCCGACAGGTTCTCCCCGGTGATGACCATCGTATCCGGGGGCTGATCGCTTTCCTGCACGGGCCGGGCCAGCGCATCAGCTGTCCATCCGCTCACCACGACACCCGCAAGCAGCGGCGCGCGGGCCAGACATTTTACGGATCCCTTGAAGTACTTGATCGACAACATTGGAAAGACGGCTCCCCTGGCTCGAGAAAGATGCGCTGCGCCACAACGGTCATCCTGTGATCGTTTTGCGGTTGTTGCGAAAGATAATAATTCTCATTATCACCCTTTGGCAATTGCCATCGCATGTGCCAGCGGCGTTATCGCGTCTTTCCTTTCTGCCTTCGTTGCTTTTGCTGAGCCTTGTTTTGAAATGAATTGTTAAACCGGTTCAGAAAATGCGGTTCGGCGCGTCTTCCTGACCGGCACCTCAAAATTAATGATTTTCATTCTCGTTTGAGCATGCCGGCACGGCCGCTGCGGCGATAACACCTTGCCGCTACCCACAGTCAGGAGGATACATCGTGCGTTACGACACGGAGTTTGCCACCGCCCTACCCTTGCGCCGTCACGAGCCGGTGCCGGAAAACCTGCTGACCCTGTTCGGCGATCACTCCCTGGAGGCCTATCGCCTGGGCATGCAGCGCTGCGTGTCGCTGGTGCACGGCTCCCTGACCCGGCACCAGAGGCCCTTCAGCGGCGTCGCGCCGGGTGAACTGCAGCCCGAGTTCGACGCCATCGATCTCGACCGACCGCTGGCGGATATTGATGCCGGGCTCGAGGAGATCCAGCGGCTCTATCTTGACCACGCGGTCCATTTTCACGCCCCGGGCTACGTTGCCCACCTCAACTGCCCGATCACACTGCCCTCGATTCTCGCCGAAGCGATTGCCGCACCGCTCAATACCGCGGTGGAGACCTGGGACCAGAGCGCCGGTGCCACGCTGATCGAGCAGAAGCTGATCGACTGGACGACGGCGCGCATTGGTCTCGGCGAGGGCGCCGACGGCGTTTTCACCAGCGGCGGTACCCAGTCGAACCTGATGGCGCTGATGATCGCCCGAGACGTCGCCTGCGCCGAACTGCCCGGCCATGCCGGCAATCGCCATCATGGGTTACCTCCTGATGCTCGCAGGCTGCGCATTCTTGCTTCCGAGGTGAGCCACTTCAGCGTGCAGAAGGCCGCCGCACTGCTCGGGCTGGGTTACGACGCCGTGATTCCGGTGCCCTGCGACGCCAATAGACGCATGGATCTCAATGCGCTGCGCATGCACCTCAATGACTGCCGCCACGATGGACTGCTGCCCTTCGCCGTGGTCGCGACCGCGGGCACCACCGACTTTGGCAGTATCGATCCGATTGCCGGCATCGCCGCGCTGTGCCAGTCGCACGGGCTATGGCTGCATGTGGATGCCGCCTACGGCGGCGGCCTGCTACTGTCGCCGCGCTATCGCCACTGGCTGGCCGGGATCGAGCAGGCCAACTCGGTCAGCATCGATTACCACAAGACCTTCTTCCAGCCGGTCAGCTGCAGCGCCTGTCTGGTGCGCGACCGTCGCCAGCTGGGCCACGTCACCTATCATGCCGACTATCTCAACCCGCGCGATCAGGCCGACCAGGGCACGCCGGATCTGGTCAACAAGAGCCTGCAAACGACGCGCCGTTTCGATGCCCTCAAGCTGTGGCTGACCCTGCGCACCCTGGGAGCGGACACGCTGGGCGGCTATCTCGACGATGTCATCGCACTGACCCATCAGACCTGGCGCCTGCTGCACGAGCGCGACGGTATCAGCGTGTTGATGGCACCTGCACTCAGCACCCTGGTGTTTCGCTACTGCCCCACCGGGATCAGCGATGACGCGACCATCGAAGCCGCCAACCACCACATTCGTTACACCCTCTCCCGGCGCGGCGAAGGCGTGGTCGCCGGCACCCGGGTCGGCGGGCGCTTCTATCTCAAGTTTACCCTGCTCAATCCGCAGACGCGGCTCGAGGACCTGAGCCGACTGATCGGCCGGATCGCAGCCCACGGTGAGGCGTTCACCGCCGACCATGCTCGCGATACGGCCGCAACCGACCCCGACGACGGACACGACGCCGAGACACACCGCGCGGATACGACGCCATTCGCGGCCGCCGACCGCGCCTGAGGGCGGCGGGTGCTGTCATTCACGCGCTTATCCAGTCACCAGGGCACTCTCCATTATCAGGAGCACTCCCATCACCAGGAGCACGCTCATGCAGAGCCGCATTCACGATTTCATCGCCATCGGGCTGGGGCCGTTCAATCTCGGCCTGGCCTGCCTGACCGACCCCATCGACGATCTCGACGGGCTGTTTCTCGAGCGGCGTTCAAGCTTCAACTGGCACCCCGGGCTATTGCTGGAAGACGCCACGCTGCAGACGCCGTTCATGGCGGATCTGGTTACCCTGGCCGACCCTACCAGCCGCTTCAGTTTTCTCAACTATCTGAAAGCCCGGGGCCGGCTCTACAACTTCTATATTCGCGAGCACTTTTTCGTACTGCGCCACGAGTACAACCAGTACTGCCAGTGGGCCACTACCCGGCTCGAGACGCTGCGCTTTAATCACGACGTGGCGCGCGTCGACTACGACGCGGCGCAAGGCTGCTACCACGTCCACAGCCGCGACACGCTCAGCGGCGAGATGCGCTGCCATCGCGCCCGCCGACTGGTGCTCGGCACCGGCACCGAGCCAATGATTCCCGACTGCTGCAGCGGCGATCGCGAGCGCCTGGTACACGCGGCCAACTACCTCGAGCACAAGGCCGCGCTGCAGGCGAAGCCCTCCATCACGCTTGTCGGCAGCGGCCAGAGTGCCGCGGAAATCTATCTCGATCTGCTCGAAGGCCTCGATGAGCACGGCTACACCCTCAACTGGGTGACCCGTTCGCCGCGCTTTTTCCCACTGGAGTACGGCAAGCTCACACTCGAGATGACCTCTCCGGACTACATCGACTACTTCCACGCCCTGCCTCAGTCGACTCGTGACCGTCTGATCCGCGAGCAGAAGGGGCTCTACAAGGGGATCAATCTCGATCTGATCAATGCCATCCATGACCGGCTCTACACCATGAGTCTCCATGGCCCGGTGAATACGCACCTGCTGACCTGCGCGGTCCTCGAGCAGTGCCGTTACGACACCGCGCGCCAGCGCTTTGAGCTGACCCTTGCCCATACCGAGCAGGCACAGCACTTTAGCCACCGCACCGAGGGGCTGATCCTGGCCACCGGCTACGCCCCCCGCCTGCCGGACTTTCTGGCGCCGATCGAGCACCGTATCCAGCGTGACGACGCCGGCCGCTATGTGGTCGGGCGCTACTACAACGTCAGCGCCCACGGCGATCTCTTCGTCCAGAACGCCGAGCTGCATACCCACGGGCTGGTCGCCCCGGATCTGGGCATGGCGTGCTATCGCAACGCCTGCATCATCCGCGAACTGACCGGGCGTGAGGTCTATCCGATCGAGCGCAGTGTCACGTTTCAGACGTTCGGTGTTCCGGACAACGCCGTATTCATTCCCGAACGTGTCAGCACCGAGCGACAGCCTGAATCCGCCGGCGCAGCGATATCCACAGACACAGAGAGCCTTCGATGAATTCGCTTTCCAATACACGGTTTCATGCCAGTCAGGCTGCAACGACTGCGATCGCCACTCGCCGCCCCCGGGCCCCTGATGAGCACTTTCGCCGCGACTGGCCCGGTATCGGCACGCTGTCCCTGCGCCCGCTCGATCTCGAACGTGATCTTGAGATTGTTCACGGCTGGGTCAGCCAGCCCCGCGCCCGCTTCTGGGGCATGACCAATGACAGCCGCGACCGGGTCGGCGCCTTTTATCGCGACCTGCAGGAGAGCACCGCCGCACAGGCCTGGCTGGGTCTCCATGACGGCTGGCCCGCCTTTCTGGTCGAGTGCTACGACCCACGTCACGACCCGGTCGGCGAACAATACGCGGTACAGCCGGGCGATCGCGGCATGCATTTTCTGATCGCCCCGCCGGACACGACCGGGACGCCGATCCATGGCTTCAGCCAGGCGGTACTCAATACCATCGTCGCATTTTTGTTCAGTGACCCGGCCACGCGGCGCATCGTGGTCGAACCCGACGTCAACAATGCCCGGATTCATTCGCTCAACCGCCGCGCCGGCTTCATCTACGACCGTGAAATCCGGCTCGGCGAGAAGACTGCGCATCTGGCGTTTTGCACCCGGGCTGCGTTTGATGCAATCGATAGCCGCCCGCCCGTGACCGGCGATCCAACCTGCGCCCATCTCGAGCCGCAGCGCTGGGCGCGCGCCAACCGCGATCTGCTAGTCAAGGCGATCGCCGAGTTCGCCCACGAGCGGTTGCTGATGCCAACGCAGATGGGTGAGCCGGATGCCACGGGATGGGGCGCGTACCGTCTCGAGGCCTCATCGGTACAATATCGCTTCCGGGCTCGTCGGCTGGCGCTCGATCATTGGTGGATCGACAAGGCATCACTGGAGAAAACCTCGCTGGAGAAGACGGCACAGGAGGCGATCGGTGCTGTCACCGAGCTGAAGCCGCTGTCGGTCGCTGCCTTTTTACTCGAGTTCCGTGAGCATCTCGCGATCGATCCCGACAACCTGACGACCTATCTGGAGGAGATCACCAGCACGCTCGCTGGCATGGCCTACAAGCTGGGCCGCGGCCTGCCGGATGCCGACACGCTGGCGCTGGCCGACTTTCAGACGCTGGAGACGGCCATGAGCGAGGGCCATCCGTGCTTCGTGGCCAACAGCGGCCGTATCGGCTTCGACGTGGAGGACTATCACCACTATGTTCCGGAAGCCGGGGCGCTGGTGCGCCCGCTGTGGCTGGCCGTGGCCCGGATTTGCACCGACTACAGCGCCATCGACGGGCTTGATATCGATACCCTGCTGCGCGAGGAGCTGGACGAGACCACCCGCACCCGTTTCGCCGCCCGGCTGTCAGCGCTGGCGCTTGACGCCGCCGACTACTACTTCATGCCGGTGCATCCATGGCAGTGGCGCCACAAGCTCGCCATCACCTTCGCCGGTGAAGTCGCCCAGCAGCGCATCGTGCTGCTCGGCGAGGGTGACGACGATTACCGCCCGCAGCAGTCGATCCGTACCTGGTTCAACGCCGCGCGCCCGCAGCGTCGCTACGTCAAGTTCGCGCTGTCGATTCTCAACATGGGCTTCATGCGCGGGCTCTCGCCCCATTACATGCATGGCACGCCGGCCATTAACGACTGGGTTCAAAAGGTGGTCAACGAAGACCCTGAACTGCAGGCACGGCGCTTTAGCGTATTGCGTGAAGTGGCCACGCTGGGCTATCACCACGCCGGGTTCGAGGCCGCCTGCGACAGGCACAGCCCGTATCAGAAAATGCTCGCCTGCCTGTGGCGCGAAAGTCCCTGCGCGCGCGTTCCCGCCCGCCAGCGGCTGATGACCATGGCGGCGCTACTCCATCGCGACGCCAACGACCACCCGCTGCTGCCGGCGCTGATCAATGCCTCCGGTCTCGACGCCACGGCATGGATTGACCGCTATCTCGCCGCCTACATGACGCCGTTGCTGCACTGTTTTTATGCCCATGACATGGTCTTCATGCCTCACGGCGAGAACCTGATTCTGGCGCTGGAAGGTCACGTGCCGGTGGGGGCGATCCTCAAGGACATCGGTGAGGAGACCGGTATTTTCGACAACGGCCAGGCGCTGCCCGAAGCGGCTCGTCGCATCGCCGTTGACGTGCCGGAGCCTCTCCGAATCCTGTCGATCTTCACCGACCTGTTCGACTGCTTTTTCCGCTTTCTGGCGCAGATTCTGGTCGAGACCGACACCCTTGAAGAGCGAACGTTCTGGGAACGGGTCGCCGCCTGCGTGGTCGACTATCAACGCCGCCACCCGGCGTTTGCGGAGAAATTCGCACGTTTTGACCTGTTCGCGCCGACGTTCACGCTCTCCTGTCTCAATCGGCTGCAGCTGCGTAACAACCGCCAGATGATCGATCTGGCCGACCCGGCCGGAAATCTGCAGTTCGCCGGCGAGCTGATCAACCCGATCGCCGGGCTGCGCCCGCCAGCCCTGGTGAAAAATGGCCTGACGACACATCAGGGCGTGACCGACACGGCAAACGTTACGGGCGAGCGCTGAGGCGCCGCCCGGGCAATCCGTTGCCACGATTCGTACCGAATGACCACTTGCGAGTGGTTGTTCGGCCACGACGATATTGATCGTCATTTTCGACACGATCGCGCCCTTGTCGACCGATCGCCTCCCGGCGGGTTACACGATGCATGCCACGACCATCGATTCACTCTACCGTCAATATCATCAGCCGTTGATGAGATTTCTTCAGCGCCAGCTGGCCTGTCAGGATCAGGCGGCAGACCTCTGTCACGAGGTCTACCTGCGGCTGATCAGATCCGACGACATCCCGTTGCTCGACAACCCTCGCGCTTATCTTTTTCGCATAGCGCGCAATCTGCTCACCGATCACCGCCGTCGCCATGCCCAGGACCTGATCGCCATCGATACCCTGGCACCACTGCTGGTCTGCCCCCGTGCCTGTCCCGAGGATGAGCTGTGTGGACAGCAGTGCGTTCAGCGCCTTGGCAAGGCGCTGTCAACGCTGCCTACACATCTGCGTCAGGCCCTGACCTGGCACCGGATAGAGGGGCTGACCCAGCGCGAGATCGGCGCGCGGCTGAACGTTTCCGAGCGCATGGCCGGACGCTATATCGCTCGGGCCGTGACGGCCTGCCAGACCGAACTCGAGACGCTCAATGCCGCCTTCAAATGATCCCGACGCCTGGCAAATTGCCGGGCCAGCAGCGTTCGTCGACGAATGACGCAAAAGGCGCGAGGACGCGACAGAAGCAGGTCGACACCACATTGCGTGAATGGCGCCTTGCAACCAAATGCGAAACATTATTATTCTCTTTAACGCCAGATAGCCTCTACATTCAGGGATCCATCCCATGCCAGCAACGACGCCCTATCAGCTTTTTGACATGACGCTCACGCGCCGCGAGCAGATCTCACCGTCCATGGTGAACCTTACGTTTACGGCAAACGATCTGGATATGGCCACGACCTTTGCGCCGGATCAGAGAGTGAAGCTGTTCTTTCCGGCGTCGGACCAGGGCTGCGCTGACATGGCGGCCAGATTTGCGACCGAACAGGACTGGTACTCGGCCTATAAAAACATGGCACCCGAACAGCGCCCCTTCATGCGCACCTACACGATTCGTGCAGTACGCCCTGAAAAAAAAGAGCTGGATATCGAGTTTGTGCTGCATGGTGATACCGGTCCGGCCTCGCGCTGGGCGAGTCGGGCCCGTCCGGGAGATACCCTGTCGATCAATGCGCCCAGCATCCATTACACCGGCAAGGCCATCGGCTGCGAGTGGCGCCCGCCCGCCAGTATCGAGCATCTTTTGCTGGTCGCGGATGAAACCGCCCTGCCGGCCGTCATGGGGATTATCGAAGAGCTCGACGCACGTTTTTCCGGCGTCCCGAAACCCAGGGTGCAGGCACTTCTCGAGGTGCCGCTGAAAGCCGACTGTCGCTGTATCCCGCAGTGGATCGACGCCGTCTGGCTGCCCCGGGAAGAGACCCGGTGCTGTCATGGCGAGGGGCTTTCCCGGGCTGTGCGCACTCTTGCGCTGAAGCCGTCATCGTCCCCCTGTGCCACCAGTTCAGCGCTGGCTATCGATATCGATGAAGAGATTCTGTGGGACGTGTCTGCTCCTGAGTCGGACGACAGCTTTTATGCCTGGATCGCATCCGAATCCCGGGTATGTTTGAACATTCGCCGCTATCTGGTGGATGAACTGGCGGTGCCAAAACGACAGGTGTCTGCCATGGGCTACTGGCGTGAGGGCAAGGCGCATCCGTAATACATTCCGACCGGCGCCGTCAGGGCTTTTGCGCCAACCCCACATGCTGATGTTATCGGGATTGATGTTGTCCTACGCCGGCTCTTCCGTGGTCGAGGGCTCTGTGCCAACACTGGTCGCGGTGGGCATGCTGTCCCCGGTATGGATTGCGCTATACACCACGTTTTCCAGGGCCATCAATGCCTGTGCTTATGTCATGGCACGGCTGCTGGGTCACTACTCCCCCTACCGGGTACTGTTGATCTGCGAAGTCTACGACATGGTCATTACGCTGGTGGCGCTGCTCCTGCTTTATGACGGGTCACTGTCAACACCGGTCGTGTTGATCACCTACGTTATATTGACGTCCGTTATCCCGGTCATCACCAGCATCGCCAATGGCACCTATGCCGGCGCCCTGTCGCTTGAATCGGACAGAACCGCCGTCAGTTTCAACGCGTTTTCCCTTAGCCTTTTGACCCTGGCCACATTGGTCATTGGCCGGCCGCTGGGAAGCCTGCTGATCGATTATTCCCTTTATGCCGTGCTGGTCATCAATCTGATCATGACACTGGCGTCGTTTCTTTTTCGCTGGGCAGCCATGAAGCGCGACACGCTTTTTCTATCCAATCAAAATCGATATGACCCCGGAAGCAATCACGCTTCACGCCTCGATCTGATCGAAGGCATCCGATATTTTCGTGGCCGGATATTTTGCCTTTCGGCCAGCGCCCCCGTGACAACGCCGCTGATCTATCTCTCCATGGGACTGTTTCTCTACTACATGCCACCGTGGCTGGCAGCCGAGGCCGACAACAAGGGGGAAATCGTTGCCATGGTGGGGATTTTGGGGGGACTGGGCTCGATGATCGGGCCACTCTTGTTTTATGCCCTGAAACATCGCTTTCGCTATCGCCATCATGTGACGCTGGCCATGTTCGTTGTGACCGTCGACGAACTCATGATGCTGGGCATGGTGCGGATGTATGGCAATGATGTGTCGATGCCGGTGCTGTCCGTCTACATGATGCTGAATTTTTGTCTCTATCTCGCGGCCGCCTACTGCAATGTGGCCAATCTCTGTGCCCGACAGAAACGCTTTGCCGGCAAGCGATATCCCGACATGGTCGGCATTGCCTTTTCACTGGCCTCACTTTTTATGCTGGCAGGCACATGGTCAGGGTACCTTTTGGACGCCAGCAGCAATCCGACGTGGGCACTGTTGCTGGGCACCATGATTACCCTTTTGACCACGATGGGTCTGTTGCGCACAAAGGCCTCGTCACGCCCTGACGTTAGTCCAAACAGGTAGCGCTGCCATTTCGAACGGCTGAAAACCGCTCAGGCATTGCCTCTGCGTGGGTCATGGATGGCCACCGCCCTGACCGCCGCGCGCCAGCAGACGTCGGGCGCGCTCGATGACCGGGGCATCGACCATCTGACCGTCCACGCGAAAGGCGCCGCCCTGGGTCTGCGCGCCTTCAAGCACCCTGCGCGCCCACTCGAGCTGTTCGGCGTCGGGCATGAACGCCTGAAGTACCGGAGCCAGCTGGCAAGGGTGAATGCAGAGCATGCCGCCAAAACCCATCTGGCGGGCGCGCTGTGCGGTGGTGTAAAGAGCATCGTCATCATCAAGCACGGGTGACACGCCGGCCATGGGCGGGGCCAGCCCGGCCAGCCTGGAGTGAAGCACCAGCTGATAGCGGGCCTGATCGAGTATCGCCTCGGCGCCGGGGGTGTCGCTTTCCAGATCCAGATCAAGCGCCAGATCCAGCGCGCCAAAGCTCAAGCGCTCCACGCCGTCCACGGCGGCAATCTCGTCGATCCACTCAAGGCCCGCGGCGCTTTCGATCAGCGGCCACAAAGGTCGGTCCAGCGCCGCGGCCTGCTTGAGCCGCGTGGCGGCCTCGGCCTTGGGCACCATGATGGCTGCCACGCCCGGCAGCCGAGCGCAGAGATCCAGATCGGTGTCGAAGTGCTCGCTGTCGGGGGCGTTGATGCGAACGCACAGGGCGACATCCGGCGACTCTTCCACGAACTGCTCCAGGTATTCACGCGCCAGCACCTTGTCTTCAGGCGCCACGGCGTCCTCGAGATCCACGATGACCAGATCGGCCTCGCTGGCCAGCGCCTTGCCGATGCGATCAAACCGGGTCGCCGGCACAAACAGCGCCATTCGCGCCGTCCTGATGCACTCTGCCGCATCGATCGATGTCGTCGCCATTTACACCACTCCCTTCTCGCGCCAGCCCTTGATGGTTGTCTCGTCATGCCCCAGTGAGACCAGAATCTCCTCGGTATGTTCACCCAGTGCCGGTATGGCCCCCATGACGGTGTCGAAGGCCCGACCCTGGCCGGGCGGCAGCAGCGCCGGCAGCGGCCCGACGGGCGAGTCCACCTCGCGCCATCGGTTACGCGCGGCCAGCTGCGGGTGGGCCCAGACATCGGCCATCTCGTTGACGTGGGCGTTGGCGATGCCGGCCTGGTCGAGCCGCGCCACGATCTCATCGGCTGTCAAAGTCGAGAATACCTCGTCAATGACGCCATCCAGCACCTGACGCGCCGCGCTGCGATCGGCATTGGTGGCAAAGCGCACGTCATCGATCAGCGCCGGGCGCTCAAGGACCCCAGTACAAAACGTCTGCCATTCCCGCTCGTTTTGCAGTCCCAGCATCACCGACTGGCCGTCCCCGGCGGGAAAGGGGCCGTAAGGGTAGATGGTCGAATGCGAGGCGCCGGCGCGCGGCGGCGGCTCGGCCCCCTCGAAGGCGTAATAGAGCGGATAGCCCATCCACTCCACGGTGGCCTCGAGCATCGAGACATCGATATGGCTGCCCTGTCCGCTGCGACCGCGGGCCAAAAGCGCGGCGAGAATATTGCTGTAGGCGTACATGCCGGCGGCGATATCCGCCATCGACACGCCCGCCTTGACCGGCGTGTCCTTCGTGCCGGTCTGTGACAACAGCCCCGATTCGCTCTGGATCAGCAGGTCGTAGGCCTTTTTGTTGGTATAGGGGCCGTCGCTGCCATAGCCCGAGATGTCGCAGACAATCAGACGCGGGAAGCGCTCACGAAGCGCCTCGAACGACAGCCCCAGGCGTGCACTCGCCCCCGGGCCCAGGTTCTGGATCAGCACGTCGGCATCACTTAACAGCTCAAACAGAACGCCGGCGCCTTGGGGGGTCTTCACATCAAGCGTCAGGCTTTTCTTGCCGCGATTGGTCCAGACAAAGTGCGAGGCCAGCCCGCGGGTGCGACTGTCGTAGCCGCGGGCGAAATCGCCCGTGCCGGGGCGCTCGATCTTGATCACCTCCGCGCCCAGATCCGCCAGCTGGCGCGAGCAGAACGGCGCGGCGATGGCATGCTCCAGGCTGATGACCCGAATGCCTTCAAGCGGACCGGGGGTGGGAACATCGACGGCTTTCGTCATGGCGGACTCCTCGCTGTGGCTACCTTGAAGCCTGCCTGCTTTTGGCCGCAGGGAGAATTGGCCTTTGCCGGACCCTGCGTTAGGCTCAGACGAACGCCATGCCGGCGCGTCCGGCCCTTCTCCGGCAGGAGCCCATGTCCCTTGATCTGACCGATCTGCGCCTTTTCGTGCATGTGGCCGAGGCGCCGAGCCTTACCCAGGGTGCCCGCCACGCGTGTCTTTCCACGGCAGCGGCCAGCGCGCGCATCCAGCAGCTTGAGGCGCAACTGGGCAAGCGGCTTTTCTATCGAAGCTCGCGCGGCATGGCGCTGACCGCGTCGGGTCAGCGCCTTTTGACCCACGCCCGGCGCGTACTGCGCCAGCTTGATCATCTCACCCACGACATGGCAGGCGACGACGACCGCGCCGGCCATCTGCGCATTCTGGCCAACACCACCGCCGTCACCGAACTGATGCCGGCCGTGCTGGGCGAGTTTCTGGCCACGCGACCACGGCTGACCATTGATCTGCGCGAGCGGCTCAACCACGAGGTGGTGCGCGGCGTGGAACAGGGCAGCGCCGACATGGGCATCGTGGCCGGCCCCATCGGCACCGCGGGTCTCGAGCGCTATCACTTCAGCACCGACCGGCTGGTGCTGATTACCGCACCGGATCATCCGCTGGCGCAGCGCCAGAGTGTGGTGCTGGAAGATCTGGTGGAGGACTTCCACGTCGGGCTGCCGGATACCAGCAGCCTCATGCAGTTTCTGACCCGCCGGTTTGAGGGGGTCGGCGCCGAGCTGAAGCTGCGCGTTCAGGTATCAGGGTTCGAGGCGATCTGTCGTCTGGTGGCCGCAGGCGTCGGGGTCGGCGTGATTCCGGAATCCGCCGCGCTGCGCCATCGCCGGCTCATGACGCTGGCCCTGATCCATATCGATGCGCCCTGGGCGGTACGCGAGCGCAGCGTGGTGGTGCGCAACGCCGCCGAGCTGCCCGGCGGCGGCATGGCGCTGATCGAGGCGCTGATGGCGTTTGGTCGCACCGATCAGCCCCCGAAGGCATAAAAAAACCCCGCGACAGGCGCGGGGTTTTGAGACACCAGGGCGTCGCAGGGTTTACTTGTCGAGCCACTCGGTGTGGAGCTTACTTTTCAAGCCACTCGGTGTGGAACACGCCGTCGCGATCCAGACGCTTGTAGGTGTGAGCACCGAAAAAGTCACGCTGGGCCTGGACCAGGTTGGCCGGCAGCTTCTCGGCGCGGTAGCTGTCGTAGTAGGCCACGGCCGACGAGAAGGTCGGTACCGGAATGCCGTTTTGTACCGCATGGCTGATCACGTCACGCAGCGACTGCTGGTAGCGCTCGGCGATGTCGGAGAAGTACGGCGCCATGAACAAATTCGCCAGTGACGGCTGTTCCTGGTAGGCATCGGTGATCTTCTGCAGGAAACGGGCGCGGATGATGCAGCCGGCGCGGAAGAGCTTGGCGACGGAGCCGTAGTCGAGATTCCAGTCGTAGTAGTCGCTGGCCGAACGCATCTGGGCAAAGCCCTGGGCGTAGGAGGCGATCTTGCTGAAATAAAGCGCCTGGCGGACCTTTTCGATGAACTCGGCGCGGTCGCCTTCAAAGGGCTTGTCGGCCGGGCCCTTGAGCACTTTCGAGGCTGCCACGCGCTCTTCCTTGAGAGAGGAGATAAAGCGGGCAAAGACGGACTCGGTGATCAGCGGCAGCGGCACGCCCAGATCCAGCGCGCTCTTGCTGGTCCACTTGCCGGTGCCCTTCTGGCCTGCCGAATCAAGAATCGTGTCGACCACGTACTCGCCGTTTTCGTCACGCTTTCTGAAGATGCGTGCGGTGATATCGATCAGATAGCTGTCGAGTTCACCGTCGTTCCACTCGGTGAAGACATCGGCCAGCTCATCGTTGGACAGCCCCAGGCCTTCCTTGAGGATGGCGTAGGCTTCGCTGATGAGCTGCATGTCACCGTATTCGATGCCGTTGTGCACCATCTTGACGTAGTGACCGGCACCGTCGGGGCCGACATAGTTGACGCACGGCTCGCCGTCTTCGGCGCGCGCGGCGATCTTTTCAAGGATCGGGGCCACCATGTCATAGGCTTCGCGCTGACCGCTGGGCATGATCGAGGGGCCCTTGAGGGCGCCCTCCTCGCCACCGGAAACGCCGGTACCGATGAAGTTCAGACCCGCTTCGGAAAGCTCGCGGTTACGGCGAATGGTATCCGGATAGTAGGTATTGCCCCCATCGATCAGGATATCGCCCTGGTCCAGATACGGCTTCAGGGACTCGATGGTCTTGTCCGTGGCTTCACCGGCGGCCACCATCAACAAAATGCGGCGCGGCTTTTCCAGCGAGGCCACAAACGTCTCGATCTCATAGAACGGGACCAGCTTGCTGTCGGGATTGTCAGCCAGCACTTCGTCGGTTTTCTCAGAGGAACGGTTATAGATCGACACCGTATAGCCGCGGCTTTCGATGTTGAGCGCCAGGTTGCGCCCCATTACTGCCATTCCCATGACACCAATCTGTTGTCTGGTCATTGCCTTTTACTACTCCAGCAGTCATTGAACTACGACACGTTAGCAGTGCTGCTACGCGTCCTGATGTCCCACATCGGGATAGACAGCATGCTGTCGCCTGACGAATGTGCCACGCCAACACGGTGACAGGCCAGTCTGGCAGAGCGCGCAGCGATTGTCCCCGCTCGAAGGCGCACAAACTACGCACGGATGATCATTTCGTCGCCATTGCCCTGTCAGAGGTGGTGAACATGGGCCACATGCGCCATGCTCAATCTACGCCCTGACATAAAAAAATCTAATAAATACACGCTAATAGCGAAACAGGCTCATGACAATAACCGAGCCAGCCCCTTGCGATGGGCCACCTCCCCGACCGGGAAAAGGCGTCATCGACACACGGGCCGACACAGCAGGAGATGACGATGAGTCATGGCTGTATCGTTGAAAACTTCAGCAATCTGATTTCACTCAGCGACCACGAAAAACGCACGCTGGCCCATCTGGAAAAGGATGCCAGAGCGGTCAAGCGACACGAGAGTCTCTGGCATTTTCGCGAGCGCACGCAAACGCTCTACACGCTGCAGGCCGGCTGGGCCTATGCCTACAAGATTTCCCTGATGGGCGAGATGAAGGTGGTCGAGATCTTTACGCCCGGCGACATCATCGGGCTGCGTGATTTTACCTTCGGGCGCCATCTCACCGACGTGCGCATGATGACCGACGGGACCGTCTGCGCCTTTCCCTATCGCTGTATTCTGGACGCCTGCCAGCAGTCACGCGCGCTCTCGGCGGCCTTTTTTGCCACCGCATCAAGAGATCAGGCGCTGATGACCGAGCGCGTGGCGAGTCTGATGCACTGCAGTGCGCGCATGAAGATTGCCCATTTCATCATCGAGATGTATCTGCGGCTGAAACACACCACCCCGGACATGGGCCTTCGCTTTGAATTCCCCATGAACCAGAAGCTCATGGCAAGCCTTCTGGGGCTGACCAGCGTGCATGTCAGCCGCATGCTCGGCGAGCTGGCCCGGGAGGGGATGGTCAAAAAGCAGCGCCGCATGCTGGAAATTCTCGACTATGAGCGTCTCTATCGCGAAGCGCAGTTTGACGAGACCTACATCCAGCTCGATCTCAGCCACATGCTCGATGTCGATTCAAACAACAGTGAAGCGCCCATGGGCTGACTGCCCCGGGTGCCTGCCCCTACTGCATGGGCACCCGCTCGATCGCCATCTGCTGCGCATCATTTTCAAGACGCCACTCGTCGTTGTCCCCCTGGATCAGGCGCGGACGGCTCTCCAGAAAATCGATCAGCGCCTGGTCCCCTGTCTCATTGTCCGGGCACGCCATGCGGGTTGAGGCGAGATTGCCGACGATCAGCCGGCCCTGTTCAACACGGGCCGGGCCAAACACTCGATTGCAGCCGCCGCTGCCGCTGACGCGATGGCCGTCAAAGATCAGCGTGGCCTGATCCAGGGCATCGCTTCCCGGTTGAGGCGCGTCCCCGTTCTGCGCCGCGTTGCCGGCGCATCCGGCAAGGCCTGCCATCAGCACTGCCGCTGCTATCGACCCTTTTCCAATGAGGCTCATATCGCTCTCCATGAGGCACAAGCGTGTGCCTGTTGTGTTGGCCGGGCGCCGGACAATCAGTGCGCCTCTTCCCAGTTGTCGCCGTGGCCGGCCTCAACGATCAGCGCCACATCGAGCTGCCCGGCGCTCTGCATGCGATCGACCACATCAATCTTGAACGCCTCGACCTGCTCGCGACGCACCTCGAAGATCAGTTCGTCGTGGACCTGCATGACCATTTTGGCGTCGAACTCGCCCTTCTGCAGCCAGGCGTCCACGTCAATCATGGCGCGCTTGATGATATCGGCGGCCGTGCCCTGCATCGGCGCGTTGATGGCGGTGCGCTCGGCGCCCTGTCGGCGGGCATGATTGCGCGAGTTGATCTCGGGCACGTACAGCCGCCGGCCAAAGACGGTTTCGACATAGCCGTTCTCGGCCGCCTCGGCGCGGATGCGCTCCATGTAGCGCGCCACGCCCGGATAGCGGTCGAAGTAGCGCTCGATCCAGGTTTTCGCCTCGCGCTGCTCGACCTTGAGCTGGCGGGCCAGCCCCCAGGCGCTCATGCCGTAGATCAGACCGAAGTTGATCGCCTTGGCGCTGCGACGCTGATCGCTGGTGACCCTGTCGATCGTGGTGCCAAAAACCTCGGCGGCCGTGGCGGTATGGATGTCGCGGTCCTCGGCAAAGGCCGTGAGCAGGCTTTCATCGCCGGAAAGATGCGCCATGATGCGCAGCTCGATCTGCGAATAGTCCGCCGCGACCAGCTGATAGCCGGGCGTGGCGACAAAGGCGGTGCGGATGCGCCGGCCGATATCGCTTCGAATCGGGATGTTTTGCAGGTTGGGGTCGCTGGAAGAGAGCCGACCGGTGGCCGTGACCGCCTGGTGATAGCTGGTGTGAATGCGCCCGGTGGTGGCATTGATCAGCTGCGGCAGCTTGTCGGTATAGGTCGACTTGAGCTTGGAAAGCCCCCGGTGTTCCATGATCACCTTGGGCAGCGGGTAGTCCAGCGCCAGCTCCTCAAGCACGGCCTCGGCGGTCGAGGGCGCGCCCTTGGGCGTTTTCTTGATGACCGGAATCTTCTGCTCTTCAAACAGAATCTCGCCGAGCTGCTTGGGCGAGCCCAGATTGAACTCGCGTCCGGCCAGCTCGAACGCCTCGCGCTCGAGCTCGGTAATGCGCTCGCCCAGCGTCCGGCTCTGCTCGCCCAGCACCTTCGTATCCACCGCCACCCCCGTGCGCTCCATGCGCGTAAGCACGGGCACCAGCGGCAACTCGAGGCTGTCGATGACCTCGGCCAGTCTGCCCTCCTGCTCGAGCCTGGGCCGCAGGTGCGCGTGCAGGCGCAGGGTGACGTCGATGTCTTCGCAGGCATATTCCACGGCCTGCTCAAGCCCGACCTGATTAAAGGTCAGCTGTTTGGCGCCCTTGCCGGCAATCTCTTCAAACGAGATGGTCCGGTGACCGAGATAGGCCTGCGCCAGCGAGTCCATGTCATGGCGCGTGGCGGTGGAGTTGAGCACGTAGGACTCGAGCATGGTGTCGAGCAGGGCGCCATTGACGCCAATGTCATAGCGTGCCAGCACCTCGATGTCGTATTTAAGATTCTGGCCAACCTTGGCAATCGAGGCGTCTTCCAGCAGCGGCTTGAGCGCGGCCAGCACGGCGTCTCGATCCAGCTGGTCCGGGGCATCGAGATAGTCGTGCGCCACCGGCACATAGACGGCCTCGCCCGGCGTGATGCCCAGACCGATGCCGACAATCTCGGCGTCCATGTAGTTGAGGCTGGTGGTTTCCAGATCGAAGCAGAAGGCTTTGGCCTGCGTCAGGCGCTCGATCCAGCGATCGAACGCGCCCTGTTCCAGCACGGCGCGGTAGTCGCGCTGCTCGCCGGCCATGGCGGAGGCTCCATCGCCGGACTCGCCGCCGTCCAGATCCCCCTCGCCGGTGGAGACATCGGGAGACGCCTCACCGACGCTGCCGCCGTCAAGCAGCTCGTTGAGCCAGTTCTTGAACTCAAGACGCTGATAGAGCGACAGCAGCGCTTCGCGATCCGGATGGGCAATGTCCAGCCCGTCCAGCCCGACCGGCAGCTCGCAGTCGGTGCGAATGGTGGCCAGCTTGTACGATAAAAACGCCTGCTCGCGGTTGTCCTCGAGCTTTTTGGCCATGGTTTTGGCGCCGCGAAACGACAGCGTTTTGATGCGCTCGAGATCGCCATAGATGGTGTCAAGCCCACCGCCCATGCCGGTCAAAAGCGCCAGCGCGGTTTTTTGCCCCACGCCCGGCACACCGGGAATGTTGTCGACGCTGTCACCCATCAACGCCAGATAGTCGATGATCAGATGCGGTGGAATGCCGAACTTTTCCTCGACGCCGGCCACATCGAGCGTCTCGTTTTTCATGGTATTGACCATGGTGATGTGCTCGTTGACCAGCTGCGCCATGTCCTTGTCGCCGGTCGAGATGATCGCATCGCGCCCGGCCTCGGTGGCCATGCGCGACAGCGTCCCGATCACGTCATCGGCCTCGACGCCCTCGATGCACAAAAGCGGCAGCCCCAGGGCGCGCACGCACTCGTGCAGTGGCTCGACCTGAGCGCGCAGCTCATCGGGCATGGGCGGGCGGTGGGCCTTGTACTGCTCGAACAGCTCGTCACGAAAGGTCTTGCCCTTCGCATCAAAGACCACCGCCATGGGGCTTTCGGGATACTGGCGGATCAGGCTTTTAAGCATCGACACCACGCCGCGCACGGCGCCGGTCGGCTCGCCGGTCGAGGTCGACAGGGGTGGCAGGGCGTGAAAGGCGCGGTACAGGTAGGCAGAACCGTCCACAAGGACGATCGGGGCAGCGGCCATGGAAGCTCCAGCTAACGACTCGAATATGGCGTCATGATACGCAAGCCGTGCGTCGACGTCAGCGAAGAAAGCGCGCGCGGTACGCACCGGCATGGCTGCTATTTGCCGCTGCGGGATTTACACTGTGCAACATTCAAGCCCCACCCTCTGGAGATCCTCATGACCACTGGACGGATGCTGCCGACCCTGGCGCTGACAGCGCTGCTGATGCCTGCCATGTTCGCTGCCACGGCGCTGGCCGAACCCGAAGGCGAGGTCACCACCCAGCGCGACGGCGATCGCGTCGTACGCGAATATCGCCTCGAGGGTCGCCTCTACGCCATCGAAATCATCGAAGGCGACAAGCGTACTGTCCTGCTGGACACCGACGGCGACGGCAATTTCCGACGCCAGAGCGGTGAGGCCGATATCGAAGCGCCGTCATGGACCCGGGCGTCGACACGCTAGCGCACACTGCCGACCCGCCAGGCCGACAGGCAAAACATGGCGTTTCGGTGATAGACTCCGCGCGGCGCGGCGTCAGGCCATGCCCGGGGCGCCGTGCGATCCGGCATCCAGCGTTTGAGCACGTCATTGCCATGACCACGACCGGTCACGGCCCTTGTTACCCAGCACGATAAGCGCCTCCGCAGCGCGCCAGGAGCCACATGGCGGTTTTTACCCCTTTAAGCGATGAACAGGTTACCCAGTTTCTGGAACGCTACGACGTCGGCACCCTGGTGTCGGTCGAGGGCGTGGCAGGCGGTACCGAAAACAGCACGTTTTTTGTCACCACCGACCGGGAAGTGCTGGTACTGACCCTGTTCGAACAGGGCGAGCAGGAAGAGCTGCCCTTTTTCATCGACCTGCTGGCCTGGCTGGATCAGCATCAGTTGCCGGTGCCGGGACCGCTTTTCGATCGCAACGGCGTGGCCCTGCAGCGCCTGGCCGACCGCCCGGCCCTTTTGTTCCCGCGTCTGGCCGGCCGGCATCCGCAAGCGCCCGGGCCGGCGCAGTGCACCGCCATCGGCCGGGTACTGGGCCAGATGCATCGCATCTCGCAGGGCTTTCAGGGCAGCCGCCCCAACCCGCGCGATCTGCGCTGGGTACACGCCGTCCATTCCCGGGTCATGAGCTATCTGGACCGCGACGACCAGAGCCTGCTGCGCGACCGCGTCGATGCCCTGGACTGCCGTCTCAGACATGTCGAGCTGCCCCAGGGCGCCCTGCACGGCGATCTCTTTCGCGACAATACCCTCTATGAAGGCGACCGCCTTTGCGGCGTGATCGATTTCTACAACGGCTGCACCGGCGATCTGCTCTTTGATCTGGCGATTGTCATCAACGACTGGTGCAGTGACGATCACGGCGCGCTGATTCCCGAACGCTATGACGCCATTATCGACGCCTACGCCCGCGAGCGCGCCTTTACCGACGAAGAGCGCCGGGTCTGGCCCACCATGCTGGAGCTGACGGCGCTGCGCTACTGGCTGTCGCGCCTTCTGGTGGTCTATGTCGACCCGCCCGCCCACGCTCTGACGCCCAAGGACCCGACCCAGTATCGCCGGATCCTGAAGGCGCGCATTGATCATCCGCCGGCACCGCTGCCACGCTCATGACGGATTTTGATGCCGGCCCCGGTCGGCATCACCGTCGAAACGTCCCGGCAGGTCCGGGCCCTTTCTGGCACTCAGGGTCTACACTGGCAGCAATTGCCCGGGCAATCTGCCACCGGGGCAACAAAGGCGCTAGAATGCGCGCCGGGCAGCACGGGCTGCCTCTTGTGTGTATGACGATCCTGTCTGACGAGTGTCACAGTGTCGTTCGCGGCCAATTCTGACCGGAGCCTGTCCATGACCAACGCTTCATCCGTATCCGACCAGACCCATGCCCAGTCTGAAGCCCGCCGCACCTACAATATCGATCAGTGGGGCAGCGGCTATTTTGACGTCAACGAGCAGGGGCTGGCCGTGGTGCGCCCCTTCGGGGATGCCGACAGTCAGGACGGTCCGGCCCTGCCCCTGAAGGGGCTGGTCGAGACGCTGCAGGGGGCCGGCTTGCGCCTGCCCATGCTGGTGCGTTTTACCGATATCCTGCATGACCGCGTCGAGCAGCTGTGCCAGGCCTTTGATCGCGCCATCGACGAGCTGGATTATCGGGGCCGCTACACGGCGGTCTACCCCATCAAGGTCAACCAGCAGCGCCGCGTGGTCGAAGAGCTTCTGGCCACCCCCGAGCGCGGTCGCGGCCGCGTGGGCCTTGAAGCCGGCAGCAAGCCGGAGCTTCTGGCCGTGCTGGCGCTCTCCTCGGAGACCACCTCGACCATCGTCTGCAACGGCTACAAGGACCGCGAGTACGTCCGCCTGGCACTGATGGGTGAAAAGCTCGGCCACCGCGTCTATCTGGTGGTGGAAAAACAGGCCGAGCTGGAGCTGATTCTGGAAGAGGGTGACAACCTGGGCGTCATGCCGCGCATTGGCGTGCGCGCGCGGCTCTCCTCGGTCGGCAAGGGCAACTGGGAAAGCACCGGCGGCGACAAGTCCAAATTCGGCCTGACCGCCCGTCAGATCCAGCACGTGGTCGATCACCTGCGCGCCCACGACCGGCTGGAATCGCTACAGCTGGTGCACTTTCATCTGGGCTCGCAGATCGCCAACATTCGCGACATTCAGCGCGGGCTGCGTGAATGCACCCAGTTCTACAAGAGCCTGCGCGATGTCGGTGCCCCGGTGTCCGTAGTGGATGTCGGCGGCGGCCTGGGCGTGGACTACGAAGGCACCCGTTCGCGCAGCTACTGCTCGACCAACTACTCGATGGCCGAGTACGCCAACAACGTGGTCGGCGCGTTTTCCCAGCTGTGTCAGAGCATGGACATTCCGCATCCGGACATCATCTCCGAGTCCGGTCGCGCCCTGACGGCCCATCACGCGGTGCTGATCACCAACGTGATCGACGAGGAGCGCCACGAAGTGGCCCTGCCCGAACGCGGCCAGCATGAAGGCGACACCCATCTGGACGTGCTGTGGCAGACCTATGACTGGCTGGCCGAACCCGCCGAACCGCGCCTGCTGGTCGAGTACTATCACGATTTGTATCAGGCCATGATCGACATTCAGGACCGCTTCGTGCTGGGCAGCGCCACCCTGGGCGTGCGCGCCGAGGGCGAGGCGCTCTACACCGCCGCCTGCAAGCGCCTGCGGGCCAAGCTCGACCGCCGCAACCGCGCCCATCGCGAAATCCTCGATGAGCTCGACGAGAAGCTCGCCGACAAGCTGTTCGTCAACTTCTCGCTGTTTCAGTCCCTGCCGGACGTGTGGGGGATCGATCAGATTTTCCCGGTACTGCCGCTGTCCAATCTGGACGCCCCCTCAACGCGTCGCGGCGTGATCCAGGACATCACCTGCGACAGCGACGGGCGCATCGAGCGCTATGTCGACGGCCAGGGGGTGGAAAGCACGCTGCCGCTGCCGGAGTGGAAAGCCGGTGAAGACCGTCTTCTGGGCCTTTTCCTGGTCGGCGCCTATCAGGAGATTCTGGGCGATCTGCACAACCTCTTTGGCGATACCGACTCCATCGATGTCAGCGTGGACGACAACGGCGCGTGGCAGCTGGGCACGCCGATCGTCGGCGACAGCGTCGCCAACGTGCTGCGCTACGTGAACTTCGACCCCGACCGCCTCAAGAGCCGTTTCCAGCGCCAGCTGCTGCGCAGCGACGTCTCCGGCCGGGAGCGCGAGATGTTTCTCGAAGAGCTCGAAGCCGGCCTTGAAGGCTATACCTACCTGGAGTAATCGGGCCTGAAGCAGTCTCGGGCGCTGCCTGATCATCCTGTGCACTGCCCGCGCCACGCCCGGGCAGTGGACTCGCCATCCACACCGCTGATCCCGCAAGGACCCTGGCGCCGTTGATCGTTCCGGTGCCTGCGACCGCATGTGATGTCGAGCGCCGCAGGCACCGGCCGACATCGGTATCGGTAACCACCTGCAGATGGCGCGCCCCGCCTGACGACCGGCAGCACACGCACTGGCGCCCCTGACCGATCGGTATATCGTCTATCATTGTCTGTAATGCAATGAAAGGCATGCCCTCGCGCTGTCCTGCAAGAGCTACCACCATGTGAGGCATCGCGGCGGACAGCCACACCGCGATGGTCACCCGTAAATCCATACCGGGTTATTGCGACGCCCAGACGCTGCTCGATACAGCCAACACAACGGGAACGGCACGTTCCCCATGGGGCCAGGATGGCACAATCGCTTTTTTCGCACACATCCTCAAGCGCTTCTCCCTGCAAGGCATGGAGCGTTCACATTCTTACCGCCAGTGGCGTGCTGTTCGCCACGATGGCCCTGCTGGCGCTGATCGACGAACGCCCCGTCGCCTGCCTGCTCTGGCTGGGCACGGCGATGATGATCGATAGCGTCGATGGCACCCTGGCGCGCAAGTACGATGTCAAGGCCACCCTGCCGCAAATAGACGGCGCCACCCTCGACATGGTCATCGACTACCTCACCTGGGCCTTTATCCCCGCACTGTTTATCTACTCCTTTATCGAGCTGCCGCCGTATCTCTCGCTGGTGTCGGTGTTCATCATCGTGCTGTCATCGATGTTCTGCTTTTGCAACGTCAACCTGAAAAGCCAGGACAACTACTTCGTCGGCTTCCCCGCCGCCTGGAACATCGCCGCCGCCTATTTCTATATCCTCGATCTGCCGCCTTTTGTCGTCTTTGCCGCCATTGTGGTGCTTGCCGCGCTGACCGTAACGCGGATGAAGTTTCTCCATCCGTTTCGAGTGCGCTTTCTGATGCCGCTGAACATCGCGGTCACCCTGGTCTGGTGTGTCTGCACCACCTTGCTGCTGCTGTCGAGCGCTGGGCATGCCACCTGGGCGCTGTGGGGGCTCGGCCTGACCTCGCTGTACTTTGCAGGTATATGCCTGTGGCGCACGGCGCAGGAGTGGCTTGCCTCGCCACGGCGAAACGCTTCAGCATAAGGGTCGGCGCCGCGGCATCCAGGGCCGCGAGCGCGAGATGTTTCTCGAAGAGCTCGAAGCCGGGCTTGAAGGCTATACCTGCCTGGAATAGCCGCCACACGCGACCCTTTATCGCCTCGCCCGGACCACGATCCGGGCGAGGCGTTTTTCCTTCCGGCCTTGCCTTGTCCGCTCCCTTCCCGCTTTTTTTGATGTCCTTCGCCTTCCCCCTTAAAGCAGGTGTCCCGATTGACGGTGGCCGGCGCTGGCGATTTGCGCCGCGTTCGAAGCAAAACACGACGCTGACCGTTCGATCCACGACACACCCTTCGTCTATTAATCAAAGGTCGAACGGCTTTTCCAAAAGCGGCGTGAGAGCCTACCGGGTTTGAGCAGGGGGGCGGCCATCGTGGCGCGCTCTGCTTGTCAGGGGCCGGGCTGTCAACAAGTGCCGACAACAAGGCAAACGGCCCGTCTTTCATCATCAGGGGAGAACACGCGTGAAGATAGGCGCACCAAGGGAGAGTGCTCGGGGTGAGGCGCGGGTCGCGCTGACCCCGGAGAGCGCGAAGCAGCTGCAAAAGCTGGGGCATGAGTGTCTGGTGGAAACCGGCGCGGGAGCCCAGGCAGGCTTTAACGATGACACCTATCGCGAGGCCGGCGTCACCGTGGTGGACAGCGCCGCCGCGCTCTGGCGTGACGCCGAGGTGGTCATCAAGGTTCGCGAACCCAATGACGAGGAAGCCGAACGCCTGCGTAACGGTCAGACCCTGATCGCGTTTTTCTGGCCGGCCCAGAACGAGGCGATGCTGGAAAAATGCCGCGTCACGGGTGCCACGGTCATCGCCATGGACATGGTGCCGCGTATCTCGCGAGCGCAGAAAATGGATGCCCTGTCGTCGATGGCCAACATCGCCGGCTATCGCGCGGTCATCGAGGCCGGCAACAACTTCGGGCGCTTTTTTACCGGCCAGGTCACCGCCGCCGGCAAGGTGCCGCCGGCGAAGGTGCTGGTGATCGGCGCAGGCGTGGCCGGCCTTGCCGCCATCGGCACCGCTACCAGTCTCGGTGCGGTCGTGCGCGCCTTTGACGTGCGCCCGGAAGTCTCCGAACAGATCGAATCCATGGGCGCCGAGTTTTTGTTTCTCGACTTCGACAACGCACAGGACGGCTCGGAAAGCGGCGGCTACGCCTCGCCGTCGAGCCCCGAGTTTCGCGAAAAGCAGCTCGAGTGCTTTCGCGAGCAGGCAAGTGATGTCGATATCGTCATTACCACCGCACTGATCCCCGGCCGGCCGGCACCCAAACTCTGGCTCGAGGACATGGTTGCCTTGATGAAGCCCGGCTCGGTGGTGATTGATCTGGCGGCCGAAAAAGGCGGCAACTGCGACCTGACCCGCGCCGACGAGCGCGTGGTCAGTGACAACGGCGTCGTGGTGGTCGGCTATACCGATTATCCCTCGCGCATGGCGACCCAGGCCTCGCTTTTGTACGCCACCAACATCCGTCACATGCTCACCGATTTAACGCCCGGCAAGGACGGCGTCATCCAGCACAACATGGAAGACGACGTGATCCGCGGGGCAACGGTTACTCATCAGAGCGAGATCACCTTCCCGCCGCCGCCGCCCAAAACAAAGGCGATCGGTGCGGCCAAACCGAAGCCGAAGGAGAAGGCCCCCACGCCGGAGGAAAAACGCGCTTTAGAGACCGCCGAGTTCAAGTCGCAGACCAAACGCCAGATCACCCTGCTCGCCGTGGGCGGGGCGCTGATGCTGCTGTTGGGTCAGGTGGCGCCGGCCTCGTTCATGCAGCACTTCATCGTTTTCGTGCTGGCATGTTTTATCGGCTTTCAGGTGATCTGGAAGGTCAGCCACTCGCTGCATACGCCGCTGATGGCGGTCACCAATGCCATCTCCGGCATCATCATTCTCGGGGCGGTACTACAGATCGGCTCCGGCAGCGTGATCGTGAGCATTCTGGCGGCGATTTCGGTTTTGATCGCGACCATCAATATCGTGGGTGGCTTTCTGGTGACACGCCGGATGCTCGCCATGTTCCAAAAATCCTGAGCGGCCGGAAAATACCATGTTGAGTCAAGGGTTCGTATCCGCCGCGGCCATCGCGGCAAGTGTTCTGTTTATTCTGTCACTGGGGGGCCTGAGCAATCAGGAAAAAGCCAAGCGCGCCGTCTGGTACGGCATTATCGGCATGGCCGTGGCGGTCTTTTTCACCGCCTTCGGCCCCGGTATCGGCGGCTACTGGCTGATGATCCCGATGATCATCATCGGTGCCGTGATCGGCACCCGGCTGGCGCGCCGGGTCGAGATGACCGAGATGCCCCAGCTGGTGGCGGCACTGCACAGCTTTGTGGGCCTGGCGGCCGTTTTCGTGGCCTGGAGCGCCGATCTGGAACGTCGCCGGGTACTGGCCGAACGCGCCGCCGACGGCATGATGCAGGAGTTCTCGGCCTTTGCCGCGCTGGTGGCGACCAAGGCGCCGGACGAGCTGATGTTTCTGCAGGTCGAAGTGGTGCTGGGCATTTTCATCGGTGCGGTGACGTTTACCGGCTCCGTGATTGCCTTTGGCAAGCTGGCCGGCAAGGTGGACGGCAAGCCGCGCCAGCTGCCCGGCGGCCATCTGCTCAATGCCGGCGCGGCGGTACTCTCGCTGGCGCTTGCCATTCTCTATCTCAGCGGCGCCGGCTTCTGGACGCTGCTGCTGCTGGCGCTTCTGGCCTTTTTCATCGGCTATCACCTGATCATGGGCATTGGCGGGGCCGACATGCCGGTGGTGGTGTCGATGCTCAACAGCTACTCCGGCTGGGCGGCGGCGGCCATCGGCTTTACGCTGTCCAATGACCTTTTGATCGTGACCGGCGCGCTGGTGGGCTCCTCCGGGGCGATTCTCTCCTACATCATGTGCAAGGCGATGAACCGTAACTTCGTCAACGTCATCCTGGGCGGCTTTGGCGGCACGCAGGGACCGGCGGCAGAGATCGAGGGCGAGCAGATATCGATCGATGCCAATGGCGTGGCGAGCGCCCTCAACGACGCCGAAAGCGTGATCATCGTGCCCGGCTACGGCATGGCGGTGGCCCAGGCCCAGAGCGCAGTGAGCGATCTGGTGCGCAAGCTGCGTGATGCCGGCAAGGAGGTGCGCTTTGGCATCCACCCGGTCGCCGGTCGTCTGCCGGGGCACATGAACGTGCTGCTGGCAGAGGCCCGCGTGCCCTACGATATCGTGCTGGAGATGGACGAGATCAACGACGACTTCGCCACCACCGACGTGGTGATCGTCATCGGCTCCAACGACATCGTCAATCCGGCCGCTCAGGAAGACCCGAACAGCCCCATCGCCGGCATGCCGGTACTCAAGGTGTGGGAGGCCAAACAGGTCTTTATCTGCAAGCGCGGCCAGGGCACCGGCTACTCGGGGATCGAAAACCCGCTGTTTTTCAAGGACAACAGCCGGATGTACTACGGCGATGCGCGTGAGAGCATCAACGCACTGCTGCCGATGGTGGAGTAACGCCCCATCGACTGCCTCGTCAGGGCTGTCGCGCCGGTGGATCCTGCACGGGCCGGCCCCGGATGACGCCTGAGCGCGGACAAACGGTCGCGATTCTGGAATAATCCGCGCCCATTACGACAACAGCACCCCGTCGAGCCCTCGACAGGGTGCTGTTTTTTATGGGTTGCAGCAGCGAGACAGACAATGGCTTTCCTTTCCCGACACGAGGGCGACGCTACCTCGCCCCGTGCCCCCGGCATGCTGGACGCACTTTTCCCCATCGTCGCCGTCATTATCATGCTGGCGCTGAGCGTGACGCTGTTTGGCGCCGACGCCTCCAGCGGCCCGACCCAGATCGCGCTGATCATGGGTGCCATGCTGGCCGCGGTCGTGGGGCTGAAAAACGGCCACCGGTGGGCGGCCATCGAAGAAGGCATCAACCACGGCATTCACCTGTCACTGGGCGCGATTTTGATTCTGCTCTCGGTCGGGGCCATGATCGGCACCTGGACGCTGGGCGGTGTGGTGCCGACCATGATCCACTACGGCCTCGAGATTCTCTCGCCCCGCTACTTCTATGCCACCGCCTGTCTGTTGTGCGCGCTGGTGTCGGTCTCGGTAGGCAGCTCCTGGACGGTGGCCGGCACCATCGGCATCGGACTGATCGGCATTGCCAACGGGCTGGGGCTATCCACGGCGATCACCGCCGGTGCGATCATCTCCGGCGGCTACTTCGGCGACAAGATGTCGCCGCTGTCCGATACCACCAATCTGGCGCCAGCCTCGGCCGAGGCGGAGCTTTTTGCCCATATCCGCCACATGCTCTGGACCACCACGCCGAGTCTGATTCTGGCGCTGATTCTCTTTTTGCTGCTGGGTCTGGGCGGCCCTGATCAGGCGGCCACGCCCGAGCGCATCACCGACATCCAGCAGATCCTGAGCGATCACTTCACCATCAGCGCCTGGCTGTTGCTGCCGCTGCTGGCGCTGCTGGTGATGGCGTGGAAGCAGATGCCGGCGTTTCCGACCATTTTCATCGGCGCCCTGCTGGGCGTGGTGTTTGCGCTGATCTTTCAGCGCGAGGCGGTGGTGGGTCTGGCCGACACGCCCTCGCTGGGTTATGCCATGGCGCTTTTAAAGGGCAGCTGGATCGCGCTTTATGACGGCTACAGCGCCCACACCGGTAACGAGGCGATCGATGCGCTTTTAACCAACGGCGGCATGGCCAGCATGTTGACCACGGTCTGGCTGATTTTATCGGCCATGACCTTTGGCGGGGTCATCGAGCGCCTGGGGCTTCTGGAGCGCGCCGTCAGCGGCCTTTTACGCGTGGCGCGCAGCACCTCATCACTGATTCTCTCGACGCTGGCCACCGGCCTTGCCACCAACGTGGTCACCGGCGATCAGTATCTTTCCGTGGTGCTGCCCGGGCGCATCTACAAGGCGGAGTTTCAGCGCCGCCGGCTCAAGCCGGTCAATTTGTCGCGGGCGCTGGAAGATTCCGGCACGATCACTTCACCGCTGATTCCGTGGAACAGTTGCGGCGCCTATATGGCGGCAACCCTGGGCGTGGCGACGCTGAGCTATGCGCCCTTTGCCTTTTTCAACCTGATCAATTTGGGCATTGCCATCCTCTACGCGCTGATCGGCTTTCGCGTCACGCGCATGAGCGACGATGAGGCGCCCGCTCGCGAGGACGCGCTGCCCACGCTCTCGGACGGCCAGATCATCGATGACCGCTACGAGCCTGCTTCCAGCCGCCCCTGAAGCTCTTTCGAGACGCGCGTGCGACAACAACAACGCCGGCCCATGGGCCGGCGTTTTCGTTACACAATCGAGAGCGCTTACTCGTCGCGATCCACGGCCATGCCGGCCCAGACCTGGCGCACGGGCTGAATCTCGAGGAAGTTGATGTTGAGATGCGCCGGGAGCGTGGCCACATAAAACATCTGCTCGGCGATGTCCTCGGCCGACATCGGCGTGGTGTTGCCATAAAGCTGATCGGAGGCCGCCTGATCACCCTTGGTGCGCACCAGGGTGAACTCGGTCTCGGCCATGCCGGGGGCGATGTCGGTCACCCGCACGCCGGTGCCGTGCAGGTCACAGCGCAGGTTGTAGCTGAACTGCTCGACAAACGCCTTGGTCGCCCCGTACACGTGGCTGCCCTTGTAGGGCCACTTGCCGGCGGTGGAGCCAATATTGATGATGCTGGCGCCCGCGCCGATCTCGATCAGGGTCGGCAGCAGCGCATGGGTCACGTTGACCAGGCCCTTCACGTTGGTATCGATCATGGTGTGCCAGTCCTCGAGCGCCACGTCCTGCGCCGGCTCCGGCGCCAGCGCAAGCCCGGCGTTATTGAGCAGCACATGGATCGAGGTGAACGCCTCGGGCAGCTCATCGACCGCCTTTTTCACCGCCGCTTCATCGCGCACGTCGAGCTCGACGACATGAACGGCCACGGTGTCGGAGAGCTCCTTTTCAAGCTCTTCCAGGCGCTCGCGGCGACGGCCGGTCAGCACCAGCGAGTAGCCGGCCTCGGCAAAGCGGCGGGCGGCGGCGCGGCCGAACCCGGATGTGGCGCCGGTAATGAAAACGCTTTTCGTCACGTGCTCTCTCCTTCGCTCAATGATCAGTAATCCAGCATCGGCCACGGTCATGCCATCCGAACGGGCCATCGCTTATGTGGTCTGTGCCTCGTCGGCCATCGCCGCACGGCGCGTCGCATAGCGCCGCGCCAGCATGGCACACACGAAAAGCTGGATCTGGTGAAACAGCATCAACGGCAGCAGCGCACTGCCGACCTGCCCGGGCGGAAACAACACGTTGGCCATGGGCACCCCGGAGGCCAGCGTCTTTTTGGAACCGCAAAAGACAATGGCAACCTCATCTTCCTGCGAAAAGCCCATCAGACGGCTGACGGTCCGGGTAATCAGCAGTACCACCGCCAGCAGCACGCAGTCCACCACGACCATGGTGGCGATGCTGACGCCGTCGACCTGCTGCCACAGACCGCCCACGATCGCCTCGCTGAAGGCCAGATAGACCACCATCAGAATCGAGCCGCGGTCGACAATGGCCAGCGGCGCCTTGTGCTCACGCACCCACTGCCCGATCCAGGGCTGCAGGAGCTGACCCAGCAAAAACGGCGCCAGCAACTGCATGAGAATATTGCCGATCGCCCCCAGCGACGGTCCGGCACCGGCATCGGCGTTGACACTGAGCACCAGCCCCAGAAGGATCGGCGTGATGAACATGCCCAGAATGTTGGAGGCCGTCGCCGAGCAGATCGCAGCCGCCACGTTACCACCGCCGATCGAGGTAAAGGCGATCGAGGACTGCACGGTCGAGGGCAGCACGCACAGAAACAGCACCCCCGTATAGAGCGCCGGTGACAGCAGCGCCGACGACAGCAGCCCGATGATCAGGCCCAGCACGGGAAACAGGGCAAAGGTGACCAGAAAGATCACCAGGTGCAGACGCCAGTGGGCCATGCCCTTCACGACGGTTTTGGGCGACAGCCGGGCGCCATGCAAAAAAAACAGCAGACCGATGGCAATGGTCGTGGCAATCGAAAACCACTCGGCGTAGCGACCTGACACGGGCAGCAGTGAGGCCAGCACGACGGTGCAGACAAGATAAAGAAGGAACTTGTCGATATTGAGACGGGCAATCAGGGACACGGCAGACTCGAAGCTCAAGCATTTGGGATTGTTGGATCAGCCGGGCCTTTGCCCCGGCCGAGTCTCGATCATACGCCAGCACTCCCGATTTGGCACGACCGGGCACGGCCCTGAACGCCGGACACGAAAAAAGCGCCCGCAGGCGCTTTTGTCCGGCCAAAGCCGCGCCGTCAGTGGCTCTCGCCGCGTCCGGTCTTGTGCTGAAGCTCGTCGATCATCTTCGAGGCGTCGGCCTTGTTGAGCGACTCGTCAAAATCGACGCCGGCTTCTTCGCATAGCGTGCGCAGATAGGAGGCCTGAGCACCGGTCATGCTTTCGTCTCCGGTCGCCCAGTCGTTGGGGTCCTTCTCCAGATTGCTGGCCTGATCGTTGTGGCTCGGGTCTTCCGTGCGATTGGTCATGCGGCTCTCTCCGTGAACGCCCTGTGGGATACTGGATAAAAATATAGACGATTGTGTGGCTGATGCACGCTGACATACGCTACTTTGACCAATGGTGGATTGTATCTCCATCAACTCATGTTATGGCATCTGCGCTCGTCGAATGCTTGTATAAGAAACGATCGTTATTGCCATTGAAGGCGAACCGGTCAGCAGAACCCGAGTCATGTTTCAAGGAGTCGCACCATGGAAGGTATTGTCAGCAACTATCGTGATGTCGTACGCCAGGGTGGCTATACGCTGACGTCTGAACAGGCGCCGCCGCGTGATACGCCGCTGGAGTGCATCTACATCGACAACGACAGCCAGTCGATTCGCACCACCAACGCCCGCCTGGGTCTGGCCGACAGCCAGACGTGGTGCACCGAATGCGGCGTAACGGAAGCCCTGATAAGCGGATCATCTTCCTTTATTTCCTCGGTGGCCTGGCGCGCCGGTGAGCCCGTCAAGTAATTCCCGACCGGCGCCCGCTTTCCACGGGCGCCGTTGCCGTGGTGCCCCTGTCTCACGGTCATGATGTGATCACTGGATGAGCGTGCCGATTTCGGCCCATACTCCAGAACATCTCATGTCCTGTGGAACATCATCATGTCCGCATCTGCCTCTATCCCTGAAGACACCAGGCGACGCCACCGTCTGCCGGTAAGAGCATGGCACTGGTTCAATCTCTGGTGTTTGATCGTGTTGCTGCTCAGCGGGCTGCAAATCTTTAACGCCCACCCCGCCCTCTACTGGGGCAGCGCCTCCAACTTTGATGCCCCCTGGCTTGAGATGTACGCCATGCGTGCCGGTGATGGCAGCATTGATGGCATCACCGCCCTGGGGCCCTGGCAGTTCACGACCACCGGCGTGCTGGGCTACTCCGATGAGAGCGTGCGCGGCTTTCCCGCCTGGGCGACCCTGCCGAGCTATCAGTTTCTGAGCATGGGCCGAGTGTGGCATTTCTTCTTTGCCTGGCTTTTTGCCATCAGCGGCGCGCTGTTTGCCCTGTATGCCCTATTCAGTGGCCACTTTCGACGCAACTTCTGGCTGGACACCCATGACTGGCGCGGGCTGGGGCAGGATCTTGTCAATCATTTGAAGTTTCGTTTTCACGCCCATGCAGGCAAATACAACAGCCTGCAGAAACTGAGCTATCTGAGCGTGGTGTTTGCAGCGCTGCCGCTAATGATCGTGACCGGCCTTTGCATGTCGCCGACCATCAACGCCGCCGCGCCCTGGCTGCTGGATCTGTTCGGCGGCCGCCAGAGCGCCCGCTCGATCCATTTCATTACGGCCTTTTCGCTGGTGCTCTTTGTCCTTGTGCACGTTGTCATGGTGGTGCTGTCGAACCCGTTTCGTCAGCTTCGCGGCATGGTGACCGGACGCGCGTCGCATCAGCCCGGGTCTTCCGAGTCGGAGTCATCGTCATGAGCCGCCGTCAGCCCTCAAGCCTCTCCCTGAGCCGTCGCACCCTGCTGCAGCGCTCCCTGCTGGGCGCCGCCGCGCTCGGGTTGACCGGCTGCGACCGGCTTTCCGAAAACGATGCCATCATCTCGCTTTTGAGCAGTGCCGAGACGCTCAATCTCAAGGCGCAGCGGCTGCTGGCCGGTCGCGAGTCGCTGGCCATCGAGTATCCGGCCTCGATGATTTCGCCGGTCTTTCGGCCCAACGGCACGGTGGACCCGCAGACCACCCTCTACCGCCAGCATGCTGCCAGCGATTTCGCCGACTGGCGTCTTACGGTAGGCGGACTGGTACGCACGCCGCTGGAACTCTCGCTTGAAACGCTGCGCTCGATGCCCTCGCGCACCCAGATCACCCGTCATGACTGCGTGGAGGGCTGGAGCGCCATCGGCCAGTGGTCCGGCCCGGTGCTGGGCGACATTCTGGAGCAGGCCGGCGTGCACCCCTCGACGCGCTATGTAGTCTTTCACTGCATGGATCAGCTCGACGGCGAGCACGACTATTACGAAAGCATCGATATGGTCGAGGCCTTTCATCCCCAGACCCTGCTGGCCCACTCGCTCAACAATGAACCCCTGCCCGTGGGCAACGGCGCACCGCTGCGTCTGCGCGTGGAGCGACAGCTTGGCTACAAGATGGCCAAGTATCTCAAGGGCATTACCCTGGTCGAACACTTTGACGATATTCAGGGCGGCAAGGGCGGCTACTGGGAGGATCGCGGCTACACCTGGTATGCGGGCATCTAGCCTGCACCCTACGCCTTTGGTCGTGTATTAACGGACTCGATTTGACAAAAGCTTATGCCAGGCTGAACTGAAAGACATTCGCGGCGAGGCATTCACGCCAGCCGCCACGCTTTTCACCCGACCCGGAGGTCTTTCATGAACCTGTATCACACGGCCCGTCCCACCCTGCTGGCCTCGGCCATCGCTCTGGCCTGCGCCTTCTCGGCCGGCACCGCGCTGGCCGCCGACAGCGCCGGTGACACGCCCGAACACCTGCGCGGCACCATCAGCGCCGTCAACGATCACGGCTTCAGCGTTGAATCCTCAAGCGATGGCAGTACCCACGAGGTCGTTCTGGACGACGACACGCGCCTGGCCGGTGTCACGCCGTCAAGCCTTGATGAAATCAGGGAAGGCACCTTCATCGGCACCGCCAACGCGCCTGGTGAGGACGGCCAGCCCTCGAAGGCGCTGGAAGTGGTCGTCTTTCCCGAGTCCATGAAAGGCACCGGTGAAGGTGACTATCCCTGGGACACGCCGCGCGGCCACGGCGATCAGCAAGCGACCCGAATGGGCGGCGCCGGTGGCGGCTCGAGCATGACCAATGGCACCGTCAGCCAGAGCAGCGACGGCAAAATGGGCGGCACCGGCGGCGGCTCGACCATGACCAACGGCACCGTCAGCCAGAGCAGCGACGGCAAAATGGGCGGCACTGGCAGCGGCTCGACCATGACCAACGGCACCGTCAGCCAGTCTGACAGTGGCGACCAGGACATGATGACGCTGACCGTGGATTACGGCGACGGCAAAAAGCAGATCATGGTGCCGCGCGACGTGCCGGTGGTGGCGGTTCAAAAGGCCACCATGGACGACATCAAAAAGGGCGAAGCGGTCTTTGTGGCCGGTGATCTGTCGGCCTCACCCGTGCAGGCGAAGGCCGTGATTGTCGGCCTCGATGGCACCATTCCGCCGATGTAACCACCGTCGACGATCGATGCCCGGTGCACCCACCGGGCATCACGACGTCAATACGAAATGCATCACGCCACTGCACAGCCTCTCATCACCCGCTTTCAGCCTGCCGGCCGTGATCGGCAGCCTGAAACGCCGCTTGCCGGCACTGCCCGGATTGAAATAGAGCCGTCGAGCGCCCGTGTCCTCTTCGACCCACTGCTGACGCGGCTTGTGGGAGTGCCCGTGCAGCACGGCGTCACAGTCCGTGGCGGTATCGAAGTCTGCAATGTCATGCACCAGATGCAGCCGCCAGCCGTTGACCACGATATCGCGGTGCATCGGCAGCGCCTCACACCAGTCTTGTCGATCGATATTGCCGCGTACGGCCATCAGCGGCGCTATTTCAGCAAGTTGTTCAAGAATGGACGGATCACCGACATCCCCCAGATGCAGGATCAGCGCGCAGCCTTCAAGTGCTCTGAGCGCCTCATCGCGCAGCAGACCGTGCGTGTCGCTGATCACACCGATGGGCGTGTCGATGGCAAGGGTTGTTCGGTCACACAGCGACAGCGCCATGAAACTATCTCCCGACAGCAGAAAGGCCCCGTATGGGGCCTTTTGCATAGAACGTTTGCGCAGTTATCAGCGCGTGGAGCCTGCCGGCGTCCCGGCCTTTTGAAACTCCTCGTAGGTCACGTTGCCCTGCTCATCCACGTTGCAGCTGACGTTATAGATGGTCGTGCCGTGGCCCAGCATGTTGATGTGCAGCAAAAGCTCTTCACCCGGTTCATAGTCCCCGGCGTTTTGCTGTTCCATCAAAAGCTGCGAGCTTTCGAAGGTGTCCCCGTCCTTGCTGGCCATTGCAGCATCATGGCACTGATTGACCAGGTCCCGTTCTTCCTGCGGTACGTCGGCAGATTCCTCGACCGAGGCCTGCGCCATCTGGCCGACGCCGGTCATTGCCAGCGCCAGTGCGCCGGCACACCACATACCCTTGTGTACGTTCATGGTTCATCCCTGAAGATTGGCTTCACAACCAGTGTAGAAACTTCCGCGCCAACTTACCCGACTATTGTGTCAAAACGCTCGATCCTGCCTCCGCCTGCGCGCCCAGACACGGCGATGACGATTTGCCCTGCCGTTGGCGGGCTCGTATGGTGCACGGCGTTTCTCGCCGGCATCAGCTGCCGGGTGTTTCGATTTCGGGCCCTATCTGCTGGATACTGTCATGACAAACGCCTCTGAACACGGCTTTTTCGGCCATCCCCGCCCACTGGGGCCGCTCTTTTTCACCGAAATGTGGGAGCGCTTTTCGTTTTACGGCATTCGCCCGCTTCTGGTGCTCTACATGGCAGCAACGCTTGCCGAGGGCGGGCTGGGCATACCCCGCGACACTGCCGCCGCCATCGTGGGCATCTTTGGCGGCATGATCTATTTAAGCGCTCTACCGGGCGGCTGGCTGGCCGATAACTGGCTGGGCCAGCGTCGCGCGGTCTGGTATGGCTCGATTCTGATTGCGCTGGGCCATCTGTCCATTGCGCTGTCAGCGCTTTGGGGCGCACCCATGTTCTATATCGGGCTGATTCTGCTCGTGCTGGGCTCGGGGATCTTCAAGACCTGCATGTCGGTCATGGTGGGAACGCTCTACCCGCAGGGCGATGCCCGCCGGGACGGCGGTTTCTCGATTTTCTACATGGGCATCAACCTGGGCGCCGTAATTGCTCCGCTCATTACCGGTCTTGCCATGGACAGCGGCGGCTGGCACTGGGGCTTTGGCGCCGGCGGCATCGGCATGCTGGTGGCGCTGGCCATCTTTCGCGTGTTTGCCATCCCCTCGATGAAACGATTCGACCGCGAGCATGGGCGCGAATCAAGCTGGGACGCGCCGGTCAATCGACGCCGCCATGTCGGCACCGGCGTACTGGTCTGTCTGCTGCTGGTGGCCCTGATCACCACACTCGGTCTGGCCGGCGTCATTACCTTCAATCCGGTATTGATCGCTACCGCCATGAGCTATGTGGTGGGCCTGTGCGTGCTGGGCTGGTTTACGTATCTGATGTTTTTCAGCGGTCTGGATCGCATGGGGCGCGCCCGGGTGGTCGTGTGTCTGGTGCTGTTTGTGGCCGCGGCGCTGTTCTGGGCCTCGTTCGAGCAGCAGCCCACTTCCTATAACCTGTTCGCAGCGGACTATACCGACCGCCGGGTACTGGGCATCGACATCCCCGTGCTCTGGTTTCAGTCGCTTAATCCGCTGTTCATCATCGTGCTGGCGCCGCTGTTTGGCTGGCTGTGGCCGGCCATGGCCCGGCGCGGGTTCGAACCCTCAAGCGTTGCTAAATTCAGCGTCGGCCTTTTGTTTGCCGCGGCAGGCTTTGCCCTGATGATGGTGGCCGCCTGGCAGATTGTCGGCGGCGCCGGACAGGTTTCTCCGCTGTGGATCGTGGCCAGCCTGCTTTTGCTGACTCTGGGCGAGCTGTGTTTGAGTCCGGTCGGACTTTCCACCATGACAGAGCTTGCCCCCACCCCCATTCGCGGGCAGATCATGGGCATCTGGTTTGCCGCCACGGCGCTGGGCAATCTGGTGGCCGGACTGATCGGCGGCCATGTCAGCCCCGAGCATGTCGCCCAGCTCCCCGAGCTTTTCGGGCGCTGTGCACTGGCGCTGCTGATCGGGGCCGCCATACTCGTGGTACTGATCCGACCCATTCGCCATCTGCTCGGCAAGGGCGACCATGACGACGCCGGCCACGGCACTCAGGAGATTTCATAAATGACTGCTTCTTTCGACACGCCGGCACAGCGACTCCATGCCCTGCGACAGGTCATGGCCCAGCGCGGTATCGATGCCTGGCTGGTGCCCTCCTCCGACCCGCACCTGTCTGAATATCTGCCCGGCCACTGGCAGGGGCGCGAATGGCTGACCGGGTTTACCGGCTCGGTCGGTACGCTTCTGGTCACCGCGGATTTCGCCGGACTCTGGGTCGACAGCCGCTACTGGGTACAGGCCGACAAGGAACTCTCCGGCAGCGGCATCGAGATGATGAAGGTGGCCCAGGGCCAGCAGATTCTCGCCCCGATCGACTGGCTGGCCGTCAATCACCCCGGCCATGCCACGCTGGGACTCGATGGCGCGATTCTGCCACTGGCGGCGCACCGCGCCTTCAGAGCTCGCCTGGGCGAGCACGTCACGATTCAAACCGACCGGGACCTGCTCGAGGAGATATGGACCGATCGCCCGGCCCTGCCTCAGGCGCCGGTAACCATTCATGATGAGGCCTTTACCGACCGAAGCCGCCCGGATCGTCTGGACCGGTTGCGCCAGGCCATGACGGACGCCGATGCCGGTGCCCATCTGATCTCCACACTTGATGACATCGCCTGGCTTTTTAACCTGCGCGGCAGTGACGTGGACTATAACCCGGTCTTTCTGGCGCACGCGCTGGTGGATGCCCATCATGTCCGGCTTTTCATCGATCAGGACAAGGTGACGGCGTCGCTGCGCGAAGCGCTGGCCGACGACGGTGTGGTGCTGCATGACTACGCCGAGATCCGCGATCACCTGACCCGCCTGCCCGAGGCCACCCGGCTTTTGATCGACCCGGCCCGGATCACGCTGTCGCTGATCGACGCCCTGCCCGACCACGTTGTGCTGGTGGAAGCCTTTCAGCCCACCACGCTTGCCAAGGCGTGCAAAAGCGACGTCGAGATCGCGCATGTCCGGGCGGCCATGGCCCGCGACGGCGCCGCCCTGTGCCGCTTTTTGTGCTGGCTCGAGGCCACGCTGGCCGGTGGAGAACCGATCACCGAGCTGACCATCGACGCACGCCTGAGCGCCGAGCGCACCCGGGAAAAGCACTTCATCTCGCGCAGTTTTCCCACCATTGCCGGCTTCAACGCCAACGGTGCTCTGCCGCACTACCGCGCCACCGAGGCGGCGCACTCAAGCATCGAGGGCCAGGGGCTGCTTTTGATCGACTCCGGTGCCCAGTATCTCGACGGCACCACCGACATCACCCGGGTCATTCCGGTGGGCGAGCCGACACCGGCCCAGAAGGCCGACTATACGCGCGTGCTCAAGGGCATGATGGCGCTGTCGCGCACTCGCTTCCCCGAAGGCATCGAAGCGCCCCGGCTGGACGCCATCGCCCGCGCCCCGCTGTGGGAAGCGGGTCTGGATTACGGCCACGGCACCGGCCACGGGGTGGGCTATTTCCTCAACGTGCACGAAGGCCCGCAGGTGATTTCGCGCGGCGCACAGCCCACGCCGCAGACCGCCATGCGCGAGGGCATGATCACCTCGATCGAACCGGGGCTTTATCGCACGGGCAAGTGGGGCATTCGCATCGAGAACCTGGTGGCCAATCGGGCGGTGGAAAGCGCTGACGCCGTTACCGAGGACACCTTTCTCGAATTCGAGACGCTCACCCTGTGCCCCATCGACACCCGTCTGATCGACCCGACGCTGCTGCGCGATGACGAGATCCTTTGGCTCAACGATTATCACCGCACGGTCTTTGAGCGCCTGGCCCAGGGGCTGGATGAGGACACTCGCGACTGGCTGGCCAAAAAGACTCGGCCGCTGGCACGCTGAGGCGCTCGGGAAAGGAGAAAGGCAATAAAAAACGCCCCGGCCAGTGCCGGGGCGTTTTGATGTCAAAGCCTGCCGCGCCTGGAAGGCTCAGCTGGTGGCCTGAAGCCTGAACGAGGCCATCAGGCGTCGCAGGGTTTCGGTCTGCTCCTCGAGCGAGGTGGCTGCGGCCGAGGTCTGCTCGACCATGGCGGCATTGCGCTGTGTGACGTCGTCCATCTGGCTGATGGCCTGGTGAATCTGGTCGATGCCCGTGCTCTGCTCGTCCGAGCCGACCCTTATCTCGTCGGTGATGGCGGCAACGCGCTCGATGCCGTCCTGCAGCGTCTGCATGGCGCTGCCCGCCTGATCCACCTGCGTTACTCCGTCGCGTACCCGTTCGCCGGAGGTTTCGATCAGCGAGCGAATGTCGCCGGCAGCCGAGGCGCTGCGCTGTGCCAGCGCGCGCACCTCGTTGGCGACCACGGCGAAGCCGCGACCGTGTTCGCCGGCCCGGGCAGCCTCGATCGAGGCGTTCAGCGCCAGCAAATTGGTGCGAAAGGCGATGCTGTCGATCATCGAAATGATCTCCGACATGCGATCGGAGTCCTGGTGAATGGCCTGCATGGTGGCCACCACGCCGTGAATGAGATCGCCGTTTTCCTTCGCCGTACGCGAGGCACTCAGCGCCATGTCGCCGGCTTCGCGCGTGTGCTCGGCGTTGCGACCGGCCGTGGTGTGAATCTGCTGGGTGCTGGCCGAGGTCTGCTCAAGCGACGCGGCCTGCTCCTCGGTGCGCTGTGACATGTCCATGTTGGCCGAGGCGATCTGGCCGGCGGCCGTGGCAATGGTTTCCGAGCCGTTGCGTACCTCGCTCACCATCCGGGTCAGCCCCTCTCCCATCTCATTGAGGGCGCGCGCAAGACGGGCGCACTCGTCGCGGCCCCGCACCGTCAATCGGCCGGTGAGATCGCCGTCCGCGACCTTCTGCGCCATGCCAACGGCGTCATGGATCGGCCGCACGATCGCCCGGGCAATCACGACGCCCAACCCCAGGGCGATCAGCAGCCCGACACCGAGCGCGGCCAGCAGCAGCCACTTCTGCTGGCGCAGGTCGCTGATCTGAGTCTCCAGCTGGCGCTGGAGCCCATTGACCGCTACATCGCTCAACGTGAACTGGGCCTCGATGGTATCGGTCAGCGCCTGAAAGTAGCGCTGCGCCGGCGTATCCAGAGTCTGTGCCGAGAGGATCGCCTCATCGACGAGCGCAAGCCCCTGCGACAGTTGATCGGTAGCGGTCTGCAGCGGCGCCTGTAGCGATGCGTCAAGCGCCGGTTGAAGCGCCATCGTTCGGTTGAAGGCGTGCTCGAGCTCGCGATGGCTGGCCAGCGCCTGAAGACGCAGCGCCTCGATGGTACTGCGCTCATTGATGGTGGCCTCACCACGCGCCAGCAGACCGGCGCCCCTGCCTCGCAGCTGACCCAGCGCTTCCGTCAGTGCCGGCATCGCCACGAAACCGCCCTGCACCAGCTGATAAGTGTCGGCCTGTGACGTCAGACTCAGCCTGAAATCGTCCAGAAGATGGCGAGCGGCCGCCAGCATGTTGCCAAGCAGCGCCGTATGCGCCTCGAAACTCTGCGCCGCGTCGGGCAGCTCTCCTTCAAACAGGGCCCTGACATCGCGCCACTCGCTATCGATCGACTGCCAGACCTCGACGGCATTGTCGCTGTCGGGCTGCGCGGTGATCAGCTCGGCGGTTCGGGCATAGGCCTGATCGGCATCCGCTCTCAAGGTCTGACAGGGCGTCTCGGCCGAGGCATCGCCGTTGAGCAGGCGGGCACACATGCCGCGGTGCTGCTGCGTCAGGCCGATGGTCGTTAAAATGGCGCGCTCCGGCGCCAGCCCCTGCAGCCGGGCGAGCCGATTGTTCAGCGAGTCATCGATGGACTGGATGAACAACACGGTGGGAACGGCCGTCATCAACAGGGCCAGCAGGCCCAGCGTCATGAATTTCTGGCGCAGCGTCAGCCTTGAGAGTAGCGAATCCATCGACAGGGTCCTGTTCAGGGCGTCTTCGATAAGCGCCACGTTTGATTTTAACTATCACTGTATTAACTATCGTCAATGTTCAAGGCTTCTTGAGACTCACAGGAAAGCGTCAAAAATCAAAGGATGTCGTGTCGATACCCCCGCCCGGGGCATGGCGGCGCAGGGTCATGACGCAAAACGCCCCGGCCATGGCCGGGGCGTTTTGTTTTACGAAAGAAGCAGACCGACAATCAGCTCAGATCGTCAGTGGACTCCGGTAGATCGGTGATCGCCCCCAGGGAGGCCGAGCTGACCGTGCGGGCATACTTGGCCAGCACCCCGCGGGTATAGCGCGGCTTCGGGCGCTGCCAGGCGTCACGCCGACGTGTCATTTCCGCGTCATCGATGTGCAGCGTCATGACATCGTTTTCGGCGTCGATGGTGATCTGGTCACCGTCTTCAACCAGCGCGATCGGCCCGCCGTTAAAGGCTTCCGGCGTGATATGGCCGACCACGAAACCGTGGCTGCCGCCGGAGAAGCGTCCGTCGGTGATCAGCGCCACCGCATCGCCCAGACCGCGCCCCATGATGGCCGAGGTCGGCGTGAGCATTTCACGCATGCCCGGGCCGCCACGTGGACCCTCGTAGCGAATCACCAGCACGTCACCGGCGACCACGGTCAGGTCGTTGATGCGCGCCTGAGCCTCCTCTTCGGAGTTGAACACGCGCGCCTTGCCGGTAAAGCGGGTGCCCTCCTTGCCAGTGATCTTGGCGACCGAGCCTTCCGGGGCCAGATTGCCGTAAAGCACGCGCAGGTGGCTGGAGGCCTTCACCGGGTTGTCCAGCGGCTTGATGATGTTCTGATCACTCGGATAGGGGGCGACGTCGGCCAGGTTCTCGGCCAGCGTCTGGCCGGTCACGGTCAGGCAGTCGCCGTGCAGAAGACCGGCATCCAGCAGGGTCTTCATCAGCGGCTGAATGCCGCCGATGGCGACCAGCTCGCTCATCATGTAGTGGCCGCTGGGGCGCAGGTCCGCCACCACCGGCACACGCTTGCCGATCTCGGTGAAGTCATCAAGATTGAGCTCAACGCCGATGGTGTTGGCAATCGCGATCAGGTGCAGCACCGCATTGGTCGAGCCGCCGAGCGCGATGACCACGGTTATCGCGTTTTCAAACGCCTTGCGGGTCATGATGTCGGAGGGCTTGATGTCGAGCTCGAGCAGCTTGAGCACGGCAGCGCCCGCTTCACGGCTGTCGTCCTGCTTGGTCTGGGAGACGGCATTTTGTGCCGAGGAGTTCGGCAGGCTCATGCCGAGTGCCTCGATGGCCGAGGCCATGGTGTTGGCCGTGTACATGCCGCCGCACGAGCCCGGCCCCGGAATGGCGGTCTCTTCGATGCGCTTGACGTCGATGAGATCCATGTTGCCCTGGGAGTGGGCGCCCATGGCTTCAAAGACCGAGACGATATCGGTGTGGCCTTCGCCCGGCAGAATGGTGCCGCCGTAAACGAAGATGCCGGGACGGTCCAGACGGGCCAGACCCATCATGCAGCCGGGCATGTTCTTGTCGCAGCCGCCGATGGCAACCACGCCGTCAAAACCTTCACAGCCGGCCACGGTCTCGATGGAGTCGGCGATGACCTCGCGCGAGATCATCGAGTACTTCATGCCCTCGGTGCCGTTGGCGATGCCGTCACTGATGGTGATGGTGTTGAACACCACACCCTTGCCGCCGGCGTCGTCGGCGCCGTCACTGGCGGCGTCCGCCAGCACGTTGATATGGCTGTTGCAGGGGGTGACGCGACTCCAGGTCGAGGCGATACCGACCTGGGGTTTGGTGAAGTCCTCGTCACTGAAGCCCACAGCGCGCAGCATGGCCCGACTGGCCGCCTTGCCGGGGCCGTCGACCACGGCAGACGAGTGACGACGGGTATGGGCGCGGTCATTGGCAAGCGGTGCTGTCGAGGGGCTATCCGGCCGGTCTTCCTGGCTCATGATCTGATCACTTTTAATGGTAATGAATACGAACAGGTGCCGGGGCGGGTCGCAGGAGGCCTGCTCCCGGCACCAACGAAAGCGCTGGCGATATCGGACCGGCATGGCGGCATATGACGCGTTTTGAGCGCGTGTCGATACGACCAGGCGCGAGTCGCCCCGACACTCCCGGATCCTCGGGAGCGGGCGACACGCACTGCGCGGATAGCGCGACCGGGTGTCAGGCCCGGCACAGGGTATCGAGTATACGCCCAGCGTGGTTCAGCGTGAAATCAGCTGCGCCCCGTGATCTCGAAATGCCCGTCAAGGGACAGGGCCAGCCGCGCGCCCTCGGGCAGCGCCCCCACCCCTTCCGGCGTGCCGGTCAGGATCACATCGCCGGGCTCGAGCGTAAACGAGCGCGACATTTCGACGATCAGCTCGACTGCCTTGAACAGCATCATGGCGGTGTGCCCGGTCTGGCGACGCTCGCCGTCGATGGTCAGGCTAAAGTGCAGATCGTCCAGATTCATCGTTTTGGCGTCAAAGGGCACGAACTCACTCAGCGGACAGGCGCCGTCAAAGCCCTTGGCCCGCTCCCAGGGGTGGCCCTTGTCCTTGAGCCGTGACTGGACATCACGCAGGGTCAGATCCAGCGCCAGACCCACGCCGGCAATGGCCGCAAGCACCTCTTCCGGACGGGCGCGGCACAGTCGATGCTGGATCAAAAGTGCCACCTCGGTTTCAAAATGCACCTCGCCCAGATGACGCGGCACCCGGATGCGCTCGCGCATGGGGGTCGCGCTGGAGGCCGGCTTGATAAACAAAAGTGGTGTGGTGGGCACCTCGTTGTCGAGCTCTCGAGCGTGAGCGGCGTAGTTGCGCCCCACACAGACAATCTTGCCCAGTGGCTCGGCAAACGGGGGTCCATCAATAAAACCGGGCTGGAAGGCCATGGCCTGTTCCTTTTGAAGATCCATGCGTTGTTGTTGATACACCACAAGCTTTATCACACCCGCAAAAAAGCGGCAAAGCGCAATGGCGCTCGGCCGCTTGTCTTTCGTATCAACCCCTTGTGTCTCGCAGGGGTACGCCGTGGGCGCACGGCGACGATACGGCCTGCGCCGGACAGGCTTACAGGGTCAGGTCACGCCAGCGCCCGTTCGGGGTATGCGCCAGAAAGTCAGGGCGCTGCCCCCTGGCCGCGAACGGAGTGTTCAGAGCGTTGTCACGCCGGTTGTAGACGAAAAAGATATTGCTGCGCGCATCCGGTGACATGTTGGCATTGGAGCCGTGGAGCGTATTGCAGTCAAACAGCAAAAGCCCGCCGGCGCGCCCCTTGGGCGCCTCGATGCCGTGTTCGGCCACCAGCTCGGCCAGCGCCTCACGACCCGGCACGCCCGCTTCCTGTTTTTTCAGCGAGCTTTTGTAGTTGTCTTCCGGCGTCTCGCCGATACAGGGCACGAACTTCTCGTGCGAGCCTGGAATCAGCATGAGCGGGCCGTTGAATTCGTGATTGTCGGTGAGCACGATCGAGGCGCTGATGGCGTTCATGCGCGGCATGCCGTCCTCGGCGTGCCAGGTCTCGAAATCGGAGTGCCAGTCAAAGCCCTTGCCTTCGAAACCGGGCTTGTAGTTGATGCGCCCCTGCATGACGTAGACATCCTCGCCGATCAGCTGCTCGACGCTTTTGACCAGCTTTGGCGACTGCGCCAGCTCGCCAAATTTCGCCGAGAGAAAGTGCATGGCAAAGATTGAGCGGATATCGTTGCTGCTCGGCTCGGTGATAGTGAAATCCCGGTCGCGGTAATCATCGCGCTCGAGCAGGGCCTCAAGCTCATGCTGATACTCGGCAAGCTCGGCGTCATCGAGAAAATTCGGGATGAACACGAACCCCTTTTGTCGAAACGTCTCGCGCTGCTCGCGGGTCAGTGGCCCGTCTTCCGGCCCGCGCAGTACGGCCTCCTGACGCGGCAGCCAGGTGCGCTCGGGCGGCGTTGACAACCGCGTAGGGTAGGGGTCTTCCATCAGGGTGTTGTGATTTTGTGCGTGTACGGCGGACATGCTTTCCTCCTTGATCGATACAAAACGACGGCTTCCTGCCTGACGTCACCCCTGGCGGGGCATGCTGGGTATCCGGCGCAGGTCGCGCCTGCCGATACATGACTTCGGTCTCGGGACGTCGACAGATCATGACCATCGCCTGACCCTTTCAGGGACACTCGAGCGCGCATCCATTATTTGACACGCCGCTCAAGGCGCCACCACGTGAACATGACACCCCCCGGCCTTCCATAACCCAGGTTACTCCGGTTCCGGCGTGGCGCGCTCCAGGCCTCGATGCGCGCATCGATCATGTTCCCGGACCCCGTCCGGATGTTATCAATGTCGCTGCCGTGATCCTGACCGTGCGCCGCCGGCGCCACCGACCTTCCGACACGACACGACACTGAATTCATGAGCACGCACATGCCATATCCAGACTTCTCACGCCGAGCGACCCGCCAGGGGGCGCTGGGCCTGCTGTTGATCCTGCTGATGAGCCCCTGCCTGCCCGGCGGCGTTGAGCAGGCCCAGGCCCGACAGCTGCTTCAGCCCGAGCACGGCACGGCCAGCGAGCTGCGCGCCAAGCGCAAGCGCGAACAGGCGCGCGCCCGGCAGATGGGGCTCTCCGAAACCGAGATGAAAAAGGCCGCCGCTCAGGGCCGCTCGCTGGTGCCGCAGGGCATCGCACCGGGTGTGGATAACTTCAACTACAAGAAGTATGCCTTCAACGGCGAGATCGACCAGCCCGGCGAACTGGCCATGGCCCGTGCCATGGACACCGTCACCGACCAGCTTGGCCGGCCCTATCTTTGGGGCGGCACAACCCCGCAGGCCGGCTTTGACTGCAGCGGCCTGATCTATTACGCCTTCAGGGATCTGCTCTCCAAGGAACTGCCCCGTACTGCCAATGGCATGTACCACTGGTCCGAGGCTGCCCCGGTGACCACCGATGCCCTCAAGCGCGGCGATCTGGTCTTTTTCCGCATCAAGGCCGCCAGCGCCGCCGACCACGTTGGCGTCTATCTGGGCGATGGCAAGTTCATTCAGGCTCCGCGTACCGGCGAGAACATTCGCATCAGCTCGCTCGAGGGCGCCTACTGGCAGCGCCACTATCTGGGCGCGCGCCGCCTTTTGACCGGCGAGACCGTACGCCAGCTCGCCTCGCGCTAGGCCGTTCGTACCGTAATAAGGATGGCCTTACAAACCCGCCGTTGAGACCGCCGTCGCGCCACACGCTCGAGTCGTGCCGCCGGCAGCACGCTCTCCTTTCTGCTCGACCCCGATCGCGACACCGCCGGGCCTTCCCGGCCGGGGCGTCCTCGAAAGCCACCCGGACAGTGTTGTTTTGATGAGCAAGCGTTTATTGTGTTTCAAAACGAAACCTGGTGGCGAAGTGACGTTTCGATCCTTTGTGGCTGCTGCCCGATGACTTCCCGGACACAGGCGTCCGGCGCCATCGAGGGGAGCGCATTCGTCATGCTGCCACGCCTTCCTTGAGCAACATGATGTTTTCAAAAATTCTGTTCTGGGTAATTCGTGTACTGACACTGCTGTTGATCGTGGCAAGCCTGCTCCCCGAGCTTCCCAGTGGACAATGGTTTATCAAACTCTGGGAATTTCCACGACTACAGCTGACCCTGGCGATAGCCGTGACGCTGTTGCTGCTGGTGTTGCATGCCTGGCTCAAAAGGCCGCGACAGGCGCATGCCGTGTGGCTGGTATTGCTGCTCGCCACCGGAGGGTGGCAAGCGTTTCATATCCTGCCGTTCACCCCCGTCTGGCCAAAGGAAGTGCCCACGGCCGATGCCCGGACCCTTGAGGATCAGTCCACGTTTAAAGTCATGACCGCCAACGTTGACTACACGAATGACCGCTATGCCGAGGCGGTGGATCTGATCCGGCGTGAGGACCCTGACCTATTGCTGTTGATCGAGGTCGATGATGAGTGGAAGCAGGGTCTGGAACCGTTGAACGACGACTATGAGTATCGTATCGGTGAGGTGCGTGGCGAGGGGCTGGGCATCATGCTCTTGTCACGCTTTCCCCTGCAGGAACAGGAAGTGGCGCACCTTGTCTCCGAACGTCGCCCATCCATCCTTGCCACGCTGGATATTCCGGACCTGGGGCTTGTGCGCTACACGGGGATTCATCCGGTTCCCCCGGGGCTGAAGGATCGTGTTGCACACAATGATGAGACCACCGAGCGCCGCGACAGCCGGGTTCGCGACGCCGAAGTCATGCTCGTTGCCCGCCGCGTCCAGCAGGATCCGGACAACCGCTGGATCGTTACCGGCGACTTCAACGATGTCGCCTGGTCCGATACCACTCAGTTGTTCAGCGAGCTGAGCGACCTCAAGGACCCACGTCGCGGCCGGGGGTTGCTGAGCACTTATCACGCTGCGTATCCCTTTTGGCGCTACCCGATCGATCACATGTTTGTCTCTGACGGCTTTCAGCTTGTCGACCTGGACCGGGTAAAGCTTGAAGGCTCGGATCACTTCGCCATTACGACGACATTGACGGCCGCGAGAAAGGACCATATGGCGCCCGAGGCGTCAGAGCAGGCGCACCAGAAGGCCGATGAGTTGATCGAGGAAGGCGCCGAAGATGCCAGCGAGCATGGCGTAAGCAACTAAACCCTCGAGATGAGCAGGCCATCCCGGCATCGATGCGGATGGCTTTTTGACGTCACGCGCTTTTCCCGTCCCCCTTTATCAGCTGCTGAACCGATAACGCCAGCCCTTGAGACCGGCGCCTCCAGCGGGGCTGCCGTCGGGCCGCCCTTTTTGTATCCGACTGCAAAACCTTAACCCCGGACAGTATTACCCGACCCTTTCCCGACTATGCTCAAGCGCTGGCCTGTCATTTCTTTTCCGGCATGGAACGCCCATGACAGGCATTACAAGGAGCCTGCATGGAACGCCCTTTCCTCGAGCGTCTCGACGATGCGCTGGTGTCTCATGACACGTGCGCCGAGCGGGTCAGCGAGCTGGCCGCCCCCCTTGATCGACTGATTGCCCTCGGCCCGCTCCCCCGGCCCGGTTCAAACGAGACGCTCCTGCGCTGGCGTTCGCTGTATCGCGTGGCCGGCTGTGATCTAGCGCTGATCAAGCTCTATGAAGGCCACACGGACGCGCTGGCCATCATGGCAGAGCTTGGCGTCTCACCGCCCGCCCCGGCACACGCCCGCTGGGCGATGTGGGCCGCCGAGCCGCCGCAGGCCCGGGTTCATGTCAGCGACGCCCGCGACAGCGATGACCGGACCGGGCAGATCACTCTCAACGGCACCAAGGCCTGGTGTTCGGGCGCCCCCATCGTGACCCACGCCCTGATGACCGTCTGGCAGGACGACCAGCAGCGTCTCGCCGCCGTGGCGCTGGACCAGCCGGGTGTTACCGTCACCGACCGCGGCTGGCAGGCTGTCGGCATGCAGGCCACCGCAAGCGTCGAGATCGATTTCGATAACGCGCGTGCAACGCTGATCGGCCCGCCCAACGCCTATCTGGACCGCCCCGGCTTCTGGCAGGGCGGCGCCGGCATCGCCGCCTGCTGGCTGGGCGGGGCGCACGCGCTGGCGAACACGCTGCAAGCAAAGGCTGCCACCCGCCGGGACGATACGTTCATGACGGCGCATCTGGGTCATGTCGACGTCGCCCTGCATGCCGGCCTGACCGGACTGCGATATACCGCGGCCGCCATTGATGCCGCGCCGAACGAAGACCATCAGGCCCTGACCCTGCGCACCCGCGCGCTGATCGAACACAGCGTCGAGCAGATCGTCACGCACTGCGGCCGGGCGCTGGGCGCCGCGCCCTTCTGTCGCGACCGCCGTTTCGCCCGCATGGTGGCCGACCTCCCCGTGTATCTGCGCCAGAGTCACGCCGAGCGCGATCTTCAGGCCCTTGGCCGGCTTGGCCTCGATGGTGACCTCGGGTGGTCGTTATGAGCACGGATGATCGACGCATCGAGGGCGGCGGCACGCCCGAATCGGCCTGGCAGGCGTGGGGCGGGCTCGAAGCAATGGCGTATATAACGCATGACGCCCTGGTGGCCTCCCACCAACGCCCCGTCATCGTGGCCCCGCATCCTGATGATGAAACGCTGGGCTTTGCCGGGCTCATGCTCAAGCTTGCCGCAGCAGGCCACACCCTGCACCTGATCGCCGTCACCGACGGCACGGCCAGTCATGCCGGCTCCCCCCACTGGACGCCCGAGCGGCTGGCGCAGCAGCGCCCGCGGGAGAGTCTCGAGGCGCTGTCGCGACTGGGCTGTGAACAACAGACCACCGTGGAACGCCTCGGGCTGCCGGACACCCGGGTGGCCGATCATGAAGCGGCGCTGAGTGATCACCTCACCGCGCAGCTCACCTCAAGTCACGTGGTGCTGACCACCTGGCGCGGTGACGGCCATCCCGACCACGAGGCCACCGGCCGCGCCTGCGCGCGGGCCTGCGAGATCACGGGCGCCCGTCTGGTCGAAATTCCGATCTGGACCTGGCACTGGGCCGCGCCGGGAGATGAGCGCGTGCCCTGGCATCGCGCCCGGCGCCTGCGGCTTGACGACGACATGCTGGCCGCCAAACGGGCCGCCATTTGTGCACACGAGAGCCAACTGACGATCGACCCGGCCACCGGCCGGGCGCCGATTCTGCCCGACCATGTGCTGGCCCGCCTGCTGCGCCCTTGTGAGATATTTCTTGTCCCCGAGCCGCGCGACGGCGCTCACCACTGACCGGAGGCGATGCCCATGACCCGTCTGGATGCTCAAGCCTTTGAACGGCTGCACGCGCAACATCCTGATCCATGGCACTACCACACCCGCTGGTATGAAAAGCGAAAGCGCGACCTGACGATGGCAATGCTGACCCGTGAGCGCTATCGGCGCGTCTTTGAGCCGGGCTGCTCCATCGGCGTACTCAGCGCAGCGCTTGCAAAACGCTGCGACGCTTTGTGGGTGCAGGACGTCAGCGACAGCGCCGTGGCACATGCCTGCGAGGCGCTTGAGGGTCTGTCACACGTCAGCATTACCTGTGGCGCCGTTCCCGAGCAGTGGCCGGAGGGCCGTTTCGATCTGATCGTGATCAGCGAGATGGGCTACTACCTGCGCCCCGAGGCACTAAAGACGCTGTGCGCGCGCATCGATGCCTCGCTGAGTGATGACGGTGAGCTGCTGGCCTGTCACTGGCGCCATCCCATTGACGGCAGTGATCTGGACGCCAAAAGCGTTCACGAGACGCTGGCCGAGCGCCTGGGGTATCCGGTGCACGGCCACTACGAAGACTGCGACACCCTGATCGATCTCTGGCAGCGCACGCCGTCACCGGTGGCCGCTCGTCAGGCATTCGGCAATGACGACAGGAGATGATATGGCACGCATTGGCGTAGTAGTGCCGGCCCACAACGAAGAGCAGCACCTGCCGGAATGTCTGCGCGCGCTGCGTGGCGCCGCCGACCATGCGCGCGGTCTTGGCCATGAGGTTACGCTGGTGGTGGTGCTCGACAGCTGTCAGGATCGCTCGGCTGCCATTGCCGCCGATCATGGCGTCATCCCGGTGAGCGTGACCGCTCGCAACGTGGGCGTGGCCCGCCATGCCGGCGTGCTGGCCCTGCCGCCCGGCATCGACTGGCTGGCCTTTACCGATGCCGACACCTGCGTGCCCGACACCTGGCTGACGGCCCTGTACGGTTTTGGCACCGAGGCGGTATGCGGCGGGGTCCATCTGAGTCAGTGGCAGGGGCTGTCACCGATGCTGCGCACGCGCTATCTGGCGCACCAGCGCCGCAACGTCGGGCGACGGCACGTTCACGGCGCGAACATGGGCATCAGCATGGCCGCCTACCAGCGCCTAGGCGGCTTTCGACCGCTGCGCTGTCACGAGGATGTGGATCTGATCGAGCGGCATCTGGCCGCGCACGGCAGCCTCACATGGGCGCCGGCGCTTCGCGTCATGACCAGCGCCCGATGTCAGGCCCGGGCACCCGAAGGGCTGGGCGCGCTGCTGTACGCGCTGGAATACGCCCGAAATGACACCCGGTCACTGCCTGCCCAGGACGTTGGCTGACCACCGGTGTCGTGATTCAGCTACCGCGACCCTGCTCGTTGTGCGCTTCGCTGTCCTGCGCCACCGGCGCACCGTCGGCGGTGGGGCCCATGCGGGCTCTGGCCGCCGCCATCGCCTGGCGCAGTGCCTGCTGACTGTCGTCGCTGTCGCTGCCGGCAATGGCCGTGCGCCAGTGATCGATCGCGCCCTGATAGTCGCCCGCGCGGAAATCGGCAAAGCCCAGAAGCCCGTGCACCGTGGGCTGGCGCGGGTCGGCTTTCAGCACTTCATCGGCAAGCGCCTGAATGTCGTCGTTCATCTCGCGGTCGTTTTCGACAAAGCGAATCTGGGCCAGCTCGGAGACCAGCGACGGCTCGCGCCCTTTCAGCGCGATCAGCCGGGTCAGGGCGTGATCGGCCTTGTCATACTGTCGACTGTCGCGATAGAGCGGATAGAGTGACGCCCACACGTTGGGATTGTCCGGCTGGCGCTGCGCCTCCTGCTCAAAGCGCGCGATAAACTGCTGCGGCTCGCCGCCGTTCTGCTCGACCTGCACACGGGCCTGATAGAGCGTCAGATCATCCACGCTGCCCTCGCGGTGGTAGGCGTACAGCGAGCCAAAGCCCACCACCACTACCACGACAGCGGTGAGCCACACCCCGCTGTAGGCTGACTTCAGCCCGCGCGGCGCCCGGCCTTCGGTGTCGGCGAGCAGATCGCGCTCAAGCTCCAGGCGTCGCGCCTCGAACCGCGCCTGGTCGATCTCGCCGCGGGCGAACTCCTCCTCCAGGCCTGCCAGCCGGTCACGAAAGATGGTGACGTTGTCGCGGGCATCGTCATCGCGCGTCTCCAGCGCCGCCTGGGCCTCACGCAGAGGCCGGCTTCGCCACAGCGGCAGCAGCAAAAACCCCACCGCCACACTCAGCAGCAGAGCAAGGCCTACCCATAACGCCGTCATTGATGGCTCCTGTCCTGATCGTCATTGCCCTGATGGCGCGACAGCAGCGTGTCGAGCCGCTGTTGCTCGTCATCATCGAGCGCCTCGGCGCGCTCATCGCGGCGTGAGCGAATCACCGCCGCAATGGCGGCCAGCCCGAGCAGCACGCCCACGCCCGGCCCGGCCCAGAGCGCGACGGTGCGCCACTCAAGGCGCGGGCGATAGAGCACGTAGTCGCCAAAGCGCTCGACCATGGCCTGGCGGATGTCGTCGTCGCTGTCGCCACGCCTTAACGCGCGCGCCACATGCGTGCGCATGTCACCGGCAATCGGCGAGCCGGAATCGCCGATCGCCTGGTTTTCACACTTGGGACAGCGCAGCGTGGCGATCAGCTCGCTGTAGCGCGCCTGCAGGGCCGGGTCGTCAAAGCGGTGCAGATCATCGGCACTGGCAACACCGGCCAGCAGCACCAGCGCCGCGGCCATCAGCGCCATGACAAGCCCTTTCGGAATTACTGCCATCGCTGGATCTCCGGCAGAATCACGTCATCGACGTCCTCGGGCGTGATATAGCCCGTGTGGTGATATCGGATATTGCCGCGGGCATCGACAATAAACGACTCGGGCGCGCCATAGACACCCAGATCAAAGCCAAGCGAGCCTTCCGGGTCAAAGATATTGAGCGCAAACGGGTTGCCGAACTCCTCCAGAAACCCCTGCCCCTTGTCGCGGGTGTCCTTGTAGTCCACCCCGACCAGATGCACGCCGCGCTCGGCCAGCGTCAAAAGCTGCGGCATTTCGCGCTTGCAGGTCGGGCACCACTCGCCCCAGACGTTGACCAGCGTCACCTGCCCTTCAAGCAGCGAGGCGTCCACCGTGCGCTCGTCGTTTTCCAGCGTGGTCAGCGAAAACGCTGGAAAGGGTTTTTCCAGCAGCGCCGAATCGCGATGAGACGGGTCGCGCCCCAGCCCCTGCCAGAGCAGAAAAGCCAGCACCACGAAAATCAGAAGCGGCACGAACAGCCAGTAGCGTTTTTTCATGCTCGAGCCTCCATGGTACGGCGGGTTCGACTGCGGTGGCGGTAGCGCTTGTCGCACACGGCCAGAATGCCGCCCGCCGCCATCAACAGCGCCCCCAGCCACAGCCAGCGCACGAAGGGCTTGACCTGGATGCGCATCGCCCAGGACTCGCCGTCATCCAGCGCCTCGCCCATCGCCACGTACAGATCGCGGGTCAGGCCGTTGTCCAGCGCGGTTTCGGTCATCGCCTGACGCCGGGTGGTAAAAAAGCGCTTTTCCGGATGCAGCAGCGTGACCAGCCGGTCCCCCTGGGTGACCCGGATGGTGGCGCGGTCGCTTAAATAGTTGGGCCCGCGTGTCTCGTTGAGCTGAGTCATGGTGAAGCTGTAGCCGCCCACCTCGACCGAACGGCCGGGACTCATGCGCACGTTATCGGCGTGGTCGTAGTTCGACACCATGGTCACCCCGACGATGGTCACCGCCATGCCGATATGGCCCAGCACCATGCCGTAGTGGCTGCGCGAGAGTTTCCCCGGTCCGCGCAGGCCGAAGCGGCGCAGCAGGATCAGCGGCTCGCGCGCCAGCGGCACCACGATCCACGCCGCCACCAGAAGCCCCAGACTGACCGGCAGCGACCAGGCACCGTCATAAAGCCAGGGAATCATCAGCGCCACCGCCAGCGACACGGCTGCACTCAGCCACAGCCGCTTGATCAGCTCGCGCGCCGTCATCTGCTTCCAGCGCGTCACGGGGCCGGCGCCCATGAAAAGCCCCAGCGCGATGGTGAGCGGCACGATCAGGGCGTTGAAATAGGGCGGGCCGACCGAGATCTTGCCCATGTTCAGGCTGTCGAGAATCAGCGGATAGAGCGTGCCCAGCAGCACGGTGACTGTCATCACCAGCAGCACGATGTTGTTGAACAGGAGCATGGCATCACGCGACAGCCAGCCAAAGCCGAGCGGGCTTTTGACCCGCGGCGCGCGAAAGGCATACAGCGTCAGCGAGGCGCCCACCGTCAGGCCCAGCAGCACCAGAATAAAGGTGCCGCGGGAGGGGTCGTTGGCAAAGGCGTGCACCGAGGTCAGCACCCCCGAGCGCACCAGGAAGGTGCCCAGCAGCGACAGCGAGAAGGTGACGATTGCCAAAAGCACCGTCCAGCTTTTGAAGCCGCCGCGCTTTTCGGTCACCGCCAGCGAGTGCATCAGCGCCGTGCCGGCAAGCCAGGGCATCAGTGAGGCGTTTTCGACCGGGTCCCAGAACCACCAGCCGCCCCAGCCCAGCTCGTAGTAGGCCCACCAGCTGCCCAGCGCAATGCCCACACTCAAAAACGCCCAGGCAAGATTGGTCCAGGGGCGCGCCCAGCGCGTCCAGGCCGCATCCAGCCGCCCGCCCATCAACGCGGCGAGCGCAAAGGCAAAGGCCACCGAAAAGCCGACATAGCCCATGTAGAGCATCGGCGGATGCACGATCAGCCCCGGGTCCTGCAGCAGCGGGTTAAGGTCGGCGCCCTCCATGGGCGGGACCGGCAGGATGCGCTCAAATGGGCTCGAGGTGGCCAGAATAAACAGCAGAAAGCCCGCGTTGATCATGCCAAGCACCGACAGCACGCGGGCGAGCATGTCGCGCGGCAGATTGCGCGAAAAGACGCTGACCGCCAGCCCCCAGAACGCCATCATCATCGACCACAACAGCACCGAGCCCTCATGGCCGCCCCAGACCGCGCTCAGGCGGTAATACCAGGGCAGCTGTGAATTGGCGTTGCCCGCGATGTAGTCCACGCTGAAATCATTGAACAAAAAACCCAGCGCCAGACAGACAAAGGCCACCAGCAGAAACAGCGCCTGGCCCCAGGCCATGGGGCCGGCATAGCTCATCCACAGCGGCCGGCGGGTCAGGCTGCCGGCCAGCGGCACGATCGCCTGCACCAGCGCCATGGCCAGCGCCAGCATCATGGCGTAGAGCCCGATTTCGGGGAGAATTTCAATCAGCATGACGCGCGGACCCTAAATGCGTTCATCGTTGCCGCCGGTGACCGCGCCACTGGAGGGCATCACCTTGCGGGCCTCGGCGGCCTTGAGCGCGCCATCCACCTCCGGCGGCATGTAGTTTTCATCGTGCTTGGCCAGTACTTCGCTGGCCTCGAGCCAGCCGCGCTCGTTGAGCGTGCCGACAATGACCACGCCCTGCCCTTCACGGAAGAGATCCGGCAGGATGCCGCGATAGTGCACCGGCACGTCCTCTTCGAAATCGGTCACGGTAAAGGTCACATCCAGCGTCTGTTGATCGCGCTGAACGCTGTCGTCACGCACCACGCCGCCGGCGCGCAGCGAGCGCCCCGATGGCGCCTCGCCGGCGCTGATCTGGGTCGGGGAGTAAAAGAGGTTCATGTTGGCGCGCAGCGAATAGAGCGTCAGACCGATGGCCACGCCGGCCAGCGCCACCAGCGCCAGGATAATGATCAGCCGCTGTCGACGATGCGCCTTCATGGTGTCTCCTCGCCGGTGGCGGCAACAGACGGGCCCGGGCGGCGCGCCTCGCGACGCTCAAGGGCGGCGACATGGCGCAGCAGTTTGCGCTGCTCCATGACGCTGACCAGCGCAAACGCCACCAGCGCACCCAGTACCACGATAAAGGCCGGCCAGACGTAGGCGGCGTAGCCGTTCATGGCCCAGAAATCGGCCAGGCTCTCAAAGGCCATTACGCTCTCCTTGCGCCAGCGCCCGTACCCAGCGGGCGCTCGGCTGGCGTCTGATGATCTCGTTGCGGGTGCGGGCGATCGTGACGGCGGCAAAGATCAGATAAAAACCGATCACCATGAGCAGAAGCGGCAGCCACATACTCGCCGGCATGGCCGGCTTTTCGGTGAGGCTGAAGGTGGCGCCCTGATGCAGGGTGTTCCACCACACCACCGAATACTTGATGATCGGCAGATTGATCACCCCCACCAGGGTAAGGATGGCGGCCGCCCGCGCGCCGCCATCACGGCTGGCAAAGGCGCCGCGCAGCGCCATGATGCCCAGATAGATGAAAAGCAGCAGCAGCATCGAGGTCAGCCGCGCGTCCCATACCCACCAGGTGCCCCAGGTCGGCACGCCCCAGATCGCCCCGGAAAACAGCGCACTGAAGGTCATCGCCGCGCCAAAGGGGGCGGCGGCGCCGGCGGCCATGTCGGCCAGCTTGATGCGCCAGACCAGAAAGATCACGCTGCAAAGCGCCATCATCGCAAAGCACGACTGGGCCAGAATGGCCGCCGGCACGTGCACGTAGAGAATGCGAAAGCTGTCGCCCTGCTGGTAATCGGCCGGCGCAAAGGCCAGCCCCCAGAGGCTGCCGGCGGCGACGAGGATCGCACCGACCCCCCAGAGAAACGGCAGCCAGCGCCCGCTCATGGTGTAAAACCATTTGGGGGAGCCGAGTTTATGAATGATGGGCCACATGATTATCGGTCAGCGTTGTTCAGGTCGGTATCGGGAAGGGATCAGCCATCCAGCGAGAGTTTCAGGGCCGCGGCCGCCGCCCAGGGCGCGGCCAGCAGGGACAGGGCGAGCATGGCGCCCATCAGTGCCAGCCAGGGCGCCATCACCGCGCCTTCCACGGCCAGTCGCACCGTGCCGGCACCAAAGATCAGCACCGGCGTGTACAGCGGCAAAATCAGAAGCGACAGCAGCACGCCACCGCGTCGAAGCCCCACGGTCAGGGCGGCACCGATGGCGCCGATCAGGCTCAGCGTGGCCGAGCCCACAAGCAGCGTGAGCATCAAAACGCCCATGCTGTGCCCGGGCAGCGAGAGCATGACGGCCAGCAGCGGTGAGACCAGCGCCAGCGGCAGACCGGTGGTCAGCCAGTGCGCCACGATCTTGGCCAGCACCAGCACCCCGGCCGACTGCGGCGCCAGCAACAGCTGCTCGAGCGTGCCGTCATCAAAGTCGTCGCGAAACAGGCCATCAAGTGAAAGCAGCACCGCCAGAAGCGCTGCCACCCACAAAAGCCCCGGTGCAATCTCGGCCAGAAGCGTGCTGTCGGGCGAAAGCCCCAGCGGGAATAGCGTGACCACCAGCGCAAAGAAGATCAGCGGATTGGCCAGCTCGCTGCGGCGTCGAAAGCGCAGTCGGCAGTCGCGATAAAGCGTGGCCGAAAACCCCTGCCAGAGCCCCGGCAGGCTTGCCACACTGTCATCAAAGGCAGGGCGCTCAGCACTCAATGTGCATGCCTCCCTGACCATCAAAACGCAGATACTTAAGAACCTCTGAAGAAGGGGAAAGTTCCCCGCTGTCATGGTGCGAGGTCACCACGACGCTGCCGCCCTTGTGACAGTGCCCTGTCATCCAGCGCTCCAGCTGGCGCACGCCGTCACGGTCGATGGCGGTAAAGGGTTCATCGAGAATCCACAGCGGCTGATGCCCCAGCGCGAGCCTGGCCAGCGCCACCCGGCGCTGCTGACCGGCAGAAAGGCTCTCCACCGGCGTTTCCTCAAAGCCTGCCAGCCCCACCGCTTCCAGCGCCTCGAAACAGGCGGTGCGGCGAACGCGCGCGCTATTGCCTGCCGCACTCATGGCCTGATACCAGTCCAGATTCTCCCGTGGCGTCAGGGCCTTTTTGATGCCCGGGCGATGGCCGATATAAAGCATCGAGGCCATGAAGGCCTCGCGACAGCGCCCGATCGGTTCGCCCTGCCATGCAATCGTGCCGGTATAGTCCGCCATCTGACCGGACAGAATACGCAGCAGCGTGGTCTTGCCCGACCCGTTGGGCCCTTCGACGCGCCACAGCTCGCCCGGACCGATATGCCAGTCAAGATCGCTGAAAAGCCAGCGCTCATCGCGCTCGCAGCCAAGCTTTCGGGTGTCGAGTTGCAAGACGGGGCCTGCACGGTAGTCACGACCGCGCGCGCAGTGTCAGGCTGGCGCACGGTGCATGGAGGGGGTAAGGAATTTGCGGCGCAGTCTACGCCATTTTGCTGCCGGCATCGACCCGAAAGGACGCAAATCAGGTCGCGCTCATATCCATCGAGGCCCCGCCGGGGCGGGCCATGCGTCGGCGACGGCGCAGCCAGGCCAGCATCAGCGCCCCGACCAGCACGGCCTCGGCCAGATCGCCCCAGTAGTACATCCACATCGCCGCCTGCTGAAGCTCCTCGATCCCGGCCCCCGTTCCGCGCGGAAAGCCAAACGCATACAACAGCTTGCCAAGCGTGGCGTGCGCTGCCATGGCGGCGACCAGTACCGCCATGCGCGTGCGCCAGCCGGGCCGATGCGGCGCCGGGTCGGGCCCGGCGATCGCCCAGGTAAAGAGCGTGCCCGAGATCACAAAATGCAGATGCAAAACGTTGGAAATCCAGGGGCTGTGCAGGCTGTGGGCATACAGCGAGGTCATGTAGAGCAGGTACATGCCGCCGATATCCAGTATCGCCGCCGTGATCGGATAGGTCAGCACACGAACCGGCCACGTGCCAAAAAAGCGCACCAGCCCCCGCCCGCCGCCGGGCGGCAGATTGCGCAGCAAAAGCGACATGGGCGCGGCAAAGACCAGCCCGAGCGGGGCAAACATGCCCAGCAGCAGATGCGCCACCATATGCATGCGCACGTCCTGATGGGCGGCGTGCATGAGCTCGGGCGCAAACGCCACGGCGAGGGTGGCGCAGCCGGCAGTGAACAAAAGCGTGCGCCACCAGGGCCAGGACTTTTGCCGTCGCGTGCGCCACACGCCGAAAAGATAGGCCAGCCACACCAGCGCGATCAGAAAAAACGCGACCGCGGCGGTCGCGCCCATGGCCATGGAGCCATGCAGGGTTGAATGAGAAGTCACGGGCACGCCCCTGCCGGATCAGTGCTGGCTGGTGGCCTGCCCCTGCCGGGCGCGCTGCAGCAGTTTCCAGCCGATCGCCAGCATGATCAGGCCCGCGCCGATCCAGGCGATGTCATACAGCCAGACATGCTCGACGTAGCGCACCTGATGCAGCCCCAAAATCTTGTGGTCAACGATCCCATCAAAGGTCTGAAACCCGCCCATGCCCAGCAGAAAGCCGGGGCCACGATAGCCCGGGGCCTGGGCAGCGCGCCCGTGCAGCTCGATCATCATGAACGCGCCCACGATAAAGAGCACCAGCTCCATGGTGTGCAAAATGCCGTCAGAGGCGAGTGCCAGCGCCGTGGAACCGGTATCGATGAAGTGGTGCCAGGCCAGCAGCTGGTGGAAGATGATCTCGTCGATGGCCGCCATGAAGCCGATCCCCAGCAAAACGGCGGCGATCATGGTACGGCGGACATCCTGTACAACGGGGGGCTGTACGGCCATGGTGTTCTCCCGGGCAGGCTCTGATTCAGGCAATGCGGTATCGTGATCTCAAGCCTGGCGCATGACGACGGATCCGACATCATGACCGGGACAAAAATTTCACTCCCCTGTCGATCGGAGCCGGTTCATGCCCTCTCCTGCAAGGCGCTGGTGGCATCCCCTTCTGCGCTGGACATGGCGTAGTCTCGCCGCACTGTTTGTCGTTCTGGCCACCCTGTGGGGCACGCTGGCACTGTGGTATCAGCTGCCCGGGCCTGTCGCGCTGGTGGTCACCGTCATGACCGGCTGGGCGCTGCTCGGGCTGGCTGCAGTGGCTGCCACGCTGGGCGTGTTCGATGCCCGACGCCGGCCGCGGGCCATCCCGTGGGCCTGGCTTGCGGCCTCAATGGTTCTGCTCCTCTGGTGGCAGACCATCACTCCACACGGTGATCTGGACTGGGCCGATGACATGGCGCACCTGCCGCGCGCCGAGATCGAGGGCGACCGGGTCACGATCTACAACGTGCGCCACTTCGACTGGCAGACCCGGGAGCGCTATACCCAGCGCTGGGAGACACGCACCTACGACCTCTCCGAACTTGAATCCACGGACCTGCTCGTCTCCTACTGGATGGGGCCGGCGATTGCCCACACCCTGGTCAGCTTTGGCTTCAGGGATGGTCGACAGCTGGTGTTTTCCGTCGAGATTCGCCGTCAGCGCGGTGAAGCCTTTTCCGCCATCGGCGGCTTTTTCAAACAGTTCGAACTGGCGCTGATCGCCGCCGACGAGCACGACATCGTGCGCACCCGCTCCAACGTGCGCGAAGAAGAGGTCTATCTCTACCGGGTCGCCCTGCCCGAGGCCGCCGCTCGCCAGCTTTTTCTGGCCTATCTCGATGAGGCGGATGCGCTGCGCGACACGCCGGCCTTTTACAACACGCTGACCAGCAACTGCACCACCCTGGTCTTTGACATGGTCAAGCGCATCATTCCGGGGCTGCCCGGCGACTACCGCCTGCTGCTATCAGGCTATCTGCCCGACTATCTGTTCGATCTTGACGCGCTGGACACCTCACGCTCGCTTTTAGAACTAAAGTCGCGCGGTCATATCAATTCCCGCGCCCGGGCGGCCGATAACGGGGGGCACGCACTGCCCGACTTCTCCGCTGCGATTCGACAGGGCGTGCCGGCGCCGGACGGTCATCTGATCGATACCGGTACGCCAAACGAGTGAGATCAAACCCGGCCAATCATCAAAGACATGAAATGGACGATTCACGGGCCTGAGCTTGAAGTATGAAAAGGCAATTTCATGCTAGGGAGTGCGCGCGTTATCAAATAACATGAGTCTATAAATTACAGAGGTGTTTCATGAGGCCCACAGAGCTCAATGTCCGCTGTTTCCACTGTGGCAGCCGACGCATTACCGTTCGATCCGGCCATATGCGCCCGGTCGAGGATCCCGTGCACTGCCGGGACTGTGACACCTATCTGGGGCGGCGCAGCGATCTCGCCTTTGAGCGTCGCCGCTTGATTGTCGGGGCCGCCAACGACCCGTTTGATCTGGATCAGGATACCGTGGCGCTTCACACACCGGTATCGCTCAGAGTCATCGACAACAGCGAGATACCGGCACCCGCCGCATCGCTGACTGCCAGCGCCACGGCGGAATAGCTTCAGGCTGTCTCACCATGGGCATCGCGCCGTTTCGGGCTCGATGCCGCCTGGCGTCAATGTTCAGTATCATCCAGGCCATGCTCGCCCTGTCGGGATGTTATCAGGCGCCGGTTTGCGTTAAGGTCACAGGCCTCAAACGTACCTTCCAAGGCGCCGTGCCCGCTCGCCCATGACTCGTCTGCGCTGCTCGCTTCCGGCCTGGCTGGCCCTGGCCGCCATGCTGGTCATCTTTCTGGCCCCGGTGCTGTCTCAGACACTGGCGCTGGCCCATGAGCGTGAGCGCGCCGGATCCGGTCTCCCCGCACACGAGCAAACGGCCGACAGGCATGCCGGCCACGTCATGGCCGAGCTCACAGCGCATGACAGCCATCAGGCCACCACCAGCCAATATACCCAGACCCATCCGGCCGGCCATGTGGATCTGGCCCAGTGCGGCTACTGCTCGCTTTTGACGCACACCCCGCTGATGCTCGAGGCGGCCCTGACGCTGCCGCCCGCCCGGGCCGGCCCGGGCAGCTCTCCCGCGCCTGCCCGTCTTGAAGGGCATGCCCGAGCGCCTCATTTCCCCAACGCCCGCTCACGCGCACCCCCCCTGTCCGTCTGATACCCGGTTCGACCCCGCTTTGCCCCGTTCCGGCCCGTGCCGGGAAGGCGCGAACCAGACAGATGCCATGAGATCGTCGCTCATGGCCGTGACAGGTGATTGCATGACACACGACACCTCTCCCCCGGGTCGCAGACCCTGGGGCTGGGCCTTCATTGCCCGGCTGCATTTCTATATCGGCCTGCTGGTCGGCCCGTTTCTTTTGGTGATCGCGCTCAGCGGCATTGTCTATGCCCTGACCCCGCAGATCGAGCGCGCGCTTTATCACGAGCAGTTTTATACGCAAAGCGACGGCGGCACGCCGCGGCCGCTGGCCGATCAGATCCGTGCCGCCCAGCAGTCGCTGGGGCGCGATGAGGCGCCCATGGCAGTACGCCCGGCGCCGGCGCCGGGCGAGACCACCCGGGTCATGTTCTCCGACCCGAGCGTGGGTCAGTGGGAGCATCTGGCACTGTTTGTCGACCCGGTCACCGCCGAGGTCCGCGGCGCCCTGCCGGTCTATGGCACCAGCGGCATAACCGCCTTTCGCATCACCATCGACAAGTTTCACCGCAGCCTGCTGCTGGGGGAGCCGGGGCGCGTTTACAGCGAGCTGGCCGCCTCCTGGCTCTGGATTGCCGCCCTTGGCGGACTGGCGCTGTGGTTCAAGCGCCGGCGCAGCCCCCTGCGTGACGGCGCCGGCCGGCGTGCCAGTCGCTGGCACAATCGACTGGGGCCCTGGGCGCTGATCGGCTTTGTGTTCTTTTCCGCCACGGGGCTGACCTGGTCGAATTACGCCGGAGGCAATATCGGCGAGCTGCGCCACAGGTTCGGCTGGCAGACGCCAACGGTCTCGACCCATCTGGACGGCGTTACGCCCGCCGAGCAGGGCCCGCACGCTGCCCATGCCGATCACGCCGGCCACGACATGGCGATGATGGACCACGCCCCGGACCCGGCGCTTTATGACCGGGTACTGAACGCGGCGCGCGCGGAAGGCCTTGAAGCCGGCAAGATCGAGATCACGCCGGCGGCCGGCCCGGGCAGTGCCTGGAAGGTGCGCGAAATCGGCCGCGAATGGCCCACCGAAGTCGATGAAGCCGCCATCGACCCGGCCACTCTGGCCGTGATCGATCGCACCCGCTTCGAGACCTTTCCACTGGCCGCCAAACTGACCCGCTGGGGCGTCGACCTGCACATGGGCGTGCTGTTTGGCGTGATCAACCAGCTGGTGCTGGTGGTGTTTGCCAGTGCGCTGGTGGCGATGCTGGTGCTGGGCTATGCCATGTGGTGGCGCCGACGCCCGACCCGCGCCAGCGCCGCCATCACGCCGGTCACGCTGATTCAGGCCCTGGCGCGAGCACCGCGGCCGTCAGCGCTGGCCGTGGTGGTCGCCGCTGTCCTGCTGGGACTGGCGCTACCGGTACTGGGGGCCAGCCTGGTGGTGCTAATGGTGATCGATGGCGCCGTGGCGCTGGCCCAGCGTCGACAGCGCGCGCTGGCCACCGGGTGATCAGGCGTCAGGTTGAGGCCGTGTCAGCGATGGCCGCAAGCAGGGCATCGCCGCGCTGCGCGAAGCCATCGCGGGCGTGCAGCGCCCGGTCACGCGCGTCGTCGCTGCCGAGCTGACCGGCGTTGGCCGCCACGTTGAGCAGCACGCCGTGCAGCGCGGCGTGGATCAGGCGAGCCCCGGCCACAGCGTCGCTGACAAACTGCGATTCGATGTGCTCACCGGCCTGCTGCGCCAGCGCCAGCGCCGCGTCACACAGCTGCGCGGTCTTCAACGGTACTTCCACGGCCGTTTCGGCAGCAGCGTGAATGGCCGCCCTGCGGCCCGCATCGCTTTCATCGCGGCCGACAGCTTCCATGAACGCCTCGAAGGCCGCCACGTCTTCCGCGGCCAGCGGGGCCAGCCGCTGCTTGAGTGATTCGCCTTCATCGATCAGCGCCTTGCGCGGGGCACTGGCGTCATGCTGCTGGCTCAGATTCAGCCCCTTGAGCACCAGCGCCAGTCCCAGATCGGCACTGACCACGGCGGTGGCGCCACAGCCGGGCATCGGCTCGCGGGCCACGGTGTCACGAAAATCGCTCAGTCGGTGCTGCCAGAGCGGCGTTGTATTGTCCGTCATGGTGTCTGCATCCCTGTTTTGGCCATCAACGACATGTCATGCCTGTCGGGTCAGACACAGCATAGTCGTTCGGACACCAGTCGTTCGGACACCATCGCCGGCGTGCCTGTGGCAGGCCCGGCGCTACACAATGCTTTCAAGCGCGGCGGTCAGCGCCTGGCGATCCGTCGGCCGAACGCAGCGCGCCCTTTCCTGACCGTCTTTTAAAAAAATCAGCGTTGGCCAGAGCTTGACCTGATACGACCGCCCCAGCCGCCGGCCCTTGCCATCCTCGACACGCACATGGCGCACGCCGGGCGCCTGATCGATCACCTCGGTGATCAACGGCTGCGCGGCCTGACAGTAGCCACACCAGGGCGTGCCGAACTCCACGACGACCGGCCCCTGACCGGTATCAAGGTCATCGCGCTCGGGAACAACGCTATCGGGCATGGTCATGGGATATCTCCTGATTCGATGGCAGCCCCCTCGCTGGGGCTGCTTTGTGCAGTGCCTGCCATGTTCAATGACAGCCGTGTCAGCCGGAGCGATGTCAGCGGGCGCTGCGCGCTTTTTTCACCAGCGACACCAGCCCCAGAATCACGGCGCCCAGCACCAGCCCCACCAGCATATTGATCAGCGTGGGTGTGATCGGCTGTAAAATGACGCCAACGCCCGGGATGTCGCCTTCGGCCAGCGTCAGCGCCTGAATAGCGTGATGCAGCACCGGTATGCCGTGGGTCAGGATACCGCCACCGACCATGAACATCGCCGCCGTACCGGCAATGGATAAAAACTTCATCAGCCACGGCGCGGTCGTCAGGATGCCACGCCCCAGCGACTGTGCGATGGAGGCGCTGCGACGGCTGAGATAAAGCCCCACATCGTCGAGCTTGACGATCGCCGCCACCAGCCCGTAAACGCCCAGCGTCATGGCCAGAGCGATGATCGACAGCACCACCGCCTGCTGCATCAAGGCTTCATCGGCCACGGTACCCAGCGTAATGGCGATAATTTCGGCCGACAAAATGAAATCGGTGCGCACCGCGCCCTTGATGCGCTTTTGCTCAAAGGCCTTTTGCTCCTCGGCGGAGCGTTCGGCGGTTCCGGTGTCCTTTTTGGCCGCCTGCGGGTGGCGCCACTTATGCCAGGCGTGTGCCAGCTTTTCCACGCCTTCATAACTTAGATAGGCGCCGCCCAGCATCAAAAGCGGCGTGACAAGCCAGGGCGCAAAGGCACTGACCAAAAGCGCCGCCGGCACCAGTATCAGCTTGTTGCGCAGCGAGCCCTTGCAGACCGCCCACACCACCGGCAGCTCCCGGTCGGCACGCACGCCGGTGACCTGCTGCGCGTTCAGCGCCAGGTCATCGCCCAGCACACCGGTGGTTTTTTTGGCCGCCACTTTCGTCATGACGGAGACGTCATCCATCAGTGCAGCAATATCGTCAAGCAGGGTCAGCAGACTACCGGCGGCCACGGGGCATCCTTATTGAACTCATCGAAAGTGATGGCCGACAGCTTAAAGCAGACCCCGTCCTCCAACATGATCAAAGGATTATGGCAGGCGTCAGGACACCCCCCATTCACGCCCCTTGAGCATCAGATGCCAGTAAATGGCCGGCATGGCACAGGCCTTGAGCTGCCAGGCAAGTGCCGTGGCACGCCTACCGTCGTTGAGCCAGCCCGGCAGGGTCGGCATGAGCTCGCCGCCATAGCCGAACTCGGCAAGCACCACCCGCCCATGCGAGACCGTCAGTGGGCAGGCCCCATAGCCCTGATAGCGCGCGGACAGCGCCTCGCCTTTCAGATACGCCACGACGTTGTCGGCAACGATCGGCGCCTGCACCCGCACGGCCGCTGCGGTCTTGGCATTGGGCGTGGCGCTGACGTCACCGGCGCCAAAGATGGCCGGGTAGTGCTGATGCTGCAGGGTATTGGGGTGCAGATCGAGCCAGCCGGCATCGTTGGCCAGCCGGCTGTTGCGTATCAGTGCGGGCGCGCGCTGCGGCGGCACAACGTGCAGCATATCGAAGGGCTCGACGTGCTCGCGCTGGCAGCCGTCGGCGCCGTGAATCAGAAAGTGGGCCCGTTGCCCGGGGCCGTCCACGGCCATTAGCTGCTGATGAAACTCAAGGCCGATGCCATAGCGCTCGACATGCTCCATCAGGGCCGGAATATAGGCCCCCACGCCGAACAGCGCCCCGCCGGCGTTGTGAAACTGCACGTTGATATCCTGAAGCGCCCCGCGCCGGCGCCAGTGATCGCAGGCCAGATACATCGCCTTTTGCGGCGCGCCGGCACACTTGATCGGCATGGCCGGCTGGGTAAAGAGTGCCCGCCCCCGGCGCAGATTCTGGACCAGTGACCAGGTATAGGGCGCCAGATCAAAGCGGTAATTGGAGGTGACGCCATGCGCGCCCAGTGCCCCGGAGAGCCCATCGATGGCGCCCCAGTCAAGCTCGAGCCCCGGCGCCACCACCAGCGCCCGGTAGCACAGCGTGCGACCGTCACTCAGGCGAACGATACCTCTGTCCGGATCGATGGCAGTGGCCGCCTGTGCGTAGTGGGCCACCCCCGCAGGCAGCACCGCCGTCATCGGCTGTCGCGTCCTGTCGGCGTCGAAGACCCCGCCGCCGACCAGCGTCCAGCCCGGCTGATAGTAGTGACTCTCGGCCGGTTCGATGATGGCCACATCAAGACGTGTATCGCGTCGGCGAAGCCCCCGGGCGATGGCGATGCCGGCCGCGCCGCCACCGATCACGACCACGTCATGATGTTCCTGTCGAGCCTCTGCGGTCCGGCCTGTCATGATCACTCCCTGCGCTGTCGAATACGGGACGCTATAGGTCGATGCCGCCTCCGGTCAGGACACCGACCTTCGTCGAGCCGTCATTCTTGCATGAGAGATCGTTTATTCACTGTTTTTTGATGTAACGCCGAGCCGGCGGCTCTCCGCGCACAGCTGCCTGACCAGCGCCGTTGCCGGCAGCGCCCGCGACAGCGCCGCCCCCTGCCCGGCCCAGCACACGTCAAACGTCTTGTCGCCCGCCTCGATAGCGGCTGCGGCCAGCGCCTTGCCGGCCAGATAGGTCCGTGGGTAATCGGGAACATCCGTTGAGGTGATCTCGCAGGTATGGCCGTTAACCAGCGCTCGCGCTGGTCGCCCGGAAATGACCGGGGTCACCACCGTCTCAAGCGAATGCGCCCCGCCAAGCCAGGCGCGGTGGGTGTCACTGGCCGCGGACTCCGGGCAGGCGATAAAGGCCGTACCCAGCTGCACGCCGTGGGCGCCGGCCGCCAGCATGGCATCAATGCCGGCCCCATCCATGATCCCGCCGGCGGCGATCACGGGGATCGACGTGTGATGCGCCAGCAGACGCACCAGCGGCACCACGCCCAGCAGGGCGTCGCCCTGGTCGGGGTCGAACACGCCACGGTGGCCGCCCGCCTCGCTGCCCTGTGCAATGATCACATCGATACCGGCCGCCTCGATGGCACGTCCCTCGGCAAGCGTAGTGGCCGTGGCCAGCAGCGTGATGCCGCACTGTTTCAGCGCCTCGATCACCGGCTGCGGCGGCAGCCCGAAATGAAAGCTCACCACCGCCGGGCGCTGCTCGCACAACAGCGCCTGCATGGCCGGATCGTCGTTGAAGCTTTGATAGATCGTCTCCAGCCGCTCGGGCGGCTCTGCCCCAAGACGGGCAAACAGCGGCGCCAGCCCTGCCAGCCAGTTCGCCTCGCGCTCGGCATCGATGGTCGGCGTGCGGTGACAGAACACGTTGACGTTGAAGGGCCGGTCCGTCAGCGACCGGGTCCGCTCGATCATCGAGCGCGCCGCATCGACCGTGGCCGCGCCAATGGCGATCGACCCCAGCGCGCCGGCGTTGCTGACCGCTGCGGCAAGTTCCGGTGTGGAAACCCCCGCCATGGGGGCCTGAATCAGCGGCAGGGCAACGGGTAGAACGGTCGTCATGGGGCCTCCCGGGAGATATCGGTCATGGTGTATCGATCGTGGGGGTATCGTGTCAGCCCTGAGCCGGCGCCGCCGAACGCGCCGTCAGCGTGGTGCCCATCGAGGCCATGATCACGGTACCGATCGCCAGCCACTGCAGGGGGGTCAGCTGCTGACCCAGAAAGAGCAGTCCCGACAGCGCCCCGATGGCCGGTTCCAGACTCATCAGCGTGCCGAACATGTGGGTCGGCATGCGCGACAGGGCAAACATTTCCAGCGTATAGGGCAGCGCCGTCGAGAGCACCGCGATCGTCAGACCGATGGGCAGCACCGCCAGCGAGAAGACCGCCGTGCCGGCCTCGACCAGCCCGATCGGCGCCATGACGACAGCGGCAATGGTGATGCCCAGCGCCGCGCTCTGGGTGCCGTTCCCGCTGCCGGCCCGCCGCCCGAACAGAATGTAGAGCGCCCAGCATACCCCGGCCCCCAGCGCGCACAGCGCCCCGCGCGGGTCAATGCCGTGCTCGAGGCTGGTGTCCGGCCATAAAAGAATCGCCAGCCCCGCGATGGCCAGCGCAATCCAGGTGAGATCACGCCGGCGTCGCGAGGTGAACACCGCCACCGCCAGCGGCCCGGTAAACTCGAGCGCCACCGCAATGCCCAGCGGCACGGTGACCAACGCCTGATAGAGCAGAAAATTCATCATCCCCATCGCCACGCCGTAAACGGCAATCGCCTTGAAGGCCTTGCGCGTCACCGGCCACCGCCACGGGCGGACGATGGCCAGCATCAGGGCGGAGGCCAGCAGCAGGCGAATGGAGGTGGCACCGGAGGCGCCGATCACGGGAAAGAGCTGCTGAGCCAGGGAGGCGCCGCTCTGGATCGAGCACATGGCCACCAGCAGCAGGGCCACCGGCAGCAGGCGTTGAAAGACGAGCGCACGCGCAGACGACATGGGCGTTTATTCCGAAACGATCATTGAAAGACGACCCATGATAGCCGCCGGATCCGAGGCATGGGCGCAGCAACTCGAAGAGTTCCCGACTCCCGAGGCCTAACAGGGCGCAACCACCTCGTCGTGGATCACGAACCCGCGCCTTTGGTAGTTGGCCAGCGCCGCCGGGTGATCCAGCGAGCAGGTGTGCAGCCAGACCCGCTCGGTGCCCAGCCAGTGCCAGGCCTGCTCGATGGCGTGACTCAAAAGCCCCGCCCCGAAGCCCATGCCGATGAATGCCTCAACCAGCCCGAAATAGAGAATCTCGACGTTGACGCCATCCGGACGATACAGCTCGTAGTAGCCGGCGATCGCGCCGCGGTAGTACGCCACGAAGGTGCGATGGGCATCGCTTTCAATCATCGAGCGCCACGCGCCCTGATCGCCCTCAAGCTTCTCATCCCACTGCCACGCCGCCCCGACCAGCTGATACAAAAAGCGATTGAGCGCAAACTGGGGGATCTCGCACTCGGTGACCGTGAGCGTCTCCGGCAGCGCCCGGGCGCGATGTTCCCCCGGGTCACGCATCTCCAGATACCAGATGGTCTGCTCAGCCATGAGAGGCGCTCTGTCGAATGAAATCGGGCTGACAGCCCACCTCGAAATTGACCGAGGCGGCGATGAAACACTTTTTGTGGGCATGATCGTGCAGCTCGCGGGCGCGTGATTCACTGCTGTCACTATCAAGGGTAATGCGCGGGCGCAAAGTCACCCGGGTAAAGCGCCCCAGGGCGGCATCCATCTCGCCTTCGGCGTGATCCTCGTAGGCCAGCACCACCACGCCGGCCTCGGCGCATAGATGCAGATACCAGAGCTTGTGACAGGCCGAGAGCGAACCGACCAGCAGCTCTTCCGGATTCCAGCGATCCTTATCGCCCAGAAAGGCCGGATCGGCGGAGCCCGCGATGGACGCCTTGCCGGGGGCGCGCAGCTCGTGCTCGCGGCCGTAGTCCCGATAGCCGGTCGTGCCGGTGTCGCCACCGCCCTGCCAGAGTACCGTCACCTGATACTGATGCTGCTGTCCTGCCATGTCGTCGGCCCCGCGTTCATGAGTGCGCGCTTATCATCGCCATTTTAAGCGGTCGCGTCGATCATGGGCAGTACGTCAGCTCTTGCGGGCCTGTCGGCGCGCCACGTCCCGATAGCGCTTGATTCGCCGGCCCAGCGCGTCGGGCTTTTCGGCGAACAGCCGCTGCCCCAGCCAGAGCGCCTCGCTTTGAAGCCTCAGACGGCGCTCGGCAATCAGGGCCAGCACCACCCTGGAAGTGTCGTCGCCCTGTGCGGCCGCTTCCGGGTCGCCGAGCACCTGCGCCAGCACGGCCAGATCGTGCTCCTCGCCCAGAAGATCCGCCAGCCGATGAGCCTCGCGGGCGCGCGCCTCCATGGGGACCTTCCAGACGTTAACGAGCAGCTCACAGTGATGACGGTGATACTTCACCTGTTTGCGCCACTCGTGAAAGGCCGCCTCATCGCTTTCGCCGTCGGCCTGCGCCATGGCCTCACGGGCGCGCCGGCAGGTGTCGACCAGCCCGCGGCGCAGCGGTTTGAAGCCTTCGATGGCCGGCGTCCAGTCATTGACCGCCCCACGGGCCCTTTCAAGTTCGCCATCCAGCCATGCCATGTCCGGCAGGGCGGTGGCCTCAAGCGCCCGGCGGTGGCGCCCGAGCAGCATCTGCCGCGTCGGGGTGAACCGACGCCGGTCCAGTCGGCCCTTGTGAGCCGCCATCAGCGCATCGAAGGTATCGATCAGCACCTGCTCATCGCGCGGGCCGCTGACCGCCCGGGCCAGATCGCGAAAGCGCTGGTTCTCCCGAGCGTAGTGTTTGCCCAGCGCCGGTCGCGCCAGACGCAAAACGGCCCGCACCCGCTTGCAGCGCTGGCGCAGCTTGTGAATACCTTCCACCGTATCGCGCCGGGCAATATCGCGGCGTGCCCGGTCGATCTGCTCGGCGGCAATGCGCGCAAGCCCCTTCGAGGTGTTTTCAGACATCGCAAGGCGATAACCCATGACCTCTTCCTCCAGCATGACGGACCCTTCATGCAGTGTAGTGCGCGCCGCCCGCGACTCCCGGTGCGTTGTGACCATTGCGCCGGCTTTGCCACGAAGGTCGAAGCGGTGATGGCCCGCAATGCAGCTCCGGGGTGATGTCCCGACCCACCTTGCGTGGATACGCATTACACTCGGGAGCTGTCATGACTTGTCTTCAGGTGCCGCCATGTTCGACAGAAAGATCCCCTTCCCGGCCTTCGCCCTGCTGTTCATGGTGGCCGGCGCCACGGATGCGCTGATCTATCTGCACAGCCGTGACCTGCTGGCGGTCTACATGACCGGCAACAGCTCGCATATCGGGCGTCACATCGGGGAAGCAAGCTGGGCCGGCATTGCGCCGCTGGCCGCCGTCATCGCGGCCTTTTTTACCGCCACCACGCTGGGCGCCTGGATTGCCCTTCGGGTGGGGCGCTGGCGCCCCACGGTGATTTTACTGTTGACGGCGACCCTGATGAGCGCCTCGATGCCCTTTGCCCACAGCGACGACTATCCCTTCACCACCGTGCTTTTTATCGCCGCTGCCATGGGCGTGCTCAACCAGGTCAGTGCCAACGAATCGGGTGTGACGTTTCTGACCGGCATGCTGGTCAAGACCGGTCGCGCGCTGGCCGAAGGCAATTTCAGGGCCGGGCTGGACGGCGTGGTGCGCTGGTGCGCGCTGGTCTCGGGCGCAGCACTTGCCATGCCGCTTGACACCCATCTGGGGCCACGCGCGCTGCTGACCATTGCCGCCATGCTGGCACTTGGCGCCGTGTTTACGGCGTGGAACGCGCAGGTAAGCCGGCGCCGGGCAATGCAGGCGTTGTGATATCAGCAGCAAACAGCGCTCGCTCGTTTGTCGCCGCCGGGAGACGAGACCATTGGACGCCAACGGGGCGAGCCGCGCCGCACTAGAGTCAAAAGGTCCCCCCTGGAGGGCTCTGACATGACCTACGCCTACAAACCTGCCTCGCAGGACGCGCTGGATGCCACCTCAGCGGCTGAAACCGATCAAAGCTTCATTATCTATGACGAAGAAACCCTTGATCAGGAAGGCATCTACGCCTCGGAGAATGAAGCACAACGCCGCTGTGAAGCGCTCAACCGTTCGGCGAGCGACAACCCCGCCCCGAGTGATGTCCACCCCGATCAGACAATGTAGAAACATCGCTTTAGCAACGCACCCGGCTCAGGCCGGGTGTTGTCGTCGAAGACGCAGCCATGACGACACGTGATCTTTGAAGGGTTCGCTGATCCGGGGACGACCGTCACCTATCGAAGCGCCACAATCGAAACAAACCGCCCCTGATCGTCAAAGGTGACCCGGTAGGTGCCACGCACGCCGTCACGTGTGATGACGTGGTGCAAAACGCGCGAGGGCAGCAACACGCTGCGCCCATCGAGCGTGCGGGTGCGGATACTGTCGGCGGCGCCGGCGTAGTGGGCGTGGCACTGCTCGGCGCTCAGATTGAGGGTGATATCGATGCTGGGCAAGGCAACCTCCCGGGAAGCGAAAGGGTCGTTCAAGGCCTTGAGCATAACGCCGGGCCGACGCGGCGGCGACGGCTCTGCTCATCTCGAGCCGGCGGGGTAGCGTATGTCCCCCCATTGAAAAACCGGGCCATGTGCCCGGTTTTTTAATGCCTGTCATCAACGACAGTCGCCTATGAGCCCGGTCGCGAGATGCGGTCAAAGACGCCGCCGTTGGCAAAGTGCGTCTGCTGGGCTTCACGCCAGCCGCCGAACACCTCGTTGATATTGTAGAGATCCATGGTCGGGAACTGCTCAAGAAGTTTCGGGTCCACGCCGTCGGTATTGGTCGGACGATAGTAGTGCTGCGCGACCAGCTGCTGGGCCTGCGGTGAATAGAGATGCTCCAGATAGGCGTGGGCGGCCTTTTCCGCCGCCGGGCCCTTTTTCTTCACGTTGTCCTCAACGATGGCGACCGGCGGCTGGGTCACGATGCTCACCGATGGGGCGATGATCTCGTAGTCCCCCTGACCCAGCTCGTTGACCGCCAGCAGCGCCTCGTTTTCCCACGCCAGCAGCACATCGCCAAGACCGCGCTGAACAAACGTATTGGTTGCCCCGCGTGCGCCGGTATCCAGCACCGGCACATGCTGATAGAGCGTTTTCACATAGTTTTCGGCAGCCTGTTGCGCCTTTGCTACATCTTCTTTGGCCGCCGGGTCATGCAGCCGGCTCAGATCGCCCAGCTCTCGCTTGAGCGCCCAGGTCCAGGCGGCCAGATAGTTCCAGCGCGCCCCGCCGGAGGTCTTTGGGTTGGGCGAGATGACCTCGACGCCGTCGCGGGTCAGATCCTCCCAGTCATGGATGTTTTTCGGATTGCCCTTGCGCACCAGAAAGACGATCGAGGAAGTATAGGGCGTGCTGTCATCGGCAAAGGCCTGCTGCCAGTCCGCGGGCAAGAGTTTGCCCTTCTCGGCGATGGCATCGATGTCGGCGGCCAGCGCCAGGGTGACGATATCGGCGGGGTTGCCCTCGATCACCGAGCGCGCCTGGCGCCCGGAGCCACCGTGGCTTTGCTGAATGCTGACCTGATCACCCGACTGCGTCTCATACCACTGGCTGAACGCCTGGTTGTAGTCGGTATAAAGCTCGCGGGTCGGGTCATAGGAGACGTTAAGCAGACTGATCTTCTCGGCGTGGGCGGCCATTGAGCCGGACAGCGCTACCGTGGCCAGCGCCAGCGTCAGCCCCCGACGACGTGAAACAGAAAAATGAGGATGCATGGCGGGTTCCCTTGTCACGCTTGAGGATAGTGTTGGCTCAAGCGTACCGGGCGTTTTAATTACTTAAAAATATATAATATCGAATTACTTATCACCTTTTGAGATATAAAACCCCGGGTAACCGATACCGCGCCGGGCCGCGTGGTCAACAGACCTCCCTGTTTTGCCGATACCGCTCAGGCGCGGGTCAGGGCCGTGTGCACGGCATCACGGCTCAGCTCGGGCGAGCAGCATTCCAGAAAGCGGTAGGCGAAATTGCGCAGCAGATGCCCTCGGCGCAGGGCGATCAGGGTGGTATTGCGGGGAAAGAGGTTGTCCTGATCCAGCATTGCCAGGCCCGTATCGCGCACCGGGTCGAAGGCCACCGAGGCGATGATGCCGATGCCCAGATCCAGCTCGACGTAGGTCTTGATCACGTCGGCATCGAGCGCCGACATCACCACATCCGGTGTCACCCCGGCGGCAGCAAAGGCCTGATCGATGCGCGAGCGCCCGGTAAAGCCTTCGTGGTAGGTCACGATCGGATAGCGTGCAATCTCTGCAAGGCTCAGGGTGGCCACCTCGCGCAGCGGGTGATTTTCGGGCACCACAATACCGTGCTGCCACTGATGAAAGGGAAAGGTCACCAGCTCCTGATGCGCCTCGCCCAGGGCTTCGGTGGCCATGCCGATATCCACCTTGCCGGCACGCAGCAGCGACACGATTTCGCCGGGGCCGCACTGCTGAAGCTCCAGATGCACGCGGGGGAAGTCACGGCGAAAGCGCGCGATGATTCCGGGCAGCACATAGCGGGCCTGGGTATGGGTGGTGGCAATGCGCAGGCGACCCTGATCCTCATGCACCCACTGCTGGGCCAGACGCTTCAGGTTTTCGCTGTCGAGCAGGATACGCTCGATGGTGTCAAACAGCGTGGTCCCGGCGGGCGTCAGCCCCAGCAGGCGTTTGCCACGACGCTCGAACAGCACCACCCCCAGCTCGTCTTCCAGATCGCGAATGTGCTTGCTGGCGCCGGACTGGGAGGTAAAGAGGGCATTGGCGGCGTCGGTCAGATTGAACTGACGCCGCACCACTTCTCGCACGATACGCAACTGCTGAAAATTCACGGCGACCTCATGTCATGACGCTATCAAAACGTCATCCAATATAACCTTTGGGCCTTTAGAGGCTAAATCAGCATTACTGATAAGGTTATGACAGGGGTGAGATCAGGCCGACACCCTCAGGGACGCGCAGGGCGTTTGTGCCGCAGCGCCTGCCTCATCCTCGAGCTCCACGGTGGAGGCCATGCGGCGTACGGCGTTGACCATGTCATCGGTGCAGGCACTGATCCGCACGATCGCCTCGCCGGCATTGCCGGCCATGTCCACGCCCTTGTCCACGCTTTCCCGACAGGTGTGCATGCTGGTGTTGGCATTGCGGGAGAGCTGCTGCAGGGTGTCGATCGTACCGGAGATATCGCTGGTGGCCTCGGCCGTTCGGCGGGCCAGCTGACGCACTTCATGCGCGACCACCGAGAATCCGCGCCCGTGTTCGCCGGCGCGCGCCGCTTCGATGGCCGCGTTCAGGGACAGCATGTTGGTCTGGGACGCAATGGAGCGGATGGTCTCGACAATGGCCGTGATGCCGACTGCCTGCTGCGTCAGATCATTCAATAACCTGGAGGTCGCCTCGACCCGATCGGCAATGCTTCGAATCTCGCGCACGGTCTCGTCGATGATGCGGCTGCCCTCACCGGCCGTTGTTTCCGTATCGGCCGAGATGCGACAGGCCATACGCAGGCTCTCGGTCTCCCGGTCGACCCGCTCGGTGATGTTGCTGGCAAACTTGATGACCTTGTAGAGCCGGCCGTCGTCATCAAAGATCGGGTTATAGGTGGCCTCAAGCCACAGGGTGCGCCCCTGGCGATCAAAGCGCTTGAACTGCCCGGACATGAACTCTCCGGCGTTGAGCTGCGACCAGAACGCCCGGTATTCGGGGCTTTCCGCCAGCGCCCTGCCGCAAAAGATCCGGTGATGTTCGCCTTCGATCTCGGCAAGCGTATAGCCCACCGTGTCCAGAAAATTCTGGTTGGCGGTGAGGATATGGCCATCCGGCGTGAACTCGATAACCGCCATCGAGCGGTCGATGGCCGCCAGTCGGCTGCCCATCTCCTGCTCCTGACGAACCTGCACCGTGATGTCGGTGGCGATCTTGATCACGCGCACCACCTGGCCGCGCCGGTTGCGAATCGGGTTGTAGGTCGCCTCCAGCCACAGGGGGGCGCCATCACGGCGCAGCCGCTTGCAGCGCCCGCTGTTGAATTCGCCCTCACGCAGCCGTGACCAGAAGGCCGCATACTCGTCACTTTCCACGTAGGCCTGCGGGCACAGCAGGCTATGGTGCTGGCCAATCAGTGTCTCGGCGCTGTAGCCGGTGGCCTCGAAAAAGGCCGGGTTGGCGCACACGATATTGCCCTGCGGGTCAAACTCGATCACGGCCATGGCGCGATGAATGGCGTCTACCAGCGGTTCACGCTGACGAGGGGGTCTGGTTCCAAACACGTGGTTACTCCTGCCATGGCAGTGCCGCCGATGCTGTCGGATGTCTGCGGTTCAGGTGGGGTCTGAGACCAGCATCGGCATATCAAACGCATTCCTTGAGGTTTTACCGATATTGATCTATCCAACCCGACGATGCCTGTCTGACCGCCAGCGCGTATCAGCCACGTCTCATCAGGTGCTCCACGCCAGATGACTTATGCGCCGGCCCCGATCACCCGTGGCCCCCACATCGCCAGCGCCACCAGCGTGACCAGCAGCACCGGCGGCGTGATCACAAGCCCCACTTTCATGTACTGCCCCCAGCCAATGCGATGGCCCTTGCCGGCCAGTACATGCAGCCACAAGAGTGTGGCCAGACTGCCGATCGGGGTGAACTTGGGGCCCAGGTCGTTGCCGATGACGCTGGCATAGGCCATCAGCTGACGGGTGAGCTCCGGAACCCGGGCCTGATCAATCGCCAGTGCCCCGATCAGGGTCGAGGGCATGTTGTTGACGATGGAGGCCAGGGTTGCCAGCGCGATGCCGGTGCCCAGCGTGGCGACAAACGAGCCCTGGGCGGCAAGCCAGGTTAACGCGCCGGCGGCGATCTCGGTCAGGCCCGCGTTACCCAGCCCATACACCACCAGATACATGCCGACCGAGAACAGCACGATCTGCCAGGGCGCGTTTTTGACCACCTCGCTCAGTGAAATGACCGGTTTGCCGCGAACGCCCCAGCGCCCGGCAATCGCCATCAACACCAGTGCCGCCGTGCCCATGATGAAGGCAAAGGGCACCTGCCAGCGGGCGGTCACAAACAGCGCGATCAAAAGCACCGCCAGCAGCGGAAAGGCGGCGCGAAAGACGCGACTGTCCACGATCGCACTGGCCGGTGCTTCCAGCCTTTGGCGGTCGTAATAACGCGGCACCTCGCGACGGTAATAGAACCACAGCACCAAAAGCGTGGCCGCCAGCGAGACCAGATTGACCGGCACCATCACCCGGGCGTATTCACCAAAGCCGATATCGAAGTAGTTGGCGGTGACGATGTTGACCAGATTCGAGGTCACCAGCGGCAGGCTGGTGGTATCGGCCACAAAGCCGGTGGCGATGATAAAGGCCAGTGCCGCACTGGCGCTGAACTCAAGACGCACCAGAATCGCCAGCACGATCGGCGTGAGCAGCAGTGCGGCGCCGTCATTGGCAAAGAGCGCGGCAATCACCGCGCCCAGCATCACGATCAGCATGAAAAGCCACGGCCCGCGCCCGTTGCCCCAGCGGGCGATATGCAGCGCCGCCCAGTTGAAAAAGCCCGCCTCATCGAGAATCAGGGAGATGATGATCAACGCCACGAAGGTGAAGGTGGCGTCCCAGACAATCTGCCAGACGGTGGCGACATCGCCCCACCCCACCACGCCGGTGGCGAGCGCCACCGCTGCACCGCCCAGCGCGCTCCAGCCAATGCCCAGCCCGCGCGGCTGCCAGATCACCAGTACCAGGGTGATCACGAAAATGGTCAGTGCCAGCATGCAGGAACCTGCTCAGTGAGTGCGCTGATTGACGCGCCGGGAAACGTCTTCGGCGCTCTCGACACGTTCGGAATAACGATCCGTCAGCATCCCGGTACGCCCGCGCGTCAGCCAGGTGAACTTCACCAGTTCCTCGCAAACATCAACGATGCGGTTATAAAGCGGTGAGGCAAGCATGCGCCCCGCCTCGTCAAACTCGTTGAAGGCCCTGGGCACCGAGGACTGATTGGGGATGGTCAGCATGCGCATCCAGCGCCCCAGCAGGCGCATCTGATTGACCGCGTTAAAGCTCTGGCTGCCGCCGGAAACCTCCATCACCGCCAGCGTCTTGCCCTGGGTCGGGCGCACGCCGCCCAGTGACAGCGGAATCCAGTCGATCTGGGTTTTCATGATGCCGGTCATCGCGCCGTGGCGCTCGGGGCTGACCCACACCATGCCCTCCGACCACTGCGCCAGCTCGCGAAGTTCAGCGACCTTCGGATGATCGGCTTCGGCATCATCGGGCAGCGGCAGCCCCGAGGGGTTGAAGGTTTTCACCTCACAGCCAAACCAGCGCAACAGCCTGCCGACCTCTTCGGCTACCAGCCGGGAATAGGAACGCTCGCGCAGCGAGCCGTACAGCACCAGCATGCGCGGCGCATGGCGTGGGTCATCGGGATGGATCAGTGCCTCGACATCGATGGGCTGGAGCTGATCCATATCGATATGGGGCAATGCATCACTCATGCCCGACCCCCTTGAAACGCACCACTTCGCCATCTTCCTTTTTGAACTCGGTCAACGGCTGATCCAGCAGCGCCAGCACCTGCTCGGAGGGCCTGCACAGGCGCGCGCCATGTTCGGTGACCACGATCGGCCGGTTGATCAGGATAGGATGCGCCATCATGGCGTCAATCAGCGGCTCATCGCCGAGCGTTTCATCTTCGAGTCCCTGTTCGGCGCAAAGCGGCTCCTTGCGGCGAAGCAGCTCGCGGGGCGCGATGGCCATTGACGCCAGCAGCTCGACCAGCCGCGCCCGCGTGGGCGGGGTCTTCAGATACTCGATGACTTCAGGCGTCTCGCCGGACTGGCGCAGCATCTCCAGCACGTTGCGCGAAGTGCCGCAGTCAGGGTTGTGATAGATCACGCACGTCATGGCACGTCCTTCTCGTCAGAACAGCATTCGGGCTGAAGCGCTTCCAGCAGCGGCGCACAGAGTTCGGGGCGTCCCGCGCAGCAGTCATGAACCAGAAAGGCCAGCGTTGCCTGCATTCGATCCAGACTGGCCCGGTAGATAATCGAGCGACTCTGACGCTGTGAGACCACAAGGCCTGCCCGCGACAGCACGCTCAAATGCGCCGACAGCGTGTTGTGCGGCACGTCCAGATGACGCGCCAGTTCGCCGGCCGCCAGTCCCTCGGGCTCGTGCTGTACCAGCAGGCGAAAGGCGTCCAGCCGTGTGTTCTGCGCCAGCGCAGAGAAGATGTCGATCGCAGTTGTATTGTCCATATGTCCAAACTTATGGACATAAAGGGGACCCGTCAAGCGTGACGCGTCGCTGCGGCATGGCATCGAGCGTATGATGCTGTTCTTTATCGGAAGGTCGAGGCAACGATGGACAAGCGCGAACACAGTGCCGGGCTTCTGGCCGCTCTGGGCTGTTTTTCGATGTGGGGCGTGATGCCGATCTATTTTCATCTGATCGGCCCGAGCGTGTCTCCGTGGGAGATTCTCACCCAGCGCATGGTGTGGGCCGCGGTGCTGTTGACCCTGTTTGTCCTGATCACACGTCGTCATGAGAGGGTGATGGCCATTGTGCGCCAGCCTCGACTGCTGCTGGCGCTCACGGCCTCGGCGCTTTTGATCAGCTGTAACTGGGGCCTGTTCATCTGGGCGGTATCGAGCCATCACGTACTGCAGGCAAGCCTGGGCTACTACATCAATCCACTGCTCAACGTGGTGCTGGGATTGATCTTTTTTCGCGAGCGGCTACGCCCGCTGCAGATGGTCGCGGTGCTTCTGGCTGCCGCCGGCGTGATGATCATGGTGGTGGGTTTCGGGCGGGTGCCCTGGGTATCGCTGATGCTTGCCGGCACCTTTGGCATTTACGGACTGATTCGAAAGCGCATCGCCGTGGACAGCATTACCGGGCTTTATATCGAAACCATGCTGCTGCTGCCGTTTGCCCTGCTGTGGCTGGGCGGGCTGTATTTTCAGCAGCAGGCGGTCTTTTTACAGGGCAGCGTGCGCACCGATGTACTGTTGATCGGCTGCGGGCTGATCACGGTGCTGCCGCTGGTGCTGTTTACCATGGGTGCGCGGCGGCTCAAGCTCGGCACGCTGGGGCTGATGCAGTATCTCACCCCCACCCTGCACCTGCTCACCGGCGTATTCCTTTTCGGTGAACCCTTCAACCAGGCAAGCCTTGTCACCTTTGGCTGCATCTGGGCCGGCCTGGTGCTCTACACGGTGGACACCCTTCGGGCGCAGCGTCAGGTGAGCAGCGCATGAGGCCGGCTATGAAGGCTGCCCGTGAACGATGGTGTGTAAAACCACAAGTGCCGGCAAAAAAAGCCCGCAGCCGTTGAGCTGCGGGCTTCGTCGTGCTGGGTAGCACGGTGTCAGTCGGAGGCGTTCTGGATGGCCTGACCGCCGTCGGAGATATCCTCGCCCGCGCCATGCATGGTGTTACATCCGCCGAGTACTCCGGCAGACAGCAGCATTACCACAACCAAAAGCGTCATGCGTTTCATGGTATTACCTTCCCGTGTGATCGGCCGCCCGGCGGCACGCATCAAGGACTTTAGCACCCTCTCTACACAAACCGCTACGGCGTCAGTGCCGGCAAATGTGCCGGTGTGACGCCAGGCGCAGACGCTGCTCGATGAGCTGACAAAGGGTCAGCGTCTGCCAGCATTCATCGGCACTGGCCAGCCCGTGGTTGCGCCCGTCCATGACGCTGGCGACCATCGCGCGGGCCTGATGTGTCAGGGCATCCCCGGACGTGCTGAGCGGTGACATCGAAGGCCCGACCGCATCAGAGAGCTCCATGTCATGACAGCGATTGAGCAGATCCACGTGCACACGGCCCGACGCGCCGCGAGCGTCGATGGCGCGCAGACGGCTGTCCGGCAGCCGCCCGGCATGCAGAGTGATCGGGTAGCCGGCACTGCCCTGCACTCGCACCGTGACGTGATCGGCGCCGTCACCTGCGGTGCGGCCACGATCATCCAGTCCCCCTTCGACCTCCAGCAGGGCCTCGGGAGCAAGGCCCATGACGTGCTGCATGATGTCCAGATCATGAATCATCAGATCCGTCACCAGGGAGTCTCTCGACAGCCGGGCGCTGTCCGGATTCTGCCGCGTGAGGGTGACGTCTTCCCAGGTGTGGGCGCGCAGCACGTCGGCCGTGGCCACAAGCGCCGGATTGAAGCGCTCGACATGGGCACAGAAAAGGCCGGTGCCGCGCGAGCCGGCCAGCCGGCTCAGCGCCAGACACTCCTGTGGCCGAACGGTCATGGGCTTTTCGACCAGACAGGGCAGACCACAGTGGATGAGATCGCGCGCCACGCCGAAGTGTGTCTGCGTCGGGCCGGCCACCACGGCCATGTCGGCCCGACACGCCCGCGCAAGAAAGGCCTGATAATTCCGGGTATAGCGGCCCTGCAGCCGCGCCGGCAGGTCGCACTCATCCGCCGGCCGGGGGTCATGAATAACGCTGACCTCCACGCCTGCCAGGCCGTCAAAGGTGCGCACGTGTCGGGCGCCCATCCTGCCGGCGCCGGCCACGGCCACCTGAAGGGGACGCGACAGTCTAGCGGTCATGACCGGCCTCGCTCACGGCCTGACAGACCTGCTCAATATGATGGGCTTCAAGATAAGGGTGCATCGGCAGGCTGAAGGCGCCGGCGGCTACGCGATCGGTTCGGGGCAGACCGTCATGTAACACCGACCGATAGGCCGGATGGCGGTGCAGCGCCGGCGAATAGTAGCAGCGCGCCGGCACGCCCTGCTCGCGAAGGTGGGCCACGAAGGCGTCACGACGCGTGGCCAGATCACTATTGTCCTCTTCGGTATCGCCGGGCAGGCAGACCGTGTACTGCGCCCAGGCCGAGCGACAGCCTGTCGACAGCGTCGGTGTAACAAGCAATGCCCCAAGCCCCTTTTGATAGGCACAGGCGATACGCTCGCGACGCTCGAGCTCGTCATCGAAAATGGTGAGTCTGGCCAGCAGCACTGCCGCCTGCAGCGCATCAAGACGCGAGCACATGCCGATCTCGTCATGGCGGGTGTGATCGCTACTGATGCCGTGATTGCGCAGCGAGCGCAGCCGATCGGCCAGGGACGTATCGTGCACGAACAGGGCGCCACCATCGCCGTAGCAGCCCAGCGGCTTGGAGGGATAAAAGGAGGTGATCGTGATGTCGGCCAGCGACCCGACCGGACGGCCGTGATGATCACCGCCAAAACTCTGGGCGGCGTCGGCAACGAGATGAAGATCAAAACGCGCCGCGATGGCACCAAGGCGGTCGTAATCGGCCGGCCGACCAAACAGGTCCACGGCGATCACGGCTCGCACGCGGGCGCTGGTGTCCGCTGCCAGCCAGTGTTCAAGGCGTTCGGCGTCCAGATTGAAGGTGCGCGGGTCGATATCGATGAACACCGGCTCGGCGCCGATTCGAACGATGGCCTCGACCGTGGCGGCAAAGGTGTGGGCCGGACAGAGCACCCGATCACCGGCACCGATATTCAGCACCCGCAGTGCCAGCACCAGGGCATCGCTACCGCTGGCGCAGCTTACGCATTGGGCCACGCCGGCACGCTCGGCCAGCTGCGCCTCCAGCGCCTCGACCTTTGGCCCGTTGATAAAGGCAGCCGAGGACAGCACGCCTTCCATTTCAGACCTGATGCGGTGCTCGATGCGGCGGTATTGCGCGCTCAGATCCACGAAGGATGTGCCGGAGATATTAATGAGGCCCCCTTTTGTTATCGAGTTATTTAATGGCCGCCTTTTATATCGCATCGCGTCTTAAACAGGTTGAACGCATTGTCCTGTTTTTGTAGCGCAAAGCCGCCTTATTTTATTAATTTTTAATTGGAAACAGTTTTAAAACTTCATCCTGTTTAAAAAGGTTATCCAGACAGGGATACCGGCGGATTCGCCGTGGCGGCAATGCCCCTGTCAGAGGGTGAAACACTATCTCCGGCATTGTGATATTCGATAAGTTGCACGCCACGACTGTCCTATAGTGGCTGAATCGACAGTAAGAGCGGTCTGTTGAACGAGCCGGCCGTTTTCCGATCCAGGAGAGAGCGATATGAGTGCATCAAGAGATCCCGTCTGGCTGATTACCGGCTGCTCGACCGGCTTTGGCCGTGAACTGGCCCGTTTGGTGATCGATCGGGGCTGGAAGGCGGTCGTGACCGCCCGTGATCGGGCGCGCGTGGCTGACCTGGCCCGGGGCGCCGAGGAGCGCGTGCTGGCACTGGGGCTGGATGTCACCAAAAGCGAGCAGCTTCGTGAGGTGGTCAAAAGCGCCGAGCAGCACTTCGGTCGTATCGATGTGCTGGTCAACAACGCCGGCTACGGCTATCAGTCCTCCATCGAGGAGGCCGATGATGCCCAGGTGCGCGCCCAGTTTGATGCCAACGTCTTCGGCCTGTTCGAGATGACACGCCTGGTGCTGCCGGGCATGCGTGAGCGCCGACACGGCCACATCATCAACATCAGCTCCGTGGCAGGCTTCATCGGCTTTCCGGGCTCGGCCTACTACGCCGCGACCAAGCATGCCGTTGAAGGCTTTTCCACGGCGCTGGCCGCCGAGGTCGAGCCGCTGGGGCTGAAGGTAACCAGTGTCTCCCCCGGGCCCTTTCGCACCGACTGGGCCGGGCGCTCGCTGCAGCAGACCCCCACCGAGCTTGATGACTACCGTGACACGGTCGGTGCGCGCATGTCGGGGACTGCCGAAGGCAGCGGCCACCAGCCCGGTGACCCGGTACGTGCCGCCCGAGCAATGATCGACATTTTTGAACACCCAACCCCCCCGCAGCATCTGGTGCTCGGCGCCTGGGGGGTGGATCAGGTCAGTGCGCATCTGCGCGAGACGCTCGACGAGATCGAGCAGTGGCGACAGACCAGCGTCGACACCGACTACCCGGTCGATGAGAAGTGACACTGATCCGTCATTGATCAGCAGGAATAAAGGGGCGCCATCACGATGGCGCCTTTTGTGTCACGTCACGTTCTGCAACGAAGAGAGCCCGGTCATCTGCAGCGAAGGCGTTTCTCCGCGCGGCGGCGGCGCGTGATGCTCCTGCACCGGACCGGACTCCTGAATATCGATCTCGACATCGCTGAAGGCCGTGGTGAGCATCAAAAGCAACAGTCCCAGCAGATAGACCAGCGGGGACACCACAACGGAGGCTGCCATCGCCAGGATGCCGGCCACCGTGCGCCCGCGTGTCATGATCACGATGGCAAGGCAAAAGGCGACCAGATTGAGCGGCCAGCCGACCAGCAGCCCGGAGCCTGCCCGAGGCAGTAAAAAGGCCCCCCAGGCCACTGCCAGCACGACCCATACCAGCGTCACCGGCGCCGGCCGCGGGGCTTTTAACGTGTTCACGGTATTGATCTCACTCATTGAGTCACTCCCTGTCGCGCCATCCTTGATCCCGCGCTTTTTGTACCCATCAACGCATAAAGCCCGGCGACGGCCGGGCTTATCGATGGCGTCATGCAGTGTGACACACGCAGCGCTCAGGAGTTGCGCATGATGCGCTCGGCTTCGCGCCTGGCGTCTTCGTCGCTCAGGCCCTTTTGCTCCTTGAGCAGGCCGGCGATGCGCT